>NZ_GG770777.1:1706304-1708823 GCF_000164635.1 Pseudoroseomonas cervicalis ATCC 49957 | reverse complement strand
AACATGAAGAATACCTCAGGCGCAGCGTGATCACGCTGCGCCTTTTCGCGTCCCGGCCCAGGCTGTAGACAGCCAGGAACCAGCCAGGGGATGCGTATGAAGGGCAGCGTCGCGATCATCGGCACCGGCTTCGTGGCCGATCTCTACATGCGCGGGTTGCAGACCTTCCCCGGCATCACCGTCGTCGCCGCCCATGACATCGACGCGGACCGGCTGCGCGCCTTCTGCGACCATTGGAAGGCGCCGCCGGCCGCCACGCTGGAAAACATCTTCGCGGCGAAGCCGGACCTCATCCTCAACCTGACCAACCCGCACGCGCATTACGCCGTCAGCCGCGCCTGCCTGGAGGCGGGCTTCCCCGTCTGGTCGGAAAAGCCGCTGGCGACGAAGCTCGAGGATGCCGAGGCGCTGCACGCCCTGGCCGCCGAGCGCGGCCTGCTGCTGGCCTCCGCCCCCTGCAGCCTGCTGGGCGAATCGGCGCAAGCCGCCTGGCTGGCGCTGCGCCGCGGCCTGATCGGCCCGCCCCGCCTGGCCTATGCCGAGCTGGATGACGGCTTCATCACCCAGGCCCCCTACCAGCACTGGATCAGCGAATCGGGCGCCCCCTGGCCGGCGCAGGACGAATTCGCCGTGGGCTGCACGCTGGAGCATGCCGGCTACTACCTGACCTGGCTGATGGCCATGTTCGGCCCGGTGCGCCAGGTCGCCGCCGCCTCGGCCCACACCGCCGGCGTGCCGCTGGCCGATGGAAGCCCGGCGGCGCCGGATTTCTCGGTGGCCACACTGTTCTTCGAGTCGGGGATGGTGGCGCGGCTGACCTGCAGCATCGTGGCGCGCCACGACCACGGCCTGCGCATCTTCGGCGATTCCGGCACGCTGGAGCTGGGGGAGTGCTGGGACAATGACGCGCCGGTGCGCATCCGCCGCCGCCTGCGCATCCGCCGGCGCCTGGTGGAGCTGCCCTTCACCAAGCGCTTCCGCATCCAGGGCCCGACCCATCCCAAGACCGGCAAGCGCGGCGCCGCCAGCATGAACTTCGCCCTCGGCCCGGCCGAGCTGCTCGCCGCCCTGGCCGAAGGGCGCAAGCCGGTGCTGGACGCCGATTTCGCCCTGCACCTGACCGAGGTGACGCTCGCCATCCAGGAGGCCGGCGACCAGGGCAGCGCCCGGCCCATCAGGAGCCGTTTCGCCCCCGTCCGCCCGATGCCCTGGGCCGCCGCATGAGCCCGCGCCCGCTCGGCTTCGGCCTCATCGGCACCGGGGCCATGGCGGCCCGCATGGCGGGCACGCTGCGCGGCCTGCCGGGGGTCAGCCTCGTCGGCGTCGCCTCCCACAGCGGCCGGGCGGAGGGCTTCGCGGCGCGGCACGGCATCGCCAGCGCGCATGCCGCCACCGAGTCGCTGCTCGCCCTGCCGGGGCTGGATGCCGTCTATGTCGGCAATGCCAATCGCGACCACGCCGCCGCCATCCTGGCCGCCGCCCGTGCCGGCAAGGCGGTGCTGTGCGAGAAGCCCTTCGCCCTCGGCCAGGCCGAGGGCGCGCAGGTGCTGGAGGCGGTGCAGCGCGCCGGCATCCTGTTCATGGAGGCGATCGCGCCGCCTTTCCTGCCGGCGCATCAGCGCCTGGCCGAGCGCGCCGCCGCGGCGGCGGGGCCATTCCAGCTCACCGCCAGCTTCGGCTACCCCGAGGAGCCGGCGCTGCGCCCCGGCCTGTTCGCCGCCGGCGCGCTGCGCGACCGCGGCATCTACCTGCTGGCCATGGCGCTGCGCCTCTGCGGCCCGGTGGAAAGCCTGCAAGCGGCGCTGCGCCGCGGCCCCGACGGCCAGGACCGCGAGGCGGCGCTGCTGCTGCGCCACGCGGATGGCTCGCTGTCGCAACTCACCGCCTCGCTCGACCGGCTGCTGCCGAACGAGGTGACGCTGGCCGCCCCCGGCGCGCTGTTCCGCCTGCCGGCCCCGATCATGCACCCCGAAGCGCTGCTGACCCTGCCGGCACCGCCGCCCGCCGTCCAGGGGGGCGAGGCGCCGGGGCAGGGGCTGAAGGAGAGGCTGCGCCGCTCCCCCCTGCTGCGCCGGCTGCGCGCCGCCCTGCCGCAGGGCGGGCGGGAGCACCTGCCCTGGGGCACCGATCCCTACGCCGCCGAGGCCGCGCATTTTTCCGGGTTGCTGCGCCAGGGGGCGGTGCGCAGTCCCATCCTGCCGCCCGAGCTGTCGCTCACCCTGCAGAAGCTGATGGATCAGGCGTTGGAGCAGGGCTGAAAAAGCCGCGACAAGCCGGCTTCGCGCGTGCAGCATGCTCCCGCCATGCCGCGTTTCACCGAAGCCGAGCTGATCGCCCTGGTCGCCGCCGCCCGCGCCTCCGCGCGCGGCGACCCTTTCGCCAACCCCGCGCTCTCCGTTGCCCTGGCGCTCAGCCGCAAGCTGGACGAGGGGGAGGCGAGCACGACCGAGCTGGCCGGGCTGCTGCGCCAGCTCGGCCGCGCCGCCTTCCAGGACCGGGCGCGGCGGCTGGCGCACGCG
>NZ_GG770777.1:1697357-1704337 GCF_000164635.1 Pseudoroseomonas cervicalis ATCC 49957 | reverse complement strand
CCGCGCTTCAGAAGCCTGAGTGGAGAGAGCGCATGGAGATTCCGGTGAGCGGCACGCTGATCGTGCTGGTGGTGCTGGTGGCGCTGGCCATCCTGACCGCTTTCAAGGGCATCCGCACCGTGCCGCAGGGCGAGTCCTGGACGGTGGAGCGGTTTGGCGCCTTCACCCACACGCTGCAGCCGGGGCTGAACTTCATCATCCCGTATATCGACACGATCGGGCAGCGGGTGAACGTGCAGGAGACGGTGCTGGACATCCCCGAGCAGGCGGTGATCACCAAGGACAACGCCAATGTCTCGGTCGATGGCGTGGTCTATTACCGGGTGATGGACCCGGCCAAGGCGGCCTATCAGGTGCAGAACCTGACCCAGGCGCTGACCGCGCTGGCGATGACCAACATCCGCGCCATCATCGGCGAGATGGACCTGGATGCGGCGCTGTCCTCGCGCGACAAGATCAACACCTATCTGCTGGGCGTGCTGGACGGGGCGACCGACCCGTGGGGCGCCAAGGTGACGCGCGTCGAGATCCGCAAGATCGAGCCGCCGGCCAACCTCGTCGCCGCGATGAACACGCAGATGACGGCGGAGCGCGAGCGGCGCGCCATGGTGGCCCGCGCCCAGGGCGAGCGGGAGGCGGCGATCGCCCGCGCCGAGGGCGAGAAGGCGGCGCAGGTGCTGGAGGCGGAGGGCCGGCTGGAAGCGGCGCAGCGCGATGCCGAGGCGCGCGAGCGGCTGGCGCGGGCCGAGGCCGAGGCGACGCGCGTGGTGGCCGAGGCGGCGCGGGATGGCGGCGAGTCGGCGCTCGGCTACTTCATCTCCGAGCGCTACATCCAGGCCTTCGGCCAGCTGGCGGCGAACCCCTCCTCCAAGCTGGTGGTGGTGCCGATGGAGGCCTCGGCGCTGGCGGGCGGCATCACCGGCGCGGTGGAGCTGTTCCGCAATGCCGCGGGCGCCGGGCCTGTGGTGCCGCCGGTGGGCGGGGCGCTGCCGCCGCGCCGTTCCGGCTCGGTGCCGGAGGCCGGGCGCGGCGCATGATGGAGGGCTGGGCGGTCTGGGTGGTGATCGGGCTGCTCGGGCTCGGGGCCGAGCTGGTGCTGCCCGGTGTGTTCCTGGTGTGGGTGGGCGTCGCGGCGCTGGGCACCGGCCTGCTGGTGGCGGTGATCGACCCTGGCCTGCCGGCGACGCTGGTGGTGTTCGTGGGCCTGCTGGCGGCCGGCATCGCGCTGGGGCTGAAGCGGTTCCGCCCGCATGCGACGCGGCAGACGCCGAACACCCCGACCTCCGGCCTGGTGGGCCGGCATGGGGTGTGGCTGGGCGGCAGCCGGGTGCGGCTGGGCGATTCCGACTGGCCGGCGCGGCTGGAGGGCGGGGCCGAGCCCGGCCAGGCGGTGCGCGTGCTGGCCGTGGAGGGCATGACCCTGCTGGTGAAAGCCGACTGAAGGCGGGGTCCGGGGGATCCTATCCCCCCGGCGGTAGGGGTTTGGGGAAGGCAGAGCCTTCCCCAAGGACTTTTTCCGGTGTCGCCGGCAGGTCCAGTTTCCGCCCGCCCAGCGCATCGCGCAGCGCGTTCCACACGGCGATGGCCAGCAGCAGGGGTGGCTCGCCCACCGCCTTGGAGCGGAAGATGGTGTTCACCCGTGCGGGCGCGTCTTCCAGCAGGCGCAGATTCAGCACCGGCGGCATCTCGCGCGAGCCCGGGATCTTGTAGGTGGAGGGGCCGAGGGTGCGCAGCCGGCCGTCCGCGTCCCAGACCAGTTCCTCGCAGGTGAGCCAGCCCAGGCCCTGGAGGAAGGCGCCCTCGATCTGGCCGCGGTCGATGGCGGGGTTCAGGCTGCGGCCGCAATCCTGCACCAGGTCGGCGCGCAGCACGCGGTGTTCGCCGGTCAGGGTGTCGACCAGCACATCGGCGATGGCGGCGCCGTAGGAGAAGTAGAAGAAGGGGTGCCCGCGCATGGCGACGGGGTCCCAGTGGATGTCGGGCGTTTTGTAGAAGCCCGTGGCGGAGAGGCTGACGCGCTCCGCCCAGCAGAGCTGCGCCAGCTCGCCGAACTCCATGCTGTGGTTGCCGGCGGTGACGCGGCCTTCGGCGAAGGCGATGTCCTCGACAGGGATGTTCCAGCGGCGCGCCGCGACCTCCGCCATGCGGGCGCGGAGGGTGCTGGCGGCGGCGTGGGCGGCCCAGCCATTCAGGTCGCTGCCGGTGCTGGCGGCGGTGGGGGCGGTGTTGGGCACTTCGGCGGTGGAGGTGCCGGTGATGCGGATGCGCTCCACCTCGACGCCGAAGACATCGGCGACCACCTGCGCCACCTTGATGAACAGGCCCTGGCCCATCTCGGTGCCGCCATGGTTCAGGCGGATGGAGCCATCGGTGTAGACATGCACCAGCGCGCCGGCCTGGTTCATCGCCATGATGCCGAAGGAGATGCCGAAGGCGAGGACAAAGCCGCCCAGGCCGCGCCGCAGCGTCGGGTGCCCTGCGTTGAAGGCGTCGATCTCGGCGCGGCGGGATTCCCAGCCGGCATCCTGCTTCGCCTCGGCCCAGACGCGGCGGATCAGATCGCCTTCCAGCTTCTGGCCATAGGGCGTTTCGTCGCCGTTCGGCCCGCCGGCGAAGTTCCTTTCGCGCACTTCATCGACGCTGAGCCCCGTGGCGCGCGCCACACTGAAAAAAACATCCTCCATCAGCAGCGCGCCCTGCGGCCCGCCGAAGCCGCGGAAGGCGGTGTTGCTGACGGTGTTGGTCTTGCAGGCGAGTCCGGTGATGCGCAGCGCCGGCACGTCATAGGCGTTCAGCGCGTGGGTGACGGCGCGGAAGATGACGCCGCCGGAGAGATCCAGGCTGTGCCCGCCATCGGCGGCCAGCATCGCATCCAGCGCCAGGATGCGCCCCGATGCGTCGCAGCCGGCGCGCCAGCGATAGAGGAAGGGGTGGCGCTTGCCGGTGGCCGCCATGTCCGCCTGGCGGGAGAGGCGCAGCTTCACCGGCCGGCCCGTGGCGCGCGCCGCCAGCGCGGTGGCGGCGGCCAGCCAGGAGGCGTTGCTTTCCTTGCCGCCGAAGCCGCCGCCCATGCGCCGGCACTGCACGGTGATGCGGGCGAAATCGCAGCCCAGCACGCGGGCGGCGATGTGCTGCACCTCGGTCGGGTGCTGGGTGGAGGAGTGCAGGGTGATCTCGCCATCCTCGCCGGGGATGGCCAGGGCGATCTGCCCCTCCAGATAGAAATGCTCCTGTCCCCCGCAGCGGAATTTTTCTTCCAGTTGGATGGGCGCGGTTTGCAGCGCGGTGGTCCAGTCGCCACGCTCGATCACCTGGGGCGGCATCAGCAGGGCGTTGGCCGCCAGCGCGTCCTCAATCGAAAGGATGGGCGGCAGCTTCGTGATCTCCGGCCGCAGCGCGGCGGCGCCGGCCAGGGCCGCGTCGCGCGTGGTGGCGACCACCAGGGCGATCGGCTGGCCCCAATGCTCGACACGATCCTCGGCGAACAGCACTTCGGTGGCCTTGCCGCTGGGAGAAATGTCGTTGCGGCCGGGGATGTCGCGCGGGCCGAGCACCGCCACCACCCCCGGCACCGCCCGCGCCGGCGCCATGTCCAGCGGCGCCAGATGCCCATGCGCCACGGGGGAGAGCGCCAGCGCCGCGTGCAGCAGCCCCGGCGGCTCGGGCAGGTCGTCGGTGAAGCGGGCCTCGCCGGTGGTATGGCGCAGCGCGCTGTCCTGGCGGAGCGAAGCACCCATGCCGGTGCGGCTGGGGCGCGGCAGGGCGTCGGTCATGCCTGCACCTCCAGCGCCAGCTCGGGGCGGGTGGCGCGCCAGAACAGCCGCATCAGCAGCCCCTGCGCGCCGCGCAGCCGGTATTCCGCGCTGCCGCGGCCATCGGAGAGCGGGGTGACATCCCCGGCCAGGGCCTGCGCGGCGGCGGCGAAGCTGGCCTCGGCCAGCGGGGCGCCGGTCAGCGCCGCCTCGGCCCCCGCCGCGCGGACCACGGTCGCCGCCATGCCACCAAAGGCCAGCCGGGCCTGGCGGATGCGCCCCTCCTCCAGCTCCAGCAGGAAGGCCGCCGAGACGGTGGAAATATCCTGGTCGTGCCGCTTCGACAGCTTCTCGCAGGCGAAGAGCGCGCCCGGCGGCGGGCGGGGCAGCCCGATCGCGGTGATGATCTCGTCCGCCGCCAGGGCAGTGCGGCGATAGCCGGTGAGGAACTCCGCGACCGGCAAGCTTCGCGCACCGTGCGCGGCGGATTGCACTTCCACCGTCGCGCCCAGCGCCAGCAGCGGCGGCAGCGCATCGCCGATCGGCGAGGCGGTGCCGAGATTGCCGCCCAGCGTGCCCATGCCGCGAATCTGCCGCGAGCCCAGCCGCGCCAGCAGCCCGGCCAGCGGCGCCAGGTCGGGCAGGCCACGCAGCGCCCGCAGCAGCGCGCCATAGGGCAGGCCCGCGCCAATGCGCAGGCTGGCCTCCCCGATCTCCAACGCCCGCAACTCCGCCACCGCGCCGAGCCCCAGGATGCGCGCCGGCTTCTCCCGGTGCCCGGCGAAGCGCAGGCCGAGATCGGTGCCGCCCGCCAGCAACCAGGCCTCCGGATGCGCCGCGCGCAGCGCCAGGGCTTCCGCCAGCGTCACCGGGGCGTGGAACACCTGATCCGGGGAAGCCAGCTCTGCCGATGTCAGGGGCGGCAGGGCAGGGGGCGCGGCGCCGTCATCTCGCACCCCCTCGAACACCGACAGGATCGGGCGATAGCCGGTGCAGCGGCAGAGATTGCCCGCCAGCGCCTCATGCGCCGCCCCGCCCTCCCGCGCATGCGCCCAGGCGGACATGACGATGCCGGGCGTGCAGAAGCCGCATTGCGTCGCATCGCCCTCCGCCATCGCCAGTTGCACGGGGTGCGGCGCGCCGGGGCGCGACAGCCCCTCCACCGTGCGGATGGCGCGGCCCTGCATCTGCCCCAGCACCGCCAGGCAGGCATTGACCGGGGTG
This sequence comes from Pseudoroseomonas cervicalis ATCC 49957, assembly GCF_000164635.1. Classification (GTDB taxonomy): domain Bacteria; phylum Pseudomonadota; class Alphaproteobacteria; order Acetobacterales; family Acetobacteraceae; genus Pseudoroseomonas; species Pseudoroseomonas cervicalis. The sequence continues at coordinate 1,699,361 of NZ_GG770777.1, read as the reverse complement.
CGGCCGCCATCCGCCTCCTCCAGCACCACGGTGCAGGCGCCGCAATCGCCCTCGGCGCAGCCCTCCTTGGTGCCGGTCAGACCGGCGGCCCGCAGCCAGTCCAGCAGCGTCGTGCCGGGCGGCGTCTCCGCCGGCAGGGTCCGGGCTTCCCCGTTCAGGATGAAGGCGATGCGCTGGGTCATGCCCAGGATCGAAGCAAAACCAGGGCCAGCCGGGGAGGGGTAAAGCGATACGCCCCTCCTGAAGCGGCCCGCCTCTCCACCCGACAGCGGCAGCCCGACAAAAAAGTTCTTTTTTGGAAAAAAGAACCAAAAAACTTTTTCCCGTTGGCGGCGCGCCCTTGCTGCCCGCGCCCCGCCCCTTCGCCGCGTCCCGCTTCGCCGCCAGACGACGGCAGCCGGACAGAAAATTGATGAGGGTCAAGGAAGGGGGAGGCGGGTGGGCGTAACTGGAAAGAATGTCGCCCGAAACCTTTGCCCGCTACGCCGGCGCGGCCCTGCCGCGCTACACCTCCTACCCCACCGCGCCGCATTTCGCGCCGCTGGCGGAGGCCGAGTACCGCGCCTGGCTCTCCGGCATCGCGCCGGGCGACGCGCTCTCGCTCTATGTGCATATCCCCTTCTGCCGCAGCCTCTGCTGGTATTGCGGCTGCCACACGGCGGTGACGCGCCTGCCGGCGCGACTGGCCCGCTACACCGACGGGCTGCTGGCCGAGGCCGCGCTGCTCGCCGCCGCGCTGCCGGCGCATGGCGGGGTGTCGGCGCTGCATCTGGGCGGCGGCACGCCCTCCGCCATCGGGGCGGAGGGGCTGTCCCGCCTGCTGGCCGCGCTGCGCGCCCATTTCCCCTTCCGCGACAACGCCGAACTGGCGATCGAGCTGGACCCGCGCGTGCTGACGCCGGTGATCGCCGACGCCCTGGCCGAGGGCGGCATCACCCGCGCCAGCCTCGGCGTGCAGGATATCGATCCGGAGGTGCAGGCGCGCATCGGCCGCATCCAGCCCTCGGAGCAGGTGGCGCGCGCGGTGGCGCTGCTGCGGGAGCGCGGCATCGGCGCCATCAATCTCGACCTGATGTACGGCCTGCCGGGGCAGGGCGTGGCGGAGGCCGAGGCCAGCGCCCGCTTCGCCGCCGAACTCGGGGCCGACCGGGTGGCGGTGTTCGGCTATGCCCATGTGCCCTGGATGAAGCCGGCACAGAACGCCATCGACGCGCGGCAATTGCCGGGGGCGGAGGCGCGGCTGGCCCAGGCCGAGGCGGCGGCCGCGGTGCTGGAGGCGGCGGGCTACCGGCGCATCGGCCTCGACCATTTCGCCCGGCCGGAGGATCCCATGGCCCGCGCCGCGGCGGCCGGGGCGCTGCGCCGCAACTTCCAGGGCTACACCACGGATGCGGCGCCGGTGCTGCTCGGGCTCGGCGCCTCCTCGATCGGCCGGCTGCCGGCGGGCTTCGCCCAGAACATCGCCGATGAGCGCGGCTGGCTGGCCGAGATCGAGGCCGGGCGGCTCGCCGTCGCGCGCGGCCGCGCCCTGACCGAGGAGGACCGCCAGCGCGCCAGCCTGATCGAGCGGCTGATGTGCGACCTGGCCCTGCCGCTGCGCGCGGTGCCGGAGGCCGTGCTGGCGGCGGCGCGGCCACGCCTGGAACCGCTGCTGGCCGACGGCGTGCTGGCCGAGCGCGAGGGGCGGCTGGAGGTGACGGAGCGCCGCTTCCTGCGCCACGCCGCGGCGGCCTTCGACGCCTATCTGGGCCAGGGGCCGGGCCGGCACAGCAAGGCGGTGTGAGGCCGCGCGCGCGGCGGGGTGCGCCGCGCGCCGCCCCGGCCTATCATACGGCGCCGAGACTGGAACGGAGCCGGACACCGCCATGGCCGAGACGCTGCGCGCCCCCGAGCGGGATCATCTGACCGCCGATCGGGAGCGGGCCCTGCCGCGCCCCCTGGCCCGGTGCGGCCGCCGCGCCTGGAGCGACAGGCTGGAGTCGCGCGTCTCCGAGCGGGGCAGCG
>NZ_GG770777.1:1692314-1697048 GCF_000164635.1 Pseudoroseomonas cervicalis ATCC 49957 | reverse complement strand
GGCCTGCTGCTGGTGGCGGCCTGCGCCGCGCCGCCGCCCGTGGCGCGGCTTTCCCCGCCGCTCTCCTACCCGCCCAGCGTGCGCGAGCGCATGCTGCGCATCGCGCTGGAGGAATGGGCGGAATGGGGCCGCATCACCCTCGATCCCGGCCAGCGCCGCGCCACCCCCGCCGGCCAGCCCTCGCCCGAGGGCGAGCTGGCCAACTTCCCCCGCGTCCTGGCCTATTGGCGCGCGGTGGACGAGGCCGAGGCGGAGAGCGCCATCGCCCGCAACCGGGTGCGCTACGCCACCGCCCTGTCCCAGCCCGGCGCGCCCTCCTCGCTGTGGAGCGAGCCCGCCTGGTCCGCCGCCTTCATCAGCTACGTGCTGCGCGGCGCGGGCGTCGACCGGCGGGAATTCCCCGCCTCCGCCGCGCATGCCTTCTACATCGACGGCCTGCTGGCCGATGCCCGCGCCTTCCCCGATTCCGCGCCCTTCCTGCCGCGCGACATGGCGGAGTACGCGCCGCAGCCCGGCGACCTGGTCTGCGCCGACCGCTCCTCCCGCCCGCTGCCCGACTGGCGGGCGCGGGCGCGCGAGGCCGGGCAGTTCCGCCCCATGCATTGCGACATCGTCGTGGCCGCCCGGCCCGGCGTGGTCGAGGCGGTGGGCGGCAACATCGCCGATGCCGTCACCCTCTCCCGCTTCGCCGCCGATGCGGCGGGGCGGCTGTTGCCGCGGCCGCCGGGCGCCCCGACATGGTTCGCCGTGTTCGAGAACCGCCTGGGGCGCCTGCCCCCCTGGAGCTGGAGACCCGCCCCGTGACCGACCTGTTCGAGCCCTTGACCCTGCGCGGCGCCGTGCTGCGCAACCGCATCGGCGTCGCGCCGATGTGCCAGTACAGCTGCGGCCCGGACGGGCTGCCCACCGCCTGGCACCTGGCGCATCTGCACGCCCGCGCCATCGGCGGCGCCGGCCTCGTCATCGTCGAGGCGACGGGCGTCTCGCCGGAGGCGCGCATCACCCCGCAGGATGTCGGGCTGTGGAGCGACGCGCACATCCCCGGCCACGCCCAGCTGGCGCGCGCCATGGCCAGCGCCGGCGCCGTGCCGGGCATCCAGATCGCCCATGCCGGGCGCAAGGCCAGCACGGCGCAGCCCTGGGTCGGCGGCCTGGCGCGCGAGCATGGCTGGCAGCCCGTCGCGCCCAGCGCCCTGGCCTTCGAGGGGCTGCACCAGCCGCGCGCGCTGGACGAGGAAGGCATCGCCAAGGTGATCGCCGATTTCGCCGCGACCGCCCGCCGCGCCGTCGCCGCCGGCTACCGCTTCATCGAGATCCACGGCGCGCATGGCTACCTGATCCACCAGTTCCTCTCGCCGCTCTCCAACCAGCGCAACGACGGCTGGGGCGGCGATTTCGCCGGCCGCACCCGGCTGGTGCGCGAGGTGGTGCGGGCGGTGCGCGCCGCCATTCCCGACGATGTGGCGCTCGGCCTGCGCCTGTCCCACACCGACTGGGCCGAGGGCGGCTGGACCACCGAGGAGACCGTCGCCCTCTGCGCCGAGCTGCGGGGCCTGGGCATCGACCTGGCCGACATCTCCTCCGGCGGGCTGGTGGCGCACCAGAAGATCCCGATCGGCCCCGGCTACCAGGTGCCGGGTGCCGCCGCGGTGCGCCAGGGCGCGCCGGGGCTGGCGGTCGCCGCCGTCGGCCTGATCACCGAGCCGCAGCAGGCCCAGGACGTGCTGAGCGAGGGCAAGGCCGACATGATCCTGCTGGCCCGCGCCACGCTGCGCGACCCCTACTGGCCGCTGCACGCCGCCGCCGCCCTCGGCCGCATGGACCGGGTGACGGTGCCGCCGCAATACGACCGCGCCTGGGGCGCGCTGGGCAAGACCGCCGGGCTGCAGGCGGTGACCGGCGAGCCGCTGCCCGCCCTGGCCGGCTGAGCCGCGCCCGCCCGCATGGCCCGCATCCCGGTCACCGCCCGCCTCTCGATCGATGAGAGCGAACTGGAAGAGAGCTTCGCCCGTGCCTCTGGCGCGGGCGGGCAGAACATCCAGAAGGTGGAGACCATGGTGCAGCTGCGCTTCGACGCGCGGCACTCGCCCAGCCTGCCCGAGCCGGTGCGCGAGCGCCTGCTGAAGCTGGCCGGGCACCGCGCCACGGCGGCGGGGGAGGTGGTGATCACCGCCCAGCAATTCCGCACCCAGGCCCGCAACCGCGAGGATGCGCTGGAACGCATGCTGGAACTGATCCGCGAGGCCGCGAAGCCGCCGCCGCCCAAGCGCCGCGCGACGAAGCCGACGCTGGGGTCGAAGAAGCGGCGGCTGGAAGGCAAGTCGCAGCGCGGCGAGACCAAGCGGCTGCGGGGCAAGCCCACCGGGGACTGACCGGGGCATGGCCGCGCCGCCTGTCTCCTCGCCGCCTGGGCAGGGGGGGCGGGATGGGCCGATCCTTGCCGGCCGATCTGTCTGCCGCCAGGCTGCCGCGATGCCCTATGCCGTGACCCTGCCCCTCGACGACGATGCCGCTGACGCGGTGCGGCAGCTCTGGCTGGCCCTGGCGGAGCAGGCCGGTGCGGATGACATGCTGCGCCTTGGCTACCCGCCCCATCTCACCCTGGCCGTGCTGCCGGACACGGCCCCCGCCACCGCGCTGGCGGAGGCGGTCTCCGGGCTGGCGGAACACTGGACCGGTCTTGGCGTGACCCTGGCCGGGCTAGGGGTGTTTCCGGGCGCTCCGCCGGTCGTGTGGGCCGCGCCGGTGGTGACGCCGCCGCTGCTCGCCCGGCATGCCGCGCTGCATGCCGCGCTGCGGGCGGCACGGCCGGATTGCCTGGTCCATGAGCATTACCGGCCGGGAGCCTGGGTGCCGCATGTCACCCTGAGCCAGCGGAGCGGTGGGGCGGCCGGTCCGCTGGTGGAGGCCGCAGGCTCGGCATGGCGCGGCCCGATCCGGGCCATTTGCCGCCGGCTGGAGCTGGTGCGCTTCCCGCCGGTGGCGGTGCTGCGGAGCGAGCCTCTCGCGGCCGCTGCGGCGGGGTAGGCGGGCGGCGCGGCCCCCGCCGCCGCGATGAGTCAGCCCACAGCCGGCTGCGCCGCCGGGTCGGGGCCCAGCACCTCGTCCACCGTGCCATCGGCGATGATGCGGCCCTGCTCCAGCTTGATCACCCGCGTGCACCAGCGCCGCACCACGCCCATGTCGTGTGTCGCGATCACCAGGATGTCGGCGCCGGTCACCAGCCGCGTCAGCCGCGCCTCGGCCTTGGCCATGAAATCGGCGTCGCCCGCCAGGAACCACTCGTCCATCAGCAGGATCTGCGGCGTGATCGCGGTGGCGATGGCGAAGGACAGCCGCACCTGCATGCCGGCCGAATAGCCGCGCGTCGGCATGTCCAGGAATTCGCCGAGGCCCGAGAAGGCGGCGGCATCCGCCTCCAGCGCGGCGATCTCCGCCTCGCTCATGCCGCGATACAGGCCGCGCAGGCGGATATTCTCCCGCCCCGTGCTGTCGGAATCGATGCCGGCGCTGGGGTCGATCAGCGAGCCGACCTCGCCCACCACCTCGAGCTGCCCGGCCACCGGCTCGTAGATGCCGGCCAGGGTGCGCAGCAGCGTCGTCTTGCCGGCGCCATTGGTGCCGACCAGCGCCACCCGCTCGCCGCGGCGGATGTCGAAATTCAGGTCCTGCAAGGCGGAGACGACGACGCGGTTGGATTCGTCGGTCTTCAGCCGGATCGCCGCCTTGGCCAGCAGCCGCTTCTTCAGGCTGCGCGCGGCCAGGTGGTAGAGCGGGAACTCGATGCGGAGCCCACGGGCTTGGATGCTGGCCACGGTGTCAGACCCAGAAGGCGACGCGGTTGCGGAAACGGACGAAGAAGAACAGCGCGACCCCCGCCAGCACCGCGCTGTAGCCGATCGCCGCCAGCCAGACGAGCAGCGACCCGCCGCCCTCGATCAGCGGCCCGCGCACCAGCTCCAGCATGGTGTAGAACGGGTTCAGCGGCAGCCACTTCGCGGCCGGGCCGAGCAGCTCCGGCTTCCAGATCACCGGGGTCAGGAAGAAGGCCATCTGCATGACATTGGCCACGATCGGCCCGATGTCGCGGAACCGCGCGCAGACCATGCCGAGGAACAGCGAGGCCGAGAGCGCGTTCACCGCCAGGATCGCCAGCCCGGGGATCAGCAGCAGCACCTCCATCCCCGGCCAGTGCCAGACCAGGGCGAAGACCAGCAGGATCAGCGGCAGGCTGTGCGCCGCGTTCAGCGCGTTGCGGAACACGCAGCGCAGCGCGTGTACCGTCAGCGGCAGGCGCAGCTGGCGGATCACCCCCTCGGCGCCGGACAGGCAGGTGGTGGCGTCCGACACCATCGCCGCCAGCGCGTTCCAGACGATCAGGCTGGTCGCCAGGTGCGGCAGGTAGGTCGCCAGGTCCATGCGGAAGAGCTGCGAGTAGAGCAGCCCGAGCCCGCCCACCATGGCGGCGGTGGACAGCGTCACCCAGAACGGCCCGATCACCGAGCCGCGGTAGCGGTTGCGCAGGTCCAGCCGGGCGAGCGCCCAGGCCAGGCGCCATCCGGTCAGGCCGTCATGGAGATCGGCCAGGGCGCGGCCGCGCCGGTCCGGCTGGCTGGCGTCGATGCGGTAGGTGGGAAGGGCCGCTTGCTGCATGGCGGCGGGTCATACACCGAGGAGCACGCCCGCCGCCAGGGTGGCGGTCATCCCGGCCCCGGCGGCGGGCCGCGCGCGGCG
>NZ_GG770777.1:1652057-1689343 GCF_000164635.1 Pseudoroseomonas cervicalis ATCC 49957 | reverse complement strand
TCGGGCGCGGCGGCCTCGGCCAGGGCGGGCTCGGGCGCCGCCTCGGGCAGCAGCGGCTCGCGCAGCAGGCCGATGACATGGGCCAGCGTCTCGCGCATCGCGCCGCGCTTGACCACCATGTCGAGGATGCCGTGCTCCAGCAGGTATTCGGCGCGCTGGAAGCCCTCGGGCAGCTTCTCGCGCACCGTCTGCTCGATGACGCGGGCGCCGGCGAAGCCGATCAGCGCGCCGGGCTCGGCGATCTGGATGTCGCCCAGCATGGCGAAGCTGGCGGTGACGCCGCCGGTGGTCGGGTCGCACAGCACGACGATGAAGGGCAGGCCGGCCTCCTTCACCATCTGCGCGGCGATGACGGTGCGCGGCATCTGCATCAGGCTCAGCGCGCCTTCCTGCATGCGGGCGCCGCCCGAGGCGGTGAAGACGATCAGCGGCGCGTCCTGCAGCACGGCCAGCCGCGCGGCGGTGACCAGCGCCTCGCCCACGCCGGGGCTCATCGAGCCGGCCATGAAGCCGAACTCGAAGGCGGCGACGACGGCGCGGCGGCCCTCGATGGTGCCATGGGCGACGGCGACGGCGTCATCCATGCCGGATTTCGCCTGCGCCTCCTTCAGCCGGTCGGCGTAGCGGCGCTGGTCGCGGAAGCGCAGCGGGTCGGCGGGCGCCTTGGGCAGCTCGATGCGCTGGAAGCCGGCGTCGAGCGTGTATTCGATCCGCTTGGCGGCGGGGATGCGCATGTGGTGCCCGCAATGGGTGCAGACATGCTGCGCGCGCTCGAGGTCGCGGTGGAAGATCATCTGCTCGCAGGCGGGGCATTTGTGCCAGAGATTGTCCGGCACCTCCTTGCGGCCGAGCCATGTCTGGATCTTCGGCAGCGCCCATTCGCTGATCCAGTTCATGCGGACCCTTTCCCTGTTCCTGAAAGCCTGAGAAGCCGGCTGGTTAGGCCCGGCGCCCTGCCGAGGCAAGAGGAAAGGCGCCCCGCGCCCCGGCATGGATGGCCTGCGGGTGAAGTTCCCGCCACGCGGAAAACAGCGGCGCGAGCGGGCGTTGGCAGGGCCGGCGTGGCATGCTTGGCCCTGGCCGGCGCCAGCCTCTCCTTGCCGCCCCCGCCCCGCCTCGCGGGGTGGTGCCACCGAACCGGGATGCCCCGATGAACCTTGCCCTGCTGCTGCCGCCGCTGCTGCTGGTCGGCTCCAACATCGTCATGACCTGGGCCTGGTATGGCCATCTGAAGCAGCCTTCCTGGCCGCTCTGGATGGCGGTGCTGATCAGCTGGGGCATCGCCTTCTTCGAGTACTGCCTGGCGGTGCCGGCCAACCGCATCGGCTATGGCGCCTATACGGGCCAGCAGCTGAAGGTGATGCAGGAGGTGATCACGCTGATGGTGTTCGGCGGCTTCTCGGTGATGGTGCTGGGGGAGCCGCTGCGCTGGACCTATCTGGCCGCGATGGGCTGCCTGATCGCCGCCGTGGTGTTCATCTTCTTGCCTGTGGACTGAAGGCGGGGTCCGGGGTGGCCCTGCCACCCCGGCGGGGTCCAGGGGCGGCGCCCCTGGCCTGTCCTGTCAGTTCCCGCGCATCGCCGGCACCAGCAGCCCGACATTGTGCCGCACCATGGCCTCATAGGTCGGCGCCGGCCCGTCCGCGGCGGAGAGCGCATCGGCATAGAGCTTGCCACGCACCGTCACCCCCGCCTCCGCCGCCAGGCGGTTCAGCGTGGCCGGGTTGGCCATGTTCTCCAGGAAGAGGGCGGTGATGTTCTCCTGCTTCAGGGTGCGGATCAGCCGCGCCACCTGGGCGGCGGAGGGTTCGCTCTCGGTGCTGACCCCTTGGGGCGCCAGGAAGCGCACGCCATAGGCGGTGCCGAAATAGCCGAAGGCGTCGTGGCTGGTGACGACCTTGCGCCGCGCCTCGGGCACGGTGGCGATCTGCTCCCGCACCCAGGCGTCGAGCGCGCCGAGGCGCCCGGCATAGGCGGTGGCGGCGGCGCGGAAGGTCTCGGCGCGGGCGGGGTCGGCCTTGGCCAGGGCCTCGCCGATGGTGCGGGCGTAGATCTGGCCGTTGCGCAGGTCCTGCCAGGCATGCGGGTCCTCGCTGCCATGGCTGTGGCCATGCCCGTGGCTGTGCCCGTGGCCATGGCTGTGCCCGGCCTCCTCCATCCTGCGGGGGGTGACGCCCTCGGTCGCGGTGGCGACGGTGCCGGCATAGCCGGCGGAGCGGGCCAGCCGGTCCACCCAGGGGTCGAAGCCGAGGCCGTTGCGCACCAGCAGCTTCGCCTCGCGCAGCGCCTGGGCGTCGGAGGGGCGGGGCTGGAAGCTGTGCGCGTCCACATCGGGCCCGGCGATGCTGCGCACGGCCACGGCGTCGCCGCCGATCTGCCGCACCATGTCGCCCAGGATGGAGAAGGAGGCGACGACCGGCAGGGGCGCCCCCTGGGCGAGGGCGGCGCGGCCGAGGAAGGGGGAGGCGAGGGCGAGGCCCAGCAAGGCGCGGCGCTGCATGGCGGTCTCCAGGAACGTTATAGTGTTCCAGATGCGCCGCCATGGCCGTGAAAGCAAGCCCGCGCGGCGCCTTCTATCGGCGGCGGAACAGCCCGGCGATGCGCTGCCACAGCCCCGGCCCGGCCGGCGGCTGGCCGCGCCGGTGCGCCTGGTGCCGCCGCTGCTGCGAGGGCGGCGGCAGGGCGCTGGCCAGGGTATGCCGCCCGGCATCGCGCTGGGCGATCAGCCGCAGCTCCAGCGCCACCACCTGGGCCACCGCCTCCTCCGGCCGGCTCTCGGCCAGGTGGCGGGCGGTGGCGGCGGCATCCTCCCAGGCCTCGGCGCGGCGCAGCGCGTCGATCACCCGCACATTCTGCTCGGCATCCAGCGGCGGGCCGCCGCGCCACAGCGCCACCGCCTCCTGCCGCCAATGCGCGGCCAGGTCGGGGCGGTTCATGTCGTCGGCCACCCAGGCGGCGTGCAGCGTCGCCTCGGCGGCGGCGTGCAGCGCGCCGGTCTCCTCCAGCACATGCGCCCAGGCCAGGAAGCGGCGGGCCAGGGGCGGGTGGCTGGTGTCGGCGATCAGCGCGCGGAAGGGGGCGGCGGCCACGGCCTCGGCCGCCGCCGGATGGGCGCGGCCGATGTCGGGGGCGGCATAGGCGCAATGCGGGCATTGCTGCAGCCAGCGCGCCATGGTGCCGCGCAGCGGCTCGCCGGGGCGCAGGTCGAGATCGGGCGCCTGTTCGGGCGGGCCGGGGCGGAAGGGGGGCTGGCGGCTCTCGCCCCCGCAGACGGCGCAGCGCAGGCCGCCGGGGGCGCCGCCGGGCTTGGAACCGGCGGAGGGAGAGCCGGCAGGGGTGGAGGAGGTCGCCATCCCCCCAAGCTAGGCACGAAGCCGCCCGGCGCGAAGGGGCGGCGGCGCGCAAAAGCGGTCATCGCCGCGGCCGCGGTGTTGCGCGGCCGGTCCGGTCGCGCCAAAGATCGCGCCATGCCGCGCGGCGACCTCTTCCCCGATATCGCACCCTACGAGACCGGCCTGCTGCCGTTGTCCGGCGGGCATGTCATGTACTGGGAGCAGGTGGGCAATCCGCAGGGCCAGCCGGTGCTGTTCCTGCATGGCGGGCCGGGGGCCGGGGCGGGGGCGGTGCATCGCCGCTTCTTCGACCCCGCGCATTGGCGCATCATCATCTTCGACCAGCGCGGCTCCGGCCGCTCCCGCCCGCTGGGCGAGCTCGCCGGCAACACCACGCCGAACCTGGTGGCCGATATCGAGACGCTGCGCCGCTTCCTCGGCATCGAGGGCTGGCTGCTGTTCGGCGGCTCCTGGGGCTCGACGCTGGCGCTGGCCTATGCCCAGGCCCACCCCGAGCGGGTGCAGGGCTGCGTGCTGCGCGGCGTCTTCCTCGGCCGCGCGGCGGAGGTGGAGTGGTTCCTCTACGGCATGCGCCGCGTCTTCCCCGATGCCTGGGCGCAATTCGCCGAGCACATCCCCGAGGCCGAGCGCGGCGACCTGCTGACCGCCTATCTGGCGCGGCTGACCGACCCGGACCCGCAGGTGCATTTCGCCGCCGCCCGCGCCTGGAGCCAGTATGAGGGGCTGTGCAGCACGCTGATGCCGAGCCCGGAGACGGTGGCGAGCTTCGCGCAGGACCGCACGGCGCTGGGCCTCGCCCGGATCGAGGCGCACTACTTCGCCCACGACCTGTTCCTGCCGCCGGAGGGGCTGCTCGGCCACATGGCGCGCATCGCGCATCTGCCGGCGGAGATCGTGCAGGGCCGCTACGACATGGTCTGCCCGGCCGAGAGCGCCTTCGACCTGGCGGCCGCCTGGCCGAAGGCGCGGCTGACCGTGATCCCCGATGCCGGGCATTCGGCGCTGGAGCCGGGCGTGCGGGTGGCGCTGGTGGCGGCGGTGGAGCGCTTCCGCCGCCGCGGCTGAGGCGCGCCGCCACCGGGCCGGGCCCGGTTCCGTTGCGCGGCGAACTCCGCTATCCTGCGCGCGGCGTCTCCGTAGCTCAGCCGGATAGAGCACCAGATTCCTAATCTGGGGGCCGTGGGTTCGAATCCCGCCGGGGACATGCCTTTTCAAGTCTTTACCGAACTGCTCGTTTTCCGGTTTCCGGTAACCGGAAACTGGTTTCCGCCCCCTTTTTCGAAGGCCGAGAAGGTCTCTCCGCCGGGACTCGATTCCCAGGCCGTGATGGCGCCCGCTGCTACGTCGCCCCGACGTGGGATGTAGACGTCCAGGATCTTCATGGTCTGGTCGATGCTGTGCCCTGATACGGCCGCGATCTGGTTTGGCGTGGCGCCGGCCAGGGCCATCTGCACCATCCCCGTGCGGCGCAGGTCGCGGCGCTGAAGCGCCGGAATCAGGGGCAAGCCCTGCTCCGCCAGCTGCTTGTTGCGGCGCTGCAGGTGCGCGTCCCACGACCGGGCGAAATTGCGCTTGGGCCAGGGCAGGCCGGTGGGCGAGGGGACCAGGTGGTGCTGCTCGGGCGGCAAGGCCCTCAAGATTGCCGCCAGGCGCTGGTGGCAGGGCGTCCAGACCAGGGCGGAGGTCTTCCGCTGCCGTAGCCCGATCCACAGCCGCCCATCCGCCGGGTTTTCGTGGAGGTTCTCCCTCGTCAGCGCCATCACGTCCGAGAGGCGCTGCACCGTGTAGAGCAGGAGCGCCATGCCAGCCTGCAGGCTGGGGCGGGCACCGGTCAGGAATGCCTCGATCTGCTGCGGGGTCCAGACGGCCGTCCGGGGCTCCACCGCGATCAGGGGCACGTCATCGGTGGGCTTTGTCGCCGCCAGCCCGCGGCGCTTGGCGAATCCGAACAGGATGCGGAGCATGCGGATGAGGCTGTTGGCCTTGTGGCGATGGCCGGCGGCGGCCGTCCGGTCACGGATGGCATAGACCACCGCCGGCGTGATGTCGGACAGGAGGCTGCCATGCAGGTCGCGCAGCAGCTCCGTCATCTCGTAGGCATACTGCTGCCGGGTGGTGGCCCGCTTGTCGAGATACTCCGGCGAGGCCCGAAAGGCGGAAACCAGGGCCTCAAAGCTGCCCGGCTCCACGGCGGGAGGGGCAAGCGCTTCCTCGCGCATGTCGCGGAGGCGCTCAATCGCCACGGCGCGATCCGTCCCAAGGGCGGTGCCCGTGCGGCGGTCGAAGTAGTAGGTGCGAAAGCTTCCATCCGCGAGACGCTTGCGGATGGGCTTAAGTCCGGCGGGCACGTCCTCGGCCGGCGGCGGCTTGGCCGTCATGGCGGCTGGCAATCCTTCTGAGCAATTCGGCTTCCCGGCTGGCAGGGCCAGCGGGCTGTTGGTGACCGAGGTCTGCGGCATCGGGTGCTGGCGGGGGCTGCGGCGCGCCTCCATGCTCCTGGCCGAGCGCGTCGGCCCTGGCGTCCAGCAGCTTGCGGTCCCAGGTGAGGCGGCGCCCCGTTCGGCCGCGCCGCAGGGGACGTGGCCACATGCCGGCCTCGACCTCCGCGGCAAACAGATCCTGCCCGACGCCGACATAGGCAGCGGCCTCGCTGAGGCTGAGAAACCGCCTATCCATCGCCGCCCTCCGGTTCAGTGGGCGCCGCGGCGCTCGCCCAGTCCGCGGACACATCGCGGGCCGAGCCGAAGGAAATGGGGCGATCACCCGGCATCGTCGGCGCCTCCCTGGTCTGAGGCGATCCAGACGCTATTCCGCACCCGCCCCTGATAGCCGCATTCCCGACAGCCTGGGCCGCGATCTGGAGGAAGGGTCATCTCCGGCACCTCGGTGCAGCCGGTGCAGTGCTGCGTCCAGCGCAGCACCTCATGCAGGGCGTCGCGGCCGTCGTCGTCGGTCATGATGCAGTAGAGCCGTCGGCGATCCACCCGCCGCCCGGCCACTGCATCGGCCTCTGCCCAAGTCGCCTCACGCTCATGGTAGGTGATAACACCGGCATCGCTGACGCTGTGCCCCAGGCGGCGGATGACGCGGCTATTCGGCATCGTCGGCGCCTCCTGCAGGCTTCACATGCTCGCGCGGCTCGCCGTCCTGCGGAGCTGGCCAGTGCCGCGCTTTGTTGACCGCCAGCTTCTGCCGCATGGCGGCGACAACCTGGTCGTCGGTGATGCCGGCGCGGCGCTGGGCGTCCCACAGCAGGAACTGCAGGTCGGCCCATTCCTCCAGCGCGTGCGGCGCGGCGGCGGCCTCCAAGGCTTCCTTGGCCAGGTGCTTCAGCGGACCGAGCGGTCCGATGGCAGGCGGGCGGCCGAAGGTCGCATCCGACCACGCGGCATGCTCCGCGCGGATCGCGGCGCGGGCGGCGAGAGCTCCGGCTCCCATTACCGCGGCTGCGTCCTCCATCGCCCGGAAGCCCCCGGCCTCGGTGTTTGGGTAGAGCCAGGGATTCCGCAGGCGCAGCTCCACGGCGATGGCCTGCTGGCGCAACTCGGCGGGCGGCAGCGGGGAAGGGGCGCCGCTCACAGGCCACCCAGCAGAGCATGCAGCTCCGCCCCCTGCTCGAGCACGGCCGCCAGGTTCAGCAGGGCCAGCAGCACCAGCGCCACCACGCCCATCTCCGCGAGGTGCTTCATTCCTCTTCCTCTTCGTCGGGCTCAGGTTCCGGCGCCCGCGGGCCGGGCGCGGTGAACTCCGCTTCCTCGAGCCACATGGCGCGGGCCTTGCCTGCCAGGCGCTCGCGCAGCGCCGTCGCCGTGCCGCTGGTCGGCATGTCGAGGTCGGCGGCGATGTGGCGCAGCGTGTCGGCCGACAGCGTCGCAAGTAGCTCCGGCGTGTCCAGGAACGGCATGCTGCCGCGCGCATCCACCCAGCGGCCGACCCAGTGCGCGGCGCGGCCGCTGCCGGCGCGCGTCGGTCCCGTCACCGAGAGGATGCGGCACAGCGCCTCGGCCGCCAGGCGCCGCGTCACGCCGTGTTCGAGCTCGCGCTGCTGCGCCTGTTCGTCCAGCAGCTGAGCTGCGATGTCGCCGAACCGCACCAGCGGCTGATAGCGATCCGTTCCGCCCGGGCGGATCTGCACATTGTCGGCGCAGAGGGCCACCAGCAGCAGCTCCAGCCATTCGGCTTCGTCGCGCTGCTCCGCGTCCTGGCGCAGGGCAGCGTGCAGGCCATCGGTCTGCATCTGCGCCAGGATGTCGCGGCCGCGCTTCGTCAGCCGCTCACGCTGCGGCACCGGCGGCGTCTCGGCCTCCTCCGCCTCGGTCGAGGCCACTGCGCCAGGCTGACCGTCCTTCTTCTTGGGCGGTGCCGGCGGCAGGGCCAGGACCTCCACCACCTCGCCGATGTTCCAGCCGGACGGTGCGATGGCGCGGTAAGAGACGCAGCCTTTCGGCTTCTTGTCGCCATACAGCCGGATCCAGCCGCGCGGGATGGCGGGGCCCTGCTCCTTCCACGCGACAATCTCGATGCGGGGCTTCGGCTTCGCGGCGGCGAGCTTGGCGAGGGCCTGTTCCTGGGCGGCCATGAAGCCGCGCACGTCCGTGAAGAAGAACTGCTCCTTGCTCCCGGGCTCGGCGAAGAGGTCCTCCTCCACGGCGATGCCGGCCTCGGCCGGATCGAAGATGGCTCGGCTGCGCGGGATGCGGGCGGAGGCCAGCGCGGCGCTCAGATTGTGCCAAGCCAGCTGGCGCGCCTTCCCGCTGCCTTGCCACGCGCCAGGTGCCTTGAGCGCTGCGGCCTGCGCCTCCGGCGGCGCCGAGGCAACGCGGATCAGCACATGGTCGGCCGGCATGCCGCTCTTCTCGATCTCCGCCAACAGCGCGGGATGTAGGCGGCCGAGGCGGTCGAGCTGGCGTGCCTTGCGCTCCGCGATGCCGATGGCACCTGCGGCCTCCACCAGGCTGTAGCCGCGCTCCTGCAGCGACACGATGGCGCGCCACTGGTCGATCGGCTCCAGCGGCGCGCGGACGATGTTGGTGGCCGCCTGCACCGCCAGCTGCTCGGCCTCGCCGGACGGCCGCACCAGGATGGGCACCTGGGCGAGGCCAAGCTCCTGCGCCGCCTGCAGACGGCCATGGCCCTCGATCACGACCCAGCCGCCCTCGGCGCGCGGGCGCACCAGAAGCGGCTGCAGGATGCCCATGGCGGCGATGCTGTCGCGCAGCTGCCGGTCACGATCCGGCGCCCTGTGGCGGCGGAGGTTGTCGCCGGCGGCGGCGACCTCGCCGATCGGCGCCAGCAGCGCGCGCGGCGGTGCCATGTCCGCCTCGATGTCGACCTGGCGCGGCGTGGGGATGACGTCGCCCATCAGGCCCTCCCTGCGCTGGCGGCGCGCTGTTCGCGCAGAGCAAAGGCGAGGGCGGAAACCTCGCTGAGCTTCAGGCCCGTTTCGTCGGCCACCTCGCGCGGCGACATGCCGGCGGCTAGCAGATTGCGAGCATCCTCACGAGGATCATCAACAACCGGCGGCAGCGGCGGCGCGACGGATTCCGGTTGACGGATCGGCGTCTCCGGTTGACGAGCAGGCGACTCCGGCTGACGGGGCGCAGCTGTGGGCGGCTGGACCGCTTCCGGCGCGGGAGCCGCTTCCTGCTGCTGGATCGGCGCAGGGGCGGCGGCGCCACGCCGCTTGGCCATGGTCGCGCGCATGCGCTCGGCGGCGGCCTGGCGCTGCTGCGGCGTCCATGCGCGTCCGCGGCGGGTTTCGGGCGCGGCGGCTTCCGCAGCCGGCTGGGCGGGCTCAGCCACCGGTGCCGGCTCCGCGGCAGGCATGGGGGGGGGGCTCAACGGCCAGGACGGGGAGGGGGCTGTGCTTCCAGCGCTCCAGCGCGCGCACCGTGGAGGCGTGGTCGCGCCTGGGCCGCGCCGCTGCCGGCGGCGGGAAGGCGTCCGCGTGCATCAGCTCGACGGCCCTGGCGATCTTCGAAATGGCCTCCAGCAGGAGGCGGTTGGCCTCGCTGTTCATTGGAGGACCTCGCCGGGGCTGACCAGGCGCGCGAGATGCTCGCGCCCGGCGTGGGTGACGCTGACCAGCACACTACGGCGGTCCTTCGGGTCGGGGATGCGGCGCGCCAGGGACAGCTCCTCCAGCCGGTCCAGCGCGCGGGTGATGGCCGGCTTCGAGACGTTCAGCGCCGCCGCCAGGCCGCGCACGGTCCGCGGCTCGGGCTGGCGCGCGGCGTCGAGCAGGACGGCCAGCTGGCGCTGGGAGAGATCCGGCGCGTCGGAGCGGACGGCGCTCACGACGACGCGGTGCAGCGTGTCGAGGGTGATGTGGGTCATTCGGCCTCTCCCGCGTTCGCGGCGCTGACCGGCGCGGCGCCGCCCGCCGGGGGCATGGTGTCGGCCGGCAGCATCTCGGCCACGATGCTGCGCAGGCGGTCGCGGTCCTGCTCCAGCGCGACGAACTCGGCGGCGCGCTCGGCCGGGAGCATGCGGCACTGATGGTCCATGACCTCGCGCACGCGGATGTCGAAGGGGCGCATGGGGGCTCCGACAGGGTTGTGGGTGGCGCCCGCGCCGCGCCGGCCGGCCAGCAGATTGGCGGCGGTCTCGCAGGACGGGCGGGGGTGGGGGCGGGTGCTCACCGGCCGATCTTCAGCGGCCAGGTCAGGCGCTGCACCAGGATGTTGCGGTTGGCGGGCTCGGGGATACGCAACGCCTCCGGGTCCTCGGCGGCGCGGACGGCCTCGGCGTGGCGGCGCAGCTCGGCGAGGCGATGGCGGGCCAGGGCCTCGCTGCCGCGCGGGGCTGAGATCAGCGACAGCAGCACGCCGCCGATGCGGCCGCCCAGGCGGCGCAGCTCGGCCTGGTCCGGGCGCGGCTTGCGCAGCAGGGCGTTGGCGTAGCGGTTGACCTCGTCGATCCAGCCCGGCGGCAGGGCGGCCGGGTCGCGGTCGAGGGCGGCCTCGGCCGCCGTGGTCAGGCGCAGCAGGGCGTCACCCAACATGGCACGCACCCTGGCGGTAGGTGGCGAGCAGCTGGGCGACGCGGATCTCCTTGCCCGGGTGGCTGTCGGCCAGGTCCTCGGCGCTGGCGCGGGCGGCGTTCTCGGAGCGGTGCAACTCGGTGTCGAGCGGCAGGCTGCGCAGCACCACGAAACCCTGCTGGTCGTAGCGCGGCGGCACGTCGAGGGTCCGGCCGCGCAGCGCCAGCCGCAGCGCGGCCAGCATCAGCGTGTGGCCGGGCTGGGCGGCGGGGCCGGGCGTCTGGCGGGAGAGGTGGTCGAGCGCGGCTTCGGCGCTGCCGTCGATGTGGCCGCAGGGGTGGATGGTCGCCAGCCAGCCCCGGCTGGGGTCGATGATGGCGACGGCGGGCAGAGAGGCGGCGGTGGAGAGTGTCGCCTGGGTCATGCCGCGATCTCCTGGGCCGGCATCGCCTCCAGGCGGGTGGCCTCCACCAGCTGGCAGGCGGCAAAGGTCGCGCCGGGGAAAGCCTGGGCCGCCTGCAACGCCCAGCGGCGCGCGGAGGCAAGGTCGGACGCGCGGCAGGCGGGCGGGGGAAGGTCGCGGAACACGGCGAAGCTGCCCGGCGCTTCCAGGCTGCGATGCAGGTCCAGCCGCAGCCCGCGGCGGTGCAGGCTGTGCAGCTCCTGCATCGGCGGCGGGGCCGGGCGGCTCTCCGCCGCAAGCCGCTCGTCCAGCAGCACGGCATGGTGCAGCGCGGCCATGATGGCCACGCGCTGCGCCGTGTGCAGCCGGTCGCCGCGCAGGGCGGCCAGGGCCGCCACCTTGTTGCCGGTGATGTCGCCGCTGGCCTTGATGGTGGCCAGGATCTGGCCCTGCTGCGCGATCAGCAGGTCGCCATTGAGGGTGCCGATGCAGGCCGATCCCAGATCATTCGGGCTCGGCGTCGCGGCCGCGCGGGTGATGCGCGCTCCCATGGTGATGCCTCCAGCGCCGGGATGGCGCGGGGAGGATATTCGTAGAGGATTTCTCTACGAGCAAGTGGAAATGTTGAGAAAATCTCAACGCGCTGGTTGCGCGATCTCCAAGGAGCAGCCTGATTGATGGCGGCCGGGCTTTCCGGTGCGCCCTTCCTGCTTGTGCCTATATTCCTAGAGTGTAGGTTTTTTTGGCTCTTGATGTTCCTTAAATGTTCTGAAATGGTTCGCGTGGAGGTGCCGCGATGATCGGTGGAGTGCTGACTAGGTCTTTTCTGGCAAAGGGGCAGAAGCCGCCGAAGAAGCCCCCTGTGATCCCCGTTCGGCCGCCCGCAAACTCTCCACCAGGCTGTGAGGAAGACTAGCGATCTCACCGAGATAGACCCAATCGGCGTTCACTCGATGCCGCCGCCAGAGCTCGCGGATGAACTGGGGGTCGGGGTAGTGCTTGCCCTTTTCCCAGTGGCTGAGCTTGGTCGGATCGAGGTCGTGTAGGCGAGCAAACTCTCTGAGGCCAAAGCCAAGGGCTTCGCGCGCCTGCCGGAGCCGATCTCCCACGTCTCTTTTGTGGTGGGCGTCTGTCATGGGCAGGCAGTGTGTTGAATTTCTTGCCTCCTGGCTGTTGAGAGGATCGCAAGCTTCCGACTTGTCGGCCGTAGAGAATTTCTCTACAAATCCTTTATGGCCGACATCGATCTCAAATCGCGTCTTCGGGCTGGCGTTGAGGCTGCGGTCAAAGCGGCCGGCAGCAATGCGGCTTTGGCAGGCCACCTTGGTCTGAGCAGGACGGCTCCGCACAAATGGCGGCGCATTCCAGCCGAGCATGTCGCCGCCATTTCGCGCCTGACCGGCATCCCCTGCCATCAACTGCGCCCTGACGTGTTCGCCGAGCCCTTCGCCGATGGGCGGGCCGCATGACCGCGACTCGTCCCTCATTCCGCGACATTTCGCGGCTTGGGCTTGGCCCGAGGCTTGCGGCGGCGCCGGCCCGCGGGGGTCGGAAGCTCCTCCAGCAGCCAGCGCTCGATCGCCGCCGCGTCTCCCAACACTTCGCCCGTGTCGAAGACGTAAGCCTGCTTCATCCGGTCGACGCGGAAAGTGCGGCTGGCGCGGCTGTCGTGGCAGTAGGCCGAGAAGTTCTCGATCACCCGCTCGCCGGCCGGCGTGTAGCCGAAATTGAGCTGCGTCGGGGTAACCATCCGGATGGATTCCCGGCCCTCCCGGTCCGTGTAGCCGAAGCGTATCCGGTCGCCCTCCGGCGGCGGCCGGGTGAATTCAAGCGGCGGTTTTGGCGCCTGGGGCGCCGGTTGCCTCGGCGCTGGCGCGGCCGGATCGGCGCGCAGCTTGGCCTCCAGTCGGGTCAGCTTTTCTCCGAAGAGCTTCCCGATCAACGCCAGGACCAGCAGCAGCAGAACGCCGCCGATCAGAATGTTCTCGATCATGTGCTGTCCGGTTCCTCCATGGCCCGCAGGGGTGCGGCCATGGTGGAGGGCGCGGGCCGTTCCGGCAACGGCACGGTCCGCGCCCACGTAGCTTCCGCCGCCAGCCTGCCTCCCCCGGCGGCGGATCAGGGGGCGGCCCACACTATCGGCCGCCCCCTCCCCGAAATGCGAACGGCGCCGGGGTTCCAGCCCGGCGCCGCTCAGTCGGTACTCACGAGCAACAGCAACACTCTCCATGGCCAGAATCCTGTCATGGAGGGCACCCGCTGTGCCGGGTATTTCACCCAAAATTTCGGGCGTTTCGCCCGCGCTGCCGGGCGCGGCGCCCATGAGTGACGCCATCGCCGCCCCGGACATGATCCGCGAGATGGTGCAGGCGCACCGCCCCTCCGGCCTCGACCGTGCCTATGCCGCTGTGGCGCGCCTGTGCGGCATCTCGCCGCGCCGCGTCCGTGGCTACTGGCATGGCGAGGCCACCGATCCCCGCCAGAGCGAGAGCTGCCGCATCCGCGACGGCTACGCCGCCTGGATCACCGCCGAAACCCGCCGTCTCGACGCCCGCCGAGCCCTGCTCGAGGCGCGGCTCGACGCCCTGAGGACCTCGCATGATTCGATCCATTCTCCGGGCGCTGGCGCGGCCGCTGTTGCGGCCTGCCCGCCGGCCGATGGAGCTGTTCGCCATCTGGCGTGAGCGCCGCTGGTACGACCTTGCCGACTGGACGCTGTGGCGGGCCAAGGCTGCGCGCCGGGCGGCGCTGTGGTGGCGCGGCCAATGAGCCCGTGCCCGGCAGGATGCCATGCACCATGACCCCGCCGCCCTGTTCGACGATGCCGTCCGGCGGCTCGACCGGCGGCGCCATGGTGCCTGGCTGCGCGAGCGTTTCGGCGGCGTGGACGGCCAATGGCGCTGCCGCCAGCTCTTCGCGGTCATGCCGGTGCGCGGCGCCGGCCCGGGCTACTGGGACCCGCTGCCCTGGCGCGGCGCCAAGGATTCCGATTTCCGCCTGGTCATGGCCGTGCGCTGCGGTGCGCCGCCGGTGCCGGATGACGGCTTCTCTCGCTACCCGTGCCTTGTCGAGGTCGATCCTGTGAGCGGCCTGGCGACACCGGCCATGGAGCCGCGCCTGCTGGGCGCCCGCGCTCTGTGGGGCCCGGACATCATCGATCTCCTGGTGGTGGACCAGGCGCTCGAGAAGCAGCCGCGCCGCCTGACTGGCCTGGCGCCCGCCCTGGGCGGCGCGCTGGACCCCGACCACTGGTCGGATCGCACAGAGCAGCCGGTGCTGGTGGTGCGCAACGTCGCGCGCTGGCTGGCCCGCGCCCTCGATGGGGCATGCCTGCCGCTCGGCCCGGCCGAGGAACAGGCGCATTTCCTGCGCGGCCTCCGGGGCGGCGTGGTCACCGAGACAACGGAGCATGGCAAGCAGCTGCAGGCGCTGATGCGCCGCGAGGCCGCTCCGCTCCCTGAGCTGTATGTGGAGGCGGCATGAGCGGCCCGAATGTGGTCAAGCTGGACCAGGCGGTGCGGGAGGAGAAGCGCCGCCGCAAGCCGCCCGCGACCGAGGGTGGGCCCGAGCCGCAGGAGAAGGAGGAGGAGCCCACCGGCTTCGGCGCGGTGGTGCCGCTGGGCGTGATGTCCCGCCGCGGCGCGACGGCCTATGTCTTCCTGGACGCCGCCGGGCTGCAGCAGATTCTGGCCGCGCGGGATATGCACGCGGCGGCCTGCATCTCCTCCCTCTATGCCGGCGCCTCCGGCAAGGCATGGCTGGCCCGCCGCTGGCCGCACATGTCGCCGATCCGCGATTCGCTCGGCAAGATCGTCCGGGACGAAAAAGGCCTGCCCGTCATGCAGCGCAGCGGCGACTTCTCCGCGCGCATCGCGGGCGATGCCCTGATGGCCGCGTGCACGGCGGCCGGGCCGGTGGAACGTCGCGAGATGCGCCTGGATGGCGTCTGGCTCGGCCCGAGCCCCGACAGCCTCGTCATCCATTGCGGCGACCGCATCCTGGCCGATGGCGAGGTCTACCCGCCCGGCCACCAGCATGGCAGCGCCGTCTACCTGGCTGCTGCGCCGCGGCCACGCCCCACCCCCAAAGAGGCCACGAAGGAGCAGGTCGCCCAGCTCTGGAAGGACCTCAACCTCTGGGCCTTCTCCCATACCCAGCTGGATGCGGGGCCGGCCCTGCTGCTGGGCATGGTCGCCAATGGCATCCTGGCGGCGGCCTTGCCCTGGCGCCCGCACATGCTGCTGCGTGGCCCCTTCGGCTCTGGCAAGTCGGCGCTGATGCGCTGGATCGCGGCGGCCTGTGGCGGCAGCCTGCCCACCACCGACACCAGCGAGGCGGCGCTACGCCAGGTCTATGACAACCGCGCGGTGCTGATCCCAGTGGATGAGGCCGAGGCCAACACCGGCCACATCGCCCGCATCCTCGACCTCATGCGCGGCGCCAGCGGGCGGCAGGGCGCCGTCACCGCGCGCGGCAATGCCGAGGGCGAGGCGCGCACCTTCCGCGTCAACGGGTGCTTCCTGCTGGCGGCCATCACCCCGGTGGTCCTGGCCCCGGCGGATGCCTCCCGCATCACCCTGCTGCAGATGCGCCGCCCCGCCGCCCAGAATGAGGCTCGGGTGGAGGAGGCCATCAGCCGCGCGAAGGAGCTGTATCCGGCCCTGCTGCGCCGCCTGCAGAACCGTTTCGGCATCTACCTGCAGAACCGTGCGCTGCTGCGCGCCGCCGCCGTCGAGCGCCAGTCGACCGGCCGCGCCGCTGACCAGCTCGCCGCCCTGCTGGCCGGCTGGCAGGTGCTCGCCCATGACGAGCCGCTGACCCAGCAGGATGCCGGGCACATCCTGGAGGAGTTCCGCGAGTTCTACCTCACCGAGGAGGAGACGGCGGAGGAGGACACGCCGCAGCTGGTGCTGCAGCACTTCCTGGGCTCCCGAATCGAGCTGTCCCGCGATGGCCGGACCACCGACACCATCGCCGGCGCGCTCTCGGCCGCCTGGTCGAAGCGCGGCGACGCGGATTTCCGGAAGGAATGGGCCTCCAAGCTCGGCCGGAACCGGCTGAAACTGACCTATGGCCCCTTGCCCCCGCCTGGGTTATGGATTGGCAGCGGCCCCGCCACGGAACGCCTCTTCGCCGACACTAGGTGGAAGGATGGCGTCTGGCATCGCGCCCTTCGGGACCTCCAAGGTGTCGAAGTCGGCCCGACGATGCACTTCACCGATGGCGGTAAGAGCCGAGGGACGTGGCTGCCCCTGGAGTTGCTGGCTCTGAACAGCAGCGAGGGGGGCGAATGAACTGGCCCCGTGCCCCCACAGCGTTACCCCGTTACCCGGGGCGTTACCGCCAACCCATTGGAAACATTGGGCAGGTAACGAGGTAACGCGGTAACGGCCAATTCCCTATATGCGCGCTGATGCAAAGGCCGGTGCGCTTTCTCTCTCCTACACGAGCATACCCACCCTTTAGCGTTACCTCTGATACAATCCTTCTAATTCAATACCTTATAGGTAACAGAAGGAGGTAACAGGCGGGTAACGCGGGTAACGCGGGCCGCAACATGAGCATCGGGAACAACAGCAACATGCAAGCCCACCACTCGGCAGCTCGCGCCGTTGCGCGCTCGCTGCGGAAGCCTGCGGCGCGGGCTGTCCGGAAGGCGCTGGTCGAGGTGCCCAAGGATGAGGGTGCCGATGGCCCCGCCGCCCAGGCTCGCATGCCGGAGGAGGCGCGCATCGTGGCCTTCCCCGAGGAACTCGATTGGGTCGATCGGGTCACTGTTCTGCGGGTCAGGCGCAACCGCATCGAGTGCAGGCTGGACGCCCTCAACGTGCGCGGCCAGCTGGTCGACCGCCTTTGGCACGCGGGCATGCTGTTCAGGTTCTACTGGCTGCGCTCGGTCGCCATGCAGCGGGTCGTGGCGTCGCTGGGCAGCAGCGGCTTTGCCGCGTCCAGCGGCCTCCACGCCGTCGAGGCGCGCGAGCATTACCGCCAGCGGGTGAATGTGGCCCTGGAACACCTCCGGCAGCCTGGGGGCGAAGCTGCCTATGCACAGGCAAGCGCCGTGGAAGCTGTCGCCGGCCAGGATGAGAGCTGCGCTGGCCGGCTCTATGCCCTGCAAGGCGGCCTCGCGCGGCTGGCCGACCTCTGGATGGTCGCGGACGACTACTGCCGCAGCTAAGTGGTTGACTTCATCCAAAACGCCGCTAGGTTGTCAAAATCTGCAGCACGAGCGCCCGGAGCCTTACGGCCACCGGGCGTTTCTGTTTGCGCCGGCCAGGACAGAATGGCCGCCGGCGGCGTCCATCCTGCGGGGGCAATCGAAGCCATGATCGATCTGCACATCCGGACCGATCTGCCGCGTCTCGAAAAGGCCCTCCTCAGCCTCTCGCGGCAAATGCCATTCGTTGAGGCGCTGACCCTGACCACGGCGGCCAAAGGCGCGGCGGATGAGGTAAGGGAGGAGCTGCCCAGCATCTTCGACCAGCCGACCCCATTCACCCGGAACGGTGTCGCCATCCAGCCGGCGCGCCGCGGTGCGCCGATGGCCAGGGTCTACATCCGGCAGCGCCAGGCCGAGTATCTGGCGCCGCAGGAGACCGGCGGCGTCGTGCAGCCCAAGGCGGGCCGGCGTGCGCTGGTTGTCCCTGTCGAGATCCGGCGCAACCAGTATGGCAACATGGCGCGGAACGCGCTGAAGAACCTCAAGGGCAAGCCCGGGGTCTTCATCGGCACGGGGCCGGGTGGTGCTGGCGGCTTCTGGCGCCGCCGCGAGGATCAGCCGCCGGAGCTGCTGGCGGCGTTCAAAAGAGAGGCGACTTACAAGCCGGTGTTCGGCTTCAAGGCGCGGGTCATCAAGTCGGTGCGGTCGCGGCTCGGCCCCGCGCTCCAGCAAGCCATCGCTCGGGCCAGGGCCACCGCGAGGTAGGGCAGGCGGGGGCCGCGCATGAAGTCTGTCATCTTCCTCGACATAGATGGAGTTCTGGCGTTGAGGGTGCCGCCGCCAGTTTCGGTACCCTTCCGTCACAGCAGAGGGCGCTTCCCGGCCCAACCACCGATCCATTCATCCAGGCGGGTTCTGGTGCCGCATTGTATCGGTGCCCTCAATACGATTACCGCCGCCTCTGGCGCGGGCTTGGTGGTCTCGAGTAGCTGGCGCCTGCGTGGCGATGTCCGGCCGGTGCTTCGTAATGCCGGAGTGCGTGGGACCTTCCATGAGGATTGGCGAACCGATGATGCTGGCCCGAATAGGGGCGCCGAAATCTCGCGCTGGCTGGCAGGGCATGGGTATCCAACCTTCCTGGTAATCGACGATTGGCTGCCAGGGTTGGAAGGGCTGAGGGGAAACCTTCTCTTTGTCGACTGGCGCTGCGGCCTTCAGGCTGGCCAGGTGGATGCAGCCGTGGCCCGTCTGAGGGCCTGAGGCGGCGCAAGGAGAGGCAGGAAGGGGGCACCCCCCCCCTGTTGGGTCCTTCCTGAAGGGGGGGGTCCACCGCGAGTAATTCGCGGCCCGGGTTCACCCCGAATTTTAGAAGCAAAACAACGGCTTCTGTTGCTTTTCCTGTTTCCGTCCGGGGGGTGGCGATGCCGGTGGTGAACCTGCAGGAGATGGCGCGCCTCCTCGACGTCAGCCTGCCCACGATGCGCGACCTGACGGTGCGCTACCCGGACATGCCCATTCTGCAGCGCGGCGGCGCGGGCACGCCGTGGCAGTTCGATGCGGAGGAGGTCCGCGCCTTCATCTCCGCCAAGCGCGAGGATGAGGCGGAGGCGGAGCGGACGCGCAGTGCGGAGCTCGCGCAGCTCAGTCTCCTGGATGCCGGCCTCCGCGAGCCCAGCGAGCGGGAGCTCGGATCGAAGGATTTCGGGCAGGAGATCAAGAACGCCCGCGATCTCGACCGGCTGAAGAAGGAGCGATCCTTCCTGCTCGACAAGAGCCAGATCCGGTTCCTGCTGGACCGGACATGGCGCGAGCTGACGCAGGCCCTGGGCGCCATGCCGGTGCAGATGGGGCGAAGGCATAACCTGCCGGACGCCGTGGTGCGGGACATGCGCCGCTTCGTGCAGGACCAGCAGACAGTGCTGCGGGATCGCCTCGTGTCGCTGCTGTCTCCTGAGCTGCGCGAAGGCGACCAGGAAGAGGGCGCAGATGAAGAGGATCAGGCCCAGCCAGATACCCTATGCTGACCCCGCCCGGCTGCTGATCGAGACGTTCGATTCCCTGCTGCCGCCGCGCGCCATCGGCACAGCCGAATTCACGGCCGCTTCGCGCTGGGTGAAGTCGGCGGTGGGCGGCCATCTGGTCCGCTGGGACCATGGCGACGCGCCCTATCTGGTCGAGCCGATGGAGACCCTCGACCATCGCGAGCACGACACGGTTGCCATCGTCGGCCCTGGGGCCTGCGGCAAGACCATGGTGGCCGAGAACTGGCTGCTGAAGAGCATCGCCGAGGATCCGGCGGACCTGCTGTGGTACATGCAGACCGACCCGACCAAGGATGCCTACGTCAAGGGCCGGATCGAGCCGATGCTCGAGGCCCATGACAAGCTGATCGGGCATCTGCGCCACGGCCGGGACAGCGTGGAGTTCAAGCGGTTCCGCGCCATGCGGGCCGAATTCCTGGCCTTCACGGCGAGCAACCTCATCAACAAGCACGTCACGCGCATCGTGGCGGATGAGGTCGACGCCTACGACAAGTCCATGGGCGATCCGATGGCCTGGCTGGACCCGCGCCGCCAGGCGGCCGGTGCCGACTCCATGCTGCTGGCCATCTCGCACCCCGACCAGGGCCTGCCGCTGCACATGCCGGTGGACCGGCAGCGCGGCATCATGTCGCTCTACGCGCGCGGCGACCGCAGGACCTGGTGGTGGCCCTGCCCGCATTGCGGTGGCTACAGCAGCCCGAACCCGGGCACGCACACGCGCATGCTGCTCGACTATGACGACCGTGCGCCCCTGGACGAGATCGAGGCCATGGCGCGGCTGAAATGCCCGCACTGCCAGGGCAAGATCGAGGACCACGTCCGGCGGGACATGAACCGCGCGGCGCGCTGGGTCGGGCTGGGCGAGGAGATCGATGCAGACGGCCGGGTGACGGGTGAGCGCCACCTCAAGCGGATCGCGGCTTTCTGGATCCATGGGCTGATGTCGCCCTTCGTGATGGGCGGCATCGGCGGCATGGCGCGGGCGCGTGTCGAGGCCGAGCGGAAGGCCGAGGCGGATGCCGATGACACCGCGCTGCGCACCGTCATGGCCAAGACCTGGGGCGAGCCTCCGGCGCCGCTGCGGTCGCTGGGGACGCTGGACCCGGAGGTGCTGAAGGAGCGCGTCGAGCCGGCGCTGGCGCTGGGCGAGATCCCGCCAGGGGTCCGTTTCTTCACGGTGTCGGCCGACGCCCAGGGCAACCGCTTCGAGGTCCTCCGCCGCGGCTGGGGCGTCGACGGCGAATCCTGGGTCCTGGACTACGCGCGCCGCCCGGCCGAGCCGGCCACGAGCCCGGAGGACTGGCTGCAGCTCTTCACCGAGCTGACCCGGCCGCTGCCGCTCGCTGACGGCTCGGGGCGGGTGATGCAGCCGCGCTGCGTGATGTTCGACGCCTACGGCCTGCCCGGCACCACGGAGCGGGCCTATGAGGCGTGGATGCGCTGGCGGCAGAAGGGCCTGGCCCGGAAGCTGGGACGGATCGATGGGCGCGACGCCTGGAACATCCTGCCCAGCAAGGGCGAGCGCGGCGCCGACGGGCGGCTGGTGGTGAGTTACCCGGATGCCCGTTCCGATCGCCGCGCGGCGGCGCGCGGCCAGGTTCCGGTGGCCATCTTCAACTCAGACAGCGCGAAGAACGACCTGTCTGGCCACCTGCAGCGCATGATGCCGGGGCCGGGCTACGTCCATTTCCCGGCGGCGCTGCACCAGGGCTTCCCGGACTTCTTCGACCAGCTGACGGCCGAGGCGCGCAACCGCCTGGGCCGCTGGGAGAAGCGCAGCGACGGCGCCCGCAACGAGGTGCTGGACCTGATGGTGGGCTGTCATCTCGGCGCCCGCCTGCACGGCATGCGGCGTCTCAACTGGGAGCGCCCGCCGGCCTGGGCTGACGAATGGGACCGCAACAGCCTGGTCGGGCTGCCGGCGCCGCCAGAGCCGGAAGCGGCGCCGCCGCTGCCGGTGGTGCCAGACGCCGCCGGCTCGCCCGTGGCCGAGCAGCCGCGCCGGCCGCTGGCGGCCGCCGTGGTGGTGCAGCCCCGGCCGCGCGTCGCGGTGCAGGTCGAGAGCCGGGGGCGCCGATACGCATAGGAGAGGGGTGGCGATGGACCTGAGCGCGATCGACAACGACACCCTCACCCTGTGGCACAGCCAGGCTCTGCAGGCGATGCAGAGCCTGCTCACCGGCCGCCGCGAGGCGAGCCTCAGCCATGGCGGTCCGGACGGCTCCCGGGCCGTCTCCTACACCCAGGCTTCGCTGCCCGACCTGCGGGCCTGGATTGCCAGCCTGGCCAGCGAGCTGGGGCGGCGTGGCATGGCGCGGCCGCAGCGGCGGCGGGCGATCGGCATGAGGTTCTGATGGCCCAGATCATCGATCAGCACGGCAATCCGATCCCCGCGCGCGAGATCGCACGGGCCCGCTTTCGCGGGCGCGCCGGCGGCGGTGCGCAGGCGCTGGTCGGTCGCGGCGGTGTGCCGTTCGACGGCGCGGACTGGACCTCGTCCGAGATGGCGAGCTGGCGCCCGTGGCTGGGGTCGCCTGACGGCGAGGTCAACCCCTACCGCGACACCGTCGTGGCGCGCATCCGCGACCTGGTGCGCAACGATGGATGGGCCGCCGGCACCGTCACCCGCACGCTGGACGCGGTCATCGGCGCCGATTTCCGCCTAAGCTCCATCCCGGACTATCGGGCCCTGGCGCGGCGCTTCGGCGCCGCCTTCGACCCGGTGTGGGCGCGCGAGTTCTCGGATGCCTTCGAGCAGATCCATCGCGCCTGGGCGACGGACCCGGCCCGGTATTGCGACCTCGGCCGGCGGCATAGCTTCACCCAGATCTGCCGCCTTGCCTTCCGCCACTACCTGGTCGAGGGCGAGGCGGTGGCCAGCATCCCGTGGCGCCCGGACCGGGTCGGTTATGGCCGCGCGCGCTGGGCGACCACCGTCCAGACCATCGATCCCGACCGGCTCTCGAACCCGAACGGGGTCATGGACACCGAGACCCTGCGCGGCGGCGTCGAGCTGGACGGCGATGAGGTGCCGGTGGCCTACCATTTCCGCATGGCGCATCTCGGGGACTGGTTTGCCGCCGGCAAATCGGTGCAGTGGGAGCGGCTGCCGCGCGAGACGGAGTGGGGGCGGCCGATCGTCGTGCATCATTTCGACGCGGACCGCGCCGGGCAGCACCGGCCGGTCGGCGGCATCTTCACGCCGGTCCTGGCGCGGCTCCGCATGCTGGCGAAGTACGACCAGCTGGAGGTGCAGGCGGCGATCGTCAACGCGATCTTCGGGGCCTACATCGAAAGCCCCTACGATCCCGACGATATCCAGTCGGCGCTGAACAGCGACGAAGCGATGTCGGCCTACCAGCAGGAGCGGGCGAAGTTCCACGAGGACCGGCGCCTGATGGCCGGCGATGTCCGATTGGCCACGCTTTACCCGGGCGAGAAGATCAACACGATCAGCAGCAGCCGCCCGGCCAGCGCCTTCGACATGTTCGAGGCCGCGATGCTGCGCAATTTCGCGGCGGCAACCGGCAACTCGTATGAGGCGGTGTCCGGCGACTATCGCGGCAGCACCTACAGCTCCGCCCGCCAGGCGCTGCTTGAGGCCTGGCGCACGCTGGGCCGCCGGCGGCACGAGTTCGGCGCTGGCTTCTGCACGCCGATTGCGGGCGCGCTGCTGGAAGAGGCCATCGATCGCGGCGAGGTGCCGCTGCCCGCCGGGGCGCCGGACTTCGCCGAGGCCCGGGCCGAATATCTGCGGTGCCGCTGGATCGGCCCGGGGCGCGGCTGGATCGATCCGACCAAGGAGCCGGAGGGCAGCCGCATGAAGATGGCCTCCGGCCTCTCCACCCTGCAGCGCGAGGCCGCCGAGAATGACGGCCTGGATTGGGAGGAGAACCTGGACCAGCTGGCGCTGGAACAGGATGCGGCGCGGCGGCGCGGCCTCAACCTGGTGTTCGCCACGACCGGCGGGCAGCAGCAGGATCCCGGCGCAGCGCCGCCGGAACGGCAGGAGAGGGAGGGACCCCGTCCATGAGCCACCTCCTGCCGCGCCTGGCGCAGCGCATTTTCAACACGCCCCTGGCGCTGCACCCGCACAAGGCGGAGGTCGCGCTGGCGGCCCTGGCCGACCGTCTGGGCATCTCGACGATCCTCCGGGGCGGCGGGAAGCCTTCGGCGCTGGAGGATGCCGAGCTGGGGTTTTCCGCCCCGGCCCGCGCCACCCGGGCCGGCTATGACCTGGTGGCCGGCGTCGCCGTCATCCAGGTCGAGGGCATGCTGGTCCAGAAGACCGGCACGCTCCGGCCGTATTCGGGCATGACCGGCTATGACGGCATCCGCCAGAACCTGCTGACGGCGCTGGCCGACACGCAGGCCGAGGCCATCGTGCTGGACCTGAACAGCGGCGGCGGCGAGGTCAGCGGGTGCTTCGACCTGGCGGACACCATCACCCAGGCCCGCGGCATCAAGCCGATCTGGGGCATCTGCGGCGACTGCGCCTATTCGGCAGCCTATGCCCTGGCCAGCGCCTGCGACCGCGTCACGGTGCCCCGCACCGGCGGCGTCGGCAGCGTCGGCGTCATCACCATGATGGTCGATTACTCCAAGGCCATCACGGATGAGGGCCTCGCCGTCCATTTCGTGCACTACGGCGCGCGCAAGGCGGAGGAGACCCGCCAGATGTACACCGGCATCAAGCCGGAGCTGCTGCAGCGTGTGCAGCAGGATGTGACCATGATGGGCGACATCTTCGTCAACCTGGTCGCGCAGAACCGCAGGATGTCGGCCGACGCCGTGAAGGCGCAGGAGGCCGACTATTTCCTGGGAGAGCGCGGCGTCGCCGCGGGCCTGGCCGATGCCGTGATGGCGCCGGATGAGGCCTTCCGCGCGCTGCTGGCCGAGCTGGACGCGGCCTAGACCGTCCAGGCGCGGCGGGTATCCGCCACCCAACCCCAGAGGATGACACCATGAGCCTCCGCAATGTCGCGGGCGGGCTGACGTCGCGCTTCGCCCACCTGGCGGGCCTGCGCCGCAACGCCTCCGCCAAGCCCGGCAAATCCCGCGCCGAGGAGACCCCGGCCACCCAGGACGACGTCGAGGACGTCCAGGATGAGGTCGAGGAGCTCGAAGAGCGCGTCGAGGACCTGGAGGACCAGGTCGAGGAGGAGGAAGAGGGCAATGACCCGGCGCCCGATCCCGAGCCCCCCGCCGAGCGCACGCCCGACGCCCGCAAGGCCTTCCGTCGCGGCGCAGCCGCCGAGAAGGCCCGCTGCGCCGCCATCTTCGGCGCGCCCGAGGCCGCCAGCAACCTGCCCCTGGCCGCCAGCCTGGCCTTCGAGACCGGGCTGCCGGCGAAGCAGGCCGTGGCCCTGCTGAAGTCCAGCGCGGCCGGCGCCGCCGCGCAGGAGCCCCGCCGCGCCTCGCTGGGCGAGCGCATGTCCGGGCAGCCGCGTGGCTCCGTCGGCGCCGACACCGCCGGCGGGATGGACCGCAACACCGTCGACGGCAACGTCGCCTTCATCCTGGGCGCGGCCAAGGCCGCGCGCGGCCGGTAACGGAGGGTCACCATGTCCCAGCTCCCCCGCGTGTTCGAGGAATCCTTCGTCCCGGACAAGCTGATCGCCGGCAACACGCAGATCGTCACCAGCAATGAGACGCTGCTCTCCGGCCAGAACCTCAAGCGCGGCGCCGTGGTCGGCAAGATCACCGCCTCCGGCAAGGTGACGCTGAGCGCCAGCGCCGCCAGCGACGGCAGCCAGACCCCGTATGGCGTCCTGCTCGACGACTACGACGCCACGGCCGGCGATCTCGCCAACTGCGGCGTGCTCGTCCAGGCGGAGGTCAATGAGCGCGCGCTGATCCTCGGCGCCGGGCACACCCTCGCCTCGGTCAAGGCCGCGTTCCGCGCCCTCGGCATCTTCGTGAAGCCCTCCAACCCGGCCTGAGCGGCCCGCAGGAGATCGGCCCCATGGCCCTGAGCATCTACGACACCTCCACGCTCATCCGCGTGGTGGAGAACCTGAAGCCGCCCAGCTCCTTCCTGCTCGACAAGTTCTTCCCGAACACGTCCCAGAGCACGACGGAGTTCGTGACCATCGACATCTTCGATGGCAAGCGGCGCCTGGCCCCGTTCGTCAATCCGCTGCAGGAAGGCAAGTTCGTGGAGCCGATCGGCTTCCGCAGCCCGACCTTCAAGCCGCCCTACATCAAGCCCAAGACCCGCCTCGATCCGACGCGCGCGGTGCGCCGCGCCATCGGCGAGCGGATCGGCGGCGGCGAGCTGTCGCCGGCGCAGCGGCAGGCGGCCAATCTCGCCTTCGAGCTGGAGGACCAGATCAACCAGATCACCCGCCGGATGGAGTGGATGGCCTCCTCCGCGCTGGTCAATGGCGCGATCACGGTGGTCGGCGAGGGCTTCCCCACCGCCGTCATCAACTTCGGCCGCGCCGCGGCGCTGAGCGTCGTGCTCACCGGTGGCAACCGCTGGGGCCAGGCCGGTATCTCGCCCAGCGCCAATATCGACGAATGGGCCGCCCGGGTGCTGAAGGAGTCCGGCCAGCCGGTCACCGACATCGTCTTCACGCCCTCCGCCTGGGCGGCGTTCCGGCTGGACCCGCTGGTGAAGGAGGTCGTGGCCTCCTTCGTCAACGGCAACCCGGACTTCCAGGCGGCCGGCGTCCGGCCGGTCCCCGGCGCCATCCGCCTCGGCACCTGGGGCCAATACACGCTCTGGCTCTACTACGAGTGGTTCATCGATCCGGAGGATGGCGTCGAGAAGCCGATGCTGCCCGATGGCACGGTGCTGCTCGGCAGCCCCGCTGTCGATGGCGAGCGCGCCCATGCCGCCATCCTGGACGAGGAGCTCGGCTTCCCGGCGGTGCCCTATGCGCCGAAGAGCTGGGTCGAGAAGGACCCCGGCGTGCGCTGGCTGATGACGCAGTCGGCGACCATCGTCATCCCCTCCCGCGTCAATGCGGTGCTGTCCGCGAAGGTGAACTGACATGGCCGAGAAGAAGGAGACCTCCTCCGACGCCGGCGCGGGGGCGCAGCAGATGGATCAGGGCGCACTGATCCGCCAGCTGGTCGAGGAGCTGCGCGCCAGCTCGGGCACCGAGGCGGAGGCGGCGCAGCGGCGGCAGCGCGACGCGCTGCAGCGCCGGCTCGACCAGCAGGACCGCCTGCGCGCCACGTCCATGCGGGTGGAGGTCGTGGCCCTGGCCGATTTCACGCTGGAGGGCGATGACGGCGTGCAGGTGATCCTCGCCGGGTCCGTGTTCGAGATCCCGGAATGCGACCTGGCCGACTGGAGCGGGAAGGTGCGTCTCTACGAGACGACCGAGGCCGCCCAGCCGAAGGCGCGCGGCGCGTCGATCAGCGGCGGCTGACCATGGCGCCGCCGGATTTCGGGGCGCTGAACGCCTCCACCCTCGACATCCTTGGCGAGGTGGCGGCGTTCCGGCCGCGGCGGCCGGAGGCGCATTTCCATCCGCCGGGCCTGTCCAGCGAGCGTGTGCTCGAGGGGCGGGGCGTCTTCACCCGCGCGCAGCGGCGGACGGTGGTCGGCAACGATGGCATGCCGGCCACCATCACCGAGACGACGCTGCTGGTGGATCTGGATGAGCTCCACCGCCGGCATGGATATGCGCCGATCCAGGGCGACCAGGTGACCGTGGCCGGGGGCACCTGGCTGCTGACCGATGTCCGGGACGACGCCGACGGCATGGCCCTGCTGGTGCTGGGTCGGATCCAGATGGGCGGTGCGCGGTGACCTGGCCGAGCAAGCGGGACCGCGAGGCGGACCGGCTGGCCGAGATCCTCCGCACCAAGGTCCAACCGCTGCGCCGTGCCGTCTACCGCGCGCGCACCTGGCCGCTGCATTCGCACGATACGCCGGCCGCGCTGGTCTATGGCTACCAGGAGACCAAGGTGCGCGCCGGCCGCGACATGCTGGTCAAGACGTTCGATGTCTCCTGCATCATGGCCGTCCAGATTCGTGTCGTGCGGTCGGTGCAGGCTGGCGAGGCGGCGGAGCGCGAGCTCGGCGAGCTGTGCGGCCTGATCCATGAGGCTGTGCTGACGGATGCGGCCCTGGCTCTGGCGGATGACGGGATCGAGGACTTCGGCGAGCTGCGCACCGTCATCAATGCCGAGCTGAAGGGCGAGTCCGTCATGCTCACCGCCGGCATGTCGATCCAGATGAAATGGTCCGAGGTCTACGAGATCCCGGACCCTCCCGTGGATTGCGAGGATGCTGTCCTCGCCCTGCAGACGGTTCCGCCGCTGCCCTGAGAGGGACACCCCCATGTTCGTGAAACCCGCTCCGGGGCGAGCCGTGCCCGACCCGGATCTGCGCGACTTCCTGCCCGAAGAGGGCCGGGACGTGCCGCGCACCGATTACTGGCTTCGCCGCATCCGCGATGAGGATGTGATCGAGGGCGAGGCCAAGCCGGCCGCCGCCCCGAAGCGCTGAGGAGGGACGCATGGCCATCGGCTTTCGCGAGATCCCGAGCAATCTTCGCGTCCCGCTCTTCTTCGCCGAGCTGGACAATTCCCGGGCGAACAGCGCGCAGGAGGCGCAGCGCAGCCTCATCATCGGGCAGATGCTGGGCAGCGGCACGCTGGCCGCCGGCGTCCCGGTGCTGATGCAGGGCGTCGACTGGGTCAAGCAGCGCGCCGGCGCCGGCTCCATGCTGGCGCAGATGGCGGAGTGCTACCGCAAGCGCGACGGCTTCGGGGAGGTGTGGCTGCTGCCGCTGGCCGATGCCGTTGCCGGCGTGGCGGCGACGGGCAGCGTCGCGCTGTCCGGCTCGCCGACCGCCGCCGGCACGCTGAGCCTCTACATCGGCGGCATGCGCGTGCAGCAGCTGGTGACGACGGGGCAGACGGCCGCGCAGATCGCCACGGCGCTGGCGGCGACGATCAACGGCACCGCCGACCTGGCGGTCACCGCCGCCGCCGCCTCCAGCACGGTGACGCTGACGGCGCGGCACAAGGGGCTGACCGGCAACGACCTGCCGCTGGTCCTGAACTATCGCGGCGCGCCGGGCGGCGAGGTGACGCCGGACGGGCTGACGGTGACCTTCACCGCCATGAGCGGCGGCACCACCAATCCCGTGCTCGACACCGCGCTGGCGAATTTGGGCGACATGCCCTTCGACTACATCGCCATGCCCTACACCGACACGACCAGCCTGGACGCCCTGAAGTCCTTCCTGGCGTCGCGCTGGGCCTGGGACCGCATGCTGTATGGCGGCGCCTTCGCGGCCGTCCGGGGCACGCTGGGTCAGGCCGGCGCCTTCGGGCTGGCGCGCAACGACGCGCATGTGTCGGTGATGCCCTGCGATGGCTCGCCGACCCCGCCCTGGTGCTGGGCGGCGAACCTGACCGGCGCGCTGGCGGTGAGCCTGCGGGCCGATGTGGCGCTGCCGCTGCATGGGCTGGGGCTGGATGTGCTGGCGCCGCCGCCCGAGAAGCGCTGGACGATCGGGGAGCGCAACACCCTGCTCTGGTCCGGCCTCAGCAGCCACACGGTGCAGGATGACGGCACGGTCACCACGGAGACCATCGTCACCACCTACCAGCGCAACCCGCTCGGCGCGGCCGATGACAGCTACCTGTATGTCGAGCGCCTCTACACGCTGGCGGCGGTGATCCGGAATCTCCGGATTTTCGTGACCAGCACCTTCGGGCGGATGAAGCTGGCCTCCAATGACCAGCCGGTGCGGCCGGGCCAGAACATCGTCACGCCGAACCTGATCCGCAACGCGATCATCGGCCGCTACCGCGAACTCGAGCGGCTCGGTCTGGTGCAGAACTCGGCGGCGTTCGAGGCCTCGCTGGTGGTGGAGCGCAACGGCACCAACCGCTGCCGCATCGACGCGCTGCTGCCCATCGTCCCGATCGACCAGCTGCGGCAGCTCGCCGCGCTGGTGCAGTTCCGCAACTCGCAGGGGTAAGCGCCATGGCCGACAATTCGCGCCGCCTCGGCGGCGTCGCGTGGCTCTGGGTGGACGGCATGGCCTTCGAGGTCGTGTCCGAGCCCACCTGGGGCGTGTCCTCCGTCACCCGCCAGACGCTGGCCTCGATGAGCGGCATCAGCGGCTATTCGGAGACGCCCAAGGCCGGCTTCATCGCGGCGACGATCCGCGACACCGCCGGCATGCGGGTCAAGGATTTCGAGGAGATGACGAACGTCTCCGTCACGCTGCGCCTGGCCTCCGGCAAGGAGATCTACGGCGTCGGCATGTGGACGGTGGAGGCGCCGGAGGTGAATTCCACCGAGAGCACCTTCGCCATCCGTTTCGAGGGCGAGGACGTGCGGGAGAGCTGACATGACCGAACACATGGACGACACGCTGACCATCACGCTGCCGCAGCCGGTCGCCGCCAATGGCGCCGAATACTCCGAGCTGACGCTGCGGGAGCCGACCATCGGCGACATGATCGAGATGATGAAGGCCAAGACGGATCTGGAGCAGACGCAGAAGCTCATCTCGCTCTGCTCCGGCCTGCCGATCCCCGCGGTGTCCAAGCTCCCGATCCGCGTCGTGACCCAGGCGGCCGACTTCTTCGCGCGTTTTATTCCGCCCTCCCCGCCGACTGGCGCGAAGTAGCGCGGGAGACCTCCATCCGCTGCGGATGGGGGCCGCGCGACGCCGACAGCCTGACCTGGTGGGAATTGCTGGCCTGGGTCAGCACCAGCGAACGACTGCGCCGCCAGGAAGCGTGGAGGGGGCAACATGAGCGGTAGCGCACAGCAGGCGCTCAGCGTCACCATCAGCGCCCGCGATCGCGCCTCCGGCCCGCTGCGGCAGATCGCCGCGGCGGCCCGGATGCCGTCCCTGGCGCTGGGCCGCCTCTCGGCCAGCGTGCGCAGCCTGGGTGACGCGACGGGTGCCACCAAGCTTGCCGCCGGGCTGCGCTCGGTCGGTCGCGTCGCCGCCGACCTGGCGCCGCCGCTGGCCGCTCTGGCCGGCATCGGCACGATCGCCGGCATTGTCCGGATGACCAGCAGCTGGGCCACCTTCGGCTCGCGGCTGGCGACCGAGGCGGCGCGGCTGCAGATGACCGCCGGCCAGCTCCAGGCCCTACAGGGCGCCGCGGTGCTGGCCGGCGGCTCGGCTGAGGGCATGACCTCGAGCCTGCAGGGGTTGGGCCAGGCGCTGAGCGATGCCGTCGGCGGCCGGAACATGGAGGCGCTGCAGTATTTGCGTCTGCTGGGCATCCGGCTGCACGATGCCAGTGGCCAAGCCCGCACGGCCGCCGAAGTGCTGCCGGAGGTCGCCGACCAGATTGCCCGCATCCGTGATCCGCGCCTGCAGGGGCGCGTTCTGGGCGCGCTCGGTATCTCGCCGGACATGCTGCCGCTGCTCCAGCGGGGCAGCGCCGGCCTGCGGGAGCTGACGCGCGAGGCGCGGCGCTATGGCGTCATCTCGGAGGAGGGCGTCGCCCGGGCGGAGGCGGCCCGCGTGGCCCAGGCGCGGCTGGTCCTGGCCAGTCAGGGGCTGGTCGCGGCGCTGACCGTGTCCCTGGCGCCGGCGCTGACCGGCATCGTGAGCCGGATGACCGACTGGATCACCTCCGCCGATGGCGGTCAGGCCGCGGTGCGGCGTATCGCGGCCGCCATCGATGGCTGGATGACCTCCGGCGGCCCCGCCAAGCTGGCCGAGAGCATTTCCAGCATGGCGGCGGCCACTCAGAGCGCCGTTGATCTGTTCGGAGGGTGGAAAAACGCCGCGATTGCCCTGGGTGGCGTGCTGACGCTGAGCATCTTGGCGCCGCTGATCGGAATTGTGGGGCGAGTGTCGGCTCTGGCTGGGATAAGGCTGCCCATCTGGGCGCTCATGCTGCTTGGTATTGGTGGCGCGGCGGCCGCATCTGCGGCTGGGGGCGCAAGTGCAGACGGCGGATCGCTGGCGCTGAACGTTCTGGCGCCTTTGACCGGCATAGTCGGACGCCTCACATCGCTTGCTTCGATCAGACTGCCGCTTTGGGCTCTGCGGCTCCTCGGCCTCAGCGGCGGAGCCACGATTGCCGGTATCGCGATGGGTGTCTGCGGCGCCGGGAAGCTGTTCGAGGGGCTGACGGACCGCAGCAACCCGCTGTCGAGCCTCAATCCGTTCCTGAACCGCCGGCTGACCCCCGGCGGTGGTGTCCCGTCCTCGCGCCTCGGGGCCGGGCCGGCCGATTCCGCGCCAACGCCGCGCCAACGGCAGGCCTACGAGTATTTTCTGGGGCGCGGCTACACCCCGGAGCAGGCGGCCGGCATTGTCGCCAACCTCCGGCACGAGAGCGGGGCCAATCTCGACCACCAGGCGGTGGGCGACAATGGCCGCGCCTATGGCGTCGCGCAGTGGCACCCGGAGCGGCAGGAGGATTTTCGCCGCTGGTCCGGCCGCGACATCCGCCAATCCAGCTTCGAGGATCAGCTGGGCTTCATCGAGCATGAGCTGCGCGGGACGCACCGACAGGCACGCATCGCGCTGCTCAATGCCCGGACGGCGGCGGAGGCGGCAGCCGCCATCTCGCTCTTCTACGAGAAGCCGGCGGGCCGCTTCGGTGAGGCGCAGAACCGCGCGAACACGGCCGAGGGCCTGCTGCCCCGGCTGCGGCAGCAGGCGGCACCGCAGGCCCCGGCACCGCCGGCTGCGGCGCCACAATCCCAGGCCGCGCCGGCTGCGCGCGTCGACATCACCCTGCGCGGCGCGCCGCCTGGGACCACGGCCGAGGTGCGCAGCGCCCCAGGTCTGGATGTCGGCGCGCCGCGGATCGAGCGGGCCATGCCAGGGAGCGGACCATGAGCGCATGGCAGGACAGCCTCTATCCCGCCTCCTGGCGCGGGCTGCCGTTTTTCGTGCGGCAAAACGATGCGCAGTTCGGGCGGCGCACCACCCGGCACGAATACCCCTACCGGGACCAGGTGTGGATCGAGGATCTCGGGCGGGGGCCGCGCGAGCTGCGCGTGCTCGGCTACCTGACCGGCGACGATGCTCTCGCCCAGAAGGATGAGTTCATCGCGGCGGCCGAGGAAGAGGGCCCGGGCGAGCTGGTGCATCCCACGCTCGGCCTGCAGCTCGTCTCGATGATCAGCCTGGCCACCTCCGAGCGCACGGAGGAGGGCCGGGTTGTCGAGCTCGCCATGGTCTTCGTCGAGCCCGGCCAGGCGAGCTTTCCGACCGGCCTGTTCGACGGCCTCTCGCAGGTGTTCGACGCCGCGAGCGCCCTGGATCTGGCGGCGGCGGGTGATTTCGGCAGCGCGGCCACCACCGCGCTGCGCCAGGGCGGCGAGGTGGTGCGGCAGGCTGTCAGCACGGTCGGCCGCTGGACCGGCCAGGCGCAGCGCCTGGCGGGGGATGCGGCCTCGGTGGTCAATGCCGTCGGCTCGCTGGTGCCGGGGCAGGGCAGGGCGCTGAGCCGCTTCGCGCGGGGCATGCGCAGCGCGACCGATCCGCTGCGCACCGTGCAGTCCTCGCTGGCGCGGGTGACCCAGGCCCGGCAGGCGGTGACCAGCGCCGGGCGCAACCTCGAGAGATTGGCGGGACGCCTATGACAGCGACGGACGATTTCGCCGCCGGTGCGCGCCGGCTCGCCGCGGCGCTGCGCGATGTGGCCGACGATCCCGCCGACCAGGTGCGGCTGCTGCTGACGCTGGCGCGCGGTATCGCCTCCGCCCCCACGGCCGGCGATCCGATCGGCCTAGCGGAGGCGGCGGCGCAGGCGGCGGTGCAGGCCGTGATGCGCCGCGCCGCCCTGGCCGAGGCCGCCCGGGCGGCGGCTGCGGCGCAGCCGCGCTCCTATGACGAGGCGGTGGTGCTGCGGGCGCAGATGGTCGAGGCCATCGATGCCGAGATCCTCGTGGCCGGCGACGCCGGGGAGGACCAGACCGTGGCGGCGCTGCGCGCGCTGCGGGTCGCGGTGTGGTCGGACATCACCAGCCGCGCCGCCGAGCTGCCGGCGCTGCGCGACATCCTCTCGCCCGGTCCGGTGCCGGCGCTGGTGCAGGCGCATCGCTACTACGCCGATCCCGACCGCGCCAACGAGCTGGCCAACTACGCCGGCGCCGCCGATCCCAATTTCATGCCGGGGAGCTACCGCGCCCTGGCCCGGTAGGAGCCATGGCATGACGGACAATGGCGAGCTGACCCTGACGGTCGGCGGCCAGCGGCTGACCGGCTGGAAAAATGTCAGGCTGGCGCGGGGGCTGGAGCGGACACCGAGCGACTTCGACCTGCTGGTGACCGAGCGATATCCCGGGGAGCCGAGTGCCATCTCGGTGCAGCCCGGGCAACCCTGCACGGTGCGGATCGGCCAGGATGTGGCGCTGACCGGCTATGTCGACCGCGTCCAGCTCGAGATCGGCGCCCGACACCATGAGGTGCGCGTCACCGGCCGAGGCAAGGCACAGGATTTGGTCGACTGCCAGGCCTGGCTGCGCGATGTGCGCGGGCAGGTCAGCTTCGCAAGCGCGGCGGCGCTGGCCCGCCAGCTCGCGGCGCCCTTCGGCCTGCAGGTGCTGGCCCCCGATGGCGAGGGGCCGGTGCTTCCGCAGTTCAACGTCGCCCTGACGGAGACGGGCTGGGAGATCATCGATCGGGTCGCCCGGTATGCCGGCATGCTGGCCTACGAGGATGCGCAGGGCCGCATCGTCATCGGCAAGGCCGGCAAGGATCGGCATGCCAGCGGCTTCGTGCAGGGCATCAATGTCGAGACCGCCATGGTCACCTTCGCGATGGACCAGCGCTACAGCCATTACGAGGCGGTTGTGATGTCCGTCGACGTGCTGCAGGACCTGGCTGGCGCGGTCGGTGGGCCGCTCGACTACAACGTGCGCGGCCGGGCGAGGGACCAGGGCGTGCCGCGCTTCCGGCCGCGCGTCTTCGTGTCAGAGCAGATGCAGAGCGGCGAGGATATCGCGCAGCGCCGCGCCGAGTGGGAGGCCACGCGGCGCTTCGGGCGGTCGCAGGCGGTGAGCATCACCTGCGATTCCTGGCGAGACGCCGCCGGGCAGCTATGGGAGCCCGGCCGGCTGGCCACGGTCCACCTGCCGGCGCTCAAGCTGCCCGACCGCGCCTGGATCATCGCCGAGGTGACCTATCGCCGTGGGCAGGAAGGCACGCATGCCGACCTCGTGCTGATGCCGCCCGAGGCCTACGCGGCCGAGCCGGTGGTGCTGCAGCCCTATGACTGGCAGGTGGGGCAGGCGCTCGACGCCAATCCCACGCCGCCCACGACCGACACCGGGGGACTGGCTCCATGAGCGATTCCGCGACGCAGCGCCTCTTCGGGCGCGTGCTGTCCATGATCGGCTACGCCCGTGTCGCGGCCAGCCGCAACGGCGCCGGCATCCGGCTGCTGCAGCTTCGCTTCGACGACACGGAGGGGCGCGACGGCACCCCGATGATGGCGCAATTCGGCATCGCGTCGCGGCCGCCGGTCGGCGCCGACGCGCTGGTGCTGTTCGTGGCCGGCAACCGCACCGGCGGCGTCGTCGTGGCGACCAATGACCGGCGATACCAGGTCGATCTCGCCGAGGGCGAGGTGGCCCTGCACACCAATGACGGCACGCTGATCCATCTGCGCAAGGGTGGCGAGATCCTGCTGCGCGCCGCCGCGCGCGTGGTGGTCGAGGCGCCGCTGCTGGAGGTGACCGGCGACGTGATCGCCGGCGGCGTGTCGCTGCGCGAGCATGTGCATAGCGGCGTCGATCCGGGCAGCGGCACCAGCGGGCCGCCGGCATGAGCGACATCGCAATCGCCTGGGATGTCGAGCGCACCGCGGCGGATTGGCAGATCCTGCCGGGCGGCCAGCTCGCCATGGCGCCGGGCATCCACACGGCGGTGCTGGTCAGCCTCTTCACCGATGCGCGTGCCCGGCCGGATGACCGGCTGCCGCTCGGCGACACCGATCCGCGCGGGTGGTGGGGGGATGGTGATGAGCCGATCGGCTCGCGCCTCTGGCTGCTGCGGCGACACGCCCGCACCCGCGACACGCTCCGGCTGGCGGAGAGCTACATGGCCGAGGCGCTCGCCTGGCTCAAAGAGGATGGCCTGGCCGACGCCATCGCCATCGCAGCCGAGTGGCAGACGCGCGATCGCCTGGCCGCGCGCATCACCATCACCCGCGGGACCGACCGGCAAGAGGTCGCCGTCTCCATAGCCTGGCAGGGGGTCTAGCATGCCCTATGAGCGGCCGACGCTGACGGCCCTGGTGCAGCAGGCGCGCAACGATGCGGGCGAGGCGACGGGCGGGATGGTCCTGCGCGCCTCGCTGCTGGGCATCCTGGCCAAGGCCCTGGCTGGCCTGCTGCATGGCGTCTACGGGTATCTCGACTGGATCGCCCGCATGGCGGTGCCGGTTACCGCCCGCGACGAATACCTGGCCGGCTGGGCGGCGCTGGTTGGTATCGCGGCCGTGCCGCCGGCGGCAGCGGCGGGAACGGCGGAATTCACCGGCACCCCGGGCGCGCTGCTGCCCGAGGGCACGCCGGTGACGCGGCCGCTGGATGGCCAGGCCTTCCGCACCACGGCGCTCGGCACCGTCGGCAGCGACGGCCTGGTGGTCGTGCCGGTGGAGGCGGTGGAGCCGGGAGCGGCTGGCAATGGCGCCTCCGCTCAGCCCATGGTCATCTCGGCGGCCATCACGGGCGTCAACGCCGCGGGCATCGCCGCCAGCGCCATGACC
This sequence comes from Pseudoroseomonas cervicalis ATCC 49957, assembly GCF_000164635.1. Lineage (GTDB taxonomy): Bacteria > Pseudomonadota > Alphaproteobacteria > Acetobacterales > Acetobacteraceae > Pseudoroseomonas > Pseudoroseomonas cervicalis. The sequence goes on along the minus strand of NZ_GG770777.1, from coordinate 1,653,726 downwards.
GGCGGCGCCGATGAAGAAGACCAGGAATCGGTCCGCAGCCGCATGCTGGCGCGCTTTCAGGCGCCGCCGCAGGGCGGCGCGGAGCGGGACTACCTGGCCTGGGCGCTGGAGGTGCCGGGCGTCACCCGCGCCTGGGTGCGGCGCGGCCAGTCGCCGGAGGTCGTGGTCTACGTCATGCTCGACGATGCCCAGGCTGCCCATGATGGATTCCCGCAGGGCTCCGATGGCGTCGCCAGCGCGGAGACGCGCGGCGTGCCGGCGACCGGTGACCAGTTGGCGGTGGCCGACCACGTCTATCCGCTGCGGCCGGTCACGGCGCTGGTTCGCGTCGTGGCGCCGGTGCCCCATGTGCTGGATCTGGAGATCGGTGACCTGCAGGTCGACAGCGCGGCCACCCGCGCGGCGATCCGCGCCTCGCTGATCGGCATGCTGCGCCGCAAGGGCGTCCCGGGCGGCACGATCTACACCAGCGACATCACCAGCGCGATCAGTGCCGCGGCCGGCGTCGAGCGGTTCACCCTGGTCGAGCCGGTGACCAGCATCGTGATGCCGGCCGGCCATCTTCCGGTGCTCGGCACCATCGTCTGGAGCTGACCGCCATGACAGCTCGGTTCGCGCGCAGCGCCGCCGACTATCGGGCGGCGCTCCTGGCGCTGCTGCCGCGCGGCGTGATCTGGCGGCGGGATGCAGGCTCCGACCAGGGCCGGGTTGCATCCGGGCTGGCGACGGGCGTGGCCCGCCTGCATGCCCGGGCGCTCGCCGTCCTGGCCGACGCGTTCCCCGCGACCGCGCTGGAGCTGCTGCCGGATTGGGAGGAGACGCTCGGCCTGCCGGACCAGTGCAGCACGGGTGATGGCGCCGGCAGCCTGCAGCAGCGACGGGCCCAGGTGGTGGCGCGGCTGACCGCCCAGGGCGGCCAGTCGGTGCCCTACTTCATCGGCGTCGCTGCCGCCCTCGGCTACCAGATCACGATCGAGGAATTCGCCCCCGCGCGCGCCGGATCGCTGCGCGCCGGCCAGCCGCTGTGCGGTGAGGCCTGGGCGAATGCCTGGCGCGTGCGCGCCCCGCAGACAACCGTGGTCCGCTTTCGTGCGGGCCAGAGCCAAGCCGGCGATGCCCTGGCGACCTGGGGCAACGCCTCCCTTGAATGCACCCTGCGGCAGCTCGTCCCTGCCCACACCGTGGTGCTCTTTTCCTACGGGAGCTGACCCCATGAAGCGCATCCAGGATCCCAGCGCGGCCGCGGCGCTGCCGGCGCTGCCGAGCCTGTCTGGCCCGACCGGCTATTTCACGGAGGGCGACCCGGTCGGCGGCGTGCTGGCGACCCGCGTGCCGGCCTGGTGGCTCAACGGTGTGCAGGAGGAGCTGGCCGGCGTGATCGAGGCGGCGGGCTTCATGCCGCTGGCCAACAGCAACACGCAGCTGCTTTCCGCCGTGCGGCGGATCGCGCAGCTGCAATTCGCGGTGCTGACGTCGTCGGGCGCGGTGACCGTCCCGCTCGGCAAGACGCAGTGCCTGGTGCTGGCCTGGGCGGGCGGCGGTGGGGGCGGCGGCAGCAATGGCTCGGTCTCGGGCGGCTCCGGCGGCGGCGCCGGCGAGTTCCGCGCGGGGCTGCTGACCGGCCTGACGCCCGGCGCCACCATCAACGCGACCGTGGGCGGCGGCGGGG
>NZ_GG770777.1:1641339-1651786 GCF_000164635.1 Pseudoroseomonas cervicalis ATCC 49957 | reverse complement strand
GCACCAGCCTCAGCTCCATCCAGTGCCAGGCCGGCCAGGGCGGCACCGCCGGCAACAACCTGGTGCAGTCCGCCTCGGCCGGGGCGGGCGGCACCTCCGGCTCGGGCGGGCAGTGGGGGCGCGGCGGCATCCAGGGCGGCTTCGCGTACTCGCCCTCCGCCGGGTCGGTGCTGGGCGGCGCCGGCGGCGGCGCCTTCATGGGCGGCAGTCCTGCGCCGAACCTCAACGCCCCGGGGGTCGCCGGCCAGGGGCCCGGCGGCGGCGGCAATGGCGGCACGGCTGGCAATGCCGGTGGTGACGGCGCGGCAGGCCTGATCTGGCTGCTCTGGCTGTAGGGAGCGCGCCATGCTGGAGCTCGTCCCGCCGGACGCGATCCTGCGCGCCCGCATTGCCCCCGACGCTATGCTGCGCGTGCCGGAATACCCGATCGGTTCCACCGTCGGTGTCTGGTTCGAGCTGATCGATCAGATCACCGAAGCGCGGATCGATGCCATCGGCATCGCTGCCATTTTTCGGCGGCCTGAGCTGAGCGACTACGAGCACCAGGAAGAGCCTGCCGAGATCGAGCGGCGCGCTGCTGGGCTCTGGCGCGTGAGTGCTCGGCTGATGATGCCTGGGCCATGGCTGTTCTGGGCCATGTCGCTCGGGCCGCAGCCGGTCACGGCCACCCAGGTCGTCCGTTGCGTCTACGGAGATGTCAAATGAGCGGTACAGTGCCCGGCACCTCCATCCCGTGGAGCGGCGTGAATGCCGCGGGCGCCGCCGCCGGTGCCAGCGCGGCCGAGGTGGTGACGCGCCTCGTCGCACCTGGTGTCGCGATCGAGGCCGTCGAGCCGCTGCGCGATGCTGCTGTGGCGGCGGCGGAGGCGGCCAGCGAGAATCGGGCGGCGGCGGAAGCGGCGGCGGAAACTGCCGGCGCAGCGCAGCAGGGAGCGGTAGGGGCTGCGACAGCCGCGGTCAATGCATCTACGGCGGCGGACACTGCGCGCCTCACGGCTGAGGCCGCTGCTGCTGCTGCGATGCTCAACCAGGGCATGTTTCCCACCGTCTCGGCCGGCCTCTCGGCGACGGCGGATGGCGGCTATTTCACGGTCCCCGGCACCGGCTCGATCTATGCCACGCTCTACCGTAAGGAGAGCGGCGTTGCCGTCCTGATCGGCAATTACTACAGCCGGGAGGGCATTGATGCCGCCGTAGCCGCTGAGGCCGCAGCGCGCGCCGGCGTGATCCAGCAGACGCCCGCCGTCAGCGTCAGCGGGATCGATGTCTCCCTGATGGGTCTGGATCAGTTTGGCCGAGCTGCGCCCTTCCAGGCCACCGATGGGCGGCTGATCCAGCCCAATGCATCTGGTACTTTTGAGCGCGTTCCGCTGCGTTCCGAGGTGGAGGATCTTGCTGCGGACGCCGCGACGGGAGCGGCAGAAGATGCGGTTGGCGATGAAGCTGCGGCCCGCGAGGCAGTGATCGCACAGATCACCGACGTTGTGGTCGGCGGCGTCACGACCTACATCGGGGCGCTGGATTCGGAGGGCAAATTTGCGCCCCTCATGGACGCGGCGGCTCGTCATGTCCAGGCGCTCGCCAGCGGTGAATTTGAGCGAGTCCCGACGCGCGCAGAGGTCGCTGAGATCGCCGCGACCGTCGTGCCGACACCGCCCGCCGAGCCGACGCCGACCTACGCCTACAATGACGCTGCGTTCTCCTACGTCCCCACGGCCCGCACCCACCTGCACATCCTCCTGCAGATGGGGCAGAGCAACAGCAACGGGACGAATGGCACCACCGAAGCGCTGGTCGCGGCGACGCCGCTCTATGCCAGCGATGCTCTGATGTTGGAGGGTGGGGTCCGGCAGCAGGGCACGGTGCGCACGTCCTTCGTGCCGCTGGCCGAGACCACCACGTCCACACAGCGGGAAACGGCGGCGTCTGGCATCATCAACCACCTCATCGCCAAGCTCGACGCGGACGGCCTGGCTCGCCAGAAATTCTGCGCCATCAACTTCGGCGCTGGTGGCCGGGAGATCGCGGAGCTGGGTCGCGGGTGGCTGATCTATCAGCGCTTCCTGAGCACCCTGGCCAACACGGTTGCTCTGGCCAAGGCGCAAGGCTGGGTACCGATCGTGCGCTACTGCGACTGGATGCAGGGCGAGGCGGATATGTCGCGCGGCACGCAGATGGGTGACTATGCGGCCCGCGTGATGACGCTGCAGCGCTGGCTGTCCGAGGATGTGCGCGCGATCACCGGTCAGCGCGAAGAAGTTGTGATGATCATTACTCCCATCGCGAACACCAGCGATAACCCGATCCGCACGACGACCTTCGATCACCGCATCTGGGAGGCTTACCGCTTGCTGCGGACGCATCCCTATGTGCGCTTTGCGCCGCCGATCTACCCGCTGCCCTACTGCGACAATATTCATTTGAGCTGTGTCGGGCAGAACCGCCGTGGAATCGGCGTCTCTCGCGTGATCTACGAAGAGTTCTTCCGCTACGGCTGGCGGGATTTCTACCCCGAGCGCATCCGCTGGACCGGCGCCACAACGATCCAGGCTGACTTCACCGTCCCCGAGGGCGGCAATCTGGTCATGGATACCTCGGGTTCCGTCGTGTCCACAACGGGCCTGCCTGGCTATCTCGGCTTCCGCTTCGCGGATGGCTCTGGATCTCCTCCGACCATCACCGGCCACACGATCAGCGGCCGAAGCCTCACCCTCACGCTATCCGCACTGCCGGCCGGCTACGGCAGCTGCATCCTTGCCTATGCCAGCCAGCGCAACGCCGACAACGTGACGGATCAGGATGGCCCGCTGATTGGTGCTCGCGGTTGCCTTCGTGGCTCGACATCTCGCACGAGCCTGTACGATGGCGCGGCCAATTACATCTGGTGCCCGCACTTCATCCACGAGATCGGGAGGCCCTAACTATGACATTGGCGCTCAAAACCACTGCGGTGTTTACCAACGTAAATCTGCCGGTGGTCATCGTCAGCCCGGAAGAAGCCGCCGTCGCGGCGATCGCCGGGCTGAACGTCTGGCTCGAAGGGCGCGCGTCCGACATCGACCTGAGCTCGGGCATCTTCACTGGCTGGCGTTCTCGTGTTGGCGGGCTGCGCTGGGTGCCGGCGCTGGCGCAGGCTCCTCTGGTGCTCAGCGCAGGCTCGCGCAGGTTTCTGCGTTTTGGCTACGGCGGCGGCGGATTGGCCGCGAACGCGAATGGCGTCCTGCGTGAGCAGGACGACAGCAATGTGCTGTCCGCGTCGGGCTATACGATTGGCATCGTCGCCCGCGGCCCGGTGCCCGCCGAGGCGGCGGCCACCGGTGCATGGGTCGGCAACCAGGTCAGCGACCGCTTCTTCGCGGGTCTCTCCAGCACCGCGAGTATTCAGGTTTTCCACGCATCGGCCACCGGCGGCGCGCTGATCACCTACGGCACTGAGCCGCGGCCGAATGACGGCGTGTGGCACTACTACGTGTTGAGCTACGATTTCGCCGGCAAGGTCATGCGCCTCCGCAAAAACGGGCAGCAGATATTCGAGCGCACGTCTGTCGGCTCGGAGATCTCCACGGCAACGGGGGGGCTCCGCATGGTGCTGGGCGGCAGCGCCGAGACCTTCTCCGCCTCTCGCCTCACTGGAGATCTCGCAGGTGTCCTGCATGTCTCCGGCCGCGCGCTGCATCTGTTGGCCAACGCCGCTGATCTGACCGCGCTGGAAACCTACCTCGCTCAAATCCGCACTCAGCTGAGCGCCTGAAGGAGATACCATGCCTATCGGCTTTGAGTATCATGAGGTCGACCTCGCCTCGCCGGCATCGCAATGGGCGGCCGTGACGCCGAGCGACACCGTCGATCTCGCCACCCCGTGCCGCGCGCTCTATGTCGGCGTTGGCGGCGATGTCGCGGTCCGGTCGGCGTCGGGGCAGACCGAGACGTTCCGGAATGTCGGGTCCGGCCAGCACCTCCTGCTGCGCGCGGCGCGCGTCATGGCCACCGGCACCACGGCGTCGGGCCTGGTGGCGCTGTGGTGAGGCGGCGATGCTAGGCCTCTCCCTCGGGCTGAGCGGGTCGCCTGGCCTGCCCAGAGCAGCGGCCGAACAGCTGCTGATCGCACCGGGCAGCCTGACGAACCTCGCGTTTGCCCGCGCCAGTGGCGGCGGGCGGTTCACGACCGGCGGCGCTCTGCAGGCGGTCGGCGTGAATGTTCCGCGCTTCAGCGGCCCGGCGCAGCGGCTTCTGGTCGAGCCGCTACGCGACAACCAGCTCCGCAATCCCCGCGGTGAGGGAGCGGCCCCTGGTGTTTTCCCGACTTATTGGCAACTGGCCGGCTCGCAGAACGGCGTGATCCGCAGTTGCCTGGGGGCCGGCACCATGCTCGGTCTCTCTTCGACGCTCATACGCTTCGCGGGCACGGCAACATCGACGGCAAACTACACTGCGACTTTCGAGGTGCCAGCCGACAGCTTGGTTAACGCGCGCAGCACATACTCGCTATCGGCTTTTATGCGACTATCTGCTGGTTCTCTTTCAGGTTTTTCTGACTTTAATTTGCGTTTCGTTTGTTATGACGCCAACAATTCAGTGGCGAGTATTCATTCAACCAGTATAATTTCTTTGCTTTCGGACGCGGCACAGCGTTTTGTCTGTATAGGCACTACCACATCTGTGGCGACCTACGCCCGCGTCGGCCTGCAGCCTGTGGTTGCCACTGGCGGGGTGGTTGATGCGACGATCGAGGTTTGCGCGCCGCAATTCGAGCTGGGAGGCAGTGCCACCAGCCCGGTCCTGCCGCCGGTCGGCACGCTGGCGCAGAGTAGCCGGGCTCAGGATCTGGTCACCGGCAGCATGGCAGCGCTGTTCCCGGATCGCCGCGGCACGCTGCTGCTGGTCGCGACACTACCGGCGGCGCTGCCCGGCCCGGCACCACTCCTCACCGCCCGCCGCAGCGCAGGCGCTGGGCTGTTCTCGGCCTATCTGGCGGCCGACGGCTCCGGCATCCGCCTGGCGACGCGGGACGGTTCGGGCCTGGATGACGTAGCTGTCCCTGGCGCTTGGTCGGCTGGGGGAGAATTGCGGCTGGGGGTGACGTTCGACGAAGCACGGGGCCTGCTCCAGGCCGTGGCAGGTGGCGCCGCGACTTCGCTCTCTCCTAGGACAGCCGCTGCCCAGGGTGAGCTGCATGTCGGCAGGACCATGCTGGCGCCGGGCGGCGATGACGCGCCCGGGATTATCGAGGTGGCCAAGCTTCTGGCGACCCGGAGAGTCATGGCCGGCGCGGAGATGAACGCGCGCCTGGCCGCCTTGTAGGAGGGGAGGCATGTGGACAGAGCCGATTTACCTGCGGTTCGCCGACTTGGCGGATTGGGACGCGGCCCGCTCTGACGCGCCGCCTGGTGCCGCCATCAGCGTGGTCGGGCCAATCTTCGAGCGGGGTGAGCAGGTCGGCACAGACGAAAGCGGCGAGCCGGTCTTCGCGGGTCGGGCCCTGCCGGGCTGGCACGTCAATCTGCGGCTTCCGGCCGGCGCGGAGCTGCCGCAGGCCTGGACTGCTGCCGTGATCACCCCCAAGGCACCACGGAGGGTATGGGCATGACGCCGCGCACGATCGAGGCCAAGCCATGTTGGCTGGCCCATGCCTGATTCCCAAGGCGCCGAAGGCGTGAAGGCGATCAGCCAAAGATCCGCGATGACAGTGGGGCAACTGGTCATTGGGCTTTTTGGGATCATCCCTGTGCTGGGTACCTGCTGGGCGGTCTGGTCGAGCATCAGCACCAGCTATGCCCAGGCGATCCAGCTGCAGGAGCGGCAGTCACAGACGCTGCTGCAGCTGAGCGCGCAGCTGGCTGAGCAGCGGCAAATGACCCAGGGCTACGTGTCCCAGGCTGGCGAGATGCGGAGCCTGATCGTCGAGCTGCGCACCCAGACTGCGGTCCTGCAGCGCGACAGTGACCGGCAGCGGGAGGACACCGACAGGCGGTTCGAAGCGACCCGGCAGTCCATCCAGCAGCTGCGCGACCTGATTGCCCGCATGGCCCTGCAGCCGCGCGGGCAGTCCGATTCTCCGCCGATCGCCGACACGGTGCCGCTGCCCGGCAGCGACACCGGCCTGATCTGGCGGCCCGTCCTGCGGCTGCCGCTGGACTGAGCCCGCGCCCGGCCGGCTGCCGGGCACCACCACAACCGAATCGGAGGCCAGTCGTGGACTGGATCACCCCGCTGTTGCCGGTGCTCCTGGAGCACCTGGTGCTGCCGGCGCTGCTCGCGCTCGGCGCCTACCTCGTCACCCTGCTGCCCGGCCCGCTGCGCCAGCGGCTGGAGAGCGCCACTCATGCCGAGGATATGCAGCTGCTGCTGGGCGCCTTGACGCGCGCCGCACTGGCCTCGCTGCCCGACCTCGCCGGTGGCCGCATCACTGCGGCCGAGGCGGCGCGGCGCGCGGCCGAGTATGCCCGGGACAACCTGCCCGACACCCTCGCCAAGCTCCGGCCGCCGCCGGAGACGTTGCAGGCCATGGCCCGGGCCGCCGTCACGCAGGCGCTGAAGCCGGGGGAGGGCGCCAAGCGATGACCTGGCTCGTCCAGCTGATGGCCTTGCTGGCCGGGCGGCGGGAGGCCCTCGCGGAGCCGCTCGCACCGCCGCCGGCGCAGGCCGCGCGGCCGGGCCTGGATTCGCCCGGCATCCCGGTTCTCGTGGCCGGGGAAGCCCCGGCCGCGCCATCCCCACTGGCGGAGTATTTCGGATGACGCCCAAGGAATTCGTGCAGCAGGTCATCACCCCCGGCGCGGCCTGGGCGGAGCAGGTGGCCGGCCTGAACAGCAGCATCGCGGCGCGTCGGATGCTGCTGGCCATCGCCATCCAGGAGAGCGACCTGGTGCACCGCTACCAGATGCTGCCCGGCGGCGCCCCGGGCCCGGCGCGGAGCTGGTGGCAGGGTGAACAGACGGGCGGCATGATCCGGGTGGTCACCGCCTCGGCCGTCTCGCAGTCCATCCGCAGCCGCGGCGTGGCGCTGTGCCAGGCCGCCTGTGTGCGCCCGGAGGCGGCCGCCATCTGGCGCGCGATCGAAGGGCACGACCTCCTGGCCTATGGCCTGGCGCGGTTGCTGCTGCTCTCCGATCCCCAGGCCATCCCCGAGACCGAGCCGGGCGCCTGGGCCTGCTACGCCGACCGGCTGTGGCGGCCCGGCAAGCCGCACCGGGAGCGCTGGATCACAAGCTGGGCGGCGGCGCTGCGGGAGTATCCGCTGGGGTAGGCGCCGCTTGACGATCCGGAGTTGACTGTTACCCGCGACTTCAAGGCGCGGGGGCAAGGCTGTTCCAGCAGCCGAGCCGCGCGGGATTGGGCCCCGCGCACGGATAAACCGCCCCGCTGCAGGCGCGCTTGCTACGCTAGGCCGCTGCGCCACTATCCATGAGGGTGAGGATGATGAAGCCTCCGCCGGCAGGGCTCCTTCTTCTGAAGGAGAATGGCGGACAGCATGCCGATCAGACTGCTTGGCGCAAAAGGCCATTGCAGCATAAGATGATTTTGCAGAAGTGGGTCGTTCCCCGGATCTGAAAAAAGGCTCAGCACAATAGAGGGCACTTCTCTCTGGTCGAGCACCTGCGCTAGAGCGTCGGCACGCCTGTACCAAAGGAAGCTGTTGTACACAGCAGCGTCAATGTGCATCGACCCCGCAATTTCAATTGCCTCATCAAGAGTAGCGACGGGGCCGACAACCAAGGCTCCCGCCTCTTCCAGCACGTCAGCGGCATAGCTCGCGAGGAAGAAGCAATCCTCTGCCAGCAGGATCCGCCGACGGAACAACGCCGCATGAATCACGCTCATGATGATCCTCCGCGCTTTTCCTCACGGGAACATTATACCGATCTCGCAAGGAAACATAAACTGGAGGTTGATCGTCAAGGGCTAAATTCCGTGCGCTGTCTCTGCCATCACACCTTTTTTGCGGCCATCTGCTTTTCGATGTTGGCCCGTCGGCCGGTGGTCTCATCGACCAGCATTCGCTCAATCTGCTCATCGGTCGGGTGCTTGAAGCGGAGGTCGACACCATCGAGCCACTCGGTCAGATGATATCCTGTTTTCTCGAAGCTCTCGGGCGTCATGTGCAGCCCCTTAGCCCCGATATACCGACCATAAACGGCGAATGTATTAAGCGACGGCCTTCCAAGATAATAAGAGACTGATTTCTTGACATCATCCTGCGACGAAACGCCAATCAAAATACCTCTATCTCGATAAGATCCAGTGATTATTTTGTGGTCCCGGTCTCGGTAGTCGCGACCGAGGGTAACTTCATAGTATTTTTGCATGATAGGCTGCATTTCGAGCCAGTGATGGCGAAACAGGCCGAAGCCCCAATGATGGGCCAGCCGGCGAAGTTCCAGGCGCTTCTTGGCCTGTTCGGCAGCAGGCGCCTTCAGACTCCCGTATGCAGCGAAGTACCCGACTTTTCGCGGTTCTCGATAGAGCTCAAAGAAAAAATCCATAAGCCTCAAATAATATGGCGACAACACCATATCATCTTCAAAGAAGTATACGGCTTCCGCCTTGATTTCGTTAAAAAAGTAAGACTCGGCTTCAAAGAAGTTTTGAGCAACGCCTACGTTGTATCCCTTATAATGGACTATCCCATTGGGGAAAATGACTCGAAAAATTTCCAAGCAGCGATCGATGTCGGCCTGGTCTGCTGATCTTCTGCCAGATATCGGGTTTACGGCGCCGTCTTGGAAAAGATGGACGGGCCCGTGGCTGCCATCATCCTGCGCGGCCAAAGAGATCAGAACCTGCCTCAGGTAGTCGGGGCGGTTGAACGACATGACGGCAATAGGGGGTTTCTGAACCATAGTTCTCGCCAACAGGGTGGGGAAGAGAAGCTGCACCACCACACGCGCACCAGCAAGCAGATGGCATGGCACAGCACAGGCTTATGAAATTGTGCCGCAGGAAAAAAGGCTGCCTGCCGAAGCGCTTCAGAAGGCGCTTGCCCTCATGATTTCTTCGATCCTGGTGGTGTAGCGCGGCGATAGTCGCGTCTGCCGCGTGCCCCAGCTGCGCAAGATTCCTGAAGAGGCCGGCCGGAGTGTGCCGTGGCCGAAGCGCTCGTTGATGGCGTCCATAGCCGCCATCGCCCGCGCCGAGGCTACCGGGTCCCGGCTGACGATGGCCACGGCGCCCGGGCGCGGCTCGGCTGCGGCGTCGGCGATCAGCACATCCCCCGGCAGGATGCCCCGCTCAATCAGGCTCTCGCCCAGGACGCGCACGGGGTAGCGATGGGGGCGGCGCAGATCCAGCACCTGCGCCAGGTCGATCGGCCCCTCGAGGCTGTCGCCGGCGGGGGAGACAAAGCCTGTGGTCTCGGCCCCGGTATAGTCCGGCGGCTCCGAATCGGTCGGCCTGGGGCTCATGCCAGGCCGGCCCGGGCCCCCTGCAGGGCCTCGCGCGCCGCGCGCAGCGCCTGCAGCGCGCTGGTGGCATGCCGGCGCCCGGCTTCGTCCTCGGCCTCGATCTCGTCCATCATCTCGGCCGCAGCCTCGATGCCGGCGGCAATCTCTCCCTGCATCTCCTCCAGGCTGTCCCGGACCTCGATTCGGCGCTCTTCCTCGGCGCCCTCGAGCCAGGCTTTGACCATACCCTCGACCTCTCGCCGCATTCGGTCGGGCGGGGAGGGCTTACTGGCCAGCTCGGCCAAGCGCTGCAGGGCCTTTCGGCTCTTGATCGGCGCGCCGGCGGCGGGCTTGGCGGACGGTCGGGGGGCTTTGCGGGCCATCGCTGGGCGTTCTCCATAGGCTGCGCCGGGGGGGGGGTGCGCAGCCTTAGGCTAGAAGAAGAACGGAGAGAGAACAAGAGCGGTGGGGTGGCTTGGTCACAGGCTTTCGCGGTTTCCGGGTAGGGAAACCGTCCTACCTATCCCGGGCCGGTGGGGTGTCTGGCTTCCGGAAGCCGGGCGCTGAAAGTTCACGAAATTCCCAAATTCCTAATCTGGGGGCCGTGGGTTCGAATCCCGCCGGGGACACCACCTCGCCCGCAGCTGGCCTCAGGGCGTGATCGCGGAGGCCCCGGCGGCCGCGATCTCCTCCTCGCTCATGCCGCGCCGCCAGTGCGAGAAGGCGACGCACTGCCCGGCGGACAGGCCGGCCTCGCGCAGCAGGTGGTGGCGCAGGTCACGGAAGGCGGCGTATTCGGCGCCGATCCAGCAGAAGATCTCCGCCCGGTCCTGCGGCAGCGTCAGCCCGCGCGTCGCCTCCAGCAGCAGGCGGGTGCCGCCCGGCGCGGCGGCACCGCGGTGCAGCCAGCGGATCTCGACGCCCGGCGGATGCCGGAGCGCCTGCTCCTCCGCCGGCCCCGCCACCTCGATCAGCGCCACGCCGCGCGCGGTGGCGGGCATGCCCTCCAGGATGCGGGCGATGCCGGGCAGGCCGGTCTCGTCGCCGGCCAGCAGCGACCAGGCGGC
>NZ_GG770777.1:1637741-1640191 GCF_000164635.1 Pseudoroseomonas cervicalis ATCC 49957 | reverse complement strand
GGCCGAGCCGCAGGGCGGGCGCCCTCACCAGCGGTAGCGCAGGCCGCCCAGGACCCGCGCGCCATTGCCCCACTGGCAATAGTAGGTGGAGCTGCAGCTGGCGTAATAATCCTTGTCGAACAGGTTGGTGACGTTCAGCGTCGCCTGCGCGCCGGTCATGGCGGGGGCGAGCTTGCCCAGATCGTAGCGCGCCGCGAGATCGACCAGCGTGTAGCCACCGGCGCGCACCGTGTTGGCGTCGTCGCCATAGCTGCCGCCGACCACCCGCACCCCGGCGCCGAGCGTCAGCCCGTCCAGCGCCCCCGCGTCGATGGCGTAGCTGGCCCAGACCGAGCCGTAGTGATCCGGCGCCGCCTGCGGCCGCTTGCCGATATTGGCGGCGGTGGTGGAGCGCGTGACCTCGGTGTCGAGCAGCGTCAGGCTGGCGATCAGCTCGAGGTTGCGGGTGGCCTTGCCACGCGCCTCCAGCTCCAGCCCGCGCGAGCGCACCTCGCCCTGCTGCACCTGGAAGCCCGGGATGGCGCCGGGGGTGAGCACATTCTCCTGCCGGATCTCGAAGACCGAGGCGGTGAACAGCGCGCTGATGAAGGAGGGCTCGTATTTGACGCCGGCCTCCCATTGCCGCCCCTCGGTCGGGCGGAAGGCGTTGCCGGCGGCATCGGTGCCGATCACCGGCTCGAAGGAGGTGGCGTAGCTGACATAGGGCGCGATGCCGTTGTCGAAGCGGTAGAGCAGGCCGGCGCGGTAGCTGGGCGAGCGGCTCGACTGGTCGCTGCGCGTGCCGGCCAGGCGGTTCTCGCTCTCCTGCTCGGTCCAGTCGTGCCGGGCGCCGAGCAGCAGCCGGAAGCCGCCCAGGCTCATCTGGTCCTGCACATAGACGCCCAGCTGCTGCAGCGTCTGCCGGTTGTCGATGATCCGCGTCAGCGCGCCCACGGGGAGGCCGTAGCGCGGCGCCGTGACGTCGAGGGAGGAGGCGGCGCCGTAGCGGTATTCCCAGCTGCTGACCGAGCGCTGCAGGTCGAAGCCGAGCAGCGCCCGGTGCGCCACCGCGCCCGTGGTGAAGCGGAACTGCGCGGCGTTGTCGGCGGCGATGCCGTCCACCTGCTCCAGCGAGCGCAGCGCCTGGCGCGGCAGCAGCCCGCTGGCGCTGACCGGCCCGGCCATCTGCAGGCTCTGGAAGTCGAGATCGATCGCCGAGTAGCGCAGCTTCGAGGTGACGCTCACCGCGTCGCTGACGCGATGCTCCAGCGTGTAGCCGATGGCGTATTGCGTGCGGTCGTAGCGGTCGAAGGAGGGGTCGCCGACATTCAGCTTGCGGTTCAGATGGCGCCCGATCCCCGGCGCCGCCAGGCTGCGCGCGTAGAGCGAGTTGAAATAGCCGCCCTCGGGGTCGTGCTGGTAGAAGCCCTGCAGGGTCAGCCGCGTCTCGGCGCTGGGCTGCCAGGCGATCGCCGGCGCGACCGCGATGCGCTGCTCCTCCACCTTGTCGTATTGCGTGTCGGCGCGGCGGCCGATGCCGCTGAAGCTGTATTGCCAGACGCCCTCGGCATCGAGCGCGCCCTGGCTGGCCAGCCCCGCCTGCAGGCGGTCGTGGCTGCCGGCCTCCAGCCGCACCTCGTGAGCGGCGCGGGCGCTGGGGGCGCGGCTGATCTGGTTGACCAGCCCGCCCGGCGTGGTCTGGCCATACAGCACCGCGGCCGGGCCGCGCAGCACGTCGAGGCTGTCGAGCAGGAAGGGATCGACCGAGGGCAGGGCGAAGGCCTGGCCGCGCGGCAGCCGCAGCCCGTCGAGGAAATCCACCACATTGGTCGAGGTGCCGAAGCTGCCGAAGCCGCGCATGAACAGGCTGTCGTAGCGCGAGGTGGTCTCGATGCCGGTGAGCACCCCGGGGGTGTAGGCCAGCGCGTCGCGCCCGGTCTGCGCGTTCTGGTCGTCCATCTGCCGGCGGGTGACCGTGCTGACCGATTGCGGGGTTTCCACCACCGGGCTGTCGGTCTTGGTGGCGCTGGTGGTGGCGCCTTCCAGATAGCTCTCGGTGGTGCGGCCGCGCGCCCCCTCCACCGTGATCTCCGGCAGGACGACCGGCGCCGGCTGCGCCCGGGCCGGCGCGGACACCGCCGCCATGGCCACCGTTGCCAGCAGCACCGCGCGCCGCCGCGCGCCCACTCCTTCGTTCATGCCCTGTCTTCTCCGCTCCGGCCGGTCGCCCAGGCGATTCGTGCGAATGGTTATCATTCGCGAGTCGCGGCGGCTTATACGGTAAACGGGACTGGATCGTCCAGTTATTCCATATTGACCACGGCCGGAGCCTGACGGGAAGGGTCCCGGCGCGGGACAGGACCCGGGCGGCCCCGCCCGCGGTCCACCGGGGACGCAGAAGGAGCGACAGATGGGGAAAGTTCGCCGAGGGGCGCCACGCCCGGGCGGGGCGCCGCCCGGCCCGGCCGCCG
>NZ_GG770777.1:1634583-1636338 GCF_000164635.1 Pseudoroseomonas cervicalis ATCC 49957 | reverse complement strand
CGGGCGGGGCGGGCGCCCCGCGCGGCCAGGCCCGCGCTGGCAGTATGGAAGCGTGGGCGGCGCGATCCATGGCTGTTTCGTTGCGCGGCCATGCCCTGCGGTTATGGTCCGCCGCCGCCTCGGCGCTTTGCGCGGCGCGCCGATGCCGCCACAGTGGCGCCGACCCGTGGAGGCCGGCCATGACATCGCGCGAGCTCGAGATCTTCCATGCCGTGATGTCCTCCCGCTCGCTGACCGAGGCGGCGGCGGCGCTGCGCATCTCCCAGCCGGCGCTGAGCAAGGCGCTGAAGCGGCTGGAGGACCGGCTGCGCATGCCGCTGTTCCGCCGGGTCAAGGGAAGGCTGCGCCCGACCACCGAGGCGGAGAGCCTGTTCCCCGAGAGCGCCCGGCTGATGCGCGACATCGCCCGCCTCAGCCGCACCGCGGCCGAGCTGCGCGGCGGCGAGGCGGGCACGCTGCGCATCGCCGCCTCGGCCTCGCTCGGCCTGTCGGTGGTGCCGCGCGCGATGGCCGAGTTCGCCCGGCTGTTCCCCAAGGTGAAGCTGGTGTCGCATTGCGTGCAGGCCGCGACCTGCGCCGAGCTGGTGGTGGGCCACCATGTCGATCTCGGCTTCTGCCTTTCGCCGGTGGGCAATCCGGGCAGCGTCACCCGCAGCGTCGCCACCGTGGCGCTGGCCTGCGCCCTGCACCCGGACGATCCGCTGGCGCGGCGGCCCAGCCTCTCGCCGCGCGACCTCGCCGGGGCGCGGCTGATCTCCTTCGGCTCCAGCACCTATTTCGGCCAGCTGCTGGACGACGCCTTCGCCCGCGACGGGGTGGAGCGGCCGCTGGCGATCGAGCTGGCCACCTCGCTCCAGGCGCCGGCGCTGGTGCAGAGCGGCGCCGGCATCGCCATCGTCGACGCCTATATGGAGCAGGCGGGCCCCCCCGGCCTCGCCTGGCGGCCGCTGCTGCCGGCGGTGCGGCTGCCGGTGAACATCGTCACCTCGGCGACGCGGCCGACCTCGCACCTGGCCAACCGCTTCGCCGAGATCGTCCTCGCGGCGCTCGGCGCCGGGGCGGTCACGCCGCCCGCCGCTCCCGCGCGTCGAGCAGCTGGTACCAGCTCCCCAGCACCGGCATGAACCAGGGCGTTCCGTCATACAGCGGGTGGTGCGGCGGCAGCCCGTCATCATAGGCGTTCACCGGGTCGGACGCGCCGGAGAGGATCTTCTCCGCCAGGCTGTGGCCGAGATAGGTCATCATCGTCACCCCGCTGCCCTGGCAGCCGGCGACGAAATAGCGCCCCTCGCCACCGCCGAGATGCGGCAGCCGGTCGATCGTCATGGCGACGCGCCCGCCCCAGCCATGCGTCACCCGGAGGCCGCGCAGCTGCGGGAAGCGCGCCAGCAGGGCGCGGTGCAGCAGCGCGCTGGTCCGCCGCTCATCCAGCGGAAAGAAGCTCGCACGGCCGCCGAACAGCAGCCGCCGCCCGTCCGGCGAGAGGCGGTAATGGCTGATCACCCGCCGCGTCTCCGACACGCCGGGATTGGCCGGCAGCACGCGGCGCGCCAGACCCTCCGGCAGTTCCTCGGTGGCGATCATGTGGGTGGTCACCGGCACCAGGCCGCGCCGCAGATCGGGCGCCAGGCCGCGCGCCACCGCGCCGGTATAGGCGTTGGTGGCGAACACCACCCGCCCGGCGGTGAGGGTGCCGCGCGCCGTCTCGGCGCGGAAGCCGCCGGGGATGCGCGCCACCCGCCGCACCGGCACGCC
>NZ_GG770777.1:1627732-1631739 GCF_000164635.1 Pseudoroseomonas cervicalis ATCC 49957 | reverse complement strand
GGGCGCGCGGCAGCTCGATCGCCGGGGCCGGGCGGAAGGCCGAGGCGCGCAGGCTGACCACCTGCAGCGGCGCGCCCGGCTCGGCATGGCCGAAGGCCTTCTCATGCGCGGCGTGGAACAGCGCCGCCAGGGCTTCGGCCCCACCATCGGCCTCGGGCGGCAGCGGCACGGTCAGCTCGAAGGACTGGCCGTGATAGCGCAGATCGGCCGCCAGAGTGATGCGGGTCTCGCCGCCGCCGGCCATCGCCTCGGCCGCCTGGCGGGCCTCGCCGGCCAGCGCCTCCAGCATGGCGCGCAGCGCCGGCCAGCCCTCGGGGGTGAGCGGCCGCAGCACGGTGCGCAGGGTGTCGCGGCGGATGTCGGCGGCCAGGGCGCCGAGCGCGCAGAGCGTGCCGGGCACCGCCGGCACCAGCACGCGGCTCATGCCGGCGGCCTCGGCGGTCAGCGCGCCCAGCATCGGGCCGGCGCCGCCGAAGGGCATCAGCGTCAGCTCGCTGGCATGCAGCCCGGCGCGGGCCAGCAGCTGCTCGATCGGCACCAGCATGCCGCTGATCGCCACCTCCAGCACGCCGGCCGCCAGGGCCGGGATATCGAGGCCGAGCTGCGCCGCCAGCGGCCGCGCCGCCGCCTCGGCCAAAGCGGGGTCCGGTCGGATGGCGCCGAAGCCCAGCGCGCCATGGCCGAGCAGGCCGCAGAGCAGCGCCGCGTCGGTCACCGTCAGCCGCGCGCCGCCGCGCCCGAAGCAGGCCGGGCCGGGGGTGGAGCCGGCGCTCTCCGGCCCCACCTGCAGCACGCCCTGCGCGTCCACCGACACCACCGAGCCGCCGCCCTGGCCGGAGGAGGTGACGGCCACCGTGCTGATGGCCAGCGGGAACTCGCCGATGGCGTGGCCGGTGGCGAAGGCCGGGCGGCCCTCCTCCAGCAGCGCGATGTCGGCGCTGGTGCCGCCGATGTCGAGGGTCAGCACCGCCGGCTCGGCCGCCGCGCGCGCCACCAGCCCGGCGCCCACCACGCCCGAGGCGGTGCCGGAGAGCAGCATGCCCACGCAGTCGCGCTTGCCGGCCTCGGCCGTCATGGTGCCGCCGGCCGAGGTGGTCAGCAGCAGCGGCGCGGCGATGCCGGCCTGCCGCAGCTCCGCCGCCACGCGGTCCAGATAGGTCGCGGTGCGCGGATGCACATAGGCGTTCAGCACCGCCGTCGTGGTGCGCTCGTATTCGCGGATGGCGGGCCAGATCTCGCTGCCGCGGAAGACGGTCATGCCGGGGTCGAGCCGGGCGATCATCGCCGCCACCGCGATCTCGTGCCGCGGCTCGCGCCAGGCGTGCAGGAAGGAGACGACGATGCCCTCGCAGCCATCGGCGCGCGCCGCCGCCAGGGCGGCTTCCACCTCGGCCTCGCGTGGGGCGCGCAGCGTGGTGCCGTCGGCGGCCATGCGCTCGTCGATGCCGTACACCCGCTCGCGCGGGACCAGCGGCGCCGGGCGCTCGCAGAACAGGCTGTAGGGGTCGGCCATGCGCAGCCGCGCCAGCTCCAGCAGGTCGGTGAAGCCGGCGGTGGTGAACAGCGCCAGCCGCGCGCCGCGCCGCTGGATGATGGTGTTCACGCCCACCGTCGTGCCGTGCACGAAGCGGCCCACCGCGCCGAGGTCCAGCCCCTCCGCCGCCAGGCGGCGCAGCCCCTCGGCCACGTCCTGCCCCGGCGCGGCCGGCGTGGTCAGCACCTTCAGCGTCGAGACCCGCCCGCTCCCCGTCTCCAGGGCCACGAAATCGGCGAAGGTCCCGCCGATATCCACACCGATCATCACCTGCATGCGGCACCTCAAGAAGCCGCCGCGACTGTGCGGCCGGGGGGCGGGCGGCGTCCACGCAAGCTATGGCCGCAGCCCATAACCGGCGGGCATGGGTCGTGGCGCGCCTCTCCTCGGCCCCCACCCCCTGGGCAAGCGGCGCCGGGCGGGACACAATCGGCGCCAGGCCCGGCGGCGTCTCAGGACCGGGCGAAGCGAGGGCGGACACCGATCTTGAGCATCCCGCTATGGGCCAGCGCGCTGGTCGCGACCCTGCTGGTGCAGACCGTCAGCTCCTTCTCCAGCCTGGCCATCCCGCTGCTCGGCCCGCCGCTGATGGCGCGCGCCGGGCTGGCGCCGGAGAGCATCGGCCTGGTCTCCGCCCTGACCTCGGCCGGCATCTGCTGGTCGCTGGCCTGCGGCGGGCCGATGCTGGCGCATCACGGCCCGGTGCGGACGCTGCAGATCGGCCTGGCCTGCATGGCGGCGGGGCTGCTGCTGCTGTCGCAGCCGGTGGGCCTGCTCGGGCTGCTGGGGGCGCTGGCGGTGGGCTTCGGGCTGGGGCCGAACACCCCGGCCGGCAGCCAGATCCTGATCCGCCACGCGCCGCGCCGCCATCGCACGCTGATCTTCTCGATCAAGCAGGCCGGGGTGCCGCTGGGCGGCGCGCTGGCCGGGCTGGTGGTGGCGCCGCTGGTGCTGGCGCAGGGGCTGGGCGTGGCGCTCGGCGCCGTCATCGCGGTGACGCTGCTGACCATCCTGCTGGCGCAGCCCTTCCGCCAGCGGCTGGACCGCGAGCACGCCCCCGCCGCCGCCGCGCCGGAGCGCGCCCCGGCCGCCTATGTGCGCGACCTGTTCGACCAGTACGCGCCGCGCTTCGACGAGGAGCTGACCCGGCGCCTGGCCTACCGCACGCCGCAGGCGCTCGCCGCGCTGCTGGCGGCCCAGGGTGTGGCGCCAGCCGGGGCACTCGACATCCTCGATCTCGGCTGCGGCACCGGGCTCTCCGGCCTGGCGCTGGCGCCCTTCGCGCGGCGGCTGGAGGGGCTGGACCTCTCGCCGCGCATGCTGGCCGCGGCGGCGCGCACCGGCTGCTACGCCGCGCTGCACGAGGCCGACCTGCTGGACTTCCTGCCCACCCGCGCGGCCAGCTACGACCTGATCGCGGCGGCGGATGTGCTGAACTATCTCGGCGATCTCGGCCCGGCGCTGGCGGCCATCGCCACGGCGCTGCGCCCTGGCGGGCTGGCCGCCTTCAGCGTCGAGACCGGCGATGTCTCTCCCTATGCGCTGGGGGAGGGGCTGCGCTACCGCCACGCCCTGCCGCATCTGCGCGGCCTCTGCGCCGCCGCCGGGCTCGGCCTGCTGGCCGGGCAGGAGAGCGTGCTGCGGCAGGAGCGCGGCCACGATGTCGCCGGCGCGCTGCTGCTGCTGCGCCGCCCCGGCTGAGGCGCGGCCTTAACCGCGACTTCACCTCCCGCAACACAGGGTGAAACAGCGTCGCCCCCAGGGCGGCGCGGCGCGCAAGCGCGGCGGCCCGGCGCCCCCGGGAAGGACGGGACGGGCCGGCAAGGCCGGACCCTGGTGGCAGGAGCCTCGATGGTCCGCAGCCCGACCCGGCCCGCCTGGACGACCCGGCCCCGGAAGCTCCAGCCCCGGACGCCTTGGCCCCCGATGCCCAGGGCCGCCGCGCGCCGCGCTTTCCCTCCCCCCGCCCTGCCAGGGAAACCGCCCCTCCATGTCCACTCTCGTGCTCGAGCTGCGCCAGGGCGATCTTCTGGTCGTCAACGGCGCCCCGCTGCGCTTCCGCAACCGCACCCGGATCGAGCTGACCAGCCGCGCGCGCTTCCTGTTCGGCAAGCAGATCATGCCGCCCGACGCCGCCACCACCCCGGCGCGGCGCATCTATTTCGCGCTGCAGACCGCCTATATCGGCAATGAGGAGGAGCGCGAGCGCGGGCTGGAGCTGGCGCGCGACCTGATCGCCGAGTTCCAGCAGGCCACCACCTCCAACCTGGCGCGCGGGCTGCTGGAGAGCGCCCTGGCCCAGGCCGAGCAGGATGAGTGCTACCAGGCGCTGAAGCTGGTGCGCCGGGTCATGCAGCACGAGGATGCCGTGCTGGCGGCCATGCCGGGCGCCGCCGCCTATGCCGCCCCGCAACTGCCCGACCCGCTGTCGGACCCGCTGCCCGCCGCGTCGCCCGGTGCTTGCCCGGGGGCC
>NZ_GG770777.1:1619378-1627472 GCF_000164635.1 Pseudoroseomonas cervicalis ATCC 49957 | reverse complement strand
GCAGGGCGTGCCCGGCATCGGGCGGCAGCGCCGCGCGCGGGCGGTAGCCTTCCGCCCGCAGCCGGTCGCGCAGCGCGGCGTAATGCGCGAAATAGGCGTCGATCAGCCCGGGCGCGGCGAGCGCCACGCCGTTGCGCCGCTCCGGCCGGCCCTCGGCGGCGCGGCGCAGCATGTAGCGGTAGATCTCGCTCTCCGGCAGCGGCACCGTCTCGTCGCAGAGCGCCGCCATCTCCAGATGCACCACGCTGCTCGCCAAGGGCTCGCCGGCCGCCGACCAGTCGCCGGCGTCGAGGAAGCGCGGGCCCAGGCGCAACGCGCGGCGCCCGTCGCTCACCACGTCGAGGAGCTGCCATTCCAGCCGCCGCGGCGGGACGTGCAGCAGCAGCCCGGTGCCGAAATAGCGCAGCGCCGGCTCCAGCCGCGGGGCGGGGGCGGCAGGGTCGGCCAGCAGGCCACGCAGCCCTTGCTGCAGCCGGCGCTCGAACAGCGGCGGCAGGGCGCCCAGCGGAGCGGCCAGGCGGGACAACGGCCCGCTCAGATGGCGCCAGCGCGCCACACCGGCCTGCTCCGGGCCGGAGATCGGGCGGTAGCGCGGCAGGGCCGCGCCTTCGGGCAGGACCAGCGGGATCATGCCGCCGGGATGCCGCAAAACCGGCGGAAAAGCCAGGGCCCGGCTTGCCGCCGCCGGCTGATTCAGCGCCGGGGATGCCCGGTGCCGGGCGGGTCGGCGCGGTCGTCATCGGCGTCCTGGTAGGCGGCGGCCAGGCGGTCGGCCGGGCCGGCCAGCTGCTCGGCCAGGAAGCCGGAGGTGGCGGACAGCAACAGCAGGGTCAGGAGCTGCAGGCGGATCGCACCGCGGCGGAAGCGCCTGGCCAAGCTCGGAGTCGGGCTGGGGGTGGGGCTCGGTTCGCTCATGGCGAGTCAATTCATTCCGTGCCCGGTGGCTTCACCCTTTCCCTACACGATCACGAGACGGGCGCGCAGCGAAAGGGACCGGTTCCGAACGCTAGACTGCCAGAGCGGCGTCCTGGGATGCAAGCATGAAGGCGTTGCGCTCGCCGGGCACCGGCGCCCAGCGGGAGGTGAGGCCGAGCACCGTCTCCGCCCCGCCGAGATACATCACCCCATCCGGCGCCAGGCGCTGCGCCAGCGCGTCCAGCACCCGCTCCTTGGTCGGCGGGTCGAAATAGATCAGCACGTTGCGGCAGAAGATGACGTCGAACCGGCCCAGCGCCCGGTGGTCGGCCAGCAGGTTGCGCTCCTCGAAGCGGGTCATGGCGCGCAGCTCGGGGGCGATGCGCCATTTGCCGCCCTCCTGCCTGAAATGCTTGATCAGCATCTGCACCGGCAGGCCGCGCTGCACCTCGAACTGGGTGAACAGCCCCTCGCGCGCGCGCTCCACCACCTCGCGCGAGAGGTCGGTGCCCAGGATCTCGGCCTGCATGCCGAGCTCGCGCAGCAGGATGGCGGTGGAATAGGCCTCCTGCCCGGTCGAGCAGGCGGCGGACCAGATGCGCAGCCGGTGGCCGGGCGGGCGGGCGGCCTGGAGCTGCGGCAGCAGCCGCTTCAGGTGCTCGAACGGCTTGCCGTCGCGGAAGAAGCTGCTTTCGTTGACGGTCAGCGCCTCGGTCACGTCGCGCGCCAGGGATTCGGCGCGGGAATCGCGCAGCTTGAGGGCCAGCATGTCGAGGCTGGGCAGCGCCTCGCGCCGCAGGATCGGGCCGAGCCGCGCCTCCAGCATGTAGTCCTTGTCGGGCGTCAGGACGATGCCGGCGCGCGCCTTCACCAGGGCGGCGATCGCGGCAAAGCTCTCGGCGTTCATGCCAGTTCTCCGGCAGGGGTCGGGCCGGCCGCGACGGTCGCCAGGACGCGGCACGCCAGGGCGTGTCGCGAGATGGCCCGGGCCGCGATGCGGGGCGGGGTCGAACGGGAAGACCGGCCGGGGCCGGCGGGCAGGGTGGCGGTCAGGAGCCCGCCGTTTCGGGCAGCAGGCCGAG
Organism: Pseudoroseomonas cervicalis ATCC 49957; assembly: GCF_000164635.1. Lineage (GTDB taxonomy): Bacteria > Pseudomonadota > Alphaproteobacteria > Acetobacterales > Acetobacteraceae > Pseudoroseomonas > Pseudoroseomonas cervicalis. The sequence continues at coordinate 1,625,475 of NZ_GG770777.1, read as the reverse complement.
CTGCACCAGCTTGCCGGCCAGGATGGCGTCGTCGAAGGGCTTCATGATGTATTCCTGCGCCCCGGCGCCGAGCGCCATCAGGATGCGCTCGAAATCATTCTCGGTGGTGCAGAGCACAACGACGGGCTCGTCCGCGCCGAATTCGGCGCGCGCGGCCTTGAGGAATTCCAGCCCGTCCATGACCGGCATGTTCCAGTCGAGCAGCACCAGGCGGGGCAGTTCCTCGCGGCAGGCGAACAGCGCCTCCTGGCCGTCGGCGGCCTCGCGCACCACGGCGCCGTGCCGTTCCAGCATGCGGCGCGCGACCTTGCGCACCACACGGCTGTCATCCACCACCAGGCAGGTCAGCGCCTCGTCCACACCCCACTCCATTGGCTGTCGGGCGCGCCGGACGAACCGGCGCAGGCTTGTTTCAGCGCAGGGACGTTTCCGGCTTGTTAATCCTTCTGTCCGATTTTCCTGGCCATGGCCCACGAAAAAGGGGCGCCGCAGCGCCCCTGTTCCGTCTTGCCCATGGCCGGGCCTGGGTCGGCCGTCGTCTCCACAAGACGGCGGCAGCCCGAAAGAAAAATAAAACTTACTCTAATTCGTGAGACAGGGCGATCAGGTCCCTTGTGTGGGGATGGTGGGCATCGCCCTCGCGCAGCTGGCCTTCGGTCAGTGTCTCGACGATGCGGCCGCCCTGCATCACGGCGAGCCTTTCGCAGAGATGCGCGATGACGGCGAGGTTGTGCGACACCAGGATGCAGGTGAGCTGCCGCGCCTGGCGCAGATCGGCCAGCAGGTTCAGCACCTCGGCCTGCACCGAGACGTCGAGCGCGCTGGTCGGCTCGTCCAGCAGCAGCACCGACGGGTCGGCGATCAGCGCGCGGGCGATCGCCACGCGCTGGCGCTGCCCGCCGGAGAGCTGGTGCGGGTAGCGGAAGCGCGCCGTGCGCGGCAGCGCCACCTCCTCCAGCGCGCGGGTGATGCGCTGCTCGGCGTCGGGGATGCCATGCACCTCGAGCGGCTCGGACAGGATGCGGTCCACCGTCTGGCGCGGATGCAGCGAGCCATAGGGGTCCTGGAACACCATCTGCACGGTCTTGAAGAAGGCGCGGTCGCGCTTCGGCCCGAGCGGCTTGCCGGCCACCGCCATGCCGCCATCCCAGCCGCCATTCAGCCCGGCGATGGTGCGCAGCACGGTGGACTTGCCCGAGCCGCTTTCGCCGACCAGCCCGAAGGTCTCCCCCGCCTCGACGCGGAAGGAGACGTCGCGCACCACGTGGTTGGCGCCGAAATGGACGTTGAGGTTCTCGATCTCGATCATCGGCGCGGCTCCAGCCAGGCGGGGTCGCGATTCAGCGTCGGCAGACGCTCGCGGCGGACCGACAGGCTCGGCATGCAGTCCAGCAGGCCGCGCGTGTAGGCGTGGCTGGCGCGGTGCAGGTCGCGCGCCGGCAGCTCCTCCATCACCTGGCCGGCATACATGACGACGACGCGGTCGCAGAAGCGGCTGACCAGCGGCAGATCGTGGCTGATCAGCATCAGCCCCATGCCGCGGGCGGAGACCAGATCCTCGATCAGCTTCAGGATCTCGGCCTGCACGCTGGCATCCAGCGCGCTGGTCGGCTCGTCGGCGATCAGCAGGTCCGGGTTGGGGGCCAGCATCATGGCGATCATCACGCGCTGGCCCATGCCGCCCGAGACCTCGTGCGGATAGCTCTCCAGCACCCGCCGCGGGTCGCGGATCTTCACCTGCTCCAGCAGGGTCAGCGCCGCCTCGCGCGCCTCGCGCTGGCCGCCCTTGTTGTGGGCGAGCCAAGCCTCGGAGATCTGCCGGCCGACCGTCATCACCGGGTTCAGCGAGTATTTCGGGTCCTGCATGATCAGCCCGATGCGGCCGCCGCGCAGGCTCCGCATCTGCCGCTCGCTCGCCGCCTGCACATCGATGCCGTCGAAGCGCAGCGCCTCGGCACGGACCCGCGCCGCCTGGGGCAGCAGCCGCATCAGCGCGCGGCCGGTCACCGATTTGCCGGAGCCGCTCTCGCCGACGATGCCCAGCTTCTCGCGGCCCATACTGAAAGAGATACCGCGCACGGCGGGGTTGAAGCCGGATGGCGTCGGGAAATCGACGCGCAGATCGCGGATCTCAACGAGAGAACTCATGCCACGCGCTCCTTGTCGTGGGGAAGGCGCCGCCTTCCCCACACCCCATCCGCCGGGGTGGCAGGGCCACCCCGGACCCCGCCTTCGGAAAGAAAAATCATCGCTGCTTGGGGTCCAGGACGTCGCGCAAACCGTCGCCCAGAAGGTTGAAGGCGAGGCTCGCCATGAAGATGGCGACACCCGGAATCACCGGCACCCACCACTGCTCCAGGATGAAGCGCCGCGCCGTCGCGATCATCGTGCCCCACTCCGGAATCGGCGGCTGCGCGCCGAGGCCGAGGAAGCCCAGCCCCGCCGCCGTCAGGATGATCGAGGACATGTCGAGCGTGACCCGCACCGTCAGCGAAGGCAGGCACATCGGCGCCACATGCTTCCAGATGATGCGCCAGGGCGCGGCACCCGTCATGCGCACGGCGGCGATGTAGTCGGTGTTGCGGATCGTCAGCGTCTCGGCCCGCGCCAGCCGCGCATAGGGCGGCCAGGCGGTCAGCGCGATGGCGATCACGGCGCTCTCGACCCCCGGCTTCATCGCGGCCACGAAGGCCAGCGCCAGGATCAGCCGGGGGAAGGCCAGGAAGACGTCGGTCACGCGCATTAGCACGCGGTCCCAGAAGCCACCGGCATAGCCCGCGACGCAACCGACCACGAGGCCGAGCGGCGCCACCAGCACCACCACCGCCACCACCATGCCGAGCGTCACCCGCCCGCCATAGATCAGGCGCGACCAGGTGTCGCGCCCCAGCTCGTCGGTGCCGAGCCAATGCGCGGCGGAGGGCGGCTGCAACCGGTTGGCCAGGTTCTGCACGCCGGGGTCGTGGGTGGCCAGCAGCGGCGCGGCCAGCGCCACCACCAGCATCAGCAGGACGATGGCCAGCCCCGCCACCGCCAGCCAGTTGCGGCGGAAGGCCAGCCAGAGCTGGTAGCGCCGCCCCCAGCGCGCCTGGGCGCGCGAGGCCGGCGTGTCGGAAAGCAGCCAGTCGCGGGTGGAAACGCTGTCGGACATCACTTCACCCGCGGGTCGAGCAGCCGGTAGAGCAGGTCGGCCATCAGATTCAGCACCACATAGATCAGCCCGACCACCAGCGTCGCGCCCAGCACCGCATTCATGTCGGCATTCAGCAGCGACACGGTCAGGTACTGGCCGAGGCCGGGCCAGGCGAAGATCGTCTCGGTCAGCACCGCGCCCTCGAGCAGGCCGGCATAGGTCATGGCCAGCACGGTGACGAGCGGCACGGCGGTGTTGCGGAAGGCATGGCCCCAGACGATGCGCGTGCGTGACAGCCCCTTGGCGCGGGCGGTGGTCACGTATTCGCTCTTCAGCTCGGCCAGCATGAAGGCGCGCGTCATGCGCGCGATATAGGCCAGGGAGAAGAAGGCCAGCACGCCGGCGGGCTGCGCCAGGTGCCACAGCGCGTCCTGGAACGCCGCCCAGTCGCCGGCCAGCAGCGCGTCCAGCGTCAGGATGCCGGTGCGCTCCTCCACCATGCCCTCGAAATAGATGCCCTGGCGGCCGGGGCCGGGGGCGATGTCGAGCGTGGCGTAGAACAGCAGCAGCGAGAGCAGGCCCAGCACGAAGACCGGCAGCGAATGCCCGGCCAGGCAGAACAGCCGCACGCCCTGGTCGATCCAGCTGCCCTGCCGCGTCGCCGCCCAGACGCCGAGCGGCACGCCGATGGCCACCGCGATGATGATGGCGACGGTGGCGAGTTCGAAGGTCGCGGGGAAGAAGCGGATGATGTCCTGGGTGACGGGGTTCGACGTCATCACCGAGCGGCCGAGGTCGCCGCTGGCGATCTGGCCGAGATACCGCCAGAACTGCACATAGAGCGGCTGGTCGAGGCCGAGCGCCAGCCGCGTCTGCTCCACCACATCCTGCGGCGCGCGGTCGCCCACGATGGCCAGCACCGGGTCGATCGGCACCACGCGGCCGATCAGGAAGGTGACCAGGACCAGGCCGAACAGGGTGATGGGCACGCTGGCCGCGGTGGCGGACAGGGCCTGCAGGCGCAGCCGCGCCGCCGAGGGCCGGGCCCGCCCCCCGGACGGCGGCGCCGCCCGGGGAGAGGTGGTCTCGCTCATGCCTTGGTGATGGCCTTGTAGAAGTGGCGGTCGTTCATCGGACCCATGTCGAAGCCGCGCACCGCCGCGCGGCTGACGGCGATCTCGATCTCCTGCAGCATGATCACGAAGGGCGATTGCTGCTGGTGGTCCTTCTGCAGCTGCACATACATCTCGGCGCGCTTCGCCGCGTCCGTCTCCTTCAGCGCCGCGAGCGTGCGCGCCGACAGCTCGGGGATCTCCCAGCTGGCGCGCCAGGCCAGCGTGCGGTTGCGCGCGTTGTCGCTGTTGTCGGTGTTGATGCTGAAGGCTTCCGCATTGCTGTGCGGGTCGAAATAGTCCGAACCCCAGCGCACCATGGCGATGTCATGCGTGCGGGCGCGGGTCTTGGTGATCACGGCGCGCATCTCGCCCGGCAGCATGCGCAGCCGGATGCCGATCTCGGCCAGGTTGGCCTGGATCGCCTGGGCGATGTCGGAGTTCGGCGCGGCCGAGGCGTAGTCGAAGGAGACCTCGAAGCCATTGGCCAGCCCGGCCTTCTCCAGCAGCGCCTTCGCCTCGGCGACGTTGCGCTTGAAGGGCTGGTCGGTCACCGCGCCGGGGAAGCCGGCCGGCAGGAAGGCCTGGTGCACGGCGTAGGTGGTCGGCACGATCGCCTTCTGGATGCCCTCGTAGTCGAGCGCCAGCTTGATCGCCTGGCGCACCTCGGGCTTCGCCAGGTTCGGGTTCTTCTGGTTCAGCGACAGGTACATCAGGCTGGCCTTGCGGGCCGACTGCACCGTGTAGGCCGGGTTGCCCTGCAACTGGCGGATCTGGTCGGCGCCGAGGTTGCGGACGATGTCATAATCGCCCTTGGTCAGGCCGAGCAGCTGCGCCGAGGGGTCGGCGACGTGGCGCATGATGATGCGCGGGATGCGCGGCGCCACGTTGCTGTGCGGGTTCGCCTCCAGCACCACGCTCTCGCTGGCGCGCCACTGGCGGAGGGCGTAGCTGCCCGAGCCCGCCGAATTCTGCTTCAGCCAGGCATTGCCGAGGTCGTCGCCCTGGGCGCGGCCCATCACCACCGCCTTCTCGACCACCGAGCCGACCGCGGCGGAGAGGCAGTAGAGCAGGAAGGAGGGCGCCGTCGGCTCGGCCGTCTGCAGCACCACGGTGCGCGGGCCGGTGGCGCGGATGCGCTCGGCCACATTGTCCTTGGTGAAGCCGAACTGGTTGATGATGAAGGCCGGCGCCTTGTTCAGCAGCACCGCGCGGGAGAGGGAGAAGGCCACGTCCTCGGCCGTCACCGGCTGGCCGGAGGCGAATTTCGGCCCCTCGCGCAGGGTGAAGGTGAAGGTCTTGCTGTCCTCCGACACCTCCCACTTCTCGGCCAGCTCGCCGGTGATCTCGGAGGGGTTGGAATTCGGCGTGGTCACCAGCTTCTGGTAGACATTCGCCGCCAGCTCGGAGGCGGTGTACTCGAACGCCTCATGCGGGTCGCAGGTGATGATGTCATCGATCTGCTTGGCGAAGACCAGCACGCCCGGCGGGGTCTGGGCGGCGGCGCCCGACAGCGTGGCCGGGAGCGAGGCGGCGGCGGCCGAGGCCAGCAGCAGCGTGCGACGTGTCAGCATGGGTTTGGGACCTCTCCTGCAACTCCCCCCGGTGTAGCGCGCGGGGCCGGACCGCGCCACGGGGCAGCATGGACTTCCCAGCGGGAGTTCGCAGTGGGGCACAGCGGAGAATGGCGAAGCCGCAGCCCGGTGGCCGGCCTGCCGCGGCGCATCATGACAGATTCTTAATCCTGGAAGGCGATGCGCAGCTCGCCCGGCGCCTGCTGCAGCCGCGCCGCGTGGCGGGTGGCCAGCCAGAGCGCGAAGGCGGCGCGCGCCGCCTCGCCGCCCATCAGGTC
>NZ_GG770777.1:1614643-1618893 GCF_000164635.1 Pseudoroseomonas cervicalis ATCC 49957 | reverse complement strand
GTCGGCCGCCTCGGGCCGCGCCGCGGGGGCGGGCAGGGGCTCGCCCTGGTGGCGCAGCACCAGCGTCACCACGCCCTCGCCGCTGCGGGCCAGCACCTCGGCCTCGGCCAGGCCGCGATCGGCCAGCAGCTCGCCGGCCTCGACCAGGAAATCCTGCACCCGCTCCATGGTGGCGCGGCGCGCGCCCCAGGCGCCGCCCATGGCCTGGGCGCGGCGCTCCGCCTCGGCGTGCAGCCCGGTGCCGAGCGGCAGGGTGAAGCGCACCTCCCGCCGCACCAGCGGCAGCGTCGCCAGATGCATCACGAAGCAGGTCAGCGCGCCGAAGGTCAGGGCGGAGGCCAGCGCCGGCAGGTGCGCGCGGAACGGCCCGGGGGCGATCAGCACCGCGAAGCCCATGATCAGCCCGAGCCCCACCACCAGGGAGCGGCGGATGTCGAGCATGCGCACGGTGATCAGCTGGCAGCCCGTCGCGATCATGAAGCAGGCGACGTAGAGCAGCATGGCCGCCTTGACCGGCGGCGGGATCAGGATGAACAGCGCCGCCAGCCGCGGCGAGAAGGCCAGCGGCAGCAGCAGCGCCGCCCCCACCCAGATGATGCGCAGCGACAGGGTGCGGTTGGCGATGGACAGGCCGACGCAGGCCGAGGAGGGGCCGGGCGCCATGCCGCCGATGCCCCCCGCCGCCGCCAGCGCCACGCCATGCGCCAGCAGGCCGCGGCGCAGCGGCGGGCCGTCCGGCTTCTCCCACGCCCCGTCGGCGGCGCGCTGGAAGGCCACGAGATTGCCGAGGATGGTGGCCTTGGCCGGCAGGGTCGCGAAGATGAAGGCCAGCGCCAGCCCGGTGGAGAGCCCGTCGAAGCGCGGCAGCATGGGCCTGGGCCAGGCGAACCAGGGATTGGCCGCCAGCACGGCGGAGGCATCCGCCGCGGTGTAGCCGAGCGGGACCGAGAACAGGATGCCGAACCCCGCGCCGATCAGCATGCCATAGGGGGCGAGGCGGCCGCCGCGCAGCGCCACCCCGGCCATCACCAGGAAGGCCAGCAGCGCCAGGAGGATGTCCCAGGGGCTGTCGGTGTCGAAGCGCCGGTCCAGCACGTGCAGCTGGTCGAGCATCACCGGCAGCAGGGTGACGCCGAGCAGGAAGACGACGACCCCCGCCATCTCGGTTGGCACCAGCGCCTCCGGCCGGCGGATCAGGAAGCTGGCGGCGATGGCGAAGAGCCCGGCGATCAGCAGCAGCGCGCCGGCCTGGGCCGGGTCCAGCCCGGCGGCGGCGGCCAGCAGATAGGCGCCCATCATCACCGGGGTGGGGATCGAGGGCATCTGGTAGCCGGCGCCGAGCGGCCCGCGCGCCAGCGCCTGCAGCCCCTGCAGCAGGATGAAGCCGAGGATGGAGAGGGCGATGAAATTGGCCGCTTCCCGCGCCTCCAGGCCGAAGGCGGTGGCGGCGACCACCGGCAGCACCAGGTAGATGGCCTGGATGGCGATGTGCTGCGCCGCCAGGCCCAGCGTGGCGGGCAGGGGCGGGCGGTCCTCGACCGCCGCCACCACGCCCTCGGGGCGGCTGCGCGGGCGGTCCGCGCTGCGGGCGAAGCTCAACGGCCGGGGCCGGCGGCGGGCGGGCCGAGATGCCCCCGGGCGGGCCGCGCGAGGCGGGCGGTCAGGGGCATGGGTGTGGATTCTCCCGCGGATCGTTCCGCGACATGTAGGCCGCCGGCCGTCCTGGCGCCATTGCCGGGGTGCTTTCCCCCTGGCATCGGCCGGCGCGGCGTGGCATCCGCGCCACATGGACCATTGGCAGGGCTTCGAGCCGCCTTCCGAGGCCCCGGCCTGGACCGGGAGCTACCCCGCGCCGATGCCGGATGGGCGGGCGCTGCGCCTGCCGCTGCGCGACTATGGCGCCATCGCGGTCACCGGCTTCATCGCCAACCAGGCGAGCTTCGCCGTGCTGCGGCCGATGGTGGGCTGGATGGCGGCGGCGGCGCTGCCGCTGGGGGCCGAGGTGGTGGTCGGGCTGCCGACGCTCGGCCATGTGTTCGGCGGCGCGGTGGCCGAGGCGCTGGGCCATCCCAACTGGGTCGCCCCCGGCTATTCCCGCAAGAATTGGTACGACCCGGCGCTGTCGGTGCCGACCACCTCCTCGACCAGCCCGGATGCGCGGCGGATGTGGCTGGACCCGCGTCTGCTGCCGCGGCTGGCCGGCCGGCGCGTGCTGCTGGTGGACGACGTGATCAGCACGGGCAGCTCGGCGCTCGCCGGGCTGTCGCTGCTGCGGCTGGCCGGGGTGGAGCCGGTGGGTCTCTGCGTCGCCATGGCGCAGGGCGATCGCTGGCGTCCCGACTGGCCGGAGAGCATTCCGGTGGCCGCCGCCTTCGCCACGCCCCTGTTCCGCCGGGTGCCGGCGGGCTGGGCTCCCGATGCCGCAACCCTGCCCCCCGCCCTGCTGCTGCCCCCCCGCTTCGACGGGGCGCTGAAAAACTGATAGAAAAAAGAAGGGGGCGCGGGGGAATTCATTCCCCCGCCCTTGTTTCCTGGATTGCCGAGGTCGTTGTTGATGTCCCGTCTCTGGCTGGCGCTGGGTGCGCTGAGTGGCTTTCTGGCCGTGGCCCTGTCGGCCTGGGCCGCGCATGGCCTGGTGCTGGAGCCCGTGGATGCCGCGCGGGTGCAGAACGCGCTGACCATGCAGGGCTGGCACGCCTTGGCGCTGCTGGCGACGGGGTTGCTGGCCGAGCGCCGCGCCAACTGGCTGCCGCACCTGGCCGGCGCCTGCTTCGCGCTGGGCAGCCTGGCCTTCTGTGGCGCGGTGTGGTGGCTGGTGCTGCAGGGTGAATCGCTCGGCCGCGTGGCGCCGCTGGGCGGCACGGCGCTGATGGCGGGCTGGCTGATCCTGGGCGTGGCGGGGCTGACCCGCCCGCGCGCCGCATGATCCGCGCCGCCTATCTGGCCCATGAGGGGTTCGAGCGCGAGGTGGAGGAGGAGCTGCGCCGCGCCGGGGTGGCGGTCGCCCGCTGGCACGGCCCGCTCGCCCTGACCGAGGCGCCGCCGGTGCCCTCGGCCTGGGCGCTCGATGTGTGGACCGACCCGCGCGAGATGGCGGTGCCGTCGATCAAGGGCGCGGCGGCGGCGCTGCGGGCGATCCAGCGCAACTGGTCGCTGCAGCCGGTGCTGCACCACCGCCGCGCGGCGCTGATCGAGGCGGCGCTGCCGCCCTTGAAGGGAAAGGCGCTGCGCTTCCCCGAGGCCGCGCCGAGCGGCCATCTGGGCGGCTGGACGCTGCTCTCGCCCGAGCTGATGCTGGCCAGCCCGACCAAGACCAGCCCCTTCCTGCGCGGCGCGGTGCGGTTCGAGGAGGATCGCGAGGGCCCGCCCAGCCGCGCCTATCTGAAGCTGTGGGAGGCGCTGACGCGGCTCGGCCGCTGGCCGGGGCCGGGCGAGACGGTGCTCGACCTCGGCGCCGCGCCGGGCGGCTGGACATGGGCGCTGGCGCAGCTGGGCTGCCAGGTGGTGGCGGTGGACAAGGCGCAGATGGACCCGGGCGTGGCGGCCCTGCCCAATGTGACCATCCGCACCGAGAGCGCCTTCGGCCTGGAGCCGGAGCGCGAGGCGGCGGTGGACTGGCTGTTCAGCGACATCATCTGCTACCCGGCGCGGCTGCTCGGCCTGGTGCAGCGCTGGCGGGAGGCGGGGCGGGCGCGCAATTTCGTCTGCACCATCAAGTTCCAGGGCGAGACGGACCATGAGACGGCCGCCGCCTTCGCCGCCATTCCCGGCGCGCGGGTGTTCCACGGCGCGCACAACAAGCACGAGCTGATGTTCTGCCTGCTGGAGGCCGACGCCCCTGGCTGAGCCGCTCCGCCAAGCCGTTCCGCCTGGGGCAAACGGACAGAAATCCGCCGCCCCGCTTCCGGTTGCGTCATGTCTTTATGACTGGACTTGCCCGGCGCCCCCGGCCAGGGACAGGGGCGATGCAGAGATGTCGCCCCTCCCCCCTCGCCTGGCTGCGCCTCCTTCCCCTGCTGCTGCTGGGCCTCTGGCTCGGCATGGCCGGGGCGCGGGCGCAGGGCGCGCCGGCCCCCGCCGCCTCGGTCGACGAGCTGGTCCGGCTGCTGGAGGATGAGGCCAGCCGCGCCGCGCTGATCGCCCGGCTGCGGGCCGCCGATCCCGCCGCAACCCCCGCCCTGCCGCCCGAGGTGGAGCCGACCTTCGCCCGCCAGCTGGCCGAGTACAGCCAGGCGGTGGCGGAGCAGGCG
>NZ_GG770777.1:1605557-1611303 GCF_000164635.1 Pseudoroseomonas cervicalis ATCC 49957 | reverse complement strand
CGCCGCCCAGCGCGGCCAGCGCCAGCGGCCGGCGCGGCGGGGCGTGGCGCAGCGTCCAGGCGGCCAGCGCGCCCATCAGGAACTCGACATGGCGCAGCTCGAACAGGATGTCGGCCAGGGGGCCGATTCCCTTCGGCAGCAGCAGCGACAGCGCCACCCAGGCCAGGCCGATGGCCAGGCCGGCGCGCGGCGCCAGGATGGCCAGGGCGAAGAGCAGGTAGAACAGCATCTCATGCACCAGCGTCCAGGCGACGCCGAGCAGCAGGGGCGGCCCTGGCAGCAGCAGCAGCGAGGCCAGCAGGCGCCCCGGCTCCAGCCCGCCGGCGCTGGCCAGGGCCAGCCCCGCATAGAGCAGGGTGACGATCCAATAGGCCGGGTAGACGCGGCTGATGCGCTTCCAGAGATAGGGCCGGACACGCTCCCGCCGGCCGAGATCGTCCAGATGCACATGGGTGATGATGAAGCCGCTGAGCACGAAGAAGAAATCGAGCCCGGCATAGCCGAAGGCGAAGGCGGCGCCGACCGGCCGCTGGCCGAACAGGTTGTGGAAGGCGGTGTCGCTGATGTGGAACAGCATCACCAGCAGGGCGGCGATGCCGCGGCCGGCCTCCAGCACGGGCAGGCGTTGGGCGGCGGGCGGGGGCGGCATGGCGGGGCGGCTCGCTGACAAGGTCGCCACAGCGTTACCGCTATTTTATGCGAAAATGAAACGATTTTCCGGTGCGGCGGGATGGGAGCGTCAGGGTGTTGCCGGCTCCGGTGCCTTTCCGGCGCATGCCCGCGAAGGGCGGCCACCGCCGGAAGCCGGCTTCTTCGCCTGACGGCGGCCGCCGGACAACAGAGTCCCGCCTTTCAGCCCGACGGCGGCAGCCCGAAACAGAGCCCCGCCTTTCCACCCGACGGCGGCAGCCAGGAAAAAGAGTCCCGCCTCGCCACCGGACAGCGGCAGCCCGAAAAAGAGTCCCGCCGCGCCACCCGGCGGCGGCAGCCCGTTAAAAATGCGGGCGGGCGAGGCCGGTGGCGAGGGCGGCTTCGGCGCGGCGCAGATCGACCGGGGTGGAGAGGTGGAACCACGCCCCGTCATGCACCAGCCCGTAGAGGCGCTCGGCCTCGATGGCGCGCTGCCACAGCGTCATCATGCCGAAGCGGCCCTGCGGCGCGTCCTGGAACAGGCGCGGATGGACGATCTGCACGCCCGCATAGACGTAAGGGGCGATCTCGCGCTCCTTCGGGCGGCGGGCGCGGCCCAGCGGGTCGAGCAGGAAATCGCCGCGGCCGACCTCGCTCTCCACCAGGGCGGAGCGGACCAGCAGCAGCAGCGCGTCCATCTTCTCGGCGTCGAAGCGCGCGGCCAGGCGCTCCAGCGTCGGGCTCGGCCCGTCCAGCCAGAAGGCGTCGCCATTGACCACCAGGAAGGGGTCCTCGCCCAGCAGCGGCAGGGCGTCGCGGACGCCGCCGCCGGTCTCCTGCGCCTCCTCCTCGCGCAGCACGCGGGGCGGGTTGGCGCGGGCGGCGCAGACCGCCTCCACCTGCTCGGGGAACCAATGGGCGTTGACCACGAGATTGCCGATGCCGCCCGCCTCCACCCGGTCCAGCGCGTGGTCGAGCAGGGTGCGGCCGGCGAGAGGCAGCAGCGGCTTCGGCGTCGCCTCGGTGAGCGGCCGCATGCGGGTGCCGAGGCCTGCGGCCAGCACCATGGCGGAGGAGAGGGTGATCACGCGGCGGGGGTCCTTCAGGAAAGGCCGTCAGGGTTGCGCCGCTGTGCCGCCGGCACATGGCGGTCGAGGAAGGCGGCGAGCGGCGCCGTGGCGGGGTGTTGCAAGGCGCGCGCCAGCAGCGCCCAGCAGCGCGGGCCATGGGCGAGGTAGGCGGGCTTGCCGTCGCGCCGCGCCAGCCGCACCCAGAGGGCGGCGACCCGCAGGTGCCGCTGCGCCGCCATGGCGGAGAGCGCCGCGCGGAAGTCTTCCGGGCGCAGCCCCGGCCGCAGGGCCAGGTAGCGGTCCAGCGCCGCCTCCCGCACCGCCGGGGCCACGTCGCGCCGCGCATCCTCCAGCAGGCTGACCAGATCATAGGCGGGATGGCCGAGACCGGCATCCTGGAAGTCGAGGATGCCGGTGCGGCGCGGCCCGGCGCGGTCGGGAAGGCGGATCAGGTTGGCCGGGAAATAGTCGCGGTGGACGAAGCCGCCCGCGCCCGCGAAGGGCGCCAGCATGGCCCGCATCGCCGCCAGGAACTCGGCGCGGATGTCTTCCGGCGGCGCGGCGCCGAAGGCCGCCGGCCACCACCAGCCCAGGAAGGTGTCGGCCGCCGTCGCCGCCATGCGCTCCGCCTCCCACAGCGGCAGTCCGGGCGGCGGCGGGGCGTGGTGCAGGGCGGCGAGCGTCTCCGCCGCCTCCAGGTAGAGCGGCAGCGGATCGGACCCGGCATCGAGCAGGGTGGCGTGGGTGTCGGGGCCGAAATCCTCCACCAGCAGCAGCCCGTTCGGCACGTCCTCGGCCAGGATCAGCGGCGCCGAGAGGCCGGCGCCCGCGATGTGCCGCGCCAGGCCGAGGAAGGGCAGGATGTCCTGCGCCGGCGTCAGGCCGACTCGGCCGGAATCGGCGCAATCCATCAGCAGGGCCGGGCGCGGCCCGCCGGAGAGGCGCGTGTAGCGGCGATGGCCGGCATCCTGCGGCAGCGCCAGCCGCGTGGCGGCGGCATAGCCATGCCGGGCGAGGAAGGCATCGGCGGGGCTCGGGCTGGCGGGGGCGGGCGGCGGGGTCATGCTGGAGCGGGGTGGTGACGCAGCCGGCGCCGCTTGCCAAGCACCGATTGCGCCGGCGCGGGATCCGGTGGCGTCACAGCCCGGCCAAAGCAGGCAGCCGGTCGGCCCAGCCGGAGAGGCTGGCCTGCCGCGCCTCCCCCGCCGCATCGGGGCGGAGCGTGATGCGCAGCGCGTCCTGCGGCGCCAGCCAGCCCAGCCGGTCCGGCCATTCGACCAGCACGATGCCCTCGCGCGCTTCCTCCCAGCCCAGCTCCTCCAGCTCGTCGGGGCCGGAGAGGCGGTAGAGGTCGTAATGCGCCGCCGGGCCCTGCGGCAGCTCATAGCCCTGCACCAAAGTGAAGCTGGGGGAGGGCACTTCCAGCCCCGGATTGCCGGCGGCGGCGCGCAGGAAGGCGCGGCAGAAGGCGGATTTGCCGGCGCCGAGCGGCCCTTCCAGCAGCAGCGCGTCGCCCGGCCGGGCGAGCGCGGCGGCGCGCGCCGCCAGCGCCTCGGTGGCGGCGAGATCGGGGAGGGTCAGGTGCAGCGTGTCGGCCATCGCGGGCGCAATCTGCCCGCGCGGCGGGGGGCTCCACAAGCGCCCGCAGCCATGGGTGGCGTGGCAGGCTTTGCCCCCACGCGGCAAAGCCTCTATGCACCGGCTCCAGACGCGAAGGGACCCTTGCCCATGCCTGACCACTCGCCCGCCCCCCATGTCGCGGTGGAAGCCGATGTCGCCATCATCGGCGCCGGCCCGACCGGGCTGTTCGCGGTGTTCGAATGCGGCATGCTGCGCATGAAATGCGTGGTGATCGACACGCTGGAGGCGATCGGCGGGCAATGCGCCGCGCTCTATCCCGAGAAGCCGATCTACGACATCCCCGCCCACCCCGCGATCGCCGGGGCCGAGCTGATCGCGCGGCTGGAGGAGCAGGCGGCGCCCTTCGCCCCGATCTACCTGCTGGGCCGCCGGGTCGATGCGCTGGCGCAGCGCCCCGAGGGCGGCTTCGAGCTGCGCACCAGCCGCGACGAGGTGGTGCGCGCCAAGGCGGTGATCCTGGCCGCCGGCGCCGGCGCCTTCGGCCCCAACCGGCCGCCGCTGAACGACCTGCCCGCCTATGAGGCCAGCGGCGCGGTGCGCTATCTGGTGGCGCGGCGCGAGGAGTTCCGCAACAAGCGGGTGGTGATCGCCGGTGGGGGCGATTCGGCGGTGGACTGGGCGCTGAGCCTGAAGGACATCGCCGCCAAGGTGACGGTGGTGCATCGCCGGCCCAAGTTCCGCGCCGCGCCCGAGAGTGTGGCGCAGATGGAGGCCGCCGCCGCGCGCGGCGAGATCGACCTGGCCATCCCCTACCAGCTGCACGGGCTGCGCGGCGAGGATGGCGCGCTGTCCGAGGTGGTGCTGGCGACCCTGAAGGGCGAGGAGAAGGCGGTGCCGGCCGACCACCTGCTGGCCTTCTTCGGCCTGTCGATGGAGCTGGGCCCGATCGCCGAATGGGGGCTGGGGCTGGAGCGCAGCCATGTCACCGTCGAGCCCTCCACCTGCATGACCAGCCTGGACGGGGTGCACGCCATCGGCGACATCGCCACCTATCCGGGCAAGCTGAAGCTGATCCTGCAGGGCTTCGCCGAGGCGGCGATGGCGGCGCATGCCATCCATCCGCGCGTCTTCCCCGGCGAGGCGCTGCATTTCGAGTACAGCACCTCCAAGGGCGTGCCGCTGGGCTGACCGCCCCGCCGCGCAACAACGGGAAGGAAACCCGCCATGGCTGAGGGCCGGCTGTTCATCGGCACCAAGATGTATTCCTCCTGGTCGCTGCGCGGCTGGCTCGCCGTGCAGCTGGCCGGGCTGGATGTGGAGGAGGTGGTGATCCCGCTGGCCGGCGGCGCCACGGCGGCGGTGAAGGAGGCGACCCCCTCCGGCACCGTGCCTTATCTGGAGCATCGCGGCGCCTGCGTCTGGGAGAGCCTGGCGATCCTGGAATACTGCGCCGAGATCGCCCCCGCCCTGTGGCCGGCCGACAGGGTGCAGCGCGCCGCCGCGCGCAGCATCGCCTCCGAGATGCATGCCGGCTTCCGCGGCCTGCGCATGGCCATGCCGATGACCATCCTGAACCGCTTCCCCGGACAGGGCCGCACGCCGGAGGCGCTTTCCGACATCGCCCGCATCGAGGCGATCTGGCAGGCGGCGCTGCGCGACTCGGGCGGGCCCTTCCTGTTCGGCGCGGAGCTCACCGGCGCCGACATCATGTTCGCCCCCGTCGCCTGCCGCTTCCTGACCTGGGAGCCGGAGCTTTCGCCCCTGAGCCGCGCCTATGTGGCGGCGCTGCGGGCGCATCCGCTGATGGCCCGCTGGTATGCCGAGGCCGCGGCCGAGCCCGAAGCCTGGAAACTGCCGAAATACGAGCAGGCGGGGGACGTGGCATGAGCGGCGCCGAGAGCCTGGACCATGTCGGCGTCTGCACCCGCGACGGGCCGGCCCTCTGGGCGGCCTATGAGCGGCTTGGCTTCGCGCTGACCCCGGTCGCCCGGCAATCCGGCCGCCGCAGCCCGGATGCGCCGGTCGAGCCCTTTGCCACCGGCAATCGCTGCGCCATGCTGCGCCAGGGCTATATCGAGCTGCTGGCGATCCTCGACCCCAGCCTGTTCGCCAACCGGCTGGACGTGTTCCTCGACCGTTATGCCGGCATGCACATCCTGGCCTTCGGCATGGCGGATGCCGAGGCGGAGCTGGAGCGGCTGCGCCGCGCCGGCATCGAACTGCCGGGCGTCGCCCATCTGGAGCGGCCGGTGGACGACCCGGACGGGCCGCGCGCCCGCTTCTCCCGCCTGCCGCTGCCGGACGCGCCGGAGGGGCGGCTGCAGCTGATCCAGCATTTGACGCCGGAGCTGCTCTGGCAGGAGCGCTGGCTGGAGCACCCGAACCGCGCCGTGGCGCTGGAGCAGGCGATCCTGGTCGCGCCCGACGCCGCCGCCAGCGCCGCCGCCCTGTCGCGGCTGACCGGC
>NZ_GG770777.1:1593521-1605241 GCF_000164635.1 Pseudoroseomonas cervicalis ATCC 49957 | reverse complement strand
CCGACCCGGCCGGCGGCTACGCGCTGCGCCTGCCCCAGGGCGGCGTGCGCATCCTGCCGCCCGAGGCGCTGGCCGCCGTGCTGCCGGGGGTCGAGGCGCCCACGCTGCCCTTCCTGGCCGGCTATGTGATCCGCACCGATGACGGCAATGCCGCGATCCGCGCCCGCCTCGGCGAAGCGCTGCGGCCGGTGCCCGGCGGGCTGATGGTGCCGCCCGCTTTGGCCGGCGGCGCCGCTTTGGTCTTCGCCGCATGAGCGCCGGCCGCCACAGCGTGGCGCCGCAGGCCGCCGCCATCGGCCGCTCGCTGCGCACCTACTATGCCGAGGGGCGGGCGGCGCGGCTGGACGCCTTCCTGGGCCGCTTCCTGGCCCCGGGCGAACTCGGCTTCGACATCGGCGCGCATGTCGGCGACCGCACGGCGAGCTTCCGGCGGCTGGGCGCCCGCGCCGTGGCGGTGGAGCCGCAGCCGCGCCTGGCCCGGCTGCTGCGCCTGCTGTTCCGCGCCGATGCCGGGGTGAGCGTGGTGCACAGCCTGTGCGGCAGCCAGAAGGGCACGGGGCGGCTGCACCTGAACTCCGCCAACCCGACCGTCGCCACCGCCTCGGAAGCCTTCATCAAGGCCGCCGCCGCGGCCGAGGGCTGGCGCGGGGAGGTGTGGGACGGCGCCGTGTCGCTGCCCGTCACCACGCTCGACGCGCTGGCCGACGCGCAGGGCGTGCCGGATTTCATCAAGCTGGATGTCGAGGGCTACGAGGCCTCGGTGCTGGCCGGGCTGTCGAAGCCGGTGCGCGCGCTCTCCTTCGAGTTCACCACGCTGCAGCGGCGCGTGGCGCTGGACGCGCTGCGCATGCTGGAGGGGCTCGGCGACTACAGCTTCAATGCTTGCGTGGGCGAGGAGCACCGCTTCGCGCTGCCCGCCCCGGTGCATGCCGGCACCCTGGCGCGCTGGCTGGAGGCGCTGCCGGATTCGGTGAATTCCGGCGATGTCTATGCCTCGCTCGAGCCGCCCCGCGTCACCGCCTGAGCCGCGCCGCGCCGCGCTCCCCCCCGCGCCCGCAGCGGCGCCGCCGCACCGGACATCCCCAGGCCTCCCCGCATGACCCTGCACGCCTTCCTCGAGCACCTGGCCTTCGCGGCGCTGCTGGCGCTGCTCTCCGCCGCGCTGGTGCGGCTGATGATCGCCTTCCCGATCCTCGACCACCCGGACCACCGCAAGGCGCATGCGCGGCCGACGCCGAAGGGCGGCGGGGTCGGCATCGTCTGCGCCTTCATCGTCGGCATGATCGTGCTCTATCAGGTGGCGCAGTTCGCCCGCATGGCGGAGCACCGCTTCATCGGCGTGATCCTGGCGGCGGTGGCGATCGGCATCGTCGCGCTGCTCGACGACATGCGGGATTTCCGCTTCGTGGTGAAGCTGGGCGCGCAGGCGCTGGCGGCGCTGGTGGCGATCGCCAGCGGGCTGGTGATCGAGCGGCTGGCGCTGCCGGTGGTCGGCATCGTGCCGCTCGGCCTGTTCGGCGTGGCGCTGACGCTGTTCTGGATCGTCGCCTGCACCAACGCGGTGAACTTCATGGACGGGCTGGACGGGCTGGTCGGCGGCACGCTGCTGATCACCTGCGCCGGGCTCGGGGTGATCGCGGTGCAGGAGGGCGGCTGGTTCATCTACGCCGCCTGCCTGATCATGGGCGCCGGCATTGTGGGCTTCCTGCCCTTCAACCTGGCGAAGCCGGCGCGCATCTTCATGGGCGATGTCGGCAGCCAGTTCCTGGGCTTCATGCTGGCGGTGCTGGGGGTTGCGGCGGCGCGGCTCGACGTGGCGCAGCTTTCCTTCCTGCTGGTGCCGCTGCTGCTCTTCGCCATCCTGTTCGACACCGGCTTCACCATCCTGCGCCGCGCCTGCATGGGCGAGCGGATCAGCGCGCCGCACCGCACCCACCTGTTCCAGATGGCGCAGCGCAGCGGCCTCCCCGCCCGCCGCGTCGCCGCCATCCATTGGGGCTTTTCCCTGTTCCAGGTGGCGCTGGCGCTGCTGTTCCTGCGGCTGCCGCCGGCGCTGAAGCCGCTGATCGTGCTGCCGCCGCTGGCGGTGCAGCTGCTCTGGCTGGGCTATGTGGTGCTGCGGGCGCGCCGCGCCGGGCTCAGCTGGAAGGCGGGGTGATCACTTCCATCCGCATCATGCCGGCTTCGCCCACCCATTGCTCGGAGCGCCAGATGCCGCCCGTGGCGGGGTCGGCCCAGTAGCGGTTGGTGAAGCCGGGGGTGCCGGCGCCGTGGCAGCGCTCGCTCAGCAGCAGGGCGTCGCCCTGCGGCGCGGCGCTGAGGCGGCAGTTCAGCGCCACGCCGAAGCGCATCCCCTCGGGCTGGCGGCGGCTGTCCATCAGGTCGAGCTGCCGGCGCAGCGTGGCCGGGCGGGCGGCGAGCGAGAGCGGTTCCTCCAGCGGGTCCGGCCCGTCCAGCCGGCTGGCGGCGATCCATTGCCGCAGCCCGGCGGTGGCGGTGATGCGCGCCCCCTCGGTCGCCACCACCACCCCGCCCTGGCTGCGCCACAGCCGCGTCTCGCCATTCTGCTGGATCAGCAGGGCGATGGCGCTGCCGCCGGGCCAGGACAGGCGCAGGCTGGGCGTGTCGTCCTCGCTGGCGGCGAGTTCGGGCAGCGGCTCGGCGCGTTCCTCGCGCGGTGGCGCCGTGCCCCAGGGCAGCGCGGCACAACCGGCCAGCAGCAGCAGCAGTGGAAGGGTTTTTATCACGTCTCCGTTATAAATATGGCGCCCCTTCGCCACCAGCCCCCTGAAGGCGGGTGCAGGGGACTCTGTCCCCTGCTGGGGGAGTTTGAGGGGGCGAAGCCCCCTCAAGGCCCGGCCCGTGCCTGGCGCCGCCCGGCCGGGGCTTGCGCCAGCAGCAACACGACGGCGAGGCCGATGCCGATCCAGTGCGGTGCCGGGATCGCCGCCGGCAGCAGGGCGGGGAAGACCATCAGCAGCCCGGCCAGCAGGAAGCCCACCCGCTCCAGGGGGCGCAGGGCGCGGCGGGCCATGCCCTGGCAGCCGGCGGCCAGCGCCGCCAGCCCGGCCGCGGCCAGGAAGACCTGCCAGGCGACGTCGCCCCAGCCCATGCCGGGGGCGAAGGCGAGCAGCAGCCCCACCCCTTCCGGGTCGGTGACGAAGACGAAGGGCAGGACGAAGGCCGGCAAGGTGTATTTCCAGGCCTGCAGCGTGGTGCGGTAGGGCCCGGCCCCGGTGATCGCCGCCGCGGCGAAGGGCGAGAGCGCGGTCGGCGGCGAAACTTCGGAGAGCACGGCGTAGTAGAAGACGAACATGTGCGCGGCGTAGTCCGGCACGCCGAGCTTCATCAGCGCGGGCGCGGCGACGACGGCGGAGATGATGTAGCTGGCGGTGACCGGCACGGCGAGGCCGACGATCCAGACGATCAGCGCCGTGTAGAGGGCGGTCACCACCAGGCTGCCGCCGGCCGCCTGGATGGCGATCTCGGAGAATTTCAGCCCGAGCCCGGTCAGGGTGATGCAGCCGACGATGATGCCGGCCGAGGCGCAGGTGGCGGCGATGCCCACCGCCTGGATGGCGCCGCCGGCCAGGGCCTGGATCAGCCGCGCGGGCGTCATCGCCGTCTCCTGCCGCAGCCAGGACAGCACCACGGCGACCAGCATGGCGTAGAGCACGGCGAGCGTCGCGCTGTAGCCCAGCGCCATGAAGACGATGATCGCCACCAGTGAGGAGAAGTGGAAGCCGTAGCGCCGGGCGAGCTGCCCGGCCGGCGTCACCGCCATGGATTCGGCCGGGCCGGCGGGGCCGAGGCGGCGCTGGTCCAGCTCCACCATGAAGAGCAGCGAGGCGTAGTAGAGCAGGGTCGGGATCACCGCCATGCGCAGCACGTCGAGATAGCCGATCTTGAGGTATTCGGCGATCAGGAAGGCCGCCGCCCCCAGCACCGGGGGCGAGATGATGGCGCCCAGGCCGCCCGCCGCCAGCAGCCCGCCGGCATCGTCGGCGCGGTAGCCGACGCGCTTCATCATCGGCCAGGCGACGGTGCCGAGCGTGACGGTGGTGGCGACACCCGAGCCCGAGGGGCCGCCCAGCAGGAAGGAGGAGAGCACCACGGTGCGCCCGGCGCTGGAGGGCCGCCCGCCGGTCAGCGCGAAGCTGAAATCGACGAAGAACTTGCCCGCGCCGCTGGCCTGCAGGATGGCGCCATACAGGGTGAACAGGATGATCAGCGTGGCCGAGACATCGACCGCCGTGCCGTAGATGCCCTCCAGCGTGATGGTCAGGTGCGGGATCAGCCGCGCCGCGTCATAGCCGCGATGCGCCCAGGGCGGCGGCAGGTGGTTGCCGTAGAAGGCGTAGAGCAGGAAGGCCAGCGCCACCGCCGGCATGATCCAGCCGGTGGCGCGGCGCGTCGCCTCCAGCACCAGCGCCACCAGCAGCCAGCCCACCACCAGGTCCATCGGCTCGGGGAAGACGTAGCGGTCCAGCAGGTCGTCGCCGCCGGCGATCAGGTACCAGGTGCAGTAGAGCCCCGCCGCCAGCAGCGCCACGTCCCACAGCATCAGCCGGTTGCGGAAGCGGCGCGCGGCGGGGAACAGCACGAAGGCCAGGGCGAGCGCGAAGCCCACATGCACGAAGCGCAGCGTGGTGGTGGGCACGATGTCCCAGGCGGCCCAGAGGTGGAACAGGCTCATCGCCACGGCCAGGCCGGTCACCGCATGGCCGAGCCAGCCGGTGAAGCGGTGCTGGACGCCCTCCTCCTCCTCGATCAGCGCCTCGACCCGGGCGGCGGTGGCCTGGTCCAGCGCGCCCTCGGGGATCTCGGGCGGCAGCATGTGGCCGGTGGTGTGCAGCGGCCGGGCCGGATGGGCCTCCGGCCCCGGCGAGGGACGGGTCATGCCAGCTTCGCGCCGCGGGCGGTCCAGAAGGCCTCGGCGGCGCGGTGCCAGGGGATGCCGGCGGCGGCGCTCTTCTGCGCCTCCAGGGTGAAGTTGCGCCCCTCGGCATGCACCTGCGCCAGCTCCTGCCGCCCGTCCCAGGCGGTGCGCAGCAGCTCCTCCACCTGGGCGTCGGCCATGTCCTCGCGCACCGCCAGGATGTTGGCCACCGACATCTGCCGGTTCGGCGCCGACTGGCCGGGATAGGTGCCGGGCGCGATCACCTCGGGGAAATAGACCGGGCCGTATTTCTCGACGATCCTCGGGATGAACTGGTCATGGTCGATCAGCAGGATCTGCACGCCGGGCGAGGCGCCGAGATCGGTTATGGCGCTGGTCGGCACGCCGGAGACGAAGAAATAGGCGTCGAGCTTGCCATCCTTGACGGCATTGGTGCTCTCCGCCGGGGAGAGCCGCTCGCGGGCGCGGAAATCCTTGTCGCGGTCGAGGCCGGCGGCCTCGATCAGGCGGAAGGCCATCACCTCGGTGGCGCTGCCCGGCGCGCCGGTGGAGACGCGCTTGCCGCGCATGCCCTCGATCGTGGTGATGCCGCTGGCCGCCGTGGTCACCACCTGCATGCGGTTGGTGTAGAGCACGGCGATGGCGCGCGCCGGCACGGGGCGGCCGCGGAAGCGCTCCAGCCCGCGCACCGCGTCCACCGCCGCATCCACCTGGGAGAAGGCGACATCCGCCCGCCCGGCGCCCAGCAGCTGGAGGTTGGCGACCGAGCCGCCGGTGACCTCCACCGTCGCCGAGAGGCCGGCGACCTGGCGGGAGAGCAGATTGGCCAGCCCGCCCCCCAGCGGATAGTAGACGCCGCCCGTGGTGCCGGTGGCGATCGAGAGCTGCCGCGCCTGGGCGCGGGCGGCGGCGGGGATGAGGGCGGGCAGGGAAAGCGTGGCGAGCAGGCCGCGCCGCGTCAGGCCGAACATGGAACCTCCCAGTTTTTCATTCTTGGACCGGAAGCTTAGACCGTGCCGGCCGGGCTGCGGAAGCGCGGCGTGGGGCGGCGGTTTTTTTTGCTTTCACCAGCGGAGTTGATGCGGATCAAGGTTTGCGCGGCCCGCCGCGGGCAGAGTGGCCTCACCCCAGAGGAGGCGACCATGAGCCCGCTGACCGCCAAGGACCTGATGACCCCCGATGTCGTCACCGTGCCGCCGGAGACGCCGGTCCTGGCCATCGCCCAGCTGCTGGCCGATCGCGGCATCTCCGCCGTGCCGGTGCTGGCCGCCGATGGCGCGGTGCTCGGCATCGTCACCGAGGCCGACCTGATCCGCCGCCTGGCCGGGCACGACCAGCCGATGAGCCTGATGCGCCAGCTCTTCGCCGATCTCGACCGCATGGCCGAGCGCTATGCCAGCACCCATGGCGCGACGGCCGCCGATGTGATGACCATCGGCGCCATCTCGGTCGAGCCCGCCACCCCGGTCTCGGCCATCGCCGAGCTGATGGAGCAGAAGCATATCCGCCGCGTGCTGGTGGTGGAGCAGGGCCGCCTGCGCGGGGTGGTCAGCCGGGCCGACCTGCTGCGCGCCCTGGTGGCGCCGCCGGTCGAGGCGGGCGACTACTCCGATGAGCGGCTGCGCCGCGCCGTGCTGGCCGCGATCAAGCGCGAGCCCTGGGCGGAGACCTTCTTCACCCTGGTCGACGTCAAGGACGGCATCGTCGAGCTGCACGGCTTCAGCCGCAGCCCCGCCGTGCAGCGCGGCCTGAAGGTGCTGGCCGAACAGATTCCCGGCGTGAAGGGCGTGGTCGACAAGACCCAGCCCCTGCCGACCCATCTCTTCGCCGCGGCCTGACGGTCGCGGCGAGAGCGGGGAGGCCGGGGGGAAGGGGCATCCTCCCGGTCTCGCCATCCCGTTCGCGGCCCGGACCTGCCGAACTCCCGCCAGGCAGGCCGGGCCGCCACGGGCCCTCCCGGGGGTTTCCGGGGACCAGCGCGGCGCCGGGGGCGGCAAGGCCCCGGCGCCTTTTCCATGCCCGCCGGCTCAGCGCCCGGCGAAGACCGGGCGGCGCTTCTCCAGGAAGGCCTGCACGGCGTTGCGGAAATCCTCGGTCTCGGTGTAGCGGCCGGCCTGCGCCAGCGTCTCGGCCGGGATGGGCAGCGGGCCACGCAGCGCGCGCAGCGCCTGCTTGTGGAAGCGGTTGGACAAAGGCGCGCCCTCGCAGATCCTGGCCGCCAGCGCCTCGGCCTCGGCGAAGACCTGGGCATCAGGCACGCAGCGGTTCAGCAGGCCGAGCGACTTCGCCTCCGCCCCCTCCAGCACCCGCCCCTCGATCAGCAGCTCGCAGGCCACCGGATAACCGACGATGCCGAGCAGCAGGTCCAGCGCCGCATGCGGATACCAGATGCCGAGCTTGCGGGCCGGGATGCCGATTCGCGCGCCCTCGCCACCCACGCGGAAATCGCAGGCGGTGGCCAGCGCCGCGCCGCCGCCCATGCACCAGCCGGCGATGGCGGCGACCACGGGGTGGCGGCAATCGCGGATGGCGGCGATGGCGCCACCCAGGCCCCCGGCATAGCGCTCGTCCTTCGCCCGCCCGCCATGGTCCTGGCCGAAGCGGCCGATATCGGCGCCGGCGCAGAACGCCTCCTCCCCCGCGCCGCGCAGGATGACGCAGCCCAGGGAATCATCGGCCGAGAGATCGGTGAAGATCTCCGCCATCGCCTCCCACATCGGCAGGTCGAGGCAGTTGCGTTTCTCGATTCGGTCGATCACCACCGTGGCGACCGGACCCGTGCGGCTGACGCGCAGATGGGGGTTCGGCATGGTGGCGGAACGGTGCGGGCGCGGCGCCGCCCTGTCAATCGCCGCGCCGCGCAACCGGGCGCGAGGCCGCAACCCCGGCGGGGGCGGCCGGGTTCTCCTGCCGACAGAAGTGGAGGACCCCATGCACAGCGACCGCAACGAGGACGAGATGCGCATGAAGGTGCGCGAGATGATCTCGGGCATCGGCACCGCCATCATGACCACGATCGACGAGCAGGGGCGCCTGCGCGGCCGCCCGATGCGCGGCATCGGCCCCGACCAGGATGGCCGCACCCTGTGGTTCTTCACCCGCATGGACAGCCCGAAAGTGGCCGAGCTGAAGGCCGATTCGCGCGTGCTGCTCGGCTATGCCGATGTGAAGAGCCAGGACTATGTCGCGCTCTCCGGGCGCGCCCGCATCGTCACCGACGCGGCCAAGAAAAAGGAGCTCTGGGCCGAGCCGATGCGCACCTGGCTGCCGGAAGGGCCGGAAGGCGCGGATGTCGGGCTGATCGCGGTCGAGATCGAGGGCGCGGAATACTGGGATGGCGTGTCGTCCACCCTGCGCTTCGCCTTCGGCTACGCCAAGGCGCTCGCCACCGGCGAGCCGGCGCATACCGGCGAGAACGCCAAGGTGGCGTTCCGCTAAGACAGATTGAGGGGGCTTTGCCCCCTCAAACTCCCCCAGCAGGGGACAGGGTCCCCTGCACCCGCCTTTAGCGGGTCGGCTTCGGCGGGGTCACCGCGTAATCATAGAAGCCCTTGCCCGCCTTGCGGCCAAGCCAGCCGGCCTCGACATACTTCACCAGCAGCGGCGAGGGGCGGTACTTGCTGTCGCCCATGCCCTCATGCAGCACCCGCATGATCGCCAGGCAGGTGTCGAGGCCGATGAAATCGCCCAGCTCCAGCGGCCCCATCGGGTGGTTGGCACCGAGCTTCATGGCGGCGTCGATCGAGCGCACATCGCCCACCCCCTCCTGCAGCGCCTGCACCGCCTCGTTGATCATCGGGATCAGCACGCGGTTGACGATGAAGGCCGGGTAGTCCTGCGCGACCGCCGTGGTCTTGCCCATGCGCTCGGCCAGGGCGGCGACGGCGGCGAAGGTCTCCTCCGAGGTCGCGATGCCGCGGATGATCTCCACCAGCTTCATCACCGGCACCGGGTTCATGAAGTGCATGCCGATGAAGCGTTCCGGCCGGTCGGTCGCCGCCGCCAGACGGGTGATGGGGATGGAGGAGGTGTTGGAGGCCAGGATCGCCTCCGGCTTCAGCAGCGCCGAGACCGACTTGAAGATGGCGAGCTTGGTCTCCTCGCGCTCCGTCGCCGCCTCGATGACGATGTCGCAGGCGTCGAGCGCCGCCATCTCGGTCCCGGTGGTGATCCGGCCCAGCGCCGCGTCCTTGGCCGCCGCGTCCAGCCCGCCCTTGGCCACCTGCCGGTCCATGTTCTTGGCGATGGTGGCCAGGGCCTTTTCCAGCGCCGCCGGGTTCACATCGACCAGCACCACGGGCAGCCCGGCGAGGGCCGCGACATGGGCGATGCCATTGCCCATCTGCCCGGCGCCGATGACGCCGACCGACTGGATATCCGCCACGAGATCTCTCCTGGAAGGGGGCGCCAAACTGAAGGCGGGGTCCGGGGGGACCCTGTCCCCCCGGCCTTACTTTCTTACTTCCCCAGCTCGCCTTCGAGCTCGGGCAGGATCTTGAACAGGTCGCCGACCAGGCCGTAATCGGCCACCTGGAAGATCGGCGCCTCTTCGTCCTTGTTGATGGCGACGATGACCTTGCTGTCCTTCATCCCGGCCAGGTGCTGGATGGCGCCCGAGATGCCGACGGCGATGTAGAGTTCCGGCGCGACGATCTTGCCGGTCTGCCCCACCTGGTGGTCATTGGGCGCATAGCCCGCATCGACCGCGGCGCGGGAGGCGCCGACGGCGGCGCCGAGCTTGTCGGCCACCCGCTCGATGATGGCGAAGTTCTCGGCCGAGCCGAGGGCGCGGCCGCCGGAGACGACGATGCGGGCGGCGGTCAGCTCCGGGCGTTCGCTCTGCGCGATCTCGGCGCCGACGAAGCTGGAGATGGCCGGGTCGGCGGCGCCGGGCGCCGGCTCGATGGCGGCCGAGCCGCCCTCGGCCGCGACCGGGTCGAAGGAGGCGGCGCGCACCGTCATCACCTTCTTGGCGTCGGCCGTCTTCACGGTGGCCAGGGCGTTGCCGGCATAGATGAAGCGGCGGAAGGTGTCCGGGCTCTCGACGCCGGCGATGTCGGTGATGATCTGCACATCCAGCAGCGCGGCGGCGCGCGGCAGGATGTTCTTGCCCATGGCGCTGCCCGGGGCCAGCAGGTGGCTGTAGTTCGGCGCCAGCGCCACCAGCAGGGCGGCGGCGGGCTCGGCCAGCCCGTGCTCATAGGCCGGGCCCTCGGCGGTGATCACCTTGGTGACGCCGTCGAGCTTGGCCGCGGCGGCGGCGGCCTCGGCGCCGCCAAGCACCAGGACATGCACCTCGGCATCGATCTGCTTGGCCGCGGCGACGGTGCTGCGGGTCGGCTGGCTGACGGTCGCGCCGCTGCGGTCGGCAAGGACGAGGACGGCCATGGTCAGATCACCTTCGCTTCGGTCTTCAGCTTGGACACCAGCTCGGCCACCGAGCCCACCTTGACGCCGGCCTGGCGCTTCGGCGGCTCCTCGACCTTCAGCACGGTCAGGCGCGGGGTGACGTCGACGCCGAGATCGGCCGGCTTCATCGTCTCCAGCGGCTTTTTCCGAGCTTTCATGATGTTCGGAAGGGAGGCGTAGCGGGGTTCATTGAGGCGCAGATCGGTCGTCACGATGGCCGGCAGCTTCAGGCTGACGGTCTCGAGCCCGCCATCGACCTCGCGGGTGACCTTGGCGCTCTGCCCGTCCAGCTCGACCTTGCTGGCGAAGGTGCCCTGGGCCCAGCCGAGCAGCGCGGCCAGCGCCTGGCCGGTGGCGTTCATGTCGTCGTCGATCGCCTGCTTGCCCATGATGACGAGGCCGGGCTGCTCGCGCTCGACCACCGCCTTCAGCAGCTTGGCGACGCCGAGAGGCTCGCAGCCCTCGGCCTCGATCAGGATGCCGCGATCGGCGCCCATGGCGAGCGCGGTGCGCAGCTGTTCCTGCGCCTGGGCCGGGCCGATGGAGACGGCGACGATCTCGGTGGCCGCGCCCTTCTCCTTCAGGCGGACCGCTTCCTCGACCGCGATCTCGTCGAAGGGGTTCATCGACATCTTGACGTTGGCGGTCTCGACGCCGGTGCCGTCCGCCTTGACGCGGACCTTCACATTGTAATCCACCACCCGCTTGACGGGGACGAGGAGCTTCATCGCCTGGCCGTGTCCTGCTTTTTTCGGTTCCGGTCCGGGGCGGCCCTGGCATGGCCCGCCCCGCTGCCCCGCGAGGGGCATTGTGCAGTTGCGGTGGCGAGCCTAGGCGCGCCGGGATGCGGAGGCAAGGTGAGGGGGCTCAGCCCCGGCCCATGCTCAGCATCAGCAGGACGAACAGCAGCAGGGCCAGGCCCTGCAGCCCGACGCGCCAGCGCATCAGCGTGTTGGAGCGGGCGCCGTTGTCGTCGCCGCGCACCAGCCCGAGCATGCCGGCCAGCATGACGCCCAGCGTGCCGAACATGGCCAGGCCGAGCAGGATGGAGAGGAAGGTCTGCATGGTCGCCAGTTAGCGCGGTTTGGCCGCCCCGCAAGCCGGGCGGGGGGCGGGCGGGCGGCAAGATGGCCATTGTTTCATCTTCTGGACGGGCCGGCAGGGTGCCGGTGACGCGGCGTTGCAAAAGAGGGGCTTGACCATGCGGGGGCGGCTGGGCTTCCGCTGCGCGCCATGCGCTTCCTGCCCCTCCTGCTGCTGGTGCTGAGCTGGAGCCTGCCGGCTTTCGCCCAGACCTCCCCCGCCAATGGCGCCGCCCCCGCCGCCCAGGCTGCCCCGCTGCCAGCCGGGGAGGCGCAGCGCCTGCTCGGCCTGCTGCGGGACGACGCCCGCCGCGCCGAGCTGCTGCGCA
>NZ_GG770777.1:1572182-1592497 GCF_000164635.1 Pseudoroseomonas cervicalis ATCC 49957 | reverse complement strand
CGGCGGCCAGCCGGCGACCCAGCCCGGCTGACGCTGCCTCCCGCCCCGTCCCGAGGGGCGGGGGCCCATGCCCCGCGCGCGGCCCCGGCATGCTTGCCATGGCCGCGCGGATGGTCCTATCCTCCCACCCATGCGCCGCATTCGGACCATCCGGATCATCATTAGCGGCCCGGCCGCCTGAGCGCCCTGCGGGGGGCAGCGGCCGGGACAAGCCCCGCGCGCCTGCTTCCCTTCCGCTCCGATCCGGAATCTTCATCCCATGTCCGATTGCGCTTCCTTCACGGTGGCCCGCTTCACCGTCCTGGCCGAGGCCTATCCCGGCCTGCTCTCCCGCGTGCTCGAGCCCTTCGCCAAGCGCGACCTGACGCCCGACCGGCTGCGCGCCCAGCGCGAGGGCGAGTATCTGCGCGTCGAGATCGGCCTGGACGCCATGCCGGTCGAGATGCTGCACCTGGTGGCCGGCAATCTGGGCCAGATCGTCGGCGTGCTGCGGGTCGAGGCGATGGAAGGCCGGCATATCCGCCTGGCGGCCTGAGCCCGCGCCCGGTTTGACCGGCCCGGCGGCGGCGCCCTAGAGTGCGCCGCCTGTCCGGGAAGCCCGCATGATCCGCCCTGTCGCCCCGTCCGCCTTTCGCCGGGGCCGCGCATGACCGCCTGGCTCACCCATCCCTGGACCATCCTGGCCTGCGCCATCGTGGCGGAGGTGATCGCCACCTCGGCCCTCAAGGCGTCCGACGGCTTCACCCGGCTGCTGCCCTCCCTGCTGGTGGTGGCGGGCTATGCGGTGGCGTTCTTCTGCCTGTCGCTGACGCTGCGCAGCATGCCGGTCGGCCTGGTCTACGCCCTGTGGTCGGGCATCGGCATCGTGCTGGTCTCGGTCGCCGGGCTGGTGATCTATGGCCAGCGCCTGGACGCGCCGGCGCTGATCGGCATCGCCCTGATCATGGCCGGCGTGCTGGTGATCAATCTTTTCTCCGACTCCCACTGATTTTTTCTGTCAGCTGCCGGTCAGGGCCGGGACGGGAGGGGCCGCACCGGGGCGGTGTGTTTGGGCCCAGGGGTGCGGGGAGGCGGCGCCACCGCGCCGTCAGCGCCCCGGCCGAGTGCAGCGTCCCGCCTGCGAACCCGACAGCGGCAGCCTGACAGAAAAACGGCAGCCTGACAGAATTAAGCCTGCTTGAGTTCGATGAGGCTGCGGCGGATCTTGCGGCCGCGGCGGATGCGGTCCTCGATGAAGCCGGCCTCGCCCCAGCGCACCGCGCGGCCCAGCGCGTGCGCGTCCTCGGAGAAGCGCGCCAGCATTTCCAGCAGCGCCTCGCGGTTGTTCAGGAACACGTCGCGCCACATGTCGACATCGCTGGCGGCGATGCGGGTGAAGTCGCGGAAGCCGGACGCCGCGAATTTCAGCACCTGCTCGCGCGTCTCCTGCGCCAGGTCGTCCGCCGTCGAGCAGATGGTGAAGGCGATCATGTGCGGCAGGTGGGAGACGATGGCGACCACCTTGTCATGCGTCGCCGGGTCCATCGTCTCGATCATGGCGCCGCAGCGGCGCCACAGCTCGGCGATTTTCTCCTGCGCCGCGGCGTCGCCGCCCTCGACCGGCGTCAGGATGACGTAGCGGCCCTGGAACAGCGTGGCGAAGCCGGCATCGGGGCCGGAATGCTCGGTGCCGGCCATCGGGTGGGCGGGCACCAGATGCACGCCCCGCGGCAGCAGCGGCAGCAAATCGCGCAGCACCGAGCCCTTGGTGGAGCCCACATCGCTCAGCACGCCGCCCGGCGACAGATGCGGCGCGATCCGCTCCATCACCGCGCCGAAGCGGCCGACCGGGGTGCAGAGGATGACGCCGTCGCAGCCTTCCACGGCCTTCGCCGGGTCGGTCTCCACCACATCGGCCAGGCCCAGCTCGCGCACCCGCCCGGCCACGGCCTCGCTGGCGTCGCAGGCCACCAGGGTCCCGGCGATGTCGCCGCGCTCGCGCGCCAGCCGCGCCAGGGAGGAGCCGATCAGGCCGAGCCCGACCAGGCAGAGCCGCCGGAAGAGCGGCTCAGCCATGGGCGGCGGCGGGCACGGGGGCGCCGATGGCGTCGATCACCATCTGGCATTCCTCGGCGGTGCCGATGGTGATGCGCAGGCAATGCGGCAGGCCATAGCCGCCCATGCCGCGCACGATCAGCCCGCGCGACTTCAGCGTGGCGTCGGCGGCCTTGGCGCCCTCGGGCGAGCCGAAATCAACGAGCAGAAAATTGGTCTCGCTCGGCCAGACCGTGTGGCCGGCGGCCGTCAGCGCGGCGGCCATGCGGCCGCGCCATTCGGTGTTGTGGGCGACGCACTTCTCGATCCAGCCCGGCTCGGCCAGCGCCGCGACGGCCGCGGCCTGCGAGGCGCTGGCGACGTTGAACGGCCCGCGCACCCGGTTCAGCACGTCGATGATGTCGGCGGGCGCATAGCCCCAGCCCACCCGCATGCCGCCCAGGCCGAAGATCTTGCTGAAGGTGCGCAGCATGATGGTGTTGCCGGCCGCGTCCACCAGCGCCTCGCCGGCATCATAGCCGGGGGCGGTGACGTATTCGGCATAGGCGCTGTCCAGCACCAGCAGCACATCGTCGCGCAGCCCGGCCCGCAGGCGGGCCAGCTCGGCATTCGGCAGCAGCGTGCCGGTCGGGTTGTTCGGGTTGGTCAGGAAGACGATGCGCGTGCGCGGGCCGACAGCCGCCAGGATGCCGTCGATATCGGCCTGCATGCCGCCGCCGGGGGCCGGCACCTCGGCCACCTTCAGCACCCGGGCGCCGGAGGCGCGGCCGGTGATGTCGTACATCATGAAGCCATAGGCCGACATGATGACTTCGGTGCCCTCGCCGGCATAGGCGGTGCAGAGCAGGGTGATCAGCTCGTCCGAGCCATTGCCGCAGATGATCCGCGCCGGGTCGAGGCCGAAGCGCGCGCCGATCGCCTCGCGCAGCTCTTTCGCGTTGCCGTCGGGGTAGCGATGCGCCTCGCGCGCCGCCTCGACGATCGCCGCGATGGCGGCCGGCGGCGGGCCGAAGGCGCCTTCGTTGGAGGAGAGCTTGATGATCCGGTTCACCCCCGGCAGCTTCGACTCGCCGCCGACATAGGGGTCGATCGACAGGATGGAGGGGCGCGGCGGAACGGTCATCGGGTCACTTCTTCCGGCTCGGGCTCGGCATAGGCGCCAAGGATCTGCAGGCGGGGGAAGGGCAGGCCAGCCAGGCGGGGGTCGCCCTCCTCGAGCAGCCCCTCCACCTCGGCCAGCGCCATCGGGTTGGGCAGGTCGCGGCGCATCACCCAGCGCGGCGGCAGGCCGGCGCCGGCCAGCAGCGCGGTGATGCGGGCGCGCGACATCTCGGGCTCGGGCTCGATGCGCAGCAGGCTGCGGTCGCGGCCAGTGGCATCCGCCATCAGCGGCGCCACGGCGAAGGCCGCCGGCTCCTGCTCCCGCCCCGACAGGAAGGGCAGGGCGGCGACGATGCGCAGCCGCGGCGTGTCGAGCTGCGTCCACCAGGCGAGCTCCGGCCGCTCCCCCTCCTGCGGCGCCGGCAGCACGGCGACGGCGGCCTCGCCATTGGCGACGCTGGCCAGCACGCGGGAATGCGTCGGGTGCAGCTTCAGCGGCGTCAGCAGGCCGAAATGCTCGCGCGCCAGCCGGGCGATCAGGTCGGCCCCGGCCTCGCCCTGCGGGCCGGATTGCGCGGCCACGGTGAAATGGCCCTGCTGCGCCAGCGAGGCGGCGATGATCTCCCGCCACAGCCGGATGATGGCCGGGCGGGCCAGCGCGCCCCGGTTGCGGGCCAGCAGGCGGCGCAGGATCAGCGCCTCCCGCCCCGGGCGGAAGGTGGGCGCGCCGCCCTTCACCCGCTGCGACGCCATCTGGGCGACCAGATCGGCCCGGCGCATCAGCAGGTCGTGCAGCGCGTCGTCGATCCGGTCGATCTCGGCGCGCAGGGTGGCCAGGTCAGGGGGAGGGAGGTCGGGCATGGTGTCGGGCCAGCAATAAAGCGGCACGGCGCCGCCGCCAAGCCACCCCGGCGCCGCCTGGGCCCCGCCCGGCGCGGCGGCGGTGGATTTGTGGCGCCGGCGCGCCTATTCCTGGCCGCCCGATGCGAGGCCCCCTGAGCGAGGCGAAGCCCCCGTGCCCTTGAACGAGCCCCTCCCGACCGCCGAGCTGGAACACCAGCGCGCGCATTTCCCGGATGGCCTGGCGCTGGATTGCGGCGCCGTGGTCGCGCCGCTGGATGTCGCCTACCGCACCTATGGCGCGCTGAACGCGGCGCGCAGCAACGCCGTGCTGGTCTGCCACGCCCTGACCGGCGACCAGTACCTGGCCGAGCGCCACCCCGTCACCGGCCGCCCCGGCTGGTGGGAGGCGGTGGTCGGCCCCGGCAAGCCGATCGACACCGACCGGTTTTTCGTCATCTGCGCCAACGTGCTGGGCGGCTGCATGGGCAGCACCGGCCCGCGCGCGCCGCGCCCCGAGGCGCCCCCGGGCGAGCTCTGGGGCACCGATTTCCCCAACATCACCATCCGCGACATGGTGCGCGCCCAGCACAAGCTGGTGCGCGAGCATCTGGGGGTGGAGCGGCTGCTGGCGGTGGTCGGCGGCTCGATGGGCGGCATGCAGGCGCTCGAATGGGCGGCGACCTATCCCGAGATGGTGCATGCCTGCGCGCCCATCGCGACCGCCACCCATCACAGCGCCCAGAACATCGCCTTCCACGAGGTCGGCCGCGCCGCCATCCATTCCGACCCCGACTGGCGGGGCGGGCGCTACTGGGCCGAGCCGGGGCTGGTGCCGGCCAAGGGCCTGTCGGTGGCGCGCATGGTGGCGCACATCACCTATCTCTCCGAGGAGGCGCTGACCCGGAAATTCGGCCGCCGCCTGCGCGGCGCCCCGGCGCTGACCTTCCTGGAGGACGTGTTCGAGGTGGAGAGCTATCTGCGCCACCAGGGCAGCAGCTTCACCCGCCGCTTCGACGCCAATTCCTACCTGACCATCACCCGCGCCATGGATTACTTCGACCTGGCGGCGGAGCATGGCGGCGATCTGGCGGCGGCCTTCCGCGGCACGGCGACGCGCTTCTTCGTCGCCAGCTTCTCCTCCGACTGGCTGTTCCCGACCGAGGAAAGCCGCACCCTGGTGCGGGCGCTGAACGCGGCGGCGGCCAACACCTCCTTCGTCGAGATCACCTCGGACAAGGGACACGACGCCTTCCTGCTCGACGAGCCGGAGTTCCATGCGGCGCTGGGCGGCTTCCTGCGCGGCGCGGCCAGTCGTTTGAAGATATAGAATCTTCTTTTTCTGAAGAAAAAGAAGCAAAAAGACTTTTTTTCAGTTGGCGTCCCGCTTCCGGCCTGAGGCGGGACGCCAAACTGGCAAAAGTTTTTTGGTTCTTTTTTTCAAAAAAGAACTCTTTCTCTCTGCTGGTATGCCTGCGCCTGCTGCAACGCAGCATCCAGCTTTCATGCCACGACATCAGGCCGCCGCGACCTAAAATTGCCGCTCTCACCGGCGCGGCGCAATCTTCCGCCGCGCCCCGACGATGGCGGTGCCGATGACCCAACCGAGCGTGACCTCCTCCTCCCCCGGCCTGACGCGGCAGGACATCCGCACCCTCGTCCTCGCCTCGCTCGGCGGCGCGCTGGAATTCTACGACTTCATCATCTTCGTCTTCTTCGCCGCCGCCATCAGCCACCTGTTCTTCCCGCCCGACATGCCGGAATGGCTGCAGACGGCGCAGACCTTCGGCATCTTCGCCGCCGGCTACCTGGCGCGGCCGCTGGGCGGCATGGTCATGGCGCATTTCGGCGACAAGCTCGGCCGCAAGCGCATGTTCACCTTCTCCATCTTCCTGATGGCGGTGCCGACCCTGCTGATCGGCCTGACGCCCACCTATGAGACCATCGGCTATGCCGCGCCGATCCTGCTGCTGCTGTTCCGCGTCATGCAGGGCGCGGCGATCGGCGGCGAGGCGCCGGGCGCCTGGGTCTTCGTGGCCGAGCATGTGCCGCCGCACCGCGTGGGCCTGGCCGTCGGCCTGCTGACCGGCGGGCTGACGGGCGGCATCCTGCTCGGCTCGCTGATGGCCACCGCCATCAACCTGGCCTTCACCCCGGCCGAGGTGTCCGGCTACGCTTGGCGCATTCCCTTCCTGCTGGGCGGGGTGTTCGGCCTGCTGGCCATGTATCTGCGCCGCTTCCTGCACGAGACGCCGATCTTCGAGGAGATGCGCCGCCGCGCCGAGCTGGTGCGCGAGCTGCCGATCAAGCAGGTGCTGCACGGCCATGGCCGCGCCGTGCTGGTCTCCATGCTGCTGACCTGGATGCTGACCGCCGGCATCGTCGTGCTGATCCTGATGACGCCGCCGCTGATGCAGAAGCTGCACGCCATCCCGGCGACGCAGACGCTGGTGGCCAGCATCGCCGCCACCCTGACGCTGACGCTCTCGGCCATGCTGACCGGCGCGGCGCTGGACCGCTTCGGCGCCCGGCCGGTGGCGCTGCTGGGCGGGCCGGCGCTGGTCCTGGCCGCCTATGCGCTGTGGATCGGCACCGCCGCCAACCCGGCCCTGCTGCTGCCGCTGCACGCCCTGGCGGGGGCGGCGGTCGGGCTCATCACCATCGTGCCCTATGTGATGGTGCAGTCCTTCCCGGCCGCCATCCGCTTCAGCGGCATCTCCTTCTCCTACAACATGGCCTATGCGGTGTTCGGCGGCATCACGCCCCCGGCCGTGTCGCTGATGCTGGCGGTGGACCACCTGGCGCCGGCGCATTACGTGGCGGCGGTGGCGCTGGTGGGCCTGGCCACCGTGCTGGCGCAATCGGCCCGGCTGCGCCGGCCCCTGGCCGCCCAGCCGGCCTGAATCCCCAAGCAACGCCTTCGGCGGCGCGGCATGACTATGCTAAGCGCCGCCGCATGGCCCGTCTTCCTCCCCCCGAGACCAGCAAAGCCCTGATCGCCCGGCTGTGGCGGCACTATGTGCGCCACCACCGGGGGGGGATCGCGCTCGCCCTGTTCTGCACCGCGGCGCTGGCGGGCTTCACCGCCCTCTACCCGCTGGTCATCCAGCAGGCCTTCGACCTGTTCACCGCCGGCGACACCCGCATCGTCTGGCTGGTGCCGCCCGCCATCATCCTGATCACCGCGCTGAAATCCCTGGCGCAATACGGCCAGGCCGTGTCCGTCCAGGCGGTGGTGCTGCGGGTGATCGAGGCGCTGCAGAACGACCTGTTCCGCGCGCTCACCCGCGCCGACTACGCGACCGTGGCGCAGGAGGCGCCGGCCCGCCACGCCGCCCGCTTCACCGCCGACGCCCAGGCCATCCGCGAGGCGCTGACCAAGGCCATCAACGCGCTGGCCGATGGCCTCACCGTGGTCGGGCTGGTCGCCGCCATGGTCTGGCTGGACTGGCATATGAGCCTGATCCTGCTGGTGCTCTACCCGCTGGCCGTGGTGCCGGTGACCAAGCTCGGCAAGCGCATCCGCCGCGCCTCGGGCGGCATGCAGGAGCGGGTGGGGGAGGCAGCGGCGATGCTGACCGAGAGCTTCTCCGCCGCCCGGGTGGTGCGCAGCTACGGGCTGGAGCGGCAGGAGGAGGCGCGCGCCGCCCGCGCCTTCGCCGCCCTGCGCGAATCGCTCTACGCCATCGCCCGCACGCGCGCCAAGCTGGACCCGATCCTGGAGGCGCTGGGCGGCCTCGCCGTCGCCGGCGTGCTGGCCTTTGTCGGCTGGAAGGTCAGCAGCGGCCTCGGCACGGTGGGCGAGTTCACCGGCTTCATCTCCGCCCTGCTGCTGGCGACGCGGCCGATGCGGGCACTGGGCTCGCTCAACGCCTCGCTGCAGGAAGGCTTCGGCGGGCTGATCCGCGTCTTCGGCGTGATGGACCGCCACACCAGCATCGCCACCCCGCCCGGCGCGCCCGCCCTGCCGGACGGGCCGGGGCGGCTGGCCTTCGAGCATGTCGGCTTCCGCTATCCGGGCCTCGACCAGGCGGCGCTCGAGGATCTTTCTTTCCGTGCCGAGCCGGGACAGACCGTGGCGCTGGTCGGGCCGTCGGGGGCGGGCAAATCCACGGCCCTCGCCCTGCTGCCGCGGCTCTACGACCCGACCGCCGGGCGCATCACCCTCGATGGCGCCGAGATCCGCGAGGTTTCTCTGGAAAGCCTGCGCGCCGCCATCGCCTATGTCGGCCAGGATGCGGTGATCTTCGACGACAGCGCGCTGGCCAACATCGCCTGCGGCCATCCCGGCGCCGACCGCGCGGCGGTGGAGGCGGCGGCGCGCGCGGCGGCCGCGCATGACTTCATCGCCGCCCTGCCGGGTGGCTATGACACGGTGCTCGGCCCCTCGGGCTCGCGCCTGTCGGGCGGGCAGCGGCAGCGCATCGCGCTGGCCCGCGCCCTGCTGCGCAACCCGCGCGTGCTGCTGCTGGACGAGGCGACCAGCGCGCTGGACGCCGAGAACGAGGCGGCGATCGGCCGCGCGCTGGAGCATCTGCGCCAGGGCCGCACCACGCTGGTGGTGGCGCACCGCCTGGCCACCGTCTACGCCGCCGACCAGATCGTGGTGATGCAGGAGGGCCGCGTGGTGGAGCAGGGGCGGCATGCCGCGCTGATGGCGCGCGACGGGCTCTATGCCCGCATGGTGCGCACCCAGGCCTTCGCGCTGGATTGAGCGCCCGCCCGGCGAGCGGGTGTTCATTGCCGGAACGATTTGAGAGTAATTCTTATTAACAACGTGGCGTGGACCTCCTAGAAGGCTGCAATTCGTTCTCAGTTGCTTCCGAGGCCCCATGACCACCGATCCTGGCTTCCGGCGATCCTCTCGCCGCGCTCTGCTGCTCTCCGCCACCGCGCTGGTGCTGTTCACCCTGCCGGCGGCGGCCCAGAACGCGACCCAGGGTGCCGCGGCCAGCGGCGCGGTGGCGCTGCCCGAGCTGTCGGTGACCGGCCGGGCCGAGCGCGCGCTGGAGCCGGTGCAGGGCTTCGTCGCCCGGCAGAGCATCTCCGGCAGCAAGACCGACACCCCGATCCTCGAGGTGCCGCAGTCGCTCTCGGTGATCACCCGCGATTCGCTCGATGCCCGGCAGGCGCAGACGCTGGAGCAGGCCATGGCCTACAGCGCCGGCGTGCAGGCCGGCATGTACGGCAATTCCGGCCGCTATGACTGGTTCCGCATCCGCGGCTTCGACGCGCACACCAACGGCATCTACCTCGACGGGCTGCGCTTCAACCTCGGCGCCCTGACCAGCAAGTACGAACCCTACGGGCTGGAGCGGCTGGAGGTGCTGCGCGGCCCGGCCTCGGTGCTGTTCGGCCAGAACGAGCCGGGCGGCATGGTCAACATGGTCTCCCGCCGCCCGACCCAGACGGCGCAGGGCGAGGTGCGGCTCTCCGCCGGCACCAATGACCGCAAGCAGGCCGAGTTCACCACCAGCGGCCCGCTCGATGCCGCGGGCGAGTGGTCCTACAGCCTGACCGGCGTGCTGCGCGACGCCAATGTGCAGAGCGGCCACGGCAAGGACGACCGCACCTACATCGCCCCCGCCCTGACCTGGCGGCCGAGCGACAGCACGCGCATCACCTTCCTCGCGCACTACCAGCGCGACCTGACGCATGGCGACGAGTTCCTGCCCTACACCGGCACGGTGACGCGCTCCGCCTTCGGCCGGGTGCCGACGAGCATCTTCAGCGGCGAGCCGGATCTCGACCACTACAACCGCACCGTCTGGGCGCTGGGCTACGAGTTCGAGCACCGCTTCGACGAGGTGTTCAGCGTCCGCCAGAACCTGCGCTACACCAAGGTCGATTATGACTGGTACCAGACCTACGGCCTCGGCCTGGTGGCCGGCAGCCAGCGGCTGCTGAACCGCTACGCCTACCAGTCGGTGGTCGAGGGTTCCTCGATCGCGGTGGACAACCAGCTGGAGGCGCGCTTCACCACCGGGCCGCTGCGCCACACCGTGCTCGCCGGCCTCGACTACAGCCGCACCCTCTATGGCGCGCGCAACAGCGGCGCCCTGACCTCGCCGCTCGACCTCTACCGCCCGGTCTATGCCGGCCGTGGCCCGGCCCTCTCCACCCTGGCCGACACCATGACGACGACCGACATGGTCGGCGTCTACCTGCAGGACCAGATCCGCTTCGGCGAGCGCTGGGTCGCCACTGTCGGGATGCGCCAGGACTGGTATGACCAGGATGTGCGCAACCGCCGCAGCGGCGGCCTGTCCAGCAGCGATGGCGACGCCTTCACCTGGCGCGCCGGCCTGACCTACCAGGCGCCGGGCGGCCTCGCCCCCTATGTCAGCTACGCCGAATCCTTCATGCCCGAGACCGGCGTGAACTTCTATGGCGAGGCCTACAAGCCCACCACCGGCCGCCAGTACGAGATCGGCGTGAAGTACCAGCCGCCGGGCGCCAACAGCTTCGCCCAGCTCGCGCTGTTCGACCTGACCAAGCAGAATGTCCGCGGCACCGACCCGGCCAACCCGCTGAACTCGGTGCAGACCGGCGAGATCCGCGTGCGCGGCGTCGAGCTGGAGGCGGTGGCCAACCTGCTGCCCGGCCTGAACCTGCTCGGCTCGCTCACCTGGTGGGACGCGGAGATCACCCGCAGCACCAACGCCGCCACCCGCGGCAACCGGCCGAACGGCGTGCCCGAGTGGCTGGCCTCGCTCTACGCCCAGTACAGCTTCGAGGGCGCCACCGGCCCGATCAGCGGCCTGACCATCGGCGGCGGCGTGCGCTATGTCGGCCGCAGCCCGGTGGGCGACGCCCACCTGGCCAGCGCCGTGCCCGCCTTCACCCTGTTCGACGCCGCGATCAGCTACGACCTCTCCAAGCTCGGCACCACCTTCAATGGCTTCGAGGCCCAGGTGAACGCCCGCAACCTGGAGGACAAGCGCTACGTCGCCAGCTGCGGCAGCCTCGCCTCCTGCTTCTACGGCGAAGGCCGCAGCGTCATCGGCACCCTCGCCTACCGCTGGTAGTTTTTTTCGGCTGCCGGTCAGGGCCGGGAGGGGAGGGATGCCTCCTCAAGCCTTGGGCCTGGGCCCGGGGGAGCGAGACGGAACGGGGAAGGGGGGAGGCCAAGGGCCTCCCCCCTTCCGCGTTTGGGCTCGCGGCCGATGGGAGTGGGGCAAGGGACACGGCCCTGACGCGGGCCGGCCCGCGCGCCGGAACGCCGAAAGAAGGCCAGGGGCCTCCCTGCTTGCGTCCGGGGCCGCGCCTCGCCATACCGCGCGCATGGCGCAGGATCTCTCCACCCCGGCCGGCCGCCGCGCGGCCTGGCTGAACAGCCTGTTCGTCGACCATGCCGTGCTGCGGCTGGGCTGGCGCAACTGGGGCGTGGTGGCGCCGGGGCGGCTCTACCGCTCCAACCACCCGAGCCCCTGGCAGCTGCGCCGCGCGGCGCGAACCCTCGGCCTGCGCAGCATCATCAATTTGCGCGGCCACCGCGAGAGCTGCGGCTCCGACGCGCTGGGCCGCGCCATGGCGGCGGAGCTGGGGCTGAGCCATGTCGACGCGCCGCTGGAAAGCCGTGGCGCGCCGCACAAGGACCGGCTGCTGCGCCTGGCCGGGATCTTCCGCGACCTGCCCGGGCCGGTGCTGATCCACTGCAAATCGGGGGCCGACCGCACCGGCCTCGCCGCCGGGGTCTGGCTGCTGCTGCAGGGGCGGCCGGTGGAGGAGGCGATGCGCCAGCTCTCCTGGCGGCACGGCCATGTCTCGGCCAGCAAGACCGGCATCCTGGATGCCTTCTTCCGCGACTACGCCGCCTTCCAGAAGGCGAACGGGCCGAAGCCCTTCCTCGACTGGCTGCGCGAGGATTACGACGAGGACCGGCTGCGCCAGTCCTTCCGCAGCCGCGCCTGGGCCGACCGGCTGGTGGACGGCATCCTGCGCCGCGAATAGGCCGCGCCGCCGCCCCGGAACGGGCGGCGGCGCGCGCCCGGCGCCTCAGTCGGCGCGGGCGCCGGAGGCCCGCACGGCGGCCTGCCACATCGGCCGCTCCGCCTTGCCGCGCGCGATGGCGTCCTCCGGTGTCGACCAGAGCGGCGTGCCGCCCGCCTGCATGAAGCGCTGCTTCAGCGCCTCATCCGCCGTGATCTCGCGCAGCGCCGCGTTCATCCGGTCGATGATCGGGCGCGGCGTGGCGGCCGGCGCCACGAAGGCGCCCCAGGAGGTGATGACGAAATCCTCCATCCCCGCCTCGGCCATGGTCGGCACGTCGGGCAGGCTCGGCCAGCGCTGCGCGCTGGTGACCGCCAGCGCCCGCATCCGCCCCTCCTGGATCACCGGCACGTAGGAGGCGAGGTTGTCGATGGCGAAGGTGACATCGCCCGACAGCATCGCCGGGATGGTCTGCGCCGCGCCGCGGAAGGGCACATGCGTCGCGTCCAGCTGCAGCCGGTTGCGGAAGATCTCGCCCGAGAGATGCGGCGTGGTGCCGACGCCGGGCGAGCCGAAGGAGGCGCCGTTCGGCCGCTGCCGCACCCAGGCGATGAAGTCCTTCAGGTTGGTCGCCGGCACGTGCTGGCTGGAGACC
Source organism: Pseudoroseomonas cervicalis ATCC 49957 (assembly GCF_000164635.1). Taxonomy (GTDB): domain Bacteria; phylum Pseudomonadota; class Alphaproteobacteria; order Acetobacterales; family Acetobacteraceae; genus Pseudoroseomonas; species Pseudoroseomonas cervicalis. The sequence continues at coordinate 1,579,935 of NZ_GG770777.1, read as the reverse complement.
ACCACGACATTGGGGAATTCCCAGGTCAGCGCCACCGGGATGAAGTCGCGGTCGATGTCCCAGGGCATGCGGCTGTAGAGATACTGGTTGATCGAGAAATGCCCGATCGTCGCCGCGCCGAAGGTGTAGCCATCGGGCGCCGCCTTGGCGACCGCGTCCATGCCGATATTGCCGCCGGCGCCGGGCCGGTTCTCGACGATGAAGTTCTGCCCCAGCTTCTGTTGCAGCCGGTCGGCCAGGATGCGGGTCAGCAGGTCGGTCGAGCCGGCCGGCGGATAGGGCACGATGAAGCGCACCGGGCGGTCCGGCCAGGAGGACTGGGCGCGGGCCAGGCCGGGCAGCAGGGCGGGGGCGGCCAGAGCGGGGGCGGCCAGGGCGGCGCCCAGCAGGGCGCGGCGGGTGGTCATGCGATTCCTCCATCTTTTTTAATTATGGAGAAAGCATGCCCGAGCCCCCGGCGCCGCGCCAGCCCACCCGCGCCAGCCGGCGGGGCGGCTAGGGCCAGCGCACCTCGGGCGGCATCGACATCAGGATCGCCTCGGTGTTGCCGCCGGTCTTGAGGCCGAACAGCGTGCCGCGGTCGTGCAGCAGGTTGAACTCGACATAGCGGCCGCGGCGGACCAGCTGGTGCTCGCGCTCCGCCTCGGTCCAGCTCTCGCCCATGCGGCGGCGGATGATGGCGGGATAGGCGGCGAGGAAGGCCTCGCCCACATCGCGGGTGAAGGCGAAGTGGCCGTCCAGCCGCTCGCCCTCCGGCTCGTCGCGGCCCAGCCAGTCATAGAAGATGCCGCCCAGGCCGCGCGGCTCGTTGCGGTGCGGCAGGAAGAAATACTCGTCGCACCAGGCCTTGAAGCGCGGATAGTAGGCCGGGTCGTGGCGCTCGCAGGCGGCCTGGAAGGCGGCGTGGAAGGCGGCGCCATCGGCCAGCGACTCGGGCGAATCCATCGTCATGGGCGTCAGGTCGCCGCCGCCGCCGAACCAGGCGCGGCGGGTGACGATGAAGCGCGTGTTCATGTGCGCCGCCGGCACCCGGGGGGAGCGCATATGGGCGACCAGCGAGACGCCGGTGGCCAGGAAGCGCGGATCCTCCTCGGCGCCCGGGATCTGCTTGCGGAATTCCGGGCTGAACTCGCCCCAGACGGTGGAGACATTGACCCCCACCTTCTCGAACACCCGGCCGCGCATCACCGACATGACGCCGCCGCCGCCGCCCGGCCGCTCCCAGGCGGTGCGGGCGAAGCGGCCGGCGGGCAGGGCGCCGTGCGGGCCGCCCTGGAGGGCGTCCTCGATCGCCTCGAACTCGGCGCAGAGCCGGTCGCGCAGCGACTCGAACCAGGCGCGGGCGGGGCCGGCCAGGCGGTGCTGCGGCGCGGCGTCGGTCGATGCGGGGGCGGCGGTCTCGGGCATGGCGGCACCTGCTGGCGGAGGGGCGGGGGTCAGGCGCTAGCCCGGCCGCCGCGCGGCCGCAACCGGGGAAGGGCGCGGCGCGACTGTGGCGCAACCGTACCGCCCGCGGGCGGAAGTCACATCGCGGGCCCCTGCGGCGATTGCCACCCCGCTGGCGCTGCCCTTATATGGCGCCGGCGCATGGCGTTGCAGCGCGGCTTCGCGCATGCCCTGTGCCTCCGCATCCGCGGACAGGATCAGCGGTCGGCCCGCCTGCCAGGACTCCGGGGCGGCCGCCAGAAGGGACGATGAGGCATGGCCGATACGCTTGCGCCGAGCAGCTCCCCCCATGCGGGACATACCCCGGGGGGCGGTGACCATGGGCCCGAGGGGACCAAACGCGACTTCCTGAAACTGGTGGCGGGCTCCTTCGCGGCGGTCGGCGTGGGTGCCATCGTCTGGCCGTTCATCCACTCGATGAACCCGGCCAAGGACGTGCTGGCGCTGGCCAGCACCGATGTGCCGCTGTCGCACATCGCCGAGGGCCAGGCGGTCACCGTCATGTGGCGCGGCAAGCCCGTCTTCGTCCGCCACCGCACGGCGAACGAGATCCAGGAGGCCGAATCCGTGCCGCTGGGCGAGCTGCGCGACCCGCAGCCGGACAGCGCGCGCGTGCAGCGCAAGCCCTGGCTCGTGGTGCTGGGCGTCTGCACCCATCTCGGCTGCGTGCCGCTCGGCCAGAAGCCGACCGACGCGCGCGGCGATTTCGGCGGCTGGTTCTGCCCCTGCCACGGCAGCCACTACGACACTTCGGGCCGCATCCGCCGGGGCCCGGCGCCGACCAACCTTGCGGTGCCGGAGTACAACTTCACCTCCGACACCCAGATCCGCATCGGCTGAGGACCGCACCCCATGGCATCCGGCCTTCACGACAGCAGTTTCACGAACCCGGTGGTGCGCTGGATCGACCAGCGCATGCCGGTCTTCACCATGATGCAGAAGGAGTACGGGACCTTCCCGACTCCCCGGAATTTCAACTACTTCTGGAATTTCGGCGCGCTGGCCATGATCAACCTGATGATCATGATCGCCACCGGCATCTTCCTGGCGATGAACTACACCGCGCACACCAGCCTGGCCTTTGACAGCGTCGAGCGCATCATGCGCGACGTGAACTATGGCTGGCTGATCCGCTACGTGCACATGAACGGCGCCTCGATGTTCTTCATCGTGGTCCTCGTGCATGTCTGGCGCGGCATGTACTACGGCTCCTACAAGGCGCCGCGCGAGCTGCTCTGGATGCTCGGCGTCGTCATCTTCCTGCTGATGATGGCCACCGCCTTCATGGGCTACGTGCTGCCCTGGGGCCAGATGTCCTTCTGGGGCGCCACCGTCATCACCAACCTGTTCTCGGCGATCCCGCTGGTGGGCGATGCCATCGTGACGCTGCTCTGGGGCGGCTTCTCGGTCGACAACCCGACGCTGAACCGCTTCTTCAGCCTGCACTACCTGCTGCCCTTCGTGATCTTCGGCGTGGTGTTCCTGCACGTGGCCGCGCTGCACATCACCGGCTCGAACAACCCGCTGGGCATCGAGCCCAAGGGCCCGCAGGACACGCTGCCGTTCCATCCGTACTACACGATGAAGGACAGCGTCGGCATCGTCGTCTACTTCATCGTCTTCGCCTTCCTGGTGTTCTTCGCGCCGAACTACCTCGGCCACCCGGACAACTACATCCCGGCCAACCCGCTGGTGACGCCCGCGTATATCGTGCCGGAATGGTACTTCCTGCCGTTCTACGCGATCCTCCGCGCGGTGCCGAACAAGCTCGGCGGCGTGCTGATGATGTTCGGCTCGATCGCCATCCTGTTCGTGCTGCCCTGGCTCGACCGCTCGCCGGTGCGCTCCATGCGCTTCCGCCCGATCGCCAAGTGGGCCTTCCTGCTGTGGACGGTGAACTTCTTCGTCCTGATGTGGGCGGGCGGCATGCCGGCCGAGGGCATCTATGTCGCGATCGCCCGCCTCAGCACCGCCTACTACTTCGCCTATTTCCTGGTGATCCTGCCGCTGCTGGCCAAGGTCGAGAAGCCGCTGCCGCTGCCGGAGAGCATCGCCCAGGCCGTGCTGCGTGGCGGCGGCCCCCTGCCCGGCGCCGCCGCGGCCAAGCCGATGGAGAAGGCGTGATGCCTGTTCGCACCCTCAAAGCGGCGGCCCTGGCGGCCGCCCTGTCCCTCGGGCTGATGGCGCCCCCCCCCGCCCAGGCGGCGGGGGAGCATATCGAGATCCCGAACACCCGCTTCTCCTTCGACGGGCTGTTCGGCACCTTCGACCGCGGCGAGCTGCAGCGCGGCTTCCAGGTCTACAAGGAGGTCTGCTCGGCCTGCCACGCCATGCACCTGCTCTCCTACCGCAACCTGCGGGAGATCGGGCTGTCGGAGGCCGAGGTGGCGGCGATCGCCGCCTCCTACCAGATCCAGGACGGGCCGAACGACAATGGCGAGATGTTCGAGCGCCCCGGCCGCGCCTCGGACCGCTTCCGCCGCCCCTTCGCCAATGACGCGGCGGCGCGCGCCGCCAACAACGGCGCCCTGCCGCCCGACCTGTCGGTGATCACCAAGGCCCGCCATGGCGGCGCCGACTACATCCATGCCCTGCTGGTGGGCTATGAGGATCCGCCGCCCGCCGGCGTGACCGTCATGGAGGGCATGCACTACAACAAGTATTTCCCGGGCCACCAGATCGCCATGGCGCCGCCGATCAACTCGGACGGCCAGGTGCAGTATGCCGACGGCACCCGCGCCACGGTCGACCAGATGTCCCGCGACGTCTCCGCCTTCCTCGCCTGGGCGGCGGAGCCGGAGCTGGAGACCCGCCGCGCCATGGGCGTGCGCGTCATCCTGTTCCTCATCATCCTGGGCGGGCTGACCTACGCGGTGAAGCGGAAGGTCTGGGCCGACGTCCACTGAGCCCTGGCCACCAGGTCAGGACCGATGCAGGGCCGCCCCTCGGGGCGGCCCTTTTTCATGTCCGGCCGTTTTCCTGTAAGGGGGCGGCCATCCTTCCTCTCTTCCCGTCCCGGGGGTGACCTGCATGAGCGAGACCATCGAACCCGTCATCGGCCTGATCGGCGGTTCCGGCCTCTACGACATCGACGGCCTCGAGGACCGCACGTGGAAGCGGGTCGAGAGCCCCTGGGGCGAGGCCTCGGACGAGCTGCTGTTCGGCCGGCTGGCCGGGGTGAAATGCGTCTTCCTGCCGCGCCATGGCCGCGGCCACCGGGTGCCGCCCTCGGCGCTGAACTACCGCGCCAACATCGACGTGCTGAAGCGCGCCGGGGTGACCGAGATCCTCTCCCTCTCCGCCGTCGGCTCGCTGAATGGCGACCTGCCGCCGGGGCATTTCGTCATCGTCGACCAGTTCATCGACCGCACCTTCGCCCGCCAGAAGAGCTTCTTCGAGACGGGGTGCGTGGCGCATGTCTCGGTGGCGCACCCGGTCTGCCCGCGCCTCGGCGACGTGGCGGAGACGGCGGCGCGCCAGATCGGCCTGAAGCACAAGCGCGGCGGCACCTATCTGGTGATGGAAGGCCCGCAATTCTCCACCAAGGCGGAGAGCGAGCTGTACCGCGCCTGGGGCTGCGACGTGATCGGCATGACCAACATGCCGGAGGCCAAGCTCGCCCGCGAGGCGGAGCTCTGCTACGCGACCATCGCCATGGTCACCGATTTCGATTGCTGGCACCCCGACCATGACGCGGTGACGGTGGATGCGGTGGTCAAGGTGATGCACGCCAATGCCGACCGCGCCAAGGCGCTGGTCAAGGCCATGGTGCCGATGCTGGGCGCGCCGCGCGGCGCCTGCCCGGCGGGCTGCGACCGGGCGCTGGAATACGCCATCGTCACGCCGAAGGAGATGCGCGACCCGGCGCTGGTGGCCAAGCTCGACGCCGTGGCCGGCCGCGTCATCCACCGCTGAGCGGCGGGGGCGGGGGCGGGGGGGCTGCCTCCGCCGCGGTTCCGCCGAAGCCGAAGCGCGCGGCCCCCTCCCAGGGGCCGCCGCGATAATGCCAGAGGCAGAGTGCCTCGCCCCTGCCGGACCAGGGGGTGAAATCCCGTTGCAGCGCCGCCAGCAGGCCGCGCGCCGCCTCGGGCGTCACCTTGTTCTGCACCGTCACATGTGGGCGGAAGCCCTGCGCGTCCTGCGGCGTCAGCCAGGGGCGCCAATCCCGCGCCAGTTCTTCTCTCAGGGCCATCAGGGCTGTGCTCTCCACCGTGTAGGCGGTGCCGCGGCCCAGGCTGCGCAGCCCGGCGAAGCGCAGCGCCGGCGGCGGGGTTCTGGCTGTCAGCGCCGCCAGCCTGTCCTCCACCGCCGCCCGCTCCGCCCCCGGCAGGGCGTGGAACAGCGTCAGATGCACGGAAAGGAAATTGCGCTCGGGCGGGAAATGGGCGCGGCGCAGCGCCTCCAGCCGGGCGAAGCTCGGCGTGTCCAGCGCCAGGGTCAGGATCAGCGGGGCGGCGTCGCTCATGCGCGGAGGATGGGGTGGAACGCCGGCGGCGCCAGGGGATGTATCCGTGCTTCAATCGGCGCCGGGCGCACCCTAATATGGGGGGATGGCCGCTCCGTCCCCCCTCGCGCCGCATGGCGCCGATCCCGCCTTCGCCGACCTGATCGCCGCCCGCCCGGCGCTGTCGCTGCACGCCCATGACGGGCTGCTGATGGAGGAGGTGCCGCTCGCCCGCATCGCGCGGGAGGTGGGGACCCCCACCTGGGTCTATTCGGCGAACACGCTGCGCCGCCGCTACCGCGCGCTGCGCGACGCGCTGCGGGGTGCCGGGCTCGATGCCAGCATCCACTACGCCACCAAGGCCAATGACAACCAGGCGGTGCTGCGGGTGCTGGGCGCCGAGGGCGCCGGCGCCGACATCGTCAGCATGGGCGAGCTGCGCGCCACCATGGCCGCCGGCATCCCGGCCGGGGCGACGGTGTTCTCCGGCGTCGGCAAGAAGCCGGAGGAGATTCGCTTCGCCCTGGCGCAGGGCATCTTCCAGCTGAACGCGGAGAGCGTGGAGGAGATCGACATGATCGCCGCCATCGCCGCCGAGCTGGGGGTGCGGGCGCCGGTGGCGCTGCGCGTCAACCCGGATGTGGACGCCAAGACCCACGCCAAGATCACCACGGGCAAGGCCGAGAACAAGTTCGGCATCGCCTATGAGGACGCGCTGCCGCTCTATGCCCGCATGGCGGCGCTGCCCGCGATCCGCCCGATCGGCATCGCCACCCATATCGGCAGCCAGATCACCGAGGGGGTGGCGCCCTTCCGCGCCGCCTATGCGCGGCTGGCCGAGATGGTGCGGGCGATCCGCGCCCAGGGCCTGCCGATCGAGCGGGTCGATTGCGGCGGCGGCCTCGGCATCCCCTATCGCGACGAGGTGGCGCCGCCGCCCGAGGCGCTGGCCGGCGCCATCCAGGCGACGCTGGGCGGGCTCGGCCTGCCGGTGATGCTGGAGCCGGGGCGCTGGATCGCCGGCCCCGCCGGCGTGCTGCTGGCCTCCATCGTGCTGCAGAAGCAGGGGCGCGGCCGCCGCTTCCTGGTGGCGGACGCCGCCATGAACGATCTGGTCCGCCCGGCCATGTACGAGGCCTGGCACGGCATCCTGCCGCTCGACCCGAAGCGCCACGCGGCGCCGCTGGCCCCGGCCGATATCGTCGGGCCCGTCTGCGAGAGCGGCGACACCTTCGCCCGCGGCCGCGCCATGCCCGACATGGCTCCCGGCGATTTCATCGCGTTTTTAGATGCCGGTGCCTATGGTGCGGTGATGAGCAGCACATACAACGCCCGCCCGCTGGCGGCCGAGGTGCTGGTGGACGGCCACCGCCACGCCGTCGTGCGCCCCCGGCAGACGCCCGAGGACCTGCTGGCGCATCAGCGCCTGCCGGAGTGGCTGACCGCATGACCGACCCGCGCGACCCGCTGGCCCGTCGCCTCTCGCGCGGGCGGCGGCTCGCGCGCTGGGCGCTGGGGTGGGAGGCCCTGTGGCCCCGCCTCTGGCCCGTGCTCGGCCTGGCCGGGCTGTTCCTGCTGCTGGCGCTCTCCGGCGTCGTGGCGCTGCTGCCGCCCTGGCTGCATCTTGTCCTGTTGGCCGGTTTCGCGGCCGCCATCGGCGTTGCCGCCTGGCGCGGCTTTCGCGGCTTCGCCTGGCCGGGCGACGCGGCGGCCGAGCGCCGCATCGAGGCCGCCTCCGGCCTGAAGCACCGGCCGCTCTCCACCCTGCGTGACCATGCCGTCTCCGAGGATCCGGCGACGCTGGCGCTGTGGCGCGCGCATCAGGCGCGGGTGCTGGCCGGCCTCGCCCGGCTGCGGGTGGGC
>NZ_GG770777.1:1566403-1569972 GCF_000164635.1 Pseudoroseomonas cervicalis ATCC 49957 | reverse complement strand
GCGGGTGCGGTCGGTCATGCGGCGCAGGCTAGCCCGGTTGCCGCGCCACGGAAACCGGTGGCAGGGCCGGGGCCAAGCGCCAGCGCAGCCGGGCGCCGCCGATTCGCGCCGCCTCGCAGCGGGGCCGGGCGCGGTTGTCCGCAGACTTATCCACAGGAAATCCCCAGCCTTGTCCCAGGCCGCGGCGCGGTGTCCGCCGGGCTGGCAAGGGGAATTCTGCCAGCCCTGCCATTCTTGCGGAAAACCTCATGAAAAACAGGAGGTTGACAGCGTGCCGGACAAAGGCAGACCGGCTGGCGCGGCCGCAGCGTGACAGCAAAAAGACAATGCCCGCAGGGGCTTGCGCGCCGTTGCTGGAAGCGCGTGGAGCGCCGCCCGGCTCCTTATCCCACAGAATTATCCACAAGGGGCGGCTGCACCGCCGGGCCGCCACCGAGGCGCACCAGCCGGTCGGTCTCGGTCTCGATCGCCGCCTCCAGCCGGCCGATCAGGCCGGCGCGGCCGAGGCCGGCCGGCAGCGGCGGCAGGATCGCCACGGTGATGTCGCCGGGCTGCTTGGCGGCGAAGGCGCCCCGGCCCCAGTGCAGGCCGCTGTCGGTCGCCGCCGGCACCACCGGCGCCGGGCTGGCCGCCGCCAGCGCCACCACGCCGGGCTGGTAGGGCACGCGCTGGCCGGGCAGGGTGCGGGTGCCCTCCGGGAAGATGATGATCTGGTCGCCCTCGGCCAGCGCGGCGGCGGCCTGCCGCACCATGCGCTTCAGCGCCGAGGCGCCGCCCTTGCGGTCCACCGCGACCGAGCCGTAATGCCGCGCGAGCCGCCCCCAGGCCGGGATCTTCAGCAGCTCCTGCTTCAGCACGTAGACCGGCTCCGGCAGCAGGGCGAGCCAGACCACCGTGTCATAGGCCGATTGGTGCTTGGCGGCGATCACCACCGGCCCGTCGGGCAGATTCTCCCGCCCGGTGACGCGCAGGCCGATGCCGCAGACCACCTTCAGCAGCCACAGGATCAGCCGCGCCCAGCCCTGGATGAAGCGGCGCAGCACCCGGCGCGGAAAGGGCAGCAGGGCCAGGCCGAGGATGCAGGCCAGCGCCGTCAGCGTGAAGAACAGCGCGTTGAACAGCGCCGAACGCAGCAGGATCACGGGACGGGCTTCTCCGGTTTCAGGGCCGACAATCCGAGCATCGCCCCGATGAACTTGCCATATTCCCGCAGCAGCAGGCCCGGGCGGGGCCCGGCGGCCTGCACCGGATGCGGCACCAGCGCCACCCCGGGCAGGGTGCGGCGCAGCTCCAGCAGGGCGCGGGGCATATGGAAGGCGGCGGTGACGACGCGCAGGCTGCCGATCTGCCGCGCCTCGGCCCATTCCGCAACCTCCTGGCCATTGCCGCGGGTGCTGGTCGCCTCCCGCCCCAGGGTGACGCGGGCGGCGAAGCCCTCCGGCAGCGGGTCGGGCAGGCCGGCGCGGCGGGCCAGCTCCTCCAGCGTCGCGTCGCGCCCGGTGCCGGAGATGATCAGCGCCCGCGCATGCCCCTCGGCCAGCAGGCGCAGCCCGGCATCGACGCGCTGCGGCCCGCCGGTCAGCACGGCGATGCCGTCGGTCTGGCGCAGCGGCAGCTCGGGCCGGGCGCGGCTCTGCCCGGTGAACAGCGCGAAGCCCGCCACCACCAGGATCGCCAGCAGCGCCGGCAGCAGCCAGAGCCGGCTCCACCCGCCCTCGCGGCTGCCATCGGGCAGGCTCATGGCGTGTCCCTCACGGCAGGCGCTGCAGCCAGCGGCGCACGCTGAGCTGGGCGGTGGCCCAGCCGATCAGCCCGGCGAAGGGCGGCAGCAGCGCGAGGTCGAGCCAGGGCAGCGCCGACCAGGGCGCCACCTCGCCGCCCGCGAGCGGGGCGGCGATGCTGGACAGGGCGGCCAGAGTCGGCACCGACAGCGCCGCCCCGGCCAGCGCGCCGCCGCCCGCCAGCAGCCCGATGCGGCGGGCGAAGCGGCCGGCGATGTCGCCCTGGGTGGCGCCCAGATCGTGCAGGATCTCGATCGCCTGGCGGCGGGCGGCGAGGCCGGCGCGCGTCGCCACCGCCACCACGGCGACGGCGACGGCGACGACCAGCGCCAGCACCGCCAGCGCCACGCCCTGCACGCTGCGGGCCAGCGCCGCCAGCCGCGCGACCCAGATGCCATGCGCCTCCAGCTCGGCGCCGGGGATGGCCTCGGCCAGGCGCTGCGCCACCGGGGCGGGGTCGAGCGCCAGATTGCGCATGCGCAGCTCCAGCACCGCCGGCAGGGGCAGCGAGGGCACCTCGCCCAGCCAGGGGCGCAGCAGCTCGCGCATGCGGGCGGAATCGACCGGCGCGGCCTCGGCCACCTCGGGCATCTCGCGCAGCAGGGCGATGGCCTCGTCGATGCGGCCCGACTGCTCGGGCGGCAGCTGCACGGTGACGGCGGCGGCGGCGCCATGCTGCCAGCGCTGTTGCAGCGCCTCCGCGCCGCGGCTGCCGGCGAGCGCCAGCGCCGCCAGCAGCGCCATGGCGGCGACGAGGCCCGGCAGCAGCCGGTCCGACAGCGCCCGCTTCAGGCCGAGCGGGTCGCGCGCATAGCGGGTGCGGCGCTCAGCCATGCTGCATCACCCTTCCATGCTCCAGCACCAAAGCGGGGGCGGGGAATTGCGCCACCAGCTCCTCGCTATGGGTGGCCACCACCACGGTGGTGCCGAGGCGGTTCATCTGCGTCAGCAGCGCCAGCAGCCGCCGCGCCTGGTGCGAATCGAGATTGCCGGTGGGCTCGTCCGCCACCAGCAGCGAGGGGCGGGTGACCACGGCGCGGGCGATGGCCACGCGCTGCTGCTCGCCGCCCGAGAGCTGCTGCGGCAGCGAGCTCTCCTTTCCCTGGAGGCCGACCCAGCGCAGCATCTCGGTCACATCCGGCCGCAGGCTGGATTCCGAGCGGCCGGCCAGGCGCAGCGGCAGCGCCACATTGTCGAAGGCCGAGAGATAGGGCAGCAGCCGGAAATCCTGGAACACCACGCCGATGCGCCGGCGCAGCGCCGGCAGGGCGGCGCGCCGCTCCGGCCGCACCAGCACGCCCAGCACCTCCAGCTCCCCCCGGGTCGGCAGCTGGGCCAGGTGCATCAGCCGCAGCAGCGAGGATTTGCCGGCGCCCGAGGCACCCAGCAGCCAGGTGAAGCTGCCCTCGGGCAGGGTGAAGGTCAGGTCGGCCAGGGCCTCCGGCCCCTCGCCCCCGTCGGGGGAGGGATAGCGCAGGCCGACCGCGGTGAAGCGCACCATGCGGAGCCACATGCCACGCCCGGGCCGCCGCCGCCACCCGCGACCGTTTACGAAGGGTTTCCGCGCCCCGGCCGCGCGGCGGGGCTTGCGGCCCGCCGGGCACCCCGGCATAGCGCGCAGATGCGTCTCGAATGCCCGGATTGCGCCGCCGCCTATGAGGTGAAGGAGTCGCTGGTCGTCCCCGGCCGGCTGGTCCGCTGCGTCCGCTGCGGCCATGGCTGGGTGCCGCTGCCGGCGCCGCCGCGCGCGCTGCACCGGGCGGAGATGCCCGCCGTGCGGCCCTCCTT
>NZ_GG770777.1:1560393-1563899 GCF_000164635.1 Pseudoroseomonas cervicalis ATCC 49957 | reverse complement strand
CTGCCGGGCTGCGAGCCGCCGAGCGTCGGCGGGTTGGCGCCCTGCGCCGAGGGGGCGGTGGGCTGGGTCGTCGTCGTGCTGCCCGGGGCGGGGGTGGTGCTCGTGGCGCCGCCGCTGGTGTTGCCGGTCACGTTGGGCTGGCCTGCCGTCGGGCCGGCGCCCGAACCCGGGCTGCCGGAACCCTGCTGCGCCAGGGCGGCGCCACTCATGCCGATCAGGGCGGCGGCGGTGAAGGCGAGCATCGAACTCCGCATGAACATCCTCCTGGATCTGTCGCGCCCGGGGCGCGGAAGCGTCTCGGCGGGGTAACGGCGCGGATCCGGCGCGGGTTGCGGGAAAACGCATGCCTGCCTTTGACCGGTGCGGCGGATTGCGTCACTGTTCCCCTTTCCGCGTGGACGCCGCGCGACAGGCGCGCGGGCCGCGGAAAGATCCGGAGAGTTGCTCGCGTGATCCCCGCCCTGATGCCGACCTACAACCGTGCCGACCTTGCCTTCGAGCGGGGCGAGGGCGCCTGGCTGTGGACGGTGGAGGGCCGACGATTCCTGGATTTCGGCAGCGGCATCGCCACCACCTCCATCGGGCACGCGCATCCGCACCTGGTGCGGACCGTCGCCGAGCAGGCGGCCAAGGTGATGCACGTCTCCAACCTCTACCGCGTGCCGCAGGCCGAGCGCCTGGCGGCGCGGCTGGTCGAGACCTCCTTCGCCGACAGCGTCTTCTTCTGCAACTCGGGCGCCGAGGCGAATGAAGGCATGATGAAGGCCGTCCGCAAATACCATGCGGAGAACGGCCACCCGGAGAAGTTCCGCTTCATCTGCTTCGAGGGCGCCTTCCACGGCCGCACCCTCGCGGCGCTGGCCGCCACCGGCAACCCGAAATACCTGGAGGGCTTCGGCCCGGCGCCGGAAGGGTTCGACCACATCCCCTTCGGCAACATGAACGCGGTGCGCGACGCCATCGGCCCGAACACCGCCGCCATCATGATCGAGCCGATCCAGGGCGAGGGCGGCGTGCGCCCGGCCGAGCTGCGCTTCCTGCGCGAGCTGCGCGCGGTGTGCGACGAGTTCGGCCTGCTGCTCGCCCTCGATGAGGTGCAGACCGGCATGGGGCGCTCGGGCAAGCTCTGGGCGCACCAGTGGGCGGGCATCGAGCCGGACGTGATGTCCTCGGCCAAGGGCATCGGCGGCGGCTTCCCGCTCGGCGCCATCCTGGCCAAGGAGAAGGTGGCGAAGTACCTGAAGCCGGGCACCCACGGCACCACCTATGGCGGCAACCCGCTGGCCTGCGCCGCCGGCAACGCGGTGCTCGACGTCATCCTGGCGCCGGGCTTCCTGGAGCAGGTGGACCGCGTGGCGCGCCATCTCTGGCGCTCGATGCAGGATCTGGCCGCGCGCCACCCGCAGGTGGCGACGGGCGTGCGCGGCGCCGGCCTGCTGCTCGGCCTGCAGCTGGTGCCGGAGGTGACCAACACCGAGTTGCAGGCCGCCGCCGTGGCGGAGGGGCTGCTGACGGTGGCGGCGGGGCAGAACGTGCTGCGCGTCGCGCCCTCGCTGATCATCACCGAGGCCGAGGTGGACCAGGCGGTCGAGATGCTCGACCGCGCGCTGCGCCGCGTCACCCCGTCCCAGGCGAAGGTGGCGGCCAAGTGAGCGCCCAGGTGCAACCGGCCGCGTCGCGTGAAGGGGGGGCTGCGAAGCCCCCCCGGCATTTCCTGGAGCTGGCGGATTTCGACGCCGCCACGCTGCGCCACATGCTGGCGCTGGCCGCCGACGCCAAGGCCGGCCGCGTGCCGGAGAAGCCGCTGGCCGGCAAGTCGGTGGCGCTGATCTTCGAGAAGCCCTCGACCCGCACCCGCGTCTCCTTCGAGGTCGGCATCCAGAAGCTGGGCGGCCATGCCGTGGTGCTCTCGGCGCGCGACATGCAGCTTGGCCGCGGCGAGAGCGTGGCGGACACCGCCCGCGTCCTGTCGCGCTACGTGGACGCCATCATGCTGCGCACCGACAGCGTGGCGAAGCTGCGCGGCCTGGCCGAGCACGCCACCGTGCCGGTGATCAACGGGCTGACCGACGTCTCCCACCCCTGCCAGCTGATGGCCGACATCCTCACCTTCGAGGAGCATCGCGGCCCGGTGGCGGGCAAGGTCTTCGCCTGGACCGGCGACGGCAACAACGTCGCGCAGAGCTTCATCCAGGCGGCCGCGCGCTTCGACTTCACGCTGCGCCTCGCCACCCCGCCGGAGCTGGCGCCGCCGGCCCAGCTGGTCGACTGGGCGCGGCGCGAGGGGGCGCGGGTCGAGCTGACCTCCGACCCGGTCGAGGCGGTGCGCGGCGCCGATTGCGTGGTGACCGACACCTGGGTCTCCATGTCGGACGAGAAGGAGGACGGGCCGTCGGCCCGCCACAACATGCTCGCCCCCTACCAGCTGAACGCCGCGCTGCTGCGCCACGCGAAGCCGGAGGCCATCGTGCTGCACTGCCTGCCCGCCCATCGCGGCGAGGAGATCACCGAGGAGGTGATCGAGGGGCCGCAGAGCGTGGTGTTCGACGAGGCGGAGAACCGGCTGCACGCGCAGAACGGCGTGCTGCTCTGGGCCCTGGCCGGGCTCTAGCCCCCGGCCGTCCCCCCCGCCCTGGCGCCCTGCTGCAACGTGAGCGGGCTAGTTAACCAAATGGCAATATCGCTTGGCGATTAGGATGGTTTCCTTGCCCCGGGAAACCCGAGATGCCCCTGTTCCGCTGGCTTGCCGCCCTGCCACGCCGCCTGGGCGTGGTGACCTGCCTGCTGACCATCACCCTCATGGCCGTGCTGGTCGCCGCCGGCTCCGTCGCCTTCGCGCTGACCGAGGAGGTGCGCCAGGGCATGCTGGAACGCTCGCAGCAGCGGCTGGAGAGCAATCTCGGCATGCTGAAGGCGCTGCTGGCGCAGCAGGGCAGCGAATGGCGGCTGGAGGGCGACCAGCTGCTGCTCGGCGGCCAGCCGCTGAACGGCCGCAACGAGGTGGTGGACACGGTGAAATCCATCACCGGCGGCGTCGCCACCCTGTTCGCCGGCGACACCCGCATCGCCACCAATGTGCAGCGCCCGGATGGCAGCCGCGCCGTCGGCACCAAGCTGGCCGCCGGCCCCGCCTATGACGCGGTGTTCCGCCGTGGCGAGACCTATCGCGGCGTGGCGACGATCCTGGGCAGCGACCACCAGACCATCTACGAGCCGGTCCGCGACGCCTCCGGCCGCGTCATCGGCCTGCTCTTCGTGGGCCAGCCGCTCGCCACCGTCTATGCCCAGATCGCCGACCTGCAGCGCCAGGGGCTGGTCGCCGGCGCCGTCGCCATGCTGGTGGTCGGGCTGCTGGCCTGGCTGCTGACGCGGCTGGCGCTGCGCCCGCTGCGCGGCCTGGCGCGCGCGGTGCACGACATCTCCGAGGGGCGGCTCGACCTCGACCCGCCCTGCACCGACCGCCGCGACCTGCTGGGCGAGATCGGCCGTGCCGTGCAGCGCCTGGC
>NZ_GG770777.1:1555768-1557651 GCF_000164635.1 Pseudoroseomonas cervicalis ATCC 49957 | reverse complement strand
CGCCGGTGCTGGCCGCCCCGCCCGGCTATGCCTATCTGACGCCGCTGCGGCTGAACGTGCTGGAGGTCGAGGTGGTGGAGCCGGGGGCGATGCGCGCCGACCCGCCGGCGCCGCTCTCCCCCGCCGCCCAGGCGGCGCGCATGGGGCGGGAGCGGCTGAGCGCCGTCGGCACCACCGGCCGCGCCCGCTTCCTGGTGGACAACGCCGTGCTGACGCGGGAGAACGCCGATGCCGGCGGGCTGTTCAGCCAGCGCACCGAGCGCCTGACCGTGGTGATCCGCGTCCGTGTGGAGGTGCTGGGCAATGATGGCCGCCGCGTCGGCTTCGCCGAGGCCGAGGTGCGCCGCTCCGCCACGCAGATCGATGACGGCCCGGCCGGCCGCGCCCGCAACGCCGACCAGATCGTGCGCCAGGCGATGGACGACCTGAATGTCGAGTTCGAGTTCCAGCTGCGCCGCAATCTGCGCGACTGGATCATGAGCGGCCCGCCCGCCGCCCCGCTGCCCGGCCCGGTGCAGCAGGAGAACCTCTCCCGCCCCGGCAGCTGAGGCGGGCGGCTGCTGAATCGAAGGCGGGTGCAGGGGACCCTGTCCCCTGCTGGGGGAGTCTGAGGGGGCAAAGCCCCCTCAGCCTTCAGGCTTCGGGCGCCGCCGCCCCGCGGGTCATGGCCAAAAATTCCCGCCGCAGCCCGGCATCCTCGCGGAAGGCGCCCAGCATGCGGCTGGTGATCATGCTGACCCCCGGCTTGTGAACGCCGCGGGTGGTCATGCATTGGTGGCTGGCCTCGATCACCACGGCGACGCCGCGCGGGCGCAGCACCTCCTGGATCGAGTTGGCGACCTGCGCCGTCAGCTTCTCCTGGATCTGCAGGCGGCGGGCATAGGCCTCGACCACGCGGGCCAGCTTGCTGATGCCGACCACCCGGCCCTCGGGCAGGTAGGCGACATGGGCGCGGCCGATGATCGGCACCATGTGGTGCTCGCAATGGCTCTCCACGCGGATGTCGCGCAGCACCACCATCTCGTCATAGCCCTCCGTCTCCTCGAAGGAGCGGGCGAGCAGCGCCACCGGGTCCTCCTGGTAGCCGGAGAAGAACTCCTCATAGGCGCGCGCCACCCGCGCCGGGGTGTCGCGCAGCCCCTCGCGGCCCGGATCGTCGCCGGCCCAGAGCAGCAGGGTGCGCACCGCCTCCTCGGCCTGCTCGCGGCTCGGGCGGGGGGCGGTGATTTCGGGCAGGGCCCGCTTGGCGGCGGGCGGCAGGGGCAGGTTCAAGGCGGCGTTCCGGTGCATCATCGGGGATGGGCGCGTCGCGGCATCACATGGCATGGCCGCGCGCGCCGGCAATGGGCAAAGCCGCAGGCCAGTCCTGCCGGCGGCGCGGCCTTGACGCTCAGTGCAGCGCGCCGGTCTGGTGCGGGCTGTCCAGGCTGAAGGCGGGGATGGCGATGTCGAAGGCCTCGCCGCTGGCGGTCTCGACCATGTGGTAGGTGCCGCGCATGAAGCCCGACGGCGTCGAGAGCGGCGTGCCGGAGGTGTATTCGAAGTTCTCCCCCGGCTCCAGCACCGGCTGCTCGCCCACCACGCCGGGGCCGTGCACCTGCTGCATGCGGCCCTGCGCGTCGGTGATCTGCCAGCTCCGCCGCAGCAATTGCACCGTCCGCTGGCCGAGATTCTCGATCGTCACCCGGTAGGCCCAGACGAAATGCGACTGCTCGGGGTTCGACTGGTCCTCCAGGAAGAAGGCGCGCACCGAGACGCGGATGTCGCGCGTGGTGGCGGTGAAGAGGGGTGGTTGCGACATGGCCTAACCCTGCGCGGCGCGGCGCCGCTCTGGCAAGCCCGCAGGCGGGCTGGCGGTGGCACGGGCGGGCGGCCGGGGTGCC
>NZ_GG770777.1:1543801-1555322 GCF_000164635.1 Pseudoroseomonas cervicalis ATCC 49957 | reverse complement strand
TGGCCGGGGCCGGCGCGGCCTTGGCGGGGGGCGCCTTGGCCTTGGCCGGCTTGGCGGGGGTGGCGGGCGCCACGCTGTCCTCCGCCACGATCCGCGCCAGCGGCTTCTTGCGCGGCGCCGGGTTGCCGGCCACCGCGTCCAGCGCGGCGGCGATGTCCTCCACCAGGTCCTCGACATCCTCGAGCCCGACCGAGAGCCGCACCGCGCCCTCGCCGATGCCGAGGCGGGCCCGCTCCTCCGCCGGCACCCGCATATGGGTGGTGGTGGCGGGGTGGGTGATCAGGCTCTTGGCGTCGCCGAGGTTGTTCGAGATGTCGATGACGCGCAGCGCGTCCATGAAGCGGAAGGCGGCGTCCTTGCCGCCCTTCAGCTCGAAGCTGACCAGCGTGCCGCCGCCCGACATCTGCTGCTTGGCCAGCGCGTATTGCGGGTGGCTGGCGAGGTAGGGGTAGCAGACGCGCGCCACCTCGGCCCGCTCCTCCAGCATCTGGGCGATGGTGGCGGCGCTGCGGCACATGGCGTGGACGCGCAGCGGCAGCGTCTCCAGCCCCTTCAGGATGACCCAGGCGTTGAAGGGGGAGATCGAGGCGCCGGTGTTGCGGGTGAAGGGCTGCAGCACCTCCTCGACCCACTTCTTCGCGCCGAGCACGGCGCCGCCCAGCACGCGGCCCTGGCCGTCGAAATGCTTGGTGGCGGAATAGACCACCACATCGGCGCCGTATTTCATCGGCTTCTGCAGCAGGGGCGTCGCGAACACATTGTCGACCACGACGATGGCGCCGGCCGCGTGCGCCAGGTCGCAGACCGCCTTGAGGTCGACCAGCTCCAGCATCGGGTTGGAGGGGGTCTCGAGCAGCACCGCCTGGCAGGGGCGGCGGAAGGCGGCCTTCCACTGGGCGAGGTCGGCGCCGTCGACGAATTCCGTCTCGATGCCGTAGCGCGGCAGCAGGGTGGAGACGATCCAGTGGCAGGAGCCGAACAGGGCGCGGGCGGCCACCACCCGGTCGCCGGCCTTCAGATGCGACAGCAGCGCGGCATGCACGGCGGCCATGCCGGTGGGCGTGGCGCGGCAGGCCTCGGCGCCTTCGAGCGCGGCCAAGCGGCTCTCCAGCATCTGCACCGTCGGGTTGCCGAAGCGGGAGTACTGGAAATGGCTGACCTCGCCGGTGAAGGTCTGCTCGGCCTGCAGCGCGCTGTCATAGGCGAAGCCGGAGGTGAGGTAGAGCGCCTCGGAGGTCTCGTCGAAATTGCTGCGCATCTGCCCGCCGCGGACCAGCAGGGTGGCGGGGCGCAGCGGTCGGTCGGAACTGGGCTTGGCCATGGGGCGGGCTGCTCTCGGATCTGGCAACGACCCGGCCCGGTCGGCGGGGCACGCGCACGCCCCCCGCACGGCCGTTTAGCGCGGTTGTTTATGCTCGCCGCAAGCTGGCCGGACAAATCGCGAGCGCCCCGCGAAACGGGACGGGCGGACCTTACGCCCGGCTTGCCGAGGGCACAAGGGCAGGCTAAAAGCGGCGCCGAGGCGGGCGTAGCTCAATGGTAGAGCTCTTGGTTCCCAACCAAGTGACGAGGGTTCGATTCCCTTCGCCCGCTCCATCTCCCGCCAATCCGCGTTCCCCCGCCACCACGGTAAGCTTTTGCTGACCCGAATCCCCGCATCCTGCGTTAGCAGGCCATGCAGATGAGGGATGCGCCGCGCGTGGTCGAGGATCCATTGCTGAACCTCCTGGCCCAGAACGCGGAGCGGCGGCTCTCCTCCGCCGAGCTGGAGCTGGTGCTGGAGGCGCTGCCGGTGCCGCTCAGCTGGGCCAGCCTGCCGGATGGGCGCATCCGCTTCATGAACCAGGCCTTCCGCCGCTGCTACGGCTACACGGTGGAGGATTTTGCCGATGTGGCCGACTGGATCCGCCACGCCTATGTGCGCGCCGAGGACCGGCACCGCATGCGCGGCATCTGGCAGGGGCTGTGGCAGTCCGGCGGGCGCGGCCATTCGGTGATCGCCGACACCGAGCTGGAGGTCCGCTGCGCCGATGGCACGCTGCGCACCGCGCTGCACCGCGGCATCGTGCTGTACGAGATCGGCATCGGCATCGCCACCTTCGACGACATCACCCTGCGCAAGCAGGCCGAGCGCGCCGCCTGGCGCTTCGCCCATGAGGATTGCCTGACCGGCCTGCCCAACCGCCGCTACCTGCAGCAGCGCTGGGCGGAGGCGGCGGCGCAGCCCGGGGGCGGAGAGCAGGTGCTGGCGCTGCTCGACCTCGACGCCTTCAAGCCGGTGAATGACCGCTACGGCCATGAGGCGGGGGATGCCGCGCTGGTCGAGGTGGCGGCGCGCCTGCGCGCCCTGCTGCGGCCGCAGGATGTCGTCTGCCGCCTGGGCGGCGACGAATTCGCCCTGCTGCTCGCCCCGCCGGCGGATATCGCGGCGGTGGAGGCGCTCTGCGCCCGGCTGCGCGAGGCGCTGTCGCGCCAGCTGCCGGGCCTGGGCGGGCACCGGCTGGATGTGACGCTCGGCCTGGTGCGGGTGGCGCCGGCGACGACCGCCTTCGCCCAGGCCTATCGCCGCGCCGATGCCGCGCTGTATCGCGCCAAGCATGCCGGCAAGGGCGGCTGGCGCTGGGCGGCGGAGGCGGATGCGACGGAGGAGTGAGGTCGCGCGGCCGGCTCAGGCGTGGCCGGCGCTGCCGGAGAGCAGCAGCGGATCGACCCTCAGCTTGGCCAGGGCCATGCGCCATTTGTCGTCGGGCGGGCCCTCGAACAGCAGCGCCTCGTCGGCCGGCACGCTGAGCCAGGCGTTGCGCTGGATCTCGTCCTCCAGCTGGCCCGGCCCCCAGCCGGCATAGCCCAGCGCCAGCAGGCCGAGGCGCGGGCCGCCGCCGCCGGCGATCGCCTTCAGGATGTCGACGCTGGCGGTCAGCGCCAGCTCGCCGGTGACCTTCAGGCTGCCCTCGCTGGACCAGTCGGCGGTGTGCAGCACGAAGCCGCGCCCGCCCTCGACCGGGCCGCCGGCCATCAGGCGGATCTGCCGCTGCGGCGGCGTGGGCTCCACCTCCAGCTGGCGCAGCAGCTCCTCGAAGCTGAGGTTGTCGAGCGGCTTGTTCAGCACGATGCCCATGGCGCCATCGGCGGAGTGGGCGCAGAGGCAGATGACCGAGCGGACGAAGCGGGGGTCCTGCATGCCGGGCATGGCGATCAGCAGCTGGCCGCCGAGATAGCCGGCCTGCAGCAGCGGCTCCCGGCCTTTCCGGGCGGTCCGGGGCCGGCCACCGAAGGCCTCGGGAATCTCGTCCTCGCGTGCGCGTCTTGCCATGGCGGATCAAAATGGCGGGGGGGCGGCCGGCGCGCAAGCATCTCGCGACCGCCTCCTGGCGCTGGGGCGCGCCGTTGGGAGGGGCCGTTGACAGGCCGGCGCGTGGCATGAAATGCCGGAGCCTCCGCAGGAGGACACCCAGCCCATGACCATCCAGACCGGCGATTCGATTCCCGCCCTGACGCTGACCGAGGCCACCGCCGAGGGCCCGCGCGAGCTCTCCACCGAGGCGCTGTTCGGCAGCGGGACGGTGGTGCTGTTCGGCGTGCCGGGCGCCTTCACCCCCACCTGCTCGGCCCGCCACATGCCGGGTTTCCTGCAGGGTCTGGACGCGCTGAAGGCCAAGGGCGTGGACAAGGTGGCCTGCATGGCGGTGAACGATGCCTTCGTGATGCAGGCCTGGGCCAAGGACCAGGGCGCCGAGGGGAAGGTCACCATGATCGCCGATGGCTCGGCCGCCTTCACCAAGGCGCTGGGGCTGGAGTTCGACCTGACGGCGCGCGGCCTGGGCCTGCGCTGCCAGCGTTTCGTGCTGGTGGCCAAGGACGGCAAGGTGGCGCATGTGGCGGTCGAGGCACCGGGCGCCTTCGAGGTGTCGAGCGCCGAGGCCGTGCTCGCCGCCCTCTGATTTCTTCCGGTTGTGTGGGGGCGGTGCCCCCGCCTGGATGGGGCGCGTTCTTCGGGACGCGCCCTTTTGGGTGTGCCGGCGCCCCCCGTGCCCTGGCTGCCTGCCGCGTCCCGCTTCCCCACGAGGCGGCGGCAGCCCGACAGAAAAACAAGCCTTATTCTTGGAGGCGGGTTTCGCGGCCCCGGTACCAGATCAGGGGCAAAGCGTGGCGGGTCTCCTCCGGCTGGGCCAGCCAGAGGCGGAACTCGCCCAGGACGCGGGCGGTGATCGGCGCCACGGGCAGGGCGAGCAGCCCTTCCAGCTTGTGCCAGGCCAGGTCCTCCAGCTCGCCCGAGCCTTGCAGGGTGCCGCTGGCGCGCTCGGCCGGGGCGATGAGGAAGCGGGCGTTGAAGCGGATCGGGCTGGCGGGCGGCGTGACCGCGCGGCAGAGATAGGCGAAGGCGTCCAGCTCCGGCGCCGTGGCGCCGAGGCGCAGGCCGGTCTCCTCCTCCAGCTCGCGCGCGGCGGCGATGGCCAGCGCCCGGGCCAGGCGTGGCGGGGCGCGGCGTTCCAGGGCGGCGCGGGTCTCGGGGCGCAGCTCGGTGGCGGCGGGGGCGGCGCGGTCGGCGAGGTCGACGCGGCCGCCGGGGAAGACCAGCCGGTTGGGCATGAAGCGGTGGCCGGCGGCGCGCAGCCCCATCAGGATTTCGACCGTGCCGTCCTGGCGGCGGCGCCACAGCAGCAGGCTGGCGGCGTGGCGCGGGAAGGCGGGGCGGCCCCGGGGGCGGTGGCGGGCGCGGCGGGCGGCGCCGGGGGCAGGGGGAGCGGCGACATGGCAGCAGCCTTGCACCGCGCGGCTCCTGCGGAAAGATGCCAACTTCTTGACAATCGAGGGGGTCGGGCGCATCTGCCGAAAGCGGACAAGAACGGTCCGCTTTGAGGAGAAGGTCCGCGTGTTGCGGCTGTCGAAACTCACCGATTACGCCGTGGTGGTGCTGGCGCGGCTGGAGGCCGAGGGCGGGGTGCAGACCGCGCCGGGCTTGGCGGCGGCCACCGGCATCGCCGAGCCGACGGTGTCCAAGGTGCTGAAGCATCTGGGCCATGCGTCGCTGGTCGAGGGCTTGCGCGGGGCGCGCGGCGGCTACCGCCTGGCGCGGCCGCTCTCCTCGATCCCGCTGTCGGATGTGATCTGCGCCATCGACGGCCCGATCGCGCTGACCGCCTGCGTGGATGGCGCGACCGGGGGCTGCGAGGCCGAGGGGCTCTGCCCCGTGCGCGGCCGCTGGGACCCGGTGAACGAGGCGATCCGCGCCGCCCTCTCCGCCATTTCCGTGGCCGATATCGCCGCGCCGCGCAGCGCCCCTGGCTGCCGCCGCCCGGCCGTCTCCGCCGCTCTGTCCGCCCTATCGGCCTCCCTGCCGGCCGCTGAGTAGGATCACGACCAATGCCTGCCGTCACCGAGACCATCGACGCCGTCCAGTCGGTCACCCAGGGAACCTACAAGTACGGGTTCGAGACCGAGATCGACATGGAGTTCGCGCCCAAGGGGCTGAACGAGGACATCGTTCGCTTCATCAGCGCGAAGAAGAACGAGCCGGCATGGCTGCTGGAATGGCGGCTGAAGGCCTTCGCGCTGTGGAAGACGATGGAGGAGCCGCGCTGGCCCGCCGTCTCCTACCCGCCGATCGACTACCAGGATGCCTATTACTACGCGGCGCCGAAGCAGACGGTGAAGCCGAAGTCGCTGGACGAGGTCGATCCCGAGCTGCTGCGCACCTATGAGAAGCTCGGCATCCCGCTGAAGGAGCAGGCGATCCTGGCCGGCGTCGAGGGCGCGGGGGACACCCCGGCCGAGGGCGGGCGCATGCCGGTGGCCGTCGATGCGGTGTTCGACAGCGTCTCCGTCGCCACCTCCTACAAGGACCGGCTGGCGAAGGAGGGCATCGTCTTCTGCGCCATCTCCGAGGCGGTGCAGGAGCACCCGG
Source organism: Pseudoroseomonas cervicalis ATCC 49957 (assembly GCF_000164635.1). Classification (GTDB taxonomy): domain Bacteria; phylum Pseudomonadota; class Alphaproteobacteria; order Acetobacterales; family Acetobacteraceae; genus Pseudoroseomonas; species Pseudoroseomonas cervicalis. The sequence continues at coordinate 1,549,417 of NZ_GG770777.1, read as the reverse complement.
AGCTGGTGCGGCAGTATCTGGGCAGCGTGGTGCCGCAGGGCGACAATTTCTTCGCCGCACTGAACTCGGCCGTCTTCACCGATGGCAGCTTCGTCTACATCCCGAAGGGCGTGAAGTGCCCGATGGAGCTGTCGACCTATTTCCGCATCAACGCCAAGAGCACCGGCCAGTTCGAGCGCACGCTGATCATCGCCGAGGAAGGCTCCAGCGTCTCCTATCTGGAGGGCTGCACGGCGCCGATGCGCGACGAGAACCAGCTGCACGCGGCGGTGGTCGAGCTGGTGGCGCTGGATGACGCCTCGATCAAGTACAGCACGGTGCAGAACTGGTATCCGGGCGACGAGAACGGCAAGGGCGGCATCTACAACTTCGTCACCAAGCGCGGCGCCTGCCGCGGCAAGCGCTCCAAGATCAGCTGGACGCAGGTGGAGACGGGGTCGTCCATCACCTGGAAGTATCCGTCCTGCATCCTGCAGGGTGACGAATCCGTCGGCGAATTCTACAGCGTGGCGATCACGAACAACCGCCAGCAGGCCGATACAGGAACAAAAATGTTCCATATCGGCAAGAACACGCGTTCGACCATCATCTCGAAGGGGATCAGCGCGGGCTTCGGGCAGAACACCTATCGCGGCCTGGTCAAGATCAGCCCGAAGGCGTCCGGCGCGCGCAACTTCACCCAGTGCGATTCCCTGCTGATCGGCGACCAGTGCGGCGCGCACACCGTGCCCTATATCGAGAATCGCTGCATGACCGCCAAGGTCGAGCATGAGGCGACGACCAGCCGCATCGCCGAGGACCAGCTCTTCTACTGCCGCCAGCGTGGCCTGTCCGAGGAGGACGCGGTCGGCCTCATCGTCAACGGCTTCTGCCGCGAGGTGCTGAAGGAGCTGCCGATGGAGTTCGCGGTCGAGGCGCAGAAGCTGCTGCAGATCAGCCTCGAAGGCTCGGTCGGCTAAGAATTCTGGCGCCTTCCGCGCCATTGATCGCGAAGCTGCACGGGTGGCGCCTGCCAGCGCACCCTCGAGGACGGAACTGAAAGAAGATGTTGAAGATTGAAGGGCTGCGCGCCGAGGTCGAGGGCAAGGAGATCCTGAAGGGGATCGATCTCGAAGTGCCGGCGGGCGAGATCCACGCCATCATGGGCCCGAACGGCTCGGGCAAGTCCACGCTCTCCTACGTGCTGGCCGGGCGCGAGGGCTATGAGATCACCGGCGGCAGCGTGACCTTCCACGGCCAGGACCTGCTGGCGATGGAGCCGGAGGAGCGCGCGGCCACCGGCCTGTTCCTGGCCTTCCAGTACCCGGTCGAGCTGCCGGGTGTGGGCAACGCCAATTTCCTGCGCACCGCGCTGAACGCCATCCGCCGCTCCAAGGGCGAGGCGGAGCTGGACGCGATGCAGTTCCTCAAGGTGGCGCGCGCCCGCATGAAGGCGCTGTCGATGCCGGAGGACATGCTGAAGCGCGGCGTCAATGTCGGCTTCTCCGGCGGCGAGAAGAAGCGCAACGAGGTGCTGCAGATGGCGCTGCTCAACCCCAGCATGGCCATCCTGGACGAGACCGATTCCGGCCTCGACATCGACGCGCTGAAGATCGTGGCCGATGGCGTCAACGCCATGCGCGGCCCGAATTTCTCCTCGCTGGTGATCACCCACTACCAGCGCCTGCTCGACTACATCGTGCCGGACAAGGTGCATGTCCTGATGGGCGGCCGCATCGTGCAGACGGGTGGGCCGGAGCTGGCGCATCAGCTGGAGGCCTCGGGCTACGGCTCGGTGCAGGCGGCATGAGCGCGCCGGTCCTGACGGGGGCCGCCGGCTTCCTGCACCGCTATGAGGGGCTGCGCGCGCGGCTGCCGGGCCAGGGCCTGCCCTGGCTCACCGCGCTGCGCGAGCGTGGCATCGAGGCCTTCCGCGCGCTCGGCCTGCCGACGCGCCGGGTCGAGGCCTGGAAATACACCGACCTCGCCCCCGTGGCGCAGGCCGGCTTCGCCGAGCCGCTGACGCCGGTCGATGGCGCGCTGCCTTTGCCGCGCGCCGCGGCGCCGAAGCGCATCGTCTTTGTCGATGGCCGCTACCGCGCCGACCTGTCGGATTCCGACGCGCCGGTGAAGAGCCTGGCCGCCAACCTGCCGGCGGCCGAGGGGCTGCTGGGCAGCGTGGCGCGCCTCGACGATCTGCCGCTGGTGGCGCTGAACACCGCGCTGTTCGAGGATGGCGTGCTGATCGATCTCGGCCCCGGCGAGGATGGCGGGGTGGTCGAGGTGCTGCATGTGACGCTGGCCGACCGGCCGGTCGCCGCGCATCCGCGCCATCTGGTGCGGCTGGCGGAGGGCGCCAAGCTGGTGCTGATCGAGCGCGCCTGGGGCCATGGCGTGGGCGGCACGGAAAGCCGCACCCTGCACAGCCCGGTCTGGGAGTTCGCCGTCGGCAAGGCTGCGCATGTCACCCATGCCCGCCTGCAGCAGGAATCGCTGAGCGGCGTCCACCTGGCCACCACCTTCGCCCGCGTCGAGGCCGAGGGCACCTATGACAGCTTCCTGCTGCATGCCGGTGCGAAGCTCTCGCGCTCCGAGGCGCATGTGGTGCTGGCGGGGCCGAAGGCGGCGGCGCATCTGAACGGCGCGCAGCTGCTGGCCGATGGCCAGCATGGCGATTGCACCACCTTCCTCGACCATGCGGCGCCGGATTGCCCGAGCCGCCAGACGGTGAAGACGGTGCTGTCCGGCAAGTCGCGCGGCGTGTTCCAGGGCAAGATCCATGTCCATCAGGTCGCCCAGCGCACCGATGGCTACCAGATGAACCAGGCGCTGCTGCTCTCCGACCAGGCGGAGATCGACAGCAAGCCGCAGCTGGAGATCTACGCCGACGATGTGAAGTGCAGCCATGGCGCCACGGTGGGCGAGCTGGACGAGGCCCAGCTCTTCTACCTCCGCGCCCGCGGCATCCCGGAAGAGACCGCCCGCGCCATGCTGATCGAGGCCTTCCTGCTGGAAGCCGTCGAGGGCGTGGCCGACGAGACGGCGCGCGCCGCGCTCTCCGAGGTGGTGGCCGGCTGGTGGGAGAAGGTGGCGTGAGCAGCGCCGCGGTGGCACCGGTGGAGGCGGGCGGCTTCGATGTCGCCCGCATCCGCCAGGATTTCCCGATCCTGTCGCAGACGATTCGCGGCAAGGATCTGGTGTTCCTCGATTCCGGCGCCTCCGCCCAGAAGCCGCGCCAGGTGATCGAGGCGATGACCGGGCTGCTGGAGCGCCGCTATGCCAATGTGCATCGCGGCGCCTATTTCCTCTCCGAAAGCGCGACCGAGGCCTATGAGGCGGCGCGCCGCGCGGTGGCCGGCTTCCTCGGCGCCGCGACGGAGCGGGAGATCGTCTTCACCGGCTCCTCCACCAACGCCATCAACCTGGTGGCGCATTCCTATGGGCGTGGCGTGCTGAAGCCCGGCCAGGCGGTGCTGGTCTCCGAGATGGAGCACCACGCCAATCTCGTGCCCTGGTTCATGCTGCGCGACAGCCACGGCATCGAGCTGCGCATCGCCCGCGTGACCGACAGCGGCGAGCTGGACCTGGCCGACCTGGAAGCCAAGCTGGCGGATGGCAAGGTCGGGCTGGTCGCCGTCACCCACATGTCCAATGTGCTGGGCACGGTGACGCCGGCCGCGCGCATCGCCCAGATGGCGCATGCGCATGGTGCCAGGCTGCTGCTGGACGGCTCCCAGGCGGCGGTGCATCGCCGGGTCGACGTGCAGGCGCTGGACTGCGATTTCTACGTCTTCACCGGCCACAAGCTCTACGGCCCCACCGGCATCGGCGTGCTGTGGGGGCGGATGGAGCTGCTGGAAAAGATGCCGCCCTTCCTCGGCGGCGGCGATATGATTTCCGAAGTGTCGCTGGAGGGCTTCCGCCCCGCCCCCGTCCCGGCGAAGTTCGAGGCCGGCACGCCGCCGATCACCGAGGCGGTCGGGCTGCACGCCGCCATCGACTATGTCCAGGCCATCGGCATGGAGGCGATCGAGGCGCATGAGCGCCATCTGGTCGACCACGCCATGCGCAGGCTCTCCGGCATCGAGGGGCTGCGGCTGATCGGCCAGGCGCAGGATCGCGGCGGGGTCTTCGCCTTCGCGCTCGACAACGCCCATGCGCATGATTTGGCGACATTGCTGGACCGCGTTGGCATCGCGGTGCGCTCGGGCCGCCATTGCGCCGAGCCGCTGCACGCCCGATTTAACGTCGAGAGCACCTGCCGCGCCTCCTTCGGGCTCTACACCACCGAGGGGGAGGTCGATTACCTGGCCGAGGCGCTGGACAAGGCGCGGGAGTTCTTCCGCTGATGTTCGACGATCTGCGTGATCTCTACCAGGAAGTCATCCTGGACCATGGCCGCAAGCCGCGGAATTTCCGCCGGCTGGAGGAGGCCGACCGGCATGGCCGCGGCGACAACCCGATGTGCGGCGACCGCATGGAGCTGTGGGTGAAGCTGGCCGGCGATGGGCGGCTGGACGATGTCGCCTTCCAGGGCAAGGGCTGCGCCATCTCCATGGCCAGCGCCAGCCTGATGACCGAGACGGTGCGCGGCAAGACCCAGGACGAGGCGCGCGAACTGGCCGGCAAGTTCCGCGAGCTGGCGATGACCGGGCACTGCCCGGAATGCGGCGCCTCGCTGGAGGAGGAGATGGAGCGGCTGCAGGTGCTGGGCGGCGTCGCCGAGTTCCCGAGCCGGGTGAAATGCGCGACGCTTGCCTGGCACACGCTGGTGGCCGCGCTGGATGACAGCGGCAAGGAGGCGAGCAGTGAGTGACGGCACCACCACCCCCGACACCGCCGCCCCGGCGGCCGCCGGGCACGGCGCCTGGACGCCGGAGGGCGAGACCACGCCGCGCGTCAGCGAGGATGCGGTGATCGGCGCCATCGCCACGGTCTACGATCCCGAGATCCCGGTGAACATCTATGAGCTCGGCCTCGTCTACGCCATCGAGCTGGGCGCCGACGGCACGGTCAAGGTCGAGATGACGCTGACCACCCCCTCCTGCCCCTCGGCGCAGGAGCTGCCCAGCCAGGTGGAGGAGGCGATCCGCCTGCTGCCCGGCGTCAAGGATGTCGGGGTTGAGGTTGTCTGGGATCCGCCCTGGGACCCCTCGCGCATGAGCGAGGATGCCCGGCTGGCGCTGAACATGTTCTGAGGGAGGGAGGCATGAGCACCACCACCGCCCCGCGCCCGCCGCGCGCCCTGCCGCCGCTGATGCAATTGTCGGAGGCGGCGGCCGAGCGGCTGCGCGGCCTCTACGCCAAGGGGCAGGAGGGCAAGCTGCTGCGCGTCGCCGTCAGCACCAAGGGCTGTTCCGGCATGGCCTATGACCTCACCTGGGCCGATGCGCCGGGCCCCGGCGACGAGGTGGTGACCGACAAGGGCGTCACCGTGCTGGTGGACCGCAAGGCGACGCTGTTCCTGATCGGCACCACCATGGATTACGAGGTGAAGGCGATGTCCGCCGGCTTCACCTTCACCAATCCGAACGAGAAGGGCCGCTGCGGCTGCGGCGAGAGTTTTCACGTGTGACGCCCGCGCCGGGCCGGCTCGCGGCCCGGCGCGGCCCTCGCCCTCGCGTGGCCAGGCCGCTC
>NZ_GG770777.1:1535743-1543506 GCF_000164635.1 Pseudoroseomonas cervicalis ATCC 49957 | reverse complement strand
GGCGGCGCGTGGCGCGCTTCTCCCGCACCGCCGCGCCGCCATGCGCGATGGCGACCGGCGCACCAGCGCCAGGCCCAGCCCCCGCGCCAGCAGGACGCAGCCGATCAGGATGAAGGCGGCGCGGAGGACGAGCGGCAGGGCCGGGTGCGTCATCGCCGCCGCCTCTACAGGCGCCGGGTGGCGGGGGCGCAGATGTTGCCCCCGTTGCGGATGGTGCGGATCCGCTCGTCCCCGGCCGAGCGCAGCTTGCGGCGCGGCCGGCTGACCTGGACATCGACGGCGCGGTCGAAGGCCCCGCTGTCCGGGCCGCGCGCCGCAGCGTGGCGCGGAGCACCGCCAGCAACTCCCCGGGCTGCTCGGCATGGCAGCCGCGGCTTCGAGACGGCGCTGGCGCTCGCCGCCGGCGGCCGTGTCATCATCGCGGGTCGCAACCCGGCGCGCGGCGCCGCGCCTTGCCGGAGGCGGCGGTGGCCTTCGAGCGCCTCGCCCCCGGCAGCCTGGCCTCGGTCGCGACCTGCGGCGAGCGGCTCAGCGCCGTGACGGCCACCCGCCACGCCCCCGGCCGCCCCCCCGCGCTCAGGCGCCGAAGCCGCCATCGATGGTGTGCATGGCGCCGGTGACGAAGCCGGCCTCCGGCCCGGCCAGCCAGGCGACCATGCCGGCCACGTCCTCCGGCTTGCCGTGCCGCTTCAGCGCCATCAGGGGATGCACGAGGTCCTTCAGCGGCCCGTCCGCCGGGTTCATGTCGGTGTCGATCGGGCCCGGCTGGACCACGTTCACGGTGATGCCGCGCGGCCCGAAATCATGCGCCAGGCCGCGCGCCATGCTCTGCAGCGCCGATTTGCTCATGGCGTAGGCCGACAGGCCGGGGAAGGGCACGCGGTCGCCATTGACCGAGCCGATGACGATGATGCGCCCGCCTTCCTTCATGCGCCGCGCCGCCTCCACCGAGGCATGGTAGGGCGCGGTGACATTGATGCGCACCAGCCGGTCCACCTCGTCCGGGTCCTGCTCCAGCGGGTCGCCGAAGATCGCGACGCCGGCATTGACCACCAGCACGTCGAGCGGGCCGCTGTCGCGCACCCGCGCGATCACCGCGTCGCGGTCGGCGCTGTCGGTGCGCGCGGCGCTGGCGCCGGTCTCGGCGGCCAGCGTCTCCGCCGCCGCCTGCGAGCCGGAATAGGTGAAGGCGACCCTGGCGCCCTCGGCGGCGAAGCGCCGCACGATCGCCGCCCCGATGCCGCGGCTGCCGCCGAGCACGAGCACGGATTTGTCCTGGAAACCGGCCATGCGGCCCTCCTTGAGATTGAATGTAGTGAATGCTACATAAATCCATCGGAGGCCCCGTCAAGGCATTTTGTATCGATGACTACAGAATCTCCGCGGCCGCGTGGCCGCCCCCGCCGCTTCGACCCCGAGGCGGCCCTGCCCATCGCCCAGCGGCTGTTCCACGAGCGCGGCTATGACGCGGTGAGCGTCGCCGACCTGACCGCCGCGCTGGGCATCAACCCGCCCAGCTTCTACGCCGCCTTCGGCAGCAAGGCGGCGCTCTATGCCCGCACCCTGTGCCGCTATGGCGCCATCGACGGGCTGCCGCTCTCCGAGATCCTGCGCCCCGGCCGCCCGGTGCCGGAGGCCCTGGCCAGCCTGCTGGAGGAGGCGGCGCGCCGCTATGCCGGCGGCAGCGCCGCCGCCGGCTGCCTGGTGCTCGAGGGCATGCGCTGCAACGATGCGGAGGCGCAGCGGGCCGCGCGCAGCCTGACCACCGCCTCGCTGGAGCGGATCCGCGGCTTCATCGCCGCCGACCATCCGGAGCAGGCCGAGGCGCTGACGGATTACGTCGCCACGGTGATGACCGGGCTCTCCGCCCTGGCGCGGGAAGGGCATGGGCCGGAGCGGCTGCTGTCCAGCGCCCGGCTGGCCGCCCAGGCCATCGCCGCGGCGCTGCCCGGCTGAGCGGCGCCGGCCGGCCTGGAGCAGCTGCTCCACCCGGATCGGCAAGTCGCGCACCCTGCGCCCGGCGGCGTGGAACACCGCATTGCCGATGGCGGCGACACCGAACTTCACCGCCCCGGCATTCTGCGTGCCCTCATGCAGCGTCAGCACGCCGTCGCGCCACTCGGCGACGGTGGCGGTCAGTTCCATCGGGTTCTGGAACTGCGCCGGCTGGCGGTATTCGGCCTCCACCACATGGGCGGCGTCGCCTCGGCGCCCGGCGAGTCGGGCAGGACGGCGAAGGGCTCGGCCGCGCAGCGCGGCCGGACCAGCCGGGCGGCCTCGGCGGCGATCATCAGCGCGTCGGCCACGGTCTCCGCGCCCAGCGCCAGCTTGAAGGCGTTGTGCCGGCCCAGCCGCGTCACCGTCACCGGCTCCGACACCGCGCTCGCCCTGGCGCGGCTGGGCTATGGGCTGGTGCAGGCGCCGCGCTACGGCATGGCGGCGGATTTCGCCGCCGGCACGCTGGCCGAGGTGCTGCCCGACTACCCGCCCTCCGCCATCCCGGTCTCCGCCCTCTATCCGCAGAGCCGGCCGCTCTCGCCGCGGGTGCGGGTCTTCGTCGACTGGCTGGTGCAGATCTTCCGCCCGTATCGCGGCTGAGCGCGCTCAGGCCCCAGCCTGGCGGCGGCGCAGGCCGCGCAGCAGCGTCTCCGCCTCCTGCCGCGCGCTGTGGGCGACCAGGGCGGCGAATTCCTCGACCAAAGCGGAGCGCGGCTGCCAGGCCGGGAAGAACAGCCCGTAGGGCAGCGGGATGGCGGGGGCGAAGGCGCGCAGCACCATCTGTGGCGCGGGCGAGGAGCGGGCGACGAAGGGATCGGCCAGCGCCACGCCGAGGCCGAGCGCCGCCATCTGGCAGACCACCACGCCGTTCGACGCCTCGAACCGCGCGCGCGGCGTCACCCCCGCCTCGCGGCAATGCCGCTCCAGCCCCTGGCGCAGCAGGGAGCGCGGATGCGTCACCACCATGTCGTGCCCGGCGAGGTCGGCCACATTCACCACCGGCCGCGCCGCCAGCGGATGGTCGCGCCGCATTACCGCGACGGCCTCCACCGCGCAGAGCGGCTCCACCTTCAGCCCGGCATGCGCCAGCGGCAGCACGGTGACGCCCATGTCGAAATGCTCCTGCTCCAGCACCGTCTCGGCGTCCAGGCGGATGCGGGTGTCGACCGTGGCGGTGAAGTCCGGCACGCGGGCGGCCATGGCGCGCAGCGCCTGGCCCAGCACGAAGCTCGCCACCTGCGGCGCGGTCAGCAGGCGGAGATGGTTGTCCTTCTTGCCCTGGCGGATGCCGCTGGCCAGCCGCGCCAGCCCGTCATGCCCGGCCAGCACCCGCTCGGCCTGCTGCCAGAAGCGCAACCCCTCGGCGGTCAGCGCCAGGCGGCGGTTCTCGCGGCTGAACAGGGCGAAGCCCAGCTCCTGCTCCAGCGCCGCCAGCAGCCGGCCCACCTGCGGCTGCGTCCGCCCCAGCCGCGCCGCCGCCTGGGAGACCGAGCCGCCCTCGACGAAGGCGCGCAGCGCCTCCAGTGACCGCAGATTGTGCACAAGCCCCTCCTGCCCCTGTGCGGAAACCGCATGATTTGCTCGGTATAATGCATTTGACGCATCGGGCGCGCTTGGGCATCGCTGACGCAACCATGACACCGGCCAGGGCGGCCGGGCAGCGAGGGTGCGAGCATGTCCGACAGCGATCACGGCAGTGCCGCCTGGCACGTCACCCCTTCGGCCTATGCCGCCGCGCGCGAGGCCGCCCATGCGATGCCGGCGGCGCCCGAATCCCGCTACCTGGCGATGCGCGATGGCTGCCGCATCGCCATCGATGTCTGGCGCCCCGAGGGCGCCACGGGCCCGGTGCCCGCCATCCTGATCCTGACGCCCTATTACCGCCGCTTCGCGGTGGCCGAGGGCAGCGAGGCGGACGCCATCCCCAATGCCGGCAAGTTCGTGCGCCATCTGGTGCCGCGCGGCTATGCGGTGGTAGTGGTGGATGTGCGCGGCACCGGCGCCTCCTTCGGCACGCGCGACAGCTTCCGCTCGCCCAAGGAGCGCGAGGACAGCCGCGAGATCGCCGACTGGATCGTGGCGCAGCCCTGGTCGGACGGGCGGATCGGCGCCACCGGCATCTCCTATCCGGGCGCGGCCTCGGACTTCCTGGCCAGCACCGGCCATCCGGCGGTGAAGGCCATCGCGCCGCTCTTCGCCGTCTGGGACACCTATGCCGACAATTACTATCCCGGCGGCATCCTGCTGAAGCAGCTTGCCAAGAGCTATGACGACCTCATGGTCGCCATGGACCATGACCGGCGCGACCTGCTGCGCAACTATGTCTACTACGCCAACCCCGATCTGCGCGGCCCGCATCCGGTGGATGAGGATGCGGATGGCAGCCTTCTGGCCGCGGCGCTGCGCGAGCATCTGGGCAATTTCCGCCAGCCGGATTTCATGGGCGAGTTCCGCTTCCGCGAGGAGCCGCTGCCCTACGATCCTTCTTTCAGCTCCGCCTCCTTCAGCCCCTATTCGGTGAGCGAGGGCATCCGCCCCGATGTCGCGGTGCTGGCGGTCTCCGGCTGGATGGATGGCGCGGGCTACGCCAATGGCGCCATTGCCCGCTATCTGACGCTGCGCGGGAACAAGGTGCATCTGCTGCTCGGCCCCTGGGACCATGGCGCGCGCTGCAATGTCTCGCCCTGGCGGCGGGAGCAGGCGTCCGAATTCGCGCTGCTCGGCGCGCTGCTGCGCTTCTTCGACCATTACCTGCTGGGGCGCGACACCGGGCTCGAGGCCGAGCAGCCGGTGCACTACTTCAGCCTGCATGCGGAGGAATGGCGCGGCGCCGCCTCCTGGCCGCCGGTCGAGAGCGTGCAGCGCCTGCATCTGGGCGAGGGCACGCTGGACGAGGCGCCGGGCGCGGCGGAACAGGAAAAAATCCGCGCCGACTTCGCCTGGGGCAGCGGCAGCGGCACGCGCTATGAGCGCATCGCCGGCATCAACAGCACCACCTACTACGCCGATTGGCCGCAGCGGGAGGCGCAGCTGCCCGGCTGGTCCTCGGCCCCGCTGGCGCGGGACATGGAGTTGACCGGGCATGGCTTGGCCGATCTCTGGCTCAGCGCCGACACGCCGGATGCCGCGCTGTTTGTCTATCTTTCGGAAGTCGAGGCGGATGGCACGGTGCGCTACGTCACCGAAGGCCTGCTGCGCGCGCTGCACCGCAAGGAGAGCCCGGCCCCGGCGCAGTACCGCACGACCTGGCCCTTCCGCTCCTTCCGGCGGGAGGATGCGGCGCCGCTGGTGCCGGGCCAGGTGGAGCGCATCCGCATCCCCCTGCTGCCAATCTCCTGGGTGTTCCGCGCCGGTTCGCGCATTCGCCTGTCCATCGCCGGCATGGATGCCGACCATTGCGTGCAGGTGCCGCATGGCCGCCCGCCGGAACTGCGCCTGCTGCGCGGCGGTGACCGGGGCTCGGCCCTGGAGCTGCCGCTGCGGCCGGCGCGCTGATTTCAGAACAAGGAAACGTCCATGCAACGCCGCCATTTCCTGGCCGCCACCGGCCTGCTCGCCACCACCGGCTGGGGCGCGCTGGCGCCGCGCCCGGCGCTTGCTCAAAGCGCGACGCTGCGCATCGGCCTGGGCGGCGCCTTCACCACGGTGGACCCGCATTTCTACCACGCGGTGCCGAACCACACCGTCGCCATGCACATCTTCGAGCGGCTGATCAACCGCGCCCCCGATGGCAGGCTGATCCCCGGCCTGGCAACGGAGTGGACGCCGCTCTCCGACACGCTGTGGGAGTTCAAGCTGCGCCCCGGCGTGAAGTTCCATGATGGCGGTGACTTCACCGCCGACGACGTGGTCTTCACCTTCGAGCGCGCCCGCGACGTGCCGAACAGCCCGGGCGGCTTCGGCGGCTTTCTCCGGGCGGTGCAGCGCGTCGAGGTGGTGGACCCGCTGACCATCCGCCTGCACACGCCGGTGCCGGCGCCTGATCTGGGGCCGAACCTCACCTATGTCGGCATCGTCTCCCGCCGCGTGGGGGAGGGTGCGACCACCGCCGACTACAATTCCGGCAAGGCCGCCATCGGCACCGGCCCGTACAAATTCGCCTCCTACACGCCGGGCAGCCGCGTCGAGCTGGCGCGCAACGAACTCTGGTGGGGCGAGAGGCAGGGCTGGGAGAATGTCTCGCTGCGGCTGATCACCAACCCGGCCGGGCGCAGCGCCGCGCTGCTCTCGGGCGATGTGGACCTGATCGACACGCCCTCCGTCACCGACCTGCCGCGGCTGCGCGAGGATTCGCGCGTTACCGTCGCCGCCATCCCCGGCATCCGCCTGCTCTATCTGACGCCCGATCTGTCGCGCGAGGGCGAAAGCCCCTTCGTCACCGATCGCAGCGGCAAGCCGCTGCCCAAAAATCCGTTCCGCGATCTGCGGGTGCGGCAGGCGCTGTCCATCGCCATCCAGCGCGACGCGCTGGGCGAGCGGGTGATGCTCGGCACCGGCGAGGCCACCGGCCAGTGGATGCCGCCCGGCGCCTATTCCTACGCGCCGGGCGTGACGCCGCCGAAGCCCGATCCGGAGCGCGCCCGCCGCCTGCTGGCCGAGGCCGGCTTCCCGGAAGGCTTCAACCTCACCCTGCACACGCCGAACGACCGCTACCCCAATGATGCGCGGCTGGCCCAGGCCATCGCGCAGATGTGGACGCGCATCGGCGTGCAGACGACGGTCGAGGCGATGCCCTGGAGCAGCTATGCCGCGCGCGGCGGCCGCCAGGAATTCTCCATGGGGCTGTGGGGCTGGGGCAGCGCCACCTTCGAGGGCGGCTACATGCTCAGCCAGTGCATGGCCACCCACAACCGGGAGCGCAGCCTGGGCCTGTACAATTACGGCCGCTACAGCAATCCCGAGCTGGACGCGCTGATCCTGCGCGCCACCTCCACCGTCGATGACGCGACCCGGGAAAAACTGCTGATCGAGGCGACGGAGAAGGCGATGGCGGATGTGCCGCTGATCCCGCTGCTGATGCTGCAGAACATCTGGGCGGTGCGGAAGGGCGTCACCCTCTCGCCGCGCTCGGATGAGCGGACGCTGGCCATGGACGCGAAGGCGGCAGGCTGATGAGCATGGCGCCCCGCCCCGATCCGCTGCCGCATCTGGCCCGCCTGGCGCTCGCCCAGGCGGAGGAGGGCCAGCCGCATTCCAGTTTCGCCGCGCTGGACGCGGCGCTGGCGGCGGTGGTCGGCCATCGCCTCTGCACCATCCAGATCCATTATCCGGGTGGCGAGGCCGAGCGCGTCCATTCCAACGTGCCGCAGCACTACGCCGTGGGCGGACGCAAGCGCGCCTCCGACGCGCCGCGCATGCGCGAGCTGATGCAGCATGGCCGCCCCATCCTGATCCGCACCGAGGCCGAGCTGCGCGCCAGCTATCCCGACCATGCCGGCGCCAGCGCGCTGGGCTGCGGCAGCGCCATGAACACGCCGGTGCGCTGGCAGGGCCGCACGCTGGGCCAGGTGAACCTGATGCATCAGGAGGGCTGGTACGGCGAGGAGGACCTGCCGCTGGTGCGCTGCTTCGCGCAATATCTGGTGCCCGCCTTCCTCGCCTTGGCCGAGGCCGGCTGACACCGCCCTATCACCACCACCCAGGCGCCGCGCGCCCGTCTTGGAGAGCATGAGCATGTTCGCTGGACTTCCCCGCCGCCGCCTGCTGCAGGGCGCCGCCCTGCTGGCCCTGCCCGCCGGCCCGGCGCGCGCCCAGGCGCCCTGGCC
>NZ_GG770777.1:1531117-1535284 GCF_000164635.1 Pseudoroseomonas cervicalis ATCC 49957 | reverse complement strand
CGCCCAGGCGCCCTGGCCGCAGGCCCGCGCCATCAGCGTGGTGGTGCCCTTCGGCGCCGGCGGCGCCACCGACATCGCCGCCCGCGTCATCGCCCAGGAGATGCAGGCGAGCCTCGGCCAGAGCCTGGTGCTGGAGAACCGGGGCGGCGCCGGTTCTACCCTCGGCACCGGTTATGTGGCGCGGCAGGCGCCGGATGGCTACACGCTGCTGATCACCACGATCAGCGGGCTGGCGATCGGCCAGACCCTGTATCGCGGCCGCATCCAGTATGATGCCGACACCTCCTTCGCCCATATCGCCATCATGATGGGCACGCCCTATCTGCTCTGCGTCGATCCGCGCCTGCCGATCCGCAGCCTGGCGGAGTATGTCGCGGCCTCGCAGAACCGGGTGATGGATTACGGCACTTCGGGCGTCGGGGGTGTGGCGCATCTGCTCGGGCTGCGCCTGGCGCGGGCCAGCGGCGCGAAGCTGGAGCATGTGCCCTATCGCGGCTCCACCCAGGCGATCACCGATGTCATGGCGGGCGTGGTGCCCTCGGTGCTGGACAGCCTGACGGCGACCAGCGCGCATCTGCGCTCCGGCGCGCTGCGGGCGCTGGCGACCTCGGCGCCCGAGCGCTCGCCCGATTTCCCGGAGGTGCCGACCTTCCGCGAACTGGGCTATCCGGATGTGGTGGCCGATGGCTGGGCCGGCCTCGCGGCCCCCGCCGGCACGCCGCGCCCGGTGCTGGAGAAGCTGGCCGAGGCGGTGCGCAAGGCGCAGGACAGCCCCAATGTGCAGCGCCGCTTCGCCGAGACCTCGACCACGGCGGGGCGGCTCTATCTGGACGCGGCGCAGGATTTCGTGCGCCGTGAGGTGGCGAGCTGGAAGCCGGTGATCGAGGCCTCCGGCATCACGCCGGACTGAGCGGCACGGCAGCGGAAACGGGGAGAGAGCGGATGCGCGGCATCGTGGTGGCGGCCCAGCCGGAAGCGGCGGAGGCGGGCGTCGAGATCCTGCGGCAGGGCGGCAATGCGGTGGACGCCGCCATTGCCTGCGCCTTCAGCCAGGGTGTGGTGGACCCGCAGATGTGCGGCATCGGCGGCTTCGGCGCGATGCAGATCTGCATGCCGAAGCAGGGCGTACACAGCGTGCTGGAATTCTTCGCCCGCGCGCCGCTCTCCGCCACGCCCGAGATGTGGGCGGACAAATTCATCGGCCAGTCGCGCGACGGCTTCGTCTTCCTGCTGAACGACCAGAGCAACGATATCGGCTATGGCTCGGTCGGCACGCCCGGCAATGTGGCGGGCTATACTGAGGCGCTGTCGCGCTTCGGCACCATGCCCTTGCGCGACGTCATGGCGCCGGCCATCGCGCAGTCGCGCCGCGGCGTGATGGTGCGGCCCTATGTCCACTACTACTGGGCGCTGGACCATGGGAATGACGGCCAGGTCAATGTCGAGGACAAGCTGCGCTTCAGCGAGACCGGGCGGCAGGTCTATTTCCGCCCCGACGGCCGGCTGAAGCGCCCCGGCGACATGCTGCGCAACCCGGAGATGACCCGCACGCTGGAGCGCATCGCCGAGGGCGGCGCGGACGTGTTCTACCGCGGCGACATCGCGCGCGAGATCGCGGCCGACATGGCGGCGCGGGGCGGCGGCATCACGCTGGAGGACCTCGCCGCCTATCGCGTGCGGGAGAAGTCGCCCTGCTGGGGCGCGTATCGCGGGCTGCGGGTCGCCTCCAACCCGCCGCCGGCGGGTGGCGGCTCGCTGATCGAGCTGCTGCACATCCTGGCGCAGTTCGACCTCGGCGCGCTGGAGCACAACAGCGTCGAGCATCTGCGCATCCTGGCGGAAGCCATGAAATGGATGACCATCGACAAGGACGCCCATATGGGCGACCCGGATTTCGTCGATGTGCCGATGGAGCGGCTGCTCTCCGACGCGCATGCCAGGGCGCTGGCCGCGCGCATCCGCGCCGGCGAGAAGGCCGCCGTGCCGCGCGCCGAGGAGCCGCGCGACCCGCCCGACACCACCGTGGTCTGCGTCGTCGACGCGGCGGGCAATGCGGTGTCGATGACGCACACGCTGGGCATCCCCTCGGGCGTCATCACCCCGGGGCTCGGCTTCATGTACAATGGTTGCATGAGCGGCTTCGATCCGCGCCCGGGCCGCGCCGCCTCCATCGCGCCGGGCAAGAGCCGCGCCAGCGCCATGGCGCCGACCATCCTGTTCGAGGGCGAGCAGCCCTGCATGGTGCTGGCGGCCCCCGGCGGCACCTATATCGTGCCGGCGCTGGCCCAGGCGATCAGCAATGTCGTCGATTTCGGCATGAGCATGGCGGAGGCCGTGGCGGCGCCGCGCATCGTCGCGCTGAGCGACACGATCGATGTCGCCAACCGTATCCCGCACGGCGTCACCGATGCGCTGGCGGCGCTGGGCTACCCGGTCGCGCGCTCCTACCAGAGCTATGCCTTCGGCGCGCCGCACGGGCTGGCGCTGCGCGACGGCGCCTGGCAGGGCGGTGCCGACCCGCAGCGCGACGGCATGGCGCTGCGGGCCTGAACACGGGGCGGCGGGCGGATCAGCCCGCCGCGTCACCCCGCGGCGCGGCCGCGAGCGCGCAGAGACGCTCGGTCAGGCGATAGGAATCGACGAAGGACTCCACCGGCAGGAACTCGTCGCGCGAGTGGAAATTGTGCGCGCCGGTGAAGTAGTTCGGCGTCGGCACACCGCGCGCCGACAGCGCCGAGCCATCCGTGCCGCCGCGCATGGCGATGACCTTGGGCGTGATGCCCATCTGCCCCATCGCCTGCACGATCAGGTCGACGCAATGCCGGTCATTGCCCAGCGCCGCGTCGATGTTCTGGTAGCTGTCCTCGATCGTCAGCGCGATCTTCGCGCGCGGGTGGCGGGCGCGCAGCCGCTCCACCGCCTCGGCCACATAGGCCTTGCGCTCGGCGAAGCGCGCCCCGTCATGGTCGCGGATCGACATCTGCAGCCGCGCGCTGCTCTGGTTGCCGGAGATGCCGTTGCACCACCAATAGCCCTCGCGCCCCTCGGTGTGCTCGGGCGTCTGCAGCGGGTCGAACATCCCCACCAGCTCGGTGGCGATCAGGATCGGGTTCACCAGCACGCCCTTGGCGGTCATCGGATGCGCGGTGATTCCGGTGATGTCGACCGTGACGCCGGCGGCGTTGAAGGTCTCGTAGACCAGCTCGCCGCGCTCGCAGCAATCGATGGTGTAGGCGAAGGCGACGGGGAAGCGCGCCAGATCCATCACCTTGGCGCCGCGCAGCCCGATCTCCTCATCGGGCACGAAGGCCAGGATGATGTCGCCGCGCGGCGCGTCGCTCTGCCGCAGCCGGTCGGCCAGCGTCATCAGCACGGCGATCGCCGCCTTGTTGTCGGCGCCCAGCACGCTGGTGCCGTCACTGACAAGGATCTCCTGGCCGCGATAGGGCAGGATCTCGGGGTGCTCGGCGACGCGCAGCCAGATATCCTGCTCGCGGTTCAGCGGCAGGTCCTCACCCTCGAAGCGCAGGCGCTGCGGCTTCACCACGGGGGAGAGGCCGACATCCACCGTGTCCAGATGCGCGACAAAGCCGATGCAGGGCGCCTCCGGCCGGTTGCCCGGCAGGCGCGCGGTCAGGATGCTGTGCGCGTCGAGATGGATATCGGCCAGGCCCAGCGCCTCCAGCTCGGCCTTGAGCAGTTCGGCGAGGGCACGCTGCCCCTCGGTGCTGGGCAGGGTGGTGGCGCTGGCATCGCTCTGGCTCGCCACGGCGAGGTAGCGGAAGAAGCGCGCGATCAGCTGTTCGGCGAGGGCGTCGGCCATGGGGTGCTCCTGCATCAATCCGCCGCATCATCGCACGCCCCGGCGGTGCCGCCAGCGGCAGCGCGGCCTTTAAAAACGCGACCGGTCCCAAATGAAGCGGCAGAAAAAACTTATCTTTCGCGGCCTTGCCTGTAACGATCGAATGCCGTTAATGAAACTTACTCGCATTTGCAGGCCTCCGGCGCCCCGGAAGCAACCCGCCGGACCCTGCCTCCGCTCCGGTGCGGCGCCGGGGCGTTCGGCCGGAACCAAGGACCGACGCGCATGCCTCATCTCCATGGCCAGGCCATCCCCGAACGCGCCCTTCCGCCCGCGGGCGCGCATGGCCGTGCCGCCGCCGCGGC
>NZ_GG770777.1:1527979-1530540 GCF_000164635.1 Pseudoroseomonas cervicalis ATCC 49957 | reverse complement strand
AGGGCGGCCCGCCCGGCCTGCCGCCCGCCCTGCCGGGCGGGCAGGTGGCGCGCGGCGGCTCGCTCGGCCTGCTCGGCACCGGCGACATCCTGGCCACGCCCTTCAGCACCAGCAACTACACCTCGCAGCTGATCCAGGACCAGCAGGCGCGCACCGCCGCCGACACGCTGATCAATGATTCCTCCGTGCGCCTGACCACCGGCAGCAACGGCTTCGACGACACCTTCCAGATCCGCGGCTACGCCGTGCCGGCCGGCGATGTCGGGCTGAACGGGCTGTATGGGCTGATCTCCTCCAACCGCGCGCCGGCCGAGCTGATCGAGCGGATCGAGCTGCTGAAGGGCCCCGGCGCGCTGATCAACGGCATCGCCCCGAACGGCAGCATCGGCGGCGGCATCAACATCGTCACCAAGCGCGCCGGCGACGAGCCGCTGACCCGCCTGACCACCACCTATATCGGCAATTCGAATTTCGGCCTGCATGCCGATGTCGCGCGCCGCTATGGCGCGAACCGCGAATGGGGCATCCGCTTCAACGGGCTGTTCCGCGATGGCGAAGGCTCCATCGACGGCGGCAATGTGCGCAACGGCCTCGGCGCGCTCGGCCTCGACTATCGCGGCGAGCGGCTGCGCTGGAACGCCGATGTCATCTTCCAGCGCGACGACACCGACAATTTCCGCCCGCAGATTGCCATCCAGCCCGGCGCCACGGCGATCCCGAAGCCGCCCAGCGCGCGCAGCAACTGGTTCCCCGGCACCACGCTGCGTCAGCAGGACACCACCATCGCCACCCGCGTCGAATATGATCTGACCGACTCCCTCACCGCCTATGCCGCGCTGGGCTACCGCGATGGCTGGAACGACCAGGTCTTCCCCAACGCCAATCCGGGCGCGCTCGCCAATGGCGATTTCAACGTCGTCAACTCCTTCTATGATTCCTACACCGAGACCTATAGCGGCGCGGCGGGCGCGCGCTGGCGCTTCCGCACCGGGCCGGTCGGCCACACGCTGAATCTCGGCGTCACCGGCTTCCAGCAGGAGGCGGGCAATGCCTACATCACCTCCGGCGGCAGCGTCGCCTCCAACCTCTACCGGCCCTCGGCGCTGCCGCTGGTCACCGCGGCGCGCACCGATCCGCGCCGCGCCTCGGAGACGCGGCTGACCAGCATCGCGCTGGCCGACACCATGTCCTTCGCCGATGACCGGCTGCTGGTGACGCTCGGCGTGCGCGAGCAGAATGTGCGCGTCGACAGCTACAGCACCGCGAATGGCGCGCGCACCAGCCGCTACGATGCCAGCGCCACCACGCCGCTGGCCGGCGTGGTGTTCCGCGTGCTCGACAATGTCTCGCTCTACGCCAATTACGCGCAGGGGCTGACGCGCGGCACCATCGTCGGCGCCGGCTATGTCAACACCGGCGCGGTGCTGGCGCCCTTCAAGTCCGAGCAGTACGAGGCCGGCGTGAAGGTCGAGTGGGGCGGGCTGACCACCACCGCCGCGGTGTTCCAGCTGACCCGGCCGAACCAGGTCGTCACCCCCGGCAACGAGCTCGCCTATGATGGCGAGCAGCGCAACCGCGGCGTCGAGCTGGCCGCCTTCGGCGAGCTGATGCCCGGCCTGCGCGGCCTGGTCAGCGCCACGCTGATGCAGCCCGAGCTGACCCGCACCCAGAACCCGGCCGAGGCGGGCAACAAGGCCGCCGGCGTGCCGGAGCGGCTGTTCTCCGGCGCGCTGGACTGGGACGTGCCGGGCGTGCCGGGCCTCGCCCTCAGCGGCCGCGTCATCTACACCTCGGGCTCCTACATGAACGCGGCCAACACGCTGCGCTTCGATGGCTGGACGCGGCTCGACCTCGGCGCCCGCTACACCACCGAGATCTCCGGCAAGCCGGTCACCTTCCGCGCCAATCTGGAGAACGCGACGGATGAGCGCTACTGGCTGACCAGCGGCAGCTACGTGACCGTGGGCGCGCCGCGCACCGTCATCGTCTCGGCGGCCTTCGACTTCTGATGGCGCGGGGGCAGGCCATGCCCCTGCTGCCCCGCCTGTGGCGGGTGGCGCCGGTGGCGTCGCGCATCCTGGCGGCGCTGCTGGGCGGCTACGCGCTGGCGGCGCTGGCCAGCCTGGCGGCGCTCGCCTTGCCGGCCAGCCGGCCGCAGGCGGTCCTCACCGGCATGCTGGTGAGTTTCTGGCTCTATGCCGGGGCCGTGCTGTGGTGCTTCGCGGCGCGCAGCGCGGCGCGCGCCTGGGCCGGGCTGGCCATCCTCGCCGCGCCGCTGGCGCTCGCCGCCTGGTGGGCGGCATGAGCAGACCGCCATCCCCGCCGCCATCGCCCGGGCTGCGCCAGAGCATGGCGGGGCTGCATCGCTGGGCCGGGCTGCTGGCCGGCTGGCTGCTCTACGCCATGTTCCTCACCGGCACCGTCGCCTATTTCAAGGACGAGATCTCGCTCTGGATGCGGCCCGAGCTGCCGGTGGCGCAGGGCCAGCCCGACCAGGCGCTGGCGGCGCAGCGTGTGGCGGCGGCGCTGGGCGGGCTCGCCCCCGGCGCCGCGCAATGGAG
>NZ_GG770777.1:1521757-1526942 GCF_000164635.1 Pseudoroseomonas cervicalis ATCC 49957 | reverse complement strand
TGCGCGCCGGCGGCTTCGCGCTGCTGCTGCTGCTGGCGCTGGCGCCGCTGGTGGCCTGGCGGGGCTGGGGCTTCGGCCTGGTGGCCTGGAGCGGCCATCTGAGCCTGGCCGCCGGGCTGGTGCATCTGCTGCGGATCGGCCGGGCCCGGCGCGCCCTGCCGCCTGCCTGACCGGAGAAGCCTGCCATGCCGAACTCTCCCCGCCCGATCTCCCGCCGCCTGGCGCTGGCGGCGCTGGCCGGCGGGCTGGCCGCGCCGGCGCTGGCGCAGGGGGCCTTGCGCCTCCGCCATGCCGAGGGCGAGATTCTTCTTCCGGCTGTGCCACGCCGCATCGTGACACTGGGCTACCGGGCGCATGATGCGGTGCTGGCGCTGGGCGTCACCCCCATCGCCATCCGCCATTGGTTCGGCGACCAGCCGGGCGGGCTGTGGCCCTGGGCGCGGCCGCTGGTGCAGGGGGCGGCGCCGCAATTGCTGCCGCGCGAGGTGTCGCTGGAAAGCGTCGCGGTGCTGCAGCCGGACCTGATCATCGGCATGGGGGGCGGGCTGGCGCCGGAGCAGTATGCGGCGCTGTCGCGCGTCGCCCCGGTGCTGATGCAGCCCGAGGGCCAGCCGGCCAATGGCGTCGGCTGGGCGGAGATGGTGGAGAGCATCGGCCTGGCGCTGGGCCGGCGGGAGCGCGCGGCCGAACTGGTGGCCGGGCTGCGCCAGCGCTTCGCCGAGGCGCGGGCGCGGCATCCGGGCTGGGCCGGCCGCACCGCCACGGCGGCCTATCATTTCGGTGGCGAGACCGGGGTGTTCCTGCCGGAGGACAGCCGTGGCCAGTTCCTGGCCGAGCTGGGCTTCACCGCGCCCGAGGCGTTGCGGCGGCTGAGCCGTGCGCGCGGCTTCTACGCCCCGCTCTCCGCGGAGGATCTGTCGCCGCTGGAGGCGGATCTGCTGCTCTGGGTCTCGTCGAGCGAGCCGGGCCCTGGCATCGCCGCCCTGCCGTTGCGCCGTTTCCTGCGCGCCTATCGCGAGGGGCGGGAGGTGGTGGCCGGCCCGTTGCTAGCGGCGGCCCTGTCCTTCGGCAGCGTGTTGTCGCTGCCCTACGCGCTGGAGGCGCTGGAGGGCGAGCTGGTGCTGGCGCTGGATGGCGACCCGGCGACGCGGGTGCCCTCGACCGCCCGGCTGGGCCTGGCCCCCTGATGGCGGGGTCCGGGGTGGCCCTGCCACCCCGGCGGCGGGGGTTTGGGGGAGGCGGAGCCTCCCCCAAGTCAAAGCCTTGGTTTGGGGGAGGCGGAGCCTCCCCCAAGGCAGCTCAGATCGCCCCGGTCCAGAAGGCCGGCACGAAGCGGTAGCCCTCGCCTTCCTTCGCCACATAGCCATTGGCGGGGAAGGGGAAGTGGTAGCCGATGCAGCGGATGCGGTCGGTGGCCACCTGGTCGAAGACGCGGCGGCGCGTCGCCTCGGCGGCGGTGGCGTCCATGTCGAAGATCAGGTGCCAGCCGGGGTTGGCCAGGTTCAGTTCCGGCCGGTTGGTGACGTCGCCCAGCACCATGGCCTGGTCGCTGCCATCGGCGATCAGGTAGCTGGTATGGCCCGGCGTGTGGCCGGCGGTGGCGATGGCGCGGATGCCCGGCATCACCTCCGCATCCGGGGCGATGCGGCGCAGCTTCGCCTGGTAGGGGGCGAAGCGGCGGCGGACATTGGCGAAGGCGCCGCGCATCGCCTCGGGCGCGCGGCTGGCCTGGCCGTCATCCATCCAGAAGGCCCATTCCGGCTCGGGCACCACGATCTCGGCATTGGGGAAGGCGGGGCGGCCCTCGGCGTCGGTCAGGCCGGTGATGTGGTCGCCATGGAAATGCGTCATGACGATCAGCGTCACCTGCTCCGGCGCCAGGCCGGCGGCGCGCAGATTGGCCGGGATGCTGCCGGCGGTGGCGCCGAGCTGGCCGCCGGTGCCGGTGTCGAACAGCACCAGGCCGCGCGGCGTCTCCAGCACCGTCACGGTGTAGGGGATGTCGAGATGCTGGGTGGGCAGGAAGGCGGCCTGAAGCGCCGCCTCGACCGCCGCGCTGTCGGCGTTGCGGATGAAGCCCTGGGTCGGGTTGGGGCGGCGGCCGAAGCCGTCATGCACCACGGTCGCCACCAGGCTGCCGATGCGGAAGCGGTAGAAGCCCGGCGCCTGGGTGGCGGTGCCGCCGGCCCCGGCGGTGGGCGTGGCGGCGGGCGCCGTCTGCGCCAGGGCGTCGCCCAGGCCGAAGCGGAGCAGGGCGGGCGCCATCACCAGGGCGCCGGCGGCGGTCAGCAGGCTGCGTCGGTCGAGTTCCATGTCTCACCCCTTTCTGCGCGGCTTGGCCGCGTCGTGCCGGCGGCCCGTGCCGCATCCTGCAGAGGGTGGGGGGGAAGCGCGCCGGATCAAGGTGCGCGCAGCACCGCTACTTGCCGCGGGCGAAGACCACCACCGCCTCCAGCTGCGCCGACCACAGGAACTGGTCGACCGGCGTCGCCTGCTGCACGCGGAAGCCGGCGGCGTGCAGCAGCTTCGCATCCCGCGCCAGAGCCACCGGGTTGCAGGAGACATAGATGACGCGCGACAGCGTGCTCTTGGCCAGCGCCGGAATCTGCTCGGCGGCGCCGGCGAAGGGCGGGTCCAGCACCAGGGCGGCGTGGCCCTCCAGCTCCTTCACCGAGAGGGGCTGGCGCACCAGGTCGCGCCGCACCGCCTGGATTTTGGCGCCGCCGCGCCGCGCCGCCGCGTCCAGCGCCGCCACCGCCTCCGGCGCGCCCTCATAGGCGATCACGCGGGCCTTGGCGGCGAGCGGGAAGGAGAGCGTGCCGAGCCCCGCATGCAGCTCGACGATGCGGGCCTTGCCGGTGAGCTTCGGCAGCCCGTCCAGCACGGCCTCGACGATGGCGGCTTCGCCCTGGGGCGTCGCCTGGAGGAAGGCGCCGGGCGGCGGCGCCACGCTGGCGCCGGCGAAGGCAATCGAGACCGGGCCGAGCTGCGCCAGGGTTTCCGTCCCCTGGCCCTTCAGCGGCCCGCCGGCGATGCGCGGGAGACCGTGCCGCGCGGCGAAGGCGGCCAGCGTCGCGCGGTCGGCCACGCCGGGCGGGCCGTCCAGGCGCAGCAGCAGGTCGGGGCCGCTGTCCAGCAGGTTCAGCACCGCCGAGCCCTCCCGCCGGAAGGCGGGCAGGCCGCGCAGCAGGGTGCGCAGCGGCTCGAACAGCGCGACCAGGGCGGGGTCGAGCACATGGCAGGTGGAGAGATCCTCCACCGCCGCGCCGCCGCGCGCGTGGAAGCCCAGCACCACGCTGCCATCCGGCCGCCGCCGCACGGCGAGGTCGGCGCGGCGGCGGGTGGCGGGCGGTGTCACCCGCGTCGGCGCCACCGGCGCGTCGGGGAAGCCGGCACGGGAGAGGGCCTCGGCCAGCCGGGCGCGCTTCCAGTCGGCATAGGGGGGGATCGCCCAGTGCTGCAGCACGCAGCCGCCGCAGGGGCCGAAATGGGGGCAGGGGGGCGCGACGCGCTCCGGGCTCGGCGAGAGCACGATGGGGCCGTCGGGGCGCACCGCCTCGCCCGGCAGGGTGTAGGGCAGGTAGAGGCGGTTGCCATCCGGCGCGGTGGCGATGCCATCCCCGGCGGCGCCCATCGCCTCGATCGTCACTTGCACCGCACGGCACCTTTCAGAAACGGCACAAGGGGGGCGAGGCCCCCCTTGCTCATGGATATCAGAAAAGAAAGACGTTCTTTTTTGAAAAAAAGAACCAAAAAACTTTTTTCAGTTGGCGTCCCGCTGCGGGCCTGAGGCGGGACGCCAAACTGAAAGAAGTCTTTTTGCTTCTTTTTCTTCAGAAAAAGAAGATTCCTGTGAAAATCAGGCCCCGAAGGCGCTGAGGCCGGTCTGGGCGCGGCCCAGGATCAGGGCATGCACGTCATGCGTGCCCTCATAGGTGTTCACGGCTTCCAGGTTCATGACGTGGCGGATGACGTGATACTCGTCGGCGATGCCGTTGCCGCCATGCATGTCCCGCGACATGCGGGCGATGTCGAGCGCCTTGCCGCAGGAATTGCGCTTGCAGAGGGAGATCATCTCCGGCGTCACGCGGTGCTCGTCGAACAGCCGGCCGAGGCGCAGCACGCTCTGCAGGCCGAGGGTGATCTCGGTCTGCATGTCGGCCAGCTTCTTCTGGATCAGCTGGGTGTTGGCCAGCGGCCGGCCGAACATCTTGCGCTCCAGCGTGTAGGTGCGGGCGGCGTGCCAGCAGAACTCGGCGGCGCCGAGCGCGCCCCAGGCGATGCCGTAGCGGGCGCGGTTGAGGCAGGAGAACGGCCCCTTCAGCCCCTTCACGTCCAGCTTGTTCTCCTCGGGGACGAACACCTCCTCCATCATGATCATGCCGGTGATGGAGGCGCGCAGCGAGAACTTGCCCTCGATCTTCGGCGCGGAGAGGCCCTTCATGCCCTTCTCGAGCACATAGCCGCGCACATCGCCGGCCTCGTCCTTGGCCCAGACGACAAAGACATCGGCGATCGGGGAGTTGGTGATCCAGGTCTTGGAGCCGGAGACCAGGTAGCCGCCATCGACCTTCTTGGCGCGGGTGCGCATCGAGGCGGGGTCGGAGCCGGCATCGGGCTCGGTCAGGCCGAAGCAGCCGACCAGCTCACCCTTCTGCATGCCCGGCAGCAGCCGGTCCTTCAGCGCGTCGGTGCCATAGGCCCAGATCGGGAACATGGCGAGGGAGGACTGCACCGAGAAGGCGGAGCGGTAGCCGGAATCGACGCGCTCGACCTCGCGCGCGATCAGCCCGTAGGAGACGTAGTTGACGCCGGCGCAGCCATGGCTGTCGAGGGTCGCGCCCAGGAAGCCCATCTCGCCGAACTCGTTCATGATCTCCCGGTGGAAGACCTCGTGGCGGTTGGCCTCCAGCACGCGCGGGAACAGCTTCTCCTGGCAGTAGTCGCGGGCCGCGTCGCGGATCATCCGCTCGTCTTCGGAGAGCTGGTCCTCCAGCAGCAGCGCGTCTTCCCAGACGAAGCTCGGCTTGGCGGGCGGGGTCACGGCATTCATCGCGTTTCTCTCCTGCGGACGGCCCGCGCGGGGCGGGCGCCGGCTCAGCGGCTGGGGATCAGGCGCGGAGATTGGCGCGAACGCACCGGTTGGGCAATTTCTGCTCCGCGCGGCGCGGGCCGCGCGGGAAAG
>NZ_GG770777.1:1519256-1520936 GCF_000164635.1 Pseudoroseomonas cervicalis ATCC 49957 | reverse complement strand
GGGCGGGGCGCCTCGGCCTCGGGCAGCAGCGGCTCCTCGGGGGCGCGCTCCTCGCGCGGGCGGTCCTTGTTGAGGCCGCGGCGGGCGACCTCCTTGCCCTCGCGCCGGCCGGTCTCGCGCGGCTCCTCGCGGCGGCCGGCTTCCTTGCGGCCATCCTTGCCGCGACCCTTGGCGTCGCCGCGGCCGCGGCCCCGGCCACCCTTGGGGGCGCTCGCCGCCTCGGCCAGCTCCTCCGGCGTCACCGGCTCCAGCCCCTCGATCTCGATGCGCGGGATCGGCTTGCCGGTCAGCGCCTCGATGGCGGCGACCAGCTTGACGTCATCGGCGGTGGCGATGGTGTAGGCGTGGCCCTCGCGCCCGGCGCGGCCGGTGCGGCCGATGCGGTGGACATAGTCCTCGTCGCGGAACGGCACGTCGAAATTGTAGACGTGGCTGAGGCCGCCGATGTCGATGCCGCGCGCGGCGACGTCGGAGCAGACCAGCAGCTGCAGCTCGCCGGCCTTGAACTTCTCCAGCGTGGCGAAGCGCACCGATTGCGGCAGGTCGCCATGCAGCGCGCCGGCCTTGAAGCCGTGCTTGGACAGGCTCTTGTGCAGGATGTCGACGTCGCGCTTGCGGTTGCAGAAGATCAGCGCGTTCTGCACATCCTGGCTGCGGATCAGCCGGCGCAGCGCGCGGCGCTTGTCCTCCGGCTGCACGAAGGCCAGGCCCGCGGTGATGGTGGTGGCCACCGAGGCGGGGGCGGAGACCGAGATGGTCTTGGGGTTCTGCAGGAAGGCGTCGGCCAGCTTGCGGATCTCGGGCGCCATGGTGGCGCTGAAGAACAGCGTCTGCCGCAGCGGCGGCAGCAGGCTGACGATGCGCTCGACATCCGGGATGAAGCCCATGTCGAGCATGCGGTCGGCCTCGTCGATGACGAGCACCTTGCAGTCGGCCAGCATGACGCGGCCGCGCTCGAACAGGTCGAGCAGCCGGCCGGGCGTCGCGATCAGCACGTCGACGCCCTTGTCGAGCACGTCGCGCTGGTCGGACATGCTCTCGCCCCCGATCAGCAGCGCATGATTGAGCTTCATGTGCGTGCCGTACTTGACGAAGTTCTCGGCCACCTGGAGCGCCAGCTCGCGCGTCGGCTCCAGGATCAGGCTGCGCGGCATGCGCGCCTTGGCCCGGCTGCCGGCCAGGATGTCCATCATCGGCAGCACGAAGCTGGCGGTCTTGCCGGTGCCGGTCTGCGCGCAGCCCATGACGTCGCGGCCCATCAGCACGACCGGGATGGCCTGCTCCTGGATCGGGGTGGGGTGGACATAGCCGGCCTCGGCGACGCCGCGCAGCAGCGCCTCGGAGAGGCCCAGATCCTCGAAGACGGCGCGCGTCGGGGCGGCCTCGCCCGGTCCGGTCCCGGCCGGGGGCGTCATGGCATCGGAAAGCTCGGTCTCGGCCACGCTGGGCGCGGTCACGTCAGGCTGATCGCTCAAGGGCAGTCGGTTCCTTCGCCGGCAGTGGCGGCGGGCGTGGGGCCGGTCCGCCACGCGAAAGCCGCGCGGCGCGTCTTCCGGCCTGCGAGAGCCGCATATGCGCCGCTTGCACCGGATTGGCAAGGTTTTCCGGCCCTCGCCGCGCCCGGCCCACACCCGGCTCGTGGCCGCGCGCCGGGTGGGCGCCGGCCGGTTGCGGCCCGCG
>NZ_GG770777.1:1513569-1515564 GCF_000164635.1 Pseudoroseomonas cervicalis ATCC 49957 | reverse complement strand
CAGATCGCCCGCACGCTGGAGGCGCTGCTGCCCCCGGCCGCGCCGCCCGCCCCTGCCGCCGGCCCGTCCGCCTTCGGCGCCGCCCATTCCCCCTTCTGGGGAGGATCCTGACCCATGCCGCCGATGCGCCGCCTGCTGCCTGCCGGGCCGCTGCTCTGGGGATTGCTCACCCTGGCGGGCGCGACCCTCGGCCTGACCTTCGTGGTGGCGCCGCTCGAGGCGGAACAGCAGGCCTGGCTGGCGCTGGCCGGCTTCCTGGTGTTCCTGCTCGTCGGCCGCGCGCCCGGGCGCCCGGCGCTGTTCTTCCTGGTGGCGCTGTCGACGCTGATCTCGCTGCGCTACCTCTACTGGCGGGTGACCGAGACGCTCGACTATTCGGGCTTCTTCGCCACCTTCCTCGGCACCGGCCTGGTGCTGGCCGAGCTCTACGCCGTCATCGCCCTGCTGCTCTCCTACTTCCAGCAGCTCTGGCCGCTGGAGCGCAAGCCGGTGCCGCTGCCGGCCGACCCGGCGGAATGGCCGGTCGTCGACGTCTTCATCCCGACCTACAACGAGCCGCTCGAGGTGGTGAAGCCCGCGGTCTTCGCCGCGCTCTCGATGGACTGGCCGCGCGACAAGCTGCGCGTGCACATCCTGGATGACGGGCGGCGCGAGGATTTCCGCCAGTTCGCCGGCGAGGCCGGCTGCGGCTACCTGATCCGCCCCGACAACAAGGGCGCCAAGGCCGGCAACATCAACCACGCCATGACCAAGACGGATGGCGAATACATCGTCATCTTCGATTGCGACCACGTGGCGACGCGCGCCTTCCTGCAGCTGACCATCGGCTGGATGATCCGCGACCGCGGCATCGGCATGCTGCAGACGCCGCACCATTTCTACTCGCCCGACCCGTTCGAGCGGAACCTCGCCTCCGGCAAGCGCGTGCCGAATGAGGGGCTGCTGTTCTACGGCCTGGTGCAGCAGGGCAACGACCTCTGGAACGCCACCTTCTTCTGCGGCTCCTGCGCCGTGCTGCGGCGCTCCGCGCTGGAGCAGGTGGGCGGCGTGCCGACCGAGACGGTGACCGAGGATTGCCACTGCTCGCTGAAGATGCAGCGGCTGGGCTGGCGCACCGCCTATCTGCGCGTGCCGCTGGCCGCCGGCCTCGCCACCGACCGGCTGATCACCCATATCGGCCAGCGCATGCGCTGGGCGCGCGGCATGATCCAGATCTTCCGCGTCGAGAACCCGCTGCTCGGGCCGGGGCTGAAGCTCTACCAGCGGCTCTGCTACCTGAACGCGCAGTGGCACTTCCTCTTCCCGCTGCCGCGCGTCGTCTTCCTGACCGCGCCGCTGGCCTTCCTGCTGCTCGGGCAGAGCATCATCGCCGCCTCGCCGCTGGCCATCGTCGCCTATGCCGGGCCGCATATCGTGCACTCGATCGGCACCAACAGCCGGCTGCAGGGCCGGGTGCGGCACAGCTTCTGGTCCGAGATCTACGAGACGGTGCTGGCGCTCTACCTGCTGCCCGTCGTGCTGGCCACGCTGTTCGACCCCAAGAAGGGCAAGTTCAACGTCACCGACAAGGGCGGCACGCTGCAGGAAGGCTATTTCGACCTGCGCGCCGTGGCCGCCAATTTCGTGCTGGCGATCTTCCTGGTGCTCGGCCTGCTCTCCGGCATCTACGGCATGGCCGCCAATGCCCCGGCCAGCCAGGAATTCCAGGCCAACCTGCTGAACTCGGTCTGGGTGGCGCTGTCGCTGGTCACGGTGATGGCCGGCCTCGCCGTCGGCCGCGAGCGGCGCCAGGTGCGCGAGCGGCACCGCGTCAGCGCCCGCCTGCCCAGCATCGCCATCCTGCCCGATGGGCGGCGGGTGGAGGGGGAGAGCGTCGATCTCTCGCTCGGCGGCGCGCTGCTGATCATGCCGCGCCCCGAGGGGTTCGGCGCCCCGGCTGTTCCCGCCCCGGCCGCTTCCGCCCCGGCCGCCACCGACCAGGCTGCCGCCGCCCAG
>NZ_GG770777.1:1508590-1510923 GCF_000164635.1 Pseudoroseomonas cervicalis ATCC 49957 | reverse complement strand
GGGCGGCTTCGGCGGCGGCGCCAGCGCGGCGCGGGTGGAGAGCCGCACGCTGAAGCAGCTGGGCCTGGCCGGGCCGATGCAGCTGCGCGGCACCTCCGACCTGCAGGGCGTGCTGTTCGGCGTCCGCTCGGACGAGGTGGTGACCAGCGCGCGGCTGGTGCTGCAGGGCGCCACCAGCCCGGCGCTGATCCCCGAGCTGAGCCAGATCGCCATCGCGCTGAACGAGCAGTTCGTCGGCACCATCACGCCGGAGCGCGCGCGCCCCTCCTTCGGGCCGCTCGAATTCCCGATCAACCCGGTCTTCTTCGCCGACACCAACCGGCTGAATTTCCGCTTCACCGGCCGCTACGCGGTGGAGTGCAACGACCCGCTCTCCGGCCTGCTCTGGTCCACCGTCTCCGACCTCTCCACCCTGCACCTGACGCTGGAGAAGCTGCCGCTGGCGCGCGACCTGGCGCGGCTGCCCGAGCCCTTCTTCGACCCGCGCCTGCGCAACGAGCCGCTGACCCTGCCGGTGGTCATGGCCGACGCCGCCGGCAACGACCTGGTGCGCGCCGCGGCCATCGCCACCTCCTGGTTCGCGGTGCAGGCGGATTATCGCGGCGCCACCTTCCCGGTCAGCGCCAGCGTGCCGCAGCGCGGCAACGCCATGGTGCTGGTGGCCGGCAATGACAGCGTGCCCGGTGTCTCCCTGCCGCGCTTCGAGGGGCCGACGCTCGCCGTGGTGCCGAACCCGGCCGACCCCTCCGCCTCGCTTCTGGTGGTGGGCGGCCGCACCGGGGCCGAGGCCGCCATCGCCGCCCAGGCGCTGGCGGTCGGCCGCCAGGCGCTGTCGGGCGAGCTGGCGGTGGTCTCCGCGCCCGACATGCCGGCGCGCGCCGAATACGACGCGCCGCGCTGGATCCGCACCGACCGCCCCGTGCGCTTCGGCGAGCTGGTCGATCCGTCGGAGCTGCAGAGCTACGGCTTCGCCCCCGGCGCCATCGCCATCCCCTTCCGCACCGCGCCCGACCTCTACACCTGGCGCGACCGCTCGCTGCCGGTCGAGATCCGCTTCCGCGCGCCGCCCGGCCCGGTGACCGATGTCGCCGTCTCGCGCCTCGATGCCTCGCTGAACAACATCTACCTGCGCTCCTTCCCGCTGCGCGAGGTGGAGCCGAGCTGGCCCTGGAGCTGGGTGGCGCGCAACACCGGCCTCGGCGGCGTGCCGGAGCGCGGCCAGGGCGCGCTCGGCCTGCCGCCCTATCTGGTGTTCGGCCAGAACGAGCTGCAGCTGCGCTTCGACATGCGGCCGCTGAACCGCGGCGACTGCGTCTCGATCCCCGGCGACATCCGCGCCTCGATCGACCCGGACAGCACCATCGACCTGACGCGCGGCCACCGCTTCGCCGAGCTGCCGAACCTCGCGCATTTCGCCGGCTCCGGTTACCCCTACACGCGGCTGGCGGATTTCTCGACCTCGGCGCTGGTGATGCCCGACCGCGCCAACACGCTGGAGCTGTCGGCCGCCTTCACCCTGCTCGGCCGGCTGGCCGCCAGCGTCGGCCATCCGGCGACGCGCATCGCCGTGGTGCGCCCGGCCGGGCTCGCCGAGGTCGCGTCGCGCGAGCTGCTGGTGATCGGCGCGCTCGGCCGGCAGCCGGCTTTGGCCCAGCTGCTCGGTGAGCGCAGCCCGCTGCAGATCGAGGGCAACCGCGTCTCCGTGGCGCTGCCCGGGGCGCTGGAGAATTTCCGCAACCTGTTCTTGACCGATGACCGGCTGCTCGACCGGCAGCGGCTGGAGGCGGTGCTGGCCGGCCCCGGCGAGGCCACCGGCATGCTGATCGGCTTCGAGAGCCCGCTGGCCGGCGGCCGCTCGGTGGTGGCGCTGACCGGCACCAGCCCGCAGGGCATGGACGCGATGGTCAGCGCGCTGCGCGACCCGGAGATGCTGCCGCGCATCCAGGGCGACCTGGCGCTGCTCGCCGGCGGGCGGCTCACCGCCTACAAGATCGGTCATGACTACACGGTGGGCTTCCTGCCGCCGCATCTCTGGCCGCAATACTGGCTGGGCAGGCGGCCTGATCTCCTGCTAGCCCTGGCGCTGGTGGCGGCGCTCTGCCTGGCCGTGCCGGCCTACTGGCTGCTGCGCCGCCGCGCCGCCCTTCGCCTCCGGACCAGGACGCCATGATGACGCTCCGCGCCGCGCTGCTCGCCTCCGCCTGCTCCCTGGCGCTGCTGCCCGGGCTGGCCGGCCCGGCGCGGGCGCAGGAGGCCGCCTTCGCGGTGCTGCTGGAGCAGGCCGAGTACTGGCAGGCGCAGGGCCGGCCCGACCGCGCGGTGCTGACGCTGGA
>NZ_GG770777.1:1490092-1506540 GCF_000164635.1 Pseudoroseomonas cervicalis ATCC 49957 | reverse complement strand
TGGGCGCGCTGGAGGCGCGGATGAACGAGGCGCTGGCCGGGCTGGAATGGGGCTATGTCACGCTCGGCGTGGACGAGGCCGATCGCAGCCTGCGGCTGGCGCACCACGCCATGCCCGCCGTGCCGCTGGCGGCGGACGAATCGGGCCACTGGTTCGGCGCGGTGCTGGAGGGGCTCTACGGCGCCTGGATGCTGGCGCAGCAGGGCGGCGCCACGGGCGGGGCGACCATGCGCGTGGTGCAGGGCGATACCGCCAGGCTGGTGCTGCGCTACGGCGGCTGAGCCCGGCGCGCCGCGCGCGGGTCGCGGCGCCGGGCGCGGATGCCTTGCGGCGCCGCAACAGCCTCGGCATCCTCCCCGCCAAACCTGGGAAGGAGGGGGCCGATGCGCCTCGCGGTGCTCAAGGAACGACGCGCGGGGGAAACCCGCGTCGCCGCCACGCCGGAGACGGTGAAGAAACTGGTTGCGCTGGGCCTGGCCGTGGCGGTGGAGAGCGGCGCCGGCCTCGCCTCCGGCCTGCCGGATGCGCAATATCGCGAGGCCGGGGCCGAGATCGCCCCCGACGCCGCCAGCACCCTGGCCGGCGCCGGCATCGTGCTGAAGGTGCGGGCGCCGCTGGCCCGTGGCGAGGGCGAACGCGACGAGCTGTCGCTGATCCCGCGCGGCGCGCTGCTGATCGGCACGCTCGACGCGCTCTCCGACGCCGGCCGGGCCCGCGCCTATGCCGAGGCCGGCATCGATGCCTGCTCGATGGAGCTGCTGCCGCGCATCACCCGCGCGCAGAGCATGGACGTGCTCTCCTCCCAGGCCAACCTCGCCGGCTACCGCGCGGTGGTCGAGGGCGCGGGCGCCTTCGACAAGGGCTTTCCCATGCTGATGACGGCGGCGGGCACCATCCCGGCGGCCAATGTCTTCGTCATGGGCGCCGGTGTCGCCGGGCTGCAGGCCATCGCCACCGCGCGGCGCCTCGGCGGCCGCGTCTCGGCCACCGATGTCCGGCCGGCGGCGAAGGAGGAGATCAAGTCGCTCGGCGCCAGCTTCGTGGGCTACGAGGATGCCGAGAGCCAGGCGGCGCAGACCGCCGGCGGCTATGCCAGGCAGCTCTCGGCCGAGTTCTACGCCAAGCAGGCCGAGGTGGTGGCCGCCCATGTGGTGAAGCAGGATGTCGTCATCTGCACCGCGCTGGTGCAGGGCCGCAAGGCGCCGACCCTGCTGACCGCCGAGATGGTGGCCGGCATGAAGCCCGGCAGCGTGGTGGTCGACATCGCCGCCGATGCGGGCGGCAATTGCGCGCTGACCGTGCCGGGGGAGAGCATCACCACCGAGGGCGGCGTGAAGATCCTGGGCCACCGCAACTGGCCCGGCCGCATCCCCGCCGCCGCCTCCAGCCTCTACGCGCGCAACCTGCTGACCTTCCTGACCACCTTCTGGGACAAGGAGGCCGGCGCGCCGAAGCTCCCGGCGGAGGATGAGATCATCCGCGGCGTGGCGCTGACCCGCGCCGGCGCCGTGATCCACCCGCAACTGCAGACCGCCGGCTGAGGAGCCCCGCGATGAACGCGACCGATCTCGCCAACCAGGCCTCCGCCACGGCCGAGCGCGCCTTGGCGCTGGCCGCCCAGGCGCGGCAGATGGCCGAGGCCGTGGCCCCCGTGGCCCAGGCCGCCGAGCCCTTCCTGCTGCTGCTGACGATTTTTCTCCTCGCCTGCTTCGTGGGTTACTATGTGGTGTGGAACGTCACCCCGGCGCTGCACTCGCCGCTGATGGGCGTCACCAACGCCATCTCCTCCGTCATCGTGGTGGGCGCCATCCTGGCCACCGGCCTCGGCGATTCCTGGGCGGCGAAGTTCTTCGGCTTCCTGGCCGTCACGCTGGCCTCGGTGAACATCTTCGGCGGCTTCCTGGTGACGCGACGGATGCTCGCCATGTTCAAGAAGAAGGGCTGAGCCGATGGCCCACACGCTCTCGACGCTCGCCTATCTCGTCGCCTCCGTCCTGTTCATCCTGGCGCTGCGCGGCCTGTCGCACCCGGAGACCAGCCGCCAGGGCAATCTCTACGGCATGGTCGGCATGGCCATCGCCATCCTGGCCTCGCTGGCGCGGCCGGGCATGGACATTGGCGGCATCGCGCTGATCCTGGCCGGCCTGGCCCTCGGCGGCGGCATCGGCGCGGTGGTGGCGCAGCGCATCCAGATGACGGCGCTGCCGCAGCTGGTCGCCGCCTTCCACTCGCTGGTGGGCCTCGCCGCGGTCTTCGTGGCCGCCGCCGCCTTCTACAACCCCGAGGCCTTCGGCATCGGCCATCCCGGCGCCATCCACACCGGCAGCCTGGTGGAGATGACGCTGGGCCTGGCCATCGGCGCCATCACCTTCAGCGGCTCGCTGATCGCCTTCGCCAAGCTGCAGGCGCTGATGGGCTCGGCGCCGATCACCTTCAAGGGCCAGCACTGGCTGAACCTTGGCCTCGCGCTGCTGCTGCTGGTGCTGGTCATCGCCTTCGTCGCCACCGGCTCGGGCGTGCTGTTCTGGATGATCGCGCTGCTGGCGCTCGGCCTCGGCTTCCTGCTGATCATCCCGATCGGCGGCGCCGACATGCCGGTCGTCGTCTCGATGCTGAACTCCTACTCGGGCTGGGCGGCGGCGGGCATCGGCTTCACGCTGGGCAACCTGCTGCTGATCGTCACCGGCGCGCTGGTCGGCGCCTCGGGCGCGATCCTGTCCTACATCATGTGCAAGGGCATGAACCGCAGCATCGTCAACGTGCTGCTGGGCGGCTTCGGCAGCGAGTCGGGCGCGGCCTCGGCCGGCGGCAGCGGCGGCCCGGCGCGGCCGGTGAAGGCCGGCAGCCCGGAGGATGCCGCCTACATCATGAAGAACGCCGCCAAGATCATCATCGTGCCCGGCTATGGCATGGCGGTGGCGCAGGCGCAGCAGGTGGTGCGCGAGATGGCCGACCTGCTGAAGAAGGAAGGCGCCGAGATCGCCTACGCCATCCACCCCGTCGCCGGCCGCATGCCCGGCCATATGAACGTGCTGCTGGCCGAGGCGAACGTGCCCTATGACGAGGTGCACGAGCTGGAGGAGATCAACCCCGAATTCGCCGAGGCCGATGTGGCATATGTCATCGGCGCCAATGACGTGACCAACCCGGCGGCGAAGACCGACAAGTCCAGCGCCATCTACGGCATGCCGATCCTCGATGTGGAGCGCGCCAAGACGGTGTTCTTCGTCAAGCGCGGCATGGCCAGCGGCTATGCGGGCGTGGAGAACGAGCTGTTCTTCCGCGACAACACCATGATGCTGTTCGGCGACGCCAAGAAGGTGACGCAGCAGATCGTCCAGGCCCTGCAGAAATAATTTTTCCGGGCTGCCGCCGTCCTGCGGGGCGGCGGGACGCTGCACGGAGGGGCCTTGCCGCCTTCTCGGTGCAGCTTTCATGTCACGCGGCGGTTGATGAAACCGGGAGTGGGGAATGAAACGGTTGCAAACTCTTTGTCGCCCGCGCCCCCCTGGCCTATAAGCATCCGATCATGGCGGTCAAAACGAACCTCACGCCCTTGCCGGGGGCCTGCGCGGCCTGTGCCGTCCGCCCCTTCGCGCTGTTCCGGGTCGTGCCGCAGGCGCGGGTGGGGGAGATCGCCCGCGTCCGCTCCGCCGTGCGCTTGGTCCGCTCGGGCGAGGCGATCCGCGACACCGTCTTCACCCTCTATGCCGGCTGGGCCTTCTCCTGGACGACGACGCCGGATGGAAGGCGCCAGATCCTGGACTTCCACCTGCCGGGCGACCTGGTCGAGCGCAGCGAGGACGGGGCCGAGGTCTCGGCGCTGACCGATGCCAGCTTCTGCGTGCTCGCCAAGGACCGGCTCTGCGAGTTCATGGGCCGCGACCCCGGCTTGGCCATGTCCTATGCCGACGGGCTGGTGCGCGACCGCGCCCGGCTGCGCGAGCGGCTGACCAGCCTCGGCCGGCGCGACGCCATGGGGCGCGTGGCGCATCTGCTGCTGGAGCTGCACACCCGCCTGTCGCATCGCGGCGGCGCCGACCGCAGCGGCGCGCCGCTGCCGCTGAAGCAGGCGCATCTGGCCGATGCGCTGGGCCTGTCGGTGGAGCACGCCAACCGCGCCCTGGCGGCACTGCGCCGCGACGGCGTGGCGGCGCTGCAGAAGGGGCGGCTCGACATCCTCGACCGCCCGGCGATGGAGGATCTGGCCGGCTGGTCCAGCGCCCCCGCCGTGCCGGTGCTGACCTCGCTCAAGGCCTGAGACGCCGCCTCCCCCGCCGGGCGGGGGAGACGGCCTGGCTTTCCCATCCCCGATCTCTCCGTCATGCTGCGCATGGCCCCTTGCGGGGCCGGGCTGGCTATGTTGCGCTGCATCATCATGCGTGCCGCGCGGGGCAGGACTCGCCCCGGAGGCGAGGGGCGGCGATCAAACCACACGCCGCAGTGATTGACATAATCTCACTTTCGCCGATTGTTGATTCGAACGACGGAGATAGGGACCATGGCCATCACGCGCCGCCATCTGCTTCTGTCCGGTGTGGCGACCGGGCTTGCCGCCAGCCTGCCGGCCGGGCTGCCGCTGCCCGCCCAGGCGCAGGAACCACGCCGCGGCGGCGTGCTGACCGTGCATCTGGGCTCGGAGCAGCGCATCCTGAACCCGGCTTTGCGCGCCTCCACCGGCGTCTACATCATCACCAGCAAGATCATC
Source organism: Pseudoroseomonas cervicalis ATCC 49957 (assembly GCF_000164635.1). Classification (GTDB taxonomy): domain Bacteria; phylum Pseudomonadota; class Alphaproteobacteria; order Acetobacterales; family Acetobacteraceae; genus Pseudoroseomonas; species Pseudoroseomonas cervicalis. The sequence continues at coordinate 1,501,832 of NZ_GG770777.1, read as the reverse complement.
GAGCCGCTGGTCGATCTGGGCGAGGGCGGCCGGATCGTCCCCGTCCTGGCCACCGCCTGGGAGGCGGCGGCGGACGGCAAGACCGTCACCTTCAGGCTGCGCGAGGGGGTGCAGTGGCATGACGGCAAGCCCTTCACCAGCGCCGACGTGCAGTATTCCGCGATGGAGCAGTGGAAGAAGCATCTGAACTACGGCACCACGCTGCAGCTCTATCTCGACGCGGTGGAGACCCCGGACGCCCACACCGCCATCTTCCGCTATTCGCGCCCGATGCCGCTGAACCTGCTGCTGCGCGCGCTGTGCGACCTCGGCTATGTCGTGCCGAAGCATGTGTTCGAGGGCAGCAATGTGCTGGAGAACCCGGCCAACACCGCGCCCATCGGCACCGGCCCGTTCAAATTCGTCGAGTACCAGCGCGGCCAGTATGTGATCGCCGAGCGCAACCCGAACTATTGGCGCCAGGGCTTCCCCTATCTCGACCGCGTGGTGTGGCGCTTCATCACCGACCGCTCGGCGGCGACGGCGGCGCTGGAGACGGGGGCGGTGCAGCTCTCCGCCTACAATGGCCTGCCGCTGGCCGATCTCGACCGGCTGCGCAAGGACAACCGCTTCGAGGTCTCGACCCGCGGCGTCGAGGGCAACGTCTTCAACAACACCCTCGAATTCAACACCCGCCGGCGCGAGCTGTCGGACAAGCGGGTGCGCCAGGCCATCGCCCACGCCATCGACGTCGATTTCTTCCTGGAAAACTTCCTGTACGGCCTGGGCAAGCGGGCGACCGGGCCGATTCCGTCCTCCTCGCAAGAGTTCTTCCCCGGCAATCCGGTGCCCTATGCCTATGACAAGGCGCGCGCCGAGAAGCTGCTGGACGAGGCCGGCTTCCGCCGCGGCGCGGGCGGCATCCGCTTCAGCTTGCGCATCGTGCCGATCATGAATGGCGAGGATGTGCCGCTGCTGGCCACCTTCATCCAGCAATCGCTGCAGCAGGTCGGCATCCGGGTGGAGATCGTGCAGCTCGACATCGCCGGCGCGCTCGCCGCCGTCTATCGCGACTGGAATTTCGACCTGGCCACCGGCTGGCACCAGTATCGCGGCGACCCGGCGGTCTCCACCACCGTCTGGTACCGCTCCGGCAGCCCGAAGGGCTCGCCCTGGACCAACCAGTTCGGCTGGCAGTCGGACAAGGTCGACCAGCTGATCGACCAGGCCGCGACCGAGCTGGACGCCGCGAAGCGCAAGGCGCTCTACGCCGATTTCGTCCGCGAGGTGAACGAGGAACTGCCCGTGTGGATGATGACCGAGCGGCCCTTCTACGCCGCGACCAGCCGGCGCGTGCAGAACCACCACACTGTGCCGCGCTGGGATTCCGGCGACTGGCACGACACCTGGCTGCAGCCGGGCTGAGGCGAGGGCATGCGCATCCTCCTGCTTGCCCTGCGCCGTCTGGCCGCCAGCCTGCCGACGCTGTTCCTGATCCTGGTCGGGCTGTTCCTGCTGCTGCAGCTGGCGCCGGGCGACACGGTGGATGCGCTGATCGCGCAGATGGGCGGTGGCGACCCCGCCATGGCCGAGCAGCTGCGGCAATTCTACGGGCTGGACGCGCCGGTCATCGTCCAGCTCGGCCGCTACCTGCTGCGGCTGGTCACGCTCGATCTCGGCTTCTCCGCCATCTATGGCAAGCCGGTGGCCAGCGTGATCCTGGAACGCCTGCCGGTGACGCTGCTGCTGATGGCCAGCGCCCTCAGCTTCGCCTTCGCCGCCGGCATGGCGCTCGGCGTGCTGGCGGCGCGGCGGGTCAATCGCTGGCCGGACACGCTGATCTCGACGCTGGGGCTGGTCTTCTACGCCACCCCCTCCTTCTGGTTCGGCATGATGGGCATCGTGGTCTTCGCGGTCCACCTGGCCTGGCTGCCCGCCGGCGGGTTCGAGGAGATCGGCAGCGGCAACACCGGCCTGACCCGCGCCCTCGACATCGCCTGGCATCTGGTGCTGCCGGTGGCGACGCTGGCGCTGACCTATCTCGCCACCTATCTGCGCATCATGCGCGCCTCGATGCTGGAGGTGCTGACGCTGGATTTCGTCCGCACCGCCCGCGCCAAGGGGCTGGGGGAGACGGCGGTGGTGCTGCGCCATGTGCTGCGCAACGCGCTGCTGCCCGGCGTCACGCTGATGGGGCTGCAGGCCGGCACCATGCTGGGCGGCTCGGTGGTGGTGGAGAGCGTCTTCGCGCTGCCCGGCCTCGGCCGGCTGGCCTATGAATCGGTCGTGCAGCGCGACGTGAACACGCTGCTCGGCATCGTCTTCGTCTCGGCGCTGTTGGTCATCGCCATCAACTTCATCGTGGACATGCTCTATGCGAAGCTCGATCCGCGCATCCTGTCCGGGCGCTGAGGCATGATCGGCTTCCTGAAGCGCTACGCGCGCAGCCCGGCGGCGGTGGTCGGGCTGCTGATCGTGCTGGCGGTGATCGGCATGGCCATCGCCGCGCCCTTCCTCTTCCCGCGCGACCCGCTCTCGCTCGCCGGGCGGCCGCTGCAATGGCCGCTGGACAATCCGCGCTTCTGGCTGGGCACCGACAATGCCGGGCGCGACATCGCGGCGCAGATCTTCCACGGTGCCCGCACCTCGCTGCTGATCGGGCTGGTGGCCACCGTGGTCGCCATCGGCATCGGCATCGTCATCGGCGCCATCGCCGGCTATTACGGTGGCTGGGTGGATGACGCGCTGATGCGCGTCACCGAGGCCTTCCAGACCTTGCCGAATTTTCTCCTGCTGCTGGTGCTGGTGGCGGTGTTCGGCTCGAACATCACCTTCGTCACCATCGCCATCGGCATCGTCTCCTGGCCACCCTCGGCGCGGCTGACGCGGGCCGAGTTCCTCACCTTGCGCAACCGCGAATTCGTCCAGGCCTGCCGGGTGCTCGGCATGCGCGACCGGCAGATCATCTTCCACGAGATCCTGCCCAACGCCCTGCCGCCGGTCATCGTCTATGCCAGCGTCATCATGGCGGTGGCCATCCTGCTGGAAAGCGCGCTGGCCTTCCTCAACCTCTCCGACCCCAACGTGCCGAGCTGGGGCAATCTGATCGGCGCCGGCCGCGGCGTGCTGCGCGTGCAATGGTATGTCTCCGCCATTCCCGGCCTGGTCATCCTGCTCACCGTGCTCGGCGTCTCGCTGGTCGGGCAGGGGCTCAACGACGCGCTGAACCCGAGGCTGAAGGGACGATGAGCCTGCTCTCCATCGAAGGCCTGACCGTCGCCCTGCCGAAAGGCGCCGACCGCCCGCACGCGCTCGAGCATGTCTCGCTGCGTCTCGACGCCAACGAGATCCTCTGCGTGGTGGGGGAGAGCGGATCCGGCAAGTCGCTCACCGCCGGCGCGGTGATGGGGCTGCTGCCGGAAGGCGTGCGCGCCATCGCAGGGCGCATCCTGTTCGAGGGGCGCGACCTGCTGCAACTGCCGCCGGCCGAGATGCGCCGGCTGCGCGGCGCCCGCATCGGCATGGTGTTCCAGGAGCCGATGACGGCGCTGAACCCGCTGCGCAGCATCGGCAGCCAGATCGCCGAGATGTTCCGCATCCACACGCGCCACTCCCGCGCCGAGATCGAGCGGCGCGTGCTGGCGCTGCTGGAGGAGGTGCGCATCCCCGACCCGGCCTCGGCGGCGCGCGCCTATCCGCATGAGCTGTCGGGCGGCCAGCGCCAGCGCGCCATGATCGCCATGGCGCTGGCCCTCGAACCCAAGCTGCTGATCTGCGACGAGCCGACCACCGCGCTCGACGTCACCACCCAGGCGCAGATCCTGCACCTGATCCGCGACCTGCAGCGCCGCACCGGCACCGCGGTGCTGTTCATCACCCATGATTTCGGCGTGGTGGCCGATATCGCCGACCGGGTGGCGGTGATGCGCCAGGGCCTGCTGGTGGAGCAGGGCCCGGCCGAGGACGTGCTGAACCGCCCGCAGCACCCCTATACCCGCGCCCTCGTCGCCGCCGTGCCGCCGCTGCTGCCGCCCCCCGCCGCGGCGCCTGCCGAGCCGGCGGCGCCGGTGCTGGAGGTGGTGAACCTCTCCAAGACCTACCGCAAGGGCGGCTTCCTCAAGCGCAGCCGCCGCGTCACCCATGCGGTGAAGGAGGTTTCTTTCAGCCTGCCGCGTGGGTCCACGCTGGGGATCGTCGGCGAAAGCGGCTCCGGCAAGTCGACGCTGGCGCGCTGCATCGTCCGCCTGCTCGACCCGGAACAGGGAGAGATCCGGGTCGAGGGGCAGGACCGCATGGCGCTGTCGCGCGAGGCGCTGCGGCGCGATGCGCGGCGCGTGCAGATGGTGTTCCAGGACCCCTTCGCCAGCCTCAACCCGCGCCGCCGCGTGGGCGAACTGGTGGCGCAGGGCCCGATCATCCATGGCACGCCGAAGGCCGAGGCCTATGCCCGCGCGCGCGAGCTGTTCGGCCTGGTCGGGCTGGACCCGGCGGCGCTGGACCGCTTCCCGCACGAATTCTCCGGCGGGCAGCGCCAGCGCATCGGCCTGGCCCGCGCTTTGGCCATGCAGCCGGATCTGCTGGTGGCGGACGAGCCGGTCTCGGCGCTCGATGTCTCGGTGCAGGCGCAGGTGTTGCAATTGCTGGCACGGCTGCGCGCGCAACTCGGCCTGTCCATGCTGTTCATCACCCATGATCTGCGCGTCGCCGCCCAGCTCTGCGACCGCATCGCGGTGATGCGCCAGGGCGAGGTGGTGGAGGAAGGCCCGACCGCCGAGGTCTTCGCCAACCCCCGCCATGACTACACGCGCGCGCTGATGGCGGCGGTGCCGGGGCAGGGCTGGACGCCGCCCATCGCCTTCGGCAGCGAGGCGCCGCCGGGCTGAGCCCGCCTGCCCGTGCCGGCGCCAATTGCGCGCCGGCCGGGCAGCGCGCCGCCCCGCGCAGGCGGATTGAAGAGGCGGGCCCCCTTTTCAGCGGCATCGAAGCGATGAACACTCCCACCCCGTCACGGACCGGGAGAGTTCCACCTGATGGCATCCGCACGCCTTGCCTCCGATATCGGCGGCACCTTCACCGATCTGGCCCTGGAGCGCGGCGGCGAGCGCTGGACCGCCAAGGTCCTCACCACGCCGCACGCCCCCGAGCTTGGCGTGCTGGAGGGCATCCGTGTCGTCCTGGCCAAGGCGGGGCTGCAGCCGTCGGACATCGCCCTGTTCATCCATGGCACCACCCTCGCCACCAATGCGGTGATCGAGCGCAAGGGCGCGAAGACGGCGCTGCTGACCACCGAAGGCTTCCGCGACGTGCTCGCCCTCGGCAATGAGTCGCGCTACGACCAGTACGATCTGAACATCGAGCTGCCGCAGCCTCTGGTGCCGCGCCGCTGGCGCTTGGCCGTGCCGGAGCGGCTGGACAATGAGGGCAAGGTGCTGCTGCCGCTGGACGAGGCGGCGCTGCGCCGGCAGATCGCCTTCATGAAGTCCGAGGGCATCGAGAGCGTCGCCATCGGCTTCCTGCACGCCTTCGTCAACGCTGCGCATGAGCAGCGCGCCGCCGCGATCCTGGCCGAGGAATGGCCGGAAGTGCCGGTCTCGCTCTCCTCCGAGGTCTCGCCCGAGATGCGGGAATGGGAGCGTTTCTCCACCACCGTCGCCAATGCCTATGTGCAGCCGCTGATGGCGAGCTATCTGCACCGGCTGCGCGAGGGCGTGCGCGAGGCGGGCTTCGCCTGCCCGCTCTTCCTGATGCTGTCGGGCGGCGGGCTGACCACGCTGGAGACGGCGGCGCGCTTCCCGATCCGCCTGGTGGAGAGCGGCCCGGCGGGCGGCGCCATCTTCTCCGCCCATGTCGCGCGGCAGCGCGGCTGGAGCAAGGTGCTGTCCTTCGACATGGGCGGCACCACCGCCAAGGTCTGCCTGATCGACGATTTCGCCCCGCAGGCCAGCCGCACCTTCGAGGTCGCGCGTGTCGGCCGCTTCAAGAAGGGCTCCGGCCTGCCGCTGCGCATCCCCGTCATCGAGATGGTGGAGATCGGCGCCGGCGGCGGGTCGCTGGCGCAGGTGGACAGCCTGGGCCGCATCCAGGTCGGCCCCGAGAGCGCCGGCGCCGATCCGGGGCCGGCCTGCTATGGCCGCGGCGGCACGCGGCCTGCGGTGACCGACGCCAACCTCGCCCTCGGCCGCTACGAGCCCTCGCTCTTCGCCGGCGGCCAGTTCCCGCTGCACGTCGAGCCCGCCAAGGCGGCGCTGGCCGAGCATGTCGGCCAGAAGCTCGACCTGCCGCCGGAAATGGCGGCGCTCGGCGTGGTCGAGATGGTCGATGAGAACATGGCCAATGCCGCGCGCGTCCACGCGATCGAGAGCGGCAAGGGCTATGAGGGTCGCGCCATCATCGCCTTTGGCGGTGGCGGGCCGGTGCATGGCTATCGCGTGGCGGAGAAGATCGGCGTGTCGCGCATGCTGGTGCCCTCGGGCGCCGGTGTCGGCAGCGCCATCGGCTTCCTGCGCGCGCCGGTCGGCTATGAGGTGGTGAAGTCGCTCTACCAGCGCTTCCGCAGCTTCGATGTCGCGGCGGTGAACGGGCTGCTCAACGCCATGTCGGCCGAGGCGCGCGGCGTGGTGCAGCAGGGCAGCTTCGGCGCCGAGCTCTCCGAGACCCGCATCGCCTATATGCGCTATGTCGGCCAGGGGCATGAGATCGCGGTGGCGCTGCCCTCGCGCGACCTGGCCGAGGCCGATATCGCCGCCATCCGCGCCGATTACGACGCCGAGTATTCGCGCTTCTACGACCGCCCCGTGCCGGGCAGCGATGTCGAGATCCTGTCCTTCGCCGTGACCGTGGCGACGCTTCTGCCGGAGGTCGCGCCGGCCGAGGCTGTTGCCGACAGCGCCGCGCCGGCGCCGGTGCGGCACCAGGCGGTGCGCGACACCAGCAGCGGCGAAGTGGCCGAGTGGTCGGTCTATGAGCGCGAGCAGCTCGCCCCCGGCGTTGCCCTCGCCGGCCCCTGCATCGTGGCGGAGGCGGAGACCAGCACGCTGGTCGGCCCCGGCTGGACCTGCCGCATGGATGCGCTCGGATATCTGGAACTGACGAAGGAGGCCGCGTGATGGACGCCCAGCCGATGAACGCGCTGGAAAAAATCCAGCGCCAGATCCAGTGGAACCGCCTGATCGCGGTGGTGGAGGAGCAGGCGCAGACCATGATCCGCACCGCCTTCAGCACCACGGTGCGCGAGGCGGGCGATCTTTCCGCCGGCATTTTCGACCTGAAGGGCCGCATGCTGGCCCAGGCCGTCACCGGCACGCCGGGCCATGTGAATTCCATGATGGAATCGGTGGGCCACTTCCTGGCGAAGTTCCCGGCCGGGACGATGAAGCCGGGCGACCACTACATCACCAACGATCCCTGGCTCGGCACCGGGCATCTGCACGACCTCACCGTCGTCTCGCCCGCTTTCCGCAACGGCAAGATCGTTGGCCTTTTCGCCAACACCGCGCATGTCATCGATGTCGGCGGGCTCGGCATGGGGCCGGAGGGGCGCAGCGTGTTCGAGGAGGGGATGTACATCCCCATCGTCAAATGCTTCGACCAGGGGAAGGCGAACGAGACCTTCTTCGACTTCATCCGCGCGGGTTCCCGCACGCCGGTGGAGCTGGAGGGCGATGTCTATTCGCTGTGCGCCTGCAACGATGCCGGCATCAAGCGGCTGGTCGAGATGCTGGACGAGTTCGGCATGGACAGCATCGACCCGCTGGCCGAATACATCTTCGACAGCTCGCTGGCCGCCACGCTCGCCGAGATCGCCAAGCTGCCGCGCGGCACCTACCACGCCAGCATCAGCAGCGATGGCTATGAGGCGCCGGTGACGCTGAAGGCGGCGATGACGCTGCACGACGACCATATCAGCGTCGACTTCACTGGCACCTCGGGCCTGTCGGGGCGCGGCATCAACGTGCCCGCTGCCTATTGCCGCGCCTATTCCTGCTTCGGCATCAAATGCGTCGTGGCGCCGGAGATCCCGAACAACTGGGCGTCGCTCGCGCCCTTCCGCATGGAGATCCCGGAGGGCTGCATCCTCAACGCGCCGCGGCCCTTCCCGGTCAGCGTGCGGCATGTGGTGGGGCAGCTGCTGCCGGATTTGATGATGGGCTGCCTGCACCAGGCGGTGCCGGACCGCGTCACCGCCGAGGGCTCCTCCTGCCTGTGGAACCCGCCTCTGCGCGGCGGCGCCCAGGTCTCCGGCGGCGCGGCCGAACTGCCGGATTTCGAGGTCATCACCTTCAACTCCGGCGGCACCGGCGCGCGCCCGGGCAAGGACGGGCTGGACGGCACGGCCTTCCCCTCCGGCGTGCGCACCATGCCGGTGGAGGCGACCGAGAATGTCGCGCCCGTGGTGTTCTGGAAGAAGGAGCTGCGCCCGGATTCCGCCGGCATGGGCCGCACCCGCGGCGGCTTCGGCCAGATCATGGAGATCGGCACCAAGGGCGAGGCCGAATTCGCGGTGAACGCCATCTTCGACCGTGTGGCCAACGCCCCGCGCGGCCGCGATGGCGGCGGCGATGGCGCGGCCGGCTGGGTCGGGCTGGATGACGGCACGCTGCTGCGCACCAAGGGCTACCAGGTGGTGCCGAAGGGGCGCCGCCTGCTGCTGAAGCTGCCGGGCGGCGGCGGCATGGGCAACCCGGCGGAGCGCGATCCGGCGCTGGTGGCGCGGGACAAGGCCGATGGTTTGGTGAGTTAAAGTCTTCTTTTTCTGAAGAAAAAGAAGCAAAAAGACTTTGCGGGTTTGGCGTCCCGCCTCAGGCCTGAAGCGGGACGCCAGCGGACAAAAGTTTTTTGGTTCTTTTTTTCAAAAAAGAACGCTTACCTTCTCTTCTGCATCGCCAGGAACGCCAGCGCCGCCACCCCCAGCCCGATGCTGGCCAGCGGGTTCCGGTTCAGTGACATCTGCAGGCTGTGGCGCAGGCTTTCGCCGCTGAAGGGCCCATGCACCGGCGCGGCCTTGCCGCTGGGCTTGAACAGCGTCTCGTCCCGCTGCGCCGCCACCCGCGGATCGTGGCTGACCTGCTGGCTGGCGCCGAAATGGCCCATCAGCCAGTCCAGCGCCCCCGGCATCAGCGCATTGGCCGCCGCGAACATCACCGGCTGCGCGGTGACGCGCACCGAGCGCCGCCCGCTGGTGACGGCGAGGTGGATGGCCTCCGCCACGATCTCCGGCGCGTAGACCGGCGGCGGCGGGCGCGGCACGCCGCCTTCCGGCAGATGCGCGGAGGCATGGCTGAAGAAGGGCGTGTTGGTGGAAGGCGGATGCACGATGCCGAGCTGCACGCGGCTGCGCGCCTCGATCAGCTCGGCCCGCACCGCCTCGGTGAAGCCGGCCACGGCATACTTCGCGGCGGAGTAGGCGGATTGCAGCGGCACGGCGCGCATCGCGACGGCGGAGCCGATGTTGACGATGCGCCCCTCGTTGCGCGGCAGCATGCGGCGCAGCGCGCTGCGGGTGCCATTCACCACGCCGAGATAGGTGACGCGCGTCACCCGCTCGTAATCCGCCTCGGGCAGGTCCATGAAACGGCCATAGGCGCTGACGCCCGCGCAGTTCACCCAGGCGGCGATGGGGCCGAGTTCCTGCTCGATGCGGTCGGCGGCCTTGTCCAGCGCCTCGGCCTCGGAGACATCGGCCTCGGCGATGCAGCCGCGCCCGCCATGGCCTTGCACGGCGGACAGCGTGTCCTCCAGACCGGCTCGGCCGCGTGCCACCAACCCCACATCCCAGCCTTTCCGTGCGAAGAGCTCTGCTGTGCAGCGGCCGATGCCTGAAGAGGCGCCGGTGATGAGGATGACCGGACGGGGGGAAGCATCGGACATGGGGCGTCTCCTGGCGCTCAAGGTTGCGCGCGGCGAGGCGCGCCGTGCCCTCCACCTACCGCCTGGGCGGCCACGGGTTCCCGGTTGCCGCAGCCGGCCGCGTTGGTTTGCTGCCGGGGATAAAAAATGGGCATTTCGCCTGTATTATGGCCTTAAAACTCTTGTTGACTCCCTCCGGGGAGCCTGACAGGCTGATTTTTAGGCGATCGAGCAACGCTGCTCACCTCAATACGCCATCCTCGGCTTGCACCTTGCCCGGCAACGGCGCCGCAGCCCCGGACCTCCGCAGAGCGCGGCGGCCGCGGCAGAGGATGGGTTTCGCATGCATGCCACCCGGCACCGGATCGGCCTGCTCTTCTCCACCGAAGGCGCCTATGGCGCCGCCTCGGCGGAGATGCTGAAGGGCGCGCAGCTCGGCATCGACCAGGTGAACGCCGCCGGCGGCGCGGTGCGGCTGCAGGCGGTGGTGGGCGACCCGCGCGGACAGCTCGCGCGCTACACCGCGCTCGGTGCCGCGCTGCTCGATGCCGGCGTGCGCCACATCGTCGGCTGCTACACCTCGCAGAGCCGCAAGGAGGTGATCCCGCTGATCGAGAAGCGGGACGCGCTGCTCTGGTACACCGCGCATTACGAGGGTTTCGAGGCCTCGCCCAACGTCGTCTACACCGGCGCCTCGCCGAACCAGCACGCCATCCCACTGATCGAATTCGCCATGCGCCATTTCGCGCTGCGCGCCTGCTGCGTCGGCTCCAACTATGTCTGGGCGTGGGAGAGCAACCGCGTGCTGCGCGAGGCGCTGCTGCCGCGCGGCGGCCGGCTGCTCTCGGAACGCTATGTGCCTCTGGGCGACACGGATTTCGCGCAGATCGTGGCGGAGATCCTGCGGCTGCGGCCGGCCTTCATCTTCAGCACGCTGGTGGGGGAGTCGATCCCGCATTTCCTGCGCGCGCTGCGCCGTGCCTGCCGCGCGGCCGGCATCGACCAGGTGGCGGAGATGCCGGTGCTCAGCTGCAACCTGCCCGAGCTGGCGATCGCCGCCGCCGGGGCGGAGTGCGGCGATGGGCATATCAGCTCGAATGTCTATTTCTCCACCGTCGATAGCGCGGCGAGCCGCGCCTTCGTGGCCGAGTATCGCAGCCGCTTCGCCGACAGCCCGACGGCGGATGCCGAGGCCGCCTACCTCACCATCCACCTCATCGCGCGGACCCTGGCGGCGGCGGGCACGGATGCGGTGGAGGCGGTGCGCGAGGCGGTGAAGCACCAGCGCCTGCAGGCGCCGCAGGGCGAGGTGTGGATCGACCCCGACACGCTGCACGCGGCGCTGACGCCGCGCATCGGCCGCTCCCGCGCCGATGGCAGCTATGAGATCCTCTGGCAGGCGCCGCGCCCGGTGGCCCCGGACCCCTATCTGGTGCGCCTGCCATCCACCCATGCGCTGCCGCGCGCGCGGCTGAAGGTGGTGTGATGACCGGACCCGCTCTGCTGCAGAATTTCCGTGGCCTGCGCGCCCTGCTGCTGAGCCCGGCGGCGGAATCCGGCGAGGCCACGCGCATGCTTGGCCCCTCGCTGCACCGCCTGGGGCTGGAGCTGGCGCGCTGTGCCGATGCCGCCGCCCTGCCGCCGCATGATGTGCTGATCCTGGATGGCGATGATGATCTGGCGACGCTGCTGGCGCCGCTCCCGCCGGAATGGCTGGCGGCGTCGCCAATCCTGGGCCTGGTCGGTGTGGAGGCGCCGGGCCGGCTGCGCGGGCTGATGCAGGCGGGCGCCACCGCCTTCCTGCGCAAGCCGGTGCATGGCGCCAGCGTCTATGCCGCGCTGTTCATGGGCATCAACGCGCATCGCGCGCGGCAGCACGGCGCCGCGCTGCTCGCCGCGCATGAGCGCCGCCGCC
>NZ_GG770777.1:1478999-1489849 GCF_000164635.1 Pseudoroseomonas cervicalis ATCC 49957 | reverse complement strand
CGCCGCCGCCGCGGCCGCCCCGCGCTGATCCGCGCCACGCTGCGCGTGATGCGGCTGCACGGGCTGGATGACGACGCCGCCTATGACCTGCTGCGCCGCGCCGCGATGCGCGCGCGCATGAGCATCGAGGATTACAGCGAGGCCTGGCTGGCCGGGCAGGACCCCGCCGCCGGCGCCCCGCGCCCATCCCCCACGACGCAGAGGATCGCATGATGCAGAACAGGTTTGTCTCGCGCCGCGCCGTGTTGCAGGGCGGCCTGGCGCTGGCGGGCGGCACGCTCGCCGCGCCGCTGGTGGCGCGCCACGCGCTGGGCGCCGAGCCGGTCAAGGTCGGCAGCCTGCTCGACCTGTCGGGGCCGATCGGCGCCTCGGGCCAGGCGATGTTCAACACCATCCGCCTGGCGGTGGAGGAGGTGAACGCGGCGGGCGGCCTGCTCGGCCGGCCGGTGGAGCTGGTGAACTACGACACGCAGTCCACCATCCAGCTCTATTCGCAATACGCGCAGCAGCTGGCGTTGCGCGACAAGGTGGCGGTGGTGCATGGCGGCATCACCTCGGCCTCGCGCGAGGCGATCCGGCCGGTCTTCAACCGCTACCGCATGCTGTATTTCTACAACGTGCTGTATGAGGGCGGCGTCTGCGACCGCGACACCTTCGTCACCGGCACCACGCCCGCGCAGACGGTGAACAAGCTGGTGCCCTATGCGATGGAGAGCTGGGGCAAGAAGGCCTACATCCTCGCCGCCGACTACAATTACGGCCAGATCACCGCCAAGTGGATGAACAAGTATGTCCGCGATGGCGGCGGCTCGGTCGAGGCGATCGAGTTCTTCCCGCTCGATGTCACGGAATTCTCGGCGACCATCAGCAAGATCCAGCGCGCCGCGCCGTCGATGGTGCTGTCGGCGCTGGTGGGCGCCAACCACACCGCCTTCTACCGGCAATGGGCGGCGTCGGGCATGAAGTCGCGCATCCCGATCGCCTCCACCACCTTCGGCCTGGTCAATGAGGTGGCGAGCCTCGACCCGGCGGAGAGCAATGGCATCGTCACCAGCTATGGCTACTACCAGGAGATCGACACGCCGGCGAGCAGCGGCTTCGTGGACAAGCTGCGCGCCAAGCACGGCGCCAACATGCCCTACACCAGCGAGCTGGCGGCGGCGAACTATGAGGGCTTCATGCTCTGGGCCGAGGCGGTGCGCAAGGCGGGCTCGCTCGACCGCGTCAAGGTGACCGAGGCGCTGGAGACCGGCATCGCCTATGACGGCCCCTCCGGCAAGGTGACGATGGACCGGCAGACGCACCACGCCGTGCGCAACGCCTATCTGGCCGAGGCGCGCGACCGCAGCTGGAAGGTGCTGCAATCCTACCCCGACCAGCCGCCGGCCGACACGGCGGCGGTGTGCGACCTGGTCGCCAATCCGCGCATGAGCCGGCAATTCGTCATCGACGTGTCGAACTGACGCCATGGCGCTGACCGGTCTCCTCACCTTCAACATCCTCAACAGCATCGCGCTGCTGCTGCTGCTGAGCCTCGGGCTTGGCGTCATCTACGGGATGATGAAGGTCATCAACCTGGCGCATGGCGAGTTCGTCATGCTGGGGGCCTACACCACCGTGGTCTGCGCCGATGCGGGGCTGAACATCTGGCTGGCCATGCTGGTGGCCGCGCCGCTGGTCTGCGGCCTGGTCGGGCTGGTGGTGGAGCGCGGGCTGATCCGCTTCCTCTATGGCCGCATGATCGACACCATGCTGGCCACATGGGGGCTGAGCCTGGCGATGATCGGCCTGGTGACGACGATCTTCGGCAACACGGTGCGCGGCGTCTCCAACCCGCTCGGCGGCTTCACCATCGGGCCGTACCAGACCAGCCTCTATGGTGTCTTCGTCATCCTGCTGGCGGTCGCGGTGTGCGCGCTGCTGTGGCTGGCGCTGCGGCGGCTGCGCTTCGGGCTGATCCTGCGCGCCACCATGCAGAACCCGGACATGGCGGCGGCGCTCGGTGTCTCGCCGCCGCGCATCTACATGGCGACCTTCGCCATCGGCGCGGCGCTGGCCGGGCTGGCGGGCGGCGTGCTGGCGCCGATCTCGGGCGTCTCGCCCGGCATGGGCGCGGCCTTCATCGCCAAGGCCTTCATCACCGTGCTGGGCGGCGGCCCGGCCATCATCACCGGCACCGGCCTCGCCTCCGGCCTGTTCGGCAGCGTCAGCGAGCTGGCCAGCTTCCAGACCACGCCGGTCTTCGGCCAGGTGGCGCTGCTGCTGGTGGCCATCGTGATGATCCGCCTGCTGCCCAACGGCATCACCGGCCGTTTCCTGAGGAGGAGCGTATGACCGCGCATTCCGGCCTGCTCAGCTTCCTGGCCATGCTGGGCATGGGGCTGGCCCTGCTGATCGGCGCGCCGATGCTGTTCGACCTGTTCGCGCTGCTGCAGGTCACGGTCTTCGTCGCCATGGCGGTGCTGGCGCTGAGCCAGGGCTTCATCTGGGGCTATGGCGGCATCATGTCCTTCGGCCAGTCCGCCTTCTTCGGGCTCGGCGGCTACACCTACGCGGTGATGGCCATGAACATCCCGGAGACGGGCTGGGCGGTGGCCGGCGCCATCGCGCTGCCGGCGCTGTTCGCCGCGGCGCTCGGCTACTTCATGTTCTATGGCCGGATCAGCGACGCCTATGTCGGTGTCATCACGCTGACCGTCACCATCATCCTGTTCAGCGTCATCAACTCCACGGCGGGCGATGCCTACACCATCGGCAACGCGCCGCTCGGCGGCTTCAACGGCATGCCGGCGGTGCCGCCGCTGACCATCCCCGGCCACCCGGACATGCCGCTGGAGCCGGAACAGCTCTGGTATGTCAGCATGGGCTGCCTGCTGCTGGTCTATGTGCTGCTGCGCGGCATCCTGGCCAGCCGCTTCGGCCGTGTCGTCGTCGCCATCCGCGAGAACGAGACCCGCGCCCAGCTGCTCGGCTACGACACGCGGCTCTACAAGCTGCTGGTCTTCGCCATTGGCGGCGGCATCGCCGGCGCGGCAGGCTGCCTGTTCACCAACTGGGGCGGCTTCATCAGCCCGACCGTGTTCTCGCTGGCCACCTCGGCGCAGGTGCTGATCTATGTGCTGGTGGGCGGGCTCGGCACGCTGCTGGGGCCGATCCTCGGCGCCTTCGCCATCCAGTACCTGATCACCGCGCTCGGCGCGCAGCAGGCGCTCAACGCCAATCTGGTGCTGGGCGTCATCCTGGCGGTGTTCGTGCTGCTGGTGCCGCAGGGCGTGGTGCCGGTGCTGCGCGACGCGCTGATGCGCCTGGTCCGCCGCGCCCGCCCCTCCGATCCGGTGCCGGCGCCGCTGGGCGCGGAGGCCAAGCCATGAGCGGCGGCCTCACCCCGCTGATCCAGGCGCGCGGCGCCACCATGCGCTTCGGCGGCGTCACCGCCGTGGACAATGTGGACTTCACCCTGGGCGAGATGGAGCTGCGCTGCCTGATCGGCCCGAATGGCGCGGGCAAGAGCACCTTCTTCAAGATGCTGACCGGCCAGCTGACGCCGAGCAGCGGCACGGTGAAGTTCCGCGGCCGCGACATCACCGGCGCGGCGCCGCATGCCATCGCCCGGCTCGGCATCGGCATCAAGACGCAGGTGCCGAACGTGTTCAACGGCCTCACCGTGGCCGAGAACATCGCCATCGCCGCCGCGCGCGGCAAATCGGCGCAGCAGGCGCGGCGCATCGTGGCGGAGACGCTGGAGCGCGCGCGGCTGACCGGCATCGCGCACCGCATGGTGGGGCAGCTCGCCCATGGCCAGCGGCAATGGGTGGAGATCGCGACCGTGCTGGCGCAGGAGCCGGAGCTGGTGCTGCTGGACGAGCCGGCCGCCGGCATGACGCATGAGGAGGTGCTGCGCACGGCCGAGCTGATCCGCGAGATCAACCGCAGCCAGGCGCTGATCGTCGTCGAACACGACATGCAGTTCATCCGCATGATCGCCCGCAAGGTCACCGTCTTCTGCCAGGGCGCCATCCTGGTGGAGGACGAGGTGGAGGCCGTGCTGGCGAACCAGGCGGTGCGCGATGTCTATCTCGGAAAGCAGGCGGCATGATGTTGCAGGTGCAGGGCCTCCGCGCCGGCTATGGGCGCATCCCGATCCTCGCCGGGGCCAGCTTCTCGGTGGGACAGGGGGAATTCGTCGGCATCCTCGGCCATAACGGCATGGGCAAGACGACGCTGCTGAAGGCGCTGATGGGCTACCTGCCCGCCACCGCCGGCGGCGTCACGCTGGACGGGCGCGACATCACCCGCCTCACGCCCACCGCCCGCGCGCGGCTCGGCCTCGGCTATGTGCCGCAGGGGCGGCAGATCTTCGGCACGCTGACGGTGCGGGAGAATCTGCGCATGGGCTGCCTGCTCTCCGACCAGCCGGAGGAGCAGGTGATCGACGGCGTGCTGGCGCTGTTCCCGCGCCTGGTGCGGCTGCTGGACCGCATGGGCGGCGCGCTCTCGGGCGGCGAGCAGCAATTGCTGGCGCTGGCGCGCTGCCTCTGCGGCGACCCCCGCCTGGTGCTGCTGGACGAGCCGACCGAGGGCATCCAGCCCTCGATCAACGAGGAGATCGTCGAGACGCTGCTCGCCCTGCGGCGGAGCCGCGACATCACCATCCTGCTGGTCGAGCAGAAGCTCGATTTCATCGCCGCGCTGTCGCAGCGCATCCTGATCATCCAGAAGGGCGCCATCACGCGGGAGACCACGCCGGAGGCGGTGCAGGACCCGGCGCTGATCGCGGAGTTCGTCGGCATGGCGGCCTGAAGGCGCCACGACCCTTCCCACGCAAGGACGGAGAGAGAGATGAGTGTCGCGAAGCCAAGTCTCGCGCAGCTGGAGGATATCGCCCTCGATCTGGGCTTCGACCTGGAGCCGGAGCGGCTGGCGGAGTTCCAGGCGCTGATGGAGGGCGCCGTCGCCGCCTACAATGTCGTGGATGCGCTGCCCGACGAGAAGCCGGCGGTGACCTATCCATGCACGCCGGGATACCAGCCACCGGCGGCCGAAAACCCGCTGAACGCCTGGTATGTCCGCACCGAGGTGAAGGGCGCACCAGAAGGAAAACTCGCCGGCAAGCGGGTGGCGCTGAAGGACAATGTCTGCCTGGCCGGCGTGCCGATGATGAACGGCGCCGCCACGCTGCAGGGCTATGTGCCGGATCTGGATGCCACCATCGTCACCCGCCTGCTCGATGCCGGCGCCACCATTCTCGGCAAGGCGCATTGCGAGAGTTTCTGTCTGTCGGGCGGCAGCCACACCTCGGCGCTGGGGCCGGTGCACAATCCGCATAGGCATGGCTATTCGGCGGGCGGCTCCTCCTCCGGCTCGGCGGCGCTGGTCGCGGCGGGGGAGGTGGAGCTGGCGATCGGCGGCGACCAGGGCGGCTCGATCCGCATCCCAGCCTCCTTCTGCGGCATCTACGGCATGAAGCCGAGCTGGGGGCTGGTGCCCTACACCGGCATCATGCCGATCGAGGCGACCATCGACCACACCGGGCCGATGACCGCGAATGTCGCCGACAACGCGCTGATGCTGGAGGTGCTGGCCGGCCCCGACGGGCTCGACCCGCGGCAATCCGGCGTGCCCGCCGCGCCCTATACCGAGGCGCTGGGCAAGGGCGTGCAGGGCATGCGCATCGGGCTGGTGAAGGAGGGCTTCGGCTGGCCCGCCTCGCAACCCGAGGTGGACGCCAAGCTGCGCGACGCCGCCGCGCGCTTCGAAAAACTCGGCGCCGTGGTCGAGGAGGTCAGCGTGCCGATGCACCGCATCGGCAAGGACATCTGGGCGCCGATCGGCAATGAGGGGCTGCAGGCGCAGATGATGCGCGGCAACGGCATGGGCTTCAACTGGAAGGGGCTCTACACCGTCGGGCTGCTGGACGCGCACGCGCCCTGGCGGGAGCGCGCCAACGACCTCTCCGACACGCTGAAGCTCTCCATGTTCATCGGCGAGTATTTCTCCCGCTATTATCGCGGGCGCTACTACGCCAAGGCGCAGAACATCGCCCGCCGGCTGACCGCCGATTACGACGCCGCGCTGGCGCGCTACGACCTGCTGCTGATGCCGACCCTGCCGATGGTGGCGACGCCGCTGCCGCCGGCCGACGCGCCGCTGGCGCTTATCGCGCAGCGCGCCTTCGAGATGCTGCCCAACACCTGCCCCACCGATGTCACCGGCCACCCGGCGATGAGCCTGCCCTGCGGCCTGGTCGATGGCCTGCCGGTGGGCGCCATGCTGATCGGCCCGCGCTGGGGCGAGAGCGCCATCTACGCCGCCGCCGCCGCCTTCGAGGCGGATGGCGACTGGCGGAGCTTCTAGCGGTGATCAGCATCACCGCCATCCTGCGCGCCCGGGAGGGGGAGGGGGAGGCGCTGCTCGCCGCGCTGCGCGAGGTGGCGGCGCATGTGCGCGCGGCGGAGCCGGGCACGCGCGGCTTCTTCGTCTCCCGCGATCTCGACGACCCGGCGCTGTTCACCACCTACGAGCGCTTCGCCGACCGCGCCGCGATGGAGGCGCACAATGGCTCGCCCGCCGTGGCGCGCTTCTTCGAATTGGCCGGGCCGCTGCTCGAAGGCCCCGTCACCCTGCTGCAATGCGAGGAAAGGGAGGCCGTCCAGCCATGACCGCGCTGCACGAGATGGAACTGCTCGACCTCACCGCGAGGATCCGCGCGCGCGAGATCTCGCCGGTGGAGGCGACGCGCGCGCAGCTCGACCGCATCGGCGCGCTCGATGCGACGCTGCACTCTTACGCGCTGGTGCTGGAGGAGCAGGCCATGGCCGCCGCCCGCCAGGCCGAGGCGGAGATCGCCCGCGGCGAGTGGCGCGGGCCCCTGCATGGCGCGCCGGTCGCGGTGAAGGACCTCTGCTGGATGGCGGGGGTGCCGACCGCCGCCGGCACCACCATCCACCGCGACTTCCGCCCGGCCGAGGATGCGACCGTGGTGGCGCGGCTGCGCGCGGCGGGGGCCATCATCCTCGGCAAGCTGCAGATGACCGAGGGCGCCTATTCCGCCCACCACCCGGAGATCCCGGCGCCGCTGAACCCCTGGGGGGCGGCGCACTGGACCGGCGCCTCCTCCTCCGGCTCCGGCGCGGCGACGGCGGCGGGGCTGTGCCATGGCTCGCTGGGTTCGGACACCGGCGGCTCCATCCGCTTCCCCTGCGCCGCCAACGGGCTGACCGGCTTCAAGGGCACATGGGGCCGGGTCAGCCGGCACGGGGTGTTCGACCTCGCCCCCAGCCTCGACCATGTCGGCCCGATGACGCGCAGCGTGGCGGACGCCGCCGCCATGCTCGGCGCCATCGCCGGCGAGGATGCGCGGGACCCGACCGCCGCCTCGGTGCCCGTGCCCGACTATCTGGCGGGCATCGGCGAGGGCATCGCCGGGCTGCGCATCGGCCTCGACCCGGCCTGGAACGCCGAGGGCTGCGACGCCGACACGCGCGCGGTGGTCGAGGCCGCGGCGAACACCCTGGCCGCCCTTGGCGCCCAACTGACAGAAATCCGCTTCCCCGATCCGTCGCAGGTGATCCGCGACTGGTTCCCGCTCTGCGCCGTCGAGGTGGCGGCGGCGCATGCCGCCACCTGGCCGTCGCGGCAGGCCGAATATGGCCCGATCCTCTCGGCGCTGATCGGGCAGGGGCATGGCGTCACCGCCTTCGATCTGCACGCCATCGCCATGCGGCGCCGCGCCTTCACCGCCCGCGTCAACGCGCTGTTCGCCGGCATCGACCTGCTGCTGGTGCCGGTGCAGGCCTTCGCCGCGCCGACGCTGGCGCGCATGGGCGATCTCGGCGCGGATGCGGCGCTGATGAAGGGGCTGCTGCAATACACCTGCCCCTTCGACATGACCGGCCATCCGGCGCTGACCCTGCCGGGCGGCGTCACCGCGCAGGGCGGCATGCCGGTGGGCTTCCAGCTGATCGGCCCGCACTGGTCGGAGGCGCTGCTGGCCCGTGCCGGCCATGCCTACCAATCCGCCACCGCCTGGCACCGCCGCCACCCCGCCTTGGCCGAGGCGGTGCCGGCATGAGCCGCCACCACACCATCCCCGCCACGCCGGAGAACATGGTCTGGGGCTATTTCGAGGCCGGGCAGACGCCGGTGCTGGAGGTGGAGAGCGGCGACACCGTCACCCTCTCCTCCTGGCCGGCGGGCGGCATGGAGGCGATGCCCGCCGACATCCCGCTGCTGCCGGAGCACCGCGCGGCGCTGGAGGGGCTGCCGCGCCTCGGCGCGCATTTCATCACCGGCCCGGTGCGGGTGCGCGGCGCCATGCCGGGCGATGTGCTGCAGGTCGACATCCTGTCGCATGACTTCCCGACCGATTGGGGCTTCATCTCGATCCTGCCGCTGCTCGGCGCCCTGCCGGCGGAGTTCACCGACTACGAGACGGTGCATCCGCGCCTCGACCGCGCGGCGGGGGAATGGGTGATGCCCTGGGGAAGCCGGGTGAAGGCCGAGCCCTTCTTCGGCATCCTCGCCACCACCCCGCCGCCGGAATGGGGGCGGCAGCCCTCGCCGCCGCCGCGCGCCTTCGGCGGCAACATGGACAACAAGGCGCTGAAGCCCGGCACCACCCTGTACCTGCCGGTCTTCGTCGAGGGCGCCGGCTTCTGCGCCGGCGACGGGCATGGCGCGCAGGGCGATGGCGAGGTCTGCATCACCGCCGTCGAGACCGCGCTGACCGGCAGCTTCCGCCTGACCATCCGGCGGGATTTCGCCCTGCGCGGCCCCTTCGCCGAGGATGCGGAGAACCTCATCGCCATCGGGCTGGACGAGGATCTGGACGATGCCGCCGCCGCCGCGGTGCGGCAGATGGTGGAGCAGGTGGTGGCGCGCAGCGGCCTCAGCCGCAACCACGCCTACATGCTCTGCTCGGTGGCGGGCGATCTGCGGGTGACGCAGATCGTCGACGGGGTGAAGGGCTGCCACATGGTGCTGCCCAAGCGGGTGCTGCCGCCGCCGGGCGCCGCCGGATGAGCGCCGCGCTGTATGACCGCATCATCATCGGCGCCGGCTCGGCCGGTTGCGTGCTGGCCCACCGGCTGAGCGCCGATCCCGCCTGCCGCGTGCTGCTGCTGGAGGCGGGGCGGGAGCCGCCCCTGGCCTCCCGCATCCCCTCCGACTGGCCGACCATGTTCAACACGCGGGTCGATTGGGGCTACCACACCGAGCCGCAGGCGGGCTGCCGTGGCCGCCGCATCTTCTGGCCGCGCGGGAAGATGCTGGGCGGCTCCGGCTCGCTCAACGCCATGATCTACATCCGCGGCGTCGCCTCGGATTACGACGGCTGGGCGGCGCAAGGCTGCCCGGAATGGGGCTGGGCGCAGGTGCTGCCCGCCTTCCTGGCCAGCGAGGACAATGCCCGCCACCCCGCCGGCCCCCATCACGGCCAGGGCGGCCCGCTGCCTGTCGGCGAGGCCCCCTACCGCGACCCGCTGGAGGAGGCGTGGCTGGCCGCCGCCCGGGCGGCGGGCCTGCCGGCGAATGACGATTTCAACGGGCCGGAGCAGGAGGGGGTGGGGTTCTTCCAGCTCACTGTGCGCCAGGGCGAGCGGCACGGCACGGCGGCGGCCTATCTGCGCCCCGCCCTGGCGCGGCCGAACCTGGCGCTGGAGGCGGGCGTCACCGTCACCCGGCTGCTGCTGGAGGGCCACCGCGTGCGCGGCGTCGAGTATCTGCGCGAGGGCCGGCCCTGCCGGGCGATGGCGGACCAAGCGGTGGTGCTGGCCGCCGGCGCCATCGGCTCGCCGCATCTGCTGATGCTCTCCGGCATCGGCCCGGCCGATGCGCTGCGCGCAGCCGGCGTCACCCCACGCCACGACCTGCCCGGCGTCGGGCAGAATCTGCAGGACCACATCAACATCCCCGTCTGCTTCCACATGGAGGAACGGCGCGGCATCGGCGCGATGACCGAGGCGGAGCTTGAGGCCAGCCTGGCGCGATGGCAGGCGACGCGCGACGGGCCGCGCAGCTCCCCCTGGGTGGCGGCGGGCGGCTTCGCCCGCACCCGGCCCGGGCTGGTGGCGCCCGACATCCAGCTCTACGGCGCCGCCAGCGCGCACCAGGATTACGGGCGGCACCTCGCCACCCGGCCCGGCATGACGCTGCACGCCACGCTGCAGCGGCCGAACAGCCGGGGCGAGATCCGCCTGCGCTCGGCCGACCCGCTGGAGGCCCCGGCGATCGACCCGCGCTATTTCAGCAGCGACCCGTCCGGCGAGGATCTGGCCACATTGGCCGAGGGCATCGCGCTGAACCGCCGCATCGCCGCCCAAGCGCCACTCTCCGGCCTGCTGACGCGCGAGGCCGGGCCGGGCGCCGATTGCCGCGACGCCGCCGAATTGCGGGCGTTCATCCGCGGCCATTGCACCACCCTCTACCACCCGGCCGGCACCTGCCGCATGGGGCGCGACGCGCTGGCGGTGGTGGAGCCCGACACGATGCGGCTGCGCGGGCTGGAGGGGCTGTATGTCGCCGATGCCTCGGTGTTCCCGGTGATGGTCTCCGGCAACACCAACGCGCCCACCATCATGGTGGCGGAGCGCGCGGCGGCGATGATCGCGGGGGCGGGGGTGGGGGCGCCGCTGCCGGCCGGCGCGGTTTGACGGGCTCCGCCCCGCCAGTCTAGGCAGGATGCGGGGCGCCGCCGGCGCCCGCGCCGCCCGCTGGAGACGCCGATGCCGCCTGCCGATCCCGTGCTGATCGCGCTCGACTGGGGCACCACCAGCCTGCGCGCCTCGCTGATGGGGGCGGCCGGCCAGGTGCTGGCGCGGCGCGAGGGCGGGCCGGGCATCACCGCCCTGCCG
>NZ_GG770777.1:1476415-1477853 GCF_000164635.1 Pseudoroseomonas cervicalis ATCC 49957 | reverse complement strand
GGGCGGAGGAGTTCGTGGCCGCCTGGCAGGCCCTGCCGCCGCGGCCCTGACCGCCTGACGCCCGGCGGCCGGTCCCGCCTCAGGGCTGCAGGGTGAAGAGCTGGTGGAACTTCGACACGGCGAGGATGCGCGCCACTTGGCCGCGCGCGCCGCGCAGCACGATGCCACGGCCCTGCGCCGCCGCCACCTCGCGCGCCAGCAGCAGCATGCCGAGCCCCGCCGAGTCGATATGGTCGAGCCCGGCGAGGTCGAGCACCAGGGGCTGCGCGGCGGGCCGCTCCGCCTCGGCCATCACGCGCTGGCGGAACACGGCATGGGCGTCGAAGGTGAGGGCGCCGGCGATGGCGAGGCTGGCTGCGTCAGGCCCGGGATGGATGGTCACCTGCATGGCGGGGGCGTCCTGGCGCGGTCCGGCGGCATGGCTAGAACAGCTCGACATCGCTGCCGGCGGGGGCGGCGCGCGGGGCGCTGCCCTGCTCCAGCCAGCCGGCGAAGCGGTGGCGCACATCGCCCTGGCGGCAGGCGGCCAGGATGCGCGCGACGCAATCGGCCTCGGTGCCGGTGGCGCCGGGCGGGGCGGGGAGCGCGGCCATGGTGGCGGTGGTGGCGGCGGCCAGCGCCTCGACCGCGGCGATGACGCTGCGCAGCCGGTTGCGGGTGCCCTCGGTGAACTGCATGCGGGCGGCGAAGGCGGCGATGTCGTCGCTGATGGCGGCGCCGGAGCGGCTCATGTCCTGCATCAGCGCGTCGACCTCGGCGCGGCGGCGCTGCAGCCCCTCCAGCATGGCGTCGAGCGTCGCCTTGGTGTCGAGGGTGGTGCTCATGTCCACGGTGGCGACCGCCGCCGCGCGCTGCCGGCTGCCCTGCAGCACGCGGCCGATCGCGGTGATCTCGGTGCGCATGGTGTCGGCCATGCGGCCGGTGGAGAGCGCCAGCTCGCGCATCTCGCTGGCGACGACGGCGAAGCCCTGGCCGGCGGCGCCGGCGCGCGCCGCCTCGATGCGGGCGTTGAAGGCCAGCATGGTGGTCATGCGGTTGATGCGCTCGATATCGCCGACGCAGCTCTCGGCGCGTCCGAGATGGGTGGCCACGTCGTCCAGCGAATAGACCATCACCATGGCCTGCTTGGCCATGTCCAGCACGCGCTCGACCACCTGGCCGAGGACGCCCTCCATCAGCCGCACCAGGTCGTCCAGCGCGATCACCCGGTCGCCGGCCTGCAGCGTGCCGGCCAGTTGCAGGGTGCGCTCCAGCCGGCTGGTCTGCGCCCGGGCGCTCTCGGAGAGGCGGCCGAAGGCCTGGATCAGCCCGGCGACATTGTCCTCCACCTCCTGGTCGGTGCCGGCCAGCTCGGCGCAGACGGCCTGGAAGGCGCGGCGCTGCGTCTCGCCCAGGCGGTGCCAGCGGGCCAGCACGGCCTCGGCCTGCTGGCGCGCCG
>NZ_GG770777.1:1472016-1473045 GCF_000164635.1 Pseudoroseomonas cervicalis ATCC 49957 | reverse complement strand
CGCGCTGGAGGCGATCTGCCGGCTGCAGCGCGGCGGCCGGCTGGTGACCATCCTGGCCGTCGCCCGCCTCTTCCCGGAGGCGGCGCGCGAGCGGCTGCTGGGTGAGGGCGCGGCCGCGCAGGCGGCGGAGGAGGCGGCGATGGTGGAACCCGGGCAGCAGGACGCGGCGGCGGCGGATGACGAGGAGCAGTTCGTCGTCTTCCGCCTCGGCGGCGAGGAATACGGCGTGCCGATCGGCGCCGTGCAGGAGATCGTGCGCGTGCCGGAGCAGCTGACCCGCATGCCGCGCACGCCGGATTTCATCGAGGGCGTGGTCAATCTGCGCGGCGTGGTGCTGCCGGTGGTGGACCAGCGCCGCCGCTTCGGCCTGCCCGGGCTGGCGCGCAACGACCGCCAGCGCATCATGGTGCTGATGGTGGGCCAGGCGCGCACCGGCTTCATCGTCGACAGCGTGGTCGAGGTGCTGAAGGTGGCGCGCGCCAGCATCGGCCCGGCGCCGGGCCTCTGCGGCGGCGAGGCGCCGCTGATCGGCCGCATCGCCAATCTGGAGCGGCAGCAGCGCATGCTGCAATTGCTGGAGGCCGGCCGCCTGCTGGAGCGGGAGGAGCAGGGCGCGCTCGGCGCGCTGTGAGCCGGGCCATGCTGAAGGTGCTGATCGTCGAGGATTCCGCCCTGATGCGCAGCCAGCTGCGCCGCCTGCTGGAGGGCGAGGGCGATATCGAGGTGGCCATCGCCCGCAACGGGGCGGAGGCGCTGGCCGTCATCCCGCACTTCGACCCGCAGGTGGTGACGCTCGACGTCAACATGCCGGAGATGGACGGGCTCACCTGCCTCGGCCACATCATGCGCGACATGCCGCGCCCGGTGCTGATGGTCTCCTCCATCACTCGGCACGGTTCGGAGGCGGCGGTGCGCGCCCTGGCGCTCGGCGCCGTCGATGTGGTGGCCAAGCCGGGCGGCACCATGTCGATCGGCATCGACGGGCTGCGCGACGAGCTGCTGGGCAAGCTGCGCGCCGCGGCGCGCGCC
>NZ_GG770777.1:1469163-1470863 GCF_000164635.1 Pseudoroseomonas cervicalis ATCC 49957 | reverse complement strand
CGCTGGCGCGCCGCTTCGCGCGCGAGCCCTTCCTGGCCTTCGCCGCCCGCGCCGTGCGCGCGCGCCTGCTGCCGGACGGCGCATGAAGCCCATGCCCCCGCCCATCCAGTCGGGCGAGTTCGCCCGCTTCCAGGAATTCTTCTACCAGCGCAGCGGCATCACCTTCGCCGCCTCCAAGCGCTACTTCGTCGACCGCCGCCTGGCCGAGCGGATGGAGCAGACCGGCACGCGCTGCTTCGAGGACTACCTGTCGCTGCTGCGCTTCCGCGACCCGCGCGGCGAGGAGCTGCAGAACCTGATCAACGCGATGACGGTCAACGAGACCTATTTCTTCCGCGAGCACTACCAGTTCGACTGCCTGACCCGCTCCCTGCTGCCGGAGCTGACCGCCGGGCGCCGCGCCAGCGACCCGCTGCAGATCTGGTCGATGCCCTGCTCGACCGGGGAGGAGCCCTATTCCATCGCCCTGCACCTGCTGGAGCGCTGGCCGGCGGTGGATGAATGGGATGTGCGCATCCTGGCCAGCGACATCGACACCCGCGTGCTGGCGCAGGCGCGGCTCGGCGAATACGATTCCCGCGCCCTGCAGCATGTGCCGCCGGCCATGCTGGAGCGCTACTTCACCCCGCTGCGCCAGGGCCGCTGGCGGCTGATCGGCGACCTGCGGCAATCGGTCGAGTTCCGCCGCGTCAACATCACCGAGCCGGGGCAGACCCGCGCCTATCGCGACATCGACGTCATCTTCTGCCGCAACCTGCTGATCTATTTCGACGATGCCTCGCGCCGCCGCGCCACCGACGCGCTGTTCGACGCGCTGCGCCCGGGCGGCTTCATCTGCCTCGGCCATTCCGAATCGATGAGCCGCATCTCCTCCCTGTTCGAGGTCAGGAAATTCCCCGATGCCATCGTCTATCAGCGCCCCGCCTGAGGCGGCGGGCCCCGCGGCGCCCCGCCGCGACGCGGCGCTGCTCGTCGTCGACGACGCGGCGACGGTGCGGCTCTACTACCGGGAGATCCTGGGCGGCCTCGGCTGCCCCGTCGAGGATGCCTGGAACGGGCTGGAAGGGCTGGAGAAGGCGCTGCGCGCGCCGCCCCGGCTGATCCTGGTCGATGTCAACATGCCCGGCCTCGACGGCCACAGCATGCTGCGCCGGATGCGCCAGGAGCCGACGCTGCGCGCCGTGCCGGCCATCACCATCACCACCGAGACGGGGGCGGAGGCGGCGTCGCGCGCCTACCAGTCGGGCGCCAATCTCTATCTGCCCAAGCCGGTGCGGCCGGAGCCGCTGGCCACGCTGGCGCGCATCCTGCTCGGGATGCCGCCGGCATGAACCCGCTGCTCGACCAGTTCCTGATCGAGGCGCGGGAGCTGCTGGACACCGCCAGCGAGGGGCTGCTGCGGCTGGAGCGCGGCGCCGCCGGCGAGGCGCTGGTCAACACCATCTTCCGCGCCGTGCACACGCTGAAGGGCACCTCCGGCCTGTTCGAGCTGGCGCCGCTCACCGCGCTGGTGCACGCGGCGGAGGACCTGCTGGATTCGGTGCGCGAGGGCCAACTCGCCCTGACCGCGCCGATGGCCGACCTGCTGCTCGGCGCGCTCGACCAGACGCGGCTCTGGCTCGACGCGCTGGAGGCGGGCGGCAGCCTGCCGGACGGGGCCGCGGCCGTGGCCGAGGCCCAGGGCGCCGCGTTGCAGGCCT
>NZ_GG770777.1:1461231-1467644 GCF_000164635.1 Pseudoroseomonas cervicalis ATCC 49957 | reverse complement strand
CGCGCCGCCCGCCGACCCGCTGCTGCGCCGCCTGACCGCCGGCCTGCCCGCGCCCGATGGCCCGGCGGGCTGAAAAGAGGAAGGTGAGGGGAATGAATTCCCCTCAACCCCTTCTTCTTTTTTTCGGTTTTTGGGGGTGCTGCCGGCCGCCCGCCACAGCCACCCAACTGGCAGAAAAAAGAAGGGGTCCGGGGAATTCCTTCCCCGGCCTTTTTCTTTCCTGTGGCGCCTAGAGCAGCGCCTCGATCGCCCCGCGCAGCTTCTCCGGCGTCGTTGTCGGGGCGTAGCGCCCGACCACCTCGCCCTGCCGGTCGACCAGGAACTTGGTGAAGTTCCACTTGATGCCCTCGCTGCCCAGCAGCCCGGGCTGCGCCGCCTTCAGCGCCTGGAACAGCGGGTGCGCCTGCGGCCCGTTGACGTCGATCTTGGCGAACAGGGGAAAACTCGCCTGGAAGCGGGTCTCGCAGAAGGCGGCGATGCTGGCGTCGTCGCCCGGCTCCTGCCGGCCGAACTGGTTGCAGGGGAAGGCCAGCACGTTGAAGCCGCGCGGGCCATAGTCGCGCTGCAGCGCCTCCAGCCCGGCATATTGCGGGGTGAAGCCGCAGGCGCTGGCGGTGTTCACCACCAGCAGCACCTGGCCACGGAACGCCGCCAGCGGGGTTTCGGTGCCGTCGGAGCGTCGGGCCGAGAGCGTGTCCAGGGGCAGGGCGGTCATGCGGCGTTCCTTCCGGTCTCGTGCTCTATCTGGGCTGCCGGGGGCGCCGGCTCAGCGCGCCCCCTGCCGGGTGATGTAGATGGCGCTGCCCACGATCAGCAACGCTCCGGCGAGGAGGAAGAGGTCGAGCGCCTCGGCGAAGAGCAGCGCCCCGGCCATGACGGCGAAGACCAGCCGCACATAGGAGACCGGCGCGACCGACGAGGCATCGGCCAGCCGCAGCGCGTTGATCCAGAGATGCATGCCGGCCGGCCCCAGGATGGCGGCGCCGAGCAGCAGCGCCGCATTGCCCCAGCCCGGCCAGGTCAGATAGGGCAGCGCCACCGGCAGGCTGCCGGCGGTGGCGACCAGGCCGATATAGAGCATGATGGTCTCGGTGCGCTCGGTGCGGGCGAGCGCCTTGGTGGTCAGCACGATGCCGGCGCCGAACAGGGCGGAGCCGAGCGAGGCGGCCAGCGGCCAGTCCAGCGGCAGCACCCCCGGCCGCACCACCAGCAGCACGCCCGCGAAGCCCAGCAGCGTCGCCGCCCAGCGGCGCGGCCCGACGCGCTCGCCCAGCAGCGGGCCGGCCAGCGCCGTGACGAACAGCACCGAGGTGAAGGACAGGGTGGTGGCGGTGGCCAGCGGCAGCCGCAGGAAGCCGACGTAATACAGCCCCCAGGAGACGAAGGAGAGCAGCCCGCGCAAAAGCTGCATGCCGAGCTGGCGGGTGCGCAGCAGGCCGAGCCCCTCGCGCGGCAGCAGCGGCAGCACCCAGAGGATCTGCCCGGCGGTGCGCGCCAGCAGGATGGTGGTGGCCGGCACCCCGTCCAGATACTTCACCAGCACCGTCTCCAGGTTGAAGACGAAGGCGGCGGCGGTGGTCAGCAGGGCGGCCTGCAGCAGCGGGGTCATCGCCGCGCCCGGGCCTCGGCCAGGCTGACCAGCAGGGCGCCGGCCAGGATCACGCCGGCGCCGAGCCAGGCCAGGCCGTCCGGCGCCTCGCCATAGAGCGCCCAGCCGGTGGCCGCCAGCACCGGCAGGCGCAGATACTGGAAGGGCGCGACGGCCGAGGCCTCGCCGGCGCGGAAGGCCTCGGTCACCAGCACCAGGATGCCGGGGGTGAAGGCGGCCAGCCCCGCCAGCAGCGCCAGGTCGCCCCGGTCGAGCGGCTGCCAGTGCCAGAGGGCGAAGGGCAGGATGCCCGCCGTGGTCAGCACGCCGACCCAGCCGATGATGGTCAGCGTGCCCTCGGTGCGGGTCAGCAGGCGGGAGGAGAGGGTGATGCCGCACCAGGTGACCGCCGCCACCAGCGCCACGGTGACGCCGAGCGCCGAGGCCGGCGCCGCCTCCCAGGGCCGCAGCATCACGGCGATGCCGAGCAGCCCCACCAGCGTGCCGGCCCAGCGCGCCGCCCCCACCCGCTCGCCCAGCAGGGGTGCCGCGAGCAGGGTGGTGAACATGACATTGGTGAAGGAGAGCACCGTGGCGGTGGCGAGGTCGAGCAGCGTCAGCGACCAGTAATACAGCCCCCAGGTGGCCAGCGAGCAGGCGCCGCGCAGCCCGTGCAGCAGCGGCCGCGCGGTGCGCAGCACGGCGGGCCCGGCGGCGATCAGGCTCGGCGCGATCCACAGGATCTGGCCCAGGCAGCGGAACAGCAGCTGGGTGGTGATCGGGATGCCGCGGGCGGTCATCCAGCGGATGAACAGCGCCTCCAGCGCGAAGAGCAGCGCGGCCGCGGCCATCAGGGCCGCGCCGCGCAGATTGCCGGGCAGGGTCATTCTGCGGCCAGGATGACGGAGGGGCGGGATTTGAAAAGGGGCAGACCGGCGAAAGCACGGCCCCGCCGGTCGCGTCCGCGCGAGGCCGGTTCCCGCCGCCCCCCGGCGCCCCCATCTGCGGCGGATGAGCGATCCCTTCGACCTCGACCGTTTCCTCCGCGCCCAGGAGGCCGTGCTGCCGCAGGTGGAGCGCGAACTGGGCGAGGGGCGCAAGCGCAGCCACTGGATGTGGTTCGTCTTTCCGCAGCTGCGCGGCCTCGGCCGCAGCGAGACGGCGCGGCGCTACGGCATCGGCTCGGCCGCCGAGGCGCGGGCCTATCTGGCGCATCCGCTGCTGGGGGCGCGGCTGCGGCATTGGGTGGCGCTGGTGCTGGCGGTGCCCGGCCGCTCGGCGCAGGAGATCTTCGGCAGCCCGGACGATGTGAAGTTCCGCTCCTGCCTGACGCTGTTCGCCACCGTGGCGCCGCAGGAGGCCAGCTTCCGCGACGCGCTGGCGCGCTTCCACGGCAAGGGCCCGGATCCGGCGACGCTGGCGCTGCTGCGCGACGCGGAGGAGTGAGCCGCGCGCCGCCTCAGCTGAGGTCGTGCAGGTCGCGCCCCTGCGGCGCGGTCACGGTGAAATCGGAGAACAGCACCTCCAGCCCGGCGCGCTCCGGCGTGCAGCACATCGGGCCGACGCGGTAGCGCCCGGCTTCCGGGAAGGGGCAGAGGCGCAGCAGCGGCCAGCGCTGCCCGTCGCCCGAGACCTGCAGCCGCAGCACGCCCTGCGCCACCGTCGCCCGCAGCCAGACATCGCCCGGGTCCCCGGCATAGGCGGCGGTGGCCCAGTCGGAGCGGCCGATGGTCAGCACGCTGCCCAGCATGGCCTGGCCGTCCGACAACTCGATGCCGGCCTTCAGCCAATGCGCCTCGTCCAGCCGCAGCATCAGCCCGGCCTGGTCGTAGAGCGCCGCATAGCGGGCGCGGATGCGCAATTGCGCGGTGAAGCCGCCCGCCACCTCGACACCGAGGAAATGGCCGCTGTCGCGGGTGAAGCCGTAATGCGTCTCGCGCCAGAAATCGCTGCCCTGGTCGGTGGTGACGGAGAGGCTGTCTCCGTCATCCCGCCAGCGCGCGGGCTCGTTCAGCCAGATCCCGCGCGCGAACATCAGACGCTGGCCAGCAGCCCGGCGAAGAGCCGCGCCCGCGGCACCAGGCTGTCGACCAGCAGGTGTTCCTGCAGCGTGTGGATGCCCGCCCCCTGCACGCCCAGCCCGTCCAGCGTGGGGATGCCCATGGCGCCCGTGAAATTGCCGTCCGAGCCGCCGCCGGCGCTGGCATGCGGCAGCGGCAGGCCGAGCCGCCCGGCCAGGGTCTGCGCCGTGCGGTAGAGCGCCATGGTGCCGGAATCCGGCTCCCAGACCGGGCGGGTGACGCCGCGGCGCACCTCCAGCAGCACATCGCCCTGGGCGGAGAGGCCGAGCATCTTCTCCACCGCGCGGTCGAGGTCCTCCTGCCGCTTGGCCATGGTCAGGGCCTCGGCGTCGCAATGGGTGGCGACGCAGTTCACCCATTGCCCGCCATGCAGCACGCCGACCGAGAAGGTGCAGGCCTCGCTGGTCATCGCCTCGATCGCCAGCACCTGGCGGCACATCTCGCGGATGGCGCTGCGCCCGTCCGACAGCGCGGCGCCGGCATGGCTCGGCCGGCCGGTGACACGCAGGTTGAAGCGGGCGATGGCGTAGCGGCCGGTGACCACGCCGCCATCGCGCTGGGCGGGCTCGGGCACCAGCACCACCTCGTGCCGCGCCGCCTCGGCCTCGATCAGGTCGCGGGTGGAGGGGCTGCCCACCTCCTCGTCGCCGGTCAGCAGGAAGGTGACGGGGCGGCGCGTCGCGATGCCGGCCTGGATGATGGCGGCCATGGCCTGCACCGCGAGATAGGTGCCGCCCTTCATGTCGCAGATGCCCGGGCCATAGGCGCGGTTGTCCTCCACCCGGAAGGGCAGGCGGGCGAGGGTGCCGACCGGGTGGACGGTGTCCAGATGCGCCAGCACCAGGATGCCGCCCTCCATCTCCCCGTCCGGATGCGGGAAGCGGGCGCGGACGCAGTCGGAGAAGCCCATGCGGCCGGGGATGCGCTCGATCCGCGCGCCGAGGATGGCCAGGTCGCGGCTGGCCAGCGCCATCATGCGGTTCACCGCCCCGGCGTCGAAGGTCGGGCTCTCGCACTCCACCCAGGGGCGCAGCCCGGCCAGCAGCGCCTCCGTCTCGAAGGGCAGGGCCAGGGCGCGCAGCGCCTCCGGCTCGTCGCGCGGCGGGATCTCGGCGTCCATGCGGGGTTCCTTCCCAGAAAGTGACAGCCCTGTTTGGCGGGCAGCCTGCGGCCTCGGGCCCGGCTCCGCAAGGCCCGGCCGCCCGGCCGCGCCCAGGCCGTGGCGGGGCGGCCGGGCAAAGCGGGGGCTGCATCCGGGCCCAGGCTGCGCCATCATGTGCGGCGATGACCGATTACACGCCCCCCCGCCGCATCGCGCCACAGGCCGGGCCGCATCTCTGGACCGGGGCGGCGCTGTCGCCCTCCGACTGGATGCTGCCGCTGGGCGCCGAGATCGCGGCCGAGATCGAGACGGCGCTGGCCACCCCCGGCGCGCCGCTGGCGCGGCTGGCGCCGCTGCTGGGCCAGCTGGTGGAGCGGCTGGCCAACGGGCATGGCTTCGCCCTGCTGCGCGGCCTGCCGCTGCCGGCGGAATCGGCGGCGCTGCTCGGCCTGCTGGGCAGCCGGCTGGGCCGGCCGGTGGCGGTGCCGCAGCCCGCCGGCCCCTACCACACCGAGGCCTGCGACATGCTGCTGCTGCTGTGCCGCGAATCGGCCGAGATCACCCTGATCTCCGCCGCCGCCCTGCACAACGAGCTGCTGAAAGCCGACCGCGCCGCGCTGGAGGTGCTCTACCGCGCCCTGCCGGCCCCGGCGCCCGCGGCGGAGGGAGAGGCGGGGGAGCCGGCCTCGCCGCTGCCGGTCTTCGCCGTCACCGGCGGCGTCTTCGCCGCGCGCTGCGACCGCGCGGGGCTGGACGCGGCCGCCTGCGGCGGCGCGCTGGCGGCGCTGGAGCAGGTGGCGGAGCGCCCCGGCCTGGCGCTGAAGCTGGTGCTGCGGCCGGGCGACCTGCTGGCGGTGAACCCCTTCCTGGTCTGGGCCAGCCGCCCGGCCGGGCTGGCCAGCCTGCCGCTGCGCGGCGAGACCTCGCGCCTGGCGGAAGGCCCCTTCGCCGCGCTGGCGCCGCTGGACTGACCCCCGCCCACCGCTCCTGACGGAACCAAGCCCGCATGCGCATCCTGGTCGCCAACGCCAACACCACCGAGGCGATCACCGCCCGCTGCGCCGAGGCGGCGCGGGCGGCGGCCAGCC
Organism: Pseudoroseomonas cervicalis ATCC 49957; assembly: GCF_000164635.1. GTDB lineage: Bacteria > Pseudomonadota > Alphaproteobacteria > Acetobacterales > Acetobacteraceae > Pseudoroseomonas > Pseudoroseomonas cervicalis. The sequence goes on along the minus strand of NZ_GG770777.1, from coordinate 1,461,785 downwards.
CCGGCAGCGAGATCATCCCGGCGACGCCGCGCTTCGGCGCCGCCGCCATCTCGACCCGGGCGGAGAACATCATCGCCGGCCACGCGCTGCTGGAGCTGCTGGCCGAGCAGGCCGGGCGGGTGGATGCGGTGGTGCTGGCGGTCAGCCATGACACGGCGCTGGAGGCGGCGCGGCAGATCATGCCCTGCCCGGTGATCGGCATGACCGAGGCCGCCTGCCTGGTCGCCTGCATGGCGGGGGCGCGCTTCGGCCTGGTGACGCTGGGCGGCACCGAGACCTATCGCGAGCTGGTGGCGCGGCACGGCCTGTCCACCCGGCTGGCGGCGCTGGAGGGCCTGCCCGCCACGCCGCAGGAGGCGGTGGCCGACCCCGCCCGGGTCGAGGCGATGCTGGAAGAGAGCATCGCCCGGCTGGTGGCGCAGGGGGCGGACAGCGTGATCCTGGGCGGCGCGGCGCTGGCCGGCATGGCGGCGCGGCTTTCGGCCCCGGTGCCGCTGCTGGACGGCATCGCCTGCGCGGTGAAGCTGGCCGAGGCGATGGTGGGGCTGGCCCTG
>NZ_GG770777.1:1454215-1460948 GCF_000164635.1 Pseudoroseomonas cervicalis ATCC 49957 | reverse complement strand
GGCTGCTCGGCGCCGGGTGAGGCGGGCGGGGCGCGCCCCGCCCTGGCCGGAGGGCCTCAGTCGAGGCGGGCGCCGGAGACGCGCACCACCTCGCGCCACTTGGCGTTCTCGCGCTCGATGAAGGCGCCGAAGGCGGCGGCGTCGAGCGGGCGCGGGTCGGAGCCGACATCGCGCAGCCGGGCGGTGGCGGCGGGCTCGGCCACGATGTCGAGCACCATCTTGCTCAGCCGGTCGGTGATCGCCTTGGGGGTGCGGGCATGCGCCTGCACGCCGAACCAGGCCTCCGCCTCGAAATCGGCGACGCCGAGCTCGGCCACCGTCGGCACGTCCGGCAGGGCGAACCAGCGCTTGCTGCTGGTCACGGCCAGGGCGCGCAGCCGGCCTTCCTGGATGTGCGGCAGGTAGGGCGGCAGGTTGTCCACGGCCAGGTCGATGCGCCCGGCCAGCAGGTCGGGGATGACGGTGGCGCTGCCGCGATAGGGGATGTGGGTCAGCTTGGTGCTGGTGCGGAACTTCAGCAGCTCGCCGCACATATGGCCCGAGGTGCCGTTGCCCGGCGTGCCATACATCAGCTCCTGGCCCTTGGCGGTCTCCAGCAGCTGGCGGAAGTCGCGGATCGGGCTGGCGGCCGGCACGGTGATGACATTGGCCAGCGAATTGACCAGCGCGACCGGCGCCAGATCCTTGGGATCGTAGGGCATCCGGGAATAGAGGTACTGGTTGATGCTGGCGGTGCCGATGGTGCACATCAGCAGGGTGTGGCCATCCGGCTCGGCCTTGGCCACCATGTCGCAGCCCAGGATGCCGCCGGCGCCGGGGCGGTTGTCCACCACCACGGGCTGGCCGAGCATCTGGCTCATCCGCTCGGCGATGACGCGGGCGGTGACATCGGTGGCGCCGCCGCCGGGGAAGGGCACGACCAGGCGCACGGCGCGGTTGGGGAAGTTGCCGGTGGCCTGGGCCTGGGCCTGGGCGCGCAGCAGGGCGGGAGCGGCCAGCAGGCCGGCACCGGCCAGGGCGAGGCGGCGGGTCAGCGTCATTGCGCGATCCTTCGAGAACGTTTCCACCTTCGGATAGACGCAGCGGCGCCGGGCCGCAACCCGCGGCCGCATGACGGTTTCTTCGCGCTTCCTGCGGGTTGCGCGCCGGGGTGGAAGGCCGCGCCAGGGCTTGGCGACCGGCGGTTGCCCGCCGGCCGCGCCGCGGGGGCTACTCGACCTTGGCGCCGGAGCGGCGCACCACCTCGGCCCATTTCTTCACCTCGGCGGCGACGAAGGCCTCATAGGCCGCCGGGCTGGTGCCGCCGCCGGGGATCAGGTCCGGCTTCATGCCGCCGAGATCGGCCAGCCGCGCCCAGGTCTCCGCCTCGCCGACGATGGCGTTGATCTCGGCGCCGAGCTTCTCGACGATCGGGCGCGGGGTGCGGGCCGGGGCCTGCACGCCGAACCAGCCGGTGGCCTCGACGCCGGGGAAGCCGGCCTCGGCGGTGGTCGGCACGTCGGGCAGCGCGGCGCTGCGGGTGGCGGTGGTCACCGCCAGCGCGCGCAGCCGCCCGTCACGGATATGGCCGATGGCGGAGGGGAGGTTGTCCACGCCGACCTCGACCCGGCCGGCCATGATCTCGGCCAGCATCGGCCCGGCGCCGCGGAAGGGGATGTGGGTGAGCTGCACCCCGGCCTCGATCTTCAGCAGCTCGCCCGTCATGTGCAGCGAGGTGCCGGCGCCGGAGGAGCCGATGTTGAGCTGGCCCGGCCGCTGCTTGGCCAGCGCCACCAGCTCGGCCAGCGTCTTCACGGGGAGGCTGTTGGTGACGAAGATGACGTTGGGCACGCGGATCAGCAGGCCGACATTGGCCAGGTCCTCGGGCTTGTAGGGCATGGTGGCGCCGTAGAGCGCGTAGTTGATGGCGCCCGAGGAGACGGTCTGCATCAGGAAGGTGTAGCCGTCCGGGTCGGCCTTGGCGACGACGTCGGAGCCGACATTGCCGCCCGCGCCGGCGCGGTTCTCCACCGGGAAGGGCTGGCCCAGGCGCTGCTGCAGCCGCCCGGCCAGGATGCGGGCGGCGATGTCGGTGGTGCCGGCGGGGACGAAGGGCACGATGATGCGCACGGGGCGGTTGGGCCAGCTGGTGGCGTCGGCGGGCTGCGCCAGGGCGGGGTGCCGCGACGCGGCGAGCGGCAGGGCGGTGGCGGCGGCGCCGAGCAGGGCGCGGCGGTGCAGGAACGGCATGGTGTTTCTCCTCCCGGCGGCACGGCCTCACGGGCCCGTGCTTCTTTCGGTCTTCCGTCGTGCCGAATCCGGACCGTTCCAGGCAAGCGCAATTCGCATCCGCGCGCGCCGAAAACGCCAACGGGGCCCAAAGGCCCCGTCGTGATTCCACCCTGTTGGCCGCCCCCCTGGCGGGGCGGGGCCTGGATCGACCCCATCCCCACCGGACGGCGGCAGCCCGAAAGAAAAGCAGCCTGAAAGATTAACGGGAGGTGCGGATTTCGGTGGCCAGCGTCATCTCGTCCACGCGCGGGGTGTAGGTCAGGCCGCGGCGCAGGCCCCAGACGCTCTTCTGGGTGTGCAGCGGGATCACCGCCACATCCTGCATGGCCAGGCGCATGGCCTCCTGCATCGCCTTCTCGCGCTCGCCCTCGTTCAGGTTGGCGAGGCCGGCGGCGGTGATCTGGTCCATGCGCGGGTTGGAGTAGCGGCCGTAATTGGACAGGCCGAGCCCGCTCTCCGGCGTGCGGGTGCCGAGGATGGCGCGCAGCGAGGTCGAGGGCTCGCCGGTCGAGTTGCTCCAGCCCAGCAGGTAGATCGAGGTCTCGGCGCGGTTCAGCCGGCCGATCAGCGTGGCCAGCGGCTGCGCGTCGACGCTGGTGCGCACGCCGATGCGGCTCCACATCTGCGCCACCACCTGGATGATCTGCGCGTCGTTGACGTAGCGGTCATTCGGGCCGCGCAGCGTGACCGTGAAGCCGTTCGGGTAGCCGGCCTCGGCCAGCAGGCGCCGGGCGCGCTCGGCGTCGAAGCGCGGCACGGCGATCGACGGGTCGTAGCCGAAGGCGCCCTGCGGCATGAACTGCCCGGCCGGGACGGCGGCGCCCTCCATGATGCGGCTGGCGATGGCCTCGCGGTTGATGGCGATGGACAGCGCCTCGCGCACGCGGCGGTCCTGCAGCGGGTTCTTGTCCAGCCGCTCGCCATTCGGGCCGGTGATGTCGGGGGTGCCGGCATCGCGGAACACGTCGAGGCCCAGGAAGATCAGCCGCAGGCTGGTGCCCTCGGCGATCGTCACGCGGTTGTCGGCGCGGATGCGGGTCAGGTCCTGGGTCGGCACATTGTCGATCATCGCCACATCGCCCGACAGCAGCGCCGCGACGCGCGAGCCGGCATTGGTGATGATGCGGTAGTCGACGCGCTGCCATTCGGGCTTGCTGCCCCAGTAGCCGTCGTTGCGCTCCATCACCACGCGGTCATTCGGCGCGTAGCTGACGAAGCGGAAGGGACCGGTGCCGATCGCCGTCTGCGCGCTGTTGAAGCTGGCCGAGGCGACGTTCTCGCCGAGGCTGCGCGGCAGGATGAAGATGGCCGCGACATCGCTCGGCAGCAGCGGGTAGGGGGCGGCGGTCTTCAGCCGGAGGGTGCGGGCATCGACCACCTCCACCCCGGTGATGGCGCGGGTGTAGACGGCGAAGCTGGAGGGGCTCTGCACCGTCGGCACGCGCTTCAGGCTGTAGGCCACATCCTCGGCGGTCAGCGGCGCGCCATTGTGGAAGGTCACACCCTCGCGCAGGCGGAACTCCCAGGTGGTCTCGTCCACCGGGCGCCAGGATTCGGCCAGGCCCGGCACCAGCCGCGCATTCTCGTCGCGCTTGATCAGCGTGTCGAAGATGTGGTGCGACAGCATGATGCTGGGCGTCAGCGTGTAGTAGTGCGGGTCGATGCTGGCCGGCGGCGCGGAGACCGCCATGCTCAGCGAGGCCGTCGCCTGGGCCGCCGCCGGCTGCGCCGCGAAGGGCAGCAGGGTGGCCAGCGCCGCGCCCAGCAGGGCGGCGCGGCGGGGGGTGGGGGTGATGCGGCTCATGCCTTGCTCTCCTCGGCCTGGCCATCGGCCGGCCAGCCCAGCTCCTCCTGCACCAGGCTCACCCAGTAGGCGGCGCCGAGGCCCAGGATCTCGTCGTTGAAATCGTATTGCGGCGTGTGGACGTTGTGGAAGCTGCCATCCGGGTTCACGCCATTGCCGATGCGCATGAACACGCCCGGCTTCTCCCGCAGCATGAAGGCGAAATCCTCGCCGCCGGTGGAGAGCTGGACCTCGCCCACCTTGTCGGCGCCGACCAGGGCGCGGGCGGCGGCCAGCGCGGCCGGCACCTTCTCGGCCGCGTTCACCGTGGGCGGGCACAGCTCGTCATAGGTCAGCGTCGCGGTGCAGCCATTGGCGGCGGCCAGCGTCTCGGCCAGCTCCTGCAGGCGGCGGCGGATGATCGCCTGGTCGCCCTTCTCGAAGTAGCGGGCGGTGCCGCGCACCACCACCTTGGCCGGCATCACGTTGGGCGAGCCGTAGCTGCCGCCCGCGACATGCCCGACCGAGAGCGCGGCGCTGGCCGTCGGGTGCAGGTTGCGCGGCAGGATGGTGTGGATGGCCAGCAGGAACTGGCCGAGCGCCACGGTGGCGTCGGTCGCCAGATGCGGCGCGCCGCCGCCATGGCCGCCGGTGCCGTGGAACTCGACGCCCCAGAAATCGGCCCCCGCCAGCACCGGGCCGGGGCGGGTGGCGAAGCTGCCGACCGGCAGGCCCGGCGAATTGTGCATGCCGTAGACGGAATCGACGGGGAAGCGCTCGAACAGCTGGTCGCGGATCATCGCCGCGGCGCCGGTCCCGGCCTCCTCGGCCGGCTGGAAGATGAACTGCACGGTGCCGGCGAAATCCGGCTTGGCCGCCAGATACCTGGCGGCGCCGAGCAGCATGGCGGTGTGGCCGTCATGGCCGCAGGCATGCATCTTGCCGGGCACGGTGGAGGCGTGGGCGAGGCCGGTCTCCTCCTGGATGAACAGCGCGTCCATGTCGGCGCGCAGCCCGATGGCGCGCTGGCCGGGCCGGCTGCCCTTCAGCGTGCCGACGACACCGGTGCCGCCGACGCCCTCGGTGACCTCGATGCCCCAGTCCCGCAGCTTGCCGGCGACGAGGGCCGCGGTGCGGTGCTCCTCGAAGCGGGTCTCGGGGTGGCGGTGGATATCCTGCCGGATCTCCTTCAGCTCCGGCTCGAATGCCCTGATCTCGTCGAGGATGTCCTGCCGCATCGTCTCTCTCCGCTGGCCCGCAAGGGGCGCGAAACTGAGCCGCGCCCGGGGCCCGGTCAACCGGTCAGCAGGTTTGACCTATGTCCATCATAGTGGAACCATGTCTCCCGGAGCCGCCCGCTCCGCCCGAACCCCTGACGAGTCGCCGCCATGACCGAGACCCTTGCCCCCGAGATCCGTGACGCCGGCGAGGCCGACCTCCCCGGCATCCTGGCCATCTTCAACCAGGCGATCCGCGAGAGCCTGGCGGTCTGGCACACCGAGGAGACGACGCTGGAGGCAAGGCGGGACTGGCTGGCGCAGCGCCAGGGGCGCGGCCTGCCGGTGCTGGTGGCGGTGCGCGGGGGGGAGGTGCTGGGCTTCGCCAGCTATGGCGATTTCCGCCCCTTCGCCGGCTTCGCCGCGACCGTCGAGCATTCGGTCTATGTCGACCCGGCGGCGCAGGGGCAGGGGCTGGGCCGCGCCCTGCTGGCGGCGCTGATCGACCGCGCCCGGGCGGCCGGGCTGCATGTGATGGTCGCCGGCATCGAGGCCGGCAACACCGCCTCCATCGCCCTGCACGCCAAGGCGGGGTTCGAGGAGGCGGGGCTGCTGCGCGAGGTGGGCCGGAAATTCGGCCGCTGGCTCGACCTGCGCTTCATGACCCTGCGGCTGTAGCCGCGCGGATCACCCGGCGGCGGTGACGCCGGGGATGGCCGGCCGCTCCGGGTAGATGTCCCGGTAGGCGTGCCAGGTGGCGTGGCCGATCAGCGGCAGCGCCACCACCAGGCCGAGGAACAGCGGCACCAGGGCGAGGCCGGTGAACAGCACGATCAGCCCGGCCCAGAGCGCCATCGCCCGCCAGTTCTCCATCACCCCCTGCCAGGAGGCGATGATCGCCTCCACCGCCGAGATGTCGCGCTCCACCAGCATCGGGATGGAGAGCGCGCCGATGCCGAAGGTCAGCGCCGCCAGCAGGAAGCCGGTGGCGGTGCCGGCGATCAGGAAGGGCAGCAGCCGCTCCTCGCGCAGCAGGGCGAGCGGCAGCGCCTCCAGCGGCGGCGCGAAGCCGGGGCCGAAGCAGAGGGCGAAGAGCAGCCCGGCCAGCCGCACCCAGAACAGGTGGATCAGCAGCAGCGCCCCGCCCAGCAGGGCGAGCTGCGAGGCGTTGCGGCGGAAGGCGGCGAGCGCCTGCCTCCAGCCGCAATCGAGGCCCAGCTCGCGCCGGCGCGACGCCTCGTAGAGCCCGGCGGCCAGCAGCGGCGCCACCAGGAAGAAGCCGGCGGTGGCGGGCAGGATGGCCCAGAGCGTGCCGACCTGCTGCGACAGCAGCGCCAGCGCCCAGCCGGCGACCGCCAGCACCGCGCCATAGGACAGGCCAAGCCCGGGCGCGGCCCAGAGGTCGTTCCAGCCGGCGGCGAGCCAGGCCCAGGGCCGGTCATGCGCCACGCTGCGCGGCGCC
>NZ_GG770777.1:1448369-1453814 GCF_000164635.1 Pseudoroseomonas cervicalis ATCC 49957 | reverse complement strand
CGCGGAGGGGGCGTGCGCGGAGGGGGCGTGCGGGGCGGCCTGCGTCGGCGCGGCCGGGCGCGGGATGGGCGGCGTGGTCATGGGCGGGGCCTCCCCAGAAGGGCCGTGTTGCTGCCTGTGTCGCGCCGACCATAGCGCGGGACCGTCCACGGAAACTTGACGCGCATCAAGGACAATGCCGGCCGCTTCGGCTTCCTTCGCGCCGATCGCGCAAGCCGGGCCAGCCCGAGCCGCGCCCGCAGCGGGGCGGATTCCCCCAGGACGGAGACCAGACGATGCCAGAAGGAGGCCACGCCGCGCGCCTCGCCGCCGAGATCGGCAGTTTGCGGCAGGATAGCTATGTGGACGGGCCGATCCGCGCGATGGCCGTGGCCACCATGTTCTGGGGCATCGTCGGCTTCCTGGTCGGCGTGGTGGTGGCGGCGCAGCTCGCCTTCCCGCTGCTCAACCTGGACCTGGAATGGACCACCTTCGGCCGGCTGCGCCCGGTGCACACCAGCGCGGTGATCTTCGCCTTCGGCGGCAACGCGCTGCTCTGCACCAGCCTCTACGTGGTGCAGCGCACCTGCCGCGCCCGCCTGTTCGGCGGCAAGGAGATGGGCTGGTTCCTGTTCGCGGGCTACCAGTTCTTCATCGTCATGGCGGCGCTCGGCTACGTGCTCGGCGTGACGCAGGGCAAGGAGTATGCCGAGCCCGAATGGTATGTCGACCTGTGGCTGACGGTGGTGTGGGTGGCCTACCTGGTCGCCTTCGGCGGCACCATCATCAAGCGCGAGGAACCCCACATCTACGTGGCGAACTGGTTCTTCCTCGCCTTCATCATCACCGTCGCCATGCTGCACATCGGCAACAACATCGCGCTGCCGCTGTCGCTCGGCCACGCCAAGTCCTATGTCGCCGCCTCCGGCGTGCAGGATGCGATGATCCAGTGGTGGTACGGCCACAACGCGGTGGGCTTCTTCCTGACCGCCGGCTTCCTCGGCATCATGTACTACTTCATCCCGAAGCAGGCGGACCGGCCGGTCTATTCCTACCGGCTGTCGATCGTCCACTTCTGGTCGCTGATCTTCCTCTACATCTGGGCCGGCCCGCACCACCTGCACTACACCGCGCTGCCCGACTGGGCGCAGACGCTCGGCATGGTGTTCTCGGTCATGCTGTGGATGCCCTCCTGGGGCGGCATGATCAACGGCCTGATGACGCTCTCCGGCGCCTGGGACAAGCTGCGCACCGATCCGGGGCTGCGCTTCTCGGTCGCCGCCGTCGGCTTCTACGCCATGGCCACCTTCGAGGGGCCGGTGATGTCGGTGAAGGCGGTCAACGCCCTGTCGCACTACACCGACTGGACCATCGGCCACGTCCATTCCGGCGCGCTGGGCTGGAACGGCTTCATCACCTTCGGCGCGCTGTACTGGCTGGTGCCGCGGCTGTGGGGCAAGACCGAGCTGTATTCCAAGAAGCTGGCCGAGTGGCACTTCTGGATCGCGACGCTCGGCATCGTCCTCTACATCACCGCCATGTGGGTGTCGGGCATCATGCAGGGGCTGATGTGGCGCTCCTATGACGAGCTCGGCTTCCTCCAGTACTCCTTCGTGGAGACGGTGGCGGCGATGCACCCCTACTACGTCATCCGCATGCTGGGCGGTGTGCTCTACCTCAGCGGCGCCCTGCTGATGGCCTACAACCTCTGGCGCACGGTGCGCGGCGAGACGGCGCCGAAGGTCGCCGTCATCCGCGCCCATCCCGCCCCCGCCGAATAAGGAACTGAAAAAAATGTTCCGCCGCTTCAGCCACGCGCTGATCGAGAAGAACCTGATCCTGATGGGGGTTCTCACCCTCATCACGGTCTCCATCGGCGGCCTCGTGCAGATCGTGCCGCTCTTCGCCGTGGAGACCACGATCGAGCGGGTCGAGGGGGTGCGCCCCTACACCCCGCTCGAGCTGATGGGCCGCAACATCTATGTGCGCGAGGGCTGCTACACCTGCCACAGCCAGATGGTGCGCCCCTTCCGCGACGAGCTGGAACGCTACGGCCATTACAGCCTCGCCGCCGAGAGCATGTACGACCACCCCTTCCAGTGGGGCAGCAAGCGCACGGGGCCGGACCTGGCGCGCGTCGGCGGCCGCTACTCGGACGATTGGCACGCGGCGCATCTGCGCAGCCCGCGCGCCGTGGTGCCGGAGAGCGTGATGCCGCCCTACGCCTTCCTCGACCGGCCGCTCGACTACCGCGATGTCGAGTACCACCTGCGCGGGCTGCGCGCCGTGGGCGTGCCCTACACGGATGAGATGGTCGCCAATGCGCGGCTCGACCTCGAGACGCAGGCGAACCCCGAGATGGACAACACCGCCTTCGCCGCCCGCTATGCCCGCGCCCGCCAGGGGGCCTTCGACGGCAACCCGCGCGAGGTGACGGAGATGGACGCGCTGGTCGCCTATCTGCAGATGCTGGGCACGCTGGTGAAGTTCAGCGACGTCACGCCCGACCGCGTGCGGCAGCAGTGAGGGCGCGGCCATGGACCTGATCGCCCTCTATCCCCTGCTGAAGACCGCCTGGGTCGTGTGGTTCTTCGTGCTGTTCGGCTTCATCCTGATCTGGGTGCTGCGGCCGGGCAAGCGCCAGAGCTACGAGGCGCTGGCGTCGATCCCCCTGCGTGACGAGGCGCCGCGTCCGCGGCAGCCGGAACGGAGCATCTGACGATGCCGACCAAGATCGAGAAGGATGCCGTCAGCGGCCAGGACACCACCGGCCATGAATGGGACGGCATCAAGGAGCTGAACACGCCGCTGCCGAAATGGTGGCTCTACGTGTTCTACGCCACCATCGCCTTCTCCGCCGTGTGGGTGGTGCTCTATCCGGCGCTGCCGCTGCGCGGCGCGACGGGCCTGACCGGCTGGACCGCGCGCGGCGCGATCGAATCCGAGATGGCCGAGCATGCGCGCCAGCAGGGCCCGATGCTGGCCGGGCTGCGCCAGGCGACGCCGCAGCAGATCATGGCCGACCCCGAGATGCGCGGCTTCGCGCTCGCCGGCGGCCGTGTCGCCTTCGCCAACAACTGCGCCGGCTGCCATGGCGCGGGCGGGCAGGGCGCGCCGGGCGGCTTCCCGAGCCTGGCCGACGATGACTGGATCTGGGGCGGCAAGCTCGACGACATCCGCCTGACCATCCAGCACGGCATCCGCAACACGGAATCGGACGCCGCGCGCAGCTCGATGATGCCGCGCTTCCTGGCCGACGGGCTGCTGAAGCAGGCCCAGGTCAATGACGTGGCCGAGCATGTGCTCTCGCTCTCCGGCCGCGCCACCGACCAGGCGGCCGCCACCCGCGGCGCCGCGCTCTATGCCGAGAACTGCGCCAGCTGCCATGGCGACAAGGGCCTGGGCAACCGCGAGTTCGGCGCGCCCAACCTGGCCGACCAGGTGTGGCTCTATGGCGGCGACAAGGCCTCGGTGGTGCGCAGCATCGCCTATGCCCGCGCCGGCGTGATGCCCTCCTGGGGCGAGCGGCTGGACCCGGCGGTGATCAACATGCTCACCGTCTATGTCCATTCGCTCGGCGGCGGCGAGACGGAGTAAGCCAGGATGAGCCGGATCGATCCCAAGGGCGTGCAGCCGTCGGGGACGGAGGCGGGTTCGCTCTACGCCAGCCGCCAGAAGGTCTACCCGAAGGCGGTGCAGGGCCGGGTGCGCCGCGCCAAATGGGCGATCCTGGCTCTCTGCCTGACCCTCTACTACCTGGTCCCCTGGCTGCGCTGGGATCGCGGCCCGGGGATGCCCGGCCAGGCGGTGCTGGTGGACATCGCCAATGCCCGCATCTTCCTGTTCTGGATCGAGATCTGGCCGCAGGAGATCTATTTCCTCACCGGGCTGCTGGTGCTGGGCGCCATCGGCCTGTTCGCGGTGACCAGCCTGTTCGGCCGCGTCTGGTGCGGCTTCACCTGCCCGCAGACGGTCTGGACCGACCTGTTCATGTGGGTCGAGCGCCGCATCGAGGGCGACCGCAACGCGCGCATCAAGCTCGACGCGCAGCCCTGGGGCCGCGCCAAGCTGGCCCGCAAGGCGGCCAAGCACGCCGCCTGGCTGGTGATCGCGGCGGCGACGGGCGGCGCCTGGATCATGTATTTCCAGGACGCGCCGACCCTGCTGCGCGCGCTGTTCACCGGCGGCGCCAGCCTGGAGACCTATTTCTTCTTCGGCCTGTTCACCTTCACCACCTATCTGCTGGCCGGCTGGGCGCGCGAGCAGGTCTGCACCTATATGTGCCCCTGGCCGCGCTTCCAGGCGGCGATGCTCGACGAGAACTCCCTCGTCGTCACCTACCGCGCCTGGCGCGGCGAGCCGCGCGGCAAGGCCAAGGCCGAGGGGGTGGGCGATTGCGTCGATTGCCGCGCCTGCGTGCATGTCTGCCCGACCGGCATCGACATCCGCGACGGGCAGCAGCTCGAATGCATCGGCTGCGGCCTGTGCATCGACGCCTGCGACGACGTGATGGCGAAGCTGAACCGCCCGACCGGGCTGGTCGCCTTCGAGACGCTGGCCAACCTCGCCGCCAGCGACGCGGCGACGGCGGGCGTGGCCCCCGGCCCGGTGCGGCAGGTCTGCGGCATGAAGGCGCGCCGGCCGGTGCGCTTCTCCCGCCCGCGCACCTGGCTCTATGCCGGGGTGCTGGGCGCCGTGGCGCTGGTCATGCTGGGCGCCTTCCTGCTGCGCGAGACGGCGACGCTCGCCGTGCTGCGCGACCGCGCGCCGATCTATGTCCGCCTCTCCGATGGCGGCATCCGCAACGCCTACACGCTGAAGCTCGGCAACCGCACCCGGCCCGAGACGGCGCTGGCCCTGGTGCTGGACGCGCCGCAGGGCTTCCGCCTGGTGGTGCAGGAGGCCGAGACCGACGCGGAGGGGCGCCCCGTGCTGGCGCTGCACCGCGACGGCATCACCAGCTGGCGCGCCCTGGTCACCGCGCCGCCCGGCACCCGCCTGGCGGAGAGCACGCCCGTGCGCTTCCGCCTGCTGGATGCGGCCGGCCGCACCGTGCTCGACGAACGCAGCGTCTTCCTGGCGCCGAAATGAGGGGAGCGACCGTCATGAAGCCGAACACCATCTCCGCCGAGGCCGGTTTCGATCCGCGCCGTGGCCGCTGGATCCCCTGGGTCTTCGTGCTCGCCATGGGCATCGTCATCGCCGTCAACGGCGTGCTGATCTGGCAGGCGCTGACCACCTTCACCGGCGTCACCGTCGGCCAGTCCTATGATCGCGGCCTGGCCTACAACGACGTGCTGGCCGAGAGCGCGCGGCAGGAGGCGCTGGGCTGGCAGGCCGCGCTGCGGGTCGAGGGGCGGGTGCTGCGCGTCGCCATCGACGACCGCGACGGCCAGCCGGTGCCCGGCCTGCTGCGCGGCGCGCTGGAGCGGCCGCTGGAGGGTGGCGGCGTGCCGCTCGCCCTGG
>NZ_GG770777.1:1442962-1447459 GCF_000164635.1 Pseudoroseomonas cervicalis ATCC 49957 | reverse complement strand
CGCACGCGGCCGGCATCGGCCCCTGGCAGGCCCGCGCCACCCCGGCGCAGAAGGCCGAGCGCATCGCCGCCCTCTCGGTCGCCGGGCGGCGGCCGCTGATGGTGGGGGATGGCATCAACGACGCCGCGGCGCTGGCCCTGGCGCATGTCTCGGCCACGCCGCAGGGCGCGACCGACCTGGCGCAGACGGCGGCGGATTTCGTGCTGCGCGGGGAGGGGCTGGCGGCGCTGCCCTATGCCATCCGCGTGGCGCGGCGGGCGCAGCGCCTGGCGCGCGAGAATATCGCCTTCAGCTTGATCTACAACATAGTCGCGGTGCCCTGCGCCGTGCTGGGTTACGCCACGCCGCTGATCGCGGCGCTGGTGATGGCCTCCTCCTCCATCATCGTCATCCTCAATGCGCTGCGGGCGGGGAAGGTGAAGCCATGAACGCGCTGCTGCTGCTGGTGCCGATGGCGCTGCTGCTGGGTGTCATGGCGCTGCTGCTGTTCCTCTGGACGCTGCGCAGCCGGCAATATGACGATCTGGACGGCGCCGCCGCCCGCATCCTGTTCGACGACGATCCTGTCCGCCGGCCCCCGGGCCGGACCCAGATTGCGACCCACGACAAGCCCCGAGGCACGCCATGAGCCCCACCCGCATCTTCTTCCTGGTCTTCTCGGCGATCATCGCCCTGCTCGGGCTGCTGCAGGCCGGGCTGTCGCAGGACGGGCCGCTGACCCTGTTCTCCCTCTGCCTCTTCGCCTTCGGCGTGGGCTTCGCCCTGTTCCTGGTGAAGCTGACCTATGACGAGGCGGAGGAGGCGGGGCACTGACCGCCCCGGTCGCGTTTCCCTGACGGGCGGCGGGGGTCTCTCCCGTCCCGCCCCGCGCTGCCCGCCAGGGTCATGGGCGCGGCCCTGTCCGTTCACCGCCGGGCAGGGCCGCGCCCTTCCTCTCCCCGCACCCCTCCCATGGCGGCGGCGCGGCCCTTTAGGCGTTGACGCATCAGCCCCGGGCGCTCATGGTCCGCCGCCCCGGAACCCATTGGGAACACCTGACCGATGCCTGCGATCACGCTGCCCGACCAGTCCGTCCGCGTCTTTGACGAGGCGGTGACGGGCACCACCGTGGCCGCCGCCATCGGCCCCGGCCTGGCCAAGGCGGCCATCGCCATGCAGGTGGATGGCCAGCTGCGCGACCTGTCGCATGTGATCGAGGGCGATGCCGCGATCCGCTTCATCACGCGCAAGGACCCCGAGGCGCTGGAGCTGATCCGCCATGACGCCGCCCATGTGCTGGCGGAGGCGGTGCAGGAGCTGTTCCCCGGCACCCAGGTGACGATCGGCCCGGCCATCGAGAACGGCTTCTACTACGACTTCGCCCGCAACGAGCCCTTCACCCCCGAGGACTTCCCGAAGATCGAGGCGAAGATGCGCGAGATCATCGCGCGCAACGCCGCCTTCCAGCGCGAGGTCTGGCCGCGCGAGCAGGCCATTGCTTTCTTCGAGGCGAAGGGGGAGCGCTACAAGGCGGAGCTGATCCGCGACCTGCCGGTGGATGTGCCGATCAGCATCTACCGCCAGGGCGAGTGGCTCGACCTCTGCCGCGGCCCGCATATGCGCTCGACCGGCGATATCGGCTCCGCCTTCAAGCTGATGAAGGTGGCCGGCGCCTATTGGCGGGGCGACCACCGCAACGCCATGCTCAGCCGCATCTACGCGACCGCCTGGCGCGACCAGAAGGAGCTCGACGCCTATCTCCACCAGCTGGAGGAGGCGGAGCGCCGCGACCACCGCAAGATCGGCAAGGAGATGGGGCTGTTCCACCTCCAGGAGGAGGCGGTCGGCTCGATCTTCTGGCACCCCAAGGGCTGGCGCCTCTACACCACGCTGCAGGACTACATGCGGCGCCGGCAGGAGGCGGGCGGCTACCAGGAGGTGCGCACGCCGCAGCTGGTGGACCGCAAGCTGTGGGAAGCCTCCGGCCACTGGGACAAGTACCGGGAGAACATGTTCATCGCGACCGTGGATGACGAGTCCGAGAAGGACCGCGTCCTGGCGCTGAAGCCGATGAACTGCCCCTGCCACGTGCAGATCTTCAACCACGGGCTGCGCAGCTATCGCGAGCTGCCGCTGCGCATGGCCGAGTTCGGCGCCTGCCACCGCTACGAGCCCTCCGGCGCGCTGCACGGCATCATGCGGGTGCGCAGCTTCGTGCAGGATGACGCCCACATCTTCTGCGCCGAGGACCAGATCGCCGCCGAGACGGTGGAGTTCGTGGCGCTGCTCTCGGCCGTCTATCGCGATCTCGGCTTCACCGATTTCCGGGTGAAGTTCTCCGACCGGCCGGAGAAGCGCGCCGGCTCGGACGAGACCTGGGACCGCTCCGAGGGCGCGCTGAAGGAAGCCTGCCGCATCGCCGGCGTCGAGTATGAGCTGAACCCGGGGGAGGGCGCCTTCTACGGCCCGAAGCTGGAATTCGTGCTGCGCGACGCGATCGGCCGCGACTGGCAATGCGGCACGCTGCAGGTCGATTTCGTGCTGCCCGAGCGGCTGGACGCGGAATATGTCGGCGAGGATGGCAACCGCCACCGCCCCGTCATGCTGCACCGCGCCATCCTGGGCAGCTTCGAGCGCTTCCTCGGCATCCTGATCGAGGAGCATGCCGGGCGCTTCCCGCTCTGGCTGGCCCCGGTGCAGGTGGCGGTGGCGACCATCGTGGACGAGGCGGCGCCCTTCGCCCGCGAGGCGGCGGCGGCCTTCCGCAAGGCCGGGCTCTCGGTCGAGCTGGACCTGCGCAACGAGAAGATCAACCGCAAGGTGGTCGACCATATCGAGCAGCGCGTGCCGGTGCTGGCGGTGATCGGACGGCGCGAGGCGGAGCAGGGCAAGGTGGTGCTGCGCCGCCTGCCGGGCCGCGAGCAGGTCGAGATGAGCCTGGCCGAGGCCGTCGCCACCCTTGCGGCGGAGGCCACGCCACCCGATCTCAAGGCGCCGGAGCCCGTGGCGGACGCCAGGGCCAACGCAGAGGTTGCAGTGGGCTGACCCCTGCACCATAAAACAGTCTGATTTCGTTCCAACAGCGACAGGAGCCGACTCTGGCCCGAGGCCCTATTCCGAACCAATTGCCGCCCCGCGACGGACCGCGGGTGAACGAGGACATTCGCGTCCCTCAGGTGCGCCTGATCGACCAGGATGGCGAGATGATCGGCGTCATGAGCGCGCGCGAGGCTCTGCTGCGCGCCTATGAGCTGGGCATGGATCTGCTCGAGATCAGCCCCAACGCCGTGCCGCCGGTCTGCAAGATCACCGACTACGGCAAGTACAAGTACGAGCAGCAGAAGAAGGCCAACGAGGCCCGCAAGAAGCAGAAGATCGTCGAGATCAAGGAAATCAAGGTTCGCCCGAACATTGATGACCATGACTATGACGTCAAGATGCGCGCGGCCAAGTCCTTCATCGAGGAAGGCGACAAGGTGAAGGTCACCCTGCGCTTCCGCGGCCGTGAGATGGCGCACCAGGATCTGGGCGTGAAGGTGCTGGAGCGCATCCGCACCGAACTCGCCGAGCTGGCCAAGGTGGAGCAGATGCCCCGCCTGGAGAACCGCCAGATGATCATGGTGCTGGCGCCCAAATAAGCGCCGCTCCGCCGTGCCGGCCGGGCTTCGGGCCCGGCGGGCGCCGCATCGGCCAGGCGATTCCCGGGCGGTCATGCCGCCGGATCGCCCCGGGGCCAGGGCGCGGTCACCGCGCAGCACCCCCGGCCGGGCTTTTTCCTGCCCCATAGACCCTCGCGCCACGGGACGGCTTCGCCGCGCCTGCCTCCCGGCATGCCCGCGCGCGGCCAGGGGGGCGCCCCGCTTCATGGCGGCGATGCGGCGCGGCTGCCCTGATGCCGCCGCCCCGCCCTGCCATGACCGGCGCGTGACAGGGCCGGACCGGCCCCGGGCAACCGGGCTGCGCCCGGGCCGTTTTCCCGCCGGAGGTCCGCGCATGAACCGATTCGCCCTGGCGGCCAGCGCCGCGCTGTTCGCCCTGCCGCTGCTGGCCGGGCCGGCCGGCGCCGCGCCGGCGCTGGTCACCACCAGCCTCAACATGCGGGCCGGGCCCGGCACCGAATATCCGGTGGTCGCCGTGCTGGCGCCGGGCACCGAGGTCGATGTGCAGGGCTGCCTGGAAGGCTATGGCTGGTGCGATGTCATCATCCAGCAGCAGCGCGGCTGGCTGTCGGGCGCCTATCTGCAGGCCCCGGCCCAGGCGGTGCCCCAGGAGGCGATCCCGCAGGGCGTGCCGGCGCCGCAGGGCGGTGGCGGCCTGCCGCTGGCCGGGGTGGCGGCCGCCATCGGCCTGCCGATCATCGCCTTCACCCTCGGCAATTACTGGGATTCGCACTATCGCGACCGGCCCTGGTACCGCGACCGCGACCGCTGGTCGCGCGGCTGGAGCGGCCGGCCCCCGGCCTACAGCTATGCGCCGCCGCGCTTCACGCCGCCGCCCGGCCATTGGCGCGGCCCGCCG
>NZ_GG770777.1:1438075-1442506 GCF_000164635.1 Pseudoroseomonas cervicalis ATCC 49957 | reverse complement strand
CCCGACCGCGGCGGCCCGCCCGGCCGTTGAGGCTCAGCCCCGCTTCGGAAAGCCGAGGTCGAGGCCGCGGGCGCGCCAGCCCGCCTCGATCATCGCCTTGTCGATCAGCCCCGACGGATCGGCCTTGCGCGGGGCGAAGGGCAGGGCGGGCGCCCGCTCCTTCCGCCAGATCCCGAGCAGCCGGCGCAACTCGTCGAGCGGTGTCGGATGGTCGTCCACCCGCAGGTCGAGATCGGGGAAATCCTCGGTGGTGATGAGCTTCATCGCCGCCGATTGCCGGCCGCGCCGGTCGCCCCCCGCCGCCTGGCCGGCATCCAGCGCCAGCATCAGCCGCTCCGGCAGGGCGAGCGAGGCGGCGGAGCGGTAGCAGGCGGCCGTCTCGGCCACCACCGCCGCACCCGCCAGCATGTTGCCGGCGACGCTGAAGCCCGCCCCCGTCTCGCCGCCGGCCCAGGCGACGCAGCTCTCCCCGGTCCAGATGGCGGCGCGGCCATGCCGGTCCACCGCGTGGACCTGCCGCAGATCGCCGCCCCGGTCGCCGGCCAGGGCGCCCTGGATGGCGTCCTCCGGCGCCAGGCCGCGCGCCATGCCGTCCAGCACCGCCGGGCCGAGATAGCGGTTGGTGAAGGACTGGGTGGAGACGGCGCCCACCCCCGCCCGCACATGCGGGCAGGAGGCCCCGACGGCGAAGGCGCAGGTGGTGACGGCGACGGCGAAGGCGCCGCTCTTGGCGTCATGCGCGACGATGGACCAGGTCATGCGGCGGGGCTTCCTTCTCGGGTTGCCCTGACGGTGGCGGGGCGCGGCGGGGGCCGCAAGGGGGGCGGCCCGGCAGGGGAGGGGGCGGAAGCGGTGGCGCGGCAGGGCCGCCATGCCGCCGCCGCAACCGTTCCGCCCGCGCGAAAGCCTTGCCTTGGGGGCCGCGCTGTGGTGGAAGCCCGCATGACCGACCTCTCCTCCCACGACCGCATCCTCATCCTCGATTTCGGCAGCCAGGTGACGCAGCTGATCGCGCGGCGCCTGCGGGAGTCGGGGGTCTATTGCGAGATCTGGCCGTTCACGGCCGATGCCGCCCGCATCCAGCTTTTCGCGCCCAAGGGCATCATCCTCTCCGGCGGCCCGGCCAGCACGGTGGATGAGGGCAGCCCGCGCGCGCCGCAGGTGGTGTTCGAGATGGGCATCCCCGTGCTCGGCATCTGCTACGGCCAGCAGACCATGTGCATGCAGCTCGGCGGGCGCGTGGAGAAGAGCGACCACCAGGAATATGGCCGCGCCTATGTCGAGGTGAAGGAAGCCTGCGCGCTGACCCAGGCGCTCTGGGCCCCCGGCGCGCGCGAGCAGGTCTGGATGAGCCATGGCGACCGCGTCGCCGCCCTGCCGGAGGGGTTCCGCATCGTCGCCACCTCCGAGGGCGCGCCCTATGCGATGGTCGCCGACGATGACCGCAAGTTCTACGGCATCCAGTTCCACCCCGAGGTGGTGCACACCCCGCATGGCGCGGCGCTGCTGAAGAACTTCACCCATGCCGTCTGCGGCTGCCAGGGCGACTGGACCATGGCCGCCTTCCGCGCCGAGGCGATCGCCCGCATCCGCGCCCAGGTGGGCGACGGCAAGGTGATCTGCGGCCTGTCGGGCGGCGTCGATTCCTCGGTCGCCGCGGTGCTGATCCATGAGGCGATCGGCGACCAGCTGACCTGCATCTATGTCGACCACGGCGTGATGCGCGCCGGCGAGACCGAGCAGGTGGTCGCCACCTTCCGCGACCGCTTCAACATCAAGCTGGTGCATCGCGACGCCTCCGACCTGTTCCTCGGCCAGCTCGCCGGCGTCACCGACCCCGAGCTGAAGCGCAAGACCATCGGCCGCCTGTTCATCGAGGTGTTCGAGGAGGAGCAGGAGAAGATCGGCGGCGCCGACTTCCTGGCCCAGGGCACGCTCTACCCGGACGTGATCGAGAGCGTCTCGGCCACCGGCGGCCCTTCGGTGACGATCAAGTCGCACCACAATGTCGGCGGCCTGCCCGAGGACATGCGCATGAAGCTCGTCGAGCCGCTGCGCGACCTGTTCAAGGATGAGGTCCGGGCGCTGGGCCGCGAGCTGGGCCTGCCGGAGGAGATCGTCGGCCGCCACCCCTTCCCGGGGCCGGGCCTGGCCATCCGCATCCCCGGCGAGGTGACGCGCGAGAAGGTGCAGATCCTGCAGAAGGCGGATTCGATCTATCTGGAGGAGATCCGCGCCGCCGGCCTCTACGACGCCATCTGGCAGGCCTTCGCCGTGCTGCTGCCGGTCAAGACCGTGGGCGTGATGGGCGATGGCCGCACCTATGACAGCGTCTGCGCGCTGCGCGCCGTCACCTCGACCGACGGCATGACGGCCGATGTCTACCCGTTCTCGATGGAGTTCCTGACCCGCGTGGCGGGCCGCATCGTCAACGAGGTGCGCGGCATCAACCGTGTCACCTACGACATCACCTCGAAGCCGCCCGGCACGATCGAGTGGGAGTGAGCCCCGCCCGCCCGGCGGGGCCAGGCCGGCCGGAGCCTGACCAGACCTGATCCCGCGCGGCCGCCCTGGCGGCCGCGTGGACCGATCCCCTCCTGCGGCCGGCGGCGGTCCCAGCCTTCACTTGCCGGCCCTCACTCGCCGGCCATCACCGACTGGATCAGCCGCAGATGCGCGCGCATCGCCTGCCGCGCGCGGTCGCGGTCGCGGCGGTGCAGCGCCTCGACCATCTCATGGTGCTGCGCCTGCAGCGCCGCCCGGTGCGAGGGCGTGTCGCCGCGCGCCTTCAATGCCCCCCAATCGGTGCGCTCGCGCACCCGCGCCAGCGAGCGGCTCATGCCCAGCACCGCGGCATTGTGCGTGGCCACGGCGATGGCGTCGTGCAGCGCCGCGTCCCAATGCTCGAACTCGGCGAGGGAAGTGGCCTCGTCGGTGCCGCGCAGGCAGTCCCGGAGGCGCGCCAGGTCGGCGGGGGTGGCGCGCAGCACCGCCAGGCCGATCATCTCGGGCTCCAGCAGCAGGCGGCCTTCCATCACGGCGGCCGGGCTCAGCGCCTCCTCCTCCAGCGCGGGCGGCGGCGGCGCGGTGCGGCGGAAGGTGCCGCGGCCGACATGGCGCTCGACCAGCCCGGCCCGCTCCAGCCCGTCCAGCGCCCGGCGCAGCGTGTTGCGCGCCACCCCATAGCTCTCGCTCAGCGCCCGCTCGGTGGGCAGGCGCGCGCCTTCGGGCCAGGCGCCGGAGAGCAGCTCCCGCTCCAGCAGCGCTTGCAGCCGGGCGGCGGCGGAGGAGTCTTCGGTCTTGACGGGGTCAACCATTGGATGAACCATACTGCCCTATTGGTTCAATGAAAAGCCGAATTGGTATAGGGGACGACCGCGGATGCGCCTGGCCATGCTGCTGATCGAAGGGGCGCCGCAGCCCGTGCGGGTGGATGCGGAGGGGCAGCGCTACTGGCCGCTCGCCACGCTGGCGCCGGGCCTGCCGGCCGACATGGCGGGCCTCATCGCCGCGCTGGTGGGCGGCGCGGCCATCCCCGAGCCGACCGGCCCGGGCCAGGTGCTCTCGGAAGAAAACCTGCTGGCGCCGCTGCCCAACCCGCCGCGCAACATCTTCTGCGTCGGCAAGAACTACCACGCGCATGCGAAGGAATTCGCCGGCAGCGGCTATGATTCCTCCTCGACCAGCGCGGCGGATGCGGTGCCGAAGGCGCCGATCATCTTCAGCAAGCCCTTCACCTCCATCTCCGGCCCGTGGGACGACATCCCGCTCTGGCCGGGCCTCGACCAGGGCGTCGATTACGAGGCGGAGCTGGCGGTGGTGATCGGCCAGGGCGGCCGCGCCATCGCCCGCCAGGACGCGCTGCGGCATGTCTTCGGCTACACCATCGTCAACGACGTCACCGCGCGCGACCTGCAGGGCACGCACAAGCAGTGGCTGCTGGGCAAGGGCATCGACGGCTTCTGCCCGATGGGGCCCTGGATCGTCACCGCCGACGAGATCGGCGAGCGGCCGCTGCGCATCACCTGCCAAGTGAATGGCGAGGCGCGCCAGGACGCCTCCACCGCCGACCTGATCTTCGACGTGCCGGAGCTGATCGAGACCATCTCGCGCAGCATGGCGCTGCTGCCGGGCGACATCATCGCCACCGGCACGCCGGAGGGGGTGGGCATCGGCTTCAAGCCGCCGCGCTTCCTGCGCGAGGGCGATGTCGTCGAATGCGCCATCGAGGGCATCGGGCGCATCCGCAACCGGCTGCGCCGGGCGGGCTGAGCACCGCCCGGCCGCCGGTCGGGCGAGCGGAGCGGAAGCGCGGCGGCAGATCGCGCTCCGCCCTGTCAGGGTCCGGGCAGGACCAGGAGGAAACGCATGGTATCTCGTCGAATGCTGCTGGCCGCCGCGGGTGCCGCCGGGGCCGCAGCCGGCCTCGCG
>NZ_GG770777.1:1427590-1435898 GCF_000164635.1 Pseudoroseomonas cervicalis ATCC 49957 | reverse complement strand
CCTCCACACGGGCGCGGACGGCTTCCATCGGCTCGTCGAAGGTCGGCTCGGGCGGGATCGGGCCGAGGAGTTCTTCGTCGCTCGGGCGCGCCCAGGCTTGGTAGCGCCAGTATGGGCCGCCCCCGACCACGGTCTCATCGTCGAGGCCCGGAGGCCGCGGCGGCAGCTTCGGCCGGACGTCCGTCTTGCCCACCGCCTTCCGCGCCCAGTAGCCCCGGGGCGGCACCGGCACGGCCATGCGGTCGCACGCCTTCGCCAAGGCCACGTTCGAGATCTCGAACCTCCCCGCCAGCTTCGTCAGCGGCTCCGACCAGACGAGGTCGTAGAGTTCCTGCCGGGTGACCCTCTGGCCCATGGCTCCCCTCCCAGGGCCCGCTTTCTGAAGGACGCGGTGGGCATCGCCAAGGATTCGACGTCAGGCGGCTTCGCGCTTCGCCCCATCGGGCGAGCGGTGACGCGCCGGGATATGCTGCGCGTCCGGGAACGAAGCCGACATCTCAGCGATAGTGGGGGCATTGCCTCCCCACAGGAGTAGCGCGCTCGGAAACGGCGCCGGGGTGCTGCCGTCCCCGAAGGCCAGCCTGCCCTTGAGAAGCCAGACGTGGGCATGCCCGGCAACATCGGCGTGCCACCATCGGGTGTCCGTCCGGGCCGGAACCAACCCGACGACGCACTCCGCTCGCCCTGCTGTCACCTCGACGCGCGCCTTGGTCGTCCACGCGCCGATCGTCCTGCCGTAGGGCGGGTTCATGTAGACCTTGCCGCTCCACTCTTGGGCAAGCCCGTCGTCGCGCTCTGTGAAATGCCTGGGTGCCTTGACGCGCGAGCGCAGCTTGCCCGGCGAGCAGGGGTCCAGGTCGATGCTGCCCACCGCCGCGTAGAGGCGCTCCAGGAGGTCCGGGGGCGTGGCCCAAGCTTCGTAGGCCGAGGAGAAAGCAGCCGTGTTCAGGAAGGATGGCGTCGTGCCCGAGCGGCCGAGGGCCAGCCCGGCGCCCAGCGCGTCTGCCACGCGCTCCACCGCCGCCAGGTGGCCAGGGCTGCCCCCCTCGATGGCTGCCAGGGTGTTCGGGCTGACACCCGCGTTGGCGGCCACCTCGCGGAGGCTGGCGCCGAGACGAAGCCGAAGCGCGCGCAGGCGGCTGCCGAGGTGGTCACTTGGCGGCAGGGAGCGGCCGGTGGTCTCCAGGCCGAGGGCTGCGACGAGGCGGAGGAACGTGTCGATGTGCCCCTGGCCGCGCTCGGCCTGCCACAGGCTGCGTGCGCTGCACCCGGCCAGCGCGGCAAGTGCGGCCTGGGTGAGCCGGGCCTCCCGGCGGGCCTGCCGGAGCACGGGGCCGAGCCGGGAGAAATCGGAGCGTTTCTGCGTCATTCCTGCCCAGGATTATGAGCGTTTCTGAGGCGAGTTCCGGGAGTGGCGCAGCGCCCACGCAGCCCATTCGATGCTCCTACAGAACGCCAACGAGTCTTCCCGTGGCACGGGCCCGCTTGCCAAGGCGGAAAGTCAAGTTGCGGTCTGCCGATGCTTGGCGCCAGGATCGACTCAAATCAGAATCCCACGGAGCCACAATCAATTCAAAAACGTCGTTCTCCAATCGTCTGAACATGATGCACGTATTTTCGTATTCGAACCCGCCCTTGAAGCGAGTTGGAAGATTGATTCGCTCCATCTCGTTAATCTGGCCGTGCCACGCAACGACACAATCTGGCCATTCCATGGCTCCGCTTCTGAGCCGCACTTCTCCGATTCGGATGTTGTCGTCGAGGTGATGGTAATTGAAATTGAACCCGAAGAACTTGTTACCACCTCGTGGCAGCTCAAGTTGATTCCGCGAGCCTCCTTGGAGGCGCGCAGCTTGTATCCACATGCTGCCGAAATTGGCTGGCACTAGGCGTCCTTGAGCCACCTCGTCACCAAACCAGGGCAACATCGCGGCGTTCTGCGGGACTGGAACTTCAACGCGGAGTGCCTCTCGCGCAACTTCCGGAGGTGCAGGACGGGCGGCACGTAGTGCCTCGTAGGCGGTGATGAGGTCATCGTCCGCCGGGACCGTGCCGAACTCTGCCTTCAGGAACGCGGCGGCGATCTGCTCTTGGGAGAGTTGCGACGACCACGCAGCCTCGCTGTTGATACTGAAGCCGCGAGCAGTAAGGTTCGCCGAGCCGACCAGAACGCCATACGTCCCGTCATCTCGACCGAAGGCGTAGAGTTTCGGGTGGTATGCCCTCGAGGGCAGGAGCGACCCGCGCGGTATGCCTTCAGAACCAGCCACCCGGAGACTGGCGTTGGGAAGGGACTTCCAGGCTCGAAGTGCCTGCGGTTCCGTAAGGCCGAAATCGAAAGACGTAATCAGTACTTTCGGCATAGCCTGGAACCGTGCCGCACTTACTGCGGCGCGCAGAGAGTCCAGCAAGATGTCACAGCCACCGCGCGTCACGTAGGCGGAGGCAATCCTCACCTCCGTCGGCTCCCTCATCAAATCTACAATCGCATGACGCATAGAAGCTGGCTCAGCAGCATTTTGCACTACGAGCATATCCCCCCCCGGAGCTCTCTTTATTTTCCTTGGCGGATGACCGCAATGTCTTGAGGCTATTCTCTGTGGCTGCGCTTGGCCCTCTGCTGATCTCGCAGATTCCTAAGTGCGGTCACCTCGGCCTCCGATTGTTCACCCGTAACAATCGTCGTGACAAGAGCATCGATTGAGCCGCAGGTCGCCATGACCTCGCGGCCAGACGCCAACGCCGCACCAAGTTCGCCGAGGCGGCGCCACGCATCGTCCGGCAATGGCGGGAGTGGAAGTCTGGCCAAGTGGGTCGCCTCTAGCTTCAGGGCACCGCCGCCCATGACGGCGCCCATGCACTCCATCGCTGCCCCGCACCAAGCGCTGTTCAGGAGCGCGAGCGCGGCAAGGACTCGGTCTTGGTGTGACGGACTCCAAACCGACGAGAAATTCGCATCCACAACCGCCTGACGCCCGGGATTGAGAATGGCGCGCGGAACCTTGTTGTTCACGCGCCCAATGAAGATGTCGGGCCGGTGTCGGCTGGCGAGCGGCGGCAGCATGTACCACCAGCGAGGCGGCGAGGCCGGTGAGCCGTCCTTGCCCTCGCGCCCCGCGCGGACGTTTGGCTTGACGGCCGACATGCCGGGAACCTTGCTGCGCGACACCAAACGCACGTGATCTGCTAGGCCACTCGTCATTGGCTTGTATGCGGCCAACGCGGCTCGGCGAACTGCGAGAGGGGGCGTCTGGTCCTCGATGTCCTCCGGCAAAGCACGTCGCTCAAGCATCAGGACTCTGCCAGGCAGAGATGCAGGCTCGATGGCAAAGGAGTCATCCAGTTCTTCCTGCCACCTGATCACCGGAAGAATGCAGTCGAGCGGCACGCCGGACACCTCACCGGTGCCGTCGGCCAGACGCACCTTGGCGCCGCGCTTTCCTGCGGAGATCAGGTCCACATAGAAGAAGCTGTTGGCTCCGGTCCGAAGTCCTTGACCGACTTCGAAGCCGAGGTCCTTCAGCGAGACGAAGGCCCGCTCAGTCTTGCTCCCCAGCCACCGTCGGAGTTGCTCCGGCATGAACACTGACGATGCGGGCGCATCTCCAACCCGTGCCGCGACGACTGGTTCAACCTCTCGGAGCCAGGCCTCCCCAACACTCGCCGCCCGCAGGTTTGCAGACTTGGCGGCGAGCGGAATGCGATGGGCCTCCCAGAATGGTTCAGAGACCGTGTGCTCCGCCGACGATGCATCCTTGAGCGCCGTCGCGAACGCCGCATCCGGGTCTCGCCGTCTCGGGAAAGCCCGCCCAACCACGCTCACTTCCGACGCGGCGCAGGCGCGGACTGACGTCTTCAGAAAACTCTCGCCAGCCCAACCGAATGCCGAAGTTCGTCGAGACACCCGGTCAGCGACCATCAAGGTCGTTCGTACCAGCGCGTTCGAGAACCACGCAGCATGCGCGTCCTCCACGATGTGGCGGATCCGGAACCAGCGGAGCAGCAGGTAGTGGACGATCTGCGCGTAGTCCCTAGAGAGCCAAGACTCCGGCACCACCATGGCCAGTTGGCCGCCCGGCCGCGTCAGTGCCGCGCTCAGCATCCAGGCAGGGACGGCGAGGTCTGCAAGCCCGGAGTAGCCCGACGCAAGGCTAACCAGCAGGTCGCGGTCTTCCTGATCGAGGTGAGGAAAGAGGTCAGGCGCCCGCAGCATCTCGATCAGCCCAGTTCTGACCCGCACCGCATTCGGCAGGACGACTTCCCCCTTCTGCGGATGGGCGAGGCTCTGGTAGCGAACATACGGCGGGTTGGTGATCACCAAGTCGAAGCTGGTGTGCGGAAGCTGACGAAGGGTGGTGTGGCTGAAGGCATCCCCGAGAACGAGCGCAGTACGCCCGTTGGCTCTTCCGTTCAGGCGCGCTTGGGCCTGACCGAATGCCGGAGGGTCAATCTCAAGTCCCGCAACCAGGTCCGGCTTTCCGATCGAGGCTGCCGCGGCAAGCATGTCGCCCGAGCCGGAGAACGGATCGATGACCGAACGGGCGCTCTTGGCACCAGCAAGGCTCGCGAGCAGCCGCGCAAGCGGCACGCCCGTGAAGTACTGCCCCAGGCGCTTCCTGCGAGCATCTGCCGCAGAAGGCCCGGCATTCTCTGAGACGGAGGTGCCCTTCATGCCGCGGCCTGGCGGCGTCGGACTTCTGCGTAGAAGGCGTCCGCGTCCATGTGGACAGGGACACCTGCCGCCAGGCATCGCCCCACGAACAACGAGAAGAGCCGCTCGGCCGACCGCTCCTTTGCGACCGATGCCGTGGCTTCGGGCGAGATGCCCTGCAGAACATCAGCAAGGATTGAGGCAGTCGTCTCGGGAGCCTCCGTCGGAGAACCGCCCGCTTTGCGCAGCAGGAGAAGGGGGTCCCCCTTCACGGCCACCGTCGAGACCACCTGTTTGAAGGAATCCTGCAGCTTGTCGAGGACGCTGGTCGCTTCGACGCTCAGCCCCGCCTGGGAGTAGGCCCGAGCCAGCGCCTGCCAGACATCCGCCTTGGCGGAGTGGAAGACGACGGTGGCCTTTCCTTCGGGCTTCAGCACACGTGCAATCTCAGCGAACACGTCTGCCATCATGCGGCCGTAGGTCTCGACCGACTTCCCGCCAGACGGACTGATGACGATTTCCTCGCTGCGGTCGGTGAGTTTCCCCAGCCACGCCTCGCTGATCTGGTTCACCTCAGCATAGGGGATGTAGTCGCCAAAGGGCGGGTCGGTGAACACGTACGAGACGCTTGCATCCGGCAGGTCGAGGTGCGTGCTGCTGCCTCTGACAACACGGACTGAACTCCGGCTCCCGTGGACGAGGGTGAAGGCATCCCGGATGGTCTTGGCCTTCCGGCGCAGGCCCTCGAAGATGTTCTTCTCGACGGGTAGCCCACTGACATAGAGAACGCCGCTCTGGGCACCAGTCAGGACGAAATCCCGCTGGTCCTTCTTCACCACGACCCGCGTCATCATGGTGGCATGCGGACCGTTGTAGCTGAGGATGAGTAGCTTCAGCGCATTGCGGAGGCTCTCGTCTCCACCGTCCGCGGCCTGCCATAGCTTTGCGAGTGCGAGAAAATTGCGCCGCGTGTAGAAGTGGTGGAGGTGGGTGATTCCGGTGTGATAGCCGGACCGGAAGAGTTCACCCCACGCGATGCGAGAGACCGGTGCACCGGCTGGCATCGGCAGGCGGCTGATCTCGGAAATCCGCCGCTCATCGTCCTCGAGGGCATCACGCTGCCAGTTTCGGCCGTTGGTGACGCCGTGCACGCGGGCGGGCCGCCGCTTCCTGGATGGGACATCTTCTTGGAGCAACGGGTCGTAGACCGTCTCCGTCGCCCGTTCCACGGTGTCCATCGGTGCCTCGTGACCGCAGTGCTCGCACCTGAAGGCGTCGAGCATCCGAAGTGGGCTGAAACGGACCGCGGCCCTCCAGAAGGAGGTTTCGGCCCGGCAACCGGGGCAGACGAGGAATTCGGTCCAGATGACGTGCCGGATGGTGCCCAGATTCCCTTCCGGGTCACGCGCCGAGTAGAGCCCCTCTAAGTCTCGCTCCACCCGATCGAGCAGCGATGCCACAGCCGCGTCGAAGGCGGCCGGATCGGGAGGGGAGCACAAGCCTGCCGCCACGAACGAGCCCAGGGCGCCCACTTCCTGGATGACGGCGTTCCGTGGCCCCCATGCAGGTTCAACGCCCGCGTTGGCCGCCATCTCCCGCATGGTCGCGGTCGGCCGGTCACACAGCAGGGCTGCGAGACCCGTCGTCCCGCTGCCCCCGAACGTGTCGAGCACGGTGTCACCAGGCTTCGTGTGGACGGCAAGGAATAGGGCGATCGCTTCCGGCGAAATCTTGGTGGGATAGGAGAACGCATTGTACAGGGCGCCCTTTCGGGACGCAGGCAGGGGCGCGGCGTAAAGGCGGTTTAGTTCCGGCGATAGCCGTCCAGTCCCCATGTCGGCCAAGCCGTTTTCCTTCGCCACGTCGTGGGAGGCGCCAAGGACAGACGTAGCATCCAGCATCACTTCCATGCCCCTGTCGGCCCTTAGGTGCGTCGCTGCTCCTGAGTAAACCAGAAAGGCCGACCCGGCCGAGCGACTCACGTCATCGGCGCAAGGATATCGTGCACCCTGACAACGCCGAAGCCCTAATTGGCAACCTGCTTAGCAGAAATCCTTGTCGGTGATCCCGCCGTTTGGCGCTGCCTAGCCTCTGAAGCGGGCGGAGTTTGGTTCGGCTGAATGCCTCTGGTGCTTGCCCATAGCCCCACAGGCATTCCGCCTACCGAGCGACCTGCTTCCTGCCTGACGGTTCCCGGCCTCTGGCGGCCAGCACCCGCTGGGACACCGCAGACACCATAGCCAGGAACGGCGCGTTCGGCTTGGCACGCGGTGTTCCAGCGCCGCCGCTCGCCCATCGAGTTGGCCGAGGTAAGAAACTCTGGATTCGCGCCCCGTTACGGGTGGCTGGAGCGCCAAATCTACGCTCCAGGCAGTGAAGGTGGGCATCTCTTGACGCGCGAGAACTTTGCCACAATGCCCCGATGCTTCTGGGGACTGCTCTGCGCCTGCCAGTTAACGCCTAGGCGCCCCGCCTTCTTCTGGCTTTCGTCCTATAGGCGCATGCCAGGGACATGCCTTCCTGCCGTGGACTACTTACCTTTTCTGCGGACAAGGTATGGGTTTAATGGCCACGCTTTGGTATTCCCGACACGCCGCCCGCGCCCTCCGCCAGCCGCGCCGCGGTGGCCAGCTGGTCGGCGCGCTCGTTCATCGGGTCGCCGGCATGGCCGCGCACCCAGAGCCATTCCACCTTGTGCGGCTTGGCGGCGGCCAGCAGGCGCTGCCACAGCTCGTAATTCGCGACCGGATCCTTGGCCGCGTTGCGCCAGTTGTTGCGCACCCAGCCATGCACCCAGCGGCTGATGCCGTTGCGCACATATTCGCTGTCGGTGTGCAGCACCACCGTGCAGGGCCGCTTCAGGCTCTCCAGCGCCATGATGGCGGCGGTCAGCTCCATGCGGTTGTTGGTGGTGGCGGGGTCGTAGCCGGAGAGCTCCTTCTCCGCCTCGCCATAGCGCAGGATGGCGGCCCAGCCGCCAGGGCCGGGATTGGGCTTGCAGCCGCCATCCGTCCAGATTTCCACGAGGCGCGGCGCTGCCCCGTCCTGCGGCGTGTCAGAGGCCATAGGCGGCGGCGTCCCGGGCCTCGGCGTGGAAGCGCAGGCGCTTGAGGTATTCCAGCGGGTCCTTGCGGGTGACCATGGCGCCGGGCGGGGTGTGGGTCCAATCGTAGAGCCGGGTCAGCAGGAAGCGCATGGCGGCGCCGCGGCACAGCACCGGCAGCGCCTCGATCTCCATGGCGGAGAGCGGGCGCAGCGCCTGGTAGGCGCCGATCATCGCCCGCGCCTTGGTCACGTTGAAGGACAGGTCCGGCTCGAAGCACCAGGCGTTCAGGCAGATCGCCAGGTCGTAGGCCAGGGCGTCGGTGCAGGCGAAGTAGAAGTCGATCAGGCCGGAGACGCGCGGCGCGCCACGCTCCGATTCCAGGAAGAACACATTGTCCGGGAACAGGTCGGCATGGATGTGGCCGCGCGGCAGGCCCTGCGGCCAGGCCGCCAGGATGCCGGAGAGGTGCCCGTCCAGCTCGGCCACCAGCCCCTCCTGCACCGCGTCGCCCCCGGCGCGGCAGCGCTCCAGCAGCGGCGCCCAGGCGCGGGGGCCGAGGGAGTTGGCGCGCTCGGCCCGGAAGCCCTCGCCGGCGGCGTGCAGCCCGGCCA
>NZ_GG770777.1:1418295-1427264 GCF_000164635.1 Pseudoroseomonas cervicalis ATCC 49957 | reverse complement strand
GCGGCGCCGAGCGGCGCGCAATGCCCCGGCTGCACCCGGCGCGGCCAGACGCCGGGCAGGAAGGTGCAGATCGCCGCCGGCCGTCCGGCCAGCTGGCGCAGCGCCACAGTGTCGCGCCCGGCCACCGGCAGCGGGCAGGAAATGCCCTGCGCCGCCAGGTGCCGCATCAGGCCCAGGAACCAGGGCAGCTCGGCCGGGTCCACGCGCTTCTCGTACAGCGTCAGGATATAGTCGCCGATGGTGGTGCGCAGCGCGTAGTTGCTGTTCTCGACGCCCTCGGCGATGCCGCGGAAGGCGAGCAGCTCGCCCAGCTCATACTCGGACAGGAAGGCGCGCAGCGCCTCGTCCGAGACCTCGGTATAGACCGCCATCGGCTCCGTCTCAGTCGGGGGAAGTTACCGCGCCAGGATAGCGGGCAGCTTGAAGGTGACGTTTTCCTCCGCCACCACGACTTCCTCAAGGGTCAGATCGAAGGCTTCGCGCAGCCGGGCGATCACCTCCTCCACCAGCACCTCCGGCGCACTGGCGCCGGCCGAGATGCCCAGCGTCCGCACCCCCTCCAGCGCCGCCAGGTTCAGCTCCGCCCCGCGCTGCACCATCAGGGCGCGCGGGCAGCCGGCGCGCTCGGCCACCTCGCGCAGCCGCACGCTGTTGGAGGAGTTGGGCGCGCCCACCACCACCACCGCCTCGGCCCGCGCCGCGATCGCCTTGACGGCCGCCTGGCGGTTGGTGGTGGCGTAGCATATGCTCTCCTTGGCCGGGCCCACCATGTGCGGGAAGCGGCGGGCCAGCACCGCCACGATGCCCGCCGTGTCGTCCACCGAGAGGGTGGTCTGGGTGGTGTAGGCCAGCGGCCCCTCGGGCGGGGTGACGGTCTCGGCCTGCTCGGCGGTCTCGACCAGGGTGACGCTGCCGGGCGGCAGCTGGCCCATGGTGCCGATCACCTCCGGATGCCCGGCATGGCCGATCAGCAGGATGTGCCGGCCGGCGGCCGAATGCCGCTCCGCCTCCCGGTGGACCTTGGAGACCAGGGGGCAGGTGGCGTCGACATAGACCATGTTGCGGCGCTGCGCCTCGGCCGGGACCGATTTCGGCACGCCATGGGCGCTGAACACCACCGGCGCGTCGGGCGGCACCTCGTCCAGCTCCTCGACGAAGATGGCGCCCTGGGCCTCCAGGCTCTGCACGACGAATTTGTTGTGTACGATCTCGTGCCGGACATAGACCGGGGCGCCGAAGCGGGCGAGCGACTCCTCGACGATCTTGATGGCGCGGTCCACCCCGGCGCAGAAGCCGCGGGGTCCGGCGAGCAGGACGTGCAGGGCGGGCTTGACGGTCATGCGGGCCTGTCCGATGGGGGCGTGGTGGTTCATGGGGTCCGCCTGCGGGCGATCCGGGCACGGGCCGGGGCAGGGGGCATCAGCCCCCCGGCCGCCGGCCCGGGCACTAAGGGGAAGAGAGGCAGCATGGTCAAGGCACGGAACCTCCGGGGCGGCGCGATGGCGGCGATGGGCGCGGCGCTGTTGCTGGCCGGCTGCGGCGGCGGCGACCGCGGCAACCCGCTGCTGGACAGCAAGGCGCCCTGCCCGGCGATCTCGATCCTGTCCGACGGCGCGGACCTGACCCGCTTCCGCAGCGGCGGCGGTCGGGACCTGACGGCGATGGAGCTCAATGCGTCGATCTCCGGCTACCAGGCGAGCTGCGATTTCGCCCCCCGGGGCGGTGGGCTGGACGTGACGCTGAAGCCGAGCTTCCTGGTCGAGCGCGGCCCGGCGGCGCAGAGCCGCGTCGCCGAGCTGACCTAATATGGTGGCGGTGGCGCAGGACGGGAACCCGGTGGCGCCGCCGAGCCTGTTCAACCTGCGCATCGAGTTCGCGCCCAATGTCTCCCGCGCCACCGGCACGGATGAGGTGACGATCCGCCTGCCGGGCGAGCCGTCCCAGGCGGCGCGGCGGCAGGTCTGGCTGGCCTTCCAGCTGACGCCGGAGGAGCTGGCGCTGAACCGGGCGCGCGGCCCGAGGTAAGAACAGGGTTCTTTTTTGGAAAAAAGAACCAAAAAACTTTTTTCCGTTGGCGTCCCGCCTTGGGCCTGAGGCGGGACGCCAGACGGACAAAGTCTTTTTGCTTCTTTTTCTTCAGAAAAAGAAGATTCTTCTCCTGCGCCTCCGCCTGAGGCTTGCGCGGCGACGCGCCCTCGGGCAGAGGAGCAAAACCCGCAGATCCCACGCGGGAGAGAATGGCGCATGCCATCGCCGAAGGCGCAACCGGCCCCCGGAAACGCTCAGGCAAAAGGGCCGCGTGGGGAAGGGGCCTCTGGAAAGCCCGGAGCCTGGCAACAGGCGCCGGCACCGACGGAGTAAGGCGCGCAAACGCCCGCGCTGAATCTCTCAGGTCATCGGACAGAGGGGGGCCACGAACCCTGACCCGCCGCCTCGTGCGGCGCTGGAGGCTGCGTGGCCGATACATTGCTCGAAACCCCGCTGGCGTCGCTGCATCGCGAGCTTGGCGGCAAGATGGTGCCCTTCGCCGGCTATGCCATGCCGGTGCAGTACCCGGCCGGCATCATGGCCGAGCACCTGGCCACCCGCGCCGGCGCCGCGCTGTTCGACGTTTCCCATATGGGCCAGGCCGAGCTGCTGGGCGAAGGCGCCGCCGCGGCGCTGGAGGCGCTGACCCCCGCCGATATCCGCATCCTGAAGCCGGGCCGGCAGAAATACGGCCTGCTGCTGAACCCGGAAGGCGGCATCGTCGATGATTTCATGGTGGCCAATCTGGGCGGCGACCGGCTGTTCCTGGTGGTCAATGCCAGCCGCAAGGCGGTGGATTTGCCGCTGATCGAGGCGGCGCTGCCCGCCGGCGTGCGGCTGACCCCGCTGCCCGACCGCGCGCTGCTGGCCTTCCAGGGGCCGCAGGCGGTGCCGCTGCTGGCCGGCCTGGCCCCCGCCGTGGCCGCGCTGCCCTTCATGGGCGTGGCGGAGACGGAGATCGACGGCATCCCCGTGCTGGTCAGCCGCAGCGGCTACACCGGCGAGGATGGCGTCGAGATCAGCGTCCCCGCCGAGCGGGCCGAGGCGCTGGCGAAGCGCCTGCTCTCCCTGCCGGGCGTGGTGCCGGCGGGGCTGGGTGCGCGCGATTCGCTGCGGCTGGAAGCCGGACTCTGCCTCTATGGCAACGACATCGACGAGACGACCAGCCCGGTCGAGGCCGCCCTGGTCTGGACCATCGGCAAGCGCCGCCGCATGGAATGGAACTTCCCCGGCGCCGAGCGCACCCGCGCCGAGCTGGAGAACGGCCCGTCGCGGCTGCGCGTCGGCATCCTGCCGGAGGGCCGCCAGCCGGCCCGCGCCCACACCGCCATCCACGCGCCCGGCGGTGCGGCGATGGGCGAGATCACCAGCGGCACCTTCGGCCCCTCGCTGAACGGCCCCTGCGCCATGGGCTATGTGGCGCGCGGGCACGCCGCCGATGGCACGGCCCTGGAATTGCAGGTGCGCGGCAAGGCCCTGCCGGCCCGTGTCGCCGCCACCCCCTTCGTCCCTCACCGCTACGCCCGATAAGGACCGCCCCGATGGCCCAGCTGAAGTTCACCAAGGATCACGAGTGGGTTCGCCTGGAGGGTGGCGTGGCCACCGTGGGCATCACCGACCACGCGCAGACCGCGCTGGGCGACGTGGTGTTCGTGGACCTGCCGGAGGCCGGCCGCGTGGTCGAGCCGGGCGATGCCTGCGCCGTGGTCGAGAGCGTCAAGGCCGCCTCCGACGTCTATGCGCCGATCGCCGGCACCATCCTGGAGTCGAACGAGGCGCTGGCCGCCGACCCGGCCCTGGTGAACAGCGCGCCGACCGCCGAGGGCTGGTTCTTCAAGATGACCCC
The DNA here is from genome assembly GCF_000164635.1 of Pseudoroseomonas cervicalis ATCC 49957. Taxonomy (GTDB): domain Bacteria; phylum Pseudomonadota; class Alphaproteobacteria; order Acetobacterales; family Acetobacteraceae; genus Pseudoroseomonas; species Pseudoroseomonas cervicalis. The sequence continues at coordinate 1,423,390 of NZ_GG770777.1, read as the reverse complement.
GGCCGACACCGCCGCCATCGACGCGCTGATGGATGAGGCCGACTACCTCGCCTTCGTGGACAGCCAGTCGTGAGCGACGCGCTGCACGAACTGGCGGCGCTGGAGGACCACGGCGCCTTCGCCGCGCGGCATATCGGCCCCTCCGAGGCCGAGATCGCCGCGATGCTGCAGGCGGTGGGCGCGGCCAGCCTCGACGACCTCGCCGACCGCACCGTCCCCGCCGCCATCCGCGGCCAGGATTTTTCGCAGTTGCCGCCTCCGGTGTCGGAGGCGGAAGCGATTGCCGAGCTGCGCGCGCTGTCGGAGCTGAACACCCGCCGCCGCTCGCTGATCGGCATGGGCTATCACGGCACGCATGTGCCGCCGGTCATCCTGCGCAACGTGCTGGAGAATCCGGGCTGGTACACGGCCTACACGCCTTACCAGGCCGAGATCGCGCAGGGGCGGCTGGAGGCGCTGGTCAATTTCCAGACCATGGTCTGCGACCTGACCGGCCTGCCGGTGGCGAATGCCTCGCTGCTGGACGAGGCGACGGCGGCGGCCGAGGCGATGGCCCTGGCGCTGGCCGCCAGCAAGTCGAAGTCGCGCACCCTGCTGGTCGCCGCCGACGTCCACCCGCAGACCCTGGCCGTCATTCAGACCCGCGCCGAGCCGCTGGGCCTCGTGGTCGAGGTGGTGCCCGTCTCCGGGATTTCGGTGGCAGCAGCCGAAAAAAAGCCGTTCGCGCTGGTGCTGCAATATCCGGGCACGACGGGCGAGGTGCGCGACATCGCGCCCGAGATCGCCGCGGTGCAGGCGGTGGGCGGCCTCGCCATCGTCGCCTCCGACCCGCTGTCGCTGGTGCTGCTGACGCCGCCGGGCGAGATGGGCGCGGATGTCGTCATCGGCTCCAGCCAGCGCTTCGGCGTGCCGATGGGCTATGGCGGGCCGCACGCCGCCTTCATGGCGGTGAAGGACGCGTATAAGCGGCTGATGCCGGGGCGTCTGGTCGGCGTCTCGGTCGATGCCGCCGGGCGGCCGGCGATGCGCCTCGCCCTGCAGACGCGCGAGCAGCATATCCGCCGCGAGAAGGCGACCTCCAACATCTGCACCGCGCAGGTGCTGCTGGCCGTCATGGCCGGCATGTATGCCGTGTGGCACGGGCCGGAGGGGCTGAAGCGCATCGCCCGCCGCGTCGCGCTGCAGGCGCGGCTGCTGGCCGATGCGGCGGTGCGCGCCGGCTTCACCCTGCGGCACGAGGCCTTCTTCGACACCATCGCCATCGAGGCCGGCGCGAAGGCCGATGCGCTGATGGCCGAGGCGCTGTCGAGCGGCTTCAACCTGCGCCGCATCGACGCCACCGGTGTCGGCATCGCGCTGGACGAGACGGTGTCGCGGCTGGAGCTGGAGACGCTGCTGGCGGTGCTGGGCAAGGTCGGCGGGCAGGCGGTGGCGCTGGATGCGCTCTCGCCGCGCGGCGGGCTGCCGGCGGCGCTGGCGCGGCGCTCGGCCATCCTGACGGCGCAGGTGTTCAACAGCCACCATGCGGAGCACGCCATGCTCCGCTACCTGAAGTCGCTGGAGGACAAGGACGTCGCGCTGAACCGGAGCATGATCCCGCTCGGGTCCTGCACGATGAAGCTGAACGCGACGGCGGAGATGATCCCCGTCACCTTCCCCGGCTTCGGGGAGATGCATCCCTTCGTGCCGGCGGACCAGGCGGCGGGCTACATCGCCATGATCCGGCGGCTGGAGAGCTGGCTGGCCACCATCACCGGCTTCGCCGCCGTGTCGCTGCAGCCCAATGCCGGCAGCCAGGGCGAGTATGCCGGGCTGCTGGCCATCCGCGCCTGGCACAAGGCGCGGGGCGAGGCGCAGCGCGATGTCTGCCTGATCCCGTCATCGGCGCATGGCACCAACCCGGCCTCGGCCGTGATGGCGGGCATGCGCGTGGTGGTGGTGGGCTGCGACCGCGACGGCAATGTCGATCTCGCCGATCTCGAGGCGAAGATCGCGCAGCACGCGGACAAGCTGTCGGCGCTGATGGTCACCTATCCCTCGACGCATGGCGTGTTCGAGGAGGAGATCATCCGCATCTGCGACGCGGTGCATGCGGCGGGCGGCCAGGTCTATATGGACGGCGCCAACATGAATGCGCAGGTGGGCCTGACCGCCCCCGGCCGCATCGGCGCCGATGTCTGCCACCTGAACCTGCACAAGACCTTCTGCATCCCGCATGGCGGTGGCGGTCCGGGTGTCGGCCCGATCGGCGTGGCGGCGCATCTGGCGCCGCATCTGCCGAACCATCCGCTGCTGGCCGAGGCTGGCCCGGCGACGGGCTATGGTCCGGTCTCGGCCGCGCCGTTTGGCAGTGCCTCGATCCTGCCGATCTCCTATGCCTATATCCGCATGATGGGCGGGGCGGCGCTGACGCGGGCGACGCAGGTGGCGATCCTGAACGCCAACTACATCGCCAAGCGGCTCGATGGGCACTTCCCCGTGCTCTACAAGGGCGCGCGCGGCATGGTGGCGCATGAGTGCATCCTGGATTGCCGCGGCTTCCAGCAGGGCGGCGGCGTGCTGGTCGAGGACATCGCCAAGCGGCTGCAGGATTACGGCTTCCACGCGCCGACCATGTCCTGGCCGGTGGCGGGCACGCTGATGGTGGAGCCCACCGAGAGCGAGACCAAGGCCGAGCTGGACCGCTTCTGCGACGCCATGATCGCCATCCGCGCCGAGATCCGCGCGGTGGAGCAGGGCCGTGCCGACCGCAACGACAACCCGCTGAAGAATGCGCCGCACACCGCGGCGGAGGTGATGTCCTCCGACTGGGCGCATCCCTACAGCCGGGAGGAGGCGGCTTTCCCGCTGCCTTTCGTCGCCGCGCACAAGTACTGGCCACCGGTCAAGCGCGTCGACAATGTCTATGGCGACCGCAACCTGATCTGCACCTGCGCGCCGCTGGAAGATTACGCCCAGGCGGCGGAGTGAGCCCGCCGGCCGCCAGCGGCGGCCGGCCCTGACAGAGACTGAAGGGGTCTGGGGAAGCTGTGCTTCCCCAGAGTCTTTTTCAGAATCTTCTTTTTCTGAAGAAAAAGAAGCAAAAAGACTTTTTCAGTTTGGCGCTCAGCCTTCGAGGGCGAGTACGGCGAAGCTGGCCAGCCAGTGTTCACCCATATAGTCGCCGGCGACATGCGGCAGGCCGGCTTCTAGATGGCGCTGCGCCACCTTCTTCTGGCCGAGATTGCGCCAGCACCAGGCGCGGCTGAGATTCAGCCCATCCAGATGCGCGATCTTGCCATCGCTGCGGTCGCTGACCGTGGCGGGGGTGAAGAGGGCTGCCGGCTCCTGCTGCGCCAGGCGCGGCAGGAAGGCGCGGCACCAGGGCGCGAATTCCTCCGGTGGCAGCAGGCGGCGCATCGCCTCGGCCTCGATCAGGGTGGAGGAGAGGAAGTCGTCGCCGGAGGGCTCGCCCCAGGCGGGGGCGTCGCGATCCTCGCCATACCAGCGGCGGGCGGTGTCGCGCAGCAGGCCGAGGAAATCCGCATCGGCATAGTCGGCCGCCAGGCGCAGCGCGAAGGCGGTGTTGAAATGCGTGCCCACGCGCACCGGGTAGGTGGCCTTGGGCAGGAAGTCGCGAAACTTCTGTTCGACCAGAGCGCCGAGCGGCGCGGTGGCGGCTTCCCATTCCGTGCCGCGCAGCGTGGCGCAGAGCTTCAGCGCCCAGGCCCAGCCATAGGGCCGCTCGAAGCCGCGCGAGGAAGGGCGGGAGAGATAGGCGCATTCTCCGGCGATGTTGTCCGGTGTCAGCTTGCGGGCGAACAGGGCGCGGATGTCGGCGGCGGATTCCATAGCCGGAAAGCGCTGCAGCAGATGCGCCAGCAGCCAGTAGCCATGCACGCAGGAATGCCAGTCATAGCTGCCATGGAAGATGGGGTAGAGCTGGCTGGGCGTGCCCACATCCTCTGGCCCCGTCATGGCATGGGCGATCTTGGTGGGATATTCGCGCTCGACATGGCCGAGGGCGATGCGGGCGAAGCGGCTGGCGAGATCTTCGGTGAGCATGGCGCGATCCTGCCGCGCCAGGCGCGCCCTGTCACGCCGTGGCGGCGGCCGCCAGGCGCTTGCGCAGGAAGGCCAGCACGGCCGCTTCCTCGGGCTTCAGGGAGGGCAGATCCTCGCGCAGCTCGGCCTCGATCTCGCGCTTCACGCGCAGCGCCAGGGCGCCCTGCAGATAGCTGTCCAGCACCTCGGGATGCACATAGCACTGGCGGCAGATGGCGGGCGTGTTGCCGAGGCGCGACGCCGCCTTCTCGATCGCCGCCTTGACGTTGCGCTTGGCCGCGGCCTCGCTGTCGAAGGCGGCGAATTCCGACAGGGCCAGCGCCGCCAGCACGGTGCCGGCCCAGGTGCGGAAATCCTTGGCGGTGATGTCGCGGCCGCTGATCTCGCGGAGATACTCGTTGACCTCGGCGGAATCGACGGATTGCCGTTCTCCGTCGTCATCGATGTACTGGAACAGGGCCTGACCGGGCAGTTCCTGGCAGGCGCGCACCACCCGCGCCACACGCCGGTCGCGCAGCGACAATTTCCAGTCCTTGCCGCTCTTGGCGCGGAAGGCGAAGCGCAGTTCGTCCCCGCGCAGCGCCACATGGCGGTTGCGCAAGGTGGTCAGGCCGTAGCTGCCATTGGCCTGGGCGTAATCCTCGTTGCCGACGCGGATCAGCGTGGTGTCCAGCAGATGCACGATGGTGGCCAGCACCTTGCGCCGGCCCAGGCCGCGTTCGGCCATGTCCTCCGCCACGGTCGCGCGCAGCTTCGGCAAGGCGCGGGCGAAGTCCATGACGTGGTGGTATTTCGTGGCATCCCGCTGCGCCCGCCAATCCGGGTGGTAGCGATACTGCTTGCGGCCGCGCGCATCGCGCCCGGTGGCCTGGATGTGGCCATCGGCGCGCGGGCAGAACCAGACTTCCGTCCAGGCCGGCGGCACCGCCAGGCTGCGCAGCCGCGCCAGCACCGCCTTGTCGCGCACGGGCTTGCCCGTGGCGTCGCGATAGCTCCAGCCGGTGCCGCTGCGGCGCCGCGTCAGGCCGGGGCCGTCATCCGAGACGTAGCG
>NZ_GG770777.1:1413025-1417894 GCF_000164635.1 Pseudoroseomonas cervicalis ATCC 49957 | reverse complement strand
CTCCACGGGCGGGGGCGGCGGCGGGGCGGTGCGGCGGGGGCGGCGCGGTGTCTCGACCGCGGCGGCAGTCTCGGTCAGCATGATGGCCAGAAACGCGCGCCGGGCCGTTCCGGTTCCGCGTCCCGCCGGAGACACGCCAAGATGAGTTCTGCCTTCCAGATCCTGCCGCTCGCGCCGCAGCATCGCGCCGAATGGGAACGCCTCTACCAGGGCTATGCGGAATTCTACCGCGTCACCCAGACGCCGGAGATGCGTGAGAAAGTCTGGGGCTGGATCCACGACCCGGCGCATGAGGTGCAGGCCTTCATCGCGCTCTCGCCGGAGGGCAGGGGGCTGGGCCTGGCGCATTACCGGCCCTTCGCGCGACCGCTCTCGGCCAGCACCGGCGGTTTCCTCGACGACCTGTTCGTCGACCCGGCGGCACGCGGCACGCGGCTGGCCGATGCGCTGATCGGCGCCATTGCGGAGGTGGGCCGGCAGAAGGGGTGGAGCGTGATCCGCTGGATCACCGCGGAGGACAATTACCGCGGCCGCGCCGTCTATGACCGGGTGGCGGCGCTGACGCCCTGGAAAACCTACGATCTGAAGCTCTGAAGCGGCCTGCTCGGGCTGGGAAAGCGGGTGCGGCGGGGCCATCTGCAAGGCCATGCTGACCCGCCGCTCCGCCCTGGCGCTGCCCGCGCTGCTGCTGCCCCGCGCCGCCGGCGCCGTCGCCACCACCCGCCAGGACTGGCCGGATGCCGAGCGGCAGCGCAGCCTGCCGGTGCTGCTGCGCCTGCCGCAAGGGCAGGGGCCGGTGCCGCTGGTGATCATCTCGCACGGGCTTGGCGGCTCGCGCGAGGGGCTGGCCTATCTGGGGGAGGGGCTGTCGCAGGGCGGCATCGCCGCGCTGCATGTGCAGCACCCCGGCACCGATGACAGCCTGTGGCGTGGCGAGGCCAACCGGCAGGCGAATTTCGCCGCCGCCGCCAGCGATGCCGGCCGCGCGCTGGACCGGCTGCGCGACATCGTCTTCCTGCTCGACGCCATCCCCCGCCGGCCGGAGCTGGCGGGCCGGGTGGATGCGCGGCGCATCGGCATCGCCGGGCATTCCTATGGCGCCTGGCTGGTGCAGCACATGCTGGGCCAGCGCCTGCCCGGCGGCGATCGCGGCCTGACCCTGCCGGATCCGCGGCTCTCCGCCGGCATCGCCCTCTCCCCCATGCCGCCCGAGGGGCTGCCGCCGCGCCTGGCCTTCGCCCGCGTGGCGGCGCCGATGCTCTCCATCACCGGCAGCGAGGACCATAGCTGGATCGGCGGGGTGCGGGCCGAGGCGCGGCGCATCCCCTATGATTCGATCCAGGCGCCCGGCGTGCTGGCGGTGCTGCAGGGGGCCGGCCATGCCAGCTTCGCCGGCGAGCCGGGGGTCGGCGGGCGGTGGGAGGAGGACACCTACCACAACCGCGCCGCCGGCCTTGCCCTGGCCTTCCTGCGCGCCCTATGGCTGGGCGATGCCGCCGCCCGCGCCTTCCTGCGCGACGGCGCCCCCGGCCTGCTGGCCGCGGGCGACAGGCTGGAGCGCAAGGGCCTGGGCTGAGCCGGCCCGGGTTGGTCAAGGTTGGGGCGGAATGCCGGACTACACGCTGGAGCTGGCGGCGGGCGGGCGCGTCGCCGGCGTCGATGAGGCCGGGCGCGGCCCGCTGGCCGGGCCGGTGATGGCCGCCGCCGTGATGTTCCACGGCGCGCCCCCCGACACGCTGGCCATGCTGCTGGATGACAGCAAGAAGCTCTCGGCCGAGAAGCGGGAGGCCGCCTTCGCCGTGCTGCGCGCCGCCGCCCGCGCCGGGGTGCTGGACTACGCCATCGCCGCCGCCTCGGCCGCCGAGATCGGCCGGCTGAACATCCTGCGCGCCACGCATCTGGCGATGTGGCGCGCCGTCTCCCGCCTGCCCGCCCTGCCGGACCTGGTGCTGGTGGATGGCAATGCGGCGCCGCGCCTGCCCTGCGCCACGCGCTGCGTGGTGAAGGGGGATTCGCTCAGCCTGTCGATCGCCGCCGCCTCGATCCTGGCCAAGGTGACGCGCGACCGCGCCATGATCCGGCTGGATGGCCGCTGGCCGGGCTATGGCTTCGCCCGCCATGCCGGCTACCCGACGGCGGCGCACCGCGCGGCGCTGGAAAAGCTCGGCCCCTGCCCGCACCACCGGCGCGGCTTCGCGCCCGTGGACCAGCTCGCCCTGCTCTGATCCCACCGACTCGGGGGAGGAATGGCGCTCGCGCTTCCTTGACGGCGCGACTCCGCCCCGCGCATTGTCCGCCTTCGAGTCGCTGGGGGTTTCGCGGGCGTGGGGACGGGGCTGGATCTGCCGTTGGACTGCATTCTGGAGGGGGATTGCATCGAGATGCTGCGGGCGCTGCCGCCGGCCTCGGTGCACGCCATCTTCGCGGATCCGCCCTACAACCTGCAGCTGAAGGGCGAGCTGCGCCGGCCGGATGAGAGCGTGGTCGATGGCGTGGACGACGCCTGGGACCGCTTCTCCGACCTCGCCACCTATGATTCCTTCACCCGCGCCTGGCTGACCGAGGCGCGGCGCGTGCTGCGCAAGGACGGCACCATCTGGGTCATCGGCAGCTACCACAACGTCTTCCGCCTGGGCGTCGCGCTGCAGGATCTCGATTTCTGGATCCTGAACGACGTCATCTGGCGCAAGGCCAACCCGATGCCGAATTTCCGCGGCCGCCGCTTCACCAACGCGCATGAGACGCTGATCTGGGCCTCGCGCGGGCAGGAGAGCCGCTACAAGTTCAACTACACCGCCATGAAGTCGCTGAACGACGATGTGCAGATGCGCAGCGACTGGTTCATCCCGCTCTGCACCGGGTCCGAGCGGCTGCGCGACGAGAAGGGGCAGAAGGTCCACCCCACCCAGAAGCCCGAGGCGCTGCTGCACCGCGTCATCCTCTCCTGCACCTCGCCCGGCGATGTGGTGCTGGACCCCTTCCTGGGCAGCGGCACCACCGCCGCCGTCGCCCGCCGCCTCGGCCGCCGCTACATCGGCATCGAGCGCGACCCGACCTACGCCGCCGCCGCCCGCGCCCGCATCCAGGCGGTCGAGCCGCTGTCGGAAAGCGCCATGCTGGTGACCCCCACCAAGCGGGAGCAGCCGCGTATTCCTTTCGGTGCGCTGGTCGAGCGCGGGCTGGTGCCGCCCGGCGCCCGGCTGGTGGACCGCCACCGCCGCTTCGTGGCCGAGGTGGGGGCCGATGGGTCTCTCCGCTGCGGCAAGGCACAGGGGTCGATCCACCAGGTCGGCGCAGCGGTGCAGGAGGCGCCCTCCTGCAATGGCTGGCTGTTCTGGCATGTCGAGCGGCGCGACGGCACGCTGCGCCTGCTGGACGAGCTGCGCGCCGAACTCGTCGCCAGCCAGGGCGGCTGAACGCCGCCCCTGAGAGGGGCTTTGCCCCTCTCACTCCCCACCAAAGGCCTGAGGCCTTTGGAAACCCATCAGCGCGCCTCGGCCCGGCGCGTGGTGGCCAGGAACAGCACCGTGCAGGCCAGCACGCAGGCGCCCAGGAAACCGATCGCGGCGCCTGGCCCATGGCTGGCGCCCACCGGCCCTGAAGCCGCCTGCAGCACCGCGGCACCCAGGAAGAAGGAGAGGTTGACGGCGGACAGCGCCTTGCCGGCCTCGTCCGGCGGCACGGCGGCCCGCGTCATGGCGAAGATCAGCGGCTGGATCGAGATGCTGAGGCCGAAGCCGAACAGCAGCAGCGCATCGCCCGAGGGCGGCAGCATGGCGAAGCCCAGCACCCCCGACAGCCAGCCGCCCGGGCCGCCGGCGGCCAGCAGCAGCAGCAGCAGCCCGGCCAGCGCATGGCCCAGCGCCAGCAGCGCCCGCCGCTGGCCGAAGCGGCGGTCCAGCACCCCGGCCAGCGCCGGCCCGGCGATCAGCGCCAGAGTGCAGACCAGCAGCACATTGCCGGCCTCGATGCGCGGCAGGGACTTCACCTCCATCAGCCACGGCCCGCCCCACAGCCCGCGCACCCCGATCACCACGGCGAAGGAGGCGAAGGCCAGCAGCACCATGCCGCGCAGCCGCCGGCCCAGCCCCATGCGCAGCACCCGCCGGGCATCCTCGGCCAGCGTCGGGTGCGGGCCGGGATTGGGAACCGGGGCGGGCACCAGCCGCGCCACCAGCAGCGCCACCACCAGGCCGAGCGCCGCCGCCACCCAGAAGCCGGCGCGCCAGCCCTGCCGCTCCACCAGCCAGGCCAGCGGCGAGGCGGAGAGCAGCATGCCGATATTGCCCACCCCCTGGATCAGCCCCGACCACAATCCGAATTTCGCGGGCGTCAGCAGCTTGGCGGCCAGCGTCATCGGGCAGAGCAGCATGCCGCAGCAGCCGAGGCCGAGCACGATCTGCGCGACCAGGAAGCCCGCCGGCCCGCCGACCAGCGCCGCCAGCACCGCGCCCAGCGTGATGGTGGCCAGCAGCACCAGCGCCACCGGCCGCACCCCGTAGCGGTCCAGCGCGACCCCGAGCGGGATCTGCCCGGCGGCGAAGGCGAAGTGATAGGCGCCGGTCAGGCTGGCCAGCCCCTCGGCCGAGACGCCGAGATCGGCCGAGAGCAGGTCGGCGGCGATGGCCGGCAGGGTGCGCACCAGGTTGGAGAGCATATGGCCGCAGGCCAGCACCAGCAGCGGCGCCACGAAGGCGGCCGAGGCCTCGCGCGGGGATGTCATGGCATTCCTCGGTCGTTTCTGGGCGCCACGCGGCGGGGCTGCCGCGCCTCACCCCCCAGGCGTAGCAGAGGTCGCGCCGCCTGCCTGCCCCCGGCCCCCGCATGGCAGCTGGGCGCCGGGTTGCGCCGGGTGGGGTCGCCACCCCG
>NZ_GG770777.1:1404254-1411392 GCF_000164635.1 Pseudoroseomonas cervicalis ATCC 49957 | reverse complement strand
GCGCGCCCCGCCACGGCGCAGCCCGCCGCCGACACGCTGGGCGCCATCCGCGCCCGCGGCCATGTGCTGTGCGGCGTGACGCCCAACACCATCGGCTTCGCCGCGCCGGACAGCCAGGGCGTGTTCCGCGGCCTCGACGCCGATTACTGCCGCGCCCTCGCGGTCGCCGTGTTCGGTGACGCCGACAAGGCCCGCTTCGTGCCCACCACCGCGCCGCAGCGCTTCCCCGCCCTGCAGTCGGGCGAGGTGGATGTGCTGATCCGCACCACCACCTGGACCCTGTCGCGCGAGGCGGCGCTGGGCTTCGTCTTCGCCGGCGTCAATTTCTACGACGGCAACGGCTTCATGGTGCGCCGCGCCCTCGGCGTGCAATCGGCGCGGCAGCTCGACGGCGCCAGCGTCTGCCTGCAGCAGGGCTCCACCACCGAGCTGAACGTCACCGACTATTTCCGTGCCCATGGCATGCGGCTGAACCCGGTGACCTACGAGAATGTCGAGGAGATCCGCACCGCCTTCGCCGCCGGCCGCTGCGACGTCTATTCCTCCGACACCTCGACCCTCGCCGCCTTCCGCGCCGGGCAGGGGGCTGCCGCCGACCAGTTCGTGCTGCTGCCCGAGATCATCTCGAAGGAGCCGCTGGGCCCGGCCGTGCGCAAGGGCGATGCCCGCTGGTTCGACATCGTGCGCTGGACGCATTTCGCCCTGCTGACCGCCGAGGAGCTGGGCATCACCCAGGCCAACCTGGCCCGCTTCGCCGACAGCACCAGCCCCGACGTGCAGCGTTTCCTCGGCCGCAGCGGCGATCTGGGCCGCATGCTCGGCCTGCAGCCGGACTGGGCGGCGCGGATCGTCGGCCAGCTCGGCAATTTCGGCGAGATGTGGGAGCGCAACATCACCCCCATGGGCATCCAGCGCGGCATCAACGCCCTGTGGACCCAGGGCGGCCTGCAATACGCCCCCCCCATGCGTTAATCTGCCGGCTGCCGTTCTTCTGTCGGCTGCCGGTCAGGGCTGGGACGGCGGGTGCTGCACTGGGCCGGGAACACTCCGGCCCAGCGTCGCGCCCCGCTTCTCAGTCCGCCTGCGGCAGCCTGAAAAAAATCTCAACCCGCTTGCGGCAGCCTGGCGGGAGCATGTGACGCCAGAATGGCGTCGTAGCGCTCGCGGCGCAGGCGCTCGTAATGGCGCCGGTGATGGCCGTCGATGCGCTGCAGCGCCTCCTCGGTCAGCTTCGGGAAATCGTAGTGCTCGCTCTCGGCGATGCGCATGCGGTCGAAGCCCATGCTGCGGAAATGCTCGGGCGAGAAGGAATGGCCGCGCTCGCCGATATAGCGGCCGAAGCTCACCGTGGTCAGCACGCGGCTCAGCCCCAGCTCCAGGCAGGCGATGCTCTTCGCCGCATCCTGCGACGACGCCTCGGAGGCGATGGAGAGCGGGCGGAACAGCTCGAAGATCTGCCGGTGCGGGCGGTCATTGTAGTCCCGCCCCTCCAGCAGCGCGTAGAAGGGTTCGAGCCAGCGCATCATCGCCCGCCAGCCCTCGCGCCGCAGGCCGAAGCCCCAATGGTGCTCGAGCGGGATGTATTTCACCTCCGGCCCCGGATAGTCGCGCCGGTGGTCGCCATAGGCACCGAAATAGGCGATGCGCGGGAAGGGCTCGGTGACCCGGCGCAGCTGCTCCAGCGCCCAGATGTACCAGGGGCCGAGTTCCAGGTCGTCCTCGAGGAAGTAGCCGAGATCGGCGTTCAGCTCGTCGAAGACCAGCCGCTCGCCGCGCAGGATGTTGCGCGCGACGCCCAGATTGTGCGGGCTGGCCAGCACCTGGCCGCGCGGGAAATGCCGGCGGAAGGCGGCGGTGGAGGCGATGATGGCATCGTCGCTGGCATGGCGCCGGCCGGTGCGCGGCGAGACCGCGCCATCCTGCAACAGCCAGATCCGCGCCGGGTCCAGCACAACGCCGCGCTGCGCCGCCAGACTCCGGCAGACCCGGTCCAGATAATCCGGCCGGTCGAAGGCGAAGAGGATGATCGGCGTCTCGATGCGCGGGATCATTCGGTGGCCTCGCGCCGGAAGCCGGGGGTGGCGGGCGGTTCGGCGAATTCCTCCGCGATCTCGTCGACACGCGCCAGGCGCGGCCCGGCGCGGCAGGCGGTCAGCAGTGCGGCGACGGCGGCGGCGTCGCCCGCCACCAGCGCCTCGACGCTGCCATCGGCGCGGTTGCGCACCCAGCCCTGCACGCCCAGGCGATTCGCCTCCGCCACCATCCAGTCCCGGTAGCCCACGCCATGCACCCGGCCCCGGATGCGCACCCGCTTCGCGTCCATCGCGCCCTCCTCAGGCGTCAGCCGCGCGCCAGCGCCAGCAGGCGGGCGGCCAGGGCGACATCCTTCACCACCCCGTCCTGGCGCGCCAGCGCCTCGGCATCCTCGCCCCAGCGCTCCTGCTGGAAGGCCTCGTCCAGGAAGGCCAGGCGGCAGGCCTCCGCCGCGTCCAGCCGCCCCTCGGCCATGGCCAGGCCCAGCACCAGGCTGCCCAGCGCGGGAATCGCGACGCCCAGCGCCGCCAGCTCCAGCGCGTTGCGGGCGGCGAGCGCCCGGCGCAGCGCGGCGAGCGATTCGGGCGGCTGCGCCACCGGCATGATGCCAGTCGTGACCTTCAGCGGCGCGTCCAGCGCCAGCGCCGCCCAGTCCAGCAGGGGCTGCCATTCGCGCGCCTGCCGCCCGGCCAGGCGCGGCTCGTCCGCGGCGTGGTAGCAGAGCAGGTCGGTGCCGCCATACTCGGCCAGCGCCGTGACGCTCGCGCCGGGGTCGGCGGCGATGCGCTCCAGCCCGGTGGCGACCACGCGGGTCAGCGGCACCTGCTCCATCGTCATCTCGCCGCCCTTGGCGCCGCCCGCCACCTGCCATTCCTCGGCCACCGCCTCGGCCAGCGGCAGGCTTGGCAGAAGCAGCGGACCGCTGCCCGGCAGGCGCAGCGGCCGCCCATCCAGCTGCACGGCGAACCCTTCGGCCGAAGGCAGGGCCTCGGCCCGATCCCAGAAACGCTTCATGCGGGCGGCTTAGAGCAAAACCGCCCCGCCGCGAAAGGCCACCGCCACCCCTCGCCACGCAGGCGAGCCGGAGCGGGCACCACTCCACGGGAAGTTGAGGCGCCGGGCCCCCGGCAACGGCAAGTGTTCACTTCCGCAATGATGAGCGATGTGTAAACTCGCGCAGGTTCAACCACGATCTCCAGGGACGCCCGGCGCGGGCGGGCCGCACCGGCCCTGCGCGCCCTGGCCAACCCTGACGGCGAGGAGCGGGCACGCATGACGGTCCTGACGGCGATATCCCCGGCGGTGTCCCCGGCGGCCTTGCCGGAGGCGATCAGCCCGGTGCTGGTGCTGCCGGCCGGGCCGCTGCACCTGCCGGGCATGCTGGCCATCTTCAACGAGGTCGTGGCCAGCAGCACCGCCGTCTACACCGACCAGCCCGAGACGCTGGAGCAGCGCGCCGCCTGGTGCGCGCAGCGCCAGTCGCGCGGCTTCCCGGTGCTGGTGGCGCTGGGCGCCGATGAGCGGGACGTGCTGGGCTTCGCCAGCTTCGCCGAGTTCCGCGGCGGCTGGCCCGGCTTCCGCCACACGGTCGAGCATTCGGTACACATCCGCGCCGATTGCCGCGGCCGCGGCCTCGGCACGAGGTTGGTGGCGGCGCTGGTCGAGCAGGCGGTGCTGCTCGGCAAGCATGTGATGGTGGCGTCCATCGACGCGGAGAACGCGCCCTCGATCCGCATGCACCAGCGCATGGGCTTCCGGCAGGTGGCGCATATGCCGCAGGTCGGCTGCAAGTTCGGCCGCTGGCTGGACCTGGTGCTGATGCAGAAGCAACTCAGCGAGAAGCAGCCTGAAAGGTAAGGGTTCTTTTTTGTAAAAAAGAACCAAAAAACTTTTGCCGGTGGGCGTCCCGCCTATGGCCTGAGGCGGGACGCCAGACTGGAAAAGTCTTTTTGCTTCTTTTTCTTCAGAAAAAGAAGGCTTTAAGCCGCCTTCGCCTCGCGCCGGCGCTTATGCAGCACGAACTCGGTGTAGCCATTCGGCTGCGCCGCGCCCTCGAACACCAGGTCGCAGGCCGCCTGGAAGGCCGGGCCGTCGAAGCCCGGCGCCATCGGCACATAGGCCGCGTCGCCGGCATTCTGCTGGTCCACCACGGCGGCCATGCGCTTCAGCGTGTCCTCCACCTGGGCGCGGCTGACCACGCCATGGCGCAGCCAGTTGGCGATGTGCTGGGCGGAGATGCGCAGCGTCGCGCGGTCCTCCATCAGCCCGACATTGTTGATGTCCGGCACCTTGGAGCAGCCGACCCCCTGGTCCACCCAGCGCACCACATAGCCCAGGATGCCCTGGGCGTTGTTGTCCAGCTCCGCCTGCACATCGGCCGGCGCCCAGTTGCTGTCGGAAAGCGGGATCGTCAGGATGTCGTCCAGCTTGGCGCGCGGGCCGCCGGCCAGCAGCTCCTCCTGCCGCGCGGCCACGCTGACCTCGTGGTAGTGCATCGCGTGCAGCGTGGCGGCGGTGGGGGAGGGCACCCAGGCGGTGTTGGCGCCGGCCTTGGGGTGGCCGATCTTCTGCGCCAGCATGTCGGCCATCCGGTCCGGCATGGCCCACATGCCCTTGCCGATCTGCGACTTGCCGCGCAGCCCGCAGGCCAGGCCCGTGTCGACGTTCCAGTCCTCATAGGCCTTGATCCAGGCCGCGCCCTTCATGTCGTTCTTGCGCAGCACCGGGCCGGCTTCCATCGCCGTGTGGATCTCGTCGCCGGTGCGGTCGAGGAAGCCGGTGTTGATGAAGGCGACCCGCTCCTTCGCCGCGGCGATGCAGGCGCGGAGATTGACGGTGGTGCGCCGCTCCTCATCCATGATGCCCATCTTCAGCGTGTTGGCGGGCAGCTCGAAGGCCTGCTCGACGCGGGTGAACAATTCGTTCGCCCAGGCCACTTCCTTCGGCCCATGCATCTTCGGCTTGACGATGTAGACCGAGCCGGCGCGGCTGTTGCGCCGCGCGCCCCGCAGATCGTGCAGGGCGATGGCGACGGTGGCGAGCGCGTCGAGGATGGTCTCCGGCACCTCCTTGCCGTCCAGCGTCACCGCGTCCGTCATCATGTGGTGGCCGACATTGCGCACCAGCATCAGGCTGCGGCCATGCAGCGTCAGCGTCGCGCCGTCGGGGGCGGTGTAGACGCGGTCCGGGTTCAGCCGGCGCGTCAGGGTGCGGCCATCCTTCTCGAACTTCGCCTCGAGGTCGCCCTTCATCAGGCCGAGCCAGGCGCGATAGACCTCCACCTTGTCCGCCGCATCGACGGCGGCCACCGAATCCTCGCAATCCATGATGGTGGAGATGGCGGATTCGGCGATGACATCGGCGATGCCGGCCGGGTCGTCCTTGCCGATCGGATGCGCCTTGTCGAGGCGCAGCTCGAGGTGCAGCCCGTTGTTGCGCAGCAGGATGGCGGTCGGCGCCGTGGCCTCGCCCGCATAGCCGGCGAACTTGGCGGAATCCGTCAGGGTGGTGGCGCCGCCCTGCACCAGATCGACCTTCAGCACGCCGCCGATCACGGCGAGCCCGGCCACATCCGCCCAGGAGCCGCCAGCCAGCGGCGCCGCCTGGTCGAGCAGCGCGCGGGCGCGGGCGATCACCTTCTCGCCGCGGGCGCGGTTGAAGCCGCGCCCGGCGGCCAGCTCGCCCTCCTGCGGGATGGCGTCGGTGCCGTAGAGCGCGTCATACAGGCTGCCCCAGCGCGCATTGCCGGCGTTCAGCGCGTAGCGCGGATTGTTCACCGGCACCACCAGCTGCGGCCCGGCGATGCTGGCGATCTCCGGGTCCACATTCGCCGTGGTGACGGCGACCGGGCCGGGATCGGGCAGCAGATAGCCGATCTCCTGCAGGAAGGCGCGATAGGCGGCGGCATCCACCGGGCGGGCCGGGTGCTCGCGGTGCCAGGCATCGATCTTCGCCTGCAGCGCGTCGCGCTCGGCCAGCAGCGCGGCATTGCGCGGGGCGAGCTCGGCCAGGATGTCGGCCATGGCGCCCCAGAAGGCCTCCGGCGCCAGGCCGGTGCCGGGCAGCGCCTCGCCCTCGATGAAATCCCGCAGCACCGGCGCCACCTCCAGCGCCCCGATCCGCACCATCCCGGCCATCGCAGTCTCCCTCCCGCTTGAACGCTGTCCGGCAGTTAACCTGCATTTCCGGCGCCCCGCAAACCGCCCCGCCGGAGGGGATTGCGGCGCGGGCGGAACGGGTGGAGGCTTCGGGCCCGCATCCCGACAGACCAGGATTTCCGCGCCATGACGCTGCCCTTCCTGCCGCCCGATTTCGCCACCCAGCACTGGCAGGTGACCAAGCCGGCGGCACGCGGGCAGCGCGGCATCGTGGTCAGCCAGAGCCGCGCCGCGGCCGAGGCCGGCATCGCCGTGCTGGAGGCCGGCGGCAATGCGGCGGATGCCGCCGCCGCCACCGCCTTCGCGCTGGCCGCCATGGAGCCGTGGAATTCGGGGCTCGGCGGCATCGGCTTCGCGGTGATCCACCGCCCCGGCCAGGCCCAAGCCGAGATCCTGGATTTCGGCCCCGTCGCGCCCGCCGCCAGCGACCCGGCGGATTATCCGCTGACGGGGCGGATGAAGCTCGACCTCTTTGCCTGGCCGGAGGTGGAGGGGGACCGCAACATCCATGGGCCGCTCTCCTTCGCCATCCCTTCCTCGGTGGCGGGATACGGCACGCTGGCGGAGCGTTTCGGGCGCGGCCTGCCGCTTTCGGCGCTGCTCGACCCGGCCATCGCGCTGGCCCGGCGCGGCCTGCCGCAGGATTGGTACACCACGCTGAAGATCGCCAATTCGGCCAAGGTGCTGCGGCTCTACCCGGAGAGCGCGCGCATTTATTTGCCAGATGGGCTGCCGCCGGTGGCCCCCTACCAGGGCAAGCCCGGCTTCTTCCCGCTGGGCCGCCTGGCCGACACGCTGGAGCGGCTGCGCGAGGCCGGCTGGCGCGATTTCTACGAAGGGGAACTCGCCGCCTCGATCGCCGGCGATGTGGCGGCGATGGGCGGGCGGCTCTCGGCCGCCGATCTGGCCGGCGTGCGGCCCGAGGTGCGGCCGGCGCTCGCCATCCC
>NZ_GG770777.1:1399172-1403920 GCF_000164635.1 Pseudoroseomonas cervicalis ATCC 49957 | reverse complement strand
CGCCCGGCTGGTCGAGGCGATGGCGCCGCTGGAGCCGGGCGAGGCGCCGGACGCGGTGTGGTTCGGCGCGCTGGCCCGCGCCATGCGCCAGGCCTATGCGGAGCGGCTGGAGGGCCTCGGCGCCGCTTCCGCCGAAGCCACCCCGCCCGAGCCGTCGGAGACCTGCACCACGCATCTGACGGTGGTGGATGGCGACGGCATGATGGTGGCGATGACGACGACGCTGCTTTCCTCCATGGGCAGCCGGGTGGTGCTGCCGGGCAGCGGCGTGCTGATGAACAACGGCATGATGTGGTTCGACCCGCGCCCGGGCAGCGCCAATGCCATCCGCCCCGGCGCGCGGCCGCTCTGCAACATGTGCCCGGTCACCGTCTCGGACGGGTCGGGGCCGGTGATGGCGCTGGGCGCCTCGGGCGGGCGGCGCATCCTGGCCTCGGTCTACCAGATGCTGGCCTTCGCCCTGGATTTCGGCCTGTCGCCGGAGGCGGCGGCGCATCACCCGCGCATCGACGTCTCCGGCCCCGATGGCGCCAGCGCCGACCGGCGCCTGCCGCCCGATGTGCTGGCGGCGCTGGACGCGCAGGGCGGGCTCTCCGTGGTCGAGCATTCGGTGCTGCCGGTGAACTTCGCCTGCCCCAACCTGGTGCGGCGCGAGGCGGAGGGCTTCGCCGGCATCAGCGACGTGATGAGCCCCTGGTCCGCGGCGCTCGCCGCGCATTGAGGTCCCGCCGATGCCGCTGACCATGCCGGAGGAGATCCTGCTCCTCACTTTGGACGATGCGACGGGGCGGCCGGTCGGCCTGCCCGGCCCGGCGGCGGAGCTGGCGCTCGCCGGCGCCATGCTGATGGAGCTGTCGCTGGCCGGGCGCATCGACACCGATCCGGACCGGCTCTACCGCGTGGCGGCGGCGCCGCTCGGCGATGCGGTGCTGGACCCGCTGCTGGCGCGCATCGGCGCCACGGCCCCCGAGCGCCCCAGCCGCTGGTGGATCGAGAGCCTGATGCGCGAGGTGCCGAAGCTGCGCCCCGCCTGGCTGGAGCGGCTGGTGCAGCGCGGCGTGCTGCGGCGGGAGAAGGGGCGGGTGCTCTGGGTGCTGCCGGACCACCGCTACCCCAAGGAGGATGGCGGCACCACCGAGGCGGTGCGCGAGCGGCTGCGCCATGTGCTGCTGCAGGATGTCATCCCGGATGCGCGGGATGCCATGCTGGTCGGGCTGTGCCGCATCGCCGGCCTGGTGCCGCTGCTGCTGTCGGAGGCGGAGGCGGCGCGCGCCGCGGGCCGGGTCGAGCAGATCGCGGCGCTGGAGGAGATGGCGCGCGCGCTGTCGGCCGCCACGCGCGACCTCTACGCCGCGCGTGGCCTGCATTGAGGGGAGGGCGCCCGGTCCGGTGCGCCCTTCCTTTGCCTGTTACGGCCGGGCCGGGATGGTCAGGCCGCGCTGCACCGCCGGGCGGGCCAGCCCCGCCTCCAGCCAGCGCGGCACTTCCTTCAGCTTGCCGAACTCGACCAGCTCGCCGGCCTCGTAGAAGCCGTTGATGTTGCGCACCCAGCCGAGCAGCGAAATGTCGGCGATGCTGTAGTCGTCGCCCATGATCCAGGCGCGCCCTGCCAGCCGCGTCTCCAGCACGCCGAGCAGGCGCTTGGATTCATCGACATAACGGCGCAGCGGCCGCTTGTCCTCGATCTCGCGCCCGGCGAATTTGTGGAAATAGCCGAGCTGGCCGAACATCGGGCCGACCGCCGCCATCTGGAAGAACACCCACTGGATGGTCTCGATCCGCAGCGCCGGATCGGCCGGCAGCAGCCTGCCCGTCTTCTCCGCCAGGTAGAGCAGGATGGCGCCGGATTCGAACAGTCCGAGCGGCTTGCCGCCCGGCCCGTCCGGATCGATGATCGCCGGGATCTTGCCGTTCGGGTTCAGCGACAGGAATTCTGGCGTCCAGGTCTCGTTGCGGCCGATATCGATGGTGTGCGGCTCATAGGGCAGGCCCAGCTCCTCCAGCGCGATCGACACCTTCACCCCGTTCGGGGTGGGCAGCGAATAGAGCTGGATGCGGTCCGGGTGCCGCGCCGGCCAGCGCGCGGTGATCGGGAAATGCGAGAGATCGGCCATGCGGCCCTCCTTGGCCCCGGGCGGGGCGGATGTCGTCGGGGGAGAGGGTGGCGTCTCCCCCGCGCTCCTTCAACCCGCCGGGCGCAGCCGCGCCGGGTTGCCCAGCGCCGTGGCGCCCGCCGGCACGTCGCGGGTGACGACGCTGCCCGCGCCGATCAGCGCGTCATCGCCGATGGTGACGCCGGGCAGGATGATGGCGCCGGCGCCGATCCAGACATTGGCGCCGATCGTCACCGGGCGGCCATATTCCAGACCCTTGGCGCGCAGCGCCGGGTCGCGCGGATGGTCGGCGGTCAGGATCTGCACCGCCGGGCCGATCTGCGTGCGCGCGCCGATGCGCACCCGCACCACGTCCAGCACGATGCAGTTGAAGTTCATGAAGGCGCCGTCGCCGATCTCGATATTGTAGCCATAGTCGCAATGGAAGGGCGGGCGGATGTTCACGCCCTGGCCGACGCGGCCGAAGGCCTCGGCCAGCAGCGCGTGGCGCTGCTCCGGCGGCAGGGCGATGGACGCGTTGTAGCGGGCCATCCAGGCGGCGATGCGGCGGCTGTCCTCGGCCAGCTCCTCGCCTTCGGCGATGTAGAGGTCGCCGGCGAGCATGCGCTGCTTCTGGCTGCGCGGATCCATGGGGCGTTCCTTGTTGTCCGGCGCCGATCCTAGGCCGCGGCGCCGGCGCCGGCAGCCCGCCGCCCGGCCGGATCACCGCGGATTGAGCGCGAAGCTCAGGCGGTGGCGAGCAGCGCGACGCCGAGCGAGATCAGCCCGATCGCCGCCACCTTCTGCGGGCCCAGCGCCTCGCCGAACATGAAATGGCCGATCAGCGCGATGATGACGTAAGATGCGGCGGTGCAGGGCAGCGCCACGCTCATCGGGATCTTCCGCAGCGCCACGATGTAGAGCATCGCCGCGCCGCCATAGCAGCCGAGGCCGATGATGGTCTGCCAGCGGAAGAGCTGGGTGAGGAAGCTGCCCTCGCCCAGCGTGCCCGCCTTCAGCAGCACCTGGCCGACCAGCGAGGTGGTGATGGCGGCGGCAAGGACCAGCCAGTGCAGCATCAGGCGGCATCCCGGGCACGGATCACGTCGCGCACCACGCCCTGCGGCTTGCCATTGGCCGAGAGGAAGGCGCGGCCGAGATACTCGCCCATCACGCCGAGGACGAAGAACTGCGCGGCGGCGACCAGCAGCACCACCGTCATCACCGAGGCCCAGCCGGAGGGCGTGTCCTTGGTCAGCGCCTCGACGATGGTGAAGACGGCGCCCACCATGCCGAGCACCCCCATGCCGAGGCCCACGAACATGGCGAGCCGCAGCGGCAGCAGCGAGAAATTGGTGGCGAGGTTCAGCCACAGCCGGATCAGCCGGCGCAGCGTGTAGTTGCTGCGGCCCTGGGCGCGCGCCAGGTGCATCACCTCGATGCTGTCGATGCGCTGCGTCACCTGCAGGATGATGCCGTCGATATAGGGGTAGGGGCCGGAGTATTTCGTCACCTCCCGCACCACCAGCGCCGACATGCAGCGGAAGGAGGAGAGGTAGAGCCCCTTCGGCTTGTCCATCAGCTGGTCCGCCACCCAGTTGGCGAAGCGCGAGCCGAGATTGCGCCAGCCCTCATGCTCCTTCTTGGCGTAACGCGTGTAGACCACGTCCCAGCCGCCGAGCCGGGCATGGTCGTAGAGCTTGATGACCTCCTCGGGCGGGTTCTGCAGGTCGTCATCCATGGTGATGACATAGTCGCCGCGCGCATGGCGCAGCCCGCTCATGACCGCGTTGTGCTCGCCGAAATTGCGCGCATGCTCGACGAAGGTCAGCGGCACGCGGGCGGTGGCGGCGAGCTGGCGGCAGACCTCGCCGGAATTGTCCGGGCTGCCGTCATTGACCAGCACGATCTCGATGCCGCCCTCGGGCCGCAGCGCCGACAGCGCCTCGACCAGCATCCCCACCGTGTCGGCGCCGCGATAGACCGGCACGACGATGGACAGGCCGACGCGGCCCGGCGGGCGCGTGGCGTCGGTGGGCGCCGGGGCGGGGCTCAGGGAGGCGAGGGTCATGCGGCGCGGCCTTGCAGGCGGGAGGAGGGGGTGGAGGGGCGGCGCGCCGTCAGCAGCACCGAGCCGCCGGCCGGATAGCGCAGGCCGAGCCGGCTGAGCGCGGCCTCGGCCCCGGTCGCCGCGTAGAGCGTCGCATCCAGCCATGGCGGGAATGGGGCGACGTCGCTGGAATGATCCTCGCCGCGCGCCAGCACCTTGCGCTGCAGCACCATCAGCGGCAGCAGCAGCGCGTTCCAGTAGCGCGCCTCGACCGCCTCGAAGCCGGCCTGCCGCAGCAGGGCGGCCGCCTGGGGCGCGCTGTAGCGGCGCGCATTATGCACCCGCCGGTCATGCGCCGAGGCCAGCCAGGAAAAGGCCGGCAGGTTCAGCACCAGCAGCCCGCCGGGGGCCAGCACGCGGCGCATCTCGGCGAGGGCGGCCGCCTCGTCCACCGCGGCGTGGCACAGCACGTCCATGCTGGCGAGCGCGGCGAAGCTGGCATCGGCGAAGGGCAGGCGGGCGGCGTCGCCGGCGGCGATGGCGGCGCCCGACTTTCCCCGGGCGCGGGCGGCGGCGGCGGGGTTGTATTCCAGCCCGGCCAGGGC
>NZ_GG770777.1:1393765-1397714 GCF_000164635.1 Pseudoroseomonas cervicalis ATCC 49957 | reverse complement strand
CGCGACGCCACCGGCGCCACCTGCCAGGTCGCCGAGGCCGATCTTGTCTGAGGCGCCCGCCGCCCGGCCCCTGGCGGCGGCGCCGGAGGGCGAGGCCGAACCCGCCCGACAACAACCCGCCGGGGTCGCGCCACGGCCCCGGCTGGATGATGCGGTGCGCGGCATCGGGCTGATCGCGCTGGGCTATGCGCTCATCGCCTGCGCCGACGCCGCGGTGAAATGGGCGCTGCCCGAGGTCGGCGCCGCCGCCGCCATGATCTGGCGCGGCATCTTCGGCGCGCTGGCCATCGCGCTGCTGGCGCGCGGCGCCTCGCTGCGGCCGGTCAATGGCAGGCTGATCGCCTGGCGCAGCCTGCTGCACTGCGTCGTCACCATCGCCTATTACATCGCCTGGGCGCGCGCCATGCCGCTGGCGGACAGCTATGCGGTCGCCTCCGCCGCACCCCTGCTGATGACGCTGCTGGCCATCCCGCTGCTGGGCGAGCAGGTGGGCTGGCGGCGCTGGACCAGCACGGCGGTGGGCTTCGGCGGCGTGCTGGTGATGCTGCAGCCCGGCGGCGCGCTGTGGCGCTGGGAGGCCGGCATGATGCTGGCCGCCGTGGCGCTGATGGCGCTGACCCGCATCTGGACGCGGCTGCTCTCGCGCAGCGACACGCCGGCCACCATCGCCTTCTGGCTGCTGCTGGCGCATATCCCGGTGGGGCTGCTGCTGCTGCCGGCCTTCCCGCCGCCCGCCTTGCTGCCCGCGCCCGGCATCGCCTTGGCGCTGGTGGGCTTCGGCCTGGCCAATGGGGTGGCGCATTTCCTCTTCGCCCGCGCCTTCGCCCTGGCCCCCGTCGCGGTGCTGGCGCCCTTCGAATACACGACGTTGGTCTGGGGGCTGGTGCTGGGCCTGCTGATCTGGGGCGACCTGCCGGCCTTGACCACGCTGGCCGGCGCGGCCGTCGTCATCGCCGCCGGGCTCTACAACCTCTATCGCGAGCGCCAGCGGGCCCGCGCCGCGCGCTTCGGCCAGGCCGCGCCATGACGCTGCGCCACGACCTCAAGCGCGGCGCGCTGCTGATGCTGCTGGCCACCGCGCTCTTCGCGCTGATGAGCGCGCTGGTGAAGGCCCTCGGCACCCGCATCCCGTTTCCGGAGCTGATGTTCTTCCGCAACGCCTTCGCCCTGCCGGTGGTGGCGGCGATCGCGCTGCGCCGGCATGTGACGCTGGCGACCCGCCGCTTCCCCGGCCATGTGGCGCGGGCGATGACCGGGATGGCGGCGATGAGCTGCTCCTTCTTCGCGCTGACCGTGCTGCCGCTGGCCGAGCAGACGGCGCTGACCTACTCCACCCCGCTCTTCGTCATCATCCTCTCCATCCCCTTCCTGGGCGAGCGGCCGGGGCCGCATCGCTGGGGCGCGGTGCTGGTGGGCTTCCTGGGCATCCTGGTGATCGCCATCGGGCAGGGCGCCTTCGGCGGCGGCCATCGCGGCCCGCCGGGGGTGGCGGAATGGCTGGTCTGGGCCGGCTTCGCGGCGGCGGCGGTGCATGGGCTGTTCTCCGGCATGACCACCATGCTGGTGCGCCAGCTCTCCGACACCGAGGCCAGCTCCACCATCGTGCTGTGGCAGTCGCTGCTGATGACCGGCTTCAGCCTGCTGGTGCTGCCCTTCGTCTGGGTGACGCCGACACTGGCCGAGCTGCCGCTGCTGCTGGCGATCGGGCTGCTGGGCGGGCTGGCCCAGGTGGCGCTGACCGAGGCCTATGCCAGCGCCCAGGTCTCTTCCCTGGGGCCCTATTCCTACACCGCGCTGATCTGGGCGATCCTGATCGGCTGGATCGCCTGGGGGGAGACGCCGACGCTGTCCATGCTGGCCGGGGCCGGGCTGATCGTGGCGGCGGGGCTGTATATTTTGCACCGGGAGATGCGGCGGCGGGGGTAGGGGAGACAGGCCGATGACCGGCCCTCCGCGCCCCCTCTTCCATCAAGCCCGCTCGGCCTCCCTGGCGCGGTCATAGGCCGTGCTGGCGCTGTGGATCGCCTCGCCATGCGCGAGCGCCCAGCCGCACAGCGCCTCGAAGGGCTGGCGCAGCGAATGCCCCAGCGGCGTGATGGCGTATTCCACGCCGATCGGCACCGTCGGCAGCACCGTCCGCGTGACCAGCCCGTTCCGCTCCAGGCGCTTCAGCGCATCCGCCAGGGCCTTGTGGGTGATGCCATCCAGGCGCCGCTTGATCTCGTTGAAGCGCGCGGGCTTCGGGCAGATCACCGTCAGGATCAGGATGGTCCATTTGTCCGCGATCTTGTCGAGCACCGGGCGCACCCGCGCCATGTTGGCCAGCGCGCAGGCGGAGAGGGCTTCGAGGTCGGTATCGTCGGCCATATCTAGGCTATCCCAGGTGCGTTCTTGCTACCAGATACAGCCTGTATATCTAGACCGCCATCCTTGCAGAACAGGAGATCGAGGATGGCGCGGATGTTGGACAGGATTGCCCTGGTGGTGGGCGGCGCGAGTGGCATCGGCTTCGCCACCGCCGAGCGGCTGGCGGCGGAGGGGGCGACGGTCTTTCTCACCGGCCGGCATGCCGAGGCGGTGGAGAAGGCCGCCGCCGCCATCGGCCGGGGCGCCTGCGGCCTGGTCGCGGATGCCAGCGTCGCGCAGGATGTGGCTGCGGCCGTCGCCACGGTGCGCGATCGGCATGGCCGCATCGACGCGCTGGTGCTCAATGCCGGCATCTCCGAGCCGGCGCTGCTGGCCGAGGAGACGCCGGAGCATGTCGACCGGCATTTCCTGGTCAATGTGCGCGGCGCGGTCCTTGCTTTCCAGGCGGCGCTCGGTGCCATGGAGAAGGGCGGCTCGGTCGTGCTGATCGGCTCGATCGCCGGCATGGCGGGCATTGCCCATTACGGCACCTATGCCGCCACCAAGGCGGCGCTGCGCTCCTATGCGCGCAGCTGGACCGCGGAGCTGGCGCCGCGCGGCATCCGCGTGAATGTCGTCAGCCCCGGCCCCACGGACACGGCGATGATGGCGGCCACCACGGAGGCGGTGCGCGCGGCGCTGGTTGGGCAGATCCCGCTCGGCCGCATGGCGCGGCCGGAGGAAGTCGCGGCCGCCGCGCTGTTTCTCCTCAGCGACGAGGCGAGCTTCATCGCGGGGGCCGAACTCTGCGTCGATGGCGGGATGCGGCAGGTCTGACTCGCCGCGAGGCTGCGGGGAGGACCCTCCCGCAGCCATCGCTCGCTTGCCGCCGCCCGGGCGCGGGGCCGCCGGATGCCACCCATCCGCGCCCCCCGATAGACAACCCCGCCCATCCTCCGCACTCTGTCCCCCCTGAAAAAAGAAGGGACGGACCGCCATGCCCCAGCGCCCGCCGCGACGCCGCCCTGGCCAGGCGCTGCTCCTGGCCGCCCTGCTCGCCGCCTGCGCCACCGGCCCCGGGCAGGGCCAGGCGGAGGCGCCGCCCGCCCCCGGCGATGGCGGCACCTCGGATTTCTACCGCCACGCCGAGACCACCCTGCCCGAACCGGGGCAGATGCTGCGCCAGGAGGCCCTGCCGCCCGAGAAGGGCATCGCCGAGGCCGGGCTGCAGCAGCGCATCCTCTACAGTTCGCGCAGCGGCGTGGATGGCCGGCCCATCGCCATCTCCGGCCAGCTTTTCCTCCCCGCCGGCGATCCGCCGCGGGGCGGCTGGCCACTGCTGGCCTGGGCGCATGGCACGGTGGGGGTGGCGGATGTCTGCGCCCCCTCCTGGACCGGCGCCAATCCGCGCCATGAGCGCTATCTCGGCGCCTGGCTGGCCGCCGGCTACGCCGTGGTGGCCAGCGACTATGAGGGCCTCGGCACGCCCGGGCCCCACCCCTATCTGGACAAGCGGGCCGAGGCGCAGGGCGTGCTCGACAGCGCCCGCGCCGCGCTCGGCGCCGGCCTGCCGCTGAATGGCAGCGTGGTGATCGCCGGCCAG
>NZ_GG770777.1:1387956-1392521 GCF_000164635.1 Pseudoroseomonas cervicalis ATCC 49957 | reverse complement strand
CACCCGGCTACGGCGCCCCGCCGCCGGGCTATGGCGCGGCCCCCCGCTACGCGCCGCAGCAGCGCCGCGCCACCACGCTGCGCCTCGACAATCGCGGCCGCCGGCCGATCGACTTCGTTTTCGTCTCCCCCGCCGGCCGTCCCGATTGGGGCGAGGACCGGCTGCTCGGACGGCCCTTCCGCGCCGGCGCCAGCGTCTCGCTGCCGTTGCCGCCGGGCGACTGCATTTACGACGTGAAGATCATTTACGCCGATGGTGCCGCGCAGGAGCAGCGCGGCGTCGATCTCTGCGCGCGCCCCGCGCTGCGCTTCCCGTGAGGACATCCCCGATGCGGACATTCCCCCACCTCGCCCTGCCGGCCCTGGCCGCGCTGCTGCTGGCCGCGCCGGCCCTGGCCCAGGGCAACGCCCCGGCGGCGGAGCAGGATGGCTCCTTCAACCTGACCAACCGCAGCGGCCGCGCCATCGAGCGCTTCTACGCCTCGCCGGTGCAGTCGCGCGCCTGGGGCGAGAACCGGCTGAGCGGCAGCCTGGCGGAGGGCGCCGATGTCGCCGTGCGCATGCCGGCGCGCGGCGGCTGCCGCACCGACATGCGCATCGTCTTCGCCGACGGCCTCACCGAGGAGAAGCGCGACGTCAACACCTGCATCGACCGTGATGTGGTGATCGGCACCCCGGCCCGCACCGGCTCGCTGCAGCGCGACGCCAGCGGCCGGGTGACGACGCCGCAGGGCGACCCGAGCTTCGAACTGGTCAATGAGGGCCGCTCGGCCATCCGCGAGCTCTATGCCTCGCCCACCACCAGCGACAATTGGGGCGAGGACCGGCTCGGCCAGGATGTGGTGGAGGCCGGCGACCGCATGTTCATCCGCCTGCCGGAAGGCCCCTGCGCCTACGACATCCGCGTCGTCTGGGCCAACAGCCGGGCCGAGGAGCGGCGTGACGTCAATCTCTGCAACACCAGCGAGCTGAGCTTCCGCTGAGCCCGGCCGGGCGGGGCGTCCGCGCCCCGCCCGCCGCCTGTGAAAAAGGCCAGGGCGATCGCCCTGGCCTTTCCTCGTTCCGGGCGGGCCCCGCCTCAGGCGGCGCGCTTCGCCTCCTGCAGCGCGCGCCACACCACCTCCGGCGTCGCCGGCATGTCGAGATGGTGGATGCCGCTGCCGCGCAGCGCGTCGACCAGCGCGTTCATCACCGCCGGCGGCGAGCCCACCGCGCCGGCCTCGCCGGCGCCCTTGACGCCGAGCGGGTTGGTCTCGCAGGGGATCTCCATCAGCTCGACCTCGATATCCGGCAGGTCGGAGGCGCGCGGCAGCGCGTAGTCGTTCAGGCTGGCCGAGATCAGCTGCCCGGTCTCGGGGTCGTAGGCGGTGCGCTCCATCACCGCCTGGCCATAGCCCTGCGCCACGCCGCCATGCACCTGGCCGCGCACGATCAGCGGGTTCAGCGCGTGGCCCACATCATCCACCACGATGTAGCGGCTGGCGGTGATGTGGCCGGTGTCCGGGTCCACCTCCAGCTCGGCGATGTGGCAGCCATTGGGGAAGGTGTGCGCCGGGATGGCGGCGATCTCCGCCGCGTCCAGCAGCGTGGCGGTCTCGCCGCGCGCCGCGCGCTCGCGCTGCGCCATGGCCAGTTCCAGGATGCCGATGCCGCGATCGGTGCCGGCGATGGCGAAGCGCCCGCCGGTGAACTCGATATCGGCCGGCGCCGCCTCCAGCGCCTCGCCCGCCGCCTGCTTGCCCTTCTCGATCACGGTGGCGGCGGTGGCCAGCAGCGCGGTGCCCTCGGAATACAGGCTGCGCGCGCCACCCGTCCCGCCGCCGGTCGGGATTTCATCCGAGTCGCCCTGCACCACACGGATCTTCTCGAGCGGGATGCCGAGCTGGTGGCTGGTGATCATGGCATAGGCGGTCTCGTGCCCCTGGCCGGTGGACTGGGTGCCGACCAGCACCTCCACCATGCCGTCCTGGGCGAAGCGCATCTCGGCGCGCTCCGAGGCGTCGCCGCCCGTGGCCTCCAGGTAATAGGCCATGCCGATGCCGCGCTTGCGGCCGCGCTTCTCCGATTCCGCGCGCCGCGCCTCGAAGCCGGCCCAGTCGGCCTTGGCCAGCGCCGCGTCCAGCACGGTTGCGAAATCGCCGGAATCGTAGTTCTGGCCGACCGGCGTGCGGTGCGGCATGGCCGAGGGCGGCACCATGTTGCGCCGGCGCAGCTCGATGCGGTCGATGCCCAGCTCATGCGCCGCGGCGTCGATCAGCCGCTCCACCAGGTAGTTGCTCTCCGGCCGGCCGGCGCCGCGATAGGCGTCCACCGGCACGGTGTTGGTCAGCACGCCCAGAACATTGGCGTAGATCGCCTGGAAGCCATAGACGCTGGCCAGCACCTTGGTGCCCGCGCCCGTGGGGATGAAGGGCGCGAAGGTGGAGAGGTAGCCGCCCATATCGGCGATGTTGCGGGTGCGCAGCGCCAGGAACTTGCCCTCGGCGTCCAGCGCGATCTCGCCCAGCGTCAGGTTGGCGCGGCCCTGCGTGTCGGACTGGAAGGCCTCCATGCGCTCGGCGGCCCACTTCACCGGCCGGCCCAGCTTGCGCGCCGCCCAGCAGCACAGCGCGTATTCGGCATAGAGATACAGCTTCATGCCGAAGCCGCCGCCGACATCCGGCGTCACCACGCGGAACTTCTCCGGCGGCAGGTTGAACACCACCTTGGCCAGCAGGTCCTTCACCAGCCAGGAGCCCTGCGTGCCGGCATGCAGGGTGAATTTTTCCGAGCCCGCATCGTATTCGGCGAGCGCGGCGCGGCCCTCCATGCTGGCCACCACGATGCGGTTGTTCACCACCTCCAGCTTCGTGACATGCGCGGCCTTGGCGAACAGCGCCTCGGTCGCCGCCTTGTCGCCGGTCTCCCAGTCGAAGCAGAGATTGTTCGGCGCGCTGTCCCAGAGCTGCGGCTGGCCCGGATCGGTCGCGGTGGCGAGGTCGGTGCAGGCGGGCAGGATGTCGTAATCGACCAGCACCGCCTCCGCCGCGTCGCGCGCGATCGCCAGGCTGTCGGCGACGATGAAGGCCACCGGGTCGCCGACATGGCGCACCTTCTCCACCGCCAGGCCGTAGCGCGGCGTCTCGGCGCGCGGGCTGCCATCGCGGTTCTTCAGCGGGATGGCGCAGGGGATCTGGCCCAGCCCCTCGGCCAGCCAGTCCTGGCCGGTCAGGATGGCGTGCACGCCGGGGATCGCCTTCGCCTCCGCCGTGTCGATCGACAGGATGCGGGCATGGGCGTGCGGGCTGCGCAGCACATAGCCATGCAGCTGGCCGGCGGCCGAGATGTCGTCCGTGTAGCGGCCATGCCCTTTCAGCAGGCGAGGATCCTCGATGCGCCGCACCGCCTGGCTGAGGCCGAATTTCGCCATTGGAGTCCGCTCCCCGTTTTGTCCCGGTGCGTATCATTGGGCATGATCCTGGGCAGGGGAAGGGGGCTTGCCCGGCCGGACCCCGCCTCCCGAAACCGTCATGCGGGCGGCGCGGCGGTGACCCGGTGCGGCTGCCGCTTGCCGGCGCGGCGCGGCTTGGGCAGCTTGCGCGCCCATGTGGTTCCCTGCACCCCGCCCGCTCACGCCCAAGCTGCTCAGCCGGCTGCCCGACACCCACCGCCAGCCGCGCCGCTCCGCCTGGGCCGACGCGCATCGCGGCGGCGCCCTGCTGCACTCCTTCCTCGAAGGCCCGTGCTTCGACGATGCCGGCAACCTGATGGTGGTCGACATCCCCTTCGGCCGCGTCTTCCGCGTCGGCCAGCGGGTGTGGCAGGCGGTGGCGGAATATGATGGCTGGCCGAACGGCCTGGCGCTGGGCACCGCCGGCAGCCTGCTGCTGGCCGACCACCGGCACGGCCTGCTCAGCCTGGACCCGGCCAGCGGCAGCCTGGCGCCGCTCTTGGAGAACCTTCACACCGAGGGCTTCAAGGGCCTGAACGACGTCACCACCGGCCCGGGCGGCCAGGTGCTGTTCACCGACCAGGGCCAGACCGGCCTGCAGGACCCGACGGGCCGCCTGCACCGCCTCTGGCCCGATGGCAGGGTGGAGACGCTGCTGCGCAACGGCCCCAGCCCGAACGGCGTCGCGCTGAACCGCGCCGGCACCCATGCCTATGTGGCGATGACCCGCTCCTGCGACGTCTGGCGCTTCGCGCTGCGCGACGACGGCTTCGTCGGCAAGGCGCAGTGCTTCCTGCGCCTGCCCGGCGGCACGATGGGGCCGGACGGCATGGCGGTGGATGTGCGGGACCGGCTCTTCGTCGCCAATCCGGGGCATGGCATGGTCTGGGGCGCGGATGCCCATGGCCAGCCGCTCTTCGCCATCGACTGCCGGGAGTTCGGCCGGCTGCCCACGAATTGCTGCTTCGCGCCGGATGGCAGCACGCTGCTGATCACGGAAAGCGAAAGCGGCAGCGTGCTCGCCGTCGAAATTCCGCAAGGATAAGAATCTTCTTTTTCTGAAGAAAAAGAAGCAAAAAGACTTTGTCAGCTTGGCGTCCCGCCTATGGCCATATGCGGGACGCCAACTGGAAAAA
>NZ_GG770777.1:1379113-1387557 GCF_000164635.1 Pseudoroseomonas cervicalis ATCC 49957 | reverse complement strand
CGCTTACCTATGAACAAAAATCGGGCAAGGCAGCTCCCGCAGCAGCTTCCGCGTCGCCGAGCCCAGCAGGAAGCTGCGCAGCCCCGAGGTCTCATAGGCCCCCATCACCACCAGGCGCGGCCGCCCATCCGCCGCCTCGGCCAGCAGCAGATCGGCCGGGTGCTGGCCGGTGACGCCGAGCGCGCTCACCTCCACCCCGTGCCGGCGCAGATAGGTGGCGCCCTGCTCGGCCATGGCCTGGGCCGTGGCGCGGTCATCGGCGCAGGAGAAGACCTTGGCCTTCACCTCGCCCTCCGGCTTCAGCAGCGCGTAGAGCTGCAGCGCCCGCATGGCGGGCAGCGAGGCGTCATAGCCCACCAGCACCGTGCCCTCGGGGTCGTAGCCGGTCATCTCCTCGCGCGGCGGCACCACCAGCAGCGGGCGGGCGCCGCGATGCAGCAGATGCTCGATCACCGGGGCCAGCCCGTCCTCGTTCTCCTCCTGGCCGATGGTGCTGTCGCGGCCGATCACCAGCACATCGTGCATGGCGCCGGCCTGCAGCAGGGCGGGCTCGGGCGCTTCCTCCAGCCGCAGCGTCTCATAGGGCAGGTCGCCGGCGGCCTCGGCGAAGGCGGCGAGCGCCGCGCTCGCCTCCTGCTCCGCCCGGCGGGCGAGGGATTCGTTGCGCCGCTCCAGGAAGGCGGCACCACCCGGCGGCATGGCGCCGGTGGCGTCGCGGGTGTGCGGCATGTCCAGCACCACCGCGGCCGTCAGGCTGGCGCCACCGCGCCGTGCCAGGGCGATCGCCAGATCGCGCGCGGCGGCGGCGCCCGGCGTGTCGTCCAGCGCGACCAGGATGCTGCGGATCATTGGCGAACTCCCCCATGTGGTTGGCGGCGGGATGTTACACCGGGTCGTGGCGCCGGCAGAACTCCTCGGCCGAAAGCGTGCGGATCTCCTGCAACGCCGCGCGCAGCCTGTCGTCGCTCCACCGCCACCAGGCGATGCGCTTCAGCGCCGCCTGGATCTCGGGCGGGAAGCGGTAGCGCAGCACCCGCCCCGGATTGCCGACCACGATGGCATAGTCCGGTACGTCCTTGGTGACCACGGCCCCCGCGCCGATGGCGGCGCCGATGCCCACCGTGACGCCGGGCAGGATGATGGCGCCGTGCCCCACCCAGGCATCGGCGCCGAGTTTCACCGGCTTGGAGCGGCGCCAGTCGAAGAAGCCGGCCTCGTCCTCGCCCAGGCCATAGGCGCTGGCGCGGTAGGTGAAGTGGCTGAGCGCCACGCGGTCCAGCGGGTGGTTGCCCGGGTTGATGCGCACCTGCGCGGCGATCGAGCAGAACGGCCCGATCTCCGTGTAGATGATGTCCGAGTCGTTCACGACATAGGCGTAGTCGCCCATGCTGGACTCGGCGATGCGCGTGCGCGCGCCGACCTCGTTGAAGCGGCCGAAGCGGCAATCGCGCACGCGGGCGCTGGGGTCGATGGAGGGCGCGTCGCTCAGCTGCTTGCGCGCGCTGTCGGGATCCTGGTGCATGGCCCGCCGGGTGCCATGCCGGCGCTACGGTGCGATGACGCTTCCGTGGCGAAGGCATGACGTTCCGGCGCGGCGACGCGGATCAGTGGTCCTTGCCGCGCCCGGTCTTGCCTTGCAGTTCGTCGATGCGGCGGGAGGCCTCGGCCTTGGTCAGCGCCGGATCGAAGGCCTCGCCCGCCTCCTGGCACAGCGTCTTCAGGTAGCTGGCCTGGGCGCCGGTCATGCTTTCCTCGCCGGTGGTCCACTCGGCGGGGTCCTTGACCGTGTTGTTCGGCAGCTCGGCCCCAGGGGCAGGCTCGGGGGCGGCGTCACGGGTCTGGCGCGGATCGGCCATGGCGGTGTCTCCTCTGCGGCCGTTCACGGCCTGTTCCAGAAAGAGAACCGCGCCGGGCGGCGCAGGTTGCGCCGCCCGGGTCTCGTCTCAGCCGCGGCGGGCGGCGCGCAGCGTGGCGAGCGCCAGCGCGGTCTTCACCAGCGTGCCGGGGATGAACAGCACGAAGCCCGCCATCAGCGCCTTCTCCAGGCCGGTGACGGTGGCGAGCCACAGCACGCCGGGGACGAACATCGCCAGATGCGCGCCCAGCAGCACCGCGCCCTGGCGCAGCAGCCCCTGGCGCGGGGTGAAGCCGGCCAGCCAGGCGGAGAGCACGAAGCCCAGCAGGAAGCCGGCGGTCGGTCCCATCAGCGCGGCCGGGCCGGCGGCGCCGCCGGCGAAGACCGGCAGGCCCATCGCGCCTTCGGCCAGATAGGCCAGCATGGTGGCGGCGCCCAGCGCCGGGCCGCCCAGCGCGCCGATCACCAGCACCACCAGCGATTGCAGCGTGGCGGGCACCGGCCACATCGGCACGGTGATCTGCGCGGCGGCGGCCATGGCGGCCGAGCCCAGCAGGGCGAGGGCGGCGAAGGTCAGGCCACGGCGCAGCGGCGAGAGGCGGGCGCGGGTGGCGGTCAGGTGCATCATGCGGGGCGTCCCGGAGTCGGTGTCTTGGCGGCGCCCCGGGCTGGGGCGTCGCGCGCGGGGCTTGCCATGGCGCCGGCGCCCTCGGCAAGCGCCAGCAGCCGCTGCATGGCGCCGGGCAGGGCGGCGGCGGCGGCCTCGGGCGCCAGCCACTCGCCTTCCGCATTCAGCCCCGGGGGCGCGCTGGCGGTGTAGAGCGCCATGCGCAGCTCGAAATGGGTGAAGCCGTGCCGCGCCTCGCCGGGCAGGCGGCGCCAGGGCAGCAGGGCCGGGGCGTGGGCGAGCGCGTCCTCCTCGCTCCAGGCCTCCTCGCGCCAGGGCGTGCCGGGCAGGCCCAGCATGCCGCCCAGCAGGCCGGAGGGCGGGCGTCGCCGCAGCAGCAGCCTTCCCCCGGCATCGGTCAGCAGGAAGTGAACGCCCTGCTTCACCGGCCGGGCGCGCTTCGGTGCCTTGCGCGGCAGGCTCTGGGCGATGCCCTGGCGCTGCCCCAGGCACGCCCCCCGCCAGGGGCAGAGCGCGCAGGCCGGGCTGCGCGGCGTGCAGATCGTGGCGCCGAGGTCGAACAGCGCCTGCACGAAATCGGCCGGGCGCGCCGCCGCCTCTTCCTGGCCCATCCAGCCCTGGGCCAGCGCGGCCAGGCGCGGCCGGGCGCCGGGCAGTTCTTCCTCGACAGCGGCGATGCGCGCCGTCACCCGCTCCACATTGCCATCCAGCGGCACCACCGCGCGGCCGAAGGCGATGGCCGCGACCGAGGCCGCCGTGTAGGCGCCGATGCCGGGCAGCGCCCGCAGCCCCTCCACCGTGTCGGGGAAGCCGCCGCGCGCCGCCACCGCCTGGGCGCAGGCATGCAGGTTGCGGGCGCGGGCATAATAGCCGAGCCCCGCCCATTCCTCGGCCACCTCCGCCCAGGGCGCGGCGGCCAGCGCCTCCACGCTGGGGAAGCGGTCCAGGAAGCGGCGCCAGCGCGGCGTGACCGCGGCCACCGTCGTCTGCTGCAGCATGACTTCGGAGAGCCAGATGCGGTAGGGATCGCGCGCGGCCTCGCGCCAGGGCAGGGCGCGGCGGTGGCGATCATACCATTCGAGCAGGGCCTGGGCCCTGGGCAGGGGAGCGGGAGCGAGCACGGGTGCAGAAAGAGGACGAAGCGCGCCGCGGATCAACCCCGCGAATCGCCGGCACCGCGCCGGCGGCGAAGACCGATGCGCCGAAGCCCGCCCCCGGCACCACCCCGGGCCGGGTCGGCGAGTGGCGCGCCGATCTCGGCCTGCGCCCGGTCTCCGCCCTGCTGCCGCGGCTGACACGGCCGGTCTTCCGCAAGCGCAGCCCGGCGGCGGCCCATCTGATCTCCGACTGGGCGGAGATCGTCGGCCCCGTGCTGGCGGCGCAGAGCGTGCCGCAGAAATTCTCCGCCGGCACGCTGACGCTCGGCTGCTCCGGCCCGGTGGCGATGGAGCTGCAATATCTGGAGCCGCAGCTGGTCGCCAAGATCAACACGGCGCTGGGCCAGAGGCTGGTCAACCGCATCCGCCTGGTGCAGGTGAAGCTGCCGGCGGCGGCCGCCCGCAAGCCGGCGCCGAAGCCCGCGCCCCCCCTGCCGGCGCCGCTGGCCGAGAAGCTGGAGCGCATCGCCGACCCCGATCTGCGCGCGGCGCTGGCCCGGCTGGGGCAGGGGGTCTATCGCGGCAAGCGCACCGGCTAGCCCGCCAGCCAGCCGCCATCCACCAGGATCTCGCTGCCCGTGGTGAAGCTGCTGGCGTCGCTGGCCAGGAACAGCGCCGCCTCCGCCACCTCCTCCGGCCGGCCGAGCCGCCCCATCGGATGCCGCGCGATCGACGCCGCGCGCGGCACGGCCGGGTCCGCATGGCGGGCGAAGCTGCGCGCCAGCAGCGGCGTCTCGATGGCGCCGGGCAGGATGGCGTTCACCCTGATGCCCTCGGCCGCGAATTCCAGCGCCATGCTGCGCGTCAGGCTGAGAATGGCGCCCTTGGCGGCGATATAGGCGCTGTTGCCGCGCCCGCCCGCCCGCGCCAGCTGCGACGAGACGGTGATGATCGAGCCGCTGCCCTGCGCCCGCATCGCCGGCAGCACCGCCCGCGCCCAGAGCCAGGTGCCGCTGAGATTGGCGCGCAGCACGGCATCCCAGTCCTCCGGCGTGGTGGTCAGCACCGTGCCGCCCGTCGAGAACCCGGCCGCCGTCATCAGCACATCCACCCGGCCCCAGCGCGCCAGCACCGCCGCCGCATCCGCCTCCGCCGCCCCCGGCGCGCCGACATCGGAAGCGAAGACCATCACCTCCGCCCCCTCGGCCGACAGGGCGGCGGACGCCGCCTCCAGCGCCGCCGCGTCGCGGTCCACCAGCGCCAGCCGCGCCCCCTCCCGCGCGAACAGATGCGCACTGGCCAGGCCGATGCCGGAGGCACCGCCCGTGATCACGGCCACGCGGTTGGATAGCTTCATGAGGGACTCCGGAAAAAAAAGAAGCCCCATGAAAGCAAAGATCCGGGGGAATGAATTCCCCCGGACCCCCATCTTTTTTCTGTCAGGCTGCCGCCATCCGGTGGAGAGGCGGGACGCTCCACTGGGCCCGAGGAACCCGCCCCAGTGCAGCACCCGCCGTCTGAACCATGACCGGCAGCTGGAAGATCAACGGCGGAGGCCGAGGAGTTGGTAGAGGCCGATGGCGGCGACCGTCGCGGTGCCGATGCCGCCGATGGCGAAGCCGCCGATGTTCACCGTCAGGTCGCCGGCGCCGGCGATCAGCGTGACGCCCACGGTCAGCAGGTTGCGCGGGTCGGAGAAATCGACCTTGTTGTCGACCCAGATGCGCGCCATCGCGGCGGCGATCAGGCCGAACACGGCGACCGCCAGCCCGCCCAGCACCGGGCCCGGCACCGTCTGCAACACCGCGCCGAATTTCGGCGAGAAGCCGAGCAGGATGGCGAACAGCGCCGCCACCACGAAGATCAGCGTCGAATAGACGCGGGTCATCGCCATGACGCCGATATTCTCGACATAGGTGGTGACACCCGTGCCGCCGCCGCTGCCGGCCAGCATGGTGGCGACGCCATCGCCCAGGAAGGCGCGGCCCATCCAGCGGTCCAGGCTCTTGCCGGTCATGGCGCCGACCGCCTTGATGTGCCCCAGATTCTCGGCGACCAGGATGATCGCGACCGGGGCGATCAGCAGCATGGCCCCCGCCTCGAAGCGCGGCGCGACGAAGTTCGGCATGCCGAACCAGGGGGCGGCGGCGATGCCGGAGAAGTCGATCGCCGGGCCCAGGCCGAAGCCATTGGTCAGCACCAGATACAGCAGGTAGCCGATGACCGTGCCGGCCAGGATCGAGACGCGGCGCAGCGCCGGCGGCGCGTAGCAGGCCAGCAGCGCCACCGCGAGCAGCGTCGCCAGCCCGACCGTCGTCACCAGCCCGCTGCCCTGCACGCCGCGCGCCGCGACGGGCGCCAGGTTCAGCCCGATCGCCGCGCCCACGGCGCCGGTGACGACGGGGGGCATCAGCTTCTCGATCCAGCCGGTGCCGGTGGCCATGACGACCAGCCCGATCACCGCATAGAGCGCGCCGGCGGCGATGATGCCGCCCAGGGCACCCGCGATGTTCGCGTTCGGCCCGCTGCCCGGATAGGCGGTGTAGGCCACCACCACGGCGATGAAGGCGAAGCTCGACCCCAGATAGCTCGGCACCCGGCCGCCGGTCAGCAGGAAGAAGATCAGCGTGCCGATGCCGGAGAACAGGATGGCGATGTTGGGGTCGAAGCCCATCAGCAGCGGGCCGAGGATGGTGGCCCCCGACATGGCGACCACATGCTGCAGCCCCATGGCGATGGTCGCGCCGGCAGGCAGGCGCTCCTCGGGGCCCACCACGGGACCGCGCGCGAGCGTCCAGGCGGGGAACAGGCGGGCCATCGGCCTCTCCTTGGTATCGGGTGTTCTGGCGTGGCCGCGCCTTTCCGCCAAAGCCGTGCCCCGCGCAAGCTTCCGTGAAGGGGGCGCGGCATTTCGGCCGCCGGGCGTGGCCGGCCAGCCATGCCCGACGGCCATGAAGAGGCGCTGTGGCGCTAGCGCGGTGATGGCTGCCCCCGGGGGGCCGGCGCTGCCGATGGCGCATCCCACCCGCCGTGCCCATCCGGCGGCGAGTCTGCCGGCCCTGAGCCAAGGGCGCCCTGACCGGCGTTCCGGCGACCGCCGCGCCTGTCCTTTCAAGATGCCGGCGGCTCAAGGCGAGACAGGCCGGGCCGTGTGCCTGGCCGGCCGCCAGCGGCGGCCGGCGCTGAAAGAAAAGAAAGAAAAAGAAACGGTGGATGGACAGGGGAGGGAGGGAGGCGGCATCTGCGGTGCAGCAACCGGGCATCGCGGCCGCGTCGGTTTCGCGCTAGAAGGCGCGCCATCGGCGGCCTGTCCCGCCAACCCTCCGAGGAGGTCTCATGTCGCTTTCCCGTCGCACCCTGCTGGTGGCGCCCGCCGCGCTGGCCCCGGCGCTGGTCCTGCCCTCCCTGGCGCGGGCCCAGGACGCTGATCCGCGCCTGGGCGAGCGCTCGGCCGGGCAGGAGGATGCGAAGGTGGTGGTGGAGTATTTCTCCCTCACCTGCTCGCATTGCGCCGCCTTCCACAAGGAGGTCTGGCCGCGGGTGAAGCAGGAGCTGGTGGCGACCGGCAAGGTGCGCATGGTGTGGCGCGACTTCCCGCTGGACCAGCTGGCCCTGGCCGCCGCCCAGGTGGCGCGCGCCCTGCCGGCCGAGCGCTATGAGGGCTTCATCGGCGCGCTGCTCGCCACCCAGGATCGCTGGGCCTTCAACCGCAATGGCGACCCGGTGGCGGAGATCGCCAAGGTGGCCGCCCTGGCGGGGATGAGCCGCGCCCAGGTGGACGCCGCCATCGCCGATGAGGGCCTGCGCCGTGGCATCCTGGAGAGCCGCCTGCGCGGCCAGCAGCAGCACAACGTCAATTCCACGCCGACCTTCGTCTTCGGCAACCGGCCGGTGCCTGGCGCCCTGTCCTTCGACCGCTTCGCCGCCGAGGCCGCCGCCAGTTGAGCGACCCCACCCAGGAGGCGGGCGGCCAAATGCCGCCCGTCGCGGAGACCCCGGACGGCACCCCGCCGCCCGGCACTGAAACGGAAGCAGCCCCCCGCGACGCCGCCGCCGAGGCCGCGGCGCGCGAGGCCGCGCTGCGCGCCGTGCTGGTGCGGCTGCGCATCGCCGGCTTCAAATCCTTCGCCGAGCCCACCACGCTGGACGTGCTGCCGGGCCTGACCGGCATTGTCGGCCCGAATGGCTGCGGCAAGTCCAACGTGGTCGAGGCGCTGCGCTGGGCGATGGGCGAGACCAATGCGCGCGCCATGCGTGGCGGCGAGATGGACGATGTCATCTTCGCCGGCACCGCGCACCGTCCGGGCCGCAACCAGGCCGAGGTGACGCTGCTGCTGGAGGAGGCGCTGGGCCTGGCCCCGCCGCCCAACCAGTCCGCCGCCGAGCTGGAGATCACCCGCCGCATCGTGCGCGGCGAGGGCACCGGCTTCCGCATCAATGGCCGCGAGGCGCGCGGGCGCGACGTGCAGACCCTGTTCGCCGATATCGGCAGCGGCGCGCGCTCCTCCGCCATGGTCAGCCAGGGCAAGGTGGCGGCGCTGATCGCAGCCCGGCCGGAGGA
Source organism: Pseudoroseomonas cervicalis ATCC 49957 (assembly GCF_000164635.1). GTDB lineage: Bacteria > Pseudomonadota > Alphaproteobacteria > Acetobacterales > Acetobacteraceae > Pseudoroseomonas > Pseudoroseomonas cervicalis. The sequence continues at coordinate 1,379,416 of NZ_GG770777.1, read as the reverse complement.
GCGGCGCCAGGTGCTGGAGGAGGCGGCCGGCATCGCGGGGCTCCGCGCCCGCAAGCACGAGGCCGAGCTGAAGCTGCGCCAGGCCGAGGCCAACCTGACCCGCGCCGAGGATCTGAAGGGCCAGCTGGAGGTGCAGCGCCAGTCGCTGCAGCGCCAGGCGCGGCAGGCGGCGCGCTACCGCAACCTCTCCGGCCTGACCCGCCAGGCCGAGGCCGAATTCTTTTCGGTGTTGGTCGCGCGGGCGGAGCGGGATCTGGTGGCGGCGCGCGAGGGTTATGCCGCCGCCCGCGCCGCCACCCAGGC
>NZ_GG770777.1:1374969-1376394 GCF_000164635.1 Pseudoroseomonas cervicalis ATCC 49957 | reverse complement strand
GCCGCTGCCCTTCCAGGAGCGCAGCCAGCGCGACGCCGGGGGGCGCGAGCGCACCCTGCTCTCCACCGCCGTCGCGGTGCGCGGCGGGCGCGGCGCCGGGCGGGTGGTGTTCATCGGCCTCGACATCTCGGAGCGCAAGGCGGCCGAGGAGCGGATGCGCCATCTGGCCGAGCACGACCCGCTGACCGACCTGCCCAACCGGCTGCTGTTCGGCCTGCGGCTGAACGCCGCCCTGGCCAAGGCGCGGGAGGGCCACAGCCCGGGCTTCGCCCTGCACTGCCTGGACATCGACCGGTTCAAGACGGTCAATGACCGGCTCGGCCACCCGGTGGGCGACCGGCTGCTGCTGGCGGCGGTGGAGCGCATCCGCGGCTGCCTGCGCCGCGCCGACACGCTGGCGCGCATCGGCGGCGACGAGTTCGCGGTGATCCAGGCCGAGGTCAGCGGGCCGCAGGACGCCATCAGCCTGGCGGCGCGGCTGGTGAAGGTGATGCAGGCGCCGTTCCGCATCGATGGCAGCGTGATCGAATCCGGCCTCAGCATCGGCAGCGCGCTCGGCCTGCTGCATGGCGGCCATGCCGAGCTGCTGCAGCAGCGCGCCGATGTCGCGCTCTACCGCGCCAAGGCGGAGGGGCGCGGCGGCGCGGTGCTGTTCGACCCCGGCATGGAGACCGCGCTGCAGCAGCGCCGCGAGATGGAGGCGGAGCTGCGCCGCGGCCTGGAGGCGGGGGAGCTGCACCTGCTCTACCAGCCGAAATTCTGCCTGCAGACCGGCCGGCCCGTCGGCTGCGAGGCGCTGCTGCGCTGGGAGCACGCGGCGCGCGGCGCCATCCCGCCCGCCCTGTTCGTGCCGGTGGCGGAGGAGGCGGGCATGGCGGCGACGCTCGGCCGCTACGTGCTGCGCGCCGCCTGCGGCCAGGCGTTGCGCTGGCGCGAGACGGGGCTCGCCCTGCCGGTCGCGGTCAATCTCTCGGCCATGCTGTTCGCCTCCGACCAGGCGGTGGCGCTGGTGCGCGAGGCGCTGGCCGAGAGCGGCCTGCCGCCCGCCCTGCTGGAGATCGAGCTGACCGAGGGCGTGTTCATCCGCAATGCCGAGGCGGCGCGGCAGGCGCTGCAGGCGCTGCACCGCCTGGGGGTGCGGGTGGCGCTGGACGATTTCGGCACCGGCTATTCCTCGCTGGCCTATCTGCAGCGCCTGCCCTTCGACGTGCTGAAGATCGACCGCGCCTTCGTCCGCGACCTGACCGCGCCCGAGCATGGCAGCGCCCGCATCGTCGAGACCATCCTGCGGCTGGCGCATGGCCTGGGCGCCAAGGTGGTGGCCGAGGGGGTGGAGACGCCGGAGCAGCTGGCGGCGCTGCGCCGGCTGGGCTGCGACGCGGTGCAGGGCTTCCTGCTGGGCCGGCCGATGGCGGCCGGGGCGGT
>NZ_GG770777.1:1359398-1374394 GCF_000164635.1 Pseudoroseomonas cervicalis ATCC 49957 | reverse complement strand
GGGTGCGCACCCTGGCGATGCCGGACGGCGGGGCGGAAGGGGCGGCCGAGCCCGCTGGCGCGGGGTCTCCGGGCGGTGGCGGGCCGCGCATCCCGCCGCGCGCACTTGACACTCCATGAACGCCCCCTTACGAGCCGTCCAGCCTTCCGGCGGGGGGACCGCAGCGGGAGCGAGGGTGAACGAACGCGACGATTTCGATGCGCGCCTGCGCCAGGCCCGGCAACGCCGCGGCCTTGACAAGGGCGCCGATGACGCTGCCGCAGGCGGCCCTGGCGGGCTGCCCGGAGGCGCGTTGCGGATCGGCCTGCGGGCGGGGATCGAGGTGGTGTCGGCCCTCATCGCGGGGGCGGGCATCGGCTGGCTCCTCGATCGCTGGCTTGGCAGCTTCCCCTGGCTCTTCCTGGTCTTCTTCGTGGTGGGTGGTGCCGCGGGGGTGTTGAACGTCTACCGACTGTTCAGCCCCAAGCGCGGCGCGCGCAGTTAGCACCGGATTACGGGAGAGCCGCAGTGGCCGCCGAAGGCAAGACGATCGACGCGCTGAGCCAGTTCGAGCTGACCCACGCCTTCGGGCCGATTGGCGCGGCGGTGAACTTCACCCAGTCCAACGCGCACATGCTGGCCGCCTGCGTGGTGATCGTGCTGATCATGGCGATGGGCATGGCCCCGCGCGCCGTGGTGCCGGGCCGCTTCCAGGCCCTGGCCGAGACCTTCTACGAATTCGTCGAGAACCTGGTCACCGGCCAGGTGGGGCATGAGGGGAAGCGCTACTTCCCCTTCGTCTTCGCGCTGTTCATGTTCGTGCTGTTCGGCAACGTGATCGGCCTGCTGCCCTACGCCTTCACCTACACCAGCCACATCGCCGTCACCTTCGGCCTGGCCTTCCTGGTGTTCCTGGTGACCACCGTCGTGGCGCTCATGCTGCACGGCAAGAAGTTCTTCGGCTACTTCTTCCCCGAGGGCGCGCCGCTCTGGCTCGCCCCGATCATCGTGCCGGTCGAGGTGGTCTCCTACCTCTCGCGCCCGATCAGCCTCTCGGTCCGTCTGTTCGCCAACATGGTCGCCGGCCACGTGCTGCTGAAGGTGTTCGCCACCTTCGTCGTGCTGCTGGGCGGCCTGGGCATCGTCGGGCCCCTCGTCGCGGTGCTGCCGCTGACGGTCAACGTGCTTCTGGTGGGGTTCGAACTCCTGGTCGCCTTCCTGCAGGCCTATGTGTTCGCCATCCTGACCAGCATCTACCTGCACGACGCGGTGCACCTGCACTGACGGGGCCAGTCCCCACAAGGGGGCCACGTTCTTGCAGAGCCGCGTCTGACAGACCCAACATCAGATCAGCGAAGGGATCCTTCTGATGGAAATCGTGCTTGCTGCTAAGGCCATTGGTGCCGGCATCGCCGTCCTCGCCCTGTTCGGCGTCGGCCTGGCGCTGGGCAACATCTTCTCGACGCTGATCGCCTCGGTCGCCCGCAACCCGGCCGCCCGCGACACCGTCTTCCCGATCGGCATCCTGGGCTTCGCCCTGACGGAAGCCGTGGCGCTGTTCGCCCTGCTGATCGCCTTCCTGATCCTGTTCACCTGATCCCGGCTGGCGCGCGGGCCCGTCCCGCGCGCCATCGGACTTGCCGCCCGCCTGGCGCGGACGGATCAGGATGAGCAGCCCGAGGACGCAGATGATGAAGCCCGGAAACACCCTCACCGCCCGGCTGGCGCTCGCCACGCTGGCGATGGCCGCCTCCACCACCGCCGCCTCCGCGGCCGAGGGCATGCCGCAGCTCGACTTCGGCAACCCGCTGATGCTGGCGCAGGTGGTCTGGCTGCTGATCATCTTCGGCGTCTTCTACTACGTGCTGTCCAGCATCGTGCTGCCCAAGGCCGCCTCCGTGCTGGAGGAGCGCCGCAGCCGCATCGAGGGTGACCTCGACGCCGCCCGCGCCGCCAAGGCCGAGGCCGATGCCGCCATGGCCGCCCACCAGGCCGCGACCGCCAAGGCCCGCGCCGAGAGCCAGGCCGCCATCACCGCCGCCGTCGAGGCCGCCCAGGCCGATGTCGCCGCCCGCAACGCGGCGCTGAACGAGCGGCTGAACCAGCAGATCGCCAGCGCCGAGGCGCGCATCGCCGCCGCCCGCGACACCGCCATGGGCGCGCTGCGCGAAGTGGCCACCGACACCGCGAACGCGCTGGTGCAGCGCCTGACCGGCAGCAGCAACGAGGCCGCCGTGTCCGCCGCCGTCCAGCGCGAGCTGGCCGCGCAGGGCCGGGCATAAGCGCCGGGCGAGAGGAGGGCAGCATGCACCACTACGAGCATTTCTGGCTGGACCCGAAGTTCTGGGTCGCCATCTCCTTCGTCATCTTCGTCGTGCTGCTCGGCCGCACGATGTGGGCCAAGGCGACCGAGGCGCTCGACGCCCGCGCCAACAAGATCCGCGCCGAGCTCGATGAGGCCGGCCGCCTGCGCGCCGAGGCCGAGGCGATGCGCCGCCAGGCCGAGGCCGACCGCGCCGCCGCCGCCGCCGAGGCCGAGGGCATGATCGCCCGCGCCAAGGCCGAGGCCGAGCGCCTGGCCGCCGCCGCCGCCGCCGAGGCCGAGGCCTCCGCCAAGCGCCGCGAGCGCATGGCGATGGACCGCATCGCCGCCGCCGAGGCCGGTGCCGTGGCCGAGGTCCGCCAGGCCGCCGCCAGCATCGCCGCCAGCGCCGCGCGGGAGGTGATCGCCACCACCCTCGACGCCACCGGCGACGCCAAGCTGGTCGACCAGGCGATCTCCGACCTGCCGCGCGCCCTGCGCGCCGCCTGATACCGCCTTCTCCAAGGCGGGAAGCAGCGGGGGCCCTGGTGGCCCCCGTTCGCGTTTTGCGCCGGGCGAAAGGCGGGACTAAAGGGAAGCAAGAGCGGGGGAGAGCCTTCCCCCGCACCCCCTTCTTTTCTTCCAGGGCCGGCGGGTAGCGCCCGCCGGCGGGTCAGGAAACACCGTGCCCGATACCCACGCCCCGGTCCGCTACGTCGCCAAGAACATGCGCCTCGATCTGCGGCTGATCGCGGAGATGATCGCGCCCGGCACCCGCGTGCTCGACATCGGCTGCGGCGATGGCGCGCTGCTGGAACACCTGGAGCGCGAGAAGAATGCCGACGCCCGCGGCATCGAGATCGACATGGACCAGGCCACCGCCGCCGTCGCCCAGGGGCTGGCCGTGATCCATGGCGATGCCGACAACGACCTGGCCTTCTACCCGGACGGCGCGTTCGACTATGTCGTGCTGTCGCGCACCCTGCACGCGGTGGAGCGGCCGCGCGAGGTGCTGCGGCAGATGCTGCGCATCGGCCGGCACGCCATCGTCTCCTTCCCCAATTTCGGCCATTGGGAGGTGCGGATGAAGCTGCTGCTGACCGGCCGCATGCCGATGACCGAGACCTGGGGCCGCCCCTGGCACGAGACACCCAACATCCACCCCTGCACCATCCTGGATTTCTTCGACCTCTGCGCCGGTGATGGCTACCGGGTGGAGCAGTGGCTGGCCGTCGATGAACGCGGCCTGCGCGCGCCTTGGAAGCGCTCGGTCAGGCTGGCGAATCTGTTTGGGGAACAGGCGCTGTTCATGCTGACGAAGGGCTGAGGGCAGGGGCTCCGCCCCTGCACCCCGCCGGGGGGACAGGGTCCCCCCGGACCCCGCCTTCCGTTTGGCTCACTGCATCGCGCCCCGCGCGGTGATCGGCCACAGGCATTCGACGCGCCCGTTGCGCACACCCACGAACCAGTCATAGCGGTCGATGGTCGGGTCGCAATGGCCGGGCACCAGGCGCAGCTTCTCGCCCAGCTTCGGCGCCGGCCCGTCCTCGGCCAGCAGATTGCCATGCTCGTCCGAGGCCCCGGCATAGCGCAGCCCGGGGCGCTGCCAGACCTTGGGGAAGCCCGAATCGGTCGGCGCCGCCTTGTGCCCCGCATCCAGCACGGCGAAGCCCTGGCGCGGCGCGCTCATCACCTGGGCCAGCACGAACAGCGCGTGGCGGAAGGGCGGCGCCTGCTCATTGGCGGCGTAGTCGGCGTCCATGAAGGCGTAGGAGCCGGCCTGCACCTCGTTGTAGACGCCGCTCGCCGCCTCATGCGGGAAGGTGCCGGTGCCGGCGCCGCCCACGATGGCGCAGGCCAGGCCCTGCTGGCGCAGCTGCTCGACGCTGCGCCGGGTGTGCCCGATGGCGGCTTCGATGGCGGCGGCGCGGCCCTCCGGGCTGCGGATGTGCTGGGCGCTGCCGTGATAGGCCTGCAACCCGCCGAAGATCAGGTGCGGGCTGGCGGCGATGCGGCTCGCCAGCGCCACCGCCTCCGGCCCCGGCGCCACGCCGCAGCGGCCGGCGCCGACATCGATCTCCACCAGCACCGTGGCGCGCTGGCCGGCGGCCTCGGCCGCCTGTTCGATCAGCGCCACGCCGGCCGCGTCATCGGCGCAGAGCGCCACCTTGCTGATGGCCGACAGCGCCAGCAGCCGGGCCAGCTTGCGCGGCGAGACCACCTCGTTCGAGACCAGGATGTCCGGCACGCCGCCCCAGGCCAGGGCCTCGGCCTCGGCCACCTTCTGCACGCACTGGCCCACGGCGCCGCGGCGCATCTGCTGCAGCGCCACCACCGGGGATTTGTGCGTCTTGGCGTGGGCCCGCAGCTTCGCCCCCGTCGGCGCCAGGAAGGCCGCCATGGCGTCCAGATTGGCCTCGAAGGCGTCGAGGTCGAGGATCAGCGCCGGGGTGTCCACCTCCTCCTCGCGCATGCCGGGCTCGGCGGGGGGGCGTTGCAGCATGAGGCGGCCTTTCCTGCACGGCAGCGATGCCGAATTGTCACCATTCCCACCCTGGCGGGGGCGGCTGCGCTGCGTCACATGCGGCGCTCACGACGTCTCGGGCTTCTCATGGACCGCACCTCGCCGCAAGGCATCCTGCTGGCCTTCCTGGCCTATGCCGCCTATGCGGTGAGCGACGCCTCGGTGAAGCTGCTGCATGGCAGCCTCAGCGCCTATGAGGCGGTGTTCTTCGGCGCGCTGTCCGGCGTGGTGGCGCTGCCCTTCCTGAAATCCCGCGGCGAGAGCTATCTGGGCGTGTTCCGCGCCCGCAATGGCTGGATGTGGCTGGTGCGTGCCGCCGCCGCGCTGACCGGCAGCCTGGGCAGCGTCACCGCCTTCACCCATCTCTCGATGGCCGAAGCTTTTTGTCTGTTGTTCCTGATGCCGAGCTTCGTGACGCTGCTCTCCGTGCTGTTCCTGAAGGAGCCGGTGGGGTGGCGGCGCTGGTGCGCGGTGATCCTGGGCTTCGTCGGCGTGCTGATCGTGCTGCGGCCGGGCTTCCGCGAGCTGAATATCGGCCATGCCGGCGCGGTGGTGGGCGGGCTGTCCGGCGCGGTGACGGTGGTGATGATGCGCGCCTATGGCAGGAGCGAGACCCGGCTCTCGCTCTATGGCGCCGGGCTGATCGGGCCGATCGTCGGCTGCGGCATCCTCATGCTCCCGGATTTCGTCTGGCCGACGCCGGTGCAATGGCTCTGGGTGCTGGGCTATGGGCTGCTGGCGGCGCTGGCCAATATCCTGGTGATGCTGGCCTCGCAGCGCATCCCGGCCAGCCTGGTGGCGCCGGCGCAGTACAGCCAGATGCTCTGGGCGATCGGCTTTGGCTATTGGGTGTTCGGCGACCATCTGGAGCCGATCATGGCGCTGGGCGTCGCCATCATCATCCTGTCGGGCGTGATGACCTTCCTGCGGGAGAAGGTGCGCAAGCCGAAGGGCTGGGCGCGGGTGCCGGCGGTGCATCCGCAGTAAGCCGCAGGCGGGGCCAGCGGCGCAGCCAGCCACGCCCCTCGATGCGGGCGTGGAAGGCCGCCAGCCGCACGGGATCGGCGGCAGCCACCGGCGTCGGGCGCAGCACCAGGCCGAACAGGTCTTCGAGCCCCAGTGGCGCCAGCAGCTCCACCTGGCCCGCCGTGTCCAGGCGGGTGGCGATGGCGGTCGCGGTCTCGGTCCAGTGGCACAGGGCGTCGGCGGTGTCGCGATAGGGGGCGTCGCCATGGCGGCGATGCATGCGGCCCTGGTCGCGCACCGACCAGGCGAGGCCAGGCGCCAAAGCGTGCAGCCGGGCTTCCAGCAACGGCTCGGCCGTGGCGTCGCCCGGGCCGTGGAACACGACGTCGAGGTCGGAATCGGGCTGGGGCAGGGGCGTGCGGCCGTGGAGTGCGTCCCAGACGGCGTTGCGCACGAAGCCGGCGCCGATCCAGGCATCCGGCAGGCCGAGGCGGTGCAGCGCCTGCAACGGCGCGCGGAAGGCCGGATCGTCGGCCAGGAGGCGGCGCAGCGTTTCAGGTGTCATGCTGCCCCCTGATCGCGGGGTCCGGGGGGATCGTATCCCCCCGGCGGGGGTCAGGGGGCAGCGCCCCCTGGCCAGGTCTCTCAGTGCCCCGCATTCTCCCCCGAGAAATCCGGCGCTTCGAGCCCGGAGGCGGTCACCTGCTCCGCCAGCAGCGCCTTCAGCCGTTCCAGCCCGGCCTCGGTCTTGGCCTCGGCGCGGGCGACCAGCACGGCCTGGGTGTTGGAGGCGCGCAGCAGCCACCAGCCATCCTCGGTCAGCACGCGCACGCCGTCGACATCCTGCACATTGGCGCCCGACTGGGCGAGGCGCTGCTTCACCTCCTGGATGACGCCGAACTTGCGCTCATCCGGGCAGTCGAAGCGCAGCTCGGGGGTGTTGATGACCTTGGGCAGGGCGTCGCGCATGGCGGCCAGCGACTGGTCGGCGCGGGCCACGATGCCGAGCAGGCGGACGGCGCCATAGAGCGCGTCGTCGAAGCCGTACCACTTGTCGGCGAAGAAGATGTGGCCCGACATCTCGCCGGCGAGCGGCGACTTGGTCTCGGCCATCTTGGCCTTGATCAGCGAGTGGCCGGTCTTCCACATCAGCGGCGTGCCGCCGGCGGCGGCGACCTCGTCGAACAGCACCTGGCTGGCCTTGACGTCGGCGATGATGGTGCCGCCCGGATGCGCCTTCAGCACGTCGCGGGCGAGCACCACCAGCAGCTGGTCGCCGAACAGCATGTTGCCCTCGCCATCGACGGCGCCGATGCGGTCGGCGTCGCCATCGAAGGCGATGCCGAGATCGGCGCCCTCTTCCTTCACCCGCGCGATGATCTGGGCGAGGTTCTTGAGGACGGTCGGGTCCGGATGGTGGTTCGGGAAGTTGCCGTCGATCTCGCCATTGATGACGGTGTGCTGGCCGGGCAGCATCTTCACCAGGCGCTGGGTGATCGCGGCGCCGGAGCCATTGCCCGGATCCCAGACCACCTTCAGCGCGCGGTCGCCGCCGTCGTAATCCTGCACCAGCCGCGCCAGGTAGGCGTCGGAGACATCGACCTTGGTGGAGCTGCCGGAGGCCTCGGGCACCACGTCGCCCTCGGCGGCCATGCGGCCGATCTCCTGGATCTGCTGGCCGAAGAAGGGCTTCTTGCCCAGCATCATCTTGAAGCCGTTGTAGTCCGGCGGGTTGTGGCTGCCGGTGACCATGACGGCGCCGTCGGCGCCCAGCTCATAGGCGGCGAAGTAGAGCATCGGCGTCGGGCCGCAGCCGATGCGCGCGACCTCCAGGCCGCAGGCGACGAGGCCGGCGACCAGCTGCGCCTCCAGCTCGGGCGAGGAGAGGCGGCCATCATAGCCGACCGCGACCTTCTTGCCGCCCTGGCGCGCGACGATGCTGCCGAAGCAGCGGCCGATGGCGAAGGCGTCCGCGCCGGAGAGGGTTTTTCCGACCACGCCGCGGATGTCGTATTCGCGCAGCGAGGTGGGGTGGAAGCTGTGGCGGAAAGCGGTCATCCGGGGATCCTTGTCAGGGACGTCCGATGGAAGGGCGGCCGCGCAGGCGGCGGGGATGATGCGCGACGGCGCGGCCCCGGCTGGGGCCGCGCCATCGCGAAGGGCCGATCAGACGGCCGGGCGGCGGGGCGCGGCAGGGTGCCGCCGCGCCGCGCGCCTCAGACGTATTTCGGCAGGAAGTCGTGCACCGCCTTGGCGATGTCCGGGCGCTGCAGGGCGAAGGCGATCTGCGCCTCGAGGAAGCCGACCTTGTCGCCGCAATCGAAGCGGCGGCCCTCATAGCGCAGGCCGTGGAAGGGCTGGGTGCCGATCAGCTTGGCCATGGCGTCGGTCAGCTGCACCTCGCCACCGGCGCCCTTCTCCATCATCGCCAGGAAGGGCAGCACCTCGGGCATCAGCACGTAGCGGCCGATGACGGTGAGGTTGGAGGGCGCGTCCTCGGGCTTCGGCTTCTCCACCAGGCCCTTGACCGAGACCAGCTTGCCCTTGTCCTCGGCCACGTCCAGCACGCCATACTTGTTGACGCGCTCCATCGGGACTTCCTCGATGGCCACGACATTGCCGCCGGTCTCGTAATAGGCCTCGGCCAGCTGCTGGGTGCAGGAGGTCTTGCACAGCATCAGGTCGTCGGGCAGCAGGATGGCGAAGGGGTCGTCGCCGATGAAGGAGCGGGCGCACCAGATGGCGTGGCCGAGGCCCATCGGCACCTGCTGGCGCACGGTGGTGATGCTGCCCGGCATCTGCGCCTGGCGGCGGAGATCCTCCAGGATGTCGAGCTTGCCGCGCTCCTGCAGGGTGCGCTCCAGCTCATAGGCGACGTCGAAATGCTCGACGATCGCGGTCTTGCCGCGGCCGGTGACGAAGCAGAACTGGTCGATGCCGGCGGCGCGCGCCTCCTCCACCGCGTACTGGATCAGCGGCTTGTCGACGACCGGCAGCATCTCCTTGGCCAGCGCCTTGGTGGCGGGCAGGAAGCGCGTGCCCAGGCCGGCGACCGGCAGCACGGCCTTTTTCAGGGGTTTCGTCACTCAGCAGGTCCTCCTGGCTGGGGTCGCATCATCAGGCCACCCGGAAGCGGCGGAACGAAGGCTGTCCTGAGGCAGAGCATTGCCACGCTATGAACAGATGGGCAATTGACCGGCCCGAGCCAAAACGATGAACTTCACCCGAGCAGAAGATCGCGCGCACGGTTCAGTTGCGCCGCGAGCGCGGCATTCCCGCCACGGTCGGGATGAGCCTGGCGCATCAGCCGCCGGTGCGCCGCCCGGATGTCTTCCAGGGAGGCGCCCTCGGCGAGGCCGAGCAGGGCCAGGGCCGCGGCGCGGTCCATCGGCGCGTCGTCGGCGGCGGGGGGCGGCGCCGCGCGCCAGCCGGGATGGGCGCGGTCCAGCCAGGCTTCCAGCAGCGGCAGGCTCTCGGTGTCGGCGGCCTGGCAATCGGCCACCAGCTCCAGCAGCGCGGACAGGTCCAGCTCGGCCAGTTCGCGGCCGGTGAAGCGGCCGCGCTTCACCCGGCCGGAGAGGGTGCCGCTGGCATGATCGAGGCGCATCGCCAGGGTGGGTGTTTCGAGTGTGCTGGTCTGCGGCGGCGGCGCGTGGATCTGCCGTGCGCTGCGCCAGCGCCGCCACAGCGCATGGGCGAGGGGCGCCAGGACCAGCAGCAGGGGGGCGGCCTGGACCAGCCGCCCGGCCAGCGCCAGCAGCGGCACCAAAGCGAGGGTCAGCAGCACCAGCAGCCCGCCCAGCACCGCCAGCAGCACGCCGCCATAGCGACGCACCTGGGCGGTGCTGGCACTGACAAAAAGATGCGCCAGCAGGCCGAGCAGCAGCAGCAGGCCAACGATGCCGAGCAGCCAGGGCATGGCGCGGCCTCAGCGCCCGGGCTTGCCGGAGGAGGGGGCGGGCAGCTGGGCCAGCAGGCTGCGCGCCGCCGGGCCGGGCAGGCGGGACAGCGCCGCGTGCCCGCCGGCGGCATAGACGGCGACAGCGCGCAGCAGCTCCGCCAGCCGCGCCGCGCTGCCGGGGCCCAGGCTGTGATGCGCGCCGCCCGAGAGCTGGGCGATCTGGCGGAAGGTCATGGTCGCGGCCGCGTCCTCGCCCTCCTGGAAGACAAAGACCGGCACCTGGCGCAGGCCGAGCTGGCCGGCGGCGTGGCAGAGCGGGTCGGGTGCCTCCTCCATCGCGTCGCCGACGAAGACGAGGGCGGCCAGCCGCTCCCTCGCCGCCTGGGCGAGCGCATGGTTCAGCAGCGCGCCGATCTGCGTCATGCCGCCGAGGCAGGTGATGCCGGCCATGCGGCGGGCCAGCTCCGCCCCGTCCTCGAGGAAGGGGGTGGCGGCGAATTCGGCATGGCCGCGATAGTAGGCGAGCTGGATGGCCAGGCCGCCATGCGACGCGGCGGCCAGGAACATCTCGGCCTGGAGCTGGCAGGCGCGGTCCCAGCTGGGCTGGCGGCTGGCCGTGGCGTCGATGCCGAAGACCAGCCGGGCCGGGCGATGCGCGGCGGTGCGCAGCGCCGGCACCGCCTCCACCTGCTGGAGGAAGGCGGCGATCGCGCCGGTGGTGGGTCGGGCCGGTGGTTGCGCCATGCGGGGAAGATGGCCCCGCAGGGGCGCGATGTCACCGCCCCGGGGCGGGCAGAAGGCAGCCCCCGCGCCACTTCCCGCCTGCCGCGTCCCGCTTGGAAACGGGACCGCGGCAGCCCGAAAAAGAGTCCCGCCTCGCAACGGGACGGCGGCAGCCCGAAAAAAAAACTAAGCCTGGGCGGAGGCGAGGGCGGTCAGGTTGGCGATGCCGCGCGCGGTCACGCTCGGCACCAGGACGTGGATCGGCTTGTTCATGCCGAGCAGGATCGGGCCGAGCTGCAGCCCGTCGGCCGCCGCCTTCACCAGATTGTAGGCGATGTTGGCGGAATCGAGGTTCGGCATGACCAGGAGGTTGGCCGAATCGGTCAGCCGGCTGTCATGCACCGCCTTCTCGCGGATGGCGGGGACCAGCGCCGCATCGGCATGCATCTCGCCATCCACTTCCAGATCGGGGGCGGCGGCCTGGATCAGGCGCAGCGCCTCGCGCATCTTGCGGGCCGAGGGGGCCTGGCTGGCGCCGAAGGAGGAGTGCGAGAGCAGCCCGACCTTGGGCGTCATGCCGAAGCCGCGCACCTGCTCGGCCGCCAGCAGCGTCATCTCGGCCACCTGCTCGGCGGTCGGGTCGACCAGCAGATGGGTGTCGACGAAGAACAGCGTGCCGGCCGGCAGGATCACGCCGGTCAGCGCATAGACGCGGCTGGCATCGGCGCGCTTGCCGATGACGTCGAAGGCCTGGTGCCAGTGGCGCATCCACTCGCCCTGGCCGCCGACGATGGCGGCGTCCACCTGGCCGGTCTCCAGCAGCAGCGCGGCGGCGACGGTGGGGCGGGTGCGGACGAAGCGGGCGCAGGCATCGGGCGGCACGCCGCGGCGGTTGACCTTGGCGCGGTACAGCTCGACCAGCGGGCCGAACACCGCCTTGTCCTGCTCGGGATCGAGCAGGCGCACGCTCTCCTCCAGGTCCATGCGCAGGCCCATGGCCTTCACCTTGGCCTCGATGACATGGCGGCGGCCGATCAGCACCGGCTCGGCCATGCCGTCATCCAGCACCGACTGCACGGCGCGCAGCACGCGCTCATCCTCGCCCTCGCCGTAAGCCACGCGCTTCGGCGCCTTGCGGGCGGCGTGGATGACCGGGCGCATCAGGTCGCCGGAGCGGTAGACGAAGCGCTCCAGCGTCTCGCGATAGGCGGCGAAATCGGTGATGGGGCGGGTGGCGACGCCGGAATCCATCGCCGCCCGCGCCACGGCCGGGGCGATCTCCAGGATCAGCCGCGGGTCGAAGGGCTTGGGGATGATGTATTCGGGGCCGAAGACCGGGGCGTGGCCGCCATAGGCCGCCGCCACCACCTCGGAGGCCTCGATGCGCGCCAGCCGGGCGATGGCCTCGACGGCGGCGACCTTCATCGCCTCGTTGATGGTGGTGGCCCCGGCATCGAGGGCGCCGCGGAAGATGAAGGGGAAGCAGAGGACGTTGTTGACCTGGTTCGGATAGTCCGAGCGGCCGGTGGCCACGATGGCGTCGGGGCGCGCGGCGCGCACCGCCTCGGGCAGGATCTCGGGCTCGGGGTTGGCCAGCGCCAGCACCAGCGGGCGCGGGGCGAGCTTGGGCAGCCATTCCGCCTTCAGCACGCGCGGCGCGGAGAGGCCGAGGAACACATCGGCGCCGGGCAGCGCGTCCTCCAGCGTGCGCTGGTCGGTCTCGCGCGCGTAGCGGTCCTTGTAGGGGTCCATCAGCTCGTTGCGGCCGATGTAGACGACGCCCTTGATGTCGGTGACGGTGATGTTCTCGCGCTTGGCGCCCATCGCCACCAGCAGGTCGAGGCAGGCCAGCGCCGCGGCGCCGCCGCCCGAGGTGACGATCTTCGCCTCGGCCAGGGTCTTGCCCTGCAGCAGCAGCCCGTTGCGCACCGCGGCGGCGACGATGATGGCGGTGCCATGCTGGTCGTCATGGAAGACCGGGATCTTCATCCGCTCGCGCAGCGTCTGCTCGATGATGAAGCACTCGGGGGCCTTGATGTCCTCGAGGTTGATCGCCCCGAAGGAGGGCTCCAGCACCGCGACCGCCTCGATGAATTTCTGCGGGTCGCGCTCCTCGACCTCGAGGTCGATGGAATCGATGCCGGCGAACTTCTTGAAGAGGACGGCCTTGCCTTCCATCACCGGCTTCGAGGCCAGGGCGCCGATGGCGCCGAGGCCGAGCACGGCGGTGCCATTGGTGATGACCGCGACCATGTTGCCGCGGGTGGTCATCTCATGGGCGGCGCGGGGGTCCTCGGCGATCGCCTCGCAGGCGGCGGCGACACCGGGCGAATAGGCCAGCGCCAGGTCGCGCTGCGTGGCCATGCGCTTGGTGGCCTCGACGCTCAGCTTCCCGGGGCGGGGCAGCCGGTGGTAGTCGAGCGCGGCTTTGCGAAAATCCTCGTCCATTGGCACCTCCGTGCCCCGGACGATGACGGAGCCGGCGGCGGGCCACAAGGGACCTGGACCGGATGGCAAGCGGGGCGATTACAGGAATATGCGGCCAAGAAGATTCGAACTTCCACGGGGTTGCCCCCACCAGCACCTCAAGCTGGCGCGTCTACCATTCCGCCATGGCCGCACAATGGTCATATCAACAGGGTCGGGCGTATAGCCGATGCCGCCCGGCCCGGCAACGCCCGGTGGCGAAGTTCCGGTGGATATTTCGCCGGGATGTGCCATCTCCGCCGGCATGACGACCCAAGACCTGCCCGCCCTGGCCGAAACCCCCGCTGCGCCCGCGCCGGAATGGCGCGTGGCCGAGGGGCTGACCGACTATCCGGCGGCCCTGGCCGAGATGCGCGGCCGCATCGAGGCGATCCGCGCCGGCCAGGCCGCCGAGCGGATCTGGCTGGTCGAGCACCCGCCGACCTACACCGCCGGCACCTCCTCGACCCCCGAGGGGCTGGTGGATCCGCGCTTCCCGGTGTTCCAGGCCGGGCGGGGCGGGCAATGGACCTATCACGGCCCCGGCCAGCGCACCGCCTATGTCATGCTGGATCTGAACCGGCGGCACGGCCCGGTGCCGCCGCGCGACATCCGCGCCTATGTGCACGGGCTGGAGGAATGGGTGATCCGCGCCCTCGACCGCTTCAACATCCGGGGCGAGCGGCGGGAGGGGCGCGTCGGCATCTGGGTCGCCGATGGCGGGCGGGAGGACAAGATCGCCGCCATCGGCGTGCGGGTGACGCGCTGGGTCACCTGGCACGGCATCGCCATCAATCTGGAGCCGGACCTGTCGCATTTCGCCGGCATCATCCCCTGCGGCATCCGCCAGCACGGGGTGACCAGCCTGTGGAAGCTCGGCGTCACCGCGACGATGGAGGAGCTGGACAGCGCGCTGAAGGGCGCCTGGGGGGAGGTGTTCGAGACCCCCGCGCCCGAGGATGCGCCCCAGGACGCGGTGGCCGAGGCGGCGCTGCGCGGCGCGGTCTGACCGCAGGGCAGGGCGGTTTTCGCGGTCCCGCGAATTGCCCTCCCCCTCCACCCGTGGGATCATCCGACGAGTTGGAGGAAAGGAGAGCCGGGAATGGAAGCCGCCCCGCCGCGCTTTGACGCGACCGCCCTGCAGGATTCCGCCGCCGCGCTGTTCCGCGCCGCCGGCGCCCCGGCCGACAAGGCCGCGGTGATGGCCGAGGTGCTGCTCGAGTCGGACCTGATGGGCCATGTGACGCATGGCCTCGGCCTGCTGCCCCGCTACATCGAGGAGATCGAGGCCGGGCGCATGGCGCTGGAGGGGGAGCCGGAGGTCATCGCCGACCGCGGCGCCTGCGTCACCTGGCAGGGCCGCGCCCTGCCGGGCGGCTGGCTGGCGATGAAGGCGCTCGACCTCGCCATGCAGCGGGTCAAGACCCATGGCACCGTCACCATCGCCATCGGCAACAGCCACCATATCGGCTGCCTGGCCGTCTATCCGGCGCGGGCGGCGGAGCGCGGGCTGGTCTGCCTGCTCTACAGCAGCGCCCCCGGCACGGCGAGCGTGGCCCCCTTCGGCGCGCGGCAGGGCGTGTTCTCGCCCAACCCCTTCGCCGCCGGCTTCCCGACGGGCGACGTGCCGGTGGTCACCGACATCAGCGCCTCGATCACCACCAACAACATGAGCCAGCGCCTGATGCGGCGCGGCGAGCGCTTCCCGCATCCCTGGCTGCTGGAGGCCGATGGCACGCCGACCGACGACCCGGCCGCCATCACCCGCGGCGGCACCATCCTGCCGGCGGGCGGGCTGGACCATGGCCAGAAGGGCTATGGCTGGGCGCTGGTGACCGAGGCGCTGACCCAGGGCCTGTCCGGCCATGGCCGGGTGGACCAGCCCTCCGGCATGCTGGCCGGGGTGTTCCTGCAGGTGATCGACCCGGAGGCCTTCGCCGGCCTCGGCGCCTTCACCCGCCAGACCGGCCACACCGCCGCCGCCTGCCGCGCCGCCGAGCCCCGCCCCGGCCTGCCGCCGGTGCGGCTGCCCGGCCAGAAGGGGCTGTCGCTGCGCGAGACGGCGCTGCGCGACGGCGTGACCCTGGCCCCCGGCATCCTGGAGGCGATGCGGCCCCTGGCCGAGCGGCTCGGCG
>NZ_GG770777.1:1351055-1359065 GCF_000164635.1 Pseudoroseomonas cervicalis ATCC 49957 | reverse complement strand
CGGCCCCGACGCGCCGCCAACAGGGCGCGCCCGCCGCCGGACGCCCCGGCGCCCGGCGGGCAACGGAAAAAAAGAACGTCCAGGACCCTGCCCCATGTCGCTGATCGACCTTGCCGCCAAGCGGCTGAACGGCCCCGTCATCCGCCTGCACCCGGACGACAATGTGGTGGTCGCCCGCGTGCCCGTGGAGGCCGGCACCGTCATTCCGGGCGAGAACATCATCGCCCGCGAGGGGGTGCCGGCCGGCTACAAGCTGTCCACCCGCCCGCTGCGCCAGGGCGAGCCGGTGCTGAAATACAACGTCACCATCGGCTTCGCCGCCGAGGACCTGCCGGCCGGCACCATGCTGCACGGCCACAACATCGCCTTCACCGAATTCGACCGCGACTACGCCATCGGCCAGGACTACCGGCCGCTGGAGATGGTGCCCGAGGCCGAGCGCGCCACCTTCCAGGGCATCGTCCGTGAGGATGGCCGGGTCGCCACCCGCAACTACATCGGCATCGTCTCGACCGTGAACTGCTCGGCGACCGTCGTGCAGTCCATCGCCGACCACTTCACCGCCGAGCGGCTGGCGGAATTCCCCAATGTCGATGGCGTCGCCGCCTTCACCCACCAGACCGGCTGCGGCATGGAGCTGTCGGGCGAGCCGATGCAGCTGCTGCGCCGCACGCTGGCCGGCTACATCCGCCACCCCAACATCCATTCCGTGCTGGTGATCGGCCTGGGCTGCGAGCGCAACCAGATCGCCGGGCTGATGGAGGAGCAGGGGCTGCAGGCCGGGCCGAAGCTGCGCCACTACAGCATGCAGGAGATGGGCGGCACCCGGAAGAGCATCGAGGCCGGCATCGCCATGGTGCGCGAGCTGCTGGCCGACGCCAACGCCGTGACGCGGCAGAGCGTGCCGGCCAGCCACATCATGGTCGGGCTGCAATGCGGCGGTTCGGACGGCTTCTCCTCGATCACCGCCAACCCGGCGCTGGGCCACGCCATGGACATCCTGACGCGGCATGGCGGCACCGCCATCCTGTCGGAGACGCCGGAGATCTATGGCGTCGAGCACACCCTGACCCGCCGCGCCGCCAGCCAGGCGGTGGGCGAGAAGCTGATCGAGCGCATCCGCTGGTGGAAGGATGTCTACACCCCCGGCCGCGACACGCAGATCAACGGCGTGGTCAGCCCCGGCAACCAGGCCGGGGGGCTCGCCAACATCTTCGAGAAGTCGCTCGGCTCATCGATGAAGGGCGGCACCGGGCCGCTGATGGAGGTCTACCGCTACGCCGAGCCGGTGACGCAGCCGGGCTTCGTCTTCATGGACAGCCCTGGCTTCGACCCGGTCTCGGCCACCGGCCAGGTGGCGGGCGGCGCCAACATCATCTGCTTCACCACCGGCCGCGGCTCGATGTTCGGCTGCAAGCCGGCGCCGTCGATCAAGCTCGCCACCAACACGCCCATGTTCCGCCGGCTGGAGGAGGACATGGACATCAATTGCGGCGAGATCCTCGACGGCACCAGGAGCCTGCAGGAGATGGGCCAGGCGATCTTCGAGCAGATTCTGCGGGTGGCCTCGGGCGAGCGCAGCAAGAGCGAGGAGCTGGGCCTCGGGCGCCATGAATTCGCGCCCTGGAATATCGGCATCACCGGCTGAGGCGGCGCGGCGGGGAGGGGAACGCGCCCCTTCCCGCCGGGATCTCTGATGCGGGCTTGAGGGGGCTTCGCCCCCTCAAACTCCCCCAGCAGGGGACAGGGTCCCCTGCACCCGCCATCCGTTGAAGAAGACGGACAAATAAACTTCCAAAGGCCCCTTACAGGAACTCGGCCAGCGTCTCCGTCAGCAGCGCCAGCTCTTCCGGCTCGGCCAGGCGGTGCTGGCCGGTCTTGACCAGGATGATGCGCAGATCCCCGGTCGTCAGCGTGGCGGCGATGTCGGCGGCGGTGCTCCAGGGCACCTCGGCATCGCGCATGCCCTGCAACAGCCGCACCCGCCCCGAGAAGTCCAGGGGCCGGTCCAGCACGCTCTGCCGGTCGCCATCCTCGATCAGCCTGCGGGTGATCGGCACCGGCGGGCCATAGGGGCTGTCCAGCCACAGCACGCCCTCGCGCAGCAGCGTCTCGCGCTGCGCCTCGGAGAAGGCGGGCCACATCAGGCGGCGGGTGAAATCCGGCGCCGCGGCGATGCCGAGGAAGCCGCGCACCCGCTCGGGGAAGCGCCGCAGCATCAGCATCGAGATCCAGCCGCCCATCGAGGAGCCGACCAGCACCAACTCCCCCTCGGTCAGCTTCTCCAGCACGGCGGCCGCATCGGACGCCCATTCGCCGATGCAGCCCTCCTCGAACCGGCCGCCGCTGGCGCCATGGCCGGAATAGTCGAAGCGCAGGAAGGACTGGCCGCGCGCGGCGCAGGCATCGCGCAGCGCGATCGCCTTGCTCCCCTCCATGTCGGAGCGGAAGCCGGTGAGGAACACGACGGTGGGGCCGCGCCCGGGCAGCCTGGCCCAGGCCAGCTCGGTGTCATCGCCGCGATCCAGGCGGCCGGTCTCTTCCTTCAGGCTCATGCGGTCAACAATCCTCGTCTGGCAAGATTGGCCATCAGCGCGCCCAGGCCGAAGCGCCAGGGCGGGCAGGCATCGGTGCGGTCCACCACATTGGCCAGCGCGCCGAGGCGCGGGCTGGCGATGCGCACCCTATCGCCGATATGGTGGGTGAAGCCCATCCCCGCCGCGTCGCGATCCTTCGACGGCGAGAAGGGCGTGCCGAGGAAGAAGGCGGCGCCATCCGGATATTGGTGGTGCGGGTTGACCAGCTGGCCCACCAGCTCCGCCGGGTCGCGGCTGATGCTGCCGACCGCGCCGCGCTCCGACAGGGTGAAGCCATCCGTGCCCTCGATATCGAGGGTGATCTCGGCACGGCGGATGTCTTCCAGGGTGAAGCCGGCATCGAACAGCCGGATCGCCGGGCCGATGGCGCAGGCCGCGTTGTTGTCCTTGGCGCGGCCGAGCAGCAGCGCCGAGCGCCCCTCGACATCGCGCAGATTCACATCGTTGCCGAGGGCTGCGCCGACGATCCGCCCCTCGCCACTGACCGCCAGCACCACCTCCGGCTCCGGATTGTTCCAGGCGCTGCCGGGATGGATGCCGATGCGCGCGCCGGAGCCCACGGCGGAAAGCGGCTGGCCCTTGGTGAAGATCTCCGCATCCGGGCCGATGCCGACCTCCAGATACTGGCTCCACCAGCCGCGCGCGATCAGGTTCTCTTTCAGTCGCATCGCCTCGGGGCTGCCCGGCCGCAGCGCGGTGAGGTCCTCGCCGATGATGGCGCGGAACTCGGCGCGCACCCCCTCGGCCTGGGTGGCGTCGCCGCGGCAGCGCTCCTCGATCACCCGCTCGATCATCGAGCGCACATAGGTCACGCCACAGGCCTTCAGCGCCTGCAAATCGAAGGGCGCCAGCAGGGTGAGGGGGCCGCTGCCCGCCAGCAGCGCCTCGACCTGAAGCTCGATCGGCCGGCCGCGCGCGGCGATGGCGCCCACCGGGTCCGGCGCGTTCAGCCAGGCGCTGGCGGTGGCGAAGGCGGGGGTCATGTCATAGGCGCGGCCGCCGGCCAGCGCTAGGACCAGCGGGCCGTCAGGCCCCTCGGCGCGCAGCGCGAAATGCCCCTCCCGCCAATCCTCGGGGAGAGCGGTCGGCAATCCAGTCTCGGTCCGGCTCATGCGTGGCGTTCCCTTTTTCCCGAAGCCTGTCCTAGCGCCTTCCGTTCCGGCTTGCCATCCGCGCGCCGGCGGTGGAACGATAACGTCACACCCGGCGCAGCCCGGGAAGCGGAGGACAACGTGATGGTGAAGATCTCGCGGCGCAGCGCCCTGCGCCTGGGCGCGGGGCTGCTGGCGGCGCCTGCGCTGGTGCAGCGTGTGGGCGCCCAGCAGGCCTTCGACTGGCAGCGCTTCAAGGGCGAGAAGGTCGAGGTCAGCCTGACCGCCAATCCGCGCTCCGCCCTGCTGGTGCAGCACCAGCGGGAGTTCGAGGAGCTGACCGGCATCAAGGTCGGCGCCGAGCAGATCCCCGAGCAGCAGCACCGGCAGAAATTCGCCATCGAATTCGCCTCCGGCCGGCCCTCCTTCGACGTGGTGGGCATCAGCCTGCACGTCAACAAGCGCCAGGTCGGCCGCGCCCGCTGGTGCGCCGACGTCAAGCCGCTGATCCAGGACGCGTCGCTGACCGCGCCGGATTTCGACTTCGGCGATTTCGGGCAGGGCGCGGTGGCCTATTCCACCCAGGCCGATGGCCGCATGGACACGCTGCCGGAATTCACCGACTACTTCATCCTCTACTACAACAAGGACCTTCTGGCGGCGAAGAACATCGCCGTGCCGAAGACCTTCGACGAGCTCTACACCGCCGCCCGCGCGCTCACCGATCCCGCGAAGCAGCAATACGGCTTCGTCGGCCGCGGCCTGCGCAACGCCAATGTGGTGCTGTGGTCCTCCTTCCTGCTCGGCACCCGGCAGCGCGACACGGTCAGCGCCGACATGAAGCTGCTGACCGACACGCCGGATGCCGTCTGGGCCACCGAGATGTACCAGAAGCTGATGCGCGACTGCGCGCCGCCCGGCAATGTCGGCTTCAACTGGAACGAGTGCCAGACCACCTTCATGCAGGGCCGCGCCGCCTTCTGGATCGATGGCGTGGGCTTCGCCGCGCCGCTCGAGGACCGCACCCGCTCGCGCATCGCCGGCAAGGTGGGCTATGCGGTGGTGCCGGCGGGCCCGGCGCATCATCATTGCTGCCTGTTCGGCACCGGCTTCGGCATCAGCGAGCAGAGCCGCCGCCGCGGCGCCGCCTGGCTCTATGTGCAATGGGCGACGGGCAAGCAGAACCAGCTGCGCTACCTCACCTCCGGCGCCGGCGCGCCGGCCCGCAGCAGCCCCTTCCGCAACGAGGAGGCGATCGCCGCCAGCCGCTTCCCGCGCGAATTCTTCACCACGCTGATCGAGAGCGCGCGCATCGCCCGCCCCGGCCTGCCCGAGATCGTGCCGGTCACCGAGTTCCGCGACACCATCGGCACCGCGCTCACCAACACCATCGGCGGCGCCGACCCGGCCACCGAGCTGAAGCGCGCCACCGACGCCTTCCGCCCGGTGCTGGAGCAGTCGGAGCGCGCCACCTGATGAACAACGCGACCGCCGCCCTGCCGGGTGGCCGGGCGGCGGCGGGCACCACCCGCCGCCGCAACTATGCCCGCCACTATGGCTGGTTCGTCGTGCCGGCCGGGGTGGTGGTGCTGGCCGTCATCCTCTTCCCCTGGGCCTTCACCCTGTTCATGTCGGCGCATGACTGGAAGATCGGCGGCGGCCACGCCTATGTCGGGTTCGACAACTATCGCAAGCTGTTCACCGACGACCGCTTCCTCTGGTCGGTGGCGCGCACCCTCTACTTCACCGCGCTGGCCGTGCTGCTGCCGATGGTGCTCGGCGTCGCCGCGGCGCTGGTGTTCAACCGCAACTTCCCGCTGCGCGGCCTGGCGCGCACCATCTTCATCCTGCCGATGATGGCAACCCCCGTTGCCGTCGCCCTGGTCTGGACCATGATGTTCCACCCGCAGCTCGGCGTGCTGAACTGGATCCTGATGCAGTTCGGCATCCCGCCCAGCATGTGGATCTATGACGCCAAGACCGTCATCCCGACCCTGGTGATGGTCGAGGTCTGGCACTGGACGCCGCTGGTGATGCTGATCGTCCTCGGCGGCCTCGCCTCCCTGCCGCAGGACCCCTATGAGGCCGCGAAGATCGACGGCGCCAGCCCCTGGCAGAGCTTCCGCCACATCACCCTGCCGCTGCTGATGCCCTTCATCGTCGTGGCCCTCATCATCCGCGCCATCGACGCGCTGAAGGCCTTCGACACCATCTACGTCATCACCCAGGGCGGCCCCGGCACCAGCAGCGAGACCATCAACATCTTCCTCTATCTGCAGGGCTTCGCCTACTACAACATGGGTTATGCCAGCGCGGTGGTGGTGGTGTTCTTCCTGCTGATCGTCTCGCTCGCGGGGCTGCTGCTCTGGACCCGCAACCGGGTGAAGGACGCGCTATGACCCGCCTGCTGGAAAAGCTCGGCTTCGGCCTCGCCGTCCTGCTGCTGATCTCGCCCGGCGCGATGGTCTTCCTCTGGATGCTCTCCCTCTCGCTGAAGACCGAGCTGGACAACACCGACTGGCCGCCCGTCTTCATCCCCAACCCGGTGGTGTGGGACAATTTCCTGGCGGTGTTCGAGCGCAACGACTTCCTGCTCTACACCTGGAACAGCATCATCGTCTCCTTCACCGCCACCGGCCTCGCCATCCTGATCGGCGTGCCCGCCGGCTACGGCATCGCCAAGATGCGCGCCACGCGGGCGGCCATGCTCATCCTCATCGCCCGCATCACGCCGGGCCTCTCCTACCTCATCCCGCTCTTCCTGCTGTTCCAGTGGCTGGGGCTGACCGGCACGCTGACGCCCATCATCATCACCCATCTGGTGATCACCGTGCCCATCACCGTCTGGGTGATGATCGGCTTCTTCGAAGGCCTGCCCGCCGAGCTGGAGGAAGCCGCCCTGGTCGACGGCGCCAACATCTGGCAGGCCTTCCGCCACGTCGCCTTCCCGCTGGCGCGGCCGGGCATCACGGTCGCGGTGATCCTCTCCTTCATCTTCTCCTGGAACAACTTCATCTTCGCCATGGTCCTCGCCGGGCGCGAAACCCGCACCCTGCCCGTGGCCGTGAACAACATGCTGACCTTCGAGCAGATCTCCTGGGGGCCGCTCGCCGCCGCCGCCCTGCTGGTGACCCTGCCGGTGCTGCTGCTCACCCTGCTGGCGCAGAAGCAGATCATCGCTGGGCTCACCGCCGGGGGCGTGAAGGGGGGATAGAAAACTGAAAAGAATCCGGGGGAACTGAGTTCCCCCGGGCCCCCGCATCTGCGGCCCTTTCCAGGGCAGCGCCACTGCGGGCTGGTCAGGAACGGGGCGCGCCGGTAAGCGGGGGGCATGTCCGACCGGCCCGCCATCCTGCAGCTGCTGCCCGCCCTGAACAGCGGCGGCGTCGAACGCGGCACCCTCGAAATCGCCGAGGCCCAGGCCCAGGCCGGCTATCGCCCCATTGTCGCCTCCGCCGGCGGCCGCTTGGTGCCGGCGCTGGAAGCGCTCGGCGCGCGCCACGTCACCCTGCCGCTCGACCGCAAGACACCCTGGGCCATCCTGGCCAATGCCGCCGCCCTGCAACGCCTGGTGGCCGAGCACGGCATCGCCCTGATCCACGCCCGCAGCCGCGGCCCGGCCTGGTCCGGCCTGCGCGCCGCCCGCGCCGCCGGCCTGCCCTTCGTCACCACCTATCACGGCACCTACAACGAGAACTTCCCCGGCAAGCGCCTCTACAACTCGGTCATGGCGCGCGGCGACCGTGTCATCGCCATCAGCCGCTTCATCGCCGAGCTGGTGCGGACCCGCCACCACACCGACCCTGCCCGCATCCGCATCATCCCGCGCGGTGTCGACCCGCGCGCCTTCGACCCCGCTCTGGTGGCGCCCGACCGCGTGGCGAAGCTGCGCGCCGCCTGGGGCGTGCCGCAGGACCGCCCCGTGCTGCTGCTGCCCGCCCGCATCAGCCGCTGGAAGGGGCAGGCGGTGGCGCTGCAGGCGCTCGCCCGCCTGCCCGCGCCGCGCCCCTTCCTGATCCTGGCCGGCGAGACCGGCCGCGGCGCCTATGCCGCCGAGCTGCGCCAGCGCATCCAGTCCCTCGGCCTCGGCGCCGATGTCATCCTGCCCGGCCATGCCGAGGACATGCCCGCCGCCCTGCTGCTGGCCGATCTGGTGCTGCACGCCTCCACCGATGCCGAGGCCTTCGGCCGCTCCGTGGTCGAGGCCCAGGCCATGGCCCGCCCGGTCATCGCCGCCGATCTCGGCGCCCCGCGCGAGACGGTGGAGGAAGGCGTCACCGGCTGGCGCGTGCCGCCCGGCGATGCGGATGCGCTCGCCGCCG
>NZ_GG770777.1:1342679-1349445 GCF_000164635.1 Pseudoroseomonas cervicalis ATCC 49957 | reverse complement strand
CCCCGGCCCGCACCAGCCGCTGAACCCTCGCCGCCCGGCCCGCCGCCCGGGGCGTTGACGCGCTGCGCCGGCGGGGCCAATGCCTGTAGCCCAGGGGCGCGGCGCCGCCGCGACAGAGAGGGAGACGGGCATGGCCAGTCGCGAGGGCGCGCTGCGGCGCGCGGGGGAATTCTTCGACCAGGGCGGCTATGCCGATCTGCTCGGCCGGATGGTGGGCATCGCCTCCACCTCGCAGGAGGAGCGCCACGCCGCCGAGCTGCCGCGCTACCTCGACGGGCTGATCCGCCCCTGGCTGGAGCGCATGGGCTTCAGCGTCTCCCTGCACGACAACCCCGAGCCCGGCTTCGGCCCGATCCTGATGGCCAGCCGCATCGAGGACCCGGCCCTGCCGACCGCGCTGCTCTACGGCCATGGCGATACCGTCGCCGGGCTGGATTCGCAGTGGAGCGAGGGCCTCACCCCCTGGACGCTGACCGATCGCGGCGACCGCTGGTATGGCCGTGGCACCGCCGACAACAAGGGCCAGCACGGCATCAACCTGGCCGCGCTGGAGGCCGTGCTGGCCGAGCGCGAGGGCAAGCTCGGCGCCAATGTGAAGCTGGTGCTGGAAATGGCTGAGGAGCGCGGCAGCAAGGGCCTGCGCGCCTTCGTCGCCGCCCATGCCGAGGAGCTGGCGGCCGATGCGCTGATCGCCTCCGACGGGCCGCGCGTCATGCCCGAGGTGCCGACCATCGCCACCGGCACGCGCGGCACTTGGCATTGCGACCTGGTGGTGAAGCTGCGCGAGGGCGGCGTGCATTCCGGCCATTGGGGCGGGCTGACCACCGACCCGGCGGTGGTGCTGGCGCATGCGCTCGCCACCATCATGGACCGCGACGGCAAGATCCTGGTGCGCGACTGGCTGCCGGCCGGCGGCACCGTGCCGGCGGCGGTGAAGGCGGTGCTGCAGGGCTGCCCGGTGGGCGGCGGCGACGGCGCCGCCACCATCGACGAGGCCTGGGGCGAGCCCGGCCTGACCGCGGCCGAGAAGATCTATGGCTGGAACAGCTTCATCGTGCTGGCCATGGAAAGCGGCGTGCCGTCCAACCCGGTGAACGCGGTGGCGCCCTGGGCGCGCGCGCATTGCCAGATCCGCTACACGGTGGACAGCGACCCGGCCCAGTTCGAGGCGGCGCTGCGCCGCCACCTGGACGCGCACGGGCTGCAGGTCGTGGCGATCGAGAACGCCTTCGTCCGCATGCCCGCCAGCCGCACCGCGCCGGACCACCCCTGGGTGCGCTGGGCGCAGGCCAGCATGGAGCGCAGCCTGGGCCGCAAGGTGCAGATCATCCCGAACAGCAGCGGCGGCCTGCCGGGCGATGTCTTCGTCGACCATCTGGGCGTGCCGCTGGTCTGGGTGCCGCACAGCTACAATGGCTGCAAGCAGCACGGTCCGGACGAGCACCTGCTGAAGGCCCCGGCGCGCGAGGGCATCCTGGCCTTCGCCGGCTTCTGGTGGGATCTGGGCGAGCCCGGCCTGCCGCCGCGCGGCTAGTTTTTCCGGTTTGGGGTGGGGTGGGCATGGCCCGCCCCGCGCCGGCGGGCGGCGCCCCGGCCGGGCGCCGCTTTAGTGCCGCAGCTCGGTGTTGCTGCCGCCGCCCTCGGTCTGGTCGATCACCAGCAGGCGCACCGTCTCTTCGCCCAGCGTCTCGCCCCAATGCCAGTGGTCGAGCATCTCCACCACCACATCGCCGGCCTTGTATTCCCAGGAGCGGCCCTCGGGCGTCGCCACCAGCAGGCGGCCCGCCATGACATAGGCGATGCGCTGCTGCGGATGGCGGTGCACCGGCAGCCGGGCGCCGGGCGGGATCTCGTAGGTGGCGATCACCAGCGTGCCGTCGCGCTGCGGAAAGCGCATCGGCTGGCCGAGCGCGGTGGCGCTGCCGCGATAGATCTCCACCACCTTCGCGGCCGGCGGGGCGGCGGGGGGCGCGGGCGGGGCCGCGCAGGCGGTGGCGAGCAGCGCGGCCAGCAGGGCGAGGCCACGGGGAGCAAGGCGCATTCGGGACGTTCCTCCGGCCGGTTCGCTCCGGCCGGCCGCCAGCATGCCCGGTTTCGCGGCGCCTGACGCGGGCTTTCCGGCCCCCGTGCTGCGATTCCTCAGCCCTGCGCCTCCTCCAGCAGCCAGAACTGGAAGGCGCGCAGCGCCGGCCCCGGCGGGCGGGAGCGCAGCCAGCTCAGCCAATAGGCGCCGAGCGACAATTCGGCGGCGAAGGGGCGCAGCAGCCGCCCCTCCGCCAGCTCGCGCGGGAACAGCCGCAGCGGCAGCAGCGCGACCCCCGCGCCCTGCGCCGCCGCCTCGGCCAGTACCAGGGAGGAATCGGCGATCATGCCGCGCGGCGGCGGGCAGGGCAGGTCGAGCGACGCGAACCAGCGCGGCCATTCATCGGCGCGGTAGGAGCGCAGCAGCACCTCGCCCGCCAGATCCTCCGGCCGGCGCAGCCGCGCCGCCACGCCAGGGGCGCAGGCGGGGGAGAGCGGGGCGCTGAACAGCCGCACCGCCTCCGTCCCGTGCCAGGCGCCGTCGCCGAAGCGGATGGCGCAATCCAGCCCCTCGCCGGCCAGGTCGACGCGGTTGTTGTTGGTCAGCAGCCGCAGGTCGATGAAGGGATGCGCCTGCCGGAAGCGCTCCAGCCGCGGCAGCAGCCAGCCCACCGCCAGGCTGCCCACCACGCCGACGGTCAGCACCTCGCGCACCTGCCCGGCCTCGAAGCGGTCCAGGCTGCGGCCGATGCGGCGGAAGCCCTCAGCGATCTCGGGCAGCAGCGCCGCCCCCTCATCGGTCAGCGCCAGGCCGCGCGGCAGCCGGCGGAACAGCGCGACCCCCAAATTTTCCTCAAGGCTCTTCACCTGATGGCTAATGGCGGCCTGGGTGACGTGCAGCTCCAGCCCGGCCTTGGTGAAGCTCAGATGGCGCGCCGAGGCCTCGAAGGCGCGGAGCGCGTTCAGCGGAAGATGGCTGCGCATGGCGTTCATGCCCAAATTTTCCTGGGGTTTCGCCGCAAATCTCCCCGTTTGTCGAGGGGGCATCGCGCCGCCATGGTGCCGCCCGGAACGATACGGGAGACACCGCCATGACCCCACGCCGCCATCTGCTGCAGGGCCTCGCCCTCGGCGCCACGCTGTGGACCGCCATGCCCTGGCGCGCCGCCCTGGCCGCGCCCGACGCCACGGAGTTCGCCCGCCGCATGGCGGAGATCGAGGCGCGCAGCGGCGGCCGCCTCGGCGTCGCGCTGCTCGACACCGGCAGCGGGTTCCGCGCCGGGCACCGCGCCGCCGAGCGCTTCCCCATGGCCTCCACCTTCAAGCTGCTGCTGGCCGGCGCCGTGCTGCGCCGGGTGGATGAGGGCAAGGAGCGGCTGGACCGGGTGATCCGCTTCACCCGCGACGATCTGGTGCCCTATGCCCCGGTGACCGGCCCGGCCGCCGGCGGCCCCGGCCTGACGGTGGCGGCGCTGTGCGAGGCGACGGTGACGCTGAGCGACAATCCGGCCGCCAACCTGTTGCTGGACACGGTCGGCGGCCCGGCCGGGCTCACCGCCTTCCTGCGCGGCCTGGGCGATGCCACCACCCGCCTCGACCGCACCGAGCCGGCGCTGAACGAGGGCCGCCCCGGCGACCCGCGCGACACCACCACGCCGGATTCGATGGCCTTCCTGATCCGCGCCCTGGCGCTGGGCGATGCGCTGCGGCCGGCCTCGCGCGAGCGGCTGATGGGCTGGCTGCTCGGCAACCGCACCGGCGATGCGCAGATCCGCGCCGGCCTGCCGCAGGGCTGGCGCGCCGCCGAGAAGACCGGCAGCAACCCCTCCGCCGGCATCGCCAATGATGTCGGGCTGCTGCTGCCGCCCGGCCGCGCGCCGGTGCTGCTGGCGGCCTATCTCACCGAGGCCCGCATCGCCGCCGCCGAGCGCCCGGCGCTGCTGGCCGAGGTGGCGCGGGCGGCGGTGCGGGCGCTGGGCTGAACCGCCTCAGCCCCGGCGCAGCACCAGCACGGTGATGTCGTCGGCCTGCGGCGCGCCGGCGACGAAGCCCTCCACCGCGCGCAGCACCGCCTCGACCACCGCGACCGGGGCGGCGCCCGCCTGCGGCGCCAGCGCCGCCTCCAGCCGCTCGCGCCCGAAGAACTCTTCCTGGGCATCCTCGGCTTCGGTCACGCCGTCGCTGAACAGCAGCAGGCCTTCGCCCGGCGCCAGAGCGAGCGGGTCGGAGCCATAGGGGTAGCCCTCCATCGCCCCCATCGGCGGCTGGCGGGTCAGCCCGGTCAGCGGCGCGACGCCGCCGGCGGAAAGCCGGTAGGGCGCCTCATGCCCGGCGACGCAGATGCGCCCCTCGCCGGTGCCGGCATCGATGACGGCCAGCGCGATGGTGACGAAGGTCTGGCTCTCATTGTCGCGGGCCAGGTCGTCATTGGCATGGGCGATGATGGCGGCCGGGTCCGGCCGTTCGCCGCCAGCCGAAAGAAGCGTGGCGGCGGCGCGGATCAGGCCGAGGCTGCGCGCCATGGTCAGCCCGGCCGGCGCGCCCTTGCCGGCGACGTCCGCCACCGTGATCAGCAGCAATCCGGGCGCGATGCGGAAGGCGTCGTAGAGATCGCCCCCCACCTGCCGCGCCGGCACCATGGCGGCGCAGAGATCCAGCCCGCCGGGGGCGATGGCGGCGAAATCCCGCGGCACCAGGGAGAGCTGCGCGGCGCGCGCGCTCTCCAGCTCCGCCTCCAGCAGCGCCAGGCGCTGGTCGGCCAGGTCCCGCAGCCGCTTCTTCTCCAGCACCGCGCCGAGGCGCGCGCGCAGCAGCGGCAGGTCGAAGGATTTCGGCAGGTAGTCCTCGGCGCCCAGCTCGATGCAGCGGACGATCTTGGCCATCTCGGTCAGCGCCGAGATGACGATCACCGGCGGCGCCGCGCCGCGCGCCGCGTGCAGCTGCTCCAGCACCGAGATGCCGTCGAGCCTGGGCATCTCCAGGTCGAGCAGCACCACGTCGAAGCGCTGCCGCTCGATGGCGGCCAGCCCCTGCTCGCCATCCTCGGCCATGGTGATGTTGCTGTAGCCGAGCTCGCCCAGGCGGCGCTTCAGCATCAGCCGGTTGAAGCTGCTGTCATCGACGACCAGCAGCGCGACATCGGCGTTGGCGGCGGCCTCGGCGGCGGGAAGGTCGCTCACGCGCCGCGCCCCGCCATGCTCTCGACGGCGCTCTGCGTCTCCGAGGCCAGCTTGGCCAGATCGATCATGGTCACGGTGATCTCCTCCGCCGCCGTCGCGTTGGACTGGCCGATGCGGGTCAATGTGCCCACGCGGGCATGGATGTCGGTGACGGTCGCCTGCTGCTGTTCCATGGCGACGGCGATGGCGCCCGAGAGGCGCGCGCTCTCGGCCACCAGCCGCTCCAGCGTGTCCATGTCCTCGCCGACGGCGGCGGCGGTGCCGCTGCCCTCGCGCGTGCGGCGGCCGGCCACCAGCACGACATCGGCGATCTCCTGCGCCAGCTGCTCGCTGCTGGCGGCCAGCGCGCGCACCTCCTCGGCCACCACGGCGAGGCCGCGGCCATGCTCGCCGGCGCGCGCCGCCTCGATCGCCGCGTTGATCGCCAGGATGTTGGTCTGCGTCGCGATCTTCGAGATGGTGCCGGCGATGCGCGTCACCCGCTCGGTGTCGTCGCTCACCGCGTCGACCAGCTCGATCAGGCTGCGCACCTTGGTCAGGTTGGCGTCGAGCAGCGCCTTGGAATCCTGCGCCCGGTCGCTCGACAGCGCGGTGGAGCGCACCACGTCGCGGATCGCCTCGGCGGTCTGCGACAGTGCCTCGGCCACCTGGCGCAGCTCGGCCAGCTGGGTCATGGCGCCGTCGCTCACCTGGCCGATGGCGTCCGAGGCCTGGGTGGTGGCGATGGCGGTGCGCCGCGCATTCTCCGCCGCCTGCTCGGTCAGGGTGTGGGTGGCGACCAGGCTCTGCTTGAACACCACCACGGCGCGCGCCATGCCGCCCAGCTGGTCGGAGCGCCCGGTCTCCGGCACCTCGGCCGCGAGGTCGCCGCGCGCCAGCGCCTCCATGGCGCGGGCGATGCGCGACAGCGGCCGCGCGATCAGCGAGACCAGCACCAGCAGGATCAGCCCCGAGCCGGCGAGGCCCAGCAGCGTCGCCACCAGCACGATGCGCCGCGCCTGGGCGGCGAGCTCGCGCGCCTCGGCCAGCGACTGGTCGCCGCGCCGCTGCACATACTCCCGCGCCGCGTTGGCGACGCGGGTGTAGGTGGTCATGTAGTCGAGCCATTCCTCGTGCAGCGGGCCGAAGCGGTCGCGCTGCCGTCCGGCGAAGGCGGCGCGCACCTGCTCCACCAGCTCTGGCATGCGGCCGGCCATGTCGCGGCCGCCGCCCATCAGGATCGGGTCCAGGCTCTGGCCCAGCAGCGCGTCGACATGGGCGAAGCTGCGCAGGATCTGGTCGCCGCCGCGCACCATGCGGGGCGCCGCCGGCACCGGCTGCAGGACGCCGGCGATGACGCTGGCGAAGCCGGCCGAGAAATCCGCGACATGCTGGGTCAGCTCGTCCACCGCCGCATCCGCCTCGCGGTCGCGCACGCCGATCTGCTCGATGAAGTCGGACTGCCGCTGGCCGGTGACCAGGGCGGTGCCGCTGAGCAGCAGCACCACCGCCAGCATCAGCGCCGCCACCAGCGCCGCGCGGGTGCCGATTCGGCCGAACCAGGCGGGCAGCCGGGCACGCCGCGC
>NZ_GG770777.1:1327816-1339813 GCF_000164635.1 Pseudoroseomonas cervicalis ATCC 49957 | reverse complement strand
CCCGCGCCGCGGATGGCGGCGAACATGGCGCTGGCCTTCAGATGGCACTCCGCCTCCTCCGAGGCCGGGTCGCTGTCATGCAGCAGCGTGGCGCCGGCGCGCACCTCGGCCACCCCCTCCTTCAGCCGGATGGTGCGCAGCGTCAGCCCGGTGTTCATGTTGCCGTCGAAGGTGAGCCGCCCGATGGCGCCGCCATACCAGCGGCGGGCCGAGCGCTCCTCCGCCTCGACATGGCGGATCGCCCAGGTCTTGGGCGCGCCCGTCACCGTCACCGCCCAGGCATGCGACAGGAAACCGTCCAGCGCGTCGCGCTCCGGCAGCAGCGTGCCCTCCACATGGTCCACCGTGTGGATCAGGCGGGAATACATCTCGATCTGCCGCCGGCCGATCACCTGGACCGAGCCGGGCACGCAGACGCGCGACTTGTCGTTGCGGTCCACATCCGTGCACATGGTCAGCTCGCTCTCCTCCTTGGCGGAGTTGAGCAGGGTGCGGATATTGGCCGCGTCCTCCAGCGCGTCGCGGCCGCGCTTGATGGTGCCGCTGATCGGGCAGGTCTCGATGCGGCTGCCCTCGACCCGGACGAACATCTCCGGGCTGGCCGCCACCAGGAACTCGCCCTCGCCCAGATTCATCAGCGCGCCATAGGGGGAGGGGTTCACCCGCCGCAGCCGCTCGAACAGCGCGCTCGGCGCGTCGGGGCACAGCGTCGCGAAGGTCTGGCCCAGCACCACCTCGAACAGGTCGCCGCGCGCGAAGGATTCGCGGGCGCGCTCCACCATGGCGGCATACTCGCCGGGGCCGTAATCGCTCTCCGGCGGGGCGATCCCGTTGCCGGGGCGGTAACCATCCGCCGGCGTCTCGCGCGGCAGCCCCTCGGTGCCCTTTCCGCCCACCGTGAAATCATAGCGGTAGAGCGTGGCGGCGCTGCGCAGATGGTCCACCACCAGGATCTCGTCCGGCAGGTAGAGCACCAGCTCGCGCTGGTCCGCCCCGCGCGGCAGGCGCAGCGGCATCGGCTCGAACTGGAACACCAGATCGTAGCCGAAGGCGCCATACAGGCCGAGATGCGCATCCTCCGGGCTGGCGAACAGGTCGCGCAGCACCCGCAGCACGGAAAAGACGGAAGGCAGGCGCGAGCGCTCCTCCTCCGGCAGCCGTTCGGTCGGCGTGCGCACGGTGAGCGTGATGCGCTCCGCCCCGGCCTCGAAGGCGGCCAGCTCCGGCATCGGCCGCAGCGCCTCGGCCATCGCCGGCAGCAGCAGCGCGCCGCGCGCGTTCAGCGCCTGGATCGCCATCTCCCGCCCGCGCGCGGTGATCATCACCGGCGGATCGGCGAAGCCCATGTCCCAGCGCGTGTAGCGGCCCGGGAACTCGAAGGAGGAGGACAGCAGCACGCCGCGCTGCCGGTCCAGCTTGCCGGCCAGCACCTCGCGCGCGCCGGGATAATCGGCCTCGGCGCTGGATCGGTGGACGGTCAGGCCGCCCTGGGTCTGATAGCTCTGCATTCTCGCGCGCTCCGGGCTTTGCGGTCGCCTCAGAGATCCGGGGGGAGGGGAGAGTGCAGAATAAAGGCCGCCCGGATGTCCGAGGCGGCCTGAGGATCAGTGAACTACGCTGGCCGCCTTGTTACAGGGGCCACCACCAGCGTTGGAACGGGTTGAGCGTGTTCATGAGGGGAGGCTAGCGGGCAGCAGCCGGGAAGGCAACAGAATAAGCTTGGGTCAGGTCGGGGGAATGAATTCCCTCTTTTTGTCAGGCTGCCGCCATCCCCCGGCCAGGCGGGCCGCCACACTGGGCCGGAGAGAACCCTGCCCGTGCGGCACCGCCCGTCTCGGCTATGACCGGCAGCGGGCAAAAAGACTTGCAAGGAGGGGGGGGGAGGGGTATGTCGCGGCTCCGGCTTTGTCCGGATTTTCGGTCGGCGCCTCCCGGAGAGGCCCGGCTCCGTCGCTCCCCGAAGGCTCGGGCAGCGGCGTGTTTTGTTATGGGCGGGGCTCAACCCGCAGGAAAGGAAGACGACCGCCGATGTTCGAGGCGCTGTCGGGCAAGTTGAACGGGGTTTTCGACCGGCTGCGCCGCCGCGGCGCGCTGACCGAGGACAACGTGAACGAGGCGCTGCGGGAAGTCCGCATCGCGCTGCTCGAGGCCGATGTCGCGCTCCCGGTGGTCAAGGACCTGGTCAACAAGGTGCGCGAGCGCGCCGTGGGCCAGGAGGTCATCCGCTCCGTCTCCCCCGCCCAGCAGGTCATCAAGATCGTCAATGACTGCCTGGTCGAGGCGCTCGGCGGTGGCGAGGGGGTCGAGCAGACCCCCGGCCTGAACCTGAACGCCGCCGCGCCCATCGCCATCCTGATGATCGGCCTGCAGGGCTCGGGCAAGACCACCACCTCCGGCAAGATCGCGCTGCGGCTGCGCGCGCGGGACAAGAAGAAGGTCCTGCTGGCCAGCCTGGACGTCCACCGCCCCGCCGCCCAGCTGCAGCTGGAGACGCTGGCCAAGCAGGCGGGCGTCGCCTCCCTGCCGATCATCCAGGGCCAGACCCCGCTGCAGATCGCGGCGCGTGCCATGCAGGTGGCGCGCGGCGAGCTGTATGACGTGGTGATCCTCGACACCGCCGGCCGCCTCTCGATCGACGAGGCGCTGATGGCCGAGGTGGCCGAGGTCAAGGCCGCCACCAAGCCGCATGAGAGCTTGCTGGTCGTCGATGCGATGACCGGCCAGGACGCGGTGAACACCGCCCGCATCTTCAATGAGCGCGTGGGCCTGACCGGCATCGTCATGACCCGCGTCGACGGCGATGCCCGCGGTGGCGCGGCGCTGTCGATGCGCGCCGTCACCGGCGCACCGATCAAGCTGCTCGGCGCCGGCGAGAAGCTGGACGCGCTCGAGGATTTCCACCCCGACCGCATCGCCGGCCGCATCCTCGGCATGGGCGACATCGTCTCGCTCGTCGAGCGCGCCGCCGAGACGATCGACAAGGCCGAGGCGGAAAAACTCGCCGCGAAGATGCAGAAGGGTCAGTTCGACCTGGAAGATTACGCGGCGCAGCTGAAGCAGATCGGCAAGATGGGCTCGCTCTCCGGCATCCTCGGCATGCTGCCGGGGGTGGGCAAGCTGAAGTCCCAGCTCGAGGACGCCAATCTCGACAACACCATCCTGAAGCGCCAGGCCGCCATCATCGGCAGCATGACGCCGAAGGAGCGCCGCAACCCCGAGATCCTGAAGGCGAGCCGCAAGAAGCGCATCGCCGCCGGCTCGGGGACCACGGTGCAGGAGGTCAACCGGCTGCTCAAGCAGTTCGACGACATGTCCGCGATGATGAAGCGGATGAACAAGCTCGGCCAGAAGGGGCTGATGCGCGGCGGATTGGGCGCGCTTCTCCCCGGAGCCGGGGGCAAGCGCCCCTTCTGAACAACCGAATCACCCAGCTAAGGAAGTCACTATGGGCCTGAAGATCCGCCTCGCGCGCGCCGGTGCCAAGAAGCGCCCCTACTACCACATCGTGGTGGCCGACAGCCGCTCGCCGCGCGACGGCCGCTTCATCGAGAAGGTCGGCAGCTACAACCCGATGCTGCCCGCCGACCATGCCGAGCGCGTCCGCCTGTTCGGCGAGCGCATCAAGCACTGGCTGCAGCACGGCGCCGTCGCCACCGACCGCGTCGCCAAGTTCCTCGGCAAGGCCGAGCTGGCGCCGATGCCGGTGTTCCGCGAGCAGCCGAAGCAGTCCGCGCCGAAGAAGAAGGCGCAGGAGCGCGCCGCGGCCGCCGCCGCCGCCGCGGGCTGACACCGGACCGCTGAACGCCCATGCCCGCGCAGCGCATCCTGGTGGGGGAGATCGGACGGCCGCACGGTGTGCGCGGCATCGTCCGCGTCAACGCCTTCACCGCCGACCCGGCCGCCATCGCCGGCTATGGCCCGCTCTCGGATGAGAGCGGCGCCCGTCGCTTCGCGCTGCAATGGCTGGGCAATGGCCTGGCCCGCATCGAGGGTGTCGCCGACCGCGACGCCGCCGCCCGCCTGACCGGCACGCGCCTCTATGTCGAGCGCGACCGCCTGCCCGCGACCGAGGAGGAGGAGTTCTACCTCGCCGATCTGGTCGGGCTGGCGGTGCGCGATGGCAGCGGCGCCACGCTCGGCAGCGTGCGCAGCGTCGAGGATTACGGCGCCGGCCCCTTCCTCACCGTCATCGACGGCGAGGGGCGCGAGCTGCTGCTGCCCTTCACCCGCGCCGTGGTGCCGCAGGTCATCATCGCCGAGGGCTATCTGGTGGCCGTGCCGCCGGAAGCCGTGGTGGTGCCGCCGCAGCCCGGCGAGACGGGGGAGGAGGCCACCCTGCCCGAGACGCCGCTGGCCGAGCCGGTGCGCGCCCTGCCGCGCCGGCAGGATGCGCCGAAGCGCACCGGCCCGCGCGGCGTGCGCGGAGGTGCCGCGTGACCTGGCACGCCACCGCTCTCACGCTGTTCCCGGAGATGTTTCCGGGCACGCTCGGCCTGTCCCTGGCCGGGCGCGCGCTGCGCGAGGGCCGGTGGCGCCTGGATGCGAAGCAGATCCGCGACTTCGCGGCCGACAGGCACCGGACGGTGGACGACACCCCCTGCGGGGGCGGCGCCGGCATGGTGATGCGGCCCGATGTGGTGGACGCCGCCTGCGCCGCCGCTTTGGCGGAGGGGCCCGCGCGTCCGCTGGTCTACCTCA
The DNA here is from genome assembly GCF_000164635.1 of Pseudoroseomonas cervicalis ATCC 49957. Taxonomy (GTDB): domain Bacteria; phylum Pseudomonadota; class Alphaproteobacteria; order Acetobacterales; family Acetobacteraceae; genus Pseudoroseomonas; species Pseudoroseomonas cervicalis. The sequence goes on along the minus strand of NZ_GG770777.1, from coordinate 1,335,115 downwards.
CCCCGCGCGGCCGCCTGCTGGACCAGGCGCTGGTGCGGGAGCTGTCGGCCGGGCCGGGGGTGATCCTCGTCTGCGGCCGCTATGAGGGGCTGGACCAGCGGGTGATCGAGGCGCGCGCCATGCGCGAGGTCTCGGTCGGCGATTTCGTGCTCTCGGGCGGGGAGCCGGCGGCGCTGCTGCTGCTCGACGCCTGCGTGCGGCTGCTGCCGGGGGTGATGGGCGGGGCGGACAGCGCGGCGGAGGAGAGCTTCTCCGACCCGCGCGGTGCGCTGCTGGAATACCCGCACTACACCCGCCCGGTGCAGTGGCAGGGCCGCGCGGTGCCGGAGGTTCTGCTCTCCGGCCACCATGCGGCGGTGGCGAAGTGGCGGCGAGAGATGGCGGAGGCGGCGACGCGCGAGCGGCGGCCCGACCTCTGGGCCCGGCAGGCCGGGCCACAGGCCAGAACACAGGATTGAACGGGCGGCCCGCGCCGCCTAAACGGATTGTCGAGAGGACCACAACAATGAACCTGCTGCAGCAGTTCGACGCCGAGCAGCTCGCCCGTCTGGCCGAGGCCCGCGCCGTGCCGGAGTTTTCCGCCGGCGACACCGTCCGCGTGATGGTGAAGGTCGTCGAGGGCGAGCGCACCCGCACCCAGGCCTATGAGGGCGTGGTGATCGCCCGCTCCAACAAGGGCCTGCACAGCAACTTCACGGTGCGCAAGCTCTCCTACGGCGAGGGCGTGGAGCGCGTCTTCCCGCTCTACTCCCCGAACGTGGCCGAGATCGCCGTGCTGCGCCGCGGCAAGGTGCGCCGCGCCAAGCTGTATTACCTGCGCGGCCGCACCGGCAAGTCGGCGCGCATCGCCGAGCGCACGGTCAACAAGGCCTGAGGAACGGGGCAGGGGGCCCGCCCCCTGCCACCGCCTGCCCCCGGGGGCGACCCCGGGGACCCGCCTTCGGGGCGGGCAGGCCAGCAGCGCGCCGCGCGCGCTTGACCCGACGGCAGCCGCGCCCAAACATGGGCGCGTTGCCAGAACCGGAGGAATTCCGGGGGATGCCTCCCCCCGCGATCCGAGCCGGGCGGGGTTCCGGAGGATGCCTCCCTCCGTGACGCCAACGCGACCTCCGGGTGGCGGTGGGCCCCCTCCTGCCCCAGCGCCACACGGGTGATGTTCCATCTGCCACGAGGAATCGCCCCATGTCGGCCCCGACCGCGGACAGCAAGCCGCGCACGCTCTACGACAAGATCTTCGATGCCCATCTGGTCGAGACGCTTCCGGACGGGACCGCGCTTCTCTACATCGACCGGCACCTCGTGCATGAAGTGACCAGCCCGCAGGCCTTCGAGGGGCTGCGCATGGCCAGGCGCCCGGTGCGCCGGCCGGACGGCACCATGGCGGTGGTCGACCACAACATCGCCACCGACGCCTCGCGCTACACCGGCATCGACGACCCCGAGAGCCGCACCCAGGTCGAGACGCTGGAGAAGAACGTCGCCGAGTTCGGCGTGCCCTACATCCCGCTGACCGATGCCCGCCAGGGCATCGTGCATGTCATCGGGCCGGAGCAGGGGCTCTCCCTGCCGGGCATGACCATCGTCTGCGGCGACAGCCACACCTCGACCCATGGCGCCCTCGGCGCGCTGGCCTTCGGCATCGGCACCTCCGAGGTCGAGCACGTGCTGGCCACCCAGACCCTGCTGCAGAAGCGCGCCAAGAACATGCGCGTCACCGTGGAGGGCGAACTGCCCCCCGGCTGCACCGCCAAGGACATCGTGCTGGCGATCATCGGCAAGATCGGCACCGCCGGCGGCAATGGCCATGTCATCGAATATGCCGGCAGCACCATCCGGGCGCTGGACATGGCCGGGCGCTTCTCGATCTGCAACATGTCGATCGAGGCGGGGGCGCGGGCCGGCATGATCGCCCCCGACCAGACCACCTTCGACTATGTGCGCGGCCGCCCCTACGCCCCGCAGGGCGAGGCCTTCGACCGCGCGGTCGCATGGTGGAGCACCCTGCCCACCGACGAGGGCGCGCAGTTCGACCGCGAGGTGTTCCTGGATGCGGCCGAGATCGTGCCGATGGTCTCCTGGGGCACCAGCCCGGAGGATGTGCTGCCGATCACCGGCACCGTGCCCGACCCGGAGGAGGCCGCCGATGAGGCGCGCCGCGCCCAGCTGCGCCGCATGGTCGAGTATATGGGCCTGACCCCGGGGCAGAAGCTGACCGACCTCAAGGTCGATGTCGTCTTCATCGGCTCCTGCACCAACAGCCGCATCGAGGATATGCGCGCCGCCGCCGCCATCGCGAAGGGCCGCCAGGTGGCGCCGGGCGTGCGCGCCATGGTGGTGCCGGGCTCGGGCTTGGTGAAGCAGCAGGCCGAGCGCGAGGGGCTGGACGCCATCTTCAAGGCGGCCGGCTTCGAGTGGCGCGAGGCGGGGTGCTCCATGTGCCTCGGCATGAACCCGGACAAGCTGACCCCGGGGCAGCGCTGCGCCTCGACCAGCAACCGCAATTTCGAGGGGCGCCAGGGCCCGGGGGGGCGGACGCATCTCTGCTCGCCGGCCATGGCGGCGGCGGCGGCCATCACCGGCCGGCTGACCGATCTGCGCGAGCTCGCCTGAGGGAGACGGGACCATGGACGCCTTCACCACGCTCACCGGCATCGCCGCCCCGCTGCCCATGGCGAATGTCGACACCGACAAGATCATCCCGGCGCGCTTCCTCAAGACCATCGCGCGCACCGGGCTCGGCAAGTCGCTCTTCGCCAATCTCCGCTACCGCGAGGATGGCAGCGAGAACCCGGATTTCGTGCTGAACCAGGAGCCCTACCGGCAGGCCGAGATCCTGATCGCGCACGAGAATTTCGGCTGCGGCTCGTCGCGCGAGCACGCGCCCTGGGCGCTGCTGGATTTCGGCATACGCTGCGTCATCGCGCCAGACTTCGCCGACATCTTCCACAACAACAGCTTCAAGAACGGCATCCTGCCGGTCCGCCTGCCGCGCGCGGTGTGCGACCAGCTGATGGAGGATGCGAAGCTCGGCGCCAATGCGCGCATCACCGTGGACCTGCAGGAGCAGGTCGTGGTGCGGCCGAACGGTGAGAAAATCCCGTTCGAGATCGACCCGCTGCGCCGCCACCTGCTGCTGAACGGCCTGGACGATATCGGGCAGACCATGCAGCGTGCGCCCGCCATCGACGGATTCGAGGCGAAGCAGCGCGCGGCGCAGCCCTGGCTCTACCGCTGAGCCGCCAGGGCCGACCGGACCAAGAGGGAAAGACGAGAGACATGACGGCGAACAAGAGGCTGCTGGTCCTGCCCGGCGACGGCATCGGGCCCGAGGTGATGCGCGAGGTGCGGCGCGTCATCGACTGGATGGACCGGCGCCGGCATGTCTCCTTCGCGCTGGAGGAGGGCCAGGTGGGCGGCGCCGCGCTGGACGCCACCGGCTCCCCCTGCCCGGATGCGACGGTGGAGCGGGCGCTGGCGGCGGATGCCGTGCTGTTCGGCTCGGTGGGCGGCCCGAAATGGGACTCTCTTCCGTTCGACAAGCGCCCGGAGCTCGGCATCCTGCGGCTGCGCAAGGAGCTGGGGCTGTTCGCCAACCTCCGCCCGGCGCTGGTGCTGGAGCCGCTGGTCGATGCCTCCAGCCTGAAGCCCGACGTGGTGCGCGGCCTCGACCTGATGATCGTGCGCGAGAGCACGGGCGGCATCTATTTCGGCGAGCCGCGCGGCGTCGAGACCCTGCCCAACGGCAAGCGCCGCGGCACCGACACCGAGGTCTACACCGAGGACGAGATCGCCCGCGTGGCGCGCGTCGCCTTCGACCTGGCGCGCAAGCGCACCGGCAAGATGACCAGCGTCGACAAGGCCAATGTCATGCAGTCCGGCCGCCTGTGGCGCGCCGTGGTGAACGAGGTCGGCCAGGCCGAGTTCCCCGACGTGCAGCTGTCGCACATGTATGCCGACAATTGCGCCATGCAGCTCTGCGCCCGGCCGAAGCAGTTCGACGTCATCCTGGCCAGCAACATCTTCGGCGATCTTCTGTCGGATCTGGCCGCCGCGGCCACGGGGTCGCTGGGCATGCTGCCCTCGGCCACGCTCGGCGCGCAGGACGCCTCGGGCCGGCGCCACGCGCTGTACGAGCCGATCCACGGCTCGGCGCCCGACATCGCCGGCAAGGGCATCGCCAATCCCTGCGCCCAGCTGCTCTCCTTCGCCATGCTGCTGCGCTGGTCCTTCGGCATGGAGGAGGATGCGAAGCTGGTCGAGACGGCGGTGGAGAAGGTGCTGGCCGGCGGCCTGCGCACCGCCGACATCATGGGCCCCGGCACCGCCCGCGTCGGCACCAGCGTGATGGGCGACGCCATCCTGCGCGAGCTGGACAAGCTGGCCGCCTGACACCGCGCCCCGGCCCGGACCGACCCTGCAAGCCCGGCCTTCGTGCCGGGCTTCGTCGTTTCCGCCCGGGGCGTTGCGCCTGGCCTGGGCTCAGCCATTTCGCAGGCGGATTTTGCGGAAAAAAGTCGTCTCCCCCTGTTGCGTCCCCCCGCGCCGGCGGTTATCACCCGGCCACTGGCAAGCGCCCGTAGCTCAGCTGGATAGAGCACCAGACTACGAATCTGGGGGTCAGAGGTTCGAATCCTTTCGGGCGCGCCAGTCACCTTCATCCGATGCCGTTGATGGCAAGGCCGGCGAAAGCCGCCTGATCGGGTCAGGTGCGGCGCCGGTCATGGTGCTGTCCAGGCGCCCTCCCCGAGACGCCGCCATCGCTTTTCCCCCGCGCCACCGTCATGCCGCCCGCACCGCGCAGGGTCGGCCGCCCTGCTGCCAGGACCGCCGCGCAGCGGTCCCGAAGCGCATGTGATCGGCCCCGCCCGCGAAGTCCCAGCCGCGCCATTGCTCCCCCGGATACCGTTCCTCATCTTGGAACCACCGCCGCAGCGGGAGCGCGCGGCCTCTGATCCGGGAGTTGTTCGATGGGCTGGACCATTCTTGTCGTGCTGACTGTGCTGGGCCTGGCCGTCGCTTATGTCATCGCGGTCTACAACCGGCTGGTCGCCTCGCGTCAGCGCGTCGCCGAGGCCTGGAGCGGCATCGACGTGCAGCTCAAGCGGCGGGCCGACCTGGTGCCGAACCTGGTCGCCACGGTGCAGGGCTATGCCGGCCATGAGCGCGGCCTGCTGGAGGAGGTCACCCGCCAGCGCGCCCGCATCGCCGAGACGCCGGCCGGCGACATCGAGGGCCGCGCCCGCGCCGAGGGGCAGATGGGCGCCATGATCGGGCGCGTGCTGGCCGTCGCCGAGGCCTATCCCGACCTCAAGGCCAGCGCCAATTTCCGCGAATTGCAGGCCTCGCTGGAGGCGCTGGAGCGCGACATCCAGCATGCCCGCCGCTACCACAATGGCGCGGTGCGGATGCTGAACACCCAGGTCCAGAGCTTCCCCTCCAACCTCGTCGCCCGCCGCTTCGCCTTCACCGAGGCGCGCTATTTCGAGCCGGAATCGCCGCAGGACCGTGCTCTGCCCCAGGTCGCTTTCTGAGGTGGCGGCAAGGCTGCTCGGCGCCCTGCTGCTGGCGCTGCTGCTGCTCGCCCGGCCGGCGGCGGCGCAGGAGCGCATCCTCGCCTTCGACGCCGACATCACCGTGCAGGCGGATGGCAGCTTCCTGGTCACCGAGACGATCCGCGTCCGCGCCGAGGGCGACCGCATCCGCTTCGGCATCTTCCGCGACGTCCCGATCCTGCAGCAGGATGGCTGGCGGACCCGGCGTGTCGGCTTCGAGCTGCGCTCGGCCACGCGCGACGGCGCGCCGGAGGCGGTCCGCCAGGTCGAGGGCGACCGGGCGCTGCGCCTGTATCTCGGCCGCGAGGGCAGGCGGGTCGCCACGGGCGAGCATGTCTATGCGCTGACCTATGTGACCGACCGCCAGCTCCGCCGCTTCGACACGCAGGACGAGGTTTACTGGAACGCCACCGGCACCGAATGGCTGTTCCCGATCGACCGCGCCACCGCAACGGTGCGGCTGCCGCCAGGCGCCGAGATCCGCGACCTGGCCGCCTTCACCGGCGCCTTCGGCGCGACCGGCGGCGATGCCCGCTTCCGCCGGCTGGACGGCCATGTGGCGCGGTTCGAGACGACGCGGCCGCTGGCGGCGCGCGAGGGCCTCACCATCGCCGTCGCCTTCGCCAAGGGCGCCATCGCCGCGCCCAGCGACCGGCAGCGCCGCGACTGGTTCTGGCGCGACCACGGCCCGACCCTGCGCGGCGCCGGCATCGCCGCCGCGCTGGCGGCGTTCCTGGCAGGGCTGTGGCTCCTCTGGGGCCGCGACCCGAAGCCCGGCGTGATCGTGCCGCGCTGGGAGCCGCCGGCCGGCCTCTCCGCCGCCCTGGTCCGGCTGGCCTGGAACCGGCACACCGATCTCGACGGCCTGATGTCGCTGGTGCTGGTCGAGATGGCGGCGCGGGGGCTGATCGAGCTTGATCCGTCGGGCGCCGCGCCGCGCCTGTCGGCCGGCGCCACCCGCCCCGGGCCGGACCTGCCCGCCGAGCAGCGCCTGGTGCTCGACGCGATCCAGGCCGCCGGCGGCACGCTGACCATCGAGCGCGCCCAGGGCCAGGCGGTGCGGCGGCTGGAGCAGGGCGTCGCCACGGCGCTGCGGCAGCAGCACCGTGCCCTCGGCCTGCGCCGCCGCGCCTGGCCGCAGGTGCTGGCGGGGCTGGCCGCCACGGTCGCGGCGGTGCTGGGCATCGCCCTGCCGCTGCCGGAGCCGCTGAAGCTGTCGCTCCTCATCCTGGCCCCGCTGCTGATGCTGGCGCTGCTGCCGCTGCTCGGCGGGCGGGGCGGCGTGCTGATGAAGCTGTTCTGGCTGGTGATGCTGTCGCCCTTCCTGGCGCTGCTCGGCCACGCGGTGCTGCGCAGCGGCGATCCGGGGCTGCTGGGGGTGATGCTGGCGGTGGCGCTGCTGGCGCGCATCGCCCTGCCGCGGCTGGGCGGGCCGACGCCGCGCGGCCGCCAGTTGCTGGACGAGATCGAGGGGCTGGCGGGGTATATCCGCGTGGCCGAGGCGGAGCGGCTGCGCATCGCCGGCGCGCCCGACATGTCGCAGCCGCATTTCGAGCGGATCCTGCCCTACGCCATGGCGCTGGATCTGGAGGCGGTCTGGGTCCGGCATTTCCAGGACTGGCTGGCCCGGGCGCAGCCCGAGGCGGCGACCCAGCCGCGGGAGTGGCGCGGCCGCCGGCTGGCCGGCTTCTATGGCACGCCGAGGGCCGGCGGGCGCCCGCCCAGCCTGCAGAGCCAGCTGGCCAGC
>NZ_GG770777.1:1315854-1327473 GCF_000164635.1 Pseudoroseomonas cervicalis ATCC 49957 | reverse complement strand
GGCGGGGGCGGCGGCGGCTGGTGAGTCGCGCCGCCAGGCCGGGCCGGGCGAGGAAAATGACGCCGCGGCGAAGCCCCGGCGGCCGCGGTGGATAACCCCCGCATCCCCCGGATTTTCCGAGAGTCGCGGCCTTCACGGCCTGTGAACGGAACGCCTGTAAAGCAAATTCTGGGGGGCAAACCTGCATCCGACCCACCAGATATGGGTTGAAGCAGCGAGCGGGGCGGTGCAAATCTCCGCCCCGCAGCCCACACCGATATCAGGGATTCTCCGCCGTGCTCGATGCCGTTCACCTTGCCGATGACATCCAGCTCGCGGGGCATGGCCAGGTGCGCGTGGACCGCTCGCGCGACGCGCTGCTGACCGATTTCGGCAAGGCGACGCTCGACGACCGCTACCTGATGCCCGGCGAATCCTACCAGGACCTGTTCGCCCGCGTGGCCTCGGCCTATTCGGACGACAGCGCCCACGCCCAGCGCATCTACGACTACATCAGCAGGCTGTGGTTCATGCCGGCGACGCCGGTGCTGTCGAATGGCGGCACCACGCGCGGCCTGCCGATCTCCTGCTTCCTGAACGAGGCGAATGACAGCCTGAACGGCATCGTCGACCTCTGGAACGAGAATGTCTGGCTGGCCTCCAAGGGCGGCGGCATCGGCTCCTACTGGGGCAATCTCCGCTCGATCGGCGAGAAGGTCGGGCAGAACGGCAAGACCAGCGGCATCATCCCCTTCATCCGCGTGATGGACAGCCTGACGCTGGCGATCAGCCAGGGCTCGCTGCGCCGCGGCTCGGCCGCCGTCTACCTGCCCGTCTCGCACCCCGAGATCGAGGAGTTCATCGACCTGCGCCGCCCGACCGGCGGCGACCCGAACCGCAAGGCGCTGAACCTGCATCACGGCATCCTGGTGCCGGACGCCTTCATGCGCGCGGTGGAGGCCGATGAGGAATGGGCGCTGACCTCGCCCAAGGATGGCGCGGTGGTGCGCAAGGTCTCGGCGCGCGGCCTCTGGATCCGCATCCTGATGGCGCGCATCGAGCAGGGCGAGCCGTACATCATCTACTCCGACGCGGTGAACAACGCGCGCCCCGAGCACCAGAAGCTGGCCGGGCTGGAGGTGAAGACCTCCAACCTCTGCTCCGAGATCACCCTGCCCACGGGCCGCGACCAGCATGGCAAGGAGCGCACCGCGGTGTGCTGCCTCTCCTCGCTGAACCTCGAGACCTGGTTCGAGTGGAAGGACGATGCGCGCTTCATCCCCGATGTGATGCGCTTCCTCGACAACGTGCTGCAGGGCTTCATCGACGACGCGCCGGACAGCATGGCGCGCGCCAAGTACAGCGCGATGCGCGAGCGCTCGGTCGGCCTCGGCGTGATGGGCTTCCACTCCTTCCTGCAGGCGCAGAACGTGCCGTTCGAGAGCGTCATCGCCAAGGTCTGGAACAAGCGGATGTTCAAGCACATCCGCGAGCAGGCCGACCTGGCCAGCCGGCTGCTGGCCGAGGAGCGCGGGCCCTGCCCGGATGCCGCCGAATACGGCTTCATGGAGCGCTTCTCGAACAAGATGGCGATCGCGCCCACCGCGTCGATCTCGATCATCTGCGGCGGCGCGAGCCCGGGCATCGAGCCGATCGCGGCCAATGTCTACAACCACAAGACGCTGTCCGGCTCCTTCATCGTGCGCAACCCGTATCTGAAGAAGGTGCTGGCCAAGCACGGCCGCGACGATGACGAGACCTGGACGACGATCACCGTCAACAAGGGCTCGGTCAGCCATCTCGACTTCCTGGACGAGCAGGAGAAGGCCGTCTTCAAGACCGCCTTCGAGCTGGACCAGCGCTGGGTGGTGGAGCACGCGGCCGACCGCACGCCCTATATCTGCCAGAGCCAGTCGGTGAACCTGTTCCTGCCGGCCGACGTGCACAAGCGCGACCTGCACCAGATCCACTTCCAGGCGTGGAAGAAGGGCGTGAAGTCGCTCTACTACTGCCGCAGCCTGTCGATCCAGCGCGCCGACGCGATCAGCGAGAAGGTCGCGGTGCAGCCGGAGCTGGGCTTCGCCGCCGCCACCAGCATCGACGCGGTGCTGCCGGTGCCGCCCGCCCCGCGCGTGCGGGCCGTGGCCGGCGAGGGCGGCAACGGCACCGATTACGAGGAATGCCTGGCCTGCCAGTGAGCCGGCCGGCGCGGCCGCCCTGGTCGTCCCGTTCCCCCGGATGTGCCCCCCTCCCGGGCTGCGCTGGCTGCGTTGGGCCGGGGTGGCGGCCGGGCTTGGCTTCCTCCTCTCCCTGCCGGTCTACGCGCCCGGGCTGAGCGCGGCGCTGCTGCTGGCCAGCGCCCTGCTGCTGGGCCTCGGGGCGCGCCGGCGCCTCGCCGCGGCAGGGCTGGTGCTGCTGTCGGGCGGCGTTCTGCTCGCGGCGGGGTTCGGCACCACCACCGGCTATTTCTGGCTGAACCGCCCCCGGCTGGAGGCGCTGCTGGCCGAGATCGCCGCGCTGCCCGCCATCACCTCGCTCGAACTCGGGCAGGAGGGGGAATGGGTCACGCCGGAGGGCGAGCGGCGTCGCTATGACAGCTACCGCTTCCTCAACGGCCAGGCGGTGACGCAGCATCGCCGGCAGGTGGCGCCCGGGGCCGCCCAGCCGGTGCGGCATGAGGCCGACCTGCTGCGCGAGCTGGGCGTGCCGCCGGCACGCTATCTCGCGCTGCGGGCGTCGCTGCATCGGCTGTCGCTGTCCGGCTTCGATCGCGGGCCGCAGGGCGAGGTGGTGCTGAACCAGCCGAGCCCCGGCGGCACGCCCTGGGTCGCCGGCCTGCTGCACCGCCCGGCGGACGGGCCGCCTGCGGCCGAGCGGGTGATGGAGCGGCACCGGCTGGCGCCGCGCTGGTTCTGGGTGGTGCGCGGCTGACGCCGTGGCGAGCCGAAAATCAACATGTTGTGGACATTTCGCGCAAGCACCGCCGGATGTTGTGGATGGCCGGGGAAATCTGCGCCCGGCTTCCTTGCGCCCGGCAGGGCGCCCCCATATGGTGGCGGCCACCCCAGCAAGGCGGAGTTTTTGCCGTGAGACAGCGAATCGGACAGCAGGCCAGGGGCCATTCCCTTCCGCCCGTCCGGCCGCTCCGCTAGGCTCCGCCCGCCGCTGATCCCCCTGTCCTGCCGTCCCGGCAGGCGGGCCGCCCAACCGCCAGGGGCCTGCCCCTGGAAGCCGCGCCAGGATCCTGACCGGATCCTGCCACCCCTTTCCATGGTTCCGCCCCGCGGCGCGCCCGCCGCGGCGGGGCCATGCCCGATCGCCGGAGAGCCCGATGTCCGACACCGCCGCGCCCGAGAAGATGGACCTTCTCACCGCCAACCCGGTCTACAAGCCCTTCCGCTACCCCTGGGCCTATGACGCGTGGATGACGCAGCAGCGCGTCCACTGGCTGCCGGAAGAGGTGCCGATGGCGGATGACGTCAAGGACTGGCAGAAGAACCTGACCGAATCCGAGCGCAACCTGCTCACCCAGATCTTCCGCTTCTTCACCCAGGCGGATGTCGAGGTGAACAACTGCTACATGAAGCATTACAGCCAGGTCTTTAAGCCGACCGAGGTGCTGATGATGCTGTCGGCCTTCTCGAACATCGAGACGATCCACATCGCCGCCTATTCGCATCTCCTCGACACCATCGGGATGCCAGAGACCGAGTACCAGGCCTTCCTGAAGTACAAGGAGATGAAGGACAAGTACGACTACATGCAGTCCTTCTCGGTCGAGAACAAGACCGAGATCGCCAAGACGCTGGCCGCCTTCGGCGCCTTCACGGAAGGCCTGCAGCTCTTCGCCTCCTTCGCCATCCTGATGAATTTTCCGCGGTTCAACAAGATGAAGGGGATGGGCCAGATCGTCTCCTGGTCGGTGCGCGACGAGACGCTGCACTGCCTCTCGGTGATCCGCCTGTTCCGCACCTTCATCCAGGAAAACCCGGAGATCTGGACGGAGCAGCTGAAGGCCGACCTGGTGGAGATCTGCACCACCATCGTCGAGCACGAGGACGCCTTCATCGACCTGGCCTTCGAGCTGGGCGGCGTGCAGGGCATGGAGCCCGAGGATGTGAAGCAGTACATCCGCTTCATCGCCGACCGCCGCCTGCAGCAGCTGGGCCTCGAGCCGCATTACGGCACCGAGAAGAACCCGCTGCCCTGGCTGGACGAGATCCTGAACGCCGTCGAGCACATGAACTTCTTCGAGGGCCGCGCGACCGAGTATTCCAAGGCCTCCACCGCCGGCACCTGGGAAGAGGCCTTCGCCGACGGCGTCTTCGCCGACAAGCAGCCGGAAGGCCAGATCTTCCGCTGAGGGTCCGGGCGGGGGAGGGCGCCTCCCCCGCCGCGCCGCCCAGGGTTCCCCCCTGGGCCGCGCCCCCTCCCCAGCGGCGGGGGATGGCGCTACATGGGCGGCATGCAACGCCTTGTCCGCGCCCTCGTCCTCCTCCTCCTCCTCGGCCTTGGCGCCCTCTGGGCGCTGGCCTGGTTCGGCCGGCAACCGGGCGAGGCGTTGGGCGATGCCTTCCTGCGCCAGGTCGCCCGCCTCACCGGGCAGGAGGCGCCGGTGCCGGTCTCGGCCGGCGGCGTGCAGTTGCCGCAGGGCGTCACGCTCGGCGGACCCTTCAGCCTGGTGAACCAGGAGGGCCGCGCCGTCACCCAGGCGGATTTCCAGGGCCAGCTGATGGTGGCCTATTTCGGCTTCACCTTCTGCCCCGACGTCTGCCCGACCGAGCTGGGCAACATCGCCTCCGCCATGGAACTGCTGACGCCGGAGCAGCAGGCGCGCGTCACCCCCGCCTTCTTCACCATCGACCCCGAGCGCGACACGCCGGAGCAGATGAAGCTCTATGTCGGCAATTTCCATCCGCGCATGGTCGGCCTGACCGGCACGCCGGAGCAGGTGGCCGAGACGGCGCGCCGCTTCCGCGTCTACTACAACAAGGTGCAGCGGCCGGAGATGTCGGAATACCTGATGGACCACTCCTCCTACATCTACCTGATCGGCCGCGACGGGCGCGTCGTCACCCTGCTGCGGCCGAACAGCAGCCCGGAGGCGATCGCCGAGGCGGTGCGCGGGCAATTGGCGGCGCGCTGAGGCCCGCCTCGCCGGCGGCGCGCCACGCGGCCCGCCGGCTCGATCAGAGAGGTTGTTCACAGATCTGTGCAGAACGTCTCGGCTCGGTTAGGTTGGACGCATCTGGGCCCGGGCGAGGCATCATGCTTCGTCCCGCCAGGCGATTCTGCGCCGGAGCAAGGAGTGGCATGAGCATGGCGGAAGATGTGTCCGAGGTCCGTCCGGCCCCGGAAGCGGTGCGTCCCGCCCCGGCCCCCGCGGCCCCCCGCCACACGCGGCGCCTGTCCGACAAGATCCTGATCGCCTTCCACCAGGCCTGTGACCAGGGCGATTTCGAGGTGGCCGAGGAGCTGCTGCGCATCCTGGAGCGCATGGTGACGCGCCGCCAGGCCTCGCCCGACACCAACCGGCGCAAGAACATGGAAACGCTGGTGGCGGCGCATGAGCGGCTCTGGCTGTTGCGCCACCCGCAGGCCGGCAATTGAGCCGCGGCCGGGCCGGCCTGGCCCGGCCTTCGCTATAATTACAGATAGTTTTCGTGATTTTATCGCCCGGCCCCGGCTGGCCTCCTGGCCGGAAGCGCCGCCGCCACGCCGGCGCCGGCCATTGACATACGATACGGAATCGCGATTTCCTCCAGGGCAATAGCCAGGAGGAGTGCCATGACCATCCAGCTCGGGCAGATCGCCCCGGATTTCACGGCCGAGACCACCGCGGGCCGCATCCGCTTCCATGACTGGGCCGGCGAGTCCTGGGTGGTGTTCTTCAGCCACCCCAAGGACTTCACCCCCGTCTGCACCACCGAGCTCGGCGAGGCCGCGCGCCTCAAGCCCGAATTCGACAAGCGCGGCACCAAGGTCATCGGCCTTTCGGTCGATGCGCTGGACCGCCATGCCGGCTGGGAGGCGGACATCGCCGAGACCCAGGGCGCCGCGGTGAACTTCCCGATGATCGCCGACCAGGACCGCAAGGTGTCCGAGCTGTACGGCATGATCCACCCGGAGGCCGATCCCTCGGTCACGGTGCGGGTGGTCTATGTCATCGATCCCGCGAAGAAGGTGCGGCTGTCGCTGACCTACCCGCCCTCCACCGGCCGCAACTTCGCCGAGATCCTCCGGGTGCTGGACAGCCTGCAGCTGACCGACAGGCACAAGGTGGCGACGCCGGTGAACTGGCAGCCCGGCCAGCGCGCCATCATCGTGCCCTCCGTCTCCGACGAGCAGGCGAAGGAGCGTTTCCCGCAGGGCTGGGAGGCGCAGAAGCCCTATCTGCGCTGGGTGGAGCTGAAGGACTCCTGATGCCCGCCGCCATCGCCGACGGCTTCTGGGGCGCGGTGGGCAACACCCCCCTGATCCGGCTGAAGCGCGCCTCCGCGGAGACCGGCTGCGAGATCCTGGGCAAGGCCGAGTTCATGAACCCGGGCGGCTCGGTCAAGGACCGGGCCGCGCTCGGCATCCTGCAGGATGCGGTGGAGCGCGGCCTGCTCACCCCCGGCCAGCCCGGCACGGTGGTCGAGGGCACCGCCGGCAACACCGGCATCGGCCTGGCGCTGGCCGCCAATGCGCGCGGCTGGAAGAGCGTCATCGTGGTGCCGGAGACGCAGAGCCGCGAGAAGCTCGACTTCCTGCGCATGATCGGCGCCGATCTGCGGCTGGTGCCGGCCAGGCCCTTCGCCGACCCCGGCAACTACGTCCACGTTTCCCGCCGGCTGGCGGAGGAGCTGGGCGCGGTCTGGGCCAACCAGTTCGACAATTTGGCCAATGCCCGCGCGCATGAGCAGACCACCGGCCCGGAGATCTGGGCGCAGACGGCGGGGAAGATCGACGCCTTCACCTGCGCCTGCGGCACCGGCGGCACGCTGGCCGGCATCGCCCGCGCGCTGAAGGCGCGGAGCGACAAGGTCCGCATCGTGCTGGCCGACCCGGAGGGCAGCGCGCTCGCCCCCTGGGTCAGCCATGGCGAGGTCAAGGCGACGCCGGGCAACTCGATCACCGAGGGCATCGGCCAGGCGGCGCGGGTGCCGGGCAATTTGCAGGGCGCGCCGATCGACGCGGCCGAGACCATCCCGGATGCCGAGGCGCTGCGCTGGGTCTTTTCCCTGCTCATCGAGGAGGGGCTGTCGGTGGGCGGCAGCGCCGGGCTGAACGTCGCCGCCGCCGTGCGCGTGGCCAAGGCGCTGGGGCCGGGGCATACGGTGGTCACCATCCTCTGCGATGGCGGGGCGCGCTACCAGTCCAAGCTGTTCAACCCCGATTTCCTGCGGGAGAAGGGGCTGCCCGTGCCGGGCTGGCTGGCCTGAGGGCGGCATGGCCGGGGCGGGGCAGGGTGCCTCAGCCCGGCCCGCCCAGCGCCGCCTCGATCTCGCGCAGCAGGCGGCGGTAATCGCCGCGCGGGGTGCGGCGCAGCGCCGCCTGGGCGCGCGGCAGCGCCTCCTGCCAGCGGCCGAGCCCGGCCAGGGCGCGCGCCACCATGTGCAGAGCCTTGCCCGACTCCGGGTCCAGGCGCAGCGCCTGCTCCCCGCTGGCCAGCGACTCCTCGACCCGCCCCAGCCGCCATTGCAGCCCGCCGAGGAACAGCCAGTGGTCCAGCTTGCGCGGCTCGGCCTCGGCCAGCCGGCGGGCCAGGGCCAGGGCCGGCTCGGCCTGGCCATCCTGCTCCAGCAGCTCGGCGCGCAGCCTGTGGTAGCCGATATTGGGCGGGTCGAGGGCCAGCGCCGCGTCGATCGCCGCCAGCGCCTCGGCCAGCGCCCCCTGCTGCCGCAGCTGCCGGGCCAGGGCGTGGTGCAGCGTGGCGTCGCGCGGCTGCAACGCCACGGCGTGGCGTAGCTCGGCCAGCCCGGCCTCCGCCTCGCCCAGCTGCGCCAGCGCCTCGCCCAGAAGGCGGCGCAGGGCCGCATTGGCGGGGCGCAGCGCCACCGCCTCCTCCAGCAGCCGCCGCGCCACCGTCCAGCGGCCGCGCTGGCCCAGCGCCTGCGCCAGGTTGGACAAATAGGAATGCGATTGCCGCCGCTGCGCCCCCCAATGCCGCGGCGGCAGCCGGTCCTGCTCGATGAAGTCCAGGATGGTGCGCTTCAGCACCCGCATCTCGGCCAGGATGGTGATGGTCGGGTGGCCGAACCAGCGCTGCCGGATCAGATGGCCGCGCGGCAGATGCGGCGCGATCTCGCGCTCCACATAGGCGCGGTCGAAGGCGCTGCACGGATCGTAGGTGATCAGGTGCGGCCCCGGGGCGCGCGCCAGCATCGGCGCCAGCCTGCCATGCCGGAAGGCGACCCCCTTGCGCAGCGTGTCGCGGTTGACGACCTGGCGGCGATACGCCGGGTCGATCGAGGCCAGCGGCGAGAAGGCGATGATCCGCGCCCCCACTGCGCCGGCGAAATAGGCCGCCGCATAGGCGCCCATGCTGGCGCCATAGGTGTAGATGCGCACGTAACGCCGCGGCAGCCCCTCGACGATGCGGGCGACATCCTCCGGCGCCAGATCCTGGTACCAGTTGTCATGCGTCTTGCGCACCGCCAGCACGTCATAGCCGGCGCCGATCAGGAACTTCTCGCCGAAGCCCAGCGTGTCCGCGCTGTCGGCGTTGTACATGGCGTCGAAGGTGATGACGAGGACCGGGGATTCCCGCTTCGGCGTGCGCTGGTAATAGACCCGGCTGTGCTCCGCCTGGTGAAGTCGCTCTCTCGGCACCCGTGATCCGTCCATGCTCCTGGCGCCATTATGGGTGGCGGCCGGGGCAGCGTCCATCAAGGCCCGGCGCCGGGCTCCGCACAAGCGCGCGGGCATTTATCTGCGCGCCGCATCGCCAGGCGATACGCCCGCCCTTGGCCGCGCGCCGCTTTGGCGGCAGGCTCGCGGCCGAGACCGTGAGGGAGAGACGCCGGTGAACGGAGCCGAAAGCCTTGTGCACACCCTGCTGAAGAGCGGGGTCGACACCTGTTTCGCCAATCCCGGCACCAGCGAGATGCATTTCGTCGCCGCGCTGGACCGGATCCCCGGCATGCGCTGCGTGCTGGGGCTGCAGGAGAACATCGTCACCGGCATGGCCGATGGCTATTGGCGCATGGCCGAGAAGCCGGCGGCCACCCTGCTGCATTGCGGCCCCGGCCTGGCGAACGGCCTGGCCAACCTGCACAACGCCCGCCGCGCCCGCAGCGGCATCGTCAATGTGGTGGGCGACCAGGCGACCTATCACCGCCCCTATGACGCGCAGCTGACCGCCGACACCGAGGGCTGGGCCCGCCCCGTCTCCGCCTGGGTGCGCACCGCGACCGATGCGAAGCGCGTCGGCGCCGATGCCGCCGTGGCGGTGCAGGCGGCCCGCACCGCGCCGGGGCAGATCGCCACCCTGATCCTGCCCGCCGACACCGCCTGGAACGAGGGCGCCGCCCCGGCCGAGGCGCTGCCGGTGCCGGCCATCCCCGCGCCCGATCCGCATGCGGTCCGCGTCGCCGCCCGCACGCTGCGCGAGAAGAAGAACGTGCTGATCCTGCTGGGCGGCATGGCGCTGCGCGGCGAGGCCCAGGCGCTGGCCTGGCGCATCGCCCAGGCCACCGGCCAGAAGGTGCTGGCCGAGATGTCCAACGCCCGCGTCGAGCGCGGCCGCGGCCGCATGCAGCTCGAGCGCGTGCCCTATCCGGTCGACATGGCGATCGAGGCGCTGAAGGGCTTCGAGCACCTGATCCTGGTCAACGCCAAGGCGCCGGTCGGCTTCTTCGCCTATCCGAACAAGCCCAGCATCCACTACCCCGAGACCGCCTCGGTGCATGTCCTCTCCCGCTACGAGGAGGACGGGCTGGCCGCGCTGCGCGCCCTGGTGGACGAGCTCGGCGCCCCCGAGGCCGCCATCCCCGATCCCGGCCCGCGCCCCCAGGTGGGCAAGGGCGCGCCGACGCCGGAGGGCCTGGCCCGCACCGTGGCGGCGCTGATCCCGGAGGGCGGCATCGTCGCCGATGAGAGCGTCTCCTTCGGCCGCGGCTTCTACAAGGAGACGCATGCGGCGCCGCCGCATGACTGGCTGCACATCACCGGCGGCGCCATCGGCTGCGGCATGCCGCTGGCCACCGGCGCCGCGATCGGCGCCGGCGGGCAGCGCCGCGTCATCAACCTGCAGGCCGACGGCTCCGGCATGTACACGCTGCAGGCGCTGTGGACCCAGGCGCGCGAGCGCCTGCCGGTGACCACCATCGTGCTGGCCAACCGCAAGTACCAGATCCTGCTGGGCGAGTATCAGGGCGTCGGCGCCAATCCGGGCCCGACGGCGATGAGCATGCTCGACCTCGGCAACCCGGATCTCGACTGGTGCAAGCTGGCCGGCGGCATGGGGGTGGAGGCCGCCCGCGCCACCACGCTGGAACAATGCGCCGACCTGCTGGCGCAATCCTGCAACCACCAGGCCCCCTTCCTCATCGAACTCATGATCTAGTTCTTGCCAGCGGCCGGTCAGGGCCGGGACAGGGGGTGCTGCACGGCGCGCTTCCGCTCCGGCCCGGCGGCTCAGGTGGCGCCGCGCCGCCTGCGGCGTCCCGCCTCTCCGGGAGATTGCGGCAGCCGGAAAAAAGCCGGGGTGAGGGCCGTGGTGCCTTTGCCCCGGCTTTTTCGATTCTGTCCGCGTGGACTGGCTGCCTCTCCGGGGCGGCGAACTGCCGCCGCGCGCGGGGCAGTGCCGCCTGTCTCCTGCAAGTTATTGTTTTTGAACAGAAAAATTCGGATACCGCGCCGCGTTGCCCGGCCCGGCGGCGACGGCGCGCGGGCACACGGAAAAAAGAGGACAGGACAGGTCCGAAAAGGATTGACGGCGAAAGGGGGCTGCTATTAATTGCGAATAACTCGCAGTTGCAGCGAAGCCAGACGGAAGCGCGGTTCACTACCGTCCCACCGCGTCACCGGATCCCGCATTCTCCCCGGGTTCCATCTGGCCTCGACAGCAGCGGGAACCGGTCATGGCCTGCAGGGGAGGCCAGGGCCGGGAGCGGGCCGGGGGATCGGATGTCGCGAACCATCCGATCAGCCGTGCGGCACCTGAAGGGGGACGCCGCCGGCGGACTGATTTTGCACGCGGGCAGGGCGTGCAAACCCCGGCCCGCGCCCCCTTCCTCCGGGAAGGGCTGGCGCGGACCGATCGCTGGGCTAGGCTCGCGCGGTCAGGAAACACCAAGGAAAATCCCCATGCCCTACATCATCGAGACCTGGGACAAGCCCGACAGCCAGGCGCTGCGCCAGGCCACCCGCGCCGAGCATCTGGACTGGCTCGACTCGCAGGTGGAGAAGCTGCTGGCCTGCGGCGCCAAGCTGAAGGATGACGGCAGCGATGCCGGCGGCGGCGTCTACGTCGTCGATGTCGAGACGCGCGAGGCGGCCGAGGCCTTCATCGCCGCCGACCCCTTCACCAAGGCCGGGCTGTTCGAGCGCATGCAGATCACCCGCTGGCGCAAGGCGTATTTCGACCGCAAGTCGCACCTGCCGCCGCGCTGAGGCGCCTCAGGCCGCCGCCCCGGCCTCCGGCCCGGGGCGGTG
>NZ_GG770777.1:1310088-1315483 GCF_000164635.1 Pseudoroseomonas cervicalis ATCC 49957 | reverse complement strand
AAGCAGCCGGCCGGCCGCGTCCCCCGCGGCGCCAGGCGCGGGTCGAGGGGGAGACGCGGCCCGATCGCCAGGGCGCGCTGCAGGCCGAGCCGCCGCCCATGCTTCAGCACGCCGAAGCCCCCCATGCCGAGCCCGTAGCCCAGCCGAAGCGGCCGCCCCAGCCCGGCCACCGCCATCGCCGCGCGGGCCATGGAGGGCGTCGGATACCAGTTGGCCCGTTTCGCCACGAAGCCCAGCGCGTCGAGGCCGAGCCGCGCCGCCTGCCCGGCCTGCCAGAACCCCCGGCCATCCGCCCCCGCCTGCCGCCCGGCGAAGCTGACCAGCGTGTAGGCCGAGCCGCCCGGATGGTGCAGCACCCGGATCTCGTCATCCTCGTAGACGACCGCCGGCGGCGGGGCGGCGATGGCGGGCGGTGCGGTCATGGCAAGGGCCAGCATAGCGGTTCGTGGAGCGACCTGGCAGGGCGGCCGTGCCGGCAACCCGGCGCTCCGGCGGCGGTTTCTCCGGCAAGGCAAGAGCAGAGGAATGATGCCATGCGCGCGACGACGACGCTGATGCTGCTGGCGATGACCATGGGGCCGGCCGCCGCCCTGGCGCAGGGCGCCGCCCCGGCGCGGAGCGAGGCGGGGGAAAGCGCGGTGCAGAACAACGCCGCCACCCGCGCCCTGGACCGCGCGGCGGGCACCAATGTCTCCGGCGCCTATCCGCAGCAGGCGGATGGCACGCCGGGCAACCCGCCGGGCACCGCCGCCAGCCGCGCCCTCGACCGCGCCGCCGGCACCAACCTGTCGGGCGCCTATCCGCAGAATGCCGACGGCACGCCGGGCAACCCGCCCGGCACGGCGGCGGAGCGCGGCCTGGGTGCCCAGGCGCAGAACGACACCGGGCGCGGCGCGACATCGGGCGGCGGCACGGCCGAGACGCTGCGCGGCCCCAACGCGCAGAGCGGCACCGCCAACAACAGCGGCCGGCACAACACGGCGCCGAATCCGAATGCCGACAATTCGGCCCTGGTGCCGCAGAGCCACCGCAGCCAGACCCCGGGCCCCAGCTCGAACAGCCCGACCGAGGGGCCCTCGCTGGAGCAGCGCAGCGTGCCGCCGACGGAGCGGCCCGACCAGACCCGGCGCTGATCCGCGCCGCCATCCCGCCCCGGGCGGGGCCGCGTTGCGGCGCGCCGCACGCCCCCCTAGCATTCTCCTTGCGCTACCGGCATGACGCCGGTGGCGTTGGCGAGAAGGGTGGCTGGGCATGGTCGAGGATGAAGCGGCGGATCGCATCGCGCGGCTGGAGGAGCGGCTGGAGCGCATGGAGGCGCTGCTCTCCCGCCGGCTGGACCGCCTCGGCCAGCGGCTGGAGGAGATCGGCGCCACGCTGCAGAACCGCACCGCCCGGCTGGTGCACGCCCAGGCGATCTATCTGGGCGACCACACCGCGCTGACCTTCCTGGAGAATGGCCAGCGCATCTATGTCGACACGCTGAGCCGCGACATCGGCGTCCACCTGCTGGCCCAGGGCCGCTGGGAGAGCCACACCCTGGCGCTGTTCCGCCGCCTGGTGCGGCCGGGCGAGTGCGTGCTCGACCTCGGCGCCAATCACGGCGTCTATGCGTTGCAGGCGGCGCAGGCCACCGGCCCCACCGGGCAGGTGCATGCCTTCGAGCCCAATCCGCGCCTCGCCGAGCTGGCGGCCGCCTCGCTCTCGGCCAATGCCTACAGCTGGGCCAAGCTGCACCGGGTGGCGGTGGGCGACGCGACCGGCGAGGCGGAGCTGACCTTCAACCCGAAAAGCTCCGGCGGCGGCAACATCCATCCCGGCCGCGGCCCCGCCAAGGCGGAGCGGCTGACGGTGAGGATGGTGGCGCTGGACGAGTTCTTCACCGATCCCTCCTTCCGCATCGACGTGATGAAGATGGATGTCGAGGGCTATGAGGGCCGTGCGCTGCGCGGCATGGCGAAGCTGCTGGAGCGCTCGCCCGACCTGCGGATGATCATGGAATTCTCGCCGGCGCTGCTGGCGCGCGGCGGCGTCAAGGCGCCGGAGGTGGCGGCGCAGCTACAGGCGCTCGGCCTGAACCTCTGGAAGATCGACGGCCGCGGCCAGCTGGAGGAGCGCAGCTGGGACTGGATGGCCAGCACCGACACCGGCCTGACCAACGTGCTGGTCGCCCGCGCGGCGCCGGGCGCCTGAGGCCGCCGGGCGGCGGGGAGCCCCGCCGCCCGCCGCCGTCAATCGAGCGGCAGCGGCTCGAAGCGCCAGGCGGTCTCGCCCGGCGCGGGGGGGGTCACCCACATCGGCAGGGCGTTGGGGGTGCGGACATTGGCCGGCAGCCCGGCCTCCGCCCGGAAGGCGCGCCACAGCGCGCCATGCGCCACCACCAGCACCGGCCCGGGCAGGTCCAGGCAATGGTTGATCGCCGCCACCGTGCGGGCGCGCAACTGAGAAAAGCTCTCGGCGCCCTCGGGGGTGAAGCGGCCTTCCACCCAGTCGTCGAACCAGCCGGCCATGGGCTGGCCTTCCTGCACGCCGAAGGAGACCTCGCGCAGCGCGTCATGGATCGCGACCTCGCGCCCCAGCACCCGCGCCGCCGCCTCCGCCGTGTGGCGGGCGCGGCTGAGCGGGGAGGCGATGATGGTCGCGATCTCCTTGCCCGCCAGGGCGCGGGCCGCCCGCTCCGCCTGGGCGATGCCGACCTCGTTCAGCGGGATGTCGACATTGCCCTGGGACAGGCCGCGCGCGTTCCAGTCCGTCTCGCCATGGCGGAGGAACCAGAAGGGCTTGCGGGTGAGCGGGGCGGCCTGCGGCATCAGGCCAGCCCCTCGCTGGCCATGGCGCGCTGCACGGCGGGGCGGGCCAGCATGCGCTCGAAATGCGCCTGCACCTTCGGCGGCAGGTCCATGTTCATGCGCTTCACCGCCCAGTACTCGACCACGAACAGCGCCGAATCGGCGATCGAGTAGCCCGAGGGCAGCACCCACTCACCGCCCTGCCACTGCTTCTCGACCGTGGCGAAGCCCTTGGCGGCCAGGTCCCAGCCCTGCTGCTTCACCGCGGCGTGGTCGGCCTCGCTGGGGGCGAAGCGGGCCTGGTTGAACAGGCGGGAGAAGCCCTGCGGGTGGATGGTGCCGGTGACGAAATCGACCATCTCCAGCGCCCGGGCCTGGCCCTCGGCATCGGCGGGCAGCAGCCCGGCGCCGGGGTTGCTGGCGGCCAGCCAGAAGGCGATGGCGGTGTACTGCGTCAGCACCGAGCCATCGTCGCGCACCAGGGTCGGCACCTTGCCCTTGGGGTTCAGCGCCTGGAACTCCGGCGTCTGCAGGGCGCCTTCCTTGATGGGGGAGCGCACCGCCTCGAAGGGCTGGCCGATCTCCTCCAGGACGACATGGATGCCGAGCGAGCAGGCGCCGGGCGAGTAGTAGAGCTTCATGGCGTTGTTCCCATCTCCGGGCCGGATGGCCGTCGGGGAGGGAGGATCATCTCGGCGCGGGGGCGGTGCAAGCCCCCCAGGCAAGGGAAGGGAAGGGTTCTTTTTTGAAAAAAAGAACCAAAAAACTTCTGTCAGCTGGTGTCCCGCCTATGGCCCCAGGCGGGGCGCCAAACAGAAAAAAGTCTTTTTTGCTTCTTTTTTCTTCAGAAAAAAGAAGGTCTTAAAGCTGCTTGATCATCTCATGCGTGTAATGCGCGAAGCCGAAGCGCCGGTAGGCGGCTTCCGCCCCGTCATTCCCCGCCAGCACGCCGATCAGCAGGCGCTTCAGCCCGCGCGCGCGGGTCAGGCGCTCGGCCTCCTCCAGCAAGGCGCGGCCGATTCCCGTGCCGCGATGGCTCTCGCGCACGAAGAGATCGGCGACATAGCCGTGCTCGCGCTCGGCCACGAAGGGCAGGTGCTGGCCGAAGGTCAGGAAGAGATGGCCGACCACGGCGCCCTCCACCTCGGCCACCAGGGCGTGGCCCTGGCTGGCGGCGATACGGCCGAGCACATGGTCCAGCGTCTCGCGCGCGCCCGCCTCGTCGGTGCGGCGGTCGCCGGCGATGGCGTGCTCGAAGCGGTTCAGGCCGAGGGTCTGCGCGAGCAGGGCCTCCCGGTCCGCATCCCGGGCGGGACGGATCAGGAAGCCCATGCGCCGATCCTCAGTTGAACAGGGTGGAGACCGAGCTTTCCTCGGAGATGCGGCGCACCGCCTCGGCCAGCAGCGGCGCGATGGTCAGCTGCCGGATGTTGGAGGAGACGCGCACCGCCTCGGTCGCCTGGATGCTGTCGGTGACCACCATCTGCTCGATATTGGCGGCGCCGATGCGCGCCACCGCGCCGCCCGAGAACACGCCATGCGTGACATAGACGCTGGCCGAGCGGGCGCCGTTCTTCAGCAGCGCGTCGGCGGCGTTGCACAGGGTGCCGCCCGAATCGACGATGTCATCGACCAGGATGCAGTCGCGGCCCTCGACATCGCCGATGACGTTCATCACCTCGGAGACGCCGGCGCGCGGGCGGCGCTTGTCGATGATGGCCAGGTCGGTGTGCAGCCGCGCGGCGATGGCGCGGGCGCGCACCACGCCGCCGACATCGGGGGAGACGACCATCAGGTCGCGGCCCTTGTAGCGCTCCAGGATGTCGCGGGCGAAGAGCGGCGCGGCGAACAGGTTGTCCACAGGGATGTCGAAGAAGCCCTGGATCTGGCCGGCATGCAGGTCGAGGGTCAGCACGCGGTCGGCGCCGGCCTCGACGATCAGGTTGGCCACCAGCTTGGCGGAGATCGGGGTGCGGGAGCCGGACTTCCGGTCCTGCCGGGCATAGCCGAAATACGGGATGACCGCGGTGATGCGCCGCGCCGAGCTGCGCTTCAGCGCATCCATCGTGATCAGCAGCTCCATCAGATTGTCATTCGCCGGGTAGGAGGTGCTCTGCACCACGAACACGTCCTCGCCGCGGACATTCTCGTGGATCTCCACGAACACTTCCATATCGGCGAAGCGGCGGATGGAAGCCTGCGTCAGCGGCAGGTTCAGCGCGGCGGCCACCGCCTCGGCGAGGGGGCGGTTGCTGTTGCAGGCGACGATCTTCATGGAGGCGGCATCTCCGGGCGGCGGGACCCTGGGCGAAGTCGGGCTGGGCAAAAACCGCCCGTCGGGAACGCGCGCGTGGTAGCAACGTGACGGTGGTATGTCCATCGTGCAGCGCCGCCGCCGCCATGCGGAGGCTGCGATTCCGGCCTGCACGCCGTTCCGCTTGCCAGAAATGATACTTTATAACATACCATTCGCATGGTTCTTCTGAGCGAAGCCTGGCTGGCGCCACCCCCGCTCGGCCCCTGCGTCATCGCCGGGGCCTGGCCGGACGCGCTGGCGGAAATCCTGCGGCCGGCGGCGCAGCTGGCGCTCTGGCCGCGCCCCCTGCCGC
>NZ_GG770777.1:1300398-1309237 GCF_000164635.1 Pseudoroseomonas cervicalis ATCC 49957 | reverse complement strand
CCTGCGGCGCCTCCGCCCGCGGCAGGGTCGGCGGCGGCTCGCCGGGGGCGGCCTCGGGCGGCTGCACGGCGTTGCGGATCACCTCCTGCACGCCATTCGCCGCCTGCTCCGCCGCCACATAGGCGACATCGCCCCACAGCCCGTTCAGCGTGCCGCGCGGCACCTCGTTGATCTGCACCACCCGGCCCAGCTCGAACCCGTCGCGGCGGGTGACGATCCATTGCAGCTCGATGCGCTGGGTGTTGTTCGGCTGGCTCACCGCCTCCACCACCCCCTGCACCGCGTAGGTGGCGCCCTCCGCCTGGTCCTGCGGCAGGTAGCCCAGGCGGTTCAGATGGTCGCGCATCCGCTCGTTCAGGCTGCGGTTGCCATCGCCCGGCGCGCCCTTCACCCCGGCCAGCCGGATGCGCAGCGGCCCCTGCCCGGCCAGGGCGCGCGGGTCGCTCGCCTTGCGCGCGGCCTCGACCTGCTCCAGCAGCCGGGCCACCGCCGGCGCGTCGCGCTGGGCGACCTCCTTGAACAGCGCCTCGTCCTCCTGGCCCCAGCCGCGCAGCGGCACGGCGCGGCCCTCGGCCTCGCCCAGCACGCCGCCATCGGCATCCAGCAGGGCATAGCGCGGCAGCACGCTGTCGCCGCGCCGCTCGGCGGTCACCCGCAGCGGCCAGTCGAGCGGCCAGGGGGCGGGCAGCGCCACCGCCGGCACCTCCGCCACCCGCAGCGACTCGGCCAGGCTGTTGGCGAAGCGCTCCGCCCCCGCATCGGTCAGCAGGGCCTGGGCGGGAAAGGCGACGGCGATGCGGTAGGCCGGGGGCTGGGCCAGGCGCCGGGCCTCGCCGCCCGGATTGCCCCAGAAGGGATAGACGCTGCCGCAGGCGGAGAGCGCCAGCAGCAGCAGGGCCGGCAGCAGCCGGCGCGCCAGGTCAGACAAGGGCAAAACAGGAGGCCAGCAAGGTCAGCATCATCAGCACGATCAGGATCACCATATAGGGCATGGCCCGGTCCTCAGGGTGAGGCAGGCAGGGCGATGGCGGAAAGCTGGTGCCCGATCGGCCCTTCGCCATTCACGGTGCGGCGACGATGGCTGAAGAAGCGCGAAGGATCGGTGAACGTGTCCATCGGCAGCACGCCGACGCGCCCCGCCCCCGCCGCCTTCAGCCGCGCCGCGCAATAGCCCGGCAGGTCGAACTGCCAATGCCCCTCGCGCTTGCCCTCGCGGAAGAAGCGGGCATCGGCCGCGTCGCGCGCCAGCACCGCGTCGCGCAGATCGGCGCCGACCTCGTAGGAATCCTGGCGGATGCAGGGGCCGACCACGGCGGCGATGCCGGCGCGGGTCGCGCCCAGCGCCTCCATCGCCTCCAGCGTCGCCTCCAGCACCCCGGCCACCGCGCCGCGCCAGCCGGCATGGGCCGCGCCCACCACCCCCGCGGCCTCGTCGGCGAACAGCACCGGCGCGCAATCGGCGGTGACGATGCCGAGCGGCAGGCCCGGCTGGCGGGTCACCAGCGCATCGGCCTGTGGCCGCGCCGTGTGCGGCACCGGTTCGGTCAGCATCGCGACGGCGGCGCCATGCACCTGGTGCGCGCCGGACAAAGCCGCCTCCGGCAGCCCCAGCGCCCGCATCGCCCGCGCCCGGTTGGTGGCGACCGATTGCGGCTCGTCCTGGCTGGAGAGCGAGCAGTTCAGCGCGGCGAACCCGCCGCGCGAAACCCCGCCCCGGCGGGTGAAGAAGCCATGCGGCAGGGTGATCAGCGGCGCGGCGGAAAGATATTCGGCGGTCATGCGGTCTCGAACCCCGGCAGGATGGGCAGGGCAGGGTGGCAAAGCGCCAGCGCCTTGAACAGCCGCCCCATCCCCTCGGGCGCGATCAGGCGCTGCGCGGCGGAAAGCTGCATCCCGGCACTGGCCGGCCGGGCGCGCGCCAGCATCGCCGCGCGCGTCACCAGCCCCAGCGATTGCAGGAAGATGCCCTGCGGCACCGGCCCCTGCGCGGCGGCGCCGGCGGCCATGCCGGCCTCGGCCACCGCCTGGAAATCGACATGGGCGGTGATGTCGGCCGCACCCGGCGTGCCCAGCGGATCGGCCGCGCCATGCGCGCTGAGCGCCTGCAGCGAATCGCCCAACCCGCTGCGCGCCGGGCCGTAATCGACGAACAGCGCCGCGCCGCCCTGCGCCGCCAGCCTGGCGCCGAGCTGCGCGGCGATCGCGCGGGCGGGCTCGCACACCTCCTGGATGGCGCCCTCCGGCGCCTCCGCGGGCAAGGGCGGGGCATCGGCGGCGGGCAGCAGGACGAAATTGCCGTCCTCGACATGCCGCTCCAGCCAGGCGCCGCCCCGGCGCTCGAACTGGCGGATCGGCAGCGCATCCAGGAACTCATTCGCCAGCACCAGCGCCGGGCCTGGGGGGAGATCCTCCACCCGGTCATGCCAGGCGGGGTCCGCGCCGGCCAGAAGCTCGGCCTGCCGGGCCCGCAGCGCCGGGCTCTGCTCCACCAGATGCAGCCGCAGCGCGGCGCGGAAATCGGGCACCACCTGGGCAATCGCCCGCAGCGCATCGGCCATCAGCGTGCCACGGCCGGGGCCCAACTCCACCAGCAGCACCGGGGCAGGCCTGCCCATCGCCTGCCAGGCGATCGCGGCCCACAACCCCAGGCACTCGCCAAAGGCCTGGCTGATCTCGGGGGCGGTGATGAAATCACCCCGCGCGCCGAACGGGTCGCGGCCGGCGTAATAGGCCGCGGCGGCGCGGGCCATGAAACGGTCCAGGCGCTCGGGCATCAGCAGCAAAGGCCGGGGGAATGAATTCCCCCGGACCCCCTTCTTTTTTCTGCCAGGGCCGGCCGCCGCTGGCGGCCGGCGGAAGGGTCACCCCTCATGCGGGGCGGGGGCGGGACAGCGCCATCAGCGCCACGCCCACCAGCACCATCGGGATCGACAGCAGCTGACCCATCGTCGCACCACCCCACAGGAAGCCCAGCTGCGCATCCGGCTGGCGGAACATCTCGCCGATCATGCGCGCCACGCCATAGCCGGCCAGGAAGGCGCCCGCGATGAAGCCCTCGCGCTCGCGGATGCGCGGAATGCGCACCAGCACCTGCAGCAGGAGGAACAGGCACAGCCCCTCCAGCGCCGCCTGGTAGATCTGGCTGGGGTGGCGCGGCTCCGGCCCGCCATGCGGGAACAC
Source organism: Pseudoroseomonas cervicalis ATCC 49957 (assembly GCF_000164635.1). GTDB lineage: Bacteria > Pseudomonadota > Alphaproteobacteria > Acetobacterales > Acetobacteraceae > Pseudoroseomonas > Pseudoroseomonas cervicalis. Next base: position 1,306,057 of record NZ_GG770777.1, on the reverse strand, counting down.
CATCGCCCAGGGCACGTCGGTCACCCGGCCCCACAGCTCGCCATTGATGAAATTGGCCAGCCGCCCGAAGAACAGCCCGACCGGCACCACCGCCGTCAACCGGTCGCCGAAGCGCAGGATCGACAGCCCCTGGCGGCGGCAGAACAGGATCACCGCCAGGATCACCCCCGCCGCGCCGCCATGGAAGGACATGCCGCCCTTCCAGACATACAGCGCCTCCCACGGTGCGCTGAGATAATGGTCGGGCTGGTAGAACAGCACATAGCCGAGCCGCCCGCCCAGGATCACGCCCAGCACCGCCCAGGTGACGAAATCATCCACCTGCTCGGCACTGGCGGCCACCGGCGGCAGCGCCGCCAGCCGCCGCATCAGCCGCCACCCGATCAGGATGCCGGCGATATAGGCCAGCGCGTACCAGCGGATGGCGAAGGGCCCGATCTCGACCAGCACCGGGTCGATCGCCGGGAAGGGGATGGCGAACAGCATGCGGCAAGGGCCTCAGCGATAGGGGTCGGGCTGGGTCAGGAAATCCTGCACATAGCGGCGGACCCCATCCTCCAGGCTGGTGGCGCTGCCGGTGAAGCCGGCGGCGCGCAGCCGCTCCATCCGCGCCTGGGTGAAATACTGGTACTTGCCGACCAGATCGGCCGGCATCTCGACAAAGGCGATCTCCGGCGCCTTGCCCAGCGCCGCGTACAGCGCCCGCGTCAGGTCGAGGAAGCTGCGCGCCGTGCCGGTGCCCACATTGAACAGCCCGCTGACCTGCGGATTGTCCAGCAGCCACAGCATGATCTCGACGCAGTCATCGACATGCACGAAGTCGCGCAGCTGCTCGCCATCGGCGATGCCCTCGCGGTCCGACTTGAACAGGGTGGCCGGCGCGCCGGTCAGGATCTGGCGGAACTTGTGCAGCACCACGCTGCTCATGCGGCCCTTGTGGTGCTCGTTCGGCCCGTAGACGTTGAAGAATTTCAGCCCCGCCCATTGCGGCGGCGCCGCCTGGCCGCGCGCCAGCAGATCGGCGATGCGCCGGTCCGTCGCGTGCTTGGACCAGCCATAGAGGTTCAGCGGCCGCAGCTTGGCCAGCGCCTCGGGGCTGGCATCGTCGTCGAACCCCTCCGCCCCGTCGCCATAGGTCGCGGCCGAGGAGGCATAGACCAGCCGCACCCCATGCCTGGCGCACCAGTCGAACAGCGCCAGGGTGAGGGAGAGGTTGCTCTCCGCCACCAGATCGCCATCGCGCACCGTGGTGTCGCTGATGGCGCCCAGATGCAGGATGGCCTCCGGCTTCGGCTGCGTCTCCAGCCAGGCCCAGAGCTTCTCCGGCGGCAGGATGCCGGCGATGCCGTGATGCGCCAGGTTGCGCCATTTCTCCCGCCCCGGGTCGCCGGCCCGCAGCCGGTCGCACACCATCACCTCGACACCGCGCGCGCACAGCGCCGCGACGAGGTTGGAGCCGATGAAACCGGCGCCGCCAGTGACCAGATACATGCGTGAGACCTTCCGCGGGCATCGCGGGCGGGAGGGATGGTCGCCCGCCGGGCCGGCCGGGTATAGGCGGCTGGCGCGGCGGCGGGCAAGTTGCGCCGCTTTTGGAGGGTAGAGCAGATGGATACCGGGTCCGAGGGCGGCAACAACCGCCGTGGCCGCTTCTTCGACGATCTGGCCGGCATGGCCGGCGGTGCCTTCTCGGTGATGGCCGGGCTGCGCGCCGAGGTCGAGGCGATGGCCAAGTCGCAGGTCGAGACGATGGTGCAGAAGCTGGAGCTGGTGCGCCGCGAGGATCTCGACGCCGCGCTCGAGGTCGCCCGCCGCGCCCGCGAGGAGAGCACGGCGCTCGCCACCCGCGTCGCCGCGCTGGAGGCGAAGCTGGCCGAGGCCGAGGCGCAGCAGGACAAGGCCGCCGAGGAGGACCGCCCCGGCAAGCCGGTCTGAGGACGCGGCCCCGCCCGGCCCCGCAGGCCGGGCGGCGGCGTCCCTGAAACGCGACGCCCCCCGGCCCGAGGGCCGGAGGGCGCTGCTGCGTCAGTAGCGGTAATAGCCCGGCGGCGGGCGGTAATAGACCGGCGGCGGTGGCCGGTAGTAGCGCGGCGGCGGCGGCCGGTAATAGGCGCGCGGCGGCGGGTGGTAGTAGTGCCGGCGCGGCGGCGGCCCATAATAATGGCGCGGCGGCGGGCGGTGGTAATGCCGGCGGCGCCAGTGGTCATGGACCAGCAGCGGCTCGGCCGCATCGGCCTGGGCACCCTCGGGCGGCACGCCCTGAATGGCCGGGACCACCCGCGCCATGGCGGGGGCGGGGGAGGCCGCCAGGCCCAGCATCAGGCCCGTGGCGGCGATCCCGAGCACGGCAAGCTTGCGGAAGCCGGGCATGGTTCGGTTCCTCCTCGACATGGCCAGAAGGTGGCCAATGCGTAAGGCGGAACCGTGGCAAGGGCCGGGCGGCTTCATGGCCGCCCGTCACGGCTGCGTGTGCCCCGGGGCGGCCTGGGCGGCCCCGGGGCGGCGTGTCAGGCGGCGCCGAAGACGCGGGCGAACACCGTCTCGACATGGCGGAAATCGCGCTGCGGGTCGATCGCCGCGTCCAGCCCGGCGGCGTCCAGCTTGCCGGCCACCTCCTCATCGGCCAGCAGATTGTCGCGGAAGGTCCGCGCATCCGGCTTGCCGAGCCTGGTCCAGGTGGCCATGGCGGCGCGCTGCACGGCGCGATAGGCGCCCTCGCGCGACAGACCCGCCTGGGTCAGCGCCAGCAGCACCTTCTGGCTGTGCACCACCCCGCCCAGGCTCTCCAGATTCTCGGTCATCCGCTCCGGATAGACGGTGAGCTTCTCCATCATCCCGGCGGCGCGCATCAGCGCGAAATCGAGGGCGATGGTGGCGTCCGGGCCGATCACCCGCTCCACCGAGGAATGGCTGATGTCGCGCTCATGCCACAGCGCCACATTCTCCAGCGCCGGCATGGCATAGCCGCGCACCAGCCGGGCCAGGCCGGTCAGGTTCTCGCTCAGCACCGGGTTGCGCTTGTGCGGCATGGCGGAGGACCCCTTCTGGCCGGGGTGGAAATACTCCTCCGCCTCCCGCACCTCGGAGCGCTGCAGGTGCCGCACCTCGGTCGCCAGCCGCTCGACGGCGGAGGCAACGACGGCGAGCGCGCAGAAATAGGCGGCGTGCCGGTCGCGCGGGATCACCTGGGTGGAGACCGGCTCCACCGCCAGGCCGAGCCTGGAGGCCACGAATTCCTCCACCCGCGGGTCGACGCTGGCAAAGGTGCCGACCGGGCCGGAGATGGCGCAGGTGGCGACCTCGGCGCGGGCGGCGACCAGCCGCGCGCGGCAGCGGGCGAATTCGGCGTAATGCCCGGCCAGCTTCAGGCCGAAGGTGGTGGGCTCGGCATGGATGCCGTGGCTGCGGCCGATGGTCGGCGTGTACTTATGCTCCAGCGCGCGCGTCCGCAGCGCCGCCAGCAGCCGGTCGAGGTCGGCGATCAGCAGGTCGGCGGCGCGCACCATCTGCACCGAGAGGCAGGTGTCCAGCACGTCGGAGCTGGTCATGCCCTGGTGCATGAAGCGGGCCTCGGGGCCGATGCCCTCGCCCAGCCAGGTCAGGAAGGCGATGACGTCGTGCCGCGTCTCGCGCTCGATCTCGTCGATGCGGTCGAGATCGGCCTGGGAGATGCCGGCGGCGCGCGCCTCGCCCTTCTCGCGGATCACCGCCGCGGCCTCGGCCGGGATGGTGCCGAGCTGCCCCATCGCCTCGGCCGCCAGCGCCTCGATCTCGAACCAGATGCGGAAGCGCGCCTCGGGCGACCAGATCGCGGCCATTTCGGGGCGGGTGTAGCGCGGCACCATGGCGCGTCTCTCCAGGCTTGGGGGTGCGGGCGGCGGGGGTGCCGGCCACGCGGGGAAGGATGGTCGGGTCGGCGCCCGCAATGGCGGGCGGACCCCGCCGCGTCAACCGGGCGCAGATGGCAAAAGAGTCATGTTCCCGACAGGAGTGTTGTGCAAGCCCCGGCACCCCTCTATGCGCCGGGGTCTCGCGACCGGGATAGGGAAGACGGGTCCATGGATTTTTCGGCTCTGATGCCGGAGCTGATCGCGCTGGGGCAGGTCCTGCTGATCGACCTGGTGCTGGCCGGCGACAATGCCATCGTCGTCGGCATGGCCGCCGCCGGCCTGCCGCCGGAGCAGCGCCGCAAGGCGATCTTCTGGGGCATCGCCGCGGCGACGATCATGCGCATCGGCTTCGCCGCCATCACCACGCAGCTGCTCGCCATCGTCGGCCTGACCTTCGCCGGCGGCGTGCTGCTGCTGTGGGTCTGCTACAAGATGTTCCGCGAGCTGCAGCGCGGCCACCAGCCCGAGGTGACCGAGGCCGAGCTGGAGCAGGCGGCCGAGGCGCCCGGCAACCGCAAGACGCTGCGCGGCGCCATCATCCAGATCCTGGTGGCCGACGTGTCGATGAGCCTCGACAACGTGCTGGCCGTCGCCGGCGCGGCCAAGGAGCATCTCTGGGTGCTGGTCGTCGGCCTTGGCATCTCGGTGGTGCTGATGGGCGTCGCCGCCACCTTCATCGCCAAGCTGCTGGAGAAGCATCGCTGGATCGCCTGGGTCGGCCTGCTGGTCATCCTCTATGTGGCGGTCGAGATGATCTGGCATGGCGGTGGCGAGATCCTGCCCTATGTCGGGCTGGGCGGCGCCGCGCCGCGCTGAGCCGGCCGGGCGAGCCCGGCGCGAATCCGGGCCGATCGCAGCGGGCCGCCCCCTTCGGGGCGGCCTTTTGCGTCTGGGGCGCCGTCATCGGGCGCCGCAACTGATGAAAAATTCGTAATTATCGTTACCGGTTCCAAATTGCCTCGCCTGTCCCGCCCGGCTTGACGCTGCGTCCCGCCGCCCCGAGCCTGCCGCATCCCGTCGGCCGTGCCGGGCGGCGCGGCGGGTCCTCACGGGGACCGGATTCCTATGGAAGAGCTGACCGGCATGATCGGGCCGCTGGCCGAGATCATCTGGCTGAACGTCATTTTGTCGGGCGACAACGCGGTGGTGATCGGCCTCGCCGCCGCCGGCCTGCCGCCCCAGCAGCGCGCGCGCGCCGTGCTGTTCGGCGTCATCGCCGCGGCGGTGCTGCGCATCGTCTTCTCGATCTTCGCGACGCTGCTGCTGGCGCTGTGGTGGGTCGATCTGGTGGGTGGCCTGGCGCTGCTCTACATCGCCTGGAGCTTCCTGCGCGAGCTGCGCCATGGCGGCGGGGACGCCGCCGAGGCCAGCGAGGCCGCGCAGGAGAAGAGCCTGCTGCAGGCGCTGTGGCAGATCATCCTGGCCGATGTGTCGATGAGCCTGGACAATGTCCTGGCGGTGGCCGGGGTGGCGCGCGCCAACCTGACGCTGCTGGTGGTGGGCCTCGGCATTTCCATCGTCATGATGGGCCTGGCGGGCGGGCTGCTGGCGAAGCTGCTGGATCGCTTCAGGATCATCGCCTATGTGGGCGTGGCGCTGATTGCCTATATCGGCTTGGAATTGCTGTGGGAGGGCCTGATCATGGCGAACACGACATTGCAGCTCGGCCTGGGGCTGCCGGAGGCGGCGCATTGAGGGGGGGCGGGATCGGCCTGTGGCTGGCCCTCGGCGCCGGCGGCCTGCTGGCCGCCTGCGCGCAGGATCCGGCG
>NZ_GG770777.1:1297324-1299760 GCF_000164635.1 Pseudoroseomonas cervicalis ATCC 49957 | reverse complement strand
CAGCGAGGGCGGCTCGGCCCATTCATCGCCGGGGGGCGCGGCGGGGCGGCGGGCCAGGGCCGGCTCCTGCAGCCGCAGGGCGATCTCGCGCAGCTCGGCCTGGATCTCGTCCAGCTGCACCTCCAGCGCCTCCAGCCGCGCCTTCACCCCGAAGACGCTGAAGGGCATCAGCAGGAAGGCGGCGGCGCAGAGCAGGCCCAGCAGCAGCAGCAGCAGCCCCGTCCATTCCGGCATGCCGGGAATGGAGAGGGAGGCCACGATATTGCGCACACCATCCATGGGTTCAGCCGCCTGTCACGCTCATGTGGCGCGGCACCGCGGGGCGGTTGCTGCGCCGGTCGATGACGAAATCATGCCCCTTCGGCTTGCGGGCGATGGCCGCCTCGATCGCCGCGCGCAGACCCTCCTCGTCGACCGAAGGGTCCCGGAGCACGGCGCGCAGATCCGCCGCATCCTCCTGGCCCAGGCACATATACAGGGTTCCGGTGCAGGTGAGGCGCACGCGGTTGCAGCTTTCGCAGAAATTGTGGGTCATCGGCGTGATGAAGCCGAGCCGCTGCCCCGTCTCGCGGATGGTCATGTAGCGGGCCGGGCCGCCGGTGGCGTAATCGCTCTCCTCCAGCGTCCAGCTCTCGCGCAGCCGGCGGCGCACCAGGGAGAGGGGGAGGTACTGGTCGGTGCGGTCCTCGCTGATCTCGCCCATCGGCATGGTCTCGATCAGCGTCAGGTCGAAGCCATGCTCGCCGCACCAGGCGATCATGCGGTCGAACTCGTCCTCGTTGACGCCCTTCATGGCGACCGCGTTGATCTTGATGGCGAGCCCGGCGGCCTTGGCGGCGAAGATGCCGTCCAGCGTCTTCTCGATGTCGCCCCAGCGGGTCAGCGCCTTGAAGCGCCCGGGGTCGAGCGAGTCGAGCGAGACGTTCAGCCGCCGCACCCCGGCCGCATACAGCCCCTCGGCATGCTTGGCGAGCTGGGTGCCATTGGTGGTCAGCGTCAGCTCCCTCAGCGCGCCGGGGCCGATGCGGGCGCCCAGGTTGCGCACCAGCGACATCACGTCGCGCCGCACCAGCGGCTCGCCGCCCGTCAGGCGGATGCGCTCGACGCCGAGGCCGATGAAGGCGCCGCAGAGCCGTTCCAGCTCCTCCAGCGTCAGGATCTGCGCCTTGGGCAGGAAGGTCATGTCCTCCGCCATGCAATAGACGCAGCGGAGGTCGCACCGGTCGGTCACCGAGACGCGGAGATAGCTGATCCGCCGGCCGAACGGGTCGATCATGCGCGGGACATCCTGTGCTAGAGGGGCCCCTGTATTTGGCCCCCCCCACCCCGGCCGCGCAAGGGGCGGCCCGCCGGCTCAGGCCAGCAGGGCGAAGCCGCCGGCGCCGACCAGCGCCAGCAGCGCCAGCCGCCGGTACCAGCCCACCGGGATGACATGGAACAGCCGCGCCCCCACCGGCACGGCGGCCAGCAGCAGCGGCAGCATCACCGCCACCAGCAGCAGCACCGGCCAGCCCACCAGCCCGCCCCAGAGCGGCGGGATGACGGCGACGATGCCGATCAGCCCGAAATACAGGATCAGGTTGGCGCGGTGCTGCGCCGCCGCCTCCGGCCCCGAGAGCAGATAGAGGATGACCGGCGGCCCCGACATGCCGGTGGCGCCCTTCAGCAGCCCCGAGACGGTGCCGACCGCCAGGTTCAGCGACAGCGGGCGCCTGCCGTGATAGCGCCAGGGCGACATCAGCAGCAGGCCGAAGACCAGCACGAACAGGCCGATGGCGCGGCGCAGCGTGGCGCCATCCGCCACGAACAGGATGTAGGCGCCGAGCGGCGTGGCCAGGATGGCGGCGCCGCCGATCGAGAAGATCACCCGCTGGTTGGCCTGGGCGAAGGCGCGCGGCAGCAGATAGGCGGAGACGAACAGCTCCATCAGCAGCATCACCGGCACGCCGATGCGCGGGCCCCACAGCGTCGAATAGACCGGGGCCAGCAGGATGGCGGTGCCGAAGCCGGAATAGCCGCGCATCAGCCCGGCGATCAGCGTCGCGGCGGCGGCGATCAGCAGCGGGCCGCCCTGCAGCAGCCCGAGCGCCGCGTCGAAGCCGGGGCCGCTCATGGCGCGTCCACCACCTCGAGCGCCACCTGCGCGGCGTTGATCAGCAGCTTGCCGGCATGCTCGAAATTCACCGTCACGCGCGGCCCGGCCACGGACTGGACCTGACCCAGCCCCCATTCGGGGCGGTCGGGGTGGCGCACCAGCTGGCCAGGCTCAAGGGAGAAGGACATGCCGCCAGGGTGGCCGCTGCCGCGCCGCGCCGCCAGGAGGGGGCGGGAGGCTGGACTATCACGGAAGCGTGAGAATAGCCTTGCGACATGTTAACCCGTTCCGCATGCGACCCGGCTAGGCCTGCGCTGCGGCGCCCCGCCGGGGCCGGCCGG
>NZ_GG770777.1:1284507-1296650 GCF_000164635.1 Pseudoroseomonas cervicalis ATCC 49957 | reverse complement strand
GGGTGGCAGCGCCGCCCCGCCGCAGACCATCCGCGTCGCGGTCGATGTGCTGGAAGACCTGATGACCCTGGTCAGCGAGCTGGTGCTGACCCGCAACCAGCTGCTGCAGCTGGTGCGCGCGCGCAGCGACGCGGCGCTGACCGTGCCGTTGCAGCGCCTCTCCCACATCACCTCCGAGCTGCAGGAAGGGGTGATGAAGACCCGCATGCAGCCGATCGGCAATGCCTGGCAGAAGCTGCCGCGCATCGTGCGCGACCTGGCGAACGAGCTGGGCAAGAAGATCGAGCTGGTGATGAAGGGCGCCGAGACCGAGCTGGACCGGCAGGTGCTGGAACTGATCAAGGACCCGCTGACGCACATGGTGCGCAACAGCGGCGACCACGGGCTGGAGACGCCCGAGCAGCGCCGCGCCGCCGGCAAGCCCGAGACCGGCCGGGTGCTGCTGAACGCCTATCACGAGGGCGGCCACATCATCATCGAGATCGGCGATGACGGGCGCGGCCTGTCGGTCGAGAAGATCAAGGCCAAGGTGCTGAGCCAGGGGCTGGCGACCGAGACCGAGCTCGCCGGGATGAGCGAGCGCGAGGTGCAGCACTTCATCTTCCGCGCCGGCTTCTCCACCGCCGCCGCCATCACCTCGGTCTCCGGCCGCGGCGTCGGCATGGATGTGGTGAAGACCAATGTGGAGAAGATCGGCGGCACCATCGACCTGCGCTCGGTCGAGGGCAAGGGCACGACCTTCTTCATCAAGATCCCGCTGACGCTGGCCATCGTCTCGGCGCTGATCGTCGAATCGGGCGGCGAGCGCTTCGCCATCCCGCAGATCGGCGTGGTCGAGCTGGTGCGCGCCGGCGGCAGCGCCGAGGGCGCGCAGATCGAGCGCATCCACGCGACGCCGGTGATGCGGCTGCGCGACAAGCTGCTGCCGCTGGTCTCGCTGTCGCGCCTGCTGCAGCTGGAGCCGAAGGCGGAGGCGCCGAAGACCGACGAGGTGTTCGTCGTCGTCACCCAGGTCGGCGCCAATGTCTTCGGCATCATCGTCGACAAGGTGTTCGACACCGAGGAGATCGTGGTCAAGCCGGTGGCGCCGATCCTGCGCCATGTGACGATGTTCAGCGGCAACACCATCCTCGGCGATGGCAGCGTCATCATGATCCTCGACCCCAACGGCATCGCCCGCGCGACGGGTGTGGGCGCCGACGGGCCGAGCGAGGATGCGACGCGCGGGCCCGAGGGGCTGCGCGGCCAGCGCTCCTCCGAGCGCACGGCGCTGCTGCTGTTCCGCGCCGGCGACGACACGCCGAAGGCGGTGCCGCTCGGCCTGGTCGCGCGGCTCGAGGATCTGCCGGCGGAGAGCATCGAGCATTCCGGCGGCAAGACGCTGGTGCAGTATCGCGGCAAGCTGATGCCGCTGGTGCCGATGTCGCCCAGCTGGATGCCGCCCGAGCCGGGGCGGCGCCAGGCGGTGCTGGTGTTCAACGACCGCGACCGCAGCATGGGGCTGATGGTGGACGCCATCCTCGACGTGATCGAGGAGCATCTGCTGATCGAGGGGCCGAGCGAGATCCCGGGTTATCTCGGCAGCGCGGTGATCGGCGGCAAGGTGACCGATGTGATGGATTGCGCCTGGTGGCTGCGCCAGGCGGGCGATGACTGGTTCCGCCCGCCCAGCATGACCCAGGCCACCAAGCGCGTGCTGCTGGTGGAGGACAGCGCCTTCTTCCGCCACCTGCTGGTGCCCGGCCTGACCGCCGCGGGCTATGAGGTGGTGGCGGTGGACACCGGGCTGCAGGCGCTGCAGCTGCGCGAGCAGGGCGCGATGTTCGACATCATCGTCTCCGACATCGAGATGCCGGAGCTGGACGGGATGGGGCTGGCGCGCGCCGTGCGCAGCGAGGGGCCGTGGCGGCACCTGCCGATGATCGCGCTGAGTGGCCGCGTCGACCCCGAGCAGGTGCGCATCGCCCATGAGGCGGGCTTCATCGAATACATCGGCAAATCGGACCGCGACGCGCTGCTGGCCTTGCTGCAGCAGCACATGCCCTTGCCGGCGATGAGCTGAGGAGGAGACCATGCAGACAGAAATGCGGAGCGGCGGCGCCACCCCGCCCCGTCCTGTGGTGGCCGGGCTGGGCGACAGCGCGGCGGAGATGTTCCTGACGCTGACGGTGGCGGGCCAGCTCTGCGGCGTGCCGGTGCTGGCGGTGCGGGACATCCTGTCCTCCCAGGCGATCACCCGGGTGCCGCTGGCGCCGCGCGAGGTGGCGGGCAGCCTCAACCTGCGCGGCCGCATCGTCACCGCGATCGATCTGCGCCGGCGCCTCGGCCTGCCGGAACGCGCCGCCAATGCCGGGCCGCCGATGAGCGTCGTCGTCGAGCAGGGCGGCGAACTCTACAGCCTGCTGTCGGACGCGGTGGGCGAGGTGGTGCCGCTGCGGGCCGAGGGCTTCGCCGGCAACCCGCCGACGCTGGACCCGGTCTGGCGCGACGTGTCGCGCGGCGTGCACCGGCAGGATGAGCGGCTGCTGATCGTTCTCGATGTGGATCGCATTCTGGCGATCGGTTGAAGGAGAGGGTGTGATGGACGAGGCGCTGACCTGCCTGGTGGTCGATGACAGCCGCGTCGTGCGCAAGGCCGCGCGTCGCATCCTGGAGCGGCACGGCTTCACCGTGACCGAGGCGGAGGATGGCCAGCAGGCGCTTTATGCCTGCCGCGCCACGCTGCCGCGCCTGGTGCTGCTGGACTGGAACATGCCGGTGATGGACGGGCTGGAATTCCTCAAGGCGGCGCGGGCCGAGTTCGGCCCGGACGAGCCGGTGATCATGCTCTGCACCACGGAGAGCGAGTTCGACCGCATCGTCATGGCGCTCGGCGCCGGGGCGCAGGAATACATCATGAAGCCCTTCGACGATGCGATCATGACCGGCAAGCTGGTGCAGCTCGGCTTCGTGGCGGAAGAAGCCGAGCCGTGACCATGGCGCTGCCCGACAGGGCGGCGCAGGCGGACCGCCCGGTGCGTGTGATGCTGTGCGACGACAGCGCCACCGTCCGCTCCGTCTTCGCGCGCCTGCTGGAGGCCGATCCGGCGGTGCAGGTGGTGGCGCGGGTGGGCGATGGCCAGCAGGCGCTGGACACGCTGCAATCCCTGCCGCGGGAGAACCGGCCGCAGGTGATTCTGCTGGATCTGGAAATGCCGGTGATGGACGGCATGACCGCCCTGCCATTGCTGCTGAAGGCGCAGCCCACCCTCGCGGTGATCGTCGCCAGCGCGCTGACCCAGCGCGGCGCGGAGGTCACCATGGCGGCGATGCGCGCCGGCGCCGCCGATTACGTTCCCAAGCCCAGCGCGGCGGCCGGGGGGATGCATGATCCCACCTTCCGCGCCGAGCTGCTGGCCAAGGTGAAAGGCTGGGCGCGCATGCGGGCGCCACCGACGCAACCGCCCGGCAGCGTGGCGCCACAGCCGCAGCCTGCGGCGCGCCCGGGGGCACGTGCGCCCTCGCCCCTGGCGGCGGGGGTGCCGGTGACGGCCCCGCCGGGGGCGTCCCCGGCCGCGGCGCCGCCACGGCCAACGGCGCTGGGCAAGAAGCCAAGGCTGCTGGCCATTGGCTCCTCCACCGGCGGGCCGCAGGCGCTGGCCGGCTTCGTCCGCCGGCTGACCGTGCCGCTGCCGGTGCCGATCGTCATCGTGCAGCACATGCCGGCGGGCTTCACCGCCATGCTGGCGGACCATCTCTCGCGCCTCGGCGGGCCGCAGGCGGCCGAGGCGAAGGAGGGTGAGGCGCTGCAGCCCGGCCGCATCTATGTCGCGCCGGGCGACCGGCATTTGCTGATCGAGGCCGGGCCGCTCGGGCTGGTGGCGCGGCTGACCATGGACCCGCCCGAGAATTTCTGCCGTCCCGCGGTGGACCCGATGCTGCGCAGCGCCACCAAGGCCTGCGAGGGGCGGGTGCTGGCCGTGATCCTCACCGGGATGGGGCAGGACGGCATGCTGGGCTGCAAGGCGGTGGCCGCCGGCGGCGGCATGGTGCTGGCCCAGGACGAGGCCTCCAGCGTGGTCTGGGGCATGCCGGGGGCGGTGGCGAAGGCCGGGCTGGCCCAGGCGCTGCTGCCGCCCGAGCAGCTGGCCGACAAGGTTTTGGCGCAATTCGGAACGGCGGGCCTGTCCTCCGCCGGAGGGGTGGCATGAACGCGGATAGTTTCGCCTCGATCGCGGCGCTGGTGAAGGCGCGCTCCGGCATCGTCCTGACGCCGGACAAGGAATACATGCTGGATACGCGCCTGGCGCCGATCCTGAAGCAGGAGGGCATCGTCAGCCTGGACGCGCTGGCGATCCGGCTGAAGGATGTGCGGGCGGAGACGCTGGCACGCGCGGTGACGGAGGCGCTGACCACCAATGAAAGCAGCTTCTTCCGCGACGGCAAGCCCTTCGACCACCTGAAGCGCCTGCTGCCGAAGCTGCAGGCGGCGCGGCCGCCGGGCCACAAATTCCGCATCTGGTCGGCCGCCTGCTCGACCGGTCAGGAAGCCTATTCCATCGCCATGGTGCTGCGCGAATCCGGCATCCGCGAGGCCGAGATCTATGGCAGCGATCTGTCGCGCGAGGTGGTGGAGCGCGCGCGCGATGGCGTCTTCACCCAGTTCGAGGTGCAGCGCGGCCTGCCGGTGCAGATGCTGGTGAAATACTTCAAGCAGGAAAGCGGCAAATGGCGTGTCGCGCCGGAACTGCGCGCCATGGCGCGGTTCGAGGAGCGCAACCTGCTCGGCGACCACCGGCAGCTCGGCCGGTTCGACGTCATCTTCTGCCGCAACGTGCTGATCTATTTCGACCCGCCGACCAAGGGCAAGGTGCTGAACGCCCTGGCGGCGCAGCTGGCGCCCGATGGGGTGATCTATCTCGGCGGCGCCGAGACGGTGCTGGGCCTGACCGACCGGCTGGTGCCGGTGACCGGCGAGCGCGGCGCCTACGCGCTGGCCGGGGCGCAGGCCTGAAGCGTCCGGGGGGGGGCCGGGCCGGCCTCCCCCTGTTTCAGGCCGTGCGTCTCAGGCGACGGGCTGCGGCTGCTGTGCCACGGCGGGCGCCGGCAGCTCGGGCACGGGGAAGCGGGCGGAGAGGCCGGTCGGGTCGCGCAGCACATAGCCGCGGCCCCAGACGGTGCCGATCAGCTCGCCCGCCCCGGCCTGGGCCAGCTTCTTGCGCAGCTTGCAGATGAAGACGTCGATGATCTTCGCCTCGGGCTCGTCGATGCCGCCATAGAGGTGGTTCAGGAACACCTCCTTGGTCAGCACCAGCCCCTTGCGCAGCACCAGCAGCTCCAGGATGGCGTATTCCTTGCCGGTCAGATGCACCTCGCGGTCGTTCACCCGCACATCGCGCGAGCCGAGGTTGAGCGTCAGCGGCCCGACCGAGAGGGTGGGCTGGCTGAAGCCCTTGGCGCGGCGGATGATCGCCTGGATGCGCGCCATCAGCTCCTGCTGGTCGAAGGGCTTGGTGATGAAATCATCGGCGCCCATGCCGAACGCCTTCACCTTGGCCTGCGGCCGCGACAGGCCGGAGAGGATCAGCACCGGCGTCTCGACACGGTTGCCGCGCAGGCGGCGGACCACCTCGTAGCCCTCCATGTCCGGCAGCATGATGTCCAGGATGATGATGTCGTAATCGTAGAGGCCGGCCAGCTCCAGCGCTTCCTCGCCGGTGCCGGCGGTGTCGGCGATCATCGCCGAGGCCTTCAGCATCATTGCGACGCCGCGGGCGGTGGTCAGGTCGTCCTCAACCAGAAGCACACGCATCTGTCGGTCCTCCACAATCTGTGCGTGCATTCTTACCACTTTCGCGAGAGAGGCGAAGCGGTTTTTCACCTTTGAGACGTTTTAATAATCGAGACATAGTTTAAAAAAACGAAAAACGACGTGCCAAAATCGCCATATGATGCGACAGGCCGCCTTCACATTCTGGAGAAACAAGGGCTTGGAAGGACAAGGCCGCCCTGCGCGGCGCAGGCGCAGCCGGGTTGTGCCCGGCGCGATGATGGGTGGCCGCCATAACCTCCGGTTGAGAGGCGGCTCAGCCTTTCAGTGCCCAGCGCAGCAGCCCGGCCACCGCCGTGAGGCTGGCCACCCCGGCCAGCCAGAGCAGCAGGAACCAGCCCAGCCGGCGCCACAGGGGCGGCGGGGCCATCAGTGATAGCCCTCGCCCACCCGGACCTTCCCGCGGAAGATCCAGTAGGTGTAGGCGGTGTAGCCGAGGATGATCGGCAGTAGCACCACCGCCCCCACCAGCAGGAAGGCCTGCGAGGCGGGGGAGGCCGCGGCGTCCCAGATGCTGACCGAGGGCGGCACGATGTTCGGCCACAGGCTGATGCCGAGCCCGGTATAGGACAGGAAGAACCAGCCCAGCACGTAGAGGAAGGGCGCGCCGTCTCGCCAGCGGAAGTTGCGCCCCGTCGGATCGTGCGGCGCCGCCGCCTCGCGCGCCTCGGTGGCCGGGATGGCGCGGAAGAAGCGCCAGGCCAGGACGGCCAGCAGCAGCGGCACCGGGGCGGCGCGCAGCATCCAGGGCATGGCGAACCAGCGCTCGAAGAAGGCCGGTTGCAGGAAGGGCATGATCAGGCTGACCAGCCCGATGGCCCCCAGCGTCGCCACGCCCAGCACCCGCGCCGCGCGGCGCGCCTTGGCGGCGATCGCCCCCTCGGTGCGCCAGATCAGCCAGCAGGCGCCGAGCAGCGCATAGCCCACCAGCAGGGCGAGGCCGGTCAGCAGGGAGAAGGGCGTCAGCCAGTCCCACCAGCCGCCGGCATAGGCGCGGTTCTCCACCCGGATGCCCTGCACCAGCGCGCCCAGCGCGATGCCCTGGCAGAAACCGGCCACGTAGCTGCCCCAGCAGAAGGCGCGGTCCCACCAGGTCTGGGCGCGCGCATTGTGCGCCTTGAAGCGCATCTCGAAGGACACGCCGCGGAAGATCAGCGCCAGCAGCATCAGGATCAGCGGCATGTAGAGCGCCGGGAAGATCGTCGCATAGGCCAGCGGGAACACCGCGAAGAGGCCGGCGCCGCCCAGCACCAGCCAGGTCTCGTTGCCGTCCCAGACGGGGGCGACGGAATTGACCATCACGTCGCGCTCATCCTTCTCCTGGAACCAGGGGAAGAGAATGCCGAGGCCGAGGTCGAACCCGTCCATCACCACATAGAGGAAAACGGCGGTGGCGATCAGCATCGCCCAGATCAGCGGCAGGTGCTCTTCCATCTTCCCTCTCCTCAGGCGCGGTCGGGATGGGCGTGCTGGCCGCCGCCGGGCACGGTGCCGGCGGTGCGGATCGGCTCGTCCTGGCGCGGGCCCTCCTCGGCCGGGTGCGGCGGGTGCGAGAACAGGCGGAACAGGAACCAGATGCCGGCCCCGAAGACGATGAAATACACCACGATGAAGGCCAGCAGCGAGGCGCCGACCGCCGGCGCCGCCAGCGGCGAGACGCTGTCGGCGGTGCGCAGCAGGCCATAGACGGTGTAGGGCTGGCGCCCCGTCTCGGTGGTGGTCCAGCCCGCCGTCACCGCGACCAGCCCCGAGGGGCCCATGGCCACCGCCGCGCGCAGGAAGAGCGGCGAATCATAGAGCCGGCCGCGCCAGCGCAGCCACAGCGACACGAGGCCGAGCGCCGCCATCGCCGTGCCCAGCGCCACCATGACGCGGAAGGCCCAGAACACCAGCGGCACATTGGTCGGCCGCTCCTCGCGCGGGACATCCTTCAGCCCCGGCGTCTCGCCATTCCATTCATGCGTCAGGATCAGCGCCGAGAGCTTCGGGATCTCGAGCCAGACCCGCGTCTCCTCCCGCTCCATGTCGGGCTGGCCGAGCAGGATCAGCGGCGCGCCGCGCTGGCGCTCCCAATGCCCCTCCATGGCGGCCACCTTCTGCGGCTGGTGCTGCAGCGTGTTCAGCCCGTGCATGTCGCCGATGACGATCTGCAGTGGCGCCACGATCGCCGCCATCCACATCGCCATGGAGAACATGATGCGCGCCCGCTCATTGGCCCGGTCGCGCAGCAGGTGCCAGGCGCCGACGGCGCCGACGATGAAGGCGGTGGTCAGGTAGGCGCCGGTGACGGTGTGGACCAGCCGGTAGGGGAAGGAGGGGTTGAAGATGATCGCCCACCAATCCTCCGGCATGAAGCGGCCATCCGGCAGCAGGCTGTAGCCCGCCGGGGTGTGCATCCAGCTGTTGGCCGAGAGGATCCAGAAGGCCGAGATCAGCGTGCCGACGGCGACCAGCAGCGTCGCGGTGAAATGCAGCTTGCGGCCGACCCGCTCCAGCCCGAACAGCATGATGCCGAGGAAGCCGGCCTCCAGGAAGAAGGCGGTCAGCACCTCATAGCCCATCACCGGACCCAGCACATTGCCGGTGCGGTCGGCGAAGACCGACCAGTTGGTGCCGATCTGGTAGGACATGACGACGCCGGAGACCACGCCCATGGCGAAGGCGATGGCGAACACCTTCAGCCAGTATTTGAACAAATCGAGATAGGCGCTGCGGCCGGTGTAGAGCCACAGCCCCTCCAGCACCGCCAGGAAGCTGGCCAGGCCGATGGTGAAGGCCGGGAACAGGAAGTGGAAGGTGATGGTGAAGGCGAACTGGAACCTGGCCAGATCCAGCGCGCTTGGCAGCATCTCCATGGCGGAGCCCCCCTCTGTACGGCGGCCGCCGGCAGGAAGGGCGCCGCCCATCGCCCATCCCGCCGCCGCCCTCCCCAGGGCGGTGGCGCCGCGCGGGGCAGCCGGCGCAGCTTGGCCGCCACCTTTCCCCGAACCGCTAACCCGCCAGGCGCGGTTTCGTTGCAGCCGGCCGGGCTTTGCCGGCCACGCCCGGATCAGTCTAGGAAACAGGCCGCCATCCAAGGAAGGACGAAGCCCGATGACGAGTGCCATCACCCTGCCGCGCACCCCCTCGCTGCGGCTGGACGGGCGGCGGGCGCTGGTGACGGGGGCGGGGCGGGGCATCGGCCTGGCCGCCGCCGCCGCCCTGGCCGAGGCCGGCGCCCATGTCACCCTGGCCGCGCGCAGCGCCGGCGAGATCGGCGCGGCGGCGGAGGCCATCCGTGCGGCCGGCGGCAGCGCCGACACGCTGCAGATCGACGCCGCCGACCTGCCGGCCGTGACCGCGGCGCTGGCCGCGCGGGAGCCCTATGACATCCTGGTCAACAATGCCGGCACCAACCGCCCCGCGCCCTTCCTGGAGGTGACGGAGGCGGATTTCGACGCGGTGATGGCGCTGAACCTGCGCGCCTGCTTCTTCCTGGCCCAGGCGGTGGCGAAGCGGCTGGTGGCGGCGGGCCGGCCCGGCTCGATCATCCAGCTCTCCTCGCAGATGGGGCATGTCGGCGGGCCGCGGCGCAGCGTCTACTGCGCCAGCAAGCACGCCATGGAGGGCATGACCAAGGCCATGGCCATCGAGCTCGGCCCGCACCGCATCCGGGTGAACACCCTCTGCCCCACCTTTATCGAGACGCCGCTGACCCGGCCCTTCTTCGAGGAAGCCGCCTTCCGCGACTGGGTGCTGGGCAAGATCAAGCTCGGCCGCGTCGGCCAGGTGGAGGATCTGATGGGCGCGGTGTTGTTCCTGGCCTCGGATGCCTCGGCGCTGATGACGGGCAGTGCGCTGATGGTGGATGGAGGGTGGACGGCAGAATAAAGAAAGAGTTCTTTTTTGTAAAAAAGAACCAAAAAACTTTTTCCAGTTTGGCGGCCCGCCTAGGGCCTGAGGAGGGACGCCAACGGAAAGAAGTCTTTTTGCTTCTTTTTCTTCAGAAAAAGAAGGCTTCTTCTGCCTGATCCTGCCGCTTCCATCTGCATACGGATGCAAGGCCCTGCTTGCATCCGTATGCAAACGCCCCCACTCTCCTGGCCAGCCAGAGGAGGGAACCGCCATGATCCGCTATCTGAAGAAGGGCGCCGAGGCCGCCGAGACGGCCGAATACGACCGCAAGGTGCGCCAGACGGTCGAGGGCATCCTGGCCGATGTCGAGGCGCGCGGTGATGCCGCGGTGCGCGAACTCTCGGAAAAGTTCGACAAGTGGACGCCGGAGAGCTTCCGCCTCTCCCAGGCCGAGATCCAGGCGCTGATCGACAGCCTGCCCGCGCAGGTGATCGAGGACATCAAGTTCGCCCAGGCGCAGATCCGCCGCTTCGCCGAGGTGCAGCGCGCCTCGATGCAGGATGTCGAGGTCGAGACGCTGCCGGGCGTGACGCTCGGCCACAAGCACATCCCCGTCGAGAGCGTCGGCTGCTACATCCCCGGCGGTCGCTATCCGATGGTGGCCAGCGCGCATATGTCGGTGCTGACCGCCAAGGTGGCCGGCGTGCCGCGCGTCATCGCCTGCACGCCGCCGCTGAACGGCGTGGCCCCGGCGGCGACGGTCGCCGCCATGCACATGGCCGGCGCCGATGAGATCTATCTGCTGGGCGGCATCCAGGCCGTCGCCGCCATGGGCATCGGCACCGAGACCATCAGGCCGGTGGACATGCTGGTGGGCCCGGGCAACGCCTTCGTGGCCGAGGCGAAGCGCCAGCTCTATGGCCGCGTCGGCATCGACCTCTTCGCCGGCCCGACCGAGACGCTGGTGATCGCCGACGACACGGTCGATGTCGAGATCTGCGCCACTGACCTGCTGGGCCAGGCCGAGCACGGCCCGACCTCGCCCGCCGTGCTGCTGACGACCTCCAAGAAGATCGCCGAGGGCATCGAGGCGGAGATCCAGCGCCAGCTCGCCGTGCTGCCCACCGCCGACATCGCCTCCGTCGCCTGGCGCGACCATGGCCAGGTGATCCTCTGCGACACCGACGAGGAGATGCTGCGGGTGGCGGACGACATCGCCTCCGAGCATGTGCAGGTGATGACGCGCGACCCGCGCTGGTTCCGCGACAACATGCGCAACTACGGCGCGCTGTTCCTTGGCCCGGAGACCAATGTGGCCTATGGCGACAAGGTGATCGGCACCAACCACACTTTGCCCACCAAGAAGGCCGCGCGCTACACGGGCGGGCTGTGGGTCGGCAAGTTCATCAAGACCTGCACCTGGCAGGAGGTGAAGCCCGAGGCCTCGGCGATGATCGGCGAATACTGCTCGCGCCTCTGCGCCATCGAGAACTTCGCCGGGCACAAGGAACAGGCGGACATCCGCGTGCGGCGCTATGGCGGCAAGAACGCCGCCTGAGGCGGGGGCCGCGCCGGGCGGCGCCGTCACGGCGCGCGACCTGGCGCGGCAGCTTGGCGTGTCGCAATCCATGGTGTCGCGCGCCTTCAGCCCCGGCGCCTCGATCGCGCCGGCGATGCGCGCGCGCATCCTGGCGGCGGCGGAGGCGCTGGGCTACCGGCCGAACTTCATCGCCGCCTCGCTGTCGCGCCGCCGTTCCAGCCTGGTCGGGCTGGTGATGGGCGAGCTGACCAACCCCTTCTACCCGGCGGTGCTGGAGCAGCTCTCCCAGGCGCTGCAGGCGGCGGGTTTCCAGACCCTGCTGTTCACCGTGCCGCCGGGGCAGGAGGCGGATGCCGCCCTGCCGTTGCTGCGGCAATACCATGTCGATGCGGTGGTGGTGACCTCGGCCAGCCTGTCCTCGGCCGGGGCCGCGCATTGGCGGGGCGATGGCCGCGCCGCCCTGCTGTTCAACCGCGCCGCCAGCGGCGACACGCCGCTCGACAGCATCGCCTGTGACAATGTGGCGGGGGGCCGCATGGCGGCCGAGGCGCTGCTGGCGCGCGGCCGCCAGCGCATCGCCTTCGTCGCCGGCCGCGCCGACACCTCGACCAGCCGCGAGCGCGAGGCCGGCTTCTTCGCCGCCTTCGCCGAGCGCGGCCTGCCGCCGCCGCGCCGCATCGACGCCGGGGAGTACAGCTACGAGGCCGGCCAGCGCGCGGCGCTCCTGGCGGGGGATGCGGACGGGCTGTTCTTCGCCAATGACATCCTGGCGCTGGGCGGGCTGGACGCGCTGCGCCACCGGCTCGGCCGGCGGGTGCCGCAGGATGTCTCCGTGATCGGCTTCGACGACATCCCGATGGCGTCCTGGCCGGCCTATGAGCTGGCGACGCTGCGCCAGCCGGTGGCGGCGATGGTCGCCGCCAGCGTGGCGCTGCTGCGCGCGCGCCTGTCCGGCGAGGC
>NZ_GG770777.1:1276597-1283808 GCF_000164635.1 Pseudoroseomonas cervicalis ATCC 49957 | reverse complement strand
GGGGGCGCGATCCCAGGCGCCGGCCGGCGTGACGAGATCGGCGCCATGGCGGCGGCGGTGCGGGTGTTCCGCGAGAGCATGGCGGAGGGCGACCGGCTGGCCGCCGCGCAGCGTGCCGAGCAGGCCGAGAAGGCGGCCCGCGCCGCGCGGATGGAGGAATTGGCGCTGGGCTTCGAGCGCGATTCCGGCCAGCTGGTGGCGATGCTGGCGGCGGCGGCGACCAAGTTGCAGGGCACCGCCCAGGCGATGCGCCAGGGCGCCGGCCAGGCCGATGACCGGGCCGGGGCGGTGGCGGCCTCGGCCGAGGCCGCCAGCGCCAATGTCGGCAGGGTGGCGGCGGCGGCGGAGCAGCTGGCGGCCTCGGTGGTGGAGATCGCCCGGCAGGTGCAGCGTTCCACCAGCGTCTCGGCCCGCGCGGCGCAGGACGCGCAGCGCACCGATGCCACGGTGCGCGCGCTCTCCGCCGCCGCGCAGCGGATCGGCGATGTGGTCGGGCTGATCAGCAGCATCGCCGGGCAGACCAATCTCCTGGCGCTGAACGCCACGATCGAGGCGGCGCGCGCGGGGGAGGCCGGCAAGGGCTTCGCTGTCGTCGCCTCGGAGGTGAAGAGCCTGGCCGGGCAGACGGCGAAGGCGACCGAGGAGATCGCCACGCAGATCGGCCAGATCCAGCAGGAGACGCAGGCGGCGGTGCAGGCCATCCAGGGCATCGCCGGCACCATCGGCGAGGTCGGCCAGATCAGCGGCGCCATCGCCGCCGCGGTCGAGCAGCAGGGGGCCGCGACGCGGGAGATCGCCCGCAACGTGCAGCAGGCGGCGGATGGCACCCGCGACGTCACCCGCCATGTGCGGGAGGTGTCGCAGCTGGTGGGCGAGACCGGCGGCGCCGCGCAGGATGTGCTGGGCGCCGCCGGCGAATTGTCCCGCCAGTCCGAGCGGCTGAGCCGCCAGGTGGCGGATTTCCTCGCCGGGCTGAAGGCGGCCTGAGGCGGTGCGGCGCGCAGGACACGCCCCCGCGCCGCGGCCGCTCAGAAGGCGCCGAACAGGGTGCCGAGCGTGATCACCGTGATCAGCGCCGCCACCGGGATCAGTAGGTTCACCACGAAGATGTCCCCGTAGGAGGATTTGTGGGTGAGGGCGGTGATGGTCAGCAGCGAGATCACCGCGCCATTGTGCGGCAGCGAGTCGAAGCCGCCCGAGGCGATGGTGGCGATGCGGTGCAGCAGCTCCGGGCTGATGCCCAGCGCATTGGCGCGCTCCAGATAGGTGGCGCCCAGCGTGTCCAGCGCGATCGACAACCCGCCCGAGGCCGAGCCGGTGATGCCGGCCAGCGCGTTCACCGCGATGGCGAGCGAGATGGTGGGCGTGTCGGGCGCGATGCCGACGACGAAGTCGCGCACCACCACGAAGGCCGCCAGCGAGGCGATGACGGCGCCATAGCCCACCTCGCTCGCGGTGTTGAAGATGGGCAGCATGGAGCCCATCGTGCCCTCGTTCAGCGTCTTCTGCGCGTCGCGCAGATGGCGGCGCTGCAGCAGCAGCACGGTCAGGATGGCGCCGACCAGCGCCACGATCAGCGCCCAGGTGCCGATCACCGCCGAGGGCTGCACATTGCCGTAGAGCTGCTGCGCCAGGTAGCCGAGATCCATGCGCGGGAAGATCAGCAGCGAGAACAGCGCGTTCAGCCCGATCACCACGATGATCGGCAGCATGGCGAGGCCGAAGCCCGGGCGCTCGCCCGCCTCGAATTGCGGCAGGTTCTCCTGGTGGTCGCCATAGCCCTCGCCGGCCGCCTGGGCGCGGCGGGCGCGCAGCTGCAGCCAGGCCAGGCCGCCGAACAGCATGATGCAGCCGGCGATGATGCCGAGGCCGGGGGCGGCGAAGGTGGTGGTGCCGAAGAAGCGCGTCGGGATGGCGTTCTGGATCGCCGGCGTGCCGGGGAAGGCGGTCATGGTGAAGGTGAAGGAGCCGAGCGCGATGGCCGCGGCGATCAGCCGCTTGGGCACCTGCGCCTCGCGGAACAGCGCCGCCGCGATCGGGTAGATGGCGAAGGCCACGACGAAGAGCGAGACGCCGCCATAGGTCAGCACGCCGCAGGCCAGCGTCACCGCGGCGATGGCGTGCTTGGCGCCCAGCCGCTGCACGATGGTGTGGGCGATGGTGGTGGAGGAACCGCTATCGGCCATCAGCTTGCCGAAGATGGCGCCGAGCAGGAAGATCGGGAAGAACAGCACGACATAGCGGCCGAGGCTGGTCATGAAGACCTGGGTGTAGGTCGCCAGCAGCGGCCCGCCCTGCGCCATCACCACCGCGAAGGCAGCCATGATGGGGGCGAGGTAGAGCACGCTGTAGCCGCGATAGGCGAAATACATCAGCCCGGCGAGCGACAGGATGATGGCGAGAGTGCCGATCAAGGGATTTCTCCTGGCTGGAGGATGGCCACCGCCGGGCGGAGGGCAGTGGGGAAGGCGGGAGGCCTCTCCCGCGAGAGGGGAGAGGCAGGGGGCGCGGCCCGCGGGCCAGGGCCGCGCCGCGGCTCATTTCGGCTGGGCGCGCAGATGCCCGACCAGCGCCATCAGCCGCCGGTTGCGCCAATCGGTGCGCGCCTGCAGCTGGTCCGCCGGCAGCGCCTGGCGCCGCTCCGCCTCGGCCTTTGCAATGGCCTCGGCCGACCAGGGCCGGGGGTCGCGGCGCGACAGCGCGATGCGGTGGTAGAGCGGGGCGAGGCGGGCCGAGTAGTCGGCGATGCCGCCCGGTGCGTTCAGGTCGATGGTCTCGAAGGGCCCCATGAAGGCCCAGCGCAGGCCGAGCCCCTCGGAGACGGTGCGGTCGATATCGGCGGCCGAGGCCAGGCCGGCCTCGTAGAGCGCCCAGGCCTCGTTCAGCAGCGCGCCCTGCAGGCGGTTGAGGATGAAGCCCTCGATCTCGCCCTTCACCTCGATCGGCGCCTGGCCCCAGCCCTCCATGGCGGCGCGCAGCACCGGGATGATGCCGGCATCGGTCCAGGGGGCGGGCACCAGCTCGACCAGCGGCACCAGGTGCGGCGGGTTCACCGGATGGGCGATCAGGAAGCGGCTGCGCTTCGGCAGCGCCTCGGTGAAGGCCGAGGCCGGGATGCCGGAGGAGGAGGAGCCGACCATGGCGTCGGGGCGCATGGCGGCGTCGATCTCGGCGCAGGCGGCCTGCTTCACCTCGACCCGCTCCAGCACCGATTCCTGGATGTAGTCGGCCCGGCCCACCGCATCCTCCAGGCTGTGGCAGAGTGTGATGCGGGAGAGCACCGGCTCCACCGAATCGACCAGCCCGGCCTTCTGCATGTCCTCCAGCATGCTCCGCAGCCGCGCCATGGCGCCGGCGCGGATGCTCTCGCTGGCATCGAAGATGCGGACGCTGGCGCCGCCACGGGCGAAGACCAGGGCCCAGCCGGAGCCGACCAGCCCGGCGCCGACCACGGCGACGGTGTTCAATGCGTGTGGCATGGCGTGTCCTTCTGCGGGGATGAAGCGGTGCTGCCGCGCGGCAGCAGCGTGCCGGGCAGGCGGGTCAGGCGCGGCGGCGGAGGCGCGCCCTCCAGCACCTGGCCGAGCCAGCGCAGGGCGGCCTGCAGCATCGCCTCCAGCGGCTGGCGCAGGGTGGTGAGGTCGTGCGAGGGCCAGGCGGACATCGGGATGTCGTCGAAGCCCGCCACCTTCAGATCCTGCGGCACGCGCAGGCCGAGCCGGTGGCGCGCCGCCTCCAGCACGCCGATCGCCAGGATGTCGCTGGCGCAGAACAGCGCATCCGGCGGCTCGGGCCCGGTGAGCAGGGCCAGCGCCGCGTCATGCCCGGCCTGGTAGCTGAAGGCGCCGGCCGGGTGCTCGCGCGCGGCGATGCCGGCCTCGGCGCAGGCGCGGCGGAAGCCGGCGCGGCGTTCCGCCTGGGTGGAGGCATCGGCCATGCCGCCGATGAAGGCCGGGCGCCGCGCGCCTTGCGCCAGCAGATGCGCGGTCAGCGCCGCGGCGCCGGCCTCATTGTCGCAGAGGATGCTCTCGGCGCGGGCCTCGCCGGGGAAGCGGTTGAGATAGAGCAGCGGCGTGCCGGCGGCGGCGCAGGCCGCGGCCGCCTCGCTGCCCAGGGTGGTGGCCAGGATCACCACCGCCGCCGGCTGGTAGGAGAGCAGCAGCCGCAGCGCCGCGGCCTCCGCCCCCGCCGGGTCCTCGCCGCCGCTGACCAGCATCATGTTGCAGCCGGCCTGCTGCAGCGTGGCGCAGAGCAGCGACAGCGCCTCCGGATAGAAGGGGTTGTGCAGGTCGGAGACGACGACGCCCACGATGCGGGTGCGCCGGGTGATCATGCCGCGCGCCAGCGCATTGGGCTGGTAGCCCAGCGCGGCGGCGCGGGAGAGCACCTGGGCGCGCGTCGCCTCGGCGATCGCCGCCCCCTCATGGAAGGCACGGGCGACCGTCGCGACCGACATGCCCAGCTCGCGGGCCAGGTCCTTGATGGTGATGCGGGGGGCGGGCCTAGACGGCATCGCCCCTCCCTGCGCGTCGGCGCATGGCGTTCCTCTCCTCCGCCGGGCCTTGGGCGGCCCTGGTCGTTGGCTGAGAACGTTCTCGGAAGCCGCCGTGCTGTCAATCGCAGGGGGGTGACGTGTGCGTGAACGCGCCGCCGGAGGGGGGCCGGTGGCGCGCTGTCTCCTTCGGTCGGAACGGAAGGAAAGGCCGGGGCAGGGCGCCCCGGCGCGGGCCTCAGCCCGGGTTGCGCAGCGCCGGGGCGCTGGGGGCGGGCGTGCCGCTCAGCCGCACCCGGCCCTCCACCAGCCGGGCCTGGCCGGCGGCCACCCAGGCCAGGGCGGCGGGGTAGAGGCGATGTTCCTGTTCCAGCACGCGGGCGGCGAGGCTGGCCTCGTCATCCCCCGGCAGCACCGGCACGGCGGCCTGGGCCAGGATCGGCCCCTCATCCACGCCGGGCGTCACCAGATGCACGGTGCAGCCATGCAGCCGCACCCCCGCCGCCAGCGCGCGGGCATGGGTGTCGAGCCCCGGGAAGGCCGGCAGCAGGGAGGGGTGGATGTTCAGCATCCGCCCTTCCCAGCGCGTGGTGAAGCCTTCCGTCAGCACCCGCATGAAGCCGGCGAGCGCGATCAGCTCGACGCCATGCGCGGCCAGCACCTGCTCCATCGCCGCCTCGAACGCCGCGCGGTCGCGGCCGAAGGGGCGGGATTCCACCACCGCGGTCGGGATGCCGGCCGAAGCCGCGCGGGCGAGGCCGGCGGCATCGGCGCGGTTGGACAGCACCAGCGCGATCTCCGCCGGGTAGGCGGGGTTCGCGGCGGCGTCCAGCAGCGCCGCCATGTTGCTGCCCCGCCCCGAGATCAGGATGGCGGTGCGGCGCCGCGTGGTCATGCGGCAGGCCAACCGGGAGAAAGGTTCTCCACCTTCACCTCGGCCGCGGCGCCCTCGGCGCCGGCCTCGATGCGGCCGATGCGGAACACCGTCTCGCCATGCTGCTGCAGCAGGGCGGTGGCGGCGTCGGCATCCTCGGCCCGCACCACCACGCACATGCCGATGCCGCAATTGAAGACGCGCAGCATCTCCTCCGGCGTGACATTGCCGGCGCGGGCCAGCCAGGCGAAGACCGGCGGCAGGGTCCAGGACGTGGCGTCCAGCACCGCGACGCTGCCCTTGGGCAGCACGCGCGGCAGGTTGCCGGGCAGGCCGCCGCCGGTGATGTGCGCCGCCGCCTTGAGCAGCCCGGCGCGGTGGGCGGCCAGCAGCGACTTCACATAGATCCGCGTGGGCGCCAGCAGCGCGTGGCCGATGCTCTGCCCGGCGGCGAAGGGCGCCGGCGTCTCGATGCCCTGGTTGGTCGCGGCCAGGATGCGGCGGACCAGCGAGAAGCCGTTGGAATGCACGCCCGAGGAGGCGAGGCCCAGCACCACGTCGCCGGCGCCCACATCCGGCTTCGGCAGCAGCCCGTCGCGCTCGGCGGCGCCGACCGAGAAGCCGGCCAGGTCGTAGTCGTCCTTGGCGTACATGCCCGGCATCTCGGCCGTCTCGCCGCCGACCAGGGCGCAGCCGGCCTGGCGGCAGCCCTCGGCGATGCCGGCGATGACGGCGCGCGCCTGCTCCAGCTGCAGCTTGCCGGTGGCGAAATAGTCCAGGAAGAACAGCGGCTCGGCGCCCTGCACCACCAGGTCGTTCACGCACATGGCAACCAGGTCGATGCCCACGGCGTCATGCATGGCAGTATCGATGGCCAGCCGCAGCTTGGTGCCGACGCCATCGGTCGAGGAGACGAGGACAGGGTCGGTGTAGCCGGCTGCCTTCAGGTCGAACAGCGCGCCGAAGCCGCCCAGGGACCCCATGGTCCCGGACCGGTCGGTCGAGCGTGCCAACGGCTTGATGGCGTCCACGAGGGCGTCGCCGGTTTCGATATCAACACCGGCGTCCCGGTAGGTCAGACTGGTCATCAGGGGGCCCGATCGGCTATGCGCAAAGGCCCGGAAGGAGAGAGTTTCACTATGCCGGGCTTCCAAGGGGGCGGAATGCAACATTTTCGGCGGCTGGCCGCAACCATTGTCGTGGCGGGTCTGACCTGCTTCGTCCCGGCGGCGGGGTCGTCGGGCACCGCCTCCGCCCAGGCGCTGCCGCCCGCCAGCGGCGAGGCGCCGGCCTCCAGCGGCGATGCCTATACCCAGCGCGGCGTGCCGGCCGAGGCCACCGCCGAGAATGCGGTGATCGCCCGCACCCGCGCGCTGGCCGCCGCGCAGCGCACCGCCTATGACCGCATGGCCGATGCGCTGGGCCTGCCCAAGGGCCTGAGCGATTCGCAGATCGACCAGATGGTCAGCAGCATCATCGTCGAGGAGGAGCGCTCCAGCCGCACCGGCTATTCCGGCCGGCTGACGGTGAACTTCAACCCGAACCGCGTGGGCGGCCCCGGCCGCGCCGTGGCGGGTGGCGGCAGCGGCGGCGCGGTGCTGTCCGGCGCCGCGCCGGCCACGGGCGATGCGGCGCCGCCGGTGACGCCTTCCATCCTCTCGGCCCCGGCCAATGCCTATCTGGAGACCCAGGCGCGCTTCGGCGGGTTGCAGGAATGGCTGGAACTGCGCCGCCGGCTGCGCGCCAGCCCGGAGATCGCCTCGGTCGACGTGGTGGCCATCGCGGTGGACGGGGCGCAGCTGCGGCTCGGCCTGCGGCGCGGCCCGGGCGAGGCGGTGCAGGCCC
>NZ_GG770777.1:1267703-1275022 GCF_000164635.1 Pseudoroseomonas cervicalis ATCC 49957 | reverse complement strand
CCGCGCGGCGCTGGCCGCCGGCGGCGCCGTCACCCGCGCCCTGGCGCGTGCCGCCCTGGCCGATTTCCCGGGCTTCGAGCCGCTCGATGACGTTTCCATGGAAGCTGGCGCGGCCGCCTCCCCCTCCACCCCCGCCTTGCTGTAGGGTGGCGGGCATGGACGCCCCCGAGAGCCCCGTCGGCGCCGCCGCCGCAGCCGAAACCCCCGCCCGCGCGGCGGAGCATGCCACCCTGTCGCAGGGCCACGCCCATGGCCATGGCCACGCCCATGAGCATGCCATCGGGCCGGATTCGCCGGAGCGCTTCATCAATCGCGAGCTGTCCTGGCTGGACTTCAACGCCCGCGTGCTGGAGGAGGCGGCGAACCCGAACCACCCGCTGCTGGAGCGGCTGCGCTTCGTCGCCATCTCGGCCTCCAACCTGGACGAGTTCTATTCGGTGCGCGTCGCCGGGCTGGTCGGGCAGGAGCGGGCGGGCATCGCCCCCTCCTCGCCGGACGGGCTGACGCCGGGGCAGCAGCTCTCCGCCATCCATGCCCGCGCCGCGGCGCTGATCGAGGAGCAGCAGGATGCCTGGCGCCGGCTGCGCCGCCTGCTGGCCGAGGGCGGCATCAGCGTCTGCGCCGTCGAGGCGCTGTCGGAGGCCGACCGCGCCTGGCTGGAGACCTACTTCCTGGAGCGCGTCTTCCCGGTGCTGACGCCGCTGGCGGTGGACCCGGCGCATCCCTTCCCCTTCATCAGCAACCTGGCGCTGTGCATGGTGCTGAAGCTGGTGCGGGAGGAGGATGGCGGCACCATGCGCGCCCTGCTGCCGCTGCCCAGCCAGACCGAGCGCTTCGTCCGCCTGCCGCCCGCCGAGGACGCGCCGCAGATCACCCCCGGCACCGGCCCGATCCGCTTCGTGCTGCTGGAGGATTTGATCAGCCTCTGCCTGCCGCGCCTCTTCCCCGGCTACATCAATGCCGAGCAGGGGCTGTTCCGGCTGATCCGCGACACCGATGTGGAGTTCGAGGAGGAGGCGGAGGACCTGGTGCGCTCCTATGAGAGCGCGCTGAAGCGCCGCCGCCGCGGCCGCGCCATCCAGCTCACCGTCGATGCCCGCATGGCGCCCGACCTGGTCGATTTCGTGGTCGAGGAGCTGGACGCGCCGCGCGCCGAGATCTTCGTGGCCGACGGGCTGCTCGGCATGGCCGACCTGAAGCAGCTGATCGTCGATGACCGCCCCGATCTGCTGTTCACCCCCTACACGCCGCGCTTCCCGGAGCGGATCCTGGATTTCGGCGGCGACTGCTTCGCCGCCATCCGCGCCAAGGACATCCTGGTCCACCACCCCTACGAATCCTTCGACGTGGTGGTGCAGTTCCTGCGCCAGGCGGTGCGCGACCCGAGCGTCGTCGCCATCAAGCAGACGCTCTACCGCACCAGCCGCGACAGCCCGATCGCCCGCGCGCTGATCGAGGCGGCCGAGCTCGGCAAGTCGGTCACCGCCATGGTCGAGCTGAAGGCCCGCTTCGACGAGGAGCGCAACATCGCCCTCGCGCGCGAGCTGGAGGCGGCCGGCGTGCAGGTGGTCTATGGCTTCGTCGACCTGAAGACGCATGCCAAGATGTCGCTGGTGGTGCGGCGCGAGGGCGGGACGCTCCGCTCCTACGCGCATTTCGGCACCGGCAACTACCACCCGATCACCGCGCGCATCTACACCGACCTCAGCTTCTTCACCGCCGACCCGGCGCTGACGCGCGACGCGCAGAAGCTGTTCAACTACATGACCGGCTATGCGCGCCCCGAGACGATGGAGCGGCTGGCCTTCTCGCCGCTGACCATCCGCCCGGCGATCCTCGGCCTGATCGAGCAGGAGATCGGCCACGCCGCCGAGGGCCGCCCCGCCGGCATCTGGCTGAAGATGAACTCGCTGGTCGACCAGCAGCTGATCGACGCGCTCTAC
This sequence comes from Pseudoroseomonas cervicalis ATCC 49957, assembly GCF_000164635.1. Taxonomy (GTDB): domain Bacteria; phylum Pseudomonadota; class Alphaproteobacteria; order Acetobacterales; family Acetobacteraceae; genus Pseudoroseomonas; species Pseudoroseomonas cervicalis. The sequence goes on along the minus strand of NZ_GG770777.1, from coordinate 1,273,079 downwards.
CGCGCCAGCCAGGCGGGGGTGCGGGTGCATTGCGTGGTGCGCGGCATCTGCTGCCTGCGCCCCGGCGTGCCGGGGCTCTCCGACAACATCCGGGTGAAGTCGATCGTCGGCCGGTTCCTGGAGCATTCGCGGGTGCTGGTCTTCGGCAATGGCCACCGCCTGCCCTCGCGCCGCGCCCGCGTCTTCATCAGCAGCGCCGACTGGATGGCGCGCAACATGGACTGGCGCGTCGAGACCATGGTGCCGGTGGAGAACCCCACCGTACACGCGCAGATCCTCGACCAGATCATGGCGGTGAACCTGAAGGACACGGCGCAATCCTGGCAGCTGCACGCCGATGGCAGCTGGCGGCGGCTGAGCCCGGGGGCGCAGCCCGTGTCGGCGCATGAGTATTTCATGACCAACCCCTCCCTCTCCGGCCGCGGCAGCGCGTTGCAACGGGCGCCGGGCCGCGTCGCGGCGCGGCGCCGGCAGGATCGCGTCACCCAGGATTGATCCGGCGCGGCGGCGCGCGGGCGCCGTGGCGGCGTTGCAGGGCGGGGTGCGGGTGGGGCGAGGCGCAGTTTTCGCCCCCATGGCCCTTTCCCGCGTGCCGCCATCCATGCCATTGGCGGGGCGCCCCAGCGTGAGGACACCGCCTTTGGACCAGGCCGCCAGCATCCCCGGATACGAGCTCGCCCATCCGCCCCGCTCCGGCATCGTCGATCTCGGCTCCAACTCGGTGCGGCTGGTGATCTTCGAGGGGCGCGGGCGCAACCCGCTGGCGATCTTCAACGAGAAGGCGGTGCTGGGCCTCGGCCGCGGGTTGCAGACCACGGGCAGGCTGAACGAGGAGGCGGTGCCGCAGGCGCTGACCGTGCTGGAGCGCTACCACGCGGTCGCCCGCGCCATGGGCGCCGACCCGCTGGAGGTGCTGGCCACCGCCGCCGTGCGCGACGCCGAGAACGGCCCCGCCTTCGCCGCGGCGCTCGCCACCCGCATGCCCGGCGTGCCGATCCGCATCCTCGACGGGGAGGAGGAGGCCGCCTTCTCCGCCGATGGCGTGCTGCTGGGCTTCCCCGAGGCCGATGGCATCCTGGGCGACCTTGGCGGCGGCTCGCTGGAGCTGGTCGAGCTGACCCAGGGCCGCGCCGCCGCCAGCGCCTCCCTGCCGATCGGCGCCATCCGCCTGGCCGACCGCGCCGGCGGCGATGTCGGCCGCGCCCGCGGCATCGCCGAGGGCGAGATGGCGAAGCTGCCCTGGCTGGCGCATGGCAAGGAGCGCGACCTGTATCTGGTGGGCGGCGCCTGGCGCGCCCTGGCCAAGATCCACATCGCGCAGACCGCCTATCCGCTCTCCATCGTGCATCACTACGTGCTGCGGCGGGACGAGGCGCGCGACCTCTGCGGCGTGGTGATGGCGGCGACGCGGCGCACGCTGGAGCGGCTGCCCGGCGCGCCGTCGAAGCGGTTGCAGGATCTGCCCTTCGCCGCCGCCGTGCTGCGCCGGCTGCTGCGCGCCACCGGCGCGCGCCGCGTGGTGTTCAGCGCCAACGGGCTGCGCGAGGGCTGGTATGCCCGCCAGCTCTCGCCCGAGACCCGGCGCGAGGACCCGCTGCTGGCCGCCGGGCGCGAGATGGCCGCCCGCTATGGCCGCGACACCGCCCTGCCGGCGGCGCTCTCCGCCTGGACCGCGCCGCTCTTCGCGGGCGAGACGCGGGCCCAGGGCGCGCTGCGCCAGGCGGCCTGCTGGCTCTCCGACATCGGCAGCCATGACCACCCAGACTACCGGGCCGAGCAGTCCTTCCTGCGCGTGCTGCGCCAGCCGGGCATCGGCCTCGACCATCACGAACGCGCTTTTCTCGCGCTGGCCGTGGCGCTGCGCTACGAGCCGGAGCTGGATTCGCCCTGGCTGGCCAGCGCGCGGGTGCTGCTGGACGGCACCGCCCTGCGCCGGGCCGAGGTGCTGGGGGCGGCGCTGCGCCTGGCCTACACCCTCTCGGGCGGCACGCCGGACCTGCTGGCCAGCACCACCCTGGCCGCCGAGGAGGGACGGCTGGTGCTGCGGCTGATCGAGGGCGGCGGTGTCTTCGCCGGCGATTCGGTGCAGCGCCGGGTGGAGGCGCTGGCGGCGACCCTCGGCCTGCAGGCGGTGGTGGAGATCGCCGCCGGCTGAAGCCGGCGGGGCAGGGGGGCGCCATGGCCCCCCCTGGCCGGTTTCAGCTCTGGATCAGCTTGACCTTGCGGCCCTCGACGCCGAGGGCGAGGCGCCCGCCCTTCAGCGCCAGCGCCGCCTGGCCGAAGACCTGGCGCCGCCAGCCATGCAGGGCGGGGATCTGCGGCTCCGATTCGGTGGCCAGACGCTCCAGCTCGTCGCTGGAGGCGATCAGCCGCGGCGCCACATCGTGCTCCTCCGCCTTGGCGGCCAGCAGCACCTTCAGCAGCGCCACCAGCGCCGGCGAGGCGGGCGGGCCCTGGCGGGCGTCGCGGGCGGGCTCCGGCAGCTCCGAATCCGGCAGGGCGCGGGCGGCTTCCAGCGCCGCCAGCAGCCCGGCGCCGGTCTTGCCCTCGGCGAAGCCCTTGGTGATGCCGCGGGCGCGCGACAGCTCGGCCGCCGTGCTGGGGCTGGTGGCGGCGATCTCCATCAGCGTCTCGTCCCGCACCAGGCGCTGGCGCGGGATGTTGACCCGCTGCGCCTCGCGCTCCCGCCACGCCGCCAGCGCCTGCACGGCGGCCAGGAAGCGGCGGTTGCTGGAGCGGGGCTTCAGCCGCTCCCAGGCCGTCTCCGGGTCCTGGCGATAGGTGGCGGGGTCGGTCAGCTCCGCCATCTCCTCGGCCACCCAGGAGAGCCGGCCCTCCTGCGTCAGCCGCTCGACCAGCGCGGTGTAGACGCGGCGCAGATGGGTGACGTCGGCGGCGGCGTAGTTGATCTGGGCGGGGGAGAGCGGGCGGGCCGCCCAGTCGGAGAAGCGGTGCGCCTTGTCGATCTGCGCGCCGGCCAGCGCGCGGACCAGGCTGTCATAGCTGGCCTGGTCGCCGAAGCCGGCCACCATGGCGGCGATCTGCGTGTCGAACAGGGGCCGGGGCGGGGCGCCGAAGCGCAGGATGCAGATCTCCACATCCTGGCGGGCGGCGTGGAACACCTTGGTCACCTTGGGGTCGGCGAGCAGCTCGCCCAGGGGCGCGAGGTCGAGCCCCTCCGCCTGGGCGTCGATCACCGCGACATCCTCGGCCCCGGCGAGCTGCACGACGCAGAGCTCGGGCCAGTAGGTGCGCTCCCGCATGAACTCGGTGTCGACCGTGACGAAGGGCTCGGTGCGCAGCCGCGCACAAAGCTCCGCCAGGGCCTCGGTGGTGGTGATCAGGACGGGGGCGGCGTCCTGCGCCTGGTTGCGTCGGCTCATTGCCCGGACGTTCTAGCGAAGCCGGGGCCACCCGCAAAGCCGGGGGCGCCGCCTTTCACGCGGCGGCCCCGCACTTGCCCTTGACATGGGGCCGCCTGGCGCCCCTTCTGCGGCCCTTTCCGACGTCTCCCGGGGTTTTCGACCATGCACGCCTACCGCACCCATACCTGCGGCGCGCTGCGCGCCAGCGATGCGGGGCAGACCGCCCGCCTGTCCGGCTGGGTGCACCGCAAGCGCGACCATGGCGGGCTGCTCTTCATCGATCTGCGCGACCATTACGGCCTGACCCAGTGCGTCATCCCGGCCGGGTCCGAGGTGTTTTCCAGTGCCGACGCGCTGCGGCCGGAGAGCGTGATCACCGTCACCGGCGAGGTGGTGGCGCGCGAGGCCGGCACGGTCAACGACAAGCTGCCGACCGGCGCCATCGAGCTGCGGGTCAAGGCGCTCGAGGTGCAGTCCCACGCCGAGGTGCTGCCGATCCAGGTGGCGGGCGACCAGGAATTCCCGGAAGATCTTCGCCTGCGCTACCGTTTCCTCGACCTGCGGCGCGAGAAGCAGCACCGCAACATGCTTCTTCGGGCGGGCGTCATCGCCTCGATCCGCCGCCGCATGATCGAGCAGGGCTTCGTCGAGTACCAGACGCCGATCCTGACCGCCTCCTCCCCGGAAGGCGCGCGCGACTTCCTGGTGCCGAGCCGCAACCATCCGGGCACCTTCTACGCCCTGCCGCAGGCGCCGCAGCAGTTCAAGCAGCTGGCGATGGTGGCGGGCTTCGACCGCTACTTCCAGATCGCCCCCTGCTTCCGCGACGAGGCGAGCCGCGCCGACCGCTCCCCGGGCGAGTTCTACCAGCTCGATTTCGAGATGAGCTTCGTCACCCAGGAGGACGTCTTCGCGGCGATCGAGCCGGTGATGGAAGGCATCTTCGTGGAGTTCGGCGGCGGCCGGAAGGTGACGCCCGCGCCCTTCCCGCGCATCCCCTATGACACGGCGATGCTCGACTACGGCTCCGACAAGCCGGATCTGCGCAACCCGCTGAAGATCACCGATGTCACCGAGAGCTTCCGGGAGTCGGGCTTCGGCCTGTTCTCGAAGGTGGTGGCGGGTGGCGGCATCGTGCGCGCCATCCCGGCGCCGGGTGCCGCCGACCGCCCGCGCGGCTTCTTCGACAAGCTGAACGAGTGGGCCCGCGCCGAGGGCGCCGGCGGCCTCGGCTACATCCAGTTCGCCGCCGAGGGCGCCAAGGGCCCGATCGCCAAGAACCTGGAGGCCGAGCGCGTCGAGGCGATCCGCGCCGCCTGCAACCTGCAGCCGGGCGACGCCGTCTTCTTCGCCGCCGGCAAGAAGGACGAGACGCCGAAATTTGCCGGCAAGGTGCGCACGAAGCTCGGCGAGGAGCTGGGCTTGATCGCCCAGGACGAATTCCGCTTCTGCTGGATCGTCGACTTCCCGATGTACGAGCTGAACGAGGAGACGGGGCAGGTGGATTTCAGCCACAACCCCTTCTCCATGCCGCAGGGCGGGCTGGAGGCGCTGAACTCCATGAACCCGCTCGACATCAAGGCCTTCCAGTACGACATCGTCTGCAACGGCATCGAGCTGTCCTCGGGCGCCATCCGCAACCACCGCCCGGACATCATGATCCGCGCCTTCGAGATCGCCGGCTACACCGCGCAGACGGTCGAGGAGCGCTTCGGCGGCATGCTGAACGCCTTCCGCTACGGCGCGCCGCCGCATGGCGGCTCGGCCCCCGGCATCGACCGCATGGTGATGCTGCTGGCCGATGAGCCCAACATCCGCGAGGTGATCCTGTTCCCGCTGAACCAGCAGGGCCAGGACCTGATGATGGGCGCGCCCGCCGCGGTGGAGCCGGCGCGGCTTAAAGAACTCTCCATCAAGCTGGATCTTCCGCCGGCGAAGGGTGCGGCGGCGCCCAAGGCTTCCTAACTTGGGTCGGCGGCGCGCGGCCCCGGCTGGCGCGCCGCCCCGCCAA
>NZ_GG770777.1:1261947-1266230 GCF_000164635.1 Pseudoroseomonas cervicalis ATCC 49957 | reverse complement strand
GCCTCCAGGGGCGCGCGGGCCTGGCGCCCGGCCAGCTCCGCCCCCAGTGTCGCCAGCCCGACCCCGGCCAGCAGCGGCAGCAGGGCGAGCAGCAGCAGGCGGCCGACAAGGCCAGGGGCGGGGCGGGGCATGGCGGCTCCAGTCCTTGGGCAGACTAGGACTTATGGCCGCCCCCGCTTGCCAGGGCCTTAAGGCGGGGGCGCCCGCCCGCCGCCGCGCCGTTCAGCGATACATCAGCGTCGGTAGCCACATCGCCAGCGGCTCCCAGAAGGTCACCAGGCCGAGGCAGAAGAACAGCGGGACCAGGAAGGGCGAGACCGCCTTGGTGGTCTGCTCGAAGCTGAGGCCGGAGATCCGCGACAGGATGAACAGCACCATGCCGACCGGTGGCGTCAGCAGGCCGATCATCAGGTTCAGCACCATGATGATGCCGAAATGCACCGGGTCGACGCCGATCTGCGTCATCAGCGGCAGCAGCACCGGCACCAGGATGGTGATGGCGGCGATGGTCTCCAGGAAGCAGCCGATGAACAGCAGGAACAGGTTCACCAGCAGCAGGACCAGCCATTTCTCCTGGGTGATCGACAGCACGAACGCCGCCACGCCATCGGTGATGCGGGTGGTGGTGACCAGCCAGCCGAAGATGCTGGCGCCGGCCACGATCAGCAGCACCACCGCCGTGGTCTCCAGCGTCTCCATGCTGACGCGGACGAAGCCGCGCCAGGACAGGCTGCGATAGACCACGGCGCCGAGGAACAGCGCGTAGAAGCAGGCGGCGATGGCGGCCTCGGTGGGGGTGAAGGCGCCGGTGCTCATGCCGCCCACCAGCAGCACGGGGGTCAGCAGCGGCAGGAAGGCGCGGCGGAAGCTGTGGCCGAGCCGCGGGATGGAGAAGGCGGCGTCGCGCGGGAACTGCTTGCGCCGCGCCTCCACCGCCACCCAGACCATCAGCACCAGCGCCATGAACAGGCCGGGGATCAGCCCGGCGGCGAAGAGCTGGCCGATCGAGGCATTGGCCATCACGCCGAAGATCACCATGGGCAGGCTGGGCGGGATGATCGGCCCGATGGTGGAGGAGGCGGCGGTCAGCCCGACGGCGAAGGGCATCGGGTATTTGTGGTCGCGCATGGCGCGGATCTCGATATTGCCGATGCCGCCCGCATCGGCCACCGCCGTGCCGGACATGCCGGCGAAGATGACGCTGCCCACGATGTTCACCTGGCCGAGCCCGCCGCGCAGCCAGCCCACCAGGGCGACCGCGAAGCCGTAGATGCGCTCGGTGATGCCGGCCGAGTTCATCAGGCTGCCGGCCATGATGAAGAAGGGGATGGCCAGCAGCGGGAAGCTCTCCACCCCGCTCGCCATGCGGTGCAGCACGACCAGCGGCGGCAGCGCGCCCTCGACCCAGACATAGAGCAGCGAGGCGCCGCCCAGCGCCACCGCCACCGGGATGCCGGCCAGCAGCAGCCCGCAGAAGGCGAGGAAGAGCAGCGCCGTCACAGCTTCACCCCGCCGAGCGAGGGGTCCACGGCCTGCTCCGGCTCGCCGGCGCGGAAGCGGCGCAGCGCCTGCTGCGCGCCGCGCAGCACGGTCAGCGCCAGCCCGGCCAGGATGCCGTAATAGACATAGGCCAGCGGCCAGTCGATCGCGACCATGGGCTGGAAGCGCATCGCCTCGGCCACCTGCCAGCAGAGCAGGGTGCAGATGACGAAGAAGCCCGTGGTGACGCAGGCCACCACCAGCCGCGCCCAGCGCCGCGCGCCGCGCGGCAGGGCGTCGAGCAGGAATTCCACCGCGATATGCGTGCCCCGCCGCGCCGCCAGGGCGCTGCCCCAGAAGCACAGCACCATCAGCATGTAGCTGGCGATCTCCTCGGTCCAGGCGATGCTGTCGTTCAGGATGTAGCGAGTGAAGAACTGCAGGAAGACGATCAGCGACATCGCCCAGAACAGGGCGAAGCCCAGCCAGTCCTCCGGTGCCATGGCGAAGCCGGGCTCGGGCTGGGCCGCCTCCTCGGCGGCGAGTTCGGCGAACAGCGCCCCGGCATCCTGGCCGGCGGCTGGGGTGTTGGACAAGTCGGGCCTCCCGTTTCGTTGTCATCACGCTACCGCGACGCAACGACCCGGAAAAGTATCTTGTCCGATAACCCGAGAAGTGGCGGGCCTGCCCGGCCCGCCACCTGCCTCAGTAGGTGGCGAAGATCCGCGCGATCTCGGCCGGGTCGGTGGTGACGGTCAGCGCCAGCGCCAGCAGCACCCGCGCCTTCTGCGGGTTGAGGTTGTCGGCGGCCAGGATGCCCTGCTCGCGCATCTTGGTCCCCTGCACGACGCGGCCCGAGCCGACGCGGCAGGATTGCACCACGGTCACGCCCTGCTTCACCGCCTCGGCCAGCGCCTCGGCCTCCCAGGGCGTCGGGTTGCCGGGGGCGAAGCCGGCCGAGACGATGCCGCGCGCGCCCGCGGCGACGAAGGCGCGCACCGCCGTGCCATCGGCATCGGCGTAGGAATAGCTGATGTCGACGCGCGGCAGGCTGTCGATGGCGCGCAGGTCGAACTCGGTGTCCGGCGCGTGGCGGCGCAGCGGCCGGCGGTAGAAGCAGACCCGGTCGGCATCGGCCTGGCCGAGCAGGCCGAAATCCGGCGTGCGGAAGGTCTGCAGGCGCCAGGTGGCGGTCTTGGTGACCTCGCGCGCGGCGTGGATCTCGTCGTTCAGCAGCAGCATCACGCCCATGCCGCGCGCCTCCGGATGGCCCGCCACGCGCACCGCGTTCAGCAGGTTCATCGGCATGTCGGAGGACAGGCCGGTGGCCGGGCGCTGGGCGCCCACCATCACCACCGGCAGGTCCAGCTTCAGCCCGAGGGAGAGGGCATAGGTCGTCTCCTCCAGGGTCGAGGTGCCGTGGCCGATGACGATGCCGGCGAGGTCGGGGATCTCGGCCGCGGCGCGGTGGCACTCCTCGGCCAGCGCCTTCCAGTCGCGGAAGCCGATGCGGCTGGAGATGACGGCGCTGTAGGGGCGGGGGATCACCTCCGCCACGCGGGACAGCTCCGGCACCCGGGCCAGGATCTCCTCCGCCCCCATCACCTGGCCGAGCACCGAGTAATCCTGGATGTCGAGCGCGTCGCGCCCGATCGAGGCCATGGTGCCGCCGGTGCCGATGAAGGCGACACGCGGGAGGGGAGGCTGGGACATGCGGCGTTTCCTGTGCAGCGGAAGCTGGAACAGCTCTAGGCGGCGCGCCCCCGCCGGCCAAGGGGGTGGGGCGTTGCCCGCGCGGTGTGCATGGCGACGACACAATTCATGAGCTGTTGATAACTGCACAATTATGAGTCGAAGTCTCGCATAATGCGAGGTATGTCTCATGATGCGGAATCAAGGTCATGCTTTTAGCAAAAGCCGAAATTCTGGACGCCGCGCCGCGCCCGGCGGAGGCCGCCGGGCTGGCGCCGACGCCGGAGAACGTGCTTGCTTTGGTCGACCAGGCGGCGCGCATCGCCGCCGCCAAGGGCCGCGCCATCCAGGCCATCACCGCCCAGACCCGCATCCTGGCGCTGAATGCCACCATCGAGGCGGCGCGCGCCGGCAGCGCCGGGCGTGGCTTCGCCGTGGTGGCGGGCGAGGTGAAATCCGTCTCCGCCGAGGTGGAGCGGCTGGCCGGCGAGATGGAGGGCGAGCTGAGCGCCGCCTTCGGCGCGCTGCGCGGCCTCGGCCGCCGCATGGCCGAGGAGGTGCGCAGCGAGCGGCTGGTCGACCTCGCCCGCAACGCGATCGAGATCATCGACCGCAACCTCTACGAGCGCAGCTGCGACGTGCGCTGGTGGGCCACCGATTCGGCGCTGGTCGAGGCGCTGGAGGCGCCCGCGCCGGAGCGGCTGGCGCATGCCGCGCGGCGCCTGGGCGTCATCCTCTCGGCCTACACCGTCTATCTCGACCTCTGGCTTTGCGACGCGGCGGGGCGGGTGGTGGCCAGCGGCCGGCCGGAGCGCTTCCCGCAGGCGGCGGGCCTCGACGTCTCGGGCGAGAGCTGGTTCCGCGCCGCGCTGGCCTCGGCCAGCGGCGACGATTACGCGGTGGCGGATGTGGCGGCGCAGCCGGCGCTGGGCCAGGCGCCTGTCGCGACCTATGCCGCCGCCATCCGGGCGGGCGCGGCGCAACGCGGCCGGCCGCTCGGCGTGCTCGGCATCCATTTCGACTGGGCGCCGCAGGCCCGCGCCGTGGTCGAGGGGGTGCGGCTGACCGCCGAGGAGCGCGGTCGCACCCGGGTGCTGCTGCTCGACGCCCGG
>NZ_GG770777.1:1247119-1261557 GCF_000164635.1 Pseudoroseomonas cervicalis ATCC 49957 | reverse complement strand
CTGCTGCGCGACAGCGTCGCCCTGGCCACCGGCGGGCGCGAGGCGGGCGCCTATGGCGACGGGCAGGGCGGGCTGGTCGCCTTCCACCGCACCCCGGGCTACGAGTCCTATCGCGGCCTCGGCTGGTATGGCGCGGTGCTGCAGCGGGCCGGCTGAGCCGCCCGCCGCGTCCGGTCAGGCCAGGCGCAGCCGGCGGGGGGCCAGCCCGCCGCGTGCCGCCATGCGCTGCCAGCGCAGCGTCAGCATCACTGCGACGAAGCCGAGCCCGCTGGCCAGCCCGACCCAGATGCCGAGCGGCCCCCAGCCGCCGGGGAAGCCGAGGCCGAGGCCGATCGGCAGGCCGAGCCCCCAATAGCCCAGCGCCGCGAACAGCATCGGCACGGTGGTGTCCTTCAGGCCGCGCAGCGCGCCGGCGGCGACCGCCTGCACCCCGTCGGCCAGCTGGAAGATCCCGGCCATCATCAGCAGGCTCGCCGCCAGGGCGCGGGTCTCGGTCAGCTCCCCGGCCAGGAACAGCCCGGCGATGGCGTGCGGCAGGGTCAGCAGCAGCAGCGCGGTGGCGAACATGAAGCCGGCGCCGAGGCCGATGGCGGTCCAGCCGGCGCGCCAGGCGGCGCGCGCGTCATGCGCGCCCGCGGCCAGGCCCACGCGCGCGGTGGCGGCCTGGCCGATGCCCATCGGGATCATGAAGCAGGCGCCGGCCACCTGCAGCGCCACCGCGTGCGCGGCGACGGCGCTGGCATTGAACCAGCCCATCACCAGGGCGGTGGCGCTGAAGATGCCGATCTCCAGCAGCATGGCGCCGGCGATCGGCAGGCCGATGCGCATCAGCTCCGCCATGCGCCGCCCATCGGCGCGCCAGAAGCGCCCGGCCAGGCGGAAGCGCGACAGCCGCCGGTCGAGCCGGATCCACAGCGCCAGCGCCAGGAACATGGCGGTGTTGGCGATGGCGCTGGTCAGCCCGGCGCCCCAGACGCCGAGCGAGGGCAGGCCGAGCCCGCCGCCCACCATCAGCCAGACCAGCAGCGCGTTCAGCAGGATGCCGCCCCCGGCCACCCAGAGCGCCGGGTTCGGCCGCTGCAGCGCCGAGAGGAAGCCGCGCAGCAGCAGGAAGCCGTAATAGAAGGGCATGCCCCAGAGCAGGGCGCGGGTGTAGGTCTGCGCCGCCGCCGCCAGTTCCGGCTCCTGGCCGGAGGCGAGCAGGATCGCCTCGGCATGCCAGAGCAGCGTGCCCAGCACCAGGAACAGCGGCAGCATCGCCCAGGCGGCCTGGCGCAGGGTGCGGCGCATCTCGCGCATGTGGCGGGTCACCCGGCCGCGCTCCTGCGCCAGCATGGCGGCGGCGGCGAAGGCCAGGCCGAAGGGCAGCGCCATGGCGATGAAGTAGAGATTGCCGCCCAGCGTGGCGCCGGCCAGCGGCACCTCGCCCAGCCGGCCAAGGAACAGCGTGTCGGTCAGCACCAGCGCGGTCTGCGACAGGTTGGTCAGCGCGATCGGCCAGGCCAGGGCCAGCATGGCGCGGATCTCGGCCAGCCAGGGGCCGCGGGGGTGGCGATGCGGCAGGTCGGACCGGCCGCCGGCGAGGCCGCCGGCGGAGGCTGGGGGCGCTCCGGCCGGGCCCCCGTCTGTTGCGTGTGTCATGGCTGGCGCCGCTCTAGCGCAAGCGGCGCGGAAAGGCTTGCGACGTTGTCGTGTCCGGCGCCGCGAGTCGCCCACCCGGCGCGGCGCGGCCTGCCGCGTTTCGGGGCGGGCGCTGGGGCGGTCGCGGCGCCCCGGCCATGGCCCTGCCCGTATGCCGGGCAGAGCCGGCCGGCCGCACAACCGGCGCGCAATTTCGGGGCGGATTGCGGAATGTTTAGGCAGCCCAGTGAGGGCCTGTTCCGGTATTCGCAACCAGGGCTGGCCAGCCCTCGCGCCCTTGTGTCACGATTTTCGCGGGGCAGGCATGCTTCTTGCTGCCGGACCCCCAAACAACCAAGGCCAGGGGGCTGAAGACCGTGAGTTCCAAGAGTGTTTCGCCGCAGCGCGCGCGGCTGCTGGGCGCCGCCATGCTGGGCCTGCTGGCGGCCGCGCCCGCCGGGGCGCAGAACCTGACCATCGCCATCGGCGGGTCGGTCACCTCGCTCGACCCGCATTTCTACAACGCCTCGCCCAACAACAGCGTCTCCAGCCACTTCTTCGACAAGCTGGTGGAGTTCGACGACAAGGCGCAGCTGATCCCGCTGCTGGCCGAATCCTGGCGCGCCGTGTCCGAGACGGTGTGGGAGTTCAAGCTGCGCGCCGGGGTGAAGTGGCATGACGGGCGGGACTTCACCGCCGAGGATGTCGCCTTCACCATCCAGCGCACGCCGAACGTGCCGAACAGCCCGGGCGGCTTCGCCGCCTTCGTGCGCGCCGTGCAGCGCGTCGAGATCGTCGACCCGCTGACCATCCGCTTCCACACCCCCGGCCCCTATCCGCTGCTGCCGGTCGATTTCGCCTCGCTGTCCATCATCTCCCGCCATGCCGGGCAGAACGCGACGACCGAAGAGTACAATTCCGGCCGCGCCGTGATCGGCACCGGGCCGTACCGCTTCACCTCCTACGCGCCCGGCAACCGGGTGATGATGGAGCGCAACGAGAATTACTGGGCCGGCCGCCCCTCCTGGGCGCGGGTGGATTATCGCGTCATCTCCTCGCCGCCGGCGCGCACCGCGGCCATCCTGGCCGGCGATGTCGACATCATCGACACCGTGCCCTCCTCCGACATTCCCGGCCTGCGCGGCGAGGCGGCGCTGAAGCTGACCAGCATCCAGGGCCTGCGCGTCATCTACCTGGCGCCGGACCGCTCGCGCAGCGACAACCCGATCTTCGTCACCGACAATGACGGCAAGCCGCTGGCGACCAACCCGTTCAACGATGTGCGGGTGCGCCGGGCGCTCTCCATGGCGATCTCGCGCGAGGCGCTGGCCGACCGCGTGATGCTGGGCACCGCCCAGCCGGCCGGGCAGTGGCTGCCGCCGGGCGCCTATTCCTACAACCCGCAGGTGACGCCGCCGCGCCAGGACCTGGAGGGCGCCCGCCGCCTGCTGGCCGAGGCCGGCTTCCCCAACGGCTTCCGCATGACGCTGCACACGCCGAACGACCGCTACCCGAACGATGCCCGCACCGCCCAGGCGGTGGCGCAGATGTTCACCCGCGCCGGCGTGCAGACCCAGGTGGAGGCGCTGCCCTGGTCGGCCTTCTCGGTCCGCTCCAGCCGGCAGGAATTCGGCATGCGCCTGGTCGGCTGGGGCAGCGCCACCGGCGAGGCCTCCTACGCCCTGGTCAACATCCTGGCGACCTATGACGTGGAGAAGCGCACCGGCGCCAACAACAGCGGTCGCTATTCCAACCCGGCGCTGGACGAGCTGACGGCGCGCGCCACCGCCACCCTCGACGACGCCAAGCGCGAGGAGCTGCTGCGCGAGGCGGTGAAGTTGGCGATGGACGATGTGGCGATCATCCCGCTGCACCAGCTGGTCAACACCTGGGCGGTGAAGCGCAGCCTGAACCACGCCCCGCGCATGGATGAGCGGACCCGCGCCATGGACGTGACGCCGGGCAACAGCTGAGCCCGGCGCGACGGGCGCGGGGAGCCTCCCCGCGCCCCGGCTTCCGGCCGGGGTGGCGCCGCCGCCCCGGCCGTTCTTCTGCCCGGGCCGCGGCCCGGCATCGCCCGCGATAGCCAGGGCGCGGTTTTTCGCTCTACGCTCCCGCCGCGTCCGCGCCCAAGCGGGCCGTTTCGGGAGACCGCCATGCACCGTCGCATGTTGCTCGCAGCGCCCCTGATCGCCTCCCCCCTGCTGGCCGCGACCGGCCCGGCCGCCGCCCAGCCGGCGGGAATCGCCTTCGAGGAATTCCTGGTCCCCGGCGGCGATCCCGGCATCCAGCTCTATCTGCGCAACAAGCGGCCGGAGCAGGCCGGCGCGGCGCGGCCCGACCGCACCGTGCTCTGCCTGCATGGCGCCACCTACCCGGCCAGCACCAGCTTCGACCTGCCGGTGGGCGGTGTCTCCTGGATGGACTACATGGCCGGGCGCGGCTTCGACGTCTGGTGCCTGGATCTGCGCAACTATGGCCGCTCGACCCGCGAGGCCGCCATGGGCCAGCCGGCCGATGCCGGCGCGCCGCTGACAAGGGGCGAGGTGGCGCAGAAGGACATCGCCGCGGCGGCGGCCTTCATCCGCGAGCGGCGCGGCCTGTCCAAGATCGTGCATCTGGGCTGGTCCTGGGGCAGCTCGCTGCAGGCGCGCTTCGCCGCCGACAACCCGGCCCTGGTCGAGCGGCTGGTGCTCTACGCCCCGCAATGGCTGCGCGAGGCGCCTTCGCCCGCCGCCGCCGGGGCGGGTGAGGCGCTGGGGGCCTATCGCAGCGTGACGCGGGCCGAGGCGCGGGCGCGCTGGTTCAACGGCGTGCCGGAGGCCAAGCGCGGCAGCCTCTTCCCCGCCGGCTGGTACGAGCACTGGGCGGACGCCACCTTCGCCACCGACCCGGAAGGCATGCGCCAGGTGCCCTCCGTCCTGCGGGCGCCGAATGGCGTGCTGGCCGATGCGCGGGAGACCTGGCTGGCCGGCAAGCCCTATTACGACCCCGCCGCCATCGCCTGCCCGACCCTGGTGGTGCTGGCCGAATGGGACCGCGACACGCCGCCGGCGCTCGCCACCACGATGTTCCCGCTGCTGACCCGCAGCCCCGCCAAGCGCCTGGTGCTGCTGGGGGAGGGCACCCACGGCATCATGCTGGAGCGCAACCGCGGCGCGCTGTTCCAGGCGGTGCAGGTCTTCCTGGAAGAGACGATCGCCGCCTGAACGCGCACATGGTCGCGGCCACGCTTGTTCCGCGCGCGTGCTGCGCCTACATGGGAGAGGTCGACTGTTTTGGTTGCGGCCTGCGTTTCCGCTCAACGACCCCCGCTCCGGCGGGGCGAGGCGTGCCTGGTGCCCGTTCCCATCAAAGGTTGATCCGCCGCGCATGTTGCGGGGCGGCAAACTTCCGTTACGGAGCACCGTGATGCCGATTGGTACCGTCAAGTGGTTCAACCCGACCAAGGGTTTTGGTTTCATCCAGCCGGAGGACGGCTCGAAGGACGTGTTCGTGCACATCTCCGACGTGCAGCGCGCCGGCCTGCAGGGCCTGAATGAGGGCGAGCGCGTGGAGTTCGAGCTCCAGCGCGGCCGTGAGGGCAAGGTCTCCGCCGGCAACCTGAAGCAGGTCTGAGCCTGGCAGCGCGCCGCCCCCACCGGGGCGGCGGGCACGGCTTCGGCCGATGACCGCCGGGCGCGCCGGAGACGGCGCGCCCGGCTTGTTTTTGCGCGCCCCGCCACAGCGGCGCCGGCGTGAGTGAGCAGGAGAGGATATCCATGGCCCGTACGCCCAATTATGGCCAGCAGCGCGCCGAGCGGGACCGCGCCAAGAACGCCAAGGCCGCGGCCAAGGCCGAGGCGCGCGAGGCCGAGCGCGCCCGCCGCCGCGCCGCCATCGAGGCGGGCCAGGACCCCGACCTGGGCGAGCCCGTGGTGCTGCCGCCCGAGGAGGACGAGACGGCGCCGCGCTGAGGCGCCGAGTCGCGCACGCCCCCGGGGCCGTTCCTCGCCCCCTGGGGCAGCGTCCGAGGCTCCTCGGACGCGCCTGAGACCGGTTTCCGGGGCCGCGCCGGCCTGAGCCTCGCGCGGCTCTTGTCCTGTTGTCCGACGAGGCGTTGACAGCCTCCGCGGCCCGGCCGACGCTTCCCCCGATTGGGGGAGAAGCGGGCATGGACCAGACCCAGAAGAAATTCCGCCTGCGCAGCCAGCGCTGGTTCGACGACCCGGAAGATCCGGGCATGACGGCGCTCTATATCGAGCGCTTCCTGAATTTCGGCCTGACGCGGGGCGAGCTGCAATCGGGCAAGCCGATCATCGGCATCGCCCAGACCGGCAGCGACATCGCCCCCTGCAACCGCCACCACCTGGCGCTGGCCGAGCGGGTGAAGGCCGGCATCCGCGATGCCGGCGGCATCCCGCTGGAATTCCCGATCCACCCGATCCAGGAGACCGGCAAGCGCCCCACCGCGGCGCTGGACCGCAACCTCGCCTATCTGTCGCTGGTCGAGATCCTGCACGGCTACCCGCTGGATGGCGTGGTGCTGACCACCGGCTGCGACAAGACGACGCCGGCCTGCCTGATGGGCGCGGCGACGGTGAACATCCCGGCCATCGTGCTCTCCGGCGGGCCGATGCTGGACGGGCATTGGAAGGGCCGGCTCTCCGGCTCCGGCACCATCGTCTGGGAGGCGCGCAAGCTGCTCGCCGCCGGCGAGATCAACTATGACGGCTTCATGCAGATGGTGGCGAGCAGCGCGACCTCGGTCGGGCATTGCAACACCATGGGCACGGCGCTGTCGATGAACAGCCTGGCCGAAGCGCTGGGCATGTCGCTGCCGGGCTGCGCCTCGATCCCCGCCGCCTATCGCGAGCGCGGCCAGATGGCGCACGCCACCGGCATGCGCATCGTCGACATGGTGCGGGAGAATCTGCGCCCCAGCGACATCATGACGCGCGAGGCCTTCGAGAACACCATCGTGCTGGCCAGCGCCATCGGCGCCAGCAGCAACTGCCCGCCGCATCTGGTGGCCATCGCCCGGCACATGGGCGTGGAGCTGACGGTGGAGGATTGGCAGACCATCGGCGCCGAGATTCCCCTGCTGGTGGATTGCCAGCCCGCCGGCCGCTTCCTGGGAGAAATGTTCTATCGCGGCGGCGGCGTGCAGTCGGTGATGAAGGAGCTGGCGGACGCCGGCAAGCTGCACACCGGCGTCAGGACCGTCACCGGCCAGACGCTGGAGGAGGACCTGAAGCGCGCGCCGCTGCCGGACCGCGAGGTGATCCGCCGCTACTCGGAGCCGCTGAAGGAGCAGGCCGGCTTCGTCGTGCTGTCGGGCAACCTGTTCGAGAGCGCGGTGATGAAGGTTAGCGTCATCGACGCCGAGTTCCGCAAGCGCTTCCTCTCCGACCCCGAGGATATCTTCGAGGGCAAGGTCATCGTCTTCGAGGGGCCGGAGGATTATCACGACCGCATCGAGGACCCGGCGCTCGGCGTCGATGAGCACACGGTGCTGGTCATCCGCAATTGCGGCCCGGTGGGCTATCCGGGCAGTGCCGAGGTGGTGAACATGCAGCCGCCCGGCGCCATGATCAAAGCCGGGCTGCACAGCCTGCCCACCATGGGCGATGGCCGCCAGAGCGGCACCTCGGCCAGCCCCTCCATCCTCAACGTCTCGCCCGAGGCGGCGGTGGGTGGCGGCCTGGCGCTGCTGAAATCCGGCGACCCGATCCGCATCAACCTGAAGACCCGCAAGGTCGATGTGCTGATCCCGGAGGAGGAGCTGGCCGCCCGCCGCGCCGCCTGGACGCCGCCCAAGCTGCTGAACAAGACGCCCTGGGAGGAGATCTACCGCTCCATGGTCGGCCAGCTGGGCACCGGCGGCTGCCTGGAGCCGGCGACGCTCTACCTCAACATCCTCGAGACGCGCGGCGAGAGCCGCCACAACCACTGAGGCGCAGATGGCCGGACGTCTTACCGGAAAGAAGTGCTTCCTGACGGCGGCGGGGCAGGGCATCGGCCGTGCCGCCGCCCTGGCCTATGCGGCGGAGGGCGCCACGGTGGTGGCGACCGACCGCGACGCCGGGAAACTCGCGGAACTGGCGGCCCAGGGCATCACCACCCTGGCGCTGGACGTGCTGGATGACGCGGCGGTGCAGGCGGCCATCGCCGCGCACGGCCCCTTCGACGTGCTGTTCAACTGCGCCGGCTTCGTCCACCAGAACACCGCCGAGACCTGTACCGACGCCGACTGGGATTTCGCCTTCGCGCTGAATGTCCGCGCGCAGTGGAAGGTGATGCAGGCCGTCATTCCCGGCATGCTGGCGCAGGGCGGTGGGGCGATCGTCAACATGGCCTCCGCCGCCGGTTCGGTGAAGGGTGTCGCCAACCGCTTCGTCTATGGCGCCACCAAGGCCGCCGTGGTCGGCATGACCAAAAGCGTCGCCGCCGACTACGTGGCGCGCGGCATCCGCTGCAACTGCGTCTGCCCCGGCACGGTGGACACGCCCTCGCTCGGCGAGCGCATCGAGGCCAATGCGGCGGCGGCAGGCAGTGTGGAGGCCGCGCGCGCCGCCTTCGTCGCGCGCCAGGCCATGGGCCGCCTGGCCACGGCCGAGGAGATCGCCGCGCTGGTGATCTATCTCTCGGCGCCGGAATCCGCTTTTGTCACCGCGCAGGCCATCGTCATCGACGGTGGCTGGACCAATTGAGCGCAGAGGGAAACGCTGCACCATGAAGCTGTTGCGCTATGGCCCGCCGGGCCAGGAGAAGCCGGGCCTGCTGGATGCCGAGGGCGCGATCCGCGACCTCTCCGGCGTGGTGCCGGATCTGGCGGGCGAGGCGCTCTCCCCCGCCGGGCTGGCGAAGCTCGCCGGCCTCGACCCCGCCAGCCTGCCGCGTGTCGAGGGTTCGCCGCGCCTGGGCCCGCCGGTCGCCGGCATGAAGAACTTCGTCTGCATCGGCCTGAACTACGCCGACCACGCGGCGGAGACCGGCGCGCCGATCCCGAAGGAGCCGATCATCTTCCTGAAGTCGCTGGGCGCGCTGCAGGGGCCGAATGACGACGTCATGATCCCGGCCGGCAGCGTCAAGACCGACTGGGAGGTGGAGCTGGCCATCATCATCGGCAGCCGCGCCAAGAACGTCTCCGAGGAGGCCGCGCTGGACCATGTGGCGGGCTATGCCGTCTGCAACGACGTCTCCGAGCGCGAGCACCAGATCGAGCGCGGCGGCACCTGGGACAAGGGCAAGGGCCACGACACCTTCGGCCCGCTCGGCCCCTGGCTGGTGACGAAGGACGAGGTGCCGGACCCGCAGGACCTCGCCATGTTCTGCGAGGTGGATGGCCACCGCTACCAGGACGGCTCGACCCGCACGATGATTTTCGGCGTGGCCAAGCTGGTCTCCTACGTCTCGCACTTCATCACGCTGCATCCGGGCGACGTGATCACCACCGGCACGCCGCCGGGCGTCGGCATGGGCCAGAAGCCGCCGATCTACCTGAAGGCTGGGCAGAGCATCCGCCTCGGTATCCAGGGGCTGGGCGAGCAGAACCAGAAGACCATTCAGGGGTAAGAATCTTCTTTTTCTGAAGAAAAAGAAGCAAAAAGACTTTTTTCAGTTTGGCGTCCCGCCTCTGGCCTGAAGCGGGACGCCAACTGAAAGAAGTTTTTTGGTTCTTTTTTACAAAAAAGAACTCTGAATAAAATCAACACCCTTCTCGCGCAGCCGCTCCGTCCCGGCCGCCGTCGCCTCCGGCGTGATGCCACGGCAGGCATCCTCCACCAGCACCACGCGATAGCCCAGCTCCGCCGCATCCTCGGCCGAGAAATCGGTGCAGTAGCCGCGCGCCAGCCCGGCGATGAAGATGCGCGTGATGCCGCGCTCCCGCAGATAACCATGCAGGCCGGTGCTGGTCTGGCGGTCGTTCTCGCGAAAGGCCGAGTAGCTGTCGATGCCGCGGCGAAAGCCCTTGCGGATCACCATCTGAATGCGCGTGGTCTCCAGTTCCGGATGCAAGGCGGCGCCCGGCGTGCCCTGCACGCAATGGTCCGGCCACAGCACCTGCTCGCCATAGGAGAGCTGCACGGTGTCGAAGGGCGCCTTGCCGGGATGCTGGCTGGCGAAGGAGGCATGGTCCGCCGGGTGCCAGTCCTGCGTCGCGGCGATGTTGGCGAAACGCGGCTGCAGCCGGCTGATCACCGGCAGCACCGCATCGCCCTCCGGCACCGGCAGGGCGCCGCCGGGCATGAAATCCGGCTGCACATCCACGATCAGCAGCAGGTCCGTGCCGGTGATCATGCCGCCGGCTTCGCGCGCTGCTCGATGCCGCCGGATTGCAGGATGAAATCGGCGATCTCGGCGACGCCCTGCAGCGCCTTGAGGTTGGTGAAGATGAAGGGCCGCTGCCCGCGCATCTTCTTCGCATCCCGGTCCATCACGCCAAGATCGGCGCCCACCAGCGGCGCCAGGTCGATCTTGTTGATCACCAGCAGGTCGGAGCGGGTGATGCCAGGGCCGCCCTTGCGCGGGATCTTGTCGCCGGCGGAGACGTCGATGACGTAGATGGTCAAATCCGCCAGCTCCGGGCTGAAGGTGGCGGCCAGATTGTCGCCGCCGCTTTCGATCAGCAGGATCTCCAGCCCGGGGAAACGCTGGTTCATCTCCGCCACGGCGGCGAGGTTGATCGAGGCATCCTCGCGGATCGCGGTGTGCGGGCAGCCCCCGGTTTCGACGCCGATGATGCGCTCCGGCGCCAGCGCGTCGTTGCGCGTCAGGAATTCGGCATCCTCGCGCGTGTAGATGTCGTTGGTGATGACGGCGATGTTGTGGGTGTCGCGCAGATGCTTGCACAGGCGCTCGGTCAGCGCCGTCTTGCCGGAGCCGACGGGGCCGCCGATGCCGACGCGGAAGGGGCCGTTGGCGGAAATGCTCATGAGCGGAACAGCCTCGTATACTGCGTCTCGTGACGCATGGAGAATTGGTCGAGCAGCGGCGCCGCGCTGCCCAGCCTGTCGAGATCGGCCTGCAGCGCCGCCGCACTCGCCGCCTGCAGATGCGGCAGCAGCAGCGCGGTGGTGATCTGCCCATCGGTCTGGCCGAGCGGCACCAGCCGCACCCCGGCCGAGACGATATTGGCCGCGAAGGCGGAGAGGAAGCCGAACAGCGCCACCGGCAGCGGCACGCCCTGCCAGGCCGCCGCCGCGCCAAAGGCCACGGGGTGGGCGACATTACCGCCCTGGCGCGCGGCGAAACCCGCCAGGCGCGGCTCCGGCCATGCGGCCAGCGTCACCTTCAGGAAGGCGCTGCCCTGGGCCATGGTCTCCAGCGCCGTCTCCGCCGTGCCGCGCCAGGCGGCGGCCAGCTCCGCCACATCGTCCAGCGCGGTGTCGTCATCCGCCTCGGCGGCGCGCCAGGCGGCGGCCAGCAGCGCGCCGTCGATGCGGCCCGCGCCCACCTCCAGCACCGCGCGCAGATAGGCCAGCAGCCCGGCGCGGTCGGTCACCGCGCCATCCTCCACCGCCATCTCCAGACCATGGCTGTAGGTGTAGGCGCCGACCGGATAGGAGGGCGACAGCCAGGTCAGCAGGCGCTGGAGCGTCGCCTCAGTGGTGATGGTGGTGGTGGTCATGGCCATGCTCATGATCATGCGCGTGATCATGGTGATGATGACCGGCATGGCGGTTATGTTCGCCATAGGCGCCGCCCTCCGGGTTGAACGGCGCCTCGACCCTGGCCAGCGTCGCGCCCAGCCCTTCCAGCATGCGCTCGATCACATGGTCGGCGCGGATCAGGATACGATCGGCGCTGATCTCGGCCGGCAAATGCCGGTTGCCGAGGTGCCAGGCGAGGCGGGTCAGGTGCAGCGGATCCTGCGCGCGGATCTCGACCAGCGGCTCCGGCGCCGCCCGCACCAGGATGACGCCGCCGCCCTCCAGCAGCAGCCCGTCGCCCTCGCGCAGCACGGTCGCTTCCGGCAGGTCGAGCAGGAAGGCCAGGCCCTTCTGCCCCTGGTAGCGCTTCCGCCGGCGGTGCCGGTCGTCGAAATCCACCAGGATGCTGTCGCGCGCGGTGCGCGCCTGCCACTGGCCGGCTTGCAGCACCTGGGTGGCGCGGGGGAGGTCTTCGGTCATCCGTCTTCTCCAGAAGGTTGGGGGAATGAATTCCCCCAAACCCCCTTCTTTTTTCTGCCCGCTGCCGGTCATGGCCGGGACGGGATCGCTTCACTCACAACAACCGCATCGGCCCGGTGTGGCGTCCCGCCTGGATGCCGGATGGCGGCAGCCCGAAAGAAATCAGAACAGGAAGTATCGCTGCGCCATCGGCAGCACCTTGGCCGGTTCGCAGATCAGCAGCTCGCCATCGGCGCGGACCTCATAGGTCTCCGGGTCCACCTCCAGCTTCGGCAGGGCGTCGTTCAGCACCATGTCGCGCTTGCGGATGGCGCGGGTGTTCTGCACCGGCAGCAGCATGCGCTCCAGCCCGAGCCGCCCCGCGAGATCGCCGCTCTCCAGCGAGGCCGCGGAGACGAAGGTGACGGCGCCGGCCCGCATCGCCTTGCCGAAGCTGCCGAACATCGGCCGGTAATGCACCGGCTGCGGCGTCGGGATGGAGGCGTTGGGGTCGCCCATCGGCGCCATGGCGATGCTGCCGCATTTCAGCACGAAATCGGGCTTCACGCCGAAGAAGGCCGGGTTCCACAGCACCAGATCGGCCAGCTTGCCGACTTCGACACTGCCCACATGCGCCGAGACGCCCTGCGAGATGGCCGGGTTGATGGTGTATTTGGCGATGTAGCGGCGGATGCGCAGATTGTCGTTGTCGCCGCTCTCGCCGGACAGGCGCCCGCGCTGCACCTTCATCTTGTGCGCGGTCTGCCAGGTGCGGATGATGACCTCGCCCACCCGGCCCATCGCCTGGCTGTCGGAGGACATCATGGAGATGGCGCCCATATCGTGCAGGATGTCCTCGGCCGCGATGGTCTCCTTGCGGATGCGGCTTTCGGCGAAGGCCACGTCCTCGGCGATGCGCGGGTCGAGATGGTGGCACACCATCAGCATGTCGAGATGCTCGTCCACGGTGTTCACCGTGTAGGGCATGGTCGGGTTGGTCGAGCTGGGCAGGAAATTCTCGTGCCCGATCACCCGGAGAATATCCGGCGCATGGCCGCCGCCAGCGCCCTCGGTGTGGAAGGCCTGGATGGCACGGCCACCGATGGCGCGGATCGTGTCCTCGACGAAGCCGCTTTCGTTCAGCGTGTCGGTGTGGATCGCCACCTGCACGTCGAAGGCATCGGCGACCGAGAGGCAATTGTCGATTGCCTTCGGCGTGGTGCCCCAATCCTCATGCAGCTTCAGGCCGCAGGCGCCGGCGCGGATCACCTCCTCGATGCCCGCGGGCAGGGCGGCATTGCCCTTGCCGAGGAAACCGAGATTGACCGGGAAGCTCTCCGCCGCCTGCAGCATGCGGGCCATGTGCCAGGGCCCCGGCGTGACCGTGGTCGCCAGCGTGCCATGCGCCGGCCCGGTGCCGCCGCCGAACATCGAGGTGATGCCGGAGGCCAGCGCCTCCTCGATCTGCTGCGGGCAGATGAAATGGATATGCGGGTCGATGCCGCCGGCGGTCAGGATGCGCCCCTCGCCGGCGATGATCTCGGTGCCCGGGCCGATGACGATGTCGACACCCGGCTGGGTGTCCGGGTTGCCGGCCTTGCCGATGGCGGCGATGCGCCCGTCGCGCAGCCCGACATCGGCCTTGACGATGCCCCAATGGTCGATGATCAGCGCGTTGGTGATCACCGTGTCCATGGCGCCCTCGGCGCGTGTGCGCTGCGACTGGCCCATGCCGTCGCGGATCACCTTGCCGCCGCCGAACTTCACCTCATCGCCATAGGTGGTGAGGTCGCGCTCCACCTCGGCGAAGAGCTCGGTGTCGGCCAGGCGGATCCTGTCGCCCGTGGTCGGACCATACATGCCGGCATAGGCCGCGCGGGAGAGGCGTGTGGGCATGCTCAGACGCTCCCCTCGGTCTCGCCACGGAAGCCGTGGATGATGCGCGCGCCGGCGAAGCTCACCAGCCGCACCATGCGGCTCTGCCCCGGCTCGAAGCGCATGGCGGTGCCGGCGGCGATGTCGAGCCGCCTTCCGCGCGCGGCGGCGCGGTCGAAATGCAGCGCCGGGTTGGTCTCGGCGAAATGGTAGTGGCTGCCGACCTGCACGGGGCGGTCGCCGCTGTTGGCGACCTCGATCTCGATGCTGTCGCGCCCGGCATTCAGCTCGATCTCGCCCGGGGCGGTGATGATCTCACCCGGTATCATGGCGCCTCTCCTCAGCGGATCGGGTTGTGCACGGTGACGAGCTTGGTGCCATCCGGGAAGGTGGCCTCCACCTGGATCTCGTGCACCATCTCGGGAATGCCCTCCATCACCTGCTCGCGGCTCAGCACGCTGGCGCCGTCGCGCATCAGCTCGGCCACGCTGCGGCCGTCGCGCGCGCCTTCGACGACGAAATCGGTGATCAGCGCCACCGCCTCGGGGTGGTTCAGCTTCACGCCGCGGGCCAGGCGCTTGCGCGCCACCTCGGCCGCCATGGCGATCAGCAGCTTGTCCTTCTCGCGCGGGGTCAGAAGCATCGGGCGGTCCTGCTGTCGGGGGTCGGGATCATTCTGCGGCGGCCCTGTTCATGTCGTCCACAGCCTTGGCAGGCGGGCGGCACCGCCGGGCGACAGCGCACGCAGCACCGGGATGGCGGCGCAGAGCGCCCGGCGAACCTCGGTCGCGGCGCCGGTCCAGCGCGCCAGCACCAGGCCGGGGCGGGCGATGGTCGCGGCATGGCCCG
>NZ_GG770777.1:1231686-1246774 GCF_000164635.1 Pseudoroseomonas cervicalis ATCC 49957 | reverse complement strand
AGCAGCAGCAGGGCGGTGGCGCCGGCGCCGCCGAAGCCGAAGGGGCGCGCCAGCGCCGCCTCCGGCGCGTCGAAGCTTGTGGCATCGGCCCAATGCAGCCGCCCGCCGCGCCAGAGCCGCCAGGAATCGAAGAGCGCGCCGCTCTGCATCGCCTCGCCGCGCGCGGCGCGGCCGAAGACCAGCATCTCGGCCGCCAGCAGCCGCGCGCCCGGCGCCAGATGCGCGCGCATGCGCCGCTGCAGCCGGGCGCCGTCGAACAGGATGGTCTCCTGCGGCAGCCATTCCAGCGTGGCGCCGTCCTCGACATGCAGCTCGGTCTCGATGCAACTCGGCTCGCCCAGGCTGCGATACAGCTTCTCGGCCGCCGGGGTGGTCAGGGTCGCGGCAGCGTCTGCCTCGATCCGCGCCAGGGTGGAGAGACTGTCGCCGCCGGCCAGCCCGCCGCCGACATTGACCAGAGCGGCCTCCGGCCAGGCGCCGGGCTCGGGGCGCGGGAACAGCACGCGCAGCGGCGCCGCCTGGTAGAGGTGGCGCAGCCGCGCGCCACCCTGCGGGGCGGCGGGGTCGGCGGCGAAAAGCAGCTCGGCGCGGCCATGGGCGCGCTGGTGGCGGGGCAAAGGCAGGCTCATCGGCGCGCCGCCATGCAAAGCCTGGGCCGCGCTTCAGCCATGGCCCAGCACCCGCACCGCCAGCGCCGCGGCGGCGGCGCGGTTCTCGACGCCGAGCTTGGCGAAGATGCCCTCCAGATGCTTGTTCACCGTGCGCGGGCTCATCACCAGGATCTCGGCGATGTCGCGATTGGCCTTGCCGCGGCCGATCCACAGCAGCACCTCCGCCTCGCGCGCCGTCAGGCCGAGGCGGTCGCGCAGCACGCTTTCCTCCCGCCCCGGCGCCAGGGCGGTGACACGCAGCAGCAGCTCCTCCGGCCCGATCTGGCCGACATGGTGGAACTCCACCTGCCGCCCATCCGACAGCGCCACGGGCGGGAGGCGCGGCGCCTCGCCCTCGGCCAGCGGCAGCCAGCCGGGCAGGCGCAGCAGCAGCGGCGAGTCCTCATCCTCCGGGCAGGTGGCGCGCAGCAGCGCGCCGGCCTGCGGCGTGGCCCAGAGCACCGCCCCCTCGCGGTCCACCGCCAGCAGGTAGCGCCCGGCGACGTCGAGCGCCGCATGCGCGCTGCGCGTCAGCCGCGCATTGGCCAGATGCGCGCCGATGCGCGCCAGCACCTCGTCGGGTGCCACGGGCTTGATGACGTAATCGACGCCGCCGGCATCGAAGCCGCGCACCACATCCTCGCTCTCGGTGAGCCCGGTCATGAAGATGACGGGCACCGAGATCAGCGCGGCGTTGCGCTTCATGCGGCGGCAGGCCTCGAACCCGTCCATGCCGGGCATCACCGCGTCCATCAGCACGATGTCGGGGGTGATGCGCTCGATCACATTCATCGCGGCGGCGGCCGATTGCGCCACCAGCACCATGTAGCCGGCGCCCTCCAGCGTGTCGTTCAGCAGGCCCAGCGTGCCGGGCGCGTCATCCACCACCAGCACGATGTCCTTGCGATCGGCGGCACGCTCGGGAAGGCGGTCAGGCATCGGGGGCCTCCTGCGGCAAGGCGGCCAGGAAGGCGTCCAGCCGGTACTCGGAAATGTAGCCGCGCAGCTCGGCGATGGCCGGCGCGGCCTCGGGCGCCTCGCGCTCCAGCGTATCCAGCCGCTCGCGCAGGCCGCCGACATAGCCGATGGCGGCGAGCTGGCGCAGCCCGGTGGCCTGGGCGGCGGTGAGCCGCGCCGTGCCCGGCGCCGGCAGGGCAGGGGCGGGATCGGCGAAGGTCCAGGTGACACCGAGCAGCGTGCCAATCTTCTCGAGCAAAGCGGGGAGCGAGAGCGGCTTCGGCAGCACGTCGTCATGGTGCTGGCCCTCGCGCGGCGGGGCCAGTTCCAGCGCATTGGCCGAGACCATCAGGATCGGCACCCGCTCCCCCTCGGCCTCGCGCAGGCGCTGCGCCAGTTCCCAGCCGGTCATGCCCGGCATGGCGATGTCGAGCAGATAGAGATCCGGCGCTTCCTGCCGGGCGAGGGCCAGGCATTCCGCGCCATCCGCGGCCTCGCGCACCACGAAGCCCAGCGGTTCCAGCAGGTCGCGCACCAAAGCGCGGTGCGCGGCATCGTCATCGGCCACCAGCACGCTGAGCGGGCGCTGCGCATCCTGCCGGCCGGTGATCGGGCGCTCGGCCTCCACCGGGCGCAGCGCCTTGCCGGAGAGCAGCAGCCGCACGCGGAAGCGGCTGCCCTCGCCGAGCCGGCTCCACACCGCGATGTCGCCGCCCATCACCTCGACCAGCGTCTTGGTGATGGTGAGGCCGAGGCCGACGCCGGGGGTGGAGGGGGCGTGCGAATTGGCGCCGCGCTGGAACGGCTCGAAGATGCGGGCGAGGTCGTCCTCGGCGATGCCGATGCCGGTGTCGATCACCTCGATCTCGGCGACCTCGGAGCGGAAGCGCAGCCGCAGCGTGACGCCGCCGGCGCGGGTGAACTTGATGGCGTTGGAGAGCAAATTGATCAGGATCTGCCGCAGCCGGCGCTCATCGGTGTGCACGACCTCGGGCATGCGCTCGGGCGGGTCGAAGGTGAAGGCGATGCTCTTCGCCTCCGCCTGCAGCCGCAGCATCTGCACGATCTGGTCGAGGAATTCGGGGAAGCGGATCTCGTCGCGATACAGCTCGATCCGCCCGGCCTCGATCTTGGAGATGTCGAGCAGCCCCTCGATCAGCGCCGCCAGATGCTCGCCGCTGCGGCGGATGGTGCGCAGCCCGTCGCGTCGCCGCTCGGGGATGGCGGTGTCGCGCTCCAGCAACTGGGCGTAACCCAGGATGGCGTTCAGCGGCGAGCGCAGCTCATGGCTGATGCCGATGACGTAGCGGCTTTTCGCCATATTGGCGGCCTCGGCCGCTTCCTTGGCTTTTTGGAGCGCGGCGTCGGTGCGCTGATGGGCGCGGATCTCGCTCATCAGCAGGCTGGTCTGGCGGCGGGGTTCCTCCTGCGCGACCAGGCGGGATTGCCGCGCCAGCACCAGCGCCCAGGCGGTGATGCCACCGATCACCAGCAGCACGAAGAAGGCCTTCCAGAAGGCGGTGTCGAGATGCGCGCTGGCCGGCGTCTGCGCCCTTATGCCGAGGAAGACCAGCGAGATGGTCGCGGCAAAGGACAGAAAGACCAGCATGAAGGAGCCGACCGGCGTCAGCAGCGCGGCGATCACGCCCTCCGGCAGGGCGGCGCGCAGCGGTGTCATGATCTGGGCCGAGAGCCGCGCATGCGGCTTGCAGCCATCGCCGCAGCGCGCATCGAGCGAGCAGCAGAGCGAGCAGATCGGGCCCGTATAGACCGGGCAATAGGCCATGTCGCGCGGCTCGAACTCGTGCTCGCAGATGACGCAGTGCAGGCCGCTGCGCTGTGCCCAGGCGGCGCGCGGCTTGCGCGCCAGGTAGTAGCGGCCGCCGGTGGCCCAGGCGATGGCGGGCGCGGCGGCGAAGGCGATGCCGAAGGCGATGAAGGTGGACATGGCCTGGGCCAGCGCGCCGAGAAACCCGTAATAGGCGACAAAGGAGCCTATCACGGACAAAAACATGGCGCCGACGCCGACGGGGTTGACGTCGTAGAGATGCGCCCGCTTGAACTCGATGCCCTTCGGGCTGAGGCCGAGCGGCTTGTTGATGGCGAGGTCCGCCACCAGCGCGCCCATCCAGGCGGCGGCGACGTTGGAATAGACGAACAGCACCTGCTCGATGGTGTTGTAGACGCCGAGCTCCATCAGCAGCAGGGCGACGGCGATGTTGAACACCAGCCAGACCACCCGCCCCGGATGGCTATGGGTCAATCGGGAAAAAAAATTGGACCAGGCGAGGGAGCCGGCATAGGCGTTGGTGACGTTGATCTTGATCTGCGACAGCGCCACGAAGACCGAGGTGACGATCAGCACCAGGGTGGGCGAGGCCAGAAGATAGCCAAAGGCCAGGCGGTACATCTCGGCCGGCTGCACGGCTTCGGCCACCGACAGCCCGGCGCGCAGCGCGGCATAGGCGAGGAAGGAGCCGGCCAGCAGCTTCAGCACGTCGAAGGCGATCCAGCCCGGGCCGCCGGCCAGCAGCGCGCCCCACCAGACCCAGGGTTTCTGGCGCTCCCGCGGCGGCAGGAAGCGGATGTAGTCCACCTGCTCGCCGGTCTGGGTGATCAGCGCGAAGAGCACCGAGGCGGCGGCGCCGAAGGCCAGCAGGTTGAAGCCGCCGGTGCCGCGCTCGCCTTCATATTGCGTCCAGCCCTCGATCCAGTCCGGGTTGGCGACCAGCAGCGCGACCAGCGGCATCACGTTCAGCAGCAGCCAGACCGGCTGGGTCCAGGTCTGCACGCGGCTGATGAAGCTGATGCCATGCGTGACCAGCGGCACCACCACCACCGCGCACAGGATATAGCCGAGCCAGAGGGGCACGCCGAAGAAGCTGTCGAGCATCGCCGCCAGGATCACCGCCTCGATCCCGAAGAAGATGAAGGTGAAGCTGGCATAGATCAGCGAGGTGACGGTGGAGCCGATATAGCCGAAGCCGGCGCCGCGGGTCAGCAGGTCGATATCCACCCCCGCCCGCGCCGCGGCGTGGCAGATCGGCAGGCTGGCCAGGAAGATCAGCACCGAGACAAACAGGATGGCGGCGACGCTGTTGGTGAAGCCATGCGCGACCGTCAGCGCGCCGCCGATCGCCTCCAGCGCCAGGAAGGAGATCGAGCCGAGGGCGGTGTTGGCCACCCGGAAGGCCGACCATTTGCGCGCGCTCTCCGCCGTGAAGCGGAGCGCGTAATCCTCCATGCTCTCATCGGCCACCCAGCGATTGTAGTCGCGCCGGATGCGCAGGATGCGCTGGCGGGTCGCCATGCGGGGTGGTGGTCCTGGCCTGCTCTCGGGGTAGGGCGAGAGTGGGGCCGGCGGCCGGCCGGGGTCAAGCGCGCCCCGCCTACGTCATTTGACGTATAACGCCCGGGCTCACGCCAGGGCGAGGATCGGCGCCATGCGGGGCGGCAGCGCCCGCCTCCCCAGGAGAAGCGATCCATGACCCAGAGGCTTATCGTCTCCCGCCGCGCCCTGCTGGCCGGCGCCGCCGGCGCGCTGGCCATGCCGGCCATCCGCCCCGCCTTCGCGCAGGGCGCGCCGATCAAGGTCGGCGTGCTGCACTCCCTCTCCGGCACCATGGCGATCAGCGAGACGGCGCTGCGCGACACGGTGCTGATGATGGTCGAGTGGATCAACAGCCAGGGCGGGCTGCTCGGCCGCAAGGTCGAGGCGGTGGTGGTCGACCCCGCCTCCAACTGGCCGCTCTTCGCCGAGAAGGCGCGCGAGCTGCTGCAGGTCCACAAGGTGGATGTCACCTTCGGCTGCTGGACCTCGGTCTCCCGCAAATCCGTGCTGCCGGTCTATGAGGAGCTGAACGGCCTGCTCTTCTACCCGGTGCAGTATGAGGGCGAGGAGCAGTCGCGCAACGTGTTCTACACCGGCGCCGCGCCGAACCAGCAGGCGATCCCGGCGGTGGAATATCTGATGAGCGATGATGGCGGCGGCGCCAAGCGCATCGCGCTGCTCGGCACCGACTATGTCTATCCGCGCACCACCAACCGCATCCTGCGCGCCTTCCTGAACTCCAAGGGCATCGCGGATGCCGACATCATGGAGGAATACACGCCCTTCGGCCATTCCGACTGGCAGGGCATCGTCAGCCGCGTCAAGCGTTTCGCCGGCGAGGGCAAGAAGACCGCCATCGTCTCGACCATCAATGGCGACGCCAATGTCCCCTTCTACCGCGAGCTGGGCAACCAGGGCATCAAGGCGGAGGATATCCCCTCCGTCGCCTTCTCGGTGGGCGAGGAGGAGCTGGCCGGCATCGACACCAAGCCGCTGGTCGGCCACCTGGCCGCCTGGAACTACTTCATGAGCGTCGACAGCCCGGTGAACACCGAGTTCAAGCGGATGTGGGCGGCCTACATCAAGAACGACAAGCGCGTCACCAACGACCCGATGGAGGCCACCTATACCGGCTTCCGCATGTGGGCGCAGGCGGTGGCCAAGGCCGGCACCACCTCGGTCGATGCGGTGCGCACCGCCATGTATGGCCAGAAGGTCGACGCGCCCTGTGGCTACACCGAGGAGATGTTCGACAACCACCACCTGTCGAAGCCGGTGATGATCGGCGAGATCATGGAGAACGGCCAGTTCAACGTCGTCTACAAGACGCCCACCGCCATCAAGGCGGAGAACTGGTCGCCCTTCATCCCCGAGAACGCCAACCGCCGCCGCGGCTGAGCCTGTCAGCGCCGCGCCGGGGTGGAGAACCGCCCCGGCGCGGTCGCATGTTTGCGCAACGGCACGCGGCCGCCGGAGGGTGCGATGCGATACCTGTTGGTCCTGTTGCTGCTGCTCGCCCTGCCGGCGCGCGCGCAGGACGGTTTCACCGCCGCGCTGCCCGGCCTGGCCGGCAATTTCGCCGCCCAGGCCGAGGCGGTGGAGCGGCTCGGCGCGCTGGGCGATCCGCGCGCCTTGCCGCTGCTGCAGGCGCTGGCCGATGGCCGGCTGCAGAAGCGCCCCGACGGCACGCTGCTGATCCGCGAGGGCGAGGCGCTGCGCGACGCCGCCACGGGCGAGGCCGCCAGCGGCCCGGCCGAGACCATCCGCATCAACAACCGCGTGCGCGGTGCGCTGCGCGGCGCTTTCGGCCGGCTGCAACTGCTCTCGCCGGTCGAGGCGGAGCGGCTGGCGGCGGCCGAGGGCCTGTTCCGCAGCCGCAGCGCCGAGAATGTCACGCTGCTGGAGGATGCGCTGGGCCGCGAGGCCTCGCCCCGCGTGCGCCCGGCGATGGAGCTGGCGCTGGCCGCCTCGCGCCTCGCCGCGCCGGAGGAGAGCGCCAAGCGCCAGGGCATCATCCTGCTCGGCGGCTCCAACTCGCCGGCGGCGCGGGCGGTGCTGCTGGAGGCGCGCGCCGCCAATGCCGCGCTGGCCGAGGAGATCGACCAGGCCGTCGCCGCCATCGACCGCCGGCTGCAGCTGAAGCGCATGGCGGAGACCGCCTTCCAGGGCCTCTCCCTCGGCTCCATCCTGCTTCTGGCCGCCCTTGGCCTGGCCGTCACCTTCGGCGTGATGGGCGTCATCAACATGGCGCATGGCGAGATGGTGATGCTCGGCGCCTACACCACGGTGGTGGTGCAGGAGGCGCTGCGCGGCATCCCGGCGCTCGCCCCGCTCTCCCTGCCGCTCTCCGTGCCCGCCGCCTTCCTGGTGACAGCGGCGATCGGCGTGGCGCTGGAGCGCGGGTTGATCCGCCACCTCTATGGACGGCCGCTGGAGACGCTGCTGATGACCTTCGGCGTCGGCATGATCCTGCAGCAATCGGTGCGGCTGATCTTCGGCGCGCAGAATCGCGAAGTGGTCAGCCCGGCCTGGATGCAGGGCACGCTGATCCTGCCCTTCGGCATCGAGGTCACGCAGAACCGCCTCTGGATTATTTTTTTCAGTCTGGTTGTGCTGGGGCTGACGGTCGCTGCCATCCGCTTCACCCGCTTCGGGCTGGAGATGCGCGCCGTGGTGCAGAACCGCCGCATCGCCGCCACCATGGGCATCCGCACCGGGCGGGTCGACGCCATGACCTTCGCCTTCGGCTCCGGCATCGCCGGCATGGCCGGCGTCGCGCTCAGCCAGATCGACAATGTCTCGCCCAATCTCGGCACCGGCTACATCATCGACAGCTTCATGGTGGTGGTGTTCGGCGGTGTGGGCTCGCTCGCCGGCACCATGATCGGCGCCTTCACGCTGGGCATCGTCAACAAGATGCTGGAGCCCTGGGCGGGCGCGGTGCTGGCCAAGATCGCCGTGCTGGTCGGCATCATGCTGTTCATCCAGCGCCGGCCGAAAGGTCTGTTCGCGCTGAAGGGAAGGGCCGCCGAGCAATGAGCGCCTCTCTCTCCGTCCCGCAGCGCCTGCGGCCGGACCCCAGGACCCTCCTGCGCGGCCTGCTGCTGGCCGGGCTCGCGGTGCTGGCGCTGCTGCCGGTGCTGAACCGGCTGCCGCCGGATGCCGCCCTCTATGTCTCCGACTTCACCGTGTCCGTCTCGGGAAAGTGGATCTGCTACGCCATCCTGGCGCTGGCGATCGATTTGGCCTGGGGCTATGCGGGCATCCTCTCCCTCGGCCATGGCGCCTTCTTCGCGCTCGGCGGCTACGCCATCGGCATGCATCTGATGCGGCTGATCGGCCCGCGCGGCGTCTATGGCCATCCGGTGCTGCCGGATTTCATGGTCTTCCTCGGCTGGACCGAGCTGCCCTGGTACTGGTGGGGGTTTTCCAGTTTTCCCTTCGCCTTCACCATGGCTTTGGTGGTGCCGGGGCTGCTGGCGGGTCTGGTGGGCTACCTCGCCTTCCGCAGCCGCATCACCGGCGTCTATCTCTCCATCATCACCCAGGCCATGACCTATGCGCTGATGCTGGCCTTCTTCCGCAACGACATGGGATTCGGCGGCAATAACGGCTTCACCGACTTCAAGGAGCTGCTCGGCCTGCGGCTGAACACCGCCGAGGCGCGCGCCGCGCTGTTCTACGCCGCGTTGCTGGCGCTGGCCGGCGCGCTGCTGCTCTGCCGCCACGTCACCCGCTCCAAGCTCGGCCGCGTGCTGGTCGCGGTGCGCGACGCCGAAAGCCGCGTGCGCTTCCTGGGCTATGACACGGTGCGGGTGAAGCTTTCCGTCTTCGTGCTCTCCGCCATGCTGGCGGGGCTGGCGGGGGCGCTCTACACGCCGCTGGTCGGCATCATCAACCCAGGCGAGTTCAGCCCCGGCAACTCGATCGAGGCGGTGGTCTGGGTTGCCGTCGGCGGGCGCGGCACGCTGGTGGGCGCGCTGGTCGGCGCCTTCTCGGTCAATGCCATCAAGACCTGGCTGACCTCCTTCGCGCCGGATCTCTGGCTCTTCGTGCTGGGCGGGCTGTTCGTGGCGGTGACGCTGTTCCTGCCGCGCGGCCTGGTCGGGCTGCTGCACAAGGGAGAGGGCAAGTGAAAGGCGCGCGCCTCTATCTCGACGGTGTCTCGGTGGTGTTCGACGGCTTCCGGGCGCTGAACAATCTCTCCCTCATCGTCGAGCCCGGGGAACTGCGCGCCATCATCGGCCCGAACGGCGCCGGCAAGACGACGATGATGGACATCATCACCGGCAAGACGCGCCCCACCGCCGGCACCGTCACCTTCGGCGAGCGCGACCTGACCAAGCTCGACGAGGCGACCATCGCCAATCTCGGCATCGGCCGGAAGTTCCAGAAGCCCACCGTCTTCGACGCGCTGACGGTGTTCGAGAATCTGGAGCTGGCGCTGAAGGCGCCGCGCGACCCCTGGTCCTGCCTGCGCTGGGTACTCTCCGGCGAGGCACGGCGGAAGATCGAGGCGGTGCTGGAGGAGATCGGCCTGGCCGAGCGCGCCGCCGACCGCGCCGCCATCCTCTCCCACGGCCAGCGGCAATGGCTGGAGATCGGCATGCTGCTGATGCAGGAGCCGCAGCTTCTGCTGGTGGACGAGCCGGTGGCCGGCATGACCGACCAGGAGACCGAGCATACCGCCGCCCTGCTGCGCCGCATCGCCGGCAGCCGCAGCGTGGTGGTGGTCGAGCACGACCTCGAATTCGTCCGCGCGCTGGGCGAGAAGGTGACGGTGCTGTGCGAAGGCTCGGTGCTGTCCGAGGGCAGCATCGACCATGTGCAGAACGACCCGCGCGTCATCGAAGTCTATCTGGGGCGCTGAGCCATGCTGCGTGTCGAGAACATCGATCTCTTCTACGGCGCCAGCCGGGCGCTGCGCGGCGTGTCCCTCGGTGCCGATCCTGGGGCCATCACCTGCGTGCTCGGGCGCAACGGGGTCGGCAAATCCTCGCTGATGCGCGCCATCGTCGGGCTGGAGCGCATCAAGGGCGGGCGGATCATGTGGGAGGGCAGGGATGTCTCCGCCCTCTCCGCCGCCGACCGGGCGCGCGCCGGCATCGGCTATGTGCCGCAGGGGCGGGAGATTTTTCCGTTCCTCACCGTGCGGGAGAATCTGGAGACGGCGCTGGCCGCCGCGCCACGCGGCTCCAAGGTGCCCGATGACGTGTTCGAGCTGTTCCCGATCCTGAAGCAGTTCCTGCGCCGGCGCGGCGGCGACCTCTCGGGCGGGCAGCAGCAGCAGCTGGCCATCGCCCGCGCGCTGACCGCGCGGCCGCGCCTGCTGATCCTCGACGAGCCGACCGAGGGCATCCAGCCCAATGTCATCAAGGACATCGCGCGCGTCATCGCGCTGCTGGCGAGAAGCCGCGACATGGCCGTGGTGCTGGTCGAGCAGTATTACGAATTCGCCCGGGAACTGGGCGACCAGCTGGCCATCATGGTGCGCGGCGAGGTGGCGCTTGCCGGGCTGTCCGGCTCGCTCGACGAGGAGGCGGTGCGGCGGTTGCTGACGGTTTGAAGGTCTTTCGTTCTTTTTTGAAAAAAAGAACCAAAAAACTTTTTTCAGAAAGCGTCCCGCTTCAGGCCTGAGGCGGGACGCCAAACTGAAAAAAGTCTTTTTGCTTCTTTTTCTTCAGAAAAAGAAGTTTCTTTCTTACATTGTTGCGCCGATCGGCCAGGGTGCGAACTCCGCCGCCCCGAAATCATACTGCTCGCTCTTGGTCCGCTCGCCCGAGGCGACGCGCAGGATCAACTGAAAGATACGCTCGCCGCATTCCTCGACGCTTTCGCGCCCCGAGAGGATGGTGCCGCAATTGACGTCCATATCCTCCTCCATCCGCTCATACATCGCCGAATTGGTGGCGAGCTTGATGGAGGGCGCGGGCTTGCAGCCGAACACGCTGCCGCGCCCGGTGGTGAAGCAGACCATGTTGGCCCCCCCCGCCACCTGGCCGGTCGCCGCCACCGGGTCGTAGCCGGGCGTGTCCATGAAGACGAAGCCCTTCTCGGTGACCGGCTCGGCGTAGTTGTAGACCGCCGTCAGGTTCGTGGTGCCCGCCTTGGCCATGGCGCCGAGCGACTTCTCCAGGATGGTGGTCAGCCCGCCCGCCTTGTTGCCGGGGGAGGGGTTGCTGTTCAGCTCGGCCTGGCCGCGCTCGGCATACTCCTCCCACCAGCGCATCAGCCCGACCAGCTTCTCGCCGACCGCGCGGGAGGTGGCGCGGCGGGTCAGCAGGTGCTCGGCGCCATAGGTCTCCGGCGTCTCGGACAGGATGACGGTGCCGCCATGCCGCACCAGCAGGTCAGACGCCGCGCCCAGCGCCGGGTTGGCGGTGATGCCCGAATAGCCGTCCGAGCCACCGCATTGCAGGGCGATGGTCAGGTGGCTGGCGGGCACGCTCTGGCGGTGCACCTGGTTGGCCTCGGCCAGCACCTCGCGCACGAAGGCGATGCCGGCCTCCACCGTCTTGCGGGTGCCGCCCATCTCCTGGATGTCCATGTTGCGCAGCCGGCCGGCCAGATTCTGCTCCTGCAGAAGGCCGGAGATCTGGTTGACCTCGCAGCCCAGCCCGATGGCGATGACATGGCTGAAATTGACGTGCCGCGCATAGCCGGCCAGCGTCCGCCGCAGCAGCCGCAGCCCGTCATTGTCGCCCATGCCGCAGCCGGTCTTGTGCGTCAGCGCGACGACGCCGTCGACATTGGGGAACTCGGCCAGCGGGTCGGAGCCGGTGAAGGGATTGCGCTTGAAGGCATCGGCGATCATCGAGGCGACGTGGGCCGAGCAGTTCACGCTGGTGACAATGCCGATGTAGTTGCGCGTCGCCACCCGCCCATCCGGGCGGACGATGCCCTGGAAACTCGCCGGCTGCGGCACATACAGCGTGGGCTTCGCATCGGCGCCCCAGGCATAGTCCTTGTCGAAATCGCCCATGCCGCAATTCTGGGTGTGCACCCAGTCGCCCGGCGCGATGGGTTGGGTGGCGAAGCCGATGATCTGGCCATAGCGCTTCACCGCCTCGCCCGGCGCATGGGGGCGGATCGCCACCTTGTGCCCGGGCGGGATGCGAACGGCGGTGGCGATGCCGGGCGCCACCGGCGTGCCCTCCGGCGCGGCGCGGCGGGCGATCATCACGCTGTCCTCGGGGTGCAGGCGGATGAAGGGTGTCTCGGACAGGGCATCCATCGTCTTGTTTCCTCCAGGGGGCGGTCATCCTAGGCCCGGCGCCGCCGGCACGGCCACCCCCGCGCGCCGGGACGTCAAGCGCCAGCCAAGCCTCTTGCGCAACGAAATCGCCCCCCGCCATAGTGTCATCATACAAGGAGCGGCGCCATCAAGGCGCCGAGGGGGAGAGGAATGATCCGAGCGATCCTGGCCAGCGCGGCGCTCGCCGCGGGGATTCTGTTCGGCACCCAGGCCGAGGCGCAGCAGCGCCTGCGCTGGGCGCATGTCTACGAGACCAACGAGGCCTACCACACCGAGGCGCTGTGGGCCGCCCAGCAGATCCGCGAGCGCACGCAGAACCGCTGGAACA
The DNA here is from genome assembly GCF_000164635.1 of Pseudoroseomonas cervicalis ATCC 49957. Taxonomy (GTDB): domain Bacteria; phylum Pseudomonadota; class Alphaproteobacteria; order Acetobacterales; family Acetobacteraceae; genus Pseudoroseomonas; species Pseudoroseomonas cervicalis. The sequence goes on along the minus strand of NZ_GG770777.1, from coordinate 1,234,253 downwards.
TCGAGGTGTTCCCGGCCAGCGCGCTGGGCAACGAGCCCACCATCAACCAGGGCCTGACGCTCGGCACGGTGGACATCATCTACACCGGGGTCGCCTTCGCCGGCGCCACCTACCGGCCGATCTCGATCAGCAACGCGCCCTACATCTTCCGCGACTACGGCCATTTCGCGGCCTACCGGCAGAGCGAGCTGCTGCGCGAGCTGATGGCGGGCTATGACCGGCAGACCGGCCACACCTCGCTGGCGCTGACCTATTACGGCGCCCGCCACCTGACGGCGAACCGCGCGCTGAACCGGCCGGAGGATCTGCGCGGCATGAAGCTGCGCGTGCCGCAGGCGCCGCTGTTCCTGATGTTCACGCGCTCGGTCGGCGCCAACGCCACGCCGATCGCCTTCGCCGAGGTCTATCTGGCGCTGCAGCAGGGCACGGTGGACGGGCAGGAGAACCCGCTGCCCACCATCCAGGCCAAGAAGTTCTACGAGGTGCAGAGCCACATCATGCTCTCCGGCCACATCACGGAGAGCCTGCTGACCATCGTCGGCCGCTCCACCTGGGCGCGGCTGAACGAGGCCGACCGCGCGGTGTTCCGCGAGGTGCTGGCCGAGGCCTCCAACCGCGCCAGCCGGCAGATCCGCGAGGCCGAGCTGGCGCTGCCCGACTGGTTCCGCCAGCAGGGCCGCACCGTCATCACGCCCGACCTGGCCGCCTTCCGCGCCGCCGCCCTGCCGCTGCACAACGAGCAGGCCGCCGGCGCCGGCTGGACGCGCGAGCAGTATGACCGGCTGCAGGCGCTGACCTCGGCCGGCAACTGAACCGTGCCGGGCGGGCGGCGCGCGCCGCCCGCCCGCTCAGGCGGGGGCCAGCGGGATGACGCAGGGCAGCCCGTCGCGCGCCGGGCGGATCTCGGCCACCACGCCGAACACCGTCTCGACCAGGGCCGGGGTCAGCACCGCGGCCGGGGCGTCGCAGCACAGCAGCCGCCCCTCCCGCAGCACCGCGATGCGGTCGGCGCAGCGCGCCGCGGCGTTCAAATCGTGCAGCACCACCAGCGCCGGCAGGCCGCGCGCCCGCGCCAGGCGCCGCACCAGCTGCAGCACATGCAGCCCGTGGCGGATGTCGAGCGCGCTGGTCGGCTCGTCCAGCAGCAGCGCCTCGGGCGCGCCGGCCAGCAGCTGCGCCAGGAACACCATCTGCCGCTGCCCGCCCGACAGCGCCGCCAGCGGCCGCTCGGCCAGGGCGGCGATGCCGATCTCCTCCAGCGCGGCGGCGGCGGCCAGCAGGTCCGCCTCCGCCACCACGGCGCCGAGCTGCCGCAGCCGGCCCAGCAGCACCACCTCCAGCACCGACAGCGCGCCGCCGGTGGCGCCCTGGTCTTGCGGCATGTAGCCGGTGCGCGCCGGCGCCACGCGCCGCCCGCCATGCGGCAGCAACCCGGCCAGGGCGCGCAGCAGGCTCGACTTGCCGCTGCCATTCGGCCCGAGCAGCGCCACCACCTCGCCCGGCGCCACGGCGAGGTCCAGCCCGTGCAGGATGGGCTGCCCGCCCAGCCGCAGCGTGAGCGCCTCCGCCCTCACCAATGCCGCCTCCGCACCGAGAGGATCAGCCACAGGAAGAAGGGAATGCCGATCAGCGCGGTGACGATGCCGATCGGGAACACCGCGCCGGGGGAGAGCGTCTTGCTGGCCACCGAGGCGGCGGAGAGCAGCAGCGCGCCGCACAGCGCGGCGCCGGGCAGCAGCAGGCGCTGGTCCTCGCCCAGCAGCAGCCGGGCGATGTGCGGCGCCACCAGCCCGACGAAGCCGATCGTGCCGGTGAAGGCCACCGCCGCCGCCGTCAGCAGCGAGACGATGCCGAAGGCGCGCAGCCGCAGCGCCGCCACCTTCACCCCGAGCCCGGCCGCCCGTTCCTCCCCCAGCCGCAGCGCGGTGAAGGCCCAGGCATCGCGCAGCAGCAGCGGCAGGGTCAGCGCCAGCACCAGCGCCACCAGGCCGAGCTTCGTCCAGCTCGCCCTCAGCAGGCTGCCGAACAGCCAGAAGACGATCTGCGCCAGCGCCTCGGGCGAGGCCAGGTATTGCAGCAGGGATTGCAGCGCCTGGAACAGGAACAGCAGGGCGATGCCGGCCAGCACCAGCATCTCCGCCCCCGCGCCGCGCAGCCGGCCGATGCCGGCGACCGCCGCGCAGGCCAGCAGCGCGAAGAGGAAGGCCATCAGCGGCACGCCCACCGCCTCCGGCCAGGGGAAGGCGGCGGCGGCCACCACCGCCAGCGCCGCCCCGAACCCGGCCCCCGCCGAGACCCCGAGCGTGTAGCTGCTGGCCAGCGGGTTGTTCAGGATGGTCTGCATCACCACCCCCGAGACGCCGAGCGCGGCGCCCACCACCAGCGCCATCAGCGCCATCGGCAGGCGGATGGAGAACAGGATGATGCGCGTGGTCGGGTCGGCCTCCAGCCCGAGCAGGGCGCGCGCCACCTCGGAGAGCGGCAGCAGCGCCGGGCCGGTGGCGGCGTCCACCACCAGCGCCAGCAGCAGCGCCGCCGCCAGCAGCGCCAGCACCGCGAGCCGCCGG
>NZ_GG770777.1:1223683-1229123 GCF_000164635.1 Pseudoroseomonas cervicalis ATCC 49957 | reverse complement strand
CAGCGCGCCCGCCTGCCCCTCGAAGCCCAGGCTGGCCGGCCAGGGGGAGGGGCGGGGCAGGCTGGCCTCGGCGGCGCGGAAGGCGTCGGCCAGGGCCGGGTCGGGGCGGGCGGTGGGCTCGACCGGCAGGTCGAGGCGGAAGACGCCTTCCTCCGGGATGCAGACCTTCTCGCAGACCAGCCAGCTGCCCTCGGCCTCGATGGTGAAGACATCGCCGGGCCGCAGATCGGCCGGCGGCGTCACCGTCAGCGGCAGCAGCACCTGGCCTTCATAGCCGTAATTGACCAGCGGCCCGAAGGGCATGCGGTAGGGGGCGGGCCAGTCGAAGCCGGTGGCGCTGGCGCCCTCGGGCAGGGTGAAGCTCAGCTCCGGCGGCGTGCCGGCATCGCCGGGATTCTTCCAATAGGTGTGCCAGCCCGGCGCCAGGGACTGGCGCAGCCCGACGCGGAAGGGCTGGCCTGGCGCCACCGACTGCACCTCGGCCGCGAGGGTCATGCGGGCGCGCTCGCTGGCCACTGGCGCGCTTTCCAGCGCGGCGGCGGGGCCGGCCAGCACGGTCAGGGCCAGCAGGGCGGGGGCCAGCCAGGGCAGCGCAGGGGACATGGAGGAATGGAAACCTTTTTCGCGGCCGCGAGGAAGACGCTTCTGCGTGACGAATCGTGTCTCGCCCAGCCCCCGCTTTTCGTATGGCGATGCAGCGGCTGGCGGGTGCAGGGGACCCTGTCCCCTGCCGGGGGAGTTTGAGGGGGCAGGGCCCCCTCAAGCCGCGCCCGTGCCGCAGCCCGGGCGCGGGTCCATGAAGGCCTCCACCTCGGCCCCGGTCAGCGCGTCGCGGGCGAAGCCGAAGCGGCCCTGGTCGCGGATCTCCAGCGCCGCGCGGTGCAGCGCGCCGAGCGCCGCGCGGGCGAGCGACCCGCCCAGGCTGATGCGCTTCACCCCGGCCTCCGCCAGCTCGGCCACGGTGAAGACCGGGCCCACCAGCCCCATCACCACATTCACCGGCCGGTCCAGCGCGGCGCAGAGGGTGCGGATCTGGCCGATCTCGCGCAGGCCGGGGGCGTAGAGCACTTCCGCCCCGGCCTCGGCATAGGCCTGCAGGCGGCGGATGGTGTCGTCGAGGTCGGGCCGGCCATGCAGGAAGTTCTCGGCCCGCGCGGTCAGCACGAAGGGCAGGCCGCGCGCCGCCTCGGCCGCCGCGGCGACCCGCTCCACCGCCTGGTTGAAGTCGTAGATCGGCCGCGCCGGATCGCCGCTGGCATCCTCGATCGAGCCGCCGACGAGGCCGACCGCCGCCGCCTCGTGCAGGGTGCGCACGCAATCCTCGGGGCGGTGGCCGAAGCCGTTCTCCAGATCGGCGGAGACGGGCAGGTCCACGGCGTCCACGATGGCGCGGGCATTGGCCAGCGTCTCCTCCCGCCCCGCCGCGCCGTCGCGGCGGCCGAGCGAGAAGGCCAGGCCGGCGCTGGTGGTGGCCAGGGCGGCGAAGCCGAGCCCCGCCAGCAGCCGGGCGCTGCCGGCGTCCCAGGGGTTGGGGATGACGAAGGCGCCTTGCGCCGCATGCAGGGCGCGGAACCGCGCCAGCTTTTCCTCGCGGGCCTGGCCCATGACGAGTTTCTCCCTGTTTGGCTTCCGTGAACAAAAACAGAATAGACGGGTTCGGGCCGGCGACCAGCCTCTTTGCGCTGCCCTGGCCGGGCTGGCTCCGGATGCGCTACAGCCGGGCGCATGGATGCCCTGCCGGACCTGCCCGTCACCGAAGCCCTGCCGCGCCTGGTCGCGGCGTTGCGGGAGGGGCCGAATGCCGTGCTGGTCGCACCCCCCGGCGCCGGCAAGACCACGCTGGTGCCGCTCGCCCTGCGCCATGAGGCCTGGGCGGACGGCCAGAAGATCGTGGTGCTGGAGCCGCGCCGTGTCGCCGCCCGCGCCGCCGCCCGCCGCATGGCCGAGCTGCTGGGCGAGCCGGTCGGCCAGACGGTGGGCCTGGCCACCAGGCTGGAGCGCGCGGTCTCCGCCGCCACGCGGATCGAGGTGGTGACGGAAGGCCTGCTGGTGCGCCGCCTGCAGACCGATCCGGGCCTCGAGGGCACCGCCGCCGTGCTGTTCGACGAGGCGCATGAGCGCAATCTCGACACCGACCTGGCGCTGGCTCTCTGCCTCGACCTGCAGCGCGGGCTGCGGCCGGAGCTGCGCCTGCTGGCCATGTCCGCCACCATCGAGGCCGAGGGGTTTTCCCAGCTGCTCGGTGGCGCGCCGGTGATCGAGAGCCTCGGCCGCGCCTATCCCGTCCTGGTGCAGCACCGCCAGCGCGACATCCAGGAGCCGCGCGACCTGCCGGAGGCGATGGCCAGCGCCATCCGCAGCGCCCTGGTCGAGCATCCCGGCGATGTGCTGGCCTTCCTGCCTGGCTGGGGCGAGATCCGCCGCACCGCCGAGCGCCTGGGCGGAGTGAAGGCCGAGGTGCTGCCGCTGCATGGCGAGCTGCCGCCGGCCGAGCAGGACCGCGCCCTCAACCCGTCAGCGAACAGGAAAGTGGTGCTGGCGACCTCGATCGCCGAGACCTCGCTGACCGTGCCGGGGGTGCGCATCGTGGTCGATGGCGGCTTCCGCCGCGCGCCGCGCCTGGACCCGGCGACCGGGCTGGCGCGGCTGGCGACCTTGCGCATCTCCCGCGCCGCCGCCGAGCAGCGCGCGGGCCGCGCCGGCCGCACCGAGCCCGGGGTCGCCATCCGCCTGTGGAGCGAGGCGCTGCATCGCGGCCTGCCGCTCTCCGACAGGCCGGAAATTCTCGAATCCGAACTCTCCGGCCTGGCGCTGGATTGCGCCGCCTGGGGCAGCGACCCCACGGAGATGGCCTTCCTCGACCCGCCGCCCGCCGGGATGCTCGCCGCCGGCCGCGCCTTGCTGCGCGACCTCGACGCGCTGGATGGGGAAGGCCGCATCACGCCCATGGGGCGGCGCATGGCGCGCATGGGCACGCATCCGCGCCTGGCCCGCATGATGGCGGAGGCGGCGGACGCCGAGGAGGCGGCGCTGGCCGCCGAGCTGGCCGCCCTGCTGGAGGAGCGCGACCCGATCCGCGGGCGCGAGGCGCCCTCCGACATCCAGCTCCGCCTCGACCTGCTGCATGGGGCGGACGACCCGAATGCCGACCGCGCCGCACTCGGAAGAATCCGGCGCGGCGTGACGCTGCACCGCCGGCGGCTCGGCGTGCCCGGCGGCACGCAGGCGGCCGGCGATGCCGGGCTGCTGCTGGCGGCCGGTTTCCCCGACCGCATCGCGGCGAAGCGCGGCGCCATGGATGGCGCCTTTCGCCTGGCCTCGGGCCAGGGCGCGCGGCTGCCCGCCACCGACCGGCTGGGCCGCTCGCCGCTGCTGGCGGTGGCGGACCTGGAACTCGCCGGCACCGAGGCCCGCATCCGCATGGCCGCGCCGCTGACCCGCGAGGCGCTGGAAAAAAAGTTTCCGGAGCGGCTGGTGCGGGAGGAGGGCGCGGCCTTCGACGCGCGCGCCGGCGCGGTGGTGGCGCGGCGGCGGCTGCGGCTCGGCCCGCTGGTGCTGGAGGAGGCGACGCTGCCGCATGCCGATCCCGCCGCCCTGGCCGTGGCGCTGGCCGAGGCGGCGGCGGGGCGGGGGTTCCGCGACCTCGACTGGTCGAACGCCGCCCTGCAGACCCGCGCCCGCATCGCCTGGATGCACAAGGCGGAGGGCGGCGACTGGCCGGATGTCTCGGACGCCGCGCTGGCGGAAGGCGGCGGCGCCTGGCTGGTGCCCTGGCTCGCCGGGCTGACCAAGCTGTCGCAGCTGAAAGCGCTGGATACGGTGGCGATGCTGCGCGGCATGCTGCCGCACAAGCTGCCGCGCCTTCTGGATGCCGAGCTGCCGCCGCGGCTCGACCTGCCCGGCGGGCGCAGCGCCGCCATCGACTACACCGGCGAGGTGCCGCGGCTGGAGGCGCGGGCGCAGTTTCTTTTCGGTCTCGCGGGCCTGCCGAAGCTGGCGGGGGGGAAGATCCCGTTGCAGGTGGCGCTGCTCTCCCCGGCCGGGCGGCCGGTCGCCGTCACCGCCGACCTCGCCGGCTTCTGGAAGGGGGCCTGGGCGGATGTGCGCAAGGACATGCGCGGCCGCTACCCGAAGCATGACTGGCCGGAGGATCCGTCGCGCTGAGTCGCGCCCCTGGCCGGCGGGACGGAACCCCTGACCGCCGCCGCCGTTCCCCAGGGCAAGGCCCGCCGCCCCGGCGCTTCGTCCATCCCCCCGGCTTGAAGCCAAGCCCAGGGCAGGGCCACATTCGTGCCGTTCCGGCGTTACCATCCGCGCCGATCAAGGAAGACCGCCCGATGCCCGCCCCCCGCCGCATGCTCCTTGCCGGATTGGCCAGCCTGGCCCTGGCTCCGCTCGCCCCCTCGCTCTCCCCGCTGGGGGCGCGGCCGGCGCTGGCGCAGCGCGCCGTGCTGCCGGATTTCGCCGACCTGGCCGAGCAGGTGCTGCCCTCCGTCGTCAACATCGCCGTGCTGTCCGAGCAGACCACCACGCAGATCCCGCCCGAGCTGCGCGGCACGCCCTTCGAGCGCTATTTCCGCGAGCGGCGCGGCAGCCAGCAGGTGCAGGGCGCCGGGTCGGGCTTCATCATCGACCCGGCGGGCTACATCGTCACCAACAACCATGTGGTGGGCAACGCGGTGCGGGTCGTCGTCTCGCTGCAGAACGGCACCGAGCTGCCGGCCCGCGTCGTCGGCACCGACGAGCTGACCGACCTCGCCCTGCTGCGGGTGGAATCGCGCACGCCGCTGCCGGCCGTGGCCTGGGGCAGCTCGGCCAATCTGCGCGTCGGCGCCTGGGTGCTGGCGGCGGGCAACCCGTTCAGCCTGGGCGGCACCGTCACCTCCGGCATCGTCTCGGCCCGCGGGCGCGAGATCGGCGCCGGGCCGTTCGACGATTTCATCCAGACCGATGCCGCCATCAACCCGGGCAATTCCGGCGGGCCGCTGTTCAACACGGCGGGCGAGGTGATCGGCATCAACACCGCCATCTACTCGCCCTCCGGCGCCTCGGCCGGCATCGGCTTCGCCACGCCCTCCGACCTGGCGCGCGGGGTGATCGACCAGCTGAAGCGCGACGGGCGGGTGGAGCGCGGCTGGCTCGGCGTCGCGGTCGAGGATCTGGGCGAGGAGGCGGTGCCTGGCGGACGCAACCGCGGCGTGCAGGTGCGCAGCGTCGAGCGCAACAGCCCCGCCGCCCGCGCCGGGCTGCGGCCGGGCGATGTGGTCACCGCGCTGAATGGCGAGCGGATCGAGACCTCCCGCGCGCTGATCCGCAGCGTGGCCGGCACGCCGCCGGGGCAGACGGTGCGGCTCTCGCTGACCCGCGACGGGCGTTCGCGCGACATGGCGGTGCAGGTCGGCCGCCGCCCCTCGGGGCCCTGAGGCGTCCCGCCTGGGGG
>NZ_GG770777.1:1216824-1223015 GCF_000164635.1 Pseudoroseomonas cervicalis ATCC 49957 | reverse complement strand
GCGTCCCGCCTGGGGGCGGGGGCGGCCCGCGCGCCCCGCGCGGAGCGCAGCCCCGCCCCGCATGGCAAAGGTTGGCGTTTGAGTTGCGAGTGATTATGGATTGCGCGCCTCCCAGGGAAGGGCCGCTGCCTGTGATCTCCGCCCAAGCTTCCGCCCGCCGCCCCGGCGCGGGTTCTCGTCGCTCTCCGGCCCCGCTCCGCCACGCCAGGGCGCGGATGGGCGGCCGATGAGCGCCAGCCTGGTCGCGCCGGGCGCCGCCGCCGCCGGCTACCGCGCGCTGCTGGCGCGGCGCATCGCCGTGCTGGTGGGGCTGGCGCTGCTGCTGACGGCCTCGCTGCTGCTCGACATCGCCACCGGCCCGTCGCGGCTGGGCCTGTCCGATGTGGTGCGGGTGCTGCTGAACCCGGCCAGCGCCAGCGGCCCGGTCTCGGTCATCGTCTGGGACGTCCGGCTGCCCTACGCCATCATGGCGGTGCTGGTGGGCGCCGCCCTGGCGCTGGCGGGGGCCGAGATGCAGACGGTGCTGAACAACCCGCTGGCCAGCCCCTTCACGCTGGGCGTCTCCTCCGCCGCCTCGCTCGGCGCGGCCCTGGCCATCGTGCTGGGGGTCGGGCTGCCCTGGGTGCCGCAGGAATGGCTGCTCTCGGGCAATGCCTTCCTGTTCGCCTTCGGCTCGGTGCTGCTGCTGCGCACGCTGTCGCGGCTGCGGGGCGCGGGGGTGGAGGCGCTGGTGCTGTTCGGCATCGCGCTGGTCTTCGCCTTCAACGCCGCCGTGGCGCTGCTGCAATTCGTCGCCACGGAGCAGGCGCTGCAGCAGCTGGTGTTCTGGTCGATGGGCAGCCTGGCGCGGGCGAGCTGGAGCAAGATCGGCATCATGGCGCTGGCGCTGGCGGTGGCGATTCCCTTCTCCGCCCGTGCCGCCTGGCAGCTGACGGCGCTGCGGCTGGGGGAGGAGCGGGCGCTGTCCTTCGGCATCAACGCCGACCGGCTGCGCGACGCGGCCTTGCTGCGCGTCTCGCTGCTCTCCGGCGTCTCGGTGGCCTTCGTCGGCACGATCGGCTTCATCGGCCTGATCGGCCCGCACGCGGCGCGGCTGCTGGTGGGCGAGGACCATCGCTTCTTCCTGCCGGCCTCGGCGCTGTGCGGCGCGCTGCTGCTCTCCTTGTCCTCGCTGGCCAGCAAGATGCTGGTGCCCGGCCTGCTGATCCCGATCGGCATCGTCACCGCCCTGGTCGGCGTGCCGGTGTTCGTGGCGCTCGTCTTCACCCGCGGCCGCCGTGCCGGCTGATGCCGGTGGGCAGCGCCCACCGGCCCTGACAGACAAAAGAAGGGGGCCTGGGGGAATTCATTCCCCCAGCCTTCCGGAGAATGCGATGCGGCTCGAGATTTCCGGCCTGACGCTTGGCTATGGCCGCCGCCCGATCCTGACCGATGCCTCGCTGGAGGCACTGCGGGGCGGCGGCATCACCGCGCTGGTCGGCCCGAACGGCGCCGGCAAGTCGACGCTGCTGCGTGGCCTGGCCGGGCTGCTGCCGGCCAAGGGCTCGGTGCGGCTGGACGGGCAGGAGATGGTGGGCCGCCGGCTGGAGGAGCGGGCGCGGCACATCGCCTACATGCCGCAGAGCCTGCCGCAGGGTGTGGCGCTGACGGTGCTGGAGGCGCTGCTGGGCGCGCTGCGGGCGAGCCCGACCGCGGAGGGGGTGCTGTCCGCCCAGGCCGCCACCGACCGCGCCGTGCATCTGCTGGAGCGGCTGGGCATCGGCGATCTGGCGCTGACCGCGCTGGACCGGCTTTCGGGCGGCCAGCGCCAGCTCGCCGGCCTGGCCCAGGCGCTGGTCCGCCGCCCGCGCGTGCTGCTGCTGGACGAGCCGACCAGCGCGCTCGACCTGCGCCACCAGCTCTCGGTGATGGCGCTGGTGCGGGAGCTGACGCGGCAGCACGGGCTGGTGACCGTGGTGGTGCTGCACGACCTGGCGCTGGCGGCGCGGTTCTCGGACGCGGTGGTGATGCTCTCGGGCGGCAGCATCCGCGCCCAGGGCACGCCGGAGGCGACGCTGACGCCGGCGATGCTGGCCGAGGTCTATGGTGTCTCGGCCCGTGTCGAGCGCTGCTCGATGGGGCAGCTCCAGGTGCTGGCGGATGCGCCGCTGTGACGCGGCGCCTCAGTCGGCGTCGCGGCCGATGCTGAGCCGGTCGATGCGCCAGCCGCGCCGCTCCAGCACGGTGAGGGTGTAGCGCCCGACGCGGATCCGGGCGCCGATCTCGGGGATGCCGTGGGTGCGGGCGATGGCCAGGCCGCCGGCGGTGCTGGCCTCGTCCTGCGGCAGGTCCCAGTCCAGGGCGTGGTTGATCTCGCGCAGCCGGGCGTCGCCGCGCACCTCGACGATGCCGTCGGCGTCGTCGTCGGCGATGATCGCCTCGCCGCGCTGCGCGATCTGGCCCACCACCACCTCGACGATGTCCTCCAGCGTGACGAGGCCGCGGATGGTGCCGTATTCGTCCACCACCAGGGCCAGCTTCGGCGTCATGGCGCGGAAGGCGTGCAGCTGCTCGCGCAGCGGCCGTGTCTCGGGCACGAAGCTCGGGGGGGCGGCGAAGCGCTTCAGATCGACCGCGCCCCCCTCCTGGCGGGCGGCGGCCAGGGCATGCAGCGCGGCGCGGGCATCGACGATGCCCAGCACCTCCTCGCCGCGCTGGCGCCACAGCGGCATGCGGCTGTGCGGCGCCGCCAGGATGCGCGCCATCAGCGCCTCGGGCGCCGCGTCGGCGTCGAGGGCGTGGATGCGGGCGCGGTGGGTCATCACGTCGCCCACCGTCAGGTCGTCGAGCGCCAGCACGCCGCGCAGCATGCGCCGCTCCTCCTGCGCCGCCGCCTCGGCCTCGCCGCGCTCGTCGGTGCCGTGCAGCTCGATGGCGCCGAGCAGCTCCTCCTCGCTGCGCCGGGCCTGCGCCGCCTGCACGCCGAACAGGCGGAACACGTGGCTGAGCAGCCAGTTCACCGCGCTGCCGAGCGGGCCCAGCAGGCGCATCACCGCGGCCAGCAGCGGCGCCGCCGCCAGCGCCGTGGCGTCCGGCCGCTGCAGCGCGTAGGTCTTGGGCAGCACCTCGGCGAAGATGACCAGCAGCACCGTCATCGCCAGCGAGGCATAGACCACGCCGCCCTCGCCGAACCAGGCGATCAGCAGGCTGGAGGCCAGGGCGGTGGCGGTGGTGTTGACGAAATTGTTGCCCACCAGCAGGGCGGCCAGGAAGCGGTCCTTGCGCTCCTGCAGCCGCGACAGGGTGAGGGCGCGGCGGTCGCCCTCCCGGGTGCGGCGGGTGATGAAGGCCCGGCTCGCGGCGGTGATCGCGGTCTCGCTCCCCGAGAACAGGGCCGAGAGGATCAGCAATGCCAGGATGGCCCCCAGCATCGCCCAACTGACCGCGTCCATCGCCTTGTATCGCTCCTCGCGCCGATTGCGGCCCAGCACCTGCCAGAGCGGGGGGGCGGGACGCAAGCACCGATCCGCCGCCCGGCCGTCATTCCCCCGTCACCCCGGCTGCCCCACCGGCCCGGCCGCGCCGCTGCGGCGGGGGCAGGGCTGCTCCGGCCGCTCTGGCGCGACGGCGCCGGCCAGGGCATCCTGGCCGGCCCGGCGCGCCATGATCGAGCCCCCCTTCCGCGGGGCGGGCGCGCCGCGACAAGGAGCGCAGCACCATGCGAATTCTGCTGGTGGAGGATGATGCCGAGGTCGGCCGCTTCGTGAAGAAGGGGCTCCAGGAGGCCGGGCACACGGTCGAGCACGCGGCCAATGGCCGCGACGGGCTGTTCATGGCGGCGGGGGAGAGCTTCGACCTGCTGGTGCTGGACCGCATGCTGCCGGGCGGCGTCGACGGCGTCCGGCTGGTGGAGACGCTGCGCGGCCAGGGCAACCACACCCCCGTGCTGTTCCTCTCGGCGCTGGGCGGGGTGGATGAGCGGGTGAAGGGGCTGAAGGCCGGCGGCGACGACTATCTGGTCAAGCCCTTCGCCTTCGCCGAGCTGCTGGCGCGGGTCGAGGCGCTGGGCCGCCGCCCGGCGGTCGATGCCCCCGCCACCCGGCTGAAGGTCGCCGACCTCGAGCTGGACCTGCTGTCGCGCACCGTGACGCGGGCGGGGCGCAAGATCGACATCCAGCCGCGCGAATTCCGCCTGCTGGAGCACCTGATGCGCCATGCCGGGCAGGTCGTCACCCGCACCATGCTGCTGGAGAAGGTGTGGGACTACCACTTCGACCCGCAGACCAACGTGATCGACGTGCATGTCTCCCGCCTGCGGCAGAAGCTGGACAAGGGGCAGGACAAGCCGCTGATCCACACGGTGCGCAACGCCGGCTACATGATCCGCGCCGAGCCGTGAGGCCGGGCGGGCTCTGAGGGGCGGACATGCCGCACCGGCGCAAGCAGTATCCGGGCCCGCTGTGGCGGCTGCTCTCCTCGGCGGGGTTCCGCTTCGCGACGCTGTTCGCCGCGCTGTTCCTGGCCGCCGGCCTCGCCTTCGCCGGGGTGCTGTGGTGGGGCACGGCGGGCACGCTGGAGCGGCAGACCGATGCCGCGATCCGCGCCGACGCCCACGCCCTGGCCGAGCGCTGGCGCGATTCCGGCGCCATGGGGGCGGTGGAGGCGATCGGCGAGCGGCTGGCCCTCGATGCCGAGGGGCAGTCGCTCTACCTGCTGCTGGACGCGCAGGGGGCGCGGCTGGCCGGCAACCTGGCCGCGCTGCCGCCGCAGGCCGAGGGCCGCCCGGCGGGGGGCTGGTACCGGCTCAGCCTGGACCATGACGAGGACGAGCCGGGCGAGGCGCGGCTCTACGTGCTGGACTTCCCCGGCGGCGCCACCCTGGCGGTGGGGCGCGAGGTGGGGGAGAAGCAGCGGCTGCGCGCCCTGCTGACCGAGGGGCTGGCCTGGGCCGCCTGCGCCGCGCTGCTGTTCGCGCTGCTGGGCGCCGCGCTGATGCGGCGGGCGCTGGAGCGGCGGCTGAGCCCGGCGGTCAGCACCGCCGCGGTGATCGCCGGCGGCGACCTGTCGCACCGCGTGCCGCTCTCCCTGCATGATGACGAGTTCGACCGGCTGGGCGCCAGCATGAACGCCATGCTGGACCGCATCGCGCATCTGATGGAGGGGGTGCGCGGCGTGTCGGATGCCATCGCGCACGACCTGCGCACGCCGATCTCGCGCGCCCGCTCGGGGCTGGAGGAGGCGCTGCTCTCCGAGAGCGAGGACCCGGCGGTGCTGCGCGGCGCGATCGAGCGCGGCATCGCCGACCTCGACAATGTCACCCGCGTCTTCCAGGCGGTGCTGCGCATCGCCGAGGTGGAGGCGGGGGCGCGGCGCGCCGCCTTCGCGCCGCTCGACATGGCGCTGCTGCTGGCCGACGCGGCGGAGCTGTACGGCGCCTCGGCCGAGGCGCATGGCCAGGCGCTGCAGACCGAATGGCCGGAGACGCTGCCGCTGGTGGGCGACCGCGACCTGCTGCTGCAGGTGGTGGCGAACCTCCTGGACAATGCGGTGAAGTTCACGCCGCCCGGCGGCACCCTTCGCCTCACGGCCACGCAGGAGGCGGAGGCGGTGGTGGTGCAGGTGGCCGATGAAGGGCCTGGGCTGGCGCCGGAGGACCGCGAAAGGGTCGGCGAGCGCTTCTTCCGCACCGACCGGGCGCGCACCACGCCGGGCTCGGGGCTGGGCCTGTCGCTGGTGCGGGCGGTGGTGCAGCTGCATGGCGGCGCGCTGTGGTTCGAGGATGCCGGCGGCCCGCCCGAGCGGCCGGGGCTGCGGGTGGTGTTCCGCCTGCCGGCGACGCAGCCGGGCGGGGCATGACCCCCTCTTCATCCGCTGCCCATCGGGGGGAAGGGGTGGCTGCGGCAGGATGGCGCCCATGCTGCTGCGCCTGCCCTGCCTCCTCGCCCTCTCGCTGGCCGCGCTGCCGGGTGCCTTCCCGGCGCTGGGGGCGGAGCTGCGCCTGCTCACGCCGAGCCTCGCCTATTGCGACGAGCTCGGCAGCCGCTATGCGCGGCTGCCGCGCAGCCGGCAGGAGGTGGCGCGCGGCCTGGCGCTGGAGGGGTTGCAGCTCTGCCGCGAGGGCTATGTCCGCACCGGCGTCGCCAAGCTGCGCCGGGCGCTGCGCGCCGCCCAGGCGCCGCGCGAGAAGCTGGCCGAGGAGCCGGGCTGACCGT
>NZ_GG770777.1:1212666-1216369 GCF_000164635.1 Pseudoroseomonas cervicalis ATCC 49957 | reverse complement strand
TCGGCGCGGGGGTGGTGCTGGGGGCGCTGGCGGTGCCGGCGCTGCGGCCGGCGGGGGTGGAGGCGATCTGGCTCGGCCTGGCGGCGCTGACGCTGCTGCTGTGGCTCTGGCTGCGGCCGCGCTGGCCGGACCCGCCGGCGGCCGAGGTGATGCGGCTGCCGCAGGCGCAGGCGGTGCCGCGCGCCGCGGCGCTGATGGCGGCCTATGGCCTGTCGGCGGCGGGCATGGCGGCGCCGATGGTGTATCTGGCCGATCTGGGCGCGCGCGGGCATGGGCTGGGGCCGCTGGCGCTGGGGGCGCTGTGGGCGCTGTTCGGGCTGGGCGGGGTGGCGGGCACGCTGCTGGGCGGGCGGTCGGTGGGGCGCATCGGCGGCCGCGCGACGCTGCTGTGCTGGCTCAGCGTGCAGGTGGCGGCGCTGCTGGCGGCGCTGGGTCCGGGCGGGGGCTTCGTGCTGCTGGCGGCGCTGCTGGGCGGGTTTTCCGGCATCGGCATCTCGGCCGTGGCGCTGGGGGCGGTGCGGCAGCTGTCGGGGGTGGCGGCCGGGCTGCTCTGGGTGCGGGCGACGGCCTTGTATGCGCTGGCGCAGGCGCTGACCGGCTTCGTGCTGGCGGCGCTGTTCCGTGCCAGCGGCGACAGCCATGCGCTGGTCTTCGCGGTCGCGCTGGGCCTGTCGGTGCTGGGCCTGCTGGTGGCGCTGCGGGTGCCGCGCGCCCACTGATGGCGGGGTCCGGGGGGACCCTGTCCCCCCGGCGCTTTTCTTTATGTGTTCGGAAAAATATCGCCGATCCGCGCCGTCTCGACCCATTTCGGCGCCTGGTCCTTGTCGACCAGGACAGACCGGACACCCTCGGCAAAATCCGGGTGCTGGGTGACCGGCCGGGTCAGCGCCAGTTCCAGCGCCAGGCAGCCGGCGAGATCCAGCGCCGCCCCGCGCCGCAGCAATTCCAGCGTGACGGCGACCGAGGTGGGCGAGACGCGGCGCAGGATGGCGAGCTGCTCGCGCGCCCAGTCGGTGCCCTCGGCTTCCAGGGCGGCCTCGATGCCGGCGCGGTCGGGCTGGCCGAAGCAGCGGGCGATGGCCGGGCGCAGCGCGTCGATGCGGGTCTCGCCGGGGTCTTCGGCGAAGCGGTCCAGCACGGCGATGTCGCCGCTTTCCAGCAGGGCGTCGCGCAAAGCGGGCAGCTTCTCGCGCGGCACGTAATGGGTGGCCAGCCCCGCGGAGACGGCCTCCGCCCCCTTCAGCCTTGCGCCGGTCAGCGCGATCCAGCGGCCGAGCCCGCCCTCCGGCCCGCCCGGCAGGCGCGGCAGGACGTGGCTGGTGCCGACATCGGGGAAGAGGGCGATGGCGGTTTCCGGCATGGCCAGCAGCGCGTGCTCGGTGACGATGCGGTGGCTGCCATGCACCGAGACGCCGAGCCCGCCGCCCATGCAGACCCCGTCGATCAGGCTGACCCAGGGGCGCGGGAAGGCGGCGATGGCGGCGTTGACGGCGTATTCGCGGGTGAAGAAGGCGGCGACGGCCTCGGGCCTTCCCTCCAGCACGTCGAGCCGCACCTGGCGCACATCGCCGCCGGCGCAGAAGGCGCGGTCGCCGGCGCCTTCCAGCAGCACCAGGCGCAGCGACGAATCGTCCCGCCAGGCGGCGATGGCGGCGGCGAAGCCGTCGATCATGGCCAGGTCCAGCGCGTTCAGCGCGCGCGGGCGGTTCATCAGCAGGCGGCCGACGTCCCCCTCGCGCGTGGCGACCAGGCTCTGCGCGGCATCGTCCATTCGGCATTCCTCCATTTCTTGTCGGCGCCCAGGGTCGCGGGAAGGGGAGCGGTTGACAACCCGCCCCGGGACGGGAATGGCTGGGATCATGCTCGGCAAGGGGGCGCTGATGGCTGAGGCTCTGGTCCGGTTCGAGGGGGTGAAGAAGGCCTATGGCCCCGCCGCCTCCGGCTATGCGGTGCGGCAGCTCGACCTCGAGGTGATGCAGGGGGAGCTGCTGACGCTGCTCGGCCCCTCCGGCTCGGGCAAGACGACCACGCTGATGATGCTGGCCGGGTTCGAGATGCCGAGCGAGGGGCGCATCCTGCTGGAGGGGCGCGACATCGCCCGGCTGCCGCCGCACAAGCGCGGCATCGGCGTGGTGTTCCAGTCCTATGCGCTGTTCCCGCATATGAGTGTCGCCGAGAATGTCGCCTTCCCGCTGGAGGTGCGCGGCGTGCCGAAGGCGGAGCGGACCGCGCGGGTGCAGCGGGCGCTGTCGATGGTGCGGCTGGAGGGGTTCGGGGAGCGGCGGCCGCAGCAGCTCTCGGGCGGGCAGCAGCAGCGCATCGCGCTCGCCCGCGCCATGGTGTTCGAGCCGCCGATCGTGCTGCTGGACGAGCCGCTGGGCGCGCTGGACAAGGCGCTGCGCGAGGAGATGCAGTACGAGATCCGCGCGCTGCACCAGCGGCTGGGCCTGACCATGATGTATGTGACGCATGACCAGGCGGAGGCGCTGACGCTGTCCGACCGCATCGCGGTGTTCGAGGGCGGGCTGATCCGCCAGCTGGCGCCGCCGCGGCGGATCTACGAGGCGCCGGCCAATGCCTTCGTCGCCGGTTTCGTCGGCGAGAACAACCGGCTGCCCGGCCAGGTGGCGGCGGCCGAGGACGGGCTGGTGCGGGTGAAGCTGGATTGCGGGCCGGAGGTCTGGGCGCGGCCGGTGGATGCCGGCGGCCCCGGCAGCCGCTGCATCGTGGCGGTGCGGCCGGAGCGGGTGGCGGTGGCGCCCGTCGCCGCCGAGACGCTGGACGAATGGGCGCTGCCGGCGACGCTGCGCGAGGCGATCTTCCAGGGCGACCATGTGCGGCTGCGGCTGGCCTTCGGCGAGGGGGGCGAGATCCTGGTCAAGCGCGCCATCGGCGGCGGCCAGCTGCCGGAGCCGGGCGGCCCGGCGGCGCTGGCCTGGGAGGCGGAGCACGCGCATGCCTTCGCCGCGGCGGGCGCCGCCTAGACGGCGCCAGGGACCGGCGGCCGCGCCAGGAATCCGCAGGGCGCCGTCCGCCCGGCGCGGGGCCTTACAGCCGGGCTGAGGGCGACCTACATGGGGCCCCCATGACCACAGGCCAGATCACCCTCGCCGTCGCGGAGCCCAGCGACATCCCCGACTTCAAGAAGGAGCTGCAGGACTCCTTCGCGGTCGCCGTCATCGAGGCATTCGGGTCGCTGCCCGGCGGGCCGATTCCCTCCGACGAGGATCTGGACCAGGCCATCCACGCCCCGAAGGCCGTGGTGCTGCGCATCCTGCGCGACGGCCGGAAGGTCGGCGGCGCCGTGCTCACCATCGACACCGGGACGCAGCGGAACTCGCTCGACCTGTTCTTCCTGAAACGGGGGGAGGAGGGGCAGGGCATCGGCCTGAAGGCCTGGCGGGCCATCGAGCGGCGCTACCCCGAGACGATCGCCTGGCAGACCCACACCCCGTATTTCGAGAAGCGGAACATCCACTTCTACGTCAACAAATGCGGCTTCAAGATCGTCGAGTTCTTCAACAGGCACCATGCCGCCCCGGAGCATCCCGGCGAGAACGACCTGCCCGGCGATGGCGATGCGTTCCAGTTCGAGAAGATCATGCGCGGCGGCTGATCCGGCCCGGCCGCCCGGCCGCCGGAGGGGTGGCTCAGCAGCGCAGCGCGTCGCGCCGAAGCGGCGCGGCATCGCCCTGGCGCGCGG
>NZ_GG770777.1:1203345-1209309 GCF_000164635.1 Pseudoroseomonas cervicalis ATCC 49957 | reverse complement strand
GGCGATGCCGCCGGCGCCGCTTTCCTGGTCGCGCGCGCGGGCCTCGCGCAGATCCTCGATCAGCGCGGCATGCGCCGCCGCGTCCGGCAGGCCGCGCCCGTCCCAGGCGGAGAGCGCCGCGACGCTGCGCGGCAGGACGGGGGCGACATCCTGTTCCTGCACGGCGCGCAGCAGGAAGGCGCCGATCGGCAGCACGAACACCGCCAGCAGGAAGAGCAGCAGCGGCGCCACCAGCGCCGCCGCCATCCAGCGTCTCCGCACGCTTACCGCGACACCCAGTTGTTGAAGCGCTGGTTCAGCCGGTCGAGATTGTCGAGCCAGAACTGGTCGCTGATCTGCAGCGCGCCCTCGGCATTGGCCGGGGTGGTGGGCAGGTTGGCCAGCACCTCGGCCGGCAGCCCGTCCTGCGCGCCGCGCGCCGTCGGGCCATAGGGGATGCGCGGCGGCAGCTGCGCCTGCAATTGCGGCTGGCTGACGAAGCGGATGAAGTCCAGCGCCCGCTGGCGGTTCGGGCTGCCCTTCATGATCACCCAGGAATCCAGGGTGAACAGGTTGTTGGCCCAGGCGATGCCGAAATTGCGCCCGTCATTCTGGTTGGCGGCGGTGATGCGGCCATTGTAGGCGTTGGTCATGGCGACCTCGCCGCTGGCCAGCAGCTGCGCCGGCTGGCTGCCGCGCTCCCACCAGACGATGTTCGGCTTCAGCGCGTCCAGCCGGCGGAAGGCGCGGTCCACGCCCGCCGGGGTGCCGAGCACGCGGTAGACCTCGCCGGGCGGCACGCCATCGGCCAGCAGGGCGATCTCCAGCGTCACCTTCGGGCCACGGCGCAGCGCGCGCTTGCCGGGGAAGCGGGTGGTGTCGAAGAAATCCGCCCAGTTGCGCGGGCCATCCGGCATGCGGGCGCGGTCATAGGCCAGCACGAAGGAGTAGAGGATGTTGCCGACGCCGCAATCGCTGACCGCCTGCGGGATGAAATGGTCGCGCCCGCCGATGGCGGAGAAATCCATCCGCTCGAACAGGCCTTCCTCGCAGCCGAGCAGCAGCTCCTCGCTCTCGACCTGGACGACGTCCCAGTTGTTGGCGCCGGACTGGATCTTGGCGCGCAGCACGCCGACGCCGCCATCCCAGGTCTCTTCCAGCAGGCGGGTGTTCGTCTGCTGCTGGAAGGGCCGGAAGAAGATCTCGCGCTGGGCGTCCTGATAGGCGCCGCCCCAGGAGACGACCGTGAGGTCGCGCTGCTGGGCCGCGGCGCCGCCGGCCAGAAGGGTGGCACCAAGCGCCAGAACGGCGCCGAATTGTCTCCGCAGCATCCCTGTACTCCCCTCGCCATGTCATTCCGGCGTGTGGGGGGGAGGGTAGAACCGCCACGCCAGCGTGCGAAGGGGGATTTAGCCGTGCCGCCGGCTGTCGGTCCATTGCTGGAAGGTCTGGTTCATGTCGGGGTTCTGGCTCACCGCGAAGATGTAGAGCAGGTAATCCAGATCCACGCCGCCCTGCACCTGGTCGAGCTGCGCCTCGCTCAGCTCGCTTTGCGCCATGGCGTGCTCCAGCGCGGCGCGGGGCACGGCGTAGCCATCCTGCTCCAGCCGGCGGGCCAGGCTGTCGAGGTCGGTGGCCCCGGCATAGCGCGCGGCCAGCGCCGGCTGCTGGCGCAGCGCCTCGGCCAGGCGTTGCAATTCGGGATGGGGAAGCGGGGCGGTGGCGTCGGGCATCGGAGTCTTTCCGGGAGGGGGGGAGGCGGGCCGCCGGCGGCGCGGGGCGTCAGTCGGCGCGTCCGGCGAAGCCAATGCTCGTGCGGCCCTCGCCGCTGCTGGGGGCACTGTTCCGGGCGCTGACGCCCGCACCGATGCCGACGCCGCTCAGCACCATGCCGGCCAGAAAAGTGACCAGCATGGCGATCATCGCCCCGCCGCCCTGCACCTGGTCGAGCTGCGCCTCGTCCAGCTCGCTCTGCGCGATGGCGCGCTCCAGCGCGGCGCGGGGCACGGCATAGCCATCCTCGGACAGCCGGGCCTGCAGCGTGTCGAGGTCGGCGGCCCGCGCATAGCGCTCGGCGAGCGCCGGCTGTGCGCGGAGGGCCGCGGCCAGGCGGTGCAACTCCGGGTGGTGCGGCAGGTCGGGGCTGGCGTGGTGCATTTTTCGGCTCCCTGGCGTGGCGCGGCGGGGCGGCCGGGCCGTCGGGGGCAGCCTAGCCGGATCGCGGCGGCGCCCGCCCGGGTGGGGCGTCTCCTTTGCTTGCCGATCCGTATCAGCCGAAGAGCAACCCCCAGAGCAGCGGCAGCAGCAGGGCGGTGGCCAGGGCGTTCAGCCCCATGGCCAGCCCGCTGAAGGCCCCGGCCGTGGCGTTGACCGAGATGGCGCGCGCCGTGCCGAGCCCATGCGCCGCCGTGCCCATGGCCAGGCCGCGCGCCCGCCAGTCCCGCACCCGGGCGAGGTTCAGCACCAGCGGCCCGAGCGTCGCGCCGACCACGCCGGAGGCCAGCACCACCGCCGCCGTCAGCCCCGGCAGCCCGCCGATCTGCGCGGCGATGCCCATGGCGACGGGGGTGGTGACGGAGCGCGGCGCCAGGCTCGCCGTCACCTCGGGCGCCGCGTGCAAAGCCAGGCCGAGGGCGACCCCCACCGAAGCCGCCACCATGCCACCGCTGACCGTCGCCACCACCGCCGCCAGGGCGGAGCTGCGCACATGCTGCCATTGCCGGTAGAGCGGCACGGCCAGCGCCACCGTCGCCGGGCCGAGCAGGAAATGCACGAATTGCGCGCCCTGGAAGTAGAGGCGGTAGTCGATGCCGGTGAGCAGCAGCCCGGTGGCCAGCAGCGCCACCGCGAACAGCACCGGATTGGCCGCCGGGTGCCATCGGCACAGCGCGGCGAGCCGCAGCCCCGCCATCCAGGCCAGCAGCGTGGCGGTCAGCGCCGCCAGCGGGTCGCGCGCCAGATAGACCCAGATCTCCTGCAGATCGACCATCAGCCATGCCTCCGCATCAGCCGCTCGGCCAGCCAGCCGGTGAAGCCGATGCCGGCCAGCGTGCCCACCAGCACGGCGAGCGAGAGCGGCGCCCAGTCGCGCGCCAGAACCGGCAGGTAGACCACGACGCCGACCCCGGCCGGGACGAAGAGCAGGCCGAGATGGGTGAGCAGCGTGTCGGCGGTCTGGCCGAGGCCGGGGGTGCCGGGCGCCTCGGGCTCGGCGCCGTCGTCGCGCAGCCGGTCGCGCAGCAGCAGCCCGGCGAAGAGCAGCACCATGCCGAGCACCGGCCCCGGCACCGGCAGGTGCAGGGCGCGCGCCGCGACCTCGCCGCAGAGCTGGCAGAGCAGCAGCAGGGCCAGGCCGCGGATCATGACGGCGCTCCCGGCCGCGGGCGGGCAGGGCGGGGGCGGGGAGGCAGGGGGGGCATGGGGCGGCTCCGGCAGTTCGGCAAGCCGGTGATCATCGGCCCATGCTGCACTGCGATAAAGGCCGCGAGCCCCGCAAAAAAATCGGGGCGGATCCCGGGGGAGGATCCGCCCCAGAGTGGACCGCGCCGGCAAGGCTGGGTGGCGCGGCGGCACCGGTGATTTGGGGTCCGGTGCCGATCGGGAGAGACAGGGCCTGGGTTGCTGGCCCGGCGACATCATGGCGCGGGATGGTTGATGCGCGGTTTAAACGGCCGTGCCCAAGCCCTGTGCGGCGCAAAAAAACGCCGGGTGCCGCGCCGGCCGGGGGCGGACGGAAACACTTGCGGGGAAGCGCGGCGGAGGCCAAGCACGGGGGGCCTGCCCCGGCGGGCGGGCACGGGGCCGTGGCCCCCAAGCCGATCCATGCCAGGAAGGGAACCCATCGCGCATGAGTGCAACGCCATCCTCGGTGCGCCAGGACAGCGGAGACGGCGCCGCGCCACGCCTGCCGCTGGCCGGGCTGCGTGTGCTGGAGCTGGGCCACTACATCGCCGGACCCTTCGCCACCCGGCTGCTGGCCGATCTGGGCGCCGAGGTGGTGAAGGTCGAGCCGCCCGAGGGCGACCCGATCCGCGGCTGGGGCAGCCGGCACAACGGGCATCCGGTGTGGTTCAGCATCCATGGCCGCAACAAGCTCTCGGTGACGCTGGACCTGAAGGATCCGCGCGACCAGGCGCGGCTGAAGGGCCTGGCCGCCCGCGCCGATGCGCTGATCGAAAATTTCCGTCCCGGCTATCTGGAGCGAATCGGCCTCGGCCCCGCCGTGCTGCACGGCGTCAATCCGCGGCTGGTGATCGCCCGCATCTCCGGCTACGGCCAGGACGGGCCGTATCGCGACAAGCCGGCCTTCGGCGCCATCGGCGAGGCGATGGGCGGGCTGCGCCACCTGACCGCCAATCCCGGCCAGACCGAGCTGCCGCCGCCGCGCTGCGGCATCTCCATCAGCGACGACCTGGCGGGCATGTATGCGGCGATGGCCGTGGTCTCGGCCTGCTGGGGGCGCGATGCCGGGCAGGGCGGGGCGGGCCGCATCATCGACATCAACCTGGTCGACAGCGTGGTCAGCCTGATGGAGGGCATGCTCCCGGAATACGGGCTGACGGGGAAGATCCGCCAGCCGGCCGGCGCCGCCATCCCGACCGCCGCGCCCACCAACACCTACCCCTGCGCCGATGGCAAATGGCTCTGCGTCGCCGGCAATTCCGACCTGATCTTCCGCCGGCTGATGGCGGCGATCGGAAGGCCGGAGCTCGCCGCCGATCCGCGCATGGCCGACAATGCCGGGCGCTGCGCCCATGCGGCGGAGCTGGATGCGGCGATCGCCGCCTGGACCCGCACCCTGCCGGCGAAGCAGGCGCAGGACATCCTGGAAGGCGCCGAGGTGCCGTGCTCGCGCCTCTACGACATCAAGGACATCGCCGAGGACCCGCATTTCCGCGCCCGCGACACGGTGATGGCGGTGCAGGACCCGCTGATCGGCCAGGTGCTGCACCCGGCGGCGCCGTTCCGCTTCGATGGTGTCGCCCCGGCGGAGATGGTGCGCTGGACGGGACCGGCCATCGGGGCGCACAACGCGCAGGTGTTCCGGGACTGGCTGGGCGAGGAGGGCTGAGACATGGCCGAGAGCGTCACCATCAGCGAGGTCGCGCCGCGCGACGGGCTGCAATCCATCGGCCCCTTCGTGCCGACCGAGCGCAAGATCGCCATGGTCCGCGCGCTGTACGAGGCGGGCGTGCGGCGGATGGAGGTGGGCAGCTTCGTCAGCCCGCGCCATGTGCCGCAGATGGCCGACACGGCCGAGGTGCTGGCCGCCGCCAAGGCGCTGCCGGGCCTCGAATGCACCGTGCTGGTGCCGAACCGCAAGGGCTTCGACCTGGCCATGGCGGCCGGCGCCGACCGGCTGGGCTTCTTCATGTCGGTCACCGAATCGCACAACCGCGCCAATC
Organism: Pseudoroseomonas cervicalis ATCC 49957; assembly: GCF_000164635.1. Lineage (GTDB taxonomy): Bacteria > Pseudomonadota > Alphaproteobacteria > Acetobacterales > Acetobacteraceae > Pseudoroseomonas > Pseudoroseomonas cervicalis. The sequence continues at coordinate 1,203,925 of NZ_GG770777.1, read as the reverse complement.
TGAACCGCGGCCGCGCCGAGAGCCTGGCCGAGCTGTCCGAGCTGGTGCGCGAGGGCGGGCGGCAGGGCGTCGCCATGCGCTTCAACCTCTCCTGCGCCTTCCACTGCCCCTTCGAGGGGGTGGTGCCGGTGCCCGACGCCATCGACGTGATCGAGCGGGTCTTCGCCCTCGACCTCGGCATGGAGATCGGCATCGCCGACACCACGGGCAACGCGGCGCCGGACCAGGTGGGGGCGCTGTTCCGCCACACCATCGCCTCCTGGGAGAACCCCTGGGCCTTCCACGGCCATGACACCTACGGCCTGGGCGTGGCCAATGCGCTGGCCGCCTACCAGGCGGGGGTGCGGGTGTTCGATGGCGCGGCGGGCGGCCTGGGCGGCTGCCCCTTCGCCCCCGGCGCCACCGGCAACACCGCGACCGAGGACCTGGTGTGGATGTTCCACCGCATGGGGGCGGCGACCGGGATCGATTTCGACCGGCTGCTGCCGGCCGCCGATCTCTGCGCCAGCGTCCCCGGCGGCACGCCGGGCGGGCATCTGCGCCAGGTGCCGGCGGTGCGGCCGCAGCGCGAAGCGGCCTG
>NZ_GG770777.1:1194188-1201226 GCF_000164635.1 Pseudoroseomonas cervicalis ATCC 49957 | reverse complement strand
CCTGCCCAGGGCGGCGCGCTGATCGACCGGCCCGGGGGACCACCCCCGGGCTTTCCCCGTGGCGCCCTCTCCTCCGCCCGCCGCCGCCCATGCCCGCCGCCCGGCCGGACGGGGCGGCGTTTTTGCCGGCGGTTTCACACGGCCGAGGCTGCCGCGCCGCCGCCGCCTGCGCTATGCCCTCGCCGCACCGACGACGACGCCGCAGGGAGAGACGATGCGCGCGACCATTCCTGACGCCGCCATCCAGGCCATCATCGGCGCCGGCCGGCGCATGGACCGTTTCCACTGGGTTCCGGCCACCGCCGGGAATTTCTCGGTGCGGCTGCCGGGCGGCCGCGTCGCCATCACCCGCTCCGGCCAGCACAAGGGTTTTCTCGGCCCGGATTCGGTCATGGTGGTGGACCTGGAAGGGCGGCCCGAGGATCCGGCGCTGCGCCCCTCGGCCGAGACCCTGCTGCATTGCGGCATCTACCGCCGCTTCCCCGAGGCCGGCGCCGTGCTGCATGGCCATTCCATCGCCAACACCGTGCTCTCCCGCGCCGCCGGGGACAGCATCGCCCTGGCCGGCTACGAGCTGCTCAAGGCGTTTCCCGGCCTGCCCACGCATGAGGCCAGCGTGGCCGTGCCGGTCTTCGGCAACGACCAGGACATCCCCCGCCTTCAGGCCGTGGTGGATTCGCGCTGGGACGGGCTCGCCAGCATCCCGCCGGGCTATTTGATCCGCGGCCATGGCGTCTATGTATGGGCCCCCGACATGGATGCGGCGCTGGCCCGGCTGGAGGCGCTCGAGTTCATGCTGGAATGCGAGATGCGGGAGCGGAGGAGCTGACCATGAGCCTGCTGACCATCAAGGACGCCGCCACCGGCGAGGAGCTGCTGCGCACCGGCGACGCGGCCGAGATCGCCGCCGCCCTGGCGCCCATCCATGTCCGCTTCGAGCGCTGGGCGGTGGCGCCGCTGCCCCCGGGCGCCCCGGCCGAGGCGGTGCTGGAGGCCTATCGCCCGCAGCTCGACGCCTTCATGGCCGGCCACGCCGCCGGCACCGCCGATGTCATCCGCCTGACGGCCGACCATCCGCAGAAGGAGGCGCTGCGCGCCAAGTTCCTGTCCGAGCACACCCACACCGAGGATGAGATCCGCTTCTTCCACGAGGGCAGCGGCAATTTCATCATGCATGTGGACGGCAAGGTCTATGACGCGCACTGCACGCGCGGCGACCTGATCAGCGTGCCGGCCAACACCCAGCACTGGTTCGACGCCGGCACCGAGCCGCATGTGACGGCGCTGCGCGTCTTCACCGACACCACCGGCTGGACGCCGCACTACACCGGCACCGACATCGCCGAGCGCTTCCCGGCGGTGACCGGATGAGCGGGCTGGCCAAGGCGCCGCCCAGCGCCATCCTGACCGATATCGAGGGCACCACCAGCGCCATCGCCTTCGTCAAGGAGACCCTGTTCCCCTATGCGGAGCGGGCGCTGGACGGGTTCCTGGACGCCCATGGCGAGGAGGCCGAGGTCGCGGCCTGCCTGCGCGAGGCCGCCCGCCTGGCCGCCCCCGGCGAGGAGGTCCGCCAGGCGCTGCGCCGCTGGATGGCGGAGGATGCCAAGATCGGCCCGCTCAAGACCCTGCAGGGCCTGATCTGGCGGGGCGGCTTCCAGAGCGGCGAGATCGAGGGCCATCTCTGGCCCGATGTCGCGCCCTGCCTGCGCGCCTGGGCGCGCGCCGGGCTGTATCTGGCGGTCTATTCCTCGGGCTCGGTGGCGGCGCAGAAGCTGCTCTTCGGCCATTCCGTGGCCGGCGACCTGGTGCCGCTGTTCGGCGGCTTCTTCGACACGGCGGTGGGCGGCAAGCGCGAGGCCGCCAGCTACGCCGCCATCGCCCAGGGGCTGCACCGCCCGCCGCAGGAGATCCTGTTCCTCTCCGACATCGCGGAGGAGCTGGACGCCGCGGCCCATGCCGGGCTCTCGGTCTGCCAGCTGGTGCGGCCGCGGGATGGCACTGTCCCTTGCCCGCGCCATCCGCAGGCGCCCGATTTTCCCGCGGTCGCCGCCCTGTTCGGCCTGCCCGTGCCGCGCCTGGCCGCCTGAGACCCCCGGGCGGGGCAACCCCCGCCCTTCGACACCCCCCTGCCGGGAGAGCCTGCGGCATGATGACCACCTACACCGTGCAGGCCGGGCGCACGCTGCGGCAGGAGGGCGTGCCCTCCGCCGAGGCGCTGCGGCAGGCCGTCTGGATCGACCTGCTCTGCCCGACGCCGGAGGAGGAGCGGCTGGTGCAGCAGGCCCTCGCCCTCGAGATCCCGACGCGGGAGGAGATGCAGGAGATCGAAAGCTCCTCCCGCCTCTACAAGGAGGCGGAGGCGCTCTTCCTCACCGCCAACTTCCTCTACGGGGTGGAGGAGGGGGAATACGGCTCCACCGCCATCACCTTCGTCCTGGCCGGCTCCGCCCTCGTCACCGTGCGCTACGCGACGCCCAAGGCCTTCGCCGCCTTCGCCGCCCGCGTCTGCCGCACGCCGGGGCTGATCGAGACCTCGGACGCGGTGATGCTGCACCTGTTCGAGCAGGTGGTGGACCGGCTGGCCGATGTGCTGGAACGCACCGGCGCCGATATGGACCGCGCCAGCCGGCAGGTCTTCCACACCGCGCGCGGCTCGCAGAAGGCCAAGGTGAAGGCGCGCGACGCCAGCCTGAAGGACGCGCTGATCACCATCGGCCAGGTGGGCGAGGTCACCAGCCGCGCCAATGAGACGCTGCTCGGCCTGACCCGCATCCTCACCTTCGTCGGCGCCGAGAAGGACACCGCCGTCCGCAAGGAGAACAAGACCCTCATCAAGACGGTGATGCGCGACGTCCGCTCCCTGGTCGAGCACGCGGCCTTCCTCAACAACAAGGCCAATTTCCTGCTCGACGCCGTGCTCGGCATCATCAACATCGACCAGAGCGGCATCATCAAGACCTTCACCGTGGCCAGCGTGGCGCTGATGCCGCCCACCCTGATCGCCAGCATCTACGGCATGAATTTCGAGCTGATGCCCGAGCTGCAATGGCGCCTCGGCTACCCGCTCGCCCTGCTGATGATGGTGGTCAGCGCCGTCCTTCCCATCCTCTACTTCAAGCGCAAGGGCTGGCTCTGACTTGTTCCGCGCTGCCGCTGGCGGGCTTGGCGGCGGGACGCAGCCGGGTCGGCCTGCCGCTCGTGGTCGGGTGATCCGGGCGTTGAGGCGCCGCGCCGCCTGACGCCAGCCGGGCCGTCGCGGCCCGCCCGCCGCATCACCTCCGCGCCCGCCGCGCCGCAGCCGTCACGCGGCCGCGCCTTGACTTCGCGCGCCGCCCGGCGCGCCCTGCGGCCATGCTGTTCCGCTTCTTCGAATCCCTGATCGACCCCGTTGCGCCACCCGGCGCCAAGGCCACCCGGCTGTTCGGCGTGGCCGTGCCGGAGGGCGCGCCGCCGCGCGGCCTCTGGGGCTTCTACTGGCACTTCCTGCGGCAGGGACGGGCGCTGTTCGCCATGCTGTTCCTGACGGGGCTGACCGTCGCGCTGCTCGATGCGCTGATCCCGGTCTTCATCGGCCGCGTGGCCGGGCTGCTGGCCGCCCACGCCCCCGGCACGCTCTTCGCCGAGGCCTGGCCCGCGCTGCTCGGCATGGCGCTGGTGCTGCTGCTGGCGCGGCCCGGCGCCATCCTGCTGCAGAACCTGATCAGCCAGCAGGCGATCAATTCCGGCTTCACCAGCCTGATCCGCTGGCAGAGCCACTGGCTGGTCTCGCGCCAGGGCCTGCCCTTCTTCCAGGAGGATTTCGCCGGCCGCATCGCCAACCGCGTCATGCAGGCGGGGCCGGCGCTGCGCGAGAGCATCGTCCAGGGCGTCAACGCCGTCTGGTACATCCTGGTCTATGGCAGCGGCGCGGTGCTGTACCTGGCCAGCGCCAATGCCTGGCTGGCGCTGCCCATCCTGCTCTGGTTCGCCATCTACTGCGCGCTGCTGTGGCGCATGCTGCCGCGCATGCGCGAACGCTCCAAGGCCGCCTCCGAGCAGCGCAGCCTGCTCACCGGCCGGATCGTGGACAGCTACACCAACATCCTGACGCTGAAGCTCTTCGCCCGCGCCGAGCAGGAGGATGCCGAGGTGCGCCAGGGCGTGCTCGGCCTGACCCACGCCTTCCAGCGGCAGATGCGCATGGTGACGCTGAACAGCCTGCTGCTCTCCTCGCTCAATGCCTGCCTGCTGGTCGGCATGGCGGCGCTGTCGCTGTCGCTGTGGAATGCCGGGCGCATCGAGATCGCGGTGGTCGCCGCCGCCCTGCCCATGGCCTGGCAGATCGCCAACATCTCCGGCTGGGTCGCCTTCAACGTCGCCGGCATCTTCGAGAATGTCGGCGTGGTGCAGGAAGCCACCGGCAGCATCGCCGTGCCGCCCACCGCCGCCGACCCCGCGGCCGCCCGCCCGCTGCGCGTCACCGAGGGGCATCTGCGCTTCGAGCGGGTGGACTTCACCTATGCCGGGGCCGGGCAGGGGGTGCTGCGCGGCTTCGACCTCGACATCGCCCCCGGCGAGCGCGTCGGCCTGGTCGGCCAGTCCGGCGCCGGCAAGACCACGGCGATGAACCTGCTGCTGCGCTTCTTCGCCCCGCAATCGGGCCGCATCCTGATCGACGGCCAGGACATCGCGAGCGTCACCCAGGACAGCCTGCGCGGCGCCATCGGCGTGGTGACGCAGGACACCGCGCTGCTGCACCGCTCGGTGCGCGACAACATCCGCTTCGGCCGCCCCGACGCCTCGGAGGACGACATCCTCCGCGCCGCCGTCCAGGCCGAGGCCGATGGCTTCATCCGCGACTTGCAGGACTGGCGCGGCCGCCGCGGCTACGACGCCCAGGTGGGCGAGCGCGGCGTCAAGCTCTCCGGCGGCCAGCGCCAGCGCATCGCCATCGCCCGCGTGCTGCTGAAGAACGCGCCGATCCTGGTGCTGGACGAGGCCACCAGCGCCCTCGATTCCGAGGTCGAGGCCGCCATCCAGGAACAGCTCGAGAGCCTGATGCGGGGCAAGACGGTGATCGCCATCGCCCACCGCCTCTCCACGCTCGCGCGCATGGACCGCATCGTCGTGCTCGAACAGGGCCGCATCGTCGAGCAGGGCAGCCACACCGCGTTGCTCGCCCTGGGCGGCGTCTACGCCCAGCTCTGGCACCGCCAGTCGGGCGGTTTTCTTTAAGGCTGCCGCCGCCTCGTTGAGAAGCGGGACGCTGCACTCCGGCGCCACGACTCGTTGAACGGGAGCGTGGCGTGCGCCCCTGGGCCGATGCGCAACGCCCCCGTGCCGCGATCCCGTCCAAGCCATGACCGGTAGCCGACAGAAAAACGGGACGCTGCACTCCGGCGCCACGACTCGTTGAACGGGAGCGTGGCGTGCGCCCCTGGGCCGATGCGCAACGCCCCCGTGCCGCGATCCCGTCCAGGCCATGACCGGTAGCCGACAGAAAAACGGGACGCTGCACTCCGGCGCCACGACTCGTTGAACGGGAGCGTGGCGTGCACCCCTGGGCCAATGCGCAGCGCCCCCGTGCCGCGATCCCGTCCAGGCCATGACCGGCAGCTGGAAGAAAAGTTGACGGGGGAGGGGGTGGCGGGGAAGGTGGCGCGGCCAGGAGGGAAAAGCCATGTCCACCACCCATCGCCTTGATGCCGCACCGGAAACCGTGCGCTTCGGTGCCTTCGATGCCAGTTTCGCGCCGGTGCTGACGGTGGCCTCCGGCGATCGCGTGGTGATGCAATGCGTCTCCGGCCCGGCGCAGGTGATGCCGCCGGAGGGCAGCGGCCTGGCCGTGCCGCCGGAGCTGCAGGCGATCCACGCGGCGGTGGCGGAGGGGCGGCTGGCGCAGCTCGGCCCGCATCTGGTCACCGGCCCGGTGGCGGTGGCGGGCGCCGAGCCGGGCGATGCGCTGCGCGTCGAGATCGAGGCGATCGAGCTGGGCGCCGACTGGGGCTACAATCATTTCCGCCCGCTGGTCGGCACGCTGCCGGAGGATTTCCCCTATCGCCGGCTGATCCACATCCCCGTCGACCGCGCCGCCAACACCTGCCGCCTTCCCTTCGGCCCGCAAGGCGGGCTGGAGCTGCCGCTCTCGCCCTTCTTCGGGGTGATGGGGGTGGCGCCGCCGGTGGAATGGGGGCCGATCTCGACCAAGGAGCCGCGCGCGCATGGCGGCAACCTGGACAACAAGGAGCTGGTGGCCGGCACCACCCTCTGGCTGCCGGTGCACGCGCCGGGCGCGCTGTTCAGCGCCGGCGACGGGCATGGCGTGCAGGGCGATGGCGAGGTCTGCGTCACCGCGCTGGAGATGTGCCTGACCGGCACCTTCCGCCTGTCGCTGGAGAAGGGCGGCGGCGCCCGCCAGCCGGCGCTGCGCTACCCGCGCGCCGAGACGCCCACCCACTACATCAGCATGGGCATGCACGAGGATCTCGACATGGCCATGAAGCAGGCGCTGCGCGAGATGATCGCCTTCATCGTCGCGCGCGCGCAGATCTCTGCGGCCGAAGCGTATCAGTTCTGCTCCCTCGCCGTGGATTTCCGCGTCACCCAGACGGTGAACGGGGAGAAGGGCGTGCACGGCATGTTGCGCAAAGGCCTGTTGTTCTAAGGCAAGTTGGCGATCCGGCGCGGCCGCCCGGCGGCGCCGCGCCGAAGCTGTCCCCATGATCCACACGCCATCCACGATTCCGTCCCCAGGGTTGTCCACACCTTTTTAACCCTGGCTCCGGTGCCGCATCTTGTGGGCATACCCCCGTCCTCTCTACCGTATGTGGTGGTGGAGCAGGAGGTCGGGCGATGGAGTGGACCGCGGAAGCGATCGAGACGCTGCGCGCGCTATGGGCGGAGGGCCATTCGACGGCTGAGATCGGCCGGCGCATGGGCATCTCGAAGAACGCCGTGGTGGGCAAGGCGCACCGCCTGAACCTGCCCGCGCGCCCGAGCCCGATCCGCCGCGAGGCCGAGGCCGCCGCGCCGGCCGCGCCCGCTCCTGTGGCGCCG
>NZ_GG770777.1:1184698-1193824 GCF_000164635.1 Pseudoroseomonas cervicalis ATCC 49957 | reverse complement strand
GCCGCGCCGCGCCACCCCGGCGCCGGGCGCCGTGGTGCGCCCCTTCCAGCGTTCCGGCGGCCGGTCCTGCTGCTGGCCGATCGGCGAGCCCGGCACGCCGGAGTTCCGCTTCTGCACCGCCGAGGCGATCCCCTCGAAGCCCTACTGCCCCGAGCATGCCGCGATCGCCTATGTGAAGGCGCGCGACCGCCGCGACGACGCGGCTTAATCAGGAAGAAATCTTCTTTTTCTGAAGAAAAAGAAGCAAAAAGACTTTTTCAGTTTGGCGTCCCGCCTAAGGTCCGATGCGGGACGCCAACTGACAGAAAATTTTTGGTTCTTTTTTCAAAAAGAACCCTTTTTCCTTACTTCACCGCCGCTTCCCTGCGCCCGATCAGCCGCCGGCGGATCGCGCCCGAGAGCAGGTCGATGGCGGCGACGGTCGCGATCATCAGGATGATGATGAAGGCCACCTCGTCCCAGTGGCGCACCTTGATGCGCTCGGCGATCTGCAGCCCGATGCCGCCTGCCCCGACCACGCCCAGGATGGCGGCGGAGCGGGTGTTGCTCTCGAAGAAATACAGCGCCTGGGCCAGCATCACCGGCAGCACCTGCGGCAGCACGCCGTAGCGCACCGCCTGCAACCGGCTGCCGCCGGAGGCCAGCACACCCTCGCTCTGCTTCTTCTCGGCATTCTCGATCGCCTCGGCATAGAGCTTGGCGAGCACGGCGAGATCGCTGGTGAAGATGGCCAGCACGCCGGCCAGCGGGCCGAGGCCCACGGCGCGCACATAGGCCAGCGCCCAGATCAGCTGGTCCACGCCGCGGATGCCGTCGAAGAAGCGGCGGACGGAGAAGCGCAGCAGCGTCACGGTGACGATGTTGCGCGCGCCGAGGAAGCCCAGCGGCACCGCCACCAGCGCCGCCAGGAAGGTGCCGAGGAAGGCCATGGCGACGCTTTCCGCCATGCCCTTCAGGATCTCCATCCACAGCTCGCCGGGGCTCGGCGGCACCATCAGGCGCAGGATGGTCATCAGGCCGGAGAAGCCGTTCCACAGCCGCGCGGGCGTGATCTCGAACAGCCAGAAGCTGTAGGCCAGCCAGGCCAGGAAGGCGGCGCCGCCCAGCCAGAGCAGGGCGCGCTCGCGCGGCGGCAGGCCGAAGGCACGGGGCTGGCGCGCCTGCCAGGCGGCGATCTCGGCGGTGGTCGGGCGGCTCATCTCAGCGCGCTCCCTCGGCATGGATCAGGCGGTGCCGCAGCTTTTCCGACACCAGGTCGATCAGCATGACGGCGGCGATGATCAGCACGACGATGGCGCTGATCTCCTCGTAGTAGTTGAAGGCGATCACCTGGTAGAGTTCCTGCCCGATGCCGCCGGCGCCGACGAAGCCGATGACGCTGGCGCCGCGCACATTGATCTCGAAGCGCAGCAGGGCGTAGCTCAGCAGGTTCGGCGCCACCTGCGGCAGGATGGCGTAGCGGCAGGCCTGCGCCCAGTTGCCGCCCGAGGCGCGCACCCCGTCCCAGGGCTGCATCTCGGCATTCTCCATCACCTCGGCGAAGAGCTTGCCCAGCGCGCCGGCGGTGTGGATGGCGATGGCCAGGATGCCGGCCAGCGGGCCGACGCCGAAGGCCCAGACGAAGATCAGCGCGTAGACGATCTCCGGCACGGTGCGGGTGGCTTCCAGCCCGCGCCGCGTCAGATGGTGCAGGAAGCGGGTGGGGGCCAGGTTGCGCGCCGCCGGGAAGGCCAGCAGCAGCGCGACCGCGGCGCCGGCCAGCGTCGCCAGCGCCGCCATCTGCGCCGTCTGCAGCAGCAGCAGCGCCCATTTGTCGAGCCGGTAGAACCAGAAGGCCAGGCTGCCCTCCGTCTCCCAATCCGCCAGCAGGTGCCGCGCCTCCAGGCTCGGCAGGATCTTGGCGAAATACTCGCCGATGCGCGGCAGGCCGGCGGCCAGGGTGGCGGGGTAGAACTCGCTGACCCAGCCGGCCAGAAACAGGGCTGCGGCCAGCAGGGCGAGGCTTCCCAGCGTCACCCGGCGGCGCTGGCGGCGGAGCGCCTGGTAGGCGGCCTCCCCGCGCTGCACCACCGGGAGATGGGCGGCGATGGCGTCCATGCGCTATTCGCGGCGGCGCCGGGCCGCCGCCTCCTCTCGTCTGAGGTCGATGAAGATCTGGTAGTCCGCATGGCGGGCGCGGACATAGCCGGCGCCCTCGCCGCGGCTGATCTGGCGGTAGATCTCGGGATAGGCGGCGGGGAGCGCCAGGAAGAAGGCCAGCAGATCCTGCTTCAGCGAATCCGGCAGGTCGGTGCGCACTGTGATCGGCCCGGTGACGATGGGCTCGGAGCGCCAGACGATGCGCAGGTCGGACATGCTCAGCATGCCCTTCTCCACCATCGCGCGCAGATTGCCGCGGGTGAAGCCCTGCGCCTCGTCCCCCTGGCCGGAGGCCCAGGTGCAGCAGGCATCGTACTGCTTCTGCAGCACGGCGATCACCGCCTGCTCATGCCCGCCGGCGAAGCCGGTGCGGCTGAAATAGCGCTCCGGATCGACGCCCTGGCGGCGCAGCGAGGCGCGCGGCATCAGGTAGCCGGAGGTGGAGTTGGGGTCGGCCCAGGCCAGCGACCTGCCGCGCATGGCCGCGAGGTCGGCGATGCCGGAATCGGCCCGCGCCACCATCACCGCCAGATAGCCGGTCGAGCCATCCTCCTGCACCGGCACCACCAGCGGTTCCACCCCGCCGCGCGTGTCGATCCAGGCGCCGGCATAGGCGGCCGAGCCGAGCGAGGCGATCTCCACCTGCTTCGCCGCGAAGGCCTGCATCACCCCGGCATAGTCGCCGGCGGGATAGACCCGCACCGGGATTTCGAAGGTCTTTTCCAGCAAGGCGCGGTAGCCGTCGAAGCGGGCCAGCCGGTCGGCCTCGTTCTCGCCGCCCATCAGCGCGATGCCCAGGCGCGGCACCGCCTCTGCCCAGGGGCGGCGGCCAGGGGCGGGGAAGGGATGCGCAGCCTGGGCCATAGCCAGCCCCGGCAGGGCGGACAGGGAAAGAGCTGCGAAATGGCGGCGGGTCAGCTTCATGGGACGCCCCAGGCTCGGAAAACGCCCATCTTTTGGCATCGCCGGGGAGAGCAACAGGGGGTCCGTCCGTATGGCTGCCCTGACGAAGCAGGAAGGAAGGGTTCTTTTTGAAAAAAGAACCAAAAACTTTTTTTCAGCTGGCGTCCCGCCTCGGGCCTGAAGCGGGACGCCAAACCGAAAGAATTACGAGCGGCGGCGGCGCTCGGCCGCCTCTTCGCGGCGCAGCTGCACGATCGGCTCGAACTGCTCATGCGTGACCTTGGCATAGCCCAGGCCGCCGCCGCGCTCGACCTGCGCGTAGATCTGCGGGTGGGCGGTCGCCAGCGCCAGGTGGAACTGGGTGATGTCCTGCTTGAACGCGTCCGGCACGTCCTTCCGCACCACCAGCGGGCCGTTCAGGATCGGGCGCGACTTCCAGATGATGCGCATGTCGCCCATGTTGAGCATGCCCTTCTCCACCATCGCGCGCAGATTGCCGCGGGTGAAGCCCTGCGCCTCGTCGCCCTGGCCCGAGGCCCAGGTCACGGCGGCGTCGTACTGCTTCTGCTGCACCGCCACGACCGCCTGCTCATGCCCGCCGGCGAAGCCGGTGCGCGAGAAATAGCTGTTGATGTCGAGGCCGGCGCCGCGCAGCTCGGAACGCGGCACCAGATAGCCGGAGGTGGAGTTCGGGTCGGCCCAGGCCAGCGACTTGCCGCGCATCTGCTCCAGGCTGGTGATGCCCGAATCCTTCCGCACGATCATCACCGAGATGTAGGAGATGCCGCCATCCGCCTCGCGCGCCACCACCAGCGGCTCGACGCCGCCATTGGTGTCCAGCCAGGCGCCGGCATAGCCGGCCGCGCCCATCGAGGAGATCTCGATCTGCTTGGCGCTGAAGGCCTGCATCACGCCGGCATAGTCGGCGGCGGGGAAGAGGCGGACCGGCACCTTGAAGGTGTCCTCGATCAGCTTGCGGTAGCCATCGTAGCGGCCGAGGCGGTCGGCCTCGTTCTCGCCGCCCAGCAGGCCGATGCGGATCTGCGGCACCTGCTGCGCCCAGGGGCGCGCGCCGGTGGCGGGCATCTCGACCTTCTCGGCGGCACCCTGCGCGCGCAGGGCAGCAGGCAGCAGGGCGGAACCGGCCATCAGGCCGGCCAGCATGCGACGCGTGATCATCGGTCTCTCCTTGGGGCCGGCCGGCCTGGTGGGCGGTCCGGCGGAAGGGCTCAGGCGGACAGGGCGGCCGCCTGGCTGGGTCCGGGCGCCGCCGGCGCCGCCTCGGCGGCGGGCTCCACGGCGCTGCATTCATCGAACTCGGCCTCGGACACGCCGTAGATCTCGCGCAGCCTGGCGCCGGTCAGCGCGGCGGGCGGGCCGTCGAACATCATGCGGCCGCCCTGCATGGCGATGATGCGGTCGCAATACTCGCGGGCGGTGTCGAGGTGGTGCAGGTTGCACAGCACGGTGATGCCGTCGCGCCGGTTCACGTCGCGCAGCGCATCCATCACGGTGCGGGCGTTGCGCGGATCCAGGCTGGCGATCGGCTCATCGGCCAGGATGATTCGCGGCTGCTGCATCAGCGCGCGGGCGATGGCGACGCGCTGCTGCTGGCCGCCGGAGAGGGTGTCGGCCCGCTGCAGCGCCTGGGCGGCCAGGTCGAAACGGTCCAGGGCCATCAGCGCCATGGCCCGCTCCTCGGCGGTGAAACGCTTGAACAGCGTGGCCAGCGTGCCGGTGAAGCCCTGGTGGTGGTTCAGCCGCCCGACCAGCACGTTGGTCAGCACATCCATGCGCTGCACCAGGTTGAATTGCTGGAAGATCATGCCGCAGCGCGTGCGCCAGTCGCGCAGCCCCTGGCCGCGCAGCGCGGTGACATCGGCGCCGTCGCACAGGATGCGGCCCTCGGAGGGCTCGGTCAGCCGGTTGATCATGCGCAGCAGGGTGGATTTGCCGGCCCCCGACCGCCCGATCACCCCCACCATCTGGCCCGCGGGCACGGTGAGGCTGACGCGGTCCACAGCCGTCGTCGCGCCGAAGCGGCGCGAGATGTTGTCAAGCTGGAGCATCGGCCATCCTTCGCATGGCGGGGGCTATAGCGGCCCGCCATGACATGCGAATGACCGGACCGTGACAAGCGCGTGTCGCCTCCGGCAGCGTCGCGCCACCCGCATCGCCAACGCGGCGCGGGCCGGGCGGTTGCGCCTGGCGCACCACCCGGCCCGGTCATCCGGCGCCGCCGCAGGATGGCGGGCTCAGGCGGCGCGCACCGCCTTGATGAAGCCGCCGACCTCGACGCCGAGCTGCCCGGCCTGCTGTGCCACCTGCCCGGCGGCGCTCAGCACGTCCTGCGCCGACTGGCCGGTGATGCTGGCCGCCTGGCTGACCCCGGTGATGTTCTGCGTCACCTCGCGGGTGGACATGGCGGTCTTCTGCACCGAGCGGGCGATCTCCTGCGTCGCCTGGCCCTGTTCCTCGACGGCGGTGGCGATGCTGCCGGCGATCGCGCTGATCTCGCCGATGGTGCCGCCGATGCCCTGGATGGCGCCCACCGCCTCCTCCGTCGCGCTCTGGATCTGGGCGATCTGGGCGCTGATCTCCTCGGTGGCCTTGGCGGTCTGGCTGGCGAGGTTCTTCACCTCGGAGGCGACGACGGCGAAGCCCTTGCCGGCCTCGCCCGCCCGGGCGGCCTCGATGGTGGCGTTCAGCGCCAGCAGGTTGGTCTGCCCGGCGATGTTGCTGATCAGCCCGATCACGTCGCCGATGCGCTTGGCGCCCTCGGCCAGGGTGCGCACGGTGGCGTCGGTGCGCTGCATCTCCGAGGTGGCGCGCGCGGTGATGGTGGAGGATTGCGCCACCTGCCGGTTGATCTCGGCGATCGAGGCGGTCAGTTCCTCCACCGCGGCGGCGACGGTCTGCACGCCGCCGCTGGTCTCCTCGGCCGCGTTGGCCACCGCATTGGCCTGGCGGTCGGCCTGGCCGGCGGCGTCGCTCATCGAGCGCGCGGTGGCCTCCAGCTCGGTGGCGGCGGAGGAGAGGGTGTTCGACAGGTCGCTCGCCGCATGCTCGAAATCATGCACCAGCTTGTCGAGCTGGCGGCCGCGCTGCAGCCGGCGCTCCTGCTCCGCCGCCTGCTCCGCGCCCAGGCGCTCGGCCTCGGCCATGCTGTCGCGGAACACCACCACGGCGGCGGCCATGGCGCCGATCTCGTCGCCCCGGCCGGCGCCGGGGATCGGGCTGGCCATCTCGCGCGCCGCCAGCCGGCGCATCCGTTCGGTGATCTGGCTGATCGGCCGGCCGAGATCGAGGCTCAGCCACAGCGTGGCGCCGAGCGCCACCAGCAGCGTCAGGGCCGCCAGGCCGAGGGTCAGCCACAGCGCTTCCTCGAAGGTGGCGGCGGCGCGGGCCATGCTGCGCTGCGCGCCCTCGCGGTTGGCCCGCTTGCCGCGCTCCAGCGCCTCCCAGGCCTCGTTGAACAGGGCGGCGGCGGGGGCGCTGAACTCGCGCAGCGCGGCGGAGCGGTCCTGCCCCGCCATCGCCATCACCCGCTCCTGCATCGCCAGATAGGCGTTCCAGCGCTGGCTGAACTCATCATAGGCGCGCCGCTCCTCGGCCGAGGAGATCAGCCGCTCATAGGAGCGCTGCACCTGGGCCACGGTCTGGGTCCGTTGCGCCAGGCGGGAGAGGGCGTCGCGCCGCGTCGCCTCGTCCTCCGCCGCCACCACCTGGAAGGCCACCAGCCGCGTCCGCGTCGCCGCGGCGCGCAGGTCGCCCAGCTCATCGACGCTCGGCAGCCAGTCACCGCCGATGGAGAGGGTGTCGGCGTTGATGGCGCGCAGCTCCCTGTAGCCGACCCCGCCCATCAGCATCACCATCAGCACCAGGCTGCCCATCGCCAGCCCTAGCTTGGTGCGGATCCCGAGATTGCTCAGCGCGCCCATTCCGCCGGAAACTCCCCTCTGCGCGCCGCTCCGGCGCAACCGCCGGTCTAGCAGCGCCGGGGTTACCGGCCGGATAAGAGGCGCCGCGCCTCAGCGGCCGAGCAGCACCAGCACCACGCCCAGCACCACGATCACCGCGCCGGCCAGCTCCTGCCGCCGCAGCGTCTCGCGCAGGTAGAAGCGGCTGAAGGCCAGGGTGAACAGGATCTCGGTCTGGCCCACGGCGCGCACCAGCGCCACGGGGGCGAGGGCGAAGCCGGTGAACCAGCAGGCCGAGCCGCAGGCCGACAGCGCGCCCACGGGGGCGCTGACCCGCCAGCTGCGGATCACCAGCGGCAGCTGCTCCGGCTCGCGCCAGGCCAGCCAGCCGCCCTGCATCAGCGTCTGCAGGATGTTGGTGGCGACCAGGGTGAGCAGCGCGCGCAGCACCGGGTCGGGATGCGCCAGCTCGAAATTCGCCGCCTTGATCAGGATCGAGGTCAGCGCGAAGCAGAAGCCGGCGCCGAGCCCGTAGAGCGCCGCCGGCTGCGCCGTCTGCCGCAGCAGGCCGCGCACCCCCCCCGCCTTGCCGGTCAGCGAGAGCAGCAGCACGCCGCCCACCCCGATCGCGGTGCCGAGCCAGGCCAGGGCCGAGATCCGCTCGCCCAGCAGCAGCAGCGCCAGCAGCGCGCCCTGCACCGCCTCGGTCTTGGCGTAGGCGGTGCCGACGGCGAAGCCGCGCGCGCCGAAGGCCATGATCAGCAGGTTGGTGCCGAGGATCTGCATCAGCCCGCCGGCGGCGCAGAACAGCAGGAAGCTCCAGCTGGGCGCGGGCAGGCTGGCGGCGGTGGCCAGCGCGTAGAGGCCGAGCAGCGCGGCACCCACCGGCACGCCATAGAGATAGCGCACCACCCCGGCGGCGTTCACCGAGAGCTGGCCGCGCAGCTTCTGCTGCAAGGCGGTGCGCCAGCTCTGCAACAGGGCGGCGGTGAGGGTGGCGGCGATCCAGAGCGGCATGCTTGCGTCCAGCGAGTCCCGGCCGCCACTCTAGGCCAGGACGCCGCCCGCCGCGCGGGGGGGGGTCAGCGCTGGGCGCGGCCGAACACCTCGGTGAAGATCTCGCCCAGCAGGCCGCGGAACCAGCGCTCGGCCGGGTCGCGGTCCTGCCCCTCGGTCCAGGCCATGGCGTGCGGCAGGGCGGCGGGGGAGATCGGCGTCGCCTGCGCCGCCAGCCCGCGCAGGCTCAGCCGCTCGGCCACGAAATCCGGCACCGTCGCCACCAGGTCGGTGCCCGGCAGCACGGCGGAGAGCAGGGCGAAGGAGCTGACCCCCACCACCACCCGGCGCGACAGCCCCTGCTGGCGCAGCAGCGCGTCCACCAGCCCGCCCAGATCGCCGCGCGGCGAGATCAGCGCGTGCGGCCGGGCGCAGTATTCCTCCAGCGAGGTCACCGGCGGCGTCGCCGGGTCGCGCAGCAGCATCCAGTCGGAATGGCCCAGCACCCGCATCCGCGCATTGGCCGGCAAATCCTGGCCCAGGAAGCCCAGCGCCGTGCCGATCTCGCCCTGGGCCAGCATGGCGGGCAGGGTGCGGTGGTCGCCGGTGCGCACCGAGACGCCGCAGAGCGGCGCCTGCCGGCGCAGCCGCGCCAGCAGCGGCGGCAGCAGCGCGAAGGCCACCGCGTCGGTGGCGCCGAGCACGAAGCTGCGCGCGTCCTGCGCCGGGTCGAAGGGGGTGGCGGCGGCGATCTCGGCGTCGAGCTGGCGCAGCCGCGGCGCGATGGCGGCGTACAGCGCCTCGGCGCGCGGGGTCAGCCGCAGCTCGCCGGCCTGGCGCACCAGCAGCGGGTCGCCGAACTGGGCGCGCAGCCGCTTCAGCCCGCCCGAGGCGGCGGGCTGGGAGAGGAACAGCCGCTCCCCGGCGCGGGTGACGTGGCGCTCCTCGGCCAGCGCGACGAACAGGCGCAGCAGGTTGAGATCGGGCAGGTGGGTGATGGTCTGGTTCATGCGGCGGGGGCGGCCTGAGGGGAACCGGCCCGGCGCCGGCCGTCCCTAGCTTGGGCGCGACCCCGCCGAAACAAGGGCGTGGGGCCTGGCCGCGCGCCGCTGTGACCGGGGCGCCGGTCCGCCTCTGGCGCAGCCGTGACCGGGGCGGGGCTTTGCAG
>NZ_GG770777.1:1168640-1184257 GCF_000164635.1 Pseudoroseomonas cervicalis ATCC 49957 | reverse complement strand
GCTGAGCCGCGGCGGGGCGGCTCAGCCGGCCGCCGGGGGCGCGGCGGCGGGCGCCGCCGCCTCCTCCCAGCGGTAGCGGAAATCGCAATGGCTGGCCCCGCCCATGATGGTCTGGGTGCGGGTCATCTTCAGCCTCGGGTCGTAGCCCTCGCAGAAGGCGCCGTCGCGGTTGCAGGAGAGGATGGCGCCGAGCTCGCCGAGCCCCATCGCCCGGTAGGTCTCGGCATAGCGGCAGCGGGTGACGTTGAAGTCGAAATGCCGCTCGTCCTGGCGCACCACCTCGACGCGCAGCGCGTCCTCGCGGGTCCAGCGCGGCTGGATGCTGCGGAAATGCTCCAGGCTGGCCTGGCCGTCCGGCGCCTCCCGGGCCATCTCGGCCGCCGCCTGCTTCGCCAGCTTGACCACGGCGCGGCTGAGGATGCGCTGCGCCGCCTCGGCCCCCAGCTCGGCCGCCATCTCCTCGTAGATGCCCTTGGCGAAGGCGGCCTCGATGCGGCGCTGCTCCAGGATGGAAAGGGTCATGGCCCGTCACTCCGTCACGATCTGTCCCGCGCCCAGCCTAGGGCGGGACGCGGCGCGGCGGTATGGCGGCGTGCGGGGCGGCGGAAAAACCGGCGGGACTCGGGCGCGGCGGGGTGCCCGCCCCGCGGGGGCGGTGCCATGATGGCCGGGCATGTCCCCCACCCTCGCCGGCATCACCCTGCAGCTGCTGGCCATCGCCTTCTTCGTGGCGATGGACACCACCATCAAGGTGATGACGGCCGAGTTCGCGGTCAGCCAGCTGCTGTTCTGCCGCTTCGCCGTGCATGTGGTGCTGGTGGCGCTGCTGCTGCGGCTGTTCACCGGGCCGCTGCCCTGGCGCTCGCGCGCGCCGGGGCTGCAGGCGCTGCGCAGCCTCTGCCTGGCCTCGGCCAATTTCCTGTTCTCCCACGCTTTGGCCCAGGTGCCGCTGGCGGATGCGACGGCGGTGAACTTCGCCTCGCCGCTGCTGACGGTGGCGCTGGCGGCGCTGTGGCTGCAGGAGCGGGTGGGGCCGCGCCGCTGGCTCGGCGTCGCGGTCGGGCTGCTCGGCGTCGCGGTGGCGCTGCGGCCGCCCTTCCTGACCGGCGGGCCGCCGCCGCACTGGGCGCTGCTGCTGCCGCTCGGCACCGCGGCGCTCTACGCCGTCTACCAGATCCTGACCCGCCGGCTGGCGACGGTGGACGACCCGCGCACCACCATCCTGCACACCGGCATCGCCGCGGCGCTGGCCAGCGCGGTGGCGCAGCCCTTCGTCTGGCAATGGCCGGCGGCGGGCTGGGGCTGGGCCGGGCTGGTGGCGCTGGGGGCGCTCGGCGCGGTCGGCCATGGCTTCCTGGTGCTGGCCTTCGCGCGCGCGCCGGCCAGCCTGCTGGCGCCGATGAGCTACACCCAGCTGGTCTGGGCGGTGCTGGCCTCGATGCTGGTCTTCGGCGACTGGCCGGACCGCTGGACGCTGATCGGCGCCGCCATCATCGCGGTGGGGGGCGTGCTGGTGGCGCTGCCGCAACGGCGGGGCTGAACCGGCGTCCGGCCGGCCGAAAATCCTCAACCACGAGATGGTGAGCCGCGTTGCAGCGTCAGGCGGGCCGGGCCGTGGCGGAGCAATGCGGCTTGCGCCGCGCGGCCTGAGGCGGTAGCGGAAGGCGGGCGCGAGGACAGGGAATGGCCACGACATTCGGGACACCGCGGGAACAGGCGGTTGATGGGACGCTGCGGGACCACCCGCGCGCGGCGCTGGACGCCAATTCGGTTCGGGACGCCTATCGCCGCTGGGCGGGGGTGTATGACGCGGTGTTCGGCGGCGTCTCCTCCTATGGCCGCCGGCGCGCGGTGGCGGCGGTGAACCGCCTGCCGGGGACGCGGGTGCTGGAGGTGGGCGTCGGCACGGGCCTGGCCCTGCCGCGCTACCGCACGGAGAAGCGCGTGGTCGGCATCGACCTGTCGCGCGAGATGCTGCTCAAGGCGGAGGAGCGGGTGCGCCAGGAGCGCCTCGCCCATGTCGAGGGGCTGCTGGAGATGGACGCCGAGCAGATGGCGTTCCAGGACGGCGCCTTCGACATCGCGGTGGCGATGTTCACCGCCAGCGTGGTGCCGGACGCCCGCAAGCTGCTGGGCGAAATGCAGCGCGTGGTCCGCCCCGGCGGCCACCTGCTGTTCGTCAACCACTTCGCGGCCGAGGGCGGGCCGCGCTGGTGGGTCGAGCGCACCATGGCGCCGCTGTCGCGCGTGCTGGGCTGGCACCCCGATTTCGCCTTCTCCGACCTGTTCGACCGCGAGAAGGTGCAGGTCGAGCAGATCCAGCCCTGCCCGCCGGCCGGGCTGTTCACCCTGGTGCATCTGCGCAACGCCGCCCCCGGCGAGGCGCTGCCCGGCGGCGTCGCCGAAGCGGCCTGAGCGGGGCGGGGGCGATGGCGCTGCGCATCGCCGAGGATCAGGTCACCGAACTCGCCGGCATGTTCTGGCTGATGAGCGACCCGACCCGGCTGCGCATCATCCTCGCCTGCCTCGACACCCCCGCCCCGGTGGGGGAGATGGCCGAGCGCATCGGCATTTCCGGCAGCCTCGCCTCGCACCACCTCCGCCTGTTGCGCGCCGCCCGGCTGCTGCAGGCGGAGCGGCGCGGCCGCCAGGTGTTCTACGCCGTCACCGACGCGCATATCCGCTCCATGCTGGCCGACATGGTGGACCATGTGCGCGAGGAGGCGGAGGCCGAGCTGGCCGCCGCCGACGCGGCGGAGCCGCGGCCGCCGGGCTGAGCCCGCCCGCCTGGGACGCCCCTGGGACACCCCGCGGGCGCGGCGCGCGAATCGGGCCGCGCCGCCGGCGGCCGCCGCGAAGCTGTATCACGGCATGAGACTCAGCCGAATCAGGGCCTTCGGTTACACGGAATGACGCGAAGCTTGCGCATCCGCGCCCCGGCATCACTTGTGCGGGGCAGGGGGGCGCGATTATGGTCCGGCGGGCACACCCCTCCCGCAGCGCCGCGGGACAGGGTGGCCTGGGCCGTGCGGTGCGGCCCTGGTGGACTGGCGCGATGGGCGCCGGCGCCCCGGCAACGGGGCGCAGGAATGACGAGCGGACGGGATAGGGAATGCGGCGGTCGATCGTTTCGCGCTTCGCAGGTTTGCCGGCCACCCTGGCGGTGGCGGCGGCCTCTCTGCTGAACGGGGCGCCGGCCCTGGCCCAGGAGGCCGCGCCCATGGTGGGCGCGCCGGTGCCCTGGGGTGTCGCCTTGCAGCGGGCCGCCGGCCCGGTGAAGGAAGCGATCCACGATTTCAACAACCTGGTGCTGTGGATCATCATCGCCATCACGATCTTCGTGGGCGCGCTGATGGTCTACGCCATGTGGCGCTTCCGCGCCTCGGCCAACCCGGTGCCGTCGCGCACCAGCCACCACACGCTGCTGGAAGTGGCGTGGACGGTGCTGCCGGTGCTGATCCTGATCGTGATCGCCATCCCCTCCTTCCGGCTGATCTACTACCAGGACCGCGCGCGCGACGCCGAGCTGACGGTGAACGTCACCGGCCGGCAGTGGTACTGGCACTACGCCTACCCGGATCAGGGCAATTTCGCCTTCGACAGCTATCCGGTCCAGGAGGCCGACCTGCGCCCCGGCCAGCTGCGGCTGCTGGATGTGGATGAGCCGATGGTGATCCCGGTCGGCAAGAACATCCGCATCATCACCACCGGCCAGGACGTGATCCACAGCTTCTTCGTGCCGAGCCTCGGCGTGCAGAAGTACACGATCCCCGGCCGCACCATGGAGACCTGGCTGCGCGCCGACCGCGTCGGCACCTTCTATGGCCAGTGCAACCAGATCTGCGGCACCAACCACTGGTTCATGCCGATCGTGGTCAAGGCCGTGCCGCAGGAGGAGTTCGACGCCTGGGTCGCCGGGGCGCGCCAGCGCTTCGCCCAGGGCGGCAGCGACAGCGCCCAGCCGGCGATCGCCGCGGCCCCTGCCGCGGCGGAGGCGACGCTGGCCGCCACCCAGGATGCCGGCACGCAGCTGGCGCAGCTTCGCCGCTGACGCGGCATCACAGACGGTTCGAGAGCGGGACGGACAACGATGGCGACCGCGTCACACACGCATGACAGTCACGGCCATGGCGACCATGGCCATCACGATCACAAGCCCGGCTTCGTGGCGCGCTGGTTCTTCAGCACGAACCACAAAGACATCGGCATCCTCTACCTGATCTTCGCGGTGGCGGCGGCCTTCGTGGGCGTCGGCCTCTCCCTGCTGATGCGCATCGAGCTGCAGACGCCGGGCATGCAGATCTTCGCCGACGGCCAGGCCTGGAACGTGGCGGTCACCGCGCATGGCGTGGTGATGGTGTTCTACGTGATCATGCCCGCCCTGATCGGCGGCTTCGGCAACTACTTCGTGCCGATCATGATCGGCGCGCCGGACATGGCCTTCCCGCGCCTGAACAACATCAGCTTCTGGCTGCTGGTGCCGGCGCTGATGCTGGCGGTGGGCAGCCTGTTCGTGGGCGGCATCGGCACCGGCTGGACGCTCTACCCGCCGCTGTCGAACAGCACCTACCAGTCGGGCATGGGCCTCGACATGGCGCTGTTCAGCCTGCACCTGGCGGGCGCCAGCTCGATCCTGGGCGCGGCCAACTTCATCACCACCATCTTCAACATGCGCGCCCCCGGCATGACGCTGCACAAGATGCCGCTGTTCGTGTGGGGCATGCTGGTCACCGCCTTCCTGCTGCTGCTGTCGGTGCCGGTGCTCGGCGGCGCCATCACCATGCTGATCACCGACCGCAATTTCGGCACGGCCTTCTTCGACCCGGCCGGCGGCGGCGACCCGGTGCTGTTCCAGCACCTGTTCTGGTTCTTCGGCCACCCCGAAGTCTACATCATGATCCTGCCGGGCTTCGGCATCATCAGCCACGTGCTGTCCACCTTCAGCCGCAAGCCGATCTTCGGCTATCTCGGTATGGCCTACGCCATGGTCGCGATCGGCGTGGTGGGCTTCGTGGTCTGGGCGCACCACATGTTCACCTCCGGCATCTCGGTGGACACGCGCGCCTACTTCATGGCGGCGACCATGGTCATCGCCGTGCCGACCGGCATCAAGATCTTCTCCTGGATCGCCACGATCTGGGGCGGCTCGATCACCTTCAAGACGCCGATGCTCTTCGCCCTCGGCTTCATCTTCCTGTTCACCATGGGTGGCGTGACCGGCGTGAAGCTGGCCAATGCCTCGGTGGACGTGATCCTGCACAACACCTACTACGTGGTGGCGCACTTCCACTACGTGCTGTCGCTGGGCGCCGTGTTCTCGATCTATGCCGGCTTCTACTACTGGATCGGCAAGATGAGCGGGAAGCAGTACCCCGAGCGCCTGGGCCAGATCCATTTCTGGCTGACCTTCGTGGGCGTGAACCTGACCTTCTTCCCGATGCACTTCCTGGGCGCCCAGGGCATGCCGCGCCGCTACCCGGACTACCCGGACGCGTTTACCGGCTGGAACATGATCGCCAGCTTCGGCGCCTATATCTCCGTCGCGTCCTTCGTGTTCTTCATCTACGTGTGCTACCGCACCTTCACGAGCAAGGAAGTGGCCGCGGCCAACCCCTGGGGCGAGGGCGCGACGACGCTGGAGTGGCAGGTGGCCTCGCCGCCGCCCTTCCACACCTTCGACGAGCTGCCCCGCATTCGCTGAGGCAACGGATAAGGGTCGATGAGCGACAGCGCGATCAAGACCGAGATCCGGTTGGGGGGGGCTTCGGCCCCCCTCGGCACATCGGGCGAGCTTGACCTGAGCGAGGTGCGCGACTGGGTCGCGCTGCTGAAGCCGCGTGTCATGTCGCTCGTCGTGTTCACCGGCCTGGTGGGGCTGCTGGTGGCGCCGGGGCAGATCCACCCGGTGCTGGCGGCCACCGCCATCCTGTGCATCGCCGTGGCCGCCGGGGCCTCGGGTGCCATCAACATGTGGTACGACCGCGACATCGACGCGGTGATGCGCCGCACCGCCAGCCGCCCCATCCCGGCCGGGCGCATCCGGGCGGAGGCGGCGCTCTCCTTCGGCGTCTTCCTGGGCCTCGCCTCGGTGGTGCTGATGGGGCTGGCCACCAACTGGGTGGCGGCCGCCGTGCTGGCCGGGTCGATCGGCTTCTACGTCTTCATCTACACCATGTGGCTGAAGCGCCGGACGCCGCAGAACATCGTCATCGGCGGCGCCGCCGGCGCCTTCCCGCCGATGATCGGCTGGGCCGCCGTCACCGGCCATGTCTCGGTCGAGGCGGTGGTGATGTTCGCCATCATCTTCTTCTGGACGCCGCCGCATTTCTGGGCGCTGTCGCTCTTCGCCAGCGGCGACTATGCCCGCGCCGGCGTGCCGATGCTGCCCGTGGTCGCGGGGGCGAAGGAGACGCGCCGGCAGATCTGGCTCTACAGCCTGGTCATGGCGCCGCTCGGCCTGGTGCCGACGCTGATCGGCATGGCAGGCCTCGCCTATGGCGCGGCGGCGCTGGTGCTTGGGCTGTTCTTCCTCGACTCCATGTGGCGCGTGAAGCGCGACGCGCAGGACGAGGAGGGCCGCAGCCTGACCAATGAGGCACCGGCCCGGGCGGCGTTCAAATTCTCCATCCTCTATCTCTTCATGCTGTTCGCCGCCCTGGCGGCGGACCGCCTGGTCTTCGGTGCATGAGCAACAACCCTACCACCGCCGGCATGTCGCCGGAGGAAAAGGCGGCCTTCATCCGCCGCCGCCGCGGCCGCAACTGGGCCGTGTTCCTGACCCTGCTGGCCCTGGTGGCGCTGTTCTACTTCGTCGCCATGGCGCGCATGCAGGTCAGCTGAGCCAGGACAGGGAGGAGCGCGAATGAGCCATCAGGATCCCGATCTTGCCCGGCGCAACCGCCGCGTGGCGCTTAGCGCCGCCGCGGTGGTGGGCGGCATGCTGGGCCTCTCCTTCGCCGCCGTGCCGCTCTACACGCTGTTCTGCGCCGTCACCGGCTATGGCGGCACGCCGATGATCGGCGCGGCCGCCCCCGGCGCGGCGGAGGGGGCGCGCACCGTCACCGTGCGCCTCTCGGCCAACACCAATCCGGGCCTGCCCTGGCGCTTCCAGGCCGAGCAGAACAGCGTGACGCTGCGGCTGGGGGAGGAGGCGCTGGCCTTCTACTCGGCGCGCAACCAGGCGGACACGCCGGTCACCGGCATCTCCACCTACAATGTGACGCCGGAGATCGTCGGGCCGTATTTCCACAAGGTCCACTGCTTCTGCTTCGACGAGCAGACGCTCCAGGCGGGCCAGCAGGTGGAGATGCCGGTCACCTTCTGGGTCGATCCGAAGATCGCCGAGAATCCGGAAACCCGCGACATCCGCACCATCACGCTGAACTACACCTTCTTCCGCACCCTCGCGGATGCGGAGCGGGCGGGCGCCCTGGCCAAGGCGGGGCCGCATGTCGGCCGCGCCAGCAATGCCAGCAGCACCCAACCCAGCCCCACCGTGACGCGGTGAGAGGCTTGATCCGAACCCGGTTTTCGGGATGATGCATCCCGTATGCCAGGGTGACCCGGGGCCGGCCTTGGCCGCCCCCTGCCATCCCTGTGTTTGAGTCCCCTGTGTCAGGTCCAGGAAGCCCAATGGCCAGCAGCAACACGACGTTGGACGCGGAGGTCCCGCCCCCCAACAAGCATCCCTACCACCTGGTCGATCCCAGCCCCTGGCCGATGACCGCCTCCCTGGCGGCGGGTCTGATGGTGTTCGGCATCATCCTCTTCGCCCAGCACGGCACCCATTGGGTGTTCGGCCTGGGCCTGCTGGGTGTGCTGGTGTCGATGTATTTCTGGTTCCGCGACGTGGTGCGTGAGGCCCGCACGCCGGGCATCCACACCCCCGTCGTGCGGCTGGGCATGCGCTACGGCATGGTGCTGTTCATCGCCTCCGAGGTGATGTTCTTCGTCGCCTTCTTCTGGGCCTATTTCCACTTCGCCCTGTATCCGGAGCACGTCTCCGGCGCGGCGAAGGCGATCTGGCCGCCGGCCGGCATCCAGACCTTCGACCCGTTCCACCTGCCGCTGCTCAACACGCTGATCCTGCTGCTCTCCGGCTGCACCGTCACCTGGGCGCACCACGCCCTGCTGGAGAATGACCGCAAGGGCATGCTGCAGGGGCTGGGGCTGACCGTCCTGCTCGGCCTGACCTTCACCTTCTTCCAGGCGGTCGAGTATGCCGAGGCGCCCTTCGCCTTCCATGGCGGCGGCATCTATCCCTCGGTCTTCTTCCTGGCCACCGGCTTCCACGGCTTCCACGTCATCGTCGGCACCATCTTCCTGGCGGTCTGCTGGTTCCGCGCCAGGGCCGGCCATTTCACCCCGCAGCGCCATTTCGGCTTCGAGGCGGCGGCCTGGTACTGGCACTTCGTCGACGTGGTCTGGCTGTTCCTCTTCGTCTGCGTCTACGTGCTCGGCGCCGGCGAGATCGCCCATCACTGAGCCCCGGCTCCTGACCCGCGGGGCGGCCCTTCCGGGGCCGCCCCGTCCTGCTTCCGCTGTTCCTGCTTCCGGCCCCGCCTGACGCGGCCGAGCCCCCTGGCCCCAGCTTGGCCCCGCCCGCCCTCCGCCCGGATCCGGCCTGCGGGGCAGGGAAGAGACCGATCGTGACATCCTGGCGACGCCTGCTGCTGCCCACCCTGGTCAGCCTGCCCGTGCTGGCCATCCTGCTCGGCCTCGGCACCTGGCAATGGCAGCGGCTGCACTGGAAGGCCGAACTGCTGGACCGCATCGCCCTGGCCGAGGCCGGCCCGGCCATCCCGCTCACCGCCGCCCGGCCGCAGGACTGGACCAAGGTCGCCGCCACCGGCCGCCTGCTGCATGAGCGCGAGGCGCTGCTCGGCATCTCGGTGCGCGGCGGCGTCATGGGCGCCGCCCTGCTGACGCCGCTGCAGCGCGACGGGCTGCCCCCCCTGCTGGTCGATCGCGGCTGGGTGCCGCTGGAGCGCGGCGGCCCGGTGCAGCGCCCCGAGGGTATCGTCACCATCGAGGGCTATGTCCGCCCCTCGGAGGAGCGCAGCATGGTCGCCGCGCGCGACGACCCGGCGGCGCGGCGCTTCTACACCATGGAGATCCCGGCGATCGGCGCGGCGCTCGGCCTGCCGGACCTCGCCCCCTTCGCCCTGGTGGCGGTGGCGCCGCCGGGCACCAGCGACGCCGCCATCGCGGCCACCTTGCCGCAGCCGGCGCGCAGCCTGCCGCGCCCGAACAACAACCATCTGGGCTATGTCATCACCTGGTACGGGCTGGCGCTGTCCCTGCTCGGTGTCTTCATCGTCTGGGCCCGCCACCGCCTGAAGGATCCCGCCGCATGAACGACGCCTATCGCCGCCTGAAGGACCGCTTCGCCCGCATCGCCCTGCTGGGCGAGGCGCAGGCGATGCTGCACTGGGACGCGGCGGCGGTGATGCCGCCGGGCGGCGCCGAATCGCGCGGCGAGCAGCTGGCGGCCCTGGCCGGCCTGGCGCATGAGCTGATGACCAGCCCCGCCATGGCCAGCGACCTGGCCGAGGCCAGCGCCGAGGGCGAGTGGGACGCGGCCAACCTGGCGCTGATGCGCCACGCCCAGTCCCGCGCCACCGCCCTGCCCACCGCGCTGGTCGAGGCCAGCGCCCGCGCCAATTCCGCCTGCGAGACCGTCTGGCGCGAGGCCCGCGCCAAATCCGATTTCGCCCTGGTCGCGCCCTATCTGGCCGAGGTGGTGAAGCTGCAGCGCGAAAGCGCCGCGGCACTGGCCACCATCACCGGCCTCTCCCCTTATGATTCGCTGATGGACTCCTACCAGCGCGGCATCGGGGCGGCCGATGTGGAGCCGATCTTCGCCGCCTATGAGGCCTTCCTGGCCGACGCCCTGCCGCGCGCCGAGGCCATCCAGGCCGCGAAGCCGGCGCCCCTGCCGCTGCCGGGGCCCTTTCCGGCCGCCACCCAGAAGGCGCTGTGCCGCGAGATGGCCGAGCGCGTCGGCCTCGACTTCACCCATGCCCGGCTGGATGAGAGCCTGCACCCCTTCTGCGGCGGCATCCCCGCCGATGTCCGCATCACCACCCGCTATGACGAGGCCAACGCCGCCCAGGCGCTGCTCGGCGTGCTGCATGAGAGCGGCCACGCTTTGTATGAGCGCGGCCTGCCCGCCGAATGGGCGCGCCAGCCGGTGGGCGAGGCCGCCGGCATGGCGGCGCATGAATCGCAGAGCCTGATCGTCGAGATGCAGGCCAGCCGATCCGACGCCTTCCTGGGCTTCATCGGGCCGCGCCTGCATGCGGCCTTCGGCGGCGCGGCCGAGCCCTGGGCGCCGGGCAATCTGGCGCGACACTGGCGCCGCGTGGCGCGCGGCTTCATCCGCGTCGATGCCGATGAGCTGACCTACCCCGCCCATGTCATCCTGCGCTTCCGGCTGGAGCGCGCGCTGATCGGCGGCGATCTGGCGGTCGCCGACCTGCCCGGCGCCTGGAATGAGGGCTTCTCCCGCCTGCTCGGCCTGACGCCGCCGGATGACGCCCAGGGCTGCCTGCAGGACATCCACTGGCATGACGGCGCCTTCGGCTATTTCCCCTCCTACACGCTGGGGGCGATGGCGGCGGCGCAGCTGATGCGCGCGGCGCGCGCTGCCCTGCCGGGGCTGGACGATTCCCTGGCCCAGGGCGATTTCACGCCGCTGCGCGACTGGCTGCGGGAGAAGGTCCACGGCCAGGGGGCGCGGCTCGGCTTCCAGGACCTGCTGCGCCACGCCACCGGCAAGCCCCTCGACCCGGCCGATTTCATCAGCCATTTGACGGAGCGGTATCTCCAGGGCTGACAGCCTCGGCCTTGAGGGGGCTTTGCCCCCTCAAACTCCCCCAGCAGGGGACAGGGTCCCCTGCACCCGCCTTCTGTGCGGGCCTCTGGCCCGGGGCGGTGGACCGATTATGATGGCGGCCATCTCAGGATGACCACCATGCAGAATACCGACTCCATCTGGCGCCATGTCGAGGCCAAGCGCCCCCGCTTCTCCGAACTGAGCGATCAGGTCTGGGGCACCCCCGAGCTGAACTACGCCGAGCACCGCTCCGCCGCCGCCCATGCCGAGGCACTGCGGGAAGAAGGCTTCCGCGTCACCCAGGGCATCGCCGGCATCCCCACCGCCGTGATGGGCGAGGCGGGCGAGGACGGCCCGGTCATCGCCATCCTCGGCGAATATGACGCGCTGCCGGGCCTGTCGCAGGAAGCCGGCGTCGCCGAGCACCGCCCGATCGAGGCCGGCGGCCATGGCCATGGCTGCGGCCACAACCTGCTCGGCGCCGCCTCGCTGCTGGCCGCCACCGCGGTGAAGGACTGGCTGGCCGAGCAGGGCATCAAGGGCCGCGTCCGCTACTATGGCTGCCCGGCCGAGGAGGGCGGCTCCGCCAAGGGCTTCATGGTGCGCGACGGTGTGTTCGACGATGTCGACATCGCCATCTGCTGGCACCCGGCCGCCTTCTCCGGCGTCAACAAGCCGCGCTCGCTGGCCTGCATGGAGGTCGATTTTTCGTTCACTGGCCGTTCCAGCCATGCCGCTGCGGCGCCGCATCTCGGGCGCAGCGCGCTGGACGCCGTCGAGCTGATGAATGTCGGCGTCAACTACATGCGCGAGCACATGCCCTCCCATGCGCGCATCCATTACGCGCTGCAGGATGCCGGCGGCATCGCCCCCAATGTCGTGCAGGGCAAGGCGCGGGTGCGCTACCTCGTCCGCTCGCTGACCATGGCCGAGGTGCTGGCGCTGCTCGAGCGGGTGAAGAAGATCGCGGACGGCGCGGCGCTGATGACCGAGACCAGCGTGGTCCACCGCGTGCTCTCCGCCGATGCCGAGCTGGTGGCCAACCCGCCGCTGGAGCAGGCCATGGAGGAGAATTTTCTTCGGCTGGGCCCGCCCGAATTCGACGAGGCCGACAAGGAATTCGCCCGGCAGATCCAGGCGACGCTGACGCCGGACGAGATCGAGGCCGCCTATCGCCGCGCCGGCCTCGACCCGGTGCCGGGCGAGGTGCTGGCCGAACGGCTGGTGCCGCTCTCGGCGCCGGAGCCGGCGGGCATCGGCTCGACCGATGTCGGCACCGTCTCCTGGGCGGTGCCGACCGTGCAGGCGCGCGGCGTCACCTACGCCATCGGCACGCCGGGCCATTCCTGGCAGCTGGTGGCGCAGGGCAAGGCGCCGGCGGCGCATAAGGGGCTGGAGCATGTGGCCAAGGTGATGGCCGGCACCGCCGTCGAGGTGCTGACCCGCCCCGATCTGCTGGCCCAGGCCAAGGCCGACCACGCCGCCCGCACCGCCGCGATGCCGGATGTGTTCCCGATCCCCAAGGATGTGCCGCCGCCGCTCGACATGGCCGGCCACGCGTAACGCGACCCCCGATCCGACGATCCCGACAGGACGACCGACATGACCGCCCTCCGCCTCAAGGCCGCGCTGTTCGCGGGGCTTGCCTTGGCCGCCTTCCCGGCGCTCGCCGCCGATCTGCGCATCGGGCTGAACGCCCCGGTGACCTCGATCGACCCGCATTTCGCCAATGCGGCGCCGAACTCCGCCTTCGCGCGGCACATCTTCGAGACGCTGGTGGTGCGCTCGCCCGAGGGCCGGCCGATGCCGAACCTGGCGCTGAGCTGGACCCCGGTCAGCGACACGGAGTGGGAGTTCAAGCTGCGCCCCGGCGTCACCTGGCATGACGGCAAGCCCTTCACCGCCGAGGATGTGATCTTCTCCTTCAACCGCATCCCCAACGTGCCGAACAGCCCGGCGAGCTTCGCCGGCAATATCCGCACGGTGACCAAGGTGGAGGCGGTGGATCCGCTGACGCTGCGCATCACCACCTCGGCGCCGACGCCGAACCTGCCGATCGACCTGGCCGGCGCCTTCATCGTCTCCCGCCATGTGGGCGAGGGCGCCTCGACCGCCGACTACAACAGCGGCAAGGCGGCGATCGGCACCGGCCCCTACCGGCTGCTCAGCTATGCCGCCGGCAGCGGCATCGAGGTGGAGCGCAACCCCGCCTGGTGGGGCCCGAAGCAGGATTGGGATCGCGTCAGCTTCCGCATCATCCCCAATCCCGGCGCGCGCACCGCGGCGCTGCTCTCGGGCGATGTCGACCTGATCGCGGCCCCTTCCTCCACCGACCTGCCGCGGCTGCGGCAGGAGGCGAATATCCGCATCTTCGAGCGGCTGGGCTCGCGCTCGCTCTTCCTCTCGCCGGATTTCAGCCGCACCGGCGACAGCCCCTTCATCACCGACAATGAGGGCCGTCCGCTCGGCAAGAACCCGCTGCTGGACCTGCGGGTGCGGCAGGCGCTGTCGCTGGCGATCAGCCGCCAGGGCCTGGCCGAGCGGGTGCAGCAGGGCATGGCCGAGCCTACCGGCCAGTGGATGCCGCAGGGCGCCTTCGGCCACAACGCCACGGTGCCGGTGCCGGCGCAGGACCTGAACCGCGCCCGCGCCCTGCTGGCCGAGGCCGGCTATCCGCAGGGCTTCCGCCTGACGCTGCACGCCTCGAACGACCGCTACCCGGCGGATGGGCAGACGGCGCAGGCGGTGGCGCAGATGTGGAGCCGCGTCGGCGTTGCCACCACGGTCGAGACGCTGCCCTTCCAGACCTATCTGACGCGCATGTCGCGCCAGGAATTCTCCATGGTGCAGAACAGCTGGGGCAGCACCACGGGCGAGGCCGGCAGCCTGCTGCTGAACATCATCCATTCCTATGACCGGGAGCGGCGCCTCGGCGCCAGCAACGACACCCGCTACGTCAACGAGGCGCTGGACCGGCAGATCGAGGAGGCGCTGTCCACCATGGACCCGGCGCTGCGCGAGCAGCGCATCGCCGCGGCGGTGAAGGTGGCGGTGGAGGATCTCGGGATGATCCCGATGATCCTCTACAAGACCGCCTGGGCGGCCCGCCGCCCGCTGGTCTATGAGCCGCGCATGGACGAGCAGACGCTCGTCATGTCGGTCTCCCGCTGAGACGAGGGGCGGCCCGCAGGGGCCGCCCTTTTTTTCCTGTCGTCGCGATGGCGGGGGACGCCACAGAACGCTGGCGGCGTTTCGCACCCGATTGCCCCCGCACTCCCGTTCCAGGGCCGCCCCAGCACCTGCCGCGTCCCGCCGCGTCACCGGATGGCGGCAGCCGGACAAAAATCAGGCGGGGAGGGAGGCGCCGGGCTTGGCGCTGCCGCCGCGCCGCTTGCCCTTCTGGGCGTCCAGCTGCCGCTCGGCGGCGCGGAAGGCGTCGCGCACCGCGGTGCGCACGCTGGGCTTCACATAGCGCTGCTTCGCCTTGTGCGGCTCGCGCGAGATGGCGAGGTCCTGCCCCGGCAGGGAGAGGGTGATGTGCACCTCGGCGATGTTGCCGGTGGTGTGCTGGCGGTGCAGCCCCTCCACCGAGACGCGGCAGCCGATCAGCCGGTGGTTGCGGCGGGCCAGCCTGTCGACATGCTGGCGGATCATCGCCTCGACCGAGGGCGAGGGCTGCAGGTTGTGGAAGGCGATGTCGAGCGGACGCTCCATGACGGCTCCTCTTTGAAGCGGAAGGGGAGGGAGGCGGCGGCCGGCATCCCGGCCGCCCCGCTCAGCGATCCTGCTGGTAGCCCTGATTCGTGGTGTTGGTCTTGATGTTCCCCTGGCGCCCCTGGCTTGCCAGGTCGCGCTCCTTGGACTCGGCATTGTCGGCGGCCGGGCCGGGGGGCAGGGCCTCGCCCGGCGTGGCGCTGCCCTGCGGGCCGCGATTGGCCGGCGGCACGGGCGGCAGATGGGCTTTCGACATCCGGACTCTCCTGTCTCGTTCCAACCCAGGGAGGAACAGGCGGGAGAGGGGCGGGTTCCGCCGGCTCAGCGCCGGTCGGGACCGCCGAAGCGCGCCTCCTCGGCCTTGTGGACGTATTGGCTGGCGACCAGCCAGCCCTTCAGCGGCCGCAGCGTCGGCACGCAGGTCAGCAGCATGAAGGGCAGGCTGGTGACCAGATGCACCCAATAGGGGGCGGCGAAGCGCGCCTCGATCCACAGCGCCAGCACCACGCTGGGGATGCAGGCGAAGCAGATGACGAAGAAGGCGGGGCCATCGGCCGGGTCGGCGAAGCTGTAATCCAGCCCGCACACCTCGCAGCGCGGCCGCAGCGCCAGGAAGCCGTCGAACAGGTGGCCCTCGCCGCAGCGCGGGCAGCGGCCGCGAATGCCGGTGCGAAGTGGCGACAGGCTGGGCCAGGTCTCTGGGCCGGACATCCTCATTCTCCCGGGACAGGGCGCGGCGCTCCGCGCGACGGACGGGCGAGGCTTGCGCCTCTTTGCCATACAATGTCAAGAATGCTTCGTCATTGTATGGATTGAATGGCTGCCTAGACCACCAGCGACGACATGGCCGGTGGCCGCGCCAGCAGGTCGGCCAGCGCCTCCAGCCCCTGACGCAGCCCCGCCGCCTCCGGCGCGCCGAGGCCGAGCCGCACCGCCTCGGGCGGCGCCTCCAGCGCGAAGGCATCGCTGCCCACCAACCCCGGCCCCTGGCCGGGGTTCCCGGCGCCCTGCCAGCGGGCCAGCAACTCGCCCCGGCTCCAGCCCGCCGGCAGCTTCAGCCACAGGT
>NZ_GG770777.1:1164072-1168093 GCF_000164635.1 Pseudoroseomonas cervicalis ATCC 49957 | reverse complement strand
GCAGCGGGTCGTCCGGGCAGGGCGGCAGGTTCATGCTGAGATCGGGCGGCGCCAGGGAGAGCGGCAGCGCCGGGGCCGGGGTGCCGGGGCGCGGCTGCGCCGGGTCGCGCAGATAGCTGCCCTGGCCGACCCGCCCCTCCAGCAGCCCGCGCCGCGCCGCCTCGGCATAGGCGCGGCTGACCGTGGTCAGGTCGATGCCCAGCGCCGCGGCCAGCCGGCGCTGCGGCGGCAGGCGGCTGCCGGGGGCCAGCCGGCCGGCGGCCAGGTCGGCCTCCAGCGCGTCGGCGATGGCCCGGTAGAGCGGCCCGGCGCCAAGCGGCAAGGCGGGCTGCCAGAAGCCCGTCGGGGGCGCGGCCCCGGCGCGGTCGCGGCGCATGGTCTCTCCTGCCTGCGGATCATGTCCGCATACAATAGCCGCGCTTGCCTGCAAACGTTCCCCGGGGCGATGCCGGATCTCGGCGGATCAGCCGCGCGCCGTCTCCACGGCCAGGCCGGACAGCTTGATCGACCAGGGCTGCCGCTGGTCCGAGACCCCGGCCTCGAAGCCCGAGGAGAAGCTGCGCCGGTGCAGCAGGACACGGCCGGCGGCCCCGTCCGGCCGGGCTTCCAGCGGCAGGGTGACGCTCAGCGGCAGGCGCGGATCGGGCGCGCTGGCCAGGCGTTGCGGCGGGCCGTCGCGCAGCCACCAGGCATCCAGCAGGCGGCGGCCGCCGCGGCTCGGCTGCTGCGGCATCTCGGCCAGCAGGCGGATGCGGGCGCGGCCGGCCAGCGCCGGGTCGGGGTGGTGCAGTTGCAGCTCGGCCAGCGGGCCGAGCAGGGTGAGCGGGCCGATCGGCACCACCTCGCCGCTCAGCAGCGTGGCGGTCCAGCCCCCCTCCAGCGCCAGGCTGTGGCGGCGGCGGGGCAGGGCGGTGAAGCGGGCCAGCGCCGCCGGGCCGAACGGGCCGAGGCCGAGGCGCAGATGCTCCAGCAGCACCAGCGCGGCCGGGCGCGGCGGGGCGGCGCGGGCATCCTCCAGGCAGGCATCGGCGGCGGCGAGCGCGCCGCGGAACAGCTTCGCCCGCCCCTCCAGGATGCGGAAGGCCTGGCAATGCGGGTGCGCGGCATAGGCGCCGGCGATGGCGGCCAGCGCCTCGGGCGGCGCGCCGTCGATCATGGCGTCGAGGAAGCGGTCCAGCCGGCCGCGCTGCAGCAGCGTCACCGCCAGGGCGTGGTCGCCATCCGGCACCATGTAGACCTGCCGCCAGCCCTGGTGCTGGAAGCGGCGCGCATTGTCGATGTCGATGACGTCGCTGTCGCCGAACAGGCACAGGCTGCGCTCCCGCCCACGCGGGTTGGGGCGCGGCCGCGGCAGGGGCGGGTTGGTGTCGAGCCAGGCCTTGTAGCGCACCACGGCGCGGCCGAGCTTGCCGAGATCGATGCCGATGGGCGGCGCCAGGGCGACGACGCGCGCGCGCGGCAGCAGCGGCCCGACCAGCAGCGCGCCATAGGCCCCCATGCTGGCGCCCAGCACCACGACGCGGCGATAGGGGCGGGCGGCGGCGGTGGCGGTGATCAGCGCCACCACCGCGTCCCAGCCCTCGTCCGCATTGTACCAGCTGCGCTTCTGGTCGCGCAGGAACAGCGTGTCGACGCGCCGCCGCCGGGTCAGGCCGTTGTAGAAATCGAAGCCGGTGATCGGCGTGCCGACGCGCACGCCGCTGAGGGCGATGACCAGGACCTCCGCCGCCTCGCCGGCGACGAACTCGGCCTCGTAGCTGCCGAAGACGTGGCGCTGGCCGAGCACGCGCTCGGCCGGGCGCGGCGGCGCGGCGGTGGCCGCCACCTCGCCGGTGGACTGGGCGAGATCGGCATCGGGGGCGGTGGTGTCGGGCAAGAGCGTGTTCGCGGTCTGGGGCAGGGCCGTCGGGGTGGCGCGCTATAGCCTAGACCGGCGCCGCCGCCCAATCATCCCCCCCAGGCCGCGCGCCGCCCCGGCTCAGGCGGCGCGGATCTGGGCGACGAAATCGCGCATCTCGCGGCGCAGCCCGTCGGTCTGGTGGGCCTGCGTCTCGGCGTTGCGCAGCGCCTCCTGCGCCGCCTGGCCTGTGGCCTCGGCGCTGCCGCTGACGGCGGCGATGCTCTCCGTCACCTGCCTGGTGCCGGCGGCGGTCTCCTGCACGCTGCGCGAGATCTCGCGCGTGGCGGCGCCCTGCTGCTCGACGGCGGCGGCGATGGCGGTGGCGACCTTGTTCAGCTCGCCGATGGCGCCGGTGATCTCGCCGATGGCGCCGACCACGTCGCGCGTGGCGCTCTGCATCTCGCCCACCTGCTGGCTGATCTCCTCGGTGGCGCGGGCGGTCTGGCTGGCGAGGTTCTTCACCTCGGAGGCGACGACGGCGAAGCCCTTGCCGGCCTCGCCCGCCCGGGCGGCCTCGATGGTGGCGTTCAGGGCGAGCAGGTTGGTCTGCGCCGCCACCGTCTCGATCAGCCCGATCACCTCGCCGATCTTCTGCGCGCCGCCGGCCAGCGCCCGGACGATGCCATCGGTGCGGCGGCTGGTCTCCACCGCCTGGCGGGTCATGGCGGAGGAATGCGCCACCTGGCGGGCGATCTCCTCGACCGAGGCGGACAACTCCTCGGTGGCGGCGGCGACGGTGGCGACGCCGCCGCTGGCCTCGCGCGCCGCGCCGGCCACGACGGTGGCCTGCTGGGCGGTCTGCCGCGCCGTCTCGCTCATGCCGGCGGCGGTGCCGCGCAGCGCGCCGGCCTGGCTCGCCACCGCGTCCACCAGCGGGCCGACCTTGGATTCGAAGGCGGTGGAGAGAGTGGCGACCTTGCGGTCATAGGCGGCCTTGTTCTCCTCCAGGTAGATGGAGATGGCCATGTCCATGTCGATCATCACCGCCTGGTTCAGCGCGCGCACCAGGGCCGCGGTGCGGCGCTGCGCGGCGGCCGGGTTCAGCCGGCTGCCATGCGCCTGGCAGGCCATGTCGATCAGATGGCCGAGGATGAAGCTGTAGCCGCCGATGTAGAAGCGCGGCTCCAGCCCGATGCGGCTGTGCATCAGCCCGATGCGGCGCACCGAATCGACATAGGCCTCGTCGAAGCGGCCGGAGAAGAGCTGGCCCCAATGCGCCGCCTGGGCCTGCTCGGCGCGGCGCATGCCATCGCCCTTGAACATGCCGGCCAGTTCCGGCCATTGCCGCAGATGGGCGTAGAATTTCTGCAGCACCTCGGGCAGGCGGGATTGCAGCACCGGCAGGAACTCGGACAGGGCGTCGCGGCTGGCCTGGTCGAAGCCCAGGAAACGGAGACGCTCGCGAATATCGTACTGGGATGCCACTGTCTTGCCTTCCTGGATCGGGGCGGGTGGCCACGCCCGTCCACATCCCCCGGGCGAGGACGGCGGCCACCCTGCAACTGTTACCGCTCCTTTATCACTATTTGGTCAACCGCCCAGTGGCGCCGGCCGGTCAGGCCAGATAGCCGCCGCCATTGACGTGGAAGACCTGCCCGGTGATCCAGGCGGCCGCCGGCGAGGCCAGATAGGCCGCCATGGCGCCGATCTCCTCCGGCCTGCCCATGCGGCCGAGCGGCAGGGCGGCGGCCATGGCCTGCAATTCCGCCTCGCTGTTGCCGTGGCGCGGCTGCGCCGTGTCGGTCAGGCCGGGGGCGATGGCGTTGACGCGGATGGCGTGCGGGCCGAGGGCGAGGGCCATGGCGCGGGTCAGCCCGATCAGCCCGGCCTTGCTGGCGCTGTAATGCGCGCCGAGCGGGCTGCCGCGCACCGCGCTGGAGCTGAGGTTCAGGATCACCCCGCCATGCCCGGCGGCGACCATGGCGCGCGCCGCCGCCTGGCCGCAGAAGGCGCTGGCCTTCAGGTTCAGCTCCAGCACCGCATCCCATTGCGCCTCCTGCATCTCCAGGAAGGGGGTGCGCGGGAAGATGCCGGCATTGTTGACCAGCACGCCGAGCCCGCCCAGCGCCGCGGCCGCCGCCGCCACCAGCGCCGCCGGGGCGCCGGGCTGCGACAGATCGG
>NZ_GG770777.1:1157115-1163544 GCF_000164635.1 Pseudoroseomonas cervicalis ATCC 49957 | reverse complement strand
CGCCCGGCGGCCCAGGGCGCGGATGCGGGCGCAGAGCGCCTCGGCCGCCGCCGCATCGTCCAGGTGGTTCACGGCGATGTCGGCGCCGGCCTCGGCGAGCGCCAGGGCGATGGCGGCGCCGATGCCCTGCTGGGCGCCGGTGACCAGGGCGAGGCGGGGCGGTGGGGTCTGCTGCATGCCGGTTCTCCTTCGCCGCCAGTGCAGCATGCGGCGGCGGCGGTGGTAAGGGCGCGGCCGGACCGGTGCTCCCCCCGCCGTGACGGGGCCGCAGGGCTGCTTCCAGCCCGGCCGGGCTTTTGCCGGGCGCGGCACGGGCCTAGCCTGATCCTCCCGCCCCACAGCCAGCCGGTCCCGCCTTGCCCAGCCCCAGCCGCCCCGATGCCTCCGGCCAAGACCCCGCCATAGTCCCCGCCGCGCCGGCGGAGGCCAGCGTGACGCCCTCGCCCCCCCTGCCGGACCCGCGGCTGATGGCGGCGATCGTGGCCAGCGCGCTGTTCATGCAGAACCTGGACAGCACGGTGGTGGCGACGGCGCTGCCGGCCATGGCGCGCTCCCTGGGCGAGGACCCGCTGGTGATGGGCGTGGCCATCACCTCCTACCTGGTGGCGCTGACGGTGTTCATCCCGCTCAGCGGCTGGGTGGCGGACCGCTTCGGGGCGAAGCAGGTCTTCATGGTGGCGATCGCCACCTTCACCCTGGCCTCGGCCTTTTGCGGCCTGTCGAACGGGCTGGCGGAGATGGTGGCGGCGCGGGTGCTGCAGGGGCTGGGCGGGGCGATGATGGTGCCGGTCGGCCGCATCCTGCTGCTGCGCCGGGTGCGGAAGGAGGAGCTGCTCTCGGTCACCACCTGGCTGACCATGCCGGGGCTGCTCGGGCCGCTGCTCGGCCCGCCGGTGGGCGGGCTGCTGACCGACCTGATCTCCTGGCGCGCGGTGTTCTGGATCAATGTCCCGGTGGGGCTGCTGGGGTTGCTGCTGGTCTGGCGCATCATCCCGGCGCTGCCCAAGGCGCTGCCGCCGCCGCCCGACATCCGCGGCCTGTCGATGGTGGGCGCCGCGCTGGCCTGCCTGATGTTCGCCTTCGAGACGCTGGGCCGTGGCCTGGTGCCCAGCCCGGTGCCGCAGCTGGTGCTGCTGCTGGGCGTCGTGCTGACGGCGCTGGCGGTGCGGCATTGTCTCCGCGTCGCCAACCCGGCGCTGGATTTCCGGCTGCTGTCGATCCCGAGCTTCCAGGTGCCCGCCGTCGCCGGCACGATCTTCCGGGTGGGTGCCGGCGCCGTGCCCTTCCTGATCCCGCTGACGCTGCAGCTGGGCTTCGGCGCCAGCGCGGCGCAGAGCGGCATGGTGAGCTTCGCCACCGCGCTCGGCGCCTTCGCCATGAAGCCGATGGCGCAATTCGCGCTGCGCCGCTTCGGCTTCCGCAATGTGCTGATCTGGAACGCGCTGCTGGGCGCGCTGGCGATCGCGGCCTGCGGCGCCTTCCGTCCCGGCTGGCCGATGGCGGCGATCTTCGTGGTGCTGATGGTGGGCGGGCTGTTCCGCAGCCTGCACTTCACCACGCTGAACACGCTGGCCTATGCCGATGTGCCGCATGAGAAGCTCTCGGCCGCCACCAGCCTGTACAGCACCGCGCAGCAGCTGCCGCTGGCGCTGGGCGTGGCGGTGGCCTCGGCGGTGCTGCAGGCCAGCGTGGCGATCGCCGGCCGCGAGGCGGCGGCGATGCCCGACTTCACGGCGGCCTTCCTGGTGGGCGCCCTGCTGACCGCGGCGGCCGCCCCCCTGTCGCTGCGCCTGCCCCCCGATGCGGGCGAGGGCATCGTCAAACGCTAGCGGACCCCAATTGAAGGCGGGGTCCGGGGGGACCCTGTCCCCCCGGCCTTTGCTTTGCTTTCTGTGGCTTATT
Organism: Pseudoroseomonas cervicalis ATCC 49957; assembly: GCF_000164635.1. Lineage (GTDB taxonomy): Bacteria > Pseudomonadota > Alphaproteobacteria > Acetobacterales > Acetobacteraceae > Pseudoroseomonas > Pseudoroseomonas cervicalis. The sequence continues at coordinate 1,161,642 of NZ_GG770777.1, read as the reverse complement.
CCGCCGGCTGCGCCACCGGCTGCCGGCTGAACTTCCGCGCCAGCCCCTCGAAGGCCAGGTAGAGCACGGGCGTGACGAAGAGCGTCAGCGCCTGGGAGACGGCGAGCCCGCCCACCACGGCGAGGCCGAGCGGCTGGCGCAGCTCGGCCGCGGCGCCCCAGCCGGCGGCGATCGGCACCGCGCCGGCGGCGGCGGCGAGGGTGGTCATCATGATGGGCCGGAAGCGCAGGATGCTGGCGTCGCGCACCGCGGTCAGCGGATCGACGCCCTTGCGCTGCATGGCCAGCGCCACGTCCACCACCATGATGGCGTTCTTCTTCACCAGGCCGATCAGCAGCAGCACGCCGATCACCGCGATGACCGAGAGGTCGAGGTTGAACCACCACAGGGTGGCCAGCGCCCCGAGGGCGGCGGGCGGCAGGCCGGAGAGGATGGTCAGCGGGTGGACCAGGCTCTCATAGAGCACGCCGAGGACCACATACATGATCAGCACGGCGGCCAGCAGCAGCATGCCCTGGCCGGCCAGGGCCTGCTGGAAGATCTGCGCCGTGCCGGAATAGCCGGAGACGACGGTGGGCGGCAGGCCCAGCTCGCGCTCGACGATGGCGATGGCGGCGGTGGCCTGGCCGAGGGCGACATTGGGCGCGGTGTTGAAGCCGATGGTCACCGAGGGCAGCTGGCCCTGATGCGCCACGGTCAGCGGGCCCACGCGCCGCTCCAGCCGGGCGATGCCGTCCAGCGGCACCAGCCGCCCGGTGCTGCCGCGCAGGTAGATCTTGGACAGGCCGGTCTCGTCCTGCTGGTCGCGCGGCAGCGCCTCCAGGATCACGGCGTAGCTGTCGGAGGCGCCGTAGATGGTGCTGATCTGCCGCGCGCCGAAGGCGGAGTAGAGCGCCTGGCGCACCTGGTCGACGGTGACGCCGACGGCGGCGGCGCGGTCGCGGTCCACCTGCACCGAGAGGATGGGGGCCGAGAGCTGCAGGTCGGTGTTGACGTCCTGCAATTCCGGCAGCCGGCGCAGCGCCTCGGTCATGCGGCCGGCCCAGTCATACAGCTCGTCCGAGCGCAGCCCCTGCAGCGTGTACTGGTAGAGGGTGCGGGACTGGCGGGCGCCGAAATTGAGGTTCTGGATCGGGTTGTAGAAGACCCGCATGCCGGGGATGCCGGCGGTGCTGCGGCGCAGCTCCTGGATGATCTCGCCGATCGGCTGGCGCTCGGCGCGCGGCTTCAGCTGGACGAACATGCGGCCCTGGTTCAGCGCCTGGCTGTTGCCGCTGATGCCGACGATGGAGTTCACCAGCTCGACCGAGGGGTGCTGGCGGATCAGCTCGGCCACGCGGGCCTGGCGCACCGTCATGTCGTCGAAGGAGGCGTCCTGCGGCCCCTCGGTGCCGACGCTGAGCAGGCCGGTATCCTCGACGGGGAAGAAGCCCTTGGGGATGCTGACGGCCAGCCAGACCGACAGGCCGATGGAGGCGAGGAAGGTCAGCCAGACGATGGGGCGGAAGCGCAGCGCCTTGTCCAGCAGCCAGCCATAGCTGCGCTCCACCGCGACGAAGCCGCGCTCCAGCACGCGCTCGAAGGCGTTGGGCTTGCCATGCGCCGGCAGGCGGCTGGTCATCAGCGGCGTCAGCGTCAGCGAGACGACGCAGGAGACCAGCACGGCGAGCGAGACGGTGGCGGCGAAGGCGTTGAAGACGCGGCCGACCACGCCGCCCATCAGCAGGATCGGGATGAAGACGGCGATCAGCGACAGGGTGATGGAGATGATGGTGAAGCCGATCTCCTTCGCGCCGCGGATGGCGGCGGCGAAGGGGCTCATGCCCTCCTCCATGTGGCGGACGGCGGCCTCCAGCATGACGATGGCGTCGTCCACCACGAGGCCCACGGCCAGGGTCAGGCCGAGCAGCGTGATGTTGTCGATGCCGTAGCCCAGCGCGTACATCAGCCCGAAGGTGCCGGCGAGCGAGATGGGCACGGCGATGCCGGGGATCAGCGTCGCCCAGAGCTTGCGCAGGAACAGGAAGATCACCAGCACCACCAGGCCGATGGCGATCAGCAGGTGGTGCTGCACGTCGTGGACGGCGTCGCGGATGGAGACCGAGCGGTCGAGCATCACGGTGATCTCGGCGCCCGGCGGCAGCGCCGCCTGCAGCGCCGGCAGGGCGGCCTTGACGCCGTCCACCACCTCGACCGTGTTGGCGTCGGGCTGGCGCTGCACGGCGAGCGTCAGGCCGCGGGTGCCGTTCATCCAGGCGGCGACGCGGTTGTTCTCGACGCCATCGACCACGGTGGCGACGTCCTGCACCCGGATCGGGGTGTTGCCGCGGCCGCCGATGATCAGCTGGCCGAAGGCCTCGGCATCCTGCAACTGGTCGTTGGCGCGCAGCGTCAGCTGCTGGCGCGGGCCGTTCAGCGTGCCGACGGGGGTGTTGCTGTTGGCCGCCGCGATGGCGCGCTGCGCCTCGTCGAAGCTGAGGCCAAGGGCCGCCACCCGGTCGGGGTCGAGCTGCACGCGCACGGCGTATTTCTGCTCGCCATAGGTGACCACCTGGGCGACGCCCGGGATGCGCGACAGGGCGGGCGAGATCAGCACCGCCGCCACCTCGTTCAGCCGGTAGAGGGGGACGTCGCCACCGCGCAGGTTCAGCAGCACCACCGGCGCGTCGGCCGGGTTGGATTTGCGGAAGCTGGGCGGGTTGGTCATCTCCTGCGGCAGGCGGCGCTGGGCGCGGGAGATGGCGGCCTGCACGTCGAGCGCGGCGGCGTCGATGTTGCGCCCCAGCACGAATTGCAGGGTGAGCTGGGTGGTGCCCTGGCCGCTGGTCGACGACATCTGGTCGATGCCGGCGATGGTGGAGAATTCGCGCTCCAAGGGCAGCGCCACCGAATTCGCCATGGTCTCCGGGCTGGCGCCGGGCAGGTTGGCGGAGACGGTGATGACCGGGAAATCGACCCGCGGCACCGCCGCGACCGGCATCTGGAAATAGGCCACGATGCCCGCCAGCACCGCCGCGGCGGCCAGCAGGCCGGTCATCACGGGGCGGCGGATGCAGAGCTCGGACAGGTGCATCGTGGCGCTTCCTCAGCTCTGGGGCGGGCGGGGGGTGGGCTGGGCGGGGCGCTCGGCGATGCGGGCGCCGTCGGAGAGCAGCTGCGCCCCCTCGGTCACCACCTTGTCGCCGGCGGCGATCTCGGCGCGCAGCACGGCGCGGCCGCCGACCACGCGCTGCAGCGTCACGGCGCGGCGGCGGGCGCGATTCTCGCCATCGACCACATAGACGTAACGCTCGCCGCCCGAGCCGGTCTGCACCGCCTGGACCGGCACGCTCAGCGCGTCCAGCTCGGTGCGCGGCACCAGCACGACGTTGACATACTGCCCCGGCCAGAGCGCGCTGTCGGCATTCGGGAAGCGCGCCTTGAGCTGCACCGTGCCGGAGGTGGTATCGACCTGGCTGTCGACGAAGAAAAGCTGGCCCTGCACCGGCGGGTGGGAATCGCCCGGCGGGTGGGCGGTGACGCGGGGCAGGGCGCCGCTGGCCTCGCCGCGCTGCATGGCGGCGCGGATCTCGGGCAGCCAGCGCTCCGGCACGGCGAACTGCACCTGGATCGGGTCGGTCTGGGTGATGGTGGCCAAGGCCGTCTGCTCCCCCGATCGCACCAGATTGCCCTCGGTGATCGGCAGGGCGCCGAGCCGGCCGGTGATCTCGGCGCGGATGGTGGCATAATCCAGCGTCAGGCGGGTCTGGGCGATGAGGGCCTCGGTGCCGCGCAGATTGGCCTCGGCCGAGGCGGCGTCGGCCTGGGCCTGCTCGTAGCGCTGGGCGGCGGCGAAGCCCTCGCCGCGCAGCGAGGTGTAGCGCGTGGCGTCCGCCCGGGCGCGCACCGCCAGCGCCCGGTCGCGCGCCAGTTGCGCCTCCTGCTGGGCCAGCTGCGCCTGGGCCATGCGCGAATCCAGGGTGAACAGCACCTGGCCGCGCTCGACCCGCTGGCCTTCCTGGACATGCACCTTCTCGATCTGGCCATCGACCCGGCTGCGCACGGTGACCGTCGCCTCGGCCACCACATTGCCATTGGCGGCGATCTCCAGCGGGACCGGTCCGCGCTGGGCGGGGCTGGTGGCCACCGGCACGGCGGGGCCGGAGCCCTGGGGTGTCCTTTGGGGCGTCCCTTGGGGCGTCCCCTGGGCCAGCAGGGGAGAGGGCGCGCCCGCCAGGGCGACGGCCAGGACCAGCGGCATGCCGAGGGCAGCCGCCCGCATCAGGTCACGCGAACGCGAAGGGGTCATGGCTTTCCGCATAGGCCGCATGGCAGCCCGCGCAAAGCGACCGTTGCATTGCGTTACAATTCTGCATCGAAAATAGCGATACCGGTTCCGCGAGAACGCGCCAGGAGGCGAGGCGGAGCGGCACAGTGCGGGCGACGAAAAACCGCGGCCGGCGGATTGCTCCGCCCCGCGGCTTCCAGGGCGTCCCGCCGGAGGCGGGCGCCGGGCTTCGTCGCGCCAGCCGCGCCGGCCGCCCTCAG
>NZ_GG770777.1:1151440-1155564 GCF_000164635.1 Pseudoroseomonas cervicalis ATCC 49957 | reverse complement strand
GACCGACGCGGCGCTGGCCGGGCGGCTCGACGAATACCGCGCGGCGCAGACCGCCGCCGTGGCGGAGGAGCCGGCATGAGCCAGGCGCCGCTCCCCCCCAATGCGACCATCGGCATCCTGGGCGGCGGCCAGCTCGGCCGCATGTCGGCCCTCGCCGCGGCCGAGCTCGGCTATCGCTGCCATGTCTATGCCCCGGATGCCGGCTCGCCCGGCATGCTGGTCTCGGCCGCGCACACGGTGGCGGGGTATGAGGATGCCGAGGCCCTGGCCGCCTTCGCCGCCCAGGTCGATGTGGTGACCTTCGAGTTCGAGAACGTGCCCGCCCGCACGCTGGAGATCCTGCGCCCGCTGGTGCCCTGCCGGCCGGGCGAGAAGGCGCTGGCGGTGTGCCAGGACCGCATCCTGGAGAAGACCTTCCTGGCCCAGGCGGGGGTGCCGGTGGCGCCCTGGCGCCCGGTGCGCAGCCTGGAGGAATTGCAGGCGGCGGTGGCCGAGCTGGGCCTGCCGGCGGTGCTGAAGACCACCCGGCTGGGCTATGACGGGCGCGGCCAGGCGGTGCTGCGCGCGCCGGAGGACCTGGCCCCGGCCTTCGAGCGGCTGCGGCCGCACCCGCTGATCCTGGAAGCCTTCGTGCCCTTCGCGCAGGAGATCTCGGCGGTGGCGGCGCGCGGGCTGGACGGGCAGGCGGTGGCCTATGACGCCGTGGAGAACCGGCACCACCACCACATCCTGGACCTGTCCTTCGCCCCGGCGCGGGTGCCGGCGGCGGTGGCCGAGGCGGCGCGCGGCCACGCCATGCGCGTGGCGGCGGAGCTGGAGCTGGTCGGCGTGCTGGCGGTGGAGTTCTTCCTGCTGCCGGACGGCACCCTGCTGGGCAACGAGATCGCGCCCCGGCCGCACAATTCCGGCCACTGGACCATGGATGCCTGCGCCGCCAGCCAGTTCCACCAGCATATGCGCGCGGTGGCCGGCCTGCCGCTCGGCGGGGTGGAGCGGCATTCGGACGCGGTGATGCGCAACCTGGTCGGCCCCGAGGGCATGGCGAAGCTGCCGGCGCTGCTGGGCGATGCCGGGGTGGCGGTGCATCTCTACGGCAAGGGCGAGGCGCGGGAGGGCCGCAAGATGGGCCATGCCAACCGCCTGTTCCCGCGCGGCACGCTGGAAGGCGGCGCCAAAGATGCGGCGCTGCTCGCGGGTCTGTGACTGAAATGGCCCAATGTGGCTTCCGCGCCACATGTGGCGGGAAACTCCGCCGCCCTGCTGCGCGGCGCCAAAGGCTCTGCTAATGAAGGTTTCACGCGGCGCCGTGACTCGGGGGGATCCTTCCAGAGGGCGCGCGCAGCGAGCAAGCCTCTGGTGGATCGAGGAGAATTCTAATGAGCCTCAAGAAGGCGCTTCTGGCCGCGACCGTTCTGGCGCTGCCGCTCGCGGCCCAGGCGCAGCCTGTCACGGGCGTTTATGTCGGCGCTGGCGCTGGCTACAACTACCTGCAGGACGCCGACATCACGGCCTCCGGCGCGACCCAGTCGATGGGCACCGCCCGCGGCGCGACCCGCAAGCTGAGCGCCGAGTTCGAGCACGGCTTCGGCGGCGTTCTGAGCGTCGGTTATGGCTTCGGCAACGGCCTGCGCGCCGAGCTCGAGGGCAACTACCGCCAGAACGATGTGGACACGCTGAAGGCCGGCGGCAACCTGCCGGGCATCGGCGGCACCGTCCGCAGCTACGGCGCGATGGTCAACGCCCTGTATGACTTCAACCTCGGCCTGCCCGTGGTGCCGTATGTCGGCGCCGGCGTCGGTTATGTGTGGAGCGACTACGACACGGTTCGCAGCCGTGGCCTGGGCCGCTCCAGCGTGACGATCGACGACGACAACGGCCAGTTCGCCTTCCAGGGCATCGTCGGCGCCGCCTTCCCGATCGCCGCCGTGCCGGGCCTGGCGATCACCGCCGAGTACCGCTTCCTGGGCACCCTGGATCCGGACTTCACCGCCGTCACCCGTAACACGGCTGGCGTCGTGACCGCCCGCACCAAGGTCGACTCCGAGAACTACAACCACTCGGTGTTCCTGGGCCTGCGCTATGCGTTCAACGCCCCGGTGCCGCCGGCCCCGGTCCCGGTTGCCGCCCCGGCGCCGGCCGCTGCCCCGGCCCCGGCCCGCACCTACCTGGTGTTCTTCGACTTCGACCGCGCTGACCTGACGGACCGTGCCCGCCAGATCATCGCCGAGGCCGCGCAGAACAGCAGCCGCGTGCAGGCGACCCGCATCGAGGTGGCCGGTCACGCCGACCGCGCCGGCTCGCCGCAGTACAACCAGCGCCTGTCGCAGCGTCGCGCCGACGCCGTGGCCGCCGAGCTGGTCCGCCTGGGCGTCGCCCGCTCCGCCATCACCGTCCAGGCCTTCGGCGAGAGCCGTCCGCTGGTCCCGACGGCCGACGGCGTGCGCGAGCCGCAGAACCGCCGCGTCGAGATCGTCCTGCGCTAATCGCGCAGCCGGTCACGGCCAAGGGAAAGGGCGCCTCCGGGCGCCCTTTTTCTGTTCCGGGTTCCGGGAAGGGCGGTGCCGCTGCCCGGAGATCCGGCGCGCGAAAAGGCCCGGCGGGGATACCCCGCCGGGCCTTTTCTCATGTGTTCCGCAGCCCGTGCCGACCGGGAAACCCAAGCCGCAGCCTCAGTTCAGCGACCCGCCTTCGCACAGGACGGCGGCAGCCCGGCAAAAATCAGCGGATGGCGACCTGGGTTTGCGGGGCGGGCTGGTCCGGGGTGCTGCGGCGCGGCGTCGCCTGGGCGCTGCGGGTGGCCGGGGCCGGGCAGGCCTCGGCGCCATAGGGGTTCAGCACCTTCTGCTCCAGCGACAGGCTGGCCAGCGCGGCCATGCCGCTCTGGCTCAGCGCCTGCTGGAACAGCGGCGCCACGTTCTGGCAGAAATGCGAGCCCTGGCGGATGCCCTCCTGGCTCTGCGCATTGGCCAGGGTGGTGATGTAGCCATCCATCTCGCGCTGGGCGCGGCCGCCATGCACGCGGCGGAAATGCCCGGTCAGGTTGCGCCAGGCGGTGCCCAGGTCGCGCTGGTGCCGCGTGACGAAGGCGTTGTAGTCGTCATGCTGGTTGCAGGAGAGGGCGGCGACCATCAGCTGGCTCTGCAGCGCGCGCACCGCCATCGCGGCGTGCTCGGCCGGTTGCAGGCAGGTCTGCGCGGCCGCCGGCAGCGCCACGGCCAAGGCAAGGGCGGACCCCGCCAGGAATCTCTGGATGTAAGCCATGTGACGGGACCCCCTGCTCCCGGTGACGGAACCGCGAGCGGTCCCGTTTCGCTTCTATATCAGAGCGGGGGTGTTGCGAAGCGGTCGCGGAATGATGCTTTGGCAATCCGTTATGCGGTGTGGCGGCAATGCAGCCTGAGCTTGGCCGGTTCAGCCGGCGGCGCGGATCGCCTGCTGCATCGCCGCCAGACCGGCCAGGAAATCCTCCATCTCCATCGCCTCGGCCGGGTTGTGCGAGCCGTTGCGGTTGCGGATGAAGACCATGGCCGCCGGGGTGCCGCGCCGCACGAACTCCGCCGCGTCATGGCCAGCGCCGGAAGCGAGGGTGACCGGCTCGGGCAGGGCGGCCTCGATGGCGGCACGCGCCGCCTCGTCCAGCAGCACGGGGGCGGCGCGCACCGCCTGGCCCAGATCGAAGCGCACGCCGCGGCGGGCGCCGATCTCGGCGGCGCGGCGCGGCAGCAGCGCCGCCAGCTCCGCCAGCACGGCGGGCTGGGCGCTGCGCAGGTCCAGGCTGAAGCGCACCGCATCGGGGATGCGGGTGGCGGTGGCGCTGGCCGGGTCGATCCAGAGCTGGCCGGCGGTCAGCACCAGGTCGGCGCCCTCCTGCAAGGCGCGGCCCCAGAGCGTGTCCAGCTCGTGCAGCAGCTCGGCCACCGCCAGCGCCGGGTCGCGCCGCAGATGGCGCGGCACGGCGCCGGAATGCCCGGCCTCGCCCTGGCAGAGCGCGCCCGGATAGCGGACATGGCCGCGCACGGCGGAGACGGCGGCGGCGGGCAGGCCGCGATCGACCAGCACCGGGCCCTGCTCGATATGCAGCTCCCAGAAGAAATTGGTGCGGCGCAGTTCCGGAAGGGGGGCGC
>NZ_GG770777.1:1145700-1150916 GCF_000164635.1 Pseudoroseomonas cervicalis ATCC 49957 | reverse complement strand
CGGTCAGCGGGCGCGGCCGCTCGGCATGCTGGGCGCGGCGTTCCTCCAGCACGGCCAGCGCCCGGGCGGCGCCGGCGGCGGCCTCCGGGTCGCCGGCGGTCGCCTCCGTCAGCATCACCCGCAGCCGGCCGGGATAGGCGGGGGAGGCGAGCAGGATGGAGATCGGGTCGAAGCAGGCGAGGATCTGCTCGGCCTCCGCCTCGGCCTGGCGCAGCCGCTCGAAGAAGCCGGCGCCGGCGGGGAAGTGCTCGACCTCGATGCCGATCAGCGCGGCCAGCGAGACGCCGAGCAGCCCGGCCGCGCGCTCCAGCAGGTCGAGCCGCGGGATGCCGTCCTTCTCATAGGTGTAGAGCGCGGCGCGGGAGATGCCGAGCCGCGCGGCCACCACCTCGGGCGCGAGGCCGGCGCCCAGGCGCCAGGCCCGCAGCCGCGCGCCGATCTGCCGCATGTCCAGCGCCATCCGGGCGGCCGCGCGGGCTCAGGCGATGATGTCGGGGACCAGCCGGCTTTCCAGCCAGGCGATCTCGTCCTTCAGCTTCAGCTTGCGCTTCTTCAGCCGTTGCAGCTGGAGCTGGTCGGCGACCGAATGCTCCAGTCGGGCGATCACGGTGTCGAGATCACGATGCTCGCTGCGGAGCTCATGCAGCTGGCGCAGCAGGGAGTCACGGTCCGCCAGGATGGGCCTCATCGGTTGGTCGGTTTGAGTCGCATCGGCGCTCGGAAACGCCATATCATGTCCGGGCGTGGCCGCACAGCACGGTCTGTCCTTCCGCCCCGCCAACGCCGCTGGTCGGGGTTGCGGGAAGGGGGCAGCGGGCTGAAGCGGCCCGTCCCGGAAGGGCGGGTGCGGCGCCTCTGCCGTGCCCAAGGCGCTTCCGTGCCAAGCAACCTCAGGAGGATCGCGTGCCGATGATGCAACAGCCCCGCCTGCGCAGCCTGCAGGAGCGCCACGCCACGCTGGAGCGGCAGATTGCCGAGGAGGGCAACCGGCCGCAGCCGGATGCCGGAACGCTGATGCGCCTGAAGCGCGCCAAGCTGCGCCTCAAAGAGGAAATGCAGCGCCTGTCCAGCGCGCGCTGAACGGCCGCGCCCGACAGGTCGGCGGCGTCCCCGTCAAGCGGGGGCGCCGTGCCTGTTCTTGCCCCACGGCCTATGGTCGCCACCCTGGTTCCCCAGGCCGGGCGCGGGGCAGGGTGGCGATTTGGCCCTAGGTGGCCAGGGTCCCGGGGCCTATAAGCCCGCATCCCTTTCCTTTTGGAGCAAAGACACACGGCATGGACGCCTCGGATCTCACGCGCGTGCAGACCTATCTGCGTCGCCTCTTCGGCACCGACCGCATCAACCTGATCCGCCCGGCGCGGCCGGGGCTGTCGGTCGAGGTGGCGGTCGAGGATGAGGTGATCGGCACGCTGCACCGCGACACCGAGGATGGCGAGATTTCCTACTCCGTCCATCTGACGATCCTCGAGGAGGATCTGCCGCCGCCGCCCAAGCCGGCCGCGCGCCCGGCGCCGCGCCGGTAATCGCCATCCTGGCGGCGCATCCCCGGCCGGGGATGCGGGCCACGGACAGCAAAAAGGCGGGTCGCCCAAGCGACCCGCCTTTTTGCATGCCCGGCTGTTCATGCCCCGCCGCGACCCTGGGCCGGAGAGAAAGGTGCCCGTGCAGCACCGCCCCTCCCGGCCCTGACCGGCAGCTGACAGAAAAATCAAGCGGCGTCTTCGTCCTCGGGGGGCATCAGGGGGGCGGAGGGGTTGCCGCCGGCGGCCAGGATGGCGGCGTTCAGGTCGGACTGGCTGCACAGGCCGAGGATCACCGGGTCGCGCGGCTTGATGTTGGCGCTGTTCCAGTGGGTGCGGTCGCGCACCTTGGCGATGGTGTCCTTGGTGGTGCCGAGCAGCTTGCCGATCTGCGCCTCGGAGAGCTGCGGGAAGTTGCGCAGCAGGAAGGCGATGCCGTCCGGGCGGTCATTGCGCTTGGAGACGGGGGTGTAGCGGGCGCCCTTGCCACGGCTCTTCGGCGCCGGGCTGGCGGTTTCCATCAGCCGCAGCCGGGCGTTCGGGTCGGCCTCGCAGCGCAGGATCTCCTCGCGGCGCAGCTGGCTGTTCTGCACCGGATCGTAGCCGACGATCCCCTGCGCGACCTCGCCATCCGCGATCGCCTGCACCTCCAGCGGATGCATGCCGACGAAATCGGCGATCTGATCGAAGCTCAGGGACGTCTTCTCGATGAGCCACACAGCGGTGGCCTTCGGCATCAGCGGCAGGGTCATCGGAAACCTTACGAGTCGGTCGGGCAGCCCGCACAGGCCGCCCCAGATGCCGTTGCATATAGAGAGCGGGAAGGGAGGGGTCAAAGCCCGAGCGCCCGGCGGCTCGGAATGCCTGCCCCGCCGTCGCGGAAAGCTTTGGCACGCGCGCGCCTTGGCGCGGGCCCTGGCGCCCCATATCGTCGGCAGACGCAACGAGCAAGGAGATCGGCAGATGGCGACGCGCCCCGTGGCGGTGCTGTTCGGCGGGACGGGCTTCATCGGCAGGCATCTGGTGCCCCGCCTGGCGCGGCTGGACTACCAGCTGCGCATCGTCACGCGGAATCCGGAGGCGGTGCGGCCGCTGGCGACGCAGGGGCAGCTCGGCCAGGTCGAGCCGGTTTCGCTGCGCCTGTCGGACGAGGCGGCGATGGCCCGGCTGTTCCAGGGCGCCGACCTGGTGGTGAACCTGGTCGGCATCCTGGCGGAGAAGCGGAAAGGCGATTTCCAGCGCCTGCAGGGCGAGCTGCCGGGGCGGATCGGCCGCGCCGCCGCGGCGGCCGGCGTCGGCCGGGTGGTGCAGGTCTCGGCGATCGGCGCCGATGCCGCCAGCCCCTCCGAATACGCCCGCAGCAAGGCGGCGGGGGAGGCGGCTTTGCGCGCGGCCTTCCCGCGCGCGACCATCCTGCGCCCCTCCATCGTGTTCGGGCCGGAGGACCAGTTCTTCAACCGCTTCGCCGGCATGGCGCAGCTGCTGCCGGTGATGCCGGTGGTCTGCGGCGCGACGCGCTTCCAGCCGGTCTTCGTGGGCGATGTGGCCGCCGCCATCGTCGCGGCGGCGACGCGGCCCGAGGCGCCGGGCCAGACCTATGAGCTGGGCGGGCCGCGCGTCGCCAGCTTCCGCGAGCTGATGGGCTATGTGCTGGAGGTGACGGGCCGGCCGAAGCGGCTGGTGCCGCTGCCGGACGGGCTGGTGCGCCTGCAGGCGCGGCTGGGGGAAATGCTGCCCAACCCGCCGCTGACGCGCGACCAGCTGGCGCAGCTGCGGCGCGACAATGTGGTCTCGGCCGAGGCGAAGACGCTGGCCGATCTGGGCATCGCGCCCACGGCGATGGAGGCGGTGGTGCCGGGCTATCTGGCGCGGTTCCGCCCGGGTGGGGCGCGTCGCGCCCAGCCGGCCTGAGGGGTAATGACCGAATCGGACCCATCAACATGACCGGGATGCAATACTGGTGCGATCCTGAAAGGGGGTTGCGATTTTAAGGTCAGAAAGGGTGACCTTTCGGCGCAATTAAGACTCGCAACCCCCGTCCGACTATGCCAAAGCTGCGCGGCCGGGGTGCGAGCCCCGCCCGGCGCTGCCTGCGCGGGCGGCCGCCTCCCGGTCCCGATCCCTTCCTGCCCGAAGGACCCGCGCCCGATGGCCGAACGCATGCTGCAATTCGTGCGACTTTCCCAACAGACGCCCGACAAGCGCGCCGCCACCGAGCGAAAGGCCGATTTCGGCGAGATCTACCAGCGCTTCAGCGCCGAGCGCGCCGGCGAGCAGGCCAGCCGCTGCAGCCAGTGCGGCGTGCCCTTCTGCTCGATCCATTGCCCGCTGAACAACAACATCCCCGACTGGCTGAAGCTGACCGCCGAGGGGCGGCTGGAGGAGGCCTATGAGGTCTCCTCCGCCACCAACACCTTCCCCGAGATCTGCGGCCGCGTCTGCCCGCAGGACCGGCTCTGCGAAGGCAATTGCGTCATCGAGAAGGGTTTTGACAGTGTCACCATCGGCGCTGTCGAGAAGTACATCACCGACACCGCCTGGGAGCAGGGCTGGGTGAAGCCGCCCAAGCCCGCGCGCGAGGTGGAGCATTCGGTCGGCATCATCGGTGCCGGCCCCGCCGGCCTGGCGGCGGCCGAGCGGCTGCGGCTGCGCGGCTGGAAGGTCACGGTCTATGACCGCTATGACCGCGTCGGCGGGCTGATGATCTACGGCATCCCGAACTTCAAGCTGGAGAAGGAGGTCGTCCTCCGCCGCCACGCCCAGTATGCCGAGGCCGGCATCGAGTTCGTGCTGAACTGCCGCATCGGCCAGGACATCTCGCTGGCCGAGCTGCGCGCGAAGCACGACGCGGTGCTGATCGCCACCGGCGTCTACAAGGCGCGCGACATTGGCGGGCCGGGCTCCGACCTCGCCGGTATCGTGCCGGCGCTGGACTACCTCACCGCCTCCAACCGCGAGAATCTCGGCGACCATGTGCCGGAATTCGTCGATGGCACGCTGAACGCCGCCGGCAAGCGCGTCGTCGTCATCGGCGGCGGCGACACGGCGATGGATTGCGTGCGCACCGCCATCCGCCAGGGCGCCGCCGCCGTCACCTGCCTCTACCGCCGCGACAAGGCGAACATGCCCGGCTCGATGCGCGAGGTGTCGAATGCCGAGGAGGAGGGCGTCACCTTCTCCTGGCTCTCGGCGCCCGAGGGCTTCGAGGGGCAGGAGGGCCGCGTCTCCGGTGTGCGCGCGGTGAAGATGCATCTCGGCCTGCCGGACGCCACCGGCCGCCAGCAGGTCGAGCCGATCCCGGGCAGCGGCTTCACCGAGCCCGCCGACCTGGTGATCAAGGCGCTGGGCTTCGACCCCGAGGACCTGCCGACCCTGTTCGGCGAGCCGGGGCTGACCGTCAGCCGCTGGGGCACGCTGACCATCGACCGCCGCAGCATGATGACGAAGCTGGAGGGCGTCTTCGCCGCCGGCGACATCGTGCGCGGCGCCTCGCTGGTGGTCTGGGGCATCCGCGACGGGCGCGACGCGGCCGAGCAGATCGAATCCTATGTGCTCGCCCGCAAGGCGGCCGCCGCCAGCCCGGCCATGGCGGCCGAGTGATGCGGCGGTTCCTGGTCGCCGCGCCGCTGCTGCTCGCCGCGCCGCTGGCGCTGGCGCAGCCCAGCCAGTTCGGCAGCGGTGCCGCGCCGGCGCCCT
>NZ_GG770777.1:1138198-1145351 GCF_000164635.1 Pseudoroseomonas cervicalis ATCC 49957 | reverse complement strand
GGCCCCGAGCGCGACGCGGCGGTCGCCGCGGCGCGCGACCTGCTGGAGGCCAATGGCGCGCTGCAGCAGGCCGAGGCCGCCATGCAGCAGACGCTGCACCAGATGGCCGCCGGCGTCGCCCAGCAGAGCGGCCAGCCGGTGGCGCGCGTCATCGAGATCTTCGACACGGTGCTGATGCCGGAATTCCGCGCCCGCCTGCCGGAGCTGGGCGAGGCCATGGCCACCTCCTGGGCCGGGCATCTGAGCGCCGCCGATCTGCGCGCGCTGGCCGAATTCTACCGCTCGCCGCTCGGCCAGCGGCTGCGCGAGGCCACGGCCGCCGTCACCGCCGAGACCATGGAATTCGGCGCGCGCTGGGGCCAGCAGGTCGGGCTCGACGCCATCCAGAAACATCGCGAGGCGCTGCGCGCCCGCGGCCTGCGTATCTGAACCGAACCGAAAACCTCCCCCGGGCTCCCCGGCCCGGCCGCGACCAGAGGGATCGCACCATGCGCAACCTGCCCGAGACCGGTGCCGCCTTCGCCGAAAGCTACCGCCGCAACAACGCATTGCTGACCGGCGCGGCGCATCTCGACACCACCGAGCATGATGCCTGCGGCGTCGGCCTGGTCGCCGCGCTGGACGGCAAGCCGCGCCGCGACGTGGTGCAGGCCGGCATCGACGCGCTGAAGGCGGTGTGGCACCGCGGCGCCGTGGATGCCGATGGCAAGACCGGCGACGGCGCCGGCATCCATATCGAGATCCCGCAGGATTTCTTCGCGGAAGTCGTCGAGCGTGGTGGTGACCGGCTGCGCCCGGGCCGCATCGCGGTGGGCCAGGTCTTCCTGCCCAAGACCGACCTCAGCGCGCAGGAACGCTGCCGCCAGATCGTCGAGACCGAGATCCTGAATGCCGGCTACAGCATCTATGGCTGGCGGCAGGTGCCGATCGACGTCTCCTGCATCGGCGAGAAGGCCAATGCGACGCGGCCCGAGATCGAGCAGATCCTGATCTTCGACGCCGAGCAGCGCGACATCGCGACGATGGAGCGCGACCTCTACGTCATCCGCCGCCGCATCGAGAAGCAGGCGCTCGCCGCCCAGGTGCCGGAGCTGTATCTGTGCAGCCTCTCCGCCCGCTCGATCATCTACAAGGGCATGTTCCTGGCGGAGAATTTGACCGACTTCTACCCGGACCTGCTGGACGAGCGTTTCGTCAGCCGCTTCGCCATCTACCACCAGCGCTATTCGACCAACACCTTCCCGACCTGGCGCCTGGCGCAGCCCTTCCGCATGCTCGCCCATAACGGCGAGATCAACACCGTCCATGGCAACATCAACTGGATGAAGAGCCACGAGACGCGCCTGGCCCATGCGCTGCTCGACCCCTACATGGACGACATCAAGCCGGTGGTGCAGGCCGGCGGCTCCGACACCGCGACGCTCGACAACGTGTTCGAGCTGCTGGTGCGCGGCGGGCGCGACGCGCCGATGGCCAAGGCCATGCTGATCCCCGAGAGCATCGGCAGCAACGCGACGATGCCCGAGGCGCATCGCGACCTGTTCATGTACTGCAACGCGGTGATGGAGCCCTGGGACGGGCCGGCCGCCGTCTGCGCCACCGATGGCCGCTGGTGCATCGCCGGCCTCGACCGCAACGGGCTGCGCCCGATCCGCTACAACATCACCAGCAACAAGCTGCTGATCGTCGGCTCCGAGACCGGCATGGTGAAGCTGGCCGAGAGCGACATCATCGCCAAGGGCCGCGTCGGCCCCGGCCAGTGCATCGCTGTCGACCTGGAGGCGCCGCGCTTCTTCGGCGACACCGAGCTGAAGGACCTGCTGGCCGCGCGCCACCCCTTCGGCGACTGGGTCAACCGCACCACCCGCATCGACGACATCGTGCGCGCCGATGTGGATGAGAGCCCCACGGTGACGGGGGAGGAACTGCGCCGCCGCCAGCTCGCCATGGGCTTCACGCTGGAGGAGCTGGAGACCATCCTGCACCCGATGGCGGAGGAAGCGGCCGAGGCCATCGGCAGCATGGGCGACGACACGCCGATCGCCGTGCTGTCCGGCCAGTATCGCGGCCTGCACCATTACTTCCGCCAGAGCTTCGCGCAGGTCACCAACCCGCCGATCGACTCCTTGCGCGAGACGCGGGTGATGACGATCAAGACGCGGCTGGGCAATCTGGGCAACATCCTCGACGAGGATCCGACCCAGTGCGACATGCTGATGCTGGACAGCCCGGTGCTGTCCAACGCCGAATTCGCGGCGATGCGCGGCTATATGGGCGACACCGCCTGCGAGGTGGATTGCACCTTCGCGGTTGCCGAGGGTGAGGCCGGCCTGCGCCGTGCGCTTGAGAGAATCCGGCGCGAGGCGGAGGAGGGTGTGCGCTCGGGCTGCGCCCATGTCATCCTGACCGATGAGGCGCAGGGGCCGGAGCGCGCCGCCATCCCGATGATCCTGGCGGTCGGCGCCGTGCACACGCATCTGGTGCGCCATTCGCTCCGCACCTTCACCAGCCTGAATGTGCGGGCCGGCGAATGCATGGATGTGCACTATTTCGCCGTGCTGATCGGCGCCGGTGCCACCACGGTGAACGCCTATCTGGCGCAGGAGAGCATCGCCGAGCGGCACCGCCGCGGCCTGTTCGGCCAGAAATCGCTGAAGGATTGCGTGGCCTCCTACCGCAAGGCGGTGGACAAGGGGCTGCTCAAGATCATGTCGAAGATCGGCATCTCGGTGCTGTCCTCCTATCGCGGCGGCATGAATTTCGAGGCGATCGGCCTGTCCCGCGCGCTGGTCGCCGAGTTCTTCCCCGGCACGCAGTCGCGCATCTCGGGCATCGGCCTTTCGGGCATCGCGCGGCGCGTGCTCGACATGCACCGCAAGGCCTGGGGCGGCGACGCCGCCGTGCTGCCGGTGGGCGGGCTCTACAAGCTGCGCCGCCGGGGCGAGGCGCATGCCTTCGATGGCAGCCTGATCCACCTGCTGCAGAACGCGGTGGAGACCGACAGCTACCAGACCTTCAAGCGCTATTCCGAGGCGGTGCGCAAGCTGCCGCCCGTGGCGCTGCGCGACCTGCTGGATTTCCGCGCCGAGGCGCGCAAGCCGATCGCCATCGAGGAGGTCGAGAGCATCACCGAGATCCGCAAGCGCCTGATCGCGCCCGGCATCTCGCTCGGCGCGCTGAGCCCCGAGGCGCATGAGACGCTCTCCATCGCCATGAACCGCATCGGCGCCCGCAGCGACAGCGGCGAGGGCGGCGAGGATCCGGCGCGCGCGCGTCCCCGCGCCAATGGCGACAACGCCAATTCGGCCATCAAGCAGATCGCCTCCGGCCGGTTCGGCGTCACCGCCGAATACCTGAACAATTGCCGCGAGATCGAGATCAAGGTCGCCCAGGGCGCCAAGCCCGGCGAGGGCGGCCAGCTGCCCGGCTTCAAGGTCAGCGGCATCATCGCGAAACTGCGCCACGCGACGCCGGGGGTGACGCTGATCTCCCCGCCGCCGCATCACGACATCTACTCGATCGAGGATCTGGCGCAGCTCATCTACGACCTGAAGCAGATCAACCCCGAGGCGAGCGTCTGCGTGAAGCTGGTGTCGCGCTCCGGCATCGGCACCATCGCCGCCGGCGTGGCCAAGGCCAAGGCGGATGCCATCCTGGTCTCCGGCCATTCGGGCGGCACCGGCGCCTCGCCGGTCTCCTCGATCAAATATGCCGGCCTGCCCTGGGAGATGGGGCTGTCCGAGGCGCATCAGGTGCTGCTGCTGAACCGGCTGCGCCACCGGGTGAAGCTGCGCACCGATGGCGGCCTCAAGACCGGCCGCGACGTGGTGATCGCCGCCATGCTGGGCGCCGAGGAATTCGGCATCGGCACCGCCTCGCTCGTCGCCATGGGCTGCATCATGGTGCGGCAGTGCCACAGCAACACTTGCCCCGTCGGCGTCTGCACCCAGGATGAGGAGCTGCGGAAGAAGTTCGAGGGCAGCCCGGAGAAGGTGATCAACCTCTTCTCCTTCATCGCCGAGGAGATCCGCGAGATCCTGGCCGGGCTCGGCTTCCGCAAGCTGGAGGAGGTGATCGGCCGCACCGAGTACCTCAAGCAGGTCAGCCGTGGCGCCGAGGATCTGGACGATCTCGACCTCAACCCGCTGCTGGTGCAGGCCGATGCCGGCCCCTTCCCGCGCTACTGCACGCTGGAGGGCCGCAACGAGGTGCCGGAGACGCTGGACGCCGACATGATCCGCGACGCCGCGGCGCTGTTCGAGCGGGGCGAGAAGATGCAGCTCGCCTACAACATCCGCAACACGCACCGCGCCATCGGCACCAAGATCAGCAGCAAGATCGTCCGCAAATTCGGCATGGACGGGCTGCAGCAGGGCCATCTGACGGTGCGGCTGCGCGGCTCGGCCGGCCAGTCGCTGGGCGCCTTCGCGGTGCGCGGGCTGAAGCTCGAGGTGCTGGGCGACGCCAATGACTATGTCGGCAAGGGCCTCTCGGGGGGCAGCATCGTGGTGCGGCCGGCGCCCTCCTCGCCGCTGGTCTGGAACGAGAACGCCATCGTCGGCAACACCTGCCTCTATGGCGCGACCTCGGGCGAGTTCTTCGCCGCCGGCCAGGCGGGCGAGCGCTTCGCGGTGCGCAACTCGGGTGCCACCGCGGTGGTCGAGGGTGTGGGCGCCAATGGCTGCGAATACATGACCGGCGGCGTGGTGGTCATCCTGGGCAGTGTCGGCGACAATTTCGGCGCCGGCTTCACCGGCGGCCAGGCCTTCATCTATGACCGCGATGGCAGCTTCGAGCAGCGGCTGAACCCGGACACGCTGCTGTGGAAGCGCCTCTCCTCCGCCCATTGGGAGGGCTTCCTGCAGGGGCTGATCGGTCGCCACGCGGCCGAGACCGGTTCCCGCCACGCGGCGCGGCTGCTGAATGACTGGGCGTCGGAGCGCGAGCATTTCTGGCACGTCGTGCCCAAGGAATTTTCTCGGTATCTGCCGCAGCCGATGGAGGATCTCGCCATCGCCGCCGAGTGACCACCGGGCGGGGAGGGGCCTCCAGCCCTTCCCCGCCAGGGCTTTTCGCTGCCAGGCTCACGCTTCCTGGCCACCGCCTGTCCGCCGGGTGAAAAAAACTTGGGGGGCGCTTGCCTAGCCCTGCCGGGGCCTGCATGCGATAAGCGCCCCCCTCTCTTCATGGTCCCGGCAGCGCGCATGAGAATTCTCTACCACCAGCCCCTCTGCCCCTTTTCGCGCAAGGTGCGCCTCGTCCTGGCCGAGAAGCGCATCCCCTTCGAGTTGCGCATCGAGCGGGTGTGGGAAAGGCGGGAGGAATTCCTGGAGATGAACCCGGCCGGCACCGTGCCGCTGCTGGTCGAGGAGAACGGGCTGGCGCTGGCGGACAGCTACGCCATCTGCGAATACCTGGACGAGGCCTATCCCGACCTGCCGCTGCTCGGCCGCACCCTGGGCGAGCGGGCCGAGGTGCGCCGTCTGGTCGCCTGGTTCGACGGCAAGTTCGCCCGCGAGGTGACCGAGAACCTGCTGGTCGAGAAGCAGTGGAAGCGCCTGCTCGGCCGCGGCAACCCGGATGGCGCGACGCTGCGCGCGGGCTATGCCAACCTCAAGCCGCATCTCGACTATCTGGGCTGGCTGGCGGAGACGCGGCTGTGGCTGGCCGGCAACGCCCTGTCGCTGGCCGACCTGGCGGCGGCGGCGCAGCTCTCGGCGCTGGACTATATCGGCGATCTCGACTGGTCGCTGAACGACGCCGCCAAGGACTGGTACGCGCGGGTGAAGTCGCGCCCGGCCTTCCGCCCGCTGCTGGCCGACCGGGTCAGCGGCGTGAACCCGCCGCCCCACTACGCCGACCTCGATTTCTGACCGCCCGGGCGGCGGGGACGCGCCGCCGCCCCGCCGGCGGCGTCAGGGCACCAGCCCCTCCGGCATGGTGTGGACATGGTCGCAGATCTGCCCGGCCGTGGTCAGCCAGACCGCGTCGCGCTGGTCCGCGATATGCGCCAGCGCCCCGCGCAGCGCCCGCAGCCGGTAGGGCTGGCCGACGATGTAGGGGTGCAGGGCGATGCCCATGACCTGCGGCTTGCCGTCATGGCGGGTCTGCCGCCGGCGTTCCTCGAAATCCGCCACGATCATGTCGGCGAAGGTCTGGGCGGTGTCCTTGCGCGCGCCGATGGCCGGGATGTCGTTGACCTCCTGCGGGTAGGGGATGGCGAGCAGCCGCCCGGCGCGCGTCTGCATCCAGATCGGCTGGTCGTCGGCGCACCAGTTCAGCGTGTAGCGGTAGCCGGCCTCGACCAGCAGGTCGGGGGTTTGCAGCGTCTCGGCGATCCAGGGGGAGAGCCAGCCGGTGGGCGGCTTGCCCTCGGCGGCGGCGATGGCGGCGGTCGCCGCCTCGATCAGCGCGCGCTCCTCCGCCTCCGGCATCAGCGATTGCCGCTCGCTGTTGGTGCGGCCATGGCCGGCGATCTCGTCGCCGCGCTTGCGGTGCGCCGCCACCAGCTCCGGCGCGTGGTCGTACATGGCGCTGTTCAGCAGCACGGTGGCGGGCAGCTTCAGCTCGTCCAGCAGCTCCAGCAGCCGCCAGGCGCCGACGCGGTTGCCATAGTCGCGCCAGGCATAGTTCAGCACGTCCGGCTGCGGGCCGCCCGGGGCCAGCGACATGCCGAGGCCCTCGCCGAAGGCGAAATGCTCCAGGTTGACGCCAACATAGACCGCCAGCTTGGTGCCCATCGGCCAGCCATAGGCGGGCCGGCTCGGCCAGGGGTTGTAGGCGTATCGGCCATGGGTCGGCAGCATTGGCGTTCTCTCCATCCTGGCGCGGGGCCGCCTTGCAGCGGGGCGCGTTGCTCCGCCCGCCGTTGGGCGCGGCGGGAGATTCGGGTCGTGCGGGCGATAGCAAGCCTCAGGCCAGGTTGCTGCGCGGTTCCCGCGACACAGAAAAACCGCTAAGAAGCGCACCCATGTCCAAGCCACCCCCGGCCGAGGCGGCGGCGGCCCGCGCCCTGCTCTCCGCCACCGCGCGAGAGGGTCGGGCGCGGCTGGCCCGCCCCATCCTGCTCGGCCTCGCCTCGGTCGCCTGCGGCCTGGCCCAGGCCTGGTTCATGGCGCGCCTGCTGGCCGCGCTGCTCGGCCATGGCACGCCG
>NZ_GG770777.1:1127908-1137060 GCF_000164635.1 Pseudoroseomonas cervicalis ATCC 49957 | reverse complement strand
GGCTGTTCGAGGCCGCCGACACCCCGCCCCCGGTGGCCGAGCCCGCCACCCCCGCCGAGGCGCCGCGCGGCCATGCGCTGCGGGCCGAGGGCGTGCGCTTCGCCTGGGCGGAGGATCGCGAGCCGGTTTTCGAGGATCTGTCCTTCGACCTGCCGGAAGGCGGGCGGCTGGCGCTGCTCGGGCCGTCCGGCGCCGGCAAGTCGACCCTGGCGACGCTGCTGCTGAAGCTGGCCGAGCCGCAAGCCGGCCGCTTCACCCTGGGGGGCGTGGATCTCGCCAGCCTGTCCTCCGACACGGTGCGCGGCCGCATCGCCTGCCTGACGCAGGATGCGCGGCTGTTCGACGACAGCATCGCCGTCAATCTGCGCCTCGCCGCACCGGAGGCCGACGACGCCGCGCTGTGGCAGGCGCTGGAGCGCGCCGGCATCGCGGACGAAATCCGCGCCTTGCCGCAAGGTCTGGAAACCCCCTGCGGCGAGGGCGGGGCCCGCTTCTCCGGCGGGCAGGGGCGGCGTCTGGCCCTGGCCCGCGCCCTGCTGGCCCCGGCCGATATCCTGATCCTGGACGAGCCAGCGGCCGGGCTGGACCCGCTGGCCGAGCGCGCCTTCCTGGAAACGCTCGACAGCGCCACCGAAGGCCGCAGCACCATCCTGATCGCGCACCGGCTGCTCGGGGTGGAACGGCCGACACGCATCCTGCGGCTGGTCGGCGGGCGCGCCATGCCCGCCATGGGGTAGAAGAAAGCAAGCGGTTCTTTTTTGGAAAAAAGAACCAAAAAACTTTTGTCAGTGGCGCAGCGGGCCGCCCTGCTTCACCCGGCCCGGCAGGGGGTGGCCGACCACCGCCTCCGCCAGCCGGCCAGCCTCGATCAGCGCCTCAAGGTCCAGGCCCGTCTCGACGCCACTCTCGGCGCAGAGCAAAGCAAGGTCCTCGGTGCAGAGATTGCCCGCGGCCCCCGCATGCTTCGCGAAGGGGCAGCCGCCCAGCCCGGCAATCGCCGCGTCGAACCGGGTGACGCCGAGGCGCATGCCCTCCCAGGCATTCACCATGGCCAGGCCGCGCGTGTCATGCAGATGCAGCGACAGCTCCAGATCGGGCCATTTGTCGCGCACGGCGCCCACCACGCTGGCGATGCGGCGCGGCGTCGCCCAGGCCATGGTGTCGGCCAGCGAGACCACCGGGCGCTGCAAGCCCGCGCCACCCGCCAGGGCCAGGATCGCCTCGATGCGGTCCAGCACGGCGGAAACCGGCACCTCGCCCTGAAAATTGCAGCCGAAGGCGGCCATGATGGTGGCCCGCGCGAAAGGCACCCGGTGCTCGGCATAGAGCGCCATCAGCCCGGCGGCGGCGGCCAGGTCCTGCTCGCGGTCGCGATTCTGGTTGCGCTTGCCGAACACCTCGGAGGCCGAGACCGAGACGCTGCCATCGATGGTCAAATTCGGCGCCACCAGGGCGCGCAGGAAGCCCTTGGCGTTCAGCCAGAGCGCGCCGAAGGCCACGCCCTCGGCCACCGGCAGGCCCTGGCAGACCAGCTCGGCATCGGCCATGCCGGGCACCCGGCGCGGATCGACGAAGGAGACGGTCTGGATGCGCTTCAGCCCGGTCCGGGCGAGCGCCTGGATCAGCGCCAGCTTGCGCTCGGTCGGGATTTCTCCCTGTTCGAACTGGAAGCCCTCGCGCGGGCCTTCCTCGCGGACCTCGATGCGGGAGGGCAGGCTCATGCGGCGGTCTCCGCGGCGGGCAGGGCAAGGATGCCGGCGGCGGCCAGCGCCGCCTGCTCCTCGGCGGAAATCCCGATCTCCGCCAGCAGCCCGGCCGTGCCCTCGCCGACAAGCGGTGGCTGGCGGCGCAGGGTCAGCGGCGCGTCCTCGAAATGCAGGGGCGTCATCGGCAGCGGCACGGTCAGGCCGTCGCGCAGTTGCGTCTCGCCCATGATGCCGCTGGCCAGCAGATGCGGGTCGCTGAACAGGTCTTCCGGATGCGCGACCGGCGCGCAGGGAATGCGCACCGCGCGGCCGAGTTCCAGCACCTCCGCCACGCTCATGCCGGCAAAAATCCGCTCCAGTTCGGGCATGATGCGGTCGCGCCCGGCGACGCGCCCGGCATTGTCGGCCAGCGCCGGATCGGCGGCGAGCGCCGTCAGCCCCAGCCGCGCGGCGAGCCGCTGCCAGTGCTGGTCGCTGGTGACGCCGACAAAGACCTGGCCGTCGCGGGCGGCGAAGACGTCGTAGATCGCCCAGGTGATGCGGCGCGCCGTCATCGGCGGCACGCGCTCCCCGGCCATGGCGCCGGCGGCCATGTGCTGGCCGACCATGAAGGCCACGCTCTCGAACAGCGCCGATTGCACCTTCTGGCCCTGGCCGGTGGCCTCGCGCTGGCGCAGCGCCGCCAGGATGCCGACCACGCCGAACACGCCCCCCATGATGTCCACCACCGAGGTCCCCGCGCGCAGCGGCCGCCCCGGCAGGCCGGTCATGTAGGCCAGGCCGCCCTGCATCTGCACCACCTCGTCCAGCGCCGGCAGATCCTCATAGGGGCCGGGAAGGAACCCCTTCAGCGCGCAATAGACCAGGCCGGGATTGATCGCCCGCAGCTGCTCCCAGCCCAGGCCGAGCCGCTCCATCGTGCCGGGGGCGTAATTCTCGATCAGCACATCGGCGCTGGGCACCAGCCTCTCCAGCACCGCCTTGCCGCGCGGGTCCTTCAGGTCGAGCGCCAGGCTGGTCTTGTTGCGGTTGTAGGTGGCGAAGAAGCCGGTGCCGAAGCCGCCCAGGCGGCGGGTGCGGTCACCCTCCGGCGGCTCGATGCGGATCACCTCGGCGCCCAGATCGGCCAGCACCACGCCGCAGGACGGGCCCATCACCGTATGGCCGAAATCCAGCACACGCAGGCCGGCGAGCGGCAGGGGGGCAGGCATATCTCTGTCCGGTATCCGCTATTTCTCTTTGAAAAGAATGCCGGCGCAGGGGGAGAGCGGTCAAGCCAGGCCGCGCTTCGGAGGAGGGGCTCTGGGTCCGGAGTATGGCCTGCGTTGACAGACAGAAATTTTGTTTCAGAATAATGATTATTTTGGGTGAATGAAATGGAAAAGAAAATATTTCTTAGAAAATTTATTCAAAAATTTGAAGAAAAAACTTCCATAAAAATGGAATCCAGCAAATTTGAGGCTTATGCAAATTTTAATATTTTAGATTATTTTGAAAACAATGAGTTTTTAGAAGAAGATTTTAAATCTATATGGCCAAGTGTTGATGTCTACAAAGATTACGAAAGAAAAATAGACGTTTCTATTTTTTTTGATCGAAATATAAAATCAGAAAAAACAAAAAAATTGGCAGAGAAAATTAAATCAATATACAATGATATTTACAATAAAAATGATTTATGTGCAAAAATTAGAAATAGAAATGGAGGATATTCTGTCTTTGTTGAGATATGGGATAAAAACGATCCGTCTGAAATGGATAAATTAATATCAGAAGGAATTGAAATTTTATTAAAATTATTAAGTATTTTTAGTGAATATATTTTCGATGAATCTAATTTAGATTTTCAATCTAAAATACAAAATTCAATGTCGGAAAGCTCTTCCATTCGTCTGGAGCGTATCAGAAGCAAAGAGAAACAGCCCGTTCGCAGGAAAATAGTCCAAACAACCGTCTTTGAGAGAGACCCCGATATCGTCGCGGAGGCATTGTTTCAGGCCAGGGGGCATTGCCAATCCTGCAAGCAGCCAGCGCCGTTTCGTCGCTTTGCTGATGGCAGGCCTTACCTGGAGGTCCACCATATTGTGCCCCTGTCAGAGGGAGGGCCTGACAGCCTGGACAATGTGACCGCCCTGTGCCCGAACTGCCACCGCGACATGCATTTCGGACCGAAAGCGCGAAAGTCCCAGGGCGGGGTGGGAGGGTAGCGCGCTGTTGCGGCGTCCTGCGCGCCGAGTTGAAGGGCATGGCAGCGCCCCGCCCAGCGGCGGCGGGGTGTGCGGGGCATGACTCCGCGGCCACAGAAAGCGCAGCAGGACCCTCCTTCGCGCGCCGATCAAGGCGCGGGCCGAGTGGAGGAACAGGGCCCTGCCAATCCAGGCGGGCCCAGCCTGAAGAACGCCGCCCAGCGGTTTCAGGGCCCGCCTAGCGCTCCGCCACCCCATCCGCCACCAGGGCGCAGCCGGCGACCGCGACCAGGATGGCCAGCCCCGGCCAGACCGCCGCCAGCGGGGCGGCGAACACCGCCTCCTGCGCATTGGCCAGCATGTTGCCCCAGGAGGGGGCGGGGGGCTGGATGCCGAGGCCGAGGAAGCTCAGCACGCTCTCCGCCAGGATGGCGCCGGCGACCGAGAGCGCGCAGGCGACGGCGACCGGCGCGCGCAGCCCGGGCAGCACATGGCGCCAGAGCAGCCGCGCCTCCGACACGCCCATCGCCCGCGCGGCGCGGACATAATCCTGCGCCAGCACGGAGATGGCCGCGGCGCGCGCCAGCCGCGCCACGCCCACCCAGCCGAACAGCACCAGGATGGCGATGATGCGCAGCATGTCGGTGGCGGCCTCGCCGCGCGGCAGGCCGAGCTTCGCCGGGTCCACGGCGGCCAGCAGCACCAGGATGGGCAGGGCGGGCAGGGCCAGCAGTCCATCGGCCAGGCGCATCAGCACCGCATCCACCCAGCCGCCGCGCCAGGCCGCCAGCAGCCCGATGGCGGTGCCCAGCAGCGCCGCCGCCAGCGCCGCCGCCAGCCCGACGCCGAGCGAGATGCGCGCCCCATAGGCCAGCCGCAGCAGCAGGTCGCGCCCGAGTTCATCCGCCCCCAGCGGATAGTCCGGGCCGGGCGGGGCGTAGCGGGCGAACAGGTCGGGGGCGAAGGCATCCCGCCCCAACCATTGCGCCAGCCAGGGTGCCGCCAGCGCCGCCAGCGCCAGCACAGCGAGCAGGAACAGGCCAAACCGCAGCTTCGTCATCGCTCGCCGATCCTGGGGTCGAGCCAGGCCTGGGCGATGTCGGCGGCCAGCGTCGCCAGCATGGTCACCAGCGCCACCAGCAGCAGCGCCAGCAGGGCCAGGTTGTAGTCATTGCCCATGACGGCGTCGTAGAGCAGCTTGCCCATGCCGGGGCGGGCGAACAGCGTCTCGGTCACCAGCGCGCCGGAGACCAGCGCGCCGGCATCCAGCGCCAGCAGCGTCAGCAGCGGCACGGCGGCATTGGGCAGGGCGTGGCGCCACAGCACGCGCCCCTCGCCATTGCCGCGGGCACGGGCGGCGGTGATGTGCGGCCGGGCCAGCTCCGCCTTCAGCGCCGTCGCCGCATGCCGGGCATAGGCGGCGAGCTGGCCGAAGGCGATGGTGGCCACCGGCAGGACCAGGAAGCGCCAGGCCGGCTGGCCCTCGCCCGGCAGCCCGCCCGCCGGCAGCCAGCCCAGCGTGACGGCGAACAGGATGATCAGCAG
This sequence comes from Pseudoroseomonas cervicalis ATCC 49957, assembly GCF_000164635.1. Lineage (GTDB taxonomy): Bacteria > Pseudomonadota > Alphaproteobacteria > Acetobacterales > Acetobacteraceae > Pseudoroseomonas > Pseudoroseomonas cervicalis. The sequence goes on along the minus strand of NZ_GG770777.1, from coordinate 1,131,623 downwards.
GATGCCGAGCCAGAAGGAGGGCATGGCCTGCCCCAGCAGCGCCACCGCCTGCACCAGCGGCGCGGCGCGCGGCTTCAGCGCCGCCAGCCCGCCCAGCGCCACGCCCAGCACCGCCGCCAGCCCCACTGCGCTGCCGACCAGCGCCAGGGTGGAGAGCAGCGCCGGCCACAACACGGCGCCCACCGGCTGGGCGAAGAGGCGGGAATAGCCGAACTCGCCCTGCAGCACGCCGCCGGCCCAGGCCAGGTAGCGGGCCAGCAGCGGCTGGTCGAGCCCGTGCAGCGCCCGCAGCCGCGCCACATCCTCCCCCGTCAGGCGGGGGTCGGAGATGATGGCGAGCGAGACCGGATCCCCCGGCATCAGCCCGATGGCGAACCAGGCGGCCAGCGACAGCAGCAGCAGCGTCACCGCGATCTGCGGCAGCCGCCGGAGGGCGAGGCTCAGCGCACCCGCCATTCGGCCACCCAGAGCGAGGAATAGTTCTGGTGTCCGGTCGGCCGCACCCCGTCCAGCCAGCGCGGCCAGACATGCGCATCCGACCGGTGCCAGAGCGGCAGGGCCGGCAGATCGGTGGCGATGCGGCGCTGCAATTCGGACCAGAGCGGGCGGCGCTTCTCCGGGTCCAGCTCCAGCGGGATCGCCTCGATCAGCCGGTCGACCTCGGCATCGCGATAGCCGGTGTAGTTCTGGCCGGAGAAATTGCGCTCGGGCCTCGGGATCTCATCCGAGTGGAAGGTGGTGCGCGGCACATTCTCGGGGCTGCTGATCCAGGCGAACATCGCCATGCCCTCGAAGCGGCGGCGGCTGACCGTCTCGCTGAAGAAGACGCGCGGCGGCTCGTTGCGGATGCGCGTCTCGATGCCGAGGGCGCGCCACATCCCGGCCAGGATCTGCTGCACCTGCTCGCGGGCGCGGTTGCCGGCGGTGGTCATCAGCTCCAGCGTCAGGCGCTGGCCCTGGGCGTTGCGGCGGATGCCGTCGGGGCCGGGGCGCCAGCCGGCCTCCTCCAGCAGCGCGGCGGCGCGGGCCGGGTCGAAGGGGTAGCTCGGGATGTCGGGGTCATACATGGCGTCGCGCGGATGCACGCCGCTCGCCGCCACCTCCTGCTTGCCGTCATAGAGCCGGGCCACGATCTGCGCCCGGTCGGCGCCCAGCAGCAGCGCCTGGCGCACCCGGCGATCGGCCAGGATCGGGTTGTCGAGGTTGAGGTCGATATGCTCGTAGGTCAGGCCGGGGGTGAAGGCGAAGCGGAAGCGATCCCCGGTGCGGCGCTGCAGGGCGGTGGCCTGTTCCAGCGGCAGGCCGAGCTCGCCCGCCACCATGTCGAGCTGCCCGGCCAGCAGCTGCGCCTCCAGCGCCGCGGTGTTCTCCACCGTGCGGATGGCGATGCGGTTGAAGGCGGGGGCGGGGCCGGACCAGTGCGCGTTGCGCTCCAGCGTCACGCCGGCGCCGGGCTGCACCGCGGCGATGCGATAGGGGCCGTTCCACAGCGCCGGGTTGGTGGTGGCGGTGTCATAGGCGGTGCGGCTGCGGTAGTTGCGGCGGTCGGCCTCCCAGATCGGCCGTTCGATCCGCGCCGGCAGCGGCTGGAAATCGCCCAGCGCGGCGAACTGGTAGGTCACCTTGTCGAGCCGCAGCGTCACGGTGCGCGGGTCCACCACGATCAGCTCATAGGCGGAGCGGTAGAATTCGGCGGGGCCGAAGCCGGTCTCGAAGGCGCGGCCCGCTTCCCAGGCGAAGCGCAGATCCTCGGCCGAGACGGGGGTGCCATCGGCCCAGCGCTCGCCCTCGCGCAGGCGGTAGGTCAGGCGGAGGCCGGGCTTGCCGTCGGGCGTCGTCTCCAGCACCGCGTCGCCATTCTCCAGCGTCGGCAGCCGCTCGCAGGCCAGGCAGGTGAGCTGCCACTCCGCGTCATAGGCGGTCATCGGGCGGCGCGCGAAGCCCAGGATGTAGGACTTGGCCGCCATGCTCTCGATATTCGGGTGGAAGGTCGAGGGGTACTGGTTGATGCCGATGCTCAGGCTCTCGCGCGCCGCCGGCGGCAGCGGCGCCTGGGCCAGGGCTGCGCCCGGCACGGCGCCCGCCAGCAGGGCGAGGAGGTGGCGGCGTGCGGCAGGACCCATGCGGTGTTCGCCCTCTACTGGCTGCGTGCGGCAACCCGCGCGCGGCGTCGCGGGTTGGAGCGTGACCCGCGCCGCGTGCGCGAACCACCCTCCAGGCGATAGCGAAACCGCCGCCGCAACGCCAACAGGAACCATGACACCATCGCTTCATCGCCGGCTGCTGCGCGCCGCCGTGGCCCTGGCGGCGCTGGTGCCGGTCTCGGCCGGGCTGGTCGGCGTGATGCTGGGGCCGGCCATGCTGCCCGGGCTGGAGGCCGTGGGTGCCCCGGCCGACAGCCATTACCGCTACCTCTCCGGCCTGCTGCTCGGCATCGGCCTGGCCTTCTGGTGGATGCTGCCCGCCATCGAGCGGCAGGGAAAACGCTTCCGCCTGCTGGGCTTCGTGGTGGTGGTGGGCGGCGTGGGGCGGCTGATCGGCCTGGGTGTGCAGGGCGATCCGGGGCTGGCGGGCTGGCTGGCGCTGGGGATGGAACTTGGCGTCACGCCGCTGCTCTGCCTGTGGCAATGGCATGTGGAGCGGGTGAGCGCGGCCTGAGCCGCGCCCAGGGTCTTCGGGCTGCCAGGCGGAAAGGGGCGCCCCGCACCCCCGCCCCACCCTCGGGCCGCGCCCGTGGAGAGGCCCGCCTCCCCACCAGACGGCGGCAGCCTGACAAAATTAGGAGGCGGTGATCTCGTCGGGGGAGCCGATGCCGCCATGCGCCTTGGACCAGCCGGTCGGGTCCTCCAGGAACTTGCGGACCTCCTTCAGCGCGTGCTCGGAGAAATAGGGCCGCTCGCGGCAGACCTCGAGCACATCCCACCAGGTGCAGAGATGCAGCAGGTTCAGGTTGATCTCCTTCAGCCGCTCCTGCCCGCCGGGGAACACGCCGTAGAAGAACACCACGAAGGTGTGGTCGCAGATCGCGCCGGCGTCGCGCAGCGCCTGGGCGAAGCGGATCTTGGAGGCGCCGTCGGTCGTCAGATCCTCGACCAGCAGGGTGCGCTTGCCCTCGGGCACGTCGCCCTCGATCTGCGCGTTGCGGCCGAAGCCCTTGGGCTTCTTCCGCACATAGGACATCGGCGCCATCATGCGGTCGGCGATCCAGGCGGCGTAGGGAATGCCCGCGGTCTCGCCGCCGGTCACCGCCTCGATCGTCTCATAGCCGATGTGCCGGCCGATCTTCTCCACCGCCAGGTCGCAGATGCGGTTGCGGGCGCGCGGGAAGGAGATGATCTTGCGGCAGTCGATATAGACCGGGCTCTTCCAGCCGCTGGTGAAGGTGTAGGGCTCTTCCGGGCGGAAGTTGACCGCCTTGATCTCCAGCAGGATGCGGGCGGTGGTCAGGGCCGCGTCGCGGTCCCAGTCGGAGGCATGGGTCGAAGGCATGGCGGGGTCTCCTTTGGGGGCGGTTGGTAACGCCCTGGGCGTGGCGCGTCCATGACGGATGCGGGGGATGCCGCCATCTGGGTGCTGGCCGATCCGCGCGCCGGCACCGCCGCCCAGCCGCTGGGCATCGCCGAGCGGCTGGGCCTGCCCTTCGCGACGATCCCGCTGCGCTGGGGGGCGCTGGCGCGCATCCCCTGGCCGGTGCCGACCCTGGCCGGGGTCGAGC
>NZ_GG770777.1:1118108-1127577 GCF_000164635.1 Pseudoroseomonas cervicalis ATCC 49957 | reverse complement strand
GGTGCTCTCGGCCGGGCGGCGCTGGCCCCCGTGGCGCGCTGGCTGGGGCGGCGCGGCGCCAGGCTGGTGCACATGATGCGCCCCGGTTTCGGCGCGGCAGAGTTCGACCTGCTGGTGGTCGGCCGGCACGATTCGCCGCGCGGGGCGGCGAACCTCTTCCCCATCCTCGGCGCCTGTCACCGGATGAGCCCGGCGGCGCTTGCCGCCGCCCGCGCCGAATGGGCGGAACTCGCTGCACTGCCGGGGCCGCGCGTGGCGCTGCTGCTGGGCGGCGCGGTGCGGGGGGAGGGGCTGGACCCCGGCCTCGCCGCCGATCTGGCGCGGCAGGCGGCGGGCATGGGCGGCAGTGTGCTGGTCACCACCTCCCGCCGCAGCGGCGCGGCGGCGGCGGCCGCCGTGGCGGCGGCGCTGCAGGGCGTGCCGCATGCCCTGCATGGCTGGGGCAGCGCCGGGCCGAACCCCTATGCCGGCTTCCTGGCCTGGGCGGATGCGGTGATCGCCACCGGCGACTCGGTCTCCATGCTCAGCGAGGCCCTGGCCACCGAGGCGCCGCTCTTCATCGCCGAGACCACCACGGCCCCGCGCCACCGCCGCCTGTGGCAAAGCCTGTACGAGGCGGGGCAGGCGCGGCCGCTCTCGGCCGGGCTGGCGCCGTTCGCGCGCGTGCCGCTGGATGAGGCGGCAAGGGTGGCGGCGGAAATCAAGGCCAGGGGGTTGATTTAAGAGATCTTCTTTTTCTGAAGAAAAAGAAGCAAAAAGACTTTGTTCGTTTGGCGTCCCGCCTCAGGCCGTAGGCGGGACGCCAGCGGATGAAAGTTTTTTGGTTCTTTTTTTCAAAAAAGAACTCTTTCCTTCTGTCCCTCTTGCCGCGCTCACTCCGCTGGCTAGGCTCCGCGGGCCCGATCGGAGGAAAGCTCATGTCCCGCAAATACCGCATCGCCGTCGTGCCCGGGGATGGCATCGGCAAGGAGACCGTGCCCGAGGGGCTGCGCGTGCTGGACGCCGCCGCCCGCCGCTTCGGCTTCGAGCTGGAGCTGGCGCATTACGACTGGTCCTGCGAGACCTACGCCCAGACCGGCCGCATGATGCCGGAGGACGGCATCGAGCAGCTGCGCCAGAGCGACAGCATTTTCCTGGGTGCCGTGGGCTGGCCGGGCGTGCCCGATCACGTCTCGCTGTGGGGGCTGCTGATCCCGATCCGCCGCGAGTTCGACCAGTATATCAGCCTGCGCCCCTGCAAGCTGATGCCCGGCGCTAAGACGCCGCTGGCCAACCGCACCCCCGCCGAGATCGATTTCTACGTGGTGCGCGAAAACACCGAGGGCGAGTATTCCTCCTCCGGCGGCAAGATGTTCGCCGGCACCGAGCGGGAATTCGTCACCCAGGATGCCGTCTTCACCCGCAAGGGCGTGGACCGGGTGATGAAATACGCCTTCGAACTGGCCATGACCCGGCCGCGCAGGAAGCTGACCAGCGCCACCAAGTCCAACGGCATCACCTTCACCATGCCCTATTGGGATGAGCGCTTCGCCGAGATGGCGAAGAGCTACCCGGACGTGACGACCGACCAGTTCCACATCGACATCCTCTGCGCGCATTTCGTGCAGCATCCGGACTGGTTCGACGTGGTCGTGGGCTCCAATTTGTTCGGCGACATCCTCTCGGATCTCGGCCCGGCGGTGGCGGGCTCGATCGGCATTGCGCCCTCGGCCAACATCAACCCCGAGAAGGCGCATCCCTCGATGTTCGAGCCGGTGCATGGCTCGGCCCCCGACATCGCCGGCAAGCATATCTGCAACCCGATCGGGCAGATCTGGTCCGGCGCCATGATGCTGGAGCATCTGGGGGAGAAGCAGGCGGCGGACGCCATCACCCGCAGCATCGAGACGCTGCTGGCCGAGGGTGGCCCGCGCACCCGCGACATGGGCGGCCAGGCCAACACCTCGGACGTGGGCAAGGCGCTGGCCGAGGCGGTCGCCGCGGCCTGAGGCGGGGCGGCGGAGGGGCGTCCCGGCCCCTCCCGAGTCCCGCCTGGGGGCAGGCGGCCGGCAGCTCCCGGCGCAGAGGAAACTTGAACGCTCATTCAGATGAGCTTATAAAAACGCCGGGACGAGTTGCGACCCATTCTCAACTGGCTCGCAACCGCAGGAGTATGAGCGGATGGGCAACGACTTCAGCCACATCACCCGTCGGTGTGAGCGCGCTGTGGTGACCGCGTATCGTGAGCTGCGCGAGACCGGGAATGACGACCTGTCGTCCTTCCGGGCCTGCACGGCGCTGTACCGGATCCACCACCCCGAATCCTCGGTGAACGAGGCGCGCCGGCTGGTGTCGGAGTGGATCGACCACCACATCGTGCGCGGCGAATCCGGCCCGACCGATGGGTGCGAATGCCCCTGAGGGCTCTGCCCGGCGGGCGATGACCGGCGCGCGGCGCCGATCGGCCTGAGGATATGCCCCGGGGGATCGCTCCCCCGGGTTTTCTGTTTCAGGCCTTGGCCGCGCGCACCTCCGGGTCGAAGCGCACCCCCGGCCGCGCCAGCCCGCCCGAGATGCCGACCGGCGTGCCATCGGCGCGCCAGCAGGCCGCGCCCTCGATCATGCCATCCGCGTGGAAGCGCACCGCGCCCATGCCGCCGCCGATATGCTTCACCCGCTGCACCTTGTGGCCGAGCGCGGTGAGCGCGGGGTCCAGCGTGGCGGCGATGGTCGGCTCCAGCTCCAGCGTGTGGCCATTGGTCCAGATGCGCGGCGCCTCCACCGCGTCCTGCAGATCCATGTCGTGGTCGATCAGGTTGATCACCGCCTGCATGGCCGAGCCGAAGATGCGCAAGCCCCCCGGCAGGCCGAGCGCGAAGCAGGGCTTGCCGTCGCGCGCCACGATGGTCGGCGCCATCGAGGTGAAGACCCGCTTGCCCGGCGCCACCGACAGCGCCTTGCCCGGATGCGGGTCGAAATTGAACATGTAGTTGTTGGCGATCAGCCCGGTGCCGGGGATGGTGAAGCGCGCCCCGAACAGGCTGTTGATGGTCTGCGTCGTCGCCACGATGGTGCCGGCGGCATCCGCCACGGTGACATGCGTGGTGTTGGCGGATTCGGCCAGCACCTCCCCGGGCGGGATGCCGGGGGTCCAGTCCTGCGCCCGGTCCTGGCGCAGCAGGGCGCGGCGCTCGGCGGCGTAGGCCTTGCTGGTCAGGCGCTCGACGGGCACGCGGATGAAGGCCGGGTCGGCCGTCGCCACGCCACGGTCGGCGAAGGCCAGCTTCAGCGCCTCGGCCAGCAGATGCACGGTGGCGGCGCTGCCGGAGCCCAGCGCGGCCAGGTCATAGCCCTCCAGCACATTCAGCATCTGCGTCACATGCACCCCGGCCGAGGAGGGTGGCGGCGGCGCCATCACCTGGTAGCCGCGATACTCGCCGGTGATGGGGGCACGCTCCACCACCCGGTACTCGGCCAGGTCGCGCTCGGTGATCAGCCCGCCGGAGGCCGCCATATGCGCGGCCAGCGCCCGCCCCAGCGCGCCGCCATACAGCGCCGCCGGGCCTTCCTTCGCGATCAGCCGCAGCGACTCGGCCAGCTCCGGCTGGCGGATCAGCGCGCCCACCGCCGGCGGCGCGCCGCCGGGCAGGAAGGTGGCGGCCAGGCCAGGGTCCAGCGCCAGCTCATGCGCCGCATCGGCGATGGCGCCGACCAGATAGGAGGTGGCGCGGAAGCCCTCGGCGGCGGCGCGGATCGCCGGGCGCAGCACCTCCTCCAGCGGCAGGCTGCCATGCTCGGCCAGCGCCCGGCACCAGCCGGCCAGCGCCCCCGGCACGCCCATCGCCAGCACGCCCAGCGCGTTCTTCCGCCCGGCCGTCTCCTGGTAGTCGGGCAGGGTGTCGGAGATCGGCTCGTACATGTCCGGCCGCGCGGCGGCGGGGGCGGTGGAGAGCCCGTCCAGCACCACATGCCGCCCATCCGGCAACCGCAGATGCGCGACACCGCCGCCGAGCGGGCCGACCATCATCGGCTCCACCACGGTCAGGGTGAACAGCGCGGCGATGGCGGCGTCCACTGCATTGCCGCCGGCCAGCAGCATCTCCGCCCCCGCCGCCGAGGCGACGGGATGGTTGGTCACCACCATGCCCTTGCTGGCCAGGGCGGGCTGCTTCTCGCGCGCGAAGGGACTGCCGGCGCGGTGTTTCCAGTCACTCATGGGGCGGTTCCCTGGCAGGCGGCGCCGAAGGCGCGGAAGAGGGCGGTGCTCGGCGCATCCTCGTGGAAGCGCCATTCGGGGTGCCATTGCACGGCCAGCTGGAAGCCGGTCGCGGCCTCGGGCCGCAGCGCCTCCACCGTGCCGTCGGGCGCCAGCGCCTCCACCGCCAGGCCGGGGGCGACGCGGTCCACGCCCTGCATGTGCACCGAATTGACCAGGAAGCGCGCCTGGCCGGTGACCTGCCGCAGCAGCCCCTCGGCCGCGACCTCGTGCCGCATGCGGTAGCGCTCGGCGCTGGTGCTGCCCTGGCCGCGATGGTCGTCGCGCCCCTCCAGCAGATGCAGCCGGCCGTGCAGCGTGCCGCCCAGCGCCACATTCATCTCCTGCAGGCCGCGGCAGATGGCCAGCACCGGCAGGCCGCGCGCCAGCGCCGCGCGGATCAGCGGCAGGGTGGTCGCGTCGCGGTCCGGGTCCTCCAGCTCGCCCTCCGGCGCCGCGCCGCCGCCATAGAGCGCCGGCTGCACATTGCTGGGCGAGCCGGGCACCAGCAGCCCGTCCAGCCGCTCCAGCCAGCCTTCGGCGTCCAGCGCATCGGCCAGTGGCGGGATCAGCACGGGGCGCACCCCGGCGCCCTCGGCCAGGGCGGTCATGTAGCGGGAGGGGGTGGCATGCTGCCAATGCCCGCCCATCTCGCGATGGCAGGCGGGCACGCCGACCCAGGGCCGGCGGGAGGAGTGAAGCGCGGTCATCCGGTCAGGCTCGCGCTGCGCGGCGGGCTTGTCCAGGCCACCCCTTTCCCGCGCCCCCGGCGCGGCCCCATATCGGCGGCGGCAGACAGCAGGAGACGCCATGACACAGGACGACCCCGAGGCGCTGCGCGCCCTGGCCGAGAAGCTGTTCGACGCCGCCCGCGCCGGCGACACGGCCACGCTCGGCGCCGCGCTGGAGCACGGCCTGCCGGCCGATCTGCGCAACGAGAAGGGCGACACCCTGCTGATGCTGGCCGCCTATCACGGGCAGGAGGCGGCGGTGCGCCTGCTGCTGCAACACGGCGCCAGCCCGGACCTGGCCAATGACCGTGGCCAGCTTCCCCTGGCCGGGGCGGTGTTCAAGGGTGCCGCCGGGGTGGTGACGGCGCTGCTGGAGCACGGCGCGGCCGTGGACGCCGCCGGCCCCGATGGCCGCACGCCCCTGATGATGGCCGCCATGTTCAACCGCGACGAAATGGTCGAGGCGCTGTTGCGCGCCGGCGCCGACCGGGAGGCCAAGGACGCCTCGGGCGCCACGGCGGCGCAGATGGCGCGGGCCATGGGGGCGCGGAATGCTTTGAGTGTGCTGGAAGAATAAGACGTTCTTTTTTGGAAAAAAGAACCAAAAAACTTTTTTCCGCTGGCGTCCCGCGTATGGCCATAAGCGGGACGCCAAACGGAAAAAGTCTTTTTGCTTCTTTTTCTTCAGAAAAAGAAGATCTTACTTTCCTGCCCATCTGAGGCTGGCCAGTGCCAGCGCGTCGATCGTGTCCACCAGGGGCAGCCCGATCTCCGCCGATGGCCCTGCCTGGATGCCGAGCGGGATTTCCGTGCAGCCGAGCACCACCGCCGCCGCGCCGCGCGCCTTCAGCCGCGTCGCTGCCTCGGCCAGCGGCGCATAGGCTTCCGCCACGCGGTTCGCCTTCACCAGCGCGATGCCGGGGGAGACGAGCTCGCGCATCTCGGCCTCGTCCGGGGTGATGACGCTGTAGCCGCGCGCCTCCAGCCGCGGCTGGTAGAGCCGCATGGCCAGCGTGCCCGCCGTCGCCAGCAGCCCGACGCGCCCCGAGGCCACGCCCTGCCGCGCCAGATCCTCGGCGGCGGCATCGACAATGTGCAGGATGGGCAGGGGCGTGGCGGCCTGCATCGCCTCGTACCAGCCATGGGCGGTGTTGCAGGGAATGGCGATGGCGCCGCAGCCGGCGGCTTCGAGCCCGGCGATGCCGCGCAGCAGCCAGGGCAGCGGGTCCTCGCCACCCGCCAGCCGCGCCGCGGTGCGGTCGGGGATGCGCGGGTCGGACCAGAGCAGCGCGGGCAGGTGGTCCTGGTCGCGCTCGGCCGGGGTCAGCAGCGTCAGCCGCAGCATGAACTGGGCGCTGGCCAGCGGCCCCATGCCGCCCAGCACGCCAAGAAAGGGCGCGCCGCTCACAGCCCGAGCCCATCCGCCACCAGCTTGATGCCGGTGGCCGCCAGAAGAACATGGATCACGCGGTAGAACACCTTGTCGCTGATGCGCCCCTGCAGCCAGACGCCGAGCCGCACGCCGACCGGCGCCAGCGGCAGCAGCACCAGGCTGGTGAGCAGGTTGCCCAGGCTGAGCTGCCCGAGCGCCGCATAGGGCACCAGCTTGACGTAATTGACCACCCCGAAGAACACGACGGTGGTCGCCGCCAGCTGCGCCCGCTCCAGCCGCAGCGGGTAGAGATAGACCGCGAGCGGCGGCCCGCCGGCATGGGCGATGGTGCTGGTGAAGCCGGACACCGTGGACCAGAACCCGCCCTTCAGCCGGTTGGGCGCGGCGGGCGGCGGCGGCTTGCCATGCCGCGCCTGCCAGAGATTGCGCGCCAGGAAGGCCAGCGCGATGACCCCCACCATCAGCTTGGTCATGCGGTCGCTCATCAGCCCGAAGGCCAGGCTGCCCAGCGCGATGCCGAGCAGCCCGCCGGGGAGGATCGCCCGCATCTCCCGCAGGCTCCAGCGCCCCCACCAGGCGCGCAGCCCGGCGATGTCCATGGCGCACAGCACGGGCAGCGAGATGGCGGCGGCCTGCGGCGCCGGCACCAGCAGCGCCATGGCCGGCACGGAGAGGTTGCCGCCACCCGAGGCGAAGCCCCCCTTGCTGATACCGGTCACCAGGATCGCGGGCACGGCCAGGGCGTAGAACCAAGGATCGGTGATGAGGAGCACGGGCTGACGGGACCGGGGCAGGGGTGTAAGCACAAGGTGCAACGCCTCCTTCCTGCCGCCAAGGTCCCCGAATGGAACATATGTCCGACCCGCTCTGGCTTGCGGGCCTCGCTTTCGCCATGGCCGTGACCGGTCTCCTCTCCGGCACGCTGGCCGGGCTGCTCGGCGTCGGCGGCGGCATCGTCATCGTGCCGGTGCTGTTCAACATCTTCCCGCTGCTCGGCATTCCCGAGACGGTGCAGATGAAGCTGGCGGTGGGCACCAGCCTGGCCACCATCATCCCGACCTCGATCGTCTCGGCGCGCAAGCACTACGCCAAAGGCGCCATCGACACCGGGCTGCTGAAGGCGATCTGGCCGTCCATGATCATCGGCGTGGCGCTCGGCACGGTGGCGGCGATCTGGCTGCATGGCGATGCGCTGTCGGCGGTGTTCGCCACCATCGCGCTGCTGGTGGCGGTGAACATGGGCTTCACCGGCGTCGACTTCAAACTGCGCGACACCACGCCGCGCGGCGCCGGGCTGTGGGGCATTGGCGGCTTCATCGGCACCGTCTCGGCCATGATGGGCATTGGCGGCGGCACGGTGGGCGTGCCGATCCTGTCGATGTTCGGCACGCCGATCCGCTCGGCCGTCGCCACCTCCTCGGTCTTCGGGCTGATCATCTCGATCCCGGCGACCATCGGTTTCCTGTATGGCGGCTGGGGGGCGCATGACCTGCCGCCCTATTCGCTGGGCTATGTGAATTTGATCGGCTTCGCGCTGATCGTGCCCAGCTCGATCCTGGCGACGCCCTGGGGCGTGCATCTGGCGCACACCATCCCGCCGCTGGCGCTGAAGCGTGCCTTCGCGGTGTTCCTGGCGATCACGGCCGTTCGCATGTTCTACGGCCTGCTCTCCTGACGCCGAGATGACCGGGCGCGGCCTCCGCCGCCGCGCCCGGCCATGCTACAGCCCTCGCCGGAGCCGCAGCGGGCGAGGGAGGCGGGGGTGGCGAGTCGGGAGGATGGACGGGCGGAACGCAGGACCCTCACCGCCTCGATCCTGCTGACCATCCTGCTGGCGCTGGCCGGCATCGCCTGCGGCCTGCTGGTCAATTCCAGCTCCATCCTGTTCGACGGCGTCTATTCGCTGGCCGATGCGGCGCTGACGCTGCTGGCGCTCGGCGTCTCCGTGCTGCTCGACCGCGGCGAGACGCGGCGCTTCCAGTTCGGCTTCTGGCACCTGGAGCCGATGCTGGTGCTGCTGAACTCCACCGTGCTGGCCCTGTCCTGCGGCTATGCGCTGCTCGGCGCGGTGAACGACCTGCTGGGCGCCGGGCGCAGCGTCGCCTTCGGCCCCGGCCTCTGGTACGCCGCCGGCTCCGGCCTCGCCGCCCTGGCGCTATTCCTGGTGATGCGCCGCCGCGCCCGCGCCCTCGGCTCCGAGCTGCTGGCGATGGATGCGCGGGGCTGGCTGGTCTCCGGCCTGCTCAGCCTGGCGCTGGGGGCGGGGTTCCTGGTGGCCGGCGCGCTGCAGGGCACGCGCCACGCCGCGCTGGTGCCCTATCTCGACCCGGCCCTGCTGGCGGGGATGACGCTGCTGCTGCTGCCCCTGCCGCTCGGCGCCGCCTGGCGCGCCGGCAAGGAGATCCTGCAGCTGGCCCCGGCCGGGCTGGATGGCGAGGTGCGGGCGCTGGTCGCCGGCATCGCCGAGCGGCATGGCTTCGAGGCCTACACCACCCATGTCGCCAAGACCGGGCGGGTGCGCTTCGTCGACATCACCTTCCTGGCCGGGCCCGCCCTTGCGGCGAAGCCGCTGCAGGAGTTCGAGGCGGTCCGCGCCGAGATCGCCGCGGCGCTGGGGGCGGAGCCGCCCGGCCATTGGCTGAACATCGACTTCACCACCGACCGGCGCTGGCTGTAGCGCGCCTCAGGCGCCGGCCGGCGGCGCCTTCTCCTTCTCGCCCCAGCTCTCCCAGAATTTGCGGAAGCCTTCCTGCAGCTCGCTGCCCTCCGGCATATGGCCGCGCGCGGCGTGGAAGCGGCAGAGATACTCGGTGAAGCCGTAGCCCAGCCCATAGGTGGTGCTGCCGGCGACGGCGGCGGTGATGGCGCCGCCGGCCAGGCTGCCGAGGCCCGGGATCAGCTTCAGCACCTGCCCCGCCACCATGCGCCCGCCGGCCGAGGTGGCCAGCGCGCCCGCCAGGCTCGCCGCCATGGCCAGCATGTTCTTCTGGTCCATGGTGACGCCCATGGCCACCGCGATGGCGGCCACCATGCCGACATTCACCGCGAAGATGCCGGCGGCATCGGCCACCGGCACCGGCACGGCGGCCGCCGCCGCGGCCGAGGCGGCGG
>NZ_GG770777.1:1102228-1117542 GCF_000164635.1 Pseudoroseomonas cervicalis ATCC 49957 | reverse complement strand
CGGCAGGCGGCGCAGGGCCGCCTCCAGCGGGGCGCGCGCGGCGGGCCGCACCGCCAGCAGCAGCCCGGCCAGGTCCAGCAGCCAGTCGGCGTGGTCATCCTCCGGGGAGGGCGGCGGGTCGGTCGGGTCCATGCGGGGTCCGGCTTGCATCGGGGGCAGAAGCTAACAAACTCCGCAGCGCGGTCGAGGGAGGCAGGTGGGCATGGCGGAAGGGCCGCTGGGGCGCGGGGCGGAGATGGCCGGGCGGCAGCTGGGCGACTGGGCGGCCGATCGCTGGGGCGCGCCGATCCGCGAGGCCTTCGAGAGCGGCAAGGGCCTGTCCGGCCCGCTGGCCCGCGCCCTGCTGGACGGGGTGGTGGTGGAGCAGGTGGTGGGCGCGGTCTGGCCGTCCTTCCTGGTGCTGGCGGCGCTGCTCGGCCTGCACGCGCTGGCGGTCTGGCTGGCCGCGCCGGAGCTGGAGCGGGTGATGACCGGCCTCGTGGTCTGCGGCGCGCTGCTCTGGACCGTCTATGGCATCGTCGTCGGGCTGCGCGCCGCCATGCCCACCCTGCGGCTGTGGCTGGCGACGCGGCTGTCGCCGCTGGGGCTGGCGCGGCTGGTGCTGTTCCGGCTGATCCGCGCCGAGCATCGCCGCGCCCGTGCCCTGCTGCCGCAGGACGGCCTGGCCGGCGCCCTGTTGCGCGCGGCGCTGGCCGAGCTGGAACGGCGGCTCGACCTCACCCCCGATCGCGCCGCGCACGCGCTGGCCGAGCATCTGGCGCCGATGCTGCTGACCCATCTGCTGGGCCGGCTCGGCCTGCTGGTGGTGCCGGTGGCGGGCACGCTGCTCTACTACCGCTTCGCCATCTATCCGGGGCTGCTGGCCATGGCCGGGGCGGGGCCGTGGTCGATCGCCCTCTACCCCTTCGCCGCCCTGTCGGACGCGCTGCTCGGCACCGGGCTGCGCGCCGCGCTGCTCGGCCTGTGAGGCCGGGGCGGGCCAGCCGGCGGCTTGACCGCGCGCCACGCCCCTCTAGCCTGCCCGCCGCAACGGAGCGGGATGCGCGTGATGAGCCTGGCGATGGGGTGGGAGGAATGGGCGGCGCAGGACGCCACGGCGCTGGCGGAGCGCGTGCGGCGCGGCGAGATCAGCCCGGCCGAGCTGGCGGCCCAGGCCGCCGCCGGCATCGCCCGCACCGACCCGGCGCTGTCGGCGGTCGTCGAGCTGTTCGAGGATGTGGTGGCCGACCCGCTGGCCGATGGCATGGACCCGCAAGGGCCCTTCGCCGGCGTGCCCTACCTGATGAAGGATCTGGGCCCCACGCTGAAGGGGCGGCTGCAGGAGATGGGCTCGCTGCTGATGCGCGGCCACCGCGCCACGGCCGACAGCTACCTGACGCGGCGGCTGCGGGCGGCGGGGCTCAACATCATCGGCCGCAGCACCACGCCGGAATTCGGCGTCTGCAGCTCGGCCGAGAACCCGGCCGTCTATGTCACCCGCAACCCGTGGGACACGCGCTACACCACCTGCGGCTCCTCGGCCGGCAGCGCGGCGATGGTGGCCGCCAGCGCGCTGCCGATCTCGCACGCCACGGATGGCGGCGGCTCGATCCGTATCCCGGCCGGCGTCAACGGCATCATCGGGCTGAAGGCCTCGCGCGGCGTGTTCTCCATCGCGCCTGGCGCCTCGGACCTCACCGGGCTGGTCTCCACCCAGGGCTGCCTGACGCGCAGCGTGCGCGACATGGCGCTGTTCGTCGATTCCTGCCGCGGCGGCGCGCCGGGCGAGTTCATGCCCTACTGGACCGCGCCCGAGCCCTACACGACGCTGATCCGGCGCGACCCGGGCCGGCTGCGCATCGCCCTGTCGCATGAATGGGGCGACTATCGCGCCACGCCGCAGCGGGTCGAGGAGCTGGCGCGCATCGGGCGCTTCCTCGAGGGCCTCGGCCACCATGTCGAATGGGCGCTGCCCAAGGTGGATTTCCGCGCCGCCTTCGCCGCGCAGACGCTGTGCTACGTCAGCAACTTCACCCAGACCATCAACACCATGCTGGCGCCGCTCGGCCTCGACCGGCCGCCCGAGGACAAGGTGGAGCCGATCAACATCCGGCTCTGGGAGGCCGGGCGCGACATCGCCTATGCCGAGCGCTACCGCATGCAGGCGGCGTTCAACGCGACCTCGCGCGGCTTCGGCGAGTTCTTCGAGGAATGGGACATCATCCTGACGCCGATCACCGCGCTGCCGACGCCGCTGATCGGCACCACGGAATACCTGACCACCAGCGACAACCCGGATGTCTGGGACTGGTTCGAGAATCTGTGGCGCAACTTCGCCTACACGCCGCTGACCAATCTCTGCGGCATTCCGGGCCTGTCGCTGCCGCTCGGCCGGCAGGACGATGGCCTGCCGCTCGGCCTGCATTTCCAGGCGCGGCAGGCGAATGACGGGCTGCTGCTGCAGCTCGCCGCGCAGATCGAGCGCGCCATCGGCGGGCGCTGGAACGAGGGCCGCCGCCCGGCCGTGCATGTGACCACGCCGGTGGCGTGACGGGGCAGGGCAGGGGGTTCGCGACAGCCGCGTGACATCGCCCTGCCCAAGCCTTGCGCAGCCCGGCCAATCTGGTAGCGATCCGCCGCCCGCGCGGGTGCGGCGGCCCCCGATCCGGCCGCCCCGCCCCCTGGACGGGGGGGATCGCGCCGGGCAGGCTCCCGCCGCTGCAGCAGAGGGACGGCCCGCAAGGTGGTGAAGATCCTGGTGAAATCCGGCGGGCCGCAGGCCGTGCCGGAATGGCGTGACGGCTTCGCGGCGGTCGATCCGCGCCTCTCCGCCCATTGGTGGGAGGATGCGTCGGTGCGGCCGGAGGAGGTCGAATATGTGGTGGTGTGGGAGCCGCAGCCCGGCTGGCTCAACAGCCTGCCCAATCTGAAGATCGTTTTCTCGTCCGGCGCCGGGGTGGACCACATCACCGCCGACCCCGCCTGGCCGCGCCACCTGCCGCTGGTGCGCATGGGCGGCGACGCGACCGCCCAGCGCATGGGCGAGTTCATCGCCTGGTCCTGCCTCTCCCTGCTGCGCGACACGCGGCATTTCGCGCTCGGCCAGGAGCGCCGCCAATGGGCGCAGAAGGAGGTGCCGCACACGGCGCGGGAGCGCCGCGTCGGCATCATGGGCCTCGGCAATCTCGGCAGCCAGGCGGCGAGGATGCTGCAGGGGCTGGGCTTCCCGGTGCAGGGCTGGGCGCGCTCGCGCAAGGCGCTGCCGGGGGTGGTGAGCTTCGCGGGCCCCGCCGAGCTGCCGGCCTTCCTGGCCAGCACCGACATCCTGGTCTGCCTGCTGCCCTCGACGCCCGAGACGACCGGGCTGATCGACGCGGCGCTGCTGGCGCAACTGCCGCGCGGCGCGGCGGTGGTGAATGCCGGGCGCGGCGCGCATCTGCGCGTGCCCGACCTGCTCTCCGCGCTGGAATCCGGCCAGGTCTCCGGTGCCGTGCTGGACGTGTTCCCGGAGGAGCCGCTGCCGGCCGACAGCCCGCTCTGGGCGCATCCCAAGGTCATCGTCACGCCGCATGTCGCCTCCCTGCCCAGCCGGGCGGAGCGCGCGCGCTATGTCGCCGGCGCCATCGCCGCCTTCGAGGCGGGGCGGCCGCTGCCCAATCTCTACGACCCCGACCGAGGCTATTGATGCCGCTGCCGCCACCCCCGATCCG
The DNA here is from genome assembly GCF_000164635.1 of Pseudoroseomonas cervicalis ATCC 49957. Classification (GTDB taxonomy): domain Bacteria; phylum Pseudomonadota; class Alphaproteobacteria; order Acetobacterales; family Acetobacteraceae; genus Pseudoroseomonas; species Pseudoroseomonas cervicalis. Next base: position 1,113,853 of record NZ_GG770777.1, on the reverse strand, counting down.
CCCCGACCCGACCCGTGAGCCGACCGAGCAGGAGCTGCGCGAGGACCTCGCCTGCGCCTACCGGCTGCTGGCGCATTTCGGCATGACGGATCTGGTCTACACCCATCTCTCGGTGCGCATTCCGGGGGAGGGGCACCGCTTCCTGGTCAACCCCTATGGCCTGCTCTTCGAGGAGATCACCGCCTCCTCCCTGGTCGCCGTCGATGCCGAGGGCGCGCCCTTGCAGCAGACGACATGGCCGGTGAACCCGGCGGGCTTCGTCATCCATTCCGCCGTGCACCGCGCCGTCGATCGCGCGCGCTGCGTCATGCACACCCACACCTTGGCCGGCATGACGGTGGCGGCGCAGCAGGGTGGGCTGCTGCCGCTGAACCAGATGAGCATGGAGCTGCACGACCGCGTCGCCATCCACGACTACGAGGGCATCGCGGCCGACGACAATCTGGGCGAACGCGAGCGCATCGTGCGCGACCTCGGCGACAGGCCCTGCCTGATCCTGCGCAACCACGGCCTGCTGACCATCGGCCGCACCGTGGGCGAGGCCTTCTACTGGATGTACTATCTGGAACAATCCTGCCGCATCCAGGTGGCGGCGCAATCGACCGGCGCGCCGCTGGCGCTGCCGCCGCTGGAGATGGTCCAGCGCGTGCGCGAACAGGCGGCGGATTCTCCGGTGAAGGGCTGGCTGCCCTGGCAGGCGCTGAAGCGCAAGATGGACCGCGAGCAGCCGGATTACCGGGACTGAGCCGGTGCCGGGGCTGGATCTCTCTCTGCGCGGCCTGAGCAAGCGCTATGGCGGCCAGGCGGTGCTGCGCGACGTCTCGCTGGAGGTGCCGGAAGGCAGTTTCCTGACGCTGCTCGGCCCCTCCGGCTCCGGCAAGACGACGCTGCTGATGGCCATTGCGGGTTTCGTCACCCCCGATGCCGGCAGCGTGGTGCTGGGCGGGCGCGACATCACCCGCCTGCCGCCGGAGCGGCGCGATTTCGGCATGGTGTTCCAGGGCTATGCGCTGTTCCCGCACATGACCGTGGCCGAGAACGTCGCCTTCCCCCTGCGCGCCCGCGGCCTCGGCCGCGCGGAGCAGGCGGAGAAGGTGCGCGGCGCGCTCGACCTGGTGCAGCTCACGCGCTTCGCCGAGCGCCGCCCGGCGGAGCTGTCGGGCGGCCAGCAGCAGCGCGTGGCCTTGGCCCGCGCTTTGGTGTTCGACCCGGCGCTGCTGCTGCTGGACGAGCCGCTCTCCGCCCTCGACCGCCAGCTGCGCGGCGAATTGCAGGACGAGCTGCGCGCGCTGCAGCGGCGCATCGGCCGCAGCTTCGTCAATGTCACGCATGACCAGGAGGAGGCGCTCGGCCTCTCCGACCGCATCGCCATCCTGAACCATGGCGTGCTGGTGCAGCAGGGCAGCCCGGCCGCGCTGTATGATTCGCCGCGCACGCGCTTCGTCGCCGGCTTCCTCGGCCAGTCGAATTTTTTCCCGGGCGTGGTGACGGCGCCGGGCGAGGTGCGCTGCGGCGAGACGGTGCTGCGCGCCACGCGCGCGCCCTTCGCCGGGCCGGTGCTGCTGTCGCTGCGGCCGGAGCGCATCCGCCTGCTCGGCCCCGGCGAGGCGGCGGACAACACGCTGCCGGCGCGGATCGAGGCGGTGACCTATCTCGGCGGCAGCGTGGCGCTGCGGCTGCGGTCGGCGCTGGGGCCGTTGCAGGCCGTGCGGCGCGGTGGCGGGGCGCTGCCGGCGGCGGGTGATGCCGTGACCCTGGGCTGGGATGCCGACGCCGCCCTGCCGGTGCTGGAAGACGCGGAAATGGTATCGCAGGGCGGGCCTGGCTGAAGCCTGGCCGCGAGGATGTCCCTGGCGAGGCGGCGAAACAGCCCCGTTGCGCTTTCGTTTTTTCCCGTCTATCCCAGCAAGGTATCGCATCGCGCGCGGGCTGCGCACGCTGCGATGCGGGATCTGCCTTTGTGCTGTGCGGCAAAAGCACGGATTTGCCTGGAGCAAAGGCAGATCCGTGTTTGCTGCACTGCAAACCCGCTCACGAGCGGTTGACGGGCTTCCGGCCGGCTGATGACATCGACCCAACCTGAGGGAGTTGGGTTCATGAATGTCGCCACCTCGCCCGCGCGGCTCGCCTGTTCCGAGGATGAGTGGCGCATCCGCTGCGATTTGGCCGCGCTTTACCGGCTGGTCGCGCATTTCCGCATGACCGACTTCATCTACACCCATATCAGCGCGCGGCTGCCGGGGCCGGAGCACCATTTCCTCATCAACAAGTATGGCGTGCTGTTCGACGAGATGCGCGCCTCCGACCTGGTGAAGATCGACCTCGACGGCAATGTCGTCGAGGAAGGCAGTGAGTCGAAGCCGGTGAACGCCGCGGGCTTCACCATCCACTCCGCCCTGCACATGGCGCGCGAGGATGCGATGTGCGTGGTGCACACCCACACCGCCGCCGGCATCGCCGTCTCCGCGCAGAAGGACGGGCTGCTGCCGATCAGCCAGCACGCGCTGAAATTCTACGGCCATCTCGCCTATCACGGCTATGAGGGCGTCGCCCTCGACCTCGACGAGCGCGAGCGCCTGGTCGCCGATCTCGGCCAGCACCGCGCCATGATCCTGCGCAACCACGGCCTGCTGGTGGCCGGCCGCAGCATCCCCGAGGCCTTCAACCTGATCTACTATCTGGAGCGCGCCTGCCAGGCGCAGGTGGCGGCGATGTCCGGCGGCGCCGAGCTGGTGCTGCCGCCCGAGGAGGTGCGCCGCAAGACCGCCGCGCAGTTCAACGGCGACCCCGAGCGCTCGCTGGCGCACAGCGAATGGGCCTGGGCGCCCGCGCTGCGGCTGATCGAGAATTCCAAGCTGGACTGGCGCCAATGAGCGCGGATCTGCTGATCGAGGGCCGCGTCTTCCGCGGCCTGCGCAACGGCTTCGCCGAGGCCGTCGCCATCCGGGATGGCCGCGTCCTGGCCGTCGGCACGCGCGACGAGGTGGCGGCCCATGCCGGCCCGGCCACGCGGCGCATCGCGCTGGGCGACCGGGTCGCCATCCCGGCCTTCAACGAAGCGCATATGCACCTGCTGCCCTATGGGCTCGGCCTGTCGCAGGTGAACCTGCGCGCCGAGGAGGTGCGCAGCCTGGACGAGGTGCTGAAGCGCATCTCGGCCGCCGCAGCCACCACGCCGAAGGGCGAGTGGATCCTCGGCCGCGGCTACGACCATGGCGAGCTGGATATCGGCCGCCACCCGCTGGCCGAGGAGCTGGACCGCGCCGCCCCCGACCACCCGGTCATCATCACCCGCACCTGCGGCCATGTGGCGGTGGCGAACACGGTGGCGATGAAGCTCGCCGGGGTCAGCCACAACACCCCCGACCCCGAGGGCGGCGCCATCGAGCGCAAGGGCGGCAGGCTGACCGGCCTGTTCCAGGAACGGGCGATGCGGCTGATCCGCGACATCATCCCGCCGCCCTCCGAGGCGCAGATGGTCGACGCCATCGAGGCCGCCGGGCGCAACCTGGCGGCGCTGGGCTTCGCCTCCGCCAGCGACATGAATGTCGGCATGACCGCCGGCATGGCCGAGATCGCCGCCTATCGCCGCGCCGCGGCCGAGGGGCGCCTGCTGCAGCGCATGTGGCAGGTGCTGGCCGGCAATCCGGAAGGCATCGCCGCCGCCGCCTGGGAGGAGGGCCTGCGCCCGAATGTCAGCGCCGGCGCCACGGCCGACGAGCTGCTGGCCTGGGGCGCGGTGAAGGTGTTCGGCGACGGCTCCGCCGGCGGGCTGACCGCCGCCTTCTTCGACCCCTATCTGGAAAGCGCCGGCGGCGGCACGGGCATCTTCTGCTTCCCCGAGGAGACGATGCACGCGCTGCTCAAGCGCTACCATGAGCAGGGCTGGCAGCTCGACATCCACGCCATCGGCGACGCGGCGATCGAGCAGGTGCTGGCCGGCATGGAGGCCGCCTCCAGCGCGGCGCAGCCCATCGAGGGGCGCCGCCACCGCATCGAGCATTGCGGCTTCCTCAATGCCGACCAGCGCCGCCGCATGCTGCGCCATGGCGTGCTGCCGGTGCCGCAGCCGGTCTTCATGTATGAGTTCGGCGATCTCTATGTGAAGAATCTCGGACTGGCGCGCACGGAAGTGGCCTATCCGATGAAGACCTGGCTGCAGGAGGGCCACCACCCGGCCGCCTCCTCGGACAGCCCGGTCTGCACCGTCGATCCCTTCATCAACCTCTACGCCATGGTCACCCGCAAGACCAATCGCGGCACCGTGCTGGGGGTCGAGGAGGCGCTGACGCCGGAAGAGGCGGTGCATTGCTACAGCTGGTGCGGCGCCTACACCCAGTTCGCGGAAGGTGAGCGCGGCACGCTGGAGCCGGGCATGCAGGCCGACATCGCCATCCTCTCGCGCGACATTTTTGTCTGCGCGCCGGAGGAGATCCTGACCACCCAGGCCGACCTGACGCTGCGCGGCGGGCAGGCCATCTTCGACCGGCATGGCGAGGCCGCCGCGCTCGCCGGCGCCGCGGACTGATCGCATGCTGCGCCATATCTTCCAGCGCCTGCTGACCACCATTCCCGTCATGCTCGGCGTGCTGCTGATCGGCTTCCTGCTGATGCAGGTGGTACCGAACGACGCCGCCACGGTGCGCGCGGGCCCCACCGCCACCGCCGAGCTGGTGGAGGAGATCCGCCGCGAGCTGGGCCTGGACCAGCCGCTCTACATCCAGTTCGGCCTCTACATGTGGCGGCTGCTGCAGGGCGATTTCGGCGTCTCCATCATCAACAACGTGCCCGTCACGACCGAGCTCGCCGGCACCATCGGCCCGACGCTGGAGCTGATGTTCGCCTCGCTCTTCTGGTCGATCCCGATCGGCATCGGCCTCGGCACCATCGCCGCCTACTGGCGCGGCTCGGTGCTGGACCGCGCGGTCACCGCCTTCTCGGTGGCCGGCGGCTCGGTGCCGGTGTTCTTCCTCGGCCTGATGCTGATCTGGTATGTCGGCTTCCAGTGGCAGCTGCTGCCCTTCACCGGCCGCGGCGGCCCGCTCTGGACCGCCGAGGGCTGGAAGGCCATCGCCCTGCCGGCGCTGACGCTGGGCGGCACCTTCATCGCCCCCGTGGCGCGCATGACGCGCACCGCCGTGCTGGAGGTGCTGGGCGCCGAGCATGTGCGCACCGCCCGCGCCAAGGGCCTGGCCGAGAGCGCCGTGGTGCTGCACCACGCGCTGCGCAACGCGCTGATCCCGGTCGTCACCCTGATCGGCCTGCAGATCGGTTTTCTGCTCGGCGGCGCCGTCGTCACCGAGACCGTCTTCTCCTGGCCGGGCGTCGGCCGCCTCGCGGTGGGCGCCATCCTGTCCTCGGACTTCCCGATGGCGCAGGGCACCATCATCGTGCTCTCGCTCGGCTTCATCATCGTCAATCTGGTGGTCGACGTGCTCTATGTGGCGCTCGATCCGCGCATGCGGGGGCATTGAGCATGGCCGCGACGCAATCCGTGGCCGCCCCCGGCACCGCGCCCGCCACCGTGCCGCCGCCGCGCCGGCCGGGCCTGCTGAAGCGCCTGCTGCGCGAGCCGGTGGCCGCCATCGCCTTCGCCCTGGTGGTGCTGCTCGTGGCGGCGGCGGTCTTCGCGCCGCTGCTGGCGCCGACCGATCCCTTCGACAACAACCTGGCCGCCGCCATGGCGGTGCCGGGGACCGAGGGCCTGCCGCTCGGCGCCGACAGCCAGGGGCGCGACATGGTGACGCGACTGCTCTACGGCCTGCGCGTCACCATGCTGATGGGCCTCGCCTCGGTGCTGCTCGGCGGCCTGACCGGCGCGCTGGTGGGTTTCTGCGCCGCCTACTACAGCAAGGTGGACGGGCTGCTGATGCGGCTGATGGATGTGCTGCTCTCCTTCCCGGCCATCCTGTTCGGCCTGGCCATCGCCGCCATCTTCGGCCCCGGCATCCTGGCGGTGGTGCTGGCCCTCTCGGTCGCCACCGTGCCGCTGATGGCGCGCATCGTGCGCGGCGCGGCGCTCGTCGTCATGCGGCAGGACTATATCGAGGCGGCGCGCGCCACCGGCATGGGCGATGCGCGGCTGATCCTGCGCCACCTCGCCCCCAACTGCCTGTCGCCGATCTTCGTCTTCGCGACGCTGCGCTTCGGCCAGGTGATCCTGCTCGGCTCGGCGCTGTCCTTCCTCGGCCTCGGCGCGCAGCCGCCGGTGGCCGAGCTGGGCGCCATGGCCTCCGAGGGCCGCAACTTCCTGTTCTTCGCCCCGCACATCGCGGTCATCCCCTGCGTGCTGATCTTCGTGGTGGTGCTGGCCTTCAACGTGCTGGGCGACGCGCTGCGCGACGCGCTGGACCCGCGGCTGCGGGTCTGAGCGGCGCTTCCCGATCGCGCGCCGGCCCTTGCGCCGGCGCTGCCTGAGCAAACCGGGCCCGGTGAACGGGCCGATGGGAGACGAGTGGATGAAGAAGACCCTGGGGGCCGCGCTGCTGTCGCTGGCCGCGACCGTCCCGGCGGCCGATGCCTTCGCGCAGGCCGCGCCGCGCGACACGCTGGTGGTGCTGCGCGAATACGATGCCGACCGCTACGACCCGGCGCGCTCCACCGCGCGCAGCGCCGGCGAGGTCATCTACATGATGTCCGACACGCTGGTGTCGCTGGATTTCGACCAGAAGACGGTGCGCCCGGGCCTGGCCGAGAGCTGGACGGTCAGCGAGGACGGCAAGCTCTACACCTTCCGCCTGCGCCAGGACGTCACCTTCTGCGACGGCAAGAAGATGACGGCGGCCGATGTGGTCTACTCGATCAACCGCTGGATCGCGCCGGAGACGCGCAGCCCGGTGCGCTGGCGCGCCGGCCCGGTGAAGGAGATCCGCGCGGTCGACGACTACACCGTCGAGTATGAGCTGAACGAACCCTATGGCGAGCTGCTCTACCAGCTGACGCTGTTCTTCGCCTCGATCGTCGACAAGGAGACGGTGGAGAAGCTCGGCGCCAATTTCGGCGTGCAGGGCTTCAACGGCACCGGCCCCTATTGCTGGCAGTCCTGGACGCCGCGCCAGGACTTGGTGCTGACGCGCCACCCCAACTACACCTGGGGCCCGCCGATCTACCAGAACCGCAGCCCGCAGATCGGCCGCGTGATCTGGCGCATCATCCCCGAGGCGAACACCCGCCTGGCCGCGCTGCAGACCGGGCAGGGCGACATCACCCAGTATGTGCCGCCCTTCGCCGTCGCGCAGCTGCAGCGCGTGCCGACGGTGCGGGTCGCCACCCAGCCGAACTATTTCTGGGACTACTTCCTGGGCTTCAAGGTCGACAAGCCCGTGGTCGACGACCCGGCGATCCGCCAGGCGGTCAACATGGCGGTCAACCGCGAGGCGCTGGTGCGCGCGGTGTTCTTCGGCGCCGCCGAGCCGGCCAATGGCTACCTCAACCCGAACACGATGGGCTATGACGCCGAGGCCGCGCGGCTGGTGCCGGAATTCAACCTCGAGGCGGCGCGCAAGCTGCTGGACGAGGCCGGCTGGACCCTGGGCTCGGACGGCATCCGCGTGAAGGGCGGCCAGCGCGCCAGCTTCAACGTCTATGGCATCCAGAGCGCCGAGTGGCGCCGCATGACCGAGGCGATGCAGGCCGATCTGCGCCGCGTCGGCATCGACCTGCGCATCCAGCTCTGGGACGCGACGGTGGCCTGGGGCAAGCTGGCGACGCAGGAATTCGACAGCTTCGTCATGTCCTACCCCTACATCTCGGCCACCGACGGTTTCGCGCTGTATTTCGACGGCGCCAACCGCCCGACGCCGAACCGCATGAACTGGAATGACGAGGAGACCAACCGCCTGTTGAACACGGCCAAGACCGCGCTCTCGGCCGAGGAGCGGGCGCGCGCCATCGCCGAGGTGCAGCGCATCGTCGCGCGCAACAATGTCTGGTTCCCGATCGCCCGCGAGAATCTCTACGTCGCCTCGGCGCAGCGGGTGGAGGGCGCGCGCGCCCATGGCATCTACGGGGCGGGGCTCTACAAGGGCCTCGACCTCCGCCTGACGCGCTGACCGCAAGCAAGGAAAGGGCAGGGGACATGGCCACCACCGTCATCCGCAACGCCGACCTGGTGATCGCCTGGGACGCGTCCGAGCAGCAGCATGTCTATCTCACGGATGCGGAGGTGGCCTACCGGGACGGCCAGATCACCTTCGTCGGCCGCGGCTATGACGGCCCGGCGGACGAGGTGATCGACGGCAAGGGCATGATGGTCATGCCCGGCCTGGTGAACATCCACTGCCACCCTTCCAGCGAGCCGATGAACAAGGGGCTGATCGACGAGATCGGCTCCCCCGGCCTCTACAATTCCTCGCTCTACGAATACATGCCGATCTTCCGCGCCGATGCGGAAGCGGTCCCCTCCTGCGTGCGCGTGGCGCTGTCGGAGCTGCTGCTCTCCGGCGTGACCACGGTCGCCGACCTGTCCATGGCGCATCCCGGCTGGCTCGATTTGCTGGGCGAGAGCGGCATGCGAGTCTGCATCGCGCCGATGTTCCGCTCGGCGCGCTGGTCCACCAAGAACGGCCACACGGTCGAATATGCCTGGGACGAGGCCGCCGGCGAGAAGTCGATGGCCGAGGCCTTCAGCCTGATCGAGCGCGCCGAGCAGCACCCCTCCGGCCGGCTCTTCGGCATGGTGGTGCCGGCGCAGATCGACACCTGCTCCGAGACGCTGCTGCGCGAAAGCTTCCAGGAAGCAGCAAAAAGAAATCTGTCCTGGCAGATCCACGCGGCGCAGAGCGTGCACGAATTCCACGAGATCACCCGCCGCAGCGGCTTCACGCCGATCGGCTGGCTGGACAGCATGGATCTGCTCTCCGAGCGCTCCATCATCGGCCATGGAATCTTCCTCGACGACCACCCGCGCACCAAGTGGCACACCGAGAACGACCTCGACCGGCTCGCCGCCACGGGGACGACGGTCGCGCATTGCCCGACGGTCTTCGCCCGGCGCGGCATCGCCATGCGCAGCTTCGGCCGCTACCGCAAGCGCGGCGTGAACATGGGCGTCGGCACCGACACCTATCCGCACAACATGCTGGATGAGCTGCGGCTGGTTTCCTACCTGGCCCGCACCCAGTCCGAGGATCCGCGCAGCCTGACCTCGACCGATCTGTTCGACGCCGCCACCATCGGCGGCGCCAAGGCGCTGAACCGCGACGATATCGGCCGGCTCGCGCCCGGCTGCCGCGCCGATTTCGTCATGGTCGATGTGACGCATCCGCAGATGCGCCCGGCCCGCGACCCGATGCGCAGCCTGATCTACGCGGCCGGCGACCGCGCCATCCGCTCCGTCCATATCGACGGCCAGGCGGTGGTGCGCGACGGCAAGGTGCTGACCATGGATTACGAGGGCGCCGCCGCGCATCTCGACGAGGCGCAGAAAAGAATCGTCGCGCGCGCGCCGCAGCAGGACTGGGCGCACCGCCCGGTCGACAAGATCTCCCCTCCGACCTTCCGCTGGGCCTGATGCAGCACGATCTCCTGCGGCTCGAAGGGCTGCGCACCGTCTTCAAGACCTCCTCCGGCCTGGTGCGGGCGGTGGATGGCATCGACCTCTCCGTGCCGCGCGGCCGCACCCTCGGCATCGTGGGCGAGAGCGGCTGCGGCAAGTCGATGCTCTCCCTCTCCATCATGCGGCTGGTGCCGCCGCCCGGCAAAACCACCGAGGGCCGCATCCTGCTGGACGGCAGGAACCTGCTCGACCTCTCCACCGCCGAGATGCGGCAGGTGCGCGGCGGGCAGATCGCCATGATCTTCCAGGAGCCGATGACCTCGCTGAACCCGGTCCACACGGTGGGGCGGCAGATCACCGAGGCGATGCGGGTGCATTCGCCCAAGGCCAGCGCCTCGCAGCTGCGCGACGAGGCGATCGCGGCCTTGAAGCGGGTGCGCATCCCCTCGCCGGAGCGGCGCTTCGACGAGTATCCGCACCAGCTCTCGGGCGGCATGCGCCAGCGCGTGATGATCGCCATGGCGCTGGCCTGCCGGCCCAAGCTGCTGATCGCCGACGAGCCGACCACCGCGCTCGACGTCACCGTCCAGGCCCAGATCCTCGACCTGCTGCGCGAGCTGCAGGAGGAGACGGGCATGTCGATCATCCTGATCACCCACGATCTCGGCGTGGTGGCGGAGATGGCCGACGAGGTGGCGGTGATGTATGCCGGCCGCGTGGTGGAGCGCGCCGCGGCGCGCGCCATCTTCGAGGACCCGCAGCACCCCTACACGCTCGGCCTGCTCGGCTCCGTGCCGCGCCTCGACGAGGATCGCGAGCGGCTGCTGGCGATCGACGGCTCGGTGCCGCCGCCCTTCGCCTTCCCGGCCGGCTGCCGCTTCAACCCGCGCTGCCCCTTCGCCATCGGCCCCTGCCGCAGCGAGATGCCGGCGCTGCGCGAGATCGTGCCCGGCCACGAGGCCGCCTGCCTGCGCGCGCCGATCGAGAATTCCGTGGCGATGGAGGCCGCATGACCCGCCTGCTCGAGATCGACGGCCTGGCCAAGCACTACCCGGTGAAGCAGGGCGTGGTGCTGCAGAAGCAGGTCGGCACGGTGCGCGCGGTGGATGGCGTGTCCTTCCACCTCGACCGCGGCGAGACGCTGGCCCTGGTGGGGGAGAGCGGCTGCGGCAAGTCCACCACCGCGCGGCTGGTGCTGCGGCTGATCGAGCCCTCCGCCGGCACGATCCGCTTCGACGGGCAGGACGTGACCAAGGTGACGGGCGGCGCCATGCGGCTGCTGCGCCGGCGCATGCAGATCGTCTTCCAAGACCCCTATGCCAGCCTCAACCCGCGGCTGACCGTGGGGGATGCCATCGCCGAGCCGATGGCGGTGCATGGCATCGGCGATTCCGCCAGCCGCCGCGCCAAGGTGCATGAGCTGCTGCGCCTGGTCGGGCTGCAGCCCTTCCATGCCGACCGCTACCCGCATGAATTCTCCGGCGGCCAGCGCCAGCGCATCGGCATCGCCCGCGCCCTCTCGGTCGAGCCCGACTTGGTGGTGTGCGACGAGCCGGTCTCGGCGCTCGACGTGTCGATCCAGGCGCAGGTGGTGAACCTGATGAAGGATCTGCAGGCGCGGCTCGGCCTGTCCTACCTGTTCATCGCGCACGACCTGGCCGTGGTGAAGCACATGGCCGACCGCATCGCCGTCATGTATCTGGGCGCGGTGATGGAGGTGGGCGCCAAGCACGCGCTCTTCGCCCGGCCGCTGCACCCCTATACCCGCGCCCTGCTGGCCGCCATCCCGCACCCCGATCCGGCGCGGCGCGGCCGCGTGACGCCGCTCGGCGGCGACCTGCCGAGCCCGATGGCCGTGCCGCCGGGCTGCCGCTTCCACACGCGCTGCCCCTTCGCCCAGGCGCGCTGCAAGGAGGAGGTGCCGGCGCTGCGCCAGGTCGGGCCGGATGGCCAGCAGGTGGCCTGCCATTTCGCCGAGAGCCTGCCCGATCCGGGGCTCGACTACACCGGCGGGCTGACCGAGGCGGCGACGCGGCGGCTCGCCCTCTACGACGCGGCGCGCCGCAAGGCGGCCTGACACCCTGGCCGGGCGGGGCGGCGGTGCCGCCCGCCCGCAGGCCCGGGTGCCG
>NZ_GG770777.1:1077787-1101768 GCF_000164635.1 Pseudoroseomonas cervicalis ATCC 49957 | reverse complement strand
CTGCGCTGCCTCCGGGCTCAGGCCGGGGGCGCCCAGCGCCGCGCGCAGGGCGGGCCGGTCGGCCAGCGCGGCCAGCAAACGGGTCAGTTCGGCATGGCTCATGGCACCTACCCCTCGGCGCCGCCTCATGGCGCCGAGCGAAAGCTAGGGCAGGGCGAGGCCGCCCGTCTCGCGGGTCTTGTCTCTAATTCTGTTGAAGCTGTCTCGGCAGCATTTCCAGCACCGCGGCGGCGGCGGCGGCGCTGGGGGTGCCCTCGGGCGGGCGCAGCATGTCCATCACCCGGGCGAAGCCCTGGCGCTGCGCCTCGGCCGTCCCCGGCTCGGTCAGCAGGCGGTGCAGCCCCTCGGCCAGGCGCTCCGGCGTGCAATCCTGCTGCAGATATTCCGGGATGATGGGCGCATCGGCCAGCAGGTTGACCAGGCTGACATAGCGCACCTGGATCAGCCGGCGGGCGATGGCGGCGGTGACCGGGTTGACCCGGTAGCCCACCACCATCGGCACCCCGGCCAGCGCCACCTCCAGCGAGGAGGTGCCGGATTTGATCAGCCCCGCCCCGCCCTGCCGCGCGGCGGCATAGGCATCGTATTTTTCCGTGACGCCGCGCAGCAGCAGGGGCTGCACCGTCCAGCCGGCGACGCCCTGGCGCACCGCCGCCTCGACCGGGCCGGCCAGCGGCAGCACCGGGCGCAGCCCGGGGAGCCGCGCCGAAAGCCGCTCCAGCGCCGCGCCGAAGATGGGCAGCAGCCTTGCGATCTCGCCGCCGCGGCTGCCCGGCATCACCAGCAGCACGCGCTCCTCGGGGCCGATCCCATGGGTGGCGCGGAAGCGCGCCGCATCGCCGCGCTCGGCCCCCGATTCCAGGATGGAATGGCCGACGAAGCGCACGGGAATGCCGGCCCGCTCGAAGAAGGGCGCCTCGAAGGGCAGCAGCGTCATCAGCCTATCGACCTGGCGGGCGATCTTGCGCACCCGCCCCGGCCGCCAGGCCCAGATCTGCGGCGCCACGTAATGCAGCACCGGGATGCCCATGGCGCGCGCCCGCGCGGCCACCCGCAAGGTGAAGCCGGGGCTGTCGATGGTCACCACCAAAGCCGGGCGACGCGCGGCGATGTCGGCGGTCACCTCGTCCAGCCGGCGCATCACCCGGCGCAGCTTCGGCAGCACCTCCAGGAAACCCATCAGCGCCAGCTCGCCCAGCGGGAACAGGCTGTGGAAACCCTGCTCCGCCATGCGCTCGCCGCCGAGGCCGGCGAAGTCCAGATCGGGCCGCGCCTGGCGCAGCGCGGCGATCAGCCGCCCGCCCAGCGCGTCGCCCGAGGCCTCGCCGGCGACGAGATAGACCAGCGTCACGCGAATGCTGCCGGCAGGGGCCGCGGGAAGCTCTGGCGCGGCCAGTCGCGGTGGTTCAGCACGGCGCCGTCGCGCCGCACGGCCTCGATCCGCGCCGGGTCGAGATCGGCATAGACCCATTGCCCCTGGTCGGCGGTGCCCTCGGCGATCACCCCATCCTCGGGGAAGCCGCGGTCGATCGGGCCGTAGACGGCGGCGGTGCCGCGATTCTGGTCGAGCGCGGCCGACCAGGGCGCGTCGCCCACGGTGGGGGAGACGGCCACGAAGCACTGGTTCTCCAGCGCCCGCGCGGCGGCCGAGAAGCGCACGCGGTTGAAGCCGTGCAGCGTGTCGGTGCAGGTGGGCACCAGCACCAGCCAGGCGCCGGCCTCGACCTGGGCGCGGACATGCTTGGGGAATTCGCTGTCATAGCAGATGGAGACGCCGATCCGCCCCCAGGGCGTGTCGAAGACGCGCGGCCCGGCCCCGGCCGAGACGCCCCAGCGCTCGGTCTCGAAGCGGGTCATGGCGTGCTTGTCCTGGAAGGCCAGGCGGCCCTCCGGCGTGATCAGCGGCGCGCGGTTGCGGATGGCGCCATCCTCGTCGCGCATCGGCAGGCTGCCGGGCAGCAGCCACAGCCCGGCGCGCTGCGCGGCGCCGCGCATCGCCGCCAGGATCTCGGGCGCGGCGGCGACCATGGCGGCGAGCTCCTCCGCCTCGCTGGCCGGCGACAGGCCGGACAGCGCCGAGCCCAGCTCGACACAGGCATATTCCGGCATCACCGCCAATTCGGCGCCGTTGGCGCGGGCCTCGGCCAGCCAGCGATCCAGCTTGGCGGCCCAGGCGGCGATGCTCTCCGGCCGCTCCACCGGATATTGGTGCAAGGCGAGGCGCAGCGTGGTCATGGCAGGGGCGCCCCCTCCAGCGCGCGGATCCAGAAGGTCAGGCGGTGCGGGCTTTCCTCGGTCTGGCCGGGCTCGCGCCAGGTGAATTCGCAGGCGAGGTCGGGATAGGGCGTGTAGCCGCGCTTGCGCCAGAAGTCGTCGAGCGGCGTGTAATCCGCCGGGCGGCGCGGGTCGTGGGCCTCCCGCTGCACGGCGCAGAAGGTGGCGTAGTCGAGGCCCAGGCTGCGCGCATGCGCCTCCCGGTGGTGGAAGAAGGCGACGCCCGCGCCACGGCCGCGCCAGGGGCGGCGCAGCACGCTTTCCCCGAAATAGCAGAAGCGCGCGGGGTCGAGGCCAGCCTCGGTGAAGGCCTGGCGCACCGTGTCATGCGTCTCCGTCATCGGCTCGCAGGTGGCGGCGCCGACCGCCTCCGCGCCGTCGCGGCAGAGGATCACCGCGGCGCCCGGCGCCTCGGCATAGGCGCGCATGTAGCGGGCCTCATAGGCCTCGTCGCCCTCGTAGAGATAGGGCCATTCGCGGAACACCTCGATGCGCAGCCGGGCCAGCGCCGGCAGCCAGGGGTGCAGCGCGTCGCCGCGCAGGGTTTCGAAGGCGAGGGAGGAAACCGACATGGGGGTTGGAAGTAGGACATAATGTCCTTGGGAAAAAGCTTGGGGTCTAGAAAATCCCGGGCGGGCCGGGGCGTTGTGTGCGGATCGCCGCCCAGGCGGCGCAGCGGGAGAGCGAGGCATGGAGCAGCAGCGGAGAAGCCGGATCCGGAGTGGCGTGCTGGGGGCGGGGCTGCTGGCCCTGCTGGCCGGCTGCGCCAGCGGGTCGGGCGACATGGCCAGCCCCCTGGCCGGCAATTGGCGGCTGGACAGCCTGGGCGGGGTCGCGCTGCGCGCCGATGGGCCGCGCGCCGCCTCGGTGGAGTTCGGGCCGCAGGGGCGGCTGATGGGCTCGGGCGGCTGCAACCGCCTGGCCGGCAGCTACAGCCAGTCGGGCAGCAGCCTCACCATCGGCCCGGTGGCATCCACGCGCATGGCCTGCCCGGACCCCGTGGCGACGCAGAACGAGACCGCCTTCCTGGCGGCGCTGCAGGCGGTGGCGAGCTATCGCTACGAGGCCGGGCGGCTGATCCTGCTGGATGCGCGCGGCCAGCCCCTGGCGACGCTGACCGGCCCCTGAGACGGCGGGCGCCGGGGCAAGCCCGGCGCCGGCCTGGCTCAGCCCGTCTTCTCCATGTTCCAGAAGAACTGCACGGGGGAGAGCACCATGCCCCTGAGGCTGTTGCGATAGGCCATGGGCTGCTGCACCAGCCCGCCCGGGGCGTAGGGCACCACCTCGAAGGCGCGGCGCTCGATGCGGGCGGCGATCTCCTTCTGCCGCGCGGCATCGTCGGTGGCGATCCATTCGTCGCGCAGCGCCTCGATCGTCGCATCCTCCGGCCAGCCGAACCAGGCGGCGGCGCCATTGGCGCGGATCAGCGGGTGCAGCGCCGGGTTCAGCACATCGGCGCCCGACCACAGCGTGTGGAAGACCGACCAGCCGCCCTGGTCCGGCGCGCCGCGATTGGCGCGCTTGCCGATGAAGCTCGCCCAGTCGGTCGAGATGAACTCGACATTCATGCCGAGATTCTTCAGCAGCTCCTGCGTCACCAGCGACTGGTTGTAGGCGATGGGCTGGTCGGCCGGGGCCAGCAGCACGACCTTCTCGTTGTTGTAGCCGGCCTCCTTCAGCATCGCCTTGGCGCGCTCCAGATCGGCGCGCATCGCCTCCGCCCCGCCGGCGCCGGTGGACATGGGCGAGCCGGGGGTGAAGAAGGTCTTGGCCTCCTGGTAGTATTCCGCGCTGCCGACGACGGATTGCATGTAGTCGTCCTGGCGCATCGCCATCATCACGGCGCGGCGGATGCCCGGATTGTTGAAGGGCGGCTGCTGGTGGTTGAAGCGCATCAGCAGGATCAGGCCGAGCGGCACGTTCTGGATGGTGATGTCGCGGTTGCGCTTCAGCACCGGCAGCAGGTCGACCGGCGGCTGCTCGTACCAATCGACCTCGCCCTGCAGCAGCGCGCCGGTGGCGGCCGAGGCCTCGGTCAGCGCCAGCCATTCGATGCGGTCGATCTTCGCCACCTTGCCGCCGGCGGCCCAGGAGGGCGCCTCCTCGCGCGGGACGTATTTGTCGAAGCGGGTGTAGATGGCGTTCTGCCCCGGCACCCATTGCCGGCTCTCGAAGCGCCAGGGGCCGGAGCCGATGGCCTCCGAGATGGGCCGCGCCGCATCGGTCTGGGCGATGCGCTCCGGCATGATGAAGGGCACGTTGGAGGAGAGCTTTCCCAGTGCCGCCGGCAGCATGGGAAAGGGTTTTTTCAGATCAATGCGGAAGGTGCGGGCATCGATGGCGGTGTAGCCGGCGGCGAAGCCGGCGAAGGTCTGGCCGAAGGCGTCGCGCTTCGACCAGCGCTGGATCGAGGCGATGCAGTCCGCGGCAGTGACCGGCGCGCCGTCGTGGAAGGCCAGCCCGTCGCGCAGATGGAAGGTCCAGGAGAGGCCATCCGGCGCGGCCTGCCATTCCGAGACCATCTGCGGCCGGATCTGGAAATTGGCGTCGGTGGCAAAGAGGGTGTCGTAGATCAGGTAGCCATGGTTGCGGATGACGTAGCTGGTGGCGACGATCGGGTCGAGGGAGGGCAGCGGCGTCGAGGGGATGAAGCGCAGCGTGGCGCTGCGCCCGCCCTGCGCCCGGGCGAAGGTCGGTGTGGCGAGGGCTGCGGCCCCGGCCAGCAGCTGGCGGCGGTTCAGCTTCATGGCGAGCACTCCTGCGTCGGGGCCTGCTGCCCCCTGATGGCGGGGTCCGGGGGGACCCTGTCCCCCCGGCGGGGGTGCGGGGGCGGCGCCCCCGCGCATCGGGTCAGGCGGCGCGCGCCAGTTCGGGCAGGGCTGGCCGGCTGGCCAGCGCCGCGCGCATCAGGATCTCCACCTCGGCCTGTTCCGCCGGCGTCAGGCCCAGGCGCGGCGGCCGGGTGAGGGCCGAGCCGCGGCCCATGATGTGCTCGCACAGCTTGATGCACTGGACGAGGTCGGGCCGCGCATCGAGATGCAGCAGCGGCATGAACCAGTCATAGAGCGCGCGCGCCTCGGCGTAGCGGCCGGCGCGGGCCAGGCGGAACAGCGCCTCGCCTTCCCCGGGGAAGACGTTGGACATGCCGGAGACCCAGCCTTCGGCGCCCAGCATGACGCTTTCCAGCACGGTGTCGTCGAGGCCGGCGAACATCAGGAAACGCTCGCCCACCAGGTTGCGCAGATCGGTGAAGCGCCGGGAGTCGCCCGAGGATTCCTTGAAGCAGACGATGGTGTCGCAGTCGGCGAGGGACGCCAGGATCTGCGGCGTGACGTCATTCTTGTAGATGGGCGGGTTGTTGTAGACCATCACCGGCAGGTCGGTGGCGGCGGCGACGCCGCGGAAATGCGCCGCCGTTTCCTGCGGCTTGGCCGAATAGACCAGGGCCGGCATCACCATCACCCCGTCGAGGCCGATGCGCGCCGCCTCCCTGGCCATGGCGCTGGCGAAGGGGGTGGTGAATTCGGCGATGCCGGCGATGACCGGCACGCGGCCGCTGGCGGCGTCCTTCGCCGCCTCCATCACCGCCACCTTCTCGGACGCCGAGAGGGAGCAATTCTCCCCCACCGTGCCGCAGACGATCAGGCCGGAGACGCCATCGGCCACCAGGGCGCGGATGACGCGGGCGGTGGCGTCGAGATCGAGGCTGAAATCCTCGCGGAACTGGGTGGTGACGGCGGGGAAGACGCCGGACCAGGCGGGTTTCTGGGCCATGGGGAACTGTCTCTCTGCGACGATTTCGGATACGGTAGATTTTATACATTCGATGAGTCAACAATGCCGCGCTGGAAAACCCGGCCGATCCCGGCGATAGGCCGCATGACACGACGCCCGGCGCTGGCCGCCGGGCCACAGGAGAGCGCATGAGCACCGCCCTGAAGCACCGCACCGTCTCGGCCGCGCTGCTGGAGGAGATCCGCCGTCGCGTGCTGGATGGGCGCTACAAGGCCGGCGCCCAGCTGCGACAGGACATGCTGGCCGAGGAGTTCGGCGTCAGCCGCATCCCCGTGCGCGAGGCGCTGTTCCAGCTGGAGGCGGAGGGGCTGGTGCGGATCTCCCCGCACAAGGGCGCCACGGTGGCCGAGCTGTCGCCCGAGGAGCTGGAGGAAGCCTTCGGCCTGCGCGCGCTGCTGGAGCCGCGGCTGCTGCGCGCCTCCGCCCCGCGCCTGACCGACGAGGACTATGCCGGGCTGGAGCGCATCCTGGAGGATTACGCCCAGGCGATGCGCCTGGGCGACACCGCCCGCTGGGGGGAACTGAACACGGCGCTGCACCTTGGCCTCTATGCGCGGGCCGGGCAGAAGCGCACGGCGGGGCTGGTGGCGGCGCTGCTGCAGGAATGCGACCGCTACACGCGGCTGCAACTGACCACCGAGCCGGAGGGGCTGGCGCGGGCCGATCGCGAGCATCGCGAGCTGGTGCGGCTGTGCCGGGCCGGGCAGGTGGAGGCGGCGGCGGCCCTGCTGGCCCGGCATGTCGCGCAGGTGGGGGAGGCGCTGCTCGGCTTCCTGCGGTTGCGGCAGGCCGGCTGAGCGCGCAGCCGGCGGCTAGCCGGCGTAGATCATCTTGCGAGTCATCCCGCCATCGGAGACGAAATCGGCGCCGGTGACGAAGCCGGCCTCCGGCCCGACCAGCCAGGCGGCCAGGCTGGCGATGTCCTCCACCCGGCCGACGCGGCCGCAAGGGTGCTGGGCGTGGTCCTCGTCGCGCAGCGCCTCGCCCTCGACGTCGATCCAGCCCGGGCTGATGCAATTGGCCCGCACCTCCGGCCCCAGGCTGACCGCCAGCGCGTGGGTCAGGGCGACGATGCCGCCCTTGCTGGCGGAATAGGATTCGGTGTCCGCCTCGGACATGCGGGCGCGGGTCGAGGCGATGGTGACGATGCTGCCGCGCGCCGCCTTCAGCAGCGGGTGCGCGGCGCGGACCAGCAGGAAGGTGCTGGTCAGGTTCGTGTCGATCACCCGGTGCCATTCGGCCAGGGACAGCTCGGCGATCGGCTTGCGGATCATGATGCCGGCGTTGCAGACCAGCGCGTCCAGCCGCCCCTCGCCTTCGGCGATGCCGCGGATCAGCGCGTCCACCGCCGTCTCCTCGGCGATGTCGGCGATGACGTGGCGGCTGCCGGCCTCGCCCGGCTTCAGGTCGGCGGTGACGACGCGCCAGCCTTCCCGGCGCAGCCGCGCGGCGATACCGGCGCCGATGCCGTGTGCCGCGCCGGTGACCAGCGCGACGGGAGAGGGGGAGGGGGTGGCGGTGTCGGACATGTCGGGCAGCGTAACGCGTCCTTGCCGCCACGGTTGCGGCCGTGGTGCCCCCGGCGTGATCAATCGATGGTGACGCCGGCCTCGCGGATCAGCGTCGCCATGCTCTCGCGCTGCTGGCGCAGGAAGGCCGCGAAGGCCGCCGGGTCGCTGCCGATGGCCAGGGCGCCCATCGCCTCCAGCCGCTCGGCCACCATCGGGTCGCGCAGCGCGGCCAGCAGCGCCGCCTGCAACGCCGCCAGGGCCGGGGCGGGCGTGCCGGCGGGGGCGTAGAAGCCGTTCCACTCGTTCAGCTCGTAGCCGGGGAAGCCCTGCTCGGCGATGGTCGGCACCTGCGGCAGGGCCGCCAGGCGCTGCGCCGTGCTGACGCCCAGGGCCCGCACCTGCCCGTCCCGCGCCAGGGCGGCGGAGGAGGAGACGGTGGCGAAGACGAACTCCACCTGTCCCGCCATCAGGTCCTGCAGCGCCTGGCCGCCGCCGCGATAGGGCACATGCACCATGTCGGCCCCGGCGCGGCGCAGCAGCGAGACGGAGGCCAGATGCGCCGCCGTGGCATTGCCCGAGGAGCCATAGGCGAGCTGCCCCGGCCGCGCCTTCGCCGCCGCCAGCAGCGCGGCCAGGTCGCGATGCGGGCTGTTGCGCGGCACGATCAGGATCTGCGGCAGCAGCGTCACCTGGCTGATCGGCGCGAAGGCGGTGGCGTAGTCGAAGGGCAAATTGGGCAGCACCGCCGGGTTCGACACATGCGCCAGCGCG
Source organism: Pseudoroseomonas cervicalis ATCC 49957 (assembly GCF_000164635.1). Lineage (GTDB taxonomy): Bacteria > Pseudomonadota > Alphaproteobacteria > Acetobacterales > Acetobacteraceae > Pseudoroseomonas > Pseudoroseomonas cervicalis. Next base: position 1,093,417 of record NZ_GG770777.1, on the reverse strand, counting down.
TCCAGCATCACCGTGTGGCCATCGGCGGGCGAGCGCGCCACCTCGGCCGCGCCGATCGAGCCGCCGGCGCCGGGGCGGTTCTCGACGATCACCGGCTGGCCCAGGGCGCGGCTCATCGGCGGGGCCAGCAGCCGCGCGGTGATGTCGGCGCCGCCGCCGGGGGCGTAAGGGGCGATCATGCGCACCGGCCGGCTGGGCGCCCAGCTTCCCTGGGCCAGGGCCGGACGAGTGCCGAGGGCGGCGAGGCCGAGGGCCAGGCCGGGCAGGGCGCGGCGGGTCAGGCGGGACATGGGCATTCCTCCGGAGCGTGTTGGCCGCGAGGCTAGCTTTTTCCTTCAGTCCTGCAAAGGAGTATAAGAGCGCAGGAGGGGTTTCTGCCGCGCCGCTTCTGTGCTTGGCTGGCGGCGATGACGGACACCGCTTTCCTGGACCCGGATCCGCGCCTGCCGCTGCATGCGCGGCTGCGCGACGCGCTGGCGCGCCGGCTGGCGCAGGGCGAATGGCCGCCCGGCACCGCCCTGCCGGCCGAATCCCGCCTGGCGCAGCACTATGGCGTGGCGCTGCAGACCATGCGGCGGGCGCTGAGCCATCTGGAGCAGGAGGGGCTGGTGGAGCGCCGCCAGGGCCGCGGCACCTACAGCCGCCAGGCGCCGGCCGCCGCCAGCCTGCTGCGCTTCTTTCTGTTGGGCCATGCGGGGGGAGGGGCGGGCGAGGGGCCTATCCTGCCCGAGAGCCGCATCCTCTCCGCCGCCGAGGCGCCGCTGCCGGCGGCGGAGGCGGCGCGGCTGGGCCGGGCGGCGGGCAGCCCGTCGCTGCGGCTGGAGCGGCTGCGCTGCTGGGGCGGCGAGGCGCTGCTGGCCGAGACCATCCATCTGCCGCTGCCCGAGGCCACGGCGCTGCGGGACCTGAAGCCGGAGGGCTATGGCGCGCTGCTCTACCCGCTGCTGCAATCGCGCTGCGGGCTGCTGGTGGCGCGGGTGGAGGATGAGATCTCGGTGGGCCAGGCGGATGCGGCGACCGCCCTGGCGCTAGGGCTGAAGCCCGGCGGGCCGGTGATCCTGGCCGAGCGCACCGCCTATGACGCCGCCGGGCGCCCCGTCGAGGCGCGGCTGGCGCGCGGCCGCGCCGACCGCTTCCGCTACCGCGCGGTGACGCTGTGAGCGGCGCGCCCGCGCGCGTGCTGGACGCGCATTTCCATGTCTTCGACCCGGCGCATGCCTTGCCGGGGGATGGCGGCTACCAGCCGCCCGCCTTCGACGCGGCGCAGTATCGCGCGGCGGTGGCGCCGCTCGGCGTGCGGGCGGGGGTGCTGGTGGCGGCCTCCACCCATGGGCTGGACCCGGCGCCGCTGCTGGCGGCGCTGGCGCAGCTCGGGCCCGGCCATGTGGCGGTGGCGGCGGCCGACCCGGCGATGGACGATGCCGCGCTGCGCGCCCTGGCGGCGGGCGGGGTGCGGGGGCTGCGCTTCATCCTGTATCGCGGCGCCGGCATGGCGCTGGATGCGGCGCTGGACCTGGCCGACCGGGCGCATGCGGTGGCCGGGCTGCATGCGCAATTCTATGCCGATGCGGCGCAGCTGGCGCCCGCCCTGCCGCGCCTGACCCGCATGGCGGACCGGCTGGTGATCGACCATCTCGGCATGACCGAGGCCGGCCTGCCGGTGGTGCTGGCGCTGGCCGAGGCCGGGGCGAAGGTGAAGGCGACCGGCTTCGGCCGGGTCGAGCTCGATGTGGTGCCGGCCTTGCGCCGGATCTTTGCCGTGGCGCCGGGGGCGTTGCTCTTCGGCACCGACCTGCCCTCGACCCGGGCGCGGCGGCCGTTCGAGGTAGCCGACATGGCGCTGCTGCGCGACATCGCCGGCGATGCCCCGTTCTGGGAGAATGGCGCGTCGTTCTACGGGGTCGACGGATAGCGGGGTCCGGGGTGGCCTTGCCACCCCGGTTTTCTTTCTGTGGGGGAAGGCGTTGCCTTCCCCGGCCGGCCTCACATCATCGGCGCGTAGCGGGCGACCTCGGTGAAGATGTCGCGCACGGCGTCGGAGAGGGTGCGGTTCAGCTCTTCCAGATTGGCCACCTGGTCGATGCGCGGCTGGGCGCGGTCGAGCTCGGCGGGGGCCAGCAGCAGCGGGAAGAGGCCGGCGGCGCGGGTCAGGCCGATCAGCAGGGAGTCGCGGGGGTCGGGGATCTCGTCGTTGAAGATCACCGCCATCAGGCGGGCCTTCACCTCGCGCTCCTCCTTGTCCGAGATCACCGGGTAGCGGCGCTCGGAGAAGAACCACAGGAAGCGGCCTTCCTCGCGCTTCAGCACGCCGCGCTGCACCAGCCGCTCGAAATAGACGTCGCGGTACTTGTCGGCGTCGCGGGCCAGGGTCTCGATCCACCAGCGGCTGTCATGCGGCTCGGGCTCGGCCATGATCTGCTGCACCACGCCGTCCAGCACCTTGTCGCCGGTGGGCTTGGTGTCGCCGACGAAGAGGCGCTTGGGGTCGGTGTCGATGCGGCCGGCCAGCGCCAGCTCCGCCAGGATGGCGCCGGCCAGCGCGTAGTCGCCGGACGGCGCCGCGCGGTCGATCAGCCGGCCCGTCTCGTCATCGAGCATGAGGAGCAGGATCTCCTCCGGCATGGTCAGCGACATTCTGGGCGCGCTCCGGTCAAAAAAGGTGGTTTCCGGGCTGAAAGGAAGCGCGTGGGGGGGCGCGCGTCAATCGCTGCTTAAGCGCCGGCCGTCTCGGAGCCTGTGCGGGTGGCCTCGACGAAGGCGGCGAGGCCCTCCTCCACCACCGCGCGCGGCAGGTCGCGCAGGATGAAGACGAGGCGGGAGCGGCGCTTTTCGCCCGGCGGCCAGGCCGGCAGCAGGGTCGGGCGGTGCCAGACGCTCTGCACGCCATGGATGGCGACGGGCCGGTCCTGGCCCTCGAGGTCGAGGATACCCTTCACCCGCAGCACCGACTCGCCGCGCGTGGCGGAGAGCATTTCCAGCCAGGTGGCCAGCCCCTCCCAGGGGAGGGGGGTGTCATAGGTCAGGCAGAAGGCGTGGATGCGCGAATCGTGGCGGTTCGGATCATGGGCGTGGGGATGGTGGTGCCCGTGGCCGTGGTGACCGTCGTGATGGTGATGGTCGTGAGGGTGATCGTCGTGGTGCGGATGCGCCTCGGCCGGCGCCAGCTCCGCCAGCCAGCGGGCGACATCCTCGCCGCGCGCGGCCGGGTCGAAGGGGCCGCAGGCGAGCAGGGCGGCGGGGTCGGCCCGGCCATGCGCCACCTCCAGCATCGGCGCCGCCGGGTTCAGCGCGCGCAGCCGGCCGCGCAGCGCCGCGACGGAACCGGGCGCGGCGAGGTCGGTCTTGCTCAGCAGCAGCCGGTCGGCGACGGCCGCCTGGCGCCGCGCCTCGACCTGGCTGTCCAGCGTAGCGAGGCCCACCACGGCATCGACCAGCGTCACCACCCCGTCGAGCACGAAGAGCCGGGCGATGGCGGGCTCGGCCATCAGGGTCTGCAGGATGGGCAGCGGGTCGGCCAGGCCCGTGGTCTCGATCACCACGCGGTTCACTGGCTGGCCGCCGCGCGCGCGCTCGGCCAGGCGCTGCAGCGCGCCGGCCAGGTCGCCGCGGATGGTGCAGCAGAGGCAGCCGGATTGCAGCAGCACCGCCTCCTGCTCCAGGCTCTCCACCAGCAGGTGGTCCAGCCCGATCTCGCCGAACTCGTTGATCAGCACGGCGGCGCCGGCCATCTCGGGCTGCTGCAGCAGGTGGTTCAGCAGCGTCGTCTTGCCGGCGCCGAGGAAGCCGGTCAGCAGCGTGACCGGGATCGGGAAGCGCGGCTCAGCCATGCGCCGCATGCCCGTACAGCACCGCCGGGTCGATCTCGGGCGCGGTGATCGGCACCAGCGCGTCCTCGCGCAGCGCCTGGAAGAAGCAGGAGCGGCGGCCGGTGTGGCAGGCCACGCCCTTCTGGTGCACCAGCGCCAGGAGGGTGTCCCCATCGCAATCCAGCCGCAGATCCACCAGATGCTGTTCCTGGCCCGAGCTCTCGCCCTTGCGCCAGAGCGCGTTGCGGCTGCGGCTGAAATAGACCACACGTCCGGTGGAGAGGGTTTCCTCCAGCGCGGCGCGGTTCATCCAGGCCATCATCAGCACCTCGCCGCTGGCCGCGTCCTGGGCGATGGCGGGCACCAGCCCGTCCTTGTTGAAGCGGGTGGCGGCCAGGAAATGGGCGATGGCCTCGGCGCTGGGGCGGGTCTCGCCGGTGGGCAGGGTCTCGGTCATGGCGGGTCCTCACAGCGTCGGGTTGGGTTACTATATAACGTGGATGCAGCGAGGGGAGAGGGTGGAATGACGGCAGGTCAGGGCAGCGCCGGGCGGATGCCGCAGGCCGAGGCGACCCCCGCCCTGGCGCAGGCGCTGCACGCCGCCGAGGCGCGCTGCCTGCGCGCCGGGGTGCAGCTGACCGAGCTGCGCCGCCAGGTGCTGGCGCTGGTGCTGGAGGCGGAGCAGCCGCTCGGCGCCTATGCGCTGCTGGACAAGCTGAAGGCGCAGCGCCCGGGCGCTGCGCCGCCCACCGTCTACCGCGCCCTCGACTTCCTGCTGGAGCAGGGGCTGATCCACAAGGTGGAGCGGCTGAACGCCTTCATCGGCTGCGTCGAGGCCGGGCACGACCATGACCATGAGCACGCCCATCCGCACCAGTTCCTGATCTGCGGCCAGTGCGGCGCCACCATCGAGCTGAGCGACCATGCGGTGGCGCATGCGCTGGAGGCGGCGGCGCGGAAGGCCGGCTTCCAGATGCGCCATGCGACGGTGGAGGTGGAGGGGCTCTGCGCCGCCTGCGCCGCCACGCCGGCGGGCTGAGCGCCATGGCGGAGGCGGTGGCCAGCGCGCGCCGGCGGCGCAGCGAGATGATCGAGGAGACCCGCGCCCGGCTGATCGCCGCCGGGCGGCGCGCCTTCGCGCTGCATGGCTATGCCGCCGCCTCGATGGACGAGCTGACCGCCGAGGCGGGGCTGACGCGCGGCGCGCTCTACCACCATTTCGGCGACAAGAAGGGGCTGCTGCAGGCGGTGGTCGAGCAGATCGACGCCGAGATGTCGGTGCGGCTGGACGCCGTCGCGGCGCGCGGCGCGACGCCCTGGCAGGGCTTCCTGGACCAGAGCGTGGCCTATATCGAGATGGCGCTGGAGCCCGAGATCCAGCGCATCATGCTGCGCGACGGCCCGGCGGTGCTGGGCGACCCGGCGCAATGGCCGAGCCAGAATGCCTGCCTGGCCGCCACCACCGGCAGCCTGCGGGCGATGATCGAGGATGGCACGCTGCGCCCGGTGGATGCGGAGGCGGCGGCGCGGCTGCTGAACGGCGCGGCGCTGACCGCCGCGCTGTGGATCGCCGCCGCCGAGCAGCCGGAGATCGTGCTGCGCAAGGCGGTCGAGGGTTTTTTGCTGCTGGCCTCCGGGCTGCTGCGGCCGCAGGCGGACAAGGGCGGCGCCTGAAAGGCACCGCCCCGGCAGGGCTCAGCGCGCGCGGCGCTTCTTCGTCTTCAGGCAGAACAGCAGCAGCGAGCGGCCGGTGACGGTGTAGCTCTCGCCCACCTTGAAATCCGGCTCGTCCTCTTCCTCGTCGGGCAGGTTGGTGTCGATCAGCCGGGTCCAGGCAACACCGTCCTGCACCGCCGGCAGGGTGAACTCCACCGCGTCGTGATAGGCGTTCAGGATCAGCAGCAGCGTCGCGTCATGGGCTGCGACGCGGATGTTGCTCTCCTGCGCCCGGCCATCCAGCAGCTTGGCCAGGCAGCGCGTGTTGGGGTCGTCCCAGTCGGCGCCTTCCATCTCCTCGCCCGAGGGCTTGATCCAGGACAGCGCCTTGGCGCCGCTGGCCTCGTGATACTCGCCGGAGAGGAAGCGGCCGCGCCGCAGCACCGGGAAGCGCTGGCGCAGCGCCGCCAGGCGCTGGGTGAAGGCCACCAGCCGCTCGCCGCGCTCGCCATACTCCCAGTCGAACCAGGAGATCTCGTTGTCCTGGCAATAGGCGTTGTTGTTGCCCTGCTGGCTGCGGCCGAACTCGTCGCCGGCCAGCAGCATCGGCGTGCCCTGGCTCAGATACAGCGTCGCCAGCATGTTGCGGATCTGCCGCTCGCGCACCGCGTTGATCTCGGGGTCGTCGGTCGGCCCCTCGACGCCGTAATTGTGCGAGAGGTTGTGCGAGTGGCCGTCGCGGTTCTCCTCGCCATTCGCCTCGTTGTGCTTCTCGTCATAGGTGACGAGGTCGTTCAGCGTGAAGCCGTCATGCGCGGCCAGGAAGTTGATGCTGGCCCAGGGCTTGCGGCCATGGTGGTCGAACAGGTCGGCCGAGCCGGAGAGCCGCTTGCCGAGATCGGCCGCCTTGCCTTCCTCGCCCACCCAGAAGCCGCGCACCGTGTCGCGGTACTTGTCGTTCCACTCCGCCCAGCCGGGGGCGAAATTGCCGACCTGGTAGCCGCCCGGGCCGATGTCCCAGGGCTCGGCGATCAGCTTCACATCGGCCAGCACCGGGTCCTGCATGCAGGCCTTGAGGAAGGCGGACTGGTCGTCGAAGCCATGCGGCTCGCGCGCCAGGATGGTGCCGAGGTCGAAGCGGAAGCCATCGACATGCATCTCGTTGACCCAGTAGCGCAGGCTGTCGGTGACCATCTGCAGCACGCGCGGGTGCGACAGGTTCACCGTGTTCCCGGTGCCGGTGTCGTTGATGTAGTAGCGCTTCTGGTCGGGCAGCAGGCGGTAGTAGCTGGCATTGTCGATGCCCTTGAAGGACAGCGTGGCGCCGCGCTCATTGCCCTCGGCCGTGTGGTTGTAGACCACGTCCATGATGACCTCTAGCCCCGCATCGTGCAGGCGGGCCACCATCTCCTTGAACTCGGCGAAGGCGAAATCCTGGTTGCGGGCGTAGCGCCGCGCCGGGGCGAAGAAGCCCAGGGAGTTGTAGCCCCAGTAGTTCACCAGCCCCTTGTCCAGCAGGTAGTCGTCGTTCAGGAAGAAATGCACCGGCAGCAGCTCGACCGCGGTGACGCCGATCGACTTGATGTGCCGGATCATCTCGCGGCTGGACAGGCCGGAATAGGTGCCCTGGCGGTCGGGCGGGATCAGCGGGTGGCGCTTGGTGACGCCCTTCACATGGGTCTCGTAGATCACCGTGCGCTCCCACGGCGTGCGCGGCCGGCGGTCGTCGCCCCAGGTGAAGGCCGGGTCCACCACCCGGCATTTCGGCATGAAGCGGGCGCTGTCGCGCTCGTCGAAGGACAGATCCTCATCCGCGTGGCCGATGGTGTAGCCGAACAGCGCGTGGTCCCACTGCAAATCGCCCACATGGCTCAGCGCATAGGGATCGAGCAGCAGCTTGTTCGGGTTGAACCGGTGGCCTTCCTCCGGCGCGTAGGGGCCATGCACGCGATAGGCGTAGATGGTGCCCGGCCGCGCATCCGGCAGGAAGCCGTGGAACACCTCATTGGTGTATTCCGGCAGCTCGATCCGCTCCAGCTCGGTCTCGCCGCGATCGTCGAACAGGCACAGCTCGACCTTGGTCGCATTGGCCGAGAACAGGGCGAAATTGACGCCGAGCCCGGTCCAGGTGGCGCCCAGCGGATTGGGTCGGCCCTCGGTGATGCGGGAGCGATGGATGGCAGCGGACACGGGGCACCTCGGGGGCGGGGGATGGGCGGCAGCAGTGAGACGCGCCGCGCCGCGCAAGGTTGCAGCGCACCCGCTCGCCGCGCTGTGTTCCACGCTGCCGGAGTGTTGAAAGCGCGGCGCGGTGCCGCATGGCTAAAGCTCTGCGCGCGGCCCGCGGAGGGGCCGGGAGAGAGGAGAGCGCCGGCGCATGTCCTGGACCAATGGCTATACCCCGACAGGCGGGGTGACGATGATGCTGTCGCCACAGGACCGCAACCAGCTGGTCATGGCGGTGGACCGCGCCAACGCGCTGCGCGGCTCGGCCATCGTGTTCTGCCGCGCCGGCCAGTGCGAGAAGCTGCGCGAGGCGCCGCCCTGGGGCCCGCGCACCGTGGTGGTGTTCGAGGCCACCGGCGCGCCGCCCAACCCGGCGCCGCAATCCGTGCCCCCCGCGCGCAAGAGCAAGCTGGGCTGGGAGCTGTTCCAGCTCGGGCTGAACTGCGGCGGCACGGCGCTGGCGGCCGTCGGCACCATCTTCTTCAGCGCGGCGGCGGCGCCGACCGGTGGCGTGGCGGGGGTGGCGGCGGTGGCCACCGGCGCGGCGACGGCGGCCGGCGCGGTGCAATGCGCCGCCTCCGGCTACCGCGTCTACAACGAGCTGAGCGACCAGGGCGCGACCAACGACAAGCTCGACGCCAGCCCGGCCTACAACAGAACCATGCTGGCGCTCGACGTGGTGGGGCTGGCCGGCGTCGGCGGCGCCAGCCGCAGCACGGCCCGCTTCGTCGGCGCCCTCGGCAAGGCCGGCGCTTCGAGGCGCGCCGTGCTGGCGGGCGACACGCTGTCGCGCCCGATGCGCCGCGCCGTCACCACGAATCTCGGCGGCACCGGACGCCTCACCTCCGCCTCGCTGACGGCGCGGGCGCGGGAGGAACTGCTGTCCAGCATCGGCAGCGGGCTGAACCTGACCAGCAGCGCCACCGGCGGCACGGTCAACGAGATCGTGGTCTATGTCGCCGAGCAGCACTGAGCCGCCGCGCGCCGCATTCGCCGCGGCGGCCGGCTTCGTGCTACAGCGAAGGGCATGAACCCGGACGACCCCCCGCACATGCCGCGCCCCGCAGAAGCGGGGGCGGCGCTCGGCGTCTTCCTCGGCCAGGCGGTGCTGCCGGCGCTCTGCCTGGCCGTCGCCTGGCTGGCGCTCCGCGCCGAGCCGGCGCCGATCGCCGCCATCCTCGCCACGGCGGGCCTTTCGGTCGGCTTCTCGCTGAAGCTGCTCTACCGGCGCGGCGAGCCCTGGCCGCTGCCCACCCTGCCGCTGCTGGCGCTCTGCGCCATCCTGGCAAGGCTCGCGCTTGGCCAGCCCGGCGGCGGGGAACAGCTCTTCCTGACGGTGCTGCTGGCGCTGTCACTGGGCAGCGCCGCGCTGGCACGCTCGGCGGCGCTGCGCCGCTTCCTACAACGGTAGAACAGGCTTGAGGGGGCCTTGCCCCCTCAAACTCCCCCAGCAGGGGACAGGGTCCCCTGCACCCGCCTCCGGTTCAGCGCGGCAGGGTGTCGAGGCCAGCCTCCAGGTCGGCGATCAGGTCCGCCGCATCCTCCAGCCCGACATGGAAGCGCACCGTCGGCCCCTGAAGCGTGCCGGCATCCGTCGCGGTGCGGGAGATGTAGTTGGTGGTGGGCAGCGCCAGGCTCTCATAGCCGCCCCAGGAGGCGCCGATGCCGAACAGCTTCAGCCCATCCACCACCGCGTCGATCTGCTGCGTGCTGTAGCGCGGCTGGAACACCACGCCGAACAGCGAGGCACCGCCGGTGAAGTCGCGCTTGAACAGCGCGTGCTGCGGGTGGCTCGGCAAAGCGGGGTGGATGACGCGCAGCACCTCGGGCCGGCTCTCGAACCAGCGGGCGACGGCGAGGCCGGCCTCGTACTGGTGCTTCAGCCGCATCGGCATGGTGCGCAACCCGCGCAGCGCCAGCCAGCAATCATCCGGGCTGGCATAGTGGCCGACCTCGCGCGCCGCGCTGGCGATGATGCGCCAATCCTCCTCGGTCGCCACCGTCACGCTGCCCAGCAGCACGTCGGAATGGCCGCCGACATACTTGGTCAGCGCCTGGATCGAGACGTCGACACCCTTGGTGAAGGGCTGGAAATGGTGGATGCCCCAGGTGTTGTCCATCAGCACCTTGGCGCCATGCGCATGCGCCACCTCGGCCAGCGCCGGCACGTCCTGCAGCTCGAAGGTGTGGCTGCCCGGGCTCTCCAGATAGACGACCTTGGTGTTGGGGCGCATCAGCGCGGCGAGGCCGGCGGCGTCGATCGTCGGGTCGTAATAGCCGGTCTCGATGCCGAAGCGCTTCAGCATGCCGTCCGCGATGCGCCGCGTCGGGCCATAGACGCTGTCCGGGATCAGGCAGTGGTCGCCGGCCGAGAGATAGGCCATCAGCGGCAGGGTGCAGGCGGCGAGGCCCGTGCCGGTGATCAGCGCGCGGTGGCCGCCCTCGATCTCGGCGACCATGTTCTCCAGCGCGAAATGCGTGGGGCCGCCCGCGGTGCCATAGGTCATCACCTGCTCGAGCGAGCGGGCATTGATGCTGCCGCGCGCCTCGCAGGAGGGGTAGAGCACCGTCGAGCCGCGATAGACCGGCGTGTTGACGAAGCCATGCTCGCGCACGCCGGGGCGGCCGCCATGCGACATGCGCGTGGCGAAGCCATGCCCGGAATTGTGGCCCGAGCTCTGGCTGGGCTTGCGGCCGGGGGGGAGATGGTCGGGCATCAGGGCGTGCTCTGCTTCGGGGTTTCGGGCCGCGCGGCCCATTCGGTCCAGGAGCCGTCATAGACGGCGGGCTCCGGCAGCCCCGCCTGCACCAGGCCGAGCGCCAGGACGCAGGCGGTGACGCCGGTGCCGCAGCTGGTGACCAGCGGCCGCGTGCCGTCGACGCCGGCGGCGGCGAAGATCGCGCGCAGGCGGTCGGGCGGCAGCATGGTCTGGTCGGGCGCCAGCAGCTCGTTCACCGGCACGTTGCAGGCGCCGGGCATATGGCCGGAGGGCAGGCCCGGCCGCGGCTCCGGCGCCGTGCCGTCGAAACGGCCGCGGGCGCGGGCATCGAGGATCAGCGCCGAACCATCGGCGACGATGCGCTTCATGTCGCCGATGCCGGCCAGGCGGCGGGCCACGAAATCGGCCCAGAAATCCTGCGGCGTGGCGGGGGCGGGGGCGCCGCCCTCGGTCGCATGGCCCTCCGCCTGCCATTTCGGCAGGCCGCCATCCAGCACCGCCGCCCGCTCATGCCCGAAGAGCCGCATCAGCCACCAGCCGCGCGCCGCCGAGAACAGGCCCTTCTGGTCGTAGAACACCACGCGGTGGTTGTTGGAGATGCCGAGCTGCCCGAGCAGCCGCGAGGCCCGCCCCGGGGTCGGCGCCATATGCGGCAGGTTGGTCTCGGGGTCGGCCACCTCGTCGATGTCGAAGAAGCGCGCGCCCGGGATATGCGCCGCGGCAAATTCGGCCCTGGCGTCGCGGGGTTCGTTCGGTAGGTATTTGGTGGTGTCGAACACCAGCAGGTCCGGCTGGCCGAGCTGTTCCGCCAGCCAGCGCGCGGAGACGAGATTGTCCATGCTGCCTCAGCCCTCCAGCGTCAGGTAGACGCGCCGGTTCTGCCGGCCCTTGTTCTCGAGCTTGGTCACCGTGATGGCGCCGATCTCCCCGGTCTGGCGCACATGCGTGCCGCCGCAGGGCTGCAGGTCGACCGGCGCCTCCTCGGCGCCGATGCGCACCAGCCGCACCTGGCCGCCGCCGCGCGGCGGCTGCACCGAGAGGGTGCGCACCAGCGAGGGGTTGGCGTCCAGCTCCGCATCGCTGATCCAGCGCTCGGTCACCGCATGATCGGCGGCGGCGAGCGCGGTCAGCCGCTCGGACAGCCATTCCTTGGTCGGCGGCTCGGCCAGGTCGAAATCCAGCCGCGACTTCTCCACGCCGATCTGCCCGCCGGTGACGCCGGCGCCGGGGATCAGGCTGCACAGCAAATGCAGGCTGGTGTGCATGCGCATCAGCCGGTGCCGCCGTGCCCAGTCCAGCCGGGCGGTGACGCGGGCGCCGACGGACGGCAGCGCGGCCTCGGGGGCAGGCACATGCAGCACCGCGCCGGCCTCGCCCTTCACCGCATTGGCGACCGGCATCGCGCCGCCCTCCCAGGCCAAGACGCCGGTGTCGCCGGGCTGGCCGCCGGCCTGGGCGTAGAAGGGGGTGCGGTCCAGCACGACCCCTTCCGGCCCGGCGGAGAGAACGGTCGCCTCCGCCTCCTGCAGATAGGCGTCGGCGCGGTACAGCAACTCGGTCATCGGGTGGTCCACTCTTCCTCCAGCCGCGTCGCGTTCAGCTGCAGCCACATCAGGGCCATCGCCGCGGTCACGTTGCGGATCTCGTTGCGCGCCACCATCGCATAGGCAGCGTCGGCGTCCAGCACCAGCACGCGCGTCTCCTCGCCCTCCGCCTCCAGCCCGCGGGTGCCGATCAGGCCGGGCTCGGGCAGGCGGGTGCGGCCGCAGAAGAAATGCATGCGCTCGTCGCAGCCGCCCTGCATCAGCAGGAAGGCGCCGATCGGCGCCACGCGGTCGGGGGTGAAGCCGGTCTCCTCCTCCACCTCGCGGCGGGCGGCGGCCTCGGGATCCTCGCCGGCCTCCAGCAGCCCGGCGGGGCATTCGGTCATCATCGGCGCCTCGCCGGCGGCCAGGGCCGGCAGGCGGAACTGCTCGATCAGCGCGACGCGCCGCGTCCAGGGATCATAGGGCAGCATCACCACCCCCTGGCCGCGCCGCCACAGCTCCCAGGTCAGCGTGTTGCTCGGGCTGCCATCGCTGCGGCGGTAGCGGAAGCGCACGATCTGCAAGGCGAAGCGGCCGGACCAGACGACCTCGTCCCGCTCCGGCAGGTAGAGCGGGTGTGGCGGCACCTCCGGCGCCTTGGGCGGCCGCGCCGCGGCGTCAGGCGGGGATCCGGTGGCGCGGGGTGGGCTGGCCTTCATGCGGGGGTGCGCCTAACCTGTCACGAAACACATCAGCGATCATGAGCCGGTCCACGCCCCTCGTCCATGCCCCCGCCCCGGCGGCCGCGCTCCGCGCCGCGCGCGGCCGCGCCATCCTCTGCGTGCTCGCCGCCGCCGCCACCTTCGCGCTCGCCGCCGTCGCGGTGAAGCTGCTGGGCGGCGAGGTGCCGGTGATGCAGGTGATCCTGTTCCGCAACCTCTTCGCCATCCCGCCGCTGCTGGCGCTGGCGCTGTGGACCGCGCCGCGCGGCCAGCGCCGCCACGTGCTCGCCACCCGCAACCCGTGGAGCCACGCGCAGCGCACCGTCTATGGCCTGATGGGCATGTTCGGCAGCTTCTATGGCTACATGCACCTGCCGCTGGCGACGGTGACGGCGCTCGGCTTCACCATGCCGCTGTTCCTCACTGCGCTCTCCATCCCGCTGCTGGGCGAGAAGGTGGGCTGGCGGCGGGCCAGCGCGGTGGGGGTGGGCTTCCTGGGCGTGCTGCTGCTGCTGCGCCCGGGCCTGGGCGGCGAGGCGCTGCACCAGGGCGCGCTGCTGGCCGTGCTGGCCGGCGCGGTGGGCTGGGCCATGGCCATGATCACCATCCGCCGCATGGGCGAGCAGGGCGAGAGCGGCGCCGCCATCGTGCTGTGGTTCGCCATCGGCGGCGCGCTGGTGGGCGGGCTGGCCGCCATCCCCGGCTGGGTCTGGCCGACGCCCACGCAATGGGCGCTGCTGGCGGCGGTCGGGCTGGTCTCGGCCCTGGCGCAGCTCTTCATGACGGCGGCCTATCGCAGCGGCGAGACGACGCTGATCGCGCCCTTCGAGTATTCCGGCATCCTCTGGACCATGAGCTTCGGCGTGCTGATCTGGGGCGAAATGCCGCAGGGCTGGGATTTCGCCGGCATCGCCGTGCTGGTCGCCTCCGGCCTCTACATCTGGCACCGCGAGGTCCGCCTCGGCCTGAAGCGTTGATTTTTTTTCGGGCTGCCGCCGTCTGGTGGTGAGGCGGGGCACGGCATGGGGCCGGCGGGGCGGTGTGGAGCGCGGCGCCGGATAGCGCGCCCGTGTCGCCTCTGCCGCTCCTTGGGCCGGAGAGAAGCCTGCCAGTGCAGCACCTCCCGTCCCGGCCCTGACCGGCAGCTGACAAATTAACGGATTTGGGTGAGGAAGGTGCCGACGGCCTGTTGCAGCTGGCCGGTCTGGCGGCCAAGCGCGCCGGCCGCGCCGGTCAGCTGGCCGGCGACCTGCTGGGTCTCGTCGGCGCCGCTGGTCAGGCCGGCGGCGAGGGCGCTGACCTGGCGGTTGCTCTCCGCCGCCTGCTGCACATGGGCGGCGATCTGCCGCGTGGTCTGGCCCTGCTGCTCCACCGCGCCGGCGATGGCGCTGGCCACATGGCTCACCTGGTCGATGCTGCGGGTGATCGCCTCGATCGCCCGCACCGCCTCCTGCGTCGCCGCCTGCACCTGGCCGATCTGGGCGCCGATCTCCTCGGTGGCGCGGGCGGTCTGGCTGGCCAGCGTCTTCACCTCCGAGGCGACGACGGCGAAACCCTTGCCGGCCTCGCCGGCGCGCGCCGCCTCGATCGTGGCGTTCAGCGCCAGGAGATTGGTCTGCCCGGCGATGCTGCTGATCAGCCCGACCACGTCGTCGATGCGGCGGGCGCCCTCGGCCAGGGCCTGCACCACGCCATCGGTGCGGCGGGCCTCGGCCACCGCCTGACCGGTCAGCTCGGCCGAGTCCGCCACCTGCCGGCGGATCTCGGCCACCGAGGCGGAAAGCTGCTCGGTGGCGGCGGCCACGTCCTGCACCGTGCCATTGGCGCCCTCGGCCAGCCCGGCCAGGCTGCGGCAGGAGGCGGTCATCCGCCCGGCGGTGCCGGACATCGCCTGCACCGCCTGGTCCAGCGCGGTGGCGGAACTGCCGACGGCGGCGACGACGCCGCTCACCTGGCTCTCGAAGCGGCCGGCGAGCGTCTCCAGCGTGGCGCGCTTGCTGGCGGTCTCGGCGGCGGCGTAGCTCTCCAGCAGCACCTCGAGGTCGAGCCAGGCGACCTTCACCAGCGCCTCGCGCAGCCGCGCGGCCTGGCGGCGGGCGGCGCCGCGGCGCAGCCAGCCCCACGCGCCGGCCGGCGCCAGCGCCTCGGCCAGCAGATCGGCCACGGCGCGCGCCACGGTGGCGTGGCAGATCGCCACCGCGTAGCCGGGCACGCCATGGCGGTAGAAGGCATCGGCCAGGGCGCGGGCCGATTCGGCGAAGCCTTCCCCCAGCTCGCCGCTGGCCAGCCGGGTCCAGTGCGCCAGCCGCACCCGGTGCACCTCCGGCCGCGCCAGGGCGGACTGGATCTCCGGCCAGGGGGCGAAGCGGTCATGCAGCGATTCCAGCAGCGCGGGCAGGCGCTGGCGCAGCAGCGGCGCCTGGGCGCGCAGCAGGGCGAGCTCGGCGTCGCCGAGCTGGAAGGCCGCCAGCAGGGCGTGGCGGGCCTGGGGGGTATCCATGGGTGTCGGGGTCCGTCAGGGCAGGGCAGGGAAGGCCGGGTCTTCCAGCCGGAGCCAAACGCCAGGCCCCACTGGAGGTTGCGCGGGGTCGGCCCGGTTCGCCTTTTAACGATCTTCGCGGATTTTGGGAGAAAAATTCACAAAGGAACCGGTTCCCATTTTTTGGCAAACCACAGCCGGTCATGCCCGGCCGGGCGGCCCGGCAGCCGGCCGATCTCCGCATAGCCCTGGGCGCGGTAGAACTCCGGCGCCTGGAAGCTGCTGGTGTAGAGATGCGCGCCCACGGCGCCGAGGGCGCGGGCCCGCGCCTCCGCCGCCGCCAGCATGCGGCGGCCGATGCCCTGGCCGCGCAGCGCCTCGTCCACCCAGAACTTGTCGATGAACAGCCAGTCCAGCGTGACATCGCCGATCAGCCCGGCGCGGATGCGCCCCTCGGCATCGCGCCAGACCAGGGAGACGGGCGGGCCGCCGGCG
>NZ_GG770777.1:1067309-1076766 GCF_000164635.1 Pseudoroseomonas cervicalis ATCC 49957 | reverse complement strand
TGGCGGAGGCCGCGCCACCCTTCTGCCCGCCGCGATGCGACGCCGCGTTGCCGTCCGGCGTGCCACGGCCGGAGCCGCTTTTCTTGCCGCCGCCGCTGTCCTTGTTCACCGTCGCCCAGGCGCGGCGCCCGGCCTCGTCCTCGGGAACGCCCCGCGCCGCGTAGCTCTCCTCGATATGCGCGGCCTTGCGCTTCTGCTTGTCGGTATAGGCGGATTTGTCGCCACGCGGCATCGCGGCCTCCTCTGGCTCGGGCTGACGGGAAAACCGGCCAGCCCGGCCGAGGGTTGCCGCCGCCGAAGCCGGCGGCGCAGGCTCAGCCGCAGCGCGGCTCGTGCGGGGTCGGGTCGTAGCCGGGCAGGCCGGGCACGCCATAGCCGGGGAAGACGGTGTTCTCGGCATCGTCCGGGCCGGGCTTCACGCCGAACCACTTCTCCGACAGGGCGGCGATGGTGCCGTCCTTCTTCATGCACTCCAGCACGTTCTCGACCTGGTTGCGCAGCTCGGCATTGTCGCGGCGGAAGGGCGCGGCCCAGTGCGCGCGGGTCTCCTTGATGGTGAAGTCCGGCACCAGCAGCGGCGTGCGCGTGGCCGCGTAGCGGATGGTGGTGTTGCCGCCGAGCGTCGCATAGACGCGGCCCGCCACCACCGCCTGCACCGCGTCCGGCTGGCTGTCGAAGGTCTGCACGGTGAAGCCCATGGCGGCGGCGTTGCGCTGCGCCCAGGCGTCATAGGCCGAGCCCTTGTTCACCGCGATGGTCTTGCCGCGGATGTCCTCCAGCGAGCGGATCGGCGCCGAGCCGCGGCGGATGCCGAACTGGAACTCGGTGTAGAGATAGCCCTCGGTGAAGAGCAGGTTCTCGGCGCGCTCCGGCGTCACCGTCACCGGCGCGGCCAGGAAGTCGTAGCGCCCCGCGTTCAGCGCCGGCACCAGCCCGGAGAAGCTGGCGCTGTCGATGGTGATCGGCCGGCCGAGACGCTTCGCCACCTCGGTGAAGAGATCGACATTGAAGCCCTGCACGCCGCCATCCAGCTTGGGGAAGGCGTGCGGGGCGAAGGTGCCGTCCACGGCGGTGCGCAGCGGCTGCTGCGCCTGCGCCCCCGCTGCCGCGAAAGCGAGCGGCACGGCGCAGAACAGGGCAAGGGCGAAGGAACGCATCGGCAAGAGACTCCCTGGCGGCCCGATATCGGCCGGAATGGCGTCCGGGCTTGCAAGAAGCGTGCAAGGATGCGGGCCGCGGGCCAAGGGCCGCGCGCCGCGCGGCGCGCCGCGCCTTTGCTGACGGGGCCGTGAGGGGGGAGGGCCGCCCCGCCCCGCGCCGGGCATATCGCGTCGCGCTACCGATGCTGTGGGCGCGCTGCCTGACGGCCGCGCGGCGGCGCCCGCCGGAGCCTGGACGCCCTTCGCGCCCGCAGCCTCAAGCAGAAGGGCGGATCCTGGCGGACCCGCCCCTCGAACCCGGGACGCCGGACATCACCCCGCGTCCCGCCTCTCCACCCGGCCGCGGCAGCCCGAAGGAACCCGAAAGAATCAAGCGGCGGTGGCGAGGTCCGGGTAGAGGCCGAGCAGCCCGGCCTCGGAAGCGTCGCAGCGGCCGCGCTCGGTGATCAGGCCGGTGACCAGGCGCGCCGGCGTCACGTCGAAGGCCGGGTTGGCGCCGGCGCTGCCGGGGGCGGCGGTGCGCACCGTCTCGATGCGCCCATCCCAGGTCTGGCCGGTGGTCTCCAGCACCTCGCGCGCGTCGCGCTCCTCGATCGGGATCTCGCGCACCCCGTCGCGCACGCTCATGTCCAGCGTCGAATGCGGCAGCGCCACCCAGAAGGGCACTTGGTTGTCATGCGCGGCCAGCGCCTTCAGGTAGGTGCCGATCTTGTTGGCGACATCGCCCTGGCGCGTCACCCGGTCGGTGCCGACCAGCACGATGTCCACCTGGCCGTGCTGCATCAGGTGCCCGCCGGCATTGTCGGCCACCACCGTGTGCGGCACGCCATGCTTGCCCAGCTCCCACGCCGTCAGCGCCGAGCCCTGGTTGCGCGGCCGCGTCTCATCCACCCAGACATGCACCGGAATGCCCGCATCATGCGCCTGGTAGATCACCGAGAGCGCGGTGCCGTAATCGACCGTCGCGATCCAGCCGGTGTTGCAATGGGTCAGGATGTTGACCGGCTGGCCCGGCTTGCGCGCGGCGATCTCCTGGATCAGCGGCAGCCCGTGCTGGCCGATGCGGCGGCAGGTCTCGACATCATCCTCGGCGATGTCGGCGGCGGCGGCATAGGCCGCGGCGGCGCGCTGCTCCGGCGCCACCGGGCGCAGCGCGCGCAGCATGCGGTCCAGCGCCCAGCGCAGGTTGATGGCGGTCGGCCGGGTGCGGCCCAGCATCGCCGCCACGCTCTCCAGCGCCGCATCCGAGGCATCGCGCCGCAGCGCCAGCGCCAGCCCATAGGCGGCCACCGCCCCGATCAGCGGCGCGCCGCGCACCTGCATCGACTTGATGGCGTGCGCGACCTGCTTCTCCTCGGTCAGGCGCAGGATCTCGACGGTCCAGGGCAGCCGGGTCTGGTCGAGGATGCGCACCGACCAGCCATCCTCCGGGTCCACCCAGACGCTGCGATAGGGAACGCCATCAATCTTCATCGAGGTAAGGCTCCGTCCGGGGTTGGCCGCGCGCGGGCGGGTTCAAGCATCGCGAGCGACGCATATAGTCGCATCCGGCCCCCGGCGTCATGCGATGCGCGGGGGAGAGCCCCGCGCGCCCCGTCGGTGCGCGTCCGGCCGAACCCGGAGAACCGCCCCGCATGCGCCTGAGCCTGACCATCGACGCGCCGCGGCGCCGTATCCTGGCTCTGGCGCTGCTCGGCCTGGTGCAGGGGCTGGTGCTGTGGTGGCTGGCGCGGCAGGCGCGGCCGGAGCAATGGCCCTTCCCGCTGAATTCGCCCGCCCTGTTCGCCTGGATCACGCTGGTGGTGGGGCTGCTGCCGCCGCTGGCGATGCTGGGCTTCGGCCATTGGCGCGGCCGGGTGCTGGCCGCCTGGATGGTGGGGGCGGCGGCGCTGCTGGCGGTGATGGCCTGGTTCGAGACGGCGCTGTTCGGCACCGAGCTGCCAAGCCGGCTGCTGCCGCAGGCCGGGCTGGCGCTGCTGGCGCTGCACTGGCTGCTGGGGGCGGGGCTGGCGCGGCGCGGCCCGGAGGGTGGCCGGCTCTGGCCCAGCTATCCGGCGCTGTATCACGAGCATGGCCAGCTCGCCCTGCGGGTCGGCCGGGCGGTGGTGTTCGTGGTGGTGTTCTGGCTGGTGCTGATCGCCGGGGCGCAGCTCTTCGTGCTGATCGGGCTGGACGGGCTGTGGCGGCTGCTGCGGCGCGACACCTTCACCTGGCCGCTCACCGGGCTGATCCTGGGCGCGGCGCTGGCGGCGCTGCCGGCGGGCGAGCCGCCGCGCATGAGCCAGCTCGGCTGGCTGACGCCGCTGCTGGCCGCGCTGGTGGCGCTGTTCCTGCTGGCGCTGCCCGTCACCGGGCTGCAGCCGCTCTGGGACACCGGCTTCGCCGCCGCCGGGCTGCTCGGCGCGGCGCTGCTGATGGCCGCGCTGGTCAATGCGGTGCATGAGGATGGCCAGGTCTCGCCGCCGGCGCTGCTGCGCGCTTCGGCGCGGCTCGGCGCGCTGGTGCTGCCGGCGCTCTCCGGACTCGGGCTGCTGGCGCTCGGGCTGCGGTTGCAGCAGCACGGGCTGACGCCGGACCGCGTGCTGGGGCTCATCGCCGCCCTCTACGCCGCCCTGGTCTCGCTGGGCTATGTCTGGGCGGCGCTGCGGCCGTGCATGGCGCCGATCGGCACCGTCAACACCGCGGCGCTGGCGC
Organism: Pseudoroseomonas cervicalis ATCC 49957; assembly: GCF_000164635.1. Lineage (GTDB taxonomy): Bacteria > Pseudomonadota > Alphaproteobacteria > Acetobacterales > Acetobacteraceae > Pseudoroseomonas > Pseudoroseomonas cervicalis. The sequence continues at coordinate 1,072,912 of NZ_GG770777.1, read as the reverse complement.
TCGGCGCCCTGCTGCTGGTGCTGCTGGCGACGCCGCTGCTCTCGCCCGAGCGGATCAGCCTGCGCAACCAGCTGGCCCGGCTGGAGAGCGGGGCTGTGTCACCGCAGGAATTCGACCTCGGCCTGCTGCGCCGGCGGCTGGGCCGGCCCGGCCAGGCGCTGCTGGAGACGCCGCGCTTCGCCGACATCGCCGCGCTGCAGCGCCAGCAGCAGGCTGGCGAGGAGCCGCCGGCCGTGCCGGCGCTCTGGCCCGAGGGAGCGTCCATGCCGGAGGGGCTGGAGCAGGCGGCCGGGCGGGCGATGCGCCGCTCCTGCCGCGCCGGGCAATGCCGGGTGCGGCTGCTCGACCTCGATGGCGACGGCCAGGCGGAGGCGCTGATCGGCGATGTCTCGCCCGAGTTGTGGGGGCGCCGGGAGGGCGGCTGGTCGCTGCTCGGCCGGCTGAATGGCTGCGGCGTGCCGACCGCGGCGCTGGAGCGCCCCGGCGGCTTCACCCTGCAACCCGCGCCCTGGCCGGAGATCGTGCTGGAGGATGGCCGGCGCCTCTGGGTCGAGCGCGTCCGCTGCCCCTGAGCGCGGACGCCGCCTCAGATCCGCTGGTGCAGCGCGCAGACCAGGGTGAAGAGGCGGCGGGAGGTCTCGAAATCCAGTGTCACCCGGCCATCGAGGCGCTGGCACAGCAGGTCGGCGCCCTCATTGTGCAGGCCGCGCCGTCCCATGTCGATCGCCTGGATGCGCGCCTCCGACCCGCCTTCGGTCACCGCCTGCTCATGGCTCGCCACCACCAGATGGTAGTCCTTGATCAGCCGGCGGAACGGGCCGAGGGCCAGGGCGATCAGCCGCAGCGGCGCCTCCGCCGTGTCGCGGATGTCGAACACCAGGCGGCCGTCGCGGATCTCCAGATGCAGCGAGTAGGGGCCGGGCGGCAGGCCCTGCGGGTCGAAGCTGTTGGAGGCCAGCAGGTCGGCCACCGCCTGGGAGCGGTCGGCCTCCGCATAGGGGTTGGGCAGCGGCGCGCCGCCATCCGGCAGCGCGATGCGGATCAGCCTTTGCTCAGCCATCGCGCCGGGCCGGGGCCAGGGGGCGGGGGGTGGGGGGCGGAAGCTCCGCCTGCGGTTCCTCCATCAGGCCAAGGCGCAGCATCAGCCCGACGGTCGCGCCCTTGATCGGCCGCAGCAGCAGGGTGGAGATCAGCGTGAACAGCGGCAGCCACACCGCCATGTGCAGCCACATCGGCGGCTCATAGGCCTTCTCCACCCAGAAGATCACCGGCACCAGCAGGTGGCCCACGATGAAGATGGTGAAATAGGGCGGCGCGTCATCGGCGCGCAGCCGGCCGAGCGGGGTGTGGCAGTGCGCGCATTCCGGCACCACGCGCAGGAAGCCCTGGAACACGGGGCCCTCGCCGCAGACCGGGCAGCGGTTGCGGGCGCCGCGGGAGAGCAGGGTGGTCAGGGGTGGCAAAGGCGGGGGCGGCTCCGCGGCGCGGGCGGGCTCCCAGCGCGCGGGCTGGCTGTCCATTCTCGTCATCCTGGCTTTGTTCATTGTCCGGCCCACGCCTTTGGTCGCGTGGCGCCGGCCCCTCCGTGTGCAGCGCAATATCGGCATGTCCGGCCGCGCCGATCAAGAGAAGCCTGGGGCGCGCGCTTCTTGCCGCGGCGGGTCGGCGCGGCGATGCTGGGCAGATGGGCAAGCGCATCCTGGTCATCAACCCGAATTCGTCGCAGAGCTGCACCGCCGGCATCGCCGAGAGCCTGAGGGCCTTCGCCGCGCCGGGCCTGCCGGTGTTCGACACCATCTCCCTGCCGGGCGGGCCGCCCGCCATCGCCTCCTGGCGCGACTGGTATGGCGTGGCCGAGCCGCTCTGCCGCCTGGTCGAGACCAGCCCGGCCGATGCCTACATCCTGGCCTGCGTCTCCGACCCCGGGCTGGAGGCGGTGCGCAGCGTGACGCCGAGGCCGGTCTTCGGCCCGTTCCGCAGCGCCGTCGCCGCCGCCCTGGCACGGGCGGAGCGCTTCGGGGTGATCGCCTTCGTCGACGCCTCCAAGGCGCGGCAGCGCCGCGCCCTGCAGGCGATGGGGGCGGAGGCGCGGCTGGCCGCCAGCATCGCGCTGAACCTGCCGATGGAGGTGCTGACCGACCCCAGCGCCGCGCGCGGCGCGCTGTGCGACACGGCGCGCGCCCTGGTGGCCGAGGGGGCGGAGGCCGTCATCCTGGGCTGCGCCGGCATGGCCGGCCACCGCGCGGCGGTCGAGGACGCGGCCGGCGTGCCGGTGATCGAGCCCTGCCAGGCGGCGGCGGTGCAGGCGCTGCTGGCGCTGGCCTAGAACAGAAAGGGTTCTTTTTTGGAAAAAAGAACCAAAAAACTTTTTTCAGTTGGCGTCCCGCTTCGGGCCTGAGGCGGGACGCCAAACAGAAAAAGTCTTTTTGCTTCTTTTTCTTCAGAAAAAGAAGATTCTCTGAATCAACCCTTCGGCGTCCACTCCGCCGGCGCCACGCTGCCCACCTGGCCGGTGATGCGGCCATAGGCCTCCGGCCGGCGATGGGCGGCGAAGTTGAAGATGGTGGTCCGCCCCAGCACGCACTGGTCCAGGTTGCAATCGGCGACGATCAGCTCGTCATCCCAGCTGGTCGCCTGGGCCACGATCTCGCCCTGCGGGTTGACGATGATGGAATGGCCGAACAGCTCGCAGCCATCCTCGACGCCCGCCTTGGCGACGCCGGCGGCGAAGCAGGCATTCTGGTAGCAGCCGGCGCGGATCGACAGATGGCTGTGCTCGACGCGCAGGTGGTGCGCCTCGAAGCCCTTGGCGTCCTGGTTGATCGAGGGGGTGTTGTAGCCCAGCATCACCAGCTCGACCTGCTGCAGCCCCAGCTCGCGCCAGGCCTCGGGCCAGCGGCGATCGTTGCAGATCAGCATGCCGATATTCACCGGCCCGGCCTGGCCGATCGGCGCCCGCACCACCGGGAAGCCGAGATTGCCCACCTCGAAATAGCGCTTCTCCAGGTGCTGCACCTTGCGCTTCGGGTCGAACTCGCGGTGGCCGGGCAGGTGGACCTTGCGGTATTTCAGCACCACCTCGCCATTCGGGTGGACATAGACGGCGGTGTTGAAGTGGCGCTTGCGCACCTCGCCGGTCTCGTCCGCCTCATGCGCGATCTCGGCATAGCCGAGATGGAAGCCGATGTTGAACTTGCGCGCGGCCTCGAACAGCGGCGCCGTCTCGTTCGAGGGCAGGCTCTGCTCGTACCAATGGTCGGCGTTGTTGATGTCCTCCTCGTACCAGCGCGGGAAGAAGGTGGTCAGCGCCAGCTCGGGGAAGACGACGACCTCGGCGCCGCGCTTGTGGGCGGTCTCCATCAGCCGCACCATGCGGCCGACGACGACATCGCGCCCCTCGGCCTTCTGGATGGGGCCGAGCTGCGCGGCGGCGAGGGTCAGGCGACGGGACATTTTTTTCAGTTTCTCCGGTCGAGGGTTCAGTTGGTGGCCGGCGGCATCGGGTCGATGAAATCGGCCGCGTAGTCCTCCTGGACCTCGGACACGGCGCGCAGGAAGGCGTCGTCCCAGGCATCCTCCAGCGCATCCACCAGGGCATGCGCTGCCGCTTCCGTGCGCAGCACGGCCAGTCGCTCGCCCCCGGCGACCCAGACGGCATAGGCGCCGTCGCGTTCCTCACGCACTTCGAACATCAGCCATCTCCTTGCCGGGGCCGCCACGCCGGGGGCGGGACGGGGTGCGGGGTGGGCGGGGCGGCGCCCGGCGCCACCCCTGTCCTGGTGTCCGCCTGCGTCCCCGGCGCCGGGTCCGGCGCGGTGTCGTGGTCCAGGGACCGTGGCGTAAGCAAGCGATAGGCCAGCCGGCAGGCCAGCAGCGCGAACAGCCCACCGCCGAGCGCCAGCGGCAGGCTGGTGCCGGGGCCGGTCAGCCAGACCCACAGCGCCAGCGCCGCGAGCCCGCTGCCGGCCACCAGCGCCGCGCGCATCAGCCGAGCGCGCTGTCGCGGTGCTGGCGCGGCACGAAGCGGCCCTGGCCGGGGCGGGCCAGCACGGCGCCGCCATCCCACACGCAGGCGCCGCGCAGGAAGGTGGCGGCGACGCGCCCGGTCATCCGGCGCCCGTGATAGGGCGACCAGCGCGCATCCGGCCGGTCCTGGAGGGTGGATTCGTCGAACAGGTACTCGCCCTCCTCCATCACCAGGAAATCGGCGTCGGAGCCCAGGCGGATGGCGCCCTTTTTCGGGAACAGCCCGTGATAGCGGGCGGTGTTCTCGGCGCAGTATTTCGCCATCAGGGTCAGCGGCAGGCCGCGCTCGCGCAGCAGGCTGAACATCAGCGGCGCGAAGGATTGCAGCCCGGTCAGCCCCGCGCCACACGCAAAAATGTCGTCGCCGAGCTTCTTCTCGCGCTGCCAGGGCGCGTGGTCGGTCGAGACATAGGCGATCTTGCCGGCGGCGAAGGCCGCCCACATGCGCTCCACCTCCTCCGCCGTGCGGAAGGGCGGGTTGCACTTGCCGAAGCCCTTGAGGCGGACCAGGTCCTCCTCGGTCATGCAGAGATACTGGATGCAGGCCTCGCCGCTGGCCTTGGCGCCCATGGCGCGGAAGCTCTCGGCGATGTCGAAGCCGCGCGCGACCGAGGAATGCGCGATATGCACATGCGCCCCCGTCTCCAGCCCGATCTCGAAGATCTCGAGATCGGCCATGGTCTCGGCCAGCGGCGGGCGGGTGCGGGCATGCATGATCGGGTCGACGCGGCCGGTCGCCTTGGCCTCGGCGGTCAGCCGCTCGACCAGCTCCTGGTCCTCATTGTGCACCGCGACCATCAGGCCGGTCTTGGCGATCTCGGCGAAGGCCGCGACCATGGTCGGGTGGTCGATGCGCGGGAAGCGCACCGCGTCATATTCATAGGTGGAGAGCTTGAAGGCCGAGGCGCCGGCCTCGGCGAGGCCCGCGATCTCGTCGACTCCGCCGCTCTTGCGGATGGTCGCGTAGAGCGCGACATCGACATGCGATAGCTGGTGTACCGCCTCCACCTTCTCCCGGAAGATGGACGCCGAGGTCACGGCGCGCGGCACGTCATAGGGCATGTCGCAGATGGTGGTGACGCCGCCGGCGGCGGCCGACATGCTGGCGCCCTCGATGCCCGGCCAGCCGATGGCGCTGCCGGTGTGCATGTGCCCGTCCACCAGCCCAGGCAGGATATAGCGTCCGGAGAAATCATCGACCGCCGTGGCGGGCGGCAGCTCGCCCTCGCCGATCGCCGCGATGCTCTCCCCGCGCACCGCGACATAGCCATCCCGCAGGATGCCGTCCGGCAGCACGAGATTGCCGCGCAGCACGCGGTCATAGGGAAGCGGCATGGGCAGAGGCTCCGTTCTGGCGAAGGAGGGGGAGACTAGGCCCCGTCCTGGCCTTTGTCAGCCCGGGCGGCCGATCCTTTCCGTTGCGGTTCCGGTTGCAGGGTGCGGCACCGCGTCAGGGGGCGATCACCATGCAGGGGCCGCGCGCCGCGCCGCAGGCCTGGCGCGCGCTGGCGGCGGAAAGTCCGGTCACCCGCGCCCGCCAGAAGGTGCGGCCATTGACGCGCACGCGCTCCACCTGG
>NZ_GG770777.1:1048834-1063653 GCF_000164635.1 Pseudoroseomonas cervicalis ATCC 49957 | reverse complement strand
CCGCGCCGAAGCCCGCGCGCAAGCGCAGCGCCTCGCCGCGCCGCAAGCCCGCCGCCGAGCCGATGCCGGCGGAGACTGATGCGGAGATGCAGGAGCCCGCGCCCGCGGCCCCGGCCTCCGAGACGCCGATGGACAGCGCGGCCGACTGATCCCGCCGCGCCACCGCGCGACAGGCGCCATCCCGTGAGGGATGGCGCCTTTTTTCATGCGCGCGCGTGGGGCCGGTTTTTCGTCCCCCCGCTCTTTGCCGCGCCGCCCCGCTGGCCTAGCTTCGCCGGCACAGCACGGGGGAAACCATGTCCGAGAATCTGCACCGCATCCTGTATCTGAGCTACGCGCCGGAGGCGGTCTACGCCATGTGGCGCAAGGCGCTGCCCGAGGGGTGCGAGCTGCTGACGCTGACCGCCAATGACGATGCGGAGCGCGTGGCGAAGCTGGCCGAGGCCGATGCGGTGATCGTCGCCCCCGCCGTGCTGCGCCCGGAATGGGTGGCGCAGGCGCCGCGGCTGAAGCTGGTGCAGCATCAGGGCGTGGGCTGGCAGGGCGAGACGCCGATCCCCGAACTGCGCGCGCGCGGCATCCGCCTGGCCATCAACCCCTCGGGCACCGCCGATGTGGTCAGCGAGCACGCGCTGGCGCTGATGTTCGCCTGCCTGCGGCACATCCCGCGCACCGACGCGGCGATGCGGCGCGGCGAATGGCTGGGCACGGCGCTGCGCACCGTCTCGCGCAATCTGCGCGGCCGCACGGTGGGCATTGTCGGCATGGGGCGCATCGGCTCGGCCGTCGCGGCGCTGCTGCAGCCCTTCAAGGTGCGCGGCCTGTATGTCGACCCCTACCAGAAGCTGCCCGAGGGGCTGGAGCTGGCGCTGGGCTTCCGCCGCGTCGAGTTGGACGAGCTGCTGCGGGAATCCGAGGTCGTCACCCTGCACCTGCCGGCGACGCGCGAGACGCATCATCTGTTCAGCGACGACACCTTCGCCAGGATGCGGCGCGACGCGGTGCTGATCAACTGCGCCCGCGGCGCGGTGGTGGATGAGGCGGCGCTGGCCCGCGCGCTGGCCGCCGGCACCATCCGCGCCGCCGGCATCGACGTGTTCGAGCCGGAGCCGCCGCGCCCGGACAATCCGCTCTTCGCGCTCGACAATGTGGTGCTGACGCCGCATGTGGCCGCCGGCACGCTGGACGCGATGCAGGCCAAGGTCGATGGCGCCACCGCCAATATCGGCCGCTTCTTCCGCGGCGAGGCGCTGCAGGACGAGATCGACCTGGCGGCGCTCTGAGCATCGCGCGGCGCGCGGCCATGCGCTGCGCGCCGCGAAACTCCAGCCTGGCGGCGGGCTTAGAGTGGCATGCGCCTTCTCATCCTGCTCAATGCGGCGGGCGGCAGCGCGGGGGACGACACCCTGCCGGACCGCATCGCCTCGGCCTTCGCTGAGGCCGGGGTGGAGGCGCGCGTGCTGACGCCGCCGGGAGAGGAGCTGGCCGAAGCGGCGCAGACACCGGGCTATGATGGTGTTGTGGCCTGCGGCGGCGATGGCACGATCAATGCGGTGGCCAATGCGCTGGTCGGCGGCGATGTGCCGCTGGGTGTGTTGCCGCTCGGCACGCTGAACCATTTCGCGCGCGACCTTGGCCTGCCGGTGGCATGGGAAGAGGCGGTCGGCGTCATCGCCGCCGGCCAGACCCGCCGCATCGATGTGGGCGAGGTGAATGGCCGCATCTTCGTCAACAATTCCTCGGTCGGGCTCTATGCCGAGATGGTGACGGAGCGCGACCGGCAGCGGCGGCGGCGTGGCTGGCGCAAGGGGCCGGCGATGCTGCTGGCCGGCTGGCGCACGCTGCGGCGCTTCACGCGGCGGCGGTTGGTGATCCGGGCGGAGGGCGCGCGCGCCGTGCTGCGCTCGCCGCTGGTGTTCATCGGCAACAATCTCTACGAGACCAGCCTGCCCAATCCCGGCACCCGGCATGCGCTGGACAAGGGCGAGCTCTGCCTGGCGGTGACCCGCCACCAGAGCCGCTGGGGCCTGTTGCGCTCCGGCCTGCGCGCCATGATGGGCCAGCTGCGCGAGGATCGCGACTTCACCCTGACCCGCGTCAGCGCGGTCGACATCGACTCCCCGCTGCCGATGCTGCGCGTGTCCTATGATGGCGAGGTGCGCAGCATGGCGCCGCCCTTGCGCTACCGCACCCGCCCCGGCGCGCTGCTGGTGTTCGCCCCGCCCGCCGACAGCGTCGGCGGGCCCTGACAGAAGGAAGAAGAGGGGGCGCGGGGGAGAATTCATTCTCCCCCGCTGCTTCCTCAGCCCTTGAGCAGCCCGCCCGCCACCAGCAGGTCCGCGGTCGCCGGCGAGAAAGCGCAGGGTACGTCATAGACCAGGGCGATGCGCAGCAGCGCCTTGACGTCGACGTCATGCGCCTGCGGTGCCAGCGGGTCGGGGAAGAAGATCAGCGCCTGGATCTCGCCTTCGGCGATCATCCCCCCGATCTGCTGGTCGCCACCGAGCGGCCCGCTCTTCACCGTGCGGATGGCGAGGTGCGGGTTCCGCTCGCGCAGCACGCCGCCAGTGGTGGCGGTGGCGACGACGCGGTGCGGCGCCAGCTGGGCCGCGTGGCGCGCCGCCCATTCGGCCAGGGCCGGCTTCATCCGGTCATGCGCGACGAGGGCGAGGGTGATGCTCATGGCTGGAAGGCTCTCAGGAAGATGTCACGGCTGCCGGCATGGCCGGGCTTGATGGCCAGGTGCAGGCCCGGTGTCTCGGCGAACATCCAGGGCAGGCCGGCATCGATCTGTGGCCCGACGCGCAGCGCGGTGATGCCGAGGCGGCGCAGCACCGCCGCGCCGCCGCCATCGCCGGCCAGCATCAATTGCCGCACGCCGCGCGCCACCAGCCCTTCGGCGATGGCCGCGAGCGTCTCCGCGACCAGCGCCTCGGCCGCTTCCCGCCCCAGCCTGGTGTGCAGCGCCGCGACCTGCTCGGGCAGGGCGGCGGTGGCGATGACGATGGGCCGAGCCTCGGACAGCCTGCCCGCCGCCCAGTCCAGCGCCTGGTCGCGCAGCGCCATGGCCTCGGGCGTCGCCAGCAGGTCGAGCGACAGCACCGGCGCGTGCAGCCGCGCCATGCCGATCTGCGCCAGGGTGGCGCGGTCGCCGTCGCCGCACAGCACCGCCATGGCGCCCATGGGCGGCGGCAGGGCGTCGGCATCCGCGCGGTCCGGCAGCAGGCCGGCGGCGCGGAAATTCTGCGGCAGGCCCATCGCCAGCCCGGCGCCGCCGATCACCAGCGCCTGCCCGTCGCAGGCGGCGCCCAGCGCCAGCAGATGCGCCTCGGTCAGCGCATCGGCGATGCCGTAGCGACGCCCGCCATCGCGCAGCCGGTGCATCGCCTGGCGGATGGCGGTGACACCCTGCTCCACCACGGCGAAGGGCAGCAGGCCGACACCGCCCTCGGTCTGCCGCGCCAGCGCGCGCGGCAGGCTGGGCTCCTCGCCCTGCAGCGAGGCGCCGGTGAACAGATGCCCCTGGTAGATGCTGCGGCCCTGCGCCGGGAAGGCCGGGCAGACCAGCGCGAAGCCCGATTGCAGCCGGCGCAGCAGCGCATCCGCCACCGGGCCGTCGAAGCCGGCGGCGCACTGGAAGAAAATCTGCCGCGCGCCGGCGGCCAGCAGCGCGTCGCAGGCGGACAGGGCATCGCCGGGCCCGGGCAGCACGATCACGGCATCGGCCTCGGGCAGCGGCGCCGGCGGCACGCCCACCACCAGCACGCTGCGCATGCCCTGGGCCACCAGCATCGCCGCCAGATCGTTGGCACCGACAAGATCATCGGCAATGCAGCCGAGCAGGGGCATGATCAGAAACTCCAGAAAAAGCAGGGGCTCCGCCCCTGGCCCCGCTGGGGGGACAGGGTCCCCCCAGACCCCGCCATCAGTGTGGCGGCAAGGCCAACAGGTCGGTGTGGCCGATGCGGACAGAGAGGCGGCCGCGCCGGGCCTGCGCACGGCGCGCCTCGGCCCAGCCGCGCAGCAGGGGCGCAATGCCTGGGGGCAGGGCGGCGCGGGCGGCCTGGGCATGGCCCTCGGCCAAAGTGTCGGCCATCACGGGTGTCGCGCCAGGCACCAGCCAGGGGCTGGGGCCGGTCTGCACCCGGAAGCCCGCCCCGCGGAAAGCACGCGCCATCACCGCCGGCGCTGCCGGGCCGAGCGCGCGGCCGAATCCCTTGTCGCGCCCCTGGTCGCGGCGGAAGCCGCGCGCCACCAGCCCATCCGCCGGATGCGGCGGGCTGAAACGGTCCCGCCCATCGACATTCAGCGCGGCGTAGAAGGGAACCCGCAGCGCGCCGGCCATCTGCCGCACCCAGCGATGCGAGACCAGATCGCACAGCGCCGTGCTGACCACGCCATCCGCCTTGTCCAGCGGCAGCGCATCCGGTCCGGCGGCGAGATCGGCCACCAGCCCCTCCACCCGCCACACACCCTGCGGCGTGTGCACCAGCAGCGTGGTCGGGCGCGGCCAGGTGGTGGTCCAGCCGGCCAGGATCGCCCGCTCCTCGATGGTGGCGAAGGCGCGCTGCAGCAGGGACGCATCGGCATCCACCAGCGTCCAGAATTGCGACCGCCCCAGGATCGGCGCCAGCCAGCGCAGCAGCGAGCCGGTGCCGGCCCCCAGATCCAGCAGATGCGGGCGCGGCGGCAGCGCCTCGGCCAGGGCGATCGCCAGCGCCGCGTTGCGGGCGCGGGCGTCGAAGGGTTCGCGCAGCTCCAGCCAATCGGCCTCGAAGGGTTCGCTCATGCGGGGATCTGCTCCAGCTCGGCGGCGAAGGCGGTGGCGCGGTCGGCCCAGCGCGGCAGGCGCTGCCCGGCCTGCCAGGCGGCCTCGGCCATGTCGGCGCGCAGCCCCGCATCAAAGATCACCCGCCGCATGGCGCGGGAAAGCGAGGTGACATCGCCCGGCGCCGCCACCACCCCGGCCTCGCGCGGGACGAGGTCGGCGATGGCGCCGCCGGCGGTGACGGCCACCGGCAGGCCGCGCGCCAGCGCCTCGGCCGCCGCCATGCCATAGCCCTCCCACTGCGTCGCCAGGGCGAAGAGATCGGCGCGGGCATAGAGCGCCTCCAGCGCAGCCTGATCCACTTCGCCGGCGAAGGTCACGCGCTGGTCGATGGCCAGTTCCTCCGCCAAAGCGCGCAGCCCGGCGGCATGCACCGGGTCGCGCGGCGCGCCGGCGATGGTCAGCGACCAGTCGAGATCCGGCAGCTTGGCCAGCGCCCGCAGCAGCACGTCATGCCCCTTGCGCGGCACCAGCACACCCACCGCCAGGATGGCGCAGCCCGGCCCGCCCGAGCCCTGCGCGCGCGGCGCGGGGTCCGTGCCGGGCTCGACCACGCCGATGCGCGCCGGATCGGCGCCGAACTCGACCGGCAGCCGGTCGGCGGTAAGGCGGGAGGTGGCGACCAGCCGCGCCAGGCGCGGGAAGAGCAGCGCCTCGCGCCGCTTCAGCTCGGCGCGCTCCGCCTCGGTGAAGCCGGGTTCGATGGCGGTGGGATGGTGAATCAGCCCGACCGCGCCGCGCGCCGCCAACTCGTCCACGAAGGGGGCGAAGGCGGGCAGGCCGAGCCCGTCGATGATCAGGCGCGTCCCCTGCGGCACCGCGTCCAGCGCGGCGCGGGCCGAGGCCTCGGCCGCGTCATCGGGCAGCGGGTGGCGCCCGGACAGCTCCACCACCTCCACCGCATGCCCGGCCTCGGAAAAGCCCTGCACCAGGCGGCGGTCATAGCCATAGCCGCCCGAGATGGTGGCGAAGGGGCCGGGGACCAGCAGGGCGATGCGCATGCTCACGCCGGCTCCGCCTCATAGGCGGCCCAGGCCAGCGGGCTTTCGCGCAGCAGCACCTTGATGCCGGTGACGGCACCGCCGCCCGCGCCCAGCCGCCCCTCGCGCAGCGCCGCCGAGAGCAGGGCATGGATGTGCTGGCAGAGGAATTCGGTGCTGGTGTTCTGCCCGGCGAATTGCGGCAGGGTGTCGAGATTGTTGTAGTCGAACCCGTCCAGGATGCGGCGCAGCTCGACCCGCGCGGCGGCGATGTCGATCAGCAGGTTGTCGGGGCCGAGGCGCGGGGCGCGGAACTCCGCCTCCACCACGAAGGTGGCGCCATGCACGCGCTGCGCCGGGCCGAAGCCCTCGCCGCGGAAGCTGTGCGCGACCATGATGTGGTCGGCGACGGTCAGGCTGAACATCGGCATCCCTTCAGACGTGTCACGAAGCGTAGGTGATGACGGGGCAGAGCGGCGCAACCTCCCCCGCCTCCGGCGGGCCGAGCAGTTCGGGCAGCCGCGCCGGCAATTCGGCGAAGGGCAGCACCGGGCCGCACAGCACATCCAGCGCCGGATCGGCCAGCAGCGACAAGGCGAGCGCCATGCGCTGCCCGTGGCAGCGCCGCCCGCGCATGCTGCCGGAGACGGCGCCGACCTGGGTGGAGCGCAGCGTCAGCCGCTTGGCGTGGAAATCCTCGCCCAGCGGCAGGGAGACGGGCGCATCGCCGAACCAGGAGGCTTCGAGGATGCGCGCCTCGAAGGCGGCATGGGCGAGGGCATGGCGCAGCCCGTCGCCGCTGGCCGAGGCATGGATGATCAGCTCCTGCTCCTCCGGGCTGTCCTCCGGCAGGGCGAAGCGGCAGCCCAGCGCCTCGGCCTGGGCGCGGCGGCGCGGATCGGTGTCCAGCAGCGTCACCTCGGCGCCGGGCAGCCGCGCCAGCAGGAACCCCGCCAGCAGCCCGACCACGCCGGCGCCGATCACCAGGATTCGCTCGCCCAGGCGCGGCTCGGCATCCCAGACGATGTTCAGCGCGGTTTCCATGTTGGCGCCGAGCACGGCGCGATGGTCCGGCACCGCATCGGGCACCGCGGTGCAGAGCGCGGCGGGGGCGATGAAGCGGTCCTGGTGCGGGTGCAGGCAGAACACCCGCTTCCCCTGCCAGTCCGGCGGCCCCTGCTCGACCAGGCCGACTGCGGCGTAGCCATATTTCACCGGGAAGGGGAAATCCCCCGCCTGCAAGGGCGCGCGCATCGCCGCCCATTGGCTTTCCGGCACGCGGCCCTGCAGCACCAGCCGCTCCGTCCCGCGCGAGACGCCGCTGGCCAGCGTCCGCACCAGCAACTCACCCTCGCCGGGGGGGCGCAGCCTTTCACGGCGCAGCTCGCCCTCGCCGGGGGCGGTGGTCCAGTAGGCGCGGGCGGTCATGCGGCGCAGACCGCCGGGCGGGCGCGGTGCAGGGCGATGTCGAACAGCACATCCTCGCCCAGCCGGTGTACGCCCCAGGCGAAGCGCAGCCCATCGGCGATGCGCGCCGCCTCCGGCAGGGTGAAGGCGGGGATGCCGCTGCCCAGCAGCACCGGCGCCACGGTGACATGCAGCCGGTCCAGGCAGCCGGCGGCGAGGAAGCGGGAGACGGTGAGGCCACCGCCCTCGACGAAGATGCGCCGCAGCCCGCGCGCGGCGAGCTTCGGCAGCAGCGTCGCGATGTCGAGGCCGCCAATGGCGGCGCGCGGGGCGCGCAGCACCTCCGCCGCGCCATGCCGGTCGCGCGGCAGGCCGCGCTCCGCCGCATCCTCGGCGCAGACCAGCAGGGTGGGCGGGCCGCCCTCGGCGAAGACGCGGTATTCGGTGCCGAGCGTGCGGCTGGTGTCGAGGATGATGCGCACCGGGTCGGGGCCGGGGCAGTCGCGCGTGGTCAGGCGCGGATCGTCATGCTTGACCGTGCCGGCGCCGACCAGCACGGCGTCGCAGAGCGCGCGCAGCCGGTGGGTGTGCAGCAGGTCGCCGGGCCCGCCGATCCATTGGCTGGAGCCGCCGGCGGTGGCGATGCGGCCATCCAGCGTCTGCGCCAGCCGGCCCAGCACCAGGCAGCCATCCGGCGCCTGGATGGGAGCCAGGATGGGGGCGAAGAGATCGGTCAGCGGCCCTGGCGGCAGGGCGGCCGGGTCGCCACCCTGGCGGGCGCGCAGCAGCGCCTGCCAGGCGGGGCTGTCGGCCTGGCCATCATCCGGGTGCTGCGGCGGGGTGGGGGCGGTGGCGTGCATGCGCGGCCTCTATGCCCGAAAACCGCACGGGGATGAATCCCCCCGGGCCGCGATCGGCCGGGCTGTCGGGCAGAGCCAGCCGGCGCTGCTGCAACGCCGGGCGCGCGACAAAGACGGCAATGGGGCGTTTTTTCGGGGCAGCGGGCCGCATCGTCACGGATCGGCCCGCATCCCGCCCTGTCCCAAGGCCGCCTGGCGGACAGCGCATGCGCCCGTCGCCGGTCCATGGTCCGCCGCGCCGCGGCGGTGGCGGCCAGAGGGGGAGGCCGGCGCTGCGCCTGCCGCCCGGCGTCCCGCCTCTCCACGGGACGGCGGCAGCCCGAAAGAAACCCGCTTCGCCACGGGACGGCGGCAGCCCGAAAGAAAAATCAGGCGGGAAGGATGCCGCGGCGGGCGTCGGCGCGGCGCAGCCAGGCGGCCAGCGGCAGGGCCAGCAGCACCATCCACAGCTTGCCCAGCACCTGCCCCGGCAGGTAGCCGAGATCGCCGAAGGCGATGGCCAGGAAGAAGATGCTGTCCACCACCAGCCCGACCAGGCTGGAGGCGAACACCGCCAGCACCAGATTGCGCCGCTGCAGCGGGGTGTAGACCAGCAGGTCGGCGGTCTCGCTGAGCAGGAAGGCGGTGGCGGAGGCCAGCACCAGCGCCGGCGGCGCCAGCAGGGCGGAGAGGGCGGTGCCCGCCACGATCGCCGCCCAGGCGAAGCGCAGGCCAAGGCGGCGCTGCACGAAGTCGCGCAGCACCAGGGCGAGGCCGATCATCAGCACGCCGGAGGGGGCCATGATGCCGGGGGCGACCGGGATCAGGCAGGGCCCGTTCGGCACGCAGACGGTGCCGGCATGGCCGATCAGCCAGTTCGCCGCGGGAATGGTGAGGCCGAAGGCAATGAGGGCCAGGAAGCCCTCAAGCCGGCGTGGGTCGGTCATCTGCGAGTTTTCCATTGCTGGGCGGGAGCATCCGCACCGACGAGAAGCCGTCAGCGGCGCGACCGATACTCCGCCCAGCCCCTGGCGCGCAACTCGCAAGCCGGGCACGCGGCGCAGCCATGCCCCCAGGGGTGCCGTTCGCCGCGCTCGCCGCGGTAGCAGGTGTGGGTCTTCTCGACGATGTCGCAGACGAGTTTCTGGCCGCCCAGCCGCTCGGCCAGTTCCCAGGTCTCGCCCTTGTCCAGCCACATCAGCGGGGTGTGCAGCACGAAGCGGCGCTCCATGCCGAGGTTCAGCGCCACCTGCAGCGCCTTGAGGGTGTCGTCGCGGCAATCGGGGTAGCCGGAGAAATCCGTCTCGCACATGCCGCCGACGATGTGGCGCAGCCCGCGCCGATAGGCGAGCGCGGCCGCGAAGGTCAGGAACAGCAAATTGCGGCCGGGGACGAAGGTGTTGGGCAGGCCGTCCGCTTGCATCGCGATCTCGGTCTCGCGGGTGAGCGCCGTGTCCGACAACTCGCCCAGCGCGTCGAGCCGCAGCGTGTGGTCGGGGCCGAGCCGCGCCTGCCAATCCTCCGGCAGGCCGTCGCGGAAGCCCGCGCGGCATTCCAGCTCGATCCGGTGGCGCTGGCCATAGTCGAAGCCCAGCGTCTCCACCCGGGCGAAGCGGGTCAGCGCCCAGGCCAGGCAGGTGGCGGAATCCTGCCCGCCGCTGAACAGCACCAACGCGCCATCCTCCGCCGTGTGGCGGCCGAGCAGCCCGTCCGGGGTGATCTGGGGTGTGATGCTGTCCTGCATGCGCCTGCCTCCTCGCTGCGCCGGGCTTGCGGCGCGGGGGGGCAGCGCGTCAAGCGCGGTGTCAGAACAGGCCGAGAATGCCGCGCCCGGCGCGCTCCGCCTTGACCAGCAGGTTGGCCTGCTCGGCCGCGTAGGCGCGGCGGGCGGACAGGCCCGGCAGGCCGATGCCCTTGCGGTCGCACCAGGGGAAGAATTCCTGCGGCCGCACGGCGATGCGGATGACACGATAGCCTTCGCTCACCGCGCGCTGCAGGTCCTTCTTGGCGCCGAGCAGCCAGTCCTCATAGGATTCGCTCATATCCGGCATCCGCCCGCGCAAGGCCTCGAAGGACTCCTTGTCATACCAGGCGAAGCCCATCACGCGGTCATCCTTCATCCAACCCTCCAGCCCCGGCCCTGGCAGGATAGGGCGAGATGCCGAAGATTAGGTTGATGCCGCCGCCGGCAGCCGCGCCAGCGCCCAGCGCGCCGCCTCCGCCACGATCTCCGACGGGTCGGCGCAGAGCCGCTCGGCCACGGGCCGCAGCGCGGGCTCGGCCGAATTGCCGATGGCGATGAGCACGTTGCGCAGGAAGCGGTCGCGCCCGATGCGCTTGATGGGCGAGCCGGAGAACAGCGCGCGGAAACCGGCATCGTCCAGCGCGGCCAGCTCGGCCAGGCGGGGGGCGGTGAGGTCCTCGCGCGGGATCAGCCCGGGCTCGCGCGCGGCCTGGGCGAACTTGTTCCAGGGGCAGGCGGCCAGGCAATCGTCGCAGCCATAGATGCGGTTGCCGATGGCGGCGCGGAACTCCTCCGGGATCGGGCCCTTGTGCTCGATCGTCAGGTAGGAGATGCAGCGCCGCGCATCCAGCCGGTAGGGGGCGGGGAAGGCCGCCGTCGGGCAGGCGGAGAGGCAGCGCGTGCAGCCGCCGCAATGGTCCTGCCCGGGGGTGGAGGGCGCCAGGTCGAGCGTCGTGTAGACCTCGCCCAGGAACAGCCAGGAGCCATGGCTGCGCGAGACCAGATTGGTGTGCTTGCCCTGCCAGCCCAGCCCCGCCTGCTGCGCCAGCGGCTTCTCGGCCACGGGTGCGGTGTCGACGAAGACCTTCAGCTCGCTGCCGCGCCAGCGCTCCACCATCCAGCGGGCCAGCGCCTTCAGCCGCTTCTTGACGATGTCGTGGTAGTCCTTGTGCCGGGCGTAGACGCTGATGGCACCAACCTCGCGCTGCGCCTGCAGGTCGCGCGGGTCGTGATCCGGCCCGTAATTCATCCCCAGCGCGATGACCGAGACCGCCTCGGGCCACAGCGCCTGCGGGTGGGCGCGCTGCTCGGCCCGGTCGGCCAGCCAGCCCATCTCGCCCTGCATGCCGGCGGCCAGGAAGGCATCCAGCCGCGCCCTTACCTCCGGCCCCAGCCGCGCCGGGGCGAAGCCCACGGCGTCGAAGCCCAGGCGGAGGGCCTCGTCACGGATGGCGGCGGCGCGGGTGGATGGAGTATCTATTTCAGATTCCTTCTTTTTCTGAAGAAAAAGAAGCAAAAAGACTTTTTGTCAGGCTGCCGCCGTCTCCCGGTGAAGCGGGACGCCAAACTGACAAAAGTTTTTTGGTTCTTTTTTTCAAAAAAGAACAAATACCTTCAGCCACGCCCCTTATAGGGCGGCACCCCCTGCTCCGGGATCCACACCCCCTCCGGCGCCGCCCCCGTCTGCCAGAACACATCGATCGGGATGCCGCCGCGCGGGTACCAGTAGCCGCCGATGCGCAGCCAGACGGGGGAGAGCGTCTCGACCAGGCGCAGCCCGATGCCCACGGTGCAGGCCTCGTGGAAGGCGCCATGGTTGCGGAAGCTGGTCAGGAACAGCTTCAGGCTCTTGCTCTCCACCAGCCAGTCGCCGGGGATGTAGTCGATCACCAGATGCGCGAAATCCGGCTGGCCGGTCAGCGGGCAGAGCGAGGTGAACTCGGGCGCCACGAAACGCACCGTGTAGCGCTGGCCGGGATGCGGGTTGGGCACACGCTCCAGCACCGCCTCCTCGGGCGATTGCGGCTGGGCGACGGCCTGACCCAGCATGGTCAGGCCGGAGACGTCGTGGGAGGCGGTCATGCGGTGGTTTCCTCGGCCTGCGGCGCCCAGCCGGCCTCGATGGCGGCGGCTTCCTGCTCGAAGCGGTTCTCCAGGATGGCCTGGCGCAGGCGCTGCATCAGGCGCTGGTAGTAGCGGATATTGTGCCAGGAGAGCAGGATCGGCCCCAGCATCTCATCCGCCTTGAACAGATGGTGCAGATAGCCCCGGCTGTGCCTTGTGCAAGCGGGGCAGTCGCATTCCGGGTCGAGGGGAGAGACATCCTCGGCATGGCGGGCATTGCGGATGTTCAGCACGCCGCGGCTGGTATAAGCGCGCCCCGTGCGGCCCGAACGCGTCGGCATCACGCAATCGAACATGTCGACGCCGCGCCGCACCGCCCCGATCAAATCCGATGGCGTTCCGACGCCCATCAGGTAGCGTGGATGCGTCTCCGGCAGCATCGGCACGCAGAAATCGAGGACACGGAACATTTCTTCCTGTCCTTCGCCGACGGCCAGGCCGCCGATGGCGTAGCCCTCGAAGCCGATCTCGCGCAGCGCCTTCGCGCTCTCGGCGCGGAGGTCCTCATAGACGCTGCCCTGCTGGATGCCGAACAGCCCGTAGCCCGGCCGCTCGACAAAAGCGGCGCGGGAGCGCGCGGCCCAGGCCATGGAGAGGCGCATGGATTGCGCCGCCACCTCATGCGTCGCCGGGAAGGGCGTGCATTCGTCGAAGCACATGGTGATGTCGGCATCCAGCAGATGCTGGATCTCGATGCTGCGCTCCGGCGTCAGGCGGAATTTCTGGCCGTTGATGTGGCTTTGGAAGGTGACGCCGTCCTTGTCCAGCTTGCGCAGCTGGGAGAGGGACATGACCTGGAAGCCGCCGGAATCGGTCAGGATCGGCCCGTGCCAGTCCATCATGGTGTGCAGGCCGCCCAGCCTGGCGACCCGCTCGGCGCCCGGGCGCAGCATCAGGTGATAGGTGTTGCCGAGCACGATCTGCGCGCCGGTCGATCGCACGGCGTCCGCCGTCATGCCCTTCACCGTGCCGGCGGTGCCGACCGGCATGAAGACCGGGGTGGGCACATCGCCATGCGCGGTGTGCAGCGTGCCGGCACGGGCCTTCCCGTCCTGGCACTGGCAGCTCCAGGAGAGTGTCATGGGGTCGGGTCCTCCCGGAACAGCAGGCTGGCATCGCCATAGGAGTAGAAGCGGTAGCCCTGCGCCACCGCATGGGCATAGGCGTCGCGCATGCGCGCCTGGCCGGCGAAGGCCGAGACCAGCATGAACAGGCTGGATTTCGGCAGGTGGAAATTGGTCAGCAGCAGGTCGGCCGAGCGGAAGACATGGCCGGGCAGCAGGAAGATATCCGTGAGTCCGCGGAAGGGATGCACCACGCCGCGCTCATCCACCGCGCTCTCCAGCAGCCGCAGCGCCGTGGTGCCGATGGCCACGATGCGGCCGCCACGCGCGCGCGTCTCGTTGATGCTGGCCGCCGCCGCCTCGGAGATATGCCCCCATTCGGCATGCAGCTTGTGCTCGCGCGGGTTGTCGCCGCGGATCGGCAGAAAGGTGCCGGCGCCGACATGCAGCGTCAGGGAGACCTGGCCCACGCCACGCTCCGCCAGCGCCGCCAGCAATCCGGGCGTGAAATGCAGGCTGGCGGTGGGGGCGGCCACCGCCCCGGGCTCGCGCGCGAAGATCGGCTGGTAATCCTCGCGATCCTCGGGCCGGGGGCCGTCGGGCCGCGCGATATAGGGCGGCAGCGGGATCTCCCCGGCCTTTTCCAGCGCGGCGGCCAGCTTTCCCTGGTCGGGGCCGAAATCGATCAGCGCCGCGCCGCCTTCCTGCCGCTCCACCACGCGAGGGGCGAGTTCCGGCGCGCCCTCGATCGTCAGGATATCGCCAGGGCGCAGCTTCTTCGCGTTGCGCACCAGCGCATGCCACATCCCGCCGCTCTCGGCGCGGTTCAGCATGATCTCCAGCCGCGCCTCGCCGCGCCGGGCGCGCAGGCGGGCGGGGATGACGCGGGTATCGTTCACCACCATCAGGTCGCCGGGGCGCAGCCAGGCGGGCAGGTCGCGCACCCCCTGGTCGCGCAGGCCCTCGGGCGCCGCCACCAGCAGGCGGGCGGCGTCGCGCGGCCGGGCGGGGGCCTGGGCGATCAGCGCCTCGGGCAGGGCGAAGTCGAAATCCTCGGCCCGGAGCTCGGGCAGGGCGGGGGGTGTGGTGCTGGTCATGGGGGTTTCCGCCGGCGGCGGTAGCGGAGGGGGGGCGCGAAGGCAAGCGCGGACACCGCCATGCCGCCATGCGG
Source organism: Pseudoroseomonas cervicalis ATCC 49957 (assembly GCF_000164635.1). Taxonomy (GTDB): domain Bacteria; phylum Pseudomonadota; class Alphaproteobacteria; order Acetobacterales; family Acetobacteraceae; genus Pseudoroseomonas; species Pseudoroseomonas cervicalis. The sequence continues at coordinate 1,049,496 of NZ_GG770777.1, read as the reverse complement.
CGCCGTGCCGGAAGGCGGGAAGGGGGGTGGGGTTGCCGCCCCGGCCCCGGCCGGGCAGGCTGGCCCCAGAGGAAAACGGGACCAGGACCGACCATGCGCCAGAACGGGGCGGAATGGCTGGCGCGCAGCATCGCGCGTTCCGGCCAGAGCCATGTCTTCTTCATCGACGCGGTGCTGCGGCCGACGCTGATGGCCCTCCAGGCCGAGGGGGTGCAGCCGGTGCTGGCGCATTCCGAGAAGGGCGCGGCCTATATGGCCGATGGCTATGCCCGCATCGCCGGCCGGCCCGGCATCGTCGCCGCGCAATCGGTGGGTGCCGCCAACCTGGCCGCCGCCTTGCAGGACGCCTGGCTGGCCCGCGCGCCGCTGCTGGCCCTGACCGGCCGCAAGACCCCCGCCGCCCAGCACCGCAACGCCTATCAGGAGGTGGCGCACGCACCGCTCTTCGCGCCGGTGACCAAGTTCTCGGCGGCGGTGGAGAGCACGGCGGAGCTGCCGCGCCTGTTCCGCCAGGCCTGGGCGGCCGCCGTCTCGGCCTCGCCGCGCCCGGCGCATCTCGATTTGAACGGGCTGATGGGCGAGGTGGTGGAGCAGGGCGAGGCGCCCGAGCCCCCGGCCGAGCTGGGCGCCTGGCGCGCCCCGCGCCACCGCCCGCTGCCCGA
>NZ_GG770777.1:1043544-1048496 GCF_000164635.1 Pseudoroseomonas cervicalis ATCC 49957 | reverse complement strand
GGACGCCGCGCGGCGGCTCGCCGCCTGCCCGCGCGTCGCCATCCTGGCGGGTGACGGCGCGGCGCAATCGCGCTGCGGGGCGGAACTGCTGGCGCTGGCCGAGCGGCTGAAGGCCCCCATCGTCACCAGCCTCGGCGCCCGGGCGCTGGTGCCGACGCGGCACCCCCTGGTGGCGGGGGTTTCCGGCACCTATTCCGCGCCGCCGGCCAACCGCGTGCTGCATGCCGCCGACCTGGTGCTGATGGTGGGCTGCGATGGTGGCGACCAGGTGACGCTGAACTGGCGCCTGCCGCGCGCGGGGGCCGAGATCATCCGCCTGGATGCCGATCCGATGGAGCTGGCGCAGGACAGCGCCGGCGGGGCCACGGCGCTCGACCTGCTCTGCGACCCGGCCGCGGGCCTGGCGGCGCTGGCCGACGCGCTGGGCCGCCCGGCACGAGAAGAAAGCTTCGCCGACCAGGCGGCGGCCTGGGTGGCGGAATGGCGCCAATCCATGGCGCCACGCCTCACCTCCGACGAGGCGCCGATCGACCCCGCCCGCCTCTGCGCCGAGATTTCTGCCAGCCTGCCCGAGGATGGGGTGCTGGTGGCGGATACCGGCTATTCCGGCATCTGGACCGGCACGCTGGTGGAGTTCAACGGGGCCGGGCAGGAGTATCTCCGCGCCGCCGGCTCGCTGGGCTGGGCCTTCCCGGCCGCGCTCGGCGCCAAATGCGCGGCCGGGGCGCGCAAGGTGGTCTGCTACAGCGGCGATGGCGCGCTCTACTACCATCTGACCGAGCTGGAGACGGCGAAGCGCCGCGGCATCGCGGTGACGCTGGTGGTCAACAACAATCGCGGCTTCGGCCAGGGCTGGCCGAACCTGCTGCGCGCCGCCGGCAACCGGCCGGAGGTCGCGGGCACGCTGCTGCGCTTCGGCGAGCACACCGATTTCTGCGCCATCGCGCGCGGCTTCGGCCTGCGCGGCATCCGCGTCGAGCGCGCCGGGGAGATCGGCCCCGCCCTGCGCGAGGCCATGGCATCGGACGAGACCGTGCTGGTCGAGGTGATGACCGGCATCGACCACCGCGCCCCCGAACCCTGGACGCCGGAGAGCTGACCCCATGAACATCGCCATCATCGGCGCCGGGCTGATGGGCCATGCGCTGGCCCTGGTCTTCGCCATCGGCGGCCACCGCGTGCGGCTGACCGACAGCAACCCCGAGGCGCTGGCCCGCGCCCCCGGCCTGATGGAGAAGGCCCGCGCCACGCTGGAGGCGGAGAGCGAGGCCGGCGGCCTCTCCGCCGAGGGGCTGCGCCAGAACGTCACCCTGCACGCCACCCTGGCCGAGACCGTCGCCGATGCCGCCCTGGTGATCGAGGCGATCATCGAGAAGCCCGAGCCGAAGCGCGCCCTCTTCGCCGAGCTCGACGCGCTGATGCCGGCGGAGGCGCTGCTGGCCAGCAACACCTCCTATCTCGACGTCTTCCCGCTGATGCCGCCCGCGCGCCTGAAGCGCGCGCTGATCATGCACTGGTACACGCCGCCCTATCTGGTGGATCTGGTCGACCTGGTGGGCAGCCCGGACTGCCCCGAGGCGGTGGTGGAGGAACTGGCGGCGGAACTCCGCCGCATGGGCAAGGTGCCGCTGGTGATGCGGCGCTTCCTGCCCGGCTACATCGCCAACCGGCTGCAATCGGCGCTCTCCCTCGAATGCTACCGGCTGATGGATGAGGGCTACGCCACGCCGCAGGAGATCGACGAGGCGATCATCCACGGCCTCGGCCTGCGCCTGCTGCTGCTGGGCCAGATGGCGAAGGGCGATTTCACCGGCCTGCCGCTCTCCGCCCATGCGCTCGCCAACCGCATGTACGCGCCGCCCGAGCCGCAGGGCCGCAGCACCACGCTGGACGCGGCGCTGGAGCAGGGCCGCACCGGCGTCATGGCCGGGCGCGGCTTCTACGACTGGGGCGGGGCCGACCCCGCCACCCTGATGGCCGAGCGCGACCGCAGGCTGATCGCGCTGAAGCGCGCGCTGCGGCAGATCGGCCCGATGGCCGGGCTGGCCGCCGGCACCACTCCCGACAACAGGCAGGACGAGACCAAGCGATGATCCGCTACGAGCTTTCCGGCAAGCGTGCCCTGGTCACCGGAGGCGCCTCCGGCATCGGGCTGGCGACGGTGCGGCTGCTGGCCGGCGCCGGCTGCCGTGTCGCCCTCAACCATCTGGCCGACGATCCGCGCGGGCCGGAGATGGTGGCCGAGCTGCGCGCCGCCGGGCATGACATCATCGCCGCCCCCGGCAATGTGGGCGATGCCACGGACGGGCCGCGCATGGTGGAGGCGGCCATCGCCGAGCTCGGCGGGCTCGACTATCTGGTGAACAATGCCGGCACGCCCGGCACCAGCAGCCTGATCCCGCCCACCGCGCTGGAGCGGCTGACCGAGGAGCTGTGGCAGACCGTGCTGCAGGTGAACCTGCTCGGCGTGTTCCGCTGCGCCAAGGCGGCGGCGACGGCGCTGCAGGAGGCCGGCGGCGCGGTGGTCAATGTCGCCTCCATCGCCGGTCTCGACAGCCCCGGCAGCTCGATGGCCTATGGCGCCACCAAGGCGGGTGTCGTCAGCCTGACGAAGAACCTGGCGCGCGGCCTGGCCCCCAGGGTGCGCGTCAATGCGGTGGCGCCCGGCGCCGTCGATTCCGCCTGGATGGTGCAATGGACCGAGGAGCGCCGCGCCGCCTCGGCCGAGAAGGCGCTGCTGAAGCGCCGCTGCACGCCGGAGGACCTGGCGGAGGTGATCGTCTTCCTGCTGGCGGGGGCGGGCATGGTCACCGGCCAGACCGTGGTGGTCGATGGCGGGCTGACGCTGGAATCGCGCTGAGGCGCGCGGAAGGCAGTAGGCTCAGGCCCGGTGCTGGGCCGCAGGGCGGCGCGGGGGCATCGCGCCGCTCTGCGTTCAGCGGTCCCCGGCGCCGGTCTGGGCGTCGAGCAGCCGGCGTTCCCGCCGCGTCAGCATCCGCCGCGCCACCAGCCAGGAGATCGGCAGGGCGAGGAGGAAGCTGAGCGCGGCGGCGCCGTAATAGGCGGTGGCGGCGGTGCCGAAATCCCGTGTCAGGCCAGGGACCAGCGCCAGCGCCATCGACATGAAGCCGAACAGCACCGCGTTGACGGGCAGATAGGCCAAAGCGGCCAGCTTGAGCATGCGATCCTCCTTGTCGTTCGCAACAGGGAGGAAAAGCGCGAGAGGCGGCATGGGATGCCTGCGCAATTGCGCCTAGCGCAGCCGTCCGAGGAACCAGGGCGGCACGGCCAGGTCGCCCGCCGCCATGCGCCGCGTCGTCTCCGCCTTGTGGCGCAGGATGTCCTCGGCCGTCACCTCGTAGCCGTAGCGGCGCAGCACCTGCGCCGCGTCCGCGGCCTCCGACAGCAGGTCGATCTCCTCATGGATCGCCTCGGCCAGGGCTGGCCGCAGCTCCATCTCGGCGATGAAGCGGTGCAACTCATCCGCATGCATGGCGAGCCCCCGCAGGCGAAGCCTTTGCATGGCGACCTCCCTTTTCCGGATGATCGCCTGCATGGCACGGATGTTTTTGTTTTACAAGCGTTCTGAAGTGGGCTTGCCGCGCGGCGCCCCGCGCCGCACCATGCCGGCTCCGCCGCCCAGGGAACCCCGCCATGCCAAAGGCCGACACCGCCCGCTTTCTCCAGGACCTGCACGAGCTGCGCCAGATCGGCGCCTATCGCACGGGGGTGCACCGCCCGACCTATTCGCCGCAGGACATGGAATCGCGCCGCTGGCTGATGCGGAAGATGGAGGAGGTGGGGCTGGAGGCCAGCATCGATGGCATCGGCAATGTCTATGGCCGGCACAAGGGGCCGGGGCCGCACCTGCTGGCCGGCAGCCATATCGAGACGCAGAACGAGGCCGGCTGGCTGGATGGCGCGCTGGGTGTCGTCGGCGCGCTGGCCATGGCGCGCGCCGGCCTGCCGGTCGATGTCTGCGCCTTCGCCGATGAGGAAGGGCATTTCGAGGGCGGCTTCCTGGGCAGCCGCTCGATCATCGGCGACCTGTCGGAGGAGGAGATCGACCGCAGCCGCAACCGCAGCGACGGCACGAAGCTGCGCGACGCGCTCGCCGCCGCCGGCCTCGCCGGGCTGCCGCGGATGCAACTCGAACCAGGCCGGCACAAGGGCTTCTTCGAGATGCATATCGAGCAGGGCACGCAGCTGGAGCGCGCCGGGCTGCGGCTCGGCATCGTCAGCGGCATCGTCGCCATCTGGCAGTGGCGGCTGCTGGTGGAGGGGCAGCAGGACCATGCCGGCGGCACCACCATGGCCGAGCGCCGCGACGCCGGGCTGACGGCGGTGCGGCTGCTGGCGGCGATCGACGCCGAGTTCCCGCGCTTCTGTGGCGAGCGCAGCACCTGGACCACCGGGCGCATCACCCTCGACCCCGGCGCGCCCAGCATCATCCCCGGCCGTGCCGATGTGCTGTTCCAGTTCCGCGATGTCTCGTTGGCCAAGCTGGAGGAGATGGAGGCCGGGCTGCGCCGCCTGGTGCAGGAAAGCAACCGGCGCGAGCGCTGCGAGACCACGCTGACCGCCGTGGGCAAGGCGACGCCCGCCTTGTGCGACCCCGGCATGATGCGCGCTTTGCAGGCGGCGGCCGAGGCGCTGGCGCCCGGCGCCTGGCAGGTGATGCCGAGCGGCGCCGGGCATGACGCGCAATACATCGCGCAGCTTATGCCGTCGGCGATGCTGTTCGTGCCCTCGATCGGCGGCATCAGCCATCACTGGGCGGAGGACACCAAGGAGGAAGACCTGGCGCTCGGTGTCGAGACGCTGGTGGAGGCGGGGGCGCGCTTCCTGGCGGGGTCGAACTAGCACAGGGAAAGCGTTCTTTTTTGAAAAAAAGAACCAAAAAACTTTTTTCAGTTGGCGTCCCGCTTCACCGGGAGACGGCGGCAGCCTGG
>NZ_GG770777.1:1038852-1041385 GCF_000164635.1 Pseudoroseomonas cervicalis ATCC 49957 | reverse complement strand
GGCCGAGATGCGCGGCATAGAGCCGGCCGAGCCGGCCGAGCAGCCGGCGCCGCAGCACCGCCGCCCCGCCCGGCCGGTGGCGCGGCAGATAGGCCAGGGCCGCGGCATGGCCGGCGAACAGCACGAACAGCTCGGCCGCGTCGGAGAAGCCGAAATTCAGCGGTGTCAGCCGTTGCAGCACGCTGTCGCCGGCATGGTTGACGAAGATCGCCACCAGCGCGAAGCCGCGCCAGACATCCAGCGCGCTGTCGCGCCCGCCCGGCCAGGCGGCGCCGGAGGGTGGCGCGGTCGTTCTGGTTGCGGTCATGTCGCCTGTCAGGTGGAGCCGGACGCGGACGGAGGCCAGTCCGCTCAGGCAGGCGTGAGGTCGACGCTGACCGTCAGCCCGTGCTGGCCGCCGCCCAGGATGATGCCGCGCAGCGGGGAGATGTCGTGGAAGTCGCGCCCCCAGCCCAGCACCACATGCTCCTGCTGCACCACCAGGTCGTTGGTGGGGTCGAGGTCGATCCAGCCGAAGGGCTCGCCCAGCCAGGCGCCCACCCAGGCATGCGACTGGTCGGCGCCGAGCCGCGCCACCCCGCCCGGCGGCGGGCGGGTGCGGATATAGCCCGAGACATAGCGCGCCGGCAGGCCGAGGCCGCGCAGCCCGCACAGCATCAGGTTGGTGAAGTCCTGGCAGACGCCGGCGCGCTGCGCCAGCACTTGCGCCACCGGCGTCGCGATGCCGGTGACCCCGGCGCGGAAGGTGAAGTCGCGCTTGATGCGCCCGTTCAGCTCCAGCAGCCCCTCCAGCACCGGCCGCCCGGCGGGGAAGGATAGCGCGGCATAGGCGCGCGCCGCCGCCTGCTCGGGCAGCATCGGCGAGGGATAGGTGAACTCGGCGGCCTCCGGGTGGCGCGCGGCCTCGGCCGCCACCTGCTCCCAGGGCGGGGTCAGCCCGGCCAGCGGCGGGGCGGGGAAGGCGGTCTCCACCTCGGCCTCGGCCACCACCTCGAAGCGGGCATGCGGGCGGTCGAGGAACAGCCAGGTCACCCGGTTGCCGAAATGGTCGGTGTCGCTGGCCACGCGCGCCGGCTCCGGCGCGCAGGCGATGCTGTCCCACACCACGCGCTGCTGCGGCAGCGGGCGCGGCGAGAGATGCAGCATGTGCGTCGCGATATCCACCGGCTCGGCATAGTCATAGGCGGTGGCGTGGCGGATGCGCCACCTCATGCGGCCCCCCAGAACAGCACGGCGGGTTGCTCCGGCACGTCCTGGCCCAGCGTCTGGGCCGGCGGCAGCAGGGCGAAGTAGCGGCGGGCGATGCCGTCCGAGAGCGCGGCGATCTCGCCCTCCATGGCGGCCAGGCGCGGCGCCAGCTGGGCGGCCAGCGGCGCCTGGTCGGCGGCGGCCAGCAATTGCCGCGGGATCGCCTCCACCGCCGCCATCAGCGCGTCGAGGCCGGGCAGCAGCGCCTCCTCGGCGCCGCCATCGAGCTCCACCAGCCGCCGCCGCATGGCCTGCAGCTGGTAGGCCAGCCCGCGCGGATTGCCCGGATCGGCCAGCACGAGGTCGAGCGCCGGGGCCGGCTGCAGCACGCCGAGATAGCGGCTGCGGTAGGTGATGACGGAATCGCACAGCTCCAGCGCCAGGCGCAGCCCGCCCTCGATGCGGCTGGCCGGCTGGGCCAGGGCGAAGCCCAGCTGCGCGGCGATCGCCTGGGCGCGCTCCAGCCGCCGCCCGAGGTCGAGGAAGGCATAGCCGCCGGCGCGCACCATGTTCTCGGCCGCGGCGCCGGCGACGCCGGCGGAGTAGCGCAGGATGCCGGCCAGCACCTCCTCCAGCCCGGGCAGGCCGCGCCCCTGCTGCGCCGCCTGCACCCGCACCGCGCGCAGCGGCAGGGTGAACAGGGTGTGCATGTCGCCGGTCAGCCGGTCGCGCACCGATTCGACCAGCCGGGCGATCTCGGCCATCAGCCAGCCCAGCGTGCCGTCCTCGCGCAGCGCCCGCCACAGCGCCGCCTGCAGCGCGGTGTTGGCGGCGCCGTTCGGCGCGTCCTCCTTCTGGGCCAGCCCGGCATGGTGCAGGGCGGCGGCCAGCGCCGAGAGCTCCGCCTGCTCGCGCGGCAGCAGCGGGCCGCGGTCGAGCCGGCCGAGCACCGCGCGCATCAGCCGCGCCGAGCCCTCCAGCCGTTCCACATAGCGGCCCAGCCAGAACAGGTTGTCGGCGACGCGGGAGGGCAGCTCCCCGGCGCCGCGCTGGATGGCCAGCGGCGGCGCGGGCAGGGCGGCGGGGCCCAGGATCTGCGTGCCCTCCTCGCTCAGCACCCAGACATCCTTGGCGACGCCCTGGCGCGGCAGCCGCCCGCCGAACCCGGCGGCGTCGTCCGTCACCCGGGCCAGCCCGCCCGGCAAAGCGTGCCATTCGCCGCCATCCTGCACCAGGAACAGGCGCAGGATGACCGGCGCCGGGGAGAGGCGCGGGCCATCGGCGCAGGGCGCGACGGAGGGCGGCAGGGCGCGGCTGGCGGCGTAGTCCTGCGGCCGCTCGGCGA
>NZ_GG770777.1:1033790-1036239 GCF_000164635.1 Pseudoroseomonas cervicalis ATCC 49957 | reverse complement strand
CTGGTGGCGCAGCGGGAAGCCGGGCATGCCGTCGCGCGGCGGTGGCCGGCCGGGCAGGGCGGGCTGGCGGTGGTAGTGACCGGCCGCCGGCAGCTCGGCGCGCGGCGCGAAGGGGTCGGCCTCGAATTCGGGCGGGATGTCCTTGGGGTCGGCCCAGGGCAGGCTTTCCAGCGGCAGGCGGAAGCCGATCGGCGAATCGCCGGGCAGCAGGAAGATCGGGTCGCCCTCGCGGAACAGCCAGAGCCCGCTCTCCCAGCCCTGGCCATCGGCGCGGCGGCGCAGCGGCAGCACCGAGCCGACCTCCGAGGACAGGCCCTGGCCGAAGACACGCGCCAGCCGGGCGCGCTCCAGCGGGTCGCGCAGCTTGGAATCCTCGACGAGGACATTCGCCGGCAGGCGCTTCTCCCGCCACAGATAGTGGTGGATGTCCTCATGCGCCGGCTGCACATACGCCTCGGCCAGGCCCAGCCGCAGGGCCAGCGCGCGGGCGAAGGCGCGGGCCTCGGCGGCGGTGGCGGTGTCGCTGTCCTCGTCATGCGCCAGCCGCGCGGGGTCGAGCCAGACCGGCTCGCCATCCTCCCGCCAGAAGGCGTTCAGCGCCCAGCGCGGCAGAGGCTCGCCGGGATAGTGCTTGCCCATGGCGTATTGCACCGCGGCGCCCGGCGCCCAGAGCGGCAGCAGGCGCTGCAGCAGCCGCCCGGCCAGGCGCCGCTTGGTGGGGCCGAGCGCGTCGGTGTTCCACTCGGCCCCCTCCTGGTCGCTGGCGGAGACGAAGGTGGGCTCGCCGCCCATGGTCAGCCGCACCCCGCCGGTGGCGAGCTGCGCATCGACCGCATCGCCGGCATCGAGGATCGCCCGCCACGCCGCCTCGGAATAGGGCTTGGTGACGCGCGGCGTCTCCCGCACCCGGACGACGCTCATGGCGAAGTCGAACGCGACCTCCGCCTTGCTCATCAGGCCGGAGATGGGGGCGGCGGATTGCGGCTCCGGCGTCGCCGCCAGCGGGATATGCCCCTCGCCGGTCAGCAGGCCGGAGGTGGCGTCGAGCCCGACCCAGCCGGCGCCGGGCAGATAGACCTCGGCCCAGGCATGCAGGTCGGTGAAATCGGCCGACGGCCCCTCAGGCCCCTCCAGCGGCTTCTGGTCGGCCACCAGCTGGATCAGGTAGCCGGAGACGAAGCGCGCCGCGTAGCCCAGATGCCGCAGCATCTGCACCAGCAGCCAGGCGCTGTCGCGGCACGACCCCTTGCCCTGGCCCAGCGTCTCCTCCGGCGACCAGACGCCGGGCTCCAGCCGCACGATGTAGTCGATGCGCTCGGAGAGCATCTGGTTCAGCCCGGTGATCATGGTCACCGTGCCCTGCTCGCCGCGCGGCACCTGCTCCAGCAGGCCAGCCAGCAGCGGGCCGGCGGGGGCGGCGCGGCGGAACGGCGCCAGCTCCTGCTCCAGCACCGGGTCATAGGCGAAGGGCCAGGTCTCCGCCTCGGGCTCCAGGAAGAAGTCGAAGGGGTTGATGGTGGCCATGTCGGCCACGAGGTCGATGGTGACCTCGAAATGCGTCACCGCGTCGGGGAACACCACGCGGGCCTGGAAATTGCCCTGCGGGTCCTGCTGCCAGTTGATGAAATGCGGCTTGGGCGAGATGCCGAGGCTGTAGGACAGCACCGGCGTGCGCGAATGCGGCGCCGGCCTGAGCCGGATGGTCTGCGGCCCGAGTGTCACCGGCCGGTCGTAGCGGTAGCGGGTGCGGTGGGTCAGCGCGACATGGATGGACATGCAGGATCCCGACTCGTTCCTGCGCGGCAGCATAGACAGGCGCCGGAGGCAGGGGAAATCATCGCTCCGGTGAAATCCGCACTTCGGCGCGGCAGCCGGGCGGCGCGCTGCCCGCCCGTTGTCGCTTTTGCCTAAGGGATGTGCGCCCGGCTGGCCGGCAGCGTCTCGATCACCGCCGAGAGCAGGCCGGAGGCGGCGCGCAGTGCCGCTGGCGCGCCCTCCGGCAGCCAGGAACTGACCCGCGTCTTGACGAAGCGCCCGCCCAGCACGGTCAGGCACACCGCCTCGCCGGTGCTGCTGCCATCCTCCTGCACCGCCTCGAAGGTGGCGCAGCGCAGCCCGGGCACTCCCTCACGGTCCGGCACCGCGCTGCTGGCGGCGGGCGTCACGGCGCGGTAGCGGCCCATCTGCACCATCGCCCGCATCTCGGCCGCCGTCTGGTTCAGCTCCAGCGCCAGCGCCGGGCTGGCGGCCCCCTCCGGCGACTGGCGGCGGCCACGGTCATACAGATAGAGCGTGGCGACCAGCCGTTCGCCCGAGACCGGCACATAGCGCTGGGCGACGCCGAGGCCCGGCGGCGCGGCGGGGTTGGCGGCGAAATCGGTGACCGGCCCGTGGCGGCGCAGGCCGGAGAGCGGGTCGGGCAGGGCGGCCAGCAGCCGCAGCTCGGGCG
>NZ_GG770777.1:1024253-1032488 GCF_000164635.1 Pseudoroseomonas cervicalis ATCC 49957 | reverse complement strand
CAATGCGGCCGCCGTCATCGCCGCCATCCGCGCCCGCGCGCCGGGGCTGCGCATCACCCTGGACCCGGTCGAGTTCCGCGGGCTGCAATACCATGTGGGCGTCGCCTTCACCCTGTACGGGCCGGGCGGCACCGGGGAGCTGGCGCGCGGCGGCCGCTACCGCAGCGGCGAGGAGCCGGCGACCGGCATGACCCTCTACCCCGACGCGCTGCGCCGCGCCGCGCCGGTGCCGCAGGAGGCGCCGCGCCTGTTCCTGCCGCTGGGCGCCGACCCGGCGGCGGCTGCGCGGCTGCGCGGCCAAGGTTTCATCACGGTGGCGGCCCTCTCGCCCGCCGACACGCCGCAGCGCCTGCGCTGCGGCCACATCCTGCGCGGCCAGGATGCCGCGCCCATCGAGGAGATCGCGTAGCCATGGCCAATGTCGCCGTGATCGGCGCCCAGTGGGGCGACGAAGGCAAGGGCAAGGTCGTCGACTGGCTGGCCAGCCGGGCCGATATCGTCGTGCGCTTCCAGGGCGGCCACAATGCCGGCCACACCCTGGTGGTGGGCAACCAGACCTACAAGCTGTCGCTGCTGCCCTCCGGCGTGGTGCGCGGCAAGCTCGGCATCATCGGCAATGGCGTGGTGCTGGACCCGGACGCGCTGCTCTCCGAGATCTCGCGCGTGCGCGGGCAGGGGCTGGACGTCGGGCCGCACAATCTGCGCATCGCCGAGAACACGCCGCTGATCCTGCCGCTGCACCCGGCGATCGACAAGGCGCGCGAGGAAGCCCGCGGCGAGGCCAAGATCGGCACCACCGGCCGCGGCATCGGCCCGGCCTATGAGGACAAGGTGGCCCGCCGCGCCATCCGCCTCTGCGACCTGGCCGAGCCGGAGACGCTGTCGGCCAAGCTCGACGAGCTGCTGCTGCACCACAACACCCTGCTGAAGGGCCTCGGCGCCGAGACCTTCGAGAAGCAGGATCTGCTGGACCGCCTGCTGGCCCTGGCGCCGAAGCTGCTGCCCTATGCCGAGGCGGTGTGGGAGCGGCTCGACGAGGCCCGCCACAGCAACAAGCGCGTGCTGTTCGAGGGCGCCCAGGCGGTGATGCTCGACGTCGACCACGGCACCTATCCCTTCGTCACCTCCTCCAACACGGTGGCGGGCAATGCGGCGGCGGGCGCCGGCGTCGGGCCGCACAGCGTTGGCATGGTGCTGGGCATCGCCAAGGCCTACACCACCCGCGTCGGCTCCGGCCCCTTCCCGACCGAGCTGCAGGACGAGATCGGCAAGCGCCTGGGCGAGCGCGGCCGGGAATTCGGCACCGTCACCGGCCGGCCGCGCCGCTGCGGCTGGTTCGATGCCTGCCTGGTGCGCCAGGCGGTGAAGGTCGGCGGCGTGCAGGGCCTGGCGCTGACCAAGCTCGACGTGCTGGACGGCCTGACCGAGCTGAAGATCTGCACCGGCTACGAGATCGATGGCGAGGTGGTGAAGCGCCTGCCCGCCGCCGCCGCGGCCCAGGCCAAGGCCAAGCCGATCTACGAGACGCTGGAAGGCTGGACGCAGTCCACCATGGGCGCGCGCTCCTGGGCCGATCTGCCGGCCACCGCGATCAAGTATGTGAAGCGCATCGAGGAGCTGGTGGAAGCGCCGGTCACGCTGCTCTCCACCTCGCCGGAGCGGGATGACACCATTCTCGTGAGCGATCCGTTCTCGGACTAAAAGGCAAGGCAGGGGGCTCCGCCCCCTGACCCCCGCCGGGGTGGCAGGGCCACCCCGGACCCCGCCATCAGGGGAGCAACCGGCCAAGGCAGGTCGCCGTTTTTGCCGCATCCCCCACAGGAGGCAGGCAATGGCGGGCACCGCCCAGAAGACCGATCCCAAGCTCTGGGAGAAGGTCAAGGCCAAGGTCACGCGCGAGGCCAAGGGCGGCAAGCCCGGCCAATGGTCGGCCCGCAAGGCGCAACGCGCCGTCGCCGAATACAAGGCGGAAGGCGGCGGCTATCGCGGCGGCAAGACCAGCGACAACCACCTGGACCAATGGCAGCGCGAGGATTGGGGCACGAAGTCCGGCGCGCCCAGCGGCCAGACGGGCGAGCGCTATCTGCCGCGCAAGGCGCGCGAACGCCTCTCCGACAGCGAATACGAGCGCAGCAGCGCCAAGAAGCAGGCCGACAGCCGCAAGGGCCGCCAGTTCAGCGCCCAGCCGCGCCCCGCCGCCCGCAAATCCGCCGCCGCCCGGCGCGACAGCCAGACCAAGGCCCAGCTGATGGAGCAGGCGCGGAAGCGGGACATAAGCGGCCGCTCCCGCATGACCAAGGCGCAGCTGGTGGAGGCGCTGGCGTGAGCGAGGATGTCTGGAAGGAGTTCCGCGCCGTCGCCAACATGCCGCCCGCCCGGCTGCGCCGCTGGCTAGAGAGCGAGGCGAGCCGCTCTGTCGGCATGACCAAGGACGGCGAGAAGGTGACCGCCCCTGGCGAGGGCGAGGCGGTCGGCCACCGGATGGGCGAGCGCATCCTGGAGATCAAGGCGCGGCGCAAGGCGGAACTGACCGAACGCGACCAGGCCGACATGCGCAAGGTCATCGGCTATGTCCACCGCCATGCCGCGCAGCGCCCCAAGGGCGACATCCGTGACAGTCGCTGGCGCCATTCGCTGATGAACTGGGGCCACGACCCGCTGAAGTGAGCCGGCCGCCAGCGGCGGCCGGCCCGGACAGAAAAAAGAAGGGGTCCAGGGGAATTCATTCCCCTGGCCTTTTTTTATGCAGAAAGGGGCAGGGCCCTTCCGGATCCCGCCCCTTTCATCCCGGCGCTTGCCTAGCGGTGTTAGTCCACCGCCAGCCGGCGCTCCATGATCTGGCTCTTCATGCTCTTCTGCAGCTTCTCGAAGGCGCGGACCTCGATCTGGCGCACGCGCTCGCGCGAGATGTTGTACTGCTGCGAGAGCTCCTCGAGCGTGGTCGGCTCGTCCTTCAGCCGGCGCTCGATCAGGATGTGGCGCTCGCGCTCGTTCAGCGTCTTCAGCGCCTCGCCGAGGAGTTCGCGGCGGTTGGACATGTCCTGCCGCTCGGCGATCTCGGTTTCCTGGCTCTCGCTCTCGTCGACCAGCCAATCCTGCCACTCGCCTTCGCTGTCGGCGCGCACCGGCGCGTTCAGCGAATTGTCGGGCGAGGCCAGGCGGCGGTTCATCGAGACCACGTCCTGCTCGGGCACCTGCAACACGCGGGCGATCTTCTCGACCTGCTCGGGCTGGAGGTCGCCCTCCTCGAGCGCGGCCATCTGCCCTTTCAGCCGGCGCAGGTTGAAGAACAGCTTCTTCTGCGCGGCGGTGGTGCCCATCTTCACGAGCGACCAGGAATGCAGGATGTACTCTTGGATCGCGGCGCGGATCCACCACATGGCGTAGGTGGCCAGGCGGAAGCCGCGGTCGGGATCGAAGCGGCGGACGGCCTGCATCATGCCGACATTGCCCTCGCTGATCAGCTCGCCGACCGGCAGGCCGTAGCCGCGATAGCCCATGGCGATCTTGGCGACGAGGCGCAGGTGAGAGGTGACGAGCTTGTGCGCGGCCTTCTGGTCGCCATGCTCCTTCCAGTCCTTCGCCAGGCGGAATTCCTCCTCCGGCGTCAGCATGGGGAACTTGCGGATCTCCTGCAGATAGCGGGAGAGATTGCCCTCAGGGGCGATCGGGATCATCGAAGTCGTGGAAGCCATACTGCAACTGCCTCCTGCACCGGCCGGGAGCCCCTGTGACGGCAATCCCCGGCTCAAGCTCCGGGTCGCCCCCCGCTCGGGCCCTGACGCGCCGCCCTGACCCCGTTCACAGTCGGTGTCAGGCCCGGCGGCCGCGCCATGGTGGTGGCACCCGGCGTTGGCGACAGAAGAACGCTACCTCTCCCTTCGCGGTTGCGCAAGAAAATCCCGACTGTAATAGTCGGGTTACCCCGGGTTACCATCCAGCAACGCGAGCAGCGCCTGCATGTCGGGGGGGAGGGGGGTGCTGAAGCGTAGCATCTCGCCCGTCACCGGATGATGAAAGCCAAGGCTTTCAGCGTGCAGCGCCTGGCGCGGGAAGGCCAGCAGCGCGTCGCGCGCCGCCACGGGCAGGCCGCGGGCGGTGGCCGGCAGGCGGCGCAGATAGACCGGATCCCCCACCAGCGGATGGCCGATATGCGCCATATGGACGCGAATCTGGTGGGTGCGGCCGGTGGCGAGTCGGCAGCGTAACAATGCGCAACTGGTGCCCCAGGCGCGCTCCGTGGCGTAGCGGGTCAAGGCGTGCTTGCCGTTGCGGGCGACCACCGCCATGCGCTTGCGGTCGGTCGGGTGGCGGCCCACCGGGGCATCGACCTCGCCGCTGGCGGGCGCCGGCACGCCCCAGGCCAGCGCCAGATAGGCACGCTCCAGGTCGCGGCTGGCGAAGGCGGCGGAGAGGGCGGTGTGCGCCACCTCGCTCTTGGCCACGACCATGACGCCGGAAGTGTCCTTGTCGAGCCGGTGGACGATACCGGGACGCTTCTCGCCGCCGATGCCGGTCAGCTCCTCCCCGGCATGGGCCAGCAGGGCGTTGACCAGCGTGCCATCCTGGTTGCCGGGGGCGGGGTGGACCACCAGCCCGGCCGGCTTGTCCAGCACGATCAGGTGCCGGTCCTCGAACAGGATGGTCAGCGGGATGTCCTGCGCCTGCGGCGTCGCCGGCTGCGCGGCGGGCGGCGCCACGACATAGGTGGCGCCGGTGCGGATGGCCTCGGACGGGTCGCCGGCCGGCTGGCCGTCGCGCGTCACATGCCCGGCCTCGATCAGCGCCTTGACGCGCGAGCGCGACAGCGTGCCTATCGCCGCCGCCAGGAAACGGTCGAGGCGGGCGCCCGCATCGGCCGGTCCTGCGGTCAGGGTGAAGGGGCCCTCCGGCGTGGTGCCGGTGGCGGCCTGGCTTTCGCCGGAAGGAGAGGTGTCGGTGCGCGCGCTCAAATTTGCTGTCGGTCTGATGGGGGTGATGATCATCGCCGGCACGGTGGCGCTGGTGGTGCTGCTGGTGCAGCGCATGAACAGCGCGGCGCGCGGGATCAGCGCCGGGGTTAGCACGGAACTGGCGCTGCGGCAGCCGCCCGGTTCGCGCATCGGCCAGATCGCGCCGCTGGATGGCGGCCGGCTGGCGGTGTGGGTGGAGCGGCCGGATGGCGCGCGCATCCTGCTGGTGGATCCGCAGGGCGGCCGGGTGGCGGGCGAGATCCGGCTCGGAGAGTAAGAAAGAAGGGGTTCTTTTTTGCAAAAAAGAACCAAAAAACCTTTTTCAGTTAGGCGTCCCGCCTCAGGCCCTGGGCGGGACGCCCACTGACAAAAAGTCTTTTGCTTCTTTTCTTCAGAAAAGAAGGATCCTTCCATGCCGCATCGCAAGCCCAACCTCCCCGAGAAGCCCTGCGCCGCCTGCGGCCGCCCTTTCGCTTGGCGGAAGAAATGGGCGCGGGTGTGGGAGGAGGTCCGCTATTGCAGCGAGGCCTGCCGGGAGGGGCGCCACCCGAAAAAGCATTCCGGTGGCGGAAATATGAAATCAGCCCCTTGATCGCGCCCCGCCTGGCCGATAAAAGCCCCCTCACACGACGCCTCCAGTCCCCTTCGTCTAGAGGCCTAGGACACCGCCCTCTCACGGCGGCAACAGGGGTTCGAATCCCCTAGGGGACGCCAAGGCGATTGGCGCAAAAAGGCAGCCGCAAGGCTGCCTTTTTTGCGTTCAGGGCAGCCGCATGAAATTCGCGGCGCCCGAGGCGCGGGCGATCAGCGCCTGCATCGCCGGGTTGCTGGCGCCCGCCTCGTCGGTCAGCGCGTCCATCGGGCAGAAATATTCGTGCGCCTGCGGCATCTGGGTGCGGGCGAAGCCGTCATATTGCCGGGTCTTCAGCCCGTAGAGCACCCGCAGGTCGCGCACCGGCAGCACCAGCGGCTCCACCGGCGCCTGCCGCAGCAGCTTGATGCGGCGCCAGCGCGGCAGCTTGTCGCCGGGCTGCAGCGGCGCGATCAGCCAGGGCAGCGGGCAGACCGCCAGCAGCGAGCAGGTGGAGGGCGCGAAGCGCGACCTCTTGTCCAGCAGGTTCTGCAGGGTCGAGCAGGCCTCGATGCACAGCAGGTCGACATAGGCATCGGCCGGGTCGGGGCTGAAATGCAGCCACATGCCGTCCGGCACGGTGCGCAGCCGGTTGGAGCCGGGCAGCCTGAGGAAAGGATGCGCCGTGCCATCCTGCTCGCCCGGGCGGGCGCGCATCCAGACGCCGCGTTGCTTCGGGCTGTCCAGCGCGCCCGGCGGGCGCTGCGGCCATTGCCGCAACCGCCGGCGCACCAGGTCGTCCAGCGAACGGTGAAGGAGTTCCGGCCTGTCGATATCGCGCATTCCAGGAGTTCCGTCCGTGGTTTTCAACGTCCGGTTGGTATTCATTAACGATCACGCTTGCGTGATCAAGAGGAAATCGACCTGGGCGCGAATTATCATGGAGCAATAGCGACCGCTGGCGAATCGGTCCGCTGGGTCACGTCGCCGCTATAGCTGAGCGGCCGGGCACGGAATTGTCCCGGACTGTGTGGCGGATGTGGGTGTTGCGCGGCTTTCTTGTGGCCGCGCGCAAAGAAAGCCCCGCCGCGGCGGGGCCGGGCGGGGCGGGCGGCGCGGCGGGACAGGGATGTCCCGCCGCCAGGGGCGACGGACTTGCCTTCAGCGCTTGTCCACGTCCACGAAGTCGCGGGCGGCGGCGCCGGTGTAGATCTGGCGCGGGCGGCCGATGCGCTGCGCCGGATCCTCGATCATCTCCTTCCACTGGCTGACCCAGCCCACGGTGCGCGCCACGGCGAAGAGCACGGTGAACATGTGGGTGGGGATGCCCATCGCCTTCAGGATGATGCCCGAATAGAAATCGACATTCGGGTAGAGCTTGCGGCTGACGAAGTAGTCGTCCGACAGCGCGATGCGCTCCAGCTCCATGGCGAGGTCGAGCAGCGGCTCGTCCTTGATGCCGAGCTCCTTCAGCACCTCGTGGCAGGTGGCCTGCATGATCTTCGCGCGCGGGTCGAAGTTCTTGTAGACCCGGTGGCCGAAGCCCATCAGCTTCACGCCGGAGTTCTTGTCCTTCACCTTCTCGATGAAGGCGGGGATGTTCTCGACCGAGCCGATCTCGGCCAGCATCTTCAGCACCGCCTCATTGGCGCCGCCATGGGCGGGGCCCCACAGGGCGGCGATGCCGGCGGCGATGCAGGCGAAGGGGTTGGCGCCGGTCGAGCCGGCCAGCCGCACCGTCGAGGTGGAGGCGTTCTGCTCGTGGTCGGCGTGCAGGACCAGGATGCGGTCCATGGCGCGGGAGAGGATGGGATTGGGCTTCCACTCCTCGGCCGGCACGGCGTTCAGCATGTACAGGAAGTTCTCCGCGTAGGAGAGGTCGTTCCGCGGGTACATGAAGGGCTGGCCGATCGAGTACTTGTAGGCCCAGGCGGCGATGGTCGGCACCTTGGCGATCAGCCGGAAGGCCGCGATCTCGCGCTGCTGCTCGTCATTGATGTCGAGGCTGTCGTGGTAGAAGGCCGAGAGCGCGCCCACCACGCCGCAGAGGATCGCCATCGGGTGGGCGTCGCGGCGGAAGCCGTCGAAGAAGCGGCGCAGCTGCTCATGCACCATGGTGTGCAGGGTCACGCCGCGGTCGAACTTCGCCAGCTGCTCCTTGGTCGGCAGCTCGCCGTTCAGCAGCAGGTAGGAGACTTCCAGGAAGTTGCTCTTCTCCGCCAGCTGCTCGATCGGGTAGCCGCGATACAGCAGCACGCCCTGGTCGCCATCGATATAGGTGATGGCGCTCTCGCAGGCGGCGGTGCCGCCATAGCCGGGGTCGAAGGTGAAGACGCCCAGCTCGCCGTAGAGCTTGCGGATGTCGAAGACGTCGGGGCCAATCGAGCCCTGGATCAGCGGCAGTTTGGCGCTCTTGCCAGACTCGTCGAGCGTGACGGTAACGGACCCTTTGGCCGTGCTGCTCATGGCGTCTTCCTCGTGTCGGGGAGGGCGGCGGCGTCCCGGGGGGCGCCCGCGCCGTCTATGATGCAGCGCAAGATTATGCGCTGGGTTGCATCCTTGTCCATCCGCCGGGCGGTGAAGCTGGGGCGCCAGACGCGGCCCGGCCATGAAATCGCCGCAATTCCACCCCGCCGGAACCGGCCGGGGCCGGGCCGCTCAGAAGCGGGCGCGCCAGCTCTCCGGCGCGCCGTCGCGGTGCGACCACAGGCC
>NZ_GG770777.1:1018277-1021757 GCF_000164635.1 Pseudoroseomonas cervicalis ATCC 49957 | reverse complement strand
CGAGGCGGCGCCGCTGGCCTGGTGGGCGCCCGACCATTTGCCCGGCCGCCCGCTGTTCGACACCGCCACCGGTGCGCTGCTGGAGGGTGCGCCGCAGCGCGGCCGCGCCGGCGCCGAGACGCTGTGGCAATGGGCGCCGCGCGGCATGGTGGCGCGCTACGACGCCGCCGGCCGCTGGACCGGCTTCCGCATGCTGGGCGAGGATGGCAGCGAGGTGATCTACCAGCCCGAGGGCTGAACCGCCCGCCCGGCGCCGCTCAACCGCTTGTGTGCGGGGCTGCCGCATTCCCTCCACATGGACCGGCTCCGCTGGCCGCCAGCATCGGAAGGGAGGCGGCGATGAGCGGGAAGGGCTTCTGGCGCGGGCTGCGCGACATCCTCGTGTCGCTGGTCTGGCTGGTGGTGGCGCTGGCGCTCGGCGTGCTGGTGGCGGCGCCGGTGGTCCTCGGCCTGGACGCGCTGTTCCTGCGGCTGGGCTTCACCGCCGCCAGCCCGGACATGGCGCGGTTCACCTCGATCATCCTCGGCCTGCTGGTGGGGGTGGTGGTGGTGATCTGGCTGGACCGGCGGCTGCGCCGCCGGCTGGGCCATTCACCGCTCGAGGCCTGGGATTTCCTCCGCTGGATTCCCTGAGCGGCCCGCCCCCGCCGGGGGCTTCCGGAATCGCGCCCTGCCCCGACATGCGGGGCCATGACCACGCTCCGCATCATCCTCGGCGACCAGTGCAGCCGCGGCCTCTCGGCCTTGCGCGACCTCGACCGCGCGCGGGACGTGGTGCTCAGCATGGAGGTGGCGGAGGAGACCGGGACGGTGCCGCACCACCGGCAGAAGATCGCGCTGATCTTCTCGATGCTGCGGCATTTCCACGCGGCCCTGGTGGCGCGCGGCGTGCGGGCCGAGCACATCCGGCTGGACGATCCGGAGAACAGCGGCAGCTTCACCGGCGAGGTGCTGCGCGCCGTGCGCCGCCACCGCGCCAGCCGCATCATCGCCACCCATCCCGGCGAATGGCGCGTGGCCGAGGCGATGCGCGGCTGGGAGGCGGCGGCCGGCATCCCGGTCGAGATCCGCGAGGATGACCGCTTCCTCTGCACCCGCGCCGAATTCGCCCGCTGGGCCGGCGGGCGGCGGCAGCTGCGCATGGAATATTTCTACCGCGAGATGCGCCAGCGCCACCGGCTGCTGCTGGAGCCCGACGGCACGCCCACCGGCGGGCAATGGAACTACGACGCCGAGAACCGCAAGCGCCTGCCCCCGGGCGAGTCGCCGCCGCCGGTGCCGCGCTTCGCGCCCGACGCCATCACGCGCGAGGTGCTCGAGCTCGTCGCCCGGCGCTTCCCGCGCCGCTATGGCGGGCTGGAGAGTTTCGGCTGGCCGGTCACCGCGCGCGACGCCGGGGTGGCGCTGCGCGACTTCCTGGCGCACCGCCTGCCGCGCTTCGGCGACTACCAGGACGCCATGGCGGCGGGCGAGCCGGTGCTCTACCACAGCCTGGTCTCGCCGGCGCTGAATGGCGGGCTGCTCGACCCGCTGGAGGTCTGCCAGGCGGCGGAGGCCGAGTACCGTGCCGGCCGCGCCCCCCTGAACGCCGTCGAGGGCTTCATCCGGCAGATCCTGGGCTGGCGCGAATATGTGCGCGGCCTCTACTGGCTGCGCATGCCGGGCTATGCCGAGGGCAACGCGCTGGAGGCCAAGCGCCCGCTGCCGGAATTCTACTGGAGCGCGGAGACCGACATGGCCTGCCTGCGCCACACCCTGGCGCAGACCCGCGACCACGCCCATGCCCACCACATCCAGCGGCTGATGGTGGCCGGGAACTTCGCCCTGCTGGCGGGGATCGACCCGGCGGCGGTGAACGCCTGGTATCTGGCGGTGTATCTGGACGCCTATGAATGGGTGCAGCTGCCCAACACCCACGGCATGGCGCTGTTCGCCGATGGCGGGGTGATGGCCTCCAAGCCCTATGCCGCCTCCGGCGCCTACATCCACCGCATGAGCGATTATTGCGGCCAGTGCCGCCACGATGTGCGGCGGGCCGAGGGGGAGGGGGCCTGCCCGTTCAACTTCCTCTACTGGGATTTCATCGCCCGCCATGCAGAGCGCTGGCGCGGCAATGCCCGCATGGCCCTGCCGCTGCGCAACCTGGAGCGCATGCCGCCCGAAAGGCTGGCCACGCTGCGCGCCCAGGCGGCGCGGTTCCTGGAATCGCTGCCGCCAGCCGCCGATTATTGCTGAGCCGGGCTGGGGCGCTCCATCGGCCGTTAAGGCTCTGCCTCTAAAAATGAGGCAGCGTTCCAAGGAACCCGGCATTGCGCATCCGCACCTTTTTCCTGCTCTGCTTCTGCAGCGTCGCGGCCACCGGCAGCATCGCCGCGCTGTGGGAGGCGGGCAGCTCCTGGCAGACGTGGCAGGAAGCCCGGGAGGCCAGCCGCGCCACCCAGGCGGTCAGTGCGGCGCAGCGCGCGCAGACCGCCATCGCCACCGAGATCGGCGGCCACGCCTCGCAGCTGCGCAGCGCCAACCCCGATTTCGCCACGCTGGAGCGGCAGGCGGCGGAAACCGACCGGCTGCTGGCCGAGGCCCTGGCCAGCGGCGGGCAGGCCGGGCTGGACATCGCCCCGCTGCGCGACATCCAGGCCCGCATCGCCACGCTGCGGCCCCGCAGCCTGGCCGAGATGCGTCGCCCGCTGGCCGAGCGCGACGCCGCCATGCCCGACGCCACCCAGGCGCTGCGCAATGCCGGGGTCGAGGCCGCGTCGCGCCTGGCCGGCACCGCCGCGCGCGAGGTGGCCAGCTCCGCGCCCGCCGCGGCGCTGCTGCTGGAGATCGCCCAGGCGATGATGGAGGTGCGCGACCTGGCCGGGCGCCGCAACACCACCCTGGTCAACTGGATGCAGACCGGCCGCATCACGCCCGAGGCGATGCAGGCCGCGCAGCAGCAGACCGGCCGGATCGAGCAATCCTGGCAATCGGCACAGCGCCTGGTCGCCGCCCTGCCGCCGAAGCCGGCGCTGCAGGCGGCGCTGGCGGCGCAGAAGCGCAGCCTGGAGGGCGAGGACGAGCCGCGCTGGCGCGAGCATCTGGCGCTGGGCTGGCAGGCCATGCAGGGCCAGGCGGTGCGCTGGCCGCTCACGGTCGAGGCCTATCGCGCCTGGTCCACCCCGGCGCAGGCGCGCATCCTGGTGCTGCGCGACGCGGCGCTGGACGAGGCGCTGGCGCTGAGCGAGGCCAGCGCCGCCAAGGCGCAGCTGCATCTCGGCCTGTCCTCGGCGCTGGTGCTGCTCTGCCTCGGCCTGACCGGGCTGTCGGTGGTGCTGCTGTTCCGCCGCATCGTGCTGCCGCTGCAGGGGCTGACCGCGACCGTCGGCCGCATCGCCGGGGGCGAGCTGCAACTGGCCGTGCCCGGCCGCGCGCGGCGCGACGAGCTGGGCGGCATGGCGCAGGCGATCGAGACGCTGCGCGCCGCCTCGGCCGAGCGCC
>NZ_GG770777.1:1011086-1015844 GCF_000164635.1 Pseudoroseomonas cervicalis ATCC 49957 | reverse complement strand
TGCTGCCCGGCACGGTGGACCTGCCCCTCGGCCCCGCCGGGGACAGCGCCGCGGCGGCGCGGCAGGAGGCCGAGATCGTCGCCTGGCTGGCCCGCCAGGTGCGGCCGGAGCACCGGCTGGTCTCGATCTGCTCCGGCGCGCTGCTCGCCGCGCGGGCCGGGCTGCTGGACGGGCATGACTGCACCACGCACCACAGCGCCATCCCCGCGCTAGCCCGCCTGGCCCCGGCCGCGCGGGTGCTGGAGAACCGTCTCTTCGTCGAATCCGGCACCCGGCTGACCACCGCCGGCATCACCGCCGGCATGGACCTGATGCTGCACCTGGTGGCGCGCGAGGTGGGGCACGCCGTGGCGCTGGCCGTGGCGCGCTATCTCCTGGTGTATCTGCGCCGGGGCGGCGCGGACCCGCAGCTCTCCCCCTGGCTGGAGGGGCGCAACCACATCCACCCGGCGATCCACCGCGCCCAGGACGCGGTCCTGGCCGATCCGGCGCGGCCCTGGCCGGTGGCGGCGCTGGCCCGCATCGCCGGCGCCAGCCCGCGCAACCTCTCCCGCCTGTTCAACGAGCACACCGGCCTGAGCGTGACCGACTACGTCAACCGGCTGCGCGTGGCCCTGGCGCAGGAGCTGGTCACCGGGTCGAAGCTGGACCTGGAGCATGTGGCGGAACGCGCCGGCTTCGCCTCGCTGCGCCAGTTCCGGCGCGCCTGGGCGCGGCACCACGCCCTGCCGCCGGGGCGCATGCGGGCCTTGTTGGCTAGCGGCAGTGAACGACCGGGCCGGCCTGGAAGCAGTTGACGATGCTGTTCGGCGGCGGCGCGAAGCCCTGCACCGTCGGCGCCCGGTAGGCGCTGCTGTTGGCCAGGCTCGACTGGGCATTGGCGTTGATGTCGCGGCCCATCTGCTGGAGCTGCATCCCGAACGCGGCCATCTCCGCCTGGCTGGCGGCGGCCTGGGCCTGGCGCATGGCCAGCTCCGCCTGATGCTCCTGCACGAAGCCCGCCAGCCTGCGCTGGAAATGGGCCTGCGTCTGCGCCTTGATCCCCGCATCCTCGGCCTGCATGCGCCGGTTGGCATCGCCCAGGGAGAGCCGGCCCTGCGCCATGTCGGCGATGATCAGGCTGTTCTCGCGGAAATTGGTCTCGACGATGCTGGCGAAGCCCGGGTCCACCGCGCGCATCGTCGGGCTGATGCTCGTCCAGCACTGCTGGAAATCCTGCCCGAAGGCGATGATGCGGTTCATCTCCGCCCGGGTCGGGCGCGCCGGGTTCGACAGCTGGGCCACCGTCAGCGCGCCCGAATTGTGCAGCGGGAAGAGCGCGGCGGCGGCGGCGTTGTCGGGGTTCTGCAGGATCCGGTCGGTGCAGCTCCGCAGCTGGTCCTGGGCGAAATCCATCGCCTGCTGCTGCTGGGCGGCGCGCTGCTGCCCCAGGGTCGGGCTGGCCGCGGGAGCGCCGCATCCGGCCAGCGCGAGCAGGAGGAGCAGGCCGGCAGCACGCATGACGCAGCAATCTCCGTGCAGGAACAGGATGTCAGGGGGCTGGCCAGGACGGCCGCGAGGAGGCCGTCAGCCTATCGCAGCATTGTGACGGCAGGAAAGCGGCCTCAGGAGAGAAGGCTGGGGGGACAGGGTCCCCCCAGACCCCGCCCTCCGTTTTCGCGCCCCGCCTTAACACCCGACGGCGGCAGCCTGAAAAAAATCACCAGGGGAGGTCGATCCAGGAGAGATGGCCGCCCTTGCCGGCGCCGGTGTCGAGGAACACCGCCCGGCCGCCGGCGGCCGAGACCGCGACATAAGGGCGGCCATCGGTCGAGCGCATCTCATGCCCGCAATAGACGGTGATGCCCGAGGGGATGCGATGCACCCAGTTGTGCAGCCGCTCGGGATAGCCATCGGCGCGGGTGCGGCTGGTCACCTGGCCGAACAGGGCGCGCGGCACCAGGCCATCGGGCTTGTGGCTGCCGGCTTCCTGCGGCGAGGGCTCGCGCAGCATGCGCGGATGGAAGCCGCCATGCACGAACAGCCAGGGGCCGAGGCGCAGCCAGGCCGGCGCCGCGGCGATGGCCTCCAGCGCGCGGGCCTTGAGGTCCTCGCCATCCGGCGCGGCGTCGAGCTGCGCCAGGGTGATGCCCAGCCCCTCGGGGTCGGGGCGCACCAGCGCGCCGCACAGGGCGCGGCGCAGCTTGTGGTCGTGATTGCCCAGGATGAACAGGCCCTGGCCGCTCTCCAGCAGCGCCAGCGCTTGGCGCAGCGTGCCGGGATTGTCCGGGCCGCGATCGGTCAGGTCGCCCAGCTGCAGCACGAAAAGGCGCTTCTCCGCCGCGCCCTGGATGGCGGACTCGAAGGCCTGCGAATCGCCATGCACGTCGCCCACCACCCGCAGACCCTTGAAGTCGCGCTTGAGCCGGGCGAGCAGATGGTGGGCAGGCAGCATCATTCCGCGGCCTTCAACGCCTGAAGGGCGGCAAGGGCCCGCTTGCGCCCGCCCTCGTGATCGACGATCGGCGCCGGGTAGTCATGGCCGAGGCGCAGCCCGGCGGCGCGCAGCATCTCGGGCGACGCCTGCCAGGGCTTGTGCAGCCAGGCATCCGGCAGGCGGGCCAGCTCGGGCACGAAATGGCGCACATAGCGTCCCTCGGGGTCGAATTTCTCGCCCTGCAGGATCGGGTTGAAGATGCGAAAATAGGGTGAGGCGTCGATGCCGCTGCCCGCCACCCACTGCCAGTTCATGCTGTTGGCGGCGAGGTCGGCATCCACCAGCGTGTCCCAGAACCACAGGCTGCCCTGCTGCCAGGGCTGCAGCAGGTGCTTCACCAGCAGGCTGCCCACCACCATGCGCACCCGGTTGTGCATCCAGCCATGCCGCCAGAGCTGGCGCAGCCCGGCATCGACGATCGGGTAGCCGGTGCGGCCCCGCTGCCAGGCCTGCAACAGCGTGTCGTCCGGCTGCCAGGGGAACTCGGCGAATTCCGGCCGCAGCGGCGTGTCCGGCAGCTCGGGCCGGTGCCACAGCGTGTGGTAGGCGAATTCGCGCCAGAGGATCTCCTTCAGCCAGGTGATGTGGCCGCCGGACTTCCCGCCCTCCGCCACCGCCTGCCAGGCCTGGCGCGGCGAGACCTCGCCCCAATGCAGGTGCGGCGAGAGGCGGGCGGTCCGGTCCTCGCCGGGGAGGTCGCGGCCGCGGTCATAGCCCTGCGCCGCCTGGGCGGCGAAATCGCGCAGCCGGGCGGCGGCGCCATCCTCGCCAGGGGTCCAGTATTCGGGGAAGGCGGCGGCCCAGTCGGGCTCGGGCGGGCGCGGCAGCAGGTCCAGCGCGTCCAGCGCCAGGCCCTCTCGCGGCGGCGGGGCGGCCCGCAGCCTGTCCGGCGCCGGGATCGGCGGCGGCGGGTCGCCGAGCGCCAGCACCGCGCGGGCGAAGGGGGTGTAGACCGAATAGGGCTTGCCCTGGCCGGTGCGCAGGCGGTGCGGCTCCAGCAGCGTGGCGCCGCTGTGCAGGCAGAGCCTGCGGCCCTGGCCCTCCAGCGCCTTGGCGATGCCGGCGTCGCG
This sequence comes from Pseudoroseomonas cervicalis ATCC 49957, assembly GCF_000164635.1. Lineage (GTDB taxonomy): Bacteria > Pseudomonadota > Alphaproteobacteria > Acetobacterales > Acetobacteraceae > Pseudoroseomonas > Pseudoroseomonas cervicalis. The sequence goes on along the minus strand of NZ_GG770777.1, from coordinate 1,012,298 downwards.
CTGCCGCGCCCAGGGCTCGTAGAGGCGGCTGGCATGCACCTCGGCCGCACCCAGGGCATCGGCCAGTTCGGGGATGAGATCGGCGGCCTTGCCGCGCAGCAGCAGCAGGGGCGCGCCGAGCGCGGCCAGTTTTTCGCCCAGCGCCTTCAGGCTGTGATGCAGCCACCAGCGGGCGGCGCCGCCGGGCGCCCAGGGGTCGCTCTCATCCAGCACGAAGACGGGCAGCACGGGCTGCCCGGCCACGGCATGCAGGGCGGGGTGGTCGGCGGTGCGGAGATCCTGGCGCAGCCAGAGCAGGGCAGGGGGCGGGGTTCGGCTCATGGCACCGATATCGGCACCCGCACCGGCTTGCCCAGGCTGCGGACAGGCGCCGGCTCGGCGGCGGCGGGCGTGGCGGCGGCCAGATGCTTCATCGGCCCGATGGCGGTGCTGTAGAGCCGGTCGCGCCCGAGCAGGAAGGCGCGCCCGCCGCGCGGGAACAGCGCCGCGACCGGCGGCGCGGTGATGGCCAGCCCGCCCGTATAGGCGCCGAAGGCCGGCAGCAGCACGCGCCGCGCATCGGCCAGGAAGCAGGGCCGCTCCACCGCGCCGCAGCGCGTCGCCACGCTGGCCTTGGGGTGGAAATGGCCGGACAGCTCGAACCCCGCCGCCGGGCCGGGCATGCCCTCATGCCGGAACACCAGCGGGCCGAGGCGCAGCTCCGCCACCGCCTGGCCGGGCAGGTCGGCGGGCGGGGCGGGGTCGTGATTGCCCAGCACCCAGGTGACCTCACGCCCTTCCAGCAGGTGCAGCAGCGCGGCGCGGTCGGGCGGCAGCAGGCGGGACGCGCCCTCGCCATCATGGAAACTGTCGCCCAGGAAGACCAGATGCGCGACGCTGTAGCGGCGCAGCAGCGGCGCCAGCCGCGCCAGCGTCTCCCGCGTGTCATAGGGCGGCACCAGCTGGCCGCGCCGGGCGAAATGGCTGCCCTTCTCCAGATGCAGGTCGGAGAGGACCAGCAGCTTGCGGGCGGGCCAGTACAGCGCGCCGGCCGGGTCCAGGGCCAGGCGTTCGCCGGCGAGATGCAGAGGCGCGGAAATCATGTCTCAGAACGCGTTAGCGCGCGCCGCCCCCCCGTAAAAGCCCTTTTTTCGACACATTGCCGCGGCGCCGGGGAGGCGGGCGGACGGCCATGCCCGGCCAGGGTGCCAAGGGCCGGCAGCCAGGGCGTGG
>NZ_GG770777.1:1007672-1010510 GCF_000164635.1 Pseudoroseomonas cervicalis ATCC 49957 | reverse complement strand
CGCTCACGGCCGCGCCGGCGCTCGCGCGGGGCCTGCGGCGGGGCGGGCAGCTGCTCCTCCAGCCCCAGGCTGCCGGTGAAATGCTCGGCGCCGTCGGTGGCCTCCTCGACCAGGGCGGTGGCCTCGGCCAGCAGCGCGTCCTCGGCGGTGCCGGAGACCCATTCGCGCCCTTCCTCGATCAGCGCCGGCACCGCCAGCGGCGAAACCCGGTCGAGGGCCACATGCCGGATGCGGCCCTGGATGCGCGCCAGCAGCGCGCCGATGCGCGCCACATCGGTCAGGCCCGAGGCGGCCTCGGCCCGCGTCGCGCGCAGCAGGATGTGGTCGGGCTCGTGCCGGCGCAGCACGTCGTAGATGAGGTCGGCGCCCATGGTCATCTGGCGTCCGGATTTCTCGGCGCCCGGATGGTTCTTCTCCAGCAGCCCGGCGATGGTGGCGATGTTGCGGAAGGAGCGGCGCAGCATCGAGCTGTCGGCCATCCACTCTTCCAGTTCCTCGCCCAGCAAATCCTCGGAGAACAGCGCCTCCATGTCGGTGGCGGGGAAGGCGCTCCAGGCCGCCAGCACGTAGTCGGTGCCGAGGAAGCCGAGCGGGCCGAGGCCGAGCCGCTCCATCCGCCGCGTCAGCAGCATGCCCAGCGTCTGATGCGCCAGCCGCCCCTCGAAGCAGTAGGCCACCAGGAAGAAACGGCCGCCGCGCGGGAAGCTCTCGACCAGCAGCCCCTCGGCCGGCGGCAGCTCGGAGACCTTGCGCTGCAGACGCAGCCAGTCCTGCACCGGGGCCGGCAAAGCGCGCCAGCTGCGCGGCTCGGCCAGGATGGCGCGCACCCGGGCGGCCAGATGGGTGGAGAGCGGCATGCGCGAGCCGGCATAGGCGGGGATGCGCGGCTCGCCCTCGCCGCCGCGGCTGACGACGACGGTGCCGGGGTCGAGGCGCTCATAGCGCAGCACCTGGCCGGCGAACAAAAAATTGTCGCCGGGCTCGAGGGTGGAGACGAACCATTCCTCCACCTCGCCCAGCATCGGCCCGCCGCGCAGCCGCACCTTGACCAGCGGCGTCTCGACGATGGTGCCGAGATTCATCCGCAGCTGCCGCGCCACCCGCTCGCCCCGGATATGCACAAGGCCCTCGGCGTCGCGGAACAGCTTGCGGTAGCGCTCATAACCGGAGAGGGCGTAGCCGCCATCCTCGACGAAGCGCAGCACATCGTCGAAATCGCGGCGCGACAGCCCGGCATAGGGCTGGCTGCGCCGCACCTCGGCATAGAGGTCGTCGGGGTGGAAGGGGGCGTGGCAGGCCATGGCCAGCACATGCTGCGCCAGCACGTCGAGCCCGCCGGGGCGGGGCGGCTCGCCATCCACCTCGCCGGCGCCGACCGCCTGGATGGCGGCGCGGCACTCGATCACCTCGAAGCGGTTGGCCGGCACCAGCACGGCGCGGGAGGGCTCGTCCATGCGGTGGTTGGCGCGGCCGACCCGCTGCAGCAGCCGCGCCACACCCTTGGGCGCGCCCACCTGGATCACCTGGTCCACCGCGCCCCAATCGATGCCGAGATCGAGCGAGGCGGTGGCGACCACCGCGCGGAGCTTTCCCGCCGCCATCGCAGCCTCGACCTTGCGCCGCTGCTCGACGGTCAGCGAGCCATGGTGCAGCGCGATCGGCAGGTTCTCCTCGTTCAGCCGCCACAGCGCGGCGAAGCAGAGCTCCGCCTGGGCGCGGGTGTTGACGAAGATGATGGTCACGCCCGCGCCGGTCAGCCGCTGATAGACATCGGGCATCGAGGCCAGGCCCATATGCCCGCCCCAGGGCAGCCGCCCCGCGGGCAGCAGCACCTCGAGCGAGGGCGCGGCGCCGCCGCTGGCGCGCACCTGGCGCACCGTGGCGGGATCGGCCTCGGGCGAGACCCAGGCGGCGATGGCGTCCGGATGCGCGACCGTCGCCGACAGCCCGACCCGCCGCAGCCCCGGCGAGAGCCGCGACAGGCGCGCCAGGCCGAGCGCCAGCTGGTCGCCGCGCTTGGTGCCGGCCAGCGCATGCACCTCATCCACCACGGCGCAGGCGAGGTTGCCGAAGATCTCGCCCGCATCGGGCAGGGAGAGCAGCAGCTCCAGGCTTTCCGGCGTGGTCAGCAGGATCTGCGGCGGGCGCTCCCGCTGCCGGGCGCGACGGTTGGCGGGGGTGTCGCCGGTGCGGGTCTCGATGCGCAGCTCGAGCCCCATCTCCTCCGCCGGCGTCATCAGGTTGCGGGCGATGTCCACCGCCAGCGCCTTCAGCGGCGAGATGTAGAGGGTGTGCAGCCCCTCGCGCGGGGCGCGGTGCAGATCGATCAGGCTGGGCAGGAAGCCGGCCAGCGTCTTGCCGCCGCCGGTGGGGGCGATCAGCAGCGCCGAGTCGCCGGCCTCGGCGGCGTCCAGCATCTCCAGCTGGTGCCGGCGCGGGGTCCAGCCGCGCGCGGCGAACCAGCCGGCAAAAGGTTCCGGCAATGTTCGCATCGGCCCCCCATATGGACCGGCCGGGCGGGGCCGGGAAGGGGCGGCTATTGCAGGTAGCGCCAGCGCGAGACCGAGGGCTCCGCCCCCGCCCAGCGCCAGCCACCCGATTGCCGGCAGGCGGTGGCCAGGAAGACGCCCTCGGGCGGCGCCTCGGGCTTGTCCTGCACCGAGAACAGCACCTCCCGGCATTGCGCCAGCGGCGTGTCAATCTGCCGCGTCACCGCCAGCTGGCCCATATTGTCGCGCCAGCCGAAGGGCAGGCCGTGCGAGACGCGCCAGGGCCGGCTCTCGCCCGGGGCCAGGCTGCCGGCGGCCTCGGCGATGGCGGTCTGCTCGGCGCGCTGCA
>NZ_GG770777.1:1000164-1005717 GCF_000164635.1 Pseudoroseomonas cervicalis ATCC 49957 | reverse complement strand
GCGCGGCGGCGGCGCCGGCATAGCCCTCGCGGTCGGTGCGCAGCAGCATGGCGCGCAGGCCAAGCCCGTCCGGCGCCTCCGGCCGCGCCACCCAGCGCGGCATCACCGTGTCGGCCAGGGCGATGGTGCCGTGCTGGCGCACCGCCTCGATGCGCGCCTGCCAGGTGGCGGCGTCGGGGAATTCCAGCGCGGTGCAGACCAGCAGCAGCGAGGCGACGCGCTCCGGCGCCAGCGCCGCCATCTCCAGCGCGACGCGGCCGCCGATCGACAGCCCGGCGACATGCGCGCGGGCGATGCCGAGCGCGTCCAGCAGCGCCACCGCGTCGCGCGCCAGCCGCGCCATGCCGTGGTCGCCCGGCGTCACGCCGGACAGGCCATGGCCGCGCAGATCGGCGCGGATCACCCGGTAGCGGCGGGTCAGCGCCGCCATCTGCGGGTCCCACACATGCAGGCTGGTGCCGATGGAGTGCAGCAGCAGCAGCGGCGGCGCCTCCTCCGGCCCCTCCACCACGCAATGCACCAGGAGGTCGTCGAGCGGCAGGAACATGGGCGGCGCCTCGTTCACGGATGTCGTCGGGGTGCGCGGACCCTCGCCGCCGGCCGCGTGGCGGTCAATCCCCCAAAGGCCATGCTTCAGCTCAGCCAGCGCACCAGGCCGAGCGACAGGGCGGGAAAGGCCAGGCAGAGCAGCAGCCGCAGCACATCCATCGCCAGATAGGGCAGCACGCCGCGATAGATGCGCGCCATCGGCACGTCGCGCGCCAGCGCCGCGATGACGAAGACATTCAGCCCGATCGGCGGCGCCGTCAGCCCGATGCCCACCACCACCAGCACCAGGATGCCGAACCAGATCGCCGTCTCCTCCGGCGACAGCCCGAAATCGAGGGCGGTGACGACGGGGAAGAAGACCGGCAGGGTCAGCAGGATCATCGCCAGCTCGTCCATCACCGCGCCGAGCACGACGTAGCTGAGCAGCAGCAGCGCCAGCACGCCATAGGCGGGCAGGTTCTGCTCCGAGATCCACATGGCCAGCAGGTCGGGCGCCTGGGTGAGCGCCAGGAAGGCGTTGAACACCTCGGCGCCGAGCAGGATGGCGAAGATCATCGCGGTCGTCTCGGCGGTGCCGCGCAGCGCGTCGAGCAGCTGCGCGCCCGACAGGCTGCGCCGCGCCAGCGCCACGGCGAGGGTGGCGACAACGCCGATGGCCGCGCTTTCGGTGGGCGTGAAGACGCCGCCATAGATGCCGCCCACCACGACCAGCGCGATCAGCAGCACGGGGAGGACGTTGCGCAGCGCCGCGCGCTTCTCGGCCGGCGAGAGCGGCGGGGCGGGCGGCATGGCGGCGGGGTTGCGGCGCGCCTGGATCACCGCCGCCAGCATGTAGAAGCCGGTGGCCAGCAGCCCCGGCACCAAAGCCGCCATGAACAGCTTGGCGATGTTCTGCTCGGTGCTGATGGCATAGACCACGAGGATGACGCTGGGCGGGATCAGGATGCCGAGCGTGCCGCCCACCGCGATGGTGCCGGTGGCCAGGCCGAGATCGTAATTGTAGCGGCGCAGCTCCGGCAGGGCGGCGCGGCCGAAGGTGGCGGTGGTGGCGACCGAGGAGCCGCAGACCGCGCCGAAGGCCGCGCAGGCGCCGATCACGCCGATGGCGAGCCCGCCGCGCCGCTGCCCGACCAGCGCCTGGGCGGCGGTGAACAGGTCGCGCGCCAGCCCGCCGCGCTCGGCGATGGCGCCCATCAGGATGAAGAGCGGGATCACCGACAGGGTGTAGCTGGCGAACAGGTGGTAGGGGGTGGCCTTGAGGTAGTTGGCCAGCACCTCCCAGCCGACGATGTGCTGGTAGCCCAGCGCGCCGACCAGCAGCATGGCCAGCCCCACGGGCGCGCGCAGCACGATCAGCAGCAGCATGGCGCCGAAGCCGAGCCCGGCCTGGAGGAATTCCTCGCTCATGCGCGGCGTCCCGCCGCCAGGCGCCAGGCCCAGGCGAGCGCCGCCAGGGCGGTGGCGGCGAAGGCGAGCGCGCCGAGCCCGATCGCCCACCAGAGCGGGGTGGAGAGCACCATGCTGCGGGTGTCGCTGCCCAGCGCGTCCAGCGCGCCGAGCGCCATGCGCCAGGCCAGCAGCAGCGCGGCCACGCCCCAGACCAGGTTCCAGAACCCGTCCATCGCGTCGCGCACCCGCTGCGGCAGCCAACCCGTGAAGCTGTCGACCAGGATGTTGGAGCGGCGCAGCGTGCCATAGGCCAGGCAGCCGAAGACGGCGAGGCCGGAGCCCATCTGCACCAGCTCGAAATCGCCGGGGATGGGCTGGCCGGCCAGCCAGCGGCGCAGCACGCTGGCGGTGGTCAGCAGGGCGGTGGCCAGCAGCAGGGCGCTGCCGGCCAGCATCAGCGCCTCGGCGAGGCGCGCCACGGGGCCGCGCGGCGGCGGGGTCTCGGCACTCATGCCTGGATCATCCTGAGGGAAGGGGCGCGCGGCGGGGCGGGGCGCCGGCCTGGCGCCCCGGTGCCGGTCAGGCGGCGTACTGGCGGAACAGCGCCTGCGCGTCGGCCAGCAGCGCGGCGGCATCGGCGCCGCGCTCCTTCATCTGCGACAGCCACGCCTCGGTGACGGGGCGGCAGGCCTCGCGCCAGCGCTCCACTTCGGCCGCCTCCAGCTCGATCAGCGTGTTGCCGCGGCGGCGGGCCATGTCGGAGACGGTGACGGCCTGCTCGTCCAGCATGGCGCCGACCATGGCGGCGGCGGCCTGGCCGGATTGCGCGTCCAGCACGGCGCGGAGATCCGCCGGCAGGGACTGGTACTTCGCCTTGTTCATCGCCAGCACGTTGGTCGCGACATAGAAGGTCGGGCTGCCCGGGAAGGCGGTGTGGTTGCGCACCAGCTCCTGCAGCTTGATCGAGGGCACCACTTCCCACGGCACCACGGCGCCGTCCAGCACGCCCTGGCTCAGCGCCTCGGGCACCTGCGGCACCGGCATGCCGACGGGTGCTGCGCCGAGCGCGCGCAGCCCCTCGCCGGCCTGGCGGGTCGGGAAGCGCAGCTTCAGCCCGCGCATGTCCTCGAGCCGGCGCACCGGGTTGCGGGAATGGATCAGCCCGCCATCATGCGCCCAGAAGAGCAGCGGCTGCACCTCGCCGAATTCCTGCGCCAGGTGCTTCTCGGCGAAGGCCTGGGTGGCGCGGGCGTTGGACAGGCCGCTGCGGTTGGCGATGAAGGGCAGCTCCAGCACCTCGATGCGCGGGAAGCGGCCGGCGGTGTAGCCGGGCAGGGTCCAGACGATGTCGGCCACCCCGTCGCGCGCCTGGTCGTAGAGCTGCGGCGGCGCGCCGCCGAGCTGCATGGCCGGGAAGATGCGGATCTTCAGCCGGCCCTGCGAGGCCTCCTCCACCTTGCGGGTCCAGGGCAGCAGGAAGTTGCGGTGGACGTTGGAGACGGCGGGCAGGAAGTGATGCAGCCGCAGCGTCACCTCATCGGCGCGCGCGGCGCGCGGGGCGAGCAGGGCCGGGGCGGCGAGGCCGGCGGCGAGCGCCGGGGCCAGCCCGAGCAGATGGCGACGTTGCACCATGGACGCGTTCCCCTGGGTTCTTGGCGGCCGCTTGGTCGGCCGATTGGATGGGGGTCAAACTAAACGAGGATGCCCCCCGATTCCAACGACAATCACGCCGCCGGCATCGCGGCCGGCGGCGGGGCGCTCAGCCGGTCAGGCTGGCGACGTTCTGGTCGGCCTGGCCGCGCATGGCCCAGCCCGTCGTGCGCTCCTCGATGGCGACGGCGACGCCATACATGGCCACGCCCATGATGGCGGTGACCATCAGCCCGGCGAAGACCAGCGGCACGTCGAAGCGGCTGGAGGCCAGCATCATCAGCTGGCCGATTCCCTTGTTGGCGGCCACCGTCTCGGCCAGGATCGAGCCCACGAAGGCGACCGTGATGGCGATCTTCAGCGAGGCGAAGAAATAGGGCATCGCCCGCGGCAGCCCGACCTTCCGGATGATGTCGGTCTGCCGGGCGCCCAGCGCCCGCAGCACGTCGCGCAGCTCGGGCTCCACGGTCGCGATGCCGGTCGCGACATTCACCACGATGGGGAAGAAGCTGATCAGGAAGGCGGTGATGATGGCCGGCACGGTGCCGATGCCGAACCAGATCACCAGCACCGGCACCACGGCCACCTTGGGCACCGAGTTGAAGCCGATCAGCAGCGGGTAGAGCCCGTGATAGAGCAGCGCCGAGGAGCCGATCAGCACGCCGAGCGCGAGCCCGAAGACGATGGCCAGCGCGAAGCCGGCGAGCGTCGTCATCAGCGTCTGCCAGGCATTGTCCAGCAGCGGGTGCCACCATTGCACCATGCTGGCGGCGATGGCGGAGGGGGCGGGCAGGATGAAGGGATCGACCTTCAGCGCCACCACCGCCACCTCCCACAGCAGGAAGGCGGCCAGGATCACCAGCCAGGGCAGCAGCTTCTGCAGCCGGCGGCGGCGGCGGGCGGCGGCGGCCATGGCCTGCACCCGCCGGGCATTGGCGGCGCCGCGCGCGGCGCGGTCGGCGGGATCATGCGGCATCGTCGGTCTCCTGGCCGGCGCCATCGCCCTGGCGGGCGGCGTTGATGCGGTCGCGCAGCTCATGCACCAGGGCCTGGAACTCGGCGCTGTAGGTGTCGTCCAGCCGGCGCGGCCGGGCGAAGGGCACGCGCCGCTCGCCGATGATGCGCCCGGGGCGGGAGGACATCACCAGCACCCGGTCGGCGAGATACACCGCCTCCTTCAGATCGTGGGTGACCAGGATGACGGTGGGCTTCAGCGTCAGGCAGACCTCCTGCAACTGGGCCCAGAGATCCTCGCGGGTGAAGACGTCGAGCGCGCCGAAGGGCTCGTCCAGCATCAGCAGCTGCGGGTCGTGGATCAGGGCGCGGCAGAGGCTGGCGCGCTGCTGCATGCCGCCCGAGAGCTGGTGCGGGTATTTCTGCTCGAAGCCGGCGAGCCCCACCATGGCCAGCAGGCGGCGCGCCTTCTCGACATACTCGGCGCGGTGGGCGCGCAGGCGGCGGCGGTGCGGCTCCACCACCTCGAGCGGCAGCATGACGTTGTCGAGCACGTTGCGCCAGGGCAGCAAAGTCGGGTTCTGGAAGGCCATGCCGACCACGGAGAGCGGGCGGTCCACCTCCTGGCCGGCGACGATGACGCTGCCGGCGCTGGAGGGCCAGAGGCCGCTGACCAGCTTCATCAGGGTCGACTTGCCGCAGCCCGAGGGGCCGACCACCGCGACGAATTCGCCGCGGGCGATGTCGAGCGTGGTGTCGCGCAGGGCCAGCGTGCCCTCCACCCCGCCATAGCGCATGGAGACCGCGTCGATCTCCACGAAAGGCCTCTCACTCGCCGCCATGCTCACCCGCCCTGCCGCTGCTGCCCGAAGCCGGCGCCAATGCCAGCCCTGGGCGGGGAAAAGCAAGCCTCGCGCCAGGGGTGGGGGCAGGAAACCGCGCCCCCCGGGGCCGGCCATGCCCCTTGCGGCGGCAGGGCGCCCGCGCCGCGGGCAGCGCGCCGCCTGGCCG
>NZ_GG770777.1:993804-999028 GCF_000164635.1 Pseudoroseomonas cervicalis ATCC 49957 | reverse complement strand
GCTGCTGCTGCGCACCGGCGAGCCCGGGCTGATGGTGGCGGAGGAGGGGGTGGAGGCGCTGCTGGCCGACCGGCGCCGGCAGACCTGGCTGTTGGGACCTGGCCTGCCGGCCGAGGCGCCGACGCTGGCCCTGCTGCGGCGGCTGCTGCGCGCCGGGCGGCAGGTGGTGGCCGATGGCGGGGTGCTGACCGCCGCCGAGGGGCAGCCGGAGGCACTGCGCGGCTGCGCGGTGCTGACGCCGCATGCCGGGGAATTCGCGCGGGTGTTCGGCGCGCCGGGGGCGGATCGGGTCGCGGCGGTGCGCGCGGCCGCCGCGCGCTGCGAATCGGTGACGATTCTGAAAGGTGCCGACAGCATCATCGCCGCACCGGATGGGCGCGTGGCCATCAACGACCATGCGCCGCCGGCGTTGGCGATGGCGGGCAGCGGCGATGTGCTGGCCGGGCTGGTGGCGGCGCTGCTGGCGCAGGGCATGCCGCCCTTCGAGGCCGCCTGCGCCGGGGTGTGGCTGCATGGCGATGCGGCGTTCCGCGCGCTGGGCGGAGCGCCGCCGGGGGCGCCGCTGCTGCCCGAGGCGGTGCTGGAGGAAATCGGCGGCGCGATCGCCGCTTTGCTTCCCTTCTGACCCTGGGCGGGCGCAAAGTGCTCACCATATGTTTCGGCAGATTTCAGGGTGGCGCGTGCCGGCGCCGCCCCATGCAAGGGGAAGAGCATGTCCGACGTCGCCATCGCGGAATCCGGCCTGTTCGACAGGGCGCTGAACCGCCTGACCCTGCTGTGGCGGGACATGGCGGCCTCGGTCACCGGCCCGGCGGAGGAGGAGGCGTCCTGGGAGACGCGGATGCGCGCCTGCCTGGAGGCGAAGGGCGGCGAGATCTCGGCGCGCAACCGCGCCGCCGGGCTGGCGCAATCCTATCTGACGCTGGACGAGGCCGGGCGGGTCGAGTTCCTCCGCGCCCTGGCGTCCTTCGATTCGGACCCGGCGGCGGTGGAGGCGGCGATGCGCGCGGTCAGCGCCGCGGCCGACACCGCCAGCCGCGCCAGCGCCAAGGCGAAGCTGCGCCGGGTGCTGGAGCCGCCGCGGCTGCGGCTGCTGACGCAGTTCACCACCATCCCCGTCGGCGTGAAGTTCCTGGTGGATCTGCGCGCCGACCTGATGCGGCACATGGGCAGCGACCCGATGCTGCAGGCGCTGGACGCCGATCTGCGCACCCAGCTGGCGAGCTGGTTCGACCTCGGCTTCCTGGAGCTGCGGCGGATCGACTGGCAGTCGCCCGCCGCGCTGCTGGAGAAGCTGGTGGGCTATGAGGCGGTGCACCGCATCCGCACCTGGCGCGACCTGAAGAACCGGCTGGATTCCGACCGCCGCTGCTACGCCTTCTTCCACCCCCGCATGCCGGAGGAGCCGCTGATCTTCGTCGAGGTGGCGCTGGTGAAGGGGCTGTCCGGCTCGGTGCAGACGCTGCTGGACGAGCGCGCGCCGGTGCAGGACCCGCGCGCCGCCGACACCGCCATCTTCTACTCGATCAACAACTGCCAGCGCGGGCTGGACGGCATCTCCTTCGGCAATTCGCTGATCAAGCGCGTCGTCGCCCTGCTGTCGGAGGAATTCCCCAATCTCAAGACCTTCTCCACCCTCTCGCCGATCCCCGGCTTCCGCCGCTGGCTGGAGGAGCAGCTGATCGAGACGCAGCCGAAGCTGCTGAGCGAGGAGGAGAGCAAGGCGCTGGCCGAGGCGAGCGGGCTGGCCGATGGTGTCGCCGCGCTGCGCGCCCTGGTGGCGCAGCGCCGCCCTCTGGCCGAGGGCTGGTGCCAGAAGGCCGAGCCGGTGCTGACCCGGCTCTGCGCCCGCTACCTGGTGCTGGAGACCGGGCGCGATGGCCGCCGCGCGCGCGATCCGGTCGGGCATTTCCACCTGTCGAACGGCGCGCGGGTGGAGCGGGTCTGCTGGCGCGGCGACACCTCGGAGAAGGGCATCCGCGAGAGCCTGGGCTTCATGGTGAACTATCTCTACGACCCGGCGAAGATCGAGGATTACCACGAGGCCTATGTCGGCGAGGGCAACCGCGCCGCCGCCACCGCGCTGCGCAAGCTGGCGCGCAGCGTCGCCGCCTGAGGCGGGGCGCCTGACCCCGGCCCTGGCTCAGCCGGGGCAGGTGGCGGAGGGCAGCGCCTCGAATTGCGGGCGGCCCAGCAGATAGCCCTGGAACAGGGTGACGCCGAGCGCGCGCAGGGCGGCGAATTCGCCCGGCGTCTCCACCCCCTCGGCCACCACCTGGCAGCCCAGCTCGGCGCACATGGCGACGATGTGGCGCAGGATGGTGCGGCGGACCGGGTCGGCATCCATGCCGCGCAGCAGCGCCATGTCGAGCTTGACCACATCCGGGCGGAATTCGGCCAGCAGGGTCAGGCCGGAATGGCCGGCGCCGAAATCGTCGATCGCGGTGCGGAAGCCGACCTCGCGGTATTCGGCCAGGATGCGCAACAGATGCGCGGGTTCCAGCATCGCCTCGTGCTCGGTGAACTCGAAGACCAGCCGGTCATGCGGCAGGCCGACGCGGCGCGCCGCCTCCAGGCTGGTGCGGATGCAGGCGCGCGGCTCATACACCGCGTTGGGCAGGAAGTTGATCGACAGCAGCGCCGGCCCGTCCAGCAGGCCGAGGCGGGCGGCCAGCTCGATGGCGCGCACCCGGCAGGCCTGGTCGAAGGCGTAGCGGTTGCCGTCATGGATCTGCGACAGGACGCTGGCCGCGCCCTCGCCGCCCGGGCCGCGCACCAGCGCCTCATAGGCGAACAGGCCATGCCCGCCGGCGTCGCAGCGCAGGATCGGCTGGAAGGCCATGGAGAGGGGCGGCACGGGGGCGGCGGGGGTGCGGCAGCCGGCGCAGCCGCCACGGCCGGCCTCCCCCGATGGCGCGAAGCGCGGCGCGGGTCGTGGCGCGAAGGCGTGTCCCATGGCAGGCGCTTTTCGGGTTGGGGGAGGCGCCGAACTGCGGCACGCTCCGGTCAAGAGATCACGCCACGAACGGCGTGGGCCGGCTGCGGTTGCGCCGCGCGGCAGGGTAGAGGGGGACGCCGATGAACGCCACACCCGACAAGCGCAGCCTGCGCGCCGACCTGGACCCGGCGCGGCGCCTGCGCCTGTTGCGCGCGGTCGAGCGCAAGCTGCTCTGGCTCTCGGCCTGGATGATCCACCATGCCAATCATCTCCGCCCCAATCGCGACGGGCTGAAGGTGGGCGGGCACCAGGCCTCCTCCGCCTCGGTCGCCGCCATCATGACGGCGCTGTATTTCGACATGCTGAAGCCCGAGGACCGGGTGGCGGTGAAGCCGCATGCCGGCCCGGTCTTCCACGCCGTGAACTACCTGCTGGGCCGGCAGGACCGGGAGAAGCTGGAGACGCTGCGGCAGTTCGGCGGCATCCAGCCCTACCCCTCCCGCGTGAAGGATGGGGGGGAGGTGGATTTCTCCACCGGCTCGGTCGGGCTCGGCGTGGCGCTGACCAGCTTTTCCGCGCTGGTGCAGGATTATGTCCACCTCCAGGGGCTGGCGCCGGAGGGGCTGAAGCGCGGCCGCCACGTCGCCATCGTGGGCGATGCCGAGCTGGACGAGGGCAATATCTACGAGGCCCTGCTGGAGGGCTGGAAGCACGATGTGCGCGATGTCTGGTGGGTGATCGACTACAACCGCCAGAGCCTCGATTCCGTGGTGCCCGACCGGCTGTTCGGCCGCATCGAGGGGCTGTTCCGCGACATGGGGTGGAACGTCGTCACCCTGAAATACGGCCGCAGGCTGGAGGCCGCCTTCGCCCGCGAGGAGGGCGAGCATCTCCGCCGCTGGATCGACGATTGTCCGAACAGCCTCTATTCGGCGCTGACCTTCCAGGGCGGCGCCGCCTGGCGCGCCGCGCTGCTGGCCGAGCTGGGGCGGATCCCCGGCATCCGCGCCATCATCGACCCGCTGACCGATGACGAGCTGGGCGCGCTGATGACCAATCTCGGCGGCCACGACATCGAGACGCTGACCGAGGCCTTCCGCGCCCAGGCGGCGGCGGGCGACCAGCCCACCTGCTTCATCGCCTACACGGTGAAGGGCATGGGCCTGCCCTTCGCCGGGCACAAGGACAACCATGCCGGGCTGATGACGCGCGAGCAGATGGAGGCGTTCCGCGCCGAGCTGGGCATCCGCCCCGGCCATGAATGGGACCCCTTCGAGGGGCTCGACCTGCCGGAGGAGGAGCTGCGCGGCTTCCTCGACAGCGTGCCCTTCGCCCAGCCGCTGACGCCGCAGGGGCGCTGCCTCTCCGCCCCCGCCGTGCCGGTGCCGGAGCGGCTGCCCGCGCCGCGCCTGCCGCCCAACCGCATGCTCTCCACCCAGGCCGGCTTCGGCGAGCTGATGGCCGAGATCGGCCGCGGCAACCGCGAGCTGGCGCCGCTCGCCAGCCGAATCGTCACCACCAGCCCGGATGTGACGGTCTCCACCAGCCTCGGCCCCTGGGTGAACCGGCGCGGCATCTTCGACCGGCACATGAAGAACGACGTGTTCCGCGATGCCAAGCTGGCCTCGGCGCAGCGCTGGGGCATGTCGCCCAAGGGCCAGCATGTCGAGCTGGGCATCGCCGAGCAGAATCTGTTCCTCGTTCTCGGCGCGCTGGGGCTGGCGGACCGGCTGCACGGGGCGCGGCTGCTGCCGGTCGGCACCGTCTACGACCCCTTCGTCAACCGTGGCCTCGATGCGCTGATCTATGCCTGCTACCAGGATGCGCGCTTCCTGCTGGTCTCCACCCCCTCGGGGCTGACGCTGGCGCCGGAGGGCGGGCAGCACCAGAGCAGCAACACGCCGCTGCTCGGCATCGCGCAGGACCGGCTGGTGGCCTACGAGCCCGCCCATGCCGATGAGCTGGCCATCCTGATGCGCCACGCCTTCCACCACATGCAGCAGCCGGAGGGCTCGGCGGTGTGGCTGCGCCTGTCCACCCGCAGCATCGCCCAGCCCGAGCGCAGCCTGGACCCGCAGGCGGTGATCGAGGGCGGCTACTGGGCAGTGCCGCCGGCGCCGGGGGCGCGCATCGCCATCGCCTATCAGGGCCCGGTGGCGCCCGAGGCCTGGGACGCCTTCTCCCAGTTGCGGGAGGAGGAGCCGGGGGCCGGCCTGCTCGCCATCACCAGCCCGGACCGGCTGCAGGCCGGCTGGCTGGCCGCCCGCCGCGCGGCGCGGCGCGGGC
>NZ_GG770777.1:967208-992689 GCF_000164635.1 Pseudoroseomonas cervicalis ATCC 49957 | reverse complement strand
ACCGCCGGCGGCCGGCGCCGCGGCGGCGAAAGGGCGCGCGCGGGGCCGGCGGCATGGCCTGTCTGCACGCCCGCTCTTTCAATGGGCGCCGGGCTGCGCTAAACGCGCCGGCTCATGGAGACGCCGGTCCTGCGTTCGCGGGCGTGGTGGAACTGGCAGACACGCTGGATTTAGGTTCCAGTGGCGCAAGCCGTGGGGGTTCAAATCCCTCCGCCCGCACCACCGGCGATCCGGCACGAGACTGATTCTTCAGGAGCATGGTGTGGCGATGCAGGTGACCGAGCTGGCAGCCGAGGGGCTGAAGCGGGCCTTTACCGTGGTGGTTCCGGCGGCGGAGATCGCCGCGGCGCGCGATGCGCGCCTGGCCACGCTGGCGAAGGAGGTCCGCCTGCCGGGCTTCCGCCCCGGCAAGGTGCCGATGGCGGTGGTGAAGCAGCGCTACGCCTCGGCCGTGCTGGGCGAGGTGCTGGAGGAGCAGGTCCAGTCCGTCACCAAGACGGTGGTCGATGAGCGCGGCCTGCGCCCGGCGATGCAGCCCAAGATCGAGCTGGTGAACTTCTCCGACGGCGCCGATCTCGAGTTCAAGATCGAGCTGGAGCAGCTGCCCGAGATCCCGCTGCCCGACTTCTCGGCCATCGCGCTGGAGAAGCCGGTCGCCAAGGTCGGCGACGAGGAGGTGACCAAGGCGCTGGAGGGCATCGCCGCCCGCAACCGCAGCCTGGAGGACGTGACCGAGTCCCGCCCCGCGGCGCAGGGCGATGTGGTGGTGACCGATTTCGAGGGCCGCCTGGTCGAGGGTGACACGGTGAGCGAGCCCTTCCCGGGCGGCACCGGCACCGACATGCCGGTCGAGATCGGCGGCGCCGGCTTCATCCCGGGCTTCGCCGAGGGGCTCGAGGGCATCCAGGTGGGCGAGACCCGCGAGGTCGACGTGACCTTCCCGGCCGAGTACGGCGCCGCCGAGCTGGCCGGCAAGCCGGCCCGCTTCAAGCTGACCGCCAAGGGGCTGAAGAAGCCGGTCTCCCCGGCGCTGGACGACGAGTTCGCCAAGAAGCTCGGCCTGGCCGGGCTGGACGAGCTGAAGCAGCGCGTCACCGAGACGCTGCAGGGCGAGTACGACCAGCTCTCGCGCCTCAACGTGAAGCGCAAGCTGCTCGACGCCCTGTCCGAGCAGGCCAGCTTCGAGGTGCCCGCCTCGATGGTCGAGGCCGAGTTCGCCCAGATCTGGCAGCGCGTCGAGGCCGACCTGAAGGCCGGCAACCTCGACGAGGAGGACAAGGGCAAGGATGAGGACACGCTGAAGGCCGACTACAAGGCCATCGCCGAGCGCCGCATCCGCCTGGGCCTGCTGCTGTCCGAGATCGGCCGCAGCAACAACATCCAGGTCACCAATGACGAGCTGACCCGCGCCATGCGCACCGAGGCCCAGCGCTATCCGGGCCAGGAGCGCGCGGTGCTGGAGTTCTTCCAGAAGAACCCGCAGGCGATCGAGAACCTGCGCGCCCCCATCTTCGAGGAGAAGGTGGTGGACTTCATGCTGGAGCTCGCCAAGGTCTCCGAGAAGGAAGTGCCGGCGGGCGAGCTGTCGGCGGAGCCGGCGGCGGCCTGAGGCCAGCCGGGCGATCCCGCCCAGGCCGCGCCCCAGAGGCGCCGGGCGGTGCGGCCGAGCGGAACCGGCGGGCCGGGGTGGATTTTCCGCCCCGGCCCGCGCGCTTCGGGGACCCCCCCTTTCGCGTCGGCGCAGGCTGCCCCATGTTAATCCCGAAGCGTTAGGGTAACGGCGGTGGGCCGGTGCCGGGATGCCACGGGCAGGGGCCCGCGGCAGGGTCCCGGACCCCCTGCCACCGCGAGAGGATGCACAATGCGGGACCGCGATCCGGTCGAACTCTACAACAACCTCGTCCCCATGGTGATCGAGCAGACCGCCCGGGGCGAGCGTGCCTTCGATATCTATTCGCGCCTGCTGAAGGAGCGGATCATCTTCCTGACGGGTCCGGTCTATGACCAGATGTCGTCGCTGATCTGCGCCCAGCTGCTGTTCCTGGAAAGCGAGAATCCGAACAAGGACATCGCCTTCTACATCAACAGCCCGGGCGGCGTGGTCTCGGCCGGCCTCGCGATGTACGACACCATGCAGTACATCCGCGCCCCCGTCTCGACCGTCTGCCTCGGCATGGCGGCCTCGATGGGCTCGCTGCTGCTGACCGCCGGCGCCAAGGGCAAGCGATTCGCCCTGCCGAACAGCCGCATCATGGTCCACCAGCCCTCCGGCGGCGCCCAGGGCCAGGCGACCGACATCGAGATCCAGGCGCGCGAGATCCTGGCGCTGCGCAAGCGGCTGAACCAGATCTACGTCAAGCACACCGGCCAGCCGATCGAGGAGATCGAGCGCAAGCTGGAGCGCGACAGCTACATGTCCGCCGAGGAGGCCAAGGAGTTCGGCCTGATCGACGAGGTGGTGCTGGAGCGGCCCACGACGCCGGCCGAGGCCCAGAAGGGGTGACGGGGCGGGGGGCGGCGGCCGCCCGGCGCGGCACCCCCCTCACACCCTCTCCGCAGCGCGGGGCGGGGGCGGCGATGCATCGCCCGCCCCCGTTCCGCTTCCCCCTCGATGACAAGGGGGCTACAGTCCCGCAAGATCCGCCGGCCCGATGCCGGAGGGTCCAGGAGCGCGCATGAGCAAGTCCGGCGACTCAAAGAACACCCTCTACTGCTCGTTCTGCGGCAAGTCGCAGCACGAGGTCCGCAAACTCATCGCCGGCCCGACGGTCTTCATCTGCGACGAGTGCGTCGAGCTCTGCATGGATATCATCCGTGAGGAGCACAAGACGCATCTGGTGAAGTCCCGCGACGGGGTGCCGACCCCGCGCGAGATCTGCAAGGTGCTGGACGACTACGTGATCGGGCAGGAGCACGCCAAGAAGGTGCTCTCGGTCGCGGTGCACAACCACTACAAGCGCCTGGCGCATGGCGGCAAGACCGGCGAGGTCGAGATCGCCAAGTCCAACATCATGCTGGTCGGCCCCACCGGCTCCGGCAAGACGCTGCTGGCGCAGACCCTGGCGCGCATCCTCGACGTGCCCTTCACCATGGCCGATGCCACGACGCTGACCGAGGCGGGCTATGTCGGCGAGGATGTCGAGAACATCATCCTCAAGCTGCTGCAGGCGGCCGACTACAATGTCGAGCGGGCGCAGCGCGGCATCGTCTATATCGACGAGGTCGACAAGATCAGCCGCAAGTCGGACAACCCCTCGATCACGCGGGATGTCTCGGGCGAGGGCGTGCAGCAGGCCCTGCTGAAGATCATGGAAGGCACCGTCGCCTCCGTGCCGCCGCAGGGCGGGCGAAAGCACCCGCAGCAGGAATTCTTGCAGGTCGACACCTCGAACATTCTTTTCATTTGCGGCGGCGCTTTCGCCGGACTGGAAAAAATCATCGCGGGGCGCGGCAAGGGCTCGGGCATCGGCTATGGCGCCGAGGTCCGCGGGCCGGATGAGCGCCGCACCGGCCAGATCCTGCGCGAGGTCGAGCCGGAGGATCTGCTGAAGTTCGGCCTGATCCCCGAGTTCATCGGCCGCCTGCCGGTGGTCGCCACGCTGGACGACCTGGACGAGAAGGCGCTGGTCGAGATCCTGACCAAGCCGAAGAACGCCCTGGTCAAGCAGTATCAGCGCCTGTTCGAGATGGAGGCCACCAAGCTGACCTTCACCGACGACGCGCTGAAGTCGGTGGCCAACCGCGCCATCCAGCGCAAGACCGGCGCGCGCGGCCTGCGCTCGATCATGGAGGGCATCCTGCTCGGCACCATGTTCGACCTGCCGGGGCTGGATGAGGTCGAAGAAGTGGTGGTGAACAAGGAGGTGGCCGAAGGCCGTGCCGCCCCGCTGTTCATATATGGTGAACGGGCTGCGGAGCAGACTTCCGCCTGAGGCCCGTCCGGCCGCCATGGCGCGCGGGGCAGGCCTGCATGGCTTGCCCCGCCCATCGGCCGGTCCCATCTCCTGGGAGAACCCCGTGGCGGGGGTCCGTGCCGATGATCGGGCGGACCTGCGCCGACTGTCCTGAGTGAGGTCCCCTATGGCGGAAAATCAACCCGAATTGCTGAGCGGCGAACTGCTTCCTGTGCTGCCGCTGCGGGATATCGTCGTCTTCCCGCACATGATCGTCCCCCTCTTCGTGGGGCGGGAGAAGAGTGTGCGCGCGCTCGAAGCGGTGATGCGGGAGGACAAGCAGATCCTGCTCGTCGCCCAGCGCAACGCCGCCCAGGACGATCCCGGCTCGGCCGATCTCTATGATGTCGGCACGGTCTCGACCGTGCTGCAGCTGCTCAAGCTGCCCGACGGCACCGTCAAGGTGCTGGTCGAGGGCGGCAAGCGCGCCCGCGTGCTGGGCTTCAAGGAAACCGACCAGTTCTTCGAGGCCTACACCGCCCCCATGGAGGAGGCGCCGGCCGAGAATTCCGAGGTCGAGGCCCTGGCCCGCACCGTGGTCAGCCAGTTCGAGCAGTACATCAAGCTCAACAAGAAGATCGCGCCCGAGGTGCTGGTCTCGATCAACCAGATCGAGGATTCGGCCAAGCTCGCCGACACGGTCGCCAGCCACCTGAACCTGAAGATCTCCGAGAAGCAGGAGCTGCTCGAGATCGGCAGCGTCTCCGCCCGGCTGGAGCGCGTCTTCGCCCATATGGAGAGCGAGATCGGCGTTCTTCAGGTGGAGAAGCGCATCCGCAACCGCGTCAAGCGGCAGATGGAGAAGACCCAGCGCGAGTACTACCTGAACGAGCAGCTCAAGGCGATCCAGAAGGAGCTGGGCGAGGGCGAGGACGGCAAGGACGAGAGCGCCGAGCTGGAGGCCAAGATCAAGGCCACCAAGCTGTCGCCCGAGGCGCGCGACAAGGCGCTGGGGGAGCTGAAGAAGCTGCGCTCCATGTCGCCGATGAGCGCCGAGGCGACGGTGGTGCGCAACTACCTCGACTGGATCCTCTCCATCCCCTGGAAGAAGAAGTCCAAGGTCCGCAACGACCTGCTCAAGGCCGAGGCGGTGCTGGACGCCGACCATTACGGGCTGGAGAAGGTGAAGGAGCGGATCCTGGAATACCTGGCGGTGCAGTCGCGCTCGCCCAAGGTGCGCGGGCCGATCCTCTGCCTGGTGGGCCCGCCGGGCGTCGGCAAGACCAGCCTCGGCAAGTCCATCGCCAAGGCGACCAACCGCAATTTCGTGCGCATGTCGCTGGGCGGCGTGCGGGACGAGGCGGAGGTGCGCGGCCACCGGCGGACCTATATCGGCTCCATGCCGGGCAAGGTCATCCAGGGCATGAAGAAGGCCAAGACCTCCAACCCGCTCTTCCTGCTGGACGAGATCGACAAGCTCGGCGCCGATTGGCGCGGCGACCCGTCCTCCGCCCTGCTGGAGGTGCTGGACCCGGAGCAGAACGCGACCTTCGGCGACCACTATCTGGAGGTCGATTACGACCTGTCGGATGTGATGTTCGTCACCACCGCCAACAGCCTGCGCATGCCGCAGCCGCTGCTGGACCGCATGGAGATCATCCGCATCCCCGGCTACACCGAGGATGAGAAGGTGCAGATCGCCAAGCGCCACCTGATCCCCAAGGTCACCGAGGCCAACGGGCTGAAGCCGGGCGAGTGGAGCGTGACGGATGACGCCATGCTCGACCTGGTGCGCTACTACACGCGCGAGGCCGGCGTGCGGAACCTGGAGCGCGAGGTGGGCGGGCTGGCGCGCAAGGCGGTCAAGGAGATCGTCTCCAAGAAGGCCAAGAAGGTCGCCATCACCCGCAAGAACCTCGACAAATACGCCGGGGTGAAGAAGTTCACCTATGGCGAGACCGAGGCCGAGGACATGGTGGGCGTCGTCACCGGCCTGGCCTGGACCGAGGTGGGCGGCGAGATCCTGACCATCGAATCGGTCATGGTCCCTGGCAAGGGCAAGGTGCAGACCACCGGCAAGCTGGGCGACGTGATGCAGGAGAGCGTCTCCGCCGCGCTGTCCTATGTCCGCTCGCGCGCCATCAGCTTCGGCATCAAGCCGACCCTGTTCGAGAAGCGGGACATGCATGTCCACGTGCCGGAAGGGGCGACGCCGAAGGACGGGCCGTCCGCCGGCATCGCCATGGCGACCTCGATCGTCTCGGTGCTGACCGGCATCCCGGTGCGCAAGGATGTCGCCATGACCGGCGAGATCACGCTGCGCGGCCGCGTCCTGCCGATCGGCGGGCTGAAGGAAAAGCTGCTGGCGGCGCTGCGGGCCGGCATCACCACGGTCTTCATCCCGAAGGACAACGAGAAGGACCTGGCCGAGATCCCGGACAATGTGAAGAAGGGGCTGAAGATCCACCCCGTCGCGCATGTGGACGAGGTGATCAGCCAGGCCCTGGTCCGGGCGCCGGAGGCCATCGACTGGAACGAGGCGGAGGAGACCCCGCCCGCCACCGCCGATGGCAAGGCCGGCCAGCCCGCCATGACGCACTGACCTCCGCGGCACCGCGCCCAGGCGAATCGCCCGGGGGAGCCCTGCTCCCCCGGGTTTTTTCATGCCCTGCCGTGGCGGCGCTGCATCAACGAAACAATTTGCCCGCCCGGCCGCGCCCCCGTGGCAGCGTGGCGTTGACGCCGGAAAATGCCGCTGCCTAGTGTCGCCCTGATTGGGTGCGGCCATGGCCGGTGCCAGAAGGCGGGGGATGAACAGGTGAACAAGCAGGATCTCGTGGCGGTGGTCGCGGAGACCGGGGAACTGTCGAAGGCCAAGGCCGGCGAGGTGCTCGACGCGGTGTTCGACGCGATCAGCCAGTCGCTGAAGGCCAAGCAGGAGGTGCGGCTGGTGGGCTTTGGCACCTTCTCCACCTCGCGCCGCAAGGCCGGCAAGGGGCGCAACCCGCGGACGGGGGAGGAGATCGAGATCGCCGCCACCACCACGGTGCGCTTCAAGGCCGGCAAGGCGCTGAAGGACGGTCTGGGCTGAGCTCTGGGCGCCAGGGCAGGGCGGGGGAGAGGGTCGGCGGCAGCCGGCCCTTTTTTCATGCGCCCGGGCCGGGCGGCGGGGCGGCGTTTTGGGCTTGGCGCGGCACCCGCTAGGGCGCTAAGCGCGCTGTGCTGTGCGGGCACTTAGCTCAGCGGTAGAGCGCCTCGCTTACACCGAGGATGCCGGCGGTTCGAATCCGTCAGTGCCCATTCGGTTCTCCATCAAATCAATGCACGAAAAAGCGGTTTTGGTGCGTTGACAGGAGGGGAGCGGGGCCGTATTTCCCGCTCCACGACGACGCAAGCGGGTGTAGCTCAGTCGGTTAGAGCGCCGGCCTGTCACGCCGGAGGTCGCGGGTTCGAGCCCCGTCACTCGCGCCACTCGTCTTTAGGCAAAAACGCCGCCCTGGTCCGCCAGGGCGGCGTTTTGTCTTTCAGGCTTTCCGTCTTTCAATGTTCCGCAAGGCCCTAGGGGCTATGGCGAACCGGCCGCTGGGGGGGTAATGTCCGCCCAGCGTTGCGCTGCGGCATGCCCCGCGGCGTGGCTGGCTATGCGCTCCCCTGCGCAGGCCATACTGGGCCGCGGGCCCGAGGGACGGATGCATCATGACCCAGCCCCTGCTGGCGAACTATTTCCCGATCCTGGTCTTCCTGGCCATCGCCGCCGCCATCGCGGTGGCGATGGTGGGCGGCAGCGTGCTGGCGGCCCGCCAGAAACCCTATGCGGAGAAGGTCTCCGCCTATGAGTGCGGCTTCGAGCCGTTCGACGACACGCGCCGGCGCTTCGATGTGCGATTCTACCTGGTCGCCATCCTGTTCATCATCTTCGACCTGGAAGTGGCCTTCCTGTTCCCCTGGGCGGTCTCGCTCGGGCAGATCGGCTGGTTCGGCTTCCTGTCGATGATGGGGTTCCTGGGCGTCCTCACGGTCGGCTTCATCTATGAGTGGCGCAAGGGCGCCCTGGACTGGGAGTGAGCGGGCCGATGAGCGCGAACGAACAGCTGGCCTGGAACAGCCAGGCCCTGCCGCCGGGCGCCGAGCAGGACGCCGTGATCAAGGGCGTCTCCGGCGAGATCGAGGACAAGGGCTTCATCGTCGCCAATCTGGACAAGGTGGTGAACTGGGCCCGCACCGGCAGCCTCTGGCCGATGACCTTCGGCCTGGCCTGCTGCGCCGTGCCGATGATCCACGCCTATATGCCGCGCTACGATCTGGACCGCTTCGGCGTGATCCCGCGCGGCTCGCCGCGCCAGTCGGACGTGATGATCGTGGCCGGCACGCTGACCAACAAGATGGCCCCCGCGCTGCGCAAGGTCTATGACCAGATGGCCGAGCCGCGCTGGGTCATCTCCATGGGCAGCTGCGCCAATGGCGGCGGCTACTACCATTACAGCTACAGCGTCGTGCGCGGCTGCGACCGCGTCGTGCCGGTCGATGTCTATGTGCCGGGCTGCCCGCCGACGGCCGAGGCGCTGGTCTACGGCATCCTGCAGCTGCAGAAGAAGATCCGCCGGACGGGGAGCATCCTGCGTGGCTGACGAAACCGCCCTGGAACCGGCGGAGGCGCCGCGCGCGCCGACCGCCCAGGAAGCCCTGCTGGCCACGGTGCTGGGCGCCGTGCCCGAGGGGGTGGTCACCGCCTCCCGCATCGCCCGCGGCGAGGAGGTCGAGCTGCGCGTCCGCCGCGAGGCGCTGCACGCCGTGCTGCAGATGCTGCGCGACGATCCGCGCCTGGCCTTCGAGCAGTGCATGGACATCTGCGGCGTCGACTGGCCGACCCGCGCGGCGCGCTTCGACGTCGTCTACAACCTGCTGTCGCTGACCCACAATCACCGCATCCGTGTCATCACCGAGACGGATGCGGCGACGCCGGTGGCCACCGTCTGCGACCTCTGGCCCGCCGCCACCTGGTTCGAGCGCGAGGCCTGGGACATGTACGGCATCGTCTTCGACGGCCAGCCCGACCTTCGCCGCATCCTGACCGATTACGGCTTCGAGGGGCATCCGCTGCGCAAGGACTTCCCGCTGACCGGCTTTGTCGAGGTCCGCTACGATGCCGAGCGGCAGCAGGTGGTCTATGAGCCCGTCAAGCTGCAGCAGGATTTCCGCAATTTCGATTTCCTCTCGCCCTGGGAAGGCATGACCACGCTGCCCGGCGACGAGAAGGTGCATCTCAACCGGATCACCCGCGAATGAGCCTCAGCACCGACGACACCCCGGCCGCCGGCGGCACGCGCACGGTCGAGATCGACAGCCACACCATCAATTTCGGCCCGCAGCATCCGGCGGCGCATGGCGTGCTGCGCCTGATCCTGGAGATGCAGGGCGAGGTGGTGGAGCGCGCCGACCCGCATATCGGCCTGCTGCACCGCGGCACCGAGAAGCTGATCGAGCACAAGAGCTACCTGCAGGCGCTGCCCTATTTCGACCGGCTCGACTACGTCGCCCCGATGGCGCAGGAGCATTGCTTCGCCCTGGCGACGGAGAAGCTGCTCGGCATCGAGGCGCCGATCCGCGCGCAGTATATCCGCGTGCTGTTCGCCGAGATCAGCCGCATCCTGAACCACATCCTGAACATCACCACCTATGCGCTGGATGTGGGCGCGACGACGCCCTCGCTCTGGGGCTTCGAGCAGCGCGAGATCCTGCTGGAATTCTACGACGCCACCTCGGGCTCGCATTACCACGCGAACTACTTCCGCGCGGGCGGCGTGGCCAAGGACCTGCCGGCGGGGCTGACCGACCGCATCGCCGGCTGGGCCGAGCAATTCCCGAAATTCGTCGACGATGTGGAGCGGCTGCTGACCGGCAACCGCATCTTCAAGCAGCGCACCGTCGATATCGGCGTCATGACGGCCGAGGAGGCGATGGCCTGGGGCTTCTCCGGCCCCTGCATCCGCGCCTCGGGCTGCGCCTGGGACCTGCGCCGCAGCCAGCCCTATGATGTCTACGACCAGATGGAGTTCGAGATCCCGGTCGGCAGCCATGGCGATTGCTATGAGCGCTACCTGGTGCGCATCGCGGAGATGCGCGAGAGCCTGAAGATCATCAAGCAGTGCCTGGCGCAGATGCCGGGCGGCCCGATCAAGGTGCAGGACAGCAAGATCGCGCCGCCGAAGCGGGCGGAGATGAAGCGCTCGATGGAAGCGCTGATCCACCACTTCAAGCTGTATTCCGAGGGCTACCACGTGCCCGAGGGCTCGACCTACACGGCCGTCGAGGCGCCGAAGGGCGAGTTCGGCGTGTTCCTGGTGGCCGACGGCACCAACCGCCCCTATCGCTGCAAGATCCGCGCCCCCGGCTTCGCCCATCTGCAGGCGATGGAGAAGCTGTCCAAGGGCCACATGCTGGCCGACGCCGTGTCCGTCATCGGCAGCCTGGATATCGTGTTCGGAGAGATCGACCGGTGAGCGCCCCGCATTCGCACCACCACGAGGAGCCGGCGAGCTTCGCCTTCGACGCCGAGAGCGAGGCGCAGATCGAGAAGATCCTGAAGCGCTACCCGGAAGGCAAGCAGGCCAGCGGCGTCATCCCGCTGCTCTATGTCGCGCAGAAGCAGATGGGGCGCGCCACCGGCAGCGCCTGGGTGCCGCGCGTGGCGATGGACACCATCGCCGAACGCCTCGGCATGGCGCCGATCCGCGTCTACGAGGTCGCCACCTTCTAC
This sequence comes from Pseudoroseomonas cervicalis ATCC 49957, assembly GCF_000164635.1. Taxonomy (GTDB): domain Bacteria; phylum Pseudomonadota; class Alphaproteobacteria; order Acetobacterales; family Acetobacteraceae; genus Pseudoroseomonas; species Pseudoroseomonas cervicalis. The sequence goes on along the minus strand of NZ_GG770777.1, from coordinate 982,039 downwards.
TTCATGTTCAACACCAGGCCGATCGGCCGGTTTCACCTGCAGGTCTGCGGCACCACGCCCTGCTGGCTGCGCGGCTCGGACGAGGTGCTCCGCGCCTGCAAGGAGCATGGCCATCTCAAGGGCTATGGCGACACCAGCGAGGATGGTCTGTTCACCATGACCGAGGTGGAATGCCTCGGCGGCTGCGTGAACGCGCCGATCCTGCAGGTGGATGACGACTACTACGAGGACATGGATTACGAGACGACGGTGCAGCTGCTCGAGGCGCTGAAGCGCGGCGAGCGGCCGAAGCCCGGCAGCATGAAGGGCCGCCAGGGCAGCGCGCCGATCGGCGGGCCGGAGACCGTGCTCGACATCCCGATGGATGACGCCGCCCTGAAGCTGGGGAAGGAGTGAGACCATGGCGCTGAGCGACAAGGACCGCATCTTCACCAACCTCTACGGCCTGCATCCGTGGAACCTGAAGGAAGCGCGGCGGCGCGGCAGCTGGGACGGCACGGCGGCGATCATCGCCAAGGGCCGCGACTGGATCATCGAGGAGATGAAGCAGTCCGGCCTGCGCGGCCGCGGCGGCGCCGGCTTCCCGACCGGCATGAAGTGGTCCTTCATGCCGAAGTCGAACCCGGACGGGCGTCCCTCCTATCTGGTCGTCAATGGCGACGAGTCGGAGCCGGGCACCTGCAAGGACCGCGACATCATCCGCAACGATCCGCACCTGCTGATCGAGGGCTGCCTCTATGCCGGCGTCGGCATGGGCGCGCATGCGGGCTACATCTATGTCCGCGGCGAGTACTACAACGAGATCCAGATCCTGCAGGCCGCGATCGACGAGGCCTATGAGGCCGGGCTGCTCGGCCCCAACGCCGCCGGCTCGGGCTGGGATTTCGACCTCTACGTGCATCGCGGCGCCGGCGCCTATATCTGCGGCGAAGAGACGGCGCTGATCGAGAGCCTCGAGGGCAAGAAGGGCATGCCGCGGCTGAAGCCGCCTTTCCCCGCCGCCGTCGGCCTCTATGGCTGCCCGACCACCGTGAACAATGTCGAGACCATCGCGGTGGTCCCGGCCATCCTGAAGCGCGGCGCCTCCTGGTTCTCCAGCTTCGGCCGCCCGAAGAATGTCGGCACCAAGATCTTCTGCATCCAGGGGCATGTGAACAAGCCCTGCAACGTGGAAGCCGAGATGAGCATCCCGATGCGGGAGCTGATCGAGCGCTATGCCGGCGGCGTGCGCGGCGGCTGGGACAATCTGCTGGCGGTGATCCCGGGCGGGTCGTCGACGCCGCTGCTGCCCAAGCACATCTGCGACGACGTGCTGATGGATTTCGACGCGCTGCGCGAGCACAAATCCGGCCTCGGCACCGCCGGCGTGATCGTCATGGACAAGTCCACCGACATCATCAAGGCGATCGCCCGGCTGGCGCAGTTCTACAAGCATGAGAGCTGCGGCCAGTGCACCCCCTGCCGCGAGGGCATGGGCTGGCAGAAGCGCCTGATGGACCGCATGGTCGAGGGCCGCGCCGAGATCGAGGAGATCGACCTGCTGGAGGGCGTCACCCGCCAGATCGAGGGTCACACCATCTGCGCGCTGGCCGATGGCGGCGTGTGGCCGGTGCAGGGGCTGATCCGCCACTTCCGCCCGCTGATGGAAGAGCGCATCCGCCAGTACAAGCAGAAGCACGGCGGCGGCATGCCGCTGGCGGCGGAGTAAGCGGCCATGGCCAAGGTTACCATCGACGGGATCGAGGTCGAGGTCCCGAACGGCGCCACCGTGCTGCAGGCCTGCGAGGCCGCCGGCAAGGAAATCCCGCGCTTCTGCTACCATGAGCGGCTGTCGGTCGCCGGCAATTGCCGCATGTGCCTGGTCGAGGTGGAGAAGGCGCCTAAGCCGGTGGCCTCCTGCGCCTATCCCGTGGCCGATGGCATGAAGGTCTTCACGGATAGCGAGCTGGTGCGCAACGCCCGCCGCAACGTGATGGAATTCCTGCTGATCAACCACCCGCTCGACTGCCCGATCTGCGACCAGGGCGGCGAGTGCGACCTGCAGGACCAGGCGACGGCCTATGGCGGCCAGGGCGGCCGCTACCGCGAGCAGAAGCGCGCGGTGAAGGACAAGTACATGGGTCCGCTGGTCAAGACGATCATGACCCGCTGCATCCAGTGTACCCGCTGCGTGCGCTTCGCGACCGAGGTGGCGGGCGTCCCCGAGCTGGGCGCCACCGGCCGCGGCGAGGACATGCAGATCGGCACCTATGTCGAGAAGGCGCTGACCACCGAGCTGTCGGGCAATTTGATCGACATCTGCCCGGTCGGCGCGCTGACCAGCCGCCCCTACGCCTTCGTCTCCCGCCCCTGGGAGCTGCGCAAGACCGACAGCATCGACGTGCTCGACGCGGTGGGTGCGAATATCCGCATCGACACGCGCGGGCCCGAGGTGCTGCGCATCATGCCGCGCACCAATGAGGACGTGAACGAGGAGTGGATGGCCGACCGTGGCCGCTTCTCCTTCGATGGGCTGAAGCGGAAGCGCCTCGACCGCCCCTGGATCCGGGAGGGCGGCAAGCTCCGCCCCGCCGGCTGGGAAGAGGCCTTCGAGGTCATCGCGGCGAAGTTCAAGAACCTGCCGGGCAACCGGCTGGGCGCCGTCGCGGGCGACCTGGTCGATGCCGAGAGCGCCTTCGCGCTGCGCGCGCTGATGGTGGGCCTCGGCTCGGCCAATCTCGATTGCCGCCAGGATGGCGCGGCGATCGATGTCTCGCGCCGCGATTACTACCTGTTCAATTCGGGCATCGCCGGCATCGACGAGGCGGATGCGCTGCTGATCATCGGCAGCAATCCGCGCCAGGAAGCGCCGGTGCTGAACGCGCGCATCCGCCGCCGCTGGGCCGCCGGCGCGCTGAAGGTGGCCTATATCGGCCCCGAGGGGCTGAACCTCACCTACAAGGCGGAGCATCTGGGGCAGGGGCCGCAGGCCCTCTCCACCCTGCTCTCCGGCACCGGCGCGTTTGCCGAGGTGCTGAAGGGCGCCAGCAAGCCGATGATCCTCCTGGGCCGCGCCGCCATCGCCCGCCCGGATGGCGCCGCGGTGCTGGCCGCCGCCTGGGAGCTGGCCAAGCAGGTCGGCGCGCTGACCGCGGAGTGGCACGGCTTCAACCTGCTGCATCTGTTCGGCGGCCAGGTCGGCGCGCTGGAGGCCGGCTTCGTGCCCGGCCCGGGCGGGCTGGACCTCGCCGGCATGCTGGGCGGCGGGGTGGACGCGCTGTGGCTGCTGGGGGCCGACGGCTTCGACCCGGCGCTGATCCCGGCCGAGACCTTCGTGGTCTATCAGGGCCATCACGGTGACCGGGCGGCGGCGCGGGCGGATGTCATCCTCCCCGGCGCGGCCTACACCGAGAAGGAAGGCAGCTACGTCAACACCGAGGGCCGCGTGCAGCGCGGCCGCCTGGCGGTGCACCCGCCGGGCGAGGCGCGGGAGGATTGGCGCATCCTGCGCGCCGCCGGCGCCGCGCTGGGTGTGGGCATGAATTTCGACAGCCTGGATGCGCTGCGCGAGCGCTTGGTCGCCGCCAACCCGGTCTTCGGCATGGTCGATGGCCGCATCGCCGGCGGCTGCGCCGACACCACCGGCCCCTCGGCCGGCGGGGCCAGCCTGGGCGCGGAGCCCTTCACCCTGGCGCTGACCGATTACTGGCAGGCCGACCCGATCAGCCGCGCCTCGGACACCATGGCCGAGTGCAGCCGCATCTACAGCGACGCCACCCCCAAGCTGGCGGCGGAGTAAGCAGGCATGGACGCTTTCCTCGCTTCCCCGATCGGGATCCTGGCGATCACCGTGGCCCAGACGCTCGCGCTGCTGGTGCCGCTGCTGATCGGCGTCGCCTACATGACCTATGCCGAGCGCAAGATCATGGCGGCGATGCAGATGCGGAAGGGGCCGAACGTGGTCGGCCCCTTCGGCCTGCTGCAGCCCTTCGCCGACGCGCTGAAGATGCTGCTGAAGGAGACCATCATTCCTTCCGGCGCCAACCGGGCGCTGTTCATCCTCGGGCCGATGCTGACGCTGATCCTGGCGCTGATCGCCTGGGCGGTGATCCCGGTGAACGAGGGCTGGGCGATCGCCGACATCAATGTCGGCGTGCTCTACCTGCTGGCGATCTCCTCGCTCGGCGTCTACGGCATCGTCATCGCCGGCTGGGCCTCGAACTCCAAATACGCCTTCCTGGGCGCGCTGCGCTCGGCCGCGCAGATGGTGTCCTACGAAGTCTCGATGGGCCTGGTCATCGTGACCGTGCTGCTCTGCGTGGGCAGCCTGAACCTGACGCAGATCGTGCTGGCGCAGAAGACGGTGTGGTTCGCCATCCCGCTCTTCCCGATGTTCGTCATCTTCTTCATCTCGACGCTGGCCGAGACCAACCGCCCGCCCTTCGACCTGGCCGAGGGCGAGTCGGAGCTGGTGGCGGGCTTCATGGTGGAATACTCCTCCATGACCTACGCCCTGTTCTTCCTGGGCGAATACGCCAACATGATCCTCATGTCGGCGATGACCACCATCCTGTTCCTGGGTGGCTGGCTGCCGCCGATGGACATCGCGCCCTTCAACTGGGTGCCGGGGCCGATCTGGTTCATCCTGAAGATCTGCCTCTGCCTGTTCACCTTCGTCTGGGTGCGCGCGACCTTCCCGCGCTACCGCTACGACCAGCTGATGCGCCTCGGCTGGAAGGTGTTCCTGCCCTTCACCCTGGGCTGGCTGGTGCTGACCGCCTTCGTGCTGAAGATCATGGGGTGGCTGCCGGCATGACCCGCGAAGACTTCTTCATGACCACCCTTGTCCAACCCGGAAGCGCGGGCTACCCCCGCGCGGCGAGGTGAGAGATGGCGACGCTGGACCGCATGGCGCGCAGCTTCCTGCTGGCCGAGCTGGCCTCGGGCATGGCGCTGACGCTCAAGTATTTCTTCGCGCCGAACAAGGGCACGATCAACTATCCCAATGAGAAGACGGCGCTGTCGCCGCGCTTCAAGGGGGAGCACGCGCTGCGCCGCTATCCCAACGGGGAGGAGCGCTGCATCGCCTGCAAGCTGTGCGAGGCCGTCTGCCCGGCGCTGGCCATCACCATCGAGGCCGAGCCGCGCGAGGATGGCAGCCGCCGCACCACGCGCTACGACATCGACATGACGAAGTGCATCTATTGCGGGCTGTGCGAGGAAGCCTGCCCGGTGGATGCCATCGTCGAGGGGCCGAATTTCGAGTTCGCGACCGAGACGCGCGAGGAGCTGATCTACAACAAGGATCGGCTGCTCTCGAATGGCGACCGGTGGGAGCCGGAGATCGCCCGGCGGCTCGAGCTCGACGCCCCCTACCGCTGAATTTCGCGGCGGGGAGGGGTCCGGTCGTGTCCCTCCCCGCGGCTTTCCTTCACGGCCCCGTCCTCCTGCCAGGACGGCTCATTCGGAACGGTGCCATGATGCTGCATCTGCACGCGGGCGGGCTGCGATGATCGCCGCACTCGCCTTCTATGTCTTCGCGGCCATCCTGATCGCATCGGCGGTCATGGTGGTGACCAGCCGGAACCCCGTGCACAGCGTGCTGTTCCTGATCCTGGCGTTCTTCAACGCCGCGGCGCTGTTCCTGATCGCGGGGGCCGAGTTCCTGGCGATGATCCTGGTCATCGTCTATGTGGGCGCGGTCGCAGTCCTGTTCCTGTTCATCGTCATGATGCTGGACATCGACTTCGCGCGGCTGCGCGAGGGCTTCCAGCGCTATGCGCCGATCGGCGCGGTGATCGGGGCCATCCTCTTCCTCGAGCTGCTCTTCGTCTTCGGCTCCTGGCAGTTCGCGCCCGACGCGGCGGCGCTGCGGCTGAACCCGGCGCCCGATGCCGGGGTGACGAACACCGAGGCGCTCGGCCTGCTGGTCTATACGGACTACGTCTTCCTGTTCCAGCTTGCGGGCCTGATCCTGCTGGTCGCGATGATCGGCGCCATCGTGCTGACGCTGCGCGACAAGCCGGCCAACAGCAAGCGCCAGGACATCGCGGTGCAGGTGGCCCGTGGCGAGGCGGTGACCATGAAGCAGGTGCCGTCGCGCGCCGGCCTCGGCCAGCTCGGCATCCTGCGGCGCCCGCTGCCGGCGGCGGAGAAGCCCAAGGCGCTGACCCATGACGCCCACGGACATGGTGCCCATGGGCAGGACGACCACCATGGCGGGGGGCACCACTGAGATGCTGAGCGTCGGCCTTGGCCATTACCTCACGGTGAGCGCGATCCTGCTCGTGCTCGGCGTGTTCGGCATCTTCCTCAACCGGAAGAACGTCATCGTCATCCTGATGGCGATCGAGCTCATCCTGCTCTCGGTGAACCTGAACCTGGTGGCCTTCTCGGCCGTGCTGCAGGATCTCACCGGGCAGGTCTTCACCCTGTTCGTGCTGACCGTCGCGGCGGCCGAGGCGGCGATCGGCCTGGCCATCGTGGTGATCTATTTCCGCAACCGCGGCAGCATCGAGGTGGAGGATATCTCCACCCTGAAGGGCTAGGCGCATGTTCGTCGGTGCCGTCTTCTTCCCGCTGCTGGGCGCGACCATCGCCGGCTTCTTCGGCCGGTGGATCGGCGACAAGCCCGCGCAATGGGCCACCGTGATCTGCATGGCGCTGGCCGCCTTCTGCGGCCTCTCCGCCTTCGCGCAGGTCGCGCTCGGCCACGCCCCGGCCACGGTCGAGATCGTGACCTGGCTCGATGTCGGTGGGCTGCAGCTCTCCTGGGCGCTGCGCTACGACACGCTGTCGGCGATGATGGTCGGCATGGTCACGCTGATCTCGACCATGATCCACCTCTACAGCGTCGGCTACATGTCGCATGACCCGACGCAGCCGCGCTTCTTCGCCTATCTCTCGCTCTTCACCTTCATGATGCTCATGCTGGTGACGGCCGACAACCTGCTGCAGCTGTTCTTCGGCTGGGAGGGCGTGGGCCTCGCGAGCTACCTGCTGATCGGCTACTGGTACGAGAAGGAGAGCGCCAACCGCGCGGCGATGAAGGCCTTCATCGTCAACCGCGTGGGCGACCTGTTCTTCATGCTCGGCATGGCGCTGACCTTCTGGACCTTCGGCTCCATCGAGTTCAACACCATCTTCCAGGGTGTCGAGGCGGCGCGGCAGCTCACCTTCGCGGGCCTGCCCGTGCTCGAGGTGATCGCGCTGCTGTTCTTCCTGGGCGCCATGGGCAAGTCGGCGCAGATCGGCCTGCACACCTGGCTGCCGGACGCGATGGAGGGGCCGACCCCGGTCTCCGCCCTGATCCACGCGGCCACCATGGTCACCGCCGGCGTCTTCCTGATGGCGCGCATGTCGCCGCTGGTGGAATACGCGCCGAACGTGCTGGGCTTCGTCACCGTCATCGGCGCGACGACGGCGATCTTCGCCGCCTCGGTCGGCATGGTGCAGAACGACATCAAGCGGGTCATCGCCTATTCGACCTGCTCGCAGCTCGGCTACATGTTCTTCGCGGTCGGCGTCGGCGCCTATCAGGCGGCGGTGTTCCACCTCTTCACCCACGCCTTCTTCAAGGCGCTGCTGTTCCTGGGCGCGGGCTCCGTCATCCACGCCATGTCGGACGAGCAGGATATCCGCCGCATGGGCGGCATCTGGAAGAAGATCCCGCTCACTTACGCCATGTTCTGGATCGGCTCCCTGGCGCTGGCCGGCGTGCCCTTCTTCGCCGGCTACTACTCCAAGGACATGATCCTGGAGGCGGCCTTCGCCGGCCATGGCTGGACCGCCAAGTATGCCTTCGTCATGGGCATGGCCGCGGCCTTCCTGACCGCCTTCTACTCCTGGCGGCTGATCATCATGACCTTCCACGGCACGCCGCGCGCCGACCATCACACGATGGAGCATGTGCATGAGAGCCCGGCGGTCATGCTGATCCCGCTCTTCGTGCTGGCGCTGGGCGCGCTGTTCACGGGTGCCTATTTCTACGAGGACTTCGTCGGCCATCACTGGGCGGAGTTCTGGAACGGCGCCATCGTCAACGCGCCGCACAACCACATCATGCACGAGGCGCATGAGGTGCCGTCCTGGGTGCCGCTGGCGCCGACGGTGGCCGGCGCGCTCGGCATCGCGCTCGCCTATGTGTTCTACATGTTCGTGCCCACCCTGCCGGGGCGGGTGGCGGCGGCGGTGCCGGGTCTGTACCGCTTCCTGCTGAACAAGTGGTATTTCGACGAGCTGTATGACCGACTCTTCGTCCGCCCGGCGCGCGCCCTGGCGCAGCTGCTGTGGAAGGTGGGCGATGTGAAGATCATCGACGGCATGCCGAACGGCGCCGCCAGCCTCACCGCGCAGGCCTCGGGCCGGGTGGTGAAGCTGCAATCGGGGCGGGTGGCGAACTACGCCTTCGCGATGATCATCGGGCTTGTCCTCTTCGTCTCCATCTTCCTCTTCGGGGTCGGCCGATGAACGCCGCGGGTTTTCCCCTGCTGTCGCTGCTCACCTTCCTGCCGCTGGTGGGCGCGGCCATCATCCTGTTCGTGCGGGGGGAGGAGGCGGTGGTCGCCGCCAATGCCCGCTGGACGGCGCTGTGGACCAGCCTGATCACCTTCGGCCTGTCGCTGATCCTGTGGTTCCGCTTCGACAAGTCGACGGCGGATTTCCAGTTCGTCGAGCAGCTGAGCTGGATGCCGGAATTCGGCCTGGGCTACCACATGGGCGTGGACGGCATCTCGGTGCTGTTCGTGCTGCTCTCGACCGCCCTGGTGCCGCTCTGCATCCTCGCCTCCTGGGAGGCGGTGCAGAACCGGGTGCGCGAATACATGGTGGCCTTCCTGGTCCTCGAGACCATGATGGTCGGCATGTTCAGCACGCTCGACATGGTGCTGTTCTACATCTTCTTCGAGGGCGTGCTGATCCCGATGTTCCTGATCATCGGGGTCTGGGGCGGCGCGCGGCGGGTCTATGCCGCCTACAAGCTGTTCCTCTACACGCTGCTCGGCTCGCTGCTGATGCTGCTGGCGATGCTGCTGCTCTGGTACCAGGCCGGCACCAGCTACATCCCGGCGCTGTTCGAGCTGCGCATCCCCGAGCATGTGCAGACCTGGCTGTTCCTGGCCTTCCTCGCCTCCTTCGCGGTGAAGGTGCCGATGTGGCCGGTACACACCTGGCTGCCGGATGCCCATGTCGAGGCGCCGACGGCGGGCTCGGTCATCCTGGCCGGCGTGCTGCTGAAGATGGGCGCCTATGGCTTCCTGCGCTTCTCGCTGCCGCTGCTGCCGCAGGCGACCGAGTTCTTCGCGCCGCTGATCTTCGCGCTCTCGGTCATCGCCGTGGTCTACACCTCGCTGGTGGCGCTGGCGCAGGAGGACATGAAGAAGCTGATCGCCTATTCCTCGGTCGCCCATATGGGCATCGTGACGATCGGCATCTTCACCCTGAACCACCAGGGCATCTCCGGCGCCATCTTCCAGATGCTGAGCCATGGCGTGGTCTCCGGCGCGCTCTTCCTCTGCGTGGGCGTGCTGTATGACCGCGTCCACAGCCGCGACATCCTGCGCTATGGCGGCGTCGCCAAGGTGATGCCCTCCTACGCCATGGTGTTCATGCTGTTCACCATGGGCTCGGTGGCGCTGCCCGGCACCGCCGGCTTCCCCGGCGAGTTCCTGGTGATCGTCGGCGCCTGGAACGCCAATCCCTGGGTGGCGCTGGGCGCCGGCCTCGGCATGATCCTGGGCGCGGGCTACATGCTCTACCTCTATCGCCGCGTCGTCTTCAGCAAGATCACGCGCGAGGACCTGAAGGCGCTGCTGGATCTCAGCCCGCGCGAATACGTCACCTTCGCGCCGCTGATCCTGCTGACGCTGTGGATGGGGATCTATCCCTCCTCCTTCCTCTCCTTCTTCGAGGCCAGCGTCGCGGCGCTCGTCACGCGGCATGAAGCCGCGATGGCGCTGCCGCGCCTGGCCGGGATGTGACGGGCATGAACTGGACCCTCATCCTCCCCGAGCTGGCGCTGGCGCTGGTCGGGCTGGTCGCCCTGGTGGCGGGCGTGCTGCCGAAGCGCGACACCCACCAGGCCATCAACATGGCGGTGCTGGGCGGGCTGCTGCTCGCCGGCGTGCTGGTGATGATGCAGCCCGAGGGCGTGGCCTTCGCCGGGCAGTATGTCTCCGACGCCTTCACCCGCTTCATGAAGCTGCTGGTGGTGGCGGGCGCCGCGCTCGGCCTGCTGCTGGCGATGGACTGGAACGAGAAGGAGGGCCTGGCCCGCTTCGAGTTCCCGGTGCTGCTGCTGTTCAGCACCGTCGGCATGATGGTGATGATCTCGGCCAACGACCTGATCGCGCTCTATATGGGGCTCGAGCTGCTGTCGCTGTCGCTCTACGTGATCGCCGCCTTCAACCGCGACAGCGAGCGTTCGGCCGAGGCGGGCCTGAAGTATTTCGTGCTGGGCTCGCTGGCCTCGGGCCTGCTGCTCTACGGCTCCAGCCTGATCTACGGCTTCTCCGGCTCGACCAATTTCGACCGCATCGCCGATGCGCTGGGCGCGACCGATGGCGCGCCCTTCGGCCTGGTGGTCGGTCTGGTCTTCGTGCTGGCGGCGCTGGCCTTCAAGGTCTCGGCCGTGCCGTTCCACATGTGGACGCCGGATGTCTATGAGGGCGCGCCGACCCCGGTGACGGCCTTCTTCGCCTCCGCCCCCAAGGTCGCGGCCATCGCGCTGCTGACCCGCGTGGCGGCCGGCCCCTTCGGCGATCTGGTCGACCAGTGGCAGCAGGTGATCATCCTGGCCTCGCTGGGCTCGATGATCCTGGGTGCGCTGGCGGCGATCGGGCAGACCAACATCAAGCGGCTGATGGCCTATTCCTCCATCGGCCATGTCGGCTATGCGCTGATGGGCCTGGCGGTGGGCAGCGAGCTCGGCCTGCGCGGCCTGCTGCTCTACATGGCGATCTACCTCTTCACCAATGTCGGCGCCTTCGCCGTGCTGGTGGCGATGCGCCGCAAGGGCCGCGCGCTGGAGGGGATCGACGACCTCGCCGGCCTCGGCAAATCGGACCCGGCGATGGCGCTGGCCATGGCGCTGTTCATGCTGTCGATGGCGGGCATCCCGCCGCTGGCCGGTTTCTTCGGCAAGCTCTATGTCTTCCTGGCGGCGGTGCAGGGCGGGTTCTGGGTGCTGGCGGTGATCGGCGTGCTGACCTCCGCCGTGTCGGCCTATTATTACCTGCGCGTCATCAAGGTGATGTATTTCGACGCTGGCGAGGCGCTGGACCCGCGCCCGTCCAGCCTTTCGGTGGTGCTGGCCGGCACCGGCCTGTTCACCACCTTCTTCTTCCTGTTCCCGGCGCCCTTCCTGGCCGCCGCGCAGGCCGCGGTCGCCGCGCTGATGGGCTGATTGCCCGCGGCAGCCTGATCGAAAAAGATGGGGGTCCGGGGGAATTCCTTCCCCCGGACTCTTTTTTTGCCTGGATCCCAATGAACTGGCGCCTGTCGATCCATGACGACCTTCCCAGCACGCAGGATGCGGTGCTGGCCGCCGCCCAGGCGGGGGAGGGCGAGGGGTTTGCCGTGCTGGCGCGTCGCCAGAGTGCCGGCCGCGGCACGCAGGGCCGCGCCTGGCGTTCCCCCCCTGGCAATCTGTTCCTCTCGCTCCTGCTGCGCCCGGCGGGCCCGGCGCGGGAGCTGCCGCAATGGTCGCTGCTGGCCGGGCTGGCGGTGGCCGAGGCGATCTCCGCCCATCTGCCCGACCCTGCGGCGCTGCGGCTGAAATGGCCGAATGACGTGCTGCTGGACGGCGCCAAATGCGCCGGCATCCTGACCCAGGGCCAGCCGGACGCGGCGGGCGGCATTGCCTGGCTGGCTTTTGGCATCGGGGTGAACCTGGCCGAGGCGCCGCAACTTCCCGACCGCCCGACGGCCAGCCTGGCGCAGCATGCGGGCCGCGCGCCGGAGGTGGTCGCCTTCGCCTGGGCGCTGCTGGCGCGGCTGGACCATTGGCGGCAGCGTCAGCAGGCGGAGGGTTTCGCGCCGGTCCGTGCCGCCTGGGTGGCGCGCGGCCCGGCGCTGCGGGCACCGCTCGCCCTGCGCCGGCCGGAGGGCGAGCTGCACGGTCTCTACCAGGGGTTGACGGAAGATGGGCGTTTGCTGCTATGCAGCAAAGACGGCCCCGTCGCCGTGGCCTCGGGGGAGGTCGCCGGCTAGGCGGCCAGGAAGGAAAGCCCGATGCTGCTCGCCATTGATGCCGGCAACACCAATGTCGTCTTCGCCATCCATGATGGCAGCGCCTGGCGTGGCCGCTGGCGCATCCGCACCGATGCGGCGCGCACCAGCGACGAATACGCGGTGTGGCTGCTGGCGTTGCTGGGCCATGCCGGGTTGCGGGTGCAGGAGATCGACCGCTGCGTGCTGGGCACGGTGGTGCCGGCGGCGCTGTACAACCTGCGCCGGCTGTGCCGCGAATGGTTCGATTGCGAGCCGCTGGTGGCGCGCGCGCCGCTGGATTGGGGCTTTCCCATCCGGGTGGACCAGCCGGAGGAGGTGGGCGCCGACCGGCTGCTGAACGCGCTGGCCGCGCATCACCATTACCGCGGCCCGCTGGTGGTGATCGATTTCGGCACCGCCACCACCTTCGACGTGGTGGATGCGGATGGCGGCTATCTGGGGGGCGCCATCGCGCCGGGCATCAACCTGTCGATCGAGGCGCTGCACAAGGCGGCGGCGCGGCTGCCGCGCATCGGCATCGGCCGTCCCCAATCCGTGATCGGCACCGCCACCGTTCCGGCGATGCAATCCGGCATCTTCTGGGGCTATGTGGGTCTGGTGGAAGGTATCGTCGCCCGCATCCGCGCCGAGTATGGCGCGCCGCTCAAGGTCATCGGCACCGGTGGCCTGGCCCCGCTCTTCGCCGAGGGCACGCCGGTGCTGGAGACGACCGACCCCGACATCACGCTGGAGGGGCTGCGCCTGTTGGCGGAGCGCAACCCCATCCCCATCTTCCAACGCACGAGTTTGCCTGACGCGCTCCGGTCCGAAGGGGATTGAGACGATGCGAGGGCCAAGGAACCTGCCCCGAGGGGCAATGATCCCACCGACAACACGACCAACTGGCGAGTATCTATGGATCTGGACAACGGAGATTTTGCCTTCATCCCGCTGGGCGGGACGGGGGAGATCGGACTCAACCTGAACGTCTACCGATGCGACGGGCAGCTGCTGGCCGTCGATTGCGGCATCGGCTTCGGCGGCGCGGAGCAGCCCGAGGCCGAGGTGATGGTGCCCGACCCGGCCTGGCTGGCCGAGCGGCGCGACCGGCTGGTGGGCCTGGTCATCACCCACGCGCATGAGGACCATATCGGCGCGGTCGCGCCGCTCTGGCCGCATCTGCGCTGCCCGGTCTATGCCAGCCCCTTCACCGCCGCCGTGCTGCGCCGCAAGCTCAGCGAGGCCGGGCTGCTCAACCAGGTGAAGCTGGTGACCGTGCCGCTGGGCGGCTCGGTGGAGCTGGGCCCGTTCGGGCTGCGCTTCATCCGGGTGACGCATTCGGTGCCGGAGCCGCAGTCGCTGGCCATCCGCACCCGCTACGGCACGGTGCTGCACACCGGCGACTGGAAGCTGGACCCCGACCCGCTGGTGGGCGAGCCGGCCGACGAGGCCGCCTTCGCCGCGCTGGGCGAGGAGGGCGTGCTGGCCATGGTCTGCGACAGCACCAATGCGCTGGTCGAGGGCCATTCCGGCAGCGAGGGGGAGGTGCGCCGCAACATGACGGCGCTGATCCGCCAGCTGAAGGGGCGCGTCGCCGTCACCTGCTTCGCCACCAATGTGGCGCGGGTGGAGAGCGTGGCGCTGGCCGCCAAGGCCGCCGGGCGGCAGGTGGCGCTGTTCGGCCGCAGCCTGCGCAATGCCGAGGCCGCGGCGCGCGAATGCGGCTATCTCAAGGATGTCCCGCCCTTCCTGACCGAGGATGACGCGGACGACGTGCCCGATGACCAGCTGCTGATCATCTGCACCGGCAGCCAGGGCGAGCCGCGCTCGGCCATGGCCAAGATCGCCGCCGACACCCATCCCCGCATCTCGCTGGGCGAGGGGGACACGGTGATCTTCTCCTCCCGCATGATCCCGGGCAATGAGCGCGCCATCCTGCGCATGCAGGACGACCTGACGCGCGGCGGCTGCAAGGTGATGACCGCCGACGACCACATGGTACATGTCTCCGGCCACCCGGCGCGGGACGAGCTGAAGCGCCTCTACAGCCTGGTGAAGCCGCGCTTCGCCGTGCCGGTGCATGGCGAGTGGCGCCACCTGCAGGAGCATGCGGCGCTGGCCCGCCAGATGGGCTCCACCCCCGTGCTGGTCGAGGATGGCGATGTGCTGCGCCTGGCGCCGCTGGCCGGCGGCAATGCCGCGCCGGAGGTGGTGGAGGGCGTGCCCACCGGCCAGCTGGTGCTGGATGGCGACCGTCTGCTGCCGCTGGAGGGCGGCGTGCTCGGCGCCCGCCGGCGCATGCTGTTCAACGGCATCGTCGTGGCCTCGCTGGCCGTCGATCCGTCCGGGCGGGTGCTGGGGCAGCCGCAGGTCTCGGCCCCCGGCCTGTTCGACATGGCCGATGTCGAGCCGGTGCAGATCGCCGATGAGCTGGCGCGGCTGGTGACCGAGCTGCCGCCGGAGCTGAAGCGCGAGGATGACACGCTGCGCGATGCCGCCCGCACGGTGCTGCGCAAGGCGGTCTCCCGCCGGCTGCGCAAGCGCCCGGCGGTGGAAGTGCATCTGCTGCGGGTCTGACGCGGCGGGGCGGGCAGGGGGCCTGGCGCTCCCTGCGCCCCTCAGCGCGCCCGGGCGCCGGCCGCCCG
>NZ_GG770777.1:951234-966921 GCF_000164635.1 Pseudoroseomonas cervicalis ATCC 49957 | reverse complement strand
CCCCTCAGCGCGCCCGGGCGCCGGCCGCCCGCCTTGGCGTCCGGCTGGCGGCCACGAAGGGCGGCAGGGCCCGCGCCAGGAGATGCGCCGGGCGCTCCACCAGCCGGAACATCAGCGCCGCCACCGGCAGCGACAGCAACACGGCGAGGGCGCCGACCTGCCAGGGCTCGGCCCGGTCGCGCAGCGCATGGGTCAGCGCCAGCAGCACCGGCATATGCGCCAGGTAGAGGCTGAAAGAGATCTTCCCGAGCCAGAGCAGCCCGGGGTGCCGCAGCAGGCGGGCGAAGGGCCCGTCGCGCTGCGCCAGCAGGATCAGCAGGGCCGAGCCGGCGATCACCCCGTAGTCATGCGCCGCCATGGCCATCACCAGCACGGCCAGGCCGGCGGCCAGCGCCTGGGTGCCGTCCAGGGGTTTTGGCGGGCGCAACGCCAGCACGGCGCCGGTGGCGAAGGCGGGCAGGAAGCCGGCGCTGGCGGCGAAGGTGGCCGGCAGGCTGCCGCCCAGCGAGACCTGGCCCTCCGGCATGCCGGCCAGCCGCGCCACGCCGGCGCCGAGCAGGGCGACGGCCAGCAGCCATTCCGGCCGGTTCCGCAGCAGCAGGGCCAGCGGCAGCAGCAGCGCGATGCGCCATTCATGCACCAGCGACCACAGCACCGGGTTCAGCTGGAAGCCGTCGCCATGCCGCAGCAGCAGCGCCTGGCCGAGCAGGTCGGGCCAGCTCCAGGGCGTGGCCCAGGCGGCGCCGGCCACGATGTGCGGGCTGCCCTCGGGCAGCGGCGCGCGCCAGGTGAGGCTCTGCAGCGCCGCCGAGAGCAGCAACGCGCCCAGCACCGGCAGGCCGAGCCGCAGCGCCCGCTGCACCCCGTAATGCGCCCAGCCGGGCCAGGAGAGCACGCTGCCGGGCTGCCGCGCCTCCTGCCGGGCGAGCGCCCGGGTCAGCACATAGCCGCTGAGCACGAAGAAGAAGACCACCGCCTGCCGCCCGGTGGCCAGCGGGCGCAGCGGCGTCTCGGCCACCGCCCAGACCAGCCAGGCGGGCAGGCCGGGCAGGGTCAGCCAGACATGGTGCAGCACGACGATCAGCGCGGCGATGCCGCGCAGCGAATCCAGCTCCACCAGCCTGGCGGCGGGCGGGCGGGCGGTGGGCGAGGCAGGCAGGTCGGCCGGCATGGGACTCCCGGATCCGGAAGGGCCGCCGCGCGGGGCGGGGGCCGATGGACGGTCAGGGGCGGTCCCGGCGAGGGGGACCGCGGGGCGGGCCCCTCAGCTTGGGCCAGGGGGGCGCGGGGCCAACCCCGGATCACGCACTCGGTTGCCGGGCGGCCATCACGGTGGGGCGAGGCCCGGCCCCTTCCTCGCCGCCGCGCCAGCGCCTATCTCCGGGGGCGTGACGGAGGGAAGGCTGCGATGAACTGGTTCACCGGCTTCATGGTCTATTTTCTGGTCTGGTGGACGGTGCTGTTCGCCATGCTGCCGATCGGCGTGCGGCCGGATGCCGAGGGCCGGGCCCCGGGCAATTGGCGCGGTGCGCCGGCAGCGCCGATGCTGGGGCGCAAGATGGTCTGGACCACCATCGCGGCCACGCTGATTTTCGCCGGAATCTATGCGCTGGTGACCAGCGATTATCTCAGCTTCCGCCAGGGCTGGCTGGCAATGCCTGGAGATTAGGCGATTTGGCCAGCGATAGGACGCCGATTGCGCATTTTGCGCGCAAGGAGCCCGCGATCGCCTGTTTTTTTGGCTGATCGCGGGTGTTTTTGCGTTGCGGCAAAAAGGAGCGGGGCGCAGGATCAGCCCCAGGAAGAGAGCTGGTTCTCTTCCTGCCGTGTGACTGGCGTTTCCTCCCTAAACTCGGGCCGCACCTTCGGTGTGGCCCTTTTTTTTGTTGTATCGGCAACGATCCAAAGCCGGCAAGGCAAATCGGCGGGACCGGTCCGCATTTCTTTCCGAATTGTGCGTTTTCATAAGTTGCCACGCATTTTTGCTGCGCTGCGGCATGAGCGGGCGACGTGATCCGCCGCGACGGACGCGGCCCCTGGCATAACGCCGCGCGCGCCTCTACCTTCCGCCCGCCGTAGTCCCGACCGGAGCTGAACCCTTGCGCCTCTCCCGCGCCTTCCTGCCCACCCTGAAAGAAGTCCCCGCCGAGGCCGCCATCGCCTCGCACAAGCTGATGCTGCGCGCCGGCATGATCCGCCAGACCTCGGCGGGCATCTATGCCTGGCTGCCGCTCGGCCTGCGCGTGCTGCAAAAGGTCAGCCAGATCGTGCGCGAGGAGCAGGACGCCGCCGGCGCCCAGGAGATCCTGATGCCGACCATCCAGAGCGCCGAGCTCTGGAAGCAGTCCGGCCGCTATGACGACTACGGCAAGGAGATGCTGCGCATCACCGACCGGCATGAGCGGGAGATGCTGTTCGGCCCGACCAACGAGGAAATGGTCACCGACCTGTTCAAGAGCTACGCCAAGTCGTATCGCGACCTGCCGCGCAACCTCTACCACATCCAGTGGAAGTTCCGGGACGAGATCCGCCCCCGCTTCGGCGTGATGCGCGGCCGCGAATTCCTGATGAAGGACGCCTATTCCTTCGACATCGATGCCGAGGCGGCGCGGCTCTCCTACAAGAAGATGTTCGTGGCCTATCTGCGCACCTTCGCGCGGATGGGGCTGAAGGCCATCCCGATGCGCGCCGATACCGGCCCGATCGGCGGCGACCTCTCCCACGAATTCATCATCCTGGCCGAGACCGGCGAGAGCCAGGTCTATCTGCACAAGGACCTGCTGGAATTCGACGTGCTGGCGCAGAAGCCCGACTATGAGGGCGACCTGGACCCGACCGTCGATTTCTGGACCAGCCGCTACGCCGCCACCGACGAGATGCATGACGAGGCCGCCTGGAACGCGCTGGGCGCGGAGAACCAGGTGTCTGCCCGCGGCATCGAGGTGGGGCACATCTTCTATTTCGGCGAGAAGTACTCCAAGGCGATGGGCCTCACCGTCGCCGGGCCGGACGGCAATCCGGTGATCCCGCAGATGGGCAGCTACGGCATCGGCGTCTCCCGCCTGCTGGGCGCGCTGATCGAGGCCAACCATGACGATGCCGGCATCAAATGGCCGGATGCGGTCGCGCCCTTCCGCTGCGCCATCCTGAACCTGAAGCCCGGCGACCTCGCCACCGACGCGCTGTCGGAGAAGCTCTACGCCGCGCTCGGCGGCGACGCCGTCTATGACGACCGGGGCGAGCGGGCGGGGGTGAAGTTCAACGATGCCGACCTGGCTGGCTATCCCTGGCAGGCCATCATCGGCCCGCGCGGCGCCGCCAATGGCATCATCGAGCTGAAGCGCCGCGCCACCGGCGAGCGGCAGGAGGTCTCGATCGAGGCCGCGCTCGCCCAGATCCTGGGCCAGTAGGCCGCGCATGTTCGGTGCCTTCGAGCGGAAGGTCGCGTTCCGCTACCTGCGGGCGCGCAAGGGCGAGCGCTTCGTCTCGGTCATCGCCACCTTCTCGCTGGTGGGCATCGCGCTCGGCGTCGCCACGCTGATCATCGTGATGAGCGTGATGAACGGCTTCCGGCAGGAACTGCTGGGCCGCATCCTGGGGCTGAACGGGCATCTCGGCATCCACGCCGCGGCCTCCGGCCCCGGCGGCGGTGGCATCCGCGACTATGACGCGATCGCCGAGCGGGTGCGGCAGATGGCCGGGGTGGCCAGCGCCACCCCGATCGTCGAGGGCCAGGTGCTGATGACCAGCGAGGCCGGCGGCGCCACCGGCGGCATCGCCCGCGGCATCAAGCCCGAGGACCTCCGTGCCCGGCCGCTGCTGGCGGGCAATATCCGCGCCGGCAGCCTGGACAATTTCCAGGGGGATGATGCCATCCTGATCGGCACGCGGCTGGCGCAGAAGCTCGGCCTCGGCGTCGGCTCGAAGATCACCCTGGTCTCGCCGCAGGGGCGCAGCACCGTCATCGGCACGGTGCCGCGGCTCAAGGCCTATACGGTCGTGGCGCTGTTCGAGGCGGGGATGAACGAATACGACAGCGGCTATGTCTTCCTGCCGCTGCCTGCCGCGCAGGTCTATTTCCAGCTGCGCGACGCCGCCTCGATGATCGAGGTCTTCGTCAACGACCCGGACAATGTGCGGGCGGTGACGCGGGAGATCGTGCGCGGCCTCTCCCCCCTGCCGGTGCGGGTGCTGGACTGGCAGGCGGCCAATTCCTCCTTCTTCGCGGCGGTGCAGGTGGAGCGGAACGTGATGTTCCTGATCCTCACCCTCATCATCATCGTCGCCGCCTTCAACATCGTCTCCTCGCTGATCATGCTGGTGAAGGACAAGGGGCGCGACATCGCCATCCTGCGCACCATGGGCGCCACGCGCGGCGCGGTGATGCGCATCTTCCTGCTCTGCGGCACCTCGATCGGCGTGCTCGGGACGACCATCGGCTTCGCGCTCGGCCTGGTCTTCTGCATCAACATCGAGCACATCCGACAGGCGCTGCAATCGCTGACCGGCACGCAGCTCTTCAGCCCGGAAGTGTATTTCCTGACCCGGCTGCCGGCGGTGGTCGATCCGGGGGAGGTGACGCAGGTGGTGCTGATGGGGCTCGGCCTGTCGCTGCTGGCCACCCTCTACCCCTCCTGGCGCGCGGCGAGGACCGACCCGGTGGAGGCCCTGCGCAATGAGTGAGCTTCGCCTGCATCTCGACCGTGTCGAGCGCCGCTACCGCACCGAGGCCGGGGAACTCCCGGTGCTGCGCGGCGCGGAACTCCGCCTGCATGCCGGGGAGATCGTGGCCCTCGTCGCCCCCTCCGGCACCGGCAAATCCACCCTGCTGCACCTGGCCGGGCTGCTGGAGCGCCCGGATGGCGGCGAGGTGCACATCGCCGGCCAGGCCACCGGCGGGCTGAAGGACGAGGCGCGCAGCGGGCTGCGCGGCCGCGCCATCGGCTTCGTCTACCAGTTCCATCACCTGCTGCCGGAATTCACCGCGCTCGAGAATGTGGTGATGCCGCAGATGGCGATCGGCACGGCCGAGAAGCCGGCGAGCCGCCGCGCCGCCGAGCTGCTGGGCCGCTTCGGCCTGGAGCACCGCGCGCATCACCGCCCGGGCCGGCTCTCGGGCGGCGAGCAGCAGCGTGTCGCCATCGCCCGCGCGCTGGCCAACCGCCCCGGCCTGCTGCTGGCCGACGAGCCCACCGGCAATCTGGACGTCGCCACCTCCGACATCGTGTTCGGCGAGCTGCTGGAGGCGGTGCGGCATGACGGGCTGGCGGCGCTGATCGCCACCCACAATCCGGAACTGGCCCGGCGCATGGACCGGGTGGTGACGCTGCGCGACGGGCAGGTGGTCGATGCCTGACGCCGCCGCCCCCGTGCTGCGGCTGAAGACCAGCAGCGGCCTGGGCAACCGCATGTTCCAGTGCCTCTTCGCCTACCGGCTGGCGGCGGAGCTGGGGGTGGAGGTGACCGGCGACGGCGTGCCGGAATGGGGCATCGCGCATGCGGAGGTGGCGCTGCCGCGCCCCTCGGTGTTTCTCCAGGGGCACCGGCCCAGCCTGCTCGGGCTGAAGCGGCTGGTGCGGCTCGGCCTGCTGCGCGGCATCGAGACCAATTGCCTGGCCTGCCGGCTGGAGCTGCTGCCGCCGCGCGAGGCCGCGCAGGCCCTGTTCCGCGACCAGGGCGCCGAGCCGCTGCCGCTGCCGCCCGACGCGCTGCTGATCAATGTGCGGGCCGCCGAGATCCTGGACGGCCGGCACAAGGATTACCGGCCGCTGCCCATCGCCTTCTATGAGCGGCTGCTCCGCGAGACGAAGCTGCGCCCGGTCTTCATGGGCCAGCTCTCGGACGACCCCTACAGCCAGGCGCTGCGCGCGCGCTTCCCGCAGGCGGAGTTCCACGCCTCGCGCGGGGCGATGGCGGATTTCGCCACGCTGCGCGCGGCGCGGCATGTGGCGATGGCGGTCAGCACCTTCTCCTGGCTGGGCTGCTGGCTGTCCGAGGCGCAGACCATCCACATGCCGCTGATCGGCTTCTTCCACCCGAAGCGGCGGCCGGAGGTCGACCTCTTCCCGGTGGAGGAGACGCGCTACCGTTTCCACGCCTTCCCCGCCGATGCCTGGACCGGCTCGGCCGAGCAGCTGCGCCAGACCATCGAGGGCGCGGAGGCCGGCAAGCGTGTCAGCGCCCGCTATGTCGCCGGGCTGGTGCACGGCATCCAATGGCCGGAGCCGGCCGCCGCCCCGCCGGGCTGAGCGGCCGCGCCCCGCAGGAGACTTCCCGATGGGCAGCTTCGTCCACCTGCACGTCCATTCCGCCTATTCGCTGGCCGAGGGCGCCATCAAGGCGGAGAAGCTGGCCGAGCTGGCGAAGGCCGGCGGCATGCCCGCCGTCGCCCTGACCGACACGGCCAACATGTTCGGCGCGCTGGAATTCTCCAAGGCCTGTTCGGGCAAGGGGGTGCAGCCGATCATGGGCTGCCAGCTCTTCCTGACCCGCGGCGCCGCCGATGACCGGCCCGAGGTGCTGCGCCTGCCGCCCGATCCGGTGGTGGCGCTGGCGATGGACGCGGAGGGGCTGGAGAATGTCCAGCGCCTCTCCTCCCAGGGCTTCCTGCGCGACGACCCCTCCGGCCGCCCCACCGTCACGCTGGAGCTGCTGAAGCAGCACGCCGCCGGTGTCACCCTGCTGACCGGGCCGAGCACCACCGGCCCGCTCGGCCGGCTGCTGCTGGAAGGCCGCCGCGACGCCGCCCTCCGGCTGCTGGAAGAACTGAAAGAAAGCTTCGGCGGGGACCGGCTGGTGGTGGAGCTGACCCGCCACGGGCTGGAGATCGAGCGCGCCCTGGACCCGGCGCTGGTGGCGCTGGCCGATGCCGCGGGCCTGCCGCTGGCCGCCGCCAACGACATCTACTTCTCCAAGCCGGAGATGTATGAGGCGCATGACGCGCTGCTCTGCATCGCCGAGGGGCGGACCCTGGCCGAGCCCGACCGAAGGCGCGTCACGCCCGAGCATTTCTTCAAGTCGGCCGAGGCGATGCGCACGCTCTTCGCCGACCTGCCCGAGGCCTGCGACAACACCCTGGCGATCGCCCGGCGCTGCGCCATCATGGCGGAGAACCGCAAGCCCGAGCTGCCGATCTGCCCCAAGGTGCAGCCCGGCATGACCGAGGCCGAGACGGTGCGCGACATGGCCAAGCGCGGGCTGGAGGCGCGGCTGGACGCGCAGGCCACGCCGGAGGCCGAGCGCCCGACCTACCGCACGCGGCTGGAATTCGAGCTCGACATCATCGAGAAGATGGGCTTCTCGGGCTACTTCCTGATCGTCGCCGACTTCATCCAATGGGCCAAGCAGCAGGGCATCCCGGTGGGGCCGGGGCGTGGCTCCGGCGCCGGCTCGGTCGCCGCCTGGGCGCTGCTGATCACCGATCTCGACCCGCTGCGCTTCGGCCTGCTCTTCGAGCGCTTCCTGAATCCCGAGCGCGTCTCGATGCCGGATTTCGACATCGATTTCTGCCAGGACCGGCGCGACGAGGTGATCCAGTATGTCCGCCGCGAATATGGCGAGGACCGGGTGGCGCAGATCATCACCTTCGGCCGCCTCCAGGCCAAGGCGGTGGTGCGCGATGTCGGCCGCGTCATGGGCATGCCCTATGGGCAGGTCAACAAGATCGCCGAGCTGATCCCCTTCAACCCGGCCAAGCCGGTGACGCTGCAGCAGGCCCTCGATGGCGAGCCGCGGCTGCAGGAGATGCGCCAGGCCGACGAGATGGTCGACCGGCTGATGGAAACCGCGCTGGTGCTGGAGGGGCTGTACCGCAACGCCTCGACCCACGCCGCCGGCGTCGTCATCGGCCGCAAGCCGCTGATCGACACGGTGGCGCTGTATCGCGACCCGCGCTCCGACATGCTGGTGACGCAGTATTCCATGAAATACGTGGAAAATGCCTCGCTGGTGAAGTTCGACTTCCTCGGCCTCAAGACGCTGACCGTGCTGCAGCGCGCGGTCGAGATCCTGGCCGGGCAGGGCATCACCATCGACCTGGCCGCCCTGCCGCTGGACGATGCGAAGACCTACGAGATGCTGGCGCGCGGCGATTCCGCCGGCGTGTTCCAGTTCGAAGGCCAGGGCATGCGCGAATGCCTGCGCATGATGCGCCCCGACCGGTTCGAGGATCTGATCGCCGCCGTCTCGCTGTATCGCCCCGGCCCGATGGCCAACATCCCGGCCTATTGCGCCCGCAAGCATGGCGAGGCCTGGGAGCCGGTGCATCCCGCGATGCGCCACTTGGTCGAGGAGACCTATGGCATCCTGGTCTACCAGGAGCAGGTCATGCAGATCAGCCAGGATGTCGCGGGCTACAGCCTCGGCGGCGCCGACCTGCTGCGCCGCGCCATGGGCAAGAAGATCCGCTCCGAGATGGAGGCACAGAGAAAAATCTTCGTCGATGGCGCGGTGAAGAACGGCGTGCCGGAGGGCAAGGCCGGCGAGATCTTCGACCTGATGGAGAAATTCGCCGAATACGGCTTCAACAAGTCGCACGCCGCCGCCTACGCGCTGGTCGCCTACCACACCGCCTATCTGAAGGCGAACCATCCGGTGGCGTTCCTCGCCGCCTCGATGACGCTCGACCTCGACAAGACCGAGAAGCTGGCCAACCACATGCAGGAGGCCTCCCGCCTCGGCATCCCGGTGCTGCCGCCCGACGTCAACCGCTCCGCCGCCGAGTTCAAGGTGGAGACCATGGAGGATGGGCGCCAGGCCATCCGCTTCGCGCTGGCCGCCGTCAAGCGCGTCGGCATGCAGGCGATGCAGGACCTGGTGCGGGCGCGGGACGCGAAGGGGCCGTTCCGCTCCATCGCCGAATTCGCCGGGCGGGTGGACCCGAAGCTGCTGAACAAGATGCAGCTGGAGAACCTGGCCCGCGCCGGCGCCTTCGACAGCCTGGAGAAGAACCGCGCCCGCATGACCATGGCGGCCGAGGTGGTGCTGCGCCGCGCCCAATCCTCGGCCGAGGAGCGCAATTCCAGCCAGATCGGCCTGTTCGGCGGCGGCGATTCGCGGCCCGAGCCGCTGCGCCTGCCCAATGTCCCGGACTGGCCGGAGCTGGAGCGCCTGACCCAGGAGGCCGAGGCGGTGGGCTTCCACCTCTCCGCCCATCCGCTCGACACCTACAAGGAAGTGCTGCGCAAGCTGCGGGTGACGTCGATCGCCCAGCTCCAGGCCAAGGCCGAGGCCGGGGCGGCGGTGCTGAAGATCGCCGGCACGGTGGTGAACAGCAAGGAGCGCACCACCCGCACCGGCAGCCGCATGGCCTGGCTGAAGCTCTCCGATTCCAGCGGCAGCACCGAGGTGACGCTGTTCTCCGAGGTGCTGCTGCGCGCCCGCCCGATCCTGACCGAGGGCAATGCCGTGCTGGTCAGCTGCGAGGCGCGGATGGAGGGCGAGACGCTGCGCCTGACCGCCCAGGGCATCGAGGAGCTGGACAAGGCGGCGAGCGGCGTCGGCCAGCAGATCCGCCTCTGGCTGGAGGATGCGGTCGCCATCGAGCCGATCCGCGAGATGCTGGCCCGCGAGGGGCAGGGCAGGGGGCGCGTCATCCTGATCCCCCGCCTGGGTGAGGGGCAGGAGCTGGAGGTGGTGCTGCCCGGCGCCTGGAATGTCTCGCCACGCCTGGCGCAGGCGCTGAAGGTGGTGCCCGGGGTCGCGTCGGTCGAGGCAGGGTAGGAAAAGGCCAGGGGAATGAATTCCCCTGGACCCCTTCTTTTTTCTGTCCGTTGGCCCTGGAGGCGTCCCGCCTCTTCACCAGGGGGAATTATTCCCCCTGGCCTTGCTTCAGTCCTCGTCCGCGAGGAGCGCCCAGCGCTCATGGTCCCGCCACAGCCCGCCGATGCGGAGATAGCGCGGCGAGAGCCCTTCCAGGCGGAAGCCCAGCCTTTGCACCAGGGCGCGGGAGGCGGTGTTGCCCGGCTGGATATTGGCTTCCACCCGGTGCAGGCCGAGCGGGCCGAAGGCGTGGGCGATGGCCAGGCGCAGCGCCTCGGTCATCAGCCCCTGCCGGGCGAAGCGCGCCATGCCGTAATAGCCCAGGAAGGCCGACTGGAAGGCGCCGCCGACGATCTGGCTCAGGTTCACCACCCCGGCGATGCCGCCCGTGCGCACCTCGATGGCGACCAGGCCGAGATGGGGGCCGGTCAGCTGGCGCTGGAACCAGGCGTCGAATCCGGCCTGGTCGGTGAAGGGCTCGACCCAGGGGGCGTGCAGCGCGCGGCTCTCGCGGTTGGCCTCGATCAGGGCGGCGGCGTCGCTGGCTTGGGCGGGGCGGAGGGTCAGGCGGGACATGGCGGGCCGCACTCTGCCGCCCGGGGCGGCGCCGGCAAAGGGGGGGCCAGCCATTCCTTGCCAGCTGCGGCCCCGCCCTCTATATCCCGCCGCGCCGACGCGGGACGTCCCCCGCGCCGGCAAATCCGCACGCGGTGCGCCCTTCCATCCCGTCCCGGGATGAACGGGTCCGGTCCCCCGAGAGGGGGGTGAGCGCCGCGGAGGCCCAACCGGACGTGTTTTGAAGGAAGATCGCCATGGCGATGCCCGAAGTTTCCCTGCGCCAGCTGCTCGAGGCCGGTGTCCATTTCGGCCACCACACCCGCCGCTGGAACCCGCGCATGGCGCCGTACATCTTCGGCGTGCGCAACCAGGTCCACATCCTCGACCTGCAGCAGACCGTGCCGATGATGGACCGCGCGCTGCGCGCCATCCGTGACGTCGTCGCCGGCGGCGGCCGCGTGCTGTTCGTGGGCACCAAGAAGTCGGCGGCCGAGTATGTGGCCGAGGCCGCGACCCGCTGCGGCCAGTACTATGTGAACCACCGTTGGCTCGGCGGCATGCTGACCAACTGGAAGACCATCACCGGCTCCATCAAGCGCCTGAAGCAGATGGACGAGCAGCTCGGCGGCAACACCCAGGGCCTCACCAAGAAGGAAGTCCTGATGCTGACGCGCGAGCGCGAGAAGCTCGACCGCGCGCTGGGCGGCATCCGTGAGATGGGCGGCCTGCCGGACATCATCTTCGTCATCGACGTGGTGAAGGAGAAGCTGGCGATCGAGGAGGCCAACAAGCTCGGCATCCCGGTGGTCGCCGTGGTCGACTCCAACGCCGATCCCGAGGGCGTGGCCTTCCCGATCCCGGGCAATGACGACGCCATCCGCGCCATCAACCTGTATTGCGACATGGTCGCCGCCGCCGTGTTCGACGGCATCAGCGCCGAGCTGCAGGCCTCCGGCGTCGATCTGGGCTCCGTCGAGGAGCTGCCGGCCGAGGAGCTGGCCGCCGTCGAGGGCGCCGAGGGTGCCGCCGAGGCCCCGGCCCCGGCCGAGGGCGAGGCCACCCCGGCCGCCCAGGCCTGAACCAGACGATCGGCAGACAGGAGCATTCCGATGGCTGAAATCACCGCCGCGATGGTGCGCGACCTGCGCGAGAAGACCGGCGCGGGCATGATGGACTGCAAGAAGGCCCTGGTGGAGAACAATGGCGACGCCGAGGCGGCGATCGACTGGCTGCGCAAGAAGGGCCTCGCCGCCGCGGCGAAGAAGTCCGGCCGCGTCGCCGCCGAGGGCCTGATCGGCACCGCCACCGGCCCGCAGGTCGGCGCCATGGTCGAGGTGAACGCCGAGACCGACTTCGTCGCCCGCAACGAGCTGTTCCAGAACTTCGTGGCCGAGGTCGCGGGTCTGGTGCTCTCGGTCGGCGAGGATGTCGAGGCGCTGAAGGCGGCCACCTTCCCGGGCACCACCCATTCGGTGCAGGACGAGCTGACCCGCCTGATCGCCACCATCGGCGAGAACATGTCGATCCGCCGCGCCAAGCGCTTCAGCGTGTCCTCGGGCGCCGTGGCCTCCTATGTCCACTCCGCCGTCAAGCCGGGCCTCGGCAAGATCGGCGTGCTGGTGGCGCTGGAAGCCGCCTCCGAGATCGAGGCGCTGGAGACGCTGGGCCGCCAGATCGGCATGCACGTCGCCGCGACCCGCCCCGAGGCGCTGGACATCTCGGCCGTCGACCCCTCCGCGCTCGAGCGCGAGAAGGCGGTGCTGAGCGAGCAGGCCCGCGCCTCCGGCAAGCCGGACGCCATCATCGAGAAGATGGTCGAGGGCCGCGTCCGCAAGTACTACGAGGAAGTGGTGCTGCTGGAGCAGGTCTGGGTGCATGATGGCGAGAGCCGCGTGAAGGCCGTGGTGCAGAAGGCCGGCGCCAAGCTGGTCGGCTTCACCCGCTTCCAGCTCGGCGAGGGCATCGAGAAGCAGACCAGCGACTTCGCCGCCGAGGTCGCCGCCGCCGCCGGCACGGTCTGAGACCGCGCTGAGAGACCCGATCGGGGGTGCCGGCCAGGCCGGTGCCCCCGTTTGGCTGCCGGGCGCCACGCCGCCGCCATGACGCGGCGCCCGCCGCCGCCGCCGGCGGAGGCAACCCTTTGCCGGGTCGCGGCCTTGCCGCAGCCGGGGGCGCTGCCTATCGTGCCCCGCCCGTTTCGCCCCTGGATGTTGGAACCCCGCCCATGCCCGCCCCGATCTACAAGCGCGTCCTGCTCAAGCTGTCGGGCGAGGCTCTGATGGGCGGCCGGGAATACGGGCTGGACACCGCGACGGTCCGCGCCATCGCCGCCGACATCAAGGGCGTGGTGGATCTGGGCGTCGAGGTCTGCGTGGTGGTGGGGGGTGGCAACATCTTCCGCGGCGTCGCCGGCGCCTCCTCCGGCATGGACCGCGCCCAGGCCGACAGCATGGGCATGCTGGCCACGGTGATGAACGCGCTGGCGATGCAGAGCGCGCTGGAGCGGATCGAGGTGCCGACCCGCGTGCAGTCGGCCATCCCGATGAGCAGCGTCTGCGAGCCCTTCATCCGCCGCCGCGCCGAGCGGCACATGGAGAAGGGGCGGGTGGTGATCTTCGCCGCCGGCTCCGGCAACCCGTTCTTCACCACCGACACCGCGGCCGCCTTGCGCGCCGCCGAGATGCGCTGCGACGCCCTGTTCAAGGGCACCCAGGTGGATGGCGTCTACTCCGCCGACCCGCGCAAGAACCCGCAGGCGGAGCGCTACACGACGCTCACCTATCTCGACATGCTGGCGCGCGACCTGGCGGTGATGGATGCCGCCGCGATCAGCCTGGCGCGCGAGAACAAGCTGCCGATCATCGTCTTCAACATCCATGAGCCGGGCGCCTTCACCGCCGTGATGCAGGGCGAGGGGCGCTTCACCACGGTCGTGGACCAGTAAGAGAAGGAGGGCCGCGCCATGGCCGCACCTGCCGATCTGAACACGCTCAAGCAGGACCTCACGCGCCGCATGGACGGCGCGCTGGAGGTGCTGAAGAAGGAATTCTCCGGCCTGCGCACCGGCCGCGCCTCGCCGGCGCTGCTGGAGCCGATCCGCGTCGAGGTCTATGGCGCGAACCAGCCGCTGAGCCAGGTGGCCAATGTCTCGGTGGGCGGGCCGGGCCTGCTCTCCGTGCAGGTCTGGGACCGCTCGGCCGCCAAGGCGGTGGAGATCGCCATCCGCGATTCCGGCCTCGGCCTGAACCCGCAGACCGAGGGCCAGACCATCCGCGTGCCGCTGCCGCCGCTGACGCAGGAGCGCCGCAACGAACTGGCCAAGCAGGCGCACAAATATGCCGAGGCCGCCAAGGTCGCGGTGCGCGGCGTGCGCCGCGACGGCATGGAATCGATCAAGGGCTGGGAGAAGAAGTCCGAGATCGGCAAGGACGACGCCGCGAAATGGTCCGACGAGGTGCAGAAGCTGACCGACCAGACGATCAAGAAGGTCGACGAGCTGCTGGCCGAGAAGGAAAAGGACATCAAGGCGGTCTGAGCCGGAGCATGAGCGCGGCGCCCCTCAACCAACCGCAGGCCGGCGCCGCCATGGCGATGCCCGCCCCCGCCGGGCCGGACTCCGGGCCGGTGCATGTCGGCCTGATCATGGATGGCAACCGCCGCTGGGCGAAGGGGCGCGGCCTGCCGCGCGCCCTCGGCCACAAGGCGGGGGTGGAGGCGGTGCGCCGCACCGTCCAGGCCGCCGCCGATGCCGGCATCGGCTGGCTGACCCTGTTCGCCTTCTCCTCGGAGAACTGGCAGCGCTCGGCCGATGAGGTGCGCGACCTCACCGGGCTGCTGCGCCTCTATCTGCGGCTCGAGGTCGCGACGCTCGCCAGGAACGGCGTGCGGCTGCGCGTCATCGGCGAGCGCGCCCGCTTCGGCGCCGACACCATGGCGGCGATCGAGGAGGCCGAGGCGGCCACCGCCCACAACACAAGGCTGAACCTGACCGTCGCGCTGTCCTATGGCGCGCGGGCCGAGATCGCCGCCGCCGCCCGCGCCGTGGCGGCCGAGATCGCCGCCGGGCGCCTGGCGCCGGAGGCGGTGGACGAGGCGGCGCTGGCCGCGCGGCTGTCCACCGCCGGCATGCCGGACCCGGATCTGATCATCCGCACCTCGGGCGAGCAGCGCCTGTCCAACTTCCTGCTGTGGCAGGCGGCCTATGCCGAGTTCGTCTTCCTCGACGTGCTGTGGCCGGATTTCGAGGCGGCGCATCTCGACCAGGCGCTGGCCGAGTTCCGCCGCCGCCAGCGCCGCTTCGGCAGCGGCGCGGGCTGAGCCATGACGGATCCCGTGCCCGAGCCCGGCGCCGCCGCGCAATCCGCCAAGCGCTGGCGCGACCTGAAGAAGCGCGCCCTCTCCGCCGCCGTGCTGGGGCCGGGGGCGTTGCTGTGCATCTGGCTCGGCGCGCTGCCCTGGACGGGGCTGATGACGCTGGCCATCGCGCTGCTCTCCTGGGAATGGGTGCGGCTCTGCGGGCTGCGCAGCCGCGCCTGGCCGGGCATCGCCGTGCCGGTCACGGTGGGCGCCGCCTGCGGCCTGGCGGTGTTCAACCTGCCGGTGCCGGGGCTGGCCGTGCTGCTGGTGGGCTTCCTCGGCACCTGGATCGCCGCCCCCCGGCTGCGCCGGCGCGGTGGCGGGCCGCCGCCCCCGGCCAGCTGGCTGGCGCTCGGCGTGCTCTATATCGGGCTGGCCGGCATCGCGCTGATCGAGCTGCGGCACGACAACGAGGCCGGCCGCAACAATGTCCTGTTCCTGATCTTCGTGGTCTGGGCCAGCGATATCGGCGCCTATCTGGTGGGCCGCCTGGTGGGCGGGCCGAAGCTGGCGCCCTCCATCTCGCCGGGCAAGACCCGGTCGGGCGCGGTGGGCGGGCTGCTCTGCTCGATGCTGGTGGGCTGGCTGGCGGCCGACTTCCTGGTGCCCGGCAACCCGCCGGCGCTGAAGGTGCTGGCGGTCGCCGCGCTGCTCGGCATCGCGACGCAGCTCGGCGACCTGCTGGAGAGCGGCGTGAAGCGGCATTTCGGGGTGAAGGATTC
Source organism: Pseudoroseomonas cervicalis ATCC 49957 (assembly GCF_000164635.1). Lineage (GTDB taxonomy): Bacteria > Pseudomonadota > Alphaproteobacteria > Acetobacterales > Acetobacteraceae > Pseudoroseomonas > Pseudoroseomonas cervicalis. The sequence goes on along the minus strand of NZ_GG770777.1, from coordinate 951,526 downwards.
CTCCATGCTGATCCCCGGCCATGGCGGCGTGCTGGACCGGCTGGACGGGCTGCTGGCCGCCGCCCCGGTCGCCGCCCTGCTGGCCTTCGCCGTGGGCTATGGCGTGCCGCTATGGCGGTGAGCGGGACTCCGAAGCGCGTCAGCATCCTGGGCAGCACCGGCTCGGTCGGGCGCAGCACCGTGGCGCTGCTGGACGCCGCCGCGCCGGGCGAGTTCGCCACGGTCGCCCTGGTCGCCGGGCGGGATGCCGCGGGCCTGGCCGAGCAGGCGCTGCGCCTGCGCCCCGAGATCG
>NZ_GG770777.1:946147-950706 GCF_000164635.1 Pseudoroseomonas cervicalis ATCC 49957 | reverse complement strand
GGGATGCGGCGGCCCGCGCCGCCCGCCGCGCCGCCTGACTGGCGCACGCCCCCCTGGACAGCGTGGCGCCGCGCTGACCGAACCACGCCGCGGCCACGGCCGGGGCAGGAGACGCGATCTTGGACCTGTTGCCTGAGCCCTTCCGCTCGATCCTCGCCTTCATCCTGGTGCTGGGCGTGCTCGTCTTCATCCATGAGCTGGGCCACTATCTGGCGGCGCGCTGGCGCGGCGTGCATGTCGAGGCCTTCTCGATCGGCTTCGGCCGGGTGCTGAAGAGCTGGACCGACCGGCGCGGCACGGAATGGCGCCTCTCCCTGCTGCCGCTCGGCGGCTATGTGAAGCTGCACGGCCAGGAAGGGCCGGACGACGCGACGCCCGAGCAGCGCGCCGCCTGGCGCCCCGGCCAGACCTATCACGAGAAGCCTGTGGGCGACCGCGCCATCATCATCGCCGCCGGGCCCTTCGCCAATTTCGCCCTGGCCGCCGTGCTGTTCGCCGGGCTCTACATGACGATCGGCCAGCCGCAGCCCAGCGCCACCATCGGCGCCGTGGTCGCCGGCAGCGCCGCCGAGCGGGCCGGGCTGCAGGCCGGCGACCGCATCGTGATGCTGGACGGGCGGGAGGTGACCCGCTTCGAGCAGGTGCAGGCGCATATCCAGCCGCGCGCCGGGCAGAGCATCGAGCTGCGCATCCGCCGCGACGGGCGGGAGGAGGTGCTGCGCGCCACCCCCGACGCGCGGGAGAGCCAGGGCGTGACCACCGGCGTGCTCGGCGTCTCCGGCGGCGCGCAGGAATTCACCCGGCTGAACCCGGTCAGCGCGCTGGTCGCCGGCACGGTGCAGACCTGGGACGTGACGGCGCAGACCATGGCCGGGCTGTGGCAGATGATCACCGGCAGCCGCGGCACCGAGGAGCTGGGCGGGCCGCTGCGCATCGCGCAGCTCTCCGGCCAGGTGGCGCAGCTCGGCATCGCCAGCCTGGTCTCCTTCATGGCGATCCTCTCGGTCAATCTGGGGCTGATCAACCTGTTCCCGATCCCGGTGCTGGATGGCGGGCACCTGGTGTTCCAGGCGGCGGAGGCGATCCGCGGCCGGCCGCTGCCGCCGCGCGCCGTCGAATACGGCTTCCGCGCCGGCTTCGCGGTGCTGATCATGCTGTTCATCTTCGCCACCTGGAACGACCTGTCGAACCTCGGCGTGGTGCGCTGGGTGAGCGGGCTGGTGGGCTGAGCCGCGCCGGGCGGGCGGCCGCGCCGCCACCCGCCCGGGCGTTTCTTTTCAGCGTGTTGCAACCCGTGATGGGTTTGGTCCGCAAGGGGGTGGCGGGGCGCCGCGTTAACGGTTAGTCTCCCGCCGCCCGAGACGCCGCGCCTTCGGCGGCATCGCCGGCATCCTCTCTGGCCCCCTTCAACCGGCCCGGATCCGACCTTTGAACGCTACCCGCGCTCTTCTGCTCGCCGCCACCTGCCTCGTGCCCGTGCTGCTGCCGCCCGATGTGCAGGCCCAGACGCGCAACCCGCCGCGGCGCGGGGCGGCCGCCCAGCAACCCGCCGCCAATGGCTATGTCAGCCAGATCGACGTGCAGGGGAACCAGCGCATCGAGGCGGACACCATCCGCTCCTACATGCTGCTGCAGCCCGGCGACGCCTTCGATGCGGACCGGCTGGACCGCAGCCTGCGCACCCTCTTCGCCACCGGCCTGTTTCGCGACGTGAAGCTGAGCCGCCAGGGCGACCGGATCCTGGTGCAGGTGCAGGAGAACCCGATCGTCAACCGGGTGGCGTTCGAGGGCAACAGCAAGCTGTCCGACGACACGCTGCGCCCCGAGGTGCAGCTGCGCCCGCGCGCCGTGTTCACGCCGGCCACCGCCCAGGCCGACCGGCAGCGCCTGCTGGAGCTCTACGCCCGCCGCGGCCGCTTCGCCGCGCGCGTCGAGCCCAAGGTCATCGAGCTCGACCAGAACCGCGTCGATGTGGTGTTCGAGATCACCGAGAACGACGCGGCGCTGATCAGCCGCATCAATTTCGTGGGCAACGAGGCCTTCTCGGACAGCCGGCTGAAGGAGATCGTCTCCTCGCGCGAGGCCGCCTGGTACCGGCCCTTCAGCTCCTCCGACACCTATGAGCCGGAGCGGCTGAACTTCGACCGCGAGCTGCTGCGCCGCTACTACCAGCGCCAGGGCTATGCCGATGTCGAGGTGACGGGCGCCGCCGCCGAGCTGGCGCCGGACCGCAGCGGCTTCTTCGTCACCTACACGCTGCGCGAGGGGCCCCGCTACCGCGTCGGCGAGGTGGCGATCAATTCCAGCCTGCGCAACGTCACCGGCGAGCGGCTGCGCCCGGTGCTCGAGATCTATTCGGGCGACTGGTACGATGGCGACGCGGTCGAGCGCATGACCCAGGCGCTGATCGACGAGGCCAACCTGGCCGGCGCGCCCTTCGTCGAGGTCGAGCCGCGCATCACCCGCAACCGCGACGCCAAGACCATCGACATCGCCTTCGAGGTGCGCGAGGGGCCGCGCCAGTATGTCGAGCGCATCGACATCAACGGCAACACCCGCACCCAGGACCGCGTCATCCGCCGCGAGTTCCGCCTGGCCGAGGGCGACGCCTTCAACGCCGCGCAGATGCGCCGCTCGCGCCAGCGCATCCGCGACCTCGGCTATTTCAACGATGTGCAGATCACGCCGGTGCCGGGCTCCAGCCCCGACCGCGTGAACCTGAACACCACCGTCTCCGAGCGCGCCACCGGCGAGATCTCGATCGGCGGTGGCTACTCGACGGATTCCGGCGCGCTGGCCGATTTCGGCATCCGCGAGCGCAACATCCTGGGCACCGGCGTCGATGCCCGCGCCAACACCACCCTGGCGCAGCGCCGCAGCCAGGTGGACCTCTCGGTCACCGACCCGTCCTTCCTCGACCGCAACCTCTCGGTCGGCGCCGACGTGTTCTACATCGTGCGCAACCTGCGCGACTATTCGGGCTATGAGGAGCGCCGCGCCGGCTTCAGCCTGCGCGCCGGCTACGAGTTCAACGAGCGGCTGCGCCAGTCCTGGGCCTACACCCTGTCGCGCCGCAACGTGTTCAACGTGCGCGAAGGCGCCTCGATCTATATCGAGGAGCAGAAGGGCGTGACGCTGCTGTCGCAGGTCGGCCAGACGCTGACCTATGACACGCGCGATTCCCGCCTCGATCCGCGCGAGGGCTATGTGCTGCGCCTCGGCACCGACTTCGCGGGCCTCGGCGGCGATGTCTCCTATGTCCGGCTGCGGCTGGATGGCAGCTACTACATCCCGTTCGAGCGCTGGCTGGGCGATCCGGACTATGTGCTGGCCCTCTCGGCCAGCGCGGGTCACCTGGCGACCTATGGCAGCAAGCGCGAGCGCATCATCGACCGCTTCTTCCTGGGCGGCGAGAATCTGCGCGGCTTCGCGGTGGCCGGCGCCGGCCCGCGCGACGTCAGCACGGATGACGCGCTCGGCGGCCGCACCATCTGGACCCAGACCACCGAGATGCGCTTCCCGCTGCCCCTGCCGTCGGAGCTCGGCCTGCTCGGCCGCGCCTTCGTCGATGTCGGCTCGCTTTCCGGCAGCTCGTCCGGCACCAATGTCGTCGATGATTCGGCCCCCCGCGTGGGTGCCGGCGTCGGCCTCTCGTGGCGCAGCCCGTTCGGCCTGATCAACATTGATCTGGCTCAGGCCCTGGTGAAGAAGTCCTACGACGAGACGCAGGTCTTCCGCTTCGGCTTCGGCACGCGCTTCTGAGCTATTCCACGGAGTTTCCGATCATGGCGCGTCGCGCTGCCGCAACGCTTGCGGCGATCCTGATGTCGACCACCCTGCTCTCCGGCGCCGCGATGGCGCAGCAGAACCAGGAGTGGTTCGTTCCCAACCAGGGGCAGGGGGGGGGCGCGCAGCAGCAGCGCCCGGCCCAGCCGCCGCGCCAGCAGCCGGCGCAGCCGCCGCGCCAGCAGGTGCAGGCCAACCCGGCGCCGCTGCCGCCCGGCGAGCAGCCGCCGGCCGCCGTCATCGGCATCGTCGACGTGCCCGAGGTGCAGCGCAACTCCACCGCCTTCAACCAGGTGCGGGAAGAGATCGAGAAGCGCCGCCAGAAGCTGAATGACGACCTGCAGCGCGAGCAGAACCGCTGGCGCGAGGAGCAGCAGCAGCTGGCCAACCAGCGCGCCACCCTGTCGCAGGAGGATCTGCGCAACCGCGAGCGCGACCTGCAGGACCGGGTGACCGACGCGCAGCGCATCTTCCGCGACCGCAGCCGCAACATCGAGCAGGCGGCGCAGCAGGCGCTGCAGGAGATCGAGCGCGCGCTGGCCACCGTGATCCGCCAGGTCTCGGCCAGCCGCAAGGTCAACCTGGTGCTGCCGCGCCCGGTGGTGGTCTACAACGACCCGGCCTTCGACCTGACCGAGGAGATCTCCACCCAGCTGAACCGGGTGCTGCGCTCGGTCACCATGCCGCCGGAGGAGAATGCCGCCCCGGCGCCGGCCGCCGCGCCGGCGCGCCAGGGCCAGGGCCAGCAGGGCCAGGCGCCGCGGCGGAACTGA
>NZ_GG770777.1:940384-945681 GCF_000164635.1 Pseudoroseomonas cervicalis ATCC 49957 | reverse complement strand
AGCGCCTGTTCGAGGGCGTCGCCCCCTTGGCCGAGGCGGGGCCGGCGCAGATCGCCTTCCTCGATGGCCGCAAGCATCTGCCTGCGCTGCGCGCGAGCCGCGCCGGCGCCGTGCTGCTGCGGCCCGAATTCGCGGCCGAGGTGCCGGAGGGCTGCGCCGCCCTCGCGGTCGCCTCGCCGCATCTGGGCTTCGCCCGCGTCGCCGGGCTGTTCCACCCGGCGCCCGCACCGGTGCCCGGCATCCACCCGACCGCCGTGGTCGCGCCCGATGCCACGATCGGCGAGGGCAGCGAGATCGGCCCGCACGCCGTGATCGGCGCCGGCGCCGTGCTCGGCGCCCGCGCCTATGTCGGGCCGCACGCGGTGATCGGCCCGGGCTGCGTGTTTGGCGAGGATGCCCGCATCCACGCCCACGCCAGCGCGATCTGCTGCATCGCCGGGCACCGGGTGACGCTGCACCATGGCGCGCGGGTCGGGCAGGAGGGGTTCGGCTTCGCCCCCACGCCGGAGGGGCGCTACGTCACCATCCCGCAGCTCGGCCGCGTGCTGCTGGAGGATGAGGTGGAGATCGGCGCCAACAGCTGCGTCGACCGTGGCGCGCTGGGCGACACGGTGATCGGCCGGGGCACGCGGCTCGACAATCTGGTGCAGATCGGCCACAACGTCGTCACCGGTCGCGGCTGCGTCATCGTGGCGCAGGTCGGCATCTCGGGCTCCACCCGGCTGGGCGACTACGTGACCATCGCCGGGCAGGCGGGGCTCACCGGCCACCTCCATATCGGCAGCCAGGCGCGCATCGGCGCCCAGGCCGGGGTGCAGGCGGATGTGCCGGCCGGGCAGGATGTCACCGGCTCCCCCGCCATGCCGGTGAAGGACGCCCTGCGGGCGGCGCTGCATCTGCGCAGGATCGGTGCCCGCAAGGGGCCGGGGAACGCCGCCGCCGCGCCGGCGGAACAGGTTGGGGCGCCGCAGCGGCGCCCGTCAGAAACGGACTGATCGGCCATGGACCAGCAAGAACAGCCCCCGAGCGACGGGGCGCCGACGCAGAAGATGGATTCCTGCGACATCGCCCGCGTGATGCGCGCGATCCCGCACCGCTACCCCTTCCTGCTGGTCGACCGCGTGGTGGACATGGTGCTGGGCGAGAGCGCCACCGGCGTCAAGAACGTCACCATCAACGAGAATTTCTTCCAGGGCCATTTCCCCTCGCACCCGGTGATGCCGGGCGTGCTGATCATCGAGGCGATGGCGCAGACCGCCGCCGTGCTGGTGGTCGAGACGCTGGGCCCCAGCGCGCATGGCAAGATCGTCTATTTCATGAGCATCGAGAACGCCAAGTTCCGCCGCCCCGTCGGCCCCGGCGACCAGCTGCGCATCCATATCGTCAAGGAGCGGCAGCGCGGCGCGGTGTGGAAGTTCAACGCGGTGGCCAAGGTCGATGGCGTCGCCGTGGCGGAGGCCAGCTACGCCGCCATGATCATGGACCGCTGAGCGGATGCCCGAGAGCGTGACCGACACCGCCCCGCTGGCCACCCGCCAGATCCACCCCAGCGCCGAGATCCACCCGACCGCCATCGTCGCGGCCGGCGCCAGCATCGGCGCGGGCTGCCGCATCGGCCCCTACTGCATCATCGGCGCCGACGCGGTGCTGGGCGAGGGCGTGGTGCTGGAGGCGCATGTCACCATCGACGGCCATGCCGAGATCGGCGAGAAGGTGCAGGTCAGCCCCTTCGCGACCATCGGCCTGGCGCCGCAGGACCTGAAGTATCGCGGCCAGCCGACCCGCGTGGTGATCGGCGCCCGCAGCATGATCCGCGAGCATGCGACGGTGCATCGCGGCAGCGTCGGCGGGCATGGCGTGACCACGGTCGGCGCCGACTGCCTGCTGATGGTCAACGCCCATGTCGGGCATGACAGCACGCTGGACCACCATGTGATCCTGGCCAACAACGTCATGCTCGGCGGCCATGTGCAGATCGCCGACACGGTGTTCGTGGGCGGCGGCGCGGCCATCCACCAGTTCGTGCGCATCGGCCGCCAGGTGGTGGTGGGCGGCATGAGCGGTGTCGAGGCCGACATCATCCCCTTCGGCGCCGTCATGGGCAACCGGGCGCGGCTGACCGGGCTGAACCTGATCGGGCTGAAGCGCCGCGGCTTCCCGCGGCCGCAGATCCACCAGCTGCGCGCCGCCTATCGCAGCCTGTTCCGCACCGCCGGCAATTTCCAGGAGCGGGTGGACACCACCGAGGCCGAGCTGGGCGCCGACCCGGCGGTGGCCGAGATCATCGCCTTCATCCGCGCCGACAGCCATCGCGGGTTGTGCCGCGCCGGCCGCGAGCTGCTGGTCGAGGATGATGAGGCCGAAGGCTGAGCCGATGGAGACCCCGCCGCTCGGCATGATCGTCGGCGGCGGGCTGATGCCGCAGCGCGCCGCCGCCGCCGCCCTCGCCGCCGGGCGCCGCCCGCATGTGGTGGTGCTGGAGGGCTTCGGCGACCCGCGCGACTACGCCGCCTATCCGCACATTGTCTGCCGCCTCGGTGCCGCCGGGCGGATGCTGGACTGGCTGCGCGCCGCCGGCTGCCGCGACCTGGTGCTGGCCGGCCAGGTGAAGCGGCCGAGCTTCCTCTCGCTCCGCCCCGATGCCGGCGCCGCCCGGCTGCTGCCGCGCATCGGCATGAAGGCCTTCGGCGGCGATGACAGCCTGCTGAACGCCGTGCTGCGGGTGCTGGTGGAGGAGGGGTTCCGGCCGCTCGCCGCGCAGACCCTGCTGGCCGAGCTGCTGGTGCAGGCGCCGGGCCAGCTCGGCCTGGTGGCGCCGGACGAGCAGGCGGCGCAGGACATCCGCCGCGGCGTCTTCGTGCTGCGCCGCATGGGGGCCGCCGATGTCGGCCAGGGCTGCGTGGTGCAGCAGGGGCTGGTGCTGGCGGTCGAGGCGATCGAGGGCACCGACGCCATGCTGGCGCGCGCCGGCACGCTGCGGCGCGAGGGGCCGGGCGGCGTGTTCGTCAAGATCCTGAAGCCCGGCCAGGACCGGCGCGTCGACCTGCCGACCATCGGCCCGGACACGATCCGCGCCGTGGCCGAGGCCGGGCTGCGTGGCCTTGCCATCGAGGCCAAGGGCACCATCGTCATCGACCGGGCGGAGACCGTGGCGGCGGCCGATGCGGCAGGGCTGTTCCTGCTGGCCATCGACCCCGCCGCCGCCGAGTGGACCCAGAACGAGGAGAGCATCGCATGAGCAGCTTCCTGCACACCATGATCCGCGTCGGCGACCTGGAGCGCAGCGTGGACTTCTACACCCGCCTGCTGGGCATGAAGGAGCTGCGCCGCAACGACGTGCCCGACGGCAAGTACACGCTGGTCTTCGTGGGCTATGCGCCGGAGAGCACCGGTGCCGGCGTGATCGAGCTGACCTACAATTATGGCGTCGAGAAGTACGAGCTGGGCAATGCCTTCGGCCACCTGGCGATCGGCGTGCCCGACATCTACGCCACCTGCGACGCGCTGCGCGCCGCCGGCGCCAAGATCACCCGCGAGCCGGGCCCGGTGAAGTTCGGCACCACGGTGATCGCCTTCGTCGAGGATCCGGACGGCTACAAGATCGAGCTGATCGAGCGCAAATCCGCCGAAGCCGGCACCAAAGGTTAGTTTCGGGCTGCCGCCGTCCTGTTGCGAGGCGGGACGCGGCGCTGGGCCGGAGCGGATGCTGCAAGGGCAGCGACCCGGTCTCGGCCGTGACCGGCAGCTGACAGAAAAAAGAAGGGGTCCAGGGGAATTCATTCCCCTGGCCTTTTTTTACGCCGTTCGCGTCGCTTCCTCGATCAACACCCGTGCGGTGTGGCAGAGCAGCCCGTCCGGTGCGCGCAGGGCTTCGGGCACCGCCTCGTGGTCCAGCCCGGGCAGGGGCAGCAGGGGGCCGGCGCCGCCATCCGCCTGGCGCAGCGCGTGGAAGGCGCGGGATTGCTGGCGCAGGGGGCCGGGCTCGGCCTCGCCGAAGGCGATGGCGAAGGGCTTGCGCACCACCGGCAGGCGCTGGGGCGAGAGCACCTCGACCTCGAGCGGGGTGAGGCCCAGCGCCTCCTCCATCCCGCCGAGGTCATAGAGGCCGGACAGGCCGAGGCCGGCGGTGACGCGCGGATGGCCGAGCAGCATGGCGGCCAGGTGCGCGCCCGAGCCCCAGCCGCAGAGCAGCACCGGCCCCGAGATTCCGTGCAGCGGCCCCTGGGCGGCGAGCCAGTCCAGCGCCTTGTGCAACTGGCGCACGGCGCGGGTCAGGCTGGAATCCGGCACGGGGGAGTGGCCGGGCAGGGCGGCCGACCAGCCATGCGCCATCAGCCCCTCGGCCACCGCCGAGAAGCCCTGGCGGCTGCCGCGCCAGCCGCCGCCATGCAGCAGCAGCAGGCAGGGCGCGCTTGGGCTGACGGCGGGGAACAGGTCGAAGCGGCATTCCGGGGCGGCGGCGTAGGGCAGGTCGAGCCGGCCGGGCCGTGCGGCGCGGAGGGCGGCGGAATCGGCCTGCCGCTGCCGGGCCAGTTCCGGGCCGGAGGTGGCGTTGCCGCTGCGGGTGACGCGGCCTTGCGGGGGCAGGCGCGGGGCGGGGGGGGTGATCATGCGCGCGGCGCGGCGCCGGGCAGCCTTGCGGGGAGGGGGCGGCGGCGGATCGGCTGCGGCATCGGACGGCTCCAGGGTTTACCCGGATGCCAAGCAACCTTCGTGCCGCGCGCGCCCGGCCCTGCTGGCGGAGGGTTGTGGCCCGCCGCCCACGACGCGGCGCAAAAAACGTGCGATGCCTGTGTCTTGCGCGGCCTGCGCCTTCGCCCCGGGGCGCGGTTTCTGTATAAATGAAGAATTCCTGGCGATGGGAGGACCGGGCGGTGGCAGAATGCCGCCCCGGCCGCCCCGCCCGGCCGAACGACGCCCGAATCCCAGCCCCTCCGGGGGTGACCCAGCCAGGACCGTCACCGCAGAAGATGTCAGCGCCAGCGATCAATCCCCGCCTCGAACCTTTCCGGCTGCGCGGGGCCAATTTCAACCTGCTGGTGCTGCGGCTGCTCGATCCGCGGGCGGAGGTGATCGTGCCCGCGATCGCCGACCAGTTCCGCCGGGCGCCGGGCTTCCTGCGCTTCGCGCCGCTGGTGCTCGGCCTCGACGACCTGAACGTGGCGCCGCACGAGGTGGATTTCGCGACGCTGGCGGGCGAGCTGCGGGCGATCGAGATCATGCCGATCGGCACGATCGGCGGCTCGCCGGAGCTGCGCGCCGCGGCGCAGGGCGCAGGCCTGCCGCCGCTGCGCGCC
>NZ_GG770777.1:935803-939829 GCF_000164635.1 Pseudoroseomonas cervicalis ATCC 49957 | reverse complement strand
AGCGCCGAACCGCCGCCGCCGCCGCCCCTGCCGCCGGGCACGGCGCGGCCGACCATGATCGTCGACCACGCGGTGCGCGCGGGGCAGCGCATCTGGGCGCAGGGCGCCGACCTGATCGTCAACGGCACGGTCAATCCGGGGGCCGAGGTGATCGCGGACGGCAATCTGCACGTCTATGGCGCGCTGCGCGGCCGGGCCATCGCCGGCGGCGCGGACAATATGGAGGCGCGGGTCTTCGCGCTGAATTTCGACCCGGAGCTGGTCTCGATCGCGGGCTATTACGCGGTGCGGGAAGGGCTGACGGAGGCGCCGATCGGCAAGCCCGTGCAGGTGCGGCTGATCGGCGAGAACATGCGGTTCGACCGGCTGGGCTGAGCCCTGTTCCGGCAGAGAGGAGAGACACTCTATGGCGCAAGTGGTCGTGGTGACGTCCGGCAAGGGAGGGGTCGGCAAGACCACAAGCTCTGCCGCCTTCGCCACAGGTCTCGCCCAGACCGGCAAGAAGACGGTGGTCATCGACTTCGATGTCGGGCTGCGCAACCTTGACCTGATCATGGGCGTCGAGCGGCGCGTGGTGTTCGACATCGTCAACGTCATCAGCGGCGAGGCGAAGCTGAACCAGGCGCTGATCCGCGACAAGCGGGTCGACACCCTCTCGATCCTGCCCGCCTCCCAGACGCGCGACAAGGACGCGCTGACCAAGGAGGGCGTCGCGCAGATCATCGACGAGCTGAGCCAGGAATTCGACTACATCCTGTGCGACAGCCCGGCCGGCATCGAGAAGGGCGCGCTGCTGTCGCTCTACTTCGCCGACCAGGCGATCGTGGTGACCAACCCCGAGGTCTCCTCGGTGCGCGATTCCGACCGCATCCTCGGCGTGCTGCAGTCGAAGTCGCGCCGCGCCGAGGAGAAGAAGGAGCCGGTGAAGGAGCACCTGCTGGTCACCCGCTACGCGCCCGAGCGCGTCGAGCGCGGCGAGATGCTGAAGCTCGAGGACATCCGCGAGATCCTGGCGATCCCGCTGCTGGGCGTGATCCCGGAGAGCGAGAGCGTGCTGAAGGCGTCCAACACCGGCAACCCGGTGATCCTGGACGAGGCCAGCAATGCCGGCCAGGCCTACAAGGACGCGGTGGCCCGCTTCCTGGGCGAGGACCGGCCGCACCGCTTCATCGACCCGGAAAAGAAGGGCTTCCTGTCCCGCCTGTTCGGGGGGAGGGCCGCATGAGCTGGCTCGACGTCTTCCGCGGCAACCGCAAGCAGGCCCCCGTGACCCCGGCGGGGGCGGCCAAGGAGCGGTTGCAGATCGTCCTCGCCCATGAGCGGATCAGCCGCACCGGGGACGACTTCCTGCCGCGCCTGCAGCGCGAGCTGATCCAGGTCGTGGCGCGCTATGTCTCCATCGACCCGAAGGCGGTGAATGTCTCGCTCGACCGCGGGGGGGACATGAGCACGCTGGCGATCGAGGTGGAGCTGCCGGCCCCCGCCGGCGAGAAGCCCAGCGCCGAGGCCGGCCAGAAGGCGTCCTGAGCGGCTTCGCCCCGAACACCCCCCGGCTTCGGCGCGGCCCCGCTCAGCGGCCGCGCCGCACCAGATAGAGGGTGGCTGCCAGCATCACCAGGGTGCCGGCCAGCAGCGGCCAGCCCGGCTGCTCCGCATAGACCGCCCAGCCGATCGCCGCGCTGGCGGGGATCTGCGCGTATTCCACCGGCGCCAGCAGCCCGACCTCCGCCCGCCGCGCCGCGGCCGAGGCGGCGAGATCCGCCCCCAGCGCGAACAGCGTGCCGAGCAGCAGCATCAGCAGGGCGAACAGGCTCGGCGCCTGCCAGACGAAGGCGGAGACGGGGCCCCAGAACAGCACCGAGATCATGGCGTACCAGGCGACCACGCGGGCCGGCGGCTCGGTGGCCGAGAGCGCCTTGAAACTGATCAGCACCAGCCCGCTGCACAGCCCCGCCGCCAGCGCCGCCGGCGTGCCGGCGGAGAGCGCGCCGCCCGGCTGGGCGATGATCAGGACACCCAGAAAACCGATGCCGGCGGCCAGCGCCCGGTCGCGGCGGATCCTCTCATGCAGCAGCAGGGCGGCGAGCGGCAGCACCCAGAGCGGGCGCGCGCTCATCAGCGCCACCGCATCGGCCAGCGGCAGCAGCAGGATGGCGAGCAGCTGGAGCAGGAAGGTGGCGATGCCGGCGGCGCCGCGCGCCAGGTGCAGGCGCGGCCGGCGGGTGGCCAGCGCCGCGACCGGGCCGCTGCGCAGGATCCAGGGCAGCAGGAAGCCCAGCGTGATCAGCCCGCGCGCGAAGGGCACCAGCGGCACCGGCAGCCCGTCGCGCAGCGCCGCGCGGTAGCAGGCATTGACGCCCGCCCCGCACAGCGCGGCCAGCAGCATCAGCCCCATCCCCGCCAGGGCGGCGGACGGGGCGCGCCGTGGCGGCATCAGCGGCGCGGGGCCAGCTCGGTCTCCAGCGCCTTGATCTTGGCGGTGAGCGATTCGCGCAGCGCCGGGGAGGCGTGCGACTTCATGCCGGCCAGCGCCTCCTTCAGTTCGCGCAGCTGGCGCTTCTTCTCCTCGAGATTGCGGGTGATCGGGCGGTTGCCGGAAATCTGGCCGTCGAAGGCACGCATGGCAGGGACTCCTGTCTCAGAAGGGGCCGCCCGGGATCGCGGCCGGGGCCGCCCCCGGGCAAGGGGGGCGTGGCCCGGGCGTTGCGGGGCGGCGCGGGTGGAAGGAAGGGCTAGAGACCGTTCAGCTTGCGCAGCAGCCGCATCAGCGTGGCGCGCTCGCCGGCCGAGAGGGGGGCGGCGAGCCGCTCCTCATGCCGGGCGACGCAGGCCTTGAACGGGGGCAGCAGGGCCTGTCCGGCCTCGCTCAGATGCAGCGCCTGGGCGCGGCGGTCGCCGCTGACCGCGTGCCGCTCCACCAGCCCCCGGTCGGCCAGGCGCTGCACCGCCGGGCTGAGGGTGGATTTGTCGAGCCCCGCCGCCTGGGCGAGCTGCCCCAGCGTGATGCCGGGATTGACCTCGACCAGGCAGAGCAGCGCGAATTCGCCCGAGGTGATGCCGTATTCGGCCGTGCTCTCGGTGAAGTCGAGCAGCATGCGGGTGTGCGACCGGCGCAGCAGATGGCCGAGCAACCCCGGCAGGGGGCCCAGATCAATCGCCTCCTGACGGGCCCGCTCTGCATCCATGGCGGCAGGATAGCGCAGCGGCCGGGGGCGCGGAACGGCAAGCGGCGCGGCATCCACAGCTTTCTGTGGCGGCCGCGCCGGATCAGTATTCGAATTCGTAGGACAGTCCGACGCGCTCGCCATCCTCGCCGCCGGTGCTGCTTTCCAGCTTCAGCCGCGGTGTCAGCTCCACCTCGACGCCGACGCGCGGGCCGCCATCGGTGCCCTGCTCGACATTCAGGTAGACACCCTGGCCGAGATAGCCGCCGGCATTCAGCGAGGGGTTCTCGAGCCCGCCCTGGCTGTTGCCGACGCCCAGCCGGTCGAGGCCCAGCCGGTCCGCCAGCCGCCCCAGGAAGCCGCGCCCGCCGCCGGGGGCGACGCCCGCCAGCGTCGCCGCGCCGCCCGCCAGCTGGGCGATCTCCAGCGGCGAGAGCCGGTCCACGGGCCGGTTGAACAGCAGCCGCGCCAGCACCTCGTCCTGCGGCAGCTCGGGCTCCGAGGTGAAGCTGATGACCGGGCTGCTGGGCTGGCCGGTGATGGTGACGGTGATGGTGACACCCTGGGCGGTGGTGCTGGCCTCGAAATCCAGCGAGGGGGTCAGCGCGCCGTCGAAGGTCAGGTCGCCCTTGCTGAAGGTCAGCCGGCGGTCGAGCAGCTGGAAGGTGCCGCGCCGCAGGTTGAAGGCGCCGTCCGTCTGCACATCGGCCGCGGTGCCGCCGAGATGCAGCCGCCCGCCCAGCTCGGCATCCAGGCCGCGGCCGCGCACCAGGATGGATTGCGGCGCCTCCACCGTGATGTCGAGCGCGATCGGTGCCGGGGGGGCGGAGGGCGGGGCGGGGGGCGGGGCGCCGGCGCCGCG
>NZ_GG770777.1:927497-934517 GCF_000164635.1 Pseudoroseomonas cervicalis ATCC 49957 | reverse complement strand
GTTGAAGCCGGCCTGGCCGCCGAAATCGGCGCTGGCGCGCAAGCCGGCGCCGCTGGCCGGCCCGTCCAGCGACAGGCGCAGCTCGGCCGGCGCGGTGGCGATGCCGAGCGCGGTGGCCAGCACGCCGCCCGCCGGCTCGGCCACGCGGAGATCGGCCTTCAGCGCCGCCTGCGGGTCGAGGGCGAGGTCGAGATCAAGCCGCCCCTCCGCCTCCAGCCGCTGCACGCCGAGCTTCGCCTGCAGCGCGGCGGCGACCAGGCTGGCCTGGCCCTCGGCCGAGAGGGCGAAGGCGGTGGAGGGGCCATGCTCCTCGACGGTGGCCGCGACCAGCTCGCGCGGGATCTCGATGCGGGCGATGGCCAGTTTTTCCAGGCGCAGCGCCACGGGCAGGTTCGGCAGGGTCGGGATCGGCCCGCCCTCGGAGGGCGTCGGCTCCGGCGGCGGCGCGTCGGGGTCGCTCTCCGGCAGGCGCAGCAGGGCGATGCGGGCGGCTTCCAGCGTCTCGATGCGCAGCTCGCGGCGGAGCAAGGCGCGCAGGTCGAGGTCGAGCCGCGCCTCGTCCACCTCCAGCCAGACGCCCTTGGCATCGGCCATGCGCAGCCGGGCGAAGCCCGGGGCGCCGGGGATCGGGCCGTGCAGCCCCTCGATGGTGAGGCCCGGCACGAAGCGCTGCGCCAGATCGGCGATCAGCCTCTGCCCCGGCGCGGTGTTGGCCCCCGCCAGCACGCCGCCCAGCAGTAGCACCGGCAACAGAATCAGGAAGGCCAGGAGCCCGAGGCCCCAACGCAGCACCCGGCGCATCAGAAGGCCTGCCCGATACCGAGATAGAGGCCGAAGGCGCTGTCGCCCCGCTCGCGGTTCAGCGGCACGGCGACATCGGCGCGCAGCGGGCCGATCGCCGTCAGGTAGCGCACGCCGAGGCCGGCGCCGAATTTCATGTTGTCGAAGGCCGGTGTCGGGTCGCGGGTGACCGAGCCGGCATCGAGGAAGGCCGCCATGCCGAAGGCGCCGCTGACGCGCTGGCGCAGCTCGATGCTGCCCTCGACCTGGGAGAGGCCGCCGGCCGGCTCGTCCGAGGCGGTGCGCGGCCCGACCGACTGGTAGCTGTAGCCGCGCACCGATCCGCCGCCGCCGGAATAGAAGCGCTTGTCCGGCGGCACCCCGCCGAAGCTGGCGCCGACGATGCTGCCCACCGCGGCGCGCAGCGCCAGGATGCTGCCCTGGTCGCCCGAGAGGTCGAAATAGGTGCTGCCCTGGGCGCGCAGCCGGGTGAAGGCGTTGCTCTCGCCCAGGCTGTAGATCGGGTTGACCAGCAGCGTGGCGCGGGTGCCGCGCGTCGGGTTCAGCGGGCTGTCCACATCGGTCCAGCGCAGCGAGCCGAGCAGGCCCACCAGCTGGTAGTCGGTGGTGGCGCCATCCTGCGTCACCCGGCTGAATTCCAGCTGCGGCCCGGCGCTGACCGACAGCCGCGGCGACAGGGCGCGCTCCAGCGTGGCGCCGAGGGTGAAGGCGTCGCGGTCATAGGCATCGGGGCGCTCGCGCAGGGCGGCGATGTCGAAGGTCAGGCTCTGGTTGCGCCCGGCGAACCAGGGGGTGCGCAGGCTGGCCGAGACGCGGCCGCCGGTGTCGCGCGTGCCGCTGCCGCTGCCCAGGCGGTTGACCTCCGCCTCCAGCCGCAGCCGCTCGGCGCCGCCGAACAAATTGCGGTGCTCCCAGTAGGTGCTGAAGGTCGGGCCGTAGCGGGTCTCATAGGCCGCGCTGAAGCCGATGGCGCGCAAGGGCCGCTCGATCACCGTGTAGGTCAGCGGCAGGCGGCCATCCTCGTCCAGCCGGTCGGCGGCGCGGGCGCGCACCGTGCTGAACACGCCGAGGCTGAGCAGGTCCTGCCGCGCCTTGCCGATCCGCTCCTGGCTGTAGGTCTCGCCCTCCAGCGGCGCCACGATGCGGCCGAGCAGGGCGCTGTCGGTGCGCCGCTCCCCGGTCACGCCGGGCCGGGCGAATTGCGCGCGCGGGCCGGGGGAAACCAGGAAGGTCACCTGCATGCGCCGCGTGTCGTGGTCCACCGTGACGCGGCGGCGCACCGCGGCGAAGGGGTGGCCGGCATCCTGCAGCGCCTTGGTCAGCCGCCCCTCGGCATCCAGGATCGGCTGGGCGCGGGCGGGGCTGTCGGGTTCAAGGCCGGTCTCCCCGGCTTCGGCCAGCGCGGCGCCCTGCGGCTCGGCCTGCAGCCGCACCGGGTCCAGCCGGTATTGCGGCCCGCGCTCGACGGTGATGGTGACCGGGATCGGCCCGGCCCCGGCCGGGCGCGCCGAGAGCCGGTCGGCCAGGCCGGGCGTGTCGGGCGCCGCGCCATCGACCAGGATGGTGGCGCGGCCGGCGTAATACCCCTCCGAGCGCAGCGCGTCGCGCATGGCGTTCGACTCGGCGATGGCGCGGCTGACCAGGCCATAGGTATCGACAGGCGCCCGCTCGCGCAGATTCTCCAGTGTCGAGGCGCGGGAGATGGCGTCGTCCAGCGCCTCGTCCCCGGTTTCCGGCAGGGTCACGCTGTACTCGACCGTGCGCTCTTCCGCCTCCGTATCGGCCGGGCTCGCCTCTGGCGGGACAGCGCTGTCCGCGGCGGGCTGCGCCGCCGCCTGCACCAGGCCGAGAAGGGGAAGCGCCAGCCCTGCACCGGCCACGAGGATCATCAGGGGAAGGGAGGATTTGAGACGCATCGGCTTAAGCGGTATGCCCTAGCACATGGATCCGACCCTTGCCGAAACACTGACGCGTTGGCGCAGGCATCTCCACGCCAATCCGAGCCTCACCCTGCATGAAGGGCCGACCGCCGCCTTCGTGGTGGAGCGGCTGCGGGAACTCGGCGTGACGGAGATCGTCGAGGGGGTGGGCGGGCATGGCGTGGTGGCCACGCTGCACCGCCCCGGCAGCAACCGCAGCGTCGGGCTGCGCGCCGACATGGACGCGCTGCCGATCGAGGAAGCGGCGCAGGACCTGCCCTGGCGCAGCACCAATCCCGGCGTGATGCATGCCTGCGGGCATGACGGCCACACCACCGCGCTGCTCGGCGCCGCGGCGCTGCTGCTGCGGGATGAGAGCTGGACCGGCACGGTGCGGCTGGTGTTCCAGCCGGCCGAGGAGGGCGGCGGCGGCGCCGCCTCCATGGTGCGGGACGGGCTGTTCCAGCGCTTCCCGATGGACCGCATCTTCGGCTGGCACAACTGGCCGGGCCTCGCCGCCGGCACCATCGCGGTGCATGACAGCGCGGTGATGGCCGCCGGCAACCGCTTCGAGCTGGTGATCGAGGGCCATGCCGGCCATGCCGCGCTGCCGCATCTGACGCGCGACCCGATCCTTGCCGCCGGCCACGCCATCGTCGCCTGCCAGTCCATCGTGGCGCGCAACCTGGACCCGATGGCGACCGGCGTGGTCAGCCTGACCGTCATCGAGGGCGGCGAGGCGCAGAACCAGATCGCCGCCCGCGTGGTGATCAAGGGCAGCATGCGCTTCCTGACCGAGGAGGTCGGCGAGCAGATCCGCGACGGGCTGCGGCGCGTGGCCGCCGGTGTCTCCGCCACCTTCGGCGTCAAGGCCGAGGCCGTGATCGGCGGCGGCGTGCCGGTGACCGCCAACCACCCCGAGGCGCGCGAGCTGGCGGCCGAGGCGGCGGGCGCCGTCACCACGCTGCGCCGCGACATCGGCCCGGCCATGACGGGGGAGGATTTCTCCCATTTCCTGAACGTGGTGCCGGGCGCCTTCGTGTGGATCGGCAACGGCCCGGCCGAGGGCGGCTGCGAGCTGCACAACCCGCATTACGATTTCAACGACGCGGTGCTGCCGGTGGCCAGCAACTTCCTGGCCGAGACCGCCCGCCGCGCCCTGGCCAAGGAGCCGGGCTGACCGCCGCGCGGCCCCCGTCGCCCGCCTGCGGCCGGGCTCGGGGGCGGTGGCGAGGGGGCGGGGGCATGGGCGCTCATCCCCACCCAACGCCATGCGGTCACCGGGGTTGCGCCCAGGCGCAACCCGCTTAACCCGGAGGCCGCCTCCGGGTTCCCGCATGGCCGCCCCGAAACATCGCCATGCGCGTCCGGCCGGGCCGGGGCTTGCGCCGCGCCGCCTCCGCCCCTGATCCTGGCGGAGACAGCCGGAAGGACCTCCGATGATTCCCACGCTCACGACCGACCGCATCAGCATCCCGAAGCTCGGCCTCGGCACCTGGAAGCTGGCCGGGGCCGAGGGCCAGGCGGCGGTGGAAAGCGCCATTGCCCTCGGCTACCGCCACATCGACACCGCCGACCGCTACGGCAATGAGGAGGCGGTGGGCGCCGGGCTGAAGGCCTCCGGCGTCGCGCGCGGCGAGCTCTTCGTCACCAGCAAGGTGTGGTTCGACAATCTGGCGCCCGACGCCATCCGCCGCTCGCTGGACGGCTCGCTGCGCAAGCTCGGCACCGGTCATCTCGACCTGTTCCTGGTGCATTGGCCGACGCCGGAGATGGATCTCGCCGCCGTGGCGCAGACCATGCAGGCGGCAAAGGACGAAGGGCTGACGCGCCATTGGGGCGTCTCCAACTTCCCGCCCGCGCTGATGCGGCAGCTGGAGGCGCTGGGCGCGAAGCCGGCCTGCCTGCAGGTCGAGTATCACGCCCTGCTGTCGCAGCAGCGCCTGCTCGACTGGTGCCGCCCGCGCGGCATCGCGCTGACCGCCTATTCGCCGCTCGGCCAGGGCGCGCTGGCCGACCAGCCTGTGCTGGAGGAGATCGGCCGCAAGCATGGCGCGAGCGCGCTGCAGGTGGCGCTGGCCTGGCTGCTGCGGCAGGAGGGCGTGGTGGCCATCCCCAAGGCCGGCCGCCGCGAATCCCAGCAGGCCAATCTCGACGCCGTGCCGCTGGCCGCGAAGCTGGATGCCGAGGATGTCGCCGCCATCGACGCCCTGCCGAAGGACCGCCGCCGCGTGAACCCCGACTTCGCCCCCGCCTGGGATTCTTTTTAACCGGCTGCTTTTCTTTCGGGCTGCCGCCGTATGGTGGAGAGGTGGGACGCCGCAGCTCCGCCGCCTCGCCGGTGGCGGGCATCCGCGGGGCGCGGCGGCTGTGTCCGCCGGCTCTCGCCGTCAGGCCGGGCCTGCAGCGACCGCCGTCTCAGCCCTGACCGGCAGCTGGAAGAGAACCGGCAGCTGGCAAAAAAGCAGCCCAGAGGGGGTCTTTGATCTTGGCCAGGAAGGCGGCGTGGGCGGCGAGCTCCGCCTCGCTGGGCTGGATCGGGCGCGGCTGGCGGGCGACCGGCGTGGCGTCGATCTGCAGCACCACGGGGGTGGAGACGGCCGGGCGGCTGGCCAGTTCCAGCCCCGGCTGCTTGCCGCCCATCAGCTCCAGATAGACCTGCGCCAGCAGCTGCACGTCGAGCAGCGCGTTGTGCGCGGTGCGCATGGAATTGTCGATGCCGTAGCGCCGGCACAGCGCGTCCAGGCTGTTGGGCAGGCCGGGGAAGCGCTTCTTCGCCAGGGCCAGCGTGTCGACCATGCGGGCGCGGTCCAGCGCCTTGTGGCCGGCCTTCTTCAGCTCCCAGTCCAGGAAGCCGAAATCGAAGGGCGCGTTGTGCGCGATGATCGGGTCGTCGCCCAGGAAGTCCAGCATGGCGGGGGCGATCTCGGCGAATTTCGGCTTGCCGATCAGCATCTCCCGCGTGAAGCCATGCACCTTGGTGGCTTCCTCGGGCACGTCGCGCTCGGGGTCGATCAGCATGTGGAAATGCCGCCCCGTGGGCACCAGGTTGACGATCTCCACCGCCGCCACCTCCAGCACGCGGTCGCCGGTCAGCGGGTCGAAGCCGGTGGTCTCGGTGTCGAGGACGAGGGCGCGGCTCATCGCGGGCGGTCTCCTGGGCGCTGGCCCGCCGGGCCTGCGGCGCCGGGGGCGTGCGGGCCTGTCTCCCGCAAAACCCCCCGGCCCGCAAGCGCCGCCGCGGCGTCTCAGCCCGGCAGGAAGCGGCGGATCAGATCAGCGATCTCGTGGTGATGCGTCTCCAGCGCGAAATGGCCGGTGTCCAGCAGATGCACCTCGGCACTGGGCAGGTCGCGGCGATAGGCCTCGGCGCCCGCCGGCAGGAAATAGGCGTCGTTGCGGCCCCAGACCGCCAGCAGGGGCGGCTGGTGCTGGCGGAAATAGGCCTGGAAGGCCGGGTAGAGCGCGACATTGCTGCGGTAGCTCAGGATCAGGTCGAGCTGGATCTCGGCCGCCTCCGCCCGGTGCATGTAGAGCTGGTCCAGCCCATAGCCATCGGGCGAGACGAGGCCCTCCGGCGCGCCATCGACATACTGGCTGCGGATGAACGCGTCGGTCAGCGCGGCGCGGCAGGCCTCCCGGTTCTCCGGCGTGGGCTGGCGCCAATAGGTCTGCCAGGCCTCCCATTCGCGGCTCAGCCCTTCCTCATAGGCATTGCCGTTCTGGGTGATGATGGCGGTGACGCGCTCCGGATGCGCCATGGCGAGCCGCAGCCCGACCGGCGCGCCATAGTCGAAGACATAGAGCGCGTAGCGATCGAGGCCGAGCGCCTCGGTGAAGCCACCGATCACCTCGGCGAGCCGGTCGAAGCTGTAGTCGAACTGGCCGCGCGCCGGCGCCCTTGTCTGGCCGAAGCCGGGCAGGTCGGGCGCGATCACCCGGTAGCGGTCGGCCAGCAGCGGGATCAGGTCGCGGAACATGTGGCTGGCGCTGGGGAAGCCGTGCAGCAGCAGCAGCACCGGCGCGTCGGCGCGCCCGGCCTCGCGGTAGAAGACATCGACGGGGCCAACCTGTTGGTGGCGGTAATGGATCGTGGTCATGGGACCTCCTGAGCCTGGAGGGCGCGTCCGGCGCCCGATGCGGGGGAGGTAGTCCCTTGCGTCCCGCGTCTGAATGCGCGCTGGATGGCAGGCTCGATTGCAGGATCTGAAAGCATGGACCGGCTGGACGCGATGGAAATGGCGCTGGCCGCGCTGGAGGAGGGATCGCTCGCCGCCGCCGCGCGGCGCCTCGGCCGCTC
>NZ_GG770777.1:913987-924966 GCF_000164635.1 Pseudoroseomonas cervicalis ATCC 49957 | reverse complement strand
GGCGCTGGGGCTCGCGGGCGCGGCCGGGCTCAGCCGCTGGTGCGACCGGGCGACGGCCGAGCGCCCGGCCGGTGCGCCGCTGTTCTGGACGCTGGGGGCCAATCAGACCGGCAAGGCGGCGATCAGCGCCTGGCGGGACTGGCTGGCGCCATCGCTTTCCACCGGCGCGCCGTTGCGCTTCTGGCCCTTCGAGGGCGGGCTGCACGCCCTGCTGGCGCCGGGCCGGGCGGTGCTGGCCGAGGTCTATCCGGCCGAGGCGATGCGGCATCTCGGCATCCGGCTGTCGGGCAGCAAGCGGGTGCGGGAGGCGCGGCGCGCTGCCGGGCCGGATCTGCGGCTGGCGATGGCGCGGCTGGGCGTGGTGGCCTCCGCCGGCTTGGCGCTGGCGGTGGAGGAGGGGTTCGGCGCGGATGCGGTGGGCGAGGACCGCTTCGACAGCGTGCTGGGGCTGTTGTGCCTGGTGGCCGTGCTGGACGGGCAGCGCCCCGATTTCGTGCCCGCGGACCCCTGGATCCAGCGCTGGGAAGGCTGGGTGCTGGGCCAGACCGCCATGCCTGCCCCAAACTGAAGGCGGGGTCCGGGGGGACCCTGTCCCCCCGGCCTTTTCTTACTGCGGCCTGTAAAGCCCCGCCGCCGTCGCCGCCTGGGTAGCCAGGGCGACCGACAGGTCGAGGGTCGGCGTCTCCACCCCTGCCAGCCGGGCCAGTTCCAGCGGCACGCGGAACAGGGCATCGATCTCCATCGGCCGCCCGAGTTCGAGGTCCTGCAGGATGGAGGGCTTGTGGGCGAGTCTGGAGGAGGCGGCGATGCGCTTCTCCAGCTCGAACTCGAAGCCCTGGCCGAGCGCCTCGGCGATCGCCATGGCTTCCTGCATCGCCCGCTTGATGGCCGCGCGCACGGCCGGGTCGGCCAGGGTGCCGCCGATGCCCTGGCGGGAGAGGATGGTGAAGGGCCCCTGGGCGAGGTTGCCCATCAGCTTCATCCAGACCTCGCGGCGGATCGAGGGCGTCACCTCGCCGGAGACGCCGCCGGCGCTCAGCGCGTCGGCCAGGGCCTGGGCGCGGGGGGAGAGGCTGCCATCGACCTCGCCCAGGATGACGCGGTTGTTGGCGTGCTCGACCTTCACCACGCCCGGCTCGGTGACGGTGCAGGCGGAGTAGACGACGCCGCCGAGCGTGCGCCCGACGCCGATGGCGTTGCGCACCGCGTCGCCCGGATCCACCGCCGGCAGGCGGCGGCCGTCGAGCGCGCCGCCATGGCGGTCGAAATACCACCAGGGGATGCCGTTCATGACGAAGGCGACGGTGGTGTCGGGCCCGAGCAGCGGCGCGATGGATTCGGCCATCTGCGGCAGGGAGGGCGCCTTGACGGTGACGATGACGGCGTCCTGCGGACCGAGCTCGGCGGCGCTGCCGGCGGCGACACGGGCCTCGAAGCGGCCATCCGGCGCCTCGATGGCCAGGCCGTTGCGGCGGATGGCGTCGAGCTGGGCGCCGCGGGCGACGACGCTGGTTTCGGCGCCGCCCTTCGCCAGCCGCACCGCCAGATGGCCGCCGATGGCGCCGGCGCCGAACACGCAGATCTTCATGGGCTGGCCTTTCACGCGGCGCGGGTCAGCAGGTCGAGGGCGATGCGCGACAGCGCCTCGACACCCGCCGGGATGCAGCCCTCATCGGGCTGGTAGTCGGCATTGTGCAGCCGGTCGTCGCGCCCCGGCGTGGCGCTGCCGATGCCGAGCTGGAAGGCGGGCACACGCTCGGCGAAGGCGGAGAAATCCTCCGAGCCCATGCTGGGCTCGCCCTCGGTGATCGCCTCGGCGCCGAATTGCGCGGCGAGCGAGCGCAGCGCCGGGTCGAGCACGCGGTCGCTGTTGACCAGCGGCGGCACCATGCGGCGGTACTCGAAGCTGGCGCTGACGCGCAGGCCCGTCTCGATGCCCTGGATCAGCCGGCGCAGCGCGGCCTCGGCGGTGTCGCGCGCCTCGGGGTGCAGGGTGCGCACCGTGCCCTTCAGCTGCACCCGCTCGGGGATGATGTTGTAGGTGGTGCCGCCGACCGACTGGCCGATGGTGACGACGGCCGGGTGCAGCGGCTTCACCTCGCGCGAGACCACGGTCTGCGCCTGGGTGACGAAATGCGCCGCCGCGACGATCGGGTCGACGGCCGCATAGGGGTGGGCGGCATGGCCGGAGCGGCCGCGCAGCGTCAGGTCGAACAGGTCGGAGGCGGCGAGGCAGGCGCCGCGGACGAAGCCGAATCGGCCGACCGGGGTGTCGGGGTGGTTGTGGAAGCCGAGTGCCAGGTCGATGCCCTCCGCCGCGCCATCGGCGATCATGGCGGCGGCGCCCTGCAGCGTCTCCTCGGCCGGCTGGAAGACCAGGACGACGCGCCCGGCCAGGCGGGGGGCCAGCTCCTTCAGGATGGCGGCGACGCCGAGCAGGGTGACCGTATGAATGTCATGCCCGCAGGCGTGCATCTTGCCCGGCACGGAGGAGGCGTAGGGCAGGCCCGTCTCCTCCTGGATCGGCAGCGCGTCCATGTCGGCGCGGATGGCCAGCGTCGGGCCCGGCTGGCCGCCCTCGATCAGGCCGAGGATGCCGGTGCGGCCGATGCCGGTGCGGTGCGGGATGCCGAGGCGCGACAGCTCGGCGGCGACCAGTCCGGCGGTGCGGACCTCCTCGAAGGCGAGTTCCGGATGGGCGTGGATGTCGCGGCGCAGCGCGACCAGCTGCGGCGCCAGGCTGGCGGCCGCCTGGCGGAGCGGCCCGGCGGGGTCATTGAACAGAAATTCGTTCGTCATGGCTTTGGACTTCCTGATGGCGCGGCCGCGAGACGGGCGGCGATGCGTTTCTTGCGCAGTGCAGTACATGAACTTTCATTCATGAAATGATGGCGCCTTGCTCCCGCACATTCCGGTGCCATAGGTTGCCCTGCATTCCGCTGAAGGGGGAGGGTGGAAAAGTGATAGCCCGCATCGCGGGGCAAGGTGCTGGGGACCGGCGACGGACCTCGCGCAACGCTCCTCGCGGATAAGCCGGGCCGGCGCCGTGTTTCCATCCTGACATCGCAGTCGAATCGAACCGGGCCTGGCGGCAGCCAAGGGGGCCCATCCGGCAGGAACTGATCGTTGGATCGGGGCGGCGGTGACGCGCCGTGTCCAACGCTGCCGGCGAGTGAGGGGCGCGTGTCTGCCGCACGCGGGGGTTCAAGAAGGGATCGGCATGAGGATCAACGCGAAAGATCTGGCCTCAGGGTTGCTGCTGCTCATTTTCGCGGCGGTGGGCCTTTGGCTGAACACGGAGCATACGCTGGGCACGGCGCGCCGGATGGGGCCGGGCTACATGCCGATGCTGGTGTTCTGGCTGGAGCTGGGGCTGGGCGCGATCGTGCTGGTCGTGTCCTTCTTCGGCGGGCTGGATCCGCTGGAGAAGTGGACCAAGCTCGATTTCACCACGCTGCTCGTCGGCACCGGCGCGACGCTGCTGGCCTATCCGCTGCTGGCCTCGGTGCCGGCGCTGTCGGCCAACTGGTACGCGCTGGGCATCGCGCTCGCCATCGGCTTCGGCATCGCCGCGGTCAGCCCGGGCTGGCGCAAGCTGGCCTTCGTGCTGCTCGGCATGATCGTGTTCGGCATCCTGCTGGAACAGGGCGGGCTGCTGCTGGCGATCACCGCGATGGTGGTGGTCGCGGCGCTGGCCGATCCCGACCACCGTCCGCTCGGCGTCGCCGGCTGCGTGGTGTTCCTGCTGGCGCTGTGCTGGTGGGTGTTCATCTACGAGCTCGACATCCGCGTGAATGTCTGGCCGGTGTTCTGAGGGCGCGAAGAGACCATGGAACTGCTGCTCGCTAACCTGGCGCATGGCTTCGGCGTCGCGCTCAGCTTCGACAACCTGCTCTTCGCGCTGCTCGGCGCGCTGATCGGCACGGCGATCGGCGTGCTGCCGGGCATCGGCCCGGTCGCCACCATCTCGCTGCTGCTGCCGATCACCTTCGGCCAGCCGGCCACCACCGCGATCATCATGCTCGCCGGCATCTATTACGGCGCGCAGTATGGCGGCTCGACCACCGCCATCCTGCTGAACCTGCCCGGCGAGGTCTCCTCCGTGGTGACCACGCTGGAGGGCTACAAGATGGCGCGCAACGGCCGCGCCGGCGCGGCGCTGGCCATCTCGGCGCTGGGCTCGTTCTTCGCCGGCTCGGTCGCGACCGTGCTGGTGGCGGCCTCCGGCCCGCTGCTGACCCAGGTGGCGCTGTCCTTCGGCCCGGCCGACTACTTCTCCCTGATGTTGCTGGGCCTGATCATATCATCGGTGCTGGCGCAGGGCTCGGTGGTGAAGTCGGTGGCGATGGTGGTGCTGGGCGTGGCGCTCGGCCTGGTCGGCACCGATGTGCAGACCGGCCAGCAGCGCTTCACCTTCGGCATCCCCGAGCTGTCGGACGGGCTGAACTTCGCGGCCATCGCGATGGGCGTGTTCGGCATCGCCGAGATCATCCTGAACCTCGAGAACCCCGAGGTGCGCAGCGTCCTCTCCACCAAGGTCGGCAGCCTGTTCCTGACCAAGGAGGAGTGGAAGCGGGCGACGCCCTCGGTGCTGCGCGGCACGCTGATCGGCTCGGCGCTGGGCATCCTGCCCGGTGGCGGCGCCTCGCTGGCCTCCTTCGGCTCCTATATGATGGAGCGGAAGATGTCGAAGGGCCGCGGCGAGTTCGGCAATGGCGCGATCGAGGGCGTGGCCGGTCCGGAGGCCGCCAACAACGCGGCCGCCCAGACCAGCTTCATCCCGCTGCTGACGCTCGGCATCCCCTCCAACGCCGTCATGGCGCTGATGGTGGGCGCGCTGATCATCCAGGGCATCCAGCCGGGCCCGCGCATGGTGGAAGCCCAGCCGGACCTGTTCTGGGGCCTGATCGCCTCGATGTGGATCGGCAACCTGATGCTGCTGGTCATCAACCTGCCGCTGATCGGCATGTGGGTGAAGCTGCTGCAGGTTCCCTACAAGTACATGTACCCGGCGATCCTGACCTTCTGCGCGATCGGCGTGTACTCGATCAACAACAGCGTCTTCGACGTCTACCAGACGGTGTTCTTCGCCGTGCTGGGCTACGTCTTCGCCAAGCTGAAGATGGAGCCGGCGCCGCTGCTGGTGGGCTTCGTGCTCGGCCCGATGATGGAGGAACATCTGCGCCGCGCCATGCTGCTCTCCCGCGGCGACCCGATGGTGTTCATCGAGCGGCCGATCTCGGGCGTGCTGCTCGGCATCGCCTTTGTGACGCTGGCGCTGATGCTGTCGCCCGCGATGCGCAAGAAGAAGGACGCCGCGATGGCGGGCTGAGCCCCGCCAGCGCCACCGGCCTGACGCCGCCCCGGTCGCAGGACCGGGGCGGTTTTCTTTTGCCGGCCATGCCGGCTTACCGCCGGCCAGGAAGCGGCCTAGGATGGTGCCGTCCCGGACAGGGAGGGTGCCATGTGGATCCGTTTCATCCTGGCCGCCGCTGGCGCGGTGACCACGCTGCTGGTGGCGCAGGACGCGCCGAATTTCGCCGTGGTGCAGGGCATCGTGGCGATCGCGCTGATCGCCGCCGTCATCTTCGTCATCGCCGCGCTGCGCCGCTGAGCGCCGGCCGGCCCTGACAGAACGAGAGGAGGGGGCGCGGGGGAGGATTCATTCTCCCCCGGTGCTGGCCATGCGGCGCACCGCTTCCGGGGAGAGGCCTTTCTCCCGCAGCCCCCGCAGCGTCGGCGCGTTGTCCCGCTTGGACAGTTTCTTCCCGTCCGCCCCCAGCAGCAGCCCGTGGTGGCAGTAGCGCGGCGCGCGCCAGCCGAGCAGCGCCTGGAGCAGCCGGTGCAGGTCGGTGGCGGGCGCCAGGTCCGCGGCCCGAGTCACCAGGGTCACGCCCTGCAGCGCGTCGTCATGGGTGACGCAGAGATGGTAGCTGGCGGGGATGTCCTTGCGCGCCAGGACGACATCGCCGAATCGCGCCGGGTCGCAGCGCCGGCGCCGGCCGTGCTCCAGGCAGGAGAGCGGCCGCGGCGCGTGGGCGAGCGCCGCCGCCATGTCGAGGCGCAGGGCGTAGGGCTCCCCGGCGGCGATCCGCGCGGCCCGATCGGCCGGGGAGAGGCGCCGGCAGGTGCCGGGGTAGAGCGCGCCATCCGGCCCGTGCGGCGCATGGCCGATGGCGGCGATCTCGCGGGCGATGTCGGCGCGGGTGCAGAAGCAGGGGTAGAGCAGCCCCAGGCCCTCCAGCCGGCCCAGCACGGCGCGATACTCGGGAAAATGCTCCGATTGCCGGCGCACCGGCCCGTCCCAGTCCAGCCCCAGCCAGGCGAGGTCCTCCAGGATGCCGTCCACGAAGTCGGGGCGGCAGCGCAGCGTGTCGATGTCCTCGATGCGCAGCAGGAAGCGGCCGCCGGAGTCGCGCGCCAGGCGCCAGGCCAGCAGGGCGCTGTGGGCGTGGCCCAGATGCAGCCGGCCGGTGGGGGAGGGGGCGAAGCGCGTGACCAGAGTTGCAGCCATGACGGATCGCGCGTAGCGGAGGCGGCCGGAGCACAGCAAGGGGAAGCCGCATGCAGGCGTTGGATGGGCCGCGTTGGGGGCCGCAGGGCGGGGCCAAGCCGCAGCAGATCGTTGTCCTGCTGCATGGCTATGGCGCCGATGGCAATGACCTGATCGACCTGGCGCCGCACTGGGCGCGGGCGCTGCCGCGGGCGCGCTTTGTCTCGCCGCACGCGCCCTTTCCCTGCGAGGCCGGGCCGTATGGGCGGCAATGGTTCAGCCTGGCCGATCGCAGCCCCGGCCCGATGCTGGCCGGCGCCCAGGCGGCGCGGCCGCTGCTGGACGCGCTGATCGCCCGCGAATGCGCCGAGGCCGGCCTGCCGGAGAGCGCGGTGGCGCTGATGGGCTTCAGCCAGGGCGCGATGATGGCGCTGTTCACCGGGCTGCGCCGCAGCGTGCCGCCCTTTGCCATCCTGGCCTATTCCGGCCGGCTGATCGGCGAGGAGCTGCTGGAGGCCGAGATCGCCAGCCGGCCCGAGACGCTGCTGGTGCATGGCGAGGTGGATGAGGTGGTGCCGGTGCAGTCCAGCCGCAGCGCCGAGGCGGCGCTGCGCGCCCGCGGCGTGCCGGTGGAGTCGCTCTACTGCCCGCGCCTGGCGCATGGCATCGACGATGCGGGGCTGAGCGCGGGGGCGCTGTTTTTGCAGCGCAACGCGGCGCGGCTGCCGGCGGGGGCGTGACAGCGGCGTGAAACCCGCCCGGCCGGTCCTTGCACCGGCCGCCCCGGGCTGGCATGAATCGGGCCGCACACCGGCGGCGCCACGATATCTGGGGCCTGACCGCCGGGTCTGGCCCCAGCACTTGCGGCGCGCAGCTTGAAAGGAGCGGCGCTTGCCTGACGGGATGTCTGCGGGAGGCCAGGGCGGCAGCGCCGCCGGCGGCTTCCCGGCCTTGGTGCTCAATGCGGATTTCCGTCCGCTGTCCTATTTTCCGCTGTCGCTGTGGTCCTGGCAGGATGCGGTGAAGGCGGTGTATCTCGACCGCGTCTCGGTGCTGTCGGAATACGACATGCTGGTGCGCTCGCCGCGCCACGCCATCCGGCTGCCCAGCGTGATCGCGCTGCGGGAATACATCCCGTCGGCGCGGCGGCCGGCCTTCACGCGCTTCAACGTGTTCCTGCGCGACAGCTTCTCCTGCGTCTATTGCGGCGATGAACGGCCGACCCAGGAGCTGACCTTCGACCATGTGATCCCGCGCAGCCGCGGCGGCCGCACCAGCTGGGAGAATGTCGTGACCGCCTGCGGGCCGTGCAATCTGCGCAAGGGCTCGAAGCTGCCGGCCGAGATCCGCATGTTCCCGCGCCAGGTGCCGCGCCAGCCGACCAGCTGGGAATTGCAGGAGAATGGCCGGCTGTTCCCGCCCAACTACCTGCATGAGAGCTGGCGCGACTACCTCTACTGGGACACCGAGCTGGAGGGCTGAGGCGCCGCTCAGCCGCGCCGCCGCGCCCCCCACAGCGCCAGCGCGCCGAGGCCCAGCGCATAGGCCAGGTTCAT
Organism: Pseudoroseomonas cervicalis ATCC 49957; assembly: GCF_000164635.1. Lineage (GTDB taxonomy): Bacteria > Pseudomonadota > Alphaproteobacteria > Acetobacterales > Acetobacteraceae > Pseudoroseomonas > Pseudoroseomonas cervicalis. The sequence goes on along the minus strand of NZ_GG770777.1, from coordinate 916,917 downwards.
CCCCGCCATCGACACCGGCAGGCCGGGGATGAGGTAGGTGGGATCGTCGCAGGGCTTGGCCGGACGGTCGGAGAGGGCGTTCATCAGCTCCTCGACACTCGCCGCGTTGCCGGCGCTGGGGGCGGAGCAGGAGGGCAGGGGCGAGGGCCACCATCTCGCCTCCACCCCCACATGCACCACCGCCACGGCGCCGGAGCCCAGGATGGCCAGCCCCGCCAGGGTGAGCATCAGCCGGCGCGGCAGCACCAGCGCCAGCAGCGCCAGCACCGCGCCCGCCCAGTAGGGCCAGCGCTGCCAGAGGCAGAGGGCGCAGGGGTTCAGCCCGCCCCAGCGCTCGCTGGCGATGGCCAGCAGCGGGGCGGCGGCGGCGAGCGCGGCCACCAGCAGCGGAAGCGGAATCACGGGATCGGTGTCACTCCTCGGTGGGGTCGAGCATCTGGTCCATGGCGCGGGAGGGCTCGGCGCAGCCCGCCTGGCCCACCACCCGCGCCGGCACCCCGGCCACGGTGAAGCCCGAGGGCACCGGCTTCAGCACCACCGAGCCGGCGGCGATGCGGGCGCAATGCCCGACCTCGATATTGCCCAGCACCTTGGCGCCGGCGCCGATCAGCACGCCATGGCGGATCTTGGGGTGGCGGTCGCCGCCCTCCTTGCCGGTGCCGCCGAGGGTGACGCCCTGGAGGATGGAGACATTGTCCTCGATCACCGCCGTCTCCCCCACCACCAGCCCGGTGGCGTGGTCGAGGAAGATGCCGCGGCCGATCGCCACCGCCGGGTGGATGTCGGTCTGGAACACGACGGAGCTGCGCGATTGCAGCCACAGCGCCAGGTCGCGCCGCCCCTCGTTCCACAGCAGATGCGCCAGCCGGTGCGCCGTCAGCGCGTGGAAGCCCTTGTAGTAGAGCAGCGGCTCCAGCGCCCGGCTGGTGGCCGGGTCGCGGTCGACCACGGCCATGATGTCGCTGCGCACCGCCTCGCGCAGCAGCGGGTCCGCCTCCAGCGCCCGCTCCAGCGAGCGGCGCAGCAGGGCGGTGGGCAGGTCGGCATGGTCCAGCCGGTCGGCGACGCGGGTGGAGAGCGCCGATTCCAGCGTGTCGTGCTGCAGCACGGCGGCGTGCAGGAAGCCGGACAGTTCCGGCTCGCGCGCCGCCGCCGCCTCGGCCTCCTGGCGGATGCGCGACCAGACGGGATCGAGCGTCTCCGGCGCCTGGCGGGGCGGGCGGGGCTGGGGCAGGGCCTGGTTCATGCGGGGCTCCTTCGGGGCCGTGCGGCGCCCGCGCCGGGTCGTCACCGCACGATACCTGTTCCTGGCGCGGCCCGGGGTCAAGCGCCAGGGTGGCTGGACCGTCCGGCGGGGGACGCATAGCGTGGCGACGACAGCAGGGAGGACGCCATGCGAATCATCTGGGGCCGCGCCAACAGCAGCAATGTGATGAAGCTGCTCTGGTTCGCCGCCGAGACCGGCATGCCCTATGAGCGGCGCGACGCCGGCGGCGCCTATGGCCTGACGCAGGACGCGGCCTACAAGGCGATGAACCCGAACGCGCTGGTGCCGGTGCTGCAGGAGCCGGATGGCTGGGCGCTGTGGGAAAGCAACAGCATCCTGCGCTACCTGGCGGGCAGCACGCCGGGGGGCGAGGCGCTCTACCCCGCCGAGGCCCGCGCGCGGGCCGGCATCGAGCGCTGGATGGACTGGCAGCTGGCGCATCTCTCGGCGCCGATGACGACGATCTTCTTCACCCATGTCCGCATTCCCGAGGCCGAGCGCGACTGGCCGGCGACCGAGGCGGCGCGGCAGAAGGCGGCGGCCCTCTGGGCCCTGCTCGACCAGAGGCTGGAGGGGCGGGACTTCATCGAGGAGCGCTTCTCCCTGGCCGATATCGTCCTCGGCATCTTCGCGCATCGCTGGTTCGCCCTGCCGGTCGAGCGGCCGGAACTGCCCAATTTGCGCCGCTGGTATGACGGGCTGTGCCGGCGCCCCGGCTACGCCACCCATGTCTGCGTGCCGATGACCTGAACCGGCGCCGCGCCGCGCGCATCCGCTCGCGGACCCAGGTGACGCGCGGCGCGGCTTCCTGTATCTGGAAGCCGTCGCCTCCCCGGGCGGCAGGCGGGCGTGGTGGAATGGTAGACGCAGCGGATTCAAAATCCGCCATCCTCACGGATATGTCGGTTCGAGTCCGACCGCCCGCACCAGCTTCTTCCGCCGCGGAAATCTCCCCTCAGCGATCGGTGAGCCGCAGCTCGATGCGGCGGTTGCGGGCGAAGGCCTCGGGCGAATCGCCGCTGTCGATCGGCTGGTACTCGCCGAAGGCGGTGGCGGCGACGCGGTTGGGCGGCAGCCCCTCGCCGATCAGGAACTGCCCCACCGCTATGGCGCGCGCCGCCGACAGCTCCCAGTTCGAGGCGTAGCGGGCGCCGGCGCGCAGCGGGCTGCGATCGGCATGGCCGTCGACGCGCAGGATCCAGGCGAGGTCCTGCGGGAAGCGCCGCGTCACCTCCAGCAGCACCTGGGCGAGCGCGCGCAGCTGCTGCTGGCCGGCGGCGGACAGCTCGGCGCCGCCCACCGGGAACAGCACCTCGCCCTGGAAGACGAAGCGGTCGCCGACGATGCGCACCTCCGGCCGGTCGCCCAGCACGTCGCGCAGCCGGCCGAAGAAATCGCTGCGGTAGCGCTGCAGCTCCTCGACGCGGGCGGCCAGCGCCGCGTTCAGCCGCTGGCCGAGCTGGCTGATCTGCGCCTCCTTGTCGCGCCCGGACTGCTCCTCCGCCTCCAGCAGGGCGGCGATGCGCGACAGCTCGGCGCGCAGCTGCGTCACCTGCTGGGTCAGCAGCGCCACCTGGGCGCGGGCGCTCTCGGCCAGGCGGGCGTGCTCGCCGCCCTCGGCCTCGGCGCGGCGACGCGCCTCGGTGGCGGTGGCGGCGCTGGC
>NZ_GG770777.1:897470-910706 GCF_000164635.1 Pseudoroseomonas cervicalis ATCC 49957 | reverse complement strand
AGCAGCCGGGCCGAGCCGGGGCCGGAGACCAGGCGCGGCAGCAGGCGCTGGATCAGCCGGCGGGCGCGGCCATCCTCCAGCGCGTTCAGCAAAGCGGGCAGGCTGCGCGCCAGGGCCTCGGCGGCGGGGCGGGTGGCGGCGGGGTCGGAGAGCCAGCGGCGCAGCAGCCCGGCCAGATCGACGCGGGCCAGCACGCGGTCCAGCTCGGCCTCGGTCAGCACGTGGTTGCCGACGAAGCGGCCCAGGCCCCGGCCCAGCCGCTCCTTCTGCCGCGGGATGATGGCGGTGTGCGGGATGGGCAGGCCGAGCGGGCGGCGGAACAGCGCCGTCACCGCGAACCAGTCGGCCAGGCCGCCGACCAGCCCGGCCTTGGCGCTGGCCTGCAGCAGATCGGTCCAGTAGCCGGGCGGCAGGGCATAGGCGCCCAGCGTCAGCGCGGCCATCAGCAGCAGCAGGGCGGTGGCGAAGCGCCGGTGGCGGGCAAGGGCAAGGCGGAGCCCGGCCTCAGGGTCAGGGAGCGACATCGTGCCTCAAGGTAGGGAAGCCATGCGCCCGGCGGGAGGCGGGACGGGACAAAAGGGCTTGTCCCGCCAAAAGGGAATGTTATGTCGTAACGCCATGAGCTTCCGCTTTTCCGATCCCCTGGCGCTGTCGGCCGGCGCCGGCGCGCGGCTGGTGCTGTCGCTGGTGCTGCTGGCCCTGCTGTGGGGCGGTGTCGCCTGGGCGCGGCTGGCATGAGCCTGCCCATCACCCTGCGCGACGTGACGCTGACGCATGGGCGGCGCCCGGCGGTGCATCACGTGTCCGGCTGTTTCGAGGCGGGCAGCCTGACGGCGATCGTCGGCCCCAACGGCGCCGGCAAGTCCACGCTGCTGCGCGCCATCGCCGGGCTGCATCCGACGGTGGAGGGCTCGCTGCAGGCGCCGCGCCAAGCGATCGCGCTGCTGCCGCAGGCGGCGGCGCTGGACCGGCAATTCCCGATCTCCTGCCTGGATGTGGTGCTGTTCGGCCATTGGTCGCGCGCCGGCGCCTTCCGCGCGCTGCGCCCGGCGGAGCGGCAGGCGGCCTTGCAGGCGCTGTCGGCGGTGGGCATGGAGGGGTTCGAGCGCCGGCTGGTGGGCAGCCTGTCGGTCGGCCAGTTCCAGCGCGTGCTGTTCGCGCGGCTGCTGGTGCAGGACGCGCCGGTGATCCTGCTGGACGAGCCGTTCAACGCTGTCGATGCCCGCACCGCGCATGACCTGCTGGGTCTGGTGCGCGACTGGCATGGCGAGGGCCGCACGGTGCTGGCCGTGCTGCACGACCTGGAGCTGGTGCGCGAGCATTTCCCGCGCACCCTTCTGCTGGCGCGCGAGCCGGTGGCCTGGGGCCCGACCGAGGAGGCGCTGAGCGCGCAGAACCGGCTGCGTGCCCGCATGATGGCCGAGGCCTGGGACGAGCAGGCCGAGGCCTGCGCCCGCGCCGCCTGATGCCGGGCGCCAGCGGCGCCCGGCCCTGACAGAAGAAAGAAGGGGGTCCGGGGGAATTCATTCCCCCGGACTTTTTGGAACATGGCCTTGCTCGACCTCCTCTGGTCCCCCTTCGCCGAGTTCGGCTTTTTGCGCCGCGCCCTGATCGGCTGCCTGGCGCTGTCCCTGGCGGCCCCTCCGCTGGGTGTCTTCCTGGTGCTCCGCCGGATGAGCCTGACGGCGGATGTGCTGGCGCATGGCATCCTGCCCGGCATTGCCGTGGGTTTCCTGGTGGCGGGCCTGTCGGTGACGGCGATGTCGATCGGCGGGCTGGTGGCCGGGCTGGTGGTGGCGGTGGGCGCCGGGGCGGTCTCTCGCGCCACCGGCGGGCGGGAGGATGCGGCGCTGGCCGCGCTCTACCTCGTGGCGCTGGCGCTGGGCGTGACGCTGATCTCGACCCGGGCCGGCTCGGTCGAGCTGTCGCACCTGCTGTTCGGCAGCGTGCTGGGGGTGGATGACGCGGCGCTGTTCCTGATGGCCGGGGTGTCGAGCCTGACGCTGCTGGTGCTGGCCTTCGCCTGGCGGCCGCTGGTGCTGGAGTGCTTCGACCCTGGCTTCGCCGCCGCGGCGCGGGCGCGGGGCGGGCTGTGGCACCTGCTGTTCCTCGGCCTGCTGGTGCTGAACGTGCTGGCGGCCTTCCAGGCGCTGGGCACGCTGATGGCGGTCGGGCTGATGATGCTGCCGGCGGTGGCGGCGCGCTACTGGGGCCGCAGTGTCGGCGCCATGGTCTATGCCTCGGTCGGCATCGCGCTGTTCAGCAGCCTGGCCGGGCTGCTGTTCTCCTACCACCTCGATTGGCCGACCGGTCCCGCGATCGTGCTGGTGGCGGGCGGCATCTGGGCGCTGTCGGTGGTGCTGGGGCCGGTGGACGGGGTGCTGCCGCGGCTGCTGCGGCGGCCGCACCTGGCTGGCTGAGGCGGCGCGTCAGACCAGCAGATACAGCCCGGCGCCGGCCAGCCCGGCGAGGCCCAGATAGCCCAGCACCGCCATCGCCCCGTCATTGGCCAGCAGCGCCAGGCCGAACAGGGCGACCACCCCCGCGATCAGCGAGGAGGCGAAGGGCAGCATTTCCAGCGGCGGCATCACCATGGCCAGCAGGATGCAGGCGGCGGCGATGGCGCGGCTGGCGGCGCCGGCCGTCAGCAGGGTCAGGCGCGGCCGGAGGATGCGGTCGATCACCCGCGCCATCGGCCGCAGCACGCGCATCGCCTGGTGGACGCGGCGGCAGGGCAGGGCGCGCTGCGCCACGCGCTGCGGGATGCGCACATCGTGCCGCCCCAGCATCAGCTGCCCCGCCACCGCGATGATCAGCAACGCGGCCACGCTGGGCACGCCGAAAATGCCCGAGAGCGGCGAGACGACGATGATGGCGGGCAGCAGGATCAGCGCGCCGAAGCTGCGCTGGCCGATCTGGTCCATCACCGCCTGGCCGGTGACGGTCTCGGCATGGGCGCAGGCTTCCTCCAGGCAGTCGAGCAGCCCGCCCAGGTCGCAGGGCGGCGGCTTCGGCTCGGTGCGGCGCCGCCGCATGGTGCTGTCGAAGGCGCGGGCGATCAGGTCGCGGCTGAGGCCGCGCCGTGGCGCCGTCCGGCCTTCCTCTCGCCGCAGCTCGCCCATCATGCCAGTCTCGCTCCTTCCACACCGCTAGGGATCACCATGACGCAGAATCTCGCCGCCATCCGTCGCCTGGCACCGGAGCAACGCCTCTGCGGGGCCACCGTTGCCGGCGGCTTCGTCTTCCTGGCCGGGCAGGTGGCCGACGACGCCTCGCTGGACGCGGAGGGGCAGACCGCCGACATCCTGGCGCAGATCGACGCGCTGCTGGCCGAGGCGGGCACCGACAAGCGGGCGCTGCTGCAGGTCCAGGTGGTGCTGGCCGACATCGCCGACGCGCCGGCGATGAACCGCGCCTGGGATGCCTGGCTCGACCCGGCGCACAAGCCGGCGCGCATGACCACCCAGGCGCCGCTGGTCGATCCGCGCTGGAAGGTGGAGATCACCGGAATCGCCCTCGCCCCGGGCTGAGGCTTGGCCGCGCGGCGGCGGCGCTTGCCGCGCATGACGGTGATTTCACCAATCCGAAAGCTTTCCCGCCGCATCGGCGCGGACCCGCCTGCCGGCGGCGCGCCCCGCCGCCGGGCGGCGGGGCCTTTGGCCAGGCGGGCGGCGCCACCCGGCGGTGCCTCCAGGCGGGGTGCGGAACCGGAAAAGCACACGTCGCAAAAATGACCTCTCGCTGGCGTGATCGCTCTTCACCTGAATCGGGGGAGCGGGCATGCTCGGTCCTCCAGGCAGGCGCGCTGCCCCGGCAAGGCCGCCCCACGGCCCTGCTTCCGCCGCAATGGTGGGACAGCCTCCGCTTCGCCATCCGAGAGACAATCCCAGCGATGTCCACAGCGTCTGGACCCGCCGCGCGGCGCCGCCGCCCCCCATGCCCCCGCGCCGCGGAGCCCGCGGCATGAGCGGCGTCTGGCAAGGCAGGCGGGTGCTCGTCACCGGCGGCGCCGGCTTCCTTGGCAGCGGCCTCTGCCACGCTTTGGTGGCGCGCGGGGCCGAGGTCACCGCCCTCGATTCCATGCGCCCCGATGGCGGGGCCAACCCGGCCAATCTGGACGGCAGCGGCGCCCGGCTGGTGGTGGCCGATCTCCGCGACGCCGACCTCGCCCCGCATTGCCAGGGGCTGGACGCGGTCTTCAACATGGCGGCCCAGACCAGCCATGCCGGCTCCATGGCCGATCCCTTCACCGACCTCGCCATCAACGCCGAGGCGCAGCTGCGGCTGATCGCGGCGCTGCGCCAGGGCTCGCCGGGCGCGGTGGTGGTGCATGCCTCGACCCGGCAATTCTACGGCCGCCCGGCCTATCTGCCGGTGGACGAGAAGCACCCGATCGCGCCGCCCGACGCCAATGGCGTCTCCAAGCTGGCCGGCGAGCAGTACTGGCTGATGGAAGGCCGCGTGCAGGGCCGCCCCGTCGTCTCGCTGCGGCTGACCAATTGCTACGGCCCGCGGCTGCGGGTGAAGGATGCGCGGCAGACCTTCCTCGGCATCTGGTTCCGCCGCCTGCTGGAGGGCGAGCCCTTCGAGGTCTGGGGCGGCGCCCAGCTGCGCGACCTGGCCTATCTCGATGATGTCGTCGCCGCCTTCCTGCGCGCGGCCGAGACACCCGCCTGCGCCGGCCGCGCCTTCAACCTCGGCGGCTCGCCGCCCGTGACGCTCACCGAGCTGGCCGAGGCCGCCATCGCCGCCCATGGCGGCGGCGAGTACCGGGTGAAGGAATTCCCCGCCGACCGCGCGCCGATCGATATCGGCAGCTACCACGCCGATGACAGCGCCTTCCGCGCCGCCACCGGCTGGGCCCCCGAAACCAGCCTGGCGGAGGGGCTGCGCCGCAGCCTCGACTGGTTCCGCCCGCGCCTGGCCGACTACCTCTGACCGACCGCGCCTGACACCGACACCCCCGCGAGGGGCACCAAGGAGACTGGGCAATGGACATGCCCGTGATCACCGTTCCGCAGGCCGACCCGGGCGCCGCCTACCGCGCCCATCAGCCCGCCATCGACGCCGCCCTGCAGCGCGCGCTCAGCTCCGGCTGGTACATCCTGGGGGCCGAGGGCGCCGCCTTCGAGCGCGAATTCGCCAGCTGGCTGGGCCTGCCGCGCGCCGTGGGCTGCGCCAATGGCACCGACGCGCTGATGCTGATCCTGCGCGGCCTTGGCATCGGCCCGGGCATGACGGTCGCCACCGTCTCCCACACCGCGGTCGCGACCGTCGCCGCCATCGAGATGGTGGGCGCGACGCCGCTGCTGCTCGACATCGACCCCGACACCTACACCATGGACGCCGATGAGCTGGCCGCCGTGCTGGAGGACCCGCCACCGGGCCTGCCGCCGATCCGCGCCGTCATCCCGGTGCATCTCTACGGCCAGGGCTGCGACATGGACCGCATCCTGCCGGCCTGCCGCGCCGCCGGCGTCTATGTGATCGAGGATTGCGCCCAGGCGCATGGCGCGATGCTGGATGGGCGCATGCTCGGCACCCTCGGCGATGCCGCGGCCTTCAGCCTGTATCCGACCAAGAATCTGGGCGCCCTGGGCGATGCCGGCATCACCGCCACGGCCGATGTTGAGCTCGCCGACCGCATGGCGGCGCTGCGGCAATATGGCTGGAAGCACCGCTACCTCTCGGACAGCATCGGCGTGAACAGCCGCCTCGACGAGATCCAGGCCGCCGTGCTGCGCGTCCGCCTGCCGCTGCTGGACGCCGGCAATGCCCGCCGCCGCGCCATCGCCCAGGCCTATGACACGGCGCTCACCGGCTCGGCCATCGCGCCGCCGCTGCGCCGCGCCGGGGCGGAGCATGTGTTCCACCAATACGTCATCCGCAGCCAGGACCGCGACGAACTGGCCCAGCGCCTGCGCAGCCTCGGCATCGGCAGCGGCGTCCACTACCCGGTGCCGGTGCATCTGCAGAACGCCTATGTCGGACGCGTGGCCTGCGGCCCGGCCGGCTGCGCCGAGACCGAACTCGCCTCGCGCGAAGTGCTCAGCCTGCCGATCTTCCCCGAGCTGAGCGACGCCCAGGTCGAGGCGGTCTGCGGCGCGCTGCGCATCGTCGCGCAGTAAAGCGAAGATTCCGGGGGGACAGGGTCCCCCCGGACCCCGCCATCAGCAGGGCTGGGCCCAGAAGGGCGCGCTGGAATGGGCCCCAAGCGGCGCGCTATAGGCGCGGCATCGCTCCCCTGGTGGATAGAAACCTCCCGATGCTGCGACTGACCGAACTCAAGCTGCCGCTCGACCATTCGCCCGAGGCCCTGCGCCAGGTGGTGCTGGACCGGCTGGGCATTTCCGACGCCGATCTGCTCGACCTGCAGGTCTTCCGCCGCGGCCATGACGCGCGGAAGAAGAACGCCATCCACCTGATCTACACCCTGGACGTGGCGCTGCGCGACGAGGCCACGGTGCTGCGCCGTTTCCAGGGCGACGCCCATGTCAACCCGACACCCGACATGCGCTACCGCTTCGTGGGCCACGCACCCGCGGGCGAGACGCGGCGGCCGCTGGTGATCGGCGCCGGGCCCTGCGGCCTGCTGGCCGCGCTGGTGCTGGCGCAGTCGGGCTTCCGCCCGATCATCCTGGAGCGCGGCAAGGCGGTGCGCGAGCGCACCAAGGACACCTGGGGCCTCTGGCGCCGCGCCGAGCTGAACCCGGAAAGCAACGTCCAGTTCGGCGAGGGCGGCGCCGGCACCTTCTCCGACGGCAAGCTCTACAGCCAGATCAAGGACCCCCAGCACCACGGCCGCAAGGTGATGGAGGAATTCGTCAAGGCCGGCGCGCCGGAGGAGATCCTCTACCTCTCCAAGCCGCATATCGGCACCTTCCGCCTGGTGCAGATGGTCGAGCACATGCGCGAGGAGATCGAGCGCCTGGGCGGCGAATACCGTTTCAGCAGCCGGGTGACGGACCTGCTGGTCGACATCGCCCCCGACGGGACGCGGCAGATGCGCGGCGTGGCGCTGGCCGATGGCAGCGTGATCGAATCCGACCATGTGGTGCTGGCGATCGGCCACAGCGCCCGCGATACTTTCGAGGTGCTGCGCCAGCGCGGCGTCTACATGGAGGCCAAGCCCTTCTCCGTCGGCTTCCGCATCGAGCACCCGCAGCGGATGATCAATGAGTGCCGCTTCGGCCCCTTCGCCGGCAACAAGCTGCTCGGCGCGGCCGACTACAAGCTGGTGCATCACGGCAGCGACGGGCGCTCGGTCTACAGCTTCTGCATGTGCCCGGGCGGCACGGTGGTGGCGGCGGCCAGCGAGCCGGGGCGCGTCGTCACAAATGGCATGAGCCAGTACCAGCGCGCCGAGCGCAACGCCAACGCCGCCATCGTCGTCGGCATCGAGCCGGAGCGCGACTATCCGGGCGATGTGCTGGCCGGCGTCGCGCTGCAGCGGCGGCTGGAGGAGGCGGCCTTCCTGGCCGGCGGCAGCAACTACCACGCCCCGGCCCAGACGGTGGGCGATTTCCTGGCCGGCCGCCCGTCGACCAGCCTGGGCGAGGTGGTGCCGAGCTACAAGCCGGGCGTCACGCCCACCGACCTGGCCGCCTTCATGCCGGATTTCGTGGTGCGCGCCATCCGCGAGGCGCTGCCCGCCTTCGACCGGCAGATCCGCGGCTTCGCCCGGCCCGACGCGGTGCTGACCGGGGTGGAGACGCGCACCTCCTCCCCGGTGCGCATCCGGCGCGGCGCCGATGGGCAGAGCCTGAACACGCGCGGCCTGTTCCCGGCGGGCGAGGGCGCGGGCTATGCCGGCGGCATCCTCTCCGCCGGGGTGGACGGCATCAAGATGGCCGAGGCGGTGGCGCGCTCGATGCTGGGCCTGGGCGGCGAGGAAGCGGCCCGGCGCGTCGCATGACAAACGCGGGAATCCCTCGCCAAACCAGGACGTTTGCCGCAATCTCACCAAAATGAGAGGTCAGCCTTCAGGCGATAGGCCCTGAACGGCCGGGCCGGGGGTAGGGGGGTATCGCTTGAGCTACAGCGTCCCGGGCGCGCCGCAAGGCCTGGCGCCCCAAGACGGATCCGGCCATCGCCGGTCCGGCGGGCTGCCGGCCGACACGCGCCGCGCCATCCTCTGCTTCGGCCTGGTCGGGCTCACGCTCGGCATGGTGCTGTTCGCCCTGCTGCGCTCGCCGATGAAGGACGACGTGGCCTGGCTGCTCTGGGTCGCCGGCCAGTGGCTGCGCGGGCAGGAGCTCTATGTCGATCTGGTCGAGGTCAATCCGCCGCTGATCATCTGGCTCAGCGCCCTGCCGGTGATGCTGGCGGAGCTGCTGGGCCTGACCGCCAAGCAGGTGGCGCTGCCGATGATCGCCGCCGGCGCGCTGGGCTCGGCCTGGATGGCGGCGGGGCTGCTGCGGGGTGTCTCGCCGGTCTTCGCGCAGCGGCCGGCCACCTTCGCCGCCATCGCCTGCGTGCTGCTGGTGATGCCGGGGGTGGAGTTCGGCCAGCGCGAGCATCTGCTGGTGATCGCCGTGCTGCCGCATCTGGCGGTGCTGATCCGCATGCTGGAGGGGCTGCCGGTCCGCCCCGGCCTGTCCATCGGCACCGGCATCCTGGCCGGGCTCGGCGTCGCGCTGAAGCCGCGCTACGTGCTGTGCCTGGGCGCCATCGAGCTGGCGGGCTGGCTGCATCGCGGTTTCCGCATCCGGCTGGCGCCGATCGCCGCCGGGCTGGCCGGGCTGCTCTACCTCGCCAGCATCCTGTATTTCGTGCCCGCCTTCGTCGAGCGCGCGGTGCCGCTGGCGTTGACGCTCTATGGCGGCACCGACACCGGCCTGCTGGCGCTGGCGCTGGAATCCTGGCTGCTGCTGCTCGGCCTCGGCGCCTGCCTGGTGCTGACCTGGAAGACCGATCGCGGCGGCGCCGCCTCGGGCGTCATGCTGGTGCTGACGGCCTTCGCCGCCGCCGCCACGGTGGCGATGTTCCTGGACGGCAAGAACTGGTTCTACCACCGCATCCCGGCGCTGATGGCGGTGACCTTCGCGCTGGTCTTCTGGTGCGCCGATGTGGCGCTGCGGCGGCGCGTGCTGCCGCGCCGCAACGCGCTGCTGGCGCTGGCCCTGCTGCCGCTGGCGCTGTCGGTGCAGCAGACCTCGGTGCGGGTCTATGAGCGGCTGGTGCTGGCGGTGGAGCCGGACACCAGCACCGAGGTCCGGCTGGAGCGGCTGATCCGGCGCGAGAAGGTGCGCAGCTACATGGCCTTCTCGGAATGGATCGGGCTGGGCTTCCCGGTGGTGAACAACACCAATGTCACCTGGGCCTCCCGCTTCGACTCCATGTGGGCGCTGCGCGGCGAGATCTGGCGCTCGCGCCAGGACGGGGTGGCGCCGGATGAATGGCCGATCCGCCACTGGGTCGTGCAGGATTTCATGGAGGGCTGCCCCGACTTGGTGGTGGTGGACCGCCGCGGGGAGTCGCTGAACTACCCGGCCATCCTGTCCCAGGCCAATGCCGGCTTCGCCGCCGTCTGGGCGCGCTACCGGCAGATCGCGGTGGTGGACGGGCTGCAGGTCTATCGCCGCCAGGGCGAGGGCTGCGGCGACCCGGCCGGGATGGGCTGAGGCCCGGGGCTCCGCCCCGGACCCCGCCATCCGTTCTGCGTCCCGCTTGGACCGGAGACGGCGGCGGCCCGACAGAAAAAAGATGGGGGTCCGGGGGAATTCATTCCCCCGGCCTTTTCTTTTCAGATCCCCGCCTGATCCAGCTTCAGGATCGCCCTTGCCAGCGCCTGGGCGCGCGGCACGACGGACGCGACCTCCAGATACTCCTCCGGGCTGTGCGCCTTGCCGCCGACGGGCCCCACGGCGCAGAGCGTCGGTGCGCCTTGCGCGGCGGTGAAGCCGCTGTCGGCGCAGCCGCCGGCGAATTCGCTGGCGATGGCGAGGCCGCTTTCGGCCGCGGCCGCCTTGTAGGCGGCGAACACCGCCTCGGTGCCGGCATTCTGCGCCAGCGGCAGGAACTCGCCGCGGATGGTGAGCGTCGCGCGGGTGCCGGGGACGAAGCTCTGGGCGATGATGCCCTCGATGCGGCCCATGATGTCGTCGCGGTCCTCGGGGTGGATGTAGCGCAGGTCGATCTGCCCCTGCGCCCAGGGCGCCACGGTGTTCACCGACTGCCCGCCCGAGACCAGCCCGACATTCAGCGTGATGCCGCGCGGGATGTCGGTGAGCGCGTGGATCGCCTGGATCTTGCGGGCCAGTTCCTCGATGGCGCTGATGCCGGCCTCGAAATTGCCGCCGGAATGGGCGGCCTTGCCCTCGATGTCCATCACCATGAAGACGCCGCCCTTGCGGCCGGTGACGACGGCGCCCGAGGGGCGGCCGGGCTCGGAGTTGAAGACGACGCGGGCGCGGCGGGCCTCGGCCTCGATCACCGGGCGGCCCTCGGGGGAGCCGATCTCCTCATCGCCGGTGAACAGCCCGACCAGCGGCCCGGGCGCGCCGCCGAACTGGCGGAAGGCGGCCAGCACGAAGAGGTTCTGCACCAGCCCCGCCTTCATGTCGCAGACGCCGGGGCCGGTGGCGATGCCGTTCTCGACGCGGAAGGGGCGGCGGGTGGGCTCGCCCTTGGGGAAGACGGTGTCGCGGTGGCCCATCAGCACGATGTTCTGGCGGGCATTGCCGCTGGCCGTGGCGTCGCCGCCGCCGACGAGCGCGCGCAGGCAATCGCCATGCTTCTGGCCCGGCACGGTCTCGACCGGGATGTCGAAACGGGCGCAGAAATCCTTCACCCGCTGCCCGACCGCGTCGACGCCGGCCTTGTCGTAGCTGCCGCCATCGATGTTCACCATGGCCTCCAGCTCGGCCAGCATGGCCTCCTGCTGGGTGGCGAGCCATTCGGTGATGCGGGTCTCGGGCGTGGCCATGCGGCGCTCTCCTGTCGTCGGTGCGGCGGGCAGGGTGGCCGATCCGCGCCGCTGCGTGAAGGGCGGCGCCGGGCGGGGCGGGTCGGGCATGGCGTGGCACCCGGGCACGCGGTAGAGAACGGGCAGGCGGGTGAGGCACGCGGTTGTGACGGGACGAGGTGTGCGCCGGCTCTGGCCGGTCCTGGCGATGGCGCTGGCGTTGCCGGTGATGGCGGCGGGGGGATGGCTGGCTTGGCGCCTGACCGAGACGCTGCAGGAGCAGCGCCAGGCGGTGCTGCACAGCTTCCGCCTGGGCGAGGCGACGCGCAGCCTGCTCTCCAGCGTGCAGGATGCCGAGAGCGGGCAGCGCGGCTTCATCCTGACCGAGCGCCCGGCCTATCTGGCGCCCTATGAGCTGGCGCAGTCGGAGCTGCCGCGGCATGTGGCACGGCTGCGCGCCCTGGCCGAGGGGCCGGCGCAGCAGGCCCGGTTCGAACGGCTGGAGCGGCTGGTGGCCGAGAAGATGGCCGAGCTGGCGGACAGCCTGGCGCTGACCCGCAACCAGGGCTTCGCCGCCGGCCGCGCCCTGGTGCAGACCGATCGCGGGCGGGAGCTGATGCTGGCGATCCGCGCCCTGGCCGAGGACATGCTGGCCGAGCAGGAGGCGGTGCTGCGCCTGCAGGTGGAGGCGACGGACCGCTCGGAACAGCGCAACCTGCTGCTGGCGCTGGGCGCGCTCAGCTTCGCCCTGCTGCTGCTGGCGCTGGCCGCCGCGCTGCTGCTGCGCGCCGGCGCACGGCTGCGCCGGGCGCAGGCGGCGCTGGCGGCCAATGACGCGGTGCTGCAGGCGACGCTGGACAACATCCAGGATGGCGTCGCCGCCTTCGATGCCGGCGGCGCGCTGGTGGCCAGCAACCACCGCTTCTTCGAGCTGCTGGGCTTCCCGCAGGCGCTGGCGCGCAATGGCACCCCCTATGGCGCCCTGCTGGCGATCGACCGGCGGCGCGAGAGTCCGCTGCTGGACGCGCCGGACACGCTGCGCGGCCCGGCCGGGACCGGGGCGCAGCTTTCCCTCTCGCATGCCGGGCGGGAGCTGGAGCTGTACCGCAACCCGATGCCGGATGGCGGCTTCGTGCTGTCCTGCCACGACATCACCCGCCGGGCCGAGGCGGAGGCGACGCTGCGCCAGGCGCAGAAGATGGAGGCGGTGGGCCAGCTGACCGGTGGAATCGCGCATGATTTCAACAATCTGCTGCAGGTGGTCACGGCCAATCTGGACCTGCTGGGGCGGGAGCTGGGGCCGGACCATGCGGGGCGGCGCTATCTCGGCCATGCGGTGTCGGGCGTCGCGCGCGGGGCGCGGCTGACGACGCAGCTGCTGGCCTTCGCCCGGCGCCAGCCGCTGGACCCGCGGGTGATCCATCCCGGGCGGCTGGTGCAGGACATGGCGGAGCTGCTGCGCCGCACGCTGGGCGAGCCGATCGCGGTGGAGGCGGTGGTCTCGGCCGGGCAGTGGAACACCCTGGCCGATCCCGGCCAGCTGGAGAACGCCCTGCTGAACCTGGCGCTGAACGCGCGCGACGCCATGCCGGAGGGCGGGCGGCTGACCATCGAGGTCGGCAATGCCGTGCTCGACGATTCCTATGCGGCGACGCATCTGGAGGTGGAGGCGGGCGAATACGTGCTGATCGCGGTGAGCGACACCGGCACCGGCATGCCGCCCGAGGTGATGGCCCGCGCCTTCGAGCTCTTCTTCACCACCAAGGAGGCGGATCGCGGCACCGGTCTCGGCCTGTCGCAGGTCTATGGCTTCGTCAAGCAGTCTGGCGGCCATGTGAAGCTCTATAGCGAGCCGGGACAGGGCACCTCGGTGAAACTCTACCTGCCCCGTTCGCGTCGCACAGAGGAGGCGGCGGCGCAGCCGGCCGGCCCGGTGGTCGGCGGGCACGAGACGGTGCTGGTGGTCGAGGATGACGAGGCGGTGCGGGAGGCGGTGGTGGAGATGCTGCAGGAGCTGGGCTACCGCGTGCTGCGCGCCGGCCATGCCGAGGCGGCGCTCACCGTGGTCTCCAGCGGCGTGAATGTGGACCTGCTGTTCACCGATGTGGTGATGCCCGGGCCGATCCCGACGCCGGAGATGGTGCGCCGGGCCCAGGCGCGGCTGCCAGGGATGAAGGTGCTCTACACCTCCGGCTACACGGCCAATGCCATCATCCATGGCGGGCGGCTGGACCCGGATGTGCAGCTGCTGAGCAAGCCGTACCGGCGCGACGATCTGGCGCGGCAGGTGCGGGCGGCGCTGGGCCCGGCGCGTGGCGCGCCGGCGCAGC
>NZ_GG770777.1:888750-897209 GCF_000164635.1 Pseudoroseomonas cervicalis ATCC 49957 | reverse complement strand
CGGAAACAGGGAGAGAGGCCATGCGGCAGCCGGCGGAGGAGACGCAGATCAGGGCGCAGCAGGTGGGCGGCGCCAGCGGGACCGGGGTGGCGGCGGCCGGGGCGGCGCCGACGGCGCTGGGCTGGCCCGAAGGCGCGGCCGCGCTGGTGGTCGAGGACGACCCGCTGATCCGCATGAACCTGGCGCAGATGGTCGAGATGATGGGCCTCACCCCGGCCGAGGCCGGCAAGGCGGACACGGCGCTGGCCTGGCTGGACCGCAACCCGGCGCCGGCGGTGCTGATCACCGATCTCAGCCTGCCCGGCATGGATGGGGTGGCGCTGGCGGTGGAGGCGCGGCGGCGCTGCCCCGGCCTGCCGGTGCTGCTGGCCACCGGCCATGCCGAGGGCACGATGCAGATTCCGGAGGAGCTGCGCCCGGATCTCGGCTTCCTGGCCAAGCCCTTCGCCATGCACCAGCTGGAGCAGGCGCTGCGCGCGCTGTGGGAAAAGACCGCCGGCCGCGCCGGCGGCTGAGCCGCGCCCCCCAGGCGGCGGGGCGAGCGGGGGTGCTGCGGCGCCCCCGTCGCGTTTTCCGTCAGGGGTGGTGGTCGTGGTGATGGGCGCAGGCCTGCGCCGCCTCGGGGGCCGCGACCGGGGCCTGGGCGGCCAGGCCGCGCTCCAGCACCCGCGCCGCGCGCAGGCAGAGATCGTCGCGCAGCTGCGCGGCGGCGAGCTGCACGCCGCGCGGCATGTCGTTCTCGTCCAGGCCGAAGGGCACGGTGATGGCGGGCTGGCGGGTCAGGTTGAAGGCGAAGGTCCAGGGCGCCCAGTCGCGCCACAGCGCCTCGGTCGGCTTCAGCGTCGGCGCATCGGCGTCGAAGGCGGCGGTCGGCGTGGTCGGGCAGAGCACCAGGTCGTATTTCAGGTGGAAGCGCGCCATGGCGTGCGCCGCCTCGGTGCGCAGCGCCTCGGCGCCCAGGAAATCCACCGCCGACATGCCGCCCTCGCGCTCGGCGACCTCCTCCAGGCCACGGTCGAGCAGGGCGCGCTGCTCCGGCGCCATGGTGTTGACCAGGCGGGCCAGCGCCACGCCCCAGACGCGGCCGAAGATCTGGCGGGTGTCGGGCAGCTCGGGGTCGGCATCCTCGACGATGGCGCCGTGGCGGGAGAGCATCTGGGCGGCGGCCAGCACCGCCGCCTCGCCCTCGGCGTCGATCGGCGGCGCATAGCCCAGGCGGCGCACCACGGCGACGCGCAGGCCGGCGACGCCCTCCTCCAGCCCCTCGCGCCAGTCGCGCGGCGGCTCGTGCACACAATAGGGGTCGCGGATGTCGGGCTGGGCCATGGCGGAGAGCATCAGCGCCGCGTCGCGCACGCTGCGCGCCATGGGGCCGGCGCAGGAGACCTGGCCGAAGGCGCTGTGCGGCCATTGCGGGATGCGGCCATAGCTGGGCTTGAAGCCGACCAGCCCGCAATAGGCAGCGGGGATGCGGATGGAGCCGCCGGCATCGGTGCCGATATGCAGCGGGCCGAAGCCCGCCGCCCCGGCGGCCGCCGCGCCGGAGGAGGAGCCGCCCACGGTGCGCTGGGAGTTCCACGGGTTGCGGGTGATGCCGTGCAGCGGGCAGTCGCCCGGGGTCTTCCAGCCGAACTCGGTGGTGGTGGTCTTGCCCAGGATGACGGCGCCGGCCGCCTTCAGCCCGATCACCGCCGGCGCGTCCTCGGTGGCGGGGGTGGCGGCGGTGGTCTTGCTGCCGCGCCGGGTCGGCATGCCCTGGACGTTCAGCAGATCCTTCACCGTGACCGGCACGCCATCCAGCGGGCCCATCGGGCGGCCGGCGGCCCAGCGCGCCTCCGATTCCCCGGCCTGGGCCAAAGCGCGCGGGTTCAGCAGGGCGAAGGCGTTGACCCAGTGGTTGTTGCGCGCCACGCGCTCCAGCACCGCCTGCAGCGCCTCGACCGGGGAGAGGCGGCGGCTGGCATAGAGGGCGAGGAGCTGTTCGGCCGTCATCAGGGCCGGATCGGTATCGGACATCGGGCGATCCACGAGGAAGGGCGGCGTGCGGGGCGGCGCAGCATAGGGCGTGGCGGCGGGCAGGGAACCCCCTGGCTGGCCGGGGTGGCCTTGGCGTGGCGGCGGGGGCGGCGCAGGATGCGCCGAGCCCTGGAGGAGAGACGCCGCATGGCCGAGCAGCCCGCCAAGACGCAGCCCTGGGAATGGGAGGAGGCCGAATGGCGCCGCATCGTCGGCCGCGCCTCGGCCGGGCGCAGCCTGAAGCCGGCGGCCTGGCCGGGCGGGGCGCGCTGCGCCGTGGCGCTCTCCTTCGATGCCGACCATGAGACCATCCCGCTGCGCGACGCGGATGAGAGTCCGATGCGGATCAGCCAGGGCGAGTATGGCGCGCGGCAGGGCGTGCCGCGGATCCGCCGGCTGCTGGACCGGCACGGGGCGCGGGCCAGCTTCTTCTACCCCGCCGTCTCCGCCCTGCTGCATCCGGAGGAGGTGCGGGCGGTGGCGGCGGAGGGGCATGAGATCGGCATCCATTCCTGGATCCACGAGGCCAACACGACGCTGCCGCCGGGCCGCGAGCGCGAGCTGAGCCTGCGCGCCGCCGACACGCTGGAGCGGATCTCCGGCCAGCGGCCGGTGGGGATGCGCACGGCGAGCTGGGATTTCTCGACCGACACGCTGTCGATCCTCCGCGAGATGGGGCTGCTCTATGACAGCAGCCTGATGGCGGATGACGAGCCCTATGAGCTGCTGGACCAGGGTGAGCCCACCGGCATTGTCGAGCTGCCGCCGGAATGGATCCGCGACGACGCGGTGTATTTCAACATGCTGCGCTTCTCGGGCCTGCGCCCTTACACGCCGCCCTCGGCGGTGGAGGAGATTTTTCGGGCCGAATTCGATGGAGCCTATGCGGAGGGCGGCACCTTCCTGCTGACGATGCATCCGCACATCATCGGGCATCGCAGCCGCATCGCGCTGCTGGACCGGCTGCTGGAGCACATCCGCAGCCATCAGGGCATCTGGTTCTGCACGCATGCCGAGCTGGCGCGCTGGTGCAAGGACCAGGCCGCCAACTGACAGAAAAAAGATGGGGGTCTGGGGGAATTCCTTCCCCCAGCCTTTCTTTTGCTTTTTGGAATTTTGTCGATGATCCCCGCTCGCCCTTTCGATGTCTTCGTCAACCCCAATCACGGCACGCCCGGCGTGGTGGTGCTGCCCGAGGGCGGTTTCCGCCGCGCTGCCGCCGAGATCGCTTCCTGGCCCGGCTATGCGGTGACGCCGCTGCTCGCGCTGGAGGATGTGGCGGCCGCCGCCAGCGTTGCTGCTGTCCACTACAAGGATGAGGGCGGCCGCTTCGGCCTGGGCAGCTTCAAGGCGCTGGGCGGGGCCTATGCGGTGGCGCGGCTGCTGGTGGCGGAGCTGGCGCGGCGCGGCGTGGCGCAGGCGGCGAGTCCGGCCGCGCTGATGGCGGGCGAGTATGCGGATGCGGTGGGGCAGATCACGGTGACCTGCGCGACCGATGGCAATCATGGCCGCTCGGTCGCCTGGGGCGCGAAGCGGTTCGGCGCGCGCTGCGTGATCTTCGTGCATGAGCATGTCAGCCAGGGGCGGCGCGACGCCATCGCAGCCTATGGCGCCGAGATCCGCGTGGTGCCCGGGCATTACGATGATTCGGTGCGCGAGGCGGCGGCGGTGGCGGAGCGGGAGGGGTGGTTCGTCGTCTCCGACACCTCCTGGCCCGGCTATACCGAGGTGCCGCGCGACGTGATGCAGGGCTACCGGCTGATGGCGCAGGAGGCGCTGGCGGCGCTGCCGGCCCCGCCCACGCATGTCTTCGTGCAGGGCGGCGTGGGCGGCGTGGCGGCCGCCGTCTCCGTGCAGCTGCGCGCGCAGGGGGCGGGGGATGCGCGGCTGGTGGTGGTGGAGCCGGAGCGCGCCGCCTGCCTGCTGGAGAGCGCCCGCGCCGGCGCGCCGCGCGCGGTGGGCGGCGATCTGGACACGCTGATGGCGGGGCTGGCCTGTGGCGAGCCCAGCCTGCTGGCCTGGCAGGAGCTGGAGCGCGCCGGCTTCGCCTTCATGGCGGTGGCGGATGATTCGGCGGTGGATGGCATGCGGCTGCTGGCGCGGCGCCAGCCGCCGGTGGTGGCCGGCGAAAGCGCGGTGGCGGGGCTGGCCGGGCTGCTGCTGGCGGCGCAGGATGCGGCGGCGCGGGACGCGCTGGGCCTCGATGCCGACAGCCGCGTGCTGGTCTTCGGCACCGAGGGCGCCACCGATCCGCAACTCTACGCGCAGCTTGTCGGCACGCTGTCTCCGTAGTGTCACGCAACCGTCAAGCCGGAGTCATGCCGCCCGGCTAATCCCCCGCCCGACCGGCGCGGCCCCGCCGCGCCATCGGAGAGATCGGGGGATTCTATGCGGAAGACTGGTATCGCGGCGCTTGCCGCCGGCCTGGCCATGGCGCTGGCGGCGCCGCAGGCGGAGGCGCAGCAGCGCCAGCGCTTCACCTGGTGGTACGGGCTGACCGGCCAGCTCGGCGAGGTGATGCAGTCCTACTGCAAGAACTTCAACGCGGCGCAGAGCGAGTTCGAGATCGTCTGCACCGGCCAGGGCGACTACGCGCAGGCGCTGCAGAACACCATCGCCGCCTTCCGCGCCAACGAGCACCCGACCATCGTGCAGGTCTATGACGTCGGCACCACCGACCTGATGCTGTCGGGCCAGTACATCCCGGCGCGCCAGCTGATGAGCGAGAACGGCCACCAGGTGGCCTGGGACAACTACATCTCCTCGATCGGCAACTACTACGCCACCAGCCGCGGCGAGATGCTGAGCTTCCCGTTCAACTCCTCCACCGCGGTGATGTACTGGAACAAGGGCGCCTATCGCGCCGTGGGCCAGGAGAACCCGCCCGAGACCTGGCAGCAGGTGGAGCGCGCGGCGCGGGCGCTGAAGGCGCAGGGCCATGCCTGCCCGATCGCCATCGATTTCGATTCCTGGCAGCACTGGGAACAGTTCAACGCCATCCACAACCTGCCGATGGCGACGCAGCAGAACGGCTTCGGCGGGCTGAACGCCGAGGTGAAGATCAACGACCTGTTCCGCCGCCACGCCAACAACCTGCTGAACTGGCACAAGGAAGGGCTGGTGCAGATCCGCACGCCGCAGAATGGCGGGCTGGTGCCGGCCTTCGCGCAGGGCGAATGCGCGATGACCATGGGCTCCATCGCCAACCATGTCGCCATCACCCGCACCGCGCGGCAGGGGATGGAATGGGGTGTGGGCATGCTGCCGCTCTATGAGGGCCACAACCGCACCAACAGCATGGTGGGTGGCGCCTCGCTCTGGGTGCTGAAGGGCCGCCCGGCGGCCGAGTATCGCGGCGCCGCCGCCTTCCTCGCCTTCATCGCCCAGCCGGAGCAGGAGCTCTACATGGTGCAGAACACCGGCTACATCCCGGTGACGCGCAGCGGCTATGAGCGCATCCGTGCCTCGGGCTTCTACGGCCAGCCGCAGAACCAGGGCCGCGAGATGGCGATGACCTCGCTGCTGGCGACCGAGCCCACGGAGAATTCGCGCGGCCTGCGCCTCGGCAATTTCACCCAGGTGCGCGCCCTCTACGCCAATGAGATGGCCGCGGCCTTCGGTGGGCAGAAGACGATGGACCAGGCGCTCGCCGCCATCGAGACCCAGGCCAACCAGCTGCTGCGCCGCTTCGAGCAGACCTATCGCGGCCGCCAGCTGCCCTGATCCGCAAGACCGGCCCGCGCGTCGCCTGACGCGCGGGCCTTCTTTGTTTCCTGCCCACCGGGGACGCCATCTTGGAACGCCGCGCCACCTTTCGCACGCCGCTGCTGCCCTGGCTGCTGGTCCTGCCGCAGCTGCTGATCATCTTCGTCTTCTTCTACTGGCCGACCGGCGAGGCCTTCGTCTGGGCCTTCACGCTGGAGCAGCCCTGGGGCGGCGGGCGGCAATGGGTCGGCTGGCAGAATTTTTTCGAGATCTTTTCCAGCGAACATTACTGGCATTCCGTCCGCATCAGCATCGTCTATGCGCTGGGCACCTCGGCGCTGGCGATCGGCATCGCGCTGCTGCTGGCCCTGTTCGTCGATCGCGAGGTGACGGGCAGCCGCCACTGGCGCATCGCGCTGATCTGGCCCTATGCCATCGCCGCACCCGCCATCGGCATGATCTTCCGCTTCGTCTTCGACCCGCGCGCCGGCATGTTCAGCCTGCTGAACCAGATGTCGCCCGGGCTGTGGAACCCGACGCTGAACGGCACGCATGCGATGCTCATGCTGATCCTGGCCGGGGCCTGGCAGCTGGTGGCGTACAACTTCGTCTTCTTCCTGGCCGGGCTGCAATCCATCCCGCGCGGGCTGACCGAGGCGGCGGCGATGGATGGCGCCGGGCCGCTGCGCCGCATGCGCGACATCCAGGTGCCGCTGCTGGCGCCGACCTTCTTCTTCCTGCTGGTCATCAACCTGACCGACAGCTTCACCAACAGCTTCGGCCTGGTGCACATCATGACCGATGGCGGGCCGGCGCGCTCCACCGACCTGATGGTGTTCAAGATCTATTCGGATGGCTTCAAGGGCCTCGATTATTCCGGCGCCGCCGCGCAGAGCATCATCCTGATGATCCTGGTCGTGGCACTCACCTTCATCCAGTTCCGCTTCGTCGAGCGGAAGATGCATTACCGCTGAGGGGAGGGGAGCGAACCATGGTCGAACGCCGCCCGCTGCTCGACATCTTCACCCATGCGCTGCTGCTGCTCTCGGCGCTGGCGCTGCTGGTGCCGGTCTGGCTCGCCTTCGTCGCCGCGACCCATGACCTGGCCGGCGTCAACAGCGTGCCGATCAACTGGCTGCCGGGGCCGCATCTGTGGGAGAACCTGCAGGAGGCCTGGGCGCGCGGCGGCTTCGCCACGCGCTTCGCCACCAGCCTGGTCGTGGCGCTCGGCGTCACCGCCGGCAAGATCGTGCTGGCGATGCTGGCCGCCTTCGCCATCGTCTTCTTCCAGTGGCGCGCCCGCATGCTGGTGTTCTGGGCGATCTTCCTGACTCTGATGCTGCCGCTCGAGGTGCGCATCGTGCCGACCTATGCGGTCGCCGCCAATGCGCTGCGCCCGTTCCAGACGATCCTCGACGTCACCGGGCTGACCGCCCTGGTGCAGGCGCTGAGCGGCATCGAGATCAGCCTGGAATGGCGCATGCTGAACACGCCGGTCGGGCTGATCCTGCCGCTGATCGCGACGGCCACCGGCACCTTCCTCTACCGGCAGTTCTTCCTGACCATCCCGGAGGAGCTGGTGGAGGCCGCCAAGATGGATGGCGCCGGGCCGCTGCGCTTCCTGCGCGACGTGCTGGTGCCGCTGTCGCGCACCACCATGGCGGCGCTGGCCACCATCCTCTTCGTCTATGCCTGGAACCAGTATCTCTGGCCGCTGCTGGTCACGACGGAGCCGGAGCGCGCGACGGTGATGGTGCAGCTCTCGCGCATGGTGCCGCGCGGCGACGCGCTGCCGCAATGGAACATCGTCATGGCCGGCGTGCTGCTGGCCATGCTGCCGCCGCTGGCGATCGTGGTGCTGATGCAGCGCTGGTTCGTCCGCGGCCTGGTGCAGACGGAGAAATGAGCATGGCCGCCATCGCCTTCGCCAAGGCCCGCAAGACCTATGGCGCCAACACCGCCATCCACGACGTCGACCTCGAACTGCCGGAGGGTGGCTTCATCGTCATCCTCGGCCCCTCGGGCTGCGGCAAGTCGACGCTGCTGCGCATGATCGCCGGCCTGGAGAGCATCACCGGCGGCGAGCTGCGCATCCATGGCGCGCGCATGAACGAGCGCGAGCCCAAGGATCGCGGCTGCGCCATGGTGTTCCAGAACTACGCGCTCTACCCGCATATGAGCGTGGCCGAGAACATCGCCTATCCGCTGAGGGTCGCCGGCACGCCGAAGGCCGAGCGGCAGGCGCGGGTGGCCGAGGTCGCGGCCGCGCTGGAGCTTTCCGCGCTGCTCGACCGCCGGCCCGGCCAGCTCTCGGGCGGCCAGCGCCAGCGCGTCGCCATGGGCCGCGCCATGGTGCGCCGCCCGAAGGTCTTCCTGTACGACGAGCCGCTGTCGAATCTCGATGCCAAGCTGCGGGTGCAGATGCGGCTGGAGCTGCGCCGCCTGCATGAGCAGCTCGGCGCCACCTCCGTCCTCGTCACGCATGACCAGCAGGAGGCCATGACGCTGGCGGATCATCTTGTCGTGATGAATGCCGGCCGCGTCGAGCAGGCGGGCTCCCCGCGCGAGGTCTATGAGCGCCCGGCGACGCTGTTCGTGGCCGGCTTCCTCGGCGCGCCGGCGATGAACCTGGTGCCGGCCGAGCTGGAAGGCGAGGGGCGCGCCGTGCGCATCGCCGGCGGGCCGCTGCTGCCGCTGCCGGGGCGCGCGCGGCATGGCAGCGCCGCCGTCACGCTGGG
>NZ_GG770777.1:883639-887268 GCF_000164635.1 Pseudoroseomonas cervicalis ATCC 49957 | reverse complement strand
CGCCGGCGCCCAGCAGCAGGCCGCGCCGGGTGGTGCCCCGGGGGGTGCCTGTCGCGGCCTCTCGGGGGCTCGCCGCCGCGCGACCGGACGGGTGCATCATCGTGACATGCTCGTGCTTGGCTTGACGGAAGGCGGCCGGGCGCCGACCCTTCGCGCGACCCTGCCACAGCCCCGCCGACAAGGAAACGACCCGCATGACCGACCTGCCACAGCAGATGACCCTGATCGCCCATGGCCAGGGCGGAGGGCCGGAGGTGCTGGTGCCGCAGACCGGTCCGCTGCCCGCCCCACGCGAGGACGAGGTGCTGATCCGTGTCATGGCGGCCGGCGTCAACCGCCCCGATGTGCAGCAGCGCAAGGGGCTGTATCCGCCGCCGCCCGGCGCCAGCCCAGTGATCGGCCTGGAGGTCGCGGGCGAGGTGGTGGCGGCGGGCGCCGCCGTCACCCGCTGGAAGGTCGGCGACCGCGTCTGCGCGCTGACCAATGGCGGCGGCTATGCCGAATACTGCACCGCGCCCGAGGCGCAGACCCTGCCCTGGCCGGCGGGCTTCGACGCGCTGCGCGCCGCCGCGCTGCCGGAGACCTATTTCACGGTCTGGGCGAATCTGTTCGGCCACGGCCGGCTGGCCGCCGGCGAGACGGTGCTGATCCATGGCGGCACCTCGGGCATCGGCGTCACCGCCATCCAGCTGGCCAAGGCGTTCGGCGCGCGGGTGCTGGCCACCGCCGGCAGCGCCGCCAAATGCGAGGCGATGCTGAAGCTGGGCGCCGACGCCGCCATCGACTACAAGGCGCAGGATTTCGTCGAGGAGGTGAAGCGCCTGACCGACGGGCGCGGCGTCGACGTGCTGCTCGACATGGTGGGCGCCGACTACTTCCAGCGCAATCTGCGCTGCATGGCCAAGGATGGACGCCTGGTGATCATCGCCTTCCTCAGCGGGCACGAGGCGGAGAAGGTCGATCTGCGGCCGATCATGGTCAAGCGCCTGACCGTCACCGGCAGCACCATGCGGCCGCGCACGACGGCCGAGAAGGGCGCCATCGCCGCCGAGCTGGAGGCCAGGGTGTGGCCGCTGCTGGCGCGCGGCGAGGCCGGGCCGGTGATCCACAGCGTCTTCCCCTTCGCCCGCGCGGCGGAGGCGCATGCGCTGATGGAGAGCAGCACGCATATCGGCAAGATCATGCTCGATCTCTCGAAACAAGGCTGAGATGCTGCGTCTGGCCGATCTGCGCCTGCTGCTGATCGCGGTCACGCTGTTCGGCGGTGCATGGCCCATCACCAAGGCGGCGCTGGCGGATGCCACGCCGCTGTGGTTCGCCGTGTCGCGCACCCTGCTCGGCGCGCTGGTTTCCGGCGTCGGGCTCGCCCTGTTCGGGCAGCTGCGCTTCCCGGCGCGGCAGGACTGGCCGGCGGTGCTCGGCGTCGGCCTGCTGCAGCTGGGCGGCTTCTTCGCGCTGACGCATCTGGCGGTGGCGCTGGTGCCGGCGGGCCGCACCGCGGTGCTGGCCAATGTCACCATCTACTGGCTGGTGCCGATGTCGGTGCTGCTGCTGGGCGAGCAGGTCTCGCCCCGCCGCTGGGCCGCCGCCGGGCTGGGCCTGGCCGGCGTCGCCGCGCTGACCGGCCCGTGGGCGGTGGATTGGCGCGACCCGGGCATTCTGCTCGGCCATGCCATGCTGCTGGTGGCGGCGCTGCTCTGGTCCTGCGCCATCATCGTCACCCGCCGCTACGCGCCGCGCACCACCATGCTGGACAACCTGCCCTGGTGCTTCCTGCTGGGCGCGGTGATCCTGCTGCCGATGGCCCTGCTGATGGAGCCCGAGGGCGGCATCGGCCGCGGCGCGCTGTGGCACGCGGCGCTGATCGGCTGCATCGTCGCGCCCATCGGCACCTGGGCGGTGATCGAGGCCGGGCGCCGCCTGCCGGGGGCCGTCTCCTCGGTGGGGTTCCTGCTGGCGCCGGCGATCGGCGTCATCGTCTCGACCATCTGGCTGGGCGAGCCGGTGGGCTGGGACGTCATCATCGGCGGCGCGCTGATCGGCGCCAGCGTCATCGTCGCCACGCGCGGCTGAAGGGAAGCGGGATGCGGCTGCGCGCCATCACCCTGGGCGAGGCGGCGGGGCCGCCGCTGGTGCTGCTGCACGGGCTGTTCGGCCAGGCGCAGAATTTTGCCGCCGTGCAGAAGATGCTGGCCACCCGCTTCCGCGTCATCGCGCTCGACCTGCGCAACCATGGCGGCTCGCCGCATGATGCGCGCATGGACTACCCTTCCATGGCGGCGGATGTGGCCGAGACGCTGGCCGCCGAAAAGACATTCCACCTGCTCGGCCATTCGATGGGCGGCAAGGTGGCGATGACGCTGGCGCTGGCCGAGCCGGCGCGCGTCGCCCGGCTGATCGTGGCCGACATCGCCCCCGTGGACTACCCGCCCGCCTTCCGCCCCTATGCCGAGGCGATGCGGGCCCTCGAACTGCGCCCCGGCCTGACGCGGCGCGAGGCCGACGCGGCGCTGGCCGCCGCCGTGCCCAGCCCCGGCGTGCGCGGCTTCCTGTTGCAGAACCTGGAGTTCGGCGCCACGCCGCCGGCCTGGCGCAACGGGCTGGCGGCCATCGCCGCCGCCCTGCCGGTGATCGAGGCGGCGCCGCCCCTGCCGCAGGGCGCGCGCTATGAGGGGCCGACCCTGGCGATGTCGGGCGAGACCTCCGACTACATCCGCGCCGAGCACCGCCCGCTGTTCCGCGGCCTGTTCCCCGCCGTGCGCTTCGCGACCGTGAAGGGTGCCGGCCACTGGCTCCACGCCGAGAAGCCAGAGCCTTTCGCGGCCACGGTCGCCGCCTTCCTCTCCGCTCCCGCCTCCTGATTTTTTTCGGCTGCCGGTCATGGGCGCGATGGGATCGCGTTCGGCCCGGCGCCGCGCCTGTGCCCGGCCGGACAGGGCCCGGCGCGCCCCGTGCCGCGCCCCGCCTCGTCCCCCGACGGCGGCAGCCCGAAAGAATCAAATGGCGGCGGGGGCCTTGAAGCGGCCTTCCTTGGCGAGATCCGCCGCGCGCCAGAGATACCAGGCGGCGGCGGAGCGGTGCGGCGCCCAGGCCTCGCCGATCGCGGCCAGCGCCTTGGGCTTGGGCTGGGCGTCGGCACCGGTGGCCAGGCGGTAGCCCTCGCGCACGCCGAAATCATCCACCGGCAGGATGTCCGGCCGGCCCAGGGTGAAGATCAGCAGCATCTCCACCGTCCAGCGGCCGACGCCCCGCAGCGCCACCAGCCGCTCGATCAGCGCCTCGTCCGGCAGGCGGGCGGCGGCGCGGCGGGTGGGCACGAGGCCGCCCACCGTCTTGAGCGCGATGTCGCGGATGGCGGCCACCTTGGCGCCGGAGAAGCCGCAGCCGCGCAGCGCCTCCTCCGGCAGGGCCAGCACGCCCTCGGGGTGCGGGAAATCCTGGCCGGGGAACAGCGCCAGCAGGCGGTTCAGCATCGCCTCCGCCGCGCGGCCATGCACCTGCTGGTGGGCGATGGCGCGCACCAGCGCCTCATAGGGCTCGCGCTGCAGGGGGCGGAGGGTGATGGCGCCCACCTGCCGCACCACCGGCCCCAGCACCGGGTCGGCGGCGAGGAAGGCGCGCGCCGCGCG
>NZ_GG770777.1:874723-883238 GCF_000164635.1 Pseudoroseomonas cervicalis ATCC 49957 | reverse complement strand
GAGGAAGGCGCGCGCCGCGCGCGGCCGCAGCAGGCGGGCCGGCGCGGCGGGCGGGCGCATCAGCGGAACACCAGGTTCGGCAGCGCCAGCGTCAGCTCCGGCACATAGGTGATCAGCATCAGGCAGCCCAGCACCACGGCGATGAAGACGAAGAGGTAGCGCATCATCGTCTCGATGCCGCAGCCGGCCACCTGGGCGGCGGCGAAGAGGTTCACGCCGAAGGGCGGCGTGATCATGCCGAGCGCCAGGTTCACCACCATGATGGTGCCGAAATGCACCCCGTCGATGCCGACGCGCTGCGCCGCATCGGCCAGGATCGGGGCGAGGACGATGATGCTGGCGCTGGTCTCGACGAACATGCCGATGATGAACAGCACGATGTTGGTGCCGAGCAGGAACAGCGCCGGGCCCTCGAAGCTCTGCACCAGCCACTCCGCCGCCCGGTCCGGCACGCCCTGCCGGTTCAGCAGGTAGGAGAACAGCGCGGCGCAGGCGATGATGAACATGATCACCGCCGACGAGATCACCGATTTGCGGAACACCGGGTAGAGGTCGCGCCAGGACAGCTCGCGGTGCAGGAACATGCCGACGAGGATGGCGTAGAACACGGCGATGACGCTGGCCTCGGTCGGCGTGGTGACGCCGCCATAGATGCCGCCCAGCACGATCACCGGCATCAGCAGGGCGAAGCCCGCCTGGCGCAGCGCGGCGAGGAAGGGCAGCCGCCCCTCGCCATCGCGCTTGCCCCAGCCCTTGATGCGGCACCAGACCAGCACGGTGGCGATCAGCGCGCCGGCGATCAGCGCGCCGGGCACGAAGCCGGCGATGAACAGCTCGGGGATCGAGACCTGGGTGGTCACCCCATAGAGGATCATCGGGATCGAGGGCGGGATGACCACGCCGAGCTCGGCGGCCGTCGCCTGCAGCGCCGCGGCGAAGCCCACCGGATAGCCGTGCTTCACCAGCGCCGGGATCATGATGGTGCCGATGGCGAAGGTGGTGGCGACCGAGGAGCCGCTGATGGCGGCGAAGATCATGCAGGTGACGATGCAGGTCGCCGGCAGCCCGCCCTGCACCCCGCCCACCATGGATTTGGCGAATTCCACCAGGCGGCGGCTGATGCCGCCGACATCCATCAGATTGCCCGCCAGGATGAAGAAGGGAATGGCGGCGAGCGGGAATTTGTCGAGCGCGACGAAGATCTGCTGCGCCGCGACGATCAGCGGGAAGCGGGTGAAGCCCTCGATCCCGGCGATGGAGGCGAGGCCGATGGCCACCGCCACGGGGATGCCGGCGGCGAAGCCCACCAGCATGATGGTCAGCATCAATCCGGTCACAGCGCGGTCTCCAGCCCGGCCTCGCGCTGGTCGAGGAAATGCGCCAGCGCGCCGATCATGGCGAACAGCGCGCCGACCGGGATGGCGGCGTAGCCCCAGCTCATCGACACCTCGAGCCCGGCCATCTCCTGGAACCGCACCCGCTGCGCCATGCTCCAGCCGAACCAGAACAGCACGCCCATCAGCGACAGGTTGGCGGCCAGCGAGGCCGCCTGCAGCCCGCGCCGCAGCCCGCCGCCGCTGTAGCGGTGCGCCGCGTCGATCGACACCAGCGAGCCCGCGCGCAGCGCGACGGCGAGCCCCAGCATGGCCATCCAGATCAGCGCGGTGCGCACCAGCGCCTCGCTCCAGATCGAGGGCGTCTCGGTGGCGAAGCGGGCGATCACCTGCCACAGCCCGGCGCAGGCGGCGACGGCCAGCGCCAGCACGGCGAGGATGGCGGCCAGCTCGGTCGCCACGCGGTCCAGGGCGAGGATGACGCGGCGCGGCCCCTCCGCCCGGGCGCCGATCCACAGCGCGAGCAGGGTGGCGAGCAGGCTGGCCGCGCCGATGACCTGCAGCGGCAGCGTGTTCATGGGCGGGGAAGCCCGGCAAGGCGCGGAGGACGGGTCACGCGGGGTTTCCTGGATGGCGGGGCGGGTGGCCCGTGGCGTGGGCGGAGAGGGGCGGCCGCGGCACAGCGGGCGCCGGGGGAGGCACGAAGCCCGGCCAGGGCCGGGCCGGGCGGCGCGGCCATGGCGCCGCCCAGGGATGGCGGGAGGGCCGGGCGGCCCTCCCCACCGGTCACTTCCAGTCGCGCAGGCGGCGCAGCAGGTTGCCGTCCAGCTCCCGCTCGTACTGGGTGAAGGCGGCGGCGAGCGCGGTCTGGAACTGGGCGGTGTCGACGCTGGTGGTCACCGTCATGCCGCGGCGGCGCAGCTCGTCCACGCCGCTCTGCTCGTCGGCGGTGACCTTGGCGCGGTTGGCGTCGCGCCCGGCCTGGGCCGCCTGCAGGAAGATGGCGCGGTCGGCGGCGCTGAGCCGGCCCCACAGCGCCGGCGAGCCGATCAGCAGCGCCGGCGAATAGACATGGCCGGTCAGCGTCAGGTAGCGCTGCACCTGGTTGATGTTGTTGGCGACGATCACCGGGATCGGGTTCTCCTGCCCGTCCACCGTGCCCTGCTGCAGCGCCGGGATCAGCTCGGAGAAGGCCATCGGCGTCGGCAGCGCGCCGAGGGTGGAGAAGGCGCGCATATGCACCTGGTTCTCCATGGTGCGCACCTTCAGCCCGCGGATGTCGGCGGGCGTGTTCACCTCGCGCCGGGAGTTGGTCAGGTGGCGGAAGCCGTTCTCCATCCAGATCACGCCGACCAGGCCGCGCGCCTGGAACTTCGCCAGGATCTCCTGGCCGATCGGCGAATCCAGCGCGCCGCGCGCATGGGCATAGTCGCGGAACAGGAACGGCACATCCACCGTGCGCACCTCGGGCACGAAATTGCCCACCGGGCCGGTCGAGGTGATGGTGAAGTCGAGCGTGCCGATCTGCACGCTCTCGATCATCTCGCGCTCATTGTCGTTGCGCTGGATGGTGACGCGGTAGCGGTTGTTCGACAGCCGCTCCAGCGTCTCCTTGAACGCCATCGCGCCGGCGCCGTAGTGGCTGTTCGCCGTGGGCAGCGGGTGCTGGACGGTGATCTCGGTCTGCGCCGCGGCGGGCGCGGCGCCCAGCAGGGCGGTGAGGCCGGCGAGGCCGGCGGCGAGCGCGGTGCGGCGCAGCATGGTCATGGTCGTTCCCTCCCGCGGCGCGGCTTGCGGCGCCGGTTCCAGGGCTCACTTCTAGGCGAGGGTCGTTCGGGTTTCAATCGGTTGCGGCGCAACGCCATGCATGGTGGCGGCGACATGGCGCAATTGTCGGATGAAATCCCGCGCCGCCGGCGCAGCTTCATTGCGCCGGTAGGCGGCGGCGATCTCCGCCAGCAGCGGCTCGCCGGCGAGCGGGCGATACACCATGCCGGGCAGGCGCACGCAGTCGCGCAGCGATTCCGGCACCACCGCCACGCCGAGGCCGAGCCCCACCAGGCTGGCCACCGCCACCAGGTCGCGCCCGCCATGGGCGATGCGCGGCACGAAGCCGCCCTGCTGGCCGAGCTGGCGGGTGAAATGGTGGAAACCGGCCTTTTCCGGGTCGGGGGTGATGAAATCCTCGCCGGCCAGGGCGGCGGGCGCCACCTCGGCCCCGGCCGCCAGCGGGTGCAGCGCGGGCAGGGCGATCAGCAGCCGCTCGCGCAGCAGGCGCAGCGCCGTGACGCCGGGGGGGGCCGCGAAGGGCGGGCGGATGAAGCCGACATCGAGCGCGCCCTCCGCCACCGCCTCGACCTGCGGCACCGTCTCCATCTCCTGCAGGCGCAGGCTGACCTCGGGATGGGCGCGGCGCCAGTCGCCGATGCTGGCGGCCAGCACGCCGGCGAAGGCGGCCGAGGCCGCGAAGCCGATGCCGATGATGCCGCGCTCGCCGCGCCCGGCCTGGCGGCCGATCTGCGCCGCGCGCTCCACCTGGCGCAGGGCGGCCAGGGCCTCGGGCAGGAAGAGCTGGCCGGCATCGGTCAGCGCCACGCGGCGCTGGCCGCGGCGGAACAGCCGGGCGCCTAAGTGCCGCTCCAGCGCCTGCACCTGCTCGGTCAGCGAGGGGGCGGAGAGGCCGAGCCGCTCGGCGGCGCGGGCGAAATGCAGGGTCTCGGCCACCGCCAGGAAGGCGCGCAGATGCCGCAGCTCCATCATCCACCTTTGGCCGGTTGCAATTGCTGCATTCGGTAGCGCCGAATGATTTCGCGTCAAGCCGCCAATGACCGGGCGATGCTGCGCTGCATATAGAACAGGTCCTTGCCCCGAGGACCGAGCCCCATGTCCGCCACCACCCTGCAGCCGGCACGCCCCTTCATCGAGCGCGGCACCACCGAGTTCCGCCGCACCAACCTGGCCTTCCTCTGCGCCGGCTTCTCGACCTTCGCGCTGCTCTATTGCGTGCAGCCGCTGCTGCCGGGCTTCTCGGCCGCCTTCCAGGTCTCGCCGGCCACCAGCAGCCTGGCGCTGTCGCTGCCCACCGCCGTGATGGCCTTCGCCATGCTGCTGGCCAGCGCGGCGTCGGAGGCGCTGGGGCGCAAGCCGCTGATGGTGGCCTCGGTCCTCGGCTCGGCGCTGCTGACGCTGCTGGCCGGCTTCGCGCCGGGCTGGGAGGGCTTCCTGGCGCTGCGCGCGCTGCTGGGGCTGACGCTGTGCGGCCTGCCGGCCATCGCCATGGCCTATATCGCGGAGGAGGTGCATCCCCGCTCCAGCGGCTATGCCATGGGGCTTTATATCAGCGGCTCGGCCTTCGGCGGGCTGGTCGGGCGGGTGGTGGCCGGGCTGCTGCTCGACCATTATGGCTGGCGTGTCGCCATGGGGGGCATCGGCGCGCTCGGCCTGGTCTCGGCGCTGGTGTTCTGGCGCTGCCTGCCGCCCTCGCGGCAGTTCCGGCCGCGGCCGCTGCTCTGGGGCCAGCTGGCGGCCAATTTCGCCACGCATCTGCGCGATGGCGGCATGCGCTGGCTCTATCTGCTGGGCTTCCTGCTGATGGGCAGCTTCGTCACCCTCTACAACTATATCGGCTACCGGCTGCTGGCGGCGCCGTTCTCGCTGCCGCACAGCCTGGTGGCGGCGGTGTTCAGCGTCTATCTGGTGGGCATCGGCAGCTCCACCTTCGTGGGTGGGCTGGCGGACCGCTTCGGCCGGCCGCGCGTGCTGTGGGTCACCGTGCTGGTGATGCTGCTGGGCGTGGCGCTGACGCTGTCGGAGCACCTGGCGCTGGTGGTGGCCGGGCTGGTGGCGGTGACCTTCGGCTTCTTCGGCTCGCATGCGCTGACCAGCTCCTGGGTCGGGCGGCGGGCCGGGACGACCAAGGCACAGGCCTCGTCGCTCTACCTGTTCTGCTACTACATGGGCGCCGCCATCCTGGGCGGGGCGGGCGGGCTGGCCTGGTCGGCCTGGGGCTGGCACGGGGTGCTGGCGCTGCTGGGCGGGTCGCTGTCGCTGGCCCTGTTGGCCGCGCTGCGCCTGGCCGCCGGCCTGCCCCCGCCGCGCTAAACCCCCACCCCAGCACCCCTGGGCCCAGACGCCACGCAAAAGGGCCGCGACTCCCGTCGCGGCCCTGACCGGCAGCCGAAAGAAATTACTGGTAGCCGCCGGTTTTGGCGCGCTCCTTGGCGGCGTCGCTCTGGGCCTTTTCGTCGACCGGCTTCTGGTCGGGCGGGGTGCCGGTTTCCTCGAACGGCTTCTCGGTGCCGGTGCTGTCGGCGCTGGGGTTCTTCTCGTCGGCCATGGCGGGGTCTCCCTGGGCTGTGTTTCTCCCGGTGAAAACGGCGGGCCGGGCCGCGAGTTCCAGGGAGGGCCCACCAGAGGCCGCGACAGGGAGGGACACATGCTGACCGGTGGCTGCCACTGTGGAGCGATCCGCTACCGGGCCGAGGGGCGGCCCTCTCATCCCACCCTCTGCCACTGCACCGATTGCCGGCGCAGCAGCGGCGCGCCGGTGGTCGCGTGGTTCACCGTGGCGACAAAGGGCTTTCACCTGCTGCGCGGCGCGATGCGGTATTATGAATCGAGCCCCGGCGTGCAGCGCGGCTTCTGTGACGCCTGTGGCTGCAGCCTGAGCTGGGGCCAGCGCGACGGGGCGGAGATCGACATCGCCACGGCCAGCCTGGATGCGCCGGAGGCGGTGCCGCCGCAGGACCACACCTGGTTCGGCAGCCGCCTTCCCTGGATGCAGCCGGGCGATGCCCTGCCGCGCCATGCGCGGGAGCGCGGCAAGGGGCTGGCGGAGTAGCCTCTCAGGCCACGCCGCGCGGCCCGAGCAGGATCACGGCGGCGCCGGCCAGGCACAGGGCGACGCCCGCCATGTCCCAGCGATCCGGCCGCACCCCCTCGACCAGCCAGAGCCAGCCGAGGGAGGCGGCGATATACACCCCGCCATAGGCGGCGAAGGCGCGGCCGGCGGCACTGCTCTCGACCAGCGTCAGCAGCAGGGCGAACAGCGCCAGGCTGCCCATCCCCGGCAGCAGCCACCAGGCGGAACGCCCCAGCCGCAGCACCATCCAGACGGCGAAGCACCCCCCGATCTCCGCCAGCGCGGCGGCGGCGTAGATCAGGGCGGTGCGCGCCATCAGCCGTGCTTGATGGCGATGGTCTTCAGCGAGGCGAAGCCGGCCAGCGCCGCGAAGCCCTTCTCGCGGCCATGGCCGGAGCGCTTCACGCCGCCGAAGGGCAGCTCCACCCCGCCGCCGGCGCCATAGTTGTTGACGAAGACCTGGCCCACCTTGATGCCGCGCGACAGCCGCATGGCGCGGCCGATATCGGCGGTCCAGACGCCGGCCACCAGGCCGAACTGGGTGCCGTTGGCGATCGCCAGCGCCTCGGCCTCGTCGGTGAAGCGGATGGCGGTCAGCACCGGGCCGAACACTTCCTCCTGCGCCAGCCGATGGCTGGGGGAAACATCGGCCAGCAGGGTCGGCTGGACGTAGTAGCCGCCCTCCGGCGCGTTGGAGGCGATGCGCCCCTGGCCGGCGAAGCGCAGCCCGTCCTGCTTCGCGAAATCCAGGAAGCCGTTGACGCGCTTCTGCTGGTCCGCATTCACCAGCGGGCCGAGATCGAGGTCCAGCTCCGCCGGGCCGGCCTCCAGCTTGCCGAAGCGGGCGGCGAGATCCTCGACGAAGCGGTCGAAGATGGGCGCCTGCACCAGCACCCGGCTGCCGGCCGAGCAGGTCTGGCCGGCATTCTGGATGATGCCGTTCATCACCGTCGCCGCCGCGGTATCGAGATCGGCATCCTGGAACACCAGCTGCGGGCTCTTGCCGCCCAGCTCCAGCGTCACCGGGATGGTGTTCTTCGCCGCCGCCATCTGCACCAGCGTGCCGACCTCCGGGCTGCCGGTGAAGGAGACGTGGGAAATGCCGGGATGCGACGTCAGCGCCGCACCGGCCTCCTCGCCGAGGCCGGTGACGACGTTCCACACCCCCTCGGGGAAGCCGGCCTCCGCCGCCAGCTCGGCCAGCATCAGCGAGGACAGCGAGGCATCCTCCGCCGGCTTCAGCACGCAGGCATTGCCCATGGCGAGCGCCGCGCCGACCGAACGGCCGACGATCTGCATCGGGTAGTTCCAGGGCACGATATGGCCGGTGACGCCATGCGGCTCCCACACCGTCAGCACCGTCATGCCATCGGCATAGGGGATGGTGTCGCCATGCATCTTGTCGGCGCTGGCGCCATAGAACTCGAAATAGCGGGCGCAGGCGGTGGCATCCGCGCGCGCCTGGCGGATCGGCTTGCCGACATCGCGGCTCTCCGCCTGCGCCAGCGCCTCGGCATCGCGCAGGATCAGCGTGGCCAGCTTCATCAGCAGCCGGCCGCGCTCAGTGGCCGACAGACGGCCCCAGGGGCCCTCCAGCGCGGCCTGCGCGGCGCGCACGGCCGCGTCGATCTCGGCCGCGCCACCGCGCGCGATCTGCGCGAAAGGATGCCCGTCCGACGGGTTCAGGACCGGGATGTGCCGCTCGGCGGCGACACTGCGCCCGCCGATCCAATGGCCGTGATTCTGCATGGGTTCCTCCGCGGATCTGCTGGGCCAAGGTCTAGGACGCGGGGGCGGGGCTGGCCAGGGCAGGGATCAAGCCAGGAAAAGAGGAATCTTCTTTTTCTGAAGAAAAAGAAGCAAAAAGACTTTGTCCGTTGGCGGGGCGCCCCTCAGGCAGGCAGCGCGAAACTCAGCCACAGCCAGCCGACCAGCGGGATCGCCAGCAGCGACGGCCAGAGCAGGCGCCAGATGCGGGCAGGGCTGGTGCCCGCCAGCCCGGCGATCATGGCGGTGACGGCGAAGCTCATGCCGGCGGCAGCCGCGCCGGCGAAATTGTGCAGCCCGCCTGCCACCGCCGCCGGCAGGCCGGCGGCCTGGCCCAGCGCCGCCTGCACCGGCATCAGCGCGGCATTCGAGCCGACATTGCTGCCGGTCACCATGCCCGACACCAGCCCGAGCACCGGCAGGGCATAGGGCGCCAGCGGGCCGAGCGCCGCCCCGGCCTCGCCCGCCAGCCCGGCGGCGATGCCCGATCCCGCCAGCCAGCGGCCCAGCAGGACATAGAGCAGCATCGCCAAGGCCGGCCGCCGCGCCCGCG
>NZ_GG770777.1:854360-874440 GCF_000164635.1 Pseudoroseomonas cervicalis ATCC 49957 | reverse complement strand
CCAGCCCGGCCCAGGGAGCCAGCGCCAGCAGCGCCCGCCGCCAGCCCTCGGCGCCACGCGGCGGGTCCAGCCGCCACAGCACGCCCAGCAGCGGCAGCCCGGCGGCCAGGATGCCCGCCGCCTCGAAGGGCAACCACAGATTGGCCGCCAGCAACAGCGCCGCCATCAGCGCCAGGAGGCCGAGCTGCGCCAGCTTCTCGGCCGCCGGCACCGCAACGCCGGCGGCGGCGCAGAGCCGCCAGAACACCGGCGCCAGGCAGAGCAGCCAGGCGGCGTGCGGCCAGGCGGTGGCCAGCGCCACCGCCTGCGGCGGCACGCCGATCAGCGCCGCCCCCAGCGCCGTGCCGGGGCCGAGCCCGCCCCAGGGCACCAGCACCAGCGCCAGCAGCGACAGCGCCGCGGCCGGCGCGCCCAGCAGCCCCATGCGGCGCAGCTGGGCCAGGGCGAAGACGGCGCCGACGGCGAAGCCGGTGACGCTCTCGACAAAGGCGCCGGCCAGCAGGGTGGCGGCGAAGACGCGGCGCGGCGTGGCCGGCAGGCTCGCCTGATCCGGCGGCGCCAGGCGGGAAACGGCGGCATGGAACAGCAGCCCGCCCGCCAGCACGCCGACCGGCTGCAACGCCAGATAGGCGCCGCGCAGGCTCTCCGCCGCCAGGAAGGGCAGGGGCGGCAGCGCCGGCGGCAGGGTCAGCAGGATGGCGGGCAGGCTCGCGGCCAGCGCCGCCAGGCAGGCCAGCACCGGCCCGGCCCGGCCGCTCAGCAGCAGGGACAGCAGGAGGAGGAGCGGCGCGGCTTGCAGCGGCAGGAGCATGGCGGCGCATCCTCCCCGACCCGGCGGCGATGCGCCAGGGGGGGAGGGCCAGGGGGGAGGGCGCGGCCCGCCGGCGGTCAGGCGGCGCGGATGCCGGTGAGCAGCGCCTCGATCCGCCGGCGCAGGGCGCTGGCCTGCTCGGCCATGCCGGAGGCGGCGCCGCGCAGCTGTTCCGCCACCTGCCCGGTGCGCTGCGCCGCCTCGCCCACCGCGCCGGTGTTGCGCGTCACCTCCTGCGTGCCGCGCGCGGCTTCGGCGACGGCACGGCCGATCTCCTGCGTCGCCGTCGCCTGCTCCTCGGCGGCGGCGGCCACCTGGGTGGTGATGCGCTCCATCTCGGTGATGGTGCGGGCGATGCTGCCGATGGCCTGCACCGCGCGCCCCGTCTCGCCCTGCATGCTGTTGATCTGCTGGCTGATCTGCTCGGTGGCGCGGGCCGTCTGGTTGGCGAGGTTCTTCACCTCGCTCGCCACCACGGCGAAGCCCTTGCCGGCATCGCCGGCGCGCGCCGCCTCGATCGTGGCGTTGAGCGCCAGCAGGTTGGTACGCCCGGCGATGTCGGTGATGAGGTCCACCACATCGCCGATGCTGCGCGCCGCCTCGGAGAGGGATTGCACGGCGCCATCGGTGGCGCGGGCATCCTCCCCGGCGCGGCGGGCCACGGCGGCGCTCTCGCTCACCTGCCGCGCCACCTCGGCGATGGAGGCGGCGAGCTCCTCGGCCGAGGCCGCCACGGTCTGCACATTGGCGCTGGCGTCATCGGCCGCGCCCATCACGTTGCGCACCAGCCGGCTGCTTTGTTCCGCCGCCTGGTTGATGTCCTGCGCCGAGCCCTGCACCAGCTGCACCGCGCGGCCGACATCATCCAGGTTGCGGCTGGCCTCGCTGTCGAAGCGGCGCAGCAGCGCCTCGATCGCCTCGCCGCGGGCGAGGCGGCGCTGGTTCTCCGCCTCCTGCTGCGCCTGCAGCGCGTCAGCCCGCTGCAGCCCGTCGCGGCATTGCGCCAGCGCCTCGGCCATCTGG
This sequence comes from Pseudoroseomonas cervicalis ATCC 49957, assembly GCF_000164635.1. Classification (GTDB taxonomy): domain Bacteria; phylum Pseudomonadota; class Alphaproteobacteria; order Acetobacterales; family Acetobacteraceae; genus Pseudoroseomonas; species Pseudoroseomonas cervicalis. The sequence continues at coordinate 872,606 of NZ_GG770777.1, read as the reverse complement.
GCGATTTCCGCCGGCTGTTGCCCCTGCGGCAGGGCGAAGCCGTAATCCCGCGCCGAGAGCCGGCGCAGCGAGGCGACCATGCCCGCCAGCGGGGCGGAGACGGTCTTCTGCATCAGCACCCCGAGCGCGACCGCCAGCACCAGCATCAGCGTCAGGCTGCCGAGCAGCAGGCTGGCGCTGCGGGCGAAGGCATCGTCCACGGCGGCGTCGCGCTCCCGCGCCAGCTGGCGCTCCTGCGCCTTGGCCTCCTCCATGATGGCGCGGATGCGGTCCATCATCGGCCGGGCGTCGGGGTGCAGCGCGGCGGCGCGCGCCGCCTCGGCCTGGCCGGCGCGCACGGCCTGGGCGGCAGGGCTGGCGAAGCGGCCCTGCCACTGCTCCACCAGCTGCGACAATTCGCGCAGCCGTGCCTGCTGGGCGGGGTTGTCCGCCGTCAGCCGCTGCAGGTCGCGCAGATTCTCGGCGGTGGCGCGCTCGCCGCCCGCCAGCGGCTCCAGATAGGCCGCGCCGCCCAGGGCCGCGCCGCGCAGGGCGGTCTCCTGGTTCAGCACGCCCGAGAGCAGTTGGTCGAAGCGCGTCAGCACATCCTGGGTGTGCCGGCTCCAGTCCCGGCTCTCACGGATATTGCCGAGGTCCCGCCAGATCAGGGCATTGCCCAGCGCCGCCACGATGACGAGCGCCCCGAACATCGCCATCAGGCGCGCGCGTATGCTCCACCCCATGCTCCAGACCTCCGTTGAGGGCATGCAAGCTCTCCTGGATGGGTTAAAAAAGGCCCCGCCCGCCGGGGCGCAGCGTGCCAGGCGCCGCGCGGGGAACCATCGAGGGAGGAAAACCGCGTGACCCTGTCCTGCTATGCCCCGCGCCGCCTGGTGATGGGGGGCGGCGCGCTGGCTGGCCTGCCGGCGCTGATGAAGGAACTCGGCCTCTCCCGACCGCTGGTGGTGACCGATCCCTGGATCGTCTCCTCCGGCATGATCGACCGGGTGCTGGCGCCGCTGGCCGGCGCCGGGCTGCGCGCGCAGGTGTTTTCCGACACGGTGGCCGACCCGACCGACACGGTGGTCGAGGCCGGTGTGGCGGTGCTGAAGCGCGGCGGCTTCGACTGCCTGATCGGCTTCGGTGGCGGCAGCCCGATGGACACGGCCAAGGCCATGGGCATCCTGGCCGCCGCCGCGCCCGGCCAGACGATGCGCGAGTTCAAGGTGCCGGCCAGTGCCGACCGCGCCGCGCTGCCGCTGATCTGCATCCCGACCACCGCCGGCACCGGCAGCGAGGCGACGCGCTTCACCGTCATCACCGACACGGCGCGGGACGAGAAGATGCTGATCGCGGGCCTCGGCGCCCTGCCGCTGGCGGCGATCGTCGATTACGAGCTGACGCTGTCCGTTCCGCCGCGCATCACCGCCGATACCGGCATCGACAGCCTGACGCACGCGCTGGAGGCCTTCGTCTCCCGCCGGGCGAATGGCGTCGCCGACCTCTATGCCCGCGCGGCGATGCGGCTGATCGGCGCGCATCTGCGCACCGCCTATGCCGAGCCGCAGAACCGCGCCGCGCGCGCCGCGATGATGGAGGGCGCGACGCTGGCGGGGCTGGCCTTTTCCAACAGCTCGGTGGCGCTGGTGCATGGCATGAGCCGGCCGGTGGGGGCGCATTTCCATGTGCCGCACGGCCTGTCCAACGCCATGCTGCTGCCGGCGGTGACGCGCTTCGGCTTGAAGGCGGGGGAGGCGCGCTATGCCGAGGCGGCGCGGCTGATGAGCCTGTCCCCCGCCGGCAGCCCGGACGGGGAGGCGGCGGCGGCGCTGCTGGCCGAGCTGGAGGCGCTGAACCGGGAGCTGGGGGTGCCGACGCCGCGGCAATTCGGCATCGACCCGGCGGCCTGGGAGGCGGCCCTGCCGGTGATGGCCGAGCAGGCCCTGGCGTCGGGCAGCCCGGCGAACAATCCGCGCGTGCCGGATGCGGCGGAGATCGTGGCTTTGTATCGGGAAGCCTACTGAGGGCGGGGTCCGGGGGGACCCTGTCCCCCCGGCCGAGGGGGTCTGGGGGAGGCGGAGCCGCCCCCAGGATAGAGTTTGGTCTGGGGGAGGCGGAGCCGCCCCCAGGATAGAGTTTGGTCTGGGGGAGGCGGAGCCTCCCCCAGGTTCAGAGCCCCTTGGAGGGGTTGCTCGCCAGCGCCTCGGTGTTGCGGCGCAGCCGGTTCTCGCCCAGGAAGAGCAGGATCGGCGCCGCGATGAAGATCGAGGAGGAGGTGGAGGCGACGATACCGAACAGCATCGTCCAGGCGAAGCCGGAGAGGGCGTCGCCGCCGAACAGCGCCAGCGGCAGGGAGGAGAGCAGCAGGGTCAGCGAGGTGCCGACGGTGCGGTTCAGCGTCTCGTTGATCGATTTGTCGATCAGCTGGCGCAGCGGCATCGTCTTGTATTTGCGCAGGTTCTCGCGCATCCGGTCATACACCACGACCTTGTCGTTGATCGAGAAGCCGATGATGGTCAGCACCGCCGCCACCGTGGTCAGGCTGAACTCGATCCGCGTCACCGCCAGGAAGCCCACCAGCTTGGTGGTCTCCAGCAGCAGGGTGGCGATGGCGCCGACGGCGAACTGCCATTCGAAGCGGAACCAGATGTAAGCCATCATCGCCAGCATCGAGAGGCCGAGGGCGATCAGCGAGCCCTGGAACAGCTCGGCCGAGACGCGGTTGCCCACCGCCTCGGTGCGCAGCAGGCGGGCGCCGGGGGCGGCCTCCTCCAGCACGCCGCGGATGCGGTTGACGGCGGTCTGGGTCGCTGCCTCGTCGCCCTGCACCGGCAGGCGCAGCAGCACGGTGGAGGCGTCGCCGAACTCCTGCACCCCGACATCGCCGAGGTTGAGGCCGCTGGCGGCGCTGCGGATGGCGGCGAGGTTGGCCGGGCCTGGGGTGCGGATCTCCATGATGATGCCGCCGCGGAAGTCGATGCCCTTCTCCAGCCCCGGATAGAAGGCCAGGCCGATGGAGAGCAGCGACAGCAGGGCGGAGAAGATCAGGCCCAGCACCCGCCCCTTCATGAAGGGGATGGCGGTGTTGTCCGGGACGAGCCGGAACAGCGGGCGGGAGAGGAACATGATGCGTCGTCTCCTCAGACCGGCAGGGCCTTGGGGCGGCGGGAACGATACCAGCCGGCCATCATCAGCCGCACCAGGATGGTGGCCGACCACATGGAGGCGATGGTGCCGATGGCGACGGTGACGGCGAAGCCGCGCACCGGGCCGGAGCCGAAGCCGTAGAGGCAGGCCATGGCGATGAGGTTGGTCAGATTGCTGTCCAGGATGGTGCCGGACGCCTTGGTGAAGCCGGCCTCCAGCGCCTGGATGGGCGAGCGGCCGGCCCGGACCTCCTCGCGGATGCGCTCGTTGATCAGGATGTTGGCGTCCACCGCGGTGCCCAGGGTGAGCACGATGCCGGCGATGCCGGGCAGCGTCAGCGTGGCGCCGAGCACCGAGAGCGCGCCCATCAGCAGGGTCAGGTTGACCAGCAGCGCCAGGTTGGCGAACCAGCCGAACAGCCCGTAGGCGAAGCCCATATAGGCGACGACGAAGGCGGCGCCGACCGCCAGGCTGGCCAGGCCGGCGCGGATCGCGTCCGCCCCCAGCTCGGGGCCGACGGTGCGTTCCTCGACCACGGTCAGCGGCGCCGGGAGGGCGCCGGCGCGCAGCAGCACCGCCAGGTCATTGGCCGATTGCGCGGTGAAATTGCCGCTGATCTGGCCGCGCCCGCCGGTGATCGGCTCGCGGATCACCGGGGCGGTGATCACCTTGTTGTCCAGCACGATGGCGAAGGGGCGGTTGACGTTCTGCCGGGTGATCTCGGCGAAGCGGCGGGTGCCCACCGAATCGAAGGAGAAGCTGACCACCCATTCGCCGCTGCGCCCATCCTGCGCCGCGCGGGCGTCGGAGAGGTTGGCGCCGTCCACCTCGATGCGGCGGCGCACGGCGAAGCGGGTGCCGCCCTGCTCGCCCTCCAGGAACTCGACGCCCGGCGGCGGCAGCGCGGCGGCCGGGTTGGCGGTCTCGTCCACCAGGCGGAAGGTCATGCGGGCGGTGCGGCCCAGCAGCTCCTTGATCCGGTTGGGATCCTCGACGCCGGGCAGCTGCACCAGGATGCGGCTGGAGCCCTGGCGGGCGATCAGCGCCTCGGCCACGCCGGTCTCGTCGATGCGGCGGCGGACGATCTCGATCGACTGCTCGACCGCGCCGCTGGCGCGCGCGCGCAGCGCCGGCTCGCTCAGCCGGGCGGTGATGGTGCCGTCCGGCTGGCTGGCGAACTCGACATCCGGGGCGGTGGCGCCGCCGCCGACCGGCACGGGGCTGGCCAGTTCGCGCAGCGCGGCGAGCGCCGCCTGGGTCTGGCCGGGATCGCGCAGGCGCAGGCTCAGCCGCTCATTCGCGGCGTCGGCCTGCAGGTTCAGATAGCCCACATTGGCCTGGCGCAGCCGGGTGCGGGCGCCATCGGCCAGGCTTTCCAGCCGCTCCCGCACCACCGCGTTCAGATCGACCTCGAGCAGCAGGTAGGACCCGCCGCGCAGATCCAGCCCGAGCGAGATGGTCCGGGCCGGCAGCCAGGACGGCATGGCCGAGCGCGGCACCAGGTTGGGCAGCGAGAGCAGCACGCCAAGCAGGACGACGCCGAGAATGGCGGCGACCTTCCACCGCGCGAAATACAGCATGGCCGAGAAGGCCCCCCGATCGTAGAGCGCCGGAAAATGCTGGGTCGCCGCCGTGGATGCAACCCACCAAGCGCGCACATGCGCGCCCGGCAACTCTCTGCTACATGCGCGGCGGCAGGCAGAGAAGGCAGGAGCGGCGATGCGGCTGAAGCTGGGCATTGTGGGGGCGGGGCATTTCGGGCGGTTCCATGCGCTGAAGGCGGCCCGCGCCCCCCGCGTCGAATTCCTGGGCCTGGCCGATGCCAGCGCCGAACGCGCCGCCCAGGTGGCGGCCGAGGCCGGCTGCCGCGCCTGGGACGACACCGCCGCGCTGATGGCGGCCGCCGATGCCGTGATCATCGCCGCCCCCACCGCGCACCACCACGCCCTGGCCAGCCAGGCCCTGGCCGCCGGCTGCCATGTCTTCGTGGAAAAGCCGATCGCGGCCGACCTGGCCCAGGCCGATGCGCTGGTGGCCCAGGCCGCCGCCGCCGGCAAGGTGCTGCAGGTCGGGCATGTGGAGCGCTTCGGCGCCGGCATGGCGACGCTGCGGGGCAGCGCGGGCGTCGGCCGGCCGCTCTATATGGAGGCGGTGCGCATCGCCCCGTTCCGGCCGCGCAGCCTGGACGTGACCGTGATCCTGGACCTGATGATCCACGATCTGGACCTGGTGCTGTCGCTGGCGGCGTCGGAGCTGGTGGCGGTGGAGGCGGTGGGCAGCGCCGTGGTGTCGGAGAAGATCGACATCGCCAATGCCCGGCTGCGCTTCGCCAATGGCGCGCAGGCGACCATCACCGCCAGCCGCGCCAGCCTGAAGATGGAGCGCCGGCTGCGCGTCTTCGGGTCGGAGGGCTATGCCAGCCTGGATTTCCTGGCGCGCGAGCTGAAGCTGGTGCGCAAGGGCCAGGGTGCCCCGCTGGAGCAGGTGCCGGGCCATGGCATCGAGACGCTGTCCTGGCAGGACCACGACAATCTGGAGGCCGAGCAGGCCGCCTATGTCGCCGCCTGCCTGGACGGGGTGCCCGCCGTGGTGGATGGCGCCGCCGGGCGCGCCGCGCTGGATGCGGCGCTGCGGGTGGAGCGGGCGGTGGAAGAAGCCTTGAAGAGAGTCAGCTAAGGGTTCTTTTTTGAAAAAAAGAACCAAAAAACTTTTTCAGTTGGCGTCGCATGTATGGCCGTAGGCGGGACGCCAAACTGAAAGAAAGTCTTTTTGCTTCTTTTTCTTCAGAAAAAGAAGATTTTAGACAATTGCTGTTGCCTCGATTTCCAGCCTGGCCTCCGGCTCCACCAACCCGGCCACCTGCACCAGCGCCATGGCCGGGAAGTTCTTGCCCATCACCTCGCGATACACCGCGCCCAGCTCCTTCAGGCAGGCGCGGTATTCGGCGATGTCCAGCACATACCAGGTCAGCCGCGCCACATGCTCGGGCCCGGCGCCGCCGGCGCGCAGCACGGCCACGATGTTCTCCAGCGCCTGGCGGGTCTGGGCCACGAAGCCCTCCGGAAAGCGGCCCTCGCTGTCCCAGCCCACCTGGCCGCCGACGCAGAGGATACGACCCTCGCCCATCATGCCGTTGGAATAGCCGCGCGGGGTGGGCCAGCCTTCGGGCTGCAGCGGGGTCAGGCTCATGGAAGCGTCTCCGGCGGCGCGCAGCGCGCCTGGTAGGATGCGAGGGCGGCGCGCAGATCCTGCGGGATCGGCACCGCCTTGCGCGTGTCGAGGTTGGTGGTGGCGGTGACCAGGCGCAGCCGCACCAGCTCCGCCTCGCCCCGGTGGATATGCACCCGCAAGCCATAGGAGGCCCCGCCGATCCGCTCCACCAGCGGGGTGAGGACGATGTGCTCCCCCATCACGCCGGGGGCGAAATAGTCGGCCTCGGCATGGGCGAAGCCGGTGCCGGTGCGGCGCTCGGCGTGCAGGGCGTGGAAGTCGATGCCCAGCGCGGCGCCGAACCATTCCTCCACCGCCACATTGGCCAGGGCGAACCAGTTGGCGAAGAAGACGATGCCCGCCGGGTCGCATTCATGGAAGCGGATGCGGGCCGTTGCGCGGAAGGCGCCCTCGGGCAGCGCCGAGGCGGGCAGGGGGGTGGGGCGGCTCATCGCGGCGGCGGGGCCTCACCGGCCGCCATGCGGCGCAGGGCGAAGCGCTGCACCTTGCCCGATTCCGTTCGCGGCAGGGCGTCGACGAACTCGATGGCGCGGGGATATTTGTAGGGGGCGATCTCGGCCTTCACGAAGTCCTGCAATTCCTTCACCAAGGCCGGGCCCGGGAAATGCCCAGGTTCCAGCACCACATAGGCTTTCACCACCATGCCACGCTCGGCATCCGGGGCGCCGACCACGCCGCATTCGCGCACCTTGGGGTGGGCGAGCAGCGCCGCCTCCACCTCCGGACCCGCGATGTTGTAGCCGGCGGCGACGATCATGTCGTCGCTGCGCGCCTGGTACCAGAAATAGCCATCCTCGTCCTGGATGAAGGTGTCGCCGGTGATGTTCCAGCCCCAGCGCACCTGCCGCGCCTGGCGCGGATCGGCCAGATACCGGCAGCCGGTCGGGCCGCGCACCGCCAGATGCCCCGGCGTGCCACGCGGCACTTCTTTGCCAGTGTCGTCGAGGATGCAGGCTTCGAAGCCGGGCACAACGAGCCCCGTCGCCCCCGGCCGGATTTTTTCCAGGGGTGCGCTGATGAAGATGTGCAGCAGCTCGGTGCCGCCGATGCCGTCCATCAGCTTCAGGCCCGTGGCGGCGAGCCATTGCTCATAGACCGGCCGTGGCAAATTCTCCCCGGCCGAGACGCAGCGGCGCAGGCTGGAGAGGTCGAACTCCGCCGCGCGCGCCGCCATGGCGCGATAGGCGGTGGGGGCGGTGAAGCAGATGCTGGCGCGGTGAAGCTGGATGGCGGGCAGCAATTCATCCGGCCCGGCCTTCTCCAGCAGGATGCCGGTGGCGCCGATGCGGAAGGGGAACAGCACCAGCCCGCCCAGCCCGAAGGTGAAGGCCAGTGGCGCGGAGCCGATGAAGCGGTCCTCCGGTGTGGGCTTCAGAACCTCGGCCGAATAGGTGTCGCAGATCGCCAGCATGTCGCGATGCGCGTGCAGCGTGCCCTTGGGCTCGCCCGTGGTGCCGGAGGTGAAGCCGATCAGGCAGATATCCTCGGCCGCCGTGTCGCAGGCCGCGAAATCGGGCGGGGCGGCGTCGCACAGCGCCTCGAGCTCGCCATTCCCCCAGTAGCGCACATGCTGAAGGTCGGGAGCATCCGCGGCGGCCTTCTGCATCTCGGCGGCGAGGCGCGCGTCGCAGAGGGCGTGGCTGATGCGCGCCTTGCGCAGCATGAAGCCCAGCTCCTTGGAACGCAGCAGCGGCATGGTGGCGACGACCACGCCGCCCGCCTTCAGCACGGCGAAATAGGCCGCCACCATCCAGGGGTTGTTGGCGCTGCGCAGCATCACCCGGTTGCCCGGCACCAGGCCGAGATCCCGCACCAGCACATGGGCGATGCGGTTCACCCGCTCGGCCAGCTGGCGGTAGGTCAGCGTCTCGGTGGGCGCGATCAGCGCCGGGTGGTCGCCGCGCCCGGCCGCGATATTGCGCTCGATGAACTCGGTCGCGCAGTTCAGCCGTGGCGGGTAGCGCAGCGCCGGCAGATCGTGCCGCATCACCGGCCACATCTCGCGCGGCGGCAGGTTGTCGTGGACGAAGCGGTCCACATGCGCGCTGCGCTCCGCGCCCGCCGGCGCGGCGTGCTCCTTCGTCATCCCGTCCATCCTTCGCCCTCCTGTGTTCAGGCTTGGGGCGTGCGACTGCCTTCCCCCGCCAGGGCCCGTTCGGCCCGGGCGATCACGATGCGCTGCACCTCGCTGGCGCCTTCATAGACGCGGAGCGCGCGCACTTCCCGGTAGAGCTCCTCGGCCTTGTGGCCGCGGGTGACGCCGAGCCCGCCATGGATCTGCACGGCGCGGTCCGCCGCGCGCTGCGCGGCCTCGGTGGCGTAGAGCTTGGCCATCGAGGCCTCGCGCGAGATGCGCGGGCGCCCCGAATCCTTCAGCCAGGCGGCGCGGTAGACCAGCAGCGCCGCCGCCTCCACCTCCGTCGCGCTGTCGGCGATGGCGACCTGGCTCTGTTGCTGCTCGAAGAGCGGCCCGCCGAACAGGTGCCGGTTTTCCGCCCGCTCCACGGTGAGGTCGAGGGCACGCCGCGCGAAGCCCAGCGCCGCCGCGCCGACCGTGGCGCGGAACACGTCGAGGGTGGCCATCGCCACCTTGAACCCATCCCCCGGCGCGCCGAGGCGGTGGCTGTCGGGCACGCGCACGTCGTCGAAGCGCAGGGTGGCCAGCGGGTGCGGCGCCGTCACCTCGATGCGCGCCTCGACCGAGAGGCCGGGGGCATCGGCCGGCACCACGAAGGCGGAGAGGCCGCGCGCCCCCGGCGCCTCGCCGCTGCGGGCGAAGACGACGTAATGCCCGGCGATGCCGCCATTGCTGATCCAGGTTTTTGTGCCGGAGATCCGCCAATGGCCGTTGCCGTCGCGCGTCGCGGTGGTGGCCAGCGCGGCGACATCCGACCCGGCCTCGGGCTCGGACAGCGCGAAGGCCGCCAGCGATGCGCCGCGCCGCACTGCGGGCAGATAGCGCGCCTTCAGCGCAGCATCGCCGAACAGGGTGATGCTGCCGGTGCCGAGCCCCGCCATGGCGAAGGCGAAATCCGCCAGCCCCGCATGCCGCGCCAGGATGTCGCGGGCGATGCAGAGGCTGCGCACATCCAGCCGCCCATCCTCCGGCACCGCCGCGCGCAACAGCCCGGCCTCGCCCATGGCGCGGGTCAGGCGGAGCGTGCTGGCATCGGCGTCATGGTGGTCGATCAGCGCCTCGGCATGCCGTGCGGCCCAGGCTTCCACCTCACGCGCCCAATCGGCGTGGCGCGGTTCGAAGAAGGGCCAGTCGAGGAAGGCGGAATCGGCCATGGCGTGTCAGTCGCCCTGGAATTCGGGGCGGCGCTTGGCGGCGAAAGCCTCATAGGCGCGGCCGAAATCGTTTGTGGTCATGCACAGCGCCTGGGCCACCGCCTCGGCCTCCACCGCCTGCTCGATCGACATGGCCCATTCCATCGCCAGCATGCGCTTGGTCATGCTGTGGGCGAAGGCGGGGCCGGTGGCGATGTCGCGCGCCAGGGCCACCGCCTCAGGCAGCAGCGCGTCGGCCGCCACCACGCGGTTGAAGAACCCCCAATGCAGCCCTTCCTCGGCGCGCAGCGAGCGGCCGGTATAGAGCAGCTCGCTCGCACGCCCCTGGCCGATGATGCGCGGCAGGATGGCGCAGGCGCCCATGTCGCAGCCGGCGAGCCCGACGCGGTTGAACAGGAAGGCCACCTTGGCCTCCGGCGTCGCCAACCGCAGGTCGGAGGCCATGGCGATGATGGCGCCCGCCCCGGCGGCGATGCCGTCCACCGCGGCGATCACCGGCTGCGGGCAGGCGCGCATCGCCTTGACCAGCCCGCCGGTCATGGCGGTGAAGCGCATCAGCCCGCGCGTGTCGCGCTTCAGCAGCTCGCCGATGATGTCATGCACATCGCCGCCCGAGCAGAAATTGCCGCCGGCGCCGGTGATGACGAAGGCGCGCACCGCCTCGTCCCGCTCGCCCATGCGGAAGATGTCGGTCAGCTCCTCATAGCTCTCGAAGGTCAGCGGGTTCTTGCGCTCGGGCCGGTCCAGCGTGATCCGCGCCACGCCCTCCTCGACCTCGAGCCGCACATGCCGTGCCGGATGCGCCGCGATGCTCATGTCTCACCATCCTCCCGCAGCGCCGCGCGCACCGAGGCCTTGGCGCGGCCCAGCAGCGCCATCAGCGTGCCGCGCTCGCTGTCGTCCAGCCCGCCCAGCAGCGTCGCGATCCATTGCTCATGCGCCGCCGATTGCCGGGCGAATTCGCGCCGCCCGCGCGGCGTCAGCCGCAGCGTCACCACGCGGCGGTCATGCGCCTCGGTGCGGCGGGCGATCAGCCCCTCTTCCTCCAGCCTTGCGGCGAGGCCGGTGACATTGCCGTTCGACACCATCATGCGGCGCGACACCTCGCCCAGCGTCAGCCCTTCCGGTGCGCGTTCGAGCGCCGCCAGCAGGTCGAAGCGGGGCAGGGTGGTCGAGAAATCCTGCCGCAGCCGGCGGCGGATCTCGCTTTCCATCAGCGTGGTGCAGGTCAGCAGCCGCAGCCACAGGCGCAGCTCGTCCTTGTGCCCGGCGGGCTGGTCGGCCAGCGCCGTCTCGGCATCCACCGGGCTCATGTCTCGCCCCCATCCACCGCCAGCGCCTGGCCGTTCACCGCCGCGGCGCCGATCAGGTAGAGCACCGCCTCCGCCACCTCATCGGGCTGCACCAGCCGGCCTTGCGGGTTGTGGCGCGTCAGCTCGGCGCGCGCCGAGCCCTCGTCCCGCCCGGTGCGCGCCATGATGCGGGCAACGCTCTCGGCGACGATCTCGGTCTCGGTGAAGCCGGGGCAGACGGCGTTCACCGTCACCCCCTTGCCCGCCACCTCCAGCGCCAAGGCGCGCACCAGGCCGAGCAGCCCGTGCTTCGCCGCCGTATAGGCGGTGACATACGGATAACCCTTCAGCGCGGCGGTGGAGGCGATGTGGATGATGCGCCCATGCCCCGCCGCCAGCATGCCCGGCAGCACGGCGCGGCTGACCGCGGCGGCGCCCAGCAGGTTGACCCGCAGCATGCGCTCCCACAGCGCCGCGTCGCTCTTCAGGAAGGGCGCGCTCTCGGCCGCGCCGGCGGCGTTGACCAGGATGGGGAAGGGGGCCTGGCCCTCCAGCGCCACCTGCAGCCAGGCATCCTCGGTGATGTCGGCGACCAGGGCGTGGGCGGCATGGCCGGCGCGGCGCACCGCCTCCAGCCGCTCCGCCCGGCGGCCGAGGATGGTGACCTCATGCCCGGCGGCGGTCAGCGCGGCGGCGATGGCGGCGCCGATGCCGCTGCCCCCGCCCGTCACCAAGGCCCGGCTGCCCGGCATGGCCTCTCCCCCTCGATTGCTTGAAGCCTAAAGCGATCTCTTGCCGTCCTGCAAGGGCGCTTTGCGGTTGCGGCGCGGAATTGTTGAAGCTTAAACTTTCCGGCGAGCAGGGAGACAGCGCGCATGCGCATCGCGGTGATCGGCGGCGGGCCCGCCGGGCTGTATTTCGCCATCCTCATGAAGCGCGACCGGCCGGAGGCGCAGGTCACCGTGGTCGAGCGCAACCAGGCCGACGACACCTTCGGCTTCGGCGTGGTGTTCAGCGACCAGACGCTCGACACCTTCGCCGCCGCCGACGAACCCTCCTACCGCGCCATCACCCAGGCCTTCGCCTATTGGGACGATATCGAGATCCAGGCGAAGGGGGCGACCCACCGCATCGGCGGCAACGGCTTCTGTGGCTGCTCGCGCCGCACCCTGCTGCTGCTGTTGCAGCAGCGCGCGCGGGAGGTCGGCGTCGAGCTGGTCTTCGGCCGCGCGGCGCAGCCGGAGGATTTTCCGGATGCCGACCTGATCGTGGTGGCGGATGGCATCAACAGCCCGGTGCGCGAGCGTTTCGCCGGGCATTTCCAGCCCAGCATCGACCTCCGCCCCAACCGCTTCGCCTGGATGGGCTCGACCCGGCCCTTCGACGCCTTCACCTTCTTCTTCAAGGAGACCGAGGCCGGCATCTTCATCGCCCATTGCTACCAGTATGAGGCGAATGCCAGCACCTGGGTGCTGGAGACCGACCCGGAGACCTTCGCCCGCGCCGGCCTGGGGGACATGGACGAGGCGCAGAGCGCCGCCTATCTCGAAAAGGTCTTCGAGGAGGAATTGCAGGGCCACCGCCTGCTGACCAACCGCAGCCTGTGGCGCCGCTTTCCCGCCCTGCGCTGCGCCCGCTGGGTGAAGGACAACATGGTGCTGCTGGGCGATGCCAAGGCCAGCGCGCATTTCTCCATCGGCTCCGGCACCAAGCTCGCCATGGAGGATGCGATCGGCCTGCACGCCGCCTTCATGGCGGGCGGCGACGTCGCCACCTGCCTCGCCCGCTACGAGACCGCCCGCCGCACCGAGGTCGAGAAGACCCAGCACGCCGCCGATGTCTCGCTGGTCTGGTTCGAGCATGTGAAGCGCTTCTGGCACATGCCGCCGGCGCAATTTGCCTTCGGCGTCATGACCCGCAGCAAGGCCATCACCTGGGAGAATCTGGCGCTCCGCGCCCCGGATTTCGTGGCCGGGACGCAGGCCATGTTCGCCCGGCAGGCGCGGGAGGCCGGGCTGCCGGCGCGCGACAACGCCGCCCCCGCCTTCCAGCCCTTCCGCCTGCGCGGCATGCAACTCGCCAACCGCCTCGTCGTCTCGCCCATGTGCCAGTACAGCGCCGAGGACGGCCTGCCCGGCGACTGGCACCTGGTGCATTACGGCAGCCGCGCCACCGGCGGCGCCGGCCTGATCTTCACCGAGATGACCTGCCCCGCGCCGGAGGCCCGCATCACCCCGGGCTGCGCCGGCCTCTGGAACGACGCGCAGGAAGCCGCCTGGGCCCGCATCACCCGCTTCGTCCACGCCCATGGCCAGGCGCGCATCGCCCTCCAGCTCGGCCATGCCGGGCGCAAGGGCGCGACCAAGCTGATGTGGGACGGCATGGACCGGCCGCTGGAGCAGGGCGCCTGGCCGATCCTCTCCGCCAGCCCCATCCCCTACTACCCGGACAGCCAGGTGCCCAAGGCGATGGACCGCGCCGACATGGACCGGGTGCGCGACCAGTTCGTGCAGGCCGCCCGGCGCGGCGACCGCGCCGGCTTCGACATGCTGGAGCTGCACTGCGCCCATGGCTACCTGCTGGCCAGCTTCCTCTCGCCCCTGACCAACACCCGCACCGATGACTATGGCGGCAGCGTCGGGAACCGCCTGCGCTATCCGCTGGAGGTCTTCCACGCCCTGCGCGCCGCTTGGCCGCAGGACAAGCCGATGAGCGTGCGCCTCTCCGCCACCGACTGGGCCGCCGGCGGCATCTCGGACGCGGACACCCTGGCCATCGCCCGCGCCTTCGCCGAAGCCGGCGCCGATCTGGTCGACGTCTCCACCGGCCAGACCGTCGCCGACGCCGCCCCGCATTACGGACGCATGTTCCAGCTGCCCTGGTCCGACATGATCCGCAACGAGGCCGGCATCGCCACCATGTGCGTGGGCTCCATCACCAGCATCGACCAGGTGAACACCATCCTGGCCGCCGGCCGCGCCGATCTCGTGGCCCTCGGCCGGCCGCATCTGGCCGATCCCGCCTTCACCCTGCGCGCGGCGGCGGATTACCAGGAGAAATCGGTGGCCGTGCCGGTGCAGTATCGCTGGGGCAAGGACGCCATCTTCCGCACCGCCGAACGCGAACGCGCCGACCTGCTGGAGCTGAAGCGCAAGGCGCGGCCGAAGCGGCACGCGACATAAAAAAAGCCCGGGGGAAGGAATTCCCCCGGACCCCCATCTTCTTTCTGTCAGGGCCGGGCGCCGGTGGCGCCCGGCGGCTCAGTTCCAGCCGGCGCGCTGCAGGATCTGCAGGGCCTCGGGCGTGCGGTCCAGATTGCCGGCGGCATTCACCGGCTCGGCGCGGAACTTGCCCATCGCCGCCAGCGCCGGATGCAGCGGCGCATCCTCCACCACCGGATACTCCATGTTGCCCAGCGCGAAGGCCTCCTGCGCCTTCGGCGTGGTCATGAACTCCAGGAAGCGGATGGCATTGGCGCGGTTCGGCGCCGTGCGCACCAGCCCACCGCCCGAGATGTTCACATGCGTGCCGCGATCACCCTCGCCCTGGTTGGGGAAGATCACGCCGATGCGGCGGAACAGCGCCTGGTCCTCCGGCTTGTCGGAGCGGCCGAACTGGCCGAGATAGTAGCTGTTGGCGATCGCTAGGCTGCACTGGCCCGAAGGAATGGCGCGGAACTGGTCACGGTCGCCACCCTGCGGCGGACGCGCCAGATTGGCCACCACCCCGCGCGCCCAGGCCTCCGTCTTCTCCGCCCCATCCGCCATCAGCACCGAGGCCGCCAGGCTGGTGTTGTAGGGATGCGCGCCGCTGCGCGTGCAGATCATGCCGCGGAAGCGCGGATCGGCCAGATCCTCATAGCGGTTCAGCCCCTCGGGCCGGCCCTTCTCGCGATCATACATGATCAGCCGCGCGCGCTGGCTGAAGGCGAACCAAAGGCCCTGCGGATCGCGCAGCGCGGCCGGCACGCGGCCATCGACGGTCTGCGACTGGTAGGGCGCCAGGATGCCCGCCTGCGCCGCGCGCGCCAGCCGCGCCGCGTCCACCGTCAGGAACACATCGGCCGGGCTGTTGGCGCCCTCGTTGCGGATGCGCTCGATCAGCTGGTCCGCCTGGCCCTCGATGACCCGGACGCGGATGCCCGTCTCCTGGGTGAAGGCGTCATAGAGCTGGCGATCCGTGTCGTAATGCCGGGCGGAGTAGAGATTGATCTCCCCCGCATTCTGCGCATGCACCGCCGGGGCGGCGAGCACGAGGGCGGAAAAGGCGGCGAGCACGGTACGGCGAAGCATGGCGTCGTCCCTGTTGGATTTGCGCCGATGCCTATTCGAAATGCGAGGCATTCGCAAGAGAAACCGGAGCCTTGCGGCGGCACGCGGCCGCCGCCTCGCTCCGGCTTCAGCCCGCGCTGCTGTGCAGCACCAGCAGCGGCAGCCCATGCCCGGCCAGGGGCAGCCCCGCCGCCGACGCGACCGGCGCCACCCCACCCAGCAGGCAGCGCCAGCGCCGCCCGGCCAGCTCCGCCGGCAGGGGCAGGGTGGTGTCGCCCCAGCCCTCCGCCCGCGGCCGCAGCGAGCCCGCGCCCAGCGGCACCAGCGGCAGCGACAGGCGCGGCACCGCCACCAGCAGCGCTTCCTCGCCCTGGCGGCGCAGGAAACCCAGCACGCCTTCGCCAACCCCGCCCTGCGGCGCCAAGGGTTCGTAACTGCCGTCCCGGAACAGGGCCGGGCTGGCCTGCCGCCCCCGCAGCAGCCGGTGGATCAGCCGCTGCTTCACCGCCCCGTCCTGCCAATCCTCCAGCAGCGCCTCCAGCGGGCGCTCCTGCGCCAGCGCCGCCTGCCGCGCGGCGTAGTCCACGGGCCGGCGATTGTCGGGATCGACCAGGGAGAAATCCCAGAACTCGGTGCCCTGGTAGAGGTCGGGCGCCCCCGGCACGGTCAGCCGCAGCACCGCCTGGCTGAGCGATTTCAGCGCCGCCGGCGCCGCGATCCGCCGCGCGAAGCCATGCAGGTCGCGCGGCAAGTCAGGGCCGGCGGCGCGGTCCAGCAGCCCGTGCAGGAAGGCGTGCGCGGCCTGCTCATAGGCCTCGTCCGGCATCGCCCAGCCGGAGCGGCGCTTGGCCTCGCGCATCGCCTTGCGCTGCCAGCCCTCCAGCCGCTCCGCCCAGGCCGCCAGCCCCGCGCCATCGGCGGGGTCGAGGTCGAGCGGCCAGGCGGCGACGATCATCTGCACCGCCATGGCGGCCTCGCCGGGCTCCGGCGCCGGACCGTCCGGCAGGGCCCGCACCAGCCCCGCGGCGCGGCCGAGGATGCCGCGCAGGAAGCCGGCCCATTCATCCGGCATCTCGGACAGCAGGGCGAGGCGCATGCGCAGATCCTCGCCCCTTTTGTGGTCATGCGTGGCGGTGGCCAGCAGCGCATCGGGAAAGTCGCGGCCCCTCGCGGCGGCGGCCGCATGGAAGCCGCCGGGCGACAGGGCAAAATGCCCCGGATGCGAGCCGACCTCGTTGCGCGAGAGCAGCCGCCCATAGCGGTAGAAGGCCGTGTCCTCCACCGACTTCGCGGCGGTGGGGGAGGAGAGCTGCTGGAAGCGCTGCCGCGCCCGCAGCAGCGCCTGGCGGGCGGCGCCGGGGGCATGGTCGCGCACCCGCTCCTCGGCCAGCCAGAACAGCAGATGCGCCAGCACCGCATGGTCGGAGGGGTGCAGCCTGGCGCGTGCGCCCTCCGCCGCCTGGCGCAGCACCGCCTCGTCCTGCGCGCTGGGCTGCCCGGCGCGGACATAGATGCGATAGACCGGGAAATGCACCAGCAGCTGCGCCGTCACCCGGCGGATGGCGTTGAACGAAAAGTCGCGCGAGCGCAGATGGCCGCGCGCCAGATGGTGCAGCGCGCGGGCACACGCATCCAGCTCGGCGGCGAGGTTGTCGCGCAGGATCTGCTGCCGCGCCACGATCTCCTCGGCGGCGAAATCGCGCTCGCTGCCGCTGACCTCGCGCCACAGGGCGGAGAGCGGCGCCTCGCCGGCGGCGTCATGCAGCACGCCACCCACCTGGTCCATGAAATCATAGCCGGTGGTGCCGTCGGTGCCCCAGCGCTTCGGCAGTTCCTCGCCGCCCGCCAGGATCTTCTCGACGACGATATAGGGCTCGCCCTGCGGCGCGCCGGCCGGGCGGCGGGTGCTCTCCTGCCGCATGCGGCGGCGCAGCCGGCGGCAATAGCCGGCCGGGTCGGCAAGGCCATCGACATGGTCGATGCGCACCCCGTCGATCAGCCCCTCGGCATAGAGGCGCAGGATCAGCTCATGGGTGGCGTCGAACACCGCGGGATCCTCGGCGCGCAGCCCGGCGAGGCCCGTGACGTCGAAGAAGCGGCGCCAGTTGATCTCGTCGGTGGCGGTGCGCCACCAGGCCAGGCGGTAATGCTGCCGCTCCAGCAACGCGTGCAGCCGGGCCGCGCCATCCAGGCTGCGCGGGTCGTGATCGGCGAGGCCGTCCCGCGCCTCCAGGATGCCGCGCGCATCCTCCTCGCGGATCGGGAAGCGATTGTCGAAGTAGGCGACGGAGAGGCCGGTCGGGCCCTCGGCCACCAGGGTCAGCTCGCCCTCCGCCAGCGCCTCGCCATAGGGGCGGCCGAGGAAGGGGGCCAGCATCCGGCCGGCGAGCGCCGGATCGGCGCTCTCCCAGTCGATGTCGAAGAAACCGGAAAACCGGCTGTCGCGGCCGCGCGCCAGCACATCCTGCCACCAGGGATTGTGCGGCCCGTCCACGCCCATGTGGTTGGGCACGATGTCGAGCAGCAGGCCGAGCCCCTCGGCCCTGAGCGCCGCCACCAGCCGGCGCAGGGCCGGCTCGCCGCCGAGAGCCGGGTTGATGGCGTCGGTCGCGGTGACGTCATAGCCATGGGTGGAGCCGGGCGCCGCCGGCAGCAGCGGCGAGGCATAGAGATGGCTGATGCCCAGCCGCGCCAGATAGGGCACCAGCCCCACCGCGTCGTCCAGCGTGAAGCCGGCATGGAACTGCAGGCGGTAGGTGGCGCGCGGCGCGGTGCGGGCGGCGGTCATGCGGGGGCTCTCCGCGCCCGGGCGAGCCCGCGCAGGCGCTGTTCGATGGCGGGGTCCTGGAACATCCGCTCCACCGGCGGGGAGAGCCGGCGTCGCCAGTTCGGGTGCTCATCAACGGTGCCGGGCAGGTTGGGTTGCTCGACCGCCGCCACGGCATCCTCGAGCGGCAGCAGCGCCAGGTCGCAGCGGGCGCGGCCGATATAGGCGGCGGCGGCATCCGCCACGCGCGCCGCCGCCTCGGGCGGCG
>NZ_GG770777.1:840097-854069 GCF_000164635.1 Pseudoroseomonas cervicalis ATCC 49957 | reverse complement strand
GGCGGCGGGCCCTCGGCCACGCCGGCGCGGCGGAAGGCGGCCCAGAGCTTCGGCCGTTCCGCCGCCCGCGTCTCCGCCTGGCCGGGCAGGCTGCTGCCGAGCCTGTCGCGCCATTCCAGGTCGCGCCCCTGCCACCAGCCGGCGACCGTGGGCAGGTCATGGGTGGAGGTCATGGCGGCGGCCTCGCGCGTCCAGCGCTGCGGCGGCTTGAAGCCGCCGGCGGCCTGCTCGAACCACATCACCCGCATGCCGGCCAGGCCCGCGCGCTCCAGCTCCGGCCGGAAGCCCTCCGGCACGGTGCCGAGATCCTCGCCGATGGCAATGGCGCGGTGGCGCAGCGATTCCAGCGCCACCAGACGCAGCAGGTCGCGCTGCGGGTAGCGGATATAGCAGCCCTCCGCCGGGCTCGCCCCCTGCGGCACCAGCCAGAGGCGGCGCAAGCCCAGCACATGGTCCAGCCGCACCCCGCCGCCATGGCGGAAGGCGGTGGCGAGCATCTCGCGGAAGGCGGCGAAGCCGGTGGCGCGCAGCCCGTGCGGCGCATAGGTGGTGATGCCCCAGCCCTGGCCGCTGGCGTTGAAGATGTCCGGCGGCGCGCCGATCTCGATGCCGGTGAGGAATTCCTCCTGCCGCGACCAGGCATCGCTGCCGCCGCCATCGACGCCGATGGCGAGGTCGGCGATCAGCCCGATCCGCGCCCCCGCCTGCCGCGCCGCCCGCTGCGCCGCGCCCAGGCCGCGATCGGCCATCCATTGCAGGAAGGCGTGGTAATCGACCTCGACCGCGGCGGCCTCCGCGAAGGCCACCACATCGGGGCCGTTCGGGTCGCGCAGGCCCACCGGCCAGTCCTTCCAGTGCCAGCGCGCCGGATCCTCGGCGAGCTGCGCGGCGTGCAGCGCCTCGAAGATGGCGTGGCGCTGCAAGGCGGCGCCGCCCTGGGCGCGGAAGGTCGCGAATTCGGCCCGCAGCGCCTCGGGCGCCGCTTGGCGGAAGGCGTCATAGAGCTGGCGCAGCCGGGCCAGCCGGGCGCGCGCCACGCCGGGCCACTCCACCAGCTCCAGCCCTTCCAGCCGCGCCCATTCGGCGGCGAGCTCGGGCGGGAAGGCGGGGGAGAGCTCGCCCAGCAGATCCTCCCCATCGGCATGCCGCACATCGAGCCGCAGCCGGCTGGAGGGCGCATAGGGGCTGAAGCGCGAGGGGTCGGCGCTGAACTGCGCATGCACCGGGCTGATGGCGATGGCATCGGCGCCGAGCCCGGCGGCCCCGGCGGCGAAACCCGCCAGCGCCGCGTAGTCGCCGACGCCGCCATCGCCATGCCGGCGCAGCGCGTAGAGCTGCACCGCCAGCCCCCAGGCGGCGGCGCCGGAGCGGCCGCCTTCCGCATCGGCGCAGGCATCGGCGATGCGGTGGCCATGCTCGGGCGCGACTGCCAGGGTCAGCGGGGTCTGGCCCAGCTCCAGCGTGTAATAGCCGGGCAGGGCAGGGGCTGTGAGCCGCGCCCCCTGCGCATCGCCCTCGGCCTCGCCCTCCACCTCGGTGCCATCCTCGGCGGTCAGGCGGTAGCGGCCGGCGGGCAGGGCCAGGCGCAGCGCCTCGCCGGGCAGGGCGGTGAGCAGGGGCGGGGCGACGCTGCGATGCGCCGCATGCCAATGCGCCAGGCTCTCCCTGAGCTGCGCCGCGCTGCCGCTGGGCAGGCCGAGCGCCGCGAGCACGGCGCGCAGCGTCTCCGGCGCGGTGCTGCGGGGCTTGCCATGGGCGTCCTCCCACTCCGCCATCAGCCCGACGGCGCGGGCCAGGCGGCGCAGCCCCTCGGCCTCGGTCACGCTGCGGGCTCCTGCAGCCAGGCGAAGGCGCTGCGCGGCGGCAGCTCGGCGCTGGCGACGGCATCGGCGATGCCGGGCGCGGATTCCGCCAGCCGCGCATGCGGCGGCAGGGTGAGCGGCAGCGCCTCATCGCCGAACTGCACGGCGATGCCGAGCACCGCGCCATCCGCCAGCCGCCATTCCGCCTGCACCGCGGCCGAGCCGAGCAGGCGGGCGCCGAGGCTTTGCGCGCCGGCCAGCCGGTGCGCCAGCCTGTCGCGCCGCAACGCCAGCAGGGCGCTGACGAAGGCCTCATACTCCGCCTTGGGCGGGCGGGTGCGCTCGGCGGGGTCGAGGCGGCTGGCCTCGAAGGTGTCCGGATGGTTGGGGTCGGGGATGCGCGCGCGCCGCTCCGGATCCTGGAAGGCGGCAAACTTGGCGAATTCCTTGCGCCGCCCCTCGCGCACCGCATCGGCCAGCTCCGGCGAGGGGAAGCCGGTGAAGAACAGGAAGGGCCGCTCGGAGGCGAATTCCTCGCCCATGAACAGCATCGGCACCGGCGGCGAGAGCAGCTGCACCAGCTGCGCCGCGCGCAGCGCATCGGTCGAGGCCAGCGTTGCGATACGGTCGCCGAAGGCGCGGTTGCCGACCTGGTCGTGATTCTGCACGGCGTTGACGAAGGCCGAGGGCGGCAGATGCCCCGACGGCTTGCCACGCGCATGGCCGAGATTCTTCGAGGTTTCGCCCTGATAGACGAAGCCCTCCGCCAGGGAGCGCGCCAGATGCTCCGCTGGCCGGTCGGCGTAATCGGCGTAATAGGCTTCCGATTCGCCGGTCAGCAGGACATGCAGGCAGTGATGCGCGTCATCGTTCCACTGCGCGTCGAAATGCTGCTCCAGCAGGGTGGCGTCGTTGGTCTCGTTCTCCAGCACCAGATAGACCGGGCGGGAGAGCGCGCCGCGCACGCGCTGCGAGAGCTCCGGCAGGAAGCTGTCGCTGGCGATGGCGTGCACCGCATCCAGCCGCAGCCCGTCGAAGCGGTATTCGCGCAGCCAGAACAGCGCATTCTCGATGAAGAAGTCGCGCACCGCGTCGCGGCGGAAATCGATCGCGTCGCCCCAGGGGGTGGAGAGGTCGTCGCGGAAGAAGCCGGGGGCGATGCTGTGCCAGTAATTCCCGGCCGGGCCGAAATGGTTGTAGACCACGTCGAGCATGACGGCGATGCCGTGGCCATGCGCCGCATCGACCAGCGCCTTCAGCTCATCCGGCGTGCCATAGGCCTCGTCGGGCGCATAGGGCAGCACGCCGTCATAGCCCCAGTTGCGCGCGCCGGAGAAGTCGTTGACCGGCATCAGCTCGATGGTGTTGACGCCGAGCTGCGCCAGCCGCGGTAGGGCGGCGATGACGCCGCGGAAACCGCCCATGGCGCCGACATGCAGCTCATAGACCACGCTTTGCGGCCAGGGATGGGTGCGCCAATCGTCATGCTTCCAGCGATGCGCGGCATGGTCGGTGACGATGCTCCAGCCATCGACATCGCCATCCTGCGCATGCGAGGCGGGGTCCGGCACGGTCGGCCCGTCGCCCAGCGCGTAGCGGTAGCGGGTGCCGGGCGGCGCCTCGGCCTCCAGGCGCCACCAGCCCTCGGCATCGGGCTCGGGCCGCATCGGCAGGGGCGGGGCGTCGCGGCGCAGCAGGGTCACGCCGGGCTGGCCCGGCGCCCAGAGGCGGAAGCGGGTTCGCCCGCCGGCAAGAGGCAGGGCGCCGAAGGCATAGGCGTGGCTCATGGAGTGGCCTCTTGCGAAAGGGGCAGCGCGGCCAGCAGGCAGGCGGACCGCGCCGCGAGGGTGAGGACGGGGCCGTTCACCGCCGCCTCCTCGGCCTGGGGCTGGGCGCTGTTCAGCAGCAGCGTCCAGTGCAGGGCGGGCGGCGGCAGCACGAAATCGACCGGCGTGGCGCCGGCATTCAGCAGCAGCAGCGTCACCTCGACGCCGCCCTCCTCGGTGGGGCCGGCGCGGCGCAGCGCCAGGGTGCGGCCCTGCGGCACGTTCCAGGCCTCCGGCGTCAGCGCATGGCCATCGGCGTCGAACCAAGCGATGTCGGGGATGCCGGGCAGCGGCTCGGTGCGGCCATGCAGATAGGTGGTGCTGCGCAGCGTCGGGTGGCGGCGGCGCAGCGCCGCGGCACGGCCGATGAAATGCGACAGCTCGATGCCCGCCTCCGAGCCCGCCAGCGACCAGTCGAGCCAGGAGATCTCATTGTCCTGGCAATAGGCGTTGTTGTTGCCGTGCTGGGTGCGGCCGAATTCGTCGCCGCCCAGCAGCATCGGCGTGCCATGCGACGCGAAGAGCGTGACCAGCATGGCGCGCTTCAGCCGGTCGCGCGTGTCGCGGATCAGCGGATCGTCGCTCGGGCCCTCGACGCCCCAATTGGCGCTGAAATTCTCGCCATGGCCGTCGCGGTTGTCCTCGCGGTTGGGCTCATTGTGGCGGTGCTCGTAGCTGACCAGATCCTCCAGCGTGAAGCCGTCATGCGCGGCCAGGAAATTGACCGAGGCCCAGGGCCGGCGGCGCCGCCGCTCGAACAGGTCGCCGGAGCCGGTGAGGCGCGCAGCAAGGTCGGGGCGCATCGAATCATCGCCGCGCCAGAAGCGGCGCACCCCGTCGCGGAACCGGTCATTCCATTCGGAGAAGCCGGGCGGGTGGTTGCCGAGCTGGTAGCCGCCCGGGCCGATATCCCAGGGCTCGGCGATCAGCTTCAGCCGCGACAGCACCGGATCCTGGCGGATGGCGTCGAAGAAGCCCGAAGCCGGGTCGAAGCCATGCGCCTCCCGGCCCAGCGTCGAGCAGAGGTCGAAGCGGAACCCATCCACCCGGTAGGCGGTGGCCCAGTGGCGCAGGCTGTCCATCACCATCTGCAACACGCGGGGATGCGAGAGGTTCAGCGTGTTGCCGCATCCCGTCTCGTCGATGTGCTGGCGCGGATCCTCCGGGTTCATCCGGTAGTAGCTGGCATTGTCCAGCCCGCGCCAGGACAGCGTCGGACCGAGCATGTCCGCCTCGCAGGTGTGGTTGTACACGACGTCAAGAATGACCTCGATCCCGGCGGCGTGCATCCGGCGGATGGCGACGCGGATCTCGTCCAGCGCGCCGGAGGAGAGATAGCCGGGCTCGGGCGCGAAATAGGAGAGGGGGGAATAGCCCCAGTAGTTGCGCAAGCCCTTCTGTACCAGGAAGCGGTCCTGGCAGATGGCCTGCACCGGCAGCAGCTCCACCGCCGTGACACCGAGTTTCTGCAGGTGCTCGATCACCGGGGGGTCGGCCAGGGCGGCGAAGGTGCCGCGCTCGCGCGGGACCAGATCGTCGCGGCGGATGGTCAGGCCGCGCAGATGCGTCTCGTAGATCACCGTGCGGTCCCAGGGGACCATCGGCGCGCGGTCATCGCCCCAGTTGAAGGCGTCGTCCACCACCACCGATTTCGGCATGGCGGCGGCGCTGTCGCGGCGGTCGAAGCTGAGATCGGCGCGCTGCGCGCCCAGCCGGTGGCCATACAGCGCATCCGTCCAGCGCAGGCTGCCTTGCAGCTGCCTGCCATAGGGATCGAGCAGCAGCTTGTTCGGGTTGAAGCGATGCCCCTGTTCCGGCTGGTAGGGGCCATGCGCGCGATAGCCATAGACCAGCCCCGGCCGGGCCTCGGGCAGATAGCCGTGGAACACCTCGTCGGTGCATTCCGGCAGCGGCAGGCGGGCCATCTCGCGCCGTCCGGCCGGGTCGAACAGGCAGAGGTCGATCTGCTCGGCATGCGCGGAGAACACCGCGAAATTCACCCCGAGCCCGTCCCAATGCGCCCCGAGCGGATCGGGGCGCCCGGGGAGCAGCCAATCGGGCAGCAAAGGCAAGCTCAGCCCTCCGCCGGGACCAGCACCAGCGTCGACAGGCCAGGCAATTGCAGGTCGAGCGCCGCATCGAAGCCGTGCGACTCCACCGCCACGCTGCGCGCCATGCCGCCATTGCCGTTGTTGGCGCCGCCATAGATGGCGGCATCGGAATTGAACACCTCGCGCCACGCGCCGGCCAGCGGCACACCGATGCGGTAGCCCTGGCGCAGCACGGGGGTGAAGTTGCAGATCACCAGTGCCGGCTGCGTCCCCGCCTCGCCATAGCGCAGGAAGGCGTAGACGCTGTTGGTGGAATCATCCAGCACCACCCAGCGGAAACCGTCCGGATCGGCGTCGCGCTGGTGCAGGGCGGGGGTCTCGCGATACAGCCTGTTCAGGTCGCGCAGCATGCGCTGCATGCCGGCATGGGCCGGCTGATCCAGCAGGTGCCAGTCGACCGAGGAATCATGGTTCCACTCCCGGCGCTGCGCGATCTCGCCGCCCATGAACAGCAGCTTCTTGCCCGGATGCGTCCACATGAAGCCGAGATAGGCGCGCAGATTGGCGAATTTCTGCCACTCGTCGCCCGGCATCTTGCCGATCAGCGAGCCCTTGCCATGCACCACCTCATCATGGCTCAGCGGCAGCATGAAGCGCTCGGAGAAGGCATAGACCAGGCCGAAGGCGATGCCGCCATGGTGGTATTGCCGGTGGATCGGCTCACGCTCCATGTAGTGCAGCGTGTCGTGCATCCACCCCATGTTCCACTTGAAGTCGAAGCCCAGCCCGCCCTCATCGGCGCGGCGGGTGACGCCGGGGAAGGCGGTGCTTTCCTCGGCGATCAGCAGCTTGCCGGGGCAGCGTTCCTCGATGATGCGCGACAGCTCCTGCAGGAAGGAGATGCTCTCGAGATTCTCGCGCCCGCCATGGATGTTGGGCACCCATTCGTCGTGCTTGCGGCTGTAGTCGCGGTAGAGCATCGAGGCCACGGCATCGACGCGCAGCGCGTCCACGCCATAATTCTCCAGCCAGTGCAGCGCGCTGCCGATCAGGAAGTTCCGCACCTCCCGCCGGCCGAGATTGTAGATCAGCGTGTTCCAGTCCTGGTGGAAACCCTCGCGCGGATCGGCATGCTCGTAGAGCGCGGTGCCGTCGAAGCGGGCCAGGCCGTGGCTGTCGGTCGGGAAATGCGCCGGCACCCAGTCAAGGATGACGCCGATCCCCGCCTCATGGCAGCGCTCGACCAGTCGGGCGAAATGCTCGGGCGGGCCGAAGGGCGCGTGCGGCGCATACTGCCCGAGCGGCTGGTAGCCCCAGGAGCCGCCGAAGGGATGCGCCATGATCGGCAGGAATTCGACATGGGTGAAGCCCATGCCCTGCAGATAGGGTATCAGCCGGTCGCCCAGCTCCTCCCAGCTCAGCGGGCTGTTGCCCTCGCCACGCATCCAGGAGCCGGCATGCACCTCATAGACCGAGATGGGCTGCGCCGCGGCCGGCGCGTCGCCACGCCGCAGCGGTGCCGGCGGGGTGAGCCGCGCCGTGTCCATGACGATGGAGCCGGTGGCCGGCGGCGGCTCGCTCTGCCAGGCGAAGGGGTCGGCCTTCAGCGGCAGCAGGCTGCCATTCGGGTCCAGCAGCTCGAACTTGTAGATGGCGCCGGGGCCGATGCCGGGGACGAACAGCTCCCACACCCCGGGCCCATGGCGCAGCCGCATCGGGTGGCGGCGGCCATCCCAGTTGTTGAAGTCGCCGACAACGGAAACGCGGCGCGCATTCGGCGCCCAGAGCGCGAAGCGCACGCCGCGGACGCCCTGCACCACCATCGGATGCGCGCCGAGGCAGCGGCCGATATCCTGATGCGCGCCCTCGCCCAGCAGATGCAGGTCGAGCTCGCCGAGCAGCGGCCCGAAGGCATAGGGGTCGTCGATCTCTTCCACGATGCCATCACGCTCGACGCGAAGCCGGTAGCTCTCGCCCTCCGGCAGCGGGCCTTCGAACAGCCCCGCCGGATGGATCTGCGCCAGGGGTGAGAGGCCCTGACGCGTCACCGCCGAGACCGCGGCGGCACCCGGCAGCAGGGTGCGCAGCACGCGCCCCCCCGCCGTCTCATGCGGGCCCAGCAGGGCGAAGGGGTCGCCATGACGGGCCTCGACCAGGGCGGCGATGGCGTCCGGATGCAGTGCGGTCTCGGCCATGCGTCACTCCTTGCCCAGCAGGCGATGGGCCAGGCGGCTGAGGCCGCCCAGCGGAATATGCAGCCAGCCGGGACGGTTGGCCGCCTCGTAGCAGACCTCGTAGGCCGCCTTCTCAAGCAGGAAGAGGTCGAGCAGCGCGGCCTCGCTCTCCGGCGTCGACCAGGGGCGCGGCGCCTCCGCCTGGGCGGCGCGATAGGCCTCCAGGAAGGTGGCGGCGGCGCGCTGGCGGAAGCCCTCCAGCAGCGAATCGTGCAGGTCGGTGGTCTCGACCGAGCCGGCACCGGCACCGGGCTCGGCGCTGGCCACCGCATAGTCGAAGGAGCGCAGCAGCCCCGCCACGTCGCGCAGCGGCGAGCTCTTGGCACGGCGCTGCGCCAGGGTCTTGGCGGGCTCACCCTCGAAATCGATGATGCAGGCATCGCCCTGCACCACCAGCACCTGGCCGAGATGGAAATCGCCATGGATGCGCGTCTTCAGCGTGCCCTCGGCGCTGGCGGCGAGCCGGTCGATCGCCTCCAGCAGGCCCGCGCGGTTCTCGCGCAGCACCGCGGCCTCCTCGCTCTGCCCGGCCACCTTCAGCGCCGCCTCGAACTGCGCGCGCGCCGCCTTGGCCCAGGCCTTGACGTCCTTCTCGGTGGCAGGCTCGGGCTTGAAGGCGGCGTCGTCGCTGTCCTCGGCCAGCAGCGCGTGCATCTCGCCAAGCCGCCTGCCGAGCGCGCCGGCGAAGACGGCGTAGTTGGCGAAGGCGTCGTCCTGCTCCTCCGACGCATTGTCCTTCACCGCCAGCTCGGCGATGGAGCGGTTGAGGAACTCGATCGTCCAGCCCCAGCCATCGCCCTGGTTGCGCACGAAGCCCTGCACGACAACGAGGGTGCGCGGCGTGCCGTCCGGCGAGACCCGCACCACCTCGCCCAGCAGCGGCGCCGTCTGGCCGAAGCCGCGCTCGGTCAGGTGGCGCGTCATCTCGGTCTCGGGGCTGATGCCCTCGGTGACACGGCGCACCAGCTTCAGCACCGCATGGTCGCCGATGATCAGCGAGGAATTGGACTGCTCGGCCGAGAGGCGGCGGATCTCCGCATCGGCCGGGATGGCATCGGCATCGAAGAGCGAGGTCGGCAGGAAGCGGATCTCGCCTTCCGAGAGCTGCATCACCGCCTCGTTGCGCAGCCCGCGCAGCACCGCCTGCGGCAGCGCATCGAGCGCGAAGGCGTCCGTCAGCAGGCCGACGCGGCGGCCGCGGCGCACCCGCGCCAGGGCCAGCTGCTGCGGCAGGGCGGTGTTGAGATCCTCCTCCCAGACGATGCCGAGCGGCAGCAGGTAGCGCGCGCTGCCCTCGCCCTCGGGCACCTCGACCTCGGCCAGCAGCGCCTCGCCATTCTCGGTGGAGAGCGCTTCAGCGAAGGCCAGGCGGGCGCTGGCCACGACGCCATCCTTGCCGGCGAACCAGCGGCGGCGGGCCAGGTATTGCGGCAGCGAATCCTGCTCCAGCACCTTGCGCGGGGCGGGCGCCAGCACATCGGCCAGGCCGCTGCGCAGCACCAGGGTGGAGAGCTCGGACATCGCTTCCGGCGCGGGTGTATGCCAGCTCGGCATGGCGGCCTCCGTGGCAAGGACGAACCAGTAGAAGCCATAGGGCGGCAGGGTCAGCAGATAGGTCAGCTGCCCGATCGGCGGGAAGGAGGAGCCGCCCACCAGCTCCACCGGCACGCGGCCGGCATAGGTGGAGAGGTCGAGCTCCACCGCCTGCGCCGTGCGCGACAGGTTGCAGACGCAGAGGATCGTCTCGCCCTCATGCTCGCGCAGATAGGCCAGGATCTTGCGGTTGCCCGGATAGAGATAGCCGAAGCTGCCGCGGCCGAAGGCCTTGTGCCGCTTGCGCACCGCCAGCATGCGGCGCGTCCAGTTCAGCAGCGAATGCGGGTCGTTGCTCTGCGCCTCGACATTGACCGCCTCGAAGCCATAGACCGGGTCCATGATCGCCGGCAGCACCAGCTTGGCCGGAGAGGCGCGGGAGAAGCCGCCATTGCGGTCGGGCGACCATTGCATCGGCGTGCGCACGCCGTCGCGGTCGCCGAGATGGATGTTGTCGCCCATGCCGATCTCGTCGCCATAGTACATGACCGGCGTGCCGGGCATGGACAACAGCAAGGAATTCATCAGCTCGATGCGGCGGCGGTCATGCTCCAGCAGCGGCGCCAGGCGGCGGCGGATGCCGAGATTGATGCGCGCGCGCTTGTCGGAGGCATAGGTCTCCCACAGATAGTCGCGCTCCTTGTCGGTCACCATCTCGAGCGTCAGCTCGTCATGGTTGCGCAGGAAGATCGCCCATTGGCAGTTCTCGGGGATCTCCGGCGTCTGCCGCAGGATGTCGGTGATCGGGAAGCGATCCTCCTGCGCCATCGCCATGTACATGCGCGGCATCAGCGGGAAGTGGAACGCCATGTGGCATTCGTCGCCATCGCCGAAATACTGCTGCGTGTCCTCGGGCCACTGGTTGGCCTCGGCCAGCAGCATGCGGCCCGGCGCGTGCTTGTCCAGCTCGGCGCGGATCTTCTTCAGGACGACATGCGTCTCGGGCAGGTTCTCGTTGTTGGTGCCGTCGCGCTCGATCAGATAGGGGATGGCGTCCAGCCGCAGCCCGTCCACCCCGGCATCCAGCCAGAAGCGCATGACGGAGGTGACCTCCTTCATCACCTGCGGGTTGTCGAAGTTCAGGTCCGGCTGGTGGCTGTAGAAGCGGTGCCAGAAATAGGCGCCGGCCTCGGCGTCCCAGGTCCAGTTCGACTTCTCGGTGTCGAGGAAGATGATGCGCGTGCCGTCATACTTCTTGTCGGTGTCCGACCAGACGTAATAGTCGCGATGCGCCGAGCCTGGCTTTGCCTTGCGCGCCCGCTGGAACCAGGGATGCTGGTCCGAGGTGTGGTTGATCACCAGCTCGGTGATGACGCGGATGTTGCGCGCATGCGCCATCTGGATGAAGCGCTTGATGTCCGCCAGCGACCCGTATTCCGGATGCACCGCCTTGTATTCGGCGATGTCATAGCCGTCGTCGCGCCGCGGCGAGGGGTAGAAGGGCAGCAGCCACACCGCGTCCACACCGAGGGATTCGATGTAGTCCAGCTTGGCGATCAGCCCGGGCAGATCGCCCACGCCATCATCGTTCGAATCGAAGAACGACTTGATGTGGAGCTGGTAGATCACCGCATCCTTGTACCAGAGCGGGTCAGCCGGCATCTCCGGCTTGCTGTTACGCGGCATGGATCAGGCCTTGTCGGCGGCGCGGATGCGCCAGATGGCGAAGGGCATGGAATGCGGGTCGAGGCGGACATGGCGGTGCGTGCCGTGCCATGCCTCCTCCCCGCCATGGATCAGATCCTCGGCCAGCAGCCCGGCACCGGGCGGCAGGCCGAGGGCGGTCTGCGGCAGTTCGAAATGCGTCTCCAGCGGCTGGTTCGGGTCCATCGAGACCGCGACCAGCACGATGTTCTCGCCCTCCGGCGTCGCCTTCACATAGGTGAGGATGCCGTCATGGTTGGAGCGCAGGAAAGTGGTGCCGAGATGCGTGTGCAACGCCGGGTTCTGCCGGCGGATGCGGTTCAGCAGGGTGATCTCGGCGGTGATGTTGCCCGGGCGGTCATAGTCCCAGACCTTGATCTCGTATTTCTCGCTGTCGAGATACTCTTCCTTGCCCGGCACGGGCCGCGCCTCGCACAGCTCGAAGCCGTTGTAGACGCCCCAGAGGCCGGACAGCGTGGCCGCCAGCCCGGCGCGGATCAGGTGGCCGCCGCGGCCGCTGTTCTGCAGGAAGACCGGGTTGATGTCGGGCGTGTTGACGAAGAAATGCGGGCGGAAGAAATCCGCCACCGGCGCGCGGTTCAGCTCCTCCAGATACTCCCGCATCTCCCAGGCGCTGTTGCGCCAGGTGAAGTAGGTGTAGCTCTGCGAGAAGCCGATCTTGGCCAGGCGGTACATCACCTTGGGCCGGGTGAAGGCCTCCGACAGGAACACCGCATCCGGCGCCTTGGCGCGCACCTCGCCGATCATCCATTCCCAGAAGGGCAGGGGCTTGGTGTGCGGGTTGTCCACCCGGAACAGCTTGACGCCTTCCTTCACCCAGAACAGCACCACGTCGCGCAGCGCCAGCCACAGCGCCGGCTTGGCGCCCTCGGCGTAGAACTCGACGTTGACGATGTCCTCGTATTTCTTCGGCGGGTTCTCGGCGTAGCGGATGCTGCCATCGGGGCGCCAGGCGAACCACTCGGGATGCTCGCGCAGCCAGGGATGGTCGGGCGAGCACTGGATGGCGAAATCCAGCGCCAGCTCCAGACCATGCTCCCTGGCCGCCGCCACCAGCCGGCGGAAATCCTCCAGCGTGCCGAGCTCCGGATGCAGCGCGTCATGCCCGCCCGCCTCGGAGCCGATGGCATAGGGGCTGCCCGGATCGCCGGCCTCGGCCTTCAGGCTGTTGTTGCGGCCCTTGCGGTTCTTCTGGCCGATCGGGTGGATCGGCGGGAAGTAGAGCACGTCGAAGCCCATGTCGCGCACCCGTGGCAGGGCGCGGATGACATCGTCGAAGGTGCCGTGCCGCTCGGTGCTGCCGCTCTGCGAGCGCGGGAAGATCTCGTACCAGGAAGCAAAGCCGGCCTCGCGCCGCTCGACATCCAGCGGCAGCGCCTCCGAGCGCGCCAGGAAGGGGCGGGCATCGGCCTCGGTCATCAATTCGCGGGTGCGCGGCGCGGTGAACAGCGCCACCGCCTCGCCGTCGGAAGCGTCGCCAAGGCGCGCGATCAGCGCGCGCAGTTCCTCGGCCTCGGCGCCCGACAGGCGCGGCAGCGCCTCCTCCAGCTGGGAGATGCCCTCGCGCCGCTCCAGCGCGATCGGCACGCCGGCCTTGTGCTTCTTGGCGATCTCGTCGCGGAAGGCCTCGAAATGGTCGACCCAGGCGATCACGCCATAGACATGCCGGCCGATGCGCTCCGGCACGAAGCTCGCCGCCCAGATGTCGTTGACCACCGGCAGCATCGGCACCTCGTGCCAGGCTTCCTCATCGGCGGCGCGCCACAGCAGGCGGGCGGCCAGCTTGCCATGGCCCTCGGCGAAGATGTCGGCGGTGACGCGCACCGCCTGGCCGACCGCGCGCTTGACCGGGAAGCGCCCCTCATCCACCGCCGGCCGCACCGCCTCGATGGCGATGCGCGCCGCCTCCAGCGCCGCCTCCACCGGCAGGTCGGGCAGGGTGATCGGGGTGACATCCTCGATGGTCATGCAGCGAACCTCTCCGGGGCCGAGGCGCAGCGCGCCGTCCTTCAGGGCGTCGGTTGGCAGGCGGCCGGGGCGCGGCAGCAGGCCGGTGAGCTGCCCGGCCGAGAGCCGCGCCGGGCGGGACAGGGAGGAATTGGCCACCACCAGGGCGCGGCCTTCCGCGCCTTCGCGCAGCAGCGCCACCGGCGCGCGCGGGGCGGAGAGCAGGCGCGGCGCGCCCTCCAGCCGGGGCAGGGCGCGGCGCGCGGCATTGGCCTCACGCACCGCGTCGGTCAGGTCGAAGCGCGGCGACTGGCGCAATGCGGAAAAATGCGCCGCCTCCTGCGCGCCCTGGCCGGCGCGGTGCAGCGCGCCGTATTCGAAGCCCATCGGCATCAGCCAGGCGCTGCCGGACAGGGCGGCGAAGCGCAACGCCCGCAGCGCCGCGCGCTCGGCCAGGGCGCGGTCGCTGTGCCGGGCGGCCAGGCGCTGGCCGAAGGGCGCCTCGGGCGCCATCAGCAGCGGCGCGACGCCGGACAGGCGCTCGGCCTCCTCCACCCACCAGCCGGCGCCGAAATCCCACCAGGGCAGGGAGGAGGCGACCAGCGCGAAGCCGGCCTCGCGCAGCCGCGGCAGGGCCTCGGCCGGCACGCCCGGCGTCCAGGCCAGGAAACAGGCGTTCGGCAGGGCGGCGGTCTGCCGCGCCCAGAAGCCGCCACCCCAGGCCGGGTCGAGCACCCGGAATCCGGCGATGCCGGCCTGCTGCCATTCGGCCAGGCGCGCCTGCCACCATTGCGCCAGCGCCTCGGGCGCCGGGCTGGCCAGGCTGGCGGCGGCATCGCTGCCGGGGGCGCGGC
>NZ_GG770777.1:835859-839588 GCF_000164635.1 Pseudoroseomonas cervicalis ATCC 49957 | reverse complement strand
CCTCGGCCAGCTGGGCCAGGGCGGGCAGCGCCTCGCCGCCGCCCAGCCCCTCCTGCAGCCGTGACGGGTCGCGCAGCAGCCCCGCCTCGCCGGGCGCCGCGTCGAAGGGCGAGGCCAGGCACACGGCGTCGAAGCCAAGCTCCGCGATGTGCCCAAGCTCGGCCGCCGCTGTCTCCAGCGAGCCGAGGGCGTGGGGGTTCAGGTGATAGAGGGCTTGCGGCAGTGCGGCATCGGGCAACGGGACGCGTCCTTTCGCCAGGGGGCTATTAGGGCGGGAAGCCTCTGGGTCTGGCGGGCCAACGTCGCCGCATGGCCAGGGTTGCGTTGCGCCGCGTGGCATTTCCGCGACAGGCGCAACCCGCTGGGCGCCCTGGCGTTCGCATCCCCGAGTAGGGATGAGGAAGCGCGCCATGGAACCTGCCACCCCGCATCGGGGCGTGCCCCGCCCATGCTGACGCGGCGGCCCGACATCCCGGATCTCGACATGCCGGACCCGCCTGCCAACCCTGGCCCCGGTCACGACATCGCCACCGGCGACCGCGCCAGCCTGGCCGCGCGCTGGCGCCGCGTGCGCGCCCACACCGAGGCGCTGGCGGCCGATCTCAGCGACGAGGACCAGGGCATCCAGTCCATGCCGGATGCCAGCCCGGTGAAGTGGCACCGCGCCCACACCAGCTGGTTCTTCGAGCAGTTCCTGCTGACGCCCTTCCTGCCAGGCTACGAGCCCTGCGACCGGCGCTTCGCCTTCCTGTTCAACTCCTATTACGAGCAGGCCGGGCCACGGCACGCGCGGCCGCGGCGCGGCCTGCTGACCCGCCCCAGCACCGCGGAGGTCGGCGCCTATCGCCGCCATGTCGACGCCGCGATGGAGCGGCTGCTGGCCAGCGACCTCGCCCCCGCCACGCTGGAGCTGGTCGAGCTCGGCCTGCAGCACGAGCAGCAGCACCAGGAACTGCTGGTGACCGACCTGCTGCACGGTTTTTCCCTCAATCCGCTGCGCCCGGCCATGCTGCCGGGCTGGCAGGAGCCGGCCGGCCCCTCGCGCGAGGCGGCGGCGATGCGCCCCGTGGAGGGCGGGGTGGTGCGCATCGGCGCGCTGCACAGCGGCTTCGCCTTCGACAATGAGCGGCCCTGCCACGAGGTGCTGCTGCAGCCCTTCCGCATCGCCTCGCATCTGGTGAGCAACGCGGAGTGGTGCGGCTTCATCGCCGATGGCGGCTATCGCCAGCCCTTGTTGTGGATGTCGGAGGGGTTTTCGGCGGCCCAGGCCGAGGGCTGGGACGCGCCGCTGCACTGGGAGAAGCGCGACGGCCACTGGATGCAGATGACGCCGGGCGGGATGCGCCCGCTCGATCCCGCCGCCCCCGTGCGCCACATCTCCTGGTACGAGGCCGATGCCTTCGCCCGCTGGGCCGGCAAGCGCCTGCCGACCGAGGCAGAATGGGAGGCGGCGGCGCGGCGCGGCCAGCTCGAGGATGCGGCGCGCTTCGTCTGGGAATGGACCGGCAGCGCCTACCGCCCCTATCCGGGCTTCCGCACCGCCGAGGGCGCGGTCGGCGAATACAACGGCAAGTTCATGATCAACACCATGGTGCTGCGCGGCGGCTCGCTCGCCACGCCGCCGGATCATGCGCGGCTGACCTACCGCAATTTCTTCCATCCCGACCGGCGCTGGCAGTTCACCGGCCTGCGCCTCGCCGAGGAGGCGTGAGAGCATGCACCCGATCCCGACGCTCGCCCACCGCGCCAGCGGCTTCGACCCGCTGCTGGCGGAGACCGCGCTGCGCGGCCTGACGGCGCCGCGCAAGACGCTGCCGCCGCACCTGCTCTACGACCCGGAAGGCTGCCGGCTGTTCGAGGCCATCACCACCCTGCCGGAATACTATGTCACCCGCACCGAGCTGGCGCTGCTGCGCCAGATCGGCCCGGATCTCGCGCGCCGCATCGGTCCCGACGCGGCCGTGGTCGAGTATGGCGCGGGCTCGGCCACCAAGGCGGCGCTGCTGCTGGCGGCGCTCGAGCGGCCGGCGGCCTATGCGCCGCTCGACATCGCCCCCGGCGCGGTGGCGGCGACGGCGGAGGCGGTGCGCCAGCGCTTTCCGCAGATCGCCGTGCAACCGATCACCGGCAACTTCATGGAGGCGCTGGCGCTGCCCGAACTGCCGGGCCGGCTGCTCGGCTTCTTCCCCGGCTCGACCATCGGCAATCTGGACGAGGCGGCGGCGATCGACTTCCTGCGCGCGGCGCGGCAGACCCTGGGCGAGGGCGCGCGCTTCCTGGTGGGTGTCGACCTGCCGAAGGACCCTTCGGTGCTGGTGCCGGCCTATGACGACCCGGCCGGCGTCACCGCCGCCTTCAACCTGAACCTGCTGCACCGGCTGAACCGCGAGGCGGCGGCCGAGTTCGACCCCGCCGGCTTCGCCCACAAGGCGGTGTGGAACGCGGCGCAGAGCCGCATCGAGATGCATCTGGAAAGCCGCCGGGCGCAGCGCGCGACGGTCGCCGGCGTCGAGCTGCGCTTCGCGGCGGGCGAGACCATCCACACCGAGAGCAGCTACAAGCACGCGCCGGAACGCTTCCTGGCGCTGGCCGAGGCCGCCGGCTGGCGGGGCGAGGCGCTGTGGACCGATGCGCAGCGGATGTTCTCGCTGCACCTGCTGGGCTGAAGGCGAAGGCCCGGGGCGATCGCTCGCCCTGGGCTTTTCTGCGGCCGCTGCCCGCCTCAGCGGTAGCGGTGGCCGCGCAGCAGCCGCGCCGTCAGCACCGAGACGGCGGTGACGGCGATGGCCGAGAGGATCGGATTGGAAACCACCGGCTGGGTCAGCCGGTTGAAGCGCGCCACCAGCCCCTGGCCCTGCGCCGGGGCCAGGGGCTGGTCGCCGCCATCCTCGTCCAGCATGGCGGCGTAGCGGTCGCGCGTGGCGCGCACCTGGCGGTGCTGGCGGTGCAGCAGGGCGCGCGCCTCGGCCGGCAGGTCGGGGCTGTCCAGCGCCTCGTCATAGGCGTCCTCCAGCGCCGCCTCGCCGCGCACCACCTCGCGCAGCACGCGGGCGCGGCCCTGGCCGAACAGGCTGCCCTTCAGGTCGAGATAGGCCCGGTGCGCGGCGCCCAGCGTGCTGCCGCCCTTGCGCGGCGCCTCATTGTGTTGGCGCAGCAGCGTGTCGACCTCCTGCGCCATGCGCTCGCGCTTCTCCGCCAGCTCGGCGAACTCGATGCGCAGGAAACGGTCCGAGGTCAGGCGCCGCCCCTGGTCGTAGCCCCGGTGGCTGTCATGCAGATAGGCGCTGAGGGTGCGCAGCGCGCCGGGCTCGATGCCATCCGCCGCGGCGACCAGCCGCTCCTCCCTGCCCGTGATGATGCTCATTCTGCCTCCTTTCCGGCCATGCCTGATGGCCGCATGCGGGAAGAACGCCCGGGCCGCCGCTTCGTTGAGGCTTCGGGCACGCCCATCGCGCCGCGCGGCGCGCCGTGCGGGCACGAGGGCGCGAGCCGGCGCCACCGGGCGCCGGGCGGATTCAAGCTGCGGAAGGGGAAAGGGTGAGGCGGGCCGGAAGCCTCCGGCGTCCCGCCCCCGTGGGGGCAGGCGGCCCGCACGCCGGACGCGGGGGGGCTGGGTGCCCCAGTTCAGCGCTTGACGGGTGGCGGCTCGACCGGCTCGGCCGTGCCGTATTGGGTGCCGGGGAATTCCTTGTGCGCGGTCGGCGGCACCGGGCGCGGCTGCGGGTCCTC
>NZ_GG770777.1:832141-835220 GCF_000164635.1 Pseudoroseomonas cervicalis ATCC 49957 | reverse complement strand
GTCGCGCCGGCCTGCGCCTCAGGCCTCGCCGGCCGCCGGCTCGTCGGCGGAGCGGCCGGTCTTGCTGTGGGTGGCCTGGCCGCCCTTGCGGCCGGCCTGCGCCGCGAGGCTGCGGTCGCGGGAGAAGGAGCGGTCGGCCGCCTTCACCGCCTGGCCGCCCTTGCGCCCGGCCTCGGCCGCCAGGCTGGGATCCTGGGCGAAGCTGCGCTTGGCCGCGGGCACGGACTGGCCGCCCTTGGAGGCGATGCTGCGCTGCTTCTCCTGGTCCATCGAGGCGAAGCCCTGCTTGCCGCCGCCGCCGCTGCGAGTCTGACTCATCGTCATGCTCCTGTCGCTGGCCCCGGGGAGGGGCCGGTGGGGTTGAAGGGGCCGGGCACTGCAACGCCCAGGCTGCCGACCAACCGCCCCGCTTCGCTCAAGTTCCCGCCCCGATCATGCTGCGACGGAAAAACCGGCCGGCTCACGCCGGTGTGACCGCGGGCCGGCTCAGGTGCTCAGCACCGCCGAGGCGATGAAGCCCAGCACCACCAGCACCAGGGAGATCAGCAGCACCCAGCGGACGCGGCCGATGGTGACGCCCTGGCGCGCCTCGTTGGTGGGAATCGGCTTGTCCGGCATCGGCGCTTCGTGATGCCCGGCCGGCGGCTCGATGACCCGCTCGCGGGCCGGCTTGTCGCTGGTGTCGCTCATGGCGGCAGGCTCCCTCGGTCCGAGGCGGGGAGGATCCCCCGCTCCTGGAGACAAAGCCCGGCGTCGCGGGAAGTTGCGGCCGAGCCGGCCATGCGAGGCGCGGCGGCGGGCGGCGCGGAACCGGCGGCGGGCCCCGGGCGTTGCATGCGGCATGGCTGCCACAGCGACAGGAGGCCCGCGATGACCGACACCCCCCAGGACACCCCGCCCACCCTGCCCGCCGAGGCGCAGGGCGGCACGGCCAAGCTGATCGCCTCCGACCGCGTCGAGGGAACGGCGGTCTATGACCCGTCCGGCAACAAGCTCGGCGCCATCGAGAGGCTGATGATCGACAAGGTGGCCGGCCGCGTCGAATACGCGGTGCTGAGCTTCGGCGGATTTCTGGGCTTCAACGCCTCGCACTACCCGCTGCCCTGGGGCCGGCTGCGCTACGACACCGGGCTCGGCGGCTATGTGGTGGACGTGACCGAGGCGCAGCTCGCCGCCGCCCCCTCCTATCCGCGCGACCAGCCGGTGGACTGGTCGGACCAGGGCTGGGGCGAGACGCTGCGCGGCCATTACGGTCCGTCGCCCTATGGCTCGCGCGACGGGCTGTGAGGCGAAAGGGGAGGGCGGTGCGCCCTCCCCGCGGCGCGGCGGGGGTCAGCTGGCCAAGCGGCGGCGGCCCTCCAGTGACTGGCTGCGATGGAAGCGCGGCGGCGGCAGATGCGTCGCGTTCTCCTCCTCCAGCAGGGCATGCAGGGCGGAGCGCGCCCGATGGACCCGGCTCTTCACCGTGCCCACGGCGCAGCCGAGGACCTTGGCCACGTCCTCATAGGGCAGGCCGGAGCCCGCCACGAGGGTCAGGATCGAGCGGTGATCCTCCGGCAGCCGGTGGAAGATGCGCTGGAAATCGGACAGTTCCAGCCCCTCATCCTGGCGGGCGGAGACGGCGATGCGCTCCATCTCCCCCTCATCCATCTCCCGCGTC
Organism: Pseudoroseomonas cervicalis ATCC 49957; assembly: GCF_000164635.1. Classification (GTDB taxonomy): domain Bacteria; phylum Pseudomonadota; class Alphaproteobacteria; order Acetobacterales; family Acetobacteraceae; genus Pseudoroseomonas; species Pseudoroseomonas cervicalis. The sequence goes on along the minus strand of NZ_GG770777.1, from coordinate 833,560 downwards.
AGCCGCCGCTTGGCGACGAACTCGTTCAGGAAGCGGTTGCGCAGGATGGTGAAGGCCCAGGCCTTGAAGTTGGTGCCGGGCTGGAAGCGGTCGGCGGAGTTGAGCATCCGCACCACCGCGTCCTGCACCAGGTCGTCCGCGTCATGCCGGTTGCGCGTCAGGGACCGGGCATAGGCGCGGAGATCGGGCAGGCAGGCGAGCAGTTCGTCTTCGATCGGCGCCATTTTGACCTGATGTGCTGACTGCATTGCCACCTCAACGTGCCGCCAGAAGGGTGGTTGCCACTCTGGGGCGGTCAGCAGGGGCGAAACGAAAGCCGCAAAGCCCGCCACACGGGGATGTTAGGCCCGCGTTAAGATGCTGCGTTGCGGCGCTCCGACCGCGCCCGCCGGTGGTCGGCGGGCGGCGCCGCGCCGCGGGCGGCCCCGCCGCTCCAGCAGGAGAGCATCCCATGTATCTCGACCGTCCCACCGCCGCGCAGGACCTGCCCGCCAGCCGCCAGGGCAGCCTGGCGGCGGGCTTCGACAACCTGACCCTGCGGCTGGAGGAGGACAGCCGCAGCCTGTGGTGCCACATGGCCCCCGCCGGCAAGCCCAGCTACACCATGGCGCTGATGCAGGACGTACACGCCATGCAGCACCATGTGGCGGCGCGCTTCGCCGCCAGCGCGGCGCCGCCGGCCGACTGGTTCGTCATGGCCTCGGCGGTGCCAGGCATCTACAATCTGGGCGGCGACCTGGCGCATTTCGCCCAGCGCATCCGCGCCCGCGACCATGCCGCGCTGGTGCGCTACGGCCATGTCGCGGTGGAGGCGATCCACCGCAACCACATCGCCTTCGGCCTGCCCATGGTGACGCTGGCCCTGGTGCAGGGCGACGCGCTGGGCGGCGGCTTCGAGCACGCCCTCTCCTTCGACATGATCGTGGCCGAGCGCAGCGCCAAGCTCGGCCTGCCGGAGGTGCTGTTCAACATGTTCCCCGGCATGGGCGCCTACAGCTTCCTCTCCCGCCGCATCGACCGCCGCCGGGCCGAGGCGCTGATCAGCTCGGGGCGCATCCACAGCGCCGAGGAGCTGCACGAGATGGGCGTCGTCGACATCCTGGCCGAGGATGGCGAGGGCGAGGCGGTGGCGCGCGATTACATCCTGCGCCAGTCGCGCAAGCACAACGCGCTGCTGACCATGCTGCGGGCACGCCGCCGGGTGAACCCGGTGACGCTGGAGGAGCTGCGCGACGTGGTCGAGATGTGGGCCGCGGCGGCGATGAATCTGGGCGAGGCCGACCTGAAGAAGATGGACCGGCTGGTGGCGGCGCAGGACCGGCGGCTGGCCGCGCCGGCCTCACCCGGCTACGCCACCGCCGCGGAATGAGATGGCGTCGCGCCGGGGCGCCGGGGTCCGTCCCGGCGCGCCGGTGGCCG
>NZ_GG770777.1:826351-830265 GCF_000164635.1 Pseudoroseomonas cervicalis ATCC 49957 | reverse complement strand
CTGCGCGGCCGCGCGCCCGGCTGGCGCAGCAGCCGGGCGAAGCCCTCGGCCGGCAGCGCCTCGCTGAAGTAGAAGCCCTGCACCTCGTCGCAGCCCTCGGCGCGCAGCCGGGCCAGCTGCGCCTCGGTCTCCACCCCCTCGGCCACCACCTGCAGCCGCAGCATGTGGCCGAGATCGACGATGGTGCGCACGATGGCGGCGTCGTTCGGCTCGCTGGTCATGCCGCGCACGAAGGACTGGTCGATCTTCAGCCGGTCCACGGGGAAGTTCTTCACATAGTTCAGCGAGGAATAGCCGGTGCCGAAATCGTCCACCGAGACGCGCACGCCGAGCGCGCGCAGCGCCTGCAGGCCGGCGGCGGTGGCGGCGTCCTGCTCCATCAGGATGCCCTCGGTCAGCTCCAGGTCGAGCCGGTCGGGCGGCAGCCCGGTGTCGTCCAGCACCTGCGCCACCAGCGCCCGCACATCCTGGCGGCGGAACTGCACGGGGGAGAGGTTGACGCCCATGCGCACCGGCGGCAGCCCCTCCGCCGCCCAGGCGGCGGCCTGACGGCAGGCCTCGCGCAGCACCCACTCGTTGATCGGCACGATCAGCCCGGTCTCCTCGGCGATCGCCAGGAAGCTGCCGGGGCCGCACAGCCCGTGGCCGTGGCGCCGCCAGCGCAGCAGCGCCTCGGCCCCGGTGACGCGGTTGCCGCGCAGCTCGACCTGCGGCTGGTAGTGCAGCTCGAACTCGCCGCGGCCGAGTGCCGCGCGCAACTCGGCCTCGATCCGCATCGCCTCGCGCGCGCGGGCGTCCATGGCGGCGGCGAAGAAGCGCCAGCCATGCCGCCCCTCCGCCTTGGCGCGGTACATGGCGAGGTCGGCGTTGCGCAGCAGCTCGTCCGGGTCGGCGCCGTCGCGCGGCGAGAGGGTGATGCCGATGCTGGCCGCCGCCGACAGGCTGTGCCCGTCCGCATCCACCGGCGCGGCCAGCGCGGCCATGATGCGCTGCGCCAGCGCCGCCGCGTCCTCCGGCCCCTGGATGGCGGTCTGCACGATGGCGAATTCGTCGCCGCCGAGGCGGGCCACCAGGTCCTCGGCCCGCGCCGTCGCCTTCAGCCGCTGCGCGACCGTGCGCAGCAGCGCGTCGCCGACATGGTGGCCGAGCGCGTCGTTCACCGCCTTGAAGCGGTCGAGGTCGAGGAACAGCAGCGCGAAGGCATGGTCGCCGCGGCGGCCGCGCGCCAGTTCGCGGCGCAGCCGGTCGCGCAGGAAGGCGCGGTTGGGCAGGCCGGTCAGCGCGTCGTGATGCGCCATGTGGCCGAGCCGGCGCTCCGCCAGCTTGCGGTCGGTGATCTCGAGCGAGGTGGTCAGCACCGCCACCACCTCGCCGCGCGCATTGTGCAGCGGCGCCTTGGTGGTGGAGAAGATGCGGGCCTGGCCGTCCGGCCCCTCGGTCTCCTCCTCGCGCCCCGGCAGGGGCTGGCCGGTCTCGAACACCAGCGCGTCGAGCGCGCGGGAGCGGGCGGCGCGCTCGCGGCCGAACATCTGCTCGATGGGCTGTCCGGCCAGGGCGTCCGGGGTGGTGCCGGCGAACTCCGCCTGGGCGGCGTTGACGAAGACGCAGCGCCCCTGCCGGTCGGCGGCACTGATCATCGCCGGCACGGTGTCGATCACCTGGGCCAGGGCGGCGCGGCTGTCGCGCAGCATCTCCTCGCGCGCGCGGGTGCTGTGCTGCAACGCCTGCTCCAGCGACTCGGCGCGGCGCTGGATCACCTGCTGCTGCCAGCGCATGCGCAGCAGGTTGCGGGCGCGGGTGAGGAATTCGTAATGGTCGACCGGGCTGAGCAGGAAATCGGTCGCCCCCGCCTCCAGCGCGCGCATCCGGTAGGCGCGGTCATTGTAGGCGGTGATGACGATGACCGGCGCGTCGGCCGCCCCCGGCGTGCCGCCCGGCGGCGGCGGCAGGGCGCGCAGCCGGCGGGTGAACTCCGCCCCGTCCATGCCGGGCATGCGGAAATCCGTCACCACCAGGTCGGCCGCGTGCCCGGCCAGCCAGTCCAGCGCCGCCTGCGGGTCGCCGAAGGCCTCGACCTGCACGTCGCGCTCGAGCGACAGCGCCAGGCGGCTGAAGATGTCGCGGTTGGTGCCCCGGTCGTCCAGGATCAGGATGGTGGCCATGACGCTCCGGGGGCTGGCCGCGCGGGGGCGCGTGGCGGGACTATCGGACAGGGCGGCGGCGCGGGCGCGGCGCCGTCCTGGCCGGGTGGGACGGTGGCGGCCGCTCCCTTGCCGAGGCAGGGGGGGCTCGGTAGCGTCCAGCCGCCGCGGCGCCGCGCCGCCGGCCAGGAGGACCCGCCATGCTCGACCTGTATTATTGGACCACGCCGAACGGCCACAAGGTCACCTTGCTGCTGGAGGAGGCGGGGCTGCCATACCGCCTGGTCCCGGTGAACATCGGCAAGGGCGAGCAGTTCCATCCCGACTTCCTGGCCATCGCCCCCAACAACCGGATTCCCGCCCTGGTCGACCATGCCCCGGCCGGCGGTGGCGCCCCCGTGTCGCTGTTCGAGAGTGGGGCCATCCTGCTCTACCTGGCGGACAAGATCGGCCGCTTCATCCCGGCCGCGCCCGAGGTTGCCGCGCGCGCCGAGGTGCTGCAATGGCTGTTCTGGCAGATGGGGGGGCTCGGCCCCATGGCCGGGCAGAATCACCACTTCTCCCAGTACGCGCCGGAGAAGATCCCCTACGCCATCGACCGCTATGTGCGGGAGACCAACCGCCTCTACGGCGTGCTCGACCGCCGGCTGAAGGGCCGCGCCTTCGTCGCCGGCGACGATTATTCGATCGCCGACATGGCGATCTACCCCTGGATCGTGCCCTATGCGCGGCAGGGCCAGAACCTCGACGACTTCCCCGAGCTGTCGCGCTGGTTCGCCGCCATCCAGGCGCGCCCCGCCACCATCGCCGCCTATGCCCGCGCCGCCGAGATCAACCCGACCAGCGCCGCCACGGTGAACGAGCAGTCGCGCGCCATCCTGTTCGGCCAGACGGCGGCCAACACGGCGGCCAACACGGCGGCCGGCGCCATGCCCGCCGCCGCGGCGAAGGAGGGCTGAGCCGGTGGCGCGCCGCCTCTACGAACTGGTGGGGGAGGACCCCGCCCGCCGCTTCAGCCCGTTCTGCTGGCGCAGCCGCATGGCGCTGGCGCACAAGGGGCTGGAGGCCGAATGCGTGCCCTGGCGCTTCACCGAGGCGGCGGCGCTCGCCTTCTCCGGCCAGGACAAGGTGCCGGTGCTGGTCGATGGCGACCGGGTGGTGTCGGATTCCTGGGCCATCGCGGCCTATCTGGAGGCCGCCTACCCCGAGCGCCCGGCGCTGTTTGCCGGGCGCGACCCGGCGGCGGCGCGGCTTTCGGCCGCCTGGGCCGATGCGGCGCTGCTGCCGCTGCTCGGCCGGCTGATCATCAGCGACATCCTGCCCTGGCTGGGCGAGGGCCAGCGCGACTATTTCCGCGCCAGCCGCGAGGCCCGCTTCGGCATGACGCTGGAGCAGATCACCGCCGACCGCGAGGAGCGGGTGGGCGCCTTCCGCGCCGCGCTGGCGCCGATGCGGCTGGTGCTGAAGGGGCAGCCCTTCCTGGGCGGCGCCGCGCCGGACTATGCCGACTACGCCGTCTTCGGCAATTTCCAGTGGGCGCGCTGCGTCTCCGCCTTCCCGCTGCTGGAGGCGGAGGACATCGTGGCCGCCTGGCGCGAGCGCATGCTGGACCTGTTCGGCGGGCTGGCGCGCGACGTGCCGCATTGCGGCTAGGCGGCGCTGTCTTCCGCCACGCCCGTCGCGCCCCCCCAGGCCGGGACCGGCGAGCGAGGGTGGAGACCACGACCCGTGCAGCACAGCCAGGCCGCCCTGGCCGGGGCGGCTGACCCCGGG
>NZ_GG770777.1:814878-823238 GCF_000164635.1 Pseudoroseomonas cervicalis ATCC 49957 | reverse complement strand
GGCTGGACGACACGCTGGCCCGGCTGCGCACCGCGCTGGCCGAGGTCGAGGCCGGCGAGGCGGCGGCCAGCGCGGCCGAATCGGAGCCGGCCGAGGGCACCGGCCCCGCCGGCGACATGAGCAAGGGGAGCTGAGCGTGGGGCAGGTCACGGTTCGCGTTGGCGGCTATACCCATCCCGTCTCCTGCGAGGATGGCCAGGAAGGCCATCTGATCGCGCTGGCCGCCGAGGTGGACCGCCGCGTCTCCTCGATCCGCGCCATGGGCGGGCAGTTCGGCGAGAGCCGCCTGCTGCTGCTGGCGGCGCTGCTGCTGGCCGACGAGATCCACGACCTGCGGGTCGAGCTGTCGCGCGCCAAATCGGCCCCCGCCGCCGCCGCGCCCGCCGCCGACCCGGCGCTGGCCGAGCGTCTGTCGCGGCTGGCCGAGAAGATCGAGGGCATTGCGGCGACGCTCGACGCCTCCTAAATGGGGTGGGCGGAGCTGCCCGGTGCGTCAGGCAACTTTATCCCTGGGGCCAATAAGCATCCTCCGGGAGCTGGCTCTGGCCGGGCCTTGGTCCGGTTACCTGGTGCCCACCTGCTAACGCAGGCCTTAGGAGGATAAGACGCCAACGGCCATGGTGGCTCCGCACGTCATCCCGCTGACCCCCGCCGCCGATCCGCCGGAGCTGGCCGCCGAAAAGGCGGCGCTGCGGCAATCGGCGCTGGCGCGCCGCGCCGGCATCGCGCCCAAGGGCAAGGGGCGGGCGCTGGCCGCCATCGTGCTGGAGCATTGCCCGCCGCCGCCCGGCGCCATCGTCGCCGGCTTCTGGCCGATGGGCGATGAGATCGACCTCCGCCCCCTGCTGCGCAGCCTGGAGGCGCGTGGCCATGCCATCGGCCTGCCGGTGACGCCGCCGCGCGGCGCGCCGCTGCTGTTCCGCCGCTGGCGCAGCGCCGAGGAGCTGGTGCCCGGCCGCTTCGGCACCTCCGTCCCGCCCGACAGCGCGCCGCTGCTGCGCCCCGACTGGCTGCTGGTGCCGCTGCTGGCCTTCGACCGGCGCGGCGCGCGGCTGGGCTATGGCGGCGGCTATTACGACCGCACCCTGGCCACCCTGCCCGGCGCCACCGCCATCGGCGTCGCCTACGCGGCGCAGGAACTGCCCGCCATCCCCACCGGCCCGAATGACCGGATGCTCGCCGGCATCGCCACCGAGCTGGGCTATCTCCCCTCCGAAAGGTCCTGAGAATTGCGTATCCTGTTCCTGGGCGACGTGGTCGGCCGCACCGGCCGCGACGCCCTGACGAGTGAGCTGCCCGGCCTGCGCGCCCGGCTGAAGGCCGATCTGGTCGTGGTCAATGCCGAGAATGCCAGCCATGGCTTCGGCGTCTCCCCCGACATGGTGCGCGCCTTCCTGGCGGCGGGGGCGGATGTGCTGACGCTCGGCAACCACTCCTGGGACCGCAAGGAGATCATCGGCTACATCGATGGCGAGCCGCGGCTGATCCGCCCGATGAACTACCCGCCCGGCACGCCCGGCCGTGGCGCCACGGTGGTCGAGGTGCCGGGCGGCCGCAAGGCGCTGGTGATGAACGTCATGGGCCGGCTGTTCATGGAGCCGCTGGACGACCCGTTCCGCGCCGCGCAGGCCGAGCTGGCGAAGCACAGCATGGGGCAGGGCGGCACGGTGCAGGCCATCCTGGTCGACATCCATGCCGAGGCCACCAGCGAGAAGATGGCCTTCGCGCACAGTTTCGACGGCCGGGTCAGCCTGGTGGTCGGCACCCACACCCATGTGCCGAGCGCCGACCACCGCATCCTGGCGAACGGCACCGCCTACCAGACCGATGCCGGCATGTGCGGCGACTATGACAGCGTGATCGGCATGCAGAAGGGCGGCGCGGCGCTGCGCTTCTGGAAGAAGGTGCCGGGCGAGAAGCTGGCCCCCGCCGAGGGCACCGCCAGCCTGTCCGGCGTGTTCGTCGAGACGGACGATGCCACCGGCTTGGCGAAGCGGATCGAGCCGGTGCGGCTGGGTGGGCATCTGGCCCAGGCCATGCCTGTTGTTTGATTTCTTCTTTTTCTGAAGAAAAAGAATTTCTTTCAGTTTGGCGTCCCGCTTCAGGCCATACGCGGGACGCCAACTGAGAAAAGTTTTTTGGTTCTTTTTTTTCAAAAAAGAACGCTTTCTTGCTTAATCGACCCTGCGCCACCCCTGCTCGATCAGGCAGCCGGCGATGCCGCGGTCGCGCACATCCTCATTGTGGTCCACGGTGCGGACGCTGGGCGGCACCCAGTTGCCGCCGCGCGTGGTGCAGCGGCGGTTGTTGGCGTCGCCGGTGCATTTGGTCTCCTGCGGCGAATAATAGCCGCTGCCGCTCTGCACCCGCTCCAGGATCGGCGGGAACTGCGCATACATCGCCTGTTCGCAGCGGGCGCGGGTGGCCTCGTACTCGGCCGGGCTGGCGCCGGGCTTGGCCCAGCGCTGTTCGCAGCCGGCCAGCAGCAGGAGGCCGGGGGCCAGCAACAGCGGGATGACGCGCGGGCTCATTCTGTCCTCGTCCCAAAAAAGTTTCCGCTGAGAGACCAGACCGGCCCGGCCCGCGTCAATAGAGCGTCGAAACGATGTGGGGCGCGTGCACCTCGTCGAATTCGCGGGCGTCGATCAGCCCGTTGGTGTGGGCGGCCAGCAATTCGCCGCCCGAGGGCGCCGCCGCCGGCTTCGCCCGCCCGGCCCAGAGCTTGGAGCGCGCCAGGGCGCGGGCGCATTGCATGTAGACCTCCCGCACCTCGACCAACAGCACGGTGGCGGGCACCTGGCCCTGCACGGCGTGGCGCTGGCACAGCGCCGGGTCGGCGCTGATGCGGCCCAGCCCGCCGATGCGCAGCGTCTCCCCCACGCCCGGCACCAGGAAGAGCAGGGCGAGCGCCGGGTCGTCCAGGATGTCGTGCAGCGCGTCCAGCCGCTGGTTGCCGCGGCGGTCGGGCAGGGCCAGGGTGGTTTCGTCCAGCACGGAGACGAAGCCGGGCGCGTCCCCGCGCGGCGTGCAATGGGCGCCGCGCGCGCCGCGCGTGGCCAGCAGGCAGAACGGGCTGGCCGCGATGAAGGCGGCCGAGCGCGGGTCGATGCGGCTGGCCACCTTCTTCATCACGATCTCGGAGGGCGCGGGGTAGAGCGCCTCCAGCGCCGCGCGGCTGGTGATCAGATGCGCCGGGTCGGTCGGCGAGGCGTCGGTCATGGCGCGGCGTGTCCTTCTGGCTGGCGTGGGCTGGCCCATTGGAGACGGTTTCCGTCCCTGCCGCCAGGGCGGGGCCCATCTCTGGCCCCCTCGCACAGCGGCACGCGGCGCGGTATAGGGGCCGACCCCCGGAACATCCCGAGAATACCGGAGAGCAAGCGCGTGGCCGGCCATTCCCAGTTCAAGAACATCATGCACCGCAAGGGCGCGCAGGACGCCAAGCGCGCGCGCGCCTTCGCCAAGCTGATCCGCGAGATCACCGTCAGCGCCCGCCAGGGCCTGCCCGACCCCGCCTTCAACCCGCGGCTGCGCTCGGCGGTGCAGGCGGCGCGCGTCGCCAACATGACCAAGGACACGATCGACCGCGCCATCAAGAAGGCCAGCGGCGCCGCCGCCGGCGAGGATTATGTCGAGGTCCGCTACGAGGGCTACGGCCCCGCCGGCGTCGCCATCATCGTCGAGACGCTGACCGACAACCGCAACCGCACCGCCTCCGACATCCGCTCGGCCTTCTCCAAGTATGGCGGCGCGCTGGGCGAGACCAATTCGGTGGCCTTCCAGTTCGAGCGCAACGGCGTGGTCCGCTACCCGGCCGCCGCCGCCGATGCCGACGCCATGCTGGAGGCCGCCATCGAGGCGGGCGCGGCCGATGTCGAGAGCGGCGCGGAGGGCCACGAGATCCGCACCGCCATCGAGGACCTCTTCACCGTGCGCGACGCCCTGGAAGAGAAGTTCGGCCCGGCGGAGAGCGCCAAGCTGGAATGGCGCCCCAATGTCACGGTCGAGCTGGACGAGGAGAAGGCGCGCAGCGTGCTGAAGCTGATCGACGTGCTGGACGAGCATGACGACGTGCAGACCGTGACCGCCAATTTCGAGGTGCCGGAAGACGTCCTCGCCCGGCTGTCGGACTGACGGCCATGGTCCGGCTGCTCGGCCTCGATCCCGGGCTCCAGCACACCGGCTGGGGCGTGGTGGAAAGCTCCGGCAGCCGGCTGCGGCACCTGGGCGACGGGGTGATCTCCACCACCGCCGATCTGTCGCTGGCCGAGCGGCTCTGCCAGATCCACCGCGCGCTGAACACGCTGCTCGACCTGTGGAAGCCGGATGAGGCGGCGGTGGAGCACACCTACGTCAACAAGAACCCCGGCGCCGCGCTGAAGCTCGGCCAGGCGCGCGGCGTGGTGCTGCTGGCGCCCGCCCTGGCCGGGCTGCCGGTCGCCGAGTATCAGGCGATGGAGGTCAAGCGCGCCGTGGTCGGCACCGGCCACGCCGACAAGGTCCAGGTGGCCGAGATGGTGCGCCGCCTGTTGCCCGGCGCCACGCTGAAGCGCGCCGATGCCTCGGACGCGCTGGCGGTCGCCATCTGCCACGCGCATCACCGCAACACCCGCGTGGCCCTCGCGAAAGGCTATGTCCCGGCATGATCGGCAAGCTCACCGGCAAGCTGGACAGCCAGTTCGACGGCGGCTGCATCTTCGACGTCAACGGCGTGGGCTATCTGGTGGCCTGCTCGGCGCGCACCCTGGCCGCCCTGCCGGCGCCGCCCGGCATCGGCTCCCTGCTGATCGAGACGGTGGTGCGCGAGGACGCCATCCTGCTCTACGGCTTCGCCGACGCCACGGAGCGCGACTGGTACCGGACCCTCACCGGCATCCAGGGCGTCGGGCCGAAAGTGGCGCTCGGCCTGCTCTCCACCCTGTCGCCGGCCGACCTGGCCCGGGCGCTGATCGCCGGCGACAAGGGCGCCATCAACCGCGCCCCCGGCGTGGGTCCCAAGCTGGCCGCCCGGCTGGTCGCGGAACTGCGCGACAAGGTGGGCGCCCTGCCGACCGGGCCGGGACTCTCCGCCGGGACCGTGACCATCGCCGCGCAATTGCCACCGGCCGACCGGGCGCAGGCGGACGCCATCTCGGCGCTGACCAATCTCGGCTGGAAGCGCCCGGAGGCCGCCGGGGCGGTGCAGCGCGTCGCCGAGAAGCTGGGCGAGGGGGCCGGGCTCGAATCGCTCATCCGAGAGGCGCTGAAGGAACTGGCGCCGCGATGAGCGTGGAACAAGGCTGGGGGAATGAATTCCCCCAGACCCCCATCTTTTTTCTGTCCGTTGGGGTCTGAGCCATGAGCGACCGCATCTCCGACCCGCATCGCAGCGAGGAAGACGCCGCCGAGGCCACGCTGCGCCCGCAAACCCTGGACGATTTCACCGGCCAGAAGGCCCTGCGCGAAAACCTTGCCATCTTCATCCAGGCCGCCCGCACCCGTGGCGAGGCCCTCGACCACGTGCTGCTGCACGGGCCGCCGGGGCTGGGCAAGACCACCCTCGCCCAGATCGTGGCGCGCGAGATGGGGGTGGGCTTCCGCGCCACCTCCGGCCCCGTGCTGCAAAGGGCAGGGGACCTCGCCGCCATCCTGACCAACCTCCAGCCGCGCGACGTGCTGTTCGTGGACGAGATCCACCGGCTGCAGCCCGCCCTGGAAGAAACCCTCTACCCGGCGATGGAGGATTTCCAGCTCGACCTCATCATCGGCGAAGGCCCGGCGGCGCGCACCGTGCGCATCGACCTGCCGCCCTTCACCCTGGTGGGGGCCACGACGCGCGCCGGGCTGCTGGCCACCCCGCTGCGCGACCGCTTCGGCATCCCCCTCCGCCTGCAATTCTACACGCCGGAGGAGTTGCTGCTGATCGTCCGCCGCGGCGCCCAGAAGCTCGGCTTCGCCCTCACCGAGGAAGGCGCGGCCGAGATCGCCAACCGCTCCCGCGGCACGCCGCGCATCGCCGGCCGCCTGCTGCGCCGGGTGCGCGATTTCGCCCTCGTCTCCGGCAAGCCGGCCGACCGCGCCATGGCGGATGCCGCGCTGAACCGGCTGGAGGTGGATGGCAAGGGGCTGGACGCCATGGACCGCCGCTATCTCCGCCGCATCGCCGAGCACCATCATGGCGGCCCGGTCGGCGTCGAGACCCTGGCCGCGGCGCTCGCCGAAGGCCGCGACACGCTGGAGGAGGTGGTCGAGCCCTACCTGATCCAGGAGGGCTTCGTGCTGCGCACCCCGCGCGGCCGGGTGCTGGGCGATCTGGCCTGGCGCCACCTCGGCATGAGCCCGCCCGCCGGCACCCAGGCCGATCTGCTGGGCGGGGGTCTGCCATGAGCTGGCCGCATCGCTGGCCGCTCCGGGTCTATTTCGAGGACACCGACGCGGGCGGCATCGCCTATCACGCCAGCTATTTGCGCTGGGCCGAGCGCGGGCGGACGGAATCCTTGCGTGCCATAAACTTGCCGCATCAAGTTATGATAGAGCGTCACAATTCGATGCTCGTGGTGCGGCGCATCGAAGTGGAGTATGTGGCCCCCGCGCGGCTCGACGATTCCCTGCTGGTGGAAACCGCGGTGCGCCGCTTCGGCGGCGCCTCGGTGGAGCTTGCGCAGGATGTCCGGGACGAGGCGGGCGGCGTGAAGGCGCGGCTGCGCGTCGGCCTGGTCTGCGTGCGGGCGGGCGACATGCGGCCGGTGCCGGTGCCCGGTCCCTGGCGCGAGGCGTTCCGGCTGGCACAGGCAGCCGGGGGCTGAGCCTGCCGCGCCAGGTGGCCGGACTGAAAGAGAAGCGTGCCGGCCGCGCCGGCGGGGTGAGAGAAGGAGAATGCCGTGGGTGACAGCGTGACCGCGTCCAACCTCGGCCAGGTGGCGCATGATTTGTCGCTCTGGGGCCTGTTCCTGCAGGCCGACTGGGTGGTCAAGTCCGTCATGCTGGGGCTGCTGCTGGCCAGCGTCTGGGTCTGGGCGGTGGTGTTCGAGAAGGTGACCAGCCTGCGCCGGGTGAACCGCGCGGCGGATGCCTTCGAGGACCGCTTCTGGTCCGGCGGCAGCCTGGAGACCCTCTACAGCCAGGAGGGCGAGCGCCCGACCCACCCGATCGCCGCCGTCTTCGGCGCCGCCATGCGGGAATGGGAGCGCAGCTCCGCCCGTCCCGCCGAGGGCGCCGCGCTGGCCGGCATGCAGCAGCGCGCCGAGCGCGCCATGAACGTCGCCATCACCCGCGAGATGGACCGGCTGGAGCGCTGGATGGTGTTCCTGGCCTCGGTCGGCTCGGTGGCGCCCTTCATCGGCCTGTTCGGCACGGTCTGGGGCATCATGAACAGCTTCTCGGCCATCGCCGGCATGAACAACACCAACCTCGCCGTGGTGGCCCCGGGCATCGCCGAGGCGCTGTTCGCCACCGCCATCGGCCTGGTCGCCGCCATCCCGGCGGTGCTGGCCTACAACAAGATCAACACCGACCTGGCGCGCTTCGCCGCGCGGCTGGAGGGCTTCGCCGCCGAGTTTGGCGCCATCCTCTCCCGCCAGGCCGAGGAGCGGGGCTGACACCATGGGCATGTCCACCGGCGGCGGGGGCCCAGGGGGCAGGGGGCGCGGCCGCTACCGCGCCATGTCCGAGATCAACGTGACGCCGCTGGTCGACGTCATGCTGGTGCTGCTCATCATCTTCATGGTGGCGGCGCCGCTGATGACGGTCGGCGTGCCCATCGACCTGCCCAAGACCAACGCCCAGGCGCTGAACCAGGAGACCGAGCCGCTGACCATCTCGGTCAACGCCGAGGGCCGCATCTTCCTGCAGGAGACCGAGGTGCCGCTGGAGAGCCTGGTGCCGCAGCTGCAGGCCATCATGCGCGAGCAGCGGCCCGGCGCGCCGGAGCGGCGCATCTTCGTGCGCGGCGACCGCGGCATCAATTACGGCCGGGTGATGGAGGTGATGGGCACCGTCTCCTCCGCCGGCTTCACCCGCGTGGCCCTGCTGGCCGAGCAGCCCTCGGGCGCGCCGGCGCGCGGCGCCGTGCCGGTCCAGGGCGCCCGCCCCGGCCAGGCACAGCCGCAGCAGCAGCCCGCGCCGCTGACCCCGCGGCGCTGAGCGGGAGCACGGCAGGACATCCATGGCCCGTTCCGGCCTCCGTTTCTGGGCTGCGGTCTCGGCGGCGCTGCACGCGCTGTTCGGCCTCATCCTGCTGTTCCGCCTGCCCGGCCGGGAGATCCCGCCGCCGCAGGAAGCCGTGCCGGTCGAGCTGGTGACGCCCGACGCGCCGCAGCTGGCGCAGGCGCCCAGCCCCTCGCCGGTGCAGGCGCCGCCGGCGCCCGAGGCTGCGCCCGACCCCT
>NZ_GG770777.1:812384-814024 GCF_000164635.1 Pseudoroseomonas cervicalis ATCC 49957 | reverse complement strand
GCTGGCGCGCGCCCAGGCGCCGGCCCCGGGCGGCACGGCCGCCGGCGGGCAGGTGATCGACATCACCCGCGCGCGCACCGACCCGATCCCGATCGCGCTGCCCGATTTCGCCGGCGGCTCGCCCCAGGCGCAGCAGCTCGGGCAGAACATCACCCGCGTCATCGCCAACAACCTGCGCAATTCCGGCCTGTTCCGCCCGGTCGAGCGCGGCGCCTACATCCAGACGCCGGAGGCCGCGGCCGCCGCGCCGCGCTTCCAGGACTGGCGCGTCATCGGCGCCCAGGCGCTGGTCACCGGCCGGGCCGAGCCGCAGGGCGACCGCGCGCGCATCGAGTTCCGCCTGTGGGAAGTGAGCTCCGAGCAGCAGCTGCAGGGCACCGCCTACACCGCCAACGCCGCCAACTGGCGGCAGATCGCCCATGTCATCTCCGACGTGATCTATGAGCGGATGCTGGGCGAGAAGGGCTATTTCGACACCCGCATCGTCTATGTCGCCGAGAGCGGCCCGCGTGACCGCCGCACCCGGCGCCTGGCGATCATGGACCAGGATGGCGAGAACCACCGCTTCCTGACCGATGGCAGCTTCCAGGTGCTGACCCCGCGCTTCCATCCGAATGCGCGGCAGATCGCCTTCATGTCCTATTTCAACAACCAGCCCCGCGTGTACCTGTTCAACCTGGACAGCGGCCGGCAGGAGGTGCTGGGCAATTTCCAGGGCATGACGCTGAGCCCGCGCTTCTCGCCGGATGGCCGCTCGGTCGTGCTCTCCTCGGCGCGCGGCGGCGACGCCAACATCTATGTCGTCGATCTCGCCTCGCGGCGCGAGCGGCAGCTCACCTCGGGCGGCGGGCTCGACGTCTCGCCCAGCTATTCGCCGGACGGGTCGCAGATCGTCTTCAACTCCGATCGCGGCGGCGACCAGCAGCTCTATGTGATGGATGCCGGCGGCGGCGGCGCGCGCCGCATCTCCTTCGGCAATGGCCGCTACGCCACGCCGGTCTGGTCGCCGCGCGGCGACCTCATCGCCTTCACCCGCATCTCCGGCGGGCGCTTCGGCATCGGCGTGATGCGCCCCGACGGCTCGGGCGAGCGCATCCTCTCCGAGGGGTGGTCGATGGAAGGCCCGAGCTTCGCGCCGAATGGCCGCGTGCTGGCCTTCTACCGCGAGAGCCAGGCGCGCGACGCGCGCGGCGGCGGCTACTCCGCCCGCCTGTCGATGATCGACATCGCCGGCTTCAACGAGCGGCAGATCGTCACGCCCACCGACGCCACCGACCCGAGCTGGTCGCCGCTGCTCTCGTCCTGAGCCGTGTTCCGCCCCGGAATGCCATGGCGCGTTCCGGGGCCGCGCGCAGGCCTTGGCCGCGCCCTTCCGCTCCGCGCCGGTTTCCCAACATCGCAGTCCAGAGCTTTGCAATGGGGGAGGGGCAACCATTCCGCCGCTGCGGTATTCTGTGCCTTGAAGGCGCCCCAATCGGAGCGTAACCGCGGCTTTAATTCGACCTGAAACGGGAATCGACACCCATGCAGATGAAGCTTCTTGGCGCGCTCGCCGCCGCCGCCCTGCTCTCCGCCTGCGCCAGCGAGGACACCTCGGGCGCCGCCACCGGCGCGGGCGCCGCGGCCGGCTCCGGCGGCCT
>NZ_GG770777.1:806118-810928 GCF_000164635.1 Pseudoroseomonas cervicalis ATCC 49957 | reverse complement strand
GCCCCGGCGCGGCTGGCGTTCCGCCCGGCGGGCGGCCCGCTGCCGGGCGGGGCCTTGGCGGAAGAAACCATTTGATATCAGGATATTGAGGGACATCCCGGCGCCAGCTGGGGCGCGGCCGGCCGGGCCGTGACCCTTGTCAACCAAACCGAAACTAAAGAGATTGAAAGATGCCCCGCGCGGCATGGTTTCAGAATGGCCAAGGGCGCCCTATGTTCTCGGGGCGCCGGGCCAGTCTCCTCCGCTGGCCGGCACACGGATGGGAACCGCACGGTGAACAATTTCGGCCGCAACCTGGCGCTCTGGGTGATCGTGGCGCTGCTGCTCGTGGCGCTGTTCAATCTCTTTCAACCTTCCTCCTCCACGCGCCAGACCGGCCAGCAGGTCGCCTACAGCGACTTCCTGAACGAGGTGAATGGCGGCCGCGTGCGGGACGTGACCATCCAGGGCCGCACCCTGACCGGGCAGCTCGCGGACGGCCGCAGCTTCAGCACCTACACGCCCGAGGACCCGACCCTGGTCAGCCGCCTGACCGAGCGTGGCGTCCGCGTCGTGGCGCGGCCGGAGGAGAGCGACGTCAACCCGCTCTTCCACTACCTGCTCTCCTGGTTCCCGATGCTGCTGCTGATCGGCGTCTGGATCTTCTTCATGCGCCAGATGCAGGGCGGTGGCGGCCGTGCCATGGGCTTCGGCAAGTCGCGCGCCCGGCTGCTGACCGAGAAGCAGGGCCGCGTCACCTTCGAGGACGTGGCCGGCATCGACGAGGCCAAGGGCGAGCTGGAAGAAATCGTCGACTTCCTGCGCGACCCGCAGAAGTTCCAGCGCCTGGGCGGCAAGATCCCCAAGGGCTGCCTTCTGGTCGGCCCGCCGGGCACGGGTAAGACCCTGCTGGCCCGCGCCATCGCCGGCGAGGCGAATGTGCCCTTCTTCACCATCTCGGGCTCCGACTTCGTGGAGATGTTCGTGGGCGTGGGCGCCAGCCGCGTGCGCGACATGTTCGAGCAGGGCAAGAAGAACGCCCCCTGCATCATCTTCATCGACGAGATCGACGCCGTCGGCCGCCATCGCGGCGCCGGCCTCGGCGGCGGCAATGACGAGCGCGAGCAGACCCTGAACCAGATGCTGGTCGAGATGGACGGCTTCGAGGCGAATGAGGGCGTCATCCTCATCGCCGCGACCAACCGCCCCGACGTGCTGGACCCGGCCCTGCTGCGCCCCGGCCGCTTCGACCGCCAGGTGGTGGTGCCGAACCCCGACGTGTCGGGCCGCGAGAAGATTCTCCGCGTCCACATGCGCAAGGTGCCGCTGGCCTCCGACGTCGATCCGAAGATCATCGCCCGCGGCACGCCCGGCTTCTCCGGCGCGGACCTGGCCAACCTGGTGAACGAGGCGGCGCTGCTCGCCGCCCGCTCGGGCCGCCGCACCGTCGGCATGCACGAATTCGAGATGGCCAAGGACAAGGTGCTGATGGGCGCCGAGCGCCGCTCGATGGTGATGTCCGAGGACGAGAAGAAGATGACCGCCTATCACGAGGCCGGTCACGCCCTGGTCGCGCTGCACGAGCCGGAATGCGATCCGGTCCACAAGGCGACGATCATCCCGCGCGGCCGGGCGCTCGGCCTCGTCATGTCGCTGCCGGCCGGCGACCGCTACAGCAAGCACAAGAGCAAGCTGAAGGCGGAGCTGGCCATGGCGATGGGCGGCCGCGTCGCCGAGGAGCTGATCTTCGGCGCCGACAAGGTCTCCAACGGCGCCTCGGGCGACATCAAGATGGCCACCAACCAGGCCAAGATGATGGTCACCGAATGGGGCATGAGCGAGAAGCTCGGCATGATCGCCTATGGCGACAACAGCCAGGAGGTCTTCCTGGGCCATAGCGTCACCCAGTCGAAGAACGTCTCCGAGGCGACGGCGCGCGAGATCGACAGCGAGGTCCGCTCGATCATCGACGACGCCTATGCCCGCGCCAAGCACACGCTGCAGACCAATATCGAGGAGCTGCACGCGCTGGCGAAGGGGCTGCTGGAGTATGAGACCCTGTCGGGCGACGAGATCCGCCAGGTGATCAAGGGCGAGCCGGTGGTGCGCAACCGCCCCGACGAGCCCACCCCCTCCGGCCGTGGCAGCGTGCCCAGCTCGGGCCGGCCGACCCGGCCGGGCGGCTTCGGCAACCCGGCGCCGCAGCCGGGCGCCTGACGCCCGGCTTCCTTCCGGACACGGAATTGCGATAGGAAAGGCCCCGGCGACGGGGCCTTTTCTGTTTTGGACAGCCTGACCGGGGGAAAGACGGGATGAGCGAGCGCTGGGTGGAGCCCATCGGGCTGTTGCAGGGGCCCGCCGCCTTCCAGGCGCTGCGCGACGGCCACGCCCTGCCGCTGGCCGGCGGCCCCTCGGCCTTCGCCCTCGTCCGGCTGATCGAGGAGGGGCGGGACCTCGGCATCCACCCGCTCTCCGCGGTGCCCGAGGGGTGGGAGGAGGCGCTGGCGCCGCTGACCCGCCGGCCGCTGCCCTTCGCCGGCCTGCCGACGGACCGGCCGCTGGTCATGGGCATCCTCAACGTCACGCCCGACAGCTTCTCCAATGGCGGGCAGCACCTGGACCCCGGGGCGGCCATCGCCGCGGGGCACGCCATGCTGGAGGCGGGGGCCGACATCCTCGACATCGGCGGCGAGAGCACCCGCCCCGGCGCCGATCCGGTGACGCCGGAGGAGGAGATCGCCCGCATCCGCCCGGTGGTGCGGGAGCTTGCCAAGGCCGCCGTGGTCAGCATCGACACCCGCCACGCCGCCACCATGCAGGCGGCGCTGGAGGCGGGGGCGGAGATCGTCAACGACGTCACCGCGCTGCGCCAGGATGCGCGCTCGGTGCGGGTGGTGCAGGAGGCGCGGGCGCCCGTCGTGCTGATGCACATGCCGGTGCTCGACCCGCGCCGCATGCAGGCGGCGACCGACTATGAGGATGTGGTGCTCGACGTCGCCCGCTTCCTGCGCCAGCGGGTCGAGACGGCCGAGGCGCTGGGCATCCCGCGCGGCCGCATCGCCCTCGACCCCGGCATCGGCTTCGGCAAGACGGTGGAGCAGAACCTGCTGCTGCTGAACCGCCTGCCGCTGCTGGCCTCGATCGGCTGCCGCATCCTGGTCGGCGCCTCGCGCAAGCGCTTCGTGGGCGAGGTGACGGGGGTGGAGGCGCCCGCCGACCGGCTGGCCGGCAGCGTCGCCGTGGCGCTGGCCGCCGCCGCCGCCGGCGCCTCGATCCTGCGCGTGCACGACGTGGCCGAGACGGTGCAGGGCTTGCGCATGTGGCGCGCCTGCGCCGAGGGCGGCAGCCTGGAGGGCTGAACCACCGGCGCTTCCGCCCCGTCCGGCGCAGCCCGTGCTTGCCTGCGCGCCGCGTCCGCGCCATGCAGGCTGGCGAGAGCGGGAGGCGAGGGCCATGGGCGAGGCGGTGCGGCGGTTGTTCGGGACGGATGGCATCCGGGGGGTGGCGAATCGCGCGCCGATGGATGCCTCGACCGCGCTGCGCCTGGGCCAGGCGGCGGGCCGCTTCTTCAACCGCGGCAGCCACCGCCACCGCGTCGTCATCGGCAAGGACACGCGCCTCTCCGGCTACATGCTGGAGCCGGCGCTGACCGCCGGCTTCGTCGGCGCCGGCATGGATGTGGTGCTGGTGGGGCCGCTGCCGACGCCGGCCATCGCCATGCTGACGCGCAGCCTGCGCGCCGATCTCGGCGTGATGATTTCCGCCAGCCACAACCCGTTCGAGGACAATGGCATCAAGCTGTTCGGCCCGGACGGGCTGAAGCTCTCGGACGCCGAGGAGGCGGAGATCGAGGCGCTGATGGCGGGCGACCTCTCCGCCCAGCTCGTCGCCCCCTCGCGCCTCGGCCGCGCCAGCCGGCTGGAGGACGCGGCCGGCCGCTATATCGAGGCGGTGAAGGCCAGCTTTCCCAAGGGCCGCAGCCTGTCGGGCATGCGCATCGTCGTCGATTGCGCGCATGGCGCCGCCTACAGGGTGGCGCCCACCGTGCTGTGGGAGCTGGGGGCGGAGGTGGTGCCGCTGGGCGTGGCCCCGGATGGCTTCAACATCAACCGCGAATGCGGCTCCACCGCCCCCACCCGCATGGCCGAGCTGGTGCGCGAGCGGCGTGCCGATCTGGGCATCGCCCTCGATGGCGACGCCGACCGGCTGGTGCTGGCCGATGAGAAGGGCCAGATCGTCGATGGCGACCAGATCCTGGCGGTGGTGGCGGCGTCCTGGGCGGCGCAGGGGCGGCTGCGCGGCGATGCCGTGGTCGCGACCGTGATGTCGAATCTGGGCCTTGAACGCTTTCTTCACTCGACCGGGTTGAAGCTGCTGCGCACCAAGGTGGGGGACCGCTATGTGTCCGAGCGGATGCGTGAGGCCGGCTGCAATCTGGGCGGCGAGCAGTCCGGCCACATGATCCTGAGCGATTTCGGCACCACCGGCGATGGGCTGGTGGCGGCGCTGCAGGTTCTGGCCGTGCTGGCCGAGGAAGGCCGCCCCGCCAGCGAGATCTGCCGCCGCTTCACGCCGCTGCCGCAGCGCCTGGTCAATGTCCGCTATGCCGGGGTGAGCCCGTTGCAGGATGCCGGCGTGCAGGCCGCCATCGCGGCCGCCAGCGCCCGGCTGGAGGGGCGCGGCCGTATCCTGATCCGTCCCAGCGGCACCGAACCGGTGATCCGCGTGATGGCCGAGGCCGAGGAGGAGACCATCGTGGAAGAGACCGTGCAGCAGCTGGCGGCGCTGATCCGCGCCCGCGCCGCGTCCGGCGCCGTGGCCGAGCCGCCCG
>NZ_GG770777.1:799700-805772 GCF_000164635.1 Pseudoroseomonas cervicalis ATCC 49957 | reverse complement strand
GTCCGGCGCCGTGGCCGAGCCGCCCGCCGCCACCGCCGAGGCGGCGGCCGAGGCGGGGGAGGCGGCCTGATGCGCGGCCGCGTCCTGATCATCGCCGGCTCCGATTCCGGCGGCGGCGCCGGCATCCAGGCCGATATCAAGGCCTGCACGGCGCTCGACGCCTATGCCGCGACCGCCATCACCGCGCTGACCGCGCAGGACACCAGCGGCGTCTATGGCGTGCACACCGTGCCGCCGGATTTCATCCGCCAGCAGATCCGCCTGGTGCTGCAGGATATCGGCGCCGACGCCATCAAGACCGGCATGCTGGCCGATTCCGAGACGATCAACGCCGTCTGCGACGCGCTGGCCGAGCATGGCCGCCGCATCCCCCTGGTGGCCGATCCGGTGATGGTGGCCAAGGGCGGCGAGGCGCTGCTGACCAAGGCGGCGGTGGAAACGCTGAAGCGCCGCCTGCTGCCCTTCGCCGCCCTGCTGACCCCCAACATCCCGGAGGCCGAGGTGCTCTCCGGCATGAACATCACCGATGTCGAGGAGATGCAGGCGGCGGCCGAGATGATGCTGACGCTGGGCGTGCCGGCGGTGCTGCTGAAGGGCGGCCACCTGCCCGGCAATCGGCTGGTCGATCTGCTGGCGACCGAGGACGGCATCGAGTTCTTCGAGAGCGAGCGCATCGAGAGCCGCCACACCCATGGCACGGGCTGCACCCTGGCCTCGGCCATCGCCGCCGGCCTGTCGCAGGGCCTCGGCCTGCGCGCGTCGGTGGTGCGCGCCCGCGCCTATGTGCAGGAGGCGCTGCGCCGTGCCCCCGGCTTCGGCCGCGGCCATGGCCCGCTGAACCACAGCGTCACCGTCGATCCGGCGCGGCTCGCAACCCTGGTATGACACCGCCCCGCCGGTTGCGGCCTTCGCGGCCGCGCCGGCGGCGGGCATGCTGCGGCCCCGCTGCAGCCTGACAGGTGCCCCCATGGCGACCCCGACCCCCGCCTCCGACCCGGCCACCCTGCCGGAGCGCGTCGCCATCTACCAGGTCGATGCCTTCGCCGAGCGCCCCTTCGCCGGCAACCCGGCCGCCGTGGTGCCGCTGCGATCCTGGCTGCCGGATGCGCTGATGCAGGCCATGGCGGCCGAGCACAATCTCAGCGAGACCGCCTTCTTCGTGCCGGACGGGCCAGGACGGTGGCATCTGCGCTGGTTCACCCCCACCCTCGAGGTGCCGCTCTGCGGCCATGCGACGCTGGCCACCGCCTTCGTGCTGGCGCGCGTGCTGGGGGAGGCGGGGCCCTTGCGCTTCCGCACCGCCTCGGGCGAGCTGGGCGTCAGCCAGGAGGCGGGGCGCTTCGTGCTCGACTTCCCGGCCAACCCGCCGCTTCGCGCGCATAGCGGCCCGCCCGGCCTGGCCGCCGCGCTCGGCGCCGTGCCGCGCGAGATCTGGAAGGCGCGCGACTGGATCTGCCTGTTCGACAAGGCGGAGACGGTGCGCGCGCTGACCCCCGACCATGGCCGCATCGCCACCCTGCCGGATGCCGCCCAGGGCGGCGGCGCGGCGCGCGTCATCGCCACCGCGGCGGGGGATGACGGGGTGCATGACACCGTCTCGCGCTACTTCGCGGCGCGGGTGGGGGTGAACGAGGATCCGGTGACGGGCGCGGCGCACACCCAGCTGGTGCCCTTCTGGGCGCAGCGCCTGGGCCGCAGCACGCTGGTCTGCCGCCAGGCCAGCGCCCGCGGCGGCACGCTGTGGTGCGAGCTGCGCGGCGACCGGGTGCGCATGGGCGGCCATGCCGTGCTCTATGCCGAGGGCTCGGTGCTGCTGCCGCGCGGCTGAACCCTGCGGGCAAGGCCGGGCCTTGCCCCCGCGCGCCGCGCGGCGCAAACCGGCGCCTCTCCTGGCCTCGATCCCTGAAAGTCTGTCTGTCATGGCCCAGCCCAACCCCAAGCCCGCCCGCCGCCCGGCCAATCCCTGCTTCTCCTCGGGCCCCTGCGCCAAGCGCCCCGGCTGGTCACTGGCGGCGCTGGAGGGCGCGCTGCTCGGCCGCAGCCACCGCGCCAAGGCGCCGAAGGCGAAGCTGGCCGAGGTGATCGAGCGCTCGAAATCCGTGCTGCGCATGCCGGAGGGCTGGCGCCTGGGCATCGTGCCGGCCTCCGACACCGGGGCGGTGGAGATGGCGCTGTGGTCGATGCTGGGGCCGCGCGGCGTCGATGTGCTGGCCTGGGAGAGCTTCTCCGGCGAATGGGCGACCGACATCACCACCCAGCTGCGCCTGCCGGATGTGCGGCTGATCCAGGCGCCCTATGGCGGGCTGCCCGACCTGTCCCAGGCCGACCCGAAGCGCGATGTGGTCTTTGTCTGGAACGGCACCACCAGCGGCGTGCGCCTCAAGAACGCCGATTGGATCGCCGCCGACCGCGAGGGGCTGGCGATCTGCGACGCCACTTCGGCGGCCTTCGCCATGGAGCTCGACTGGCACAAGCTCGATGTCGTCACCTGGTCCTGGCAGAAGGTGCTGGGCGGCGAGGCGGCGCATGGCATGATCGCCCTCTCGCCCCGCGCCGTGGCCCGGCTGGAATCCCACACCCCGTCCTGGCCGCTGCCAAAAATCTTCCGCATGACCAAGGGCGGCCGGCTGATCGAGGGCATCTTCCAGGGCGACACCATCAACACCCCCTCCCTGCTCTGCGCCGAGGACGCGCTGGACGGGCTGCGCTGGGCCGAGGCAATCGGCGGCCTGCCGGCGCTGGTCGCCCGCTCCGAGGCCAATCTGGCGGCGGTGGCGGAATGGGTGGCGGGGCAGTCGGACTATGCCTTCCTGGCCGAGGATGCGGCGACGCGCTCCTGCACCTCGATCTGCCTGAAGCTGGTGGCGCCCTGGTTCACCGCGCTCGCGCCCGAGGCGCAGGCCGCCGCCGGCAAGCGCATCGCCGCGCTGCTGGAGCAGGAGGGCGCGGGCCTGGACACCGCCCCCTATCGCGACGCGCCGCCGGGGCTGCGCCTCTGGGGCGGGGCGACGGTGGAGACGCAGGATCTCCTGGACCTGCTGCCCTGGATCAGCTGGGCGACGCGCGAGGTCGCCGCCCAGGCCTGACATCCCGGGCCAGATCCGGCTGAAACCGAAAGGCGGCGGAAGAATTTTCCGCCGCCTTTTTCATGCGCGGTCAAAGCTTCCGAATCAGCCTGCTGCGCCGCGGTGATTCGGTAAACCTCCCTGACGCATTTTCCCTAGGCTTCCCGGCAGGACAGACCCGCCCCGAGGCCGAAGCCCATGCGTCTCCCCGCCGCGCCGACCTGGCTTCCGATCCTGCTCTTCCTCTGCGCGCCGCTGCTGTTTGCCAGCAACATGATCGGCGCGCGCTGGCTGAGCGGCTCGGTGCCGCCGGTGACGCTGGCCTTCGGGCGCTGGCTGGTCGCCGCCCTGCTGCTGCTGCCCATCATCTGGCCGCATCTGCGCCAGGGCGCGCTGAAGCGGGCGCCGGCGGGGCTCCTGGCGCTGCTGGTGCTGCTGGGCGGCGTCATCAGCGTGGCGCCGCAATATGGCGCGGCGCGCTACACCAGCGCCGGCAACATCGCCCTGATCGCCGCGCTGACCCCGCTGATCGTCGCCGTCATCGAGCGGCTGGTCTGGGGCATCGCGCTGCGCCCGGCCATGCTGGCGGGCATCGCCTGCGCCTTCACCGGCATCCTGGTCGCCGCCTTCCGCGGCGATGTCGGCGCGCTGCTGCGGCTGGAATTCAACCCGGGCGACGCGCTGATGCTCTGCGCCATCCTGGCCTGGGCCGGCTACACGGCGCTGCTGCGCCACCGGCCCGTGGCGCTGCCGCCGCTGCTGCTGCTCTGGGTGGTCGCCGCCGGCGGCGCGCTCTGCCTGGCGCCCGGCATGGCGCTGGAATGGGGCCATCTCGGCGTGCCGCAGCTCGGCGCGCGGGCGCTCTGGGGCATGATCTTCCTCGGGCTGGTGGCCGGCATCGGTGCCTATGGCGCCTTCGCCCGCATCGTCGCCAGCTTCGGCGCGGCGCGGGCCTCGATGGCCATGTATCTGGTGCCGGCCTACGCCCTGGGGCTCGGCGCCACGCTGCTGGGGGAGAGCCTGCACCCCTACCACGCCGTGGCCATGGCGCTGGTGCTGGGCGGGGTCGCCATCGGCACGCTGCGCGCGCCGCTGCTGCTGCCCGCGCGCTCGTGACCGGCGCCGCCCCGTCGCAAGCGGGGCGGGCATGACCACATGACCTCCCGTTCATCCCCTGGACAGGAGGTCCCCATGACGCTTCCGCTGCCCCGCCGGCGCCTGGCGCTCGGCCTGCCCGGCCTGCTGCTGGCCGCCCCGGCGCTGGCCCATCATGGCTGGTCCTGGGCCGAGAGCGAACAGACCGAGCTCTCCGGCACCATCGAGGAGATCTTCATCGGCCCGCCGCATCCGCGCCTGACGCTGCGCAGCGACGGCACGCTCTGGACGGTGGAGCTGGGCAATCCCAGCCAGACCCGCCGCGCCGGCTTCGTCGAGGGCTCTGCCAGTGTCGGCGACCAGGCGCGCGCCATCGGCAACCGCGCGCGCGACACCGGGGAGCGGCGGCTGAAGGCGGTGCGGCTGGAGGTGGGCGGCCGCCGCTACGACCTCTACCCCGAGCGCATCCAGGGCGGCTGAGCCCGGTGGAGGCGGCGCTTGCCCTGCTGGCGGACAGCGCGCTGCCCGCCTGGCTGCGCCGCTCGGGCCTTGGCTACCCGCTGGTCAATGCGGCGCATGTGCTGGGGCTCGGCCTGCTGCTGGGCAGCATCGCGACGCTGGACCTGCGGCTGCTGGGCGCCTTCCGCGGCGCGCCGCTTTCGGTGCTGGCGCCGCCGCTGCTGGCCATGGCCAAGGCGGGCCTTGTGCTGGCCATCCTCAGCGGCGCGTTGCTGTTCTCCGTCCAGCCGCTGGCCTATGCCGCCAACCCGGCCTTCCTGGCCAAGCTCTTCCTGGTGGCGCTGGGCATCGCCAACGCCCTGGCGCTGCGCCGCCGCGCGGTCTGGCGCCAGGCGCTGCAGGGCGGCGCGGTGCCGCCGGCGCTGAAGCTGGCGGCGCTGATCTCGCTCGCCGCCTGGCTCGGCGCGCTGCTGGCCGGGCGCTGGATCGGCTTTCTGTAAGTCGCCGCGCCGCATGGACCCCCTGCATTCCCGGCCGGTGCGCGCGGCAGGAGGATGCCCTATAGCTCCGCCCCCCAGCAGAGGAGTGCGGAATGACGGTCGGGATCGAGATGGGCACGACGAGCGGCGGGCAGCCGGGCCTCCTCGATCTGGAGGAGCTGCTGGCCACCCGCCTGCTGGTGCAGGGCAATTCGGGCTCCGGCAAATCCTATCTGCTGCGGCGGCTGATGGAGCAGTCGGCCCCCTGGGTGCAGCAGGCCGTCATCGACCCCGAGGGCGATTTCGTGACGCTCGCCGAGCGCTTCGGCCATCTCGTCATCGACGCCGCGCAGCACAGCGAGGCTGCCTTGCAGCGCGCCGCCGACCGGGTGCGGGCGCATCGTGTCTCCGTGGTGCTGAACCTCGAGGGGCTGGATGCGGATGGCCAGATGCGCCACGCCGCCGCCTTCCTGGGCGGGCTGTTCGATGCCGAGCGCGACCATTGGTCGCCCATGCTGGTGGTGGTGGATGAGGCGCAGCTCTTCGCCCCCGCCGCCGCCGGCGAGGTGTCGGACGAGGCGCGCCGCGCCTCGCTGGGCGCCATGGCCAATCTGATGTCGCGCGGCCGCAAGCGGGGGCTGGCCGGCATCATCGCGACGCAGCGCCTGGCCAAGCTGGCCAAGAACGTCGCCGCCGAGGCCTCCAACTTCCTGATGGGCCGCACCTTCCTCGACATCGACATGGCGCGTGCCGCCGACCTGCTGGGCATGGAACGGCGGCAAGCAGAAATGTTCCGCGACCTGCCGCGTGGCAGCTTCGTGGCGCTTGGCCCGGCCCTGTCGCGCCGGCCGGTGACTATCCGCATCGGCGCGGTGGAGACGGCCTCGCGCGGCAGCAATCCGGGGCTGGTGCCGCTGCCGCAGACGGCGCCGGAACAGGCGAAGGAGCTGGTGCTGGCGGCCGTCGCCGAGCCC
>NZ_GG770777.1:784877-799402 GCF_000164635.1 Pseudoroseomonas cervicalis ATCC 49957 | reverse complement strand
CGCCGCCCGCCCCCGGCGCCGGCCCCGGACATCCTGGCGCAGCTGGCCCAGGCCCGCCCGACCATGCCCGTCCCCCGCGCCGAGCCCGAGCCCAGCGCGGAAGAACGCGCCGCCCGCAAGCGCAGACTCGAAGAAATCCTGCGCCAGGTGCTGGCGGAGCCGGAGGCGGCGTTCCGCAACACCTCGGTGCTCTACCAGGATTTCCTGGTGCGGCTGCGCATCCATGCCGTGCCCGGCAAGCCGCCGGAGATCCCGGCCTTCCGCCGCATGCTGGCGGTGGCGCGCGCCGGCATCAGCGCCGAGGCGGCGGAGGGCGAGGAATGGCAGCGCATCGAGGCGCGCGCGGCGTCGCTGCCCGAGGATGTGCAGGGTGTCTATCTGCTGCTGGCCCGTGCCGCGCTGGAGGGCGCGCCCTGTCCGTCCGACGAGACCATCGCCCAGGCCTATGGCACCCGCTCGGTCGGCCGGGCGCGGCGGGTGCTGGCCTATATGGAGGAGCAGGGCGCCATCGTCTGCCGCCCCGACGCGCAGGGGCGGCGCATCGTCGCGCTGGTCGAGCTGGGGCACGAGACGGCGCCGGGCTGAGCGCCGCCCCGCTTGCCGTCAGGGCGCGGTGATGCCGCGCAGCAGCGCCAGGAACTCGCCCTGGCGCGCATCGGCCTCCGCCTTCTCGAAGACGCAGACGGCGAGGGTGCGGCCCTGCGGGCTTTCGACAATGGCGAAGAGGCTGCGCAGCTGCTGCGCGCGCGGCGGCAGCGAGGGCAGCGGCTTGAAATCCGCCTGGATCTGCAAGCCGGTGCGGTGGCCCAGCTCCACCGTGTTCAGGCCGCGGATCGCGTAGATCGGTTCCAGCCGGACCCGCTCGATGCTCTGCCAGCCGGGGCTGCGGATCCGCGCATTCAGATCCTCCTGGCTCATGCCGCGATTCTGCGGCGCCGGGCTGTAGGCGACCTGGCAGCCGCCATCCTCCGGGTCGCCCGGCTTGCGCACCGCGTAGCGCGCGGTCTGCTGGCCGGTGGGGGCCATCGGGGTCGCGCTGTAGCCGGGGGGCGCCGTCACGCGCAGCTCGGCGGCGCTGGCCGGCGACATGGCGGCCAGGGCCGCCAGCAGCGCGCCGGCCAGGACAGGGGCGGGGAAAAGGCGGGGGGATCGCATCGCGCCAGACAGACCCGTTTCGACAGCCCGTCAAGTCAGCAGCGCGTCAGCCCTCGGCGGGGCGGGCCAGGGCGTCGCGCACGACGGAGCGGAACTCCCGCCGGTGCAGCTCCCGCAGCACCAGCAGCGAGGCCAAGGCGAGCGCCAGCGGGTGCAGGATCCAGGCCAGCGCCGCCAGGCCGAAGTAATAGGCGCGCAGCCCGGTGTTGAAATGGCGCGCGGCGCGGTTGGCGACCTCGGCCGCGACCTCGGCCTGGGCCAGCCCGGCCTCGCCCATCGGCAGCCCGCCCACGCAGATGCTGCAATAGTTGAACTGGCGCAGCGCCCAGGTCAGCTCGAAGAAGGCGCGCACGAAGATGAAGATCAGCAGGAAGATGCGGATCTCCCACGCCTCCTCGCTCGGCGGCAGCTCGGCGAAGGGCAGCACGCCGAAGATCCGCCGGCCGATATCCGGCGCCCCCAGCATCGCCACCAGGCCGCCCAGGATGAAGATGCTGGTGTTGGCCAGGAAGGAGGTGGAGGTCATCAGGTTGCCGATGATGCTGATGTCCGAGATGCGGTTGTCCCGGTGCAGCACCTCGCGCATCCAGCGGCGGCGGTGCTCGTTCATCGCGGCGATGACGCTGCGGGCGTAGATGCTGGGCACACGGTCCACCACCACCGAGTAGCCGATCCAGCAGGCCACGAAGAGGGTGAGGGCGAAGGCGTCCAGCGGCGAGATCGGCAGCGTCATGCCGCCCCCATAGCATGGCGCGGCGCCGCGTCGCCTGACTTCGTGTCCATCCGCGCGGCCTCAGCGGGGCGGGGCGGGACCGGGCGCGCAGTCATGCTCCAGCGCCTGCCGCGCGGCGGGGCTGGCGCCGTCGAAACGGCCGCTCTGCGGGTTCCAGCGATAGGGCAGGGTGGTGGGGCGGCAGGCGCCTTGGGTCTCGCAATATTCGATGCGCAGCAGCAGGCGCGGACCGTCGCGCCGCAGGCGGGGCGTGCCGTCCTGCACCTCGGCGAAGATCACCTGGACGGTCTCGCGGCCATCCCGGTGCCAGCGCAGTTCGATCGCGGTCTCGCGGTGGGTGCCGCCCCAATGGCGCTGGCCGCTGCGCCAGGCGATGGGGCCGGGGGGAAAGCCCCGCAACACCCCCGCATCGCGGGTGAGCTCAGGGCTGTCCCAATCCAGGCAATCGGCCCGCGCCACGGCCACAGGCAGCAGCAGCGCGAGGCCGAGCAGGCCGGGCCGCCACCGCGCCCCGGCCCGGACAGGCATCAGCCCATCTTCTTCTTCAGGTTCTCGTCCAGCTTGGCGAGGAAGTTCTGGGTGTTCAGCCAGGGCTGGTCCTTGCCGATCAGCACGGCCAGATCCTTGGTCATGTGGCCGCTCTCCACCGTCTCGATGCAGACCTGCTCGAGCGCGTTGGCGAAATCGACCACATCCTGGGTGCCGTCGAACTTGCCGCGATAGGCGAGGCCGCGGGTCCAGGCGAAGATCGAGGCGATCGGGTTGGTCGAGGTCTCGCGGCCCTTCTGGTGCTCGCGATAGTGGCGCGTCACCGTGCCGTGCGCGGCCTCGGACTCGACCGTGTTGCCATCCGGGGAGAGCAGCACGGAGGTCATCAGGCCGAGGCTGCCGAAGCCCTGCGCCACGATGTCGGACTGCACGTCGCCATCGTAGTTCTTGCAGGCCCAGATATAGCCGCCTTCCCACTTCAGGGCGGAGGCCACCATGTCGTCGATCAGGCGGTCCTCATAGGTGAGGCCCTTCTTCTCGAACTCGGCCTTGAACTCGGCGTCGTAGATGGCGCGGAAGATGTCCTTGAAGTTGCCGTCATAGGCCTTCAGGATGGTGTTCTTGTGGCTGAAGTACACCGAATAGCCGCGCGCCAGGCCGTAGTTGAAGGAGGCGCGGGCGAAGCCCTCGATCGACTTGTTCAGGTTGTGCTGCATCATCGCAGCGCCCGGGCCCTTGAAGTCGAACTGGCCGATTTCCTGCGTCTCGCCGTTCTCGGCGATGTAGGTCATCTTCACCGTGCCGGCGCCCGGCACCTTCATCTCCACCGCGCGGTAGATGTCGCCATAGGCATGGCGGCCGACCACGATCGGCTTGGTCCAGTGCGGCACCAGGCGGGGCACGTTCTGGCAGATGATCGGCTCGCGGAAGATGGTGCCGTCGAGGATGTTGCGGATCGTCCCGTTCGGGGACTTCCACATCTTCTTCAGGCCGAACTCCTTCACCCGCGCCTCGTCCGGGGTGATGGTCGCGCACTTCACGCCCACGCCATACTGCTTGATGGCATTGGCGGCGTCGACCGTCACCTGGTCATCGGTCTGGTCGCGGTACTGGATGCCGAGGTCGTAGTACTTCAGGTCGACGTCCAGATAGGGATTGATCAGCTTGTCCTTGATGAACCCCCAGATGATCCGGGTCATCTCGTCGCCGTCGAGCTCGACGACGGGGTTCTTTACCTTGATCTTGGCCATGCCGATCCTCGTCTGGACAGATTTTTCCTTGCCCGCCGGCCGGGTCCCGTTCTCACGGCGCCGCCGGCGGCGCGACGCGCCGGACAATCGCATCCGCGAAGGAAGGCGGCAAGGGCGGGGGCGGTGGCATGGCGCCGGTCCCGGTTTCGCGACGGGGCGCGCAACAAAGGAGATGCCCGGCAAAGCGGGCAATCGCCGGGCTGGCTAGGATCGGACCGCCGGGTGCATGGCGGCGACTCTCCCCCAGGGTGCCGCGTTCCGGGCGCATCGTCTCCGGCGCTGCACCGCATGCGCGCCGCGGCCGGGCCGGTTCCCCCGCCCGTCCGTGGCACCGGCCATCCCGCGCCGGCGGGCCGCCCGGCTACCAGCGGCGATGGTGGTAGGAGGGCCGGCCGTAATAGCCATGCCCGTAGCCGCGCTGATAGCCATGGCTGTAGTGGCGGCGCTCGTAATAACGGCGCTCGGCGCGCCGCTCGCGGTTGTTGCTGTCCGCCGCGGCGACGGCCAGGCCGGTGACCAGCGCCGCGCCGGCGCCGAGCGCCACGGTGCTGCCCCAGTCGGTGCTGCCATCGGGGTGCTGGCAGCCGGCCAGCACCAGGGCGCTGCCGAGGAACAGGGTGGGAAGGATGGGTCGCATGGCTTTCTCTCCTCCTGCTGGAAGAGTGAACTGCCGGTTAGGCATTGCCATGACGGAATAAAGGTCAAAGCAAGGCAGCGCGGGCGCGGCGCTTCGCCGCGCCGTGTCAGGCCTTCGGGCCGGAGAAGGCGTTGAAGGTCTGGATGGTGTAGGTGTCCTTCACCCCGGCCACGGCCTGCACCCGCTCCACCACGAACAGGCCAATATCCTGGCCGTCTTCAAGATAGAACTTGCCCAGCAGATCGTACTGTCCGGAGGTGGAGTGCATCTCCGACAGCTCCTCGATGGTGTCCGCCATCTCGCGGGCCACCTGGTAGGAGCGGCCCATCTCGCATTTGATCTGGACGAAAATGGCGCGCATGGCGGGGGGCACCTCGGCAAAGGACGGGGGCAAAGGGCGGCGTCGCCGCACCCCCTGTTTCGCCGCCGCGCGCGCTTCCCGCAAGAGGCGATCGCGCGGCGCCCGGCGGCACCGGTGCCGCTGTCGCCACTCGCCTGGAAACCCGGCCGCGAACCCGCCCGAGAGGGGGTGGCCGGGCTGCGCGCCCTGGACTAACCTCCGCCCCCGCTTGTCTGATGAATGGCTGGGGAAATGTCGATGATGGACGGGATCACCAAGAGCGGCACCGGTGCCACCACCACGGAGCCGCGCACCGGCGGCCAGCTGCTGGCCGATGCGCTGGTGGCCCAGGGCGTCACCCACGCCTTCTGCGTGCCGGGTGAATCCTATCTCGATCTGCTGGACGGGCTTTACGCCAACAGCGACAAGATCAACCTCACCACCTGCCGCTTCGAGGCGGGCGCGGTGAACATGGCCGAGGCCCATGCCAAGCTGACCGGCCGTGTCGGCGTGGCGCTGGTCACCCGCGGCCCCGGCGCGTGCCATGCCGCGATCGGCGTGCATGTCGCCATGCAGGACAGCACGCCGCTGGTGCTGATCGTCGGCCAGATCCCCTTCGCCGAGACCGACCGGGAGAGCTTCCAGGAGGTCGATTACCGCCGCATGTTCGGCTCGGTGGCGAAGTGGGTGACGCAGATCGACGATGCCGCCCGCATCCCCGAGCTGATGGCGCATGCCTTCGATGTCGCGACCAGCGGCCGCCCGGGCCCGGTGGTCGTCGCCATCTCCGAGGAGATGCAGAAGGTGCGGGTAAAGGTGCCGGATATCGGCCCGGCCGAGGTGGCGCCCGCCGCCCCTTCGCCCGCCGCGCTGCAGAAGATGCTCTCGATGCTGGATGCGGCGGAGCGCCCGCTGGTCGTCCTCGGCGGTTCGCGCTGGAGCGCCGAGACCCGCCGCATCATCCGCGAATTCTGCGTCGCGCGCGACCTGCCGGTCGCCGTCGGCTTCCGCCGGCAGAGCCTGTATGACTGCACCCTGCCGAACTATGCCGGCGATCTCGGCGTCGGCGCCGATGCCGGGCTGGTGGCCAAGGCCAAGCAGGCCGACCTGATCCTGGCGCTCGGCACCCGCATCGGCGAGCCGGTGAGCCAGGGCTACACCCTGTTCGACATGGCCGGCCAGGGCGGCCAGAAGATCGTGCATGTCTATCCGGACCAGGCCGAGATCGGCCGCGTCTACCGCCCTGCGCTCGGCATCACCGCCGAGATCAACGCCTTCGCCGAGGCCCTGGCGCAGCTGCCCGCCGCCTCCGGCCCGGCCCGCTGGTCGGCCTGGACGAAGGAGGTCCATGCCGCCCGCGCCAGGCAGGCCGAGGCGCCGGACTATGCCGGCCCGCTGAACCTGGCGCGCGAGCTGCAGGCGCTGGAGAAGGTGCTGCCCGCCGACACCATCTTCACCTGCGACGCCGGCAATTTCGCCACCTGGCCGAACCGCTTCATGCACATGACCGAGCAGCAGGAGTTCCTGGGCCCGACCAACGGTGCCATGGGCTATGCCGTGCCGGCCGCGATCGGCGCCAAGATCAGCTTCCCCGGCCGCACCGTCATCGGGCTGGTGGGCGATGGCGGCTTCCTGATGACGGGGCAGGAGATCGCGACGGCCTTCCAGGCCGAGGTCGCGCCGATCGTCATCGTCTTCAACAACGGCATGTACGGCACGATCCGCATGTACCAGGAGCGCGCCTATCCCGGCCGCGTCTCCGGCACCAAGCTGACCAACCCGGATTTCGCCAAGTTCGTCGAGAGCTTCGGCGGCCATGGCGAGACCGTGGAGAAGGATGGCGAGCTGGTGCCCGCCTTCCAGCGCGCGGTGGCCAGCGGCAAGCCGGCGGTGATCGAGGTGCGGGTGAACCCCGAGCAGGTGACCCACCGCGCGACCATCGAGGATCTGCGCGCGCAGGGGAATGTGAAGAAGCATTGAGTTTTTTTTGGGCTGCCGCCGTCCGGTGGGGCGGCGGGGCGCGGCACTGGGGCCTGCGGGCTCCAGCAAGCGATGCGGGGCGGGACGGAAGTTCCGCCCCGTTTGCATTTGGGGGCAGCCGCAGCACGGGCCGGTGCACGGCGCCGCCCCTGGCCGCCATGGCCAGCCAACGCCCCTGGGCCGAAGCGGAAGCCCCCGTGCCGCGCCTCTCGTTTCGGCCCTGACCGGCAGCCGATCGAATCAATCCCCGAGCGCGACCCCCTCGCGGCGGGGGTCGGCGCCGCCGAGCAGGCCTTGCGGCGTCATCACGATGGCCTGCAGGCCGGAGGGCATGGGCTTCACCTCGACGCGGTGGCCACGCGCCTGGAGTTCGCCGGCCAGCGTGTCGTCCTCCAGCTCCACCGCGCCGCCCAGCGTGCCGATGCGGCGCAGCGACACGGCGGCCTGCGGGTCCAGCTGCCAGTCGAGCAGCCCGACCAGGGTCTGCGCCACATAACCGATGATGCGCGCCCCGCCGGGCGAGCCCACCGCCGCGAAAAAGCGGCCCTCGGCATCGAAGACCAGGGTCGGCGCCATGGAGGAGCGCGGGCGCTTGCCGCCTTCGACCCGGTTGGCGACGGGGCGGCCATCGACCTCCGGGCGGAAGGAGAAATCGGTCAGCTCGTTGTTCAGCACGAAGCCGCGCACCATCAGCCGGGCGCCGAAGGCGTCCTCCACCGTGGTGGTCATGCTCAGCGCGTTGCCGGCGGCATCGACGATGGAGAGGTGGCTGGTGCCATGCTCCGGCTGCTCCGGCATCGGCGCCAGGCGCCCCGTCTGGCGCCAGTCCGGGTTGCCGGCGCGGGGGTTCGGGTTGGCGCGCTCGCGGTCCACCAGCTGCGCGCGCTGCCGCAGATAGGCGGGGTCGAGCAGCCCGCGCAGCGGCACCGGCGTCTTGTCGGCATCCGCCAGGTAGAGGTTGCGGTCGGCGAAGGCGAGGCGCCCGGCCTCGGCCAGCAGATGCGCCGCCTCCGGCCCGCGCGGGTCGAGCGAAGGCATCGGGAAATGCGCCAGCACGCCGAGGATCTGCCCCACCGCCACCCCGCCCGAGGAAGGCGGCGGGAAGCCGCAGACGCGGTATTCGCGATAGAGGGTGCAGACCGCCTCGCGCTGGCGCGGGCGGTAGTTGGCGAGGTCGGCCTCATTCATGCCATTGCCCTGGCCGCCATGACGGGCGACAGCCGCCACGATCTCGGCGGCGATCGGGCCGCGTTGCAGCGCCGCCGCGCCCTCCGCCGCCAGGGCGCGCAGCGTTTGCGCCAGGGCCGGGTTCTTCAGCACATGGCCGGCGGGCAGGGGCTGCCCCTCCGGCGTCAGGAAATAGGCCGCCGCCGCCGGGTCGCGCCGCAGCCGCTCCACATCCGCGGCGATGGTGTTGGCCAGGCGCGGCGAGATCGGGAAACCCTCCTCAGCCAGGCGGATGGCGGCGTCGAACAGGCGCGCCCAGGGCAGGCGGCCCTCGGCGCGGTGGGCTTCCTCCAGCATCGGCATGACGCCGGGCACGCCGACGCTGCGGCCGGACAGCACCGCCTCGTAGAAGGAGAGCGGGGTGCCGTCGGGGCGCAGGAACAGGGCCGGGGTGGCGGCCTCCGGCGCCGTCTCCCGCCCATCCCAGGCGGCCAGCCGGTTCTGCGCCTTGTTCCAGTGCAGCAGCAGCGCGCCGCCGCCGATGCCGGAGGATTGCGGCTCCACCAGCGTCAGCACCGCCTGCGCGGCGATCGCCGCATCCACCGCCGAGCCGCCCTGGCGCAGCGCCTCGCGCGCCGCCTCGGCCGCCAGCGGATGCGCCACCGCCACCATCTGAAGCTGGGCGCGCACCGGCTCGGTCGGGCGGCGCGCCGCATCGGGGGCGGAGGTCAGATCCTGCGCGGCCACCGGCCCGGCGAGCGCGGCCAGCAGCGGGAGCAGGGGCAGCAGGGTTGTGGTGCGCATGGGACAAGACTCCTCCGCTCGGATGGCCAAGGCTTGCATCCCGCGCGGCGCGCGTCACCTATGGGCAGGCGGAAGGGAAGAGCCGATGCAGGACGAGGATGGCAAGGACGGCGGCGGCATCCGCCAGAAGCTGGTCGAGACCAAGCAGGCCTGGGCCCGTGCCGGCCGCCTGCTGACCGGCCAGCACGCCCGGCCGGAGGAGCAGCGCCTGCCCCCCGGCCAGCGCCGGGTGCATGATTTCCCGGTGCTTGACCTCGGCATCCAGCCCAATGTGCCGGAAGGCAGCTTCCGCCTGGTGCTGGACGGGCTGGTGGAGAATCCGGTGACGCTGGACTGGGCCGGCCTCACCGCCCTGCCGCAGGAAGACCGCGTCAACGACATCCACTGCGTCACCCAATGGTCGCGCTATTCCAACAGCTGGAACGGTGTCGCCGTGACCACGCTGCTCGACCTCGCGCGGCCGCAGCCCGAGGCGAGATTCGTCAGCTTCGAAGGCTATGACGGCTACACCACGAACCTGACGCTGGAGGATTTCGCGCGGCCCGAAAACCTGCTGGCCCATAGCTGGGATGGCGAGCGCCTGACCCGCCAGCATGGCGGCCCGCTGCGCGTCGTGGTGCCGCATCTGTATTTCTGGAAGAGCACCAAATGGGTGAAGCGCATCACCTTCCTGGCCGAGAACCGCCCGGGCTTCTGGGAGGTGCGCGGCTATCATGACCGGGGCGACCCGTGGATGGAGGAACGCTATGGCTGAACTCTCCCGCCGGGCCCTGCTGGGCGCGGCGCCGCTGCTGCTGGCGGCCCCCGCCCTGGCCCGCGCCACCGAGGCCGGTGGCCATGCCTTCCGCTTCGACAGCATCGAGGGCGGCGTCATCGACCTGGGCGAATGGCGCGGCAAGCCGGTGCTGGTGGTCAACACCGCCAGCTTCTGCGGCTTCGCCCCGCAATTTTCTGGCTTGCAGGCACTGCACGAGCAGTATGGCCCGCGCGGGCTGCTGGTGCTCGGCGTGCCGTCCAACGACTTCAACCAGGAGCAGTCGGACAGCAACAGCATCAAGGATTTCTGTGAGGCGACCTTCGGCGTGGCCTTCCCCCTCGCCATGCCCGCCCATGTGAAGGGGCCGCGGGCTCACCCCTTCTTCGCCTGGGCCGCGACCCAGGGCAGCGAACCGCGCTGGAACTTCTTCAAGTATCTGGTCGGCCGCGACGGCCGCCTGGCCCACTGGTTCCCGAGCCGCGTGGCGCCCGACAGCGCCGAGTTCCGCCGGGCGCTGGAGGCGGCGCTGGCATGAGGGCTGAGTGGCGCCCGATGACGCCCGAAGACCTGCCGGCGATGACGGCCATCGCCGACCTCGTGCATGCCGACTTCCCCGAGGATGCCGCGGTCCTGGCCGAGCGCCAGCGCCTGTTCCCCGCCGGCGCCTGGCTGCTGGAAGGCGAGGGCAGGGCGCTGGGCTATGCGCTGAGCCACCCCTGGCATTCCCTGCGCCCGCCGCCGCTGAACGAGCCACTCGGCGCGCTGCCGGAGCAGCCCGGCTGCTACTACATCCACGATGTGGCGCTGCGCCCCGAGGCGCGCGGCCTGGGCGCGGCGGGTCGGCTGATGCCCCTGCTGGACCAGGCCGCCCAGGGCCTGCCGGAGATGGCGCTGGTGGCCGTGCATGGCTCGGTGCCCTTCTGGCAGCGGCACGGCTTCGCGGTGGTGGAGGCGCCGGCGCTGGCGGAGAAGCTGGTGAGCTACGGCAACGATGCCCGATACATGAAGAAGTCTATTTAAGAATCTTCTTTTTCTGAAGAAAAAGAAGCAAAAAGACTTCTCTCAGTTTGGCGTCCCGCCTATGGCCTGAGGCGGGACGCCAACGAACAAAAGTTTTTTGGTTCTTTTTTTTCAAAAAAGAACGAAGATTCTTACTCCCCGAATCTGTTTGTCTTGGGAAACCCGTTCGGCGGCTGCCTGCCCGCCCCGGCGCGGTTGCCGCGCCAGGTGGTCAGGTCCGTCTCCATGCGCACGCGCTCGCCGATCTTCCAGGTCAGGCCCTCGCGCGCGCTGAACACCTTCACATCGGCCATGCCGCCATCCTTGTAGCCTTGCAGCGTCACGCCGCGGCCGCGCACCATCTCGGGCACCTGCTCCAGCGGGAAGACCAGCAGCTTGCGGTTCTCGCCGATGATGGCGACGGTATCACCCTCGGCCGGGATCAGCCGCGCGGCCTCCACCGGGCTGTCCACCAGCAGCACCTGCTTGCCGGTGCGCTTCTCCGCCGTCAGGTCCTCGGACTTCACGACGAAGCCGCGCCCGTCGCTGGCGGCGACGAGGAACTTCCTCTCCGGCCGCCAGACGAACAGGCTGACCACCTCATCCTCATTGGTCAGGTCCACCATCAGCCGCACCGGCTGGCCATCGCCACGGCCGCGCGGAATGGCATCCGCCTTCAGCGTGAAGCATTTGCCATTGGTGGCGAAGAGGCAGATGCGGTCGGTGGTCTCCGCATGCAGCGCGGCGCGCAGCCGGTCGCCTTCCTTGAACTTGTGCTCGGTCTCCGGCGGCAGGTGGCCCTTCACCGCGCGGATCCAGCCCTTCTCGGAGAGGATGACGGTGATCATCTCGCGCTCGACGAAAGCGCGCTCGTCGATCACCACCGCGGCGGGTGCGGCGTCCAGCGTGCTGCGGCGGCGGCCAAGCTCGGTCTCCTCGCCGAAACGGGCGCGGGTGGCGGCGATCTCCTCGGCGATGCGCTTCCAGCGCTTGCCCTCGCTGCCGAGCAGCGCCTGCAGGGATTTCTGCTCCGCGCTGAGCTTCTTGTGCTCCTTGCGGATCTCCATCTCCTCCAGCTTGCGCAAGGAGCGCAGCCGCATGTTGAGGATGGCTTCCGCCTGCGTCTCGGTCAGCGCGAAGCGCGCCATCAGCGCCGGCTTCGGATGGTCCTCCTCGCGGATGATGCGGATCACCTCGTCGAGGTTGAGATAGACGATGAGATAGCCTTCGAGGATCTCGAGGCGCCTTGCGATGGCGGCCAGCCGGTGCTCGCTGCGGCGGACCAGCACCACGTGGCGGTGGTCCAGCCAGCAGCGCAGCACCTCGCGCAGCCCCATCACGCGCGGGGTGCGGCTGGCGTCCAGCACATTCATGTTGAGCGGGAAGCGGGCCTCGAGCGAGGTCGCGCGGAACAGCGTCTCCATCAGCACGGCGGGCTCCACCGTGCGGCTCTTCGGCTCCAGCACGATGCGCACCACATCGGTGCTCTCGTCGCGCACATCGGCCAGCAGGGGGAGCTTCTTCTCCTCCATCAGCTGCGCGATCTGCTCGATCAGGCGGGATTTGGCGACCTGGTAGGGGATCTCGGTGACGATGATCTGCCAGGCGCCGTTCTTCAGCTTCTCCTCGGCCCAGCGGGCGCGGATGCGGAAGCCGCCGCGGCCGGTGGCATAGGCCTCGCGGATCGCCTCCGGGCTTTCCACCAGCACGCCGCCGGTCGGGAAATCCGGCCCCGGCATCACCGCCAGCAACTCGTCCAACTCGGCCTTGGGGTTGTCGATCAGCACCAGCGCGGCGGCGCAGAGCTCGCCCGCATTGTGCGGCGGGATCGAGGTCGCCATGCCCACCGCGATACCGGCCGCGCCATTGGCCAGCAGGTTCGGGAAGGCGGCGGGCAGCACGATCGGCTCCTGCTCCTCGCCATCATAGGTGGCGCGGAAATCGACCGCGTTCTCCTCGATGCCTTCCAGCATCGCCTTGGCGATCTCGGTCAGCCGCGCCTCGGTGTAGCGCATGGCCGCGGCGTTATCGCCGTCGATATTGCCGAAATTGCCCTGGCCCTCGACCAGCGGGTAGCGCGCGGCGAATTCCTGGGCGAGGCGCACCATGGCGTCGTAGATCGCCGCATCGCCATGCGGGTGGTATTTGCCCATCACGTCGCCGACGATGCGGGCGCATTTCTTGAAGCCCGCCGCCGGGTCCAGCCGCAGCTGGTGCATGGCCCAGAGCAGCCGGCGATGCACCGGCTTCAGCCCGTCCCGCACATCCGGCAGGGAGCGCGCCGTGATGGTGGACATGGCATAGGCCAGGTAGCGCTCGGACAGGGCGTCGGCCAGATGCGTCGGCCTCACTTCTCCGCCTTCGGGCAGCGTCGTCAGATCGTCGGGCATGGCGGACCTCCAGGCAGGCGCGGGGGCGGATCAGGCGCGGGCTAGCGCAGCGCGGGCGGCGGCGCCAGGGGGCAGGCCGCGCCGCACCGGAGCAGATCAGGAACATAGAGCGAACAAAACCGCCCGGCAACCGCTTCACGACCCCGGCATCGGCGGCCGCGCCGGGGTGACCCCCCGGATCGCGCCGTCCATAGTCGTCGGACAACCGCCGCGCGCATCCCAAGAACAGCGGCAACCGGGAGAATGGACTGGAATGAGCGCCCATGCAGCGGCCGCCGCGCACCGTGAGGTGGCGGCGCCGGAGGACCCCTATCGCCTCACCAAGGACGGGATCATGGAGCCGCCGGTGGGCTGGCGGCACTCGCTGCGGCATCTCGGGCCGGGGCTGATCCTCAGCGCCTCCATCGTCGGCTCGGGCGAGCTGATCGTCACCACCACCCTCGGCGCCACGGTGGGCTTCGCGCTGCTGTGGATGGTCATCTTCAGCACCTTCGTGAAGGTGGCGGTGCAGGTCGAGCTGGCGCGCTGGTGCATCTCCACCGGCCAGCCGGCGCTGACCGGCTACAACAAGGTCGGGCCGAAGATTTTCGGGCTGAGCTGGATCAACCTGCTCTGGGCGCTGATGGCCTTGTCCAAGGTGCTGCAGATGGGCGGCGTCGTCGGCGGCGTGGCGCTGGCGCTCAGCATCATGATGCCGCTGGTGGGCGAGCCGATGGGCAGCGCCTCGCTCGGCCTGTGGACCGCGATCGTGGCGCTCGGCAGCATCGCGCTGCTCTACAGCAACAAGTACAGCCGCATCGAGCACGGCGCCGGGCTGCTGGTGGTGGTGTTCTCCTTCATCACCATCGGCATCGCCTTCGGCCTGCCCTTCACCCCCTTCGCCTATTCGATGGACGACATCGCCGGCGGCCTGTCGCTGGCGATCCCGGTGGGCGCCATCGGCGCCGCCATCGCCATGTTCGGCATCACCGGCGTCGGCGCCGACGAGCTGACCTTCTACACCTATTGGTGCATCGAGAAGGGCTATGCCCGCCATGTCGGCCCGAACGATGGCAGCGAGGCCTGGCAGCGCCGCGCCAAGGGCTGGATCCGCGTCATGTACAAGGACGCTTTCCTGTCCTGGGTGATCTACACCTTCGGCACCATCGCCTTCTTCATCATGGGCGCCGCCGTGCTGCACCCGCAGGGCGTGGTGCCGCAGGGCAACGAGATGATCACGGCGCTGTCGCGCATGTACACCGACACGCTGGGCGAATGGGCCGGGCTGGTCTTCCTGATGGGCGCGGTGGTGGTGCTGGGCTCCACCCTCTGGGCCGCGGTGCCGAGCTGGTCGCGCATGTATGTCAATCTGCTGGCCGAGCTGAAGGTGCTGGACTGGCACGACACCGCGGCGCGGCTGCGCTGGATCCGCGGCTTCACCATCGGCCTGCCGCTGGTCTGGGGCCTGGCCTATCTGTTCATGCGCTCGCCGGTGCTGATGGTGCAGATCGGCGGCGTCGCCACCGGCATCTTCCTGCTCGCCGTCGTCGTCGCCGTCTGGCATCTGCGCCGCACCGAGACCGATCCGCGCCTCTATGGCGGCGGGCTGTTCAACGCGCTGCTGGTGGTCAGCAGCATCGCCATCGTGCTGCTCGGGATCTACACCGGGCTGGCGGCGTTCAAGCTGGTCTGAGGCCGGGCGAAGCCATGGCGCGGCCCGCTCAGCCGGGCCGCGCCGTCGCGCGGATCGCTTCCACCAGGCGGCGCAGCGCCTCGGCGCCGGCGCCGCCGATGCGCGAATGCAGCACCAGATCGCGCATCGGCAGGGGCGGCAGGCCGAGCCGC
>NZ_GG770777.1:778974-784271 GCF_000164635.1 Pseudoroseomonas cervicalis ATCC 49957 | reverse complement strand
CGCGGGCGGCTGGCGATCCGCCATGCTGGCCCAGGCCGCCATCGGCATGGCCGGCGGGCTGCTGTTCTGGACCTGCTACCGGGAGGGCGAGCAGGCCGCCGCCGGCGCCGCCCCCGCCCTGCCGCTGCGCGCCTTGCTGGCGCGGCTCGGCCAGGATGGCGGCTTCTGGCCGGTGCTTGGCGCCGGCATCGCCATGTCCGCCTTCCAGTTCACCTTCACCGCCAGCGCCATCGGCTTCATGGCGGAGCGCTTCGGCCTCGGCCTGGTGGCGGCCTCCGGCCTGTTCGCCATCGCGCAGCTGGTGGGCATTCCGGGGCGCGCCCTGCTGCCGATGCTGGTGGACCGGCTCTGGCCCGGCCGGCGCGAGCGCTGCCTGGGCTGGGTCATGGCGATCTGCGTCGTGGTGACCGGCCTCTATGCCCTGCTGCCGCCCGACGCGCCGGGCTGGGCGCTGCCGGCGCTGCTGGTGCTGCTCGGCCTGTTCGGCATCGGCTGGTTCCCGCTCTATCTGCTGCAGATCGCCGAGCTGGCGCCGAGGGGCGCCATCGCCGCCACGGTGGGCTTCGCCTCGACGCTGTGCATGATCGCCATGGCGCTGGCGCCGCTGCTGTTCGGGCTGGTCGCCGACGCGGCCGGCCATGGCGCCGCCTGGGCCCTGCTGCTGCTGCCGGTGGCGGCGCTGGCGCCGCGGCTGATCCGCCGGCCGCGGCGGGCCATCGCCGGGTAGTGCTGCGGCTCAGCCGCGCCGCGCCTGCTCCACCAGCCGGGTCAGCAGCGCGATCTGCTCCTGCTGCTGGGCCAGCAGCGCGCCCATCTGCTCGGCGCGCATGCGGTCCAGCTTCTCATGCAGCGCCATGATCTCGATCTCGGCCTTCAGGTTGACCTCATAGTCATGCGCCGCCACCAGCCGGTCCTTCGCCGCCTGGCGGTTCTGGCTCATCATGATGATCGGCGCCTGCAGGGCGGCGATCATCGACAGCAGCAGGTTCAGGAAGACGAAGGGGTAGGGGTCGAA
The DNA here is from genome assembly GCF_000164635.1 of Pseudoroseomonas cervicalis ATCC 49957. Taxonomy (GTDB): domain Bacteria; phylum Pseudomonadota; class Alphaproteobacteria; order Acetobacterales; family Acetobacteraceae; genus Pseudoroseomonas; species Pseudoroseomonas cervicalis. The sequence continues at coordinate 783,256 of NZ_GG770777.1, read as the reverse complement.
GGGCTGGCTCAGCAGCCAGGCATTGGCGCCCGTCCACAGCAGCAGCAGCGCGATGCAGAGCAGGATGAAGCTCCAGGAGCCGCCGAAGCTCGCCACCCGGTCGGCGATGCGGTCGCCGAGGCTGAGCTTCTCGGCGAAGGCCTCGTTGGTGTCCTGGCTGAGCGGCTTGCGCTCCAGCGCGCCGCGCAACGCGCGGTGCTCGGCCTCCGAGAGGTCGGATTCCTGGCCGAACCAGCGGATCGCCAGCTGGCGGAAATCGGGGGGCGGGTTCTGGCTCATGCGGGGCCTTCGGGCGGCTGCGGCGGCGGGGCTTCGGCGCGGAACCAGGCGCCGAGGGCGTGCCAGGGACGGTCATCCCAGAAGCGGCTGGCCTGGCCGGAGGTGGAGGGCAGCACCCAGAGGGGCGGGAAATCCGCCACCCCCTCGACCCGGCCATAGCGCAGCGCGCCGGTCGGCCGGCCGAGGAAGGCCGCCGCCGGCGCCTTGGCGGTGAAGGCCAGCGCCTGCGGCCGCACGGCGCGGATGCGCGCGGCGAAGCCTTCCGGGTCATAGGCGCCGGGCGGCAGCTGGTCGTCATTGCCGCTGGCATGCTTGGCCATGTCGGTCAGCCCGATGCCGAGGCGCAGCAGATGCGGGTATTCGGCCGGGGCCAGGCGGCGCGGCGTCAGCCCGGCCTCGTGCAGCACGCGCCAGAAGCGGTTGCCGGGATGCGCGTAATAGGCCCCTCGCGCCGCCGAGACGGCGCCGGGGGCCGAGCCGCAGAACACCAGCCTGAGCCCTGGCGCCAGCAGGTCCGGCAGCACCGGCGGCGGCTCAGCCATGCGGGGCCGGCGCCGGCTGCAGCGACGCGGCAATGCGCGACACCAGCCGCTCCCGCGCCGGGGGCACCGCGCGGTGGCGGGCGCCGAAGGCGTCGCGCTCCAGGAAATGCCCGGTCAGGCGCAGCCCCTTCAGCCATTCCGCCGGGTCGCGCTCATCCTGGCCGCCCAGCAGGAACAGCGGCAGCGGCAGCAGCCGGTCCCGATACGGCGCCGCGGCCTCCGCCGAGACCGCCCGGCCGCTGCGCGGCGAGACATGGGTCAGGTTCTCGGCCGCGCCGGTGACAGCGCAGACAGAAAGATCGAGGCCATAGCCCAGCCCCTCCAGCAGCAGCGCCTCCCAGCGGATATAGTCGGCGAGCAGGGCAGGCGCGCCGCGGCCGAGCTGCGCCATCAGCGCCAGCAGGCCGGAGAAGATGCGCGGCTGCGCCTCGCGCTCCGGCAGCGCGTCGGTGGCCAGGGCGCAGGCGGATTGCAGCAGGGCCAGGGTCAGCGGCTCGTCCAGCGCCAGGGCGGCGGTCGGATGCACCATCTCGCCGGAAAGGCTGCCGAGCTGCTCGGCCAGCCGGCCGCGCCAGCGCACCTCGACCAGGTTGCCCGGCTGCCAAAGCCCGGATTGCGCGCGCGAGGCGCCGCCATGCACCAGCCCGGCATGCCGGCCATGGTCCTCGGTGAGCACGGAGACCACCGCCGCGCCCTCGCCATGCGGGCGGGCCTCCAGCACGATGGCGGGGGCCTGCCATTCCATCAGCGTGGATTGAGGGGGCTCTGCCCCCTCAAACTCCCCCGGCAGGGGACAGGGTCCCCTGCACCCGCCATCAGGGGGAACAGCTCAGCCGGCATCATCCAGGCCGATGGCGCGCAGCCGGGCGCGCTCCTCATCCCAGCCCTGGCGTTCCTTGACGTTGAGGAACAGGTGGACGCGGCGCTCCAGCAGATTCTCCAGCTCCATGCGCGCGCGCTGGCCGATGGCGCGCACCTTGGCACCGCCATCGCCGATCAGGATCGCCTTCTGCGTGGCACGGCCGACATAGATGGTGCAGTCGATGCGCACCGAGCCGTCGCGCCGCTCCTGCCACTGCTCGGTCTCCACCGTGGTGTGGTGCGGCACCTCCTGGTGGGTCTGGCGCAGGATCTGCTCGCGCACGATCTCGGCCGCCAGCATGCGGTCCGGCAGGTCGGACAGCTCATCCTCCGGGAACAGCCAGGGGCCCTCCGGCAGGCGCCGGCCCAGCGCCGCCATCATCCGGTCCAGCCCGTCGCCCTTCTCGGCGGAGATCATGAAGGTCTCCTCGAAGGAGAGCTGCTCGTTCAGGCTGGCGGTCAGCGGCAGCAGCTTCTTGGTGTCGATCAGGTCCGACTTGTTCAGCACCAGCCAGATCGGCACGCGCGAGCGCTTCAGCACCGAGATGATGGATTCCACCGCCTCCGTCATGCCGGCGCGGGAATCGACGATCAGCAGCGCCAGGTCGGCATCCTGCGCGCCTTCCCAGGCGGCGGCGACCATGGCGCGGTCCAGCCGCCGGCGGGGCGAGAAGATGCCCGGCGTGTCGGTCAGCACGATCTGCGTCCGCTCCTGCATCACCACGGCGCGGATGCGGAAGCGGGTGGTCTGCGGCTTGGGCGAGACGATGCTGACCTTGGCGCCGGCCAGCCGGTTCACCAGGGTGGATTTGCCGGCATTGGGTGCGCCCACCACGGCCACCAGGCCGCAGCGGGTCGGGCCCAGGGCGGCATCCTGCTCCGGGGCGGCGTCGGGCTGGCCAGGGGGGGGAGGGGTCTCGTCGCTCATGTCACAGTTTCACTTGGTGTCGCCGAGCCCGGCCAGCCAGGCCTCGGCGGCCGCCTGCTCGGCGGCGCGTTTCGAATCGCCCTGGCCCTCCGCCTCGCGCCCGCCGGCGCGCACGGCGACGACGAAGACCGGCTGGTGCGACGGGCCGGTGACCGAGACCTGCCGGTATTCCGGCAGCCCCTCGGCGCGGCCCAGCGTGTGCTCCTGCAGCCGGCTCTTGGCGGACATGGGCGGCGTCGGGTCGGCGGCGACGAACTCCGCCCATTCGCGGCGGATGAAGCGGCGCGGCACCTCCAGCCCGGCATCGAGATAGAGCGCGCCGATCAGCGCCTCGGTCGCGTCGGCGATGACGGTGGCGCGGCCGCGCAGGCCGGTGCGCCCCTCGGCGGGGGGGACGCGCAGCATGGCGGGCAGGCCGATCGCCTCGCCCACCTTGGCCAGCGTCTCGGCCGCGACGAGGACGGAAAGCCGCTTGCCCAGCGCGCCCTCGCGCTCGGCGGGGAAACGCTCGGACAGCCATTCGGCCATCACCAGCGCCAGAACGCGGTCGCCCAGGAACTCCAGCCGCTCGTTGGAATCGAGCATGTCGCGCCGCGGATTGGCGGCGGAGCGGTGGGTCAGCGCCTGCTCCAGCAGGCCCTTGTCGCGGAACTCGTGGCCGAGGCGGGCGAGGAAGCCAGCCCCGGCTGGCGCGGCGGGACCGGGTTTGCTCATGCCCTGCCGCCCCTCACCGCACCGCCGAGAACAGCCGGCTCCAGCGGATGGAGAAGGGCCAGTCCCACACCGCCCACCAGGGCGAGCTGTCATCCTTGCTGAAGAACAGGAATTCGGCGCGGCCGACCAGGTTCTCCACCGGCACGAAGCCCACCGCGTTCATCTCGCGGCTGTCGAGGCTGTTGTCGCGGTTGTCGCCCATCGCGAAGACATGGCCCTGGGGCACGACGAATTCCTGGGTGTTGTCATACGGGCCGTCATCCGAGGCCTCCAGGATCTCGTGCCGCACCAGCTGGCCGCTGGTGCTGGCGGGCAGCGTCTCGCGGTAGCGGCGCACCGTCATGCGCGGCCCGTCGCCCTCGACCGTGTAGAGGCCGAGGCTTTCGCGCTGCACCTCCTGGCCGTTCAGGAACAGCCGGCCGGCGCGCATCTGCACGCGGTCGCCGGGCAGGCCAATGATGCGCTTGATGTAGTCGGTGCTGTTGTCGCGCGGATACTTGAACACGGCGACATCGCCGCGCGCCGGCAGCGAGCCGAAGATCCGCCCCTCGAACAGGTTGGGGCTGAAGGGCATGGAGTGCCGCGAATAGCCATAGGCGTATTTCGACACGAACAGGTAGTCGCCCACCAGCAGCGTCGGGATCATGCTGCCGGAAGGGATGTTGAAGGGCTCGAAGGCCACGGTGCGCACGCCGATGGCGATCAGCCCGGCATACAGGATGGTCTTGATGCTTTCGGCCCAGCCGCCGGTTTTCTTGCTCATCGGGAGTTTAGCGCGAGGCTCCGCTGCGGTTCGCCGCGCCAGCCGCCGCGACCCGGTGGTGGGGTAGAGCCCGGCGCGACCCTTCATGTCAAGGAAAGCACGGTCGGGGCGGCCCCGCGCCGGGGGCACGGCAGCGTGGGCATGGCACCGGGCGCGTCAGGCCGCCTCGCGCCGCGCCTCCAGCCCGCAGGCGGC
>NZ_GG770777.1:766162-778645 GCF_000164635.1 Pseudoroseomonas cervicalis ATCC 49957 | reverse complement strand
CCTCGCGCATGCGCTCCAGCCGGGCGCGCTCGGCCTCGCTCGCCGGGTAGGCCGCGGCCTCCTCCGGGCTCGGCAGCGGCGGGTAGATGCCGCGGTCGCGCGACAGGCGCCACACCGCGCGGGAGGAGAACAGCCGCGCCGCCTCGGCCTCGGTCGGCGCGCAGAGGGCGAAGACGGCCAGCGCCGCATGCGGGGCGGGAAGCCGGCCGGCCTCGGCACGGAAGCGCGCCTGGTAGGTGGCGATCGCCTCCTCGGCGCCGGCGCCATCGGTGATGAAATGCGCGAAGCAATAGGGCAGGCCCAGCCAGGCGGCGAGCTGCGCGCCGTAATCCGAGCTGCCGAGCAGCCAGGGCTCGGGCCGCGTCGGCACCTCGGGCTGGGCGCGGATGGCGGCGAAGGGGTGGTCCACCGGCAGCCCGTCGCCGAGCCAGCCCAGCAGTTCCTGCACCTGCGCCGGGAAACGGTCCTCCGTCATGCGCGCGGCGGCCGGGTTCAGCGCATAGGCGGTGCGCCCGTCGCTGCCCGGCGCCCGGCCAAGGCCGAGATCGATCCGCCCGGGCGCGATCGCCTCCAGCACGCGGAACTGCTCGGCCACTTTCAGCGCCGAGTAGTGTGGCAGCATCACCCCGGCCGAGCCCACGCGGATGCGCTCCGTGGTGGCGGCGATGGCGGCGATCAGGATCTCCGGCGCGCTGCCGGCATGGCTCTGGCTGTTGTGGTGCTCGGCCAGCCAGTAGCGGGCATAGCCCAGCCGGTCGGCCAGCTGGGCCAGCGCCAGGGTCTCGCGGATCGCCGCGTCGGCGCCGCGCCCGCTGGCGATGGTGGATTGGTCGAGGATGGAGAGCGCGAGGGCCATGCCGGCAGCCTACACCAGAGTGGGGGCGTCGCCAGGGGGGAGGAGCCGGCGCCGGTCGGCAGGAAAGTAACGCAGCTGTGATGCGCCATTTGGCAGTGCTTCGGAAAAGCTGGACCCCTTCCATCACGGGCTCCGACGATGCTGTTCGCCTTCTGTGGCTCCTCCAGCGTGCGCCAGTTCCAGCGCGAATTTGCCGGCAATTTCTCGGTCACTGCCTTTTCGAGCGCCACCCTCAAGGGGCTGATGCAGAAGAATTCCGGCATCGGCCATGGCAAGGTGATCCGCCACATCGCCCGCACGCCGCAGCGGAAGGCGCTGTTCCTGATGCTGGGCAACGCCGATCTGGATTTCAGCTACTACCGCGATTTCTGCGAGAATATGCGGATTGACGAGGCGGATTTCTTCGGCAGCCGCGTCACCATCTACAATGCCTTCCTCGAGCATATCCTGAACGACGATCTGCAGGCACAGAGCATCGCGGTGATCGGCGTGCTGGCACCGCAGCTCTGCCCGCTGCGCGACGAGGTCTTCCCCGCCGCCATCGCCGCCCATACCGGGGTCGAGGAGGCGCGGATGCGCGAGGCGGCGGCGCATCTCGACCTGTCGCATGCGGCGCGGATCGACCGCACGCTGCGCTTCAACGACCTGCTGGAGGCCCGGCTGCTGCGCCATCCGAAGCTGCGGTTGCACCGCATCGACCGGATGATGCTGGATGGCGAGGGCAAGCTGGCCGCGCCCTTCTTCCCCGCTCAGCCGCGTGAGCATCATGCCGCCAAGGCCGAGACCTTCCGCTGCTGGCGGGAGCTCCTGGCCGAGCATGTGCCGCAATACGCGCCGCGCAAGCCGGCGGTGGCGGCCTGACGGCGCTCAGCCGGGGTGGCGCTGCGCCACCCCGTCCAGCGGGCCTTCCACCAGCCAGTCCGCGCCCTCGGCGCGGGCGAAATCGGGGCCCAGCGGCGCCTTGCCGGCGCCGCCCGGCAGGTCCAGCACATAGGCGGGCCAGGCCAGGCCGGTGAGGGTGCCGCGCAGCGCGCGCAGGATGGCGCGGCCCTGCTCGATCGGCACCTCGAAGCGGGCGGTGCCGGGGGCGCGGTCCAGCTGGTGCAGGTAATAGGGCTTCACCTGCGCCGCCAGCATGGCGCGGAACAGCGCGGCCAGGGCGTCCGCGCTGTCATTCACCCCGCGCAGCAGCACCGACTGGCCGAGCAGCGCCACCCCCGCCCGGCGCAGCCGGGTCAGCGCCGTGCGCGCCCCGGCCGAAAATTCGCGGGCGTGGTTGGCGTGTACGCACAGGAAAAGAGCCTTGTCGGTGGCGGCCAGGGTGTCGGCCAGCGCCGCGGTGACCCGCTCCGGCGCCGCGACCGGCACGCGCGTGTGCAGCCGGATGATGTCGAGATGCGGGATGGAAGAGAGCCGCGCCAGGATATGCGCCAGCCGCCGCGGCGAGAGCATCAGAGGGTCGCCGCCGGTCAGGATGGCCTCGCGCACCTGCGGCGTGCGGGCGAACCAGTCCAGCGCCGCCTCCAGCTCCGGCTCGGAGAGCAGGCCGCCATCGGGGCCCACCACCTCGCGCCGGAAGCAGAAGCGGCAATAGACCGGGCAGGCCAGCAGCGGCTTCAGCAGCGCCCGGTCGGGGTAGCGGTGCACCACGCCCTTGACCGGGGTGAAGGGCGCGTCGCTGGTCGGGTCGCTGCGCTCGCGCGGCAGCGTCACCAGCTCGGCCGGGTCGGGGACATATTGCCGGGCGATCGGGTCGGCCGGGTCGGCGCGGTCGATCAGCGCCTGCACCGCCGGCGTCAGCGCGATGGCATAGACCTGCTGCAACGCCTCCAGCGCCGGCTGCGCGGAGGCGGGGGCCAGCCCGGCCTCGACCAGCGCGGCGGCGTCGCGCAGGGTGCGGGGCTTCAAGCGGGGCGTTCCGTCGGGCATGGTCGCGCGCTTACGCCCGGAGAGCCCCGCGCCGCAATGCCCGATCCGACCCCGCATGGCACCGATACCCCAGGCGAGGCCGCCTTGCCGCCTTGGCACCCCGCCCGGCTGGCGGCGCGCCTGCCGCATCTGCGCGCCCGCGCCCGGCTGATGGCCGAGACCCGCCGCTTCTTCTCGGAGCGCGGCTATACCGAGGTGGAGACGCCCTGCCTGGTGCCGGCGCCGGGCATGGAGGTGCATCTGGCCGCCTTCCGTAGCGAGTTCCGCCCGATGCTGGGGGAGGGCGGCTTCCCGCTCTGGCTGCGCACCTCGCCCGAGCTGTCGATCAAGCGGCTGCTGGCCGGCGGCGCGGGGCCGGTCTTCGAGTTGGCCCGCGTCTGGCGCAATGGCGAGGTCAGCCCGCGCCACGCCCCCGAATTCACCATGCTGGAATGGTACCGCCCCGGCGCCGACCTGGACTCGCTGATGGCCGAGACCGAGGCCTATCTGCGCGCCCTGCTGCCGCCGCGCGTGACCTGGGACGGGGTGGAGACCGACCTGACCCGGCCCTTCGAACGCCTGACCGTCGCCGACGCCTTCTTCCGGTTCTGCGGCGGCCTCGACATCCTGGCCACCGAGGGCGACACGGCCGCGCTGCACGCCGCCGCCCGCGCCGCCGGCTTCACCCCGCGCGACAGCGAGAACTGGGAGGATCTTTTTTTCAGATTGCTGCTGGAGCGGGTGGAGCCGCAACTCGGGCGGGATCGGGCGACCTTCCTCACCCATTGGCCGGCGCCCCAGGCGGCGCTGGCGCGGCGCGACCCGGCCGATCCGCGCGCGGCGCTGCGCTTCGAGCTGTTCGTCGCCGGGATCGAGCTGGCCAATGCCTTCGACGAGCTGACCGACGCCGCCGAGCAGGCCACGCGCTTCGCCCAGGATGTCGCCGAGCGCGAGCGGCTCTATGGCGAGGGCTGGCCGGTGGACGAGGATTTCCTGGCGGCGCTGCGCCACGGCATGCCGGCGACGGCGGGCATCGCGCTGGGCTTCGACCGGCTGGTGCTGCTGGCGACGGGGGCGGCGAGTGTCGCGGAGACGCTGTGGCTGGGCGGGTTTCCCTACGAGTGAGGCGCCTTGAGGGGGCTTTGCCCCCTCAAACTCCCCCAGCAGGGGACAGGGTCCCCTGCACCCGCCATCCGTGGGTCAGGGTACCAGCGCCTCGACATTCAGCGGCCGCCACTGGCCGCCGGTGAGGATCTCGCTGGGGCGGAAGCGGGCCTTGTAGGCCATCTTGCGGCTCTGCGGCACCCAGTAGCCCAGATAGACATAGGGCAGGCCGAGGGTCACGGCGCGCTCGACCAGCCAGAGCACGGTGTGGGTGCCGAGGGAGCGCTTTTCCGCCTCGGGGTCGTAGAAGGAATAGACGGCGGAGAGGCCGTCGCTCAGCCAGTCGGTCAGGCAGGCGCCGTAGAGGCGGCCGCCGGCGTCGCGGAACTCGATCAGCCCGGTGGTGATCGGCGTGTCCTCGACCATGGCGCGGTAGTCGTAGAAGCCCATGGCCGCCATGTCGCCATCCTGGTGGCGGGCGCGCTGGTAGCGCTGGAAGAGCGCGAATTGCTCGGCGGTGGCGCGGGCCGGCACCGTCTCGCCCACCAGATCGGCATTGCCGCGGGCGATGCGGCGCTGGGTGCGGTCGGGCTGGAAGCGGGCCGCGTCGATGCGGATCGGGATGCAGGCGTGGCAGCCCGGGCAGACCGGCGAATAGGCGATGTTGTGGCTGCGGCGGAAGCCGGCGCGGGAGAGGCGGTCGTGCAGCGGCTCGGCCTCGGGCCCGGTCAGTTCTGTGACGATCTTGCGTTCCGTCCGGCCCGCCAGATAGGGGCAGGGGAGGGGCGCGGTCGTGTAGAAGAATTGTGGGCGGCGGGCGGAACGGTGGAGCATCGCTTTGGCCTAGTTTCCCTGCCCAACGCGCCCGACGCAATGCCGTTCCAGCATGCTTTCTGATGGCGGGGTCCGGGGGGACCCTGTCCCCCCGGCGGGAGGGTCCGGGAGGGCGGAGCCCTCCCGAAGGCTAGCGCGGCGCCAGCACCAGCCTTGGGCTGCCGGCCGCATCCCCCACCGCGCCGAGCCGCAGCAGCAATTCCCCATTCTCCGCCTGCCCGGCCCAGAGCCGCAGCTGGTCCCCCCAATGGCGGGAGAGCGGGTTGCCCGACTGGCCGCTGCCGATCACCGCCCAGATGCCATCGGGCGAGGCGAGGTCGGCCACCAGCCGCAGCCCCGGCCCATGCACATGGGCGAAGCCGGAGCCGGCCATGCCGCCGCGATTGACCGTGTGCTCGTCGCCCGGGCTGGCGATGACCAGCCCGGTCAGGTCGCGCAGGAGGGGGACGAAGCGCAGCAGCGGGTGCTCGAAGCGCGCCTGATGGGCGTTGCCCCAGCGCCAGGCGGTGGGGTCGGGGCCGTGGGCCTGGCTGAGCTGCTCGACCGCCTGACGCAGGGCGGTGGCGATCAGCGCGTGGCAGGCGCCGCCCTCGGCGAAGGGGGCGGTGGCGGGGGCGGGGCCTTCCTGGGCCGGGCGGCACCAATGGGCGCCGCGCCCATCGGGGGAGAGCACGAAGCGCAGGAATTCGCCGGTGGCGGGCCAGGCGCCCTCCGGCACGCCGCCATTGGCCAGCGCCAGCCGCGCCGCGATCGGCCACCAGGCGTTGAAGATCAGCGGCTGCGGGCGGTCGATGGCCATCTCGCCGTCCCAGGAAAGCAGCAGGTCGCGTGCCACCCCGGCCGGGCCCTGCGGGCGGGTGATGCCGCGCAGGGCGGGCAGCATCTCGCGCGCGAAGAGGCTGACGGCATCGCGCTGGATCACCGCCATGTCGCCGGCATCGTGGCGCGGGCGCTGGGCCAGCAGATCGTGGATGCGCTGGAAGCGCCAATCGCCATACCAGTCGCGGCCGAGGAAGGGCGCATCGCCCTCGCGCGGCTGCATGCGGTTGTTGGCGTTGACCAGCACGCCGCCGGCCGGGTTCTCGGCATGCGGCAGGGCGTCGAAGGGGACGAAGCCGGTCCAGTCATGGCTGCCATCCCAGCCCGGGGCGGGCAGGCTGCCATCGCCGGCGCGGCGGATCGGGGTGCGGCCGGTCAGGTAGAGCGCGATGCCGCCGGCAGCCTCGGCCACCATCAGGTTCTGCGGCGGCGAGGTGATGAGCGCGGCGGCGGCGCGCGCCTCCGCCAGCGTGCGGGCGCGGTTCAGCGCCAGCAGCCCGGCGGCGGCGGTGTCGCCCGGCTCCAGATTGGCCATGCGCACCGCCAGCACCATGCCGGCGGGGGCGCCCTGCGGCTCCAGGTCGCTGATCACCGGGCCGTGCCGCGTCTCGCGCACGCGCAGCGTCTGCGGCTCCTGGCCGCGGATGCGGATGATCTCCTCGCGCGTGTTGAAGGGGCGCGGGCCGTCCGGCGTCTCATAGCCATCCGCGCCGGAGAGCCGCTCCAGGAACAGATCCTGGGTGTCGGAATGGGTGGTGGTGAAGCCCCAGGCCAGCGATTCATTGCGCCCGATCACCAGCATCGGCACGCCGGGGGAGGTGGCGCCGGCCAGGAAGCGCCCCTCCGGCAACTCGATGCGGGCGAGATACCACAGGATCGGCGCGCCGAAGCCCAGATGCGGGTCGGAGGCCAGCAGCGCCGCCTGGCTCTCCGAGCGCGCCGGCGCCACCGCCCAGGCGTTGGAGGCGATGCTGGGCAGCGGCGCGTCCTGCGGGAAGCGCGGCACCTGCGCCGCCAGCCGGTCCAGCCAGTGGGCGTCGAGCAGGGCGTGGCGGTCGGGCAGGCCGGCGCTGTCATCCTGCGGCCAGAGCTCGGCCAGGCGCTCGGGCGGGAGGCGCGCGGCAAGACGGCCGCGATCCAGCTCGGTGCGCCAGTTGTTGGACAGCCACAGCCCCATGGTCTTGGCCCAGAGCAGGGAATGCCAGGGCTCCCAGCGCTCCGGCGCGCCGAGCAGGATGAATTCCGGCGCCGCCAGCATGCCGCGCGCCTCGATCCAGGCATTCACCCCGCCGGCATAGGCCTCCAGCACGGCGCGGGCCTCCTCCGGCAGGGAAGCGTAGTCGGCCTCCGCCCGCTGGCGCAGGCCGAGGGTGCGGGTCATGCGGTCGAGGCGCAGCGCGGCGGGGCCGGCGATCTCGGCCAGCCGGCCGGAGGCGTTGCGGCGCATCAGCTCCATCTGGAACATGCGGTCGCGCGCATGCAGCCAGCCCAGCGCCCGCGCCGCGTCCCGCTCATTGGCGGCGGTGATGCGGGGGATGCCATGCGCATCCTCGGCGATGCTGATCTCGGCCGAGAGGCCGGGCAGGGCGATGCGCCCCTCCCGCACCGGCAGGCTGGCCCAGAGCAGGCCGCCGATGCCGGCCACCACCAGCACCAGAAGAATCGTGGCGGTGATCAGGCCACGGGCGAGGAAGCGGCGCAGCCGGCCGGGGCGTTTCTGCATGCCCTTGATCTAGGACGAAAGCGCGCTGGCGGGCAGCCTGTTCCGCATGACATCTTCGGCGGAGGGGAGGGCCGCATGCAGCGCGAGGCCGCCGAGGCCAGGGGCCGCCGGGCCGAGGAGAAGGTGGCGGCGCGGCTGGCGGCCGAAGGCTGGGCCGTGCTGGCGCGGCGCCACCGCGCGCCGGGCGGCGAGATCGACCTGATCGCCGAGCGCGAGGGGCTGCTGGCCTTCATCGAGGTGAAGGCGCGGCCGAGCCTGGCCGAGGCGGCGCTCTCCCTCTCGGCCCGGCAGCGGGCGCGGCTGCTGGCCGGGGCGGAGCATTGGCTGGCCCTGCATCCCGGCCATGGCGCGGCGGGCATGCGCTTCGATGTCATCCTGGTCGACGCAAGCGGCGCGATGCGGCGCATCGCCGACGCCTTCCGGATCGAGGGCTGAGTCCTACATTCATGAAGGAATTTTCATGAAGGAGAGGTCCATGCCCTTGTCCCGCCGCCGCGCCCTGCCGGCGCTGCTGCTCTCCGGCCTGATGCTGGCCGGCGCCGCCCTGCCTGTCCTGGCCGCGCCGCCGCCGCCGAATGCCAGGCCGCTCTCGGAGATCCTTCGCATCATCGAGCAGCGCGACGGCGTGGTGTATTTCGACGAGGTCGAGTGGGACAGCGACGGCTATTGGGAGGTCGAATACTATACGCGCGACGGCGCCAAGCGGGAGATCCGCGTCGACCCGGTGAGCGGCGAGACGCTGCGCCGCTGAACTGTGCCGCTGGGCCCTCAGGGCACCAGCCGCACCGCGGAGATGATCACCACCGCCTGGGCATAGGGGTATTCGTCGGTCATGGTCAGGCTGACCTGGGCGCCGAAGCCCATCGGCGTGATGGCGTCCAGCCGCTTGGCGGCCCCCCCGGTCAGCCGCAGCGAGGGCTGGCCGGTGGAGAGGTTGACCACGCCGAGATCGCGCCAGAACACGCCCTGGCGGAAGCCGGTGCCGAGCGCCTTGCTGGCCGCCTCCTTCGCCGCGTAGCGCTTGGCATAGGTGGCGGCGCGCAGCTTCTCGGTGCGGCTGTCGGCCTTGCGGCGTTCCAGCGGCGTGAAGATGCGCTGCAGGAAGCGCTCGCCATGCCGCTCCAGCACCCGCTCGATGCGGCGAATGTCCACGATGTCGTTGCCGAGGCCGATGATCATGTGCGGGCGGGGTCCATCCAGCGAGGCCGTCAGGCCTTGCTGCGCTCCACCTGGATGATGCCCGGGCAGGCGCGCAACGCGGCGATGACGTTGGAGAGGTGGCGCAGATCCGTCACCTCGAGATCGACCAGCACCTCGGCATAGTCCGGGGCGCGGTGGGCGAAGCGGAGATTGTGCAGCTTGCCCTGCTGCTTGGCGATGACGACGGTCATCGCGGCGATGGCGGCATCCTCATTGGCCGTCACCACCTCCAGCCGGCCGAGATGCGCGCCGCCGGAGCCGGCCTCGTAATCCCAGTCGACATCGATGAAGCGCTCCGGCGTCGCCGCCAGGGCTTCGAGGTTGTGGCAGTCGCTCTTGTGGATGGTGACGCCGCGCCCGGTCGAGACGATGCCGACGATGCGGTCGCCGGGCACGGGATGGCAGCAGCCGGCGAACTGCACCGCCATGCCGGCGACCAGGCCGGTGATGCCATGGCTGGCCTCGCGCCGCCGCTCGGTGCGCACGGTGGTGGCGCCGGGCTTGCCGCGGGCACGGGTCAGCGGCAGCGGGTCCATCGGCCGCGGCGGGCCGCGCAGCTCGGGGAAGGCGGCGTGCAGCACCTCGCGGGCCGAGAGGTTGCCATTGCCGACGGCGACGCACAGCTCCTCGAAGCCCGGCTGCTTCAGCGCCTTCAGCGCCGGCTCGACCAGCTTCTCGGAGAAGTCGATGCCCTCCTGGCGGAAGGCCTTGGCGATGGCGCTGCGGCCCTGCTCCTGGAACTCGCTCCGCTGCCGCGCCATGGCGAAGCGCTTGATGCGCGCCTTGGCCTTGCCGGTGACGACGAAGCGTTCCCAGGCCGGGTTCGGCGTGCCGCCGCGGGCGGTGATGATCTCGACCTGGTCGCCATTCTCCAGCCGGTGGCGGAGCGGCACGATGCGGCCATTGATCTTGGCGCCGACACAGGCATCGCCCACCTGGCTGTGCACCTGGTAGGCGAAATCGACCGGCGTGGAGCCGCGCGGCAGGGCGATCAAATCGCCCTTCGGCGTGAAGCAGAAGACCTGGTCCTGGTGCAAAGCGAGCTTGGTGTGCTCCAGGAACTCGCCCGGCTCTGCGGCGGATTCCAGGATCTCCAGCAACTCGCGCACCCAGGGGTAGCGGCGCTGGCTGGGGGCGGGGGCGGCGCTGCCCTCCTGCTTGTACATCCAGTGCGCGGCGACACCGTATTCGGCGATCTCGTGCATGTCCGGCGTGCGGATCTGCACCTCGATCTTGGCGTTGCGCCGCTCCGGCACGGTGACGCCGGTGTGCAGCGACTGGTAGCCATTCGGCTTGGGCGTCGAGATGTAGTCCTTGAACCGCCCGGGGACCACGCGATAGGCCGAGTGGATGGCGCCGAGCGCCGCGTAGCAATTCGCCTTGTCGGTGGTCACCACGCGGAAGGCCATGATGTCCGAGAGCTGCTCGAACTCGACCTTCTTCTCGTACATCTTCATCCAGATCGAGTAGGGCGATTTCTCGCGCCCCGTCACCTCGACCACCGGCACCTCGGCCGCCGCCAGCCGCGCCTTCAGGTCGGTGGCGATCTCGTCGATCAGGTCGGCGCCCTGACCGCGCAGGAAGGCCAGCCGCGCGGTGATGGTCTGGTAGGCGTCCGGCTGCAATTCGCGGAAGGCCAGCGATTGCAGCTCGCTCTTCACCGCGTCCATGCCGATGCGCTCGGCCAGGGGCGCGTAGATCTCCATCGTCTCGCGGGCGACGCGGGCGCGGCTTTCCGGCTTCGGCTTGAAATGCAGCGTCCGCATGTTGTGCAGCCGGTCGGCCAGCTTGACCAGCAGCACGCGGATGTCCTCGCTCATGGCGAGGACCAGTTTGCGGAAATTCTCCGCCTGCTTGGTGCGCTCCGATTGCAGTTCCAGCCGCGTCAGCTTGGTGACGCCATCCACCAGCCGGGCGATGTCGGCGCCGAAGCGCTTCTCCAGCTCGCCCAGGGAGTAGCTGGTGTCCTCGACGACATCGTGCAGCAGGGCGGTGGCGATGGTCGCGGTGTCCAGCCGGTAGCCGGCCAGGATGCCGGCGACCGCCAGCGGATGGGTGATGTAGGGGTCGCCATTCTCGCGCGACTGCGAGGCATGGGCGGTGGCGGCGAGATTGTAGGCCGCCTCGATCAGCGCCATGTCGGCGCGCGGATCATAGGCCGCGACGCGGCGGGCCAGCTCGGTGCCGGGCGTCTCGATGGCGGGGGGCGGCGGAGGGGTGCTGGGGGTGGGCGTGGCCACCCCCTCGGGCGCGCGGGGCGCCGGGGTCAAGTCAGGCCCGGCGCCGGGTTTCAAGCGCGCCCCCGGCTCAGCGGCGGCCGCCGCCGCCGAGCTCGGCGGCGATCGCCGCCTCGATGTCGTCGGGCGAGAGGTCCTCGAGCCCGGCGCCCTCGGGCGCGGCATCGTCGCTGACATCCATCACGCCGAAGATGTTCTCGTCGGTGGCGATGAGGTCGATCACCTCCTCCTCCACCGGCTCCGGCTCCGGCGCGCGCAGCAGGGACTTGATCAGGTCCTGCTCCAGCCCGTCCAGGCTCACCGTCTCATCGGCGATCTCGCGCAGCGCAACGACCGGGTTCTTGTCGTTGTCGCGGTCGAGGGTCAGCTCCTCGCCGCGGCTGATGTTGCGGGCGCGCTGCGCGGCGAGCAGGACCAGCTCGAAGCGGTTCGGGATCTTCAGGATGCAGTCTTCGACCGTGACGCGGGCCATGGGGGAGGCCTCCAACTCGATGCCGTGCGGAACCTGTCAGATAGCCACCGCACCTGCGAAAGGCAAGGCATATGGGGGCGAGGCGGGTTTGCAAGGGTGGGGGAAGCATCTTCTTTTTCTGAAGAAAAAGAACTTTTTTCAGGCTGCCGCCGTCTCCCGGTGAAGCGGGACGCCAGACAGACAAAAGTTTTTTGGTTCTTTTTTCCAAAAAAGAACCCTTACTTGCTGATTTTCCTCATCCCTGCTTCCGGCAATTCCGCCAGCAATGCCTCGACACTCTGCCCGAGACGCGGATGCACCCAGCCCGGCGCGACTTCCGACAAAGGCTGCAGCACGAAGCGCCGCAGATGCGCGCGCGGATGCGGCAGGATCGGGTCCGGCGATTCTCGCACCGTCTCGCCCATGGCGATGATGTCGAGGTCCAGCGTGCGCGGCGCGTTGGGATAGGGCCGTTCCCGCCCCGCCGCATCCTCGATCGCCTGCAGCGCCGCCAGCAGCGCGGCCGGGTCCAGAGTGCCTTCGCAGCGGGCCACGCCATTGACATACCAGGGCGCGCCGGGGCTGGGCGGCTCGGGCGCCGTCTCCCACCAGGCGGACACCGCCGCGACACGCAGCCCGGGGATGCGGCGCATCGCCTCCACCGCCGCCTCGCAGCTGGCGCGCGGGGCGGCGCCGTCCCGCCCCGGCAGGTTGGCGCCGAGCGCGATCAGGATCATCCCTTGCCGCCGAATTCCGGGGACAGGCGCAGCGCGTCGGTGGTGTCGAAATCGCGCAGCACGGCGTCGTCGGCCATCTCCACCTCATGCACCCGGTCGGCATATTTGCCGGCCAGGTGGCGGGCGCCGACATCGCCGGTGATCTGCAGCATCTCGGGGATGAATTCCCGCGCCCAGAGCATCGGGTTGCCCTGCTTGCCGCGGAAGGTCGGCATGACAATGGCGCGGCCTTCCTCCGGGTCGAAGGCGGCCATCAGCCGGTCCAGCATGGCGCCGGTGACCAGCGGCATGTCGCCCAGGCAGACGATGACACCCTCGGCCTCCGGCGGCAGGGCGGCCAGCCCCGCCTTCAGCGAGCCGGAGAGGCCCTGGTTGTAATCCTCGGTCTGGGCGAACAGCACCGGGCGGCCGGACAGCGCCTCCTCCACCCGCTCGCGCTCATAGCCGGTGACGACCACGACCGGGCGGGCGCGGCTGTCCAGCACATTGGCGACGACGCGGGCGACCATCGGCATGCCCTTCTGGTCGGTCACCATCAGCTTGTTCAAGGGCGCCATGCGGCGGGAACGGCCGGCGGCCAGCACCAGCGCCGCCACCTGGCGCGGCCGGCGCGG
>NZ_GG770777.1:762556-765468 GCF_000164635.1 Pseudoroseomonas cervicalis ATCC 49957 | reverse complement strand
GGCGCCGGGGGCCTGGGCGCGCGGGGCGGAATCGCGCGGCAAAGGCCGGGTCTCGATCTCCTTCAGCAGGCCGCCCACGCCCATGCGGGCGATCTCGGCGCTGGCCACCGGAAGGCCGGCGAAGAGCCGCTGCAGCACCCAGTCGAAGCCGTTCAGCTTCGGGCTGCGGGCGCAGCCGGGCAGCACCAGGGCCGGGATCTCGCCGATGCGGCCCAGGCAGAGCAGATTGCCCGGATCCACCGGCATGCCGAAATGCTCGATCGTGCCGCCGGCGCGGGTGATGGCGGCGGGGCCGGCATCGCGCCGGTCCACCACGGCGGACGCCCCGGCGATCAGCAGCAGCTCGGCGCCGGCGCGCTTCAGCCGGGTGAGCGCCTCGGCGATGGCGCCTTCCTCGTGCCGGCAGCGCTCGGGCGGCAGCAGCTGGCCGGCCAGCGCGGTGACGCGCGCCTCGGTCGCCTCCACCGCGCCCTCCATGATGCTTTCCTTGAGCCCGGGCAGCTCGGTCAGCACCAGCCCCACCTTCAGCGGGCGGAAGGGGTGGATGGCGAGGGCGCGGCCGCTGCGCGCCACGGCCTCCGCCACCTGCAGCACGCCGCCCGGCACGGCGAAGGGGATGATCTTCACCGTCGCCAGCATTTCCCGCGCCGTGACGGGGGTATAGTTGGGCAGGGTGGCCAGGGTGATGCTTTCGTCCAGCGCGTTGAGGCGGTGGATCAGCGCCTCGTTCACCACCAGCAGCCCGGCGGCATCGGCCAGCATGTTCACCCGGCCCGTCGCGGCGCGGGAGCGGGCCAGCAGCGGGCCCAGCAGCGCCTCGCCCAGGCGGTGCGCGGCCTCGTCCTCCGGCACGTCGCCGGATTCCAGGCGGGCGGCCACCACCTCCCGCTTGCCGGCGGCGCGCAGCGCCTCGATCGCCTCGGCCTCCAGCACGGTGCCCTTCTTCAGGACACGGCCGGGGAGGCGCAGCGTGTGCGCCAGCACCGCGCCCTGCGCGGCATCGAGCGGGGTGGGGCCGAAGATCATGCGCTGTTCCTGGTGCCGAGGGCGGCGCCGCGGCGCCGCGCCACGATCTCGGCCATGATGGAGAGGGCGATTTCCGGCGCGGTGACGGCGCCGATCGACAGGCCGATGGGGGCGGCGATGCGCGCGCATTCGGCCTCGGTCAGCCCCGCCTCGGCCAGCCGCGCCAGGCGCTTGGCATGGGTGCGCCGGCTGCCCAGCGCGCCGACATAGAAGGCGGGGGAGCGCAGCGCGACCTCGAGCGCCGGGTCGTCCAGCTTCGGGTCGTGGGTCAGCGTCACGACGGCGCTGCGGGAATCCGGGGCCAGGCGGGCCATCGCCTCGTCCGGCCAGTCATCGACCAGGGTGATGCCGGCGCCGAAGCGTTCCTCGGTGGCGAAGGCGCGGCGCGGATCGACCACGGTGACGGCATAGCCGAGCCCCACCGCCATCGGCACCAGCGCCTGGGCGATGTGGACGGCGCCGACCACGATCAGCCGCAGCCGCGGATTGTGCGGCTGCACGAACCAGCTCTCATGGCCCTCGGTCAGCGTCGCGGCGGCGTCGCTGGCCAGCGCCGCCTCGGCCGCCGCGCGCAGCGCCTCGGGCAGGGTGTCCTCGGGGTGCAGGTGCTGGGCGCCGTCGGAGAGGCGCGTCAGCACCGCGACCGGGCGGCCCTCGGCGCGCGCCGCCTGCAGCCGGGCGAGCAGCGCCGCCTTCATGCCGCCTGTCCCGGTTCGAGCTTCTCGACAAACACCTTCAGCTTGCCGCCGCAGGCGAGGCCCACCTCCCAGGCGCGCTCGTCGCTGATGCCGAAATCCAGCAGCTGCGGCGTGCCGCTGTCCATGGTGGCGCGGGCGGCCTCGGCCACCGCGCCCTCGATGCAGCCGCCGGAGACGCTGCCGGCCAGCCGGCCGGAGGCGGTGACCGCCAGATGCGAGCCCGCCGGGCGCGGCGAGCTGCCCCAGGTCTCCACCACGGTGGCCAGGGCGACGGTCTCGCCCTGCTTCAGCCAGGCCTCGGCGGTGCCGAGGATGTCCTCCTGGTCGCTCATGCCATACCTCCCGCAACGCCGCGCGGCGCCGGGGCGGAAAGGCTCGCCACCAGCGCGCGCAGGCTGTCGATGTTGTGGACCGGACGGTGCTCATGCACCAGGGGGAGCATGGTGCGCACCCCCTGCGGCCGCGGCTGGAACCCGGCATAGCGCAGCAGCGGGTTCAGCCAGATCAGCCGGCGGCAGGAATTGCGCAGCCGCTCGGTGGCCGCCGCCAGCCGCGCCAGGTCGGCGGCGTCGCCGCGCTCCAGCCCGTCGGTGATCAGCAGCACCACGGCGCCCTGGCCCAGCACGCGGCGCGACCATTGCCGGTTGAACAGTTCCAGCGCCGCGCCGATGCGGGTGCCGCCCGACCAGTCCTGCACCGCGTGGCCGACCAGCTCGAAGGCCACCTCGGCGTCGCGGTGGCGCAGCTGGCGGGTGATGTTGGTCAGCCGCGTGCCGAACAGGAAGGCGGCGACGCGGTCGCGGTCATTGGTCACCGCATGGATGAAATGCAGCAGGATCTGCGCATAGCGCCCCATGCTGCCGGAGATGTCGCAGAGCACCACCAGCGGCGGCGGCCGCACCACGCGCTGGCTGCGGCGCAGCGTGGTGATCTCGCCGCCCTGGCGCAGGCTGGCGCGCAGCGTGGCGCGCAGATCGGCCCGCGCGCCGGAAGGGTGCGGGCGGAAGCGGCGCGTCGGGCGGTGGTCCAGCGGCAGGGACAGGCGGCGGATCTCGGCGCGGGCATTGGCCAGCTCGGCGGCGCTCATCGCCTCGAAATCCATCTTCCGCAGCGCCTCGCTGGCGCTGACCGTCATCGTCGCCTCGATGCGCCGCTCCTCGGGCGGGGGCGGGGCGGCGGGCGGGGTGC
>NZ_GG770777.1:753754-760959 GCF_000164635.1 Pseudoroseomonas cervicalis ATCC 49957 | reverse complement strand
CGGTCGAGCCGCCGCCGCCGAGCCCGGCCGCGGCCCCGGGCGGCCGGCTGGCCATCGAGGGCTGGGTCAATATCGGGCTGATCGGCCTGGTGGTGGCCGGCGTGCTGATGCAGGGGCTGTGGCAGCCCGGCGCGGTGGAGATCTTCGGCCAGTCCGTCGGCATCGAGCGGCTGGTGGCGATGGCGCTGTTCCTGCTCATCACCCTCGCCTCGGTCCGCCTGACGCCCACCGCGCTGCGCGAGGAGAACGGCTTCACCTGGGGCGCCATCCTGGAGGTGGCCAAGCTGTTCGCCGCCATCTTCCTGACCATGGCGCCGGTGCTGGCCATGCTGAAGGCGGGGCCGGCCGGGCCGCTGGCCGGTCTGGTGGCGCTGACCTCCGACGCGCAGGGGCAGCCCATCCCCTGGGTGTATTTCTGGCTGACCGGCGGCCTGTCCTCCTTCCTCGACAATGCGCCCACCTATCTGGTGTTCTTCAACCTGGCCGGCGGCGACGCCCAGGCGCTGATGGGGCCGGGGGCGATGACGCTGGCGGCGATCTCCTGCGGTGCCGTGTTCATGGGCGCCAATTCCTATATCGGCAACGCCCCCAACTTCATGGTCAAGGCGATCGTCGAGGAGCAGGGTGTGCGCATGCCGAGCTTCTTCGGCTATTGCGGCTGGGCGCTGGTCTTCCTGGTGCCGACCTTCATCCTGGCCACGCTGATCTTCTTCTGAAGCCACGTCCCGAGGGAGAACCGTCCATGCCTTACGTGATCGCCGACGACCTGCCCGACGCCCCGGCCGGGCAGCGCTTCCGCGCGCTGCTGGAGCGGCCGCAGATCCTGCGCATGCCGGGGGCGCATCTCGGCATCGCCGGGCTGCTGGCCAAGCAGGCGGGGTTCGAGGCGCTCTACATGTCGGGCGCCGCCATGTCGGCCACCATGGGCCTGCCGGATCTCGGCATGATCACGGTGGATGACGTGGCCTGGCACATCCGCCAGGTGGTGCGCGCGACGCAGCTGCCGGTGCTGGTCGATGGCGACACCGGCTATGGCGAGGCGCTGAACGTCATGCACATGGTGCGCAGCTTCGAGGAGGCGGGCGCTGCCGCCGTGCATCTCGAGGACCAGCTGCTGCCGAAGAAATGCGGCCATCTGAACGACAAGAAGCTGGCCGATGCGCGCGACATGGCGGCCAAGGTCGCCGCCGCGCGCAAGGCGCGCAAGCATCTCTACCTGATCGCCCGCACCGACGCCGCCGCCAGCGAGGGCATGGACGGCGCCGTGGCGCGCGCCAGGCTCTACCTGGAGGCGGGGGCGGACGCGATCTTCCCCGAGGCGCTGACGACCCGGGAGATGTTCG
Source organism: Pseudoroseomonas cervicalis ATCC 49957 (assembly GCF_000164635.1). Taxonomy (GTDB): domain Bacteria; phylum Pseudomonadota; class Alphaproteobacteria; order Acetobacterales; family Acetobacteraceae; genus Pseudoroseomonas; species Pseudoroseomonas cervicalis. The sequence goes on along the minus strand of NZ_GG770777.1, from coordinate 759,616 downwards.
AGGAATTCGCCCGCCGCATGCCGGGGGTGAAGCTGCTGGCCAACATGACCGAATTCGGCCGCACCCCCTTCTTCACCGCCGAGGAATTCGAGGCCATGGGCTATTCCATGGTGATCTGGCCGGTGAGCCATCTGCGCATCGCCGCCAAGGCGATGGAGGAGCTCTACGCCGCCATCGGCCGCGAGGGCGGCACCCACACCATGATCGGCCGCATGCAGACCCGCAACGAGCTGTACCAGACCATCGCCTATCATGATTACGAGGCGCTGGATTCCACCCTGGTGAAGACCGTGGTGCCCGAGGGCATGCCGCAGGATCGCTGAGCGCCGCGCCATGCCCCGCTTGCGGGCGGGGCATGGCCGGGGCCAGGGGTAGGGCGGCGCTACAGCCCCAGCACGTCCAGCACCGAGCGGTCGAGCCCGCCCGGCGGCAGCTTCTCCTCCGCCCGCAGCGTCGCGATGCCCTGGCGGCTGAGCGGTCCGAGGATGCCATCGATCGAGCCGGCATAAAGGCCGCGTTCCTTCAGCCCCTGCTGCACCGCCTTGATGTCCTCGATCGCCAGCGAGACCGGGCCGGGATCCTGCCAGGGCACGGCGCGCTGCACCCGGTCGAGCCAGTCATAGCGGTCCTGCAGCCCGATCAGCCCGCCATTGATGCGCTTGGTCAGGCCGATGAAATCGCCCTGGTCGCACAGCGCGTTCAGCTTCTTCCATTCCCAGAAGCCGCAGGCGATGGCGAGCGCGTGGCGCGGCTGCAAGGCCAGCTCCGGCTGCTCCTCCAGCTTCAGGCCGCAGCGCCGGCCGACCTGCTGATAGGCGTCGCGCCCGGTGAGCTGGATGTAGCCGCGGCCGCGATAGCGGTGGCCATCGCCGGGCTGCTGGTTGCCCATCCGCCCGCCATAGACGAAATTGCCCAGCTTCTCCGGCTGGAAGGCATAGGGCTGCGCCGCCTCGGGTGTGGGGAAGCGGCCCGGCCAGACCTGCATCAGCCGCGGGACGGAGTAGTTGAGATTCTCTTCCCCCGCCTGCAGCCCGTTCGATTCATGGCCGAGCTGGGCCAGGAAGAAATGGCAGCGCTGGCGGAAGGCATCGAGCCCGGTGCGGCGGAACAGCGCCGCGCCCTGCTCGGCGAAGGCCTCGAGATGCGCCTGCTCCGCCTGCGGGTAGATCTGGCGGAGCTGGGAGATGGACAGCATGGGGCGGGGACCTCCTGCCGATGGGGGAGATGGGGTTGCGATGACCGATCCCGCCGGCAGAATATAGGAATATAGTCCATTAATCAAGAGAAACGAAAAGACCGGCCGCGCAAAAGGCCAGGCGGGATCGCCTGGCCTCAGCCTGCGCGGAAAGTCCGAAGACCGGGTTAAGCCGCGGGGCGCCCCCGCCGGTTCAGGCCGGCGGCAGCTCCACCGCGTAGCGGGCCAGCGGCGGCACGGCGCGGATCATCTTCCGCTCCGCCAGGAAGCGGGCGAAGCGCTGGTAGCGGTTGGCGTCCAGCGCCGCCGGGCTGAGCGCGAAGCGGTTCAGCGTGTCGCGGAAGGCGCGGCGGTTCAGCTCATTGTCCAGCTCGCGCCGCTGGCCGGCGATGAACATGCGCCAGCTTTCCTCGTAATTGTTCACCAGGAAGGTGGTCGCCCCCTCCAGCGCGTCCATGAAGCGGCGCAGCGCCGGGTCCTGGGCGCGGTCGCGATGCGCGACATAGATCAGCTCGTCATAGATCGGCATGCCGTGCTGCTCGGGGTAGAAGGCGCGGCCCGGGCGGCCCTCGATCTCCAGCTGGTGCAGCTCGAAATTGCGGAAGCCGCCGAGGATCGCCTCGACCTGCCCGGCCATCAGCGCCGAGGACAGGCCGAAATTGACGTTGACCAGCCGCACATCGCGCGAGGACAGCCCGACCGTGCCGAGGATGGTGTCGATCGCGATCTCCTCGAACCCCGCCGTGCTGAAGCCGATGCGCTTGCCGCGCAGATCGGCGAGCGACCGGATCGGCCCGTCGCGCAGCACGGTGAGCGTCGAGAGCGGCGTCGCCACCAGCGTGCCGACGCGGGCCAGCGGCAGGCCCTGGTCGACCGCCAGATGCAGGTTCTTCTGGTAGTAGACGCCGAGATCGGCCTGCTTCGCCGCCACCAGCCGCGGCGGGTCGTTCGGGTCGGCCGGCGCGATCATGCGCACCTCGAGGCCGGCGCGGGCGAAGAAGCCGCCCTCCTGCGCCACCACGATCGGCGCGTGGTCCGGGTTGACGAACCAGTCCAGCAGCAGGGTCAGCTTCGCCGGCGCGCCGCCGGCGGTGGCCGGGGCAGGGGCAGGGGCAGGGGCAGGGCTCTGGGCCTGGGCCAGGCCGGGCAGGGCCAGGGCCGCCAGCCCGGGCAGGGCGCGGCGGGTGAGGGACGTCATGCTTTTCCTCCGCTGTCGTCGGACAATTGGTCGGGCTGCCAGGGCAGCATCGCCCGCAGCGCCTTGTCGGTGATGAACCACAGCGCCATCGCCATGCCGGCGAGAATGGCCAGCGCCGCGAACATCATGTCGGTCTGGCTGCGGCCATTGGCCTGCAGCATGACGTAGCCGAGGCCGGCCGAGGCCCCGACCCATTCCCCCACCACCGCGCCGATCGGCGCCACCGCGGCGGCGACGCGCAGCCCGGAAGCCAGGCCCGGCAGCGCCGCCGGCACGCGGATGCGCCACAGCACCGCGAAGCGGCTGGCCCCCATGGTGGCGGCGAGGTCGAGCCAGCCCGGCTCGGTGCGCCGCAGCCCGTCATAGAAGGCGGTGGCGACGGGGAAGAAGATAATGATGCTGGCCATCGCCACCTTGCTGGCGAGCCCGAAGCCCAGCCACAGCACCAGGAGAGGGGCGATGGCGAAGACCGGGATGGCCTGGCTGGCGATCAGCAGCGGCAGCAGCCAGCGCCGCCCGCCGCGCCACGCCGCCAGCAGCAGCGCCACCGCCATGCCGGCCAGGGAGCCGATCAGCATGCCGAGCACAATCTCGGTCAAGGTGGTGAGCGCGTGGCCCCAGAGGATGTCCCAGCGCTCCACCAGCACCACGCCGACCCGCCAGGGCGAGGGCAGTAGGAAGGGCGGCACGCCGGAGAGGCGCACATAGGCTTCCCAGCCCAGCAGCAGGCCGAGCGCCGCGAGCAGCGCCCTCATGCCGCCGCCGCCAGCCGTTCGAGCAGCGCGGCCTGGGCCGCCAGCACCGCCGGGTCGGTGGCGGCGCGCAAGGGCGGGCCGGGGGGCATCGGCAATTCCTCCGGCAGGGCACCCGCGGGCCCCGGGCGCAGCACCAGGATGCGGTGGGCGAGGCGCAGCGCCTCCAGCGGGTCATGCGTCACCAGCAGCACGCTGCGCCCGGCCAGCAGCCCGGCGGCCAGGTCCTGCAGCCGGTGGCGCGTCGGCGCGTCCACCGCCGAGAAGGGCTCGTCCATCAGCACGAAGGGGCGGTCCTCCATCAGCGTGCGGGCCAGCGCCGCGCGCTGCCGCATGCCGCCCGAGAGCTGCGCCGGCCGCGCCGATTCGCGCCCCCCGAGGCCCACCGCTTCGATCAGCGCGCGGGCGCGGGCCTCGTCCCGCCGCTCGCCGCGCAGGGCGGCGCCGAGGGCGACATTGCCGAGCAGGCTGCGCCAGGGCAGCAGCAGGTCCTGCTGGCCCATCCAGGCGATGCGGGGGGCGAGCGGCGCGCCATCGCCGGCGGCGATGCGACTGCCGGGCGGCGCCGGCAGCAGCCCCGCGACCAGCCGCAGCAGGGTGGATTTGCCAACGCCGGACGGCCCGAGCAGGGCGGTGACCTGGCCGCCGGCGAAATCCAGCGCCAGCTTCCCGAGCACGGGCCGCCCGCCGAGCGCCAGCCCGGGCAATTCCACCCGCAGGGAAGGCGCGCCGGATGCCGGCGCCGCCGAGAGAGGCCGCATGCCCACCACCGATCCCTTCGCCGGCATGACCCGGATCAGGTTCTAGGGGTCGCAGGGCCCATCCCTGCCTCTCAGCCCGCGCCGCGGGCTCCCCCCGATGTCGAGCGCCGTCTATGCGCGAGGCCGCGGCTTTGTGCAAGTTGCGTGGCGGCAACGGCGCGCGCCCCTTGCGCCCGCAGCGCGCCGCCCCATTCCTGCTGCATGCGCTCCCCGCCGCTGCTGATCGGCTCCGAGATCTATCGCCGCTCGACCTATGGACCGAAGCACCCGCTGGCCATCCCGCGCGTCTCCACCGCGCTGGACCTGATCCGCGCGCTCGGCTGGCTGGACCCCGCCCGCTACATCGACAGCCCGATGGCGCGCCCGGAGGAGCTGACCCGCTTCCACGACCCCGCCTATATCGCCGCGCTGCAGCAGGCGGAGGCGCTGGGCCAGGCGACCGAGGCGATGCGCGCCCGCCACGACATCGGCGCCCGCGGCAACCCGGTCTATGCCGAGATCTTCCGCCGCCCCGCCACCAGCGCCGGCGGCGTGCTGCTGGCAGCCCGGCTGACCGCCGAGGGCGGCGCCGTGCATGTGCCGGGCGGCGGCACGCATCACGGCCGGCCGGACCGCGCCAGCGGCTTCTGCTACCTGAACGACGCGGTGCTCGGCCTGCTCGCCTGGTGCGACCAGGGGCTGGAGAACATCCTCTATCTCGACATCGACGCGCATCATGGCGACGGGGTGCAGGACGCCTTCGCCGACGACCCGCGCGTCTTCACCGTCTCGGTGCACGAGGCCGGGCGCTGGCCGCAGACCGGGCTGCTGGAGGACCGCGCCGGCGGCCATGCGCGCAACCTGCCGGTGCCGCAGGGGCTGAACGACAGCGAATTTCTCTATCTGCTGCACCACGCCATCCTGCCGCTGATCCGCCACCGCAGGCCGCAGGCGATCATGCTGCAATGCGGCGCCGATGCGCTGGAGGAGGACCCGCTGGCCAAGCTCGGCCTGTCCAACAACGCGCATTGGGCGGCGCTGCGCGCGGTGATGGATCTGGCGCCGCGGCTGATCGTGCTGGGCGGCGGCGGCTACAACCCCTGGACGGTGGCGCGCTGCTGGGCCGGGCTGTGGGGCGTGCTGGAGGGCCACGAACCGCCCGAGCGCCTGCCGCCCGGGGCCGAGGCGGTGCTGCGGGCGCTCAGCTTCCACCGCGCCGCCGGCCGCAACCCGCCCGAGCACTGGTTCACCACGCTGCGCGACACGCCGCGCCCGGGCCCGGTGCGCGGCGAGATCCGCCACATCGCCGCCGTGACCCTGGAGGGGCTGCCCGACCCCCCCGCCGCTGTGGCATGATCCGGCGCATGCGCCGCCATTTCCTGCTGGCCCTGCTGGGGCTCGCCGCCATGACCCTTCCCGCCGCCGCCCAGGACACGCCGCAGCCGCGCCTGGCCACCGAGCCGCTCACCATCGTCACCCGCGACGGGCGCAGCCTGCCCTTCACGGTCGAGATGGCGGTGAAGCCGGAGGAGCAGATGATCGGGCTGATGTGGCGGCCCGAGGTGAAGCCCGATGAGGGCATGCTGTTCGACTGGGGCACCCCGCGCGAGAGCGCCATGTGGATGAAGAACACCATCACCTCGCTCGACATGCTGTTCATCGCCCAGGATGGCCGCGTCCACCGCATCGCCGAGCGCACCGTGCCGCGCAGCCTGGCCACCATCGACAGCCGCGGCCCGGTCCGCGCCACGCTGGAACTGGCCGCCGGCACGGCGGAGCGGCTGAACATCCGCGTCGGCGACCGGGTGCAGCACCGCATCTTCGGCACCGCGCCCTGACAGGGCGGTAAATACTTCTTTATCACAATCGCGTGATCATCTAGCCTGCGCCGCAGGGAGAATGATCATGGTCCAGCGTTCCGGCGCCGCCCCGCGCGGCAGCCTCCATTTGATGCAGGCCGCGATCCTCCCGTGGCGT
>NZ_GG770777.1:749408-753452 GCF_000164635.1 Pseudoroseomonas cervicalis ATCC 49957 | reverse complement strand
GCCGAGCCTGGGCCGGCGGGGGATGCCGCCTTCATCGCCCAGGGGCAGGCGCTCGCGGCGCGCGGCCGGCGCGCCTCCCTGTTCGCCGGGGAGGATCTGCCGCCGGGCTGAGCCGGGCGGCTCAGCGCGCCTCGGCCTGTTGCAGCGGCACCAGGAAGCTCTCGCCGAAGCCCGGCACGCGGAAGGCGGCTTCCTCCAGCCCGGCCGCCTGCCGCGCCTCGGCCAGCGCGTGCTCCGGCGCGTCGATCGCCTCGCGCGTCAGCTTGAAGGTGCCGAAATGCATCGCCAGCGCCTGGCGCGCGCGCAGGTCGCCGAAGGCGCGCACCGATTCCTCCGGGTTCACATGCACCGCCCGCATGAACCAGCGCGGCTCATAGGCGCCGATCGGCAGCAAGGCGAGGTCGAACGGCCCGTGCCGGTGGCCGATCTCGCGGAAATGCTCGCCCCAGGCGGTGTCGCCGGCGAAGTAGATCCGCCCGCCCTCGCGCCCCTGGAGCACGAAGCCGCCCCACAGCGTCTGCCCGCGGTCGCGCAGCCCCCGCGCCGTGGCGTGGCGCGCCGGCACGTAATGCGCCCAGGCACCGCCCGGCAGCGGCGCCGGCTGCCACCAATCCAGCTCCAGCACATCCTCCATGCCGTGCTTCGCCAGCAGCTTCGCATTGCCGAGGCCGGTGATGATGCGCGGCGCGAAACGCCGTTGCAGGCGCTTCAGCGTCGGGATGTCGCAATGGTCGTAATGGTTGTGGCTGAGCAGCACCGCATCGATCGGCGGCAGCGCGTCGAAGCCCATTCCCGGCGCCCGCACCCGCTTCGGCCCGGCGAAGCGGAGGGGGGAGCAGCGGTCGCTCCAGATCGGGTCGGTCAGCAGCGTCGGCCCGCCCGGCAGGCGGATCAGGAAGCTGGCATGGCCCAGGAAGGTGACCACCGCCTGGCCCGGCGGCGCCTCTGGCGGCGGCGGATAGACCGGGTTCTCGATCCAGTCCGGCCAGGGCGTGCCGCCGCCCTCGCGCAGCATGCGCCATACCGCGCCGAGCCTGTGGCCGGGGAGCGACCCGTCCGGGTTGAGGAAGACGCGGCCCCGCTTCTGGGCCCCGCGCACCGGGGTGAGGGCGGGCTGGCGGAGGCGCGGGGCGTCGCTGTCGCTCATGGCCATGACCTAGGGCAGGACACGCCCCAGGTCGAGGGCCGTGCGCTCAGGCCGGAATCGCGACGCCCAGCCGCCCGGCCAGGTCCAGGATGAACTGCCAGGCGACGCGGCCCGAGCGGCCGCCGCGCGTCACCGACCATTCCACCGCCGCGGCGCGCAGCGCCTCGCCCTCCATCGGCAGCTTCAGCGCCTTCGCATAGCCCTCGACCATGGCGAAGAAGGTCTCCTGGTCGGCATTGTGGAAGCCGATCCACAGCCCGAACCGGTCACTGAGAGAGACCTTCTCCTCCACCGCCTCGCCCGGATTGATGGCGCTGCCGCGCTCATTCTCGATCATGTCGCGCGGCATCAAATGGCGGCGGTTGCTGGTGGCGTAGAACAGCACATTCGCCGGCCGCCCCTCGATGCCGCCATCGAGCACGGATTTCAGCGCCTTGTAGTCCTGGTCCTCGCGCTCGAACGAAAGATCGTCGCAGAACACCAGGGCGCGGCGCGGGCTGTCGCGCAGGATGTTCAGCAGCTCCGGCAGGGTGCGGATGTCCTCGCGCTGGATTTCTATCAGAGCCAGGCTGCCCGGGATCTCGGCATTGGCCGCCGCATGCGCCGCCTTCACCAGCGACGACTTGCCCATGCCGCGCGCGCCCCACAGCATGGCGTTGTTGGCCGGCAGGCCGCGGGCAAACCGGAGGGTATTCTCCAGCAGCAGCGCCTTCTGCCGCGCCACCCCTTGCAGCAGGCCTATCTCCACCGCCGCCACCCGCGGCACCGGGGCGAGCCGGGCCGGCGCGCCCTCCGCCGCCGGGTGCCAGACGAAGGCATCCGCCCCGCGCAGATCCGGCCGGGCCGGCACCGGCGGCGCCATGCGCTCCAGCGCGGCCGCGATGCGCGTCAGGGCAGGCAGAAGCGGGTGCTCGGCGGCGTGTGACAAAGTGCGTGCTCCGGCTGGCAGATGTTGACGGCAGGGGCGGGGAGGCTAGTTTCGCCCGCCAACCCCGGCAAGACGGAAGCCAGAAAGATGTTCATCTCCCCCGCCTATGCCCAGGACGCCGCCGGTGGCGCCGCCGGTATGGTCATGCAGCTCGCCCCGCTGATCCTGATCTTCGTGGTGTTCTACTTCCTGCTGATCCGCCCGCAGCAGAAGCGGGCCAAGGAACACCGCCTGATGCTCGGCGCGCTGAAGCGCAATGACCGCGTCGTCACCGCGGGCGGCATCCTCGGCACCGTCACCAAGGTGAAGGAGAATTCCGAGGAGGTGGAGCTGGAGATCGCGCCGAATGTGCGCGTGACCGTGGTGCGCAGCACGATCAGCACGCTGCTGAAGCCGGTCGCCGCCAACGATGTGAAGCCGGCCGCCTGAGCCGCTCCGCTTCATGGAAAAAGGGCCCGCAAGGGCCCTTTTTTTGTCTGAAGCAAAGAGTTCTTTTTTGGAAAAAGAACCAAAAAACTTTTTTCAGCTGGCGTCCCGCATCAGGCCTGAGGCGGGACGCCAAACCGGAAGAAGTCTTTTTGCTTCTTTTTCTTCAGAAAAAGAAGATGCTTACGCCGTCTGGCCGGACTTCAGCCCGCCATTCAGCATCAGCTCCTCGACCTTCTCCCAGTTGACCAGCTTGTTCAGGAAGTTGTCGAGGTAGTTCGGGCGCACATTGCGGAAGTCGAGGTAGTAGGCGTGCTCCCACACATCGGCGCCGAGGATCGGCGTGCCCTCGCCGGTGGAGATCGGGTTGGCGCCGTTCGGGGTCTTGGTGACCTTCAGCTTGCCGGAGGCGTCGACGATCAGCCAAGCCCAGCCCGAGCCGAACTGCGTCACGCCGGCCTGCTTGAAGGCCTCCTTGAACTGGGCGAGGCCGCCGAAATCCTCGTTGATCTTGGCGCCGATCTTGCCGGGCAGGCTGTCGCCGCCGCCATTCGGGGCCATCACCTGCCAGAACAGGATGTGGTTCCAGTGCTGGCCGGCCTGGTTCAGCACCGGCAGCCCGTCGGCGCCGGCCTTGCCGGCCTCGGCCACGATCTGCTCCAGCGACTTGCCGGCCAGGCCCTTGCTCTCGATCAGGCCGTTCAGCGCGGTGACATAGGCGTTGTGGTGCTTGCCGTGATGCAGCTCCAGCGTCTCCTGGCACATGCCGGAGGCGGCGAGGGCGGAGGCGTCGTAAGGCAGCGGCGGAAGGCTGAAGGCCATGGTGGCTGTTCTCCCGATGAAAGTCCGAATCGGACGGGGCAATCGCTCGAAGCAACGCGCGGAACGGCGCGGCACCGGCCAAGAGCTAGGCGTGCCCCCGGAGAGCGTCAAGCAAGGGTGAAAGAGCTTGCCCGGCACGGATTGGTGTTCATAACCCGCCCATGCCCGACCCCGCCGCGCTTTCCCCGCTCGCCGCCCTGGCCCGGCGGCACGATCCGGACCGCTTCCTCTGCGCGCTCTTCGCGCCGCCGGAGCGGCGCGAGACGCTGTTCCTGCTGATCGCCTTCAACCACGAGCTGGCCCGGGCGCGGGAAGCCGCCAGCAACGCCATGACCGCGCTGATCCGCCTGCAATGGTGGCGCGACGCGGTGACGGAGGCCGGCACCGAGGCCCCGCCGCGCCGGCACGAGGTGGCCACCCCCCTGGCGGAGGCGCTGCGCCAGGGCCAGCTCTCGGCCGAGGACCTGCACGCCATGATCGATGCGCGCGAGGCGGAGACGGAGGAGGAGATCCCGAGCGACTCCGCGCTGCTGGCCTATCTGCGCGGCACGGCGGGCGGCTTCGCGGTGGCGGCCGGGCGGGCGCTGGGGGCGCCCTCCGCCAGCCTGGCCGGGCTGCAATCGCTGGGGGCCGCCTATGGCATGGCGGGGGTGCTGCGCAGCATCCCGCAGCAATCGCTGCAAGGCCGCTCGCTGCTGCCGGCCGAGACGCTGGCGCGGCA
>NZ_GG770777.1:738489-748834 GCF_000164635.1 Pseudoroseomonas cervicalis ATCC 49957 | reverse complement strand
GCGACCTGAAGGCGCTGGCCGGCGGCGGCTATGACCCGACACGGCCGCCGGCGCCGCGCGGCCTGGGCGACCGGCTGGCGGTGGCCTGGGCGGGCTTTGCCGGGCGGGTGTGAGCAGCGCAGCATCATCATCCGAACCGATCGGTAACATCGGCTCAAAGAATTTCTCCTGGATGGGTCTCGGGACTATCTCTGCGTCAACGGCGGGGGGCACCCCGCCACCCCAACCCGAGACACAGGATGATCCCGATGTTCGCTTCCAACAGCTTCCGCGCCCTGGCCCTCGCCGCCGGCCTGGCCGTGGCGCTCCCCGGCCTGGCCCTGGCCCGCGACCTGGCCGAGAATGCCAACAATGGCTCGACCAGCGCCCCGGGTGCCTATTCCATGCAGGTGACCCAGCCGCGTGACGTGGCCGGCATCCCCGACACGGTGGGCAACTCGGCCGAGGCCGATGGCAACCCGCTGGCCGCCAGCGTCTCCACCACGCTGCGGCATGAGGCGCTGCACGGCGCCCGCCCGGTGGGCAACTCGGCCAACGCCTTTGGCGGCTTCGGCACGGGCTCGGTGGGCGGCTGAAGCCAGGGCGGCTGGCAGCCGGGGCTTTGATGCCCCGGCGCTTCAGCCCTTCGCAGCCGGGCACCGGGGCGGCCCTGCATCCCCCGGCCGTTCCGCCATCCCCCCCCGATGACGCCCGCTGCGACAAGGGCCAGCCGCTCCCTCGGCTGGCCCTTTTCCGTGTTCGGCGGGCGAAGCGGCTGTCAGGCCGGCTCGGGCAGGCGTGCGGGGTCGGCGCCGCGCACCACGGTGCGGATGGCAAAGGCCGACTGGATGCGTGCCACCCCCGGCATGCGGGAGAGCTGCTCCTTGTGGATGCGTTCGTAATCCGCCGCGTCCCGTGCCTCGACCCGCAGCTGGTAATCGGCATTGCCGGTCATCAGGTAGCATTCGCAGACCTCGGGGCATTGCCGCACCGCCGCCTCGAAGCGGTTGAAGGCGTCCTCGGTCTGCTTCTCCAGCGTGATCTGCACGATGACGGTGGTCCGCCCCTGCGGACCGGGATCCTCGATGATGGCGGTGTAGCCGCGGATGACGCCGCCCGCCTCCAGCAGCCGCAGCCGGCGCAGGCAGGCGGAGGGGGAAAGGCCGATGGCGGCGGCCAGCGCCGCGTTGCTCATCCGCCCATCGGCGCGCAGCAGGCGGAGCAGCTTGCGGTCCAGATGGTCCAGCACGGGCGGTTGCATGATCTTCGACGGATTCGCAGGATCTTCGAATGGATCCCGCCGAATTGGCACGAGGTTGCGCCAATCGCAAGCACCTGCCGTCGAATCCGGCCTAGGATACGCTTTCGACACCAACCCGTGCCCTGATCGCGACGGGTGGTGGGGCGGGAGCATGGACGCGATGAAGGTTCTGATCCTCGGTGCCGGCGTGGTCGGCGTCACCTCGGCCTATTACCTCGCCCGGGCGGGGCATGAGGTGCAGGTGGTGGACCGCCAGGCGGGCGCGGGGCTGGAGACCAGCTTCGCCAATGCCGGCCAGGTCTCCTTCGGCTATTCCTCGCCCTGGGCCGGGCCGGGCATCCCCCTCAAGGCCATCAAGTGGATGTTCCAGCAGAACAGCCCGCTGGTGATCCGCCCGCGGATGGACCCGCTTCAGTGGTCCTGGCTGCTGCAGATGCTGAAGAACTGCACCGAGGCCGCCTACCGCACCAACAAGTCGCGCATGGTGCGCGTGGCCGATTACAGCCGCGGCGCCCTGGCCGACCTCCGCGCCGAGACCGGCATCGAATACGACCAGCGGGAGCGCGGCACGCTGCAGCTCTTCCGCACCCAGGCGCAGCTCGACCATGTGGGCGACGACCTGCGCGTGCTGCGGCAATACGAGGTGCCCTTCGAGGTGCTGGACCGCGCCGCCTGCGTGGCGCGCGAGCCGGCGCTGGCCCGGGTGCGGGAGAAGTTCGTGGGCGGCCTCTATCTGCCGCAGGACGAGACCGGCGACGCGCATCTCTTCACCCAGCGCCTGGCGGCGATCTGCGAGGGGCTCGGCGTCACCTTCCGCTACGGCACCACCATCGAGGGGCTGCAGACCGAGGGCGGCGCCATCTCCGGCGTGCGCACCGGCGCGGGCCTGCTGACGGCGGATCGCTACCTGCTGGCGCTGGGCAGCTATTCGCCGCAGCTGCTGGCGCCGCTCGGCCTGTCCATCCCGGTCTATCCGGTGAAGGGCTATTCGCTGACCATGCCGGTGGTGGACGATGCCGCCGCCCCGGCCTCGACCGTGATGGACGAGACCTACAAGATCGCCATCACCCGGCTCGGCGACCGCATCCGCGTCGGCGGCACGGCGGAGATCGCCGGCTACGACCTGCGGCTGCATGAGGAGCGGCGCCGCACCCTGCTGCATTCGGTGCAGGACCTCTACCCGCAGGGCGGCGACCCGGAGCGCGCCCTGTTCTGGTGCGGGCTGCGGCCGATGACGCCGGATGGCACGCCGATCATCGGCGGCACGAAATATCCGAACCTGTTCCTCAACACCGGCCATGGCACGCTGGGCTGGACCATGTCCTGCGGCAGCGGCCGCCTGGCCGCCGATCTGGTGGCCGGCAACCGCCCGAATATCGAGCATGAGGACCTGGCCATGGCGCGCTACGCCGCCTGAGTCCCGGCGGCAAAGGCGGGGCGCTCAGCCCCGCCGCATCGCCCGCAGCAGCACCAGCACCGGCACCAGCCCGACCGCCACGATCAGCAGCGCGGCGGTGGAGGCCTCGGCCAGCCGCTCGTCGGAGGCGAGGTTGTGTACCCGCACGGCCAGGGTATCGAGGTCGAAGGGCCGCACGATCAGCGTCGCCGGCAGTTCCTTCATGGTGTCGACGAAGATCAGCACCGCCGCCGTCAGCAGCGCGCCGCGGGCCAGCGGTGCCTCGACCCGGGCGATGGCCTGGCCGGGGCCGCAGCCCAGCACCCGCGCCGCCTGGAACAGCGAGGGGCGCAGCCGCGCCAGCCCCGATTCCACCGCGCCCTGGCCCACCGCCAGGAAGCGCACCAGATAGGCGAAGACCAGCGCCACCATGGTGCCCGAGAGCAGCAGGCCGGAGGACACGCCGAACCGCGCCCGCAGCCAGGAATCCAGCGCATTGTCCAGCAGGCCGAAGGGCACCAGCGTGCCCACCGCGATGACCGAGCCCGGCACCGCGTAGCCCAGCCCCGCCAGCCGGTTGGCCAGGCGCGACCAGGGCGTGGGATAGAGCCGCACCCCCCAGCCCAGCAGCGCCGCCAGCGCCACGCCGAGCAGCGCCGTGACCCCCGCCAGCAGCAGGGAGTTGCGCGCGAAGGGCAGGAAATTGGCCGGGTCCAGCGCGTCGCCGCGGTCCAGCATCAGGTGCAGCAGCCCGCCGGCGGGGATGACGAAGCCCACCAGCACCGGCAGGGCGCAGGCCAGCATCGCCGCCCAGCCCTTCCAGCCGGAGAGCGGCGTGGGCTGCAGCGGCGCCTGGCGGGTGGTCGTCGGATGGTAGCGGCGGCCACCGCGCGAGACATGCTCGGCCAGCACCAGCAGCGCCACCAGCCCCATCAGGCAGGCGGCGAGCTGGCTGGCCGCCTGCCGGTCGCCCAGGCCGAACCAGGTCTCGTAGATGCCGGTGGTGAAGGTGCGGACCGCGAAGTAATCCACCGTGCCGAAATCGGCCAGCGTCTCCATCAGCACCAGGCCGAGTCCGGCGGCGAGCGCTGGCCGCGCCAGCGGCAGCGCCACACGGAAGAAGCTCTGCCGCAGCGACAGGCCGAGGGTGCGCGAGGCCTCGATCAGGCAGGAACTCTGCTGCAGGAAGGCGGCGCGGCAGAGCAGGTAGACGTAAGGATAGAGCACCGCCGCCAGCATCAGCGCGGCGCCGGGGAGCGAGCGGATCTCGGGGAACCAGTATTGCCCCCAGCGCAGCCCGGTCAGGTCGCGGATGCCGCTCTGCACCGGCCCCGCCGCATCCAGCAGCCAGGTGTAGAGATAGCCGCAGACATAGGCCGGCATGGCCATGGGCAGCAGCAGCGCCGCCTCCAGCAGCCGGCGGCCGGGGAAGCGGCAGGCGGTGACCAGCCAGGCGCAGCCGATGCCGGTGACGCCCGCCATCAGCGCCACCAGCGCGCCCAGCTGCAGCGAATTGCCCAGATAGGGCAGCAGGTTGGTCTGCAGGATGTGGTGCCAGACCGCGCCGGTGCCGCTGCCGGTCCAGAGCGGCGCGGCGGCATTGGCCAGCACCGCCAGCACCGGCAGGGCCACCAGCAGCGCCACCAGCCAGCCGGAGCGCGCCCAGAGCGGCACGCGCCGCCGCGCCGGGCGCGGCAGGGCGGGGGATGGCAGGGGAAGGGTCGGGTCGGTGATGCTGGTGCTGGACACGCGGATGCAAACGCCTCTCAGCCGCGCCTAGCACGCGGGAGGGGGTGGGGGGAAGCGCCGGCGGTGCCGCCGGCGCGACGCGCCCGCCCCCCGGGCGCTACTTCTTCTCCGCCTTGCGCGCCTCCCACTGGGCATGGGTGGTGCGCGGGATGTCGATGCGGTCGGTGGTGCGGGTGTACCAGCCGCGCCCATGCATGCGGCCGATCAGGTTCAGCTTCGGCGTGTCGATGTAGTATTTCGATGCGTCCAGCACGCCCTCATCCTGCACATGCATGGCCCGCACCCGGCCCAGCACCAGCGTGTGGACGCCGACCGGCACCAGCTGGAAGGTCTCGCATTCCATGGCGACCGGGGCCGCGGCGATGCGCGGCGGCTTCACATGCACGCTCGGCGCCCGCTCCAGCCCGACCTCCGCCAGCTCGTCCACCTCGGGCGGGAAGTCGGCCGCGGTGTCGCTCATCGCCTGGCCCAGCGCCTCGCTCACCAGGCAGACGACGAACTGGCCCGTGGCGCGGATATTGGCCAGCGTGTCCTTCACCGGCGCCTCCACCCCCTCCGGCCGTGGCCCGCAGGAGAAGCCGATCACCGGCGGCGTGTCGCCGAAGGCGTTGAAGAAGGAATAGGGCGCGGCATTCACCACCCCCGCCGCGTCCTGCGTCACCACCCAGGCGATGGGGCGCGGCACCACGGTGGAGACCAGCAGCTTGTAGGCCTCGCGGGTCGGGATCGTCTCGAAATCGAAGAGCATCGGTGGTCCTGGAAGGGAGGGTCAGGTCAGGCGACGGGGTGCAGCGGCGCTTCGCCGCGCAGCAGCACGGCATCCAGATTGTCGAGGCAGCGGAAGCCCATGGCATCCCGCGTCTCCACCGTGGCGCTGCCCAGATGCGGCAGCAGCACGGTGTTGGGGGCGGTGTGATAGCCCTCGAAGATGCGCGGCTCGCCCTCGAAGACGTCGAGCCCGGCGGCGCGCAGATGCCCCGAGTGCAGGGCGGCGCAGAGCGCCGCGTCATCCACCGTGGTGCCGCGCCCGGTGTTGACGACGATGGCGCCGCGCTTCAGCCAGGCGATGCGCTCGGCGTCCAGCCAGTGCCGCGTCGCGGCGCCGCCCGGGATGTGCATCGACAGCACGTCGATGGCGCGGAGGAAGCCCTTGTCGCTGTCATGGTAGATCGCGCCCTGCTCCTCCTCGGCGGGCAGGCGGTTGCGGTTGCGGTAGTGGATCTCCATGCCGAAGCCGCGCGCCATCCGCGCCAGGGCCTGGCCGATCCGCCCCATGCCGAGGATGCCGAGGCGCTTGCCCTCCAGCGTCACCCCCATCAGCTGGGTCGGCGCCCAGCCGGTCCATTGCCGGGCGCGAAGCAGGCGCTCCGCCTCGCCGCCGCGGCGCGCCGCGGCCAGGATCAGCAGGAAGGCGATCTCGGCGGTGGCCACGCTCAGCACATCCGGCGTGTTGGTCACCGCGATGCCGCGCGCCTTCGCCGCGCCCAGGTCGATATGGTCGGTGCCGACGCTGAAGGTGGCGATGACGCGCACACTCTCCGGCAGGGCGGCGAGGGTGGCGGCCCCCATGGCGTCGCCGGCGGCGCAGAGGATGCCCTCGGCGCCGGACTGGCGGGCGGCGGCGACAATGGCCGCGCTCTCCATCGCCGTGTCGGCCGGGTTGGGGATGGTGACGTAGTCGCGCTGGGCGCGCGCCTCCACCGCATCCGGGAAGCGGCGGGTCATCAGCAGGACGGGCTTGGTCATGCGCTCAGCTCCAGATCGGGTCGAGGGGCGGGCGGCCGGCCAGGACGGCGGCGATGTTGTCGAGGCTGCGATGCCCCATGGCGTCGCGGGTCTCCACCGTGCCGCTGCCGATATGCGGGGCCAGGGCGACATTGGGCAGGCCCGCGAGCCGTTTGTCGAATCGCGGCTCGCCCTCGAACACGTCGAGCCCGGCGGCGGCCAGTTGCCCGGATTGCAGCGCCGCGATCAGCGCGTCCTCCTCGACCAGCCCGCCGCGCGCCGCGTTCACCACCACCGCGCCGCGCGGCAGCAGCGCCAGCGTCTCGCGGTTGAGGATGTGGCGGGTCGCGGGCAGCAGCGGGCAGTGCAGCGAGACCATGTCGCAGCGCGGCAGCATTTCTTCGAGTTGGGCGACATGGTGCGCGCCTTCCTCCAGCGCCGGCGGCAGGGCCGCGACGTCATGGTAGAGCACCCGCATGTCGAAGCCGCGGGCGCGCCGCGCCACCGCCCGGCCGATGCGCCCCATGCCGATGATGCCGAGCGTCTTGCCCCAGACGCGGACACCCAGGAAGTCGCCCATGCCGCGCGGGCCCCAGCGATC
This sequence comes from Pseudoroseomonas cervicalis ATCC 49957, assembly GCF_000164635.1. Classification (GTDB taxonomy): domain Bacteria; phylum Pseudomonadota; class Alphaproteobacteria; order Acetobacterales; family Acetobacteraceae; genus Pseudoroseomonas; species Pseudoroseomonas cervicalis. Next base: position 742,123 of record NZ_GG770777.1, on the reverse strand, counting down.
CTCGCGCAGCACGCGGTCGGCCTCCGGCAGGCGGCGCGCGGCGGCGAGCAGCAAAGCGAAGGCGAGGTCGGCGGTGCAGCCGGTCAGCACGTCGGGCGTGTTGGTGACGATCAGCCCGCGCGCCTGCGCCGCCGCCACATCGACATGGTCGAAGCCCACCGAGCAGGTGGCGGCGATGCGCACCTCCGGCGGCAGCGCGGCGATGAAGGCGGCGTCCATGCGGAAGGAGGAGGAAACCAGCAGCGCCTGCGCCCCGCTCTGCCGCAGCGCGGCCAGCGCCTGCTCCTGGGTGAGGTCGTGCGCCTCCGCCTGGATGGCGTCGTATTCCTGGCGGATGCGCGCCGCGATGGCGGGCGGCAGGCGCCGCACGCTGACCAGGCGCGGCCTGGTCGGGACCGGTTCCTGCATCGTCTCTCCCCGTCTTTCCGGGCAGCTTAACCGGGTGGGCGTGTCTTGCCAGGGGGAGGGGAAGCGTTCACGTTCCGCGCGGAAACCGACAGGAGTTGCACGGCCATGGATCTGGGTCTGCAAGGGCGCCGCGCCCTGGTGATGGGGGCCTCGAAGGGGCTCGGCCGTTCGATCGCCGATGCGCTGGCGGCGGAGGGCGTCGCGATCGCCGTCTCCGGCCGCGAGCAGGCGAGCCTCGACCGCGTCGCGGCCGAGCTGGAGAGCCTCGGCGCGCCGAAGGCGGTCGGCATCCCGGCCGATGTCGCCGAGGGCAGCCAGATGGACAAGCTGGCCGATGCCGCGGTGGCGGCGCTGGGCGGCGTCGACATCCTGGTGCTGAACCATGGCGGCCCGCCGACCTGCACCGCGCTGGAGATGAAGCAGGAAGACCTGATCACCTGGTTCCAGCGCATCGTGCTGTCGCCGATCCGCATCGCCAACCGGCTGCTGCCGGGCATGCGCGAGCGCAAATGGGGCCGCATCCTGACCGTGGGCTCCACCGGCATGGTGCAGCCGCTGCCCGGCCTGGCGCTGTCCAACACGCTGCGCGCCTCGATCGTCGGCTGGAACAAGACCCTCTCGGCCGAGCTGGCGGGCGAGGGCATCACCTGCAACATCCTGGCCCCCGGCGCCTTCGCCACCGACCGCACGGCGGAGACGCTGGCCGCCGCCGCCGCCAAGACCGGCAAGAGCATCGAGGCGCTGGTCGCCGAGCGCTCCGCCGCCATCCCGATCGGCCGCTATGGCGAGCCGAAGGAATTCGGCCCGATGGGCGCCTTCCTGGCCTCCGACCGCGCCGCCTACACCACCGGCCGCATTCACATCATCGATGGCGGGGCGGTGCGCTGTGTCTGAGACGACGACCCGGCCCAATCTGCTGCCGGATGTTGACCTCGCGCAGCGGCTCTTCGCCGAGCTGCGCGAGAAGAGCTTTGATGGCGTCGGCATCACCCGGGAGGCCTATGGCCCGGGTGAGCGCATGGCGCATGCCGTGATGCGGCGCGAGGCCGAGGCGCTGGGCCTCGAGATCGCGACCGATCCGGTGGGCAATCTCTACATGACGCTGCCGGGCGCCGACCGCGCCCTGCCGCGCATCCTGACCGGCAGCCACCTGGATTCCGTCCCGCAGGGCGGCAATTTCGACGGCGCCGCCGGCGTGCTGGCGGGGCTGGCGGCGGTGGCCGGGCTGAAGCGCGCCGGCTTCACCCCGCCGCGCGACGTCACCGTCATGGCGATCCGCTCGGAGGAGGCGGGGGCCTGGTTCCCGACCTCCTATCCCGGCAGCCGCGGCGCGCTCGGCCGGCTGAAGGCCGAGGAGCTGCAGGTGAAGCGCCAGGACAGCGGCCGCACGCTGGCCGAGCATATGCGCGAGGAGGGCTTCGACCCCGGCTTCGCCGAGCGCGGCGAGGCCTATATCACGAAGGCCAACACCGCCGCCTTCGTCGAGCTGCATATCGAGCAGGGCCCGGTGCTGGATGCGGAGGAGGTGCCGGTCGCCATCGTCACCGGCATTCCGGGCAGCCGGCGGCTGCGCCAGGGGCGGGTGCTGGGCGAGTACAACCATTCCGGCGGCACGCCGCGCCGCTATCGCCGCGATGCCGCCATCGCGCTGGCCGAGCTGGCGGTGGCGCTGGATGATGAATGGGCGCGGCTGGAGGGGCATGGCCACAAGCTGGTCTGCACCTTCTGCACCCTGGCCACCACGGCGGAGGCCGGCTTCACCAAGATCCCGGGCGAGGCCACCTTCATGCTGGATGTGCGCAGCGTGAACCCGGCCAGTGTCGATGCCATCTTCGCCGAGCTGGCGCGCAAGGTGCCGGAGATCGAGGCGCGGCGCGGCGTGCGCTTCGACCTCGGTCCCGAGACCGGTTCGCTGGCCTCGCCGATGGATGCCGGGCTGCGCGCCGGGCTGGCGCGGGCGGCGGAGGCCGTGGGGGTGCGGCATATCGAGATGGCCTCGGGCGGCGGGCATGATGCGGCGGCCTTTGGCGCGGCCGGCATCCCGACCTCGATGCTGTTCGTGCGCAACCAGAATGGCAGCCACAACCCGCATGAGGCGATGCGGGACGAGGATTTCGCCGAGGCCTGCAAGGTGATGACCCGCTTCTTCGCCGAGGCGCCGGTCTGACCGAACTGAAGGCGGGTGCAGGGGACCCCGTCCCCTGCTGGGGGAGTTTGAGGGGGCAAGGCCCCCTCAAGCTTTTTCTTCACCGCATCGGCGGTGCGTAAAGCAGCCCACCCCGGTTCCACAGCGCGTTCAGCCCGCGCTCCAGTCCGAGCGGTGATTCGGCGCCGAGGTGCCGTTCGAAGATCTCCCCGTAATTGCCGACCGCCTTGATGGCGTTGTAGGCCCAGCGCCGGTCCAGCCCCATGGCCGGGCCGTGGTCGCCGGCGACGCCGAGCAGCCGCCGCACCTCCGGGTTCTGGCTCTCCAGCATGGAATCGACATTGGCCTGGGTGATGCCGTGCTCCTCGGCCAGGATCAGGGCGAAGATGGTCCAGCGCACGATGTCGTACCATTGCGCGTCGCCCTTGCGCACGGCGGGGCTCAGCGGCTCCTTCGAGATGATGTCGGAGAGGATGACGTGCTCGCCGCGCGGCAGGGTGGTGGCGAAGCCGGCGAGCTGGCTGGCATCCAGCGTGTAGGCGTCGCAGCGGCCGGAGGTGTAGGCCTTGCGGGTGTCCTCATTGCCCTCGAACACCACCGGGTTGACGCGCAGCCCGTTGCTGCGCGCCCAGTCGGCCAGGTTCAGCTCATTGGTCGAGCCGGCGGTGACGCAGATCGAGGCACCGTCGAGCTGCGCCGCGCGGGTGACGCCGCTCGCCTTTGGCACGATGAAGCCCTGGCCGTCATAGAAGACGGGGGAGGCGAATTGCAGCCCGGCATTCACCTCGCGCGCATGGGTCCAGGTGAAGGTGCGGGCGACGATGTCGACCTGGCCGGATTGCAGGGCGGTGACGCGGGTGGCGCTGGTCAGCACCGTCCAGCGGATGCGCGCATTGGGGCCGAGCACGGCGGCCGCCACGGCGCGGCAGATATCCGGGTCCAGCCCCTGTTGCTCGCCGCGGCTGTCGGGCACGCCGAAGCCGGGGGAGCCCTGGTTGGCGCTGCAATCCAGCAGGGCCTTGGCGCGCACCGCGGCCAGGGTGGGGCCGGCCGGCGCCGGCTGGGCCAGGGCGGGCGGGG
>NZ_GG770777.1:728884-738172 GCF_000164635.1 Pseudoroseomonas cervicalis ATCC 49957 | reverse complement strand
GGGCGGGGCGGCGGCCAGCCCGGCCAGAAGCGACAGGACGGCCAGGGCGGGCCAGGGGGTCTGCGGCATGCGCAACTCCTTCGTCGGCGACCCGTGCTCTGGCGTGCTTGGAAAAATCCAAGCAAGGACCGGGCCACTTTCCGGCCCTTGGGAAAGCGGCGCCGCCGGACTAGATCTGCCGCATGATCAGCCCGCCCGCCCCCCGTCCCGAAATCTGGATCGACGCCGATGCCTGCCCGGTGCGCGAGGAGGTGTTCCGCGTGGCCGGGCGGCTCGGCCTGGTGGTGCATGTCGTCTCGAACGGCGCGCGCGGCATCCGCCTGCCGGAGGCGGAGTGGATCCGCCGGGTGATCGTGCCGCCGGGGCCGGATGCGGCGGATGACCACATCGCCGAGCATATCGCCGCGCGCGACCTCTGCGTCACCGCCGACATCCCGCTGGCGGCGCGCTGCCTGGAGAAGGGCGCGCGCGCCCTGGCGCCGAATGGCCGGCTGTGGAGCACCGACAATATCGGCAACGCCCTGGCCGGGCGCGAGGTGGCGCGGCAGCTGCGCGAGATGGGGGTGGAGACGCGCGGCCCGGCGCCGATGGCCGGGGCCGACCGCGCGCGCTTCCTGACCGCGCTGGAGAATGAGGCCCAGGCGGCGCTGCGCGAGGGCAGCGCGCCCAGGCTGTGGCGGCCGATCTTCGACGAGATCTGAGCCGCCGGCCCGGCCTCAGGGCGTCGGCACATCCTGCGGCAGCAGGCCCTGCTGCTTCAGCGCGGCCCAGAACTCGGCCGGGATCCTGGCCTGCATCAGTTCCACATTCTGCCGCACCCGGTCCGGATGCTTGGCGCCCGGGATGACCGAGGCCACCACCGGATGCGCGGCGCAGAATTGCAGCGCCGCCGCCTTCAGGTCGGCGCCATGCTGCTCGGCGAGCTTCGCCATGCGGTCGCGCTTCTCCACCATCTCGCGCGGGGCGTCCTGGTAGTCGAAGGTGTTGCCGCCGGCCAGCAGGCCGGAATTGTAGGGGCCACCGATGACGACATGGGCGCCGCGCTCGGCACACAGAGGGAAAAGTTCGTCCAGCCCCGACAGGTCGAGCAGGCTGTAGCGCCCGGCCAGCAGGAAGACGTCCGGGTCGGATTCCTTCAGCGCCCGCACGCAGGGCTCGGGCAGGTTGACGCCCAGGCCCCAGGCGCGGATCAGCCCTTCCTCGCGCATCCTGATGAGCTCGCGGAAGGCGCCCTCGCGCGCGATGCGGAAGGCCTCGTCATAGCCATCGCCCAGATGGTCGGTGGCGAGGTCATGCACATAGACGATGTCGATGCGCCCGATCGCCATGCGCTGCAGGCTGTCCTCCACCGAGCGGCGGGCGGCGGCGGCGCCGTAATCCACCTCGCGCCGGAACATCAGCGCGCTCTTGAAGGGGTGGCCGATGTCGGGGTTGGTGTCGGGCACCAGCAGCCGGCCGACCTTGGTCGACAGCACGTAATCGTCGCGCCGCTGCTGCCGCAGCACGGCGCCGAAGCGGTGCTCCGACAGGCCGGAGCCGTAATGCGGCGCGGTGTCGTAATAGCGGATGCCGCTGTCCCAGGCGGCCCGCAGCGTGGCCTCGGCGGTGGCGTCGTCCACCTTGGCGAACATGTCGCCGAGCGGCGCGCCGCCGAAGCCCAGCGGGCCGGGCGGGGCGAAGCGGGGGCTGGTGGCCATGGCGGTCTCCTTCCGGTTGCCGGGGGATGGCCCCTGGGCGGGGCGTCCCGTGGGAGACGCATGATGCGCGCGGCAGTTGCCGCGGGGCAGGGGGGCGATGCGCGCATCGCCACCCCGTGAACCGGTTCAGCCGGGCTCGGCCGGCAGCAGCAGGATGCGCTGCATCTCCATCGCCTCGATGGCCGGGCGCGTATAGAGCAGCGGCACATACTCCCCGCGCGCCCAGTGCGGCGCCAGGTCGGCGTAATGCGGCGAATCCGGGTCGCCCGACTGGCCGGGGGCGTTGATGCAGAGGCTGTTGTCCCATGCCCCCACATCCATCACCAGCCGCACCGAGGCGCCGTATTGGCAGCGGAAATCGCCGGGGCGGTAGCCGGTGTGCATCGGCGTCTGCGCGCTGCCGCCGACCGGGTAGGGGCCGACATCCATCGCCGCGGTCTGCGGCGTGATGCCCTGCAGCGCATGGGCGAAATAGCCATGATGCAGCCGGCCCCAGGCCCAGCCTTCGGGGCTGACGCCCATGCGGGCCTCGCAATCGCGGAAGGCGGCGATCAGGCACTCCGCCAGCAGCGCGTCGCGCGCGGCGGCGGGCAGCCGCGCATCCGGCTGCTCCAGCACGCGCAGCAGGCTTTCCATGTCCTGCGGCAGCAGCAGCGGGCGCAGCGCGGCATCCGGCACCAGCGCCGCCAGCAGGCGCGGCTTCAGGTGCTTGGTCAGGAACACCTCGAACAAAGCGGCGGCGGGGCTGTCGGCCGCCAAGCGGTGGTCCCAATCCTCCAGCAGGGTCTGCGCCGCCCAGAACTCCGGCGCCGCGCCGCGCGGCAGGGCCAGCAGCAGCGCGCAGAGCCGCCGCGCCGGGATCGACAGAACATCGGTCTGCAACGCTGTGCAATCGGCGAGCGTCAGCAGCGGGCCGCGGGTCAGCGCCTCGCGGATGCGGGTGGCGCGGGAATCCTCGCTCCATTCATAGCCATAGGTCTTCTTGGCATGCGGCCAGTCGGGCGGCAGGTTCTGCTCGTTGGCGCTGTGCACGAAGCCTTCCAGCGGGTCGACGCGCCACGGATGCTCCTCCGGGTGCAGCATGCCGGACCATTCATAGCGCCCATCGCCGGGCACCGGCAGCAGCCCGTCCCAGTTCGGCCGCTGCGGCGCGTAGCCGGTGGGCGTCCAGGCGATCTGCCCCGCCAGATCGGCATAGACCATGTTGACCGAGGGCGTGCCCCAGCGCGCCATGGAGGCGCGGAACTCTTCCAGGCTGCGCGCGCGCATGGTGGTCAGGCTGCCGAGATAGGGGGCCGAGCCGGGCAGCCACCAGACGCTGCGGATGGCCACCGCCCGCCGGGCGGCGAGATCGCGCGCGATCACCGGCCCGTGCCGGGTGAAGCGCTGCACCAGCGACTGCTCCGCATGCCCCTTCACCGCGAAATGCTCGGTGACCAGCAGCATGCGCTCGGTCCCCTCGCCATAGCGGTAGGAATCGGCGTCTTCCGCGTCCAGCGCGTAGACATAGACGTCTTCCTGGTCGGCGCCATGGATGGTGAGCGCGAAGGCGCTGGTGCCGTTGTGGCCGATGGAGATGCCGGGCACCGCCGGCTCGCCGGCGCCGATCGCGTTGAAGCCGGGGCTGTCCAGATGCACGATGTAGCGCAGCGAGGGCGCCGCATGCGCGCGATGCGGGTCGGAGGCGAGGATCGGCCGCCCGCTCTCGGTGCGGCTGCCATGGATGGCCCAGTTGTTGGAGCCCTCCATCTCGGCGCCCTGCACCACCTCGCCGAGATCGGTGAGACCGGTCCAGCGGCGCCATTCCTCCAGCGGCGCGGCGAGCCGCTCGGGCGAGAAGGTGACGGCGGCGGTGGCCAGCTTGAACTGCGTCAGCACCTCGGTGCCGAGTTCGGAGAGGTCCAGCCCCTCGGGCCGCACCGGCTCGTGCAGCGGCTCGATATTCTTGCGCAGCAGATCGGTGGCGAGGTCGGCGCGCGACAGCACGATGGCGCGCAGCACCTCGGACAAGGCGTTGCGCGTCAGGCTGTGGCTGCGGATGCGCACCACGTCCTCGGCCGACCAGCGCGCCGGGCGGGTGCCGAGGGCGCGGAACTCCGCCGGCAGCCGCGCGGGCTCGGCCTCGGTCAGCGCGACATAGGCGTTGATGCCGGCGACGAAGGCCTCGCAGATGGCGCGCGCATCGGCGGCATAGGCGTTGAACTCCGCCTCGATATCGCCGCGGTAGAGGAACAGCCGCGCGGCATAATCCTGCGCCAGGTAGCCCGGCCCGAAATCGGCGGCGAGCAGGCCGAGGCCACGCTTGCGCCAGAGATCGATCTGCCACAGCCGGTCGCGCGCCGCGTTGAAGCCCTGCACCAGGAACAGGTCGTGCTCATTCTCCGCGCGCAGATGCGGGATGCCCCAGCGATCGACATGGATCGAGGCGGGCTGGCGCAACCCCGGCAGCGCGATCGTCTCCGCGAGCAGCGGATCGGCGGGCGGGGCGGGGTCGGTCATGCGGCGTTTCCCTTGGCGTGCGGCAGGCTCAAGGGGAGGGAGGCTAGAAGCGCAACCCCGGCCGCGCAATGCGCGCGCCGCGCGAATATCGCTCTGCGCTACCGAAGGCTCGGAAAAACCGCTGTGCGGGGCAGCGGAGTCGCGGTTCAGCGCAGCCCGCTGCCGCCGCCCAGCGCCCGCGCCGCCTCGATCGCCAGCGGCGCGAAGCGCGCGGCGAAGCGCTGCGGCGGCCATTCGGAGAGCGAGCCGGCGATGTGCACCGCGCCCACCGGCCGCCCCTGCTGGTCGAGGATGGCGGCGCCCACCACCACCTCGCCGATCAGCATTTCCTCCTGCACCACGCTGTAGCCTTCGCGCCGCGCCTGCTCGATGCGGGCGAGGATGGCGTCGGGGTCGAGCAGTGTCTTCGGCGTCACCGGCCGGATGTCGGAGCGCGCCATCAGCGCGTTCACCTCCTCGCGCGGCAGGGTGGCCATGCAGGCGCGGCCGCCGGCGGTGCTGAAGCTCTGCAGCCGCCGCCCGACCAGGGTGGCGAAGAAGGTCTCCCGCTTGCTCTGCCGGCGCAGCGCGTAGACGATGGTGGTGCCGTCGAACAGGCTGAGATCGACCCGCTCGCCGGTGTTGCGCTGCAACTCGATCACCACCGGCGTGGCGCGCTCCACCAGCGGGCGGGAGCGCAGGAAGTCGAAGCCGCGGTCGAGGATCTTGCGCCCCGGCGTGTAGCCGCGGCCATTGGCGCCGCGCTCCAGATAGCCGAGCTTCAGCAGGGTGTGCGCCATGCGCTGCGCCGAGGAGCGGTCGATGCCGGAGAGATGCGCCAGCTCGTTCAGGCTGAGCTCGCCCGGCTGGCGCGCGAAGGCCTCCAGCAGCGCCAGGCCCTTCTGCAGGGATTGAACGAACAAACGGTCTTCTGGCATGGGACGCGGACTCCTCGGCGGGCAGCTTTGCGGCGCGCGGCGCGGCGGCGCAAGCCATGCGCGCCGCAAAAAGTGACGCGGCCGGCTGGATCGCCGCGCCGCGACGGCGCATGATCCGCCTCCACCTGCAAGCTGCCCGAAGGAGCCCTGCTGATGGCGCTGCGCTGCGACATGATCATCCGCGATGCCACCCTGTTCGACGGCACCGGCGGGCCGCGCCGGGTGGGCGATGTCGGCGTCGTCGGCGACCGCATCGTGGGCGTCGGCGACCTCGGCGGCATGAGCGCCGACCGCGAGGTGATCGCCACCGGCAAGGCGCTGGCGCCCGGCTTCATCGACGCCCACACCCATGACGACCGCGCCGTGCTCTGCGGCCCGGCCTGCACGCTGTGCAAGATCAGCCAGGGCGTCACCACCGTGGTGGTGGGCAATTGCGGCATCAGCCTGGCGCCGATGCGCCACACCGACAAGCGCCCGCCGGCGCCGCTCGACCTGCTGGGCGACGAGCAGTGGTGGACCTTCGACAGCTTCGGCGACTACGCCCACGCGCTGAAGACCAAGGGCAGCGAGGTCAACACCTACGCGCTGATCGGCCACCAGACGCTGCGCGTCGAGGCGATGGGCGGCGACCCCTACCGCGCCGCCACCGATGCCGAGATCCTGCGCATGCAGACGCGGCTGAAGCAGGCGCTGGCCGAGGGCGGCTCGGGCTTCTCGACCGGCCTCTACTACGCCCCCAACGCCAAGGCCTCGGCCGAGGAGGTGGTCGCGGTGGGCGAGGCGATGCGCACCATGGGCGGGCTCTACGTCACCCATATGCGCGACGAGGCGGACTTCATCTGCGCCTCGATCGAGGAGACGCTGAAGATCGCCCGCCGCATCGGCGTGCCGGCGCATATCAGCCACCACAAATGCTCGATGCCGGAGAATTACGGCCGCTCTGTGCAGACCCTGGCGCTGATCCAGGCCGCCGCTTCGATGCAGGAGGTGGCCTTCGACGTCTATCCCTATCCGGCCGGCTCCACCGTGCTGATGCCCGACCGGGTGCGCGACGATCTGCGCACCATCATCACCTGGTCGGTGCCCTATCCGGAGATGGCGGGCAAGGACCTGTCCGAGATCGCGCGCGGCTGGAACACCGACCTGCGCGCCGCGGCCGAGCGGCTGACGCCGGCCGGCGCCGTCACCTTCCAGATGGACGAGGAGGATGTGCGCCGCATCATGCGCCACCCGCTCTCCATGATCGGCTCCGACGGGCTGCCGCATGACGAGAAGCCGCATCCGCGCCTGTGGGGCACCTTCCCGCGCGTGCTGGGCTTCTACACCCGCCAGCTCGGCCTGTTCGACATGGAGACGGCGATCCACAAGATGACCGGCCGCGCCGCCCAGGTCTTCGGCATGGTCGATCGCGGCGTGCTGCGCGAGGGCGCCTATGCCGATCTGGTGCTGTTCGACCCCAACACGGTGATGGACAACGCCACCTTCGAGAACCCGGTGCAGATGAGCGTCGGCATCGAGCAGGTCTGGGCCAATGGCGTGGCCACCTTCGCCGCCGGCAAGGAAACCGGCGAGAAGCCGGGGCGCCTCGTCACCCGCAACCGCTGAGCGGCGGGCGGCTCAGGCGGCGTAGGCCGCCTGGTCGCGCCCGGCCTGCTTGGCGCGGTAGAGCGCCGCATCCGCCGCCTGCACCAGCATGGCCGGCTGGCCCTGCTCGGGCGGGACCATCGCCGCCGCCCCCAGGCTGACCGAGATCCGGCCGGAGCGCGCCGCCGGGTGCGGCAGGTTCAGCCGGTAGAGCGTGTCCTGGATGCGCTCGGCCAGGTGCTTCGCCTCCTCCGCGCCGCCCGGCAGCAGGATGGCGAATTCCTCGCCGCCATAGCGCGCGGCGAGGTCCGTCTCGGCGCGGATGCAGCTGCGGATGCAGCCGGCCAGGCTGCGCAGCACCGCATCGCCCGCCAGGTGTCCCTGGCTGTCGTTGAACGCCTTGAAATGGTCGATATCGAGCATGAGCAGCGCCAGGGGCTGGCCCAGCCGCTGCTGGCGCTCCCATTCCAGCCGCAGCAGCCGGTCGAACTTCCGGCGGTTGCCGAGGCCGGTCAGCCCGTCGGTTTCGGCCAGGGCGTGGTAGCGCTGGCTCTCCGCCCGGGCCGCCGCCTCGGCCAGCCGGCGGCGGCGCAGCTCGCGCTGCAGCCGCAGCCCGAGCAGCAGCGTGGCAAGGCAGAGCAGCGCCACCATCGCCATGGTCCCGACCGCGTGCTCCTGCCAGGGGTCGAGCACCGGCCCGGTCGCCAGCGCGACATTCAGCACCAGCGGGTAGCCGCCCAGCCGGGCATGGCTGTAGAGGCGCTCCACCCCGTCCAAGGTGGCGCGGCCGATGAACTGGCCGGAGGGTTCGGCCAGCATCCGCCGCACCGTGGGGGCCTGCGACAGGTCCATGCCCGGCCGGCCGCTGCCCATCGGCTCGCGATACAGCAGCACGCCCTCGGTGTTGAACAGGTTGATGGTGCTGTGCGGGCCGATGCTGAGCCCGCCGGCCAGCTGGCGCATGTAGGACAGTTGCAGCGTGCCCAGCACCACCCCCGCCAGCCGCCCCTGCGCGTCGCGGACGGCGCGGCTCAGCGCCAGGAAGTAACCGTCCCGCGTGCCATCCTGGTAGGGCGGGCTGATCAGCAGGCCCAGCTCCGGCTCCAGCCGGTGGCGCAGGAAGATGGCGCGCGACGACACATCCTGGTGCAGCGCCGCGCCGGGGTCGGAGCTGGCCACCACCTGGCCGGTGGCGTCCAGCAGCGTCATGTGGCCGAGGTGTCGCGTCGCCGCCGCCGGGGCGAAGAGCAGCGCCGACTCGGCCAGCTCCTCCTCGCGCAGCAGCCGGGCGTTGCGGGCCACCGCCGCCAGGGCGCGGTCATAGATGTCGATCTGCCGCTCGATGTCCTGGCTCAGCGCCAGCAGCAGGTTCTGCGCGCCGCGCTCGGCGCGGTCCCAGGCATCCTCGCGCAGCTCCCACAGCTGCAGCAGCGTCAGCGCCGCGAAGCAGAGCGGCAGCAGCAGGCCGAGCCAGAGCACGCCGCGTCCTTCGCGCGGGCGCCGTCGCCGTGCCGGTGCTGCGGGCGCCCGCGTCGTCTCGCTCATGCCGCCCAGCGGGGCGTCGCGCGCCAGGGCAGGGCGCGGGAGCGCCGGCGGCGGGGGTGGCGGATGGGACCAATCATGGTGGCGATCCGGGTGTGGCGGCGGTGTCGGATGATAGCGTGAGTTGTTTTGCTTTGCACCCTGCTTGCGGAAAAGGGGAAATTGGCCTGCCCATGGGCGGAGGCTCCCGCCCGGCCCGTTGCCAGGGCTGGCGGCCGAGCAGCGGCGTGCCGCGCCGAAAAATGTCAGCAGTATTGACCCAAATTCGGCTCCCTGCTCTGCTGCCGCCATGGAGACGCTGCCCGCCCTGCTGGGATTCGCCATCGCCGCCTCGGTCACGCCGGGGCCGAACACGCTGATGATCGCGGCGATCGCCGCGCAGGGCGGCTGGCGCCGCGCCCTGCCGGCCATGCTGGGCGTGACCCTCGGCTTCACGCTGATGCTGGTCCTGGGCGCGCTCGGCCTCGCCGCGCCGCTGGCGGCGCTGCCCTGGCTGCAGCAGGGGCTGCGCTGGCTGGGCGCGGCCTGGCTGCTGTGGCTGGCCTGGCGCATCGGCACCGCGCCGCCACCCGACCCTGGCGCGGCGCCACGCCGCCTGCCGGGCTTCTGGGCGGCGGCGGCGCTGCAATGGGTCAACCCCAAGGCCTGGCTGGTGGCGCTGGCGGCGCTGGCCAGCTTCGCCCGGCCCGGCGCGCCGCTGCAGGGCGGGCTGGCGGTGGTGCTGGTCTTCGCGCTGATCTCCATGCCCTGCCTGGCGGTCTGGGCGGCGCTCGGCGCCGGGGCGGGGCGCCGTCTGGCGACGCCGCGCGCCTGGCGGCTGGCCAATGCCGCGCTGGGCCTGCTGATGGCCGCCAGCATCCTGCCGCTGCTGCTGTGATCGCCGGCTGACCAGGGCTTCAGCCGGCTGTCACCCTCCTGTCATGCCGTCATGCTAGAGCATGGCGCGGCCACGCCAGGAGGAAGCCCCATGGACAGCGCGACCCGACACATCCTGGCGCTGTCCCGGCGCGGCGCATTGCGCGGCGGGCTCGGCCTGGCGGCGCTGGCGG
>NZ_GG770777.1:724277-728502 GCF_000164635.1 Pseudoroseomonas cervicalis ATCC 49957 | reverse complement strand
CGCGCGGCGCGCCTGGGCGCAGCCGCGCTTCGCCAGCGATCCCTTCACCCTCGGCGTGGCCTCTGGCGATCCCTGGCCGGATGGCGTGGTGCTGTGGACCCGGCTGGCGCCGGAGCCGCTGGCGCCCGGTGGCGGCATGCCGAAGCTGGCCGTGCCGGTGCGCTGGTCGGTGGCCGAGGACGCGGCGATGCAGCGCGTGGTGCGGCAGGGCGAGGCGCTGGCCCGCCCCGAGCTGGGCCATGCCGTGCATGTCGAGCTGTCCGGCCTGCGCCCGGGCCGCCCCTACTGGTACCGTTTCCAGGCGGGGGAGGCGCTGTCGCGCATCGGCCGCACCCGCACCGCGCCGGCCGCGGATGCCGCGCCGGCGGCGCTGCGCTTCGTCAATGCCGGCTGCCAGAATTACGAGCAGGGCCATTTCACCGCCTGGCGCCATGTGGCGGAGGAGGAAGGGCTCGATTTCGTCTTCCACTATGGCGACTACATCTATGAGGGCGGTGCGCGGGGCGGCCAGCCGCGCCGGCACAACAGCGCCGAGACCTACAGCCTGGACGAGTACCGGGCGCGCTACGCCCTGTACAAGCTGGACCCCGACCTGGCGGCGGCGCAGGCGGCGCATCCCTTCCTGCACTCCTTCGACGACCATGAGGTGGACAACAACTGGGCCGGGGAATTCTCCGAGGAGGATGGCAGCCGCACTGGCCACCCCGCCGTGCCGCCGGAGATCTTCGCCCTGCGCAAGCAGGCCGCCTTCCAGGCCTGGTACGAGCATATGCCGCTGCGCCGGGCCCAGCTGCCGCGCGGCCCCTCGATCCAGGCCTGGCGCGGCTTGCGCTTCGGCGGGCTGCTGCAGGTCGCGGTGCTCGACACCCGCAGCGGCCGCACCGACCAGCCCTGCGGCGACACCACCGCCGCCCCCTGCGAAGGTTGGCCGGACCCCGCCGCCCGCATGATGGACCCCGCGCAGGAGGCCTGGCTGCTCGACCGGCTGCGCCCTGGCCGCGCCCGCTGGCAGTTGCTGGCGCACCAGGTGCCCATCCTGCAGCGGGATTTCGGCGGCCCCGGCGCGCCGCGCTGGGCGATGGACAAATGGGATGGCTACCCGGCGGCGCGGGAGCGGCTGCTGGCCCATGTCGAGGCTGCGCGCCTGCCCGGCCTGCTGGCCATCTCGGGCGATGTCCACGCCGCCTGGGCCGGCACGCTGCACCGCGACGCGGCGGGGCCGGACGGGCCGGCGCTGGGCTGCGAATTCACCGCCACCTCGATCAGCTCGGGCGGCGACGGGTCGGAGCAGCTGTCCTCCACCCCGCGCGTGATGGCGCAGAACCCGCACCTCACCTTCTACAACAACCGCCGCGGCTACACGCTGCACGAGCTGGGCCCCGACCGCATAACCGCCCGCTTCCGCGCCCTGGCCGAGGTGACGCGCCCGGGGGCTGCGCGGGAGGATCGCGGCGCGCTGGTGGTGGAGCATGGCGCCAGCCGGCTGCTGCCGGGCTGAGGCGCCCCGCCGCGAGGGTCAGGATGCGCGCAGGGCTTCCCTGCGGCGGGCGGGCGCATCGGCGGTAGCCCTGCACCCTGACCTCGGTCTATCCTGGCCGGCCAAGAATGACTTTTGAGGACGCTGAGTGTCATGACGGTGCGCGGGTGGCAGCCCGGAAGCTGGCGCGAAATGCCGATCCGGCAGGTCCCGGACTATCCGGACCAGGCCAGGTTGAACGCCATGGAATCCCGCCTCGCGAGCTTTCCCCCGCTGGTTTTTGCAGGTGAGGCCCGCAGGCTGCAGCAGTCCCTGGCCCAGGCCGGGCAGGGGCGGGCCTTCGTGCTGCAGGGCGGCGACTGCGCCGAGAGCTTCGCCGACTTCAAGGCGAACCCGATCCGCGACACCTTCCGGGTGCTGCTGCAGATGGCGGTGGTGCTGACCTTCGGCGGCTCCCTGCCGGTGGTGAAGCTCGGCCGCATGGCGGGGCAGTTCGCCAAGCCGCGCTCCTCGGACACCGAGACGCAGGAGGGCGTGACGCTGCCCTCCTATCGCGGCGACATCATCAACGGCCCCGAATTCACCCCCGAGGCCCGGGTGCCCGACCCGGCGCGGATGGAATTCGCCTATATGCAGTCGGCCGGCACGCTGAACCTGCTGCGCGCCTTCGCCACCGGCGGCTATGCCGATCTGCACGAGGTGCATCGCTGGAATCTCGGCTTCGTCGCCCGCTCGCCGCTGGTCGACCGCTATCGCGACCTGGCCGCGCGCATCGACGAGACGCTGCGCTTCATGGCCGCCTGCGGCATGTCCAACGCCCCCCAGGTGCGCGAGACCGAGTTCTACACCAGCCACGAGGCGCTGCTGCTTCCCTATGAGGAAGCCCTGACCCGCGTCGATAGCACCACCGGCGACTGGTATGCCTGCTCGGCCCATTTCCTGTGGATCGGCGACCGCACCCGCCAGCCCGAGGGCGCGCATGTCGAGTTCCTGCGCGGGGTGAAGAACCCGCTCGGCCTGAAGGTCGGCCCGACCACCGACCCCGACGAGCTGGTGAAGCTGACGGAGATCCTGAACCCGGAGAACATCCCGGGCCGGCTGACGCTGATCAGCCGCATGGGCGCCTCCAAGGTGGCCGACAAGCTGCCGCCGCTGCTGCGCGCCGTGCAGCGCGCGGGGCGCGAGGTGGTGTGGATCTGCGACCCGATGCACGGCAACACCCACACCGCCGGCAGCTACAAGACCCGCTCCTTCGACGCCATCCTGTCCGAGCTGCGCGGCTTCTTCGACGCGCACCAGGCGGAAGGCACCTGGGCCGGCGGCGTGCATGTCGAGATGACCGGCAGCGACGTCACCGAATGCATCGGCGGCGCGCACAAGCTGTCGGAGGCCGATCTCTCCGCCAACTACGCCACCTTCTGCGACCCCCGGCTGAATGCCGAGCAGGCGCTGGAGCTGGCCTTCCTGGTCGCCGAGGAGCTGAAGGCGCGGCGGCCCGAGGGGGCGGTGCTGCCGCTGATCGCGGCGCAATGACCGACGGGCTGCCGCCGCCGGGCGGCCCCTCCCGCGGGCCGGCCCATGGCCCGTCGGGCGGTCCCGTGGGCGATGAGGCCATCGCCCGCCAGACCGACGCCTATTTCAACCGCACCAAGGCCATCGTGCAGCGCTTCGGCGATTGCACGGTGACCTATGCGGTGTTCCTCCGCCGCCCCGTGGTCAGCGCGCCGCGGCTGATGATCGACTGGCTGGAGCGCGTCGCCGCCGAGCGCGGCACCCGCTTCGAGATCGAGCTGATGCACAAGGAAGGCGAGTGGGTGGGCGCGGGCGATCCGATCATCTACCTGACCGGCTCCTTCACCCATCTCTCCGATCTCGAGACCATCTATCTGCAGAAGCTGGGCCCGGCCTGCGTCGCCGCGCACAATGCCTTCCAGATGTGCCTGGAACTGCCGCAGGCGGCCTTCCTGGCCATGGAGGCACGGCACTGCGCCGGCGCCGAGATGCAGGAGATGATGGCCTATGCCGCCGCCGTCGGCAGCGCCGCCGCAAGGCGCGAGGGCGCGCGCGGCTTCATCGGCAATGCCAATGACCTGACGGCCCATTGGTTCGGCAATGCGCGCGGCTATGGCACCATGCCGCATGCCCTGATCGGCTATGCCCGCAGCACCGTGCGCGCCGCCGAGATGTTCCACGAGGCCTTCCCGGACGAGCCGCTCACCGTGCTGGTCGATTATTTCGGCCGCGAGGTGACGGACACGCTGGCGCTCTGCCAGCGCTTCCCGGATCTGGCGGGGGAGGGGCGGCTCTCCGTCCGCCTCGACACCCATGGCGGGCGCTTCCTGGAGGGGCTGGACCCGGCGGAATCCTACGCGGTGCTGGAGCGCCACGCGCCCGGCGCCATCCGCCGCTACCGCTCCGACACCGAGCTGCGCCACCTGGTGGGCACCGGCGTCTCCGCCGCCGCCATCTGGCGCATGCGCGAGGCGCTGGACCAGGCCGGCTTCCCCAAGGTGCGCATCGTCGCCTCCTCGGGCTTCGGCGTGACCAAGTGCCGGGTGATGAACGAGGCCCGCGCGCCGGTCGATGTCGTCGGCACCGGCAGCTTCATCCCCAACACCTGGAGCGAGACCTATGCCACCGCCGATATCGTCTCCTATGACGGTGTGGCGCGGGTGAAGCTGGGGCGCGAGTTCCTGCTGCACAAGAATGGTGCGCGGAAGAAGAACAGCAATTAAGGGTTCTTTTTTG
>NZ_GG770777.1:712014-722375 GCF_000164635.1 Pseudoroseomonas cervicalis ATCC 49957 | reverse complement strand
TCGGCCGCGCCGCCGCCCTGGCGCTGGCCGCCGCGGGGGCCGAGGTGGTGATGGCCGCACGCGCCCTCGACGAGATGCAGGCCACCATCGCCGCGGCCGGCCCTGGCCTGAAGCTCTCCGCCCATGCGCTGGACGTCACCGACCGCGCCGCGGTGCGCGCCCTGGTGGAGCGCGAGGGGCCCTTCGACATCCTGGTCAACAATGCCGGGACCAATATCCGCGAGCCCTTCACCGAGGTGCAGGACGAGAGCTTCGACGCCCTGGTCGACCTGAACCTGCGCGCCGCCTTCACCGTGGCCCAGGCGGTGGCCGCCGGCATGGTGGCGGCGGGGAAGGGCGGCAGCATCATCCACCTCTCCTCGGTGAACGGGCATGTCGGCGGGCTGAACCGCACCGTCTACACCGCCACCAAGCACGGCATCGAAGGGTTGAGCAAGGCGATGGCCGCCGAGCTGGGCCCGAAGGGCATCCGCGTCAACACGCTCTGCCCCGGCTTCGTCGAGACGCCGCTGACCGCCGGCCTGCTGTCCGACGAGAAGTTCCGCGCCGCCCATCTGCGCCGCACGCCGCTCGGCCGCATGATGGGTGTCGAGGACATCATGGGCGCGGTGGTCTTTCTGGCCTCCCCCGCTTCCGCCATGATCAGCGGCGCCTCGCTGCTGATCGATGGCGGCTTCTGTTCCGTTTGAGACCTGTCCGAAAGAATCCCATGCGCGACTTCCACTCCCCCGGCCGCAGCCCTGTCCTCGCCATGAACGGCATGGCCGCCACCTCCATGCCGGCGGCCTCGCTGGCCGCCATCGACATCCTGCGCCAGGGCGGCAACGCCATGGACGCCGCCATCGCCGCCGCCGCCGTGCTGGCGGTGATCGAGCCGCAATCCACCGGCATCGGCGGCGACAATTTCTGCCTGTATGCCCCGGCGGGCACCGGCCAGGTGGTCGCCATGAACGGCTCGGGCCGCGCGCCGGCGGGTGCCACGCCCGAGAAGCTGCGCGCCGATGGGCTGACGGCCATGTCGGCGACCTCCGCCCATTCGGTGACCGTGCCGGGCGCGGTCTCGGCCTGGGACAAGCTGAACAAGGCGCATGGCAGGCTGTCCCTGGCGCAGATCCTGGCGCCCGCCATCAAGCTGGCCGAGGAAGGCCACCCGGTGCATGCCCGCGTCGCCTCCGACTGGGAGGCCGCGGCCGACAAGCTGGGCAAGCACGAGGCGACCGCCCGCCACTTCCTGAAGGATGGCAAGCCCTTCGCCATCGGTGACAAATTCGCCCAGCCGGCGCTGGCCCGCACGCTGCGCGCCATTGGCGAGAAGGGTGCGCGCGCCTTCTATGAGGGCGAGATCGCCGCCGACATGGTGGCGACCCTGCGCGCCGCCGGCGGCACCCACACCGAGGCCGATTTCGCCGCCGGCCTCGACGTCGCCGAATTCGTGACGCCGATCCAGACGCGCTGGAAGGGCCTCGACATCTTCCAGTGCCCGCCCAATGGCTCGGGCCTGCTGGTGCTGCAGATGCTGGGCGTGCTCGGCCAGATGGAGACGCCGGAGGGCGGCCCGCTTTCCGCCACCCGCCTGCACCGCCATGTCGAGGCCGCGCGCCTGGCCTATCGCGACCGCGACGGCTTCCTGGCCGACCCGTCCCAGGTCGAGGTGCCGGTCGCCAAGCTGACCTCGGACGAATACACGACGCAGCTGCGTGGTCTGATCCGCGACGATGTGGCGATGCGCGAGCTGCCGCCGGCCGGCATGGCGGCGATGCTGCCGAAGCACCGCGACACCGTCTATCTCTGCGTCGTCGATGCCGAGGGCAATGCCTGCTCCTTCATCAACTCGCTGTTCGAGAGCTTCGGCTCCGGCATCCTGGCCGAGAAGAGCGGCGTGATGCTGCACAATCGCGGCTTCGGCTTCCGGCTGGAGGAGGGGCACCCGAACTGCATCGCGCCCAATAAGCGTCCGATGCACACCATCATCCCCGGCATGGTCATGCAGGATGGCCGCGCCATCATGCCCTTCGGCGTGATGGGCGGGCATTTCCAGCCGATGGGCCAGACGCTGTTCCTGACCAACCATTTCGAGTTCGGCCTGGACGTGCAGAGCGCGCTCGATCTGCCGCGCCTCTTCCCCTACCAGGGCAAGCTGCAGATCGAGCGCGGCATCCCCGTGGCGGTGGTCGACCAGCTGAACCGCATGGGCCATGTCTGCGAGCTGATCGACAAGCCGCATGGCGGCGGCCAGGCGATCCTGATCGACCATGCGCGCGGGGTGCTGGTCGGCGGCTCCGATCCGCGCAAGGATGGCTGCGCGCTGGGCTACTGAGCCTGACGCGGCGCCGGGCGGTGATCCCGCCCGGCGCCTTTCTTTCCGTGTGCCACAGCAAGGAATCCGCCGCGTGACCGAGCCCTGCGACCTTTCCGCCGTCACCCTGCGCCGCCTGATCGGCGAGAAGAAGCTCTCGCCCGTCGAGCTGCTCGATTCCTGCCTGAAGCGCATCGGCGAGGTCGACCACGCGGTGAACGCGATGGTCGCGATGGATGAAGGCGCCGCCCGCAAGGCGGCGCAGCAGGCCGAGCAGGCGGTGATGCAGGGCGAGAAGCTCGGGCCCCTGCACGGCCTGCCGCTCGGCATCAAGGACCTGGACGAGACGGCGGGCCTCGTCACCACCTTCGGCAGCCCGATCTTCAAGGATCATGTGCCGGCCAAGGATTCCACCATGGTGGCGGATCTGCGCGCCGCCGGCGGCATTATCCTGGGCAAGACCAACACGCCGGAATTCGGCGCCGGCGCGAACACCCGCAACGCCGTTTATGGCGCCACCGGCAACCCCTTCGATCCGACGCGCTCGGCGGCCGGCTCTTCCGGCGGCTCGGGCGTGGCGCTGGCCTGCTCCATGGTGCCGCTGGCCTCGGGCTCGGACACTGGCGGCTCCTTGCGCAACCCCGCCGCCTTCAACGGCATCGTCGGCTTCCGCCCGAGCCCCGGCATGGTGCCGGCGGAGCGCCGCCTGCTCGGCTGGTCCAACCTGCCGGTGCTCGGCCCGATGGCGCGCGATGTCGGCGACCTGGCGCTGATGCTCTCGGTCATGGCGGCCGATCATGGCGTCGACCCGCTGGCCTACACCCTGCCGGACTGCGATGTCCGCCGCGGCATGGCCTTCGACGAGGCGATCGACCTCTCCAGCCTGCGCGTCGCCGCGACGCCGGATTTCGGCTTCGCGCCGACCGAGAACCATATCCGCGAGGTCTTCGCCAGCCGCGTGCAGGCGCTCTCCCCGCTCTTCGGCCGGGTCGAGGAGGCGACGCCGAATTGCGAGGGCACCGACGAGGTCTTCGCCATCCTGCGCGCGCTGAATTTCCTGGCGGCGCATGAGGAGAAGGTGCGCAAGCGGCCGCAGGATGTCGGCCCGAATGTGCGCGCCAATGTCGAGGAAGGCCTCGGCTACAGCGCCAATGACGTGGCCCGCGCCTCGGTGCAGCAGACGAAGATCTACCGCAACTGGCAGGATTTCTTCGCGCGCGGCTACGACGTCGTCATCTCGCCGGCGATCACCCTCTCGCCGCGCCCCTGGGCCGAGCTGTATCCGGCGGAGATCGACGGCAAGCCGACCAAGAACTATTTCCACTGGCTGGCGCTGGCCTATGCGGTGACGGTGCCGGGGCATCCGGCGATCTCGCTGCCGCTCGGCGTCGACAAGGCGGGGCTGCCCTTCGGCCTGCAGATCGTGGGGCCCCGCGGCGGCGATGCGCTGGTGGTGGCGGTGGCCGCGGCGATCGAGGCGGCGGTGGCGGGTGATGCCACGCTCGCCCGCCCGGTGCCGGACCTGGCGAAGCTGCGCGCGGCACAGCCGATCCGCGAGATGCCGAACTTCCTCAGCTTCGACTGAGAACGGGGCGGCGGGCGCGCCCCGCGCCCGCCCGCCGGCGCAACGGGAGAGGATGGCCATGGCGCTCGACTTCTTCGATTCCGCCTACTATCTCGCGACCAATGGCGATGTCGCGGCCAGCGGGTGGGCCACCGATCCCGGCGGCCATTACGAGCGCTTCGGCCGCTACGAGGGGCGCAACCCCAACGCCTATTTCGACGAGGGTTTCTACCGTCGCTTCCAGCTCGACGTGGCGGAGGCGATCGGCGATGGGCGCTTCGCCTCCGGCTATGACCATTGGATCGGCTACGGCCAGTTCGAGGAACGCTCGCCGCGCCAGGTCTATGGCACCCAGAACACCTACTTCCCGAGCGAGCTCGGCTTCACCAACGCCGGCGGCTATTTCGCCGCCAATGCCGATGTGCTCGACGCCTATCTGCGCGGCGAGGTGCGCTCCGCCTGGCAGCACTATGTCGAATACGGCCATGACGAGGGGCGGCAGAGCCTGCGCGGCGTTGTCGTCACCGGCAGCGGCGGCGACGACGATTTCAGCGTTCTCGATGGCCGCAGCCAGTGGGTTGTCTCCGGCGGGGCCGGGCGCGACACCATCATCGCCGGCCAATGGTATGTCACCGGCGGCTTCTACGCCTATGGCCATGACCGGCTGGATGGCGGCGACGGCGACGATCTGGTGAATGGCGGCTACGGCAACGACATCCTGATCGGTGGCGGCGGCAACGACATCCTCTATGGCGGCGACACGCCGACCCTGGTCTCGCCGCCGCCCTATTACCCGGGCCCGCCTTCGCCACCCTATCTGCGCGTCTTCATGGACCAGTTCGTCTTCGGCGTGCCCAGCCAGGCCTACGAATACGACATCGTCGGCAGCCTGCCCGGCGCCAGCTGGGACATCTATGACCGCATCGTGCTGCCGGCCGGCGTGACGGCGCAGGACCTGCAGATCTTCCGCCACAACGAGGATTGGAACATCCGCTACGCCATCGCCGGGCGGGTGCAGGAGATCTCGCTGGACTTCCAGCCGGGCGAGACGCCGGAGAGCTTCCAGATGGCCTGGCTGGCCTTCACCCCGGCCTGACCGGCGAACCGGGCGGCGTCGACGCCGCCCGGTGTGCCTCGCCTCAGGCCGGCTGGATGTTGCCGCGCCGGACCACCTCGGTCCAGCGCGCGATCTCGCGGCGCTGGAACTCCTGGAACTCGTCCGGCGTGCTGGCGACCACCGAGAAGCCGATGCGGTCCATCTGCTCCACCGTCGCCGGGTGGCGCAGCGCCGCGGCGATGGCGGCGTGCACCCGCGCCGTCAGCCCGGCCTCCATCCTCGGTGGCGCCGCCATGGCCTGCCAGGAGGAGACGACGAAATCCTGCAGCCCGGCCTCGGCCGCCGTCGGCACGTCCGGCAGCAGCGGATGGCGCTGCGCCGAGGTCACCAGGATCGGCTTCACCTGCCGGTCGCGGATGAAGGGCGTGATGAAGCCGAGATTCTGGAACGACATCTGCACATTGCCGGCGATCAGGTCGGTGGTCGCGGGCGCCCCGCCGGCATAGGGGATATGCGCCATGTTGGTGCCGGTCAGCTGCTTGAACAGCTCCATCGTCAGATGGTCGGAGGAGCCGACGCCGCTGGTCGAGTAGGAATCCTGCGCGCCGTTGCGCTTCAGCCAGGGCACCAGCGTGGCGAGGTCGTTCGCCGCCACCTGGCGCGGATTGACCACCAGCACATTCGGCGTCGAGACCGACTGGGTGAGGTTGGTGAAATCCTTCTCCGGATCATAGCCCAGATTCGGCCGCAGCGCCTTGTTGATGGCGAAGGTGCTGATGGGCGCGGCCATCAGCAGGTGGCCATCCGGCGTGGCGCGGGCCAGGGCGCGGGCGCCGATCTCGCCGGCGGCGCCGGGGCGGTTCTCCACCACCACGGGCTTGCCCAGCGCTTCCGTCATGCGCTGCGCGACCGCGCGGCCGATGATGTCGGAGGAGCCGCCCGGCGCGAAGGGCACGATGATGGTGACGGGCTTGGACGGCCATTCCTCGGCCGCGCGCAGCGGGCGGGCGAGCAGCAGGGCGGGCGCGGCGAGCGCGCCCAGCCGCAGCAGGTGACGACGATTCATTGTTGTTTTCTCCTTGGACGTCGGGGGAGGGGGCGCGCTAGCGCCCGTTCTGCTTCCTCCAGGCGGCGAAGAGCTCGAGATTGCTCTCATCGGTCGGCGGGTAGAGGCCGAGGATGCTCTGGCCGCCGCGCACCTTCTCGGTGACGAAATCCTCGAAGGCGGTCATCTCGGTCGCCTCGTTGGCGATCTCGTCCGCCAGATGCGCGGGGATGACGATGACGCCGTCATTGTCGCCGACGATGACATCGCCCGGGAAGACCGGCGCGTCGCCGCAGCCGATCGGCACGTTGATGTCGATCGCCTGGTGCAGCGTCAGGTTGGTCGGCGCCGAGGGGCGGCTGTGATAGGCCGGCATGTCCAGCGTCGCGATCTCCGCGCTGTCGCGGAAGCCGCCATCGGTGACCACGCCGGCGACGCCGCGCTGCTGCAGCCGCGTCACCAGGATGCCGCCGGCCGAGGCCGCGCGCGCATCCTTGCGGCTGTCCATCACCAGCACGGCGCCGGGCGGGCAATCCTCCACCGCCTTGCGCTGCGGGTGGCCGCGGTCGCGGAACACCTCGAGCTTGTTGAGATCCTCGCGCGCCGGCATGTAGCGCAGCGTGAAGGCCTCGCCCACCATGCTCTCGGTCATGGGG
The DNA here is from genome assembly GCF_000164635.1 of Pseudoroseomonas cervicalis ATCC 49957. Taxonomy (GTDB): domain Bacteria; phylum Pseudomonadota; class Alphaproteobacteria; order Acetobacterales; family Acetobacteraceae; genus Pseudoroseomonas; species Pseudoroseomonas cervicalis. The sequence goes on along the minus strand of NZ_GG770777.1, from coordinate 715,757 downwards.
CGCAGCGGCTGCACACCCTGGATCATCTGGGTGCGGAAGCCGCGCTTGAACAGCGCGGTGGCCAGCGTGGCGGTGCTGACCTGCTTCAGCTTGTCGCGCGTCTCGGTGCTCAGGGCCATGATGCGGCTCCTCAGTAGATCACGGGTTCGGGGACCGGCGCGCCGAAATCGGTGCGCAGGAAGTCGAAGTCGCAGCCTTCGTCGGCCTGGCGGATATGCTTGGTGAACATGTAGCCATAGCCGCGCTCATAGCGCGCCGCGGGCTGCACCCAGGCGGCGCGGCGGCGCGCCAGCTCCTCCTCGGAGACCAGCATGTTGATGCTGCGCGCCTGCACGTCGAGTTCGACGATGTCGCCGGTCTGCAGCAAAGCGAGCGGCCCGCCGATGAAGCTCTCGGGCGCCACATGCAGCACGCAGGCGCCGTAGGAGGTGCCGGACATGCGCGCATCCGACAGGCGCAGCATGTCACGGTGGCCTTCCTTCAGCAGCTTCTTCGGCATCGGCAGCATGCCCCATTCCGGCATGCCCGGGCCGCCCTGCGGCCCCGCATTGCGCAGCACCAGCACGGAATCGGCGGTGAAGGGGTAGTTCTCGTCCTCCACGGCCTTCTTCATCGAGGGGTAGTCGTCGAACACCACGGCCGGGCCGGAATGCTTGAGGAATTTCTGGTCCATCGCCGCCGGCTTGATGACGCAGCCGGAGGGCGCGAGATTGCCCTTCAGCACGGCCAGCGAGCCTTCCCCGTAGATCGGGTTGGAGAGCGGGCGGATCACGTCGTCATTGTAGACCTTGGCGCCCTCGATGTTCTCGCCCATGGTCCGGCCGGTCACCGTCAGGCAGTCCAGGTGCAGATGCTCGCGGATGTTGTTCATCAGCGCGCAGATGCCGCCGGCGTAGAAGAAATCCTCCATCAGATAGGTGCTGCCGGAGGGGCGCACATTGCCGATGACGGGGACCTTGCGGCTGTAGCGCTCGAAATCCTCGAGCCCGATATCCTGGCCGGCGCGGCGGGCCATGGCGATCAGATGGATGATGGCGTTGGTCGAGCAGCCCATCGCCATGGCCACCGCAATGGCGTTCTCGAAGGCCTCGCGCGTCTGGATCTTCTGCGGCGTCAGATCCTCCCACACCATCTCGACGATGCGGCGGCCGCAGGCGGAGGCCATGCGGATGTGGTTGGCATCGGCGGCCGGGATCGAGGAGGCGCCAGGCAGGCACATGCCGGCGGCTTCGGCGATCGCCGTCATGGTGCTGGCGGTGCCCATGGTCATGCAGGTGCCGTAGCTGCGGGCGATGCCCTGCTCGACGCCGAGCCAGTCCTTCTCGGTGATCTTGCCGGCGCGCAGCTCGTCCCAGTATTTCCAGGAATCCGAGCCGGAGCCGAGCACCTTGCCCGCCCAGTTGCCGCGCAGCATCGGGCCGGCCGGCAGGTAGATGGCGGGCACATTGGCGCTGGTGGCGCCCAGCATCAGGCCGGGCGTCGTCTTGTCGCAGCCGCCCATCAGCACCACGCCATCAACCGGATGGCTGCGGATCAGCTCCTCCGCCTCGATCGCCAGCAGATTGCGGTAGAGCATGCTGGTGGGCTTCAGGTAGCTCTCATCCAGCGAGATCGCCGGCAGCTCCACCGGGAAGCCGCCGGCCTGCAGCACGCCGCGCTTCACATCATCCACGCGCTGCTTGAAATGCGCGTGGCAGGGGTTGAGATCGGACCAGGTGTTGAGGATGGCGATGATCGGCTTGCCGGTCCATTCCTCCGGCGCGTAGCCCATCTGCATGGCGCGCGAGCGGTGGCCGAAGCTGCGCAGATCGGCCGGGCCGAACCAGCGGCGGCTGCGCAGCTCGTCCGGTTTCTTGATGTGGGGCAGGGGAGAATCGCTCATGGCGGGCAGGCCTCAGACGGGGTCGAGGGGGGCGCGGCCGGCCGTGACGGCCGCGATGTTGTCGAGGGCGCGCATCGCCATCGCGTCGCGTGTCTCCAGCGTGGCGCTGGCCACATGCGGGGTCAGGAAGACATTCGGCAGCGCCGCGAAGCGCGTGTCGTAATCGGGCTCCTTGCGGAACACGTCGAGCCCGGCGGCGAACAGATGCCCGCTGGTCAGCGCCTCCAGCAGCGCATCCTCATCGACCAGCGAGCCGCGCGCGGTGTTGACGAAGACGGCCCCCTTCGGCAGGGCGGCGAAGGCGGCGCGGTCCATCAGCACGCCGCTCCGCGCGCCGCCCGGCAGGTGCAGCGACAGGATCTGGCAGTGCGGCAGCATCTCCGCGACCGTCGGGAAGTATTCCGCGCCCTGTTCCAGCTCCGGCGCCAGGCGGTTGCGGTTGTGGTAGAGGATGCGCATGCCGAAGCCGCGCGCGCGCTGCGCCATGGCGCGGCCGATGCGCCCCATGCCGACGATGCCGAGCGTCTTGCCCGAGGGCCGCACTCCCAGCATGTCCGGCAGGCCCAGCCCCTTGCGCCAGCCCTGGCGCATCAGCGCCTCGTATTCATGGGCGCGGCGGCAGGCGGCCAGCAGCAGCAGGAAGGCCAAATCGGCGGTGCAGTCGGTCAGCACATCCGGGGTGTTGGTCACCAGCATGCCGCGGGCACGGGCGGCCTCGGCATCCATATGGTCATAGCCGACGCTGCTGTTGGCGATCAGCTTCACATGCGCCGGCAGGCGGGCGATGGCGGCCTCGTCCAGCTTCACCTTGGGGCCGATCAGCAGCGCCTCCGCCTGGTGCGCGGCGGCCGCGGCGATGGCTTCCTCGGCGGTCATGTCCTGCTCGGCCAGGATCGCGTCAAAATCGCGGCGGGCGCGCTCCGTGGCGGCCTGGGTCAGGCGGCGTGCCACCAGGATGCGGGGCAGGGGGCTCGGCATGGCGTCTCCTTCTCGGCCGTCCTCCGGGGCGGCGCTTGGAGTGAGACTACGAAACATCATCTTGTCAGGCAACCCGCCGATATTTCGGATTTCACCATGCCGCGCTAGGATGCGCGCATGAGGCCCCTTCCGCCCGACGACGAACCGCCCCTGCTGCAACCGATCGGCCGCCGCCCCACTGCGGGCGAGCTGGCCTTCGACAGCCTGCGCGCCGCCATCCTGTCGCTCAGCCCGCCGCCCGGGGCGGTGCTGTCGCGCGCGGCGCTGGCGGCGCAGCTCGGCCTCAGCCAGACCCCGGTGCGCGAGGCGCTGCTGCGGCTGCAGGCGGAAGGGCTGGTCGAGGTGGTGCCGAGCGCCTCCACCCGCGTCGCGCGGATCGATCTGGAGAGCGCCGGCCAGGCGCGCTTCCTGCGCCTGGCGCTGGAGCTGGAGCTGGTGCAGGCCCTGGCGCGGCAGCCGCCGGCCGGGCTGGCGGCCTCCTTGCAGGGCTGGCTGGCGCGGCAGGAGGCGCTGCTCGGCGACCATGCCGGCTTCGCCGCCGCCGATGACGGCTTCCACGCCGCGCTCTACGAGGCGGCGGGGCGGGCCCCGCTCTGGGCATTGGTGCGGAGCCGCAGCGGGCATCTGGACCGGCTGCGGCGGCTGCACCTGCCGGCGCCGGGCAAGGCGGCCTCGATTCTGGCCGAGCACCGTGCCCTGGTGGCGGCCATTCTGGCCGGCGATCCAGCCGCGGCGGCGTCCAGGCTGCGCGCGCATTTCGCTGGCACGCTCGGGGAACTGGCGCAGATCCGCCAGGCGCGGCCGGATTATTTCCAGCCCTGAGGGCGGGGCGGCGGCCCCGCCCCGCCCCGCGCCGTCAGCCGGCGAAGCTCAGCGCCAGGCC
>NZ_GG770777.1:707998-711461 GCF_000164635.1 Pseudoroseomonas cervicalis ATCC 49957 | reverse complement strand
CCCCAGTGCAGCGCCGCCGCCTCCGGCCGCAGCACCAGCACGCGGGCGCCGCCGGCGGCCAGGATGGCGCGGCCGCCCGGCAGCTCCTGCACCGCCTCGTCGCCGAACAGCCTGGCATAGGGGGCCACCGCGCGGGCCGGGTCGTTGCTCACGATGCCGAACTCGGCGATGCCGGTGACGCCATTGGCGTGGCGCTGCCATTCCTGGCGCCAGACCAGCTCCGGCGTGAAATGGTGGCAGAAGAAGACGCGGCCGTTGAAGGCCACCTCCGGCCCGAGATGGGTGACGCGGAAGCGCGCATCCGGCGCGCTGCCATCGGGCAGCGCCACGGGGCGGGAGAATTCGCGGCTTTCCGAGACGGGCAGGCCGGCGGCGGCGAGGCGGTCGCGGAAATCCGCCTCTCCGGTCGGCTTGAACACCAGCCCGCCCAGGCCGTTCGGCATCTGCCACAGCGCGGCGCGGTCGGTGGCGCGGCCGGGCTCATAGCCCAGCAGCTCCAGATAGTCGGTGCCGAAGATCGCCAGGTTGTTGCTCGACCCCATCGTGTGGTGGCCGCGCTCGGTCAGCTGGAAGCCCAGCCGGCTGTAGCGCTCGGCGGCCGCGTCCAGCTCGGGGCCGACATGGATCACCACATGGTCGATGGCGGGCTTCAGCAGCGCGGTCATGCAACATCCTCCGGTTCGGGCGCCGATACTGGACGCTCGGGCGGGCTTTGCGAAGCCCGGCTGCGATTGCCACGCATTCTCCATAACATCATGAAAAGATTTGCATTTTCCTGATCTGCCGCTTGCCCCGCAGCGCCCGCGGGCGGAGAAAAGCCGGCAGGAGGCGCGGAATCATGAAGCGGTTCGACGAACTCAGCGAGGCCGAGACCCTGGCCCTCGCCATCGCCAATGAGGAGGAGGATGCGCGCATCTACCGCAGCTTCGCGCTGCGGCTGCGCGGCCCCTATCCCGGCACCGCCGCGCTGTTCGACGGCATGGCGGAGGAGGAGCAGGGCCACCGGCACCGGCTGCTGGCGCTGTACGAGCAGAAATTCGGCGCCGAGATGCCCTACATCACCCGCCAGGACGTGCGCGGCTTCCTGAAGCGCCACCCGCTCTGGCTGGCGCCGGATCTGCGGCTGGAGACGGTGCGCGCCCAGGCGGCGCTGATGGAGCGCGAGGCCGGGCGCTTCTATGCCCGCGCCGCCGAGCGCGCGCGCGATGTCGAGATCCGCCGCCTGCTGGGCGACCTGGCCGAGGTGGAGCAGAAGCACGAGGCGCGCGCCGCGGCGCTGGAGGCGGAGGCGCTGCCCGACGGGGTGCGCCGCGCCGAGGATGTCGAGGCGCGGCGCATGCTGCTGCTGCAGGTGGTGCAGCCGGGGCTGGCGGGGCTGATCGACGGTTCGGTCTCGACCCTGGCGCCGATCTTCGCCGCCGCCTTCGCCACGCAGAATTCCGGCGATGCGCTGCTGGTGGGGCTGGCGGCCTCGGCCGGCGCCGGCATCAGCATGGGGCTGACCGAGGCGCTGTCGGATGACGGCGCCATCACCGGGCGCGGCCATCCCTGGCTGCGCGGCGTGGTGTGCGGGGTGATGACGGCGCTGGGCGGGCTCGGCCACACCCTGCCTTACCTGATCGGCGATTTCTGGACGGCGACGGCGGTGGCGGCGCTGGTGGTGGCGGTGGAACTGTTCGCCATCGCCTGGATCCGCTGGCGCTACATGGAGACGCCCTTCGGCAGCGCCATCCTGCAGGTGGTGCTGGGCGGCGCGCTGGTGCTGCTGACCGGCATCCTGATCGGCAGCGCCTGAGGCGGTGGCCCGCGGGAGACATCCCGCGGGCCGCGCGGCTCAGCGCTTGTCGAGCGCCAGCGCGCCCGGGCCGGCGAAGACCAGATAGAGGAAGACGAAGCAGAACAGGATCGCCGCGTCGCCGCCATTCAGCAGCGGGTAGAAGTTGCGCGGGGCATGCGCCAGGAAATAGGCGAAGGCCATCAGGCCCGACAGCACGAAGGCCACCGGGCGGGTGAACAGCCCGACCACCAGCAGCGCGCCACCCACCAGTTCGAGCACCCCGGCGGTCCAGGAGAGGGTGAAGGCGGCGGGCAGGCCATTGGCCGGCGGGGCGGGGAAGCCCAGCAGCTTCTGCGTGCCATGCGCCAGGAACAGCAGCGCCGACATGATGCGCAGCGCCGCCAGCGCCAGCGGCGCGAAGCGGTGGAGGGAAGCGGTCATTGTTATCTCCCGATCGGGGCGGGGCCGCCCCCGCTCGGGTTCCAGATAGAGTGCTGCGAAGGATTCGCAAACGCCCCGCGATGTGACGCTGCGTCACAGCCGCCCGGCGCTACAGCCGCCAGGGCAGGGTACCCGGCGGCAGGCGGCGGCCGAGCAGCGTCGCCAGCCCCATCAGCCCGGCCACCAGCAGCAGCGCCAGGCAGGCCACCGCCGCCGCCTGCGGCCCCTGGCCGCCCTCCTGCAGGTTGAACACCAGCAGGCCCAGCGTCTGCGTGCCCGGCCCGTGCAGCAGCGAGCTGATCGTCACCTCGTTCACCGCCAGCAGCACCACCAGGATGGCGCCGGCCGCCAGCGCGGGCGCCAGCAGCGGCAGCTGCACGGCGGAGAGCCGCAGCCACAGCCCGGCGCCCAGGCCGCGCGCCGCCATCTCCAGCGCCGGGTCCAGCCGCGCGGCGGCGGCGGCTACCGGGCGCAGCGCCAGCGCCTGGAAACGCGAGAGATAGGCGAACAGGATCAGCCCCATCGTGCCATAGACGGCGCCGCCCCCCGGCAGGGTCAGCACCAGCAGGATGGCGGCCACCGCCGTGCAGGCGCCGGGCAGGGCATAGGGCAGGTCGATGCCGGCGCTGGCCCAGCGCACCGCGCGGTGTTTCAGCGACAGCGCCACCGGCAGCGCCGCCAGCGCCAGCACCAGAGCGGCTCCCCCGGCCAGCAGCAGCGAATTGCCCAGCGCCGCCATTGTGTGCGCCCCCGGCGCGACGGTGGCGGCGAAATGCCGCAGCGTGACGCTCCGCGCCGAGAGCGGCACGCCCATGGCCGGCACCAGCGCGCTGCACAGCAAAGCCGCCAGCGGCAGCGCCAGCACCGCCAGCAGGTAGAGCGCCAGCGGCAGCAGGGCCAGGCGGCTGCCCAGGCTCGCCGGCAGCGGCGCGAAGGGCTTGCCGGCGCGCCAGGCGATGCCGCGCGCGGCGCGGAACTGCAGCAGCAGCCCCGGCAGGGCCAGCGCCGCCAGCAGCAGTGACAGCGCCGCCACCTGCGACAGCGCCGCCGGCCCGGTGGCGGAGAGGCGCTGCCAGATCAGCACCGTCAGCAGCGGGTAGCGGCCGGGAATGCCGAGCAGCGCGGCGATGCCGAAATTGCCCAGCGCCGCGACATAGGCGAGGCCGAGCCCGGCCAGCACCCCCGGCCAGAGCAGCGGCCAGACCACGCGCCGCAGCGCCACGCCCGGCGCGGCGCCGAGCCCGC
>NZ_GG770777.1:684521-706969 GCF_000164635.1 Pseudoroseomonas cervicalis ATCC 49957 | reverse complement strand
AGGAGGCCCCGTCCCAGGGGCGCCGCGCACGCGCCGCCGCAGCGCCGGGAGGGCCAAGCCATGAGTGCGGATGACGACATCCTGTTCGAGACGCTGGAAGGCGGGCTGAAGCGCGTCACCTTCAACCGGCCGCAGGCCCGCAACGCCTTCACCTTCGCCATGTATGAGCGCCTGGCCGCCTTCTGCCAGGAGGTCGCCGAGGACAGATCGGTCCGCGCCATCATCCTGACCGGCGCCGGCGACAAGGCCTTCGCCGCCGGCACCGACATCAACCAGTTCCGCGCCTTCAAGACGCCCGAGGACGCGATCGAGTACGAGGAGCGGGTCGGCCGCGTCATCGCCACGCTGGAGGCCTGCCCGAAGCCGACCATCGCCGCCATCGCCGGCGCCTGCACCGGCGGCGGCGGCGCGCTGGCGGCCGCCTGCGACATCCGCATCGGCGCCGCCAATGCCCGCTTCGGCTTCCCCATCGCGCGGACGCTGGGCAATATCCTGTCGATGGGCGCCTTCTCCCGCCTGGTCGCCCTGATCGGCCCGTCGCGCGCCAAGGAGATGATCTTCACCGCGCGCCTGATCGATGCCGAGGAAGGCAAGGCCATCGGCCTGCTGCACGAGGTGCTGCCGGAGGGCGCCGACCTTCAGGCCCGCGCGCTGGAGGTGGCCCGCACCGTCGCCGCCAACGCCCCCCTGACCCTGCGCGCGACCAAGGAGGCGATCAGCCGGCTGCGCCCCGCCTTGTCCTCCGAGGAGGGCAAGGACCTGATCCTGATGTGCTATATGAGCCAGGATTTCCGCGAGGGCATGGATGCCTTCCTCAACAAGCGCCCCCCGGTCTGGAAGGGCGAGTGAGACCACGCCGCCGATGATCCCCCGCCTCGCGGCCCTGCCGGCTCCTTCCGCCCCGGCGCTGGACTTCCTGGACGAGCTGCGGCTGCGCGGCTTCGCGGGCGATATCAGCGCCGGCTATGATGACCGGCTGATGATGGCGACCGACAATTCCATCTATCAGCGCCAGCCGCAGGCGGTCGTCTTTCCGCGGGGCGTCGAGGATCTGCAGCGCATCGCCAGGGTGGCGGGGGATCCGCGCTTCCACGGCCTCGCCATCGGGCCGCGCGGCGGCGGCACCGGCACCAATGGCCAGTCGCTGACGGAGGGCATCGTCGTCGATGTCTCCCGCCACATGAACCGGCTGCTGGAGGTGAATGCCGAGGAAGGCTGGGTGCGGGTCGAGCCTGGCCTGGTGAAGGACGCGCTGAACGCGGCGATCAAGCCGCTCGGCCTGTTCTTCGCCCCCGAATGCTCGACCAGCAACCGCGCGACGCTGGGCGGCATGATCTCGACCGATGCCTGCGGCCAGGGCTCCTGCCTGTATGGCAAGACGCGTGACCATGTGCTGTCGCTCTCCGTCGTGCTGATGGACGGCACGCTGTGGGAAAGCCGCAAGCTGACCGACGAGGAGCTGGCGGCGGTCACCCGCCGGCAGGACATGGTGGGCGCCATCCACCGCGTCGCCGACGGCATCGCCCGCGAGCAGGCGCAGCTGATCGCCGAGCGCTTCCCGCCGCTGAACCGCTGCCTGACCGGCTACGACCTCGCCCATCTGCGCGACGAGCAGGGGCGGTTCGACCTGAATTCTTTGCTGTGCGGCTCGGAAGGCACGCTGGCGATGATCGCCGAGGCGCGCATCCGGGTCCTGCCGATCCCCAAGCGCAGCGCGCTGATCAATCTGCGCTATGACAGTTTCGACGCCGCCCTGCGCGATGCGCGGGTGCTGATGGCGCTCGGCGCCGCCTCGGTCGAGACCGTCGACTCCAAGGTGCTCGGCCTGGCGCGCGGCGACATCGTCTGGTCCGGCATCGCCGAGTTTTTTCCGGATGACCCGGAAGGTGCCGCGGCCGGCATCAACCTGATCGAATTCGTCGGTGATACCGAGGAAGAAGTCCGGGAAAAGCTCGCCCCCGTCGAGGCGCGCCTCGCCGCCGAGGGCCGTGCCTTCGGCCGCCGCGGCCACACCATCGCCTGGGACGCCGCCGGCACCCGCATCCAGGGCATGCGCAAGCGCGGCGTCGGCCTGCTCGGCAACATGAAGGGCGAGAAGCGGCCGATCCCCTTCGTTGAGGACACCGCCGTCCCGCCCGAGAACCTGGCCGATTTCATCGCCGAGTTCCGCGCGGCGCTGGACCGCCGTGGCCTGGAATACGGCATGTTCGGCCATGTCGATGCCGGCGTCCTTCACGTCCGCCCCGCCATCGACATGAAGGCGGACGGCGCCGAGCGGCTGATCCGCGAGGTCTCCGACGAGGTCTTCGCGCTGACCCGGAAATATGGCGGGCTGCTCTGGGGCGAGCACGGCAAGGGCGTGCGCTCGGAATACGTGCCGGAGGTGTTCGGGCCGCTCTACCCGGCCTTGCAGGCGGTGAAGGCCGCCTTCGACCCGCGCAACCAGCTCAACCCCGGCAAGATCGCCGCCCCGGATGGCGAGGCCCTGCTGGCCATCGACCGCGTGCCGATGCGCGGCCAGCTCGACCGCACCATCCCCGCCGAGGTGCGCGCTGGCTATGAGGAGGCGCTGCACTGCAACGGCAATGGCGCCTGCTTCAACTACGACACGCAGGACGCCATGTGCCCCTCCTTCAAGGTGACGGGCGACCGCCGTCACTCGCCGAAGGGGCGCGCCAGCCTGTTCCGCGAATGGCTGCGCCTGCTCTCCGCCGCCGGGGTGGACCCGGTGGCGGAGGCGCGCCGACAGCGCGGCCTGGGCTTCCTCGCCGGGCTGCCGGCGCGCATCGGCAACAGCCTGGGCCGGCGGCGGGGGGAGGCGGATTTCTCCCATCAGGTGAAGGAGGCCATGGATGGCTGCCTCGCCTGCAAATCCTGCTCCGGCCAATGCCCGATCAAAGTGGACGTGCCCACCTTCCGAGCCAAGTTCCTGGAGCTCTACCACACCCGCTATCTGCGCCCGCTGCGCGACTACATCCTGGGCGGGCTGGAGGCGGCGCTGCCCACCGCCGCGCGCCTGCCAAAGCTGGCCAACGCCCTGCTCGGCAGCGCGCCCGGCCGCGCCATGGGGCGCTGGATCGGCCTCGTCGATTCCCCGCTGCTGAGCGGCATCGACCTGCTCGACCAGGCCGCCGCGCGCGGCATCACCCTGGCCTCGCCCGAGGCGCTGGCCGCCATCCCGGCCGCCGAGCGTGAGCGCCATGTCGTGCTGGTGCAGGACGCCTTCACCAGCCATTTCGAGACCGGCCTGGTGCTCGACCTGGCCGAGGCCCTGTCGCGCATGGGCTTCACCCCCTGGCTGGCGCCCTTCCGGCCGAACGGCAAGCCGCTGCATGTGCACGGCTTCCTCGGCGCCTTCGGGCGGCAGGCGGCGGCCAACACCGCCATGCTGCAAGGGCTGGCCGCCAGCGGCGTGGCGCTGGTCGGCATCGACCCCTCCATGACGCTGACCTACCGCAGCGAGTACAAGGAATTCGCGCCGCCGCCCGTGCTGCTGCCGCAGGAATTTCTCGCCCGCCGCCTGCCGCTGCTGCCGCAACTCCCGCCGGGCGAGGGTTTCGCCCTGCTGCCGCATTGCACCGAGCGCACCAACGCCACCGCTTCGCTGCAGGATTGGCAGGCGGTGTTCATGCGCCTCGGCGCGCCGCTGACCATCCTGGCCTCCGGCTGCTGCGGCATGGCCGGCACCTATGGCCATGAGGCGGAGCACCGCTCGACCTCCGAGGCGCTCTACGACCTCTCCTGGCGCGGCCATGTGGCGAAGCAGGGCGCCCGCCTGCTGGCCACCGGCTATTCCTGCCGCAGCCAGGCCAAGCGCTTCGATGGCGCGCAGCTGCGGCATCCGGTGCAGGCGCTGCTGGCGCGGCTGAAGGAAGCGCGGCCGCCCTCCGAATTGTCGAAGGCGGCATAAGCAGAAAGAAAACCGGGAGGAAGAAGGAATTCTTCCTCCCGGACCCTCCATCATCTTTTTCTATCAGGCTGCCGCGCGCGGCCTCACACGAAAGGTCCGCCTCGATGAGCGGCAATGACGACTACGTCTATGACGAGGCCAGCGGCGAATGGCGGCCGGCCAGCGAAATGGCCGCCGCGGCCGAGGCGGCAAGGCCCGTCGCGCGCGACGCCTCCGGCCACGCGCTGGCCGATGGCGACGCCGTCACCCTCATCAAGGACCTGAAGGTCAAGGGCACCAACACCACACTGAAGCAGGGCACGCTGATCCGCTCCATCCGCCTGACCGACGACCCGGAGCTGATCGACTGCAAGCACGACAGCATCAAGGGCCTGGTGCTGCGCACGGAATTCGTCAGGAAGCGCTGAGCGCCCCGTCCTCCAGGAAGGCGCGTACCAGCCGGGCGCGCGCGCTGTTGCGCAGCCACAGCACACCGATGCGGCGTGGCGGGCAGGGCCGAGGCAGGGCGATGCGCGCCAGCTTCAGCCCCGCCGGCCAGGGCGGCGCCCAATCCGGCACCAGCGCCACCCCCAGCCCCCGATCCACCATCACCGCGATCGCATCCAGCGCATCCAGCTCATAGCGCTCGCGCGGCCTGATCCGCGCCTCGCGCAGATAACGGTCGGCCAGCCGCCCGCCCCACTGGTCGCGGTCGTAACGGATGAAGGGCTGGGTCGCGAGCAGCCCATGCGGATCCGCATCCGCCAGCGCCTCGGGCGCCAGCAGCACCAAGGGCTCCTCCCGCAGCAGGTGCCAGGCGCAGCTCTTGGGCGGCGCGAAATCCGGCTGCACGATCAGCGCCGCATCCAGCTCCCCCACCAGCACGCGGCGATACAGATCGGCCGAGATGCCGGGCGAGACATGCACCTCCAGCGCCGGCGACCGCGCCGCCATGCGCGCCAGCAGCCCCGGCAGCAGCCCGGTCAGCGCCGTGGCGATGGCGCCCAGCCGCAGCTCGCCCGCCAGCGCCTCGCCGGTGGCGGAATCGCGCAGGTCGCGCAGCTCCCGCAGCAGGGCGCGGGCACGGTCCAGGATCGCCAGCCCCGCCTCCGACGGCGCCACGGCGCGGCCGGCGCGCAGCAGCAGCCGCACCCCCAGCTCCTCCTCCAGCGCGCGGATGCGCTGGGCCAGCGCCGCCGGTGTCAGGTTCAGCCGGCGGGCGGCAGCGGCGATCGAACCCTCCTCGACCACGGTGACGAAACTGTCCAGGAAGCGCGTGTCCATCGGAAAGGAAATCTATCTTCCGAAAGCAGGAAAGAAAGGGTTTTCTGAGGGAGACCCAGCGCCCACACTCGACCCGTCGCGGCCTCCGGCCGCTCTGGTCAAGACTGGAAGAAAAATGGATCTGGGTCTGAAGGGGAAGGTCGCGCTGGTGCTGGGCGCCGGCGGCGGCCTGGGCGGCGCCATCGCCGCCTCGCTGGCGGCGGAAGGTGCGAAGCTGGCGCTGGCGGATGTCAGCGCCGAGGGCCTGGCGCGCACCGAGGCGGTGGTGAAGGCGAAGGGCGTGGAGGCGATCAGCCTGGTCTGGGACCTGGCCGACCTCGCCGCCATCGAGACCAACGTCGCGCGCATCGAGGCCGAGCTCGGCCCCGTCGCCGTGCTGGTCAACAACACCGGTGGCCCGCCGCCGACGCCGGCCTCCGGCCAGGATCCGGCGCTGTGGGCGAAGCATTTCAACGCCATGGTGCTTTCGGTCATCGCGCTGACCGACCGTGTGCTGCCGGGCATGCGCGCCGCCAAATGGGGCCGCATCGTCACCAGCACCTCCTCGGGCGTGGTGGCGCCGATCCCCAATCTCGGCATCTCCAACGCGCTGCGCTCGACCCTGGTCGGCTGGTCGAAGACGCTGGCGCGTGAGGTCGGGCGCGACGGCATCACCGCCAACATCGTGCTGCCCGGCCGCGTCGCCACCGACCGCATCAAGTTCCTCGACGAGCAGAAGGCCAAGCGCGAGAACCGCAGCGTGGAGGACGTCTCGGCCGAGAGCACCGGCTCCATCCCCGCCGGCCGTTACGGCAAGCCGGAGGAATATGGCGACACGGTCGCCTTCCTGGCCTCCGAGCGTGCCTCCTACATCAACGGCTCCGTCATCCGCGTGGATGGCGGGCTGATCCCCAGCATCTGAGGGCTCCTGCCATGTCCGTCGACGTCGCTTCGCTCGACCAGAAGATCATCGACACCCTCTCCGGCATCTCCACCGCGACGCTGACCACGGTGCTGCTGAAGAAGGGCCTGCGCAATGTGTGGATGCGCGGCACCCGCCCGCTGAAGCCGGGCCAGCCGCGCCTGGTCGGCCGCGCCTTCACGCTGCGCTTCGTGCCGGCGCGCGAGGATTTGGCGACGCCCGCCAGCTGGTCCAACCCGATCTCCACCCGCAGCGCCATCGAGGCGATGGCGGAGGGCGTCATCGTCGTGGCCGACGCCATGGGCTGCACCGATGCCGGCATCTTCGGTGATATCCTCTGCGCCCGCATGGCGAAGAGGAAGGTCGCGGCGCTGATCACCGATGGCGTGGTGCGCGATGGCGCCGGCGTCATCGGCACCGGCCTGCCGGTGTGGTGCCAGGGCAATGCCGCGCCGCCCTCCGTCGCCGGCCTCACCTTCATCAACTGGCAGGAGCCGGTGGGCTGCGGCGGCGTCGCCGTCTTCCCGAACGATGTCGTGGTGGTCGATGATGACGGCGCCGTGCTGATCCCCGCCGCCCTGGTCGACGAGGTCACCGAGCTGGCCGCCGAGCAGGAGGCGCAGGAGAGCTGGATCATGGGCGAGGTCGAGAACGGCGCGTCGCTGCCCGGCCTCTACCCGCCCAATGCCGAGAACAAGGCCCGCTACGAAGCCTCCCGCAAGAAGTGATTTTTTTCGGGGCCGCCGGACGGTGTCCGGCGGCGTGGTTCGACCGGCGCAGGGGGCACCGTCCGCTGCGTCACAACTGAAAAAAAGCCGGACGTGGCACGTGCCCCCGTTGCAAGAGGGGCGTGGCGGCGGACCGACTGGGGAAAAGGAACATGTCCATGCAGACCACCCGCCGCAGCCTGGCGGCGCTGGGCGCCGCGAGCCTGTTCGCGCCGCGCCTGGCCCGCGCCGCCGCCTGGCCGACCGAGCGCCCCATCAGCGTCTATGTGCCCTTCCCGCCGGGCGGTGGCGTCGACCAGATGGCGCGCGTCGTGCTGCCGCATGTGGCGCGCCACCTGCCGGGTGCTACCTTCGTCGTCGAGAACCGCCCCGGCGCCGGCAGCCAGATCGGCATGGAGGCCACCTTCAACGCCCGCGCCGATGGCTATGTGCTGGGCGCCGTCACCTCGCCGGCGATGATGACCATCCCCTATGAGCGGCAGGTGCGCTACCGCGTGCGCGACTTCACCTACATCGCCAATGTGGTGGACGATCCGGGCGGGCTGTGGGTGAAGGCGGATTCGCCGATCCGCACGTTGCAGGACCTGCTGGAGCGCGCGAAGAAGGAGCCCGGCACGCTGAGCTTCGGCACCACCGGCATCGGCTCCGACGACCATCTGGTGATGCTGGAGGTCGAGGATGCGGTGCCGGGCGTGCGCTTCAGCCACGTGCCCTTCAACGGCGCGGCGCCGTTGCAGACCGCCGTGCTGGGCGGGCATCTCGATGTCGGCTGCTTCAATGTCAGCGAGGGCGGGCCGGGCTATCGCGATGGCCGGTTCCGCTGTCTGGCCCAGGCCGGCGCGCAACGCGACCCGGCGCTGCCCGATGTGGCCACGCTGACCGAGCAGGGCGTGAAGGTGGTGGCCGGCGCGCAGCGTGGCATCGTCGCACCCCCGGGCCTGCCGCCGGAGATCGTGCAGAAGCTCGAGGCCGCCTTCCGCGCCGCCCTGGCCGACCCGCAATTCCTGGCCGATGCGCAGCGCATGGTGCTGCCGGTCAAGGCGATGATCGGGGCGGAGTATCGCGACGCCGTGCTCGGCCTCGATGCGCGGCTGCAGGAGATGTGGTCGCGCAAGCCCTGGCGCGATCAGTAGCCGTCGCGGACGTCGTGGGGCAGGGGGCGCGTCGCCCCCTGCGCCCGGCAGCGATCAGACCGATTTGCGCAGATTGGGCGAGGCCTTGAAGCGCACCGTCTTGCCGGCCTTGATCTTCACCGGCTCGCCGGTGCGCGGGTTCATGCCCTTGCGCGCCTTGGTCTTGCGCACCGTGAAGGTGCCGAAGCTCGGCAGGGTGAAGCCGCCCTGCTTCTTCATGTCCTTGACGATGGCGGCGATCAGCTCGCCGGCCGCGCGATTGGCGGCGACGCCGGTGCAGCCCAGGGAATCCTGGAGCACCTGCGCGATGAAAGCCTTCGACATGCCTGTGTGACTCGCTTGTTCTGGCGTTTTTTTGAAAGTGTCGGAAGTTCCGGCCCGCCTCGCTTAGCAAGCGTTCCAGGGCTTCGCCAGCACGCGGCAGAGCGGCATGACCGATCGGTGCTGCGCTGTGGCCGCGAAGCCGCGCCCGAGATGCGCAGCCTGGGGTTGTGCCGGGCGGATCGCGGCGGCGTGGCCTGCCGGCCGCGGCCCTGTGCGGGCCGCGGCGGTCGCGCTGTCAGATGGCGGCGGCCAGATCGCCCCGCGCCTGCTTCCAGGCGCGCAGCCGCTGCAGCGCCTCCTGCAGCACCGCCTCGCGCTTGCAGAAAGCGAAACGGACAAAATTCTTCGGCGCATCCGGCCCGGCATAGAAGGCGGAGACGGGAATGGCCGTCACCTTCGCCACCTCGGTGATGTGGCGGCAGAAGGCGATGTCGTCGCCCGCGAAGCCGAGCGGCGTGAAGTCGCAGGTGATGAAATAGCTGCCCTGGGTCGGCAGCACGCCGAAGCCGAGTTCGGCCAGGCCCTGGGCGAGCAGGTCGCGCTTCGCCTGCAGCTCGGCCGAGAGGCTGGCGAAATAGGCATCGTCCTTGGCCAGCCCGACCGCCACCGCGCGCTGCAGATTGGGCGCGGTGGTGAAGGTCAGCATCTGGTGCGCCTTGGCCACATTGGCGGCCAGGCTGCGGTCGGCGGTGATGTAGCCGACCTTCCAGCCGGTCAGGCTGAAGGTCTTGCCGGCCGAGCCGATGCGCATGCAGCGCTCCCGCATGCCCGGCAGCGTCATCAGCGGGATGTGCTTCCAGCCATCGAAGGTCAGGTGCTCATACACCTCGTCGCAGACCACATAGGTGTCGTGGCGCTGGCAGAGCTCGGCGATATAGGCCAGCTCGGCGGCGGTGAAGACCTTGCCGGCCGGGTTCATCGGGCTGTTGAGCAGGATCGCCTTGGTCTTCGGGCCGAAGGCGGCGGCCAGCTCGGCGCGCGGCAGCTCCCATTTCGGCGGGCTGAGGCGCACCAGCTTCGGCACCGCGCCGAGCAGCCGCACCACCGGCAGGTAGGTGTCGTAGAGCGGCTCGAGCAGCACCACCTCGTCGCCCGGGTTGATCACCGCCATCAGCGACGCGGCCAGCGCCTCGGTCGCGCCGGAGGTCACCACCACCTCGGCGTTGGGGTCGATCTCCAGCCCGTAGAAGCGCCGATTCGCCGCCGCCACGGCCTGGCGCAGCTCCGGCAGGCCGGTCAGCGGCGGGTACTGGTTGCGGTTGTCGAGCAGGGCGTCGGCCGCCGCGCGCACCACATCCTCCGGCCCCTCATAGTCCGGGAAGCCCTGGCCGAGATTGATCGAGCCATGCTGCACGGCCAGCGCCGACATGACGGTGAAGATGGTGGTGCCGGTCGCGGAGAGCAGGTCGTTCTGCGGCTTCATGGGCGCTGTCTGTCCAAAGCACGGCCCCGCTTCTGGACGGGCGGGGGAGGGGCGGCCCGCTGCTCCGGGGGCGCGCAGCCCCCCGCCCCGGCCCCGGGCGCGGCAGGATAATGGAAGCCCCGACCCCGCCATGCAACCGCCCTCTGTGCATGCCTGCCACTGAATCAGGCAGCCTGCCTCGGAAGCAGGCGGCGGCCTGTCCCGCGGCATGTAAATTCCCTCCGGGCGCCATTGCCCGCCCGCCTCATGGCATGCGACACAGCAGCACGAACCGGCCTGCCGCGAAGGCGGCAAAGGCCGCGGAAACCCGGGAGGAAGGAAGGCCGGCACGAACCCTGCATTCAGGTGGGCGTGCCGTGGACGGAGCCGATGAAGAAGATCGAGGCGATCATCAAGCCCTTCAAGCTCGACGAGGTGAAGGATGCGCTGCACGAGATCGGGCTGCAGGGCCTGACCGTGGTGGAGGCGAAGGGGTTCGGGCGCCAGAAGGGGCACACCGAGCTGTATCGCGGCGCGGAATATGTCGTCGACTTCCTGCCGAAGGTGAAGATCGAGGTGGTCTGCTCCGACGACCTGGCCGAACGCGCCATCGAGGCCATCCAGGCCGCGGCGCGCACGGGTCGTATCGGCGACGGCAAGATCTTCGTCTCCGACGTGCAGGAAGTGATCCGCATCCGCACCGGCGAACGGGGCGAGGACGCGGTCTGACAGATGCCTGGCGGTGGCCGCGCGCGGGGGCGCGCGGCGGCCGCCCAAGCCATGCGGCGGAGGCGGGCCCGAGCGGCCGCCCCGCTCCACGCGGCGAGGGTTCGCACCCCGCCCGCGTGACTACCGATTGTCGTTAGGGGAACAGGACCACACACGATGGCGAAGAAGCCCGCAGCAGCAACGCCCAACGCTGTCTCCAAGGTCATGGAGATGATCAAGGAGAACAGCGTCGAGTACGTGGACTTCCGGTTCACGGACCCGCGTGGCAAGTGGCAGCACACCGCCCAGCACGTCTCCACCATCGAGGAGGAGATGTTCACCGACGGCATCATGTTCGACGGCTCCTCGATCGCCGGCTGGAAGGCGATCAACGAGTCCGACATGATCCTGATGCCGGACGCCACGTCCGCCTGCATGGATCCGTTCGCCGCGAAGCCGCAGCTGATCCTGTTCTGCGACATCATCGAGCCGTCGACCGGCCAGGCCTATTCGCGCGACCCGCGCTCGACCGCCAAGAAGGCCGAGGCGTATCTCGCCTCCACCGGCATCGGTGACACCGCCTTCTTCGGCCCCGAGGCCGAGTTCTTCATCTTCGACAACGTGAAGTTCGGCACGGGCGGCAATTACGGCATCTACCAGCTCGACAGCATCGAGGGCCCCGGCGCCAGCCTGAAGGACTATCCGGAAGGCAATATGGGCCACCGCCCGGGCGTCAAGGGCGGCTACTTCCCGGTGAACCCGGTCGACAGCGAAGTCGACCTGCGCGCCGAGATGCTGTCCACCATGATCGAGATGGGCGTCGTCGGCGAGAAGCACCACCATGAGGTGGCGCAGTCGCAGCACGAGCTGGGCACCAAGTTCGGCCCGCTGGTGATGCAGGCCGATCACATGCAGATCTACAAGTATGTGATCCACAACGTCGCGCACAGCTACGGCAAGACGGCGACCTTCATGCCGAAGCCGATCTATGGCGACAACGGCTCGGGCATGCACGTCCACCAGTCGATCTGGAAGGCCGGCAAGCCGCTCTTCGCCGGCAATGGCTATGCCGACCTGTCCGACTACGCGCTGTGGTACATCGGCGGCATCATCAAGCATGCCAAGTCGCTGAACGCCTTCACCAACCCCAGCACGAACTCCTACAAGCGCCTGATCCCGGGCTTCGAGGCCCCCGTGCTGCTGGCCTACTCGGCGCGCAACCGCTCGGCCTCCTGCCGCATCCCGTATGCGACGAACCCGAAGGCCAAGCGCGTCGAGGTCCGCTTCCCGGATCCGACCGCCAACCCCTACCTGGCCTTCTCGGCGATGCTGATGGCCGGCCTCGACGGCATCAAGAACAAGATCCATCCGGGCGAAGCCATGGACAAGGATCTGTACGACCTGCCGCCGGAGGAGCTGAAGGGCATCCCGACGGTCTGCGGCTCGCTGCGCGAGGCGCTGGAGTCCCTGGCCGCCGACCACGACTACCTGCTGGCCGGCGACGTCTTCTCGAAGGACCAGATCGAGTCCTACATCGAGCTGAAGTGGCAGGAGGTGTACCGCTTCGAGCACACCCCGCACCCGGTCGAGTTCGAGATGTACTACTCGGTCTGATCGCCTCCGCGATCCGATCGGAAGGCCGGGGGAGAGCAATCTCCCCCGGTTTTTTTGTGTGCAGGGCGCAGGAAGAAAAAAAAGGCCGGGGAAGGAATTCCCCCGGGCCCCCATCTTCTTTTTATCTGTTGGCCCTTCGCGGGGCAGCGCCGCTGGTGGAGTGCCGAGGCCCGCCTCTCAACCCGGCCACGGCAGTCCGAAAGAATCAGGCTTCCGCCAGCAGCCTCGCCCCATGCTTCAGCGAATGCGCGCTGATGCGGATGCCCAGCCCCGGCGTCTCCGGCACCACCACTTCGCCGCGGCGCTGCGGGATGCGCTCCTCCAGCACATCCTCGGTCAGCACATGGTGCGGCATGTAGAATTCGCAGCCGAGCGAGATGCCGGGCGTCGCCGCGATCAGCTGCGTGCCGGCGGCCAGCGCGATGCCGCCCTCCCACAGCGTGCCGCCATAGCCGGGGATGCCGGCGGTGTCGGCGATCGCCATCAGCGCCTGCGCCTTCAGCAGCCCGCCGCACTTCATCAGCTTCACGCTGATGGCGTCGGCGGCCTGGCGGCGCACGATCTCCAGCAGGTCGGTCGCGTCGAAGCAGCTTTCATCGGCCAGCACCGGCGTATCCAGCGCGGCGCAGAAGCCGGCCATGGCGTCCAGATGCCGGCGCGGCACCGGCTGCTCGATGAAGGTCGGGCGGAAGCGGTCGACATCGCGCAGCACAGTCATGGCGCGGAACGGCTCCAGCGCCTGGTTGTAGTCCAGGCGCAGGTCGATGCGGTCGCCGAAGGCGTCGCGCATCGCCTCCAGATGCTCCATGTCCACGGCATGCGGCTTCACGCCGGTCTTCACCTTGAACAGCCGGTGGCCCTGGCCGACCATCTCGTGCATGCGCGCGAGGTCGGCCGCGAAATCCGGGTCGGCGATGGAGAAGGAGAGGGGGATGGTGTCGCGCACCCGCCCGCCCAGCAGCTCCGACACCGGCAGGCCGGTCTGCTGGCCCATCAGGTCCAGCAGCGCCATCTCCACCGCCACCTTGCTTTCGGGGTGGCCGGTCAGGGCGCGGTCCATCTGCGCCATCAGGCTGCGCAGTCGGCGCACCGGCGCGCCGATCACCAGCGGCCGCAGATAGACGTCGAGCGCCAGGAAGGCCCCTTCCGGCGTGCCGGTGAACACCTCCCAGGGCGCGGCCTCGCCCCAGCCGATGGCGCCATCGCTGGCGGTCAGCTCCAGCAGCACGCGGCGCACGCTGCCCTGCACCGAGCCCACGCCCTGGGCGCGGGCCATCTTGATCGGGCTTTCCACCAGGAAGACCCGCATGCGTTCAACGACAGGGCCGATGCTCATGGTCTCAGCCTTCGCGCTGGCGGTGGAAATGCGAGAGGAAGGCGCGCGTCGCCTCCTCCCGCGGGGTGTCGATGACCTGCCGCGCCGGCCCGTCCTCGACGATGACGCCGTCGCGCAGGAACACCACGCGGTCGGCGACGTCGCGGGCGAAGGCGATCTCATGGGTGACGATGACCATCGTCATGCCCTCGGCGGCGAGCGACTGCATCACCGCCAGCACCTCGCCCACCAGCTCGGGGTCGAGGGCGCTGGTCGCCTCGTCGAACAGCATCACCGCGGGCTGCATGGCCAGCGCGCGGGCGATGGCGACACGCTGCTTCTGCCCGCCGGAGAGGCGGGAGGGATACTGCCCCGCCTTGTCCTCCAGCCCGACCTTGCCGAGCAGGCCGCGCGCCAGCGCCTCGGCCTCGGGGCGCGGCATGCGGCGGACGGTCAGCGGGCCTTCCATCACATTGGCCAGCACCGTCATGTGCGGAAACAGGTTGAATTGCTGGAACACCATGCCGGTGGCGGCGCGGAAGCGCGCCATGGCCTGGGTGCCGGGCAGCGACACGGCGCCGCCGAAGGCGAAGCTCTGCCCGCCCACCCGCACGCGGCCGCCATCCGGCACCACCAGCAGGTTCAGGCAGCGCAGCAGCGTCGATTTGCCGGAGCCGGAGGGGCCGATCAGCGCCACCACCTCGCCCTTGCGGACCTGGAGGTTCACGTCGCGCAGCACGGTGTTGCTGCCGAAGCGCTTCTGCAGCGCGGCGACCTCGATCAT
Source organism: Pseudoroseomonas cervicalis ATCC 49957 (assembly GCF_000164635.1). Lineage (GTDB taxonomy): Bacteria > Pseudomonadota > Alphaproteobacteria > Acetobacterales > Acetobacteraceae > Pseudoroseomonas > Pseudoroseomonas cervicalis. The sequence continues at coordinate 692,887 of NZ_GG770777.1, read as the reverse complement.
GGTCTCGTCCATCGTCTCCGCCTCCTCAGTCGGACCGCGCCAGACGGCGCTCCAGCCGGCCGACCAGCAGGGTCAGCGGGAACAGCACGACGAAATAGATGATGGCCACCACGGTGTAGATCTCGAGCGGCCGGTAGCTGTCATGCGCCGCCGCCTGGCCCTGGTAGAGCAGGTCCGGCACGGCCAGCACCGAGACCAGCGAGGTGTTCTTCAGCTGGATGATGGACTGGTTCATCAGCGGCGGCACCATGCGCTTCATCGCCTGGGGCAGCACGATGCGGCGCATCGACTGCGCCGGCGTCATGCCCAGCGCCAGCGCCGCCTCACTCTGGCCACTCTCGATCGAGGCGATGCCGCCGCGCACGATCTCGGAATAGAAGGCGCCGCCATAGAGCGAGAGGGCCAGCACGCCGGCGGTGGTGGCGCTCATCTGGATGCCGGTGAGGATCGGCAGGGCGTAGTAGAACCACACCAGCTGCACCAGGATCGGCGTGCAGCGGAACAGCTCGACATAGGCTTGCGAGAACCAGCGCAGCGGCGCCAGGCGCGACAGCCGCAGCAGGCCGGAGAACAGGCCGACGGCGAGGCCGAGCAGCACGATGGCGGCGGTGAAGGCCAGCGTCACCCAGAGGCCGTTGACGAAGAGCCAGCGATAGCTCCAGACGACGGCGAAATCCCAGTTGTACATGCAATCTTCCCGTCAGCGGGCGAGGCCAGGGCCGGGGCGCGCCCAGGGCGTGCCCCGGCGGCGGCGTCAGAGCGTGATACCCGGCGGGAAGTCGGATTCGGAGATGCCGACCAGCTCCATGTTGCGCAGGATGGCGCTGCGCACGGCGCCGAGGCCCTTGTTGAAGTCGATCCAGGTGTTGACGAAGTCGCGCCAGGTCTTGTCGGCCTCGCGCCGGAAGCCGGCATTGGAGGTGGTGGCGAAGACCGGCGCCGGCACCACGACATGGCCGATATTGGCGTTGCGCTTCACCGCCGTCAGCGCCAGCAGCAGCACCAGGCATTGCGCGTCGGCGCGGCCGGACTGCACGGCCATCGTCGCCTCGTCCGCGCTCTTGAAGCGGCTGATCTGCGCGCGCGGGCAGAGCCGCGTCACCACCTGGTCCTGCGAGGAGCCGCTGTCGACGGCGATCTTCACCTCCGGCGCGTTCAGCTCGTCCCAGCTCTTCGGCGAGTAGCCGCGCTTGGCGATGAAACTGAAGGCGTTGCTGAAGCAGGGCACGGAGAAGTCGATCACCAGGGCGCGGCGCGGCGTGGGGTTCAGGCCGAAGAAGATGTCGATCTTGTTCGACTGCAAATCGAGGACGGCGTTGCCCCAGGTGGTCTCGGTCAGCTCCAGCTCGGCCTCCAGCTCCTCGGCCAGCATCTTCAGCAGGTCGATGTAGAAGCCGCGCCACTGACCGGAGGCGAGATCCTTGTGGTAGTAGGGCGCGCCGCCGACCACCGCCGCGCTGCGCAGCTTCTTGGTGCGGCGGATGCGGTCGAAGGTCGTCTCGTTGGCGCCCTGCGCCAGCGCCGGGGTCGAGAGGCTGGCGCCCATCGCGAGGGCGAGCCCGGCGGCGGTGCCGATCATGCGGCGTGAAACCATGAACTGTCTCCTGCGGCGGCGCGGCGCGGCCTCAAGGCCGGCGCCGGGCCGGGTGGTGATGCATCCCTGTCGGATCTGGCGTGCGCCGTCACGGTGCGGCTTGCCTGTCTTCATAGACCCGTCTGCGCGGAACGGGGAGACGCCTTGCGCGGAGGGGGAATTGTGGAGCCGCCCAGCCGCCCGGTATTCTGCTGCACCACAGCATTCGCGGAGCACGCCGCCTTGGATCGTTTCTTCAAGCTGGCCGAGCGCGGCACCACGCCGCGGCGGGAGGTCCTGGCCGGCCTCACCACCTTCCTGACCATGGCCTATATCATCGTGGTCAACCCCGGCATCATGGCGCAGGCCGGCATGGACCAGGGCGCCGCCTTCGTCGCCACCTGCCTGGCCGCCGCCATCGGCTCGGCGCTGATGGGGCTGCTGGCCAACTACCCGGTGGCCCTCGCCCCGGGCATGGGGCTGAACGCGCGCTTCGCCTTCGTCGTCGTCGCCGGCATGGGCGTGTCCTGGCAGGTGGCGCTGGGTGCCGTGTTCCTGTCCGGCCTGCTGTTCCTGGTGGTGTCGCTGAGCGGGTTGCGCGAATGGCTGATCAACGCCATCCCGCTCTCCTTGAAACTCGGCATCGCCGCCGGCATCGGCTTCTTCCTGCTGCTGATCGGGCTGCAGGGCATGGGGCTGGTGGTGGACCATCCGGTGACGCTGGTCACGCTGGGCTCCTTCCGCAATCCGGCGACGCTGCTCTCCTGCTTCGGCTTCCTGCTGACGGCGGGGCTGCTGGCGCGCGGTGTCACGGGGGCGATCGTCATCGGCATCCTGGTGACCGCCGCGCTCGGCGTGCCGTTCGGGCTGACGCAGTTCCAAGGCATCGTCTCGCTGCCGCCCTCGCTGGCGCCGACCTTCCTGCAGATGGACCTGGCCGGCGCGCTCGGCCTTGGCCTGCTGGTGATCGTCTTCACCTTCTTCCTGGTGGACCTGCTGGACAACACCGGCACGCTGATCGCCACCACCCATCGCGCCGGGCTGATGCGCAAGGACGGCACGGTGCCCAATCTCGGCCGGGCGCTGATGGCCGATTCGGGCGGCTCGATGATCGGCGCCGTGCTCGGCACCTCCACCACCGTCTCCTATATCGAGAGCGCCGCCGGCGTGCAGGCGGGCGGCCGCACCGGGCTCACCGCCCTCACCGTCGCGGTGCTGTTCCTGCTGGCGCTGTTCCTGGCGCCGCTGGCGACCTCGATCCCGGCCTTCGCCACCGCGCCGGCCCTGGTGCTGGTCGCCTGCCTGATGGCGCAGAGCCTGCGCGAGCTGCACTGGGAGGAACCGGCCGACTACCTGCCGGCGATCATCACCGCGCTGGCCATGCCGCTGACCTTCTCGATCTCGACCGGCATCGGGCTCGGCTTCATCAGCTATGCGGCGATCCAGCTGATGGCGGGCCGGGCGCGGTCGGTCAGCGGCGCGGTCTGGGTGCTGGCCGCCGCCTCGGTGGTGAAGTTCTACCTCGCGGCCTGAGGCGGAGGATGGGGAAAAACCTCCCGGCCCTGCGGCCGGGAGGTGACGTCCGTGCTCCCTCGGCGGCGCCCTGCGGGCGCGCGCCGCGCTCAGTTGCCGGCTTCGGCCAGTTCCAGCAGCGCCGCGCCGTCGCGGCTGACGCGGGCCAGCTGGGTGCGGCCGCAGGCGGGACGGCCCAGGGCGTTGCTGCCCGGCCGCACCACCTGGAGCTTGGCATCGACCCGGCAGACCAGCTGCTGCGCGTGGCCGCCGCCATTCCAGCGGCGCAGCGCCGCCGCCCAGTTGCCGGTGGTGGCGTAGTGCTGGCGCAGGTAGCGGGCGGCCCAGTCGGCCGCGCGATCGGCGTCCAGCGGCCAGTCGGCGCCGCCACGCGCATGCACGCGCGCATTCACTTGAACACAGCCGGCCATGACCGAAGACCGGGCGGGGGCGTTCACCAGCAGGCGGCGCGCCTCGGCCCGGCTCTCCGGGTAGTAGGAGCGGCCGCCGATGTTGAGCGCATGCGCGTGCAGGCCGGATTCGGCGAGCGCGATCGCCACCAGCAGCCCATCGGGCAGGTCGTGACGCAGTTCGGCGGCGCGAACTGCTTCCAGGCAGGCATTGCGCGGCCCGGCGGCCTCGGCCGGGCTGGTGGACAGGACAGGGACCGCAAGCAGCACGGCCCCCAGGAGAAACCCCCGCCACCCTCTTGGTGGTCCCTTGTGGGGGCGCTGCGTGGTGCCTCTTTGGCGAGGCGAGAAGGCGCTCCGGGCCAAGGAAAGGCCCGGGAACGCCGCGGAGCGGGGCCGGTGCGGGGGCACCAGCCGGCGGATCGCGGACGTCATGACAAATCCGCTACCACAGGGAACCGGGGGCGCAAAGCAAAACCAGCCGGGCGACGCAACTTATTGGTTCATGCTCATATAAAGATGAGTTGATGAAACCCTTGCCTAAGCGATCTCGCGCACCAGCTTGGCGCGCAGCGCGCGGGCGAAATCCTCCCGCCCCTCAGCCGGTTGCACGAAGGCCCCGGGGCCGCCGGTGACCGCATCCCGGTAATGCTCCACCAGCCCCGGCCGGCCGGTCAGGATGGCCAGGGCATTGATCGTAATGCCGGAATCCACCGCCGCGTCACGCGCCTGCGCGGCCGGGCGCAGCCCGCGCATGTCCGGCCCGTCGCCCGACAGGTCGATCACCCGCCGGGTCGCCTCGTGCGGGCAGGCGGCCAGCAGCGCCGCCGCGTGGTCGATGGCATCGCCGATGGCGTTCCAGCTCTGGCGCGAGCGCGGGGCCGCCAGCAGCCCCGCGGCCAGGGTGGCAGCCGACTCGGCGCCCGAGACGGCGTGCCAGCCCAGCACCGTCTCCGCCCCCCCCGGCGCGCCCCACTCGACCATGGCGATGGCCACCCGGCCGAGCGGCCCGCCCCGGATCGCCGCCAGCACGGCGGGGTGGGTCACCGCCTCGGCGCAGCCCTCGCGCTGCAGGCGGAACTCCGGCTCGCCGATGCTGCCCGAGGCATCGATGGCCAGCACCAGCGCCACATCCACCGGCGCGCCCGCCGCCGCCGGCTGGGCACGGGCGGGGGGCGGGGCGGGGGCAGCAGCAGGGCGGGCAAGGCGAGGAGAGGGCGGCGTCGCATCCGGTCGCTCCCTGGCGGGGTGGGCCTGAGCCTCCGCCGCGCGCCGCGCCGGGGTCAAGCGCGATCGGGCCAGGCCAGGCGGAGGATGGGGCCGGGATCGCCCGGCGGACGGGCAGCCATGCCGCCGGCTTGGGCAGAAGCCCCGCCCGGCCGGCCCGGCGCCGCGCGATGCGGTGGAAACCCGGCTTGCGCCGGCGCCGTTCCGCTTGCTCAACTGAGCCTGTGCCGGTCCGGCCCGGCGCTTGCGGGACCAGGACCCACCGCGCCGGCCGGCACGAAGCGCAATTCTTGAGGACGCCGGAACAACGTGGCCGAACGCCCTGCCTCCGCCTTCGACGAGATGCACGCCGATGGCGGCATCCGACCGCCCTATGCCGAGATGGCCCGCTTCCTGGACGCCACGGGCCAGGACGCCCTGGACCAGAAGCGCCGCGAGGCCGAGGTGCTGTTCCGCCGCATCGGCGTCACCTTCGCCGTCTACACCGAGGGCGGCGACCCCGAGCGGCTGATCCCCTTCGACGTCATCCCCCGCATCCTCTCGCGCGAGGAATGGGAAAGGCTGTCCCAGGGGCTGGAGCAGCGGGTGCGCGCGCTGAACGCCTTCCTGGCCGATGTCTACGGCCCGAAGGAGATCATCAAGGCCGGCCGCGTCCCGGCCGAGCTGGTGCTGGAGAATGAGGGCTACCTGAAGCAGATGGAAGGCTTCACCCCGCCGGGCGGGGTCTACACGGTGATCTCCGGCATCGACCTGGTGCGCACCGGGCCGGACGAATTCTACGTGCTGGAGGACAATTGCCGCACGCCCTCGGGCGTCTCCTACATGCTGGAGAACCGCGAGGCGATGCTGCGCCTCTTCCCGGAGCTGTTCACCCGGCACCGCATCGCCCCCGTCAGCCACTATCCGGAGGAGCTGCTGGAGACGCTGAAGAGCATCGCCCCCGCCGGCAGCGGGCCGGAGCCCAAGGTGGTGGTGCTGACCCCCGGCCCCTACAACAGCGCCTATTACGAGCACTCCTTCCTGGCCGACGAGATGGGCGTCGAGCTGGTGGAAGGCGCCGACCTCTTCGTGCGCGACCAGGTGGTCTATATGCGCACCACCGCCGGCGCGCAGCGCGTCGACGTCATCTATCGCCGCATCGACGATGATTTCCTCGACCCCGAGGCCTTCCGCCCCGACAGCGCGCTCGGCGTGCCCGGGCTGATGGCGGCCTACAAGGCCGGCAATGTGGCGCTGGCCAACGCGCCGGGCGCCGGCATCGCCGATGACAAGGCGATCTACCCCTTCGTGCCCGAGATGGTGCGCTTCTACCTCGGCGAGGAGCCGATCCTCTCCAACGTGCCCACCTTCATGTGCGAGCGCGAGGCGGACCGCGACTATGTGCTGGCCAATCTCGACAAGCTGGTGGTGAAGCTGGCGCGCGGCTCCGGCGGCTACGGCATGCTGGTCGGCCCGCACGCGACGGAGGAGCAGCGCGCCGATTTCGCGGCACGCATCACCGCGCGGCCGGGCGACTACATCGCGCAGCCGACTCTGGCGCTCTCCACCGTGCCGACGCTGGGCGACGGTGGCATCGCACCGCGCCATGTCGATCTTCGCCCCTTCGTGCTGTTCGGCCGCAGCGTGCGCATGGTGCCGGGCGGGCTGACCCGCGTCGCGCTGCGCGAGGGCTCGCTGGTGGTCAATTCCAGCCAGGGCGGCGGCACCAAGGACACCTGGGTGCTGGACGCGCCCTGCACCCGCCAAACGCAGTCCCAGTCCCAGGACAATGGCGCCGGGCAAAGCCAGGGCCAGGGCGCCACGCCCGCCCACGCCAACGACGCCACCGCCGGGGAGACCTGAGAGAATGCTGTCCCGGACCGCCGACTGCCTGTTCTGGCTCGGCCGCTACTCCGAGCGCGCCGGCAATGTCGCGCGCGGCCTGGCCGCCACGCTGCGCATGGCGCTGCTGGCCAATCCGCTCAGCGCCGCCGACGAGGAATGGCGCGCCCTGATGATCGCCACCGGCTGCGAGCCCAGCTTCCGCGAGCGCCATCCGGTGCATTCGCAGGACGCCGCCGTGGCCTGGCTGGCGCTGGACCCCGAGAACCCCTCCGGCATCGCCGCCTGCGTCGAGGCGGCGCGGCGCAACGCCCGCACCGTGCGCACCGCGCTGACCGTCGACATGTGGGAGGCGATCAACGACACCTGGATCGAGTTCCGCCGCCTCGATTCCAGCGCCATCAAGGGCGACCGGCTGCCCGGCTTCCTCGACTGGGTGCGCAGCCGCACCCTGCTGTTCAACGGCGCCGCCGCCGACACCATGCTGCGCGACGATGCCTGGCGCTTCTGCCATCTCGGCACCATGCTGGAGCGCGCCGACAACACCGCGCGGCTGCTTGACGTCCGCCACGCCGCCTTCGCCGCGGACGCCACGGAGGACGCGGCGAATTACGCGCAATGGCAGGCGGTGCTGCGCTCGGTCTCGGCGCTGCGGGCCTACCAGCACGTCTATCACGCGCGGCTGAGCCCCGCGCATGTGGCGGAGCTGCTGATCCTGCGGCCCGAGCTGCCGCGCTCGCTGCTCGCCTGCTACCGCCGCGTCGAGCAGACGCTGGAGCAGATCGCCGAGGCCAATGACGGCGCGCGTGGCGAGGGCCACCGCCTGGCCGGCGCGCTGCACGCCCGGCTGCGCTATGGCCGGGTCGATGCCATCCTGGAGGGCGGGCTGCACGGCTTCCTCACCGGCATCATCGACCAGAACGTGCTGCTGGGGCGCGAGATCGGCCGGGCCTACCTGAACGGCCGCCAGACATGACCTATTGCGTCGGGCTGTGGCTGGAGCAGGGGCTGGTCATGCTCTCCGACACCCGCACCAATGCGGGCGTCGACAACATCTCGATCTTCTCGAAGATGTACACGGCGACCGTGCCGGGGGAGCGCATGCTCTGCATGCTCGCCGCCGGCAACCTCGCCATCACCCAGGCGGTGTGGAACCGCCTGGCCGAGGGGCTGATGCTGGAGGGCGAGCGGCACACGCTGCTCACCGTGCCCAGCATGTTCCGCGCCGCGCAGCTGGTGGGTGCCGCCATCCGCGCCGTCTACGAGATGGATGGCGCGATGCTGAAGGCCCAAGGGGTGGGCTTCGACGTCTCCATCATGCTGGGCGGGCAGATCGCCGGCGGGCCGGTGCGCCTCTACCTCGTCTACGCCGCCGGCAACTTCATCGAGGCGACGCCCGACACCCCCTTCCTGCAGATCGGCGAGCACAAATACGGCAAGCCGATCCTCGACCGCGCCCTGACCCACCAGACCGGGCTGGAGGACGGGGTGAAGCTGACGCTCGTCAGCATGGACAGCACGCTGCGCTCCAACCTCACCGTCGGCCTGCCGCTCGACCTGCTGGTCTATGAGGCGGGCACGCAGCAGATCCGGCTGCAGCGCCGCATCACCGAGGAGGACCCGTATTTCCGCACCCTGCGGGAGGACTGGTCCAGCGCGCTGCGCGAGGCCTATCGCCGCATGCCGGCGCCGGACTGGCTGTAGCCGGCCGGCGCGGCCGCCCCTTCCACTCCTCCGCATCGCAGGCGACTCTGGCAGCGGGGCCGGGGGCGCGCGCATGACAAGGGCTTGCGTGCAGGGGGCCGCCGCCCGGACGCCGGGCC
>NZ_GG770777.1:677594-684174 GCF_000164635.1 Pseudoroseomonas cervicalis ATCC 49957 | reverse complement strand
CCCGCCCCGGGGGCCGCCGCGTCAGCCGCGCGGCGGGGGCCGGCCGGGCCTGTCCGGCCCGCTCTCCGCCTCTTCCACCAGCCACTCCGCGAAGGTGCCGAGCGCCTCGCCGACACGGCCTCTGGGCAGGAACAGCCAGTAGCGGTCGCCGGTGTCGATGGCGGTCTCCGACAGGGCCAGGAGCCGGCCGCTCTCCACCTCCTCCCGCACGAAGGAGGGGGAGCAGATGACGATGCCCAGCCCCTCCATGGCCGCCTGGATCGCCAGCGTCGTGCTCTCGAACAGCAGCGGCGGCTGCGCGGCCGCCAGGCCCGATTGCCGCAGCCAGAGGTCCCAGTCCCCGGCGCGGACCTTGCTGCCCAGCAGCCGGGCCGCGGCCGGCCACGGCTCCGCCCCGCCGCGCAGCAGCGACGGCGCGGCGAAGGGCGAGATGACGACCGATTGCAGCCGCCGCCCGCCGAGCGGTGGCGCCGTCCCCGCCGGCACCGTGCGGATCGCCGCGTCCACCCCCTCGCGCGCCAGGTCGACGATGGCGGTGGAGGTGGAGACCTCCACATCGATGCCGGGATGCGCCGCGTGGAAGCGCGGCAGGCGCGGGATCAGCCAGCGCAGCGCCCAGGTGGTGTAGGCGCGGATGCGCAGCGGCGCCGGCCGCGCCTGCAACTGGTCCACCGCCGCCTGGATCTGCGCGAAGCCCGCCTGCAATTCCTCCGCGAAGCGCAGCCCCGCCTTGGTCAGGCCGATGGCGTTGACACCGCGCCGCACCAGCGGGCAGCCCAGGCTCAGCTCCAGGTCGCGCAGCCGCTTGCTGACCGCCGGCTGCGTCACGCCCAGCGCGGCCGCCGCGGCGGTCAGGCTGCCGGTCTCCGCCACGATGCGGAACGCCCACAGGCTCTGGAAGGGCAGGGGGGCACGGGACATCCCGCCACCCTAACATCAGCTTGGGGTGCGGCAAGGAATTCTGGGACTTTTTCGGGGTGCCGCGACGGGCCGAGACTGCCGGCAACAAGGCGCCCGGCGGCATGGCCGCACGGGCAAGCCCCCCGGAGGAGATCTGCCCATGAAACGCCGCACCGCCCTGCTGCTGCTGCCGGCCCTGGCCGGGCTGCGCGCCCCTGCCGTCCAGGCCCAGGGGCGCTATCCCGACCGGCCGATCCGCCTGGTCATCCCCTTCGCGGCGGGCGGCAGCAACGACATCGTTGGCCGCGTCGTCGCCGAGGGGATGGGCGCCCGCCTCGGCCAGACCTTCGTGGTGGAGAACCGGGGCGGCGCCGGCGGCGTGCTCGGCAACGAGGCCGTCGCCCAGTCGCCCAAGGATGGCCACACGCTGCTGCTGGGCGGCAGCGGCAGCTTCCTGATCAGCAGCCTGGTGCAGCCGAAGGTCTCCTACGACATCATGCGCGACTTCGCGCCGATCGGCTTCATCGGCAACGCGCCGAACGTCATCACGGTCAATCCGGGGATCGCGGCCCGCAGCATGGGCGAGCTGCGCGACCTCGCCCGCCGCGCCAACCCGCCGCTCTCCTATGCGAGCCCCGGGGTCGGCACCACGGGCCATGTGCTGGGGGCGCTGCTCGCGCTCGAATTCGGCGCCGAGATGGAGCACATCCCTTATCGCGGCACCGGCCCGGCCATCACCGACGTGCTGGCCGGGCGGGTGCAGATCCTGACCAATGCCGCGGCGCCGCTGCGGCCGCACATCGCCTCGGGCGGGCTGCGCGCCCTGGCGGTGGCCGCCCCGCGCCGCCTCGACTTCCTGCCCGAGCTGCCGACCACCGCCGAGCAGGGCTTCCCCCGCATCCTGTCCTCGACCTGGTACGGGCTGCTCGGCCCCGGCGGCATGCCGGAGGAGCGCGTGGCGGCGCTGCACGCCGCGCTGAACGCCACCCTGGCCGACCCGGCGGCGCGCCAGCGCCTGGCCGCCGAGGGCGTCGAGATCGAGACCAGCCCGACCCCGGCCGATTATGGCCGCTTCATCGAGGCGGATCGCCGGCGCTGGCAGGATGTCGTCACCCGCGCCAACATCCGGGCCGAGTGATGCGCCGCGACCCGCTGCGCCGCATCCTGGTGCTGGACGATTTCGGCGCGGCCGCGCCGGGCGCCGCCGACTGGTCGGGCCTGCCGGTGGCCTTCCTGCACGACAAGCTCGATGCGGCGCAGCTCGTCGCGCGGATCACCGCCGAGGCGGCCGATGCCGTGGTGCTGATCCGCGAGCGCAGCGCCTTTCCCGCCGATCTGGCGCGGCGCCTGCCCGGGTTGCGGCTGGTGGTGACCACCGGGATGCGCAACCGGGTGCTGGACCTCGGGGCCTGCGACGCCGCCGGCATCGCCGTCTGCGGCACGCCCTCCCTGGCTTCGCCCACGGTGGAGCTGACCTGGGGGCTGATCCTGGCGCTCGCCCGCGGCATCCCGGAGCAGGAGCGGCGGCTGCGCCAGGGCGGCTGGCAGCAGGGCGCCGGGCTGGGGCTGGAGGGCGCCACCCTGTCGGTCGCCGGGCTGGGGCGCATCGGCGCCGGGGTCGCCGCCATCGGCCGCGCCTTCGGCATGCGGCTGCTGGCCTGGAGCCCGAACATGACCGAGGCCACCGCCGCGGCCGCCGGCGCCGAGCTGGTCGGCAAGGCGGAGCTGTTCCGTCAGGCGGATATCCTGACGCTGCATCTCGGCCTCGGCCCCGCCACGCGCGGCATCGTCGGCGCGGCGGAGCTGGGGCTGATGCGCCCTGGCGCGCTGCTGGTGAACACCGCGCGCGGCCCGCTGGTGGACCAGGCGGCGCTGATCGCGGCGCTGCGCAGCGGGCAGCTCGGCGGCGCCGCCATCGACACGCACGAGCCCGAGCCGCTGCCGCCCGGCGACCCGATCCTGCAGGCGCCGAACACCCTCCTGACGCCGCATCTCGGCTACGTCACGCGGCAGAATTTTCAACAGTATTTCAACGGCGTGGTGGCCTGCCTGCGGGCCTGGAACGCGGGCGCGGCCCTGCCGCTGCCGCTGAACGACGCCGCCCGAGCCTGACGAGGACCACCTCCATGACCCCGAACTCCGCCGCATCCGACGCCATCCTGCTGCAGGCCGATGGCCCCGTCGCGGTGCTCACCCTGAACCGCCCGGCCGCGCGCAACGCCATCGACGACGCCATGCGCGCGGATCTCATGGCGGCGCTGGACCATGTGGCGCGCACCGACAGCATCAAGGCGCTGGTGGTCACCGGCGCCGGACAAGGCTTCTGCGCCGGGGGCGATGTGAAGTCGATGCAGGCGCGGCTCGCCGTGCCGCCGGGCGAGGTGGCGCTGAATGGCTGGCGCCGGCAGCAGCGCACGCATCACGCCGTCTCCATGCTGCACGCCCTGCCGAAGCCCACCATCGCCGCCGTCAATGGCGCGGCGACCGGCCTCGGCTGCGATGTCGCGCTGTGCTGCGACTTCATCATCGCCGCCGACACGGCGCGCTTCGCCATGAGCTACATCCTGCGCGGGCTGATCCCGGATGGCGGCGGCATGTATTTCCTGCCGCGCCGCGTCGGCCTGTCGCGTGCCAAGGAGCTGATCTTCTCCGGCCGCACCGTGGCGCCGGAGGAGGCGCTGCGCATCGGCCTGATCGACCGCGTGACGGCGGCCGGGACGCTGCTGGAGGATGCCCGCGCCTGGGCCGCCGAGCTGAGCCACGGCGCCCCCGCCGCGCTGGCGCTGAGCAAGACCATCCTCGACCAGAGCTTCGAACTCTCCGTCGAGCAGGTCTTCGCCATGGGCAGCCAGGCGCAGGCCATCTGCTACAGCTCGCGCGAGCACCAGGAGGCGGTCGCCGCCTTCCTCGACGGCGTGGCCCAGCGCCGCGCCGACCGGGCGAAGGGGGACGCGGCATGAGCGCCCTCCGCGCCCTGCTGCGGCCGCGCAGCGTCGCGGTGATCGGCGCCTCCGCCGATGCCGCCAAGATGACCGGCCGCCCGGTCGGCTACCTGCAGAAATACGGTTTTTCCGGTGACATCTGGCCGGTGAACCCGCGCGCCGACAGCATCGCCGGCCTGCCCTGCTACGCCGAAATCGCAGCACTGCCCGGCGCGCCGGACGCCGCCATCGTGCTGCTGGGGCCGGAGCGGGCGGAGGCGGCGGTGCGCGACCTCGCGGCGCGCGGCTGCCAGGCCGCCATCGTGCTGGCCAGCGGCTATGGCGAGGCGAACGAGGACGGCGCGCGCCGCCAGCAGGCGCTGAAGGACGCGGCGGGTCCGATGCGGCTGCTCGGCCCCAACACCATCGGCCTGGTCAACCTGACCGACCGCATGATGCTCTCGGCCACCGGCGCGCTGGAGGTCGGCGACCTCGCCGCCGGCCGCATCTCCGTCGTCTCGCAGAGCGGCGGCATCCTGGGCTCGCTGCTGTCGCGCGCCGCCGATCGCGGCATCGGCTTCGCCAAGCTGGTCTCCACCGGCAACGAGGCCGATATCGACAGCAGCGAGATGATCGCGCACCTCGTCGAGGACGAGGCCACCGACGTCATCGCCGTCTACATGGAGGGGCTGCGGCGGCCAGAATTGTTCAAGCAGGCGGCGCGGCGGGCGGCGGCGCTGGGCAAGCCCATCGTGGTCTACAAGGTCGGCCGCTCCGAATCGGGCGCGCAGGCCGCGACCTCGCACACCGGCGCGCTGGCCGGGGCGGACCGCGTCTATGACGCGCTGTTCCGGCAGCACGGCGTCATCCGCGCCGAGAGCTTCACCGACCTGCTCGACATCCCCGCCGCCCTGGCCAGCGGGCGCCGCATGCGGGGCGATCGCGTCGCCATCCTGACCTCCACGGGCGGCGCCGGCACGCTGCTGGCCGACAATTGCGGCCTGGCCGGCATCGCGGTGCCGGCGCCGGATGCGCCGACGACGCAGCGCCTCGCCACCCTGCTCGGCGAGGACCCCGCCGCCATCGGCCGCAACCCGGTCGATGTGACGCTGGCCGGGCTGCGGCCCGACCTGTTCCGCGGCGCCATCGACGCGCTGCTGGACAGCCCCGGCTATGACGCGGCGGTGGTGGTGATCGGCTCCTCCGCCCTGGCGACGCCGGACATCGTGGCCGGCGCCATCGTCGAATGCCAGGCGCGCAGCGACAAGCCGGTGCTGGCCTATGTCAGCCCGCACGCCCCGCATCTGCTGCGGCTGCTGAACAGCCAGGGCATCCCGGCCTTCGCCACGCCGGAAAGCTGCGCCAGCGTGCTGCGCGCCCTGCACCGCCCGGCGCTGGCGCCGCCGCCGCAGCCGGTGGCGGCGGACCCGTCGGTGCTGGCCGGGCTGCCCGCCGGCAACCTCAACGAGGCCGAGAGCAAGGCGCTCTTCGCCCGCTTCGGCGTGCCGGTGACACGGGAATACGTGGCGGCCGACGCCGATGGCGCCCTGGCCGCCGCCCGGGCGCTGGGCGGCGAGGTGGTGCTGAAGCTGCTGTCCCGCGCCATCGCCCACAAGAGCGACCTGGGCGGCGTGCGCGTCGGCCTGGCGGCGGAGGCGGTGCCGGAAGCCTGCGCCACCATGCTGCGGCGGCTGGCGGCGGCCGGGGCGCCCGCGCCGGAGGGCTTCCTGGTGCAGGAGCGCATCCGCGGTGGCGTCGAGATGATCCTGGGCTTCCACCGCGACCCGCAGCTGGGGCCGGTGATCCTGCTCGGCTCCGGCGGGGTCGCGGCGGAGCTGTTCCAGGACACCACCCTGCGCCTGCTGCCCATCGCCCGCGCCGATGCCGAGGCGATGGTCGGGGAGCTGAAGGCCGCCCGCCTGCTGCGCGGCTATCGCGGCGCCCCGGCGGCGGACATCCCGGCGCTGGTGGACGCGGTGATGGCCTTCGCCGCCATGGCCGGGGCGGCGGGCGAGCGCCTGCTGGAAGCCGAGATCAACCCGCTCTTCGTGCTGCCGGAAGGGCAGGGCGCCCGCGCGGCGGACGGGCTGGCGGTGCTGCGGTGAGCCCCGGCCCGCTGCCCGTGCTGGCCGCCCACGCGGCCGGCTGGCGCCATACCCCCTGGCCGGACGGGCTGGAGCACCATGCGCGGCGGGCGCTGCTCGACTGGTTCGCCGCCACCCTGCCCGGCGCGCGGCAGCCCCCCGCCACCCTGCTGGCGGCGGCCCTGGCGGAGGAGCGCGGGCAGGGCAACGCCCTCTGCTACGTGGACGGCCAGCGCGGTTCCGCCCGCCACGCCGCGCTGCTGAACGGCATCGCCAGCCACACGGTCGAGTTCGACGACATCCACCGCGATTCCGGGCTGCACCCGGGCAGCCCGACCATCGCCGCCGCCCTGGCGGTGGCGCAGGCGCGCGGCGCCGGCATGGACGCGCTGCTGCGCGCCATGGCGGCGGGCTACGAGGTCGGCGGCCGTGTCGCCCTGGCGGTGCAGCCCAGCCACTACCGGATGTGGCACACCACCGCGACGGTGGGCACCATCGCCGCCGCCGTGGCCGCCGCCCTGCTGCTGGGCTGCGAGGCCGAGCAAATCGGCCATGCCATCGCCCTGGCGGCCACCATGGCCGGCGGGTTGCAGCAGGCCTTCCGCGGCAGCGGCATGAGCAAGCCGATGCATGCGGGCCACGCCGCCGAGGCCGGGGTGCTGGCGGCGCGCGCGG
>NZ_GG770777.1:599129-677354 GCF_000164635.1 Pseudoroseomonas cervicalis ATCC 49957 | reverse complement strand
GGCCGGCGTGCCCGGCGCGCCCGACGTGCTGCACGGCCCGGCCGGCTTCGCCGCCGCCACCAGCGATTCGACCGGGTGCTGGGACCTGGCGCTGGACGGCCTCGGCACGCGCTTCGTCATCGGCGAGATGACGTTCAAGAACCATGGCTGCTGCGGCCACATCTTCCCGGCGCTGGATGGGGTGCTGGCGCTGCGCGCCCGCCACCCCTTCCGGCCGGAGGAGGTGTCGCGCCTGCATGTCGCGGGCTACCGGGCCACGGCGGAGCTGTGCGACCGGCCCGCCGCGCGCACCGGGCAGGAGGCGCGGTTCAGCCTGCAATACTGCGTCGCCGCCCTGCTGCACCATGGCGCCGTCCGCCTCGGCGCCTTCACGCCGGAGCGGCTGCGCGACCCGGTGCTGCACGCCTTCATGCCGAAGGTCTCCGTCAGCCTGGCGCCGGACCTCGCCGAGGCCTATCCACGGCGCCGCGCTGCCCGGCTGCGGCTGGAGCTGCGGGATGGCCGGGTGTTCGAGCACGAGCAGCCGACCCGCAAGGGCGACCCGGAGGATCCGCTCACCGACGCGGAGCTGGACGCCAAGTTCAGCGACCTGGCGGAGCCGGTGCTGGGACAGGACGCGGCGGCGGCGCTGCGGGCGCTGGTGCTGCGGGGGACGGCGCTGCCGGGCGCGCTGGCGCTCGGCCCGGCATAGGGCGGGCCGCCGGCCCGCCCCGCGGCCGGGGTCATGTAACGGCGCGCACATAGACAGACTGCGCCTGCCGTAACCGTTTGATCTGCGGCTTCTGCCTCTGCTGGTTCCACGGACAGGCGCACGGCTTTATTCAGACTCGGATCTGCCAAGTGCGCCAATCCCGAGACCGGAAAATCCGCCAGTGATGTCAGGGCGTTACCTGCTCGTCGCCGCTAAGTCCTTTGCAGCCTTTGACGCGCAGCGAACTGTGGTGCCCGGCGCGGTAGGAACGCGGCAATCTGGAGCCGAAGCTCCCGCCTGTGGGCCAAGTCCGACGGCCATCGCGACAAACCGAAAGCCGCTTTGGGGGGGGCGCACGCCACAGGGTCGGGGGCATAGCCCCGCAGCCGCGCTAGCTCCCCTGCGGCACATAGCCCGGCAGCAACCGGGCCGCCCGCCTCCACTCCGCCACCGCCCGCACGACCTCCTTCCCGCTGCCGTTGGGCAGCGGGGTCGCCCAGCGCACGATGCCCTCGGTCACCTTCTGGGTCGCCGTCCGGACGTCCGTGACATGGCGCCGCCGCATATGGTCGAGTTCGGCGTAGAACCCGGCGGGCCAGTCCCGGGCCGCCTCCAGGGAGCGGGCCAGCGCCTCGTGCGGCGGCACGTCGACGTCGCCCATGTTCTCGAAGCCAAAGAAATAGCGCCGCGGACGCGGTGACGCCGCGTCGAGCCCAAGGCGGACTAGGAACTCGATGATGGGGGCGGGCGCCATGTTCCGGAAGGGTCGCAGGGCCCGGACACCCGCCGCCTCCTCTGGGAACCGAGGATCCCCAAGCAATCCTTGGACGCAGGCGGTGGCGTCCGCCTGCTGAGGTGTGACCGGCGCCGCCGGGATCCTCCTCAGGTCGCCGCCTTCCTTGCAGCCGCACCAAGCCACATCGTTGCCTTTCCACGTGATCGGGTCCCTGCACGCGAGGCATGTGTCCACGAGGACCTTGCGGTGGATGGGGCAAGCCGAGACGAACGATAGATCCCAGACCGCAAGGTGCCGCCCATGCTCGGCCAAGCACTCGGGGCAGACCTTACGACCCGTATTCACCTGGAAGTCCAGGGCGCTGCCAGGGAGCGAATGCCCCCAGAACAAGACGAGGGGTGCGTGCGGATTGCCACGCCAAAGAGGCAGCAAGGACTCGAGAGGAATTCCGGCCTCCGCAGCAAGCCTCTCGACCGATTCGCGCGATGCCCGCGAGGCGAGGCCCGTGAACCCCAATCGCTTGCTCAGGACGTTCGGCGTCTCCGTCCGCCGCCGCCGAGCGAGTCGAAAGACGTAGCTCTGAAGGCTCTCGTCCGCGGCTGGCATGAGGCCGAGGCTGTGGGAACGTGGCCTATCCTCTGGCGGCAGATCCTCTGGCGGCAGGCGCGGCTGTGGCGGAAGCGGCATGGGCGCGGACACTACAAGGACAGCACACCTGCAGTCGATCGGCAGGTGAGGGCGAGCAGTTTTCCCTAATCCTGCCGCCACGCACCCGAAGTCACCCCACCCAGCCAACCGAGCGCCGTAGGCGACGCAATTCCAAGTGGAAAACAAGGATAAGCTTGGGCATCATTTCGGCTGCTGGCGGCCCATCCTGGCGCGGTCGCACGCGGGGCTGTCGATGGCTGAGCTGAAGATTGGCGACAGGCTGCCGCTGCCCCGCCAGTATGACGTGGACGAACAGATCGCCCGAAAATCCATCCACCGGTACGCGGCGCTGGCTCACTGGCGGGGTGCCGGTGGTCCGGCGACCGTGGTCATGCCGACCGGTACCGGGAAGACCGTGACCATGCTCGCGATCTCGGCGCTGGCGCAGTTGCGGCGGCTGGAGACCCACGGCGAAGAATCTGACGCGTGGCTGCCACTCGGGCCACGGAATTGCAAGATGCGCCTTCCAAGCGCTGTTGGAGCCGGATACTGGGCTCCCGGGTTTGGGCGGGTGACCGATTATGTCTTGGTGGAATCGGACTAGAGTAGATGCACCTTCGGAGCGTGCTGGAGGGGGTCCGCAGAAGGAGGTTCAGCGCTTCTACGATCGGGCGCTGGGCGCATCATGCATAAACTGGGACCGCCTTTCCGGTGGGTGCGAATTCAGGGCTGAGGCCGCGACCCGCTGGTTCACGCCGAGCGGCGTCACCACGATGAAGATATGGTGCTTTCCTCACGTGGTTAACATGCAGACCGAGACGGGCTTGCGGACCGTGGAGAACTTCCCACTCACGCCATCTCGCCAGGCGCTTTCGGAGGAGGGATTTTCTTGGGGCGTTGACTGGGGGTTCCATGTGGCTCCTGCATGTCTGTTTGCGAGCAATGGCCGCCTGGTGGCTCAAGTCATCGACCCCGCCCTGCTGGATGGACCATGTACGGTAGGAAGGTGGCTATGGGTGTTGGGCGCACCGAATGGGCGCTGGATGTTAACTCCGACCGAGGTGACGGACATCGATCCCAAGACGTTTGCCTTTTCATCGAGGATTGGGGACGATGATCTGAGGCGGACACTCGCTGGGCACTTCGACGGCGAGCTTCCTGCGCTGACCGTGCGGGTACCTGCGAGAGGCGAGGGCGATGGGGCAACCTACTTGGACTGACCGGAGGCGATTCCCGCCTTACGCCTCGCTGTCGGTGCCTGACGCACCATCAGAGGTCGTGACCAGCCTGATATGGGTCATGCAGGATGTTGAGCATCCCTCGTGGCAGAGCCTGCCGGGCCTTGGCATTCAGGTCGACAGTCGTCAGCTCAGGTACTGGCTCCCCAAGGACCATCCCGGCTTCGGCGGTCTCGCCGATGCCGCCAAGGCAGCGAGCCCGGGCCGATCGCTTGTTCGACTTATCCTACATCGCGAGGCTCCCGCCATTCTTGACATACGGCCTCCGGAGTGAGTTCGACGGTGGTGCTTCCCCCCACGATGACGCCACGGTAGGTTGCATCGGCCGCCACCGGGTCGGAGTGCCTGTGCTCAGCAAGTTCACCTACTCGAACGCCATCGGGTTGCTCTCCGCCGTCGTGGCAGCCCTCGCCATCTACCTCGCCCTCGTCGACAAGGTGACCGCCGCCGTCACGATGGGTGGGCTCTTCCTGGCCATGGCGGTCGTCCACCAGCTGCCGCGCTTCAAATCCTTCAAGGCATTCAGTGTCGAAGCCCAGCTTCAGGACCGCCTGGAACGGGCTGACGAGCTCATCGAGCAGCTCAGGTCGCTGAGCCTGCTGGTCGCCAAGGCAGGCTACGCGAGCACGGGCATCTCAACGATGGCATTCGGAGGCGTGCAGGGGAGCGGGGACAAGCTCACCAAGGATTTCGACGAGTTGCTGGGGCGCCTGAAGCTGTCCCAAACCGACCTCGCCGATGTGCGCCAGCCACTTGTTCGTGGCATCGGGTTCCGCCTCTGCGCGAACTTTCAGCAAGTAATCTCCTCCCTGCCGTACCATGAAGGACTGGTTCCTCGAAACATGGGCGAGATGATGACCTCCGAGCATGTGCGGCTGCTGAGCATAGACAGCGGCGCCGACTTGCGGACCATGCTCGCCATGTACCTGCCCGACGGACTGTCCCAGGCGCAGCGGTCGGCCGCCGACCGCTACATCGATCGGCTGGTGTCACTGTACGAGGGCTGCCAAAAGGCAGTTGGCCCAACACCGGAGTTCATGGCCTTGGAGGCCCGGGCCCTGTCTGGCACAAACGCAGGCGAGGCCGCGCTGGCCATCTTCGAGGGAAGGGCAGCGAGCGAGCTATCCTGATGGCTCGGCCCGTCCGCAGGCGTCGTGATGCGCCGATTCATTCACTGCGGGGTGCGCACGCCCTGAACCGTCAACGGACAGGCGCCGACACAACACGAGCGTGAATCATCCTACAGGAACCGCCGAGAATCGGGAAACCGTTGGCGCGAGAAGCATGGCATCCACCAGCGTTCGCAAACGTACCCGCGACGGGGTTCATTGAAAGGCTTCAGTTGTCGAGGTGCGAGATGAGTTCGAGGCCTTCGTCGGGTACGAGGTTCGGCTGAATGGCGTTGCTGTGGGTGAAGGCGGCTGGTTCTCCGAAGAGGACGAACTTGGCGCCGCCTTGCTGGCGGCACTCAACCTTGCGACGACGGGTACTGCTGAGGGTCCGAAAAAACCTGCGTCGGGGCCGGGGAGCCGTCGCAGCCCGTAGCCATGGCCTCGCGTGCGGACTTCCTCACCCGGCAAAGCATCAGCCAATCCTGGTGGACGCGATCGAGCAGGGAGAGCGCGCCATGCTCAGCCTCGTGCGCCTCCGCGCCTGGCAGCCAAGCAAGAGCCGTTGCCATAGCGGCTCGAGCGCTCGCGTCATGAGCTGCCTGACCCAACGTCACCGGGTCGGACGCAAGGATACGCGCAAGGGGGACGTGGCGCATCGCAACCGTGCGAGCGAGGGCGTCGATGTGCGCCTCCTCCCAGTCCTTGTGGTGGTTGCTCAAGCCTCCGGGTTCGACGTGCGTTCCGGCTGTCATCCTGCGCTCCCTGTGTCCCACCGCGACCGACGCCAAACAGAGTGCACCAGCGCGAGGGCGCTCATCGAGAATGCCGCGGCTTGCCCCGCTGGGAGCCCGTCTGTGCATGGAGGGCAGGGCCTGCAGGTCCTCGGCTGCGTCTGCACCGGACTGATAGGACGACCTCTACGTGGTCTGCGGCCAGGCGCAGAAGTGTGTCCGCTGGCGGGACGACGCCGAGGCGCTGTTCCGCCACCTGCAGTCGCGCGAGGGTAAGCGCTTGGCACGCGCGGACCCAAGCCGGTTCGAGCGGGGCGACGTGGCCACCCTGCGGAAGCTGGAGGGCAGGCTCCGCAGCGCCGAGCGCGAGTTCGCCGTCTTCATCGTGCAGCTGGGCTTGTCGCGGGCGCTGGCCGAGGGCGAGCACCTGGAGCTCCTGGCGGCGACGGAGACCTACCTGGCGGAGACGGCCGGGCTGCTGCTGGGTGTCATAGCCAGCCAGTAACGTTGTCCGCCATCCTTGTGATGGAGGCTCGGTGCCCTGCGCGCATCCGCCAAGGGCTCCATTTGCCGCACGTCTAGCTGATAATCGAGCGAAGCCCTGGAGGCATGGATGGACGACGTCGAAGTTCAATCACCATTTGGGTCGCTCGCAGAGCCGCCGGTGAAGTCAGTTGAGGACGGCAGGGCACTATCGCAGCGACCACTTTTCTTGCAGGGCATCAGGGTCCCGGAGGATTGGTTCCTCCTGCCCGGAGTGCTTCTCCCACTGGGGCTTGCCGCGCATGTTTCCAGAACAGGGTGCCCAATGCCCATTCGTTGGCTTGCCAGCGATGAGCGCGCTCTACTGGAATGCAGCGTCACGCACATGTCTTCGTGGCTGGACGAGGTAGCGATAGCCGCTGCCCTCTTCGCGGTGCAACACGATGCTCCACGAATCGAACTGGATCCCCTGCTTGCGGTCCTTCGGGTCGCTGCGGCAGGGCAGAATGTTGGCGTCATCGACGCCGACGAACTTCGGGCCCGGCTTGAACTGTCCCTTTCAGCACCGGAGTACATCTGGGATAGGCATTGCGCCAGCGCGCGATTCACACCGTGGGAGCGCGCGGGGTGCATTTGGACGTCGTCAAATCCCGTCCGGCTTTAGGATGTCCTTGAGCCCTTCTGACAGCCCGGCGCGTTCGGCAGAGGCACGCAGTTCCGCGCGCTGTGGCGGGGAGGCACTAGGCCAGAGCTCGCGCACATGTCGCGCGGCGGCAGCTCCTGCGGTCGACCAGCCACGCGCATGGGGCAGGTCGACCAGAAGCGTCAGCGCGAGTCGGCCCACATGGTGGAGCGCCTGAGCAAACTCGGCATCGTGGTCACGCCGAGCGTCACCGCGTGCGTAGCCCGGCCTCAACCGCATGGTTTCCTCGGCAGCTCCGGATCGCCGAGCGGCTTCCCGTTCACGGGACGCCTCCACGAAACCTTGCAATGCATGTAGCAACTCGCGCCACCGCTCCCTGTCGGCGGGCTGGCAATATCCATCCTGCTCAAGCTGCAAGAGGCGGTTCTCGATGTCCACAGTACCCTCAGGGTCAAACGGTCGCCGCCATTAGCAGGAGAAGCGCAGCCTCTAATAGTGCCGACCTCATGCTTTTCTCTGGGCAGCATCCGCCCTCCTGAAAAACGCCTGCCGCCCGCCGTCCACCCCCGGCCCGGTCACCGGCAGCACCCCCACCGCCTGCAGGTCCGCCGCCAGCTTCCGGGGCGACGTGCCGCGCTCGCGAGCCAGCTCCGCGCCGGACACGTACACCTCCCGGAAGCGGTCGAGCTCGGCGGCCGTGACGGCGCCGCCCTCGGTCTTGAGCAGGCCGCGCCGGATCAGGTGCGCCACCACCTCACGCTTGAGGCCGAGCAACGCGGCGGTGGCGTAGGCGCTGAACGGCCCCCGCTCGAGAGGCGCCGCCACCCGGCGCACGGCCGCCCGGTCGAACCGCAGGCGCTTGAGGCCAACGGCGGCATGGTCCAGGGCCGCCACCGGCAGGTTGCCCGAGAGCACTATGCCCACGAAGTCGGCCAACCCGACGCCGCGCCGCCGCATAGTCTCGGCCGCCACCTCGAAGTCGACGAGCCCTCGTTCGAGGCCGGTGTCGATCGGGGCGCCCGCCGCCATGCGCCCCGGCAGCCCTTCGATGCTGGCGCGCCGGAACGCCCAGCGGCCCCAGCCGTCGGCGGCGGCCCGATGGACCGCCTCGAGAACGCCTGCCTCCGCCAGCCGCCGCACCCGTGCCCTGGACACCCCCAGGGCGGCGGAGGCTTCGTCCAGCGTCAGCGCGTCACGCAGTTCGGCCGCCAATTCTTCCACCTTCGCGCGGCCGATCACCGCCGGTAGGCCGCGTCCTCCGCCGTCGGGCATGGGTAGGAGGCCAGCCTCCGCCATGCGCTTGGTCGTCTCCACGGACCTGCCCACCATGAGTGCGACCTCCTTCAAGGCGACACCGTCACCCTGCACGCCCAACAGCAGCGAGCGGTGCATCCGGCGCCCCAGGACGGGGTCGGCGGCAAGGAATTGGCGGGTCGCCTCGGCGAGGGCGTCGCGGAACGGCCCGGCCTCCAGCATGGCCAGCCAGCCGTAGTAGGCGCCCATGGTCTTGGTGGCGCCGAAGCGTCCGGCGCGGGCGGCCTCCTCGGCCCGCGTCGCCGCAAGGAACCCGTGAAGGGGAACAGGCCACGCCTCGACCGCGGCAAGGCCAGCGCCGACGACGCGGGCCACGGCGTCCGGCCCGGACGCGACGAGGGTCTCAATGCGTCTTTCCTTGCGCCAAGCGGTCAGGAACATGCCGGTGACCATGACCAGGCGCAGGAGGTCGGCCGGTCCGACGGCCAACAGGGCAGGGGGCAACCACGGGATCGCCTCGCCCTTGGCCAGCGCTAGCACGCGGGCGCTCGCCTCTGCCTCGTCGGAGGAGACCTGCATTCCGGCGAGCGCCCGAAGATCGGTTCCGCAGGCGCAGCGGGTGACGTCGGTTCCGTTCCACCCGAGACCCCGACACCTAGGTCTGTGGCACCTGTCCACGAAGCGCAGGGCGTGGTGGGAGCAGGCGGTCACCAGGGCGCAGTCCCAGGCGGCCCGCTGGATGGGCGCTGCGGCGAGGCAGGCTGGGCAGGCACGCCGCCGTGAGATGTCGATGAACTCGCGGTGCAGCTCGCCGCCAAGGAAACGGTGATGGGCGAGGCGGCCGGTAGGGCGGTAGGCAGCGGCTTCGAGAGCGGCGGGATCGGCGCCGGACAGGGTCGCGAGGCCGCGTATGTCATCCCCAGAGGTGGCGGAGCCAGGCTGGCGCAAGCCGACATGGATGGCGAGGCGGTCGGCGTCGGGGAAGCGGGCACGGCCCGCGAACCGCATCATGAAGCCTGGTATGCTCTCGCCCGGCACGATGCGCATGCCGAGCGAGAGGGGCTGTCTGCCCATATCCTCAGGGCCGGAAGTCTTGGTGGCGGCCACTGCGGCGGGTGCGGCCGCGCAGGCGGGTCTTTTCGGGGCTCGTGTCGATGGTAGGCCCGACTGCCTCGGGGAACGCGGGGCGCTCTGCTGTCCACACCGCCGACTTGCCGTATGCCCTCACGAGGTGGGCGTAGGTAAGCCTGTCCGCCTTCCCGGACGCCATTTCGTAGATGGCTTCCGCGGCAGCGTTCTCAATGAGGGTCGCCATGTCGCCAAGATATCCCGATGCGGCGCGGCAAAGCGGATAGGCCACTTTGGCTTCCGCAAGGCCGGACAGCGCGCCGAAGATGTTGTCCCTAAGGAACTCATCCCATTCCATCAACACGTCCTGCAGGAACTCGCGGCTTTCGGCGACGTCCCAGTCCAGCGGCAGGAGCTCGTGCCGGATGCTTGCCCGCCTTCGGAATTCTGCATCGGCCTCCCTGAGTAGCAGGACGGATGCCGTACCGGCGATGATCAGGGACGGACCGCCTTTGGCGTTCACGATGTACCGGCAGAGACTGGCGATGCGCTTGATGGCAGCGGTGTCCTTGCCTTCGAGGCACTGGCTGAACTCATCGGCGACGGCGAGCCTGTTCCCCACTTCGCGCCCTACTGCGACAATGTCCTCCTGGATGACGAGGCGCTTGCGGCCCCGACCCACGATGTGGTCGATGCTCTGGCCTGTCAGCGCGGCGAGCCAGACCTCGGCGACGTCCTTCTCGCTTCCATTCGGAACCTTGAAGTACAACACGTCCTTGCGGTCGGCGAATGCGCCATCCGGGCCAACGATGGCGCGTGGTTGGTCGGGGAACTGCCTGGTGTAGTCAAGGACGAGCTTCGACTTGCCGCTGCCTGAGCCGCCGACCAGGAGGAGGATGCCAGCCTCGCCCGACGATCCATGGTCGCGGTGGTGAAGGCGGCGGATGTCCCGCTGGATCTCGTCCGACTTGTCGGTCGGAAGGTAGAACTCGCGGAACCTGCCCGAGAGCCTGACGAGACGGTCGATTTCGTTCTGGTCCATGGTGCTCATTGCCCTTCGTCGCCGCGCATGCGCTTCGCCTGCCGCCGCGGACGTGCCGCGCGGCGCTCGTCGTTCGTGTTCTCCGACTTCTCGGGCGCCGCCTGCGGCTCGCTGCCGTCCGGTTGCGGCTGCACGTCGCCGGTGTCGTCGCCGGACGGCTGGTTGCTGTTCATCATCAGGAAGCGGACCAGGGCATTCCGCTGGCGCTTGGACAGTGACTTTCCGTCCGCCAGCAGCCGTGTGGCCTCCTCCACCAGCGCTGCCTTTGTGGCGCGCAGCTCGTCGGTGTCGTAGGTCCGCTCCAGACGCTTGTTGAACTTGAGGGTGATGTCGTGCTGGTGGAGGGTGAGACCGACCATCAGGCGACGATTGAAGGGTTCGACCTTTGCGATCGCACCCGTGAACGGGTTGACGACCCAGGCTTGGGACACGTCGTGCTCGTCGAACAGGACCTGGATCTTCATGCCTTTGCGGTAGTTCGGGTTGGCGACGATCTGCCGGATGGCCTCGCCGTGCCACGTGAGACCCTGGGTGGTGACCCTGCCGCGCAGCGGCAGGCACATGTGCCGGTGGGTGAGCAGCACGGTCAGGTCGTGCTCGCTGCGGAGCGCCCGCAGCAGGCGCCGGTCCGTGTGCTCCTGCCACCGGCGCAGCGGCACGTCGTCGATGCCGGTGTGCCACGACTTGGCATAGACCATGGCGACCCAGGTCCAGAGGCGGCGCACGAGGTCGGAGTACCGGATGATGGCATCCGGCTTCTCGGGGTCGTTCTCCTCGCGGTGGCTGGGCGGGTTGGGCCCCGCCAGCGGCCGCAACGCCTGTTCCCGGAAGTCCCGGATGAAGCGCTCGATGCACGCCTTGAGCTGCGGGTTCTCGCCCTCGGCGTAGTCCATGATCATGTCGAGGACCAGGGACGCGTCGCGCACGTGCTCGTTGTTCGTCGCCGCGGCCTGATCGAAGTAGAACGACATCGGGACGCCGGTGGGGAAGTCGTAGTCGAGGTTCGGCACGAGCTTCTTGAGGAAGCCCTTGGGCGTCATCGTCATCCGCAGGACGCTGAACCCGATGCCAAGGGTCTCGCCCGCGAAATGGACGATCAGCGCGAGCGGCATGCGGGTGAAGTGGTCGTAGGCGATGGACACCCAGGCGCCGCCCATGTCCAGGCCGCTCCGGTCGTCCAGCACCCTGATCCGCCGCAGGCGGAAGTGATCGACCTCGACACGCTCCAGCGGGAACGTCGTGACCACACCGTTGCCGATGGTGCGGACCTTGTCGAACTCCTTCTTGCCCTTGCGACGGCGGAGGGAAACGTGCTGGTCAACCTCCTCGCGGATGTAGCGGGCCACCTGGCTCTCGCTCGGACACCAGAGCTGGTTGTCCGGGTTTGCCTTGTTCCAGTTTGTCACCCGGTCGTTGAGCGCGCCCCAGACCTTCGACTTGCGGTTCTCCTGCCGCGTGAGCCAGATTACGGTGATGGTCTCGATCAGCCACTGCTCGACCATCGCGGGCATCTTGCGCCCGCGTGGACCCTGCCTGTCGAAACGGGGCGCGAGGGCGCGGATGTCCCCGCCTGCCTGCTTCAACGTGTTCAGCCAACCATAGAACGTGCTGACACCAGGGGCTTTCTTCCCGGTCGCCTTCGCGACCTGCTTCAGGAAGGCGAGGAGGGTCACCTTGGAAACGCGACCGCCGAGATTGATGCGCTCGACGACGGGGAGGTCCGGCATCCTCTCGCGGTAGAAGCGCTCCGGGTCGCGGTACGCCTCTACGAAAACGGCGCTCCACTGGACCTTGGCTTTCATTGAGCTCGGCAAGCCGTCGAGCGGGACGCGGAGCACTTCCCGGATGCGCTCCGGCAGGTCCGCGTCAGGTGAATCGACGACCCAGCTCTCGCCGCGCCAGCACTCCTCCTGCCAGGCGATGTTGTTGACGACGGCGGTCTCGTCGGTCTTGACATTCTCCAGGTGGATCAGGCCGCTCTTGAACAGCTTCACGCGCCAGATGCTGCCCTGGCGGTGGACGTACGTGCCACGGACGAGGCGTCGCCGATCCAGCGGCTCCGGGACGGTCGGCTGGCGCAGGCTGCCGCTCTGCCAATTCAGGATCCAGGAGGCGAGGCCCCAGGTCAGTAGCTCGCCGGTCATCAGGTTTCGTAGATCGAGCCCGTCGTTGTCGAGGCGCTCGACCTTCCATGGGTGGCCGTCCCAGCGGATGATCTGGCCAAGCCGGGGCAGGTACCGGTTGCTCATGTCCGCCACCCCTTCGTCCGGCAGGCCAGCACGGGGGTGTTTCGACCGAGCCCGGCCGAGACGTCGGCCACCACGAACCCGTTGGCGACCATGGCCAGCAGCTGCTGCCAAGTGGCGAAGCCATCCAGTAGCCGGTGCAACTCCCCAAGGGTGGCAGGTGCGTGACGTTCGGCCACAGTCGACACCGTGAAGGGCAGGGAGTCCGGCCACTGCCAGTATCGGTAGTAGAAAAGGTCCTTGGCGCCGGGCAGCGCGGCGTCCTCGGTGACTTCGTCGCGGTTCAGGTAGACGAAGCCCAGACCCTGGCGCTCGCAGGCCGCGCGCACGGCGGCAAGGCGCTTCTTGCGGCGCGCGTCCAGCTTGGCCAGCGGGTGGAGGATGGTCAGCGCGTAGGAGCGCGTCTCCTCATGCACGATGAAGTCGGGGATGAACTTAAAGTCCTTGCCTTCCCAGTGGACTTCGATGGCCTCGGCTGTGGAGGTCCAGCCCCGCACCTCGTGCCGGGCGTCCAAGAGGAACGCGGCGTCGCGATGGTGATAATTCCGCAGCCGTTCGTAGCGCTGCGCGCCCTTCGCAGGCGGGTAGTAGGTCGGGACCTGTGTCCGGGTCTTGGGTTGGTCCTGTTCCTCTTCGTCCGGCGCCTTGCCCTTCTCTTGCTTGCTGGCAGTCTTGTCCTTGGCTTTCGCCTTGGGGGGCTTGGCCGGAAAGTGGGGGTTCCAGTTGCCGTGCGTCGGCACTGCCCCCAATGCGAACTTACGCATCGTGGCTTCCAATCCTTCGGGCGTTCGGGATGCCGCCGGTGGGCGGCGTCAGACGGCGCGGGAGCGGCGTCTCAGGGCGGCGAGGCCGAACGCGGCCGGGAAAGCGGGAAGGAGACGGCGTGCGCGGCCACACCGCGCGCGGTGCGCCCATGCGGGCGCCAAGGACTTGTACTGGGGCATGACGTGCTCCGCGGTGAGGCCGGAAGAGCTGCAGGCGGGGACGGCAACATCGGCGCCGTGCCGCAAATCCTCAGTCTCTGGCTCTTCGCATGGAGGAGGTCATGGCTGCAGGTACGCGCGATCCCGGTGTTGGTTGCATCGCCGCCTTGGGATTTGTCGCCCTGCCCAAGATGCGGGCTTTGAAGCGAGTCCGTCATGGCCGCGCCCCCCGGGGGTGGCGACCGGTGCCTCTTGGTCGGCAATCCTTCGCGGCCGCCTCGGACGCCGAGACCAGGGCCTCGATCTCGGCGCCCGGCACCGTCTCCTTGGCGACCAGCAGGTCCGCCAAGCGGCAGATGGCCAAGCCGTGGCGCCGGACCACCGAGCGCGTCTCGGCGTAGGCCGCATCCAGCATCTCGCCGACCCTGCGCGCGACGTCCGGTCGCGCCGCCAGCAGGGCGGGGACACCGGCCGCGTCCGGCAAGCCTCGCCAGACCAGGGCGCCCCCGCCCTTGTCGAGGCCGAGCGCGGTCACCGCTGCGGTCGCGAGGCGCGTCGCTGTGGCGAGGTCGCTCTCGGCGCCGCCGCCGCTCCCGGCCGACGCCTCGCCGAGCAGCTCCTCCTCGGCCGCCCGGCCTGCCAGCGCCTCGCGCAGCAATGTTGACAGGGCCGCGCGGGTGACCGTGGTCTGGCCATCGCCGGGCTCGGTCCAGAGCACCCGGCCCGCGCGGTCGCCCTGCGCCAGCACACTGGCCGAGATCAGGGCACCCGGCCTCCCCAGCGCCGCCACCACGGCGTGCCCGGCCTCGTGGATGGCCACGCGGCGCAGCACCTCTGGGGCCGGGCGCGACCCGTTGCCGCGCAGCTCCGCCTCCAGGTCTGCCAAGGTCGCCTCCCGCCGGTCGTGCCGCGCCCGCCGCCGCATGCCGCGGACCCAGCGCTCGGCCTCGGCGCCGGTGGACCCGAGGCCCAGCAGCGCGAGGCGCGACAGGTCGGCGCCGGGCAGGTCGCCGCCAAGGTGGTGGCGCAGGATGGCGGCCAGCGCCGCCTGGTCCGGCAGCGGCACCCCGATCAGGCGCTCCAGGCGGCCCGGACGCAGGATGGCCGGGTCGATGCGGCTGGCGTCGTTGCAGCAGCCCAGGACGACCACGCCGTCACGTGCGGCGGCGCCGTCCAGCTCCTCGAGGAAGGCGTTGACCACCTGGACCGAGTAGTCGCGGTCGTGGTGGCGGAAGGTGGTGCGGTTGCCGAAGCTGTCGATCTCGTCCACGAGCAGGATGCAGGGCGCCGCCTTGCGCGCGGCCTCGAAGGTCCCGCGCATGGCGCCCAGGGTCGTGCCGAGGTGGCCGTCCTTGGCACCCTGCCACTGCCCCAGCGAGCCGGTCACCAGCGGCACTCCGCACTGCGCGGCCAGCGCCCTGGCGAAGGTCGTCTTACCGGTGCCGGTGGGGCCGACCAGCACGGCGCCGCGGTCCACGTCGCGCCACGGCAGCGCGCCACCGGCGTAGTCGGCGAGGTCGCGCGCGACGTCCTTGCCCCAGCGCGTTGCCTCCTCCATCCCGTGCAGACCGTCGAGCGTCAGCGGGCGGACGGAGAGCCGCTGCGACGCCAACTCTGCCAGCCGCCGGAGGTAGTCGTCGGCATCCTGGTGGGGCAGCCGGGCCAGCCACAGGTCGCCGACGGTGACCAGCCGCGCCACCTCCGGCGGTACGGACGCGGTGACCGGCGCGGCACCGGTCAACATGGTCGCCGCCTCGGCCAGCGCGGCCGGATCCGGCGGGCCGACGGTCACCCTCGCCGTGGCGGCCCGCAGCAGATCGGATGGCAGGCAGCGGGCTGGCGCCGGGCTGAAGCCGTAGACCGGGCGCCCGCTGGCGACCATGGTGCGGACGGCGCCGTTGCCGTCCTCGGGGCGGTGCCAGCGGTCGGAGCCGTCGCGGCGGAACTCGGCCCAGCTCGGCTCAATCTTGCTGATCCGCCGGTATGGCCGGTCCTGGGCGTCGTCGCCGTCGAACGGTACCTCGTCCGTGCCCTGGATCAGCATGCGCCAGGTCTCGGCGACGGGGACGACCCACTCCGCGTCCGGCACCTCGACCACGAGGACCGCGCCCTGCTCCCGCGCCCTGTCACGCAGGGTGGGGTCGGCCAGGAGAAGTCGCCGCACCATGGCGTATGCGGCGGCCTCGGCAGGGTCTTCCAGGCGCACCCGCGAGGGCCGGTGCGCGGGCGGCGGCTGCGGCTGCCGCGCCTGCGGCGGGTTCGGACCGAGGTGGAACGGCTCGTCACCGATCTCCTCCTCGACGGCCTCGGCCAGTCCTTTGATGGCAAGGTCCAGCGCGTCGCCGGTGAGAGAGGCGGCGCCACCCATCCCGCCGGGCGGCAGGGCGGGTGAGGGGGCGGATGCGGAGGTGTTGGCGATGGGGTTCGGCATCGTGTCACCGCAGGCCCAGGGAGCAAGTCCGGTCGGCGGGCGGCGGCACGACCGGCATGGGCGCGCGCGGGGCGCCGAGGCGGTAGAGGCGGTTCAACGTACGCGCCCAGCCCACGGTCGGCGCGAAGGCCCACAGGTCTGAGGTGCGGCAGAACGGGCCGTCCAGCAACGGATGGCCAGTGACGGCGCCGACGAGGCACAAGACCGGGCGCGAGGTCACGGCCCACCCCTCCAGCAGCGGCGCCTCCGACAGCTCCGCCGCCGACGGCATCCCGGTCGCCGCGAGCCGCCGCAGGTCCGCGGCCAGCGTTTCCAGCCTGCTGGCTTCCGCCTCGACGTCGCCGCGCACGGTTCCTCGTTCACCGATGATGAGCATGGTGCCTCCTGTCTCTGATGTGTGATTGTCGGGGTGTTGGTGGCGGCCCGCGCGTGCGGTCGCCGGGCGCCCTATGCGGGCGCGGGGATGACGACCCAGTGCCCGTTTCCGCACCCGCCGACGTGCCCCGCCGGGCCAGGGGGACCCGGTTCAGTCGCCTCGGGGAGGGGAAGGGCGGTCGTCATGCGCAGAACAGAAGCGGAACATCTGGCCCGGCGCAATAGGCATGCGTCGGTGTGATTTGCCAGCAAAGGAGGCACCGGAGGTTGGCTTGCGAAGGCCCGCCAGTCCATCAGGTGGCTGGATCTACCGTGCTGAATCCTTTCGGATTTCCTTGCAACATTGGGTTGGCGCAGGATGGCCATGGCATGTTTGCCGTGGCTGGCTGCCGATAGTCACGCCCGAAATGTCGTAGGATCAGATACCTAACGCTAGGCGCCGAGCATGCCATTCCAGAGACCATGTACCGGAAGCCGATTAAACCACGGGGTTGAAAAAGGCACTGAATAAACCGTGCCGAGGTGCCCGCCGTCATCTGGATGCGGCCTATAGCTCCGCAAATCGTGAACGGTTCGTCAGGGTGTTACAGCCACTACCCGGCGGAGGTCTGGGGTTTGGCGATACTCTGCCTTCGCGGGTAGCGGAGTCAGCATTGGGAGTTGGCACCTAACGCCGCCAGGATCCCTCCGAAGGCCGCTCCGGCATGGTGTTCGGGTGGTGCAGGCTCCCGCGTGTCCCGTCGGCGAACCAGCCGAGCCATCGGTCGATGAAGTCCTCGAGGCTTTCCGAGGAGAACGGGGTGAACGGCCAGGCCATCTGATACTCCGCCAGCCCGGTCCACAGCGCCTTCGCGGCTGCCTCGCCGGGCGGCAGGGAGAACGGCGCGAGCCGGGAACGCTGGCGTGAGAAAGGGCTCAGCATGAAGGCGGCCTCGTGCCAGCCGTACCGGCCTGCCACCTTGATGTCGCCGAACCAGAGGGTGTGCGAGCGGCCGTCGTAGTCGTGGCGGTTCGAGGGCACCCGCAACTCAATGGAGGCCGCGGCAGCCACGTTGAAGGCGGGCGCCTCCCAGCCTTCCCACGGCTTCTCGGCCACGGCGACAACGCCGCTCAAGGACAGGGTTGCCCCGTTAAGCGACGCGGACCAGCCGCCGTCCTGTGCAGGGCGGATGGTAGCTGTCGGAGCATCCGTCTTGATGGTGTCGCGCACCTGCTCGCTCAGCCGCCTGAAGGAAGCCCGTGCGTCGCGGACGAGGTCCCGGCGCCTCTCCGCCTCCGAACGCGCTGACGAAGCCAGCCGGGCGTCCTGGCCCATACGAGCGACGTTCAGCCCGTTTGCCTCGCGCAGGCGACTTCTGCCTTGGGAACTTGGGACACGCTGGGCCGCCTCCAGGCGCGCGAGCAGGTTTGCGGGGCTGGGCCGGGTACCGGGCGACTTGTAGAGGCATTCCGCGATGATGGATGCCAGGGCGGTGGAAACGCCTGCCAACGGCGCCGGGTCGGCGTGCAGGTGCTGCTCACGGAAGTCGTGCACGTCAGGCCCCGGGAACGGACGGGAGCCGGACAGGAGTTCCTGGGCGATGACGCCCAGGGCATACACGTCGGCCGCGCCGGTGGCCCGCTCTCCCCTCCACCGCTCCGGGGCGGCGTACGCGAAGCTCATTGCGTACTTCAGGGTGTCCGGCGCCGTGGTCGCCTCGGCGTACCGGGAGATGCCAAAATCTGCGAGGCACCACCTGCCTTCGAGAAGCAAGACGTTCTCTGGCTTCAGGTCACGGTGCACGACCTTGCCGTTCATGTCGGATAGCGCCAGGGCGATGTCGGCCATCACGGCCAGCGCATCCTCCAGGGGCATCGTACCCCCGGCGTCCGTGATGTGCTGCCGCAATGACGCCTGCGCGCGCGGCATAATCAGAACCCAGTGGCCGTCGGTCTCACCGCTGTCGATGATGGGGACGACGTTCCGGATCCCGTCCAGGTCCGTGAACAGCATCTCGCGCTGGGCGCCCGGCGCCTTTGAAACGAGCTTCGCCACGGCGGGGCCAACGTCCCCGGAGGTGCACCGAGCCTCGAACACCTGCCCGAAGCCACCGGCCCCGATCCGATCTCCCAGCATCCACTCGTGATTCAGGCGCAGCCGCATCCTCGATCTCCAGCCGATGGCGGGGTGCATGATAGCGCGGCGCCTGCCGAAGGGGACCAGCCCGACCAAACCGGACTGGCTACGCCTCGCGGCACACGTGGCGCGGCCCACCGGATCCAAGGATCCGGTGCCATGTTGGTGGTCGGAAGACCGCTAGCCGCTACAGCCTCCCGTCACCACCCACGTTCGTAGCGCGGGCCATACCCGTGCTGATGCCGCCACGCCCGGCGTTGCTCGCGTTCCTGCTCGATGCGCCAGGCTTCGCGCCGCGCGGCCTCGGCGATGCGGGCCTCGTCCCGCTCCCGGCGCCACTCCCGCCACTGCTGGCGCCGCTCCCAATTGCCGTCGTACGGCCGCTGGTACCAGTACTGCACGGTCTGCGCCACCGCTGGCGGCGCGGCCACGGAAGTGGCGGCCGGGGCCGCGGACGCGTTGTGCGCCGTCAGCGTGAGCAGGCTCGTTGTCATTGCGGCTGCTGCCGCCACTACGATCCTACGCATCTGAACCTCCGCGGTGGGAACCTCGAGGCTGGCAAAGTCGCAGGACACATTGTCGGCTGTTGGGCTGAACGATGGCCCCGGCGAGGCAGCCAAAGCCATCGCGGGGACCGACCTGCTCGTCGGGGGGGCTCCGAACCAGCGAGTTAATGCTATGCTGCCGCTTCCCCGAAGCTCACGGGCGCCATGGACGGACCAGCCAGCTGCCAGCCTCCCGTGATGCATGACCTGGACAGGGTGGGCACCCGGCTCCCCTACGGCTTGGCCGAGGATGGCCGCCTGGCCCACGTGTCTGAGGTGGCCTCGGGGCTGGCTTGCCGGTGCCGCTGCCTACGCTGCGGCGAGCGGCTGGTGGCCCGCAAGGGGACCATCAAGGTCCACCACTTCGCCCACCACGTGGACCGCGCCTGCATCGGCGCCTGGGAGACCACCCTGCACCGGCTGGCCAAGGAGATCGTGCTGGAGGCCCGCGAGATCCTGCTGCCGGACGCGGTCGCCGAGGTCGACGGCCTGCGCCAGGACGTCGCCTTCGCCACCATCTTCGCCTACGAGGCGGCGGAGGCCGAGGTCGATATGGGTGGCCTGCGGCCCGACGCCGTCATCCGCGGCCGGGGCCGGGAGCTGCTCCTCGAGTTCCACGTTCGCCATCCCTGCGGCCCCGAGAAGCTCGCTCTCCTGCGGGTCCGGAACCTGCCCGCGATCGAGATCGACCTGTCGCGCGTCCCCCGTCACGCGTCGCGGGCCGAGCACGCCGAGCAGGTGCTGCGCGGGGCGCCGCGCCACTGGCTGCACAATGCCAAGGTGGCCGCCGAGGAGGCGCGCCTGCGGCGCATCGCCGAGGAGCAGGCCGCGGTGGAGCGGCGGCGCAGGCAGCGGCTCCATGGCCGCATCGCC
This sequence comes from Pseudoroseomonas cervicalis ATCC 49957, assembly GCF_000164635.1. GTDB lineage: Bacteria > Pseudomonadota > Alphaproteobacteria > Acetobacterales > Acetobacteraceae > Pseudoroseomonas > Pseudoroseomonas cervicalis. The sequence continues at coordinate 658,199 of NZ_GG770777.1, read as the reverse complement.
GACGAGGTGGCGGGCGCCTGGATTGAGCCCGCGAGCCCCGGCCATTCAGGCTGGCGGATCAGGGCCATCGACGCCGGTTTCGGCGGGTTCGTCGGCCGCAGCGTTCCCGGGGCCGAGTGCTTCGCGGTGGACGCCGAGACGTGGCAGGCGGCCTTCCTGGACCATGTCGCCATCAGCGCCGCGGGCCACCTGGTGACGGGCGACGCCGCACTCCGGACCCTCCAGAAGCGGCAGATGCTCAAGGCGCCGTTCCAGATCCGGCGGAACTGGGAGCCGGAGCTGGTCGCGCACATCCGGGAGCGCGTGCCGGGCCTCCGCCCGCCCCACGAGGTTATCGCCGACTACGCCGACTGGCTGGCGGAGCGCGGCCTGCTGATGCGCGTCCGCCAGGGCTGGGCGGCCGCCCAGACCGTCGGGTGGGAAGCCAGGCCGCGGATGGAGGCGGCGAGTGAGTCGAGGCGCCGCCAAGGCGGACTCCAGGACAAGCTGGACACCCTGCTGCAGGCGGCTGGGCTGCCCTGGACGGACACGGCAGGCTGGTTTGACAAAGCTGTCCCCGAGTTCGGTGTGGCGCCTCGTGTGCTGGCCGAGGAGGGCGGCGAGGGCTTCGAACGCCTCATGCGAAGGCTCGATGAGCTCGAGAGGATGGTCCAGCCGCACGCCAGCCCGTACGAGGGCGGCTTGCTGGGCCTGCCGCTGGAGGCGGTGCGGCAGAGGCGCCGGGACGAGGCGCGTGCCCGGCAGGAGGCCGCACGCCTCGAGCGCGAGGAGTTCGCGCGGCAGGCTGCGGAACGCCGCCGCCAAGAGTCAGGGGACTTCGTGGGCACCCTGATGACACGAGCCGTCGCCTTGATGGGTCAACATGCGGGCACGACCTGGGTCTGTGATGCGGTCAGCGCCGCAACCGGGCTGCCCCTCGACGAGGGGCAGTTCGCGCTGGACTGGCAGGCGAGGAACCGCATCAGCGAGGCGATGGCGGGCGAGCGGGACCGCATCATGGCGACCCGGGAAGCCGAGAGGCGCCGCCTCGACAAGGAGGCGGAGGCTGCCGCCGTTGTGGCAGGCTGCCGGAGCAGGCTGGAGGCGGAGGTAGTGGCCCGCTTCCCCGGTCAGCCGGACTGGGCGCAGATGTGGCTGCGCGGCAAGCACCCCGCACTGGGTCGTTCGCCCTGGGAACACTGCGCCGACGATCGGACGCTCGAACGCTGCAGGAGCCTGCTCGACGCGGCGCTGCCCAAGGGCAGGCGGCGGTAGGCTGTCGACATGGGCTCCCGCAGGCAGGCGGCGGTGGTTGTGCTCGGCGCGCGATCGGAAGGACCAGTGCAGGGCGCCCGCCGTCGTCAATGGGCTGACAGGCTTGTGGCGCAGGGAAGCCGCGATCAATCATCGGATGGGCTTACCCAACCGATCAGGAGGCTTCCATGGGCGACAGCGCGGTACATGCGCTGGCTTCGGTAGACGGTGGGCTTTCCCGTTCCGCGTCGGCGCGGCGGTGGGGCCATCTACATCTGAACGAAGCCAGCTTGCTCGACGCCATAGCTCTGGCGGAGGCGCGAGGGGCGTGGACCGCCGTCCGGCGTTACTTCGGCTGCAAGGAGGCGGTCCATCTCGACGCCTCTGCCGAACCTTCGCTGGCAGCCCACATGCGTGAACTTCGGGCCCGCCTGGAGGAAGCCGAGGCTTACGAGGCCGTCCACGGGCAGGGGAGCCTTCGTAAGCCCGACCATCCGTTTAACATACGCATGGACGCGATGATGCGCAGGCTGCGGGAGAGTCAGGGGCGGGTCAGCTCCGAAAGCTAGCGAGGTCCGCCCGGCCCGTTACCGGGGACTTCGTCAATTGCGTTCGAAGCCTCCTCCCAGCTTTCGAAGATCTCCTCCGGAAAAAGGTCGGGAAGAAGGGCCTCGGGTCCTGCAACGATGAAACACTCACCCCCGTCGGCCTGCTCAATCCTCCAGATTCGCCAGTCCGGGTCCGCGCTGGCGCGTGCCTCGAGAAAGGCGGGTCCGACGGGATCCGCCGAGGTGGGCTGAGCCGACGCCGGTTCCTCAGGCACGCTCCCCTCTCGCTTGGCGGTCGCAGCCTTATCGCCGAACTTGCGGACGTCGTCCGCCACCGCGAGCTCAACGAGACCACCGCGCGCGAAAGGACCCAGCAGCCTACCAGTCGGACCCCGGCCAAACCAACTCGCCAGCGGCGGCCGAGCGTCCGGATCCAGTACGACGGACCACACATGGCCGCCACCGGCCACATCGAACTGCTCTTTCATCAGGTTTGCCCCATTCGCCGCGTCCGGATACGGCGGAAGCGCGGGCGTAGTCCAGGTAGTGGGTGCCTCCGATAGGTTGGAGTGCGCGGGCTGAAGTGGCTCGACCCCTACAAGCGGGGCGTCCGGAGGCGGGCTTCAGATGGCGGTGGTGTCCCTCATGATCCGATGATGCCAAGTATTCCGGCCCCCAGCTTCCCGGCGTCCTCCTCGCGCAAGACGACGGTGACCGGCTGGAGCACATGACCGGCCGGATGCCGCAGCACCGCCTGGCCGGTCACGCGGACGATGCCGCCGACCCGCTCGTAGGCGAAGGCGAACGCGCCATTGGCCCCACGCGCCAGCTCCAGCATCCAGGACCCGTCGGCGCCCTGCACCACCGGCGGCTGTCCCTCCGGGCGTGCCAGCGGGGCAGGGGTGTGGCCGATGAACGTCGTGTCCTTGCTGGGCATGCGCATTCCTTCTGCTTCCGCGCACGCTGTCCTTAGTGACCAACGACCAAGCCTTGCTGGCGTGCGGCGGCGAAGGTGGCGCCGACGCGATCGCCGGTCCAATCACAGGAACGGCGCCGCGCGGCGGGACGGAGGCGACGGCCGCGCGACGGCCCGCATGACCGGGCGTCAATCCTTCGCCGTCGCCTCGCCGCCGGACGCCTCCATGACGACACGGACCATCATCTCGACGGCCTCCGACCGGCTGCCCAGCCCGTTGTGGCGGGCCAGCGCGTCCAGCCACCCGGCGGTCTCGGCATCGATGCGGATCGTGCGGAAATCCGCCGCCCGGCGCACCTCGTCGCGCAGCCTCGCCAGTAGCCGCGCCCGAGTTGCCGCGGCGAACTTCTCGGTCACCAGCAGGTCGGGCGAACGCGGATCCAGCACGTGCCGGGTCAGCCAATCCGCCTGCGCGGCGCCCCGTGCTGCGCGCCACGCCGCGCGGCGCGCCGGGAAGGAATCTGCGAGCGCGTTGTGCTCTCCGTCGGACGCCTCGGGGGGAAAGGACAGGATGGGTTCCGGCCCCCCAGCCTCCCGGTACTGCCCGACGCGCCTCAGCACGCCCGGGTGCCGCATGGCCACGCCAGCTTTGGCCAGCCACGCGAAGCAGTCGTCGCCGACCTCCTGCTGGAGCAGCATGGCGGCCATCCTCTCACGCCTCGGCGTCGTGCGGCGGCCCATGGTGGCTGTCCTTTCCCCGACGGCGTGGCGCCGGGCAACCCCGGTTACCCGGCGCCCGACCCATCCCGTTTTCCTTCTGATGACCGCAGGTGCGTGGTCGCGACCCGGGCCATCGCCTTCACCGTCACGGAGCGGCTCGTGGACTCGAACAGCCTGCGGCCGATCTCGTCCAGCCCGAGGGCCGTCTCCTCGGAAACGCGGACCGTCAGGACAGGGCCACGGGCGATCCGCGCCCGGTCGCGGAGCTTGGCCAGCAGACGGGCGCGCAGCGCTTTCGCCCGGTCCGGAGGAAGCAGGCAGTCAGGGGAAACCGGGTCCAGCACGTGGCGCAGCAGCCAATCGTCCTCGTGGCGCTGGCGCGACCGGAGAAATCTCTGCCTGGCGGCCTCGCCTATCGGCTCCGACCCGCCGCTGGCCGCAACGGGGCCGCGCGAGTACGCGTGCAGGACGCTTCTGAGAGCATCCGAGTACAGCTTGGCGCCGTGCGCCCGCAGCCAGCCTTCGAGGTCGAATCCGAACTCGGACCGCAGCAGCCGCAGCAGTTCCTTGTCGCGTTCTGCTATCGGTGGCGTGCCCATGCAGCGCCCAATCCTTGTTTCTCGACGGACCTCGGCGGTGCCAAGGGGCAACGCGAATACCGTGGAACTCCACGGTCAGCAAGTGCCGCCCCACCGGCGTGGAGCTCCACGGTAAATGCGCAGGGTCGATCGGCCACCGGCGCCGCCATGTCGCCGATGTCGTCCCAGGCAAAACCTTCCGGGCGCGATCCGTAGTGAAGTTCCGCGCGATCCGTAGGGGAAGAGCCCCGTAACCGACTGATTCCACCAGCGGAATCCGCTCCGAATCTTGAATAGATTCCAGGGGGACCGCGCGCCGCCGGTTCGGCATGCCTCAGTCGGCCAGCGAGGAGGTGCGGCGGCAGGCCGACAAAACGGGTTGATCGCTCCGGGTTCCGCGCACGTCGTTGGCTGCGCGGAGGCTCCCATCCGGCTTCCGCCCGGCGCGGGGAGGACGGCTGGCAGCCCGCCAGGGCTTCGCTGATGCGACGTACGCCCGCCACCAACTGGCATCAAATGCCCCCTCCCCGGCGGGGAGAGTTCACGGAACTGAAACAGACAGCTTCTCGGCGATATGATACGACGTTTCCGCATATATCGAATTAACGTTCGATATGCGCGAAGCAGGAGTTCACGGCGATGTCGTCGAAGCCGACGTCCGGCGCCACAGCGGCCGGGACCACGAAGCCGAACCGGGCAGGGGCCCTGGTGCCGCGGGCGGGTAGGCTGCTCGCGCTGGTGGGGACCGCGGCGGCTTTCCTCGGGGTGGCCGCGTCCGCGCAGGCCCAGACCCGAGAGGTCACTCAGGTCACCGGCAGCTCCACGGTGGCTCCGTTCAGCCGGGCCGTCGCAGAGGCGGTCGGTAAGGCAGCGGGCGGGGAGCGGGTCCGGGTGGCCAGCACAGGCACGGTGCACGGTTTCGCCCAGTTCTGCCGCAGCAACGGCCTCGGCAGCCCGGACGTGCAGGACGCCTCGCGCCGCATCACCTCGGGCGAGTTCACGCTGTGCCTGAGGAACGGTATCAACGAGATCATGGAGATCCCCATCGGCTTCGACGGCATCGTCGTCGCTCACCGGAAGGGTCTCGCCTCGCCGAACTTCACGCTGGCCCAGCTCTGGCTCGGAGTGGCCAAGGAGGTGCCGAGGGACGGGCGCCTCGTGCCGAACCCGTACACCTCCTGGCGCCAGATCTCCCCGGACCTGCCGGACTGGCCCATCCGCGTCATCGGCCCGCCACCGACCTCGGGCACGCGCGACAGCTTCACCGAGCTCGCGATGATGGCGGGGTGCCAAGCGGCGCCGGAGGTGCAAGCCATTGCCGACGCCGCCGAGCGGAGTCGGGTATGCACGAGCGTGCGCGAGGACGGTCGCTGGACCGATGCCGGGGAGGACGATCAGGCCATCGTCGCCAAGATCGCGGACGGCGCCGACGGCACGTTAGGCATCTTTGGCTTCAGCTTCCTGGAAGCCGCCCGAGATCGTATCGAGGGCTCCATGGTCGGCGGGATCGACGACACCGCCGAGACCATCTCCTCCGGCCGCTACCCCCTCTCCCGCCCGCTCTTCCTCTACGTGAAGCGGCCGAACATCGACCGAGTGCCCGGCCTCAAGGAGTTCCTGGCCGAGTACGTGTCCGACCGGGCCCTGGGTCAGGACGGCTACCTGGCCCGCATCGGGCTGGTGCCGCCACCAGCGGACCGGCTTCGCGCGATCCAAGATGCGGTGCGCGAGCGTGCCGTCATGACCCGTCGGCCGAACGGTTGAATTTCTTCGATGACAGGAGACTGGCCTATGATCAGCAGACGCACGTCGCTTCTGGCTCTGGCAAGCCTCGCCGCCTCGCCGGTGGCCGCGCAGCAGGCACCCGCGGCGACCTCCCTGGACGGCCGGTACACGGACCGCGGCGGTGACATGGTCGCAGACACGCCGCAGGACACCAGACAGCAGGTGGACCCGTCCACGTTGATCTTCGCCTACACGCCGGTGGAGGACCCTGCTGTCTACCGCAAGGTCTGGGACGGCTTCCTGGTGCACCTGGCCAAGGAAACGGGCAAGCGGGTCCAGTTCTTCGCCGTGCAGAACAACGCCGCTCAGATCGAGGCGATGCGCGCCGGGCGCCTGCACGTCGCCGGGTTCAACACCGGATCCACTCCCCTGGCGGTCAACTGCTCCGGCTTCGTGCCCTTCGCCATGATGGCCTCCAAGTCCGGCGAGTTCGGTTACGAGATGGAGGTCATCGTGCCCTCCGACAGCCCCATCCAGAAGCTTGAGGATCTGCGCGGCCGCACCCTGACCTTCTCTCAGCAGACGTCGAACTCCGGCTACAAGGCGCCGGTCGCCCTGTTGCAGGGCCAGTTCAACCTGCGTGAGGGTACCGACTACCGCTCCAACTTCTCGGGCCGCCACGACAACTCGGTCATCGGGGTGGCGAACCGGGACTACGAGGCCGCGGCCGTTGCCAACAGCGTCATGCGCCGGATGATCGCCCGCGGCACGGTCGATGGTGCCCGCATCCGCACCATCTACAAGAGCGACAGCTTCCCGACCACGGCCTATGGCATCGCCCACAACCTGAAGCCCGAGCTGGCCGAGAAGATCCGGGCGGCCTTCTTCTCCTTCAACTGGGAAGGCTCCGCGCTGCTTGAGGAGTTTGGCAAGTCCGAGCCGCCGCAGGAGAAGTTCATCCCGATCACCTACAGCGAGCAATGGAGTGTTATCCGGCAGATCGACCAGGCCACCAACGTTTCCTACGCCTGCCGCTGAGTGTCGGAAATGAGTGAGTCGGGAATCCTGCCCTCGGCCGTCCTGGAGGTGGCGCGCCTGGTCAAGCGCTACCCCACGGGCGACCTCGCCCTTCGGAACGTGGATCTCCGGATCGGCCGCGGAGAGGTGGTGGCCCTCATCGGCCCCTCGGGGGCCGGGAAGTCCACCCTGATCCGCTGCGTCAACCGGCTCGTGCAGCCGACATCCGGCTCGGTCCGCCTGGATGGTGCCGAAGTGACGGGCCTCGGCAGCACGGCGCTGCGCCGGGAGCGCAGGCGCATGGGCATGATCTTCCAGGAATACGCGCTCATCGAGCGGCTGACCGTGATGGAGAACGCGCTCTCCGGCCGCCTTGGCTACACCGGCTTCTGGCGTTCCTGGTTTCGCCGCTTTCCCCAGGCCGACGTTGCGGAAGCCTTCGCGCTGCTCGACCGGGTCGGCCTCAAGGAGATGGCGAACAAGCGGGCGGACGCACTGTCCGGCGGCCAGCGCCAGCGCGTGGGCATCGTGCGCGCCCTGATGCAGCGCCCGGAACTCCTGCTGGTGGACGAACCCACCGCCAGCCTGGACCCCAAGACCAGCCGCCAGATCATGCGGCTTATCCTCGAGCTCTGCACCGAACGGGGTCTGGCGGCCATCATCAACATCCACGACGTGGCCCTGGCGCGGCAGTTCGCGCAGCGCATCGTCGGCCTGCGCGCGGGCGCCATTGTCTTCGACGGCCCGCCCGACAGCCTGGACGCCGCCGCCCTGACCGCGATCTACGGCGACGAGGACTGGTCGGCCACGCTGGGCCAGGGCAAGGCCACGGACGAGGAGGAGGAGCGCCGCTCCGCGGTCCCGGACGTCGAGCGTCTCGCGGGGCTTGCATGACCGTCGCCCGGCCCTTGGCGAGCCCCTACTCGGCGCAGGCCGCCGCCTGGCGCCCGCCGCCTCTCATCGGCAGCTGGGCGCTGCGCTGGGCCCTGCTGCTGGGCAGCCTGGCCTGGCTCGTGGCCGCCTTGATGACCATGGAGATCAACTGGGCCCGGGCGGCCGAGGGATGGCAGCGCGGGGCGCGCTTCCTGGCGGCCTTCGTGCCCCCTGATTTCGTCTCGAAATGGGATGACATCGCCGAGGGGCTGCTGGAGAGCGTGACGATGACCGTCGTCTCCACGGTGCTCGGCCTTGTGCTGTCGGTGCCGGTGGCCGTGGGAGCCGCGCGCAATCTGGCACCGCGCCCGGTTTACCTTCTCTGCAGGGCGGTCCTTGTGGTTAGCCGCACCTTTCAGGAGGTGCTCATCGCCATCCTGTTCGTCGCGATGTTCGGCTTCGGCCCGCTGGCGGGCACGCTGACGCTCGCCTTCGCCACCATCGGCTTCGTGGGCAAGCTCATGGCCGAAGACATCGAGGCCACGGATCCGGCACAGCTTGAGGCGGTGCGGGCGACCGGAGGCTCATGGCTGCAAGGATTGACTTGGGGCATTCTGCCACAGGTCAAGCCACGGCTCCTGGGCCTCTCGCTGTACCGCGTCGACATCAACTTCAGGGAGTCGGCCGTCCTCGGCATCGTCGGCGCAGGCGGGATCGGGGCGACCCTGAACACGTCGCTGGATCGCTACGAGTTCGACACGGCGGCCGCCATCCTTCTGCTCATCATCCTCATCGTCATGGCGTGCGAGTATGCCAGCGGTGTCATCCGCAGGGCCGCCCTCTGATGAGTGCCAACACCGAAGCCCGGACGCAGGATGTGGTGTGGCGTCGGCGGACACCGATGGGTGATCTGCTGGCTTGGGGCGCATGGCTCACCATCGTGCTGGCGACGGTCCTCTCGTTCCGGCAGATCTCGGACGCGACCATCTGGAATTTCGTCTGGGACGCGCCCCAGCAGGGCGCCGACCTGCTCTCTCGCGCCGTGCCGCCCCGCTGGAGTTACTCCAGCGTGCTGTGGAAGCCGCTCTGGGACACCGTCAACATGGCCACGCTGGGGACCCTGCTGGCCGTCATCCTCGGCATCCCCGTGGCCGTGCTTGCGGCACGCAACACTACCCCCAGTGTCCTGCTCGTCCGGCCGTTGGCCTTGTTCGTCATCGTCGCCAGTCGGTCAATCAACAGCCTGATCTGGGCGCTGGTCCTGGTGGTCATCATCGGCCCTGGGCCGCTGGCGGGCACCCTGGCCATCGCGCTGCGCTCCGTCGGCTTCATCGGCAAGCTGCTCTACGAAGCCATCGAGGAAATCGACCCGGTCCAGGTCGAGGCCGCGGAAGCCACAGGCGCCACCCGCGCCCAGGTCCTGAGCTGGGGAATCCTGCCCCAGGTGGCACCCGCCATCGCGGGCATCGGGGTCTTCCGCTGGGACATCAACATCCGTGAGGCCACCGTGCTCGGTCTGGTCGGAGCTGGTGGCATCGGCCTTCAACTGGAAGCTTCGGTGGCGACCCTCGCCTGGCCGCAAGTCAGCGTCATCCTTCTGCTCATCCTGGCGACCGTGGTGGTCAGCGAGTGGGTCAGTGCTCGAGTTCGGAAAGCCATCACCTAAGCGCGGCGCCAGACGACACAGGCAAATATTTCGATTAAGATGGAAGCATGGAACAGAACGATGCTGCTGCCGTCTTCGCCGCCCTGGGCCAGGCGTCCCGCCTGGACCTTCTCCGAACTCTTCTGGAGGCGGGGCCGACCGGCATGTCGGCGGGCGCCATCGGGGTGGCCCTCGGTATCGTCCCGTCGACCCTGTCCTTCCACCTGCGCGCCCTGGAGCAGGTCGGGCTCGTCCGCCCCACCCGGCAGGGCCGCAGCCTGATCTACGCCGCGCAGATCGAGCGCCTGCGCCATCTGGTCACCTTCCTGTCGCAGGACTGCTGCGGCGGACGCCCTGAACTTTGCGGAGACCTGATGCGGGCCTGGCCCGCCAGCCCTTCGGAGAACGGACCTATGACCCCGGCCTTCAACGTCCTCTTCCTGTGCACGCGCAACTCCGCCCGCTCGCTGATGGCCGAGGCCATCCTGAACAAGCTCGGCGGCGATCGCTTCCGGGCCTATTCGGCAGGCTCGGACCCGGCGCCGAGGCCGATGCCCGAGGTGCTGGAGAAGCTGGAAAGCCTCGGGCACGACGTCTCAAGCGTCCGGAGCAAGTCGTACCGGGAGTTCCAGAAGCCCGATGCGCCCCGGATGGACTTCGTCATTACGCTCTGCGACGAGCTGGAAGGCCAGCGCTGCCCGGATTTCGGTGGCCAGGCCATTACGGCCTCGTGGCCGCTCCCGGGGCCCGGGAAGTTCGAGGCAGGCTCCCATGAGCGCGCCCTGATGCTGAACGAACTCTACGCCAGCCTGTTCCGCCGCCTTGGCATCTTCACCAGCCTCAAGATGGAGGCTCTTGATCGCATGTCGCTCCGGCACCGGCTGGACGACCTCCGCGGGGCCCCTCTGACCGTAGCCAGGGAGCACTGACATGCGCGTCGGGATCAACGGCATGGGCCGCATCGGCCGCCTGGCCTTCCGCGCCGCCCTGGGCGGCGTCCACCGCGAGGCAGACGACCCGCGCGCAGGCAACCGGCTGGACATCGTCCACGTCAACGAGCTTAAGGGTGGAGTCGAGGCCACGGCGCACCTGCTGGAGTTCGACACCATCCACGGCCGGTGGCGCGAGCGGATTGCGGCGGAGGGCGGCGAGGCGCTGCGCCTGGGCGACCGGCGCGTCGGCTTCAGCGCCGCCGCAGCACCGGGTGACGTCCCCTGGGGCGACCTCGGCTGCGACGTCGTCCTGGAATGCACGGGCAAGTTCCTGAAGCAGGAGCAGTTCCAGGCTTACTTCGACCGCGGCGTGAAACGCGTCATCGTGGCGGCGCCGGTGAAGGACTCTGCGGCGGCGGCCCTGAACATCGTGGTGGGCGTCAACGACCACGAGTACGACCCGGCGCGGCACCGCCTGCTGACGGCGGCGTCCTGCACGACGAACTGCCTGGCGCCGGTGGTGAAGGTGGTCCACGAGGCCATCGGCATCCGCCACGGCCAGATCACCACGATCCACGACCCGACGAACACCAACGTCGTGGTGGACGCGCCGCACAAGGATCTGCGGCGGGCGCGGTCGGCCATGCTGTCCCTCCAGCCGACCACGACCGGCAGTGCCACCGCCATCGCGCTCATCTACCCGGAACTGAGGGGGCGGCTGAACGGCCACGCCGTGCGGGCGCCGGTGCTGAACGCCTCGCTCACGGACGCCGTCCTCGAGCTGCGGCGCGAGACCACGGCCGAGGAGGTGAACGCCCTGTTCCGCGACGCCGCCGCGGGGTCTCTCGCCGGGATTCTCGGCTACGAGGAGCGTCCGCTGGTCTCGGCCGACTACGCCAACGACACCCGCAGCGCCATCGTCGATGCGCCCAGCACCCTGGTGACCGACGGCACCATGCTGAAGGTCTATGCCTGGTACGACAACGAGATGGGCTATGCCTGCCGGATGGTGGACCTCGCCTGCATCGTGCGGGAGCGAGGCGCCTGATGTCCGCTGTCCGCAACTATCTCATCGTGACCGGCGCCTACTGGGGCTTCACGCTCACCGATGGCGCGTTGCGGATGCTGGTGCTGCTGCACTTCTACCAGCTCGGCTACACCCCGTTCACCCTGGCCTTCCTGTTCCTGCTCTACGAGGCGGCGGGCATCTTCGCCAACCTCGGCGGCGGGTGGCTGGCCGCAAAATTCGGCATCCCGCGCATGCTGGCGATCGGGCTGACGCTGCAGATCGGCGGCCTGCTCATGCTGTCGGCGCTCGACCCGGCCTGGAGCGCCGCCGCCTCGGTCGCCTGGGTGGTCTGCGCCCAGGGCATCTCGGGCGTGGCCAAGGACCTGACCAAGACGGCCTCGAAGTCGGCGATCAAGGCTTCGTCGCAGCAGGGCGCCGGGCAGCTCTTCCGGTGGGTCGCCTGGTTCACCGGCTCCAAGAACGCCATGAAAGGCTTCGGCTTTTTCCTCGGGGGCTTCCTGCTCCAGGCCGTCGGCTTCCGTCTGGCTCTCTGGGCGCTGGTGGCGTTGCTGGCGGTGGCACTGGGGGGCGTGCTGCTGTCGCTTCCCCGCGAGCTGGGCAAGGCCAAGTCATCCAAGAGCTTCAAGGAACTCTTCGCCAAGAACCGGGGCGTCAACTTGCTGGCGGGCGCCCGGGTGTTCATGTTCGGCTCGCGCGACGTCTGGTTCGTCGTCGGCCTGCCCGTCTTCCTGTACAGCCAGGGCTGGAATTACGTCGGCGTCTCGACCTTCCTGGCCGCCTGGACGATCGGCTACGGCGCGGTGCAGGCCCTGGCGCCGCAGGTGGTGCGCCGCAGCCCCGACGGCCTGTCGCGCGAGGTGCCGGAGGCGCGGCTCTGGGGGATGGTGCTTGCGGCTATCCCCGTCCTGCTCGGCATCGCACTGGCGATGGGCTCGATTGGCCGCCCCGACCTGCTGGTGGTCGCCGGGCTGGCCGTCTTCGGCTTCGCCTTCGCCGTCAACTCCTCCCTGCACTCCTACCTCATTCTGGCCTACGCCGGGTCCGAGAAGGCGGCAGAGGACGTCGGCTTCTACTACGCCGCCAATGCGGCCGGGCGACTGGGCGGCATCCTGCTCTCGGGCATCCTGACCCAGTACGCCGGGCTAGAAGGGTGCCTGTGGGGCTCTGCCGCCATGCTCGTCGCCTGCGTCCTCCTGACGTTCATACTGCCGACGGGAAGGCAGCCGCAGCCAGCTGCGGTGTGAAGGTTCCGAGCATTTGTCGTGACAAAGGCGGAATGGGAGAGCCGAATACGACCCTAGTTGAAGACCCTCAAGAACGGGGTCCGGGAGGGCGTGCGAATGGTGTCACACCGCCTGCTGGGCCGCAGGGCCGTCCTGGCGGCCGCAGCCATCGGCGCCGGGGGTGCGGCCCGCGCTGCCGGAAGGGCGCCGGTCCGCTTCGGCCTTACCCCTGTGTTCCTTGAATCAGACCTCGCCCTTCTGCGGGCGTTGTCCGACCACATGCAGGCGGCGCTTGGCACCCCGGTGGAGCTTGTGAAGCGGCGAACCTATCAGGAGGTCGTCGGCCTCCTGCTTGCCGGGCAACTCGACGCCGCCTGGATCTGCGGCTTTCCCTATGTCCGGCACGCCGACCGCCTGTCGGTGCTTGCCGTGCCTGTCCATCGCGGGCGCCCGCTCTACCAGTCGTACCTCATCGCCGACGCCAGCCTGCGGGTGCGGTCGCTTGCTGACCTGCGGGGAGGTACCCATGCCTTCTCCGACCCCGACAGCAACTCCGGCTGCCTGACGACCCGCTGGCTGCTCGCGGGCCAGCACCAGTCCCCGGGGGCGTTCTTCCGCGCCACCTTCTTCACCTACGGCCACCGGAACGTGGTCCGGGCCGTAAGCAGCGGCTTGGCGGAAAGCGGGTCCGTCGACGGCTATGTCTGGGAGACCATGGCCGAGACGGAGCCTATGCTCACCTCAACGACCGACGTCGTCGCCCGCTCAGAATGGCAAGGCTTCCCGCCGGTCTGCTGCCTCACCGGGGCACGGCAGAGCACAGCGGTGCGCGGCATTGAGGCGACCCTGCTGAACATGGCGGACTCGGCCACTGGCTCGGAGATACTCCGCGCACTTCGCCTCGACGGCTTCGTCCCCGGTAATCCCGGCCTCTACGAAGGCATCCGCGCGATGTCCGACGACCTCGAGAGGCGGGCATGAGCAGGCAGGGATCATGGCGCCTTGGGCGGCGGCTGGACCCGAGGCGTTGGCCGTTGCTGCTCACCGTGCCTCTGACGGTCGCCGCGTTGGTGGCTGGTGTGGCCACCTTGACCGGGCAGGCGGTGCTGGCGCGCCTGAAGGCGGACCAGGAGCGCCACCTGGCGGCCCTGGGGTCGGCTTTTCTGGATGGGCTGGCCACGGCCGTCCAGCCAGCGGCCGTCCGGGCGGACATCTGGGAGGCGTTCGACGCACTGGACCGCGCCAGCAGGCAGTATGAGGCGCTCCGGCCCACCATCTCGGTGCTGGTGCTGCCTGACGGTTCGGTCTTGGCGTCGTCGAGCCCTCGGGTGCTGCGGACCGGGGCCGCGCTGCCGGAGCCGCTCTCGCGCCTGGCGGATCAGGCGGCCGCCATTGGCTCGCCCGCCATAGAGGAGGAATTCGGGCGGGCGGTCGTAGCGCGCGTGCTTCTCGAGGGCGGTGTGCCCGTCGGGCGCCTGGTGGCGGAGGCGGATATTGGTGCGCTCCTGGCAGAGCGTAACGCAGTGGTCAGAACGCTGATCCTGGCTAACCTCGGCATCGCGGCATTCTTCGCAGCCGCAGGCGCACTTTTAGTCCGGCGTATCCTTCTACCGACCGAGCGGCTCCGCCAACGGCTCCTCGAGGCCGCCATGGGGCGTCGCCCTGAGCCACTGGATGCGCAGGCGGGATCCGGCTCTGAGCATCTGGCCTTGGTGAACGCATGGAATGGCGCCGTGGCCGCCATAGCGGAGCGGGACCTCATGGCCGCGCGACTGGCCCGGGAGGAGGGCCGCGCCCAGCTTGGGCGCCTGACGGCGGCAATGGCCCACGAGGTGAACAACCCGCTCGGTGGCCTGATGACGGCCGTGGACACCATCTCCGAGTACGGCGACCGGCGGGAGATCCGGGAGGAGGCCGTCGGCCTGCTCAGGCGGGGCTTGGACGACATCCGCAAGGTCGTCCGCGCAGGGCTGTCATCCTGGAAGACCGGGCCCGGCGAGGCACCGCTCGCGGCCCAGGACTTTGAGGACCTGCGGCTGCTCATCCGCCACGAGGTGTCGCGCCGTGGCCTGACCCTGGACTGGCGCAACGACCTGCCGGGCGGCGTGCGTGTTGACCGGACGCTGGCTCGGCAGATCGCGCTGAACCTGCTCCTCAACGCGGCCGCCGCCTCGCCCCCGAAAAGCGTCCTCAGCTTCCGGGCGCAAGGGCTCAGTCAGGGCGGCGCGGTCATCGAGGTGAGCGATGTCGGCACGGGCCTCCCCGCCGACGCCGAAAGCCTCCTCACGGACCCGGAGGGTCTACCGCCCTCCGGCGGCGGGCTCGGACTCTGGACCGCCGCCAGGCTGGCGCGCAGCCAGGGCGGCCGTATCACGCGTGAGCCGACACCGCGGGGGACGCGGCTGGTCGCGGAGCTGCCGGTCCCCTCCCATGGCAAGGAGGTTGCCCATGCCAGCTGAACGTGGCCGGATCCTCCTCGTGGAGGACGACCCGACGACGGCGGGTACCATGGCCCAGCGCCTGCGCATCGAAGGGTATGGCGTCGAGGTCGCGACGGGCGCCATAGACGCCGCGGCCTCGCTTGAGCGTAGGGTGCCCGATCTGCTGCTGTCCGATCTGCACCTGCCGGACGGCTCGGGCGAGGAGCTCTTCCTGTCGCAGCGCAGCCGCCTCGCCGGGACGCCCGTACTGGTGATGACGGCCTACGCTGGCGTGGACCAGGCCATCCGGCTGATGAAGGCGGGCGCCGACGATTTCCTGGTAAAGCCCGTTGAGATCCAGGACCTCCTCGGCCGCGTCGGTGCCCTGATGGCCCGGCGCGTGGTGCCCGCGGCAGACGCCACCCTGGGCGTCTCGGCCGCCATCCGCCGAGTCGAGGCGACGGTGCGCCGGGCGGCGCCCAGCGACTGCGCGGTCCTCCTGCTGGGCGAGACGGGAACCGGCAAGGAGGTGGCAGCCAGGCTCTTGCACGGACTGTCGCCGCGAGCGGCGGCCCCCTTCGTCGCCGTGAACTGCGCCGCCGTCCCGGCCGACCTGGCAGAAAGCGAGTTCTTCGGCCATGAGCGCGGCGCCTTCACCGGTGCCGCGACCCGGCGCCACGGCTATGCCGAGCGGGCAGGGGCGGGAACCCTGTTCCTGGATGAGGTGGCTGAACTGGCACCCGTGCTTCAGGCGAAGCTACTTCGGCTCCTCGAGGCGGGGGAGTATACGCGCGTGGGCGGCTCCGGAACGCTGCCGTTCCACGCGCGTGTCGTGGCGGCGACCAACGCCGACCTGGACCAGCGGGTGCGCGAGGGCCGCTTCCGGGAGGACCTGCTCTACCGGCTCGACGTCATCCGGGTTGAGATCCCACCGCTCCGCATGCGCCGAGAGGATATCGTGCCCCTGGCGCGCCAGTTCCTCGCCAGGGCATCCCTGGCGGCGGCCCGTGGCATCCGTGGCTTCGACAGCCGGGCGGAGCGGGCCATGGAAGACGCGGAGTGGCGGGGCAACGCCAGGGAGCTCCGCAACCGGGTCGAGCGTGCGGCGGCCCTGTCCGATGGACCCTGGGTCGGGGTGGACGACGTCTTTGGCGGCGCCGCGTCCACCGGAACCTGTCCCATGGCAGAGGCGTCCACGCTCGCCGAAGCGGTCATGGAGGCGGAGCGCCGGGCGGTCACCCTGGCGCTGGCGAAAGCTTCCGGAGAGGTGGAGATCGCGGCAAGCATCCTCGGCGTTGGCCGTTCGACGCTGTTCGAGAAGATTCGGAAGCTGGGCCTGCGGCGGCCGGAGACGACGTGACGCGAGGGCTGGAGTCCCGGTCGCCGGACCTGGACCGCGCTTAGTCCGAGTTCCTGGACTCGTTCAGCACCTCTGTGGCCGTTGGGCGATCATCAACACGTTGATTCCACTGGGTCAGGTCAACGCTCGCCTGCCTGCCCGCTCTGGCATGCCCGCTGCAATGCCTATCTCGTCTGAATGCGGGAGATGGAAATGTCGGGTTGCAAAAAGCTCACGGAAAGCGGCCGCCGCTTCTTCCTGGGACGGGGTGCGCTGGCGGTGGCTGGCGCGGCGGTGGCCTCCACGGTGCCCCAAACCTCTGCCAAGGCGACACCGGCCCTGGCACGCGTGAGCTATCCTGTCAGCAGGCTGGCCAATCTGCGCGACCTGAAGGTCAACGAGCCGATGGACATCGCCTATCCCGACGCCGACAGCACGGGGGTGCTCATCAAGCTCGGCTCGCCGGTTCCGGACGGCGTCGGCCCGGAGCGCGACATCGTCGCCTTCTCCAACCTCTGCCCGCACAAGGGCTACCCGATGTTCTACTAGGCGGACGACCGGACCCTGAACTGCCCCGGCCACTACAGCCGCTTCGACTGCGAGAAGGGCGGCCTGCAGGTCTGGGGCCACGCCACCCAGAATTTGGCCCAGTTCCGCCTGCGGGTCGATGCGAGCGGCGACATCCACGCCGAGGGCGTGGACGAGCTGCTCTACGGCCGCCACGCCAACGTGCTGGCCTGAGGAGGGCGGGAACATGGCCTACAAGCGCAACATTGACCGCCTGCCGATCCCGCCCCGGGACGCCAGGGTCAACAACGTCGTCTGCCACTACTGCATCGTAGGCTGCGGCTACAAAGCCTACTCCTGGCCCGTGAACCGCCAGGGCGGCCCGGCGCCGGGCGACAACGCCTTCGGCGAGGACATGCGCGCCCAGCTCGGCGCTGACAGCGCCGCCTGGGTGGCACCGTCCATGTACAACGTCGTCCGGCAGAATGGGCAGGACGTCCACATCGTCATCAAGCCCGACCACGACTGCGTGGTGAACTCCGGCCTCGGCTCCATCCGTGGTGCCCGGATGGCCGAGATGTCCTACTCCACTGTCACCGGGACGCAGCAGGCACGCCTGACCGACCCGCTGGTCTGGCGCTACGGCACCATGTCGCCCGCCTCCTGGGACGACAGCGTCGGGCTGGTCGCCGAGGTCACCCGTCGGGTCATCGAGGAGCAGGGCGAAGACGGCCTGCTGGTCTCCGCCTACGACCACGGCGGCGCGGGTGGCGGCTACGAGAACACCTGGGCGACCGGGAAGCTCTACTTTCAGAGCATGAAGGTGAAGAACATCCGGATCCACAACCGCCCGGCCTACAACTCCGAGGTGCACGGCTCCCGCGACATGGGCGTGGGCGAGCTGAACAACTGCTACGAGGACGCCGAGCTCGCGGACACCCTGTTCATCGCGGGCGCCAACTCCCTCGAGACCCAGACCAACTACTTCCTGAACCATTGGGTGCCGAACCTGCGCGGCTCGACGCTGGACAAGAAGCAGAGCCAGCTGCCGAACGAGCCGCACGCCGCCGCGCGCATCGTCGTGGTGGACCCGCGCCGGACGGTGACCATCGCCGCCTGCGAAGCCGAGGCAGGCAAGGAGAATGTCCTCCACCTGCGCCTCAACAGCGGCACCGACCTGGTGCTGTTCAACGCATTGTTCACCGAGATCGCCGCGAGGGGCTGGACCGACAAGGCGTTCATCGCCGCCAGCACCAGCAATTTCGACGCCGCGGTCGGCGCCAATCGCACCACAGTGGAGGAGGCAGCCCGGCTCACCGGCGTGTCGGCGGAAGACATCCGCAAGGCGGCCGCCTGGATCGCGGAGCCCAAGCAGGGCGGCGCCCGGCGCCGCACGATGTTCGCCTACGAGAAGGGGATCATCTGGGGCAACGACAACTACCGCACCAACCAGTCCCTGGTGAACATCGCGCTGGCGACAGGCAACATCGGTCGCCCGGGCGGCGGCTGCGTCCGCCTCGGCGGCCACCAGGAAGGCTATGCCCGCCCGTCCGACGCCCATGTCGGCAAGCCCGCCCAGAACGTCGACGAGCTCCTCATCGGCGGCAGGGGCGGTGTCCACCATGTCTGGGGCTGCGACCACTTCAAGACCACGTTGAACGCCTCCGAGTTCAAGCGCGTCTACCAGCGTCGCACCAACATGGTGAAGGAGGCGATGGACTCCGTCCCGGCCGGTGACCGTGCTGCGCAGCTGGAGGCCATCATCGGAGCCATCCGTGCAGGCGGCCTGTTCAGCGTGAATGTCGACATCGTGCCGACGCAAATCGGCTCCTGCGCGCATGTCGTCCTCCCGGCCGCGACCTCCGGCGAGATGAACCTTACCTCCATGAACGGCGAGCGCCGGATGCGCCTGACCGAGCGCTACATGGACCCGCCGGGCAATGCCATGCCGGACTGCCTCATCGTCGCGCGCCTGGCCCAGGCCCTGGAGCGCTCCTTCCGCACGGCCGGGAACGCCGCCGTGGCCGACCGCTTCCGGGGCTATGACTGGAAGACGGAGGAGGAGGCGTTCATGGACGGCTACCACCGGCACGAGAAGGGCGGCGAGTTCGTCACCTATGCCCGCCTGCGCGCCATGGGCACCAACGGCTTCCAGGAGCCCGCGGTCGGGCTGGAGACCACCGGCGCGGTGGCTGGCGGCACCACCACCGGCGCCTCGCCCGGCATGGTGGTGCAGGGTCCGGCGATCGAGGGCGCCCGCGGCCGCGAGCCGGTGCAGCAGGCGGCGCCCCATGCCGGGGCGACCGGCGCCCCGGCGGCGGCCAATGGCGGCAGCGAGCGGATCCTTGGCACCCAGCGCCTCTATGCAGATGGCAAGTTCAACCGGCCGGACGGCAGGGCGGTGTTCGCCGCCACCCAGTGGCGGGGGCTGCAGGCCGAGGGCAAGCAGGCCGAGAAGGACTCGCACCGCTTCCTGGTGAACAACGGCCGCGCCAACCACGTCTGGCAGTCGGCCTACCTGGACCAGCACAACGACTTCGTCCGCGACCGCTTCCCGTATCCCTACATCGGCATGAACCCGGACGACATGGGCGAGCTGGCGCTGAAGCCGGGCGACCTCGTCGAGGTCTTCAACGGCAACGGTGCCACTCAGGCGGTCGCCTGGCCGGAGGCGGGCCTCGGCCGCAACCAGACTTTCATGCTGTTCGGCTACCCGACGGGCGTGCAGGGCAACGTGGTCAGCAAGGCGACCAACGAGCTGATCATCCCGAACTACAAGCAGACCTGGGCGAACATCCGGAAGCTAAGCGACGCCCCCGAGGCCGTCCGCCACCTGTCCTGGAAGTCGCAGGAGTACCGGGCCCAGGCTTGAGATTGGGTACCCTGCGACGCGGCCGTCCGGCTGCGTCGCCTTGCTCCCCTGCCATTGGAGACCCCATGCGATTCCTTGCCTCGGCAATGCTCTGCCTGCCGCTCTTCGCGTTCCCGGCTTCCGCCCAGACCGCCCCCTCGGGCGAGCAGCTGTTCCGCAGCCAGTGCGGCGCCTGCCACGGCGTGGACAGCCGCAACCGGGTCGGCCCCGGGCTTGCCGGGGTGCTGGGCCGCCGCGCGGCGGCCGTCGAGAGCTTCCGCTACTCGAACGCCATGCGCGCCAAGGCGGCAGAAGGATTGACCTGGGACGAGGCGACGCTGCACGCCTACTTGCAGGCCCCCAAGCAGGTCGTGCCCGGCGGCAGCATGTCCTATGTTGGCATGAAGGACGAGGCGCGCCTCGACGCTTTGATGGCCTACCTCAAGGAGAATGCGGGGTCGTGACCACCGGCGCCGCGCCCCGTCCCGCGGACCTCGACTGCGATCTGCAGGCCCGCCTTGAGGACATCTAGACCGCACGCGCGCGGCTTCTCGGCGACGTTCAGCCGGTGCGGGACGTCGAGCACATGTCCTTGTCCGCTGTGTCCGGACGGGTGCTGGTGGATCCCGTGCTGGCGACGTATGACATGCCGCCTTTCGATCGGGCGGCCGTGGACAGATACGGCGTCGGCGGGGCAGGACCAGGGCCTCTCCGGCTGGTCGGCCACCTTCCGGCTGGCACGATTAGATTCCTGCTTGTCGGCGCCGGTGGGGCGGTGCGCCTGCTGACCGGCGCGGCCGTCCCCGAAGGGCTCTGGGCCGTGGCGATGCAGGAGGGCTGCCGAGTGGACCCGCATCCCGGCGCCGGTCCGCGGACAGTCATGCAAGGCGCCAACATCGGCCGACTAGCCGAGGATTTCTGGATGGGGACGGCTGGAGGCTGGGACCGCGGTCGAGTTCCTGCCCTTCGCAGGTATCCTGAGCGGCTAGGCTCTGCCAGAGCAGCTCGGAGAGAGGCATGCGGCCAGATCTGGCCAATACCGAACTGGCAGGTCCTGGAACCTGATCTGGCATGACTGGGCATCGGCCGTCAGGCACCCCACCGCCGGTTCGACCCGAAGCGGTTTGCTTTGAAGCATTGGCGGCCAAGTTTGGCCTATCGAAGTAGCAGTCGGCTTCCGGCGAACAGCAGGATGGCAGCGAGGATGGAGCGAATGGCCCGCTCGGACATCCAGCGCTGGCCGATGAAGGCGCCCAGCACGGCGCCAACGATGGCCCCGACCGAGTAGAGGCCGGTGCCCTGGGCGATCTGCTGGCCCGCGATCAGGGCGCCCGCGAGGCCGAGCACCGAGTTGAACAGGATGAACGGGGCCGAGATGCCCGCCGCGCGCTTGGCCGAGGCCCAGCCGAAGAGCACGAGCTGCGGCACCAGGAAGACGCCGCCCCCGATGCCGGTCACCCCGGACAGGAACCCGGCCGCCGCCCCCGCCAGCATCGCGGGCAGCAGGCGCACCGTGGCGGTGTCGGGTGTCGCCTTCCGTCGGAACAGCATGAGGCCCGCCGCCGCGATGAGCAGGATCCCGGTTGCCGTGAAGTAGAGAGGGCCGTCGAGGACCAGTAGGCCGCCGAGGAACGCGGTCACCAACGACGGCAGGGTGATCGGGAGCAGAAGGCCCCAACCGATGGCCGCGGCGCGACGGAGCCGCCACGTGGCGTAGCTGGCGGCCACGATGTTCAGCAGCAACGCGGTCGGCCGCATCTCGGCGGCCGGGAAGCTCGCGAAGGCCATGACGGCGAGGAACGCCGTCCCTCCCGCCTGCCCGACAGTGGCGTAGAGGAGCGACACGCAGGCAATGATGAAGGTCAGGATGACGGCGTGATCCATGAGGGATTGCTGTCCCGGCTCGGGATCTGTTGCAAGCCCGGTGTCTACCTGGGTGCTCGCCCGGCGGGCCGTGACGCTGTCCAGCGACGCCGGTGGCATCGCCAGCCCTGAGGATCGCCAGCCCTGAGGATGGACCAGCAGGTGCAGGCAGCGGCGCAACCTCGACAGCCAACCATCGCCAGAAATCATTCGTCGCGAACGAACAAAAGGACCGCAACGTTCATCGCCTAGATCTGAGCGGGTCAGGGCAGGAGGTCAGCTCGACCGGCCGCGCTGCCCATCATCAATCAGGTCTGGAGTTCCCATGTACGTTTCGAAGGTTCTTTCTCTTGGTCTGGGTGTACTTCTCCTGGCCGGTCCCGCCCTCGCTCAGGAGAGTGCGGGAGCGTCGGAGAACCCTACCCGCTTCGGCATCGCGGTGAGCCGGGGTGAGGTTGGAGCGGGTGCTCCGGGAAACAGCCGGTCCGCTGAGGGCAGTCCCCTGAATGTGCTCATGGAAACCAGCGAGCGAACCCTGCCTCCGCTGGAGGAGAGCATCGCGCTCACGAACAACGCGCCGAGCAGCGACGCCAACCAGCTGAGCTACGACGGTCATCCCTGGAGCCATCACCTGTCACAGCTGCAGACCCGGCCCGGCGGCAGCACTCAGGTCACGGCTGGCAGCCTCGGCGGCTGAGCAACCTCCCAGCGAGGCGCAGGCGGTCGCCAAGACCTCGGTCATGGATGAAAGATGGCGGCTCCGGAGGGGCAGGGTCTCCCCTCCGGCTGGAGGCGAGCCTGCAGCGCCCATCGGGGCCAGCCCGGTCCTCGGATTCAGCATCCCGCTTCGGCAAGCAGGTGCTTCGTCGAGGCGGGAGCATCCGGGGCGCCGCTGACTACATCCCCTCGGGACGTGGGCTGGTCGAGGTCATCTCGGCGACGGCCCAGAAGACCAGCAGCATCACGACGATCTCCCAGCCGATGGAGGCCGCCAACCGGGTGCCGGAGCCCGGCGCGCCCGCGGCCAGGGCCGGTGTCAGCCGGAAACGGTGCCAGGCGGCGAAGCCCAGGAGGACGCAGACCAGCGCCACCTTCGTGAGCAGGACCCAGCCGTAGGCGGTGGTCACGAGCAACTCCAGTTGCCCGACCAGCAGCCACGCCAGCGTCACCCCGGCCACGACGAGGCCGCCGACGATCCAGGAGGCTGCCCGCGCCCACCCCTCGACCATGCTGGCGGCCCGCGGACCGGCCCGCCTGGAAGCGATCAGGAGGGGCCAGAGGCTGCCCGCCCAGAAAGCCGCGGCGAGCAGGTGCACCACCAGCGCCGTGGCCAGCAGCCACCGCGGCTGGTGCTGGGTCGTGTGGCCGACCTCCGTGAAGCTCACCGCGACCGCCAGCACGCCAGCGGCCCCGAGCACCAGGGCCGCGCGGCCCATCCAGGTCGCCAGCGCCACGGCCAGGAGGCCTGCCCAGGTGACCAGCACGGACGCGCCGGGACGGGAACCCAACATCATGTCCCAGACCTCGGCGTCGAACGGGTCTCCGTCCGAGGCCAAGGCGACCTGGGCCGCCAGCCAGGCGAGGCTCGACCCCAGCCCGGCCGCCACCATGACCAGGGTGAGGCGGCGGCATGCGGCGACGTCACCGGCCTCCTGCAGGCGCCCGAAGCCCATGGCGAAGATGGCAAGGCCCACCGCACCGAGGCACGACACGTAATAGGCGAGGCGCAGCGCCACGGAGAGGGCGCGCAGGGGGTCCGGCTCGGCCCTCAGCAGCTCGAGGATCACCGGGCCGGGTTCACCGCGAAGCGCGCCGCCCCGCTCATGACGTGGCCGTCATCGCCCATCGCGCGCCACTCGAGCCGGTAGGCGCCGGGACGCAGAGACCCGGCCACCGTGGCGGTCACCTGGCTGGAGGCGGCACGGCTGCCCTCGCGGCGCACTTGTTGCTCCTTGCCACTCTCGTCGAGCAGGCGCAGCGAGGTCACCCGGCAGTCCTCGGTGAAGGCCAGGTTGAGCGTGCGCGGAGACGCGTTCAGCGTCGCGCCATCGGCCGGGTCCGACGAGTGCAGCATCGCGTGCGCCGAGGCGGCCCCGGGAGCCAGGATGCCGAGGGCTGCGGCCAGGATGCCGTGGCGGAGGAAGGTGAGGCGAGAATGCATGGGATCTCCTGTCAGCGCTCGCCGGGTCTGCCGTCCCGGTGAAGGTCCGACCTCCTCAATAGGCAGGCAGTTGACGCGGTGCAGCCGCGTTATTCCACCAATTTGTTACTGCTCGGTGCTGCCTGCGTCGGGGCCGCAGGCCGGGTGGATCTCACCTCGCGGGCTGCCGGGACAGCCAGGTCCGCAGGTGGCTGATCTCCTGCTGCTGCTTCTGGATGACCTCCTCGGCCACCTTCCGCATCTCGGGGTCGCGGCCGTGCTCGAGTTCCACGCGGGCCATGTCGATGGCGGCCTGGTGGTGCTTGGCCATCATGCTCGCGAAGTCGCGGTCCGCGTTGCCGGAGGGAGCCTCGGCGGCCATCTCCCGGTTCATCTTCTCCATGGCCGCGTGGTACCCGGCCGTGGCGCCCTGGGCCGTCGCCGGGTGGCTGCCTTGGGCCAGCGAGGGCGCAGCCCACAGGAGCGGGGCGGCAAGGATGGCCAGGGCGGCCGCATGGGCTGCGCGGCGGTCGATCGTCATCGGGTTCGGTCCTTTCCTGTGGCGGGAAGCGGTGCCCAGGGACCAAGCCGTGCGCGGCACGGCCGGTGAACATCGTTCCCGTTGTCCGACTCAACGGTCGCCACGGGCGGCGGGTCCGGCGTCCGATTACAACGTTTTATTGCCGACCACGCCGACAGCCCGGCGGGGAAGCCGCACCGTCACCAGCGTTCCGCGACCTGCGGCGCTCTCGATCGTCAGCCCGCCATTGTGGGCCTCGACAATGGCGCGCGCGGTCGAGAGGCCGAGGCCGCTCCCGCCGCCCGCCGCGCGCGTCCGGTCGCCGCGGAAGAACGGCTCGGTGACGCGGGGCAGGTCCTCCAGAGGGATGCCGGGGCCGTTGTCGCCGACCCGCACCAGCACCTCGTCGGCACGGGCCTCGACCTCCACCCAGGGATCGCGCCCATGCCGTGCGGCATTGGCCACCAGGTTCGTCACGGCGCGCTTCACGGCGACGCGCCGTCCCGGCGCGACGGCCTCCTCGTCCATGCGCCCCTCGCGGACGGGGATGCCCACCTCGGCGAACTCGTCCACGACGGTGCGGAGGAGCGCGGCGAACGCCAGAGGCTGGACGGCCTCACCGGCATGCCCCCCCCGCAGGTAGGCGAGCACGTCGGAGACCATGGTCTCCATCTCGGCGAGGTCGCGCCGGACCGGTTCGCGTACCTCGTCCGGCATCTCCTCGGCGCGCAGGCGCAGGCGGGCGATCGGCGACATCAGATCGTGCGAGAGCGCGCCGAGGGCGAGCGTCCGCTGCCGGAACGCGTCGCGTGTCCTCGTGGCCATGTCGTTCAGCGCCTCGGCCAGCTGCCTCACCTCGCGCGGGCCGGAAGCCGCCGGGAGCAGCGCCGCGCGCTCGACGTCCATGCCGGAGACGGTCCTCGCAAGGACGGCGACAGGCGCCGAGACGGAGCGCACGGCGACACCGACGACCAGCAGCAACGCCAGGCCGATGGCGGCCGCGTAGAGGTGCAGCGCGCTCCGGTCGGCCGACAGGACGTTGAGGGACGCGATCTCCACGTCGAGCCACGAACCGTCCTGGAGGCGCGCCATGGCACCGATATCGACGATCCGGTCCGATGCCGCGTCGTGGCGCCCGGGACGGACCCGCACCTCGGTGGCCAGCCCGGACAGCGCCATGGTGCGGGCCGCCACCGTGCCCCATTCGCCCCTGAGAGGGTGTTCCGGCGTGGGCACCGGGTCACGTTGCCAATGCACGCTCAGGTCCACCCGGGACAGGGCATGCGCCACCTGGTCGCGATCCGCCTCGGGCGCCGCGCCTACGGCGTCCATCAGCGCGGCGAGGCGGTGGGCCAGCAGTTCCTCGGTCCCGCGCTCCACCGCCTGCCGGAGGAGGATGTCGTGGACCCCCACCATGGCCGCGAAGAGGACCGCGAAGCCGATCGTCAGCGCCGCGAGCGTCCGCGCGGCCAGGGACTGCGGGAGAAGGCGCCTCACGCCGACCATTCCACGGGGCTGGAGAGCAGGTAGCCGATGCCACGCACGGTCTTGATCAGGCCCATCTCGCCATCCCCGTGCGGGCGAGGCCCCAGCTTGGCGCGCAAGCGGCTGATCTGCACGTCCATGGAGCGGTCCAGCCCGCCGTAGGGCCGGTTCCGGGCGAGGTCGAGGAGCTGGTCCCTGGTCAGGATGCGCTGCGGCCGCTCGACGAAGGCGAGCAGCAGGTCGTACTCGCCGCTGGTCAGTTCGACGGCCGCCCCATCCGGCCGGAGCAGTTCGCGCCGCCGGGTATCCAGAGCCCATCCGGCGAAGCGCGCCACGACGCGGCCGTGCGCACCCGGTGATCCCTCTGCTCCCCCGGCGCGGCGCAGGACTGCCCGGATGCGCGCGACCAGCTCACGGGGATCGGCTGGCTTCACGACGAAGTCGTCGGCACCCAGCTCCAGGCCGATGACCCGGTCCGAGGTCTCGGCCAGGGCGGTGAGGACGATCACCGGCACCCGTCCCTCGGTCCGCAGGTCGCGGCAGAGCTCGAACCCCGACTTGCCGGGCAGCATCACGTCGAGCAGGACGAGGTCCACCGGCGCCGTCGCGAGGAGGCGCCGCATCTCCACGCCGTCCTGGGCGCCGGTGGCCCGGAACCCGTTCCGGCGCAGCAGGGAGAGCAGGAGCTTGCGAAGATCCCCGTCATCCTCGACGACAAGGATATGCCTCCCTTCGCCGGACATCGGGGGGAGGTCCGCGGGCAATGGCCCCCGATGTCCTTCGGTGTCGAAGCGGTCCGCCAACTCGTCTTTCCCCGGCATCGCCCGTCAGATGCGCGTGGTGCGCAGGCGCAGTGCGTTGCCGATCACCGAGACCGAGCTCAGCGCCATGGCCAGGGCCGCGACGATGGGGCTGAGCAGCAGGCCCAGCACCGGGTAGAGCACACCCGCCGCCAGCGGCACCCCGGCCGCGTTGTAGACGAAGGCAAAGAACAGGTTCTGCCGGATGTTGCGCATGACCGCACGCGACAGGAGCCGCGCCCGCGCGATCCCCGCGAGGTCGCCCTTCACCAGCGTCACGCCCGCGCTCTGCATGGCGACATCAGTGCCGGTGCCCATGGCGATGCCGACGTCGGCCTCCGCCAGCGCCGGAGCGTCGTTGACGCCATCGCCCGCCATGGCGACGACCTTCCCCTGGGCGCGAAGTTCCCGGACGATGCGGTGCTTGTCCTCGGGCAGCACGTCGCCCTGAAACTCCTCGATGCCGAGCCTGCGGGCCACCGCCTCCGCCGTCGTGCGGTTGTCGCCCGTCAGCATGACGATGTGGATGCCGCTGGCACGCAGGCTCTCCAGCGCGGCGGGCGTGCTCTGCTTGACAGGGTCGGCGACAGCGATGACGCCGCCCGGCGCGCCGTCCACGGCCAGGAACAGCGCCGTGCCGCCCTCGCGCCGGAGCTCGTCGGCCTTGGCAACGAGGTCGCCCAGTTCCACGCCAAGCTCCTGCATCAGCCGCGCGTTGCCCAGCGCGACCTGGCGCCCGCCCACGGTGCCGGTCACGCCCTTTCCGGTGATGGAGGCGAAGCCGGAGGGTTCGCCGAAAGCCACGCCGCGCTCCTTGGCCGCCGCCACCACAGCGGCCGCCAGCGGGTGCTCGCTGGAGCGCTCCAGGCTGGCGGCCAGCGGCAGCACCTCGGCCTCGGTCAGGCCCGGCCCAGGAACCACGGCCACGACCTTGGGCTTGCCCTCGGTGAGCGTGCCAGTCTTGTCCACCACCAGGGTGTCGACCTTCTCCATGCGCTCGAGCGCCTCGGCGTTCTTGATGAGCACGCCCGCGGACGCTCCCTTGCCGACGCCCACCATGATGCTCATGGGCGTGGCCAGGCCGAGCGCGCAGGGGCAGGCGATGATGAGCACGGAGACGGCGGCGATCAGCCCGTAGGAGAGCGCAGGCGACGGGCCCCACACCGCCCAAGCGACGAAGGCGGTGACGGCGATGACGATGACCGCTGGGACGAACCAGCCCGCCACCGTGTCGGCCATGCGCTGGATGGGCGCCCGGCTGCGCTGTGCCTCGGCGACCATGGCGACGATGCGCGAAAGCATGGTGTCGGAGCCGACCTTGTCCGCCCGCATCACCAGCGCGCCGGTGCCGTTCACCGTGCCGCCAATGACCTTGGCGCCGGGCTGCTTCTCCACGGGCAAGGATTCGCCGGTGACCATGGACTCGTCCACGGCGCCGCTCCCCTCCAGCACCTCGCCGTCCACCGGCACGCTCTCGCCCGGGCGCACGCGCAGCCGGTCGCCCGCATGCACCTCGGCCAGCGGGATCTCCTCGTCCTCGCCGTTTTCCTTGAGGCGCCGCGCGGTCTTGGGCGCCATATTCAGAAGCGCGCGGATGGCGCCGCCGGTCTGCTCGCGGGCGCGCAGCTCGAGCACCTGGCCGAGCAGGACGAGCACGGTGATGACGGCGGCGGCTTCGAAGTAGACGGCCACCGTGCCGTCCATACCGCGGAACCCATCCGGGAAGACGCCAGGCGTGAAGGTCGCGACCAGGCTGTAGAGGTAGGCGGCGCCGGTGCCGAGCGCGATCAGGCTGAACATGTTCAGGCTGCGGTTCACAACCGATTGCCAGCCGCGCACGAAGAACGGCCAGCCCGCCCAGAGCACCACAGGCGTCCCCAGGAGGAACTGGAGCCACACCGAGACCCTGGGTGGCACCAAGTGGTGCAGGCCGAGGCCCGGAACATGCGAGCCCATCTCCAGGATGAAGATTGGCAGGGTGAGCACGAGGCCGACCCAGAACCGCCGCGTCATGTCGGCGAGTTCCGCGTTGGGCACGGCCTCGGCGGTGACCTCCAGCGGCTCCAGGGCCATCCCGCAGATGGGGCAGCTGCCCGGTCCCTGCTGGCGGATCTCGGGGTGCATCGGGCAGGTGTAGGTAGCGGCCTTCTGCGCCGCCGTCGGGGCAGCCGCCTGCTCAGGCTTCAGGTACTTGCCGGGATCTGCCTCGAACTTCCCCTTGCATCCAGCCGAGCAGAAATGGAACGCGGCACCACCGTGGTGGGCGTGGTGCGGCGTCTTGGCCGGGTCGACGGACATGCCGCAGACCGGGTCACGAGCCTTGGCCTCCATGTCGTTCGCTGGCATGCGCCCACCGTGGTGGGCGCCGTGACCGTGATGGTGGTGTTGATGCTCGTCCATCTGCGGGGTTCCTCCGCGGCTGCTGTGGCCGACACTCGGCTGTTCCCGGAGGTGGGGTTTCCCAATGTGGGAAGGTCAAGCGGGCAGCGGGCGTGTCGCGGCGCCTTGACCTTCCCACAGGGGCAAGCCCCACCTGTGATGCGGTTATCCGCAGGGAGAGCACGATGTACCGCTTCGACATTCCAGGCATGAAGTGCGGCGGCTGCGCCAAGAAGGTGGAGCGCGCCGTCAAGGAGAAGGACGCCTCGGCTGGGTTCGCCGCGGACGTCGAGAACAGGCGCGTCACCGTGACCTCCTCCGTCCCCCGGGCGGAGTTCGCCGCCGCGATCCAGGCAGCGGGCTACGCCAACGATGCGGCCGCCTAGGACGCTGGGCGAGGCCATGTGACGGGGCGCTCCGTGGCGCCCCGCCGGGTCGGTCAGTGGTTCATCATCTGACAGTGCTGCATCATCTGCTGCATCTGCGGCGACAGGGTGCCCTGCTGGGCCTGCGCCTTCATCTGCTGGCAGTGCTGCATCATCTGCTGCATGTTCATGCCGCCCATGTTGTGGCCCTGCATGCCCTGACCCTGCATCTCGGACATGTTGTGGCCGGGCATGGAGCTCATGCCGCCCTGGGCGGCCGAGGTGGCCGTGGCGGCGGACGAGCCAGGCGGGGTGCCCGCGGCCGGGGGCAGGGACATCTGGGACGAGGTGGGAGTGGCGGCCGGGGGACCGCCGGGCTGCGCGCAGGCGGCGAGACCGAGCAGCAGGGTGGCAGCCAAGGCGATCTTGCCGGTCGCCTTCGATATGATTTGGACCATGTGTCCTCCTAGGGGTGGCAGGGGTTCTGCAGGCGCCCTGGCCCATCGAGACGGGCCAGGGTGACGACGATGCGTGGCGCGCGGGGGCAGGGGGCAGCCGACGACGCCATGCACGACGTTGGTTCGGGCAGGCTCCCGGAGGGCCCGCCGCAGGAGTGGGTCACGGACGCGCTCACACGGCCTCCAGGCCGCGGAAGCGCATCCACGGCCGCCAGGCGCCGTCGCGTCCGAAGGTGACGACCTCGTAGGTGGAAGGCTCCGCTCCCGGCACCTCCATCCCCGGCACGCCGACGGGCATGGCGGGCACGGACAGCCCGGCGACTCCCGAAGGAGCCTCCCTGAGCAGCCGCCGGATGGCGGCCGCGGGAACATGGCCTTCCAGGGCGTAGCGGCCGACCTTCCCCGCGTGGCAGGACATCAGGTCTGGAGGCGTTCCGAGCGCCTGCCGGTGCGGGCCGACGGCGTCCACCAAGTTGTCCGCCACCTCGAAGCCCTCGGCCCTCAGGTGCTCGACCCAGCCGCCGCAGCAGCCGCAGGTCCGGTCCCGCCACGCCTCCACCTTGGGCGGCCCGCCGCAGGCGGCGGGCAGCACGGCCAGGCCGAGCAGGCCAGTGGCGAGGCTCCGGCGCGTGGTCCAGGTGGGCATCGTCATTCTCCTAGGCTGGCCTGGGCAGGCGGATGCTGGCGCGCAGCCCGCCGTCCGCGAGGTTCTGCAGCGTCACCGAACCGCCGTGGCGGCCGATCGCCTGGCGCGCGATGGCCAGCCCGAGACCCGAGCCGCCGGTGCCGCGGTTGCGGGATTCCTCCAGGCGGTAGAAGGGCTGGAAGACGCTCTCCAGCTTCTCCTCCGGTATCCCGGGCCCCGCGTCCTCGACGCGGACCACGAGTTCCCGGCCCATGTCGGACAGCGTCACGCGGGCGGAGGTGCCGTACTTCACCGCGTTGTCGATGACGTTGGCGAAGGCGCGCTTGAGGGCGACGGCCCGGCAGGGGAGCCGCGCCTGTGGCGGCCCCTCGTAGGTGACCGACTTGCCCATGTCCTCGGCGTCGCCGCAGAGGGTCTGGAGCATCGCCGCGACGTCGGAGGACCGGACCTCCTCCTGCTCCTCGTCGCCCCGCAGGTAGGCGAGCGTGGAGCCGATCATGGCGTCCATCTCGTCGAGGTCGGCGTCGATCTGCCGCTGCACCTCGACGTCGTCCAGGAAGCCCGCCCGCAGGCGCAGGCGCGCCAGCGGCGTGCGCAGGTCGTGGCTGACGGCCGCCAGCGCCTGGGTGCGGTCGGCGATGAGGCGGTCGATGCGCGCCTGCATGCGGTTGAACGCCTGGGCCGCCTGCCGGACCTCGCGGGGGCCCTCCTCGGGCACGGTGACCGTCTGGCCAGGCCTGCCGATGCGGTCGGCTGCGTTGGAGAGCTGCCGCAGCGGCCGCGCGATCAAGCGAACCACCAGCAGTCCGAGCACCAGGATGCCGACCGCCATTGCGGTCGTGGAGAGCAGCGTGGCGTGCTCCGGCTGCGCCTGCAGCGGGTCGGCGTGGTACCAGAGGTGGCTGCCGTCCGGCAGGCCGACTGCGCCTTCCGCCTCCATGTGACCCGTGAGCGCGAGGTCCTGGGCGGCCGTCGCGCCCGCCGCGCCGCCGGTTTGCCAGCGTACCTGGAAGCCCGGCGAGGACAGGGCCTGCGCCACCGCTTCCCGCGCGTCCGCTGGCACCATGCCAACGGCTCGGGCGGCGGCGGCGACACGCTCGGCGGTGACCTTCTGCTGCGTGCTCCCCAGCAGGATGTCGCTGCCCGTCTGGTGCAGCCACAGGCTGCCGACATGGAAGGCCATCAGGCCCACCAGCAGCACCAGGATGATGCGGCCCGCCAGGGTGCCGGGCAAAAGGCGGCTCACCGGCGCGCCACCGCGGGGACGAACATGTAGCCCGCGCCCCGGACGGTCTTGATGACGGCCGGGCTGTCGGGCAGCGGTTCCAGCTTGCGGCGCAGGCGGCTGACCATCACGTCCACCGAGCGGTCGACGCTGTCCGAGATGCGGTTGCGGGCGAGGTCCAGCAGCTGGTCCCGCGACAGGACGCGCTGCGGATGCTCGCAGAAGGCCAGCAGCAGGTCGTACTCGCCGCTGGACAGGTCGACCGCCGAGCCGTCCGGCGCCGCCAGTTCGCGGCGCCGCGTGTCGAGCACCCAGTCCGAGAACACCATGCGGTCGCCGCTGACCATCCCGGCCCGGTTCGCGCCCGCCTGGGCGCGCCGCAGGACGGCCCGGATCCGGGCCAGCAGCTCCGGGCGGCTGAACGGCTTGGGAAGGTAGTCGTCGGCGCCGAGCTCGAGGCCCACCACCCTGTCGGCCTCCTCGCCGCGGGCGGTCACCATGATGATCGGGACCTCCGACCTGGCGCGGATCGTCCGGCACAGGTCGAGGCCGGACTGGCCCGGCAACATCACGTCCAGCAGCACAAGGTCCACCGGCGACAGCGCCATGGTGTCCCACATCTCGGCACCGTTCCGCGCGCCCGTCACCCGGAAGCCATTCTGGCGCAGGAGCTTGGCGATGAGGGTGCGCATCTCCCCGTCGTCCTCGACGACGAGGATGTGGGCTTCGAGGGGAAGGGAGCTGGTGCGCCCCTCCCGCTCGGCGTCAGGGCCGACCGGCGGCACCGGCGAGGACACCCAGCTTGGCCCGTGCCTTCGGAGCGAGGCCGGGGGCGGATGCAGCCTTCGCTGCGAACTCGTTCATGTCGGCGTCTCCCACCACGATCAGGGCAACCATCCCCAGGCCAGTGTGGGGCGTGCACTGCACCGGGTAAACGCCGGGGCTGTCGAAGGTCACCGTCGCCTCCGCGTTGAACGGCACGTTCAGGCTCGGCGCACCCGCGGGCCACAGAGCCTGGATGGGGGTCACGTTGTGGCCCTTGTCGGTCGGCTCGAAGCGGACGGCGCCGCCCACCGGGATGCGCACCAGGGCGGGGTCGTAGGCGAAGGTCTCGCCAGCCACAGGTCCGCGGTTCAGCTCGCGTACCGTGGCGGCAGGCTCCGCCGCGGCGCCCTGGCCGGTGGCGAGCAGGACGGCCAAGGCGGCCAGGGCGATGCGGATCGTCATGGCGCGCCTCAGAAGAACAGCCGGATGCCGGTCAGGAAGGACCAGCCGCCGACACCCTCGCCGTCGTTGCGGGCGTAGCGGGCCGTGTCGCCGAGCTTCCGCTCGTAGGAGACGCCGATGTAGGGCGACAGCTCGCGGGTGAACTCGTAGCGCAGGCGCAGGCCAGCCTCGATGTCGTTGATGCCGCTGCCGATGTGGAGCTCGGGCACCTTCTGGAGCGCGAAGTTGGCTTCGACGTTCGGCTGGAGCACCAGGCGCTGCGTGATGTAGGCGTCGTAGGACACCTCGGCACGCGCCGACAGGTCGCCGCGCTCGCTGACGAAGCCCTGGACATCCACCTCGAACATGCCGGGCGCCAGCCCCTGCAGGCCGATGACGCCGTAGAAGCGGTCCGGCCGCGGGCGGATGTCGTAGCGGACGCCCGCCTGGAGGTCCCAGTAGTAGCTGAGCAGGCGCGAGTAGAGCAGCTGGATCTCGGCGCTCTCGACACGCCCGTTGCGTGCCGTCTCGCCCTCGGTCTTCAGCCAGAAACGGTTGACGTCGCCGCCGTACCAGGCCTGGCCATCCCAGCGGCCGACGTTGGGACCGTCCAGGCCCCAGCCGTACTCCAGCTTCTCGAACAGCACCGCGCCCGTGAACACCTCATGGCTGAATGGCGGGTTCGTGCTGTGCTGCATCGCCTGGGAGCGCGCCGGTGCGGCCTGGAAGGTTCCCACGGCCAGGACGGCCATCGAGGCGATGGTGGTCAGGATGCTCTTGCTGTTCATGGCCGTCACCGAGCCGACGCCGTCTGGCGTGCCGGAACAACCGATACCTTGCGCATCATCCCGGTCTCCATGTGGTAGAGCATGTGGCAGTGGAAGGCCCAGCCGCCGAGCGCGTCGGCCTCGATGTCCACGTCGACCGTCGAGCCCGGCTTGATGTTGACCGTGTGCAGCAAGGGATTCTCGGCCCCGTTGCCGACCTGGGGCATCATCCACATGCCGTGTAGGTGCATCGGGTGGTTCATCATGGTCTCGTTGACGAAGCGGAAGCGCGCCCGCTCGCCCAGGTGCAGCTGGATGGGCTGCGCCTGGCTGAAGCTGTTGCCGTTGATGGACCAGAAGTACCGCTCCATGTTGCCGGTCAGCCGGATCTCGATGATCCGGGTTGGCTCGCGCACCGGGTAGAGCGGCTTGGCGGCCCGAAGGTCGCGGTAGGACAGCACCCGGGCGCCCGGCGGGGCGCCGACGTCGTTCACCAGCGGATCCGGCATCGCCATGCCGCCATGGCCCATGGTGCCGTGGTCCATGCCGCCCATCGCAGCTCCACCTGCGGCGCCGTGGTTCATGCCCGCCATGCCGCCCGAGGCGCCGTGGTTCATCCCGGCCATGGACGAGTGGTCCATGCCAGGCATGCTGCCGTGGTTCATGCCCGCCATGCCGCCCGAGGCGCCGTGGTTCATCCCGGCCATGGACGAGTTGTCCATGCCTGCCATGTTTCCGTGGTTCATGCCCCCCAAGGAGCCGCCCTGCGTGCCCACGGAGCTTCCGGCGGGCATCTGCATCGCAGAGTGGTCCATGCCACCCATGCCGCCCATGTCCATGGGCGCGACGTGGCCGGGGGCGTCCACCTCCGGCATCGGCGTGCCGCGGTCCAGGCCGCTCGGCCCGTAGTTCATGCCCATGTCGGCCATGGTCAGCACCGGACGCGGGCGGTGCGGCGGCAGCGGCAGGGCGGGGAGGCCCTCGCGCGTGGCCAGGCTGAACTGCGCGAAGCCCTGGCGACCCATCGATTCCGCCAGCACCTGGTACTGGCGTCCGTCGCGTGGGCGGACCAGCACGTCGAAGGTCTCGGCGGGGGCGATGCGGAACTCGTCCACGGTGACGGGGCGCACGTTGAGGCCGTGTGCCTGCACCACGGTCATCTCGAGACCGGGGATGCGCACGTCGAAGTGCGTCATGGCGCCGCTGTTGATGAAGCGCAGGCGCACCGTCTCGCCCGGCCGGAACGGCGCGGTGAAGTTCTGCGCCGGGGTGTGGCCGTTGACCAGGTAGGTGTAGCCGCCGACATCCTCGATGTCGGTCGGATCCATCCGCATGTCGCCCCACATGATGCGGTCGGAGACGATGGCGCGCCGCGAGGCGCCGTCCGGCGCCCGGCGGAGCTCGCTGACCAGGCTGGCCAGGGTGCGCTTGTTGTAGTTGTAGTAGCCGGGGTCCCGCTTGAGGTTGGCGATGACGTGGCTCGGTGTCTCGTCCGTCCAGTCCGACAGCTGGATGACGTAGTCGCGGTCGAAGCCGTGGGGATCCGGCGTCGCGGGGTCGATGACGATGGAGCCGTAGATGCCGGACTGCTCCTGCACGCCCGAGTGGCTGTGGTACCAGTAGGTCCCGGCCTGGACGAGGGGGAAGCGGTACTGGTGCGTCGCGCCCGCGTTGATGCCCTGGAAGCCGTCGCTGATGCCGGGCACGCCGTCCTGGCCGCTCGGCAGGATCAGGCCGTGCCAGTGGATCGAGGTGTGCTCGCGCAGCTGGTTGGTGACGTTGATCACCACCTCCTCGCCCTCGCGGAAGCGCAGGACCGGACCCGGGATCTGCCCGTTGATGGCCATGGCCGGGCGGCGGCGCCCGGTGATGTTGGCCGTGACGTGGGACAGTGTCAGGTTGAACTCGCGCGGCATCGCCCGCCCGATGGCGGGCTGCGCCAGGGCGGCGGGCGCCGCCGGGAACGCCAGGGCGGCGACCCCGAGGCCCAGCGCCTGCCGCCTGCTCAGCTTGTTGTCGGTCATCGTTCGATCCTTGGCCGCGGTTGGCAAGGCAGGGCCCTGCTTGCTGGTCAGCGCGTGAAGACGACGTTGCCCACCATGCCGGACTCGTAGTGGCCCGGGATGTTGCAGGCGAACTCGAGCTCGGCGGCCCTGGTGAACTTGAAGACCATCTCGCCGGTCTGACCGGGGTTCACCAGCACGGCGTTCGGGTCGTCGTGGCCCATAGTGGCGGCGCCGTGGTTCATGCCCGCCATCCTGGAGTGATCCATGCCAGCCATGGCGTCCTTGCTGGTCGCCGACATCATGCCGCTGTCGAACATGGCCTGCATCTCGCGCTGGTGCTGCCGGTGCATGGCGGCGGTGCCGATGTTGAACTCGTGCAGCAGCTCGCCCGCGTTGCGCACCCGGAAGCGGACGGTCTCCCCGGCACGGACCTGGATGCGCTGGGGCTGGTAGCTGTTGTCCCGCATGACGATGTCCACAGTCCGCTTGGCGTCCTGGGCGCGGCCGCGGGCGCCGAACGCCTCGTAGGCCGAGTCCGCCGCGGCAGGTTGGGCCGCGACGGCGCCGAGGGCCACGACGGCAACCGCGAGTGAGGTGACGAGACGCATCTGTGGACTCCCCGAGATAAGCGTGGGCGGAGCGCTGGAAGGTCCGCCCGCCGTAGGTGGAGCCAGGATGGCCGCCCAGTGCGAGCCGTAGATTGCCCGAGTGTGACAAGATATTTCAGCGGGCTGTCGAGCGCTGCGGGAGACGGATGCTCTCGGCGTTCGCATGTGCACGCCCAGCGGGCTTGACTTCGGTTTCAAATCGACCATGCTCGATATATGGATGTTTCAGACGCCTTGGCCTGCCTGAGCGCTTTGTCCCAAGGCACCCGCCTGGAGACTTTCCGGCTGTTGGTGCGCCACGAGCCCGAGGGCCTGCCTGCCGGTGAGGTGGCTCGCCAGCTCGATGTCCCGCAGAACACGATGTCCACGCACCTGGCGGTCCTGGCGCGGGCCGGGCTGCTGCGCTCCGAGCGCCTCAGCCGGTCCATCGTCTACCGGGCCGAAGTGGGGCGCCTGCGGGAGATGATGCTGTTCCTGGTCAAGGACTGCTGCGGTGGCCGCGCCGACCTGTGCCAGCCCCTGATTGCCGACCTGCTTCCCTGCTGCCCTCCTGAGAAGGCCGCCCGATGAGCGAAGTGACCATCTACCACAACCCCGCTTGCGGGACGTCCCGCAACACGCTGGCCCTCATCCGCAACAGCGGCGAGGACCCGGAAGTCATCGAGTACCTGAAGACGCCGCCGACGAGGGAGGTGTTGGCCGACCTCATCCGGCGCATGGGCGTGCCGGTGCGCGACGCTCTGCGCCAGAAGGGCACCCCCTACGAGGAGCTTGGCCTCGGCGACCTGTCACTGACCGATGACCAGTTGCTCGACGTGATGATGGCGCACCCCATCCTCATCAACCGGCCCATCGTGGTGACGCCGCTCGGCGTGAGGCTCTGCAGGCCATCCGAGGCGGTGCTGGACATCCTGCCAAACCCGCAGCGGGGCGCCTACGCCAAGGAAGACGGCGAGAAGGTCGTCGACGATCAAGGCCGCCGCCTGATCTGAGGCGGGGCGTCCGCCCCTTCCCATTCCTCGACCCGACGAGCCACGCCGCTGACCATGCCGGACCGCGGGTGGTCCGGCGCGCCCTGACGCCCGAGAGAACCCACCGCATGCTGGCCCTTGCCATCTTCGTCCTCACCCTCGTCCTGGTCATATGGCAGCCGCGCGGGCTCGGCATCGGCTGGTCCGCCATGGGTGGCGCCGCGCTGGCGCTGCTGACCGGCGTCATCGGCTGGGCCGACGTGCCGGTGGTCTGGGACATCGTCTGGGACGCCACCTTCACCTTCGTGGCCCTCATCATCATCTCGCTGCTGCTGGACGAGGCCGGGTTCTTCCAGTGGGCCGCGCTCCACGTGGCGCGCTGGGGTGGCGGCAACGGGCGGCGGCTGTTCCCGCTCGTCGTGGTTCTCGGCGCCGTCATTGCCGCCTTCTTCGCCAATGACGGCGCTGCCCTGCTGCTGACGCCCATCGTCATGGCCATCCTGCTGCGGCTCAACTTCTCCGCGGCCGCCACGCTGGCCTTCATTGTGGCCTGCGGCTTCGTGGCCGACACCACCAGCCTGCCGCTGGTCATCTCGAACCTCGTCAACATCGTCTCGGCCAACTACTTCGGCATCGGGTTCGACCGCTACGCCGCCGTGATGGCGCCGGTGAATCTGGTGGCGCTCGCGGCGACGCTTGGTGTGCTCTGGGCCTACTACGGACGCCAAGTGCCCGCCGCCTACGCGATGGACCAACTGGAGCGGCCAGGTGCCGCCATCCGCGACCACCTCGTCTTCCGCGCCGCCTTCCCGCTGCTGGCCGTGCTGCTGCTGGCCTACTTCGTCCTGGCGCCGCTCGGCGTGCCGGTTGCCGCCGTGACCGGCGCGGCCGCCCTGGTGCTGCTGGTGCTGGCCGGGCGCTGGCACCGGGGCGGCAACGGCGCCGCGGTCTCCATCCGCAAGGTGCTGGGCGAGGCGCCCTGGCAGATCGTCGTCTTCTCGCTCGGCATGTACCTGGTGGTCTACGGCTTGCGGAATGCCGGATTGACGGACCACTTGGCAGGCGCGCTGGAGTGGCTGGCCGGGCACGGGTTGTGGGCGGCGACCATCGGCACCGGCTTCGGTGCCGCGCTCATCTCCTCGGTGATGAACAACATGCCCAGCGTGCTGGTCGGCGCTCTGGCTATCGAGCAGGCCCAGGGCATCCCGCCCGCCATCCGCGAGGCCATGGTCTACGCCAACGTCATCGGCTGCGACCTCGGGCCGAAGTTCACCCCCATCGGCAGCCTGGCGACGCTGCTCTGGCTGCACGTGCTGGCTCGCAAGGGCACCACCATCACCTGGGGGCAGTACATGAAGGTCGGCCTCGTCATCACGCCGCCGGTGCTGCTGGCCGCGCTGGCCGCCCTGGCGCTGTGGCTGCCGGTGGTGGGCCAGCCGTGACCAACCTGACCTTCCGAACCCTGCAACAGATCCAGACGACGGGGAGACCCTGATGAGCTCCGACCTCGATCTCTCGCTGCCCAACGTGGCCGAAGACCACCTGGAGATGCCGGACCTTGCCCGGCTTGGCATTCCCGGCGCCAGCCAGCACCCGCCACGCATCCTGCTGCTCTACGGCTCGCTGCGGGAGCGGTCCTACAGCAAGCTGCTGACGCTGGAGGCCGAGCGCATCCTGCGCCGCCTGGGCGCTCAGACGCGGGTTTTCGACCCCCGCGACCTGCCGGTGGTCGACAGCGTGCCCGCCGACCACCCCAAGGTCACCGAACTCCGGGAACTCTCCCTGTGGTCCGAGGGTCAGGTCTGGTGCAGTCCGGAGCGGCACGGCGCCGTCACGGGCATCCTGAAGAACCAAATCGACTGGCTGCCGCTGGAGAACCGCG
Source organism: Pseudoroseomonas cervicalis ATCC 49957 (assembly GCF_000164635.1). Classification (GTDB taxonomy): domain Bacteria; phylum Pseudomonadota; class Alphaproteobacteria; order Acetobacterales; family Acetobacteraceae; genus Pseudoroseomonas; species Pseudoroseomonas cervicalis. Next base: position 619,321 of record NZ_GG770777.1, on the reverse strand, counting down.
GCGTCCGCCCGACCCAGGGGCGCACGCTGGCGGTGATGCAGGTGTCCGGCGGCAGCCAGAGCTTCAACAGCGTCAACACCCTGCGCCTGCTCGGGCGCTGGATGCGGATGATCACCATCCCCAACCAATCCTCCGTGCCCAAAGCGCATGAGCAGTTCGACGAGGCGGGACGCATGCTGCCGGGGCCGCTCTATGACCGCGTCGTCGACGTCATGGAGGAACTGGTGAAGTTCACCCTGCTGACTCGTGACATTTCGAGCCACCTGACCGACCGCTACAGCGAGCGCAAGGAGCGGGCGGAGAAGCAGGCCAAGGCGGACTTGGCTAAGCTCTCGGGCGCCGTCGGATAGGCGCTGGAGCTCTCGTGCGGACAGTAGGCAAGAGAGGACAACCTCTGCTCGTGAACGGATAAAGACGTTTCCACTGACACCAAGCCCACGAGAAGGCCGGGCTCAGGTAGCTGACAGGATTGTTGGTGCGGCGCGTTATTGTTAACGAGAGTTAATCTCAGCTACCCGTCCACCGGGAAAGGCCCGCCATGACAAACACGAACTCCGTCACCTATCCCGCCATGCCCACGCTTCGCCGCCGCCACGCGCTCGCGCTGCTCGGCGCGGCTGGCTTTGCCCTGCGGACTGCACCGGCGCGTGCCGCCGCGGTGGAGAAGAGCGTGAAGCTGGCGCCCGGCCTCTGCGAACTGGTTGTCAGCACCACCACAGGCCTTGTGCATGTGGCGAGCACCGGCCCGCGCGGCGCCGACGACGCCAAGATCCTTGGCCTGGATCCGCGTACCCTGGAGGTCCGCTCCACCATCGAGCTCGGCGCGAACACAGCTTTCGGCCTCGGCGTGAACGACAGCACCGGCATGCTGTTCGGCACCGGCACGCGCAAAGGCAGGGTGCTCGCCATTGACCTCCGCACCGGCAAGGTCAAGACGGAGATCGGCGAGGGCGAGAACAACCATCCGCGGCAGGTCGTCGTGGACGAGGCGCGCAACCGCGCCTTCGTCTCCAACTTCGGCTTCCGGGAGAAGCCGAGCGCCGTGTGGGTGGTGGACACGGCTGCCAACACCCTCGCCAGCGTCATCACGGAAGGGCTGGAAGGGGGTATCTCGGGCCTTACCCATGACCCTGCGGGAGACCGGGTCTTCGTGGCCGCCTTGCAGACGAACGAGGTGGTGGAAGTGAGCCTTGCCCGCCGCGCCGGGGTGCGCCGCTTCGCCTCCGGCGGGGACGGGCCAATCAACTTGGCCTTCCACGCCGCCAGCGGGCGCCTGTTCTGCACCAACCAGAAGAGCGGCCAACTGGCCGTGCTGGATGCCGCGTCCGGCCAGCCGGTCAAGGTGCTGGAGACAGGTGCGGGCGCGCTGGCCGTCACCTTCTCGACCGACGGTGCGCTGGCCTATGTCACCAACCGTGGGGCTGGCACGGTCAGCCTGGTGGACACGCGCGCGCTGACCGTGCTGGCGAGCCTGCAGACCGGCACGCACCCGAACACCGTGGCCGTGGATCGGCGCACGGGGCTCGCCTATGTCAGCAACAAAGCCCGCTCGGCGCCGCGTCCTGCCCAGGGCCAGCCTCCGGCCCCGGCGCCCGAGGACCCGAACGGTGACACGGTGAGCCTGATCCGCGCCTAAGATCATGGCCGTTCCGGCGGGCAACCGCTGAAACGGCCCGGAGTGGACACGGCTGGGAAGAGCCGTGTGAACGGTCAGGCGCCAGTGCTGGGACCGAGGGCTTCGATGATGCGGCACTCCGCCACCTTGCCGTGGCGGCACTGTCCGATGAGGGAATCCAGTTCGCGGCGCAGTGCCTGGAGGTCGGCAATCTTCCGGTCCACATCCTCCAGGTGCTCGCTGGCGATGACGTCCACCGCGTCGCAGGAGCGCTCGCGGTCCTCGGCCAAGTCGAGCAGTGTGCGGATCTGATCCAGCGAGAAGCCGAGGTCCCGCGCACGCCGGATGAAGCTCAGGCGGCCAAGGTGGGCCTCGCCGTAGGTCCGGTAGTTCCCGGCGCTGCGGGCCGGGGCCGGGAGCAGCCCCACACGCTCATACCAGCGAATGGTTTCCACCTTCGTCCCGGTCGCCCTGGCGAGAGCGCCGATGTTCAGCAAGTTCTCCAAAGACATCACCTTGACCCTGTAGCGACTACAGGGTCTATATAAGACGTCATCAGTTCCCCGCAACCAGCGGGGACCCACCTGCGAAGGAGGCAAGCGATGGCGAATGGTGACACGGCAGCAGGAACATCGGTCGACCTGCGTTACCGGGTGGAGGGCATGGATTGCTCCGGCTGCGCCCTGAAGATCGAGGGTGCGGTCGAGCAGATCGGCGGCGCCGAGGACATCCAGGTCAACTACAAGACGCAGACCCTGGAGTTCCGCCTGAATGAGGCGACCACGCCACGCTCGGCCGTCGAGGAGAAGATCCGCGGTCTGGGCTACGGTGTCGCGGCCCTGGCGTAACCAACAGGAACAGGATGACAGCCATGGCTGACGGCGGAACGGCTCAACTAGCCCCCAAGTCCAGGGCGGCCCTGCGATACCACGTGGAGGGCATGGACTGCCCGTCCTGCGCCTCGAAGATCGAAACTGCCGTTGGCCGCTTCGGCGGGGCCGAGGACATCCGGGTCAACTACCACAGCCAGGTCCTGGCCTTCCGGCTGGACGAGGCGGCGACCCCGCGTTCGTCCGTCGAGGAGGGGATCCGCAAGCTCGGCTACGGCGTCGCCCCGGTCGAGGCGCCGCGGGTGGTCGCGGGCGAGCCTGGCGCGGTCGCCGCCGACGTACCGCTCGTTCGCCCACGCCAGCCCTGGTGGAAGGGGAAGAAGGCGCGGCTTGCCGCGGCGATCGGCGCCCTCATGGTGGCCGGGTTCGCCGCTTCGCTCGCCGTCCCGTCGCTGGACCACTGGGCCTACGTACCCGCCGCCCTGATCGGGCTCGTCTTTTTCGGCAGGAAGGCCATCGCCGCGGCGCGCGCCGGTTCGCCCTTCAGCATCGAGATGCTGATGTCGATCGCCACTGTCGGCGCCATCGCCATCGGAGCAACCTCCGAGGCGGCCGTGGTGGTGTTCCTGTTCACTGTCGGCGAACTCCTGGAGGGCATCGCGGCCGGGCGCGCCCGCGCGGGGATCGAGGCGCTCGGCGCCCTGGTGCCGAGGACCGCGCTGCGCATCGAAGACGGCACGGCACGGGAGGTGCCCGCCGCCAGCCTCAAGGTCGGCGACCTCGTCCTGGTCCGCCCGGGTGACCGCGTCTCCGCCGACGGCGATGTGGCCGAGGGCGAATCCGAGGTCGACGAGAGCCCGGTGACCGGTGAGTCTATCCCCGTTCCCAAGGCGGAGGGCGCCCCTGTCTTCGCGGGCAGCATCAATGACTCCGGTGCGCTCCAGGTCCGGGTGACGAAGCCTGCCTCCGACAACACAATCGCCCGCATCATCCGCCTGGTGGAGGAGGCGCAGGACGCCAAGGCGCCGACCGCCCGCTTCATCGAGCGGTTCTCGGCCATCTACACGCCGATCGCAGTTGCCGTGGCGGCCCTGGTTGTCGTCGCGCCGCCGCTTATCGTCGGCGCGGACTGGGACACCTGGATCTACCGCGGCCTGGCGCTGCTGCTGGTCGCCTGCCCCTGCGCCCTCGTCCTCTCGACGCCCGCGGCCATCGCCTCCGGCCTCGCCGTCGGCACCCGGCGGGGCCTGCTGGTGAAAGGCGGCGGCGCCCTGGAGACCATCGGCCGGATCCGCGCCGTCGCCTTCGACAAGACCGGCACCCTGACCGAGGGACGCCCGCGCGTGACCGACCTCCTCGCCCTGTCTGGCTCGGAACGCACGATGCTTGGCCTCGCCGCCGCGGTGGAGAACGGCTCCAGCCATCCGCTCGGCCGCGCCATCCTGGAGCGGGCGGACGCGGACGGCATCCCGCTCCGCCCGGCCAAGGAGTCCCGCGCCATCCCCGGCAAGGCCGTCGAAGCCGTCGTGACCGGCAAGCGCGTGACGGTCGGCTCACCCACCCACGCTGCAGCTCAGGCGCCGCTCACGGCTGACGCAACGCGGACGGTCGCCGAGTGGGAGAATCAAGGAAAGACCGTGGTCGTCGTCTCTGTGGACGGCGCGCCCACTGGCCTGGTCGCGGTGCGCGACGAGCCCCGGCCGGACGCGGCCGCGGGCATCCGGGCGCTCGACGCCCTCGGCGTCGAGGCCGTCATGCTGACCGGCGACAACGTCCGCACGGGTCAGGCCATCGCCGGAGCGCTCGGCCTCAAGGTGAAGGCGGGGCTGCTGCCGGAGGACAAGCTGCGCGAGATCGGCGCCCTCAAGGCAAAGGCGCCCGTGGCCATGGTCGGCGACGGCATCAACGACGCGCCCGCGCTCGCCGCCGCCTCGGTCGGCATCGCCATGGGTGGCGGGACCGACGTGGCCTTGGAGACCGCCGACGCGGCGCTGCTGAACAGCCGTGTCGTGGACGTGGCCGCCCTGGTCGGGCTGTCGCGCGCGACTCTGGCCAACATCCACCAGAACGTGGCCATCGCCCTCGGCCTCAAGGCGGTCTTCCTGGTGACGACGGTGGTCGGCATCACCGGCCTCTGGCCCGCCGTGCTGGCCGACACCGGCGCCACGGTGCTGGTGACCCTCAACGCCATGCGCCTGCTCGGGTACCGCTTCAAGGGCATGGCGCATGGCTGAGGGCCTGCTTAGGGCGCGGCTCGCCTGGACCTGGGGCGCGGGGACGGCCGCGCTGGCCTTCGCGCTGGACCAGGCGACGAAGTGGTGGGTGCTGGCCCATCTCATGGATCCGCCCCGCGTCATCCCCGTCACCCCGTTCTTCAACCTGGTGCTGGCATGGAACCGGGGCGTCAGCTTCGGCCTGCTGTCGGCGGACCACCCCGCGACGCCCTGGCTCCTGTCCTCCCTCGCGCTCGCCGTCATCGCAGGCCTCGTCGTCTGGACGACGCGCGACCGGCGCCCCGGGATGGCGGCTTCGATCGGGTTCATCGTCGGTGGCGCCCTGGGAAACGTCGTCGACCGGCTGCGGCACGGCGCCGTGACGGACTTCCTGGACTTCCACGTGGCTGGCTACCACTGGCCCGCCTTCAACCTCGCCGACAGCGCGATCTTCGTCGGCGTTGCGCTCCTGCTCCTCGTCAGCGGGCGGCGCGAACCGGCGGGCGCGCCGACCTCCGTGGCGCGACCCTGAGGGCGGGACCGGCGTGAACCCGCTCCTCCAGATGTCCGGCCTCCTGACCGCTTTCCTGGCGGGGATGGTTTCCTTCCTCTCGCCCTGCGTGCTGCCGCTGGTGCCCGGCTACGTCTCTTATGTCGCCGGGCGCTCGGTCGCCGCCGAGCGCACCGCGCCGGATCGCCTCGCCACGGTCGGCCTCGGCCTCTGCTTCGTCCTGGGCTTCGCGACCGTCTTCGTGGCGATGGGCGCGGGCGCCTCGGCGCTGAGCCAAGCCCTGCTGCGCTACCGCTACGAGGCTGGGATCGTGGGCGGGGTGGTCGTTATCCTGTTCGGCCTGATGACTGCGGGTGTTCTGCGATTGATGCCGTTACAACGCGACCTCCGCTTCATGCCGACTCTCAGCGGCGGCACGCCGCTCTCCGCCTACGTGCTCGGGCTGGCCTTTGCCTTCGGCTGGACGCCCTGCATCGGTCCGGTGCTGGGCGCCATCCTGGCGCTGACCGCCACCAGCGAAATCAGCCACCTCGGCATCATGCTCCTGGCCGCCTATGCGGCCGGGCTGGGCGTGCCCTTCCTGCTGGTGGCCGCCTTCGCCGACGCCTTTCTACGCGGCCCGTTCCGCAGCCTGCGACGCGTCGGGCGCGTTCTTCAGATCGTGGCGGGTGGCATCATGGTGGCGATGGGGGTGGCAATGATTACCGGCCACCTGACTGACTTCGCCATCCTGATGCTCCAACTCTTCCCCTGGCTCGGGAGCATCGGATGAGCGGCGCCGCGGATTCTAAGAAGCGCGCCTAATACGCCGTCAGCCACACCGCGAAGCATGCAACTCCGCCCGGCTGGGTTTAGCGCTCCTCGGCCCTCGCCGGGTGCGCCCTTGCCGAAAGACATCGTGCTCGGTGTCCCAAGGTGGCCACCATCGCGGCTTCCGCGACACCGCGCAAAAACAGGGAGAACAGAATGCCGTCTCAGCCGATCGTACGGGGCTTTTACGATGATCAGACCGGAAGCGTCTCCTACGTCGTGGCGGATCCGCAAACAAAGAAATGCGCGGTTATCGATCCCTTGTTAAGCTTCGACCGCAATTCATGCAGCCTTGCGACCCAGCCAGCCGACGAGATTGCCACCCATATCCGGGAGCGCGGACTGATCCCGGAATGGGTGCTCGACACCCACCCGCATGCTGACCACCTTTCTGCCGTCGCCTACCTGGGCGAGCGCCTTGGCGTGCCAACAGGCATTGGCGAACAGACCCTCGCAGTTCAGGCGATCTGGTCGGACATCTATAACATCCCCGATCTCGAGGTCGGTGGCCGCGACTATTGGGACCACATGTTTGCAGATGGTCACTGCTTCAATCTTGGCGCCTCGGAAGTGAGGGTGATTTTTTCCCCAGGCCACACCGCGGCCTCGGTCACCTACGTCGTTGGCGACGCCGCGTTCGTGCATGACACCCTCTTCATGCCGGATGCGGGCACGGCACGAGCCGACTTCCCTGGTGGTAACGCGCGGGCCTTGTACCGCAGCATCCAGAGCATCCTCGCGTTGCCACCGACGACACGCCTCTTCACCGGCCACGATTACCGTCCGGGCGGGCGCGAACCGCGTTGGGAGTCCACCGTAGCGGAGCAGCGGGCAACCAACATTCACCTACGGGACAGCGGCGGAGAGGACGGGTTCGTTCGGCTGCGGGAGGAACGTGATCGAACGCTTCCTCTGCCAGCGATGATGCTCTTTGCATTGCAAGTGAACCTCCGCGGCGGACGTCTGCCGAAGCCGGAAGCGAATGGCACCTCATACCTGAAGCTGCCGATTGACCGCTTTCGAACGAGCGCTGCCAGGGCGATGGACGCAGAATGATCGGCCGGTTTTGGACGGCCTCTCCGAAGCGGCCAGCGATCCCAGCATTGAGCTCACGGTCATCTTGGGCCGTGCATCTGGGTGGCGGTGCTGAGGTCTTTCCAATGTACGAAAGGCGCCCGTCACCTCGTAGCACGCGACATCTTGATGGCCATGGGCGCCGCGCCGGTCCGCTATTTCAGATCCGGCACCCCCTGAACGTATCGGTACGGTCTTGGCTCGGGAGCATCGGATGAGCGACGACGACGACCTGCCCAAGGACCTCGCCCACATCACGCCCGCCTACCGCCGGGCGCTCTGGATCGTGGTCGGCCTCAATGTCGGTTATGGCCTGGTGGAGATGGTCGGCGGCTTCATCTCCGGCAGCCAGGCGCTCAAGGCGGACGCCCTCGACTTCCTCGGCGATGGCCTAATCAGCTTCCTTGGCCTGCTGGCGATCGGCTGGAGCCTCGCCTGGCGTGCCCGCTCCGCCCTCATTCAGGGCCTGTTTCTTGCCGTGCTTGGCGTGGGCGTGCTCGCCACCACCGGCTATCGGGTGCTGGTGCTGAACCAGCCCGAGGCCGAGCTCATGGGCCTCTTCGGCGCCGTCGCGCTGGTGGTGAACGTGGCCTCCGCAGCGGTCCTCATGCCGCACCGCGAGGGCGACGCCAACGTCCGGGCCGTCTGGCTGTTCAGTCGCAACGATGCCATCGGCAACCTGGCCGTGGTGGTCGCGGCGGGCCTGGTCTGGTGGACCGAAACTGCGTGGCCAGACCTCGCCGTGGCGTTCGTCATCGCCGGGCTGTTCCTGCAATCCGCCTGGGCAATCATCCGTGATGCTCGTAGCGACCTTGATAAGGCAGGCCAGGGAGAACAGCAGTCCGACCGATAGCCGCCATCAACTTATCAGCTTGCCTGCTTGGTGGTGCATGCAACAGGCATGATGATAACGGCGCTGCCCATCGTTGCTGCCCTTGGCAGGAGCAGCAGGTGGGCAGGCGCCACAGCGAGGGCGCGGCTTCCTGGGGTATGGCACGGCGGCTTGCGCCGGGGCCCGGCCAGCCGGTGCACCTTCCTGGAAGACCTTTCCGTTCCGGTCCTTGCAAAGCGGGCTGCCTGCTGCGGCTGGCGAGCCTAACCACGTCACCACACCCGCGGCGTGACATCGGTTGCCCGCTCACCACGGAGGAGCCGACAACTTGGCCATCACCCGCACCGGCCTGGAAGAGAACCAAGTCGCCATCTACTTCGCCGCCGTCGTGGCGGGCGCGATCGCGGCCGTCGCCGCGCCCGGCGCGGCGTGGGGGGCGGTCATCAACCCCGCCCTCGCGGCCCTGCTGTACGTGACCTTCCTCCAGGTGCCGCTGGCGGACCTGCGAAGGAGCCTGGCCAACGGGCGCTTCCTGCTGACGCTGCTGGCGGTGAACTTCGTTGCCGCGCCCCTGGTGGCGTTCGCCCTGGCTTCCATGCTGCCCGGCGAGCAATGGGTGCTGCGCCTGGGTGTCCTGATGGTGCTGCTGGCGCCCTGCATCGACTACGTGGTCGTGTTCACCCACCTCGGCCGCGGGGACGCCCGCCTCATCCTGGCGGCGACGCCGGTGCTGCTGGTGGCGCAGATGCTGCTGCTCCCCGTCTACCTCGGCCTGTTCATCGGCGAGCGGGCCATGGCGATGATGCAGCCCGGTCCCTTCATCGAAGCCTTCGTCTGGCTGATCGCCGTGCCCCTGGCTCTCGCCGCGGCCACTCAGGCGTGGGCGGCGCGCTTCGGCGCCGGGAAGGCGGTCGCGGACGCCATGGGATGGCTGCCCGTTCCCCTGATGGCCGTGGTGCTGTTGGTGGTCATCGCGGCCGTTGCCCCGAACGTGGCGGCCCAGGCAGGCTCCGTCGCCATGCTGGTGCCGGTCTACGTCGCTTTCGCCGCGCTGATGCCGGTCGTAGGTAGCGTCATCTCCAGGTATGCGGGCCTGGAGGCGGGCGCGGCGAGGGCGGTCACCTTCAGCGGCGGCACCCGGAACTCCCTGGTCGTCCTGCCGCTGGCCTTCGCTATCCCGGAAGCCGGTGCGCTGCTGCCTGCCGCGGTGGTGACGCAGACGCTCGTCGAACTCGTCGCCATGCTGGTCTACATCCGCTGGGTGCCGAGGCTGGTGCCCGCCAACCCCGGCCTTGCTGCGGAGTGACGGTCATCCCGCCGTTGCCGACCACGCGGGGAAAGGGTCAGCCAGCCGCTGGCGGCGGATCTTCCGCGTGGCAACAACCCTTCCCGTCCACCTGGACAGGCGGGCACGGCACCGTGCCGTAGGAGCAGAACACACAGCAGTCGCCCTGCTTGGGCCGGAGCAGCGTTCCGCAGCCGGTGCAGTCATAGAAGTACTGGCAGGCATCGGTCGGCATTGTCTCGGTTCTCGCCGTGCCGCAGTGCGGGCAGGTGATTGTCGACTCCAGGATCATCGGGTCCTCACACGTACGCATAACCGAGCACCAACAGGATGATCCCGACCGCCAAACCTGCCGGAACGACAAGCCGGAGGGCTGGGTTGGGGGAGCAGGCGGAGCCCGGCTCGCAGGCAACCGCTGCCCGCTGGCGCCAGAGCAGGACCGCTCCGCCAGCCAGGCACGCGGCTGCGGCGGCGAGCAGGATCGTGCGGTACGGCCCCAGAAGGACCGCCAGCCCGAAGAGCCAAGCGCTTCCCAGCCCGAGGGAGCCAAGAAGCATCGGCAGCGCACAGCAGGAGGCCGCACCGAAGGCTGCGGCGATGCCCGTCGTCGTCAGCACCATCGCACCGGCTTCCTGGACCGCCCCATGTGCCGGGGTAGCATTCACTTGGGTGTCGGACACGGTCGGCCTCCTTGTCTCAGCTATGCAGCCTACCTACCGTCTGTAGCGACTACAGACTCAAGTCCTTTCTGAGGAGGCGCATGGGATGGGGCAGAGCGGCGTTGCCATCGGTGAACTCTCGCGGCGGACGGGCTGCAACATCGAGACGATCCGCTATTACGAGCGGATTGGCTTGCTTCCAATACCGGCCCGCCGGGGGCGCTACCGCCTCTTCGGTGAGGAGGACATCAGGCGGCTGAGGTTCGTGCGGCGCGCGCGGGAGCTTGGCTTCACCCTGAACGAGGTGGGCGCGCTCCTCGAACTTGGTGCAGGCGCCTGCACCGAGGTCCATGGCATCGCCGCAGCACACCTCGCGGATGTCCGCTCTCGAATTGCCGACCTCCAGGCGATGGAGCGTGTACTGGATGGTGCCGTGCAGCAATGTCAATCCGGGGAGCAGGCCACATGCCCACTGATTGAGACCTTGTCGGGAACAGCGGCCACTACCTAGGCGCAGCGCAAGGAGGGCCATGGGCTAGCAGTCGATTGCTGTGAGTGGTCGTGGCGGCCATTGCGTCGGGCATAGCGGCCAAATCGGCAGCGTCGCCAAGCTGATCTGCATTTGCTGATGCGGAGGCTGGTTCCCACCATGCCGAGTACCGCCTTCGCCAGTTTGCTGGCGAAGGATGTCAGGGGGAAGGCCCTTACTCCACCTCGGGTGCCGTCTCGTCACCGTCCCCCAAAGCCAACTGCATCAGCACAGTATCCAGCCATCGCCCGTGCTTGCGGCCAACCGAGCGCAAGGTGCCGATCGGCTGAAATCCGAACGCCTTGTGCAGGCGGATGGACGCCTCGTTCGCGCTGTCGCCGATGACGGCCACCATCTGCCGGTAGCCGAGTGCGGCGCACTCCTGGATGAGGGCCTCGAGCAGGCGGCGGCCGATGCCGCGCCCTCGGGCCTCCTCGCTGATGTAGACCGAGTTCTCGAGTGTATTCCGGTAGGCAGGCCTGGGCCGATAAGCGCCCGCGTAGGCGTAGCCGAGCACGCGACAATCGGTGTCCTCGGCCACCAGGTAGGGCAGCCCGCGTTCGGTGATGGCGATGCGTCGCTGCCGCATATCTTCGGCCGTCGGTGCCTCTGTCTCGAAGGTGGCGGTGCCATGGAGCACGTGGTGCCGATAGATGGTGGCAACAGCGTCCATGTCGGCCTCTCTGGCAGGCCGGATGGTCACCTCGGCGGGCTGATTGGTGAGGGCGGTTGTGATCAGTTCAGGCACGGGAACCTCGTTTTCTTGGATGGAGGATGACTGTCAGGAACGCCGGAGCGCATTGGGCACGAGTGCCAGCACCATCAGGATGTTCAGCATCGCTGCCCCGCACAGGATAGCCAGCGTCGCCTGCGTGCCGAAGCTGTCCAGCAGCCAGGCGCCGAGAAAGGGCGAGGCTGCCTGCGCGATGAGGGTCGGCATGGCGATGCGGCCCATCAGCACGGCGTAGCCCTCCTTGCCGAACAGGGCCAAGGGCACCGTGTCGCGGGCGATGGAGCGGACGCCACTGCCCATGCCGTACATGACGATGCCTGCGGCCACGACGCCGGGCGCACCCACCAGCATGCCCAGGCCGACCGCCACCAGCACCGCGGACGCGACCAGGCTCCAGATGGGATGCGCCTTCTTGCCGAACAGCATCTCCAGCACGCGGGCGCCGACCTGCGCCGGGCCGATCAGCGTGCCCAAGGCGACGGCCGCCGCCAGCGCCAGCCCTTGCGACTGCAGCAGTGTCAGCAGGTGGACGGAGATGACGGTCATGATGACCGCCGCCAGGGTGAACCCCGCTGCCAGCACGACGAAGGCGTAGCGCTGGCCCGCCTGCACATGGCCTGGCGCCACGGCAGCCTTGGCGGCCGTGGGTGCCGCAGCGGGCTTGGCCAACTCGCGCGGCACGCCGAACAGGTAGAGCGGCAGCACCACGGCGAGGTGGATGGCGGCGTAGGTCAGGCAGGCGCCGCGCCAGCCCAGGTGGTCAACCAGGAAGGCACTGAGCGGCCAGCAGACCGTGCTGGCGAAGCCGCCGAACAGGGTGACGTGGGTGATGGCCGAGCGCGCCTGCTCGCCACAGAGACGCCCCAGCGTCGAGAATGCCGGGTCGTAGAGCCCGGCCCCCATGGCCAGCCCGAGCACCACCCAGGCGACTACGAACACCGGCAGGCTCGGCGCCAGCCCGAGCAGCAGCAGGCCCGCGGAGAGCAGGACGGCGCTGGCGGCGAGCACGGGGCGGCCGCCGTGCCGGTGAATCAGGTGGCCGATGCGCGGCGAAGCCAAGCCGGACACCAGCATGCCAATAGACAGGGCGCCCATGATCCAGGTGAGCGGCCAGCCGGTGTCCGCGGCAATCGGTCCGGCCAGGACGGCTAGCAGGTAGTAGGAGGAACCCCAGGCAAGGATTTGGCCGACGCCGATGGCCGAGACGACCGTCAGCCGGTTGCGGCCCGCCGCCGCACCGGCGGGGGCGCGTCCCGGTGCCGTGGCCTGGCTCATTCGGCGGGCTCCGCCGGTGCGGTCGCCCGCTTGGTCTCGGTCCCGCAGCACGTCGTTTCATTGACCAGCTCCTGCTCCGGCCGCGGGGAGCAGCAGGCGACCGGGGGTGCCGCGGGAGCGCAGCAAGAGGACACCGCGTCGGCGGCGCCGGGCACCACGCGGCTCGAGCTGCAGACGCCGGTCTCCGGCAGATCGAGCTCGACCCGGCGCGCCGCCTCGAGGTCGCCCGCCAGGAAGGCGGCGATGGAGCGCACCTGCTCGTGGCCGGTGGCCAGCAGGAAGGTCGGCGCCCGGCCGTAGCTGGCCATCCCGGCAAGGAAAAGCCCGCTGTCCGGCTGCTGGAGCTCGAAGGCGCCGTGCGGCCGGACGGTGCCGCAGGAGTGCAGGTTGGGATCGATCAGCGGCGCCAGCACGCGCGGGCACTCCAGCGCCGGGTCCAGGTCCAGGCGGACCTCGCCAAGGATTCCGAGGTCGGGCCGTAGGCCGGTGGCGACCACCATCTCGTCCGCCGCCACCGTCCTGCCTTCGAGACCCTTGACCTGCAGGGAACCACCGGTGCCCCGGCGAACCTCATCCACCGCGAAGGGCGCGAGCAGCTCGACGGCACCGGCCTCCACGAGGCGCCGCAGCCGTTGGCCGAGGGCGCCGCGCTCCGGCAGCTGGTCGGCGGCGCCACCGCCGTAGGCCCGCGTCAGGTCGGCGCCGCGGGCCGCCCACAGGACAGCCGTGCCCGGCGCCTGTTCGGCCAGGCGGGCGAGGTCGATGAGGGTGCCAACGGCCGAGTGGCCCGACCCGACGACGAGGACGCGCTTGCCCGCGTAGCGGCCGCGCTCAGCGCCGAGGACGTCTGGCATGCCGTGGCGGATACGGTCGGCTGCGTCCCGCTCGCCGATGGCAGGCAGGCCGGACGCACCCGCCGGGCTCGGGTTGCCCCAAGTGCCCGTCGCCACGATGACGGCGCGGGCGAGGAGGCGGCCCTCGCGGCCATCGGCCTGGAACCGGATTTCGAAGGGCTGCTGCTCCCGGCTGGCGTCCCGGACCTTGCCAACGCGGCATCGGGCAACGCCGGTGACGCGCGTGCTCAGCCGCAGGCAGCTGGCGATGTCCGGAAGCGCGGCAAGCGGCGCCAGGTAGCGTCCGACCAGCTCGCGGCCCGTCGGGAAGCCGTCGGGGTCCGGCGCCGCCCAGCCGTGCCGCTCCAGCAGGGCCTGGGCCGCCCGGTCGATGTTGTAGCGCCAGGGGGAGAACATGGGGACGTGGCCCCAGGCGAGCGGCGCCGTGCCGATCGAGTGACCGGCTTCCAGGATGACCGGCTCGAGGCCACGCTCCAGCAAATGCGCCGCGGCGGCGAGGCCGACCGGACCGCCACCTATGATGGCGACAGGTAGCGATTCGAGGGCGGCGTGGCCCTCAGAGGCCCTGTTCTGAGGGCGCGGCGTGGCGGAGCAGCAGGAGGTCATCTGTCGGTCCCCTTCGATATGCCTCGGTGGGCGATGTATGCGGTCAACCCAACGGTCAGCATCGGCAGGCGCCTGTGGCCTGGTCGCGGGCGGCGGCGGCGCGGCCGGTCTCGGTCAGGGTCGCCGTGGCGTCCATCCAGGCATCCAGGCCGACCTTGAAGGCGTCCCGGCCCTTGTCGGTCAGCGTGTAGACCTTGCGTTCGCGGCCGGAGACGACCTCGGCTTCGGAGGTCAGGTAGCCGCCCTGCTCGAACTCCCGCAGCGTTGGATAAAGGGCGCCCTCGGACGGCGAGCAGCAGCCATTGGTGGTCCGCTCGACCGCCCGGGCGATGTCGTAGCCGTGCGCCGGGCCGTCATGGAGGACCTGGAGAACGAAGAAGCGGCTCAAGGCCATCTTGATGGTCCCGGCCCAGTAGGCGCGATCCGTGAAGTCCGGAGAGGGGCGCTGGACGGCCTGGAGGGAGGGCTGCTTCGACATATCGGGAGGCTATGCCTTGGAGGACGAGGTATCAAGCCTTTAATCAGCGGTGGCGGGAGGCTGTCCAACGACTCGAAAGCGCTTAAAGTAAGACTTTATCAGTGACTTACCCTATACCAGCAAGGTGTCTCACGCAGGCACCAAGCTCCTGATAGGCTACGGGGAGCGTTGTTTTCAGCCACGAGGCGCACTAGGTTGTTGAGTGACAGGAGCGGTAGATGACGGAAGCCCAGCGCAAGACCTTCGAGATGATGGCCAAGCGGTACACTGAGGTGAACACCACTACCCGTAATGTTGCCCGGGCTGCTTTGGTTCGCGAGGGTATCCGGCTTGCTGATGGCCGTCTTGCTCCTGAGTACGGCGGCACAGCGTTGAAGAAGTCAGCAAAGAAGCCAGCCGCGGTCCGTAGTTGAGCCGGTACGCTACTTCCTTCGTTCTCGGCTATCACGGCTGCGACGAAGAGGTGGGCAGGAAAGCCCTTGCTGGCGAAGTAAGCCTGCTACGCAGCGAAAGAGATTACGACTGGCTTGGCCCAGGCGTCTATTTCTGGGAGGGCGATCCCGGGCGCGCACGCGAGTGGGCCGAGGAGAAGGTTGCTCGCGGCGCCTATAAGAAGCCGTTCGTTCTTGGGGCAGTCATTGACTTGGGCAATTGCCTGGATCTTCTGGTCCGCGAGAACCTTGACTGGCTGAAGATCGCTTATGAGAGCCTTGCAGCTTCGCACGAGAAGAGCGGGTTAGCGCTGCCTCGCAACAAGGACATTAAGGGCAGCACCACCAACGATAAGCTGCTTCGCAATCTGGACTGCGCCGTCATCCGCCGCCTCCATTCCATCCTGGAGCAGAAGGATGATCTGCCTCGCGGCACCGAAGCACTGGCTCCCTTCGATACAGTCCGCGGCCTGTTCACCGAAGGCGAGCCTGCCTACCCAGACGGCGGCTTCTATCTGAAATCCCATACCCAGATTGCGGTATGCAATGACGCCTGCATCAAGGGTTTGTTCCTGCCCCGCTGATCTCGAGTCCCAAGCCGTGGGCATCTAAGAACGCCCTTATGCCGGATCCCTCCTATCTCCCCTGGCCACGATGAGCATGTCGTCGTCCGGCAACGGGCGCTGCAACTCGCGGGCGATCTCCCACGGCGCCTCCAGCCAAGTGTCCATCTCGTCCGGCGTGGTCAGCAGCACCGGCATCGCCTTGGGATGAATGGCACCGACCGTCTCGTTCGGATCGCAGGTCAGGAAGCCGTAGAGCTCGTGCTCGCCCTCGACCGGAGCCGACTTCGGCCCGCGCGTGCCGGTCCAAGTGGTCCAAATGCCCGCGAAGGCGAACAGCGGCCGCTCCTCCGACAGCGCGAACCACACCGGCGTCTTCTTGGGCTTAGTGTCCTCCCACTCGCTGAAGGACGTCACCGGCACCAAGCAGCGCTGCGCCGGGCCAAGCCAGCGGCGCCAGTGCGGGCTGCGGGTGTTGCGGATGTTGGTCACCGGGTGGCCGCCGTACTGCACGGGGCCCGGCATGCCCCAGCGCATCATGGTCAGTTCCCGCTCACCGTTCTCACCCTGCCGCACAACCGGCGCCATGCTGTCGGGATAGATGGCGGGAAGGGGAGGGAGGTTTCCGGTGCGGTCCCTCGTGGCCCGGGTCAGCTCCAGGATGGCCCGCTGGTTGCTGGTCATGGAGTAGAGGTTGCAGATGGTCCGTCTCCCTCGAAGCTTGGCCGGACGATAGGCTTGTTCGATCCCTCAACGGCCGATGTTCGCCTCAGTGCAATCGCTTCCTGAGTGGGGTAGGGCCTGCTATCGGGGCTATGGTAGCCACGCCCAGCCAGCAACTCGGCCGCCGAGCCAAGGTCACGGTCGAGGTCTTCCAAGGCGCGTCGGCGGGCCTCAGCTTGGATGGCCGGATCAACTGAATAGGACGGCATCCGCAGTCCTCCGGCCGCCAGCCTAGCCCGGGCGCCATGAGCCCTGGCAAGCGCCGATGAACCTCCTATGCTGCCCGAACGTATCGGTGCCGAAGACAGAGAGCGGACAATGAGCCTGGCAACCTACACCTTGAAGCTGGCGGCCGTGACCGCCCCGGCCGCCGCGCTGCTGGTCTTTGGTGGCGAGCCGATGCCCACAGGCTGGCTCGAGGGCATCGTGGATCCCGGGGCCACTGTCGGAAAAGCAGCGGTCGTGATGGGCATGTGGGCGGTGGGCGCGGCGTCCACGGTAGGGGGCATCGCCGGGTTCATTTGGCTGGGCTGGGAGTTCTGGCGGGAGCGGCGGGGAGCGGCTGTCCGTTCCCGGGGCTGAGAAGCCTTCGAGCGCCATCAGGATGCTAAGGCGCTAGTTCGTTCGCTCGTATGGTTTTCGATTCGCTGCCACGGCGGACGCCACGTTCGGAGCAAGGTGTCACGGGCGGCCGGGGTGGCGCCAAGACGCAGATCCCGGACGTGGACCTAGGGTCCAAGCGTACGTCTCGCAAACGGCGCGGCCCAAGGCTATAGGCCGGGAGCAGTGACGCCTATGTAGCAGGAGCTAGGCACGGGCACCTTCCTGCATCTCCGACTCGGCGGCAGTATGGTTGCACGCTGACGACGACCACCCTTTTTGTCCGGATGGCACCTGCACCCGCGTCGCGCCCCGCTGGCGAAAATGCGATTAGGAGCCGCCCCGCAGGCGGGCTGGCGGAATACTGCGCATCATAATGGGCGGGCGCAACCAAACTCCCACTTAGGCATTCTGTGGGTGTTCCAGGACCTGGCAGCAGGGACGGGCGCTCCGGATGTTCAGATCCGTGGCGGCCGTCCCTGACGTTTTTTGGTTCAGGTGAGCGGCAATTTTCGGCTCTGCGGCGTGTCGCTCACCCCGAGGCTCTTCTACAACGAGCACGTGGACGCATTGCATTCACCTCCTGGTTGGAGTGACGGGGCAGGATCAACGTGCTGCCGCTGTCCTGACAGGCCGGTCGGTTCCAGGACCGGGCGCTGTTCCGTGTGTCCGGCGGCTGCGAGGGAGTAGGTACCTCGGCCATCCGAACTGAATAGGTGACGGTTCTCCGTGAGGATCGACGCCAGCCGGTTGATAGGCCGCGTTTCCGTGCCCATCACCCCGTCGGCGACGAGGATCTCGAGCAGTCGCTGCCGATGGAGCGGACCGTGCTGACGGAGTGCCGACTCTATCATCGTGCAAATGCGCGAAGTCTTGCCCCTGGCCTTGCCTGTTGGAGCCAGCGGTGTCGGTCCGCTTATGGCATCCAGGGCGCGCAGCGTCCTCGGTGGTGCTACCGAACTCCGCGTGCCGTTAACGAAGCCGTGTAGGCGCCAAGACCAGCGTATCGCCTCAGTGGCGTCGACTTCCTCCTGGACGGCCTGCTCCAGTTCCCCCCGGCACCGATCAGCTTGGCCTGGTTCCGTGTCGCCAAACTCAGCGTCGAGAAGCGCCTTCTCAAGCGCCCTCTTCAGCTCGAGGCATCGATCTTGTGCCGCCTCCTGCCATTGCTCTAGGTGAGCAATGAACTCCTCAAGGGGGCTGCAGAGGTCCGGGCGTTCCATGCATCAAGGAATGTCCGGGCGAACGTTTGGTTTCGAAGGATTCGCTGGCATTCGGCCTCTCCCGAACGAGTTCGCCGTCACCGAGTTGGTGGTGTTGCGGCAGGGATGCTGGAAAACCGCGCAAGTCCTGATCGAAGGCAGCCGTGGCCCATAAAAGGAATGCCCCGGCGAGGACCATGCCTGCCGGGGCAAATGCAGAGAAAACAGAGGGGAGCGAGTTTGGGAGTCTTCCGAATGGTGCCTGAGTCTCCCGTTTGGTGCGCGCCTATAGTCAGGCGTCCACTTCCTCCAGATCCAGCTTGCCGGCATTGTCCTGGATGAACTTGAAGCGCAGCTCGGGCTTGCGGCCCATCAGCGCCTCGATCAGCTCGGAGGTGCGGGCGCGCTCCTCCGGCGGCAGCACCACGCGCAGCAGGGTCCGCTTGCGCGGGTCCATCGTGGTCTCCTTCAGCGAGGCCGGCGGCATCTCGCCCAGGCCCTTGAAGCGGCTGACCTCGACCTTCTGGCCGGGCTTGAAGGCCTTCTTCAGCAGCTTCTCGCGCTCGGCATCGTCCATCGCGTAGAGCGTCTTGCCCGGCGTCGCCAAACGGTAGAGCGGCGGCTGCGCCAGATAGACCCGGCCCTGGCGCACCAGCTCCGGCAGCTCCTTGTAGAAGAAGGTCATCAGCAGGGCCGCGATGTGCGCGCCATCGACATCGGCATCCGTCATGATGACGACGCGGCCATAGCGCAGCCGGGCGAGGTCGAACTTGTCGCCGGCGCCGCAGCCCAGCGCCTCGATCAGGTCCTTCAGCTCCTGGTTCTGCCGCAGCTTGTCGGCGCTGGCCGAGGCGACGTTCAGGATCTTGCCACGCAGCGGCAGCACCGCCTGGGTCTCGCGGTCGCGCGCCTGCTTGGCGGAGCCGCCGGCGGAATCGCCCTCGACCAGGAACAGCTCGGTGCCGTCCGCCGCCTCGCGCGCGCAATCGGCCAGCTTGCCGGGCAGGCGCAGCCGGCGCGTCGCCGATTTGCGCGGCGTGTCCTTCTGCTCGCGCCGGCGCAGCCGCTCCTCGGCGCGCTCGATCGCCCAGGTCAGCAAATTGCCGGCCATGGCCGGGTCGCCGGCCAGCCAATGGTCGAAATGGTCGCGCAGGCCCTGCTCGACCAGCTTCGCCGCCTCCGGGCTGGTCAGCTTGTCCTTGGTCTGACCCTGGAATTGCGGCTCGCGGATGAAGACCGAGAGCATGCCCGCCAGCCCGCCGAACACATCCTCGGCGGTGATGGCGGCGGCGCGCTTCTCCTTCTTCAGCTCGCCATAGGCGCGCAGGCCCTTGACCAGCGCGGCGCGCAGCCCGGCCTCATGCGTGCCGCCCTGCGGCGTCGGGATGGTGTTGGCATAGGTGTGCAGGAAACCCTCGCCCTGCTCCAGCCAGGTCACCGCCCATTCGCAGCGGCCGGCGCCCTGCGGGAAGGTGCTCTCCCCGGCCCAGGGGGCGGGGATGACGGGGGCGCGGTTCTCCACCGCCGCCGCCAGGAAGTCCGACAGCCCGCCCGGGAAATGCAGCGTCGCCTGGGAGGGGGTGTCGTCCTTGACCAGCGCCGGGTCGCAGGACCAGCGGATCTCCACGCCACGGAACAGATAGGCCTTGGAACGGCAGAGGCGGAACAGGCGCGCGGCCAGGAAGGGCTGCGTGCCGAAGATCTCGGGGTCCGGCTTGAAGCGGATGGTGGTGCCGCGACGGTTGTGCACGGCGCCCGCGTTCTTCAGCTTCGACAGCGGCTTGCCGCGCGAATAGGCCTGGGTGAACAAAGTGCGGTCGCGCGCGACCTCGACCTCCAGCCGCTCCGACAGCGCGTTGACGACCGAGGAGCCGACGCCGTGCAGGCCGCCCGAGGTGTCATAGGCCTTGCCGGAGAACTTGCCGCCCGAATGCAGCGTGGTGAGGATCACCTCCAGCGCCGAGAGCTTCGGGAATTTCGGGTGCGGGTCGGTCGGGATGCCGCGGCCATTGTCGCGGACGGTCAGCCAGTTGTCCTTCTCCAGCGTGACCTCGATGCGGTCGGCATGGCCGGCCACCGCCTCGTCCATCGCGTTGTCGATGACCTCGGCCGCCAGATGGTGCAGGGCGTTCTCGTCGGTGCCGCCGATATACATGCCGGGGCGCCGCCGGACGGGCTCCAGCCCCTCCAGAACCTCGATATCCTTGGCCGAATAGGAAGCGCCGGCCTGCGCCTTGGCACCACGGCCGCCAAACAGATCGTTCATGTCTTGTTCACACCCTCGCCGGGCACCGTAGCGAAGGGGTGGGGGGCGAGGCAAGCCCAGGGTGCGAAGCGGGGGCAGGGAAAGCCAAGATCTTCTTTTTCTG
>NZ_GG770777.1:591217-598756 GCF_000164635.1 Pseudoroseomonas cervicalis ATCC 49957 | reverse complement strand
AAAAGACTTTCGTCAGCTGGCGTCCCGCCTCAGGCCTGACGCGGGACACCAAACTGAAAGAAAAGTTCTTTTTTCAAAAAGAACCCTTCTTCTTACTTCTCCAGATGCGCTTCCAGCATCCACAGCTTCTTGTCCAGGTCGCGGGACAGGCCGGTCAGCAGGTCGGCGGTGTCGGCATCGCCGGCCTCGTCGGTGCTGTCGATGCCCTCGCGCACATGCTTGGCCAGCAGGGCGAAGCGGTCGGCCAGCTCCTTCACATGCTCGAGCGAGGCGGTGGTGCCCTGCGGATAGGCCGGCAGGCGCGACTTCTCGACCACGTTCTGGCTGGTGCCGTCGGGCGTGCCGCCCAGCTGCACCAGGCGCTCCGCCACATCGTCGGCGGTGGCGAAGAGTTCGTTGTAGAAGCCCTCCAGCATGGTGTGCAGGCCGATGAAGTTGGAGCCGCGCAGGGTCCAGTGGGCCATGCGGACGCAGTTGGTCAGGTCGATCGTGTCCGACAGCGTGGCGTTCAGCACGCTGACGGAGACCTTCTTGGCGTTCTCGCCAAGATCGTTGCGCGTGGCGCGAAGAGCCATGGGGTAACCTCCTGTCTGGCTAAGCTAACGCTCCGCTGAGGGTGGGGTTTCCAGGGCGGTTTGTCAGCCCCGCCCCGGCCTAGGGCGATTGGCTGATGAAGCGCGTGGCCTCCGGTCCGGTTGCACCGCCGCGGTGCAGGGCGGCGGCGCGGGCGATCACGGCATGGTCGGCGGGCTGCAGCCGGTCCAACTCGCGCAGATGCTCGGTCCAGCTCTCCATCGCCCAGAACTCCGCCCACAGCTCGGGATGGGCCACATCCTCATAGAGCCGCCAGGAGAGGGCGCCGCTGCGCAACCGCACCTGGCGCAGCTCGGCCATCACCGCCAGGAAGGCCGCGCGGTCGGCGGGGTCGATGCGGTAGCGGACCATCTCCAGCACCCGGCCCCGATCCTGCGCCAGCAGGGAGACCAGCTCCGCCGCCGGCGCCTCGGGCTGGGGCAGGAGGGAGGAGGCGGCCTCGGCCGCCGGGCGGGGGTCGAGCGACCAGCGCCGCATCACCAGCGCCGCCACCGCCCCGCCCACGCCGAAGCCCAGCAGCGAGGCCTGCACGCCGAAGACATCGCCCGCCCAGCCGGCGAGCGCCGAGCCGAGGGCGAGCGCCCCGAAGAAGGAGAGCTGGTAGATGCCGATGGCGCGCGCCCGCACCCAGGCGGGCGAGGCCAGCTGCGCCGCCGCCTGCAGGGTGGAGGCGGCGCCGATCCAGGCGGCGCCGTAGAGCAGCATGCCGATGCCGGCCAGCAGCCAATGGGTGGCCAGCCCCAGCAGCAGCAGCGCGGCGGCGGCCAGCAGGGCGGCGCCCGCCACCAGATCGCTGCGGCTGAGGATGGCACGGAAGCGCGGCAGCAGCAGCCCGGCGCCGACGGCGCCCACGCCCATGGCCGCCAGCATCATGCCGAAGGCTTCCGGCCCCAGCCCCAGCCGGCCGCGCACCAGCAGCGGCAGCAGCCCCCACATGGCGGCGCCGAAGAAGAAGAACACCACGGCGCGCAGGATGATGACGCGCAGCGAAGGCGAGGCGGAGACGAAGCGCAGCCCGGCCCGCATGGCGGAGAGGAAATGCTCCTTGGGCAGGGTGCTGCGCGGCGCCTCCCGCCGCCAGAGCAGCAGCGCCACGATCAGGATGACGAAGCAGAGGGCGTTGAAGGCGAAGGCGGCCTCGGTGCCGGCGAGGCCGATGATGAAGCCGCCCAGCGCCGGCCCCACGGCGCGGGAGAGGTTGAAGCCGATGCCGTTCAGCACGATGGCCTGGGTGAGGTCGCTGCGCGGCACCAGCTCGGGCGTGGTGGCGGCCCAGGCAGGGAAGTTCATGGCGCTGCCGGCACCGATGGCGAAGGTGAAGGCGAGCAGGCTCCAGGGCCCGATGCTGCCGCTGGCGGTGGCCAGGCAGAGCAGCAGGCCCATGCTGCACATCCAGCCTTGCGCGAAGATGAGGTAGCGCCGCCGGTCGACGATGTCGGCCATGGCGCCGGCCGGCAGGGCCAGGAGGAAGACCGGCAGCATGGAGGCGGCCTGCACCAGGCTAACCATGATGGGGGAGGGGTCGAGGCTGGTCATCAGCCAGCCGGCGCCGGTGTTCTGCACCCACATGCCGGTGTTGCTGGCGAGGTTGGCCAGCCAGAGCAGGCGGAAGGCGGGGTGGCGCAGCGGCGAGAAGGCGGAGGCGGACGCGGTGGTCTGGGACATGGGCGGCCTTGCAGGGCGGGCAGGGGGTCAAACTGCCCGCATCCTGTTTGGTTCGCCAGGGCTTGCGCCCTCAGCTGGTGCGCCCTCTTTCTGACAAAAGTCTTTTGGTTCTTTTTTCCAAAAAAGAACCCTTTTCCGTTTGTTTTCTAGGCCGCGATCTTCCCGCGCAGCAGCGACACCAGGCAGGCCTCGAAGGCCGTGAGATCGCGCCAGCGCTGTTCTTCCGGCACGGCGCGGGCGATCAGGCGGGCGCCGGAGGCGCGGATGCCGCCATCGATCATCAGGTTGTCGTGGCAGCCGAAGCTTTCCAGGTGCAGCCCCTCCCCATCCGCCCAGCCCCCGTCCGGCAGCGGGCGCAGGGCCTCGCCCAGGAAGGCGCGGGTGCGGCGGGTGAAATCCTCGGCGCTGTTGGTGTAGCCGGCGACGGGGCGGCCGAGCGCGCGCATGAAGCCCACCTCATAGACCGTGCCCGCATCGGCGGAGGGGCCGCGGAAGGGGGTGAGGTTGGCGATCATGGCGTCGGCGGCGCGGATATGCGCCTCGTTGCGCAGGTAGATCTCGTACCAGCGCTCGGTCGCGGCCTCGGCGGCGGGGTCGGCGATGGGGTCGGTGGGGAAGATGCCGAAGGCGCCGTGGCGGGCGCAGATGGCCTTCTTCTCCGCCGCGATGGCGGCGGCGTCGGGCAGGAAGACATCGGGGCCGGCAAGATAGATGCGCATGGCGCCAATTTGCCGGGTCGGGCGCCCCGCCGCCAGGGGGCGGGGCGCCTCGTTCCGCGTCAGGCGGCGCGGCCGCGCGCGCCGGTTGCCGGCAGGGCGCGCAGATCGCCCTCGAAGCGATCGCGCCAGCGCTCCAGGCTGTTGCGGCGCATGACCGCCAGCATGGCGGCGTGGCGGGCCTGCCGCTCCGCCAGCGACATGGACAGCGCCTGGTCGAGGGCGGCGGCGACGCCGGCCTCGTCATGCGGGTTGACCAGCAGGGCGGCGTCCAGCTCCCGCGCCGCGCCGGCGAATTGCGAGAGCACCAGCACGCCGGGGTTCGCCGGGTCCTGGGCGGCGACATATTCCTTGGCGACGAGGTTCATGCCGTCGCGCAGCGGCGTCACCAGCCCGACGCGGGCGGCGGCGTAGAGCGGCATCAGCGCGGCGCGCGGGAAGCTGCGGTTGAGGTAGCGCAGCGGCGTCCAGTCCAGCTCGGCGAAGCGGCCATTGATGCGGCCGGCCTCGCCCTCCAGCTCGCGGCGGATCGCCTGGTAGGCCTCGACATCGGAGCGCGAGGGCGGCGCGATCTGCAGGTATTCGACGCGGCGGTGCCAGGCGGGGTGGTTGGCCAGGAAGCGCTCATAGGCGGCGAAGCGCTGGCGCAGGCCCTTGGAGTAGTCCAGGCGCTCGACGCTCATGATCAGCTCGCGCTCGCCCAGCGCCCGGTGCAGCGCCTGCATCTGCGCGTGGCCGGCGCCGGCCACGGCCTCGGCGCGCAGCGCGTCCACCTGCACGCCGATCGGGTAGACGCCGGTGCGGATCAGCCGGCCATGGACGTGCAGCAGGCCGCCGGCGGCTTCCTCGCCGCCCAGCTCGCGGCGGATGTAGTCGGCGAAGGCGAGGCGGTCGCGCTCGGTCTGGAAGCCGATCAGGTCGTATTGCGCCATCGCGCGCACCAGCTCGGCATGCGCCGGCACGGTCATCAGCACGGAGGGCGAGGGCCACGGCGTGTGCAGGAACAGGCCGATGCGGTTGCGCAGGCCCATCTCGCGCAGCTGCCCGGCGAGGCAGAGCAGGTGGTAGTCATGCGCCCAGATCACATCGTCAGGCGCGACGAGATCGGCCAGATGGCGGGCGAAATGCGTGTTGACGCGGCGATAGCCGGCGAATTCGGCCCAGTCGAAGCGGGCCAGCGCGGTCTGGTCGTGCAGCACCGGCCACAGCGTGCCATTGGCGAAGCCGCGGTAATACTCGTTGTAGTCCCGCTGGGTCAGGTCGGTGGTGTAGAGCGTGACCGGCCCGCTGCGGGCGATGGCGGGGGGCATGCCGGGCGGCAGGCTCTCGGGCGGGACCACATCGGGCAGGGTCTGGCCGGACCAGCCGAACCACAGCCCGCCATTGTGGCGCAGCGCGTCCATGACGCCGGCCGCCAGGCCGCCGGCGGTGGGCTCGCCCTCCGTGATGGGGGCGACCCGGTTGGAAACCACGACGAGACGCGACATGCGCGCTGCCCTTTCAGGCTGCATCCGGCTGGCCGGGCGGTGCGCCGGCCTGCTGCTGCAGCAACAGATCCCGATACGGACCGGGGTGGCGGGCCAGCGCCTCGGGCGGGCCATCCTCCACGATCCGGCCCCGATTCAGGACGATGATTCTGTCGAAATTTTGGAGGGTGGCGAGGCGGTGCGCGATGGCGATGACGGTGCGCCCCTGCATCAGCCGCGCGAGCGCCGCCTGGATGGCGCGCTCGCTCTCGCTGTCCAGCGCGCTGGTGGCCTCGTCCAGCAGCAGGACGGGCGCGGGGCTGAGCAAGGCGCGGGCGATGGCCAGGCGCTGGCGCTGCCCGCCCGAGAGCTTGACGCCGCGATTGCCCACCAGGGTCGCGAAGCCCTCCGGCAGGGCTTCGATGAAGTCGCGGCACTGGGCGGCCTCGGCGGCCTGCATCACCTCGGCCTCGGTGGCGTCGGGGCGGGCGTAGCGGATGTTCTCCAGCACCGAGCGGTGGAAGAGCGCGGTGTCCTGCGGCACCACGGCGAGCGCGGTGGCGAGGCTGTCCTGCGTCGCCTGCCGGATGTCCTGGCCATCGACCAGGATGCGGCCCGAATCGGGGTCCCAGAAGCGTTGCAGCAGCGCCAGCACGGTGGATTTGCCGGCGCCCGAGGCGCCCACCAGCCCCACCTTCTGCCCGGCCGGGATGTCGAGGGTGAAGTCCTCCAGCACCGCGCCACGACCGGGATAGGCGAAGGAGACCCCCTCGAATCGTAGCGCGCCGGGGCCGGGGCGCAGCGGCTGGGCGCCCGGCGCGTCCTCCAGCGCGTGCGGCAGCAGCAGGGCGGAGAGGGCTTCCTCCAGCCGCGCCATCTGCTGGGTGAAATCGACCAGGGCGACGGCGATGTCGCGGGTGCCATGCAGGATGGTGAGCGACAGGGTTGCCAGCAAGGCGACATCGCCCACGGTGGCCGCGCCGCGCTGCCACAGGGCGATGCCGGCGGCCAGCACGCCGGCGGTGAGCAGGATGGTCAGCAGCGCGTGCAGGGTGCGCAGCTTCTCCATGTGCCAGAGGCTGGCGCGGTGGCGGGCGACATCGGTGGCGACGCAGGCGGCGATTCGCGCCCGCTCGCGCAGCGTGGCGCCAAAGGCGCGCATGACGCCGATATTGCCCACGATGTCCACCAGCTCCCCATCCACCGCCGCGGCGCTGGCGGCGTGCGCCCGGTGCAGCGCGGTGCCGCGCCGCGCCAGGCGGTGCATCAGCAGGCCGATCAGCAGCGCCACCACGGCGAGGCCGGCGGCCAGCGGCGCCGAGACGGTGGCGGCGAAGCCGATGGCGGCGAGGACGGCGGTGCAGGGGGGGATCAGGCTCCAGGCCAGGCTGTTCTCCACCGCGAAAGCGGCCTGGGCGGTGGCGGAGAGGCGGGTGGCCAGCGCGCCCGGCAGGCGGTCGGCGAAGAAGCCGGGGCTGTGACCGGCCAGATGGGCGAAGAGCCCGTTGCGGATATCGCCCGAGACGGCGGTGAAGACCCGCGTCGCCTGCCAGCCACCCAGGCGCCAGAGCAGGTTGTCGGCGGCGATCAGGGCGCAGAGCAGGCCGAAGGCGGACCAGGCCGCGGGAGCCGCCTGCGGCCCGGCGGCGATGCGGTCGATCAGGTGCTTCAGCCCGTATTGCGTCGAGACGGCGCAGAGCATGGCGAGCAGCACGGCGCCGAAGACCAGGGCATGGCCGGGGGCGTGGCGGGCCGCGTGGCGGACCAGGAAGCGCAGCCCGGAGGGGGGCGCCAAGGGGGCGGGGGAAGCCGTGGAATGCGCCAAGACAGCCTACTTTTCGCCATAATGGATTTGTAGGTTCACGATGAAATATGGGCGCACGCGGCCACGATCAAGTCACGCGGCGCTCCTGTTCCAGTAGACTTTGTGATCTGCCTGAGAAAAGGGATCGCGTTCATGCGTATCGCGCAAATCTCGCCGCTGTTCGAGGCCGTGCCGCCCAAGCTGTATGGCGGCACCGAGCGGGTGGTTTCCTCGCTGACCGAAGAGCTGGTGGCGATGGGCCATGAGGTCACGCTGTTCGCCAGCGGCGATTCCGTGACCCATGCGAAGCTGGCCGCGATGCGCCCCGAGGCGCTGCGCCTGGACCCGACCGTGAAGGACTGGGTGGCGCACTACATGCGCATGGTCGAGATCGTCGGCCAGCGGGCGCATGAGTTCGACGTGATCCATTCGCATATCGACTATTTCCCGCTCGGCCTGCTCGACCGCCAGCGCGTGCCCTTCGTGACCACGCTGCATGGCCGGCTGGACCTGCCCGAGTTCAAGATGATCTACGAGACCTATGGCCACACGCCGTATGTCTCGATCTCCGACCACCAGCGCCTGCCGATCCCGAAGCTGAACTGGGCGCGCACCATCCTGCACGGCATGCCGAAGGACCGGCTGACGCCGCAGCCGGTGGAGCAGAAGTATTTCGCCTTCCTCGGCCGCGTCTCGCCGGAGAAGGGGCTGGACCGCGCCATCCGCATCGCCAAGCGGGCGGGCGTGAAGCTGAAGGTCGCCGCCAAGATCGACGCCGCCGACCGCGCCTATTACGAGCGCGAGATCGCGCCGCTGATGGGCCAGGACCATGTCGAATACATCGGCGAGATCAATGACGCGCAGAAGCCGGAATTCCTCTCCGGCGCGCATGCGCTGCTGTTCCCGATCGACTGGCCGGAGCCGTTCGGCCTGGTGATGATCGAGGCGATGGCCTGCGGCACGCCGGTGATCGCGATGCGCCGCGGCTCGGTGCCCGAGGTGATGGAGGATGGGCTGAGCGGCTTCATCGTCGAGAACGAGGATGAGGCGGTGGCCGCGGTGGCGCGCATCCCCGAGCTGGACCGCGCCAAGGTGCGCGCGCGCTTCGAGCAGCGCTTCACCGCCCGCCGCATGGCCGAGGATTATGTGTCTCTCTATGAGGAGCTGATCGAGCAGGCCAAGTCGCCGCGCCTGCGCGCCGTCGCCGGCAACTGAGAGAGCCGGCCGCCAGCGGCGGCCGGCCCTGACAGAAAAAAGATGGGGTCCGGGGGAATTCCTTCCCCCGGCCTTTTTT
>NZ_GG770777.1:585932-591167 GCF_000164635.1 Pseudoroseomonas cervicalis ATCC 49957 | reverse complement strand
ATGCTCCGACGATCACCGCCCCGCCGAAGGTCTTCTCGCAGAATTCCTTGACGGCCGGGTCGGCATAGGCGCGGGCCAGTTTCTGCGCCCAGGGCTTGTTCTCATCCCCGCGCCGCGCCACGACCAGCACGGTGTAGACGCTGTCCGTCCCCTCGATGGCGAGCCCTTCCTTCAGCGGATTGAGCCCCGCCGGCACGGCGTAGTTGCCGGTGATGGCGGCGGCGTCCACATCGTCCAGGCTGCGGGCGATGGAGGCGGCCTCCAGCTCGACGATGCGGATGCGCTTCGGGTTGCCGGTGATGTCGGCGACGGTCGCGCGGTAATCGGCGCCCGAGCGCAGCTCGATGAGCCCGGCCTTGGCCAGCAGCAGCAGGGCGCGGCCGCCATTGGTCGGGTCGTTCGGGATGGCCACGCGGGCGCCGCTCGGGATGTCGGCGATGGCGCGGTGGCGGCGGCTGAACACGCCCATCACCGTCAGCACGGTCTTGCCGACGGGCACGAAGTCGTAGCCGCGCTGCTGCTTCTGCGCCTCCAGGAAGGGCAGGTGCTGATAGGTGTTGATGTCGATGTCGCCGGAGGCGAGGGCGACATTGGGCTGGATGAAATCCGCGAAGGTGCGGATGTCGATGGCGAAGTTGTCGCGCTTCAGCACGTCGCGCACCACTTCCAGCACCTGCTCGTGCACGCCGGCGGTGACGCCGACGCGCAGGGGCCGGGCCGCGCTGCCGAACTCGGCCGCTCCCTGGCTCCGGGCGTGGCGCGGCAGCAGGGCCGGCAGCAGCAGCGCGCCGCCGGCCAGGATCAGGGAGCGTCGGTTCAGCATCTCTCTTGTGTCCTCAGGTCAGAAGGCGGGGACGACCGAGCCCTGGAAGGTCTCGGCGACAAACTTCTTCACCTCGTCATTCTGGTAGGCGGCCACCAGCCGCTTCACCCAGGGGGCGTCGCGATTGTCGCGGTGCACGGCAATGAGGTTGGCATAGGGGCTGTCGGCGCTCTCGATGGCGATGGCGTCGCGCACCGGGTTCAGCCCCGCCGGGATGGCGAAGTTGGTGTTGATGGCGGCGGCGTCGACCTCGTCGAGCGTGCGCGGGATCTGCGCCGCCTCCAGCTCGATGATGCGCAGGCGCTTCGGGTTCTCCAGCACATCGGCGATGGTGGCGCGGAAATCGGCGCCCGGCGTCAGCTTGAAGGCGCCATTGGCGGCCAGCAGGGCCAGGGCGCGGCCGCCATTGGTCGGGTCGTTCGGGATGGCGATTCGCGCGCCATTGGCCAGCTCGCCGATCGACTTCACGCGGCGGGAATAGACGCCCATCGGGAAGACCAGCGTCTTGCCGACCGCCACCAGCGGCAGGTTGCGGTCGCGCACCGCCTGGTCGAGGAAGGGCTGGTGCTGGTAGCAATTGGCGTCCAGGTCTTTGGCCGCCAGCGCCGCGTTCGGCGTGATGTAGTCGGTGAAGGGCACGATGCGCAGCACGAGGCCGTCGCGCGCGGCGATCTCCTGCACCTTCTCCAGCACCTGGCTGTGCGGGCCGGCGGTGGCGCCGATGCGCAGCGGCCGGCCAGAGGTGCCGATCTCGGGCGCCTGGGCGAAGGCCGGCAGGGCGGTGAAAGCGGGCAGGGCAAGGGCGCTGCCCAGCAGGGCGCGGCGGTGGAGCGTCATGGCGATTTCCCGTTTCTTGCTGTTGGTGTCGAAGAGGTTCAGCGGTGGCTGACGCGGCGGACCAGCCAGTCCCCCAGCGATTGCAGCCCCTGCACGAAGAGGATCAGCACGATGACGACGCTGGCCATCACCTCCGGCATGAAGCGCTGGTAGCCGAAGCGGATGCCGAGATCGCCCAGCCCCCCGCCGCCCACCGCGCCGGCCATGGCGGAATAGCCCACCAGGCTGACGAGCGTGACGGTGATGGCGGCGACCAGGCCGGGCATCGCCTCGGGCACCAGCACCTTCCAGAGGATCTGCAGCCGCGTGGCGCCCATGGCGCGCGAGGCCTCGACCACGCCGCGATCGACCTCGCGCAGGGCGGTCTCGAACAGGCGGGTGATGAAGGCGGTGGCGGCGAGCGCCAGCGGCACGATGGCCGCCCCCGTGCCGATCGAGGTGCCGGCGACCATGCGGGTGAAGGGCACGATCGCCACCATCAGGATGATGAAGGGGGTGGAGCGCACGGCGTTGATCAGCAGGCCGAGCGGGCGGTTGACCAGCCCGTTCTGCGCCAGGCCGCCCGGGGCCGTCGCGTGCAGCAGCAGCGCCAGCGGCAGGCCGAACAGCACGGCGATGCCGGCCGCCGCGCCGACCATGACCAGCGTGTCGAGCGCCGCCTCGTAGAAGAGCTGCTCGATCATCGGGGGGAGCCAGGGGATCATGTCAGGCAGCCTCCGCCCGGTGGTGGATCTCGGCCTCGGTGAGGGGGGTGACGGCGAGGCCCAGCTCGGCGAACCAGGCCAGCGCCGCGTCGATGCGGTCCGGCGCGCCATAGGCGGCGAGCGCCATCAGGCCGAAGGGTTCGCCGGCGATCTCGTCGATGCGGCCGGAGATGATGTTGAGGTCGAGGCCGTAGCGGCGCGACGCCTCGGAGATGACCGAGCGCGTGCTGTGCGGGCCGGCGAAGAGCACCTGCAGGATGCGCCGCTCCTCGCCCGCATTCGGGGCGGGGAGCCGCGCCACCGTGCCGGGCGGGATGGAATGGCCGATGGTGTCGGCGATGAAGCGCCGCGTGGTCGGGTGGCCGGGACGGGTGAAGACGTCGAAGACGCGCCCCTCCTCGATCACCTGGCCGCGCTCCATGACGGCCACGCGGTCGCAGATCTCCTTCACCACCGCCATCTCATGGGTGATCAGCAGCACGGTGAGGTCGAGCTGGTCGCGCAGCCGCTTCACCAGCGCCAGGATCTCCTGCGTCGTCTCGGGGTCGAGCGCGCTGGTCGCCTCGTCGCAGAGCAGGATCCTGGGGCGCGGGGCCAGGGCGCGGGCGATGCCGACGCGCTGCTTCTGCCCGCCCGAGAGCTGCGCCGGGTAGGCGCCGGCCTTCTCGGCCAGACCCACCAGGGCCAGCGCCTCGGCCACGCGCGTCGCGCGCTCGGCGCGCGGCACGCCCGCGACCTCCAGCGGGAAGGCGACATTGTCGGCGACGGTGCGGGAGGCGAGGAGGTTGAAGTGCTGGAACACCATGCCGATGCGCCGGCGCCGGTCGCGCAGCGCGCCGTCGTCGAGCGCCAGCAGATCCTCGCCCAGCACCTGCACGGCGCCGGAATCCGGGCGCTCCAGCAGGTTCACGCAGCGGATCAGCGTGGATTTGCCGGCGCCGGAGCGGCCGACAATGCCGTAGATCTCGCCTGGCGCGACTTCGAGAGAGACGCCGTCCAGCGCCCTGACCTCGGCCCCCCCACGGCCGGCGAAGCGGCGTCGGAGATCATGCAGCCGGATGGCGGCATCCTTCGTGGCGGGGGCGGGCCCCGTCGCGGCAGCGGCAGAAGACATGGCAATTCCAGTGACGTCAGGGAAGCTGGCGCGCCTTGCCCCTGGCGGGCGGCGCGCGGGTCGGCCGGGGTCTAGCGGCGGGGCATTCGACAGGTCATGGGCACCTCGGGCTCTCCAACAAACAGGTCGGATGATCCACGAAGCGACCGGCGGCGCGGGGGCATGTCCCCGGCGCGCCGCTGCCCGGCTTCCTGGCGCTTTAGCACTTGGTGTCGCGGCGCAAGCTGCATCCGTCAAATCCCCGCGGGAAGGTATAGTCCCCTTCCGCTGCGGAGAATGGTGAAATCACGCTGGCGGTGCAAGCGGGCGCGTGGCGATTTGTTCATGCGCCGCCTGCATGGCTCAATCCCAGGGCCACGCGCCGCGTGCAAAGCGCGGCAAAACCCTGTAGGACGCCCCCGTTGGCCGGCCGATGGCCCCGAGGATGCGCCCGCTCACGGGTGGCAAGGGGGGAGGTGCCGCGCCCTTATCCCGGCAGCCCCCCAGGGGGCGCCCCACCCGATACGCGGCGGATTTTTCGAAACCATGCCTTTTCCCGTGATGCCTGAAGCGCTGCTGCGCGCCCTGACCGAGCGCGGCTATGCCGAGCCCACCACCGTCCAGGCGGCGGTGCTGGAGCCCGAGACCGCCGGGCGCGACCTGCTGGTCTCGGCGCAGACCGGCTCCGGCAAGACGGTCGCCTTCGGCCTGGCCCTTGCCCCCGAGCTGCTGGGCGAGGCCGAGCGCATGCCGCCGGCCGGCGCGCCGCTCGCCATCGTCGTGGCGCCGACGCGCGAGCTGGCGTTGCAGGTGCGCGCCGAGCTCTCCTGGCTCTATGCGGCGGCCGGCGGCCGCGTGGTCAGCTGCGTCGGCGGCATGGACCCGCTGGCCGAGCGCCGCGCCCTGGCGCAGGGCGCGCATATCGTCGTCGGCACCCCGGGCCGGCTGTGCGACCATCTCGACCGCGGCAATCTCCGCCCCGAGGCGCTGCGCGCCGTGGTGCTGGACGAGGCCGACGAGATGCTCGACCTCGGCTTCCGCGAGGAGCTGGAGATGATCCTCGGCGCGGCGCCGGAGGAGCGGCGGACGCTGCTGTTCTCCGCCACCGTGCCGCCGGAGATCGAGCGCCTGGCCGGGCATTTCCAGCGCGACGCGCTGCGCATCTCGGCCAAGGCCGAGGGCGGCCAGCACCGCGACATCGCCTACAAGGCGGTGCAGGTGGCGCCGCAGGACACCGAGCGCGCGGTGGTCAACCTGCTGCGCCTGTCCGACAGCCTGCGCGCCATCGTCTTCTGCTCGACCCGCGCCGCCGTCACCCGGCTGCAGGCGAATCTGGCGGAGCGCGGCTTCTCCGCCGTGGCGCTGTCGGGCGAGCTGTCGCAGGCCGAGCGCTCCCGCGCCTTGCAGGCGCTGCGCGATGGCCGTGCCCAGGTCTGCGTCGCCACCGACGTCGCGGCGCGCGGCATCGACCTGCCGGATCTCGGCCTGGTCATCCATGCCGAGCTGCCGAAGGAGCCGGAGACCATGCTGCACCGCTCCGGCCGCACCGGCCGGGCGGGGCGCAAGGGCATCTCGGTGCTGGTGGTGCCGCCGAATCGCCGCCGCACGGCCGAGCGGCTGCTGATGGCCGCCCGTGTCCAGGCCGAGTGGGGCCCGGCCCCGGCGGCCGAGGAGATCCGCGCCAAGGATGCCGAGCGGCTGGCCAGCCAGGCCCAGGCGCTGCTGGCCGAGGAGGCCTCGGCCGACGACCTCGCCGTGGCCGAGGCGCTGCTGGCAGG
>NZ_GG770777.1:581768-584985 GCF_000164635.1 Pseudoroseomonas cervicalis ATCC 49957 | reverse complement strand
CTGGCGCTGCGCCGCCTGTCGCTGCAGCCGGCGGCCGCCACGCCGGCGGAGGGGGCGCCGCTGCTGCGCTGGGAGCAGGCGCTGCGCTGGGGCTTCGGCTACGGCCCGCAACCCTTCCGCCCCTATGCCTGCAGCGAGCCCTCGCCGCTCGGCCATGCCAGCGACGCCGGGCTGGTGGATCTGTTGCAGGGCGGCCTGCTGCGCCAGGGCCAGGCCAGCGGCGCGGCGGAGGAATCGACCACGGTGGAGGAGGTGGAGGCGCTGTCGCGCAGCCTGCTCGCCTTCCTCTCCGAAGCGGCGCCGTGAGCGCCGCCGCCGCCGGGGCTCAGCCCGGCTCGGCCGCGCTCAGCCGGCCGGCCAGCCGGGCATAGCGGTCGCGGCTGGCGGTCAGGTGCCGCCGCATGGCGCTGCGCGCCGCCGAGGCCTGGCCGCTGGCGATCGCCGCGGCGATGCGCGCATGCTCCTCCTGCACCCGCTCCAGATAGGCGGTGCGGGCCTCGTCCTCCTCCAGCTGCGGCCGCACCGTCTGGCGCGGGATCAGCATGGGGCCGAGGAACTCCAGGAAGCGCGGGAAGAAGCTGTTGCCGGTCGCCGCGAAGATGGCGCGGTGGAATTCCAGGTCCTGCTGCACGGCGCTGTCGCCGGCCTGCACCGCCGCCTCGAAGGCCGCCGCCGCCTGCTGGATGCGCTCCAGCGCCGCCGCGTCGCGCCGCTCGGCGGCCAGGCCCGCGGCCTCGCTCTCGATGGCGATGCGCAGCTCGATCACCTGCAGCACGTCCTGCAGCGAGCGCATCTCGGCCGGGTCGATGCGGATCTGCCCGCGCGCGGAGGGATCCGCCACGAAGGCGCCGACACCCTGGCGGGTCAGCACCAGGCCTTCGGCGCGGAGGGCCGCGACCGCCTCGCGCACCACGGTGCGGGAGACGCCGGCCTGGCGCATCAGCGCCTGCTCGGTGGGCAGCCGGTCGCCCGGACTCAGCCGCCCGGCGCGGATCTCGGCCGCCAGGCGGCGCACCAGCTCCGCCGTCAGATTGGCGGGCGGGGCCAGGGGCGCCAGCTCGATCCCATGCGCCGCAGCCGGCTCGCGTCGGTCCATCGTGATGGCCTCTCCTCGTCAGGCGGTGGGCCGCCTTTTCGTCAGGTTATCATATGAGAGCACGGAGGGCGAGGCGGGTCTCCACCGCGCCCGCGCCGCTCAGGGGGCGCGGCGGGCGCTCATCGCCAGGGTCATCTCGTCGGTGCGCGCCTCATAGGCGAGGCCGCGCCGCATCGCCCAGGTGTTGACCTGGAAGTAGAGCGGGATCAGCGCCGTCTGGTCGCGCAGCGCGGCACGGGTCGCCTGCCGGGTCAGTTCGGCGCGCTCGGCATCGTCCATGGTCTGGCGCGCCTTCTGGATCAGCCCGTCGATATCGGTGTTGCTGAAGCGGCCGCGATTGGCGGTGCCGAGGCCGAGCGCCGGATTCCAGGAATGGATCTGCGTCTCCAGCATGCCCAGCACCTCGGGGTTGGGCGAGAAGCCGGCGAGGTTGACCGAGTATTTCAGCTGCGCCGCCTCGGCCAGCCAGACACCGCGCGGCCGCGTCTCGACGGTGGCGACCAAGCCGAGCCGGGTCCACATCTGGGCGATGGCCTGCACCACCTGCTCGTCATTGACGAAGCGGTCATTCGGCCCGTTCACCTGCACGGCGAAGCCCTGGGGGTAGCCGGCCTCGGCCAGCAGGCGCTTCGCCCCCTCCAGGTCATAGGGCGGCGGCGTCAGGTCGGGCGAGGTGCCGAAATAGCCGGCCGGTCCCAGATCGCCCGCCGCCACGCCCTGGCCCTGCAGCACGCGCTGCACCAGCGCGTCGCGGTGGATGGCGAGGGACAGCGCCCGCCGCACCCGCGGGTCGCGCAGCGGGTTGGCGATCGGCCCGCCATCGCGGGCGCGCACATGCGGGCTCTCGGCGCGGTCGCTGTCCAGCGTCAGGAAGATCAGGCGGTTGGACGGGCTCTCGGCGGTGGCGAAGCGGGCATCGGCGGCGAAGCGGCGGAACTGGTCGGGCGGCACGATCTCGATCAGGTCCACATCGCCGGCATTCAGCGCGGCACTGCGGGCGCCGGCATTGGCGATGGGGCGGAACTCGACGCGGGCGAAATCCGGCTTCGGCCCGGCGAAGCCCTCATGCCGCTCCAGCACCAGCGGGCTGCCCGGCTGCCAGGAGACATGCCGGTAGGGGCCGGTGCCGATCATGGCGCGGCCACTGTTGTAGTCGGCCGTCGTCGCCGCCTCGCCATGCGCCTTGGAGATGATCATCACCAGCGACAGGTAGTTGGGCAGCAGCGGCGTCGGCGCCTGGGTGCGGATGCGGATCGTCGTCGCGTCCACCGCCTCCACCGCCGCGATCGGCCGGGTGTAGACGCGGAAGGAGGAGGGCGAGTTCGGCACGTCGCCGGCGCGGGACAGGGTGAAGGCGACATCCTCCGCCGTCACCGGCCGGCCATCGTGGAAGCGCGCCGCGGGGTCGAGGCGGAATTCCCAGGTCAGATCGTCAACCGCGCGCCATTCGGTGGCGATGGCCGGGCGCAGCTGCTGCCGGTGGTCCTGCTGCACCAGCGGCTGGAAGACGTGGCGGCTGTAGGCGATGTTGGTGATCAGGCTGGCGTAATGCGGGTCCAGGCTGGTCGGCCCCGCCTCCATGCCGACGCGCAGCGTCGCCGCCTCCTGCGCGCGCGCTGTGCCGGCCTGCGCCAGCGACAGCACGGCCAGGAGGGCGGCGGCGAGCGGGCCGGGGCGGGGGCTCTGCATGGTCGGGCGGTCTTTCGCAGGTCGTTCGGGCGGGCGATGGTTCGCTGCGCCGCAAACTGGCATGCTGCCCGGCCCGCCGCAACGCGCCTGGCCCGACCGTTGCGCCCCCGGCCAAGGCGCCATGGCCCGCGCACCCCGTCCCGAAGGAGAGCCCATGACCGAGACCGCCCCGCGCCGCGTGCTGCTGGATTGCGACCCCGGCACCGATGACGCCCTGGCGCTGTGGCTGGCCCTGGCCGCGCCGGAGATCGCGCTGGAACTGGTGACGGTGGCGGGCGGCAATGTCGGGCTGGCGCACACGCTGCGCAATGCCCGCGCCGTGCTCGGCCTGGCCGGCGCCCGGGTGCCCGTGGTGGCGGGGGCGGACCGGCCGCTGCTCGGCCGCTACCAGGCCGAGACGCGGGTGCATGGCCAGGACGGGCTGGCCGGGGT
>NZ_GG770777.1:576766-579879 GCF_000164635.1 Pseudoroseomonas cervicalis ATCC 49957 | reverse complement strand
GGCAGCGGCAGCTCGACCCAGAACACCGAGCCCCGCACCGGCCCGGCCAGATAGCCGATGCGCCCGCCCATCAGCTCGGCCAGCTGCGCCGCGATCGACAGGCCGAGCCCGGTGCCGATGCCGATCTCGTGCGGCATGGCCACCGGGCTCGCCAGCTGCACGAAGTCGCGGAACAGCAGGTGGCGCTGCTCGGCCGGCACGCCGGGGCCGGTGTCCTCGACCTCCAGCCGCAGGCCGGGGCCGTCGGGCAGGGTGCGGGCGCGCAGCGTGACGCGGCCGCCATGCGGGGTGAACTTCACCGCGTTGGACAGCAGGTTCAGCAGCAGCTGGCGCAGCCGCGTCGCGTCGGCGGCGACGGCCGGCGGCAGGTCCGGCGCCAGGTCGAGGGCGAATTGCAGCGATTTGCGCTGCACCTCGGGCGCCAGCAGCGCCGCGCTGCGCTCCAGCAGCGGCGCCAGCGCGGTCGGCTGCGGCTGCAACTCCAGCTTGCCCGCGGCGATCTTCGACAGGTCGAGCAGCCCGTTCACCAGCTCCAGCAGGTGGCGCGAGGCCTCGTGCAGCACCCGCAGCTGCTCGCGCTGGTCGGGCGCCAAGCGGGGGTCGTTCAGCAGCACCTGGGCGAAGCCCAGGATGCCGTTCAGCGGCGTGCGCAGCTCATGGCTCATCCGCGCCAGGAACTGGCTCTTGGCCTCGCCGGCGGCGGCGGCGGCGTCGCGCGCCGCGGCCAGCTCCTGCATGGCGCGCTTCAGCTCGGTGATGTCGGTGCGGATGCCCACCGTGCCGCCGCCCGGCGTCGCCCGCTCGGTGATCAGCACCCAGCGGCCATCCGGCAGCAGACGCTCCATGGGCGGGTTGTCGCCGCGGTGCCAGCGCCGCATCTCGGCCAGGAAGGCGTCGAGATCCTCGCCGGCCTGCGGATACTGGCCGCGGTAGAAGCCCTCCCGCATGATGTCGTCGAAATGCGCGCCGGGCTCGATGAAGGGCGCGCTGACCTGGTAGAAATCCTTGTAGCGCGCATTGCACGCCACCAGCCGGTCATTGGCGTCCCACATGACGAAGCCGTCGCTCATGGAATCGAGCGCGTTCTCCAGCATGGCGCGCCAGCGGGTGCGCTCCGCCTCGATCCGCTCGCGCTGGCGCAGCGCCATGATCAGCGCCGCCGCCAGCGCCGCGACCAGGGCGGCGAAGGCCAGGCTGATGGCCAGCGCGCGGGCGCGCTCCTTCTCCCAGTCGGCCAGGGCGGTGGCGAGCTTCATGCTGGCCGAGAGCGACAGCGAGGGATACAGCAGCGGCCGCACGGCGGAGAGCGCGCGGTCCTGGTCGAAGCGGCTCTCGATCTCGGCGACGTTGTTCGGCCCGACCTCCTCGATGCGGCTGGCCAGCGTCGGCGACAGGCGGGTGCCGATGCGCGTCTCGTCATGCGGCAGGCTGGCCAGCAGCGTGCCGTCGTCGCGCTCCAGCGTGATGCGCAGCCCCGCGCCCTCGCCACCCACCGCCAGCAGCGCGCCGATCACCGGCACCGGCAGCTCGGCCACCGCCAGCAGCTGGCCGAACTCCGGCAGCACCACGCGGCGCGCCATGAACAGCGACCACTCGCCGGTGGCCGGGTTGCGGAACGGCCCGCCGATCAGCACGGCGCCGGCGCGCGGCGCGGTCTCGACGAAGGCGCCCTCCAGCGCGAAGGGCAGCGGACGGCGGCGCGAGACGGCCAGGCCCGTGGCCACCGGCATGCCGTCCTGGCCGACCAGCAGCACGTCGCGGAAGGTGAAGTTCTGGTTGTTCAGCTCGCGCAGCACCCGGCTGACCGCGCCCTGGTCGAGCCGCCCGGTGCTGGAGAGCGGCGCCAGCATCGCCGGCAGCCCGGCCAGCATGGCGTCCACCTGCACCAGGTTGCGGTTCAGCGAGGCCTCGACGGCGCGGGCGATGCGGTTGACCGTGTCGGTGGCGCTGGCCATCGCCGCCTCGCGCGCGCGGCCGACCAGCAGGGAGGTCGCGAACCACTGCCCCGCCAGCAGCGCCACCGCCGCCAGCAGGATCGCCAGGCGGATGCGTCGGAACTGCTGCATCAGTCGCCGCGGGCCATGATGCCGAGGCTGGGGCCGAGATAGGTGTTCCAGGCGCGGGTGCAGTCCTCGCCGCAGCGATCGACCCAGCGCGGCAGCACGGTGCTGGTCAGCAGGGCGCGGCGCCGCTCGATATCGGCGGGCGTCACCGGCACCAGCGTCATCCGCCCCGTCCGGCCGCTGGTGCAGCTGGGCCGGCCGGTGGCGCAGTCCAGCCCCTCGCCGGTCTCGCGCTCCGCCGCGTCCCAGATGTCGCGCTCCAGATCGGCCAGCCCGGCGCGCAGGCTGTGCCGCACATCCTCGGGCAGCGCCATCCAGGCGGCGTGGTTGGCGGCGAAGATCGACACCCCCCAGGTCAGCGCCATGGCGTGGATATGGCTGGTCACCTCGTGCAGCCCGACGGTGTTGCCGGACAGCGTGCCGGTCACCGCGCATTCCACCACCCCGGCGCGCAGCGCCGGCACCACCTCGGCGAAGGGGATGACGACCGAGGTGGCGCCGAGCGCCTCGAACAGCTCGGCCTGGCCGACCGAGGAGGTGCGGATGCGCCGCCCGGCCAGGTCGGCCAGGCCGGAGAAGGGGCGCGAGCACCAGGTGACCTGCGCGGGGTAGGTGTAGACCGCCAGCAGCTCGATGCCGTAGCGCTCGCGCAGCAGCTCGCGCAGATGCGGCCGGTAGAGCCGCACCGTCTGGCGCAGCGTGGCGATGTCCGGGTTCAGCCCGGGCAGGTCCACCGCGTTGAACTCCGGCTCCTCGCTGGAGACGACGGCGACGAGCGCGGTGCCGAAGGGCACGACGCCGAGCCGCATCAGCGGCAGCATCTCCTCGGCGCGGAAGCCGGCGCGGTCGAAGGGCGCGATCTCGGCCACCACCCGGCCATGCGTCAGCTCGGCGATGCGGCGGCGCCAGAAGGGTTCCTCGTAGCGGGTGTACTGCGCGACGCTGGCCAGGCCGCCCACCACCTTGAGCTGCACCGGATCGGCCGGGGTGCCGGTGGCGGGGCCGGCCTGCGGCCAGGCGGGGCCGGCGCCGAACAGCGCGGCGGCCAGC
>NZ_GG770777.1:571572-573348 GCF_000164635.1 Pseudoroseomonas cervicalis ATCC 49957 | reverse complement strand
GGCCAGGCGCGGCGCGGGCGGGTTGCCGATCTCGGCCGGGCGCGGGCCCATCACGCGCTTCAGCACCTCGGCGCGGGGGCCGAACATCTCGACGGCGCCTTCCTTCAGCAGCAGCACCTTGTCCACCGCCTGCACCAGCGCCGGGCGGTGCGAGACCAGCACCACGGTGCAGCCGCGCGCCTTCAGCCGCTCGACGCCGCGCTGCAACGCCAGCTCGGCATCGCCGTCCAGGTTGGAATTGGGCTCGTCCAGCACCACCAGCTTGGGGTTGCCGAACATGGCGCGGGCCAGGCCGATCATCTGCCGCTGGCCGCCGGAGAGATGCGCGCCGCCCTCACCGATCTCGGTGTCGTAGCCGGCCGGCAGGCGCAGGATCATCTCGTGGCAGCCGGCGAGCTTCGCCGCCTCGAAGACCTGTTCCGGCTCGGCCTCGCCCATGCGGGCGATGTTGGTCAGCACGCTGCCGTCGAACAGCTCCACATCCTGCGGCAGGTAGCCGACATGGCGGCCGAAATCCTCGCGCTTCCAGGTGTAGACATCGGCGCCGTCGAGCCGGACGGTGCCGGCATTGGGCGCCAGCGTGCCGATCAGCAGCCGCACCAGCGTGGTCTTGCCGGCGGCCGAGGGGCCGATCACCGCCAGGCTCTCGCCGGGCTCGAGCGCGAAGCTGACGCCCTTGACGATCGGCACCGGCTGGCCGGGCAGGCCATAGGTGACGCGCTCGGCCGCGAGCCGGCCGGTGGGCTCGGGCAGCGCCAGGCCGGGCGGGCGGATGCGCGGCTGCGACAGGAAGCCGGAGAGGCGCTGCAGCGACTGGCGCGCCTGCACCAGCCCCTTCCAGCCGCCGATCAGCTGTTCCACCGGGGCCAGCGCCCGCCCCATGATGATCGAGCCCGCGATCGAGGCGCCGGAGGTCAGCTCCTGCCGCAGCACCAGATAGGCGCCGACGCCGAGGATGGCGAGCTGCACGGCCAGGCGGAAGAACTTGGTGGCGGAGAGCAGCAGCGCCGCGCGGTCGGCGGCCTGCATCTGCGGCGCCAGCCCCTCCTGCAGGCTGTCATGCCAGCGGCGCTTCACCGCCGGCATCATGCCCATGCTGTCGATCACCTCGGCGTTGCGGGCCAGCGAATCGGCGCGGCGCTGGCTGGTCATCGCCGCGTTGGAGGCGCGCTTCAGCAGGGTGGAGGTGGCGAATTCGTTGAGCAGCGTCAGCAGGAACAGCACCACCGCGCCGCCCAGCGCGATGAAGCCCATCACCGGATGCAGCAGGAAGATCACCGCCAGATAGACCGGGACCCAGGGCACGTCATAGACGGCGAGCGCCCCGGGCGAGGCCAGCCAGGAGCGGCAGAAGCCAAGATCGCGCATCGCCTCCATGCGGTAGGGGCGGCCGCGCAGCTGCGCCTCCATGGCGCGCTCGAACCCCTCGGGCGCCACGCGCGCCTCGATCCAGCTGGCGCAGCGCTGCATCAGCCGGCTGCGCACCGCCTCCAGCACCGCCAGCAGCAGCAGGGCGGCGATGGCGATCAGCGTCAGGAAGCTCAGCGTGTCCAGGCTGCGGGTGGCCAGCACCCGGTCGAACACCTGCATCATGTAGAGCGAGACGGTGAGCTGCAGCAGGTTCACCACGCCGCTGAACAGCCCCACCGCCACGAATTCGCGACGGCAGGCGGCGATCGCCTGGGACAGAAGGTTGCCGGCGGGCGCGCCGCGCGGGACCATGGCCATCAGCGCGTCCCCCGGCGGGCGGCGGCGGGGCGGCGGGGCAGGGCGGCC
>NZ_GG770777.1:552988-570848 GCF_000164635.1 Pseudoroseomonas cervicalis ATCC 49957 | reverse complement strand
GCGCGGGCGGGGCGGGGCGCGGCGGCGGGCCGGGCGGGGCGGGGCGGGTCATGTCGGCGGCATAGGCGGGCGCGCGACGGCTGCCAAGCATCCCGTTTTCCCCTCTTGCGCGGCGCCGGGGCCTCGGCTTCCCTCTGCGGCAGAGACAGGGCGAAGCTCCCGGGGAGACCAAGATCATGTTCCGACGCCAAATGCTGGGCGCCGCGGCCGGCCTGGCCGCCACTGGCGCGCTGCCGCGCTTCGCCATCGCCCAGGGCAATGCGCAGCGCGTGCTGAAATTCATCCCGCAGGCCGATCTGGCGGTGGCCGACCCGATCATCACCACCGCCTATGTGACGCGCAACCACGGCTACCTGGTCTGGGACACGCTCTACGGCTTCGACCAGGACTACAAGCCGCAGCCGCAGATGGTGCGCGGCCATGTCGTCGAGGATGGCGGCAAGAGCGTCACCATGACGCTGCGCGACGGGCTGAAGTTCCACGATGGCGAGCCGGTGCGGGCGCGTGACTGCGTGGCCTCGATCCAGCGCTGGGCCAAGCGCGACGCGCTGGGCCAGGTGATGGTGACGGTGCTGGACGAGCTGTCGGCGCCGGACGACAAGACCATCCGCTTCCGCTTCAAGCAGCCCTTCCCGCTGCTGTTCGAGGCGCTGGGCAAGCCGGCCTCGCCGGTCTGCTTCATCATGCCCGAGCGCATCGCCCGCACCGACGCGGCGGTCGCGGTGCGCGAGATGATCGGCTCCGGCCCGTTCCGCTTCAAGCAGGATGAGCGGGTGCCGGGCGCGCGCATCGTCTATGAGCGCTTCGCCGACTATGTGCCGCGCGAGGACGGGCCGGTCAGCTGGACCTCCGGCCCGAAGCGGGCGCATTTCGACCGCATCGAATGGCATGTCATGCCGGACGCGGCGACCGCCGCCAACGCGCTGCAGAGCGGCGAGGCGGATTGGTGGGAGCAGCCGCCGGGCGATCTGCAGGCGCTGCTGCGGCGCAACCGCAACGTCAACCTGGAGATCCAGGACCCGACCGGGCTGATGGGCATCGCCCGCTTCAACCACCTGCACCCGCCCTTCAACAACCCGGCGGTGCGGCGCGCGCTGCTCGGCGCCGTCACCCAGGCCGACTACATGACGGCGGTGATCGGCACCGACACCAGCCTGTGGCGCGACAAGGTGGGCATCTTCACCCCCGACACGCCGCTGGCCAATGACGCGGGCATGGAGGTGCTGACCAGCCCGCGCGACTACGACAAGGTCAAGCGCGACCTGGCCGCCGCCGGCTACAAGGGCGAGAAGGTGGTGCTGATCGCCGCCTCCGACTTCCCTTCGCTGAACGCGCTGGCGCAGGTCGGCCACGACATGCTGCAGAAGAGCGGCGTGAACGTCGAGTTCGTCTCCACCGACTGGGGCACGGTGGTGCAGCGCCGCGCCAGCAAGGAGGCGCCGGACAAGGGCGGGTGGAGCATGTTCTTCACCTTCTGGGCCGGGCTCGACATGGCCAATCCGGGCGTGCAGCAGGCGCTGCGCGGGCATGGCCAGTCCGCCTGGTTCGGCTGGCCCACCGCGCCGAAGCTGGAGGAACTGCGCGGCGCCTGGTTCGAGGCGCCGGACCTCGCGGCGCAGCAGGAGATCGCCAAGCAGATCCAGCTGCAGGCCTTCCAGGACGTGCCCTACCTGCCGCTCGGCCAGTATTTCCAGGCCTGGGCCTATCGCCGCAACCTGACCGGCGTGCTGAAGGGCCTGCCGATGTTCTGGAACGTGCAACGCGGCTGAGCGTTCTGCACCGCAATAAGGCATGCGCGCGGCCGGGAGATCCTCCCGGCCGCTTTTTGTTGGCCGAAGCGGCTTGCGGGGGGCGCCCGCGCTGCGGTTCCATCGCTGCCGGAGACTTCACGGGGCCGTGCGGGCGAAGATCCGCCGGCCCCGCACCGGGAGACGAAGGATGAAACGACGCAGCCTGCTGGCGGGCGGTGCGGGGCTTGGCCTCGCCGGCGCCGGGCTTGGCGCCCTGCCGCGCTTCGCGATCGCCCAGCCGGCCTCGGCCCGGGTGCTGAAATTCGTGCCCCAGGCCAACCTCACCAGCCTGGACCCGATCTGGACCACCGCCACCGTGACGCGCAATCACGGCTACATGGTCTATGACTGCCTCTACGGCACCGATGCGGGCTTCAACCCGCGGCCGCAAATGGCGGAAGGGGCGCTGTTCGAGGAGGACAACCGCCGCGTCACCATCACGCTGCGCCCAGGCCTGCGCTTCCATGACGGAGAGCCGGTGCGGGCGGCCGATGTGGTGGCCAGCCTGTCGCGCTGGATGAAGCGCAGCCCGGTTGGCCAGAAGCTGGAGACGGTGGTGGACGAGCTCTCCGCCACCGATGACCGCAAGCTGGTGTTCCGGCTGAAGCGACCCTTCCCGCGGCTGCTGCACGCGCTGGGCTCGGCCGCCTCGCCGGCGCCGGTGATCATGCCGGAGCGGCTGGCGCGCACCGACCCGTTCCGCCAGGTGACCGAGGCGGTGGGCTCCGGCCCGTTCCGCTTCAAGGCCGACGAATACAACAGCGGCAGCTTCATGGCCTGGGAGCGCAACCCGGACTACAGCCCGACGCCGGTCGGCGCGCCGAGCCTGACGGCGGGGCCGAAGCGCGTGCATTTCGACCGCGTCGAATGGCACATCATCACCGACCCCTCCACCGCCGCCGCCGCCTTGCAGAGCGGCGAGATGGACTGGGTGGAGCAGCCGCCGCCGGAATTGCAGCCGCTGCTGCGGCGCAACCGCAACCTGGTGGTCGACAAGATCGACCCGCTGCCCAATGTCGGCGTGCTGCGCTTCAACCATCTGCACCCGCCCTTCGACAATCCGGCGATCCGCCGCGCCCTGCTGCCGGCGGTGAGCCAGGCCGATTTCATGACCAGCATCGTCGGCCCCGAGCCCGGCGAATGGGTCGAGAATGTCGGCGTCTTCACCCCCGGCACGCCGCTCGCCACCACCGCCGGGCTGGAAGCCTTGCAGGGGCCGCGCAGCATCGAGCGCGCCCGCGCCGCGCTGAAGGAGGCGGGCTACAACAACGAACTGGTTCGTCTGATCGGCCCCACCGACATCCTGGCGCCGGCCGCCATCACCCAGGTCTGCGCCGATCTCTACCGGCGGCTCGGGCTGAACCTCGACGTGGTGCTGACCGATTGGGGCAGCACGGTGCAGCGCCGCACCTCGCGCGAGCCGGTGGACAAGGGCGGCTGGTCGACCGTGCTGACCACCTTCTCCTCCTTCGAGTTCGCCGATCCGGCCGGGCATTTCC
Source organism: Pseudoroseomonas cervicalis ATCC 49957 (assembly GCF_000164635.1). Lineage (GTDB taxonomy): Bacteria > Pseudomonadota > Alphaproteobacteria > Acetobacterales > Acetobacteraceae > Pseudoroseomonas > Pseudoroseomonas cervicalis. Next base: position 567,559 of record NZ_GG770777.1, on the reverse strand, counting down.
CGCTGCGCGGCAACGGGCTCGGCGGCTGGCCGGGCTGGCCCACCAGCCCGAGGCTGGAGGCGCTGCGCGATTCCTGGTTCGAGGCGCCGGATCTCGCGGAGCAGAAGCGCATCGCCGCCGAGATGCAGGTGGTCGCCATGCAGGAACTGCCCTTCGTGCCGATCGGTGCCTACTACACCAACACCGCGCACAAGCGGGCGCTGGTGGACCGCGTGCCGGGCTTCGCGCTGTTCTGGAATCTGCGCCGCGACGGGTGAGGCGCCGCCGCCATGCCGCGCGGCGGTATCGCGCAGCGATGCGCGGTGCCGGCCGCCGGCGGCGGCGCGGTGCGGAAGCGCGGCGCGGATCGTCAGGCTTCCTTGAACAGAAGCGCGATCCGCCCGATGCTGGCGCCGAAGCGCGGCGCCACGCCGCACCGGGACCGGTTCGAACACCGGCCGCAAGACCGGCACGGCCGCAAAGGCCGGCCAATGGCACGCAACGTGCCGGGGATGCAGGGAACGCCGCGGGACAGGGCCGCGGCAGAACGGGAACAGGCGGCCCTCGCGCCGCCGGACGGGAGAGAAGGGTATGACGATCGAACGCAGGTCCTTGCTGAAGCTGGCCGCCGGCGGTGGCGCCCTCGGGGCCTTCGGCGGGCTGGCGGGCGGCCTGTCCGCGCCGGCCCTGGCGCAGGGCGCCGCCGCGCGCACGCTGCGCTTCGTGCCGCAGGCGAACCTCGCCAATTTCGACCCGATCTGGGGCACCCAGTATGTCGTGCGCAACGCCGCCATGCTGGTCTGGGACACGCTCTACGGTCTCGATTCGAAGCTCGAGCCGAAGCGGCAGATGGTGGAGAGCGAGCAGGTCTCCGCCGACGGGCTGACCTGGACCTTCAAGCTGCGCTCCGGGCTGAAGTTCCACGACAACACGCCCGTCCTGGCCAAGGATGCGGTCGCCAGCCTGACGCGCTGGGCGGTGCGCGACCCGATGGGGCAGATGATCCGCGCCATCCAGAACGAGCTGGTGGCGGTGGATGACAGCACCTTCCGCTGGTCGCTGAAGCAGCCCTATCCGAAGATGCTGCTGGCGCTGGCCAAGAACAACGCGCCCTGCAGCTTCGTCATGCCGGAGCGCATCGCCAGGACCGACCCGTTCCAGCAGATCAGCGAGTATGTCGGCTCCGGCCCGTTCCGCTTCGTGCGCGAGGAATGGGTGCCCGGCGCCCGCGCCGTGTTCCAGAAGTTCGACGGCTACGTGCCGCGCGACGAGGCGCCGGACTGGATGGCGGGCGGCAAGCGCGTCATGGTCGACCGCGTCGAATGGGTGATCATGCCCGACCCGGCCACCGCCTCCTCCGCCCTGCAGAATGGCGAGGTGGACTGGTGGGAGAACCCGATCAGCGACCTGGTGCCGCTGCTGCGCCGCAACCGCAATGTCAGCGTCGACATCGCCGACCCGCTCGGCAATATCGGCAGCCTGCGCATGAACCACCTGCACGCGCCCTTCAACGACCCGCGCGCCCGCCGCGCCGTGCTGATGGCGCTGAGCCAGGAGGACTACATGCGCGCGCTGGTCGGCGACGACAACGCGCTGTGGAAGGCCAACCCCTCCTTCTTCACCCATGGCACGCCGCTCTACACCGAGGAGGGCGGCGACATCCTGAAGGGGCCGCGCGACTACGAGGCCGCCAAGAAGCTGCTGGCCGAGGCCGGCTACAACGGCCAGCCCATCACCCTGCTGGTGGCGCAGGACCAGCCGATCACCAAGGCCTTCGGCGACGTCACCGCCGACCTGCTGAAGCGCATCGGCATGAATGTCGATTTCGTGGCCACCGACTGGGGGACGGTGGGCAGCCGCCGCGCCATGAAGAACCCGCCCGGCCAGGGCGGCTGGCACATCTTCCACACCTGGCACGCGGGGGCGGACTGCCTCAACCCCGCCGCCTACACCGCGATCCGCGCCAATGGCGATGGCGCGTGGTTCGGCTGGCCGAAGAACGACCAGCTCGAAGCCTATCGCGACGAATGGTTTGCCGCGCCGAACATGGAGGCCGAGAAAGCGGCCATCGCCAAGATGAACCGGGAAGCGATGAATTTCGGCCTCTACGGGCCGACCGGCTTCTTCCTCTCCTACCAGGCCTGGCGGAGGAACGTGTCCGGTGTCGTGAAGGCACCGATCCCGTTCTTCTGGGGCGTCTCCAAGAGCTGATCGAAGAGCATGTTCGCCTACATCGTCCGACGTGTCCTGGCGACCATCCCCGTGATGGCGATCGTCGCCTTGTTTGTCTTCAGCCTGCTCTACATCGCCCCCGGCGATCCGGCGGCGGTCATCGCGGGTGACCAGGCCACGCCGGCCGATGTGGAGCGGATCCGCGCCAGCCTCGGCCTCGACCGCCCCTTCCTGGTGCGGTTCGGGGAATGGGTGTTCCGCATCCTGCAGGGCGACCTCGGCGTCTCCATCTTCACCAACCTGCCGGTGACGCGGATGATCGCCCAGCGCATCGAGCCCACGCTGTCGCTGATGATCGTCACCCTGATCCTGGCCGTCACCATCGCCGTGCCGATGGGCGTGGTCGCCGCCTGGAAGGCCGGCTCCTGGATCGACCGCTGCGTCATGGCCTTCGCCGTGCTCGGCTTCTCGGTGCCGGTCTTCGTGGTGGGCTACCTGCTGGCCTATTACTTCGCGCTGGAACTCGACTGGTTCCCGGTGCAGGGCTACACGCCCTTCTCGCGCGGCTTCGGGCCGTGGCTGTCCAACCTGGTGCTGCCCTCGGTGGCGCTGGGCGGCGTCTATATCGCGCTGATCGCCCGCATCACCCGCGCCACCATGCTGGAAGTGCTGCAGCAGGACTACATCCGCACCGCGCGCGCCAAGGGCGCGGGGCAGACCACGCTGCTCTTCGTCCACGCGCTGAAGAACGCCGCCGTGCCGATCGTCACCGTCATCGGCATCGGCGTCGCGCTGCTGATCGGCGGCGCGGTGGTGACCGAGAGCGTCTTCGCCATCCCCGGCCTGGGCCGGCTGACGGTGGATGCCATCCTGCGCCGCGACTACCCGGTGATCCAGGGCGTGATCCTGCTGTTCAGCTTCGTCTATGTGCTGGTCAATCTTCTGATCGACCTGAGCTACACCCTGTTCGACCCGAGGATCCGGTATTGAGCACCTCCATCCTGCCCCCGGGGGCCGTCTCGCCGCAGGACGTCGCCGTGGCGCCGGCCATGCCGGACATCATGGCGCAGAAGCAGACGCGCAAGGGCGTGCTCGGCTACCTGCTGCGCCACCCGACCATCGCCATCGGCGGCTTCCTGCTGCTGCTGATGCTGGCCATCGCCGTCTTCGCGCCCTATCTCTGGACCAAGGACCCGACGGCGCTGGCACCGGCCATGCGCACCCGCGACCCCTCGGCGCGCTTCTGGTTCGGTACCGACATGCTGGGGCGCGACGTCTATTCGCGCGTGCTCTACGGTACCCGCGTCTCGCTGCAGGTGGGCTTCGGCGTCGCCTTCTTCGCCTCCATCATCGGGCTGGCCATCGGCCTGGTCTCGGGCTTCGTGCGCTGGGCCGACAGCATCATCATGCGGGTGATGGACGGCATCATGTCGATTCCCTCCATCCTGCTGGCCATCGCGCTGATGGCGCTGACCCGCGGCTCGGTCGGCAACGTCATCCTGGCGATCACCATCGCCGAGATCCCGCGCGTCTCCCGCCTGGTGCGCGGCGTGGTGCTGAGCCTGCGCGAGCAGCCCTATGTCGATGCCGCCATCGCCTCCGGCACGCGCACGCCGGTGATCATCTGGCGCCACATCCTGCCCAACACGCTCGCGCCGATGACGGTGCAGGCGACCTATATCTGCGCCAGCGCCATGATCGCCGAGGCGATCCTGTCCTTCATCGGCGCCGGCACGCCGCCGATCATCCCGTCCTGGGGCAACATCATGGCCGAGGGCCGGGCGCTCTGGCAGGTCAAGCCCTACATCGTCTTCTTCCCGGCGGTGTTCCTCTCCATCACCGTGCTGGCGGTGAACCTGCTGGGCGACGGCCTGCGGGATTCGCTCGACCCGCGCGCCGCGAAGCGGGTGTAAGACCATGGCCCTGCTCGAAGTCGAGAACCTGCAGACGCATTTCCGCACCCCCGATGGCGGCGTGAACCGCGCCGTCGACGGGCTCTCCTTCTCGGTGGAGGCGGGTGAGACCGTCGCCATCGTGGGCGAATCCGGCTGCGGCAAATCCGTCACCTCCATGTCGATCCTGCGGCTGATCCCGGAGCCGCCGGGCAAGATCGCGGGCTCCATCCGCTTCAACGGCAAGGATCTGCTGAAGGTCTCGGACCGCGAGATGCGCGCCATCCGCGGCAACGAGATCAGCATGATCTTCCAGGAGCCGATGACCTCGCTGAACCCGGTGCTGACCATCGGCCAGCAGATCGGCGAGGCGCTGCGCCTGCACCAGGGCCTCTCCCGCTCCCAGGCCGAGGCCAAGGCGGTGGAGATGCTGACGCTGGTCGGCATCCCGGCGCCGGCCAAGCGGGTGAAGGAATATCCGCACCAGCTCTCGGGCGGCATGCGCCAGCGCGTGATGATCGCGATCGCGCTCGCCTGCAATCCGAAGCTGCTGATCGCCGACGAGCCGACCACCGCGCTCGACGTGACGATCCAGGCGCAGATCCTCGACCTGATGCGCGACCTGAAGCGCACCGTCGGCGCCGCCATCGTGCTGATCACCCATGATCTCGGCGTTGTCGCCGAGGTCGCGGAGCGGGTGATCGTCATGTATGCTGGCCGCAAGGTGGAGGAGGCCAGGGTCGAGGAGCTGTTCCGCGCGCCGAAGCACCCCTACACCCAGGGGCTGCTGGGTGCCGTGCCGAAGCTCGGCTCCTCGCTCACCGGCGAGACCGAGCGTCTGGCCGAGATCCCCGGCCTGGTGCCCAGCCTGAAGCAGAAGATCCAGGGCTGCGTCTTCGCCGGACGCTGCCCGCATGTCACCGAACTCTGCCGCGAGGTCGCGCCGGGGCTCGAGGAGAAGGCGCCGGGCCATATCGCGGCCTGCCACTACGCGGTGAAGGAGGCCGTGGCCGCATGAGCATGACCATGGGCACCCATCCGGCGCATCGCGCGCCTTCCCGCTCCAGCCGCCCGCTGTTGGAGGTGAACGACCTGAAGAAGCACTTCCCGATCAAGGCGGGCTTCTTCGGCGGCACCACCGGCCATGTCTATGCCGTCGACGGCGTCTCCTTCCATATCGAGAAGGGCGAGACGCTGTCCCTGGTGGGCGAATCCGGCTGCGGCAAGTCGACCGTCGGCAAGGCGCTGCTGCGGCTCTTCCCGCCCACCGCCGGGCAGGTGGTGCTGGACGGGCAGCGCATCGACGACCTCTCCCAGGGCAAGCTGCGGCCGCTGCGCCGGCGCATGGGCGTGGTGTTCCAGGATCCGTTCTCCAGCCTCAACCCGCGCATGCGGGTGAAGGATCTGCTGGCCGAGCCGATCCGCAATTTCGGCCTGGCGAAGAACAGCGCGGACCTCGACGAGCGCGTGGCCAGGCTGATGGACACGGTGCGCCTGCCGCGCGACGCGGTGAACCGCTGGCCGCATGAATTCTCCGGCGGCCAGCGCCAGCGCATCTGCATCGCCCGCGCGCTGGCCGGCGAGCCGGACCTGATCATCTGCGACGAGGCGGTCTCCGCGCTCGACGTCTCGGTGAAGGCGCAGATCGTCAACCTGCTGCAGGACCTGCAGCGGGAGCTGGGGCTGGCGCTGCTGTTCATCAGCCACGACCTGGCCATCGTCGAGCACATGACGCATCGGGTCGCGGTGATGTATCTCGGCAAGATCGTCGAGATCGCGCCGCGCCGGCAGCTCTTCGGCGCGCCGAAGCACCCCTATACCGAGGCGCTGCTCTCCGCCGTGCCGGTGCCGGAGCCGGGGGCGGGGCGCCAGCGCATCGTGCTGACGGGCGATGTGCCGAGCCCGATCAACCCGCCCAAGGGCTGCCGTTTCCACACCCGCTGCCCCTATGCCTTCGACCGCTGCCGTGTCGACGAGCCGCAGTTGCAGCAGACGGAGCTGGGGCAATGGTCGGCCTGCCATCTGCACGACCTGCCGGCGGAGAAGAACCCGCTGGCACGCAGCCTGCCAGAGATGGCCTAGAGCCTTCTTTTTCTGAAGAAAAAGAAGCAAAAAGACTTTTTCATTTTGGCGTCCCGCCTCAGGTCTGAGGCGGGACGCCAACGGAAAGAAAGTTTTTGGTTCTTTTTTCAAAAAGAACATGAATCTTGGAATCTCAGGGCCGGGGAGGGGGACCTCTCCGGCCCGCTTGCATCGCCCTTGATTTGCGACTAAATCTCAATCGCGATCAAATCGCACCCGCTCTTCGCCATGCGCCCGCTTGACGGGCCGCCGCCGCTTGGATGACCCTTCCCGCCAGGGACGCCGCGTCGCGCGGCGCCGTCTGCATGGGGGAGACGCGGCATGCCGCAAGTCACGCTGACCGTGAACGGCAAGAGCCACAGCATCGAGGTCGAGGCGCGCACGCTGCTGGTCGAGGCGCTGCGCGAGACGCTGCGCCTGACCGGCACGCATGTCGGCTGCGACACCAGCCAGTGCGGCGCCTGCGTGGTGCATCTGGATGGCGAGAGCGTGAAGTCCTGCACCATCCTGGCGGTGCAGGCCGATGGCGGGTCGGTGACCACCATCGAGGGGCTGGCGGCGGCCGACGGCACGCTGCACCCGATGCAGGAAGCCTTCCGCGAATACCACGCGCTGCAATGCGGCTTCTGCACCCCGGGCATGGTGATGAGCGCCATCGACTTGGTGAACAAGCACCCGCAGGGCCTGTCGGAGGCCGAGATCCGCGAGGGGCTGGAAGGCAATATCTGCCGCTGCACCGGCTACCACAACATCGTGAAGGCCATCGCCGCGGCCGCCGAGGTGATGCAGGGCCGCGCGGCCGAGGTGGCGCGCGCCGCCGAGTAGCCTGCCGCATCCGTTCGCGACCGGCCGCCATAAGGCCGGCGTGACACCGAACATCACGCCTTGGGAGGCGAAGTCCATGAATGTCACCCTGCCCCATGAGGGGATCGGGGCCAGCGTGAGGCGCAAGGAGGATCTGCGCTTCCTCTCTGGCCGCGGCCAGTACACGGACGACATGAACCGTCCCGGCCAGCTGCATGCCTGGATCCTGCGCAGCCCCCATGCCCATGCGCGGATCGACGGCATCGACACGGCCGCCGCCGCCGCCATGCCCGGCGTCGCCGCCGTCTACACGGCGCGCGACATCGAGGCGGCGGGGCTGGGCGGCATTCCTTGCGGCTGGCAGGTCACCGGCAAGGGCGGCAAGGTGATGGCCGAGCCGATGCACCCGGTGCTCGCCAGCGGCAAGGTGCGCCATGTCGGCGACCCGGTGGCCGTGGTCATCGCCGAGAGCAAGGCGCAGGCGCGCGACGCGGCGGAGGCGATCGAGGTCAGCTACACGACGCTGCCGGCGCTTTCCACCATGGCGGCGGCGCTGGCGCCGGGCGCGGCCGCGCTGCATGACGACGCCGCGGACAATCTCTGCTTCGACTGGGAGATCGGCGACGCGGCGGCCACCGACGCGGCGTTTGCCCGCGCGCACAAGGTGGTCCGCTTCGAGACCACCAACAACCGGCTGGTGCCGAACGCCATGGAGCCGCGCGCGGCGTTGGGCGATTACGACCCGAACAGCGGCGAGCACACGCTCATCACCACCAGCCAGAACCCGCATGTCATCCGGCTGCTGATGGGCGCCTTCGTGCTGAAGGTGCCGGAGCACAAGCTGCGCGTGGTGGCGCCCGATGTCGGCGGCGGCTTCGGCAGCAAGATCTACCACTATGCCGAGGAGGCGATCGTCACCTGGGCGGCGGCGCAGCTGAAGCGCCCCGTGAAATGGACCGCCGAGCGCACCGAAAGCTTTTTGTCGGATGCGCATGGCCGCGACCATGTCACCACCGCGGAGCTGGCGCTGGACCAGGACGGCATTTTCCTCGGCCTGCGGGTTTCGACGCTGGCCAATATGGGCGCCTATCTCTCCACCTTCGCGCCCGCCGTGCCGACCTATCTGAGCGCCACGCTGCTGGCCGGCGTCTATCGCACCCCCGCGATCCACGGCCAGGTGAAGGCGGTCTTCACCTCCACCGTGCCGGTCGACGCCTATCGCGGCGCGGGCCGGCCGGAGACCACCTATCTGCTGGAACGCCTCGTGGACGTGGCGGCAAAGGAGATGGGCATGGACCGGCTGGAGATCCGCCGGCGCAATTTCATCCGCCCCGACCAGTTCCCCTACCAGACGCCGGTCGCGCTCCAGTATGACAGCGGCGATTACGAGGCGACGCTGAAGGGCGCCATGGAAGCCTCCGACTATGCCGGCTTCGAGGCGCGGCGGGCCGAGGCCAAAGCGCGCGGCAAGCTGCGCGGCATCGGCGTGTCGACCTATCTGGAGGCCTGCGGCATCGCGCCGTCGAAGCTGGTGGGCTCGCTCGGCGCCCGGGCGGGGCTCTACGAGGTCGCCAATATCCGCGTCCATCCGACGGGCAGCATCTCGGTCTTCACCGGCACGCACAGCCATGGCCAGGGGCATGAGACGACCTTCGCCCAGCTGGTCTCCGAGCAGCTCGGCGTGCCGCTGTCGCAGGTCGAGATCGTGCATGGCGACACCAGCAAGATCCCCTTCGGCATGGGCACCTATGGCTCGCGCTCGCTGGCGGTGGGCGGGGCGGCCATGGTCAAGGCGATGGACAAGATCATCGCCAAGGGCCGCAAAATCGCCGCCCATCTGCTGGAGGCCTCGGTCGAGGATATCGAGTTCGACCGCGGCAATTTCCGTGTCGCCGGCACCGACCGCGCCAAGACGCTGACCGATATCAGCATGGCGGCCTATGTGCCGCACAACTACCCGATCGACGAGATCGAGCCCGGGCTGGAGGAGACCGCCTTCTACGACCCGAAGAACTTCACCTATCCGGGCGGCTGCCATATCTGCGAGGTGGAGATCGACCCGGATACGGGGGAGGTCGCGGTGGTCAACTTCACCGCCTGCGACGATGTCGGCCGCGTGATCAACCCGATGATCGTCGAGGGGCAGATCCAGGGCGGGCTGGCCCAGGGCATCGGCCAGGCGCTGATCGAGCACACCGCCTATGATGCCGATGGCCAGCTGCTGACGGCGAGCTTCAACGACTACGCCATGCCGCGCGCGGCCGATCTGCCGGGCTTCGCCGTCTCCACCGCGACCACGCTCTGCACCCACAACCCGCTGGGGGTGAAGGGCTGTGGCGAGGTCGGCGCCATCGGCTCGCCGCCGGCGGTGATCAACGCCGTGGTGGACGCGCTGCGTGACCATGGCGTGACCCATGTCGAGATGCCCGCGACACCGCTGAAGATCTGGTCCATCATCCACGGCAAGGGGGCGGCCCATGCCCAGCCCCAGGCCGCCGAGTAGGGAAGCGCGCGATGTATGATTTCGCCTACCACAAGCCGTCCAGCATCGCGGATGCGGTGAAGCTGCTGAGCGAGGATCCGGACGCCAAGCCGATCTCCGGCGGCATGACGCTGCTGCCGGCGCTGAAGCACCGGCTGAACCGCCCGACCGCGCTGATCGACCTCTCCGCCATCGCCGAGCTGCGCGGCGTGAAGCAGGAGGGCAATGCGCTGGTGATCGGCGCCATGACCAGGCATTTCGAGGTGGCGACCAACCCGCTGGTGATGGCCTCGATCCCGGCGCTGGCGAAGATGGCCGCCAGCATCGGCGACACCCAGGTGCGCAACCGCGGCACGCTGGGCGGCAGCCTGGCCAACAACGACCCGGCCGCCGACTACCCCTCGGCCGCGCTGGCGCTGGGGGCGACCTTCATCACCGACCGGCGCAGCATCCCGGCCGATGATTTCTTCCAGGGCATGTTCACCACGGCGCTGGAGCCGGGCGAGCTGCTGGTGGCCGTCTCCTTCCCGATTCCGGAGAAGGCGGGCTATGCCAAGCTGCGCAACCCGGCCAGCCGCTACGCCATGACCGGCGTGTTCGTCGCCAAGGGGCCGCAGGGCGTGCGCGTCGCGGTCAATGGCGCCGCCGCCTGCGTCTTCCGCCAGACCGAGATGGAGGCGGCGCTGGCCGCCAACTGGTCGGCCGACGCCATCGCCGGGGTGAAGCAGTCGCCGGATGATCTGAACAGCGACATCCATGGCAGCGCCGAGTATCGCGCGCATCTGGTCAATGTCATGGCGCGGCGGGCCCTGGCTGAAGCCTGAGCGGCCAGCGCGGCGGCGCGGACGGCGCGGCGGGGGCACCCCCGCCGCGTTTTTTGTTGGCCCCTGGCGGTGCCGTCAGGCTAGGACGAAGGCATGGCCTTCAGGCGGCCTGCGAACAGCGCGCGGGGCAGGGGCGTGGCCGGCCGGATCGCGCGCAGATATTGCGTGCTCTCCCTGCCGAACCGCATCGATTCGACTAGCATTCGCAGCCCGGGGGTGCGAGGATAGTTGCGCCGGTCCTGCATCCCGCGGGGCCGCACACTTTTACGGATATAAGACGCAGTGCTTCCGGATAACGATTCGCAGGGCAGCGCCGGGGCCATCGAGGCCGAGGTCAAGTGGTACAACGGCCGCAAGGGGTTCGGCTTCGTGCTGGGCCCGGATGGCCAGGACGTGTTCTTCCACGCCTCGGCGCTGACCGAGGCGGGAATTGAGCCGCCCGAGACCGGCGACAAGCTGGTCTGCGAGATCGGCACGGACCGCCAGGGCCGCCGGCTGGTCACCAAGATCTACGAGCGGAAGCTGGGCCCGGGCGCTCCGGCCGGCGACCGCCCGCGCCGCGACTTCGGCGGCGACCGTGGCGGCTTCGGCGACCGTCCGCCGCGCCGCGATTTCGGCGACCGCCCGCCTCGCCGTGACTTCGGCGACCGTGGCGGCTTCGGCGGTGGCTTCGGCGACCGTCCGCCGCGCCGCGATTTCGGCGACCGTGGCGGCTTCGGCGGTGGCTTCGGCGACCGTCCGCCGCGCCGTGACTTCGGCGACCGTGGCGGCTTCGGCGGCGATCGTGGTGGCTTCGGCGGTGGCGACCGCGGCGGCTTCGGCGCCCCGCGCAGCTTCGGCGACCGTCCGCCGCGCCGCGATTTCGGCGGCCGCGACGAGGGTGGCCCGACCGAGTCCGTCTCCGGCACCGTCAAGTGGTTCGACCAGGTGCGCGGCTTCGGCTTCGTCACCCCGGATGATGGCGGGGCCGATGTGTTCCTGCACTCCTCCGTGCTGCAGCGCGCCGGCAAGCAGGACGTCCAGCAGGGCGAGAAGCTCTCCCTGGAGGTCCGCCAGGGCCAGCGCGGCCGCCAGGCCGTCATCCTGAAGGGCTGATCCGCCCTTCCGGCTGGGTTTCGGGAACCCCCGGCGCCGCGAGGCGCCGGGGGTTTTCGCATGCGCGGCGCCATGCCGGCGGCGTCTTCATCCTTTCTTCAGCTCCTTCCCGGCACAGTGGCGTGGTGGCGGCGGTCGGCCTCCGGGCGAGTCCTGCTGGGGCGTGCCGGGGCGAACCGGACCAGACCACCCGACCAGGAAGGGGCGGCCGGCACCGGCCGCAGGGAAGGCGAGCATGGCAATGGACACATCCTCTCCGCGGCCGGGCGGCCAGGCCGGGGCGATTCCGGCGGGCCTGGCGGGGCTTGGCGCGGCCCTGGCCACGCCGAGGGCGACACCCGGCCACTTGCCGGAGCTCGACCAGCTGCTGAATGTCGGGCGGCAGCTCAGCAGCGCCAAGGCGCTGCTCGACGTCATCGGCCAGGTGATGGACGATGTGGCGCTGCTGACCGATGAGGCGGGGCGGGTGCTGGGCCTGCTCTGCGAGCCGGGCCTGCCGGAAAGCTCCTGGGACGCGGCGCTGCTGCGCTACCGCCATGCCTTCCATGAGATCCTGGCGCTGCTCGCGGCCTCCCGCAATGTCGGCGCCATCCTGCTGCAGGGACAGGGCGACCCGGAGAGCGGCCTGGCCCGCTCGCTGCAGCGGATGGACGGCATCGCCGGCCTGCTGCCGCGCGCCCCGGCCGAGCGGCGCGAGGCGATGCAGACCCTGCCGCATTTCGAGAAGGTGCGCATGGCGGTCGATGAGGCGCGGGACAGCTTCACGCTGGAACGCCGTCAGGTCGAGGCGCAACTCGCCATGAACCTTGAACGGCTTGACCATGAGAATGAGGCGATGGGCGCGCTTGAGGACACCGACCTGACCAAGGAAGCGTCGCGGCTGCAGGCCTTGCAGATCCGCCAGCAACTGGCCGGCCATGCCATCGGTTTGGGCGCGCTGGTGCCGCGTTGCCTACAGGATTTGCGCGGCGGATAGACGCAGGCGAAAATTCCGTAACCTTCGCGGGTTTTCCACCGGTGCCAGGCAAGGCTAGCCTCGCCCCGCATCGGTGGAGGTTCCCTTGACGACACGTCGCTTCCTTTTCGGCACGCTGGCGGGTGCCGCGCTGGCCTCCTGCCTTGGCGGGCTCACGCCCACGCCGCTCCAGGCGCAGGAAGCCGCTTGGCCCAACCGCCCCATCACCCTGATGGGCGGCTTCCCCAACGGCTCCGGCGTCGACATCTACGCCCGCAAGCTGGCCGAGCCGCTGAGCCGCGCCCTCGGCGTGCCGGTGGTGGTGGACAACCGCACCGGCGCCGGCGGCAACATCGCCAGCGACCTCGTCGCCAAGGCGCGGCCGGATGGCTACCTCTTCCTGTTCGGCACCGCCGGCACCCACGCCATCAATGCCAGCCTCTACCGCAACCTGCCCTTCGACGTGGTCAAGGACAGCACGCCCATCACGCATCTGGGCGATGTGCCGAACGTGCTGACGGTGAGCGCGGAGCGGCGGCCGCAATTCGGCACCTGCCAGAGCCTGCTGCAGGCGGCGCGGGCGCGGCCCGGCGCGCTGAACTACGCCTCCACCGGCAATGGCGCCTCCACCCACCTGGCCGGCGCGCAATTCGCCCAGGTGGCGGGCATCGACATCGTGCATGTGCCCTTCCGCGGCCAGCCCGGCGCGCAGACCGCGCTGCTCTCCGGCGATGTGGACCTGTTCTTCAACCAGTCCGGCCCGGCCATCGGCTACATCCAGCAGGGGCAGGTGAAGGGGCTGGCGGTGACCACGGCGCAGCGCCTGCCGGCCCTGCCCGACGTGCCGACGGTGGCCGAGGCCTGCGGCCTGCCGGGCTTCGACAGCAGCACCTGGTACGGCATCTTCGCGCCGCCCGGCCTGCCGGAGCCGATCCAGGCGCGGATGAACGCCGAGATCCAGAAGATCATCACCGCGCCGGAGTTCCGGCAGTGGCTGATCGACACCCAGGGCATCACCCCCTCCACCCTGACCACCCCGGCCGAGTTCCGCGCCGTGCAGGAGCGTGACATCGCCCGCTGGGCCGAGGTGGTGCGCCGCTCCGGCGCCCAGGTGGACTGACACGGAAGGGGGCGGGGTCCTCCCCGCCCCCCCCCCAGGAAAAAGGATCAGCCGCGGCCGACGAAGGGCATCTTCGTCGCCATGACGGTGACGAACTGGATGTTCGCGTCGAGCGGCAGCGACGCCATGTGCAGCACCGTCTCGCCGACATGCGCCACATCCATGCGCGGCTCGGCCAGCATGGTGCCGTTGGGCTGCGGCACGCCGCGCACCATGCGCTCGGTCATCGGCGTCGCGGCATTGCCGACATCGATCTGGCCGCAGGCGATGTCCCATTTCCGCCCGTCCAGGCTGAGCGACTTGGTCAGCCCGGTGATGGCGTGCTTGGTGGCGGTGTAGGGCGCCGAGCCCGGCCGCGGCGCGTGCGCGCTGATCGAGCCGTTGTTGATGATGCGCCCGCCCTGCGGCGATTGCCGCTTCATCAGCGCATAGGCCTCGCGCGCGCAGAGGAAGGCGCCGTGCAGGTTGGCCGCCACCACGCCGAACCAGTCCTCGTCGCTGATCTCGTCGAAATCGACCGAGGGGCTGCCGCGCCCGGCATTGTTGAACAGCAGGTCGCAGCGGCCCCATTGCGCCTCGACGGCGGCGAACAGCGCCTTCACCGAGGCCGGGTCGCCGACATCGGTGGGCACGGCCAGGCAGCGCGGGGCGGCCTCGCCCGCCGCGTCGATGGTCTCCTGCAGCGCCTCGGCCCGGCGGCCGGCCAGCGTCACCCGCCAGCCGGCGCCCAGCAGCGCCAGCGCGGCGGCGCGGCCGATGCCGCTTCCCGCGCCTGTGACCACGGCGATCTTGTTCATGGAGCGTCCTTCCATCATCTCATGGGCCTTCAGCAGCCTTGCCGCCCAGCCTGCGGCCGCCGGCGCGCCCGCGCAAGCCACCCGGCCGGGCCCCGCGGCCGGAGGAGACCATCCGATGCCGCCTCGTCCGCCCATCCGCTCCCGCCGCCTGGCCCTGCTGCTGCCCGGGTTGCTGCTGCCCAGCCTGCTGCTGCCCGCTTTGCCGGCGCTGGCCGATCCCGCCCCGGCGCGGCTGCGGCCCGCGCGCGATGTCGCCGTGCTCTACCGGGTGCAGGGCGGCAACCAGGGGCCGCAGCAGGTGCCGGCCGCCTGGCTGGCGGCACAGCAGCGGCTGCGGCTGGAGCCGCCGGGCCTGCCCGGCTGGATCCT
>NZ_GG770777.1:548665-550750 GCF_000164635.1 Pseudoroseomonas cervicalis ATCC 49957 | reverse complement strand
GCAGCTCGGCCAGGGCGCGCTCCACGCCGCGCAGCTGGCTGGCGCTGCGGTCGGCCAGCACGGCGGACCAGGCGGTCAGCGCGGCGCTCGCGCGCTGCAGCGCCTCGCGCCGTTCCGCCGCCAGCTGCAGGGCCAGGGCGGCCAGCAGCGCCGTGGCGGCCAGCGCCCCGATCAGCAGGGCCGGGCGCCGCCAGCGGGCGGAGGATCCGGGTTCATCGTCCATGGGAAAAAGCCAGGGGCATCGCCGTCATCCTGCCGGGGAGGGCGCCGACACGCCACACCAACCGGCGGGCTATGCCATGGGTGGCCGTTCGAAGGCAGCCAGATGGGCCAGCAGGGTGAGCGCGGCCGGGTAGTAGTCGCGGGCGGCGTCCACCGGTGGCAGATGGCGCGCCTGCGCCGCCGGGTCGGCCACCAGCAGGGCGACCGAGCGCATGCCGCTGTCGGCGGCATAAGGGGCGATGCTGTTGGCGGTGAACTCGGTCCAGGCCGGCATGCCGCCGGGAAAGGCGGTCCAGAAGGACAGCGCCGCCTGCGCCGCCGGCTCGTCATGCCGGCCGGCCCAGCTGAGGAACAGCGGCACCCGCACCGCGTCATAGGAGAAGCGCGGCGGCCAGCCCCAGGCCGGGCGCGGCCGCTGGCCGTCGGCCAGCCGCACCCAGTCGGCCGGCAGGCCCCAGCGGCCGAATCGGGCCTCGCGCAGCAGCGCCAGCCCGTCGCGGTGCAACTCGTCCCAGCGGCCCTCAGGGTGCAGCTGCGCCAGGGCGGGGAAGGCGGGGAACACGTAGTAGGAGGGGTTCACCACCACATAGCCGGGATGCTGGAAGCCGAAGGCGGCGGGCAGCAGCACGGCGCGGCCATCGACATCGCGCACGCAGAGCCGGTGCAGGTCCTGCGCGATGGCGCGCGCCTCGGCGCGCAGCTCCGGCCGCTTCCAGCGATGCGCGGCGCGCAGCAAGGCCCAGGCCATGAAGATGTCGCCATCGGTGGCGTTGTTGCTGTCCTCGACCGGGCGGGTGCGGTCGGGCTTCCAGATCCAGGCGGTGAGCGAATCATAGGGCCGGCGCAGTTCGCGCCGGGTCCAGCGAAGGATCAGGTCGAAGGCGGGCTGGTCGTCATAGGCGGTGGCCAGCAGCAGCGCCCAGCCCTGCCCCTCGGAATGCGAGACGTTGCGGTTGCCGGTGTCGATGACACGGCCGGAAGGCTCCAGGTAGCGCCGCTTGAACTCCGCCCAGTGCTCGCGGCCGCCCAGCGTCGGAGGATCGCGATACTCGGCATGGCCAGGCAGGCGGGGCGCGGCGGTCAACGCAGCGGTGCTGAGAGCGAACAGGCTGCGCCTTCCGAGCGGCGACATGGCGGTCCTGGCAGTCCTGGGCCTGGCGCCCAGGGAATCCGGGCGCTTTCGATAGAACAACGTTTACCTTTGCACCTTATGCGAGCACAAGTCCGCGATCCACCGTCCCCGCGTGTATTCTCCGGCGGGGGTGAAAATCCCTCCGCGAAGCTCAGGGCAACCCTGGGTTGCCGGGCGCCACCACGCGGCCCGGCGCGGTGGCGCGGCTGGCCAGCGCCAGGGCCAGGGCGAGCGCCAGGGCCAGGCTGCAAAGCCACCAGGGCTGCCAGGCGCCGAAGCTGGCCAGGAAAGTGACGAAGCCCGAGGCCATCGCGCCCAGCGGCCCGGCCGGCAACGCCAGCCGCCCCGCGGCGCGGCCCAGCAGCAGCAAGGCGAGGGCCGCCAGCACGGTGCCCACCCAGCCCAGCTCCAGCCGGATCTGCAGCGGGCCGTTGTGCGGGTGCAGCGGCATCACCGTCAGATGCGGCGCGGCGAACCAGTGCAGCAGCGCCGGGCTGCGCACGCCCAGGTCCGCCAGCCGCGCGGGGTCCGGCGCGTCATCGGCGCCGGGCAGGCTGCGCGCCGCTTCCATGCCCCAGCCCAGCAGCGGCTTCTCTGCCGCCCGCTCCAGCCCGAACTGCCAGATCACCAGCCGGTGGATGGCCGAGGGCGGCAGCCGCTCCACCACCGGCGCCACGCGCTGCAAGGCGGGGCCGAGCGCCAGCGGCGCCGCCAGCAGCACCAGCGCCATG
>NZ_GG770777.1:546358-548077 GCF_000164635.1 Pseudoroseomonas cervicalis ATCC 49957 | reverse complement strand
CGCGGCGCCGCCGCTCATGCCGCGCCCCGCGCGCGGCAGGGTGAGATGCGCCCGGCGGCGCCCTGGCTATGCTGGGCCATGGCCGCCGGCCCGGGCGGCCGGAAGAGAGGGGAGACACGCATTTGTCGATGGTCCTGCTGCGTCGCTGCGGGGGCGCAGTCTATGCGCGCCGCGCCTCTGCCCCAAATCGCCGGGCATGAGGCGCTCCCTCCTCGCGGTGCTGGGCATCGCGCTGGTCATGGCGGCGCTGCTCCTCGCCATGGGCCGCAACCCGATCTGCGAATGCGGCTATGTCTCGCTCTGGCACGGCGCGGCGAATGATGCCGGCACCTCGCAGCACATCGCCGACTGGTACACGCCGTCGCACATCCTGCACGGGCTGATCTTCTACGCGCTGCTGGCCTGGCTGCTGCCGCGCCGCTCCCTCGGGCTGCGGCTGGTGCTGGCGGCGCTGGTCGAGGCGGCGTGGGAGATCGCCGAGAACAGCCCGGCGGTGATCGAGCGCTACCGCAGCGCCACCGCGGCGGTGGGCTATACCGGCGACAGCATCCTGAACTCGGTCGCCGATTACGGCTGGATGCTGTTCGGTTTCTGGCTGGCGGCGAAGCTGCCCTGGCGGGTGTCGCTGCTGCTCGGCCTGGCGATGGAACTGGCGGCGCTGCTGGTGATCCGCGACAACCTGACGCTGAACGTGCTGATGCTGCTCTGGCCGGTGCCGGCGATCCGCGACTGGCAGGCGGGCCTCTAGCGGGCCGCACGCCGAGGTTGCGCGACCACGGCCGGCCCTCGCGCCCTGATCGCTGGCAAAACGTCACGCCGCTGTCACGGCACCGTCGCACGGCTCGGATAAGGGCTTGCCCGCACGCAACGCCCCGGCGGCCCGGCGGACTCGCCGGGGCCGGGGACCAGCCCGAGGGAAGCCGGCATGACCCCGAGCCACGCCCCGCGCCGCTACCGCGCCCTGTTCATCTCCGACACGCATCTGGGGCAGCGCGGCTGCCGCGTGGACCTGCTGCTCGACTTCCTCTCCCGCGTCGAGTGCGAGCAGCTCTATCTGGTGGGCGACATCATCGATGGCTGGCGGCTGCGCCGTTCCTGGTACTGGGATGCCGGGCATGACCAGGTGATCCGCCGCATCCTGGCCATGGCGCGCGCGGGCACCCGCGTCACCTACATCCCCGGCAATCATGACGAGGTGTTCCGCGACTGGGCCGGGCCGGAATTCGAGGTGGCCGGGGTCTCGCTGGTGAAGGAAGCGATCCATGTCGCGGCCGATGGGCGGCGCTTCCTGCTGATCCATGGCGACGAGTTCGACAGCGTGGTGCGCTATGCCACGCTGCTCGCGCATCTGGGCGACTGGGCCTATGACGCGGCGCTGGCGCTGAACCGCTGGTTCAACGCGGTGCGGCGGCGGCTGGGCTATCCCTACTGGTCGCTCAGCCAGTGGCTGAAGCGCCAGGTGAAGGAGGCGGTGAAGGCGATCGACCGCTTCGAGGTGGCGCTGGCCGAGGAAGCGCGGCGCCGCGGCGTCGATGGCGTCATCTGCGGCCATATCCACCATGCCGAGATGCGGCAGGTGAACGGCATCCTCTATATGAATGATGGCGACTGGGTGGAGAGCTGCACCGCCCTGGCCGAGCACGCGGATGGCCGGTTCGAGCTGGTCGACTGGGCGGCCGAGCAGCGCCGCCGCCATGGCGCGCCGCAGGCCCTGCCGGC
>NZ_GG770777.1:543115-545613 GCF_000164635.1 Pseudoroseomonas cervicalis ATCC 49957 | reverse complement strand
CGGGATGCGGTTGCTGATCGTCAGCGATGCCTGGGCGCCGCAGGTGAACGGGGTGGTGCGCACCCTCGGCATGGTGGCCGAGGCGCTGCGCGGCGGCGGCGACCAGGTGGAGGTGATCGGCCCCGAGCGCTTCCCGGCGCTGCCGGTGCCGGGCGAGCCCGGGCTGCGCCTGGCGCTGTTCCCGCGCCGCCGGCTGGCGGCGCTGGTCGAGCGGGCGGCGCCCGAGGCGGTGCATATCGCCACCGAAGGCCCGCTGGGCTGGGCGATGCGTGGGCTGTGCCGGGCGCGGGGCTGGCGCTTCACCACCGCCTTCCATACCCGCTTCCCGGATTACCTGTCGGCCCGCTTCGGCCTCTCGCCGCGCCTGTCCTGGCCGGTGCTGCGGCGCTTCCACGCCGCCGGGGCGGGCACACTGGTCGCCACCGAGACGCTGCGGCGGGAGCTGGCGGCGCAGGGCTTCGGCGGGCTGCGCCACTGGTCGCGCGGCGTCGACACGGCGCTGTTCCGCCCTGGCCTGCCGGATGCCTTCCCCGGCCTGCCGCGCCCGGTCTTCCTGCATGCCGGGCGGCTGGCGGCGGAGAAGAACATCGAGGCTTTCCTGTCGCTCGACCTGCCGGGCAGCAAGGTGGTGGTGGGCGACGGCCCGCTGCGCGCCGGCCTGCAGCGCCGCTTCCCGGCGGCGCATTTCACCGGCTTCCGCCATGGCGAGGCGCTGGCGGCGGCCTATGCCTCGGCCGATGCCTTCGTCTTCCCCTCGCGCACCGACACCTTCGGGCTGGTGCTGCTGGAGGCGCTGGCCTGCGGCACGCCGGTGGCGGCCTATCCCGAGGCCGGCCCGCTGACGGTGCTGGGCGACGCCCCTGTGGGCGCGCTGGAGGAGGATCTGCGCGCTGCCTGCCTGCGCGCCCTGGCGATGGACCGGGCGGCGTGCCGCGCGCGGGCCGAGATGTTCTCCTGGGAGGCCTGCGCCGCGCAGTTCCGCGCGCAACTGGTGCCGTTGCGGGGCTGATGCCGGCCGCCAGCGGCGGCCGGCCCTGACAGACAGGAAGGGGGGTGCAGGGGGAACACTTTTCCCCCTGCATCTGTCTTGTCTTTATTTCTTGTCCCTACGCCTTCGGCGTGTAGCGCCAGACGCTGGCCGGCGGGAAGTTGCGCGGCGTCCAGGCCTCGCGCTTCGCGGTAAGGCCGAGCTTGCCATAGGGCAAAGGCGAGGTGACGCAGTAGCTGTAGAGCAGGAAGCCGCGCCCGGGTGCCACGCTGTCCACGCTGGCCAGGAAGGCGCGCTGGCGTTCCAGCGGCAGCAGCACCAGCGGGATGCCGCAGATGGCGGTGCCGATCCGCCCTTTCGCCTCGTCCGGGATGCAGTCGGCCAGGGCGAAGGCGTCGCCGCAGACCACGCGCACGCCGGGCAGGGTCTGGCGCAGATGCGCCGCCATGTCGGGCACGATCTCGACCACCACCAGGCGTTCGGGCGGCACGCCCTGGTCCAGCAGGGCGCGGGAGAGCACGCCGGTGCCGGCGCCGAGCTCCAGCACATAGTCCTGCGGCCCGCGCGTCACCTGGGCGGCGATGCGCCGGCAGAGGCTGGGGGAGGAGGGGACGATGGAGCCCATCTGCAACGGGTTGGCCAGCCAGCGCCGCAGGAACAGCGCCGCGTTCGCGGTGTGGCGGCGGGCGGGGGAGGGCAGGGTGTGGGACGGCAGCGCGTCGGGCATTCCATGACTCCGCGATGAAGCGTCGGAGGCTTTGGACCAGCCATGGCGACAGGCGCGTGGCGGACGGGTGACACTCCGGCGAAGCCGGGGTGGCGATGCCGGCGCGGCCCCGCCCCGGCTGGCGCGTGACCCCGGCGGGGCCGGGGCCGGAGGGATCAGTGCAGGGACGGGCGCAGGCGGCGCAGCAGGGCGACCAGCCGCTCGGGCAGGGGTTCCTGCTCGGCCTGGTGGTAGGTCTCGCGCACGCGGTCGTCGATCCACTGGCGGGCGGCGTCGGGCAGCGGATCCGCGGGGTCGTGGCCCTGGCCGTCATCCGCGATATCGCCGGCGGCCTCGCCCTGCGGCGGGCGGCGCGGCGGGGCGAGGGCGGGATCGGCCTCCGTCTTGGCCGGGTCCTGGGCGGGGGGCGCGACGGCGCCTGGCTTGGTGGTCACGGCGGGGCCTCACGCAGTCTTGTCGGAGCTTAGCCATTTCCGGCGGCATTCTCGACCGGAAAAACCGGTCCCACGGTGGAATGTGCCGTGCTCCGTCGCAAAATCCCGCCGGATGGCTTGGGAGGGTGCGATGGCGCTGAGCTTCGAGGAGGCCAGCGCCCTGCTGGTGCGGCTGCGCCGCTATGGCCGTGCCGCGGTGGAGCACCCGGCCCTGGCCGAGCAGGCGATCGAGGCGGCGCTGCACGACCTGCTGGCCGAGGCCGAGCGCGGCCTTGCGGCGGAGGCGGAGGAGGCGACGCGGCGGCTGTTCCGCGCCTTCCATGACCGGCTGCGCGCGGTGGAGGCGGCG
>NZ_GG770777.1:533682-541490 GCF_000164635.1 Pseudoroseomonas cervicalis ATCC 49957 | reverse complement strand
CGGCGGGCTCGGCGGGGCCGGCCAGGGCGGCGGGGGACGGTCCGGCGCACAGCCCGGCCGCCAGGAGAACCAGCCCGGCCAACAGCCAGGCCGGCGCCCGGGCCGGAGGCGGGCGGAGCATCGAAAGGAGCGGGAGGGACATGATCGGCCCGGATTGGCTGCGCTGCGTCGGGTTCTGTTCGCGGCAACAACCCGCCCCGGCGCGGCCGGTTGCAGCCACCCGCCGGCCCGGCGCGGGCCAGGCCGACAAGGCGGCCCGCTTGTCTGGATCAGGCCGCCGGGCCGGCGGTGTCATCGAAGCTTCATAAAAATGAAATCGAAGCGTCGCGGCGGTGTCCTAGAAGGCGCCTCGACCGAACCGGCCCTTCGACAGACCCCGGCGACACGGCCCGGGGGCAGGGGCCCAAAGACGGAGAGACAAGGTGAGCAATCGGCTTCTGGCCCTGGCGGCCGGCCTCGTGGCGACGATCGGCCTCTCGATGGGGGCTTCCGCGCAGCAGGCCACGATCACCGGGGCGGGTGCGAGCTTCCCGAACCCGCTGTATCAGAAGTGGGGCGAGGCGGCGCGCTCCTCCATCAACGTGCAGCTGAACTACCAGTCGGTCGGCTCGGGCGCCGGCCAGGCGCAGATCCGCAACCGCACGGTCGATTTCGGCGCTTCCGACGCGCCGATGACCGCCGAGCAGCTGCAGGAGCACAACCTGCTGCAGTTCCCGGCCACGATGGGCAGTCTGGTCGCCATCGTGAACATCCCCGGCGTCGAGATGAACCAGATGCGCCTGACCGGCGAGCTTCTGGCCGAGATCTACCTGGGCAAGATCACCCGCTGGAACGACCCGAAGCTGGTCGAGATGAACCCCGGCGTGAGCCTGCCGAACCTGGCGATCGCCCCGGTCTACCGCGCCGATGGCTCGGGCACGACCTTCGTGTGGGTGTCCTACCTCTCCACCGTCTCCGCCGAGTTCAAGGGCCGCGTTGGTGTCGGCACCTCGGTGCGCTGGCCCGCCGGCACCGGCGCCCGCGGCAATGAGGGTGTGGCCGGCACCGTGCGCAACGTGCGCGGCGCCATCGGCTATGTCGAGCAGGCCTATGCCGAGCAGAACCACCTGACCACCACGCAGCTGCGCAACAAGGCCGGCAACTTCGTGACGCCGACGCCGGAGGCCTTCCAGGCCGCCGCCGCCAATGCCGACTGGAGCGTGCCGAACTTCGCCGCCTCCCTGGTCGACACCCAGGGCGAGAAGTCCTGGCCGATCGTCTCGCCGACCTTCATCCTGCTGCCGCGCAACCCGCAGGACGCGACCCGCGCGCAGAACGTGATGCGCTTCTTCGACTGGGCCTTCCGCTCGGGCGACCAGCTGGCCACCCAGCTCGACTACATCCCGCTGCCGGAGAATGTCGAGAACGCGATCCGCGCCGCCTGGTCGCAGGTGCAGGTCGACGGCCGCGCCCTCTGGCCGGCGCAGTAAGCTGAGGCTGGAGGAGGGGCCGGACATGGCCCCTCCCGCCGCGGCCGGGTGCCGCGGGGACAGGACGGGCGGCGCCGGAAGGTTCCGCCCGCTTTCGCGGATCGGCCGGGGCGGTTATGCCCCGGCCCACCCCTCCCACCGGACCCCCGGAGCTTGACCTTGCAGCAGGCCGCAACCCCCACCGCCGAGATGGCGCCGCCCGGACGGGCGCTGCGCCGCGGCACCAGCTCCGGCGCGCTGGGCGACGCCATCTTCGCCGCCGCCTGCCGCAGCGCGGGCGTCTTCGTCCTGCTGCTGCTCGGCGCCATCATCCTGGAGCTGTTCCTGGGCGGGCTGCAGGCCTTCCGCACCTTCGGCCTGTCCTTCGTCACCTCGACGGAATGGGACCCGGTGCAGGAGGTGTTCGGCGCCGGCGTGTCGATCTACGGCACCCTGGTCACCGCGGTGCTGGCGCTGGTGCTCGCCGTGCCGCTGGCCTTCGGCGTCGCCTTCTACCTGACCGAGCTGGCCCCCGCCTGGCTGAAGCGCCCCGTCGGCACGGCGGTCGAGCTGCTCGCCGCGGTGCCCTCGATCATCTACGGCATGTGGGGCTTCTTCCTGATCGTGCCCTTCATGTCGCAGACGGTGCAGCCCTTCTTCATCGACACGCTGGGCGAGCTGCCCTTCATCGGCGCGCTCTTCGCCGGCCCGCCCTTCGGCACCGGCATCTTCACCGCGGCGCTGATCCTGGCGATCATGGTGCTGCCCTTCATCGCCGCCACCATGCGCGACGTGTTCGAGACGGTGCCGCCGGTGTTCAAGGAGAGCGCCTACGGCCTCGGCTGCACGCAGTGGGAAGTGGTGCGCAGCGTGGTGCTGCCCTACACCCGCATCTCCGTGGTGGGCGGCATCATGCTCGGCCTCGGCCGCGCCCTGGGCGAGACCATGGCGGTCACCTTCGTCATCGGCAATGCCAACCGCATCTCCACCAGCCTGTTCGGCCCGGGCAACACCATCGCCTCGCTGGTCGCGCTGGAATTCGGCGAGAGCGAGCTCGGCAGCCTGAAGCTCTCGGCCCTGCTCGGCCTCGGCTTCATCCTCTTCGTCATCTCCTTCATCGTGCTCGCGGCGTCGCGCTTCCTGCTGCGCCAGCGGCTGAAGGTCTGATCCCATGAGCGCCACCACCCTGCCGCCCGCCGGCTCGGCCCCGCCGCCCTCCAGCGGCCCGGCCAAGAACATGCAGGTCGCGGCCGCGCTCGGCCGGCGCCGCCGCGCCACCGCCCGGGCGGTCAAGCTGGCCTGCTACATCGCGACCGGCATCGGCCTCGCGCTGCTCTTCTCGATCCTCGGCACGCTGTTCTGGAACGGCTTCGCCGCGCTGGAGCTGCGCGTCTTCACCGAGATGACGCGCCCGCCCGGCTCCGGCGGCGGCCTGCTGAACCCGATCATCGGCAGCCTGATCCAGACCGCCATCGGCACCGCCATCGGCACGCCGATCGGTCTGCTGGTTGGCACCTATCTCGCCGAATACGCCAAGAACTCGCCGCTGGCGAACGCGGTGCGCTTCGTCTCCGACATCCTGCTCTCGGCGCCCTCGATCCTGATCGGCCTGTTCGTCTACCAGATCCTGGTGGTGCCCTTCGGCGGCTTCTCCGGCTGGGCCGGCGCCGCGGCGCTCGCCGTCATCGTCATCCCGATCGTGGTGCGCACCACCGAGGACATGCTGCGCCTGCTGCCCGACACGCTGCGCGAGGCGGTGATCGGCCTCGGCGCGCCGAAATGGAAGATGGTGACGCTGGTCTGCTGGCGCGCCGCCGCCTCCGGCATCGTCACCGGCGTGCTGCTGGCGGTCGCCCGCGTGGCGGGCGAGACGGCGCCGCTGCTGTTCACCTCGCTCGGCAACCTGAACTGGTCGCTCAGCCTCTCGGCGCCGATGGCCAGCCTGCCGGTCACCATCTTCTCCTATGCCGGCTCGCCCTATGAGGACTGGATCGCCCTGGCCTGGGCCGGCGCCCTGATCATCACGCTCGGCGTGCTCGGGCTCAACATCGCGGCGCGCAGCCTGCTGCGCCGGAAGTGAGGACACAGATGAGCGCTTCCATGACCACCGCGAACACCGAGGCGCTGGGCGGCCTGCAGGCCCGCTCCGGCGCGGCGCTGAACCCGGCGCGGATCTCGATCCGCAACCTCGATTTCTTCTACGGCGCCAACAAGGCGCTGAAGGGGATCAACCTCGACCTGCCGGACCGCCAGGTCACCGGCATGATCGGCCCCTCGGGCTGCGGCAAGTCGACGCTGCTGCGCATCCTGAACCGGATGTACAGCCTCTATCCCGGGCAGCGCGCCAGCGGCGAGGTGCTGCTGGACGGCAAGAACATCCTCGACGCCGATGTCGACATGAACGCGTTGCGCGCGCGCATCGGCATGGTGTTCCAGAAGCCGACGCCGTTCCCGATGACGATCTACGAGAACATCGCCTTCGGCATCCGCCTGCACGAGAAGCTGTCCAAGAGCCAGATGGACGAGCGCGTCGAATGGGCGCTGACGCGCGCCGCCATCTGGGGCGAGGTGAAGGACCGGCTGAACACCTCCGCCATGGGCCTCTCCGGCGGCCAGCAGCAGCGCCTGTGCATCGCCCGCTCGATCGCGGTGCGGCCGGAGGTGATCCTGCTGGACGAGCCGACCTCGGCGCTCGACCCGATCTCGACCCTGAAGATCGAGGAGCTGATCGACGAGCTGAAGCAGGACTTCACCATCGCCATCGTCACCCACAACATGCAGCAGGCGGCGCGCTGCGCCGACCAGGTGGCGTTCTTCTATCTCGGCGAGCTGATCGAGGTGGCGCCGGCGGAGGAGATGTTCACCGCGCCCAAGCAGAAGAAGACCCAGGAATACATCACCGGCCGCTTCGGCTGAGCAGGAGCCCCTCATGCAAACCGAAGCCCCCGAGCAGCAGAGCGAGCATATCGTGCGGTCCTACGAAGAACAGCTGAAGCGCCTGCGCGAGATGGTGGCCCGCATGGGCGGCCTGGCCGAGCGCCAGGTGGCCGACGCCGCCTCCGCCCTGATCCGCCGCGACACCGAGCTGGCCAGCGCCGTCGTCGGCCGCGATGGCGAGATCGACGCGCTGGAGACCGAGATCGAGAATTTCTGCGTCCGCCTGCTGGCGCTGCGCCAGCCGATGGCCGCCGATCTCCGCCTGATCGTCGCCGCCATGAAGGTCTCGACCGATATCGAGCGCATCGGCGACTACGCCCGCAACGCGGCCAAGCGCGCCATCGTCGTCTCGCAGCAGCCGCAGCTCGGCAGCCTGAACGGCTTCCAGTGGATGGCCAAGCTGGTGCAGGAGAATCTGAAGGACGCGATCGACGCGCTGGTCAAGGAGGATGCCGCCGCCGCCGAGCGCGTCTGGGGCGCCGACGCGCCGGTGGACGACATCTACAACGGCATCTTCCGCGAGATGCTGACGCATATGATGGAGGATCCGCGCAACATCACCGCGGCCACCCATCTGCTGTTCATCGCCAAGAATTTCGAACGCATCGGCGACCACGCGACCAACATCGCCGAGACCGTGCACTACGCCGTGCTGGGTCACATGCTCCCCGAGGACAGGCCGAAATCCGATGCTTCCGCATACACCGTCGTCCGCCCGCCTGCCTGAGCGCGGCAAGAGGAGCCCTTCGATGGCCGAGCCGCATTCCGGCATGGCCCGCCCGACCATCCTGGTGGTCGAGGACGAGGCGCCGCTGCTGACCCTGCTGCGCTACAACCTGGAGAAGCAGGGCTTCCGGGTGGACGAGGCCGCCGATGGCCAGGAAGCCCTGATGCGGGTGGCCGAGGCGCCGCCCGATCTGGTGCTGCTGGACTGGATGCTGCCGGCGCTCTCCGGCCTCGAGGTCTGCCGCCAGCTGCGCCGCCGCCCCGACACGCGCGACCTGCCGATCATCATGGTCACCGCGCGCACCGAGGACCAGGACGCGGTCCGGGCGCTGGACACCGGGGCCGACGACTACATCGCCAAGCCCTTCGTGATGGATGCGCTGATGGCGCGCATCCGCGCCCTGCTGCGCCGCTCCGGCGGCGTCGCCACCAAGGGCACGCTGGCCTGGCACGACGTCACCATGGACCAGGACGCGCACCGCGTCAGCCGCAATGGCCGCGCCCTGCATCTGGGGCCCACCGAATACCGGCTGCTGGAGTTCTTCCTGCAGCATCCGGGCCGCGTCTTCTCGCGCGAGCAGCTGCTGGACGCCGTCTGGGGCCGCGACATCCATGTCGAGCCGCGCACGGTCGACGTGCATATCCGCCGCCTGCGCAAGGCGGTGAATGGCGAGGGCGAGGTGGACATCATCCGCACCGTGCGCAGCGCCGGCTACGCGCTGGATCTCGAACAGGCCTGATCCCGCCGGGGATCGGCGCGGGGCC
Organism: Pseudoroseomonas cervicalis ATCC 49957; assembly: GCF_000164635.1. GTDB lineage: Bacteria > Pseudomonadota > Alphaproteobacteria > Acetobacterales > Acetobacteraceae > Pseudoroseomonas > Pseudoroseomonas cervicalis. The sequence goes on along the minus strand of NZ_GG770777.1, from coordinate 535,614 downwards.
GGGTGCCGCGAGGCGCCCGGCCCTTTTGCATGGCCGGCGCGCGCCGGCTTGTGCGGTGGGGGAGGGGGCGCCGCCGCCTCACTCGGCGGTGGCGGCGGGCTCCAGCAGCAGCGCCTGGCGGCGGATCAGCCAGACCGCCCGCTCGAACAGGGCGGTGGCGCGGAACAGCAGGTCGTGCCCGCCCGGCGCCAGCCCCGGCTCGGCCCCGGCGATGCGGCGGCGCAGCTGGTCCATCATCTCGGAGCGGTCGGCGGCCAGGGTGCGCAGCAGCGCCAGATCCTCCGCCTCCAGCCGGTCCGCGGCCTCCTCCAGCTGCAGCAGCAGCAGGTGCAGCGCCTCGGCCATGGCGCGCAGCGGCGCGGCCACCGGGTCGGCCTCGCCGCGCGCCGCCGCCTGCTCCACCGCCTCGGCGAACTCGCCCACCGTCTCGCGCAGCGCCGTCAGCATCTCGTTGCGGCTCTCCAGCGCCACCACCCGGGCCAGCGAGTCCGCCGCCGGATCACGTGTCAGCAGCTCGGCCAGGAAGTGCCGCACCGCCTGCTCGACGCCGGCGGCGGCCTGCAGCCGGGCGGGGCGGGGCAACGCCCCCGTGGCCTCGGCGCCCGGCTCCAGCAGCGGGCCGAGCAGCCCGGGCAGCCGCGCGGTGAGCCCCGCCTGCTCGCGCTCCACCAGCTCCAGCGCGGTCGGTGCGTGCTCCAGCGCCTGGTCGTAGAGGAAGCGCGGCCGGCCCAGCGCCTCGGCGGCGCCCGGTGGGGAGAGGCGTTGCAGCAGCGCCATGGCCGGCCCGTTCAGCGGCGCCACCGCCAGCGCGGTGACCACCTGGAACAGCAGGAACAGCCAGCCGATCCGCTCCGGCAGGTCGTGCGACAGCAGGGCGGTGGCCGCCAGCACCAGCGGCACGCCCTGCTGCTCCACCCAGAAGAGCAGCAGGAACAGCGCGGTGCCCAGCGCCTTGAACAGCGTCTGGTAAAGCGCGAGCTGGCGCGCCGAGCCGGACAGGTTGCCCGACAGCAGCAGCACAGACAGGCCCGAGCCGAGCGAGGCGCCATAGACCACCATCACCGTCTGCTCGAAGCCGAGCAGGCCGAGCGCGGTGAGCGTGATCGCCAGGATCGACACGGTGGAGGAGGATTGCGCGATCAGCGTGATCACCACGCCGATCAGGAAGGGCGGCGTCAGCGCGGTGCCGGAGAAGGCCAGGATCTCGCGCACCAGCGGCAGGTCGCGCAAGGGTGCCGCGCCGGCCTTGATGGTGGCCAGCCCCAGGAACAGCAGGCCGAGCCCGGCCAGCGCGCCCAGCAGCGGCTTCAGCCGTCCCCCCGCATCCAGCCCGAAATAGGTGGCGCAGCCCACCACGCCGAACAGCCACAGCACGGCCAGCCGCAGGTCGATGGTGGCCAGCAGCACCAGCCCGGCGGTGCCCGCATTGCACCAGGCCAGCGCCGGCAGGGCGCGGCGCAGCGGCAGCAGCCCGGCGGTGTAGAGGCTGGTGGCGATGAAGGTGACGGCGTTGGAGGATTGCGTCAGCGCCCCCATCAGCAGCCCCAGCACGGCGGCGCGCAGCGGGCCGCGCGTGGCCCCCGCCATCAGCCGCCGCATGCGCCGCCCGCCCATGGATTGCAGCCCGGCGCCGACGCCCTTGACGCCCAGGAAGAACAGGCCGAGCCCGCCGAAGATGCTGGCCAGGATCTCCATCATGCCGCTCCGCGATCAGCCGCGCGGCCGCGCCAGGCCGAAGAGCAGCGCCAGCACCAGCCCGAGCCCGATCAGGCTGCCCCACAACAGCAGGCGCCGTGTCTCCTCGTAGCGCGCCTCGGAGCGGGCGGCGCGCTCACGCGCCGTCGCCGCCCAGGCCTCGCCCAGCCGGTCACCCACCGAATCGAGCCGCTGCTGCAAGGCGCGGTCGGCGCCGCGCAGCGCCGCGTCGGCGGC
>NZ_GG770777.1:531660-533053 GCF_000164635.1 Pseudoroseomonas cervicalis ATCC 49957 | reverse complement strand
CCCGCAGGGCGGGCGCCGCCGCCTCCAGCCGGCCGAGCAGCGCGGCGGATTCGGCCGCCGCCGCGTCATAGGCGCGGCGCAGCCCCGGCCTTGCCTCCGGCTCGTGGCTGCGCAGCAGGATGTTCTTCCACTCCTGCACCTGCAGGCGGAACGCCGTCTCCGCCCCCCGGCCGAGATCGAGCGCGCCATGCAGCGCCTCCAGCCGGGCCATGGCGTCGCGCGCCTCGGCCTGGTTGCGGTGCAGCGCGAAGAGGCCGAGCCCGGCCATCGCCAGGAGCACCAGCATCACCACCCCGCCGAGCAGCAGCCTGCGTTGCATCGCCTGCCTCCGCGCCCTGCGGCGCCGTTCGAGCCCTGTCACGAAACTGCCACGAAGCGACTGATTTTCCGGCAGAAAATCGGCCCCGCCCAGGGCGCGCATGGATCGCAGGCAGGGGAGCGCGCGTCAAGCGCCGGGGACCGCCTGACAAGAGCGCGGCGCTTCGTTACCCTGGTGCGAGTCGGAAGAGGGATATCGCCGCGCATGGCGCAGAGCACGGAACTGGCGCTTCGCCTGCGGCCCGAGGCCGCGGCGGTTCCCGAGCTGCTCGACCGGCTGGAGGCCTTTGCCGAGGCGGCCGAGCTGGCGCCCGGCGCCGCGCATCGCGTCGCCCTGGTGGCGGAGGAGCTGGTGGCCAATGTCGCCATGCATGGCAAGGGAGCGAGCTTCGTCGAGGTGGCGCTGCACCTGCGCGACGGCGCGCTGCATCTCGGCATCACCGATGACGGCCCCGCCTTCGACCCGCTGGCCGAGGCCGCGCCCGACACCGAGGCCGGCATCGAGGAGCGCGAGATCGGCGGGCTCGGCATCCATTTCGTGCGGAACATGGTGCGCTCGCTCGACTATCGCCGCGCCGATGGCCGCAACCACCTGATGGCGGTGCTGGACGCGGCGTGATCGCGGCGGCACCTTAGGCGGGATTAGAGGAATGACGCGCCGCCGGGCAGACCCCGTGGCGCGGGACTGGACGCACAAAGGAGCGTGACGAGTATGCAGATCGCCGAGATCAAGTCCGGGGCCGTGACGGTCGCTGCCTTCGAAGGGCGGCTCGACACCGCCACCGCCGCGGCGGCGGAGGCCAAGCTGCTCGCGCTGCTGGAGGAAGGCGGCGTGGTCGCCGATCTGGAGGGGGTGCGCTACGTCTCCTCCGCCGGGCTGCGCGTGCTGCTGAAGGCCGCCAAGCAGGCCAAGACCGCCGGCAAGGGCTTCAGCGTCTGCGGGCTGCAGCCGGCGGTGCGCGAGGTGTTCGAGATCTCGGGCTTCGACAAGATCATCCCCGCCTACGCCACCCGCGCCGAGGCGCTGGCCGCCTGACCCCGCCCGGCGCAGGACCGGGCGGTCGCCAGCCGCCGG
>NZ_GG770777.1:528474-529306 GCF_000164635.1 Pseudoroseomonas cervicalis ATCC 49957 | reverse complement strand
CGGCGCGACCCACAGCCGCCGCCGACACCACCCGGCTGCGCGCCTTGGTCGTCGATGACAGCGCCATGATGCGCCGCCTGGTGCGAGAAACCCTGTCCGGCGACCCCGCCTTCGCGGTGGTGGGCGAGGCCGGCGATGGCCGCGCCGCCCTCGCCCTGATGGCCGAGCTGCGGCCGGACCTGACCATGCTGGACATCGAGATGCCGGTGCTGGACGGCATCGGCACGCTGCGCGAATGGGCGCTGTCGGGGCATGGCGCGGTGGTGATCGTCTCCTCCGCCGCGCGGCCGGGCTCGGAGCTGGCGGCGCTGGCGCGGCGGCTGGGCGCCAGCGCCGTGGTCGGCAAGCCCTCCGGCGCCTTCAGCCCGGATCTGCGCGACCGCCAGGGCGAGGCCATCCTGCGCGCCGCCCGCCGCGCCACCTTCCTGCCGGCCGCCGCCGGCGCCGAGGGCTGAGCCGATGCTGGAGGAGGATGACGCCCTTTGGGGCGAGTTCGCCGCCGAGAGCGAGGAGCATCTCGACACCATCGAGGCCCTGCTGGCCAGCGGCGCGGCGCCGGCGGCCGAGCAGGTCAACACGCTGTTCCGCGCCTTCCACAGCCTGAAGGGGATGAGCGACGCGCTCGGCGCCTCCGGCATGAAGCATGTGGCGCATGCGGCGGAGGACATTCTCGGCCAGGCGCGCGGCGGCAAACTGGCGGTGGACGCCACCGTGGCGGGCGCCCTGCTGGCCGCGGTGGACGGGCTGCGCCGCCAGCGCGAGGCGGTGCTGGCGGCCAAGCGCGACCTGCCCGCCGAGCCGGCGCTGCTGGCGCAGCTGCAGCGCATCGCCC
>NZ_GG770777.1:515025-527949 GCF_000164635.1 Pseudoroseomonas cervicalis ATCC 49957 | reverse complement strand
TGCCGCCCGCCTTCCGCGCCAATATGGGCCCCGGCGCCCGGGCCCGCGCGCTGGCCGCGCTGGAGGCCGGGCGGCGCCTGTTCGTCGCGCGGCTGGCGCTGGGGCAGGGGGCGGTGCTGGAGAACGCCGTCGGCGCCTGGCTGCACGAGGCGGCGGAGGTGCTGGCCAGCCGCAACCTGCCCGACACCACGCCGCCCTCGATCGAGCTGCTGTTTGCCAGCGGGTTGGCGCTGCCGGCGCTGGCCGCGCATGCGGCGGGGCTGGACCCGGCCGGGCAGGTGCTGCACGAACTGTCCCTGCTGCCCGAGATCGCGCCCCTGCCGGCGCCCGAGGCGGCGCCGGAGGCCACCGAATCCGGCCCCGTCACCATGCGGGTGCGGCAGGAGACGATCGACGGGATCATCAACCTGCAGGCCGAGCTGCGCGCCGCCGCCCTGGCCCTGTCCGAAGCCTTGCAGGAGGGTGGCGCCCGCACCGCGATCAGCCGGCTGGCGGCGCTGGAGCAATGGCTGCCCGGCGGCATCGCGCCGCAGATGGCGCAGGCGCTCGACCGGCTGCGCCGCCACCAGGACACGCTGGACGCGGCCGAGAGCCGCCTGACCCTGTCGCTGCGCCGGCTGGACGATGCGGTGCTGGAGCTGCGCGTGGTCCCTGTCGGCACGCTCTTCGCCCGGCTGCCGCGCGTGGCGCGCGCCGTGGCGCGCGCCAGCGGCAAGGAGGTGGAGCTGCTGCTGGAGGGGCAGGAGGTCGCCATCGACCGCTCCCTGGTGGAGGCGCTGGCCGACCCGCTGCTGCATCTGGTGCGCAACGCCGTCGATCACGGGCTGGAGCCGCCGGCGGCGCGGCTGGCCGCCGGCAAGCCGGCGCGCGGCACGCTGCGCATCTCCGCCGCGCGCCGCACGGGGCAGATCCGGGTGCGCGTCAGCGATGATGGCGCCGGCATCGACACGCGCCGCGTGCTGGAGCGTGCCGTGGCGCGCGGCCTGGTGGACGCCGCCGAGGCGCCGCATCTGCCGCTGGCCGATATCCACGCCCTGCTGTTCCGTCCCGGCTTCTCCACCGCCGAGACGGTGACCGAGACCTCCGGCCGCGGCGTCGGCCTCGACGTGGTGCAGGAGGCGGTGCGCCGCGCCGGCGGCACGCTGGAGGTGGCGAGCGAGCCCGGCCAGGGCACCAGCTTCACCCTGCGCCTGCCGCTGACCGCCGCGGTGCAGAACGTGCTGCTGGTGGAGGTGGCGGGCCACCCCTACGCCCTGCCCGCCGGGCGGGTGGAGGCGGTGCTGGAGCCCGGCGCGGCGCTGCCGCCGGGGACGGAGCTGCACCGCCTGGCGGCGCTGCTGAACCTGCCCGCCGCGGCGGCGGCCGAGGGCGGGGTGGTGATGCTGCGCAGCGGCGGCCGGCTGCTGGGGCTGGCGGTGGACCGGGTGCAGCGCCGCTCCGACCTGCTGCTGCGGCCGCTGCACCCGGCGCTGGCGGCGCTGCCCGGCATTGGCGGCGTGGGCGTGCTGGGCAATGGCGAGCCGGTGGTGCTGCTGGAGCCGGACGGGCTGTAGCCCGCCGCCCCCGCCCGCATTCCGCCCACCAGGAGTTCTGACGGAAACACATGGCCTTCTCCTTCCCCGACCGGACCCCCGTGCCGCCCCGGCTGATGGCGCATCCGGCGCGGCTGGTGCCGGCCATCTTCCTGCTGGCCATCCTGCTGGGCACCGCGCTGCTGATGCTGCCGCTCGCCAGCGCCGACGGCACCGGCACCGGCTTCCTGACGGCGCTGTTCACCGCCACGTCGGCGGTCTGCGTCACCGGGCTGATCGTCGTCGACACCGCCACCCACTGGTCCGGCTTCGGCCGCGTGGTGATCCTGCTGCTGTTCCAGCTGGGCGGCTTCGGCATCATGAGCGGGGCGACGCTGCTCGGCCTGCTGGTGGCGCGGCGGCTGCGCCTGGGCACCCGGCTGGTGGCGCAGGCCGAGACGCGCGGCCTGGCGCTCGGCGATATCAGCGCGGTGCTGCGCCTGGTGCTGGCCACCACCCTGGCGGTGGAGGCGGTGGTCGCGCTCGCCCTGGCCTGGCGGCTGCGCGCGGCGCTCGGCCTCGGCTGGGCTGACGCCGCCTGGCACGGGCTGTTCCACGCCGTCTCCGCCTTCAACAATGCCGGCTTCTCGACCTTTTCCGACAGCCTGGTGCGCTTCTCGCAGGACCCGCTGGTCCTGGGGCCGGTCGCCGCGGCGGTGGTGATCGGCGGCATTGGCTGCCCGGTGCTGTTCGACCTGCGGCGCGACCTGCGCAACCCGGCGCGCTGGACGCTGCACACCAAGCTCACCCTGCTGGGCACCGCGATCCTGCTGCCGGCGGGGTTCGTGGCGGTGCTCGGCTATGAGTGGACCAATCCCGCGACGCTCGGCGCGCTGCCGCCGGCCGACCGGCTGAGCAACGCGGCCTTCCATTCCGTGATGCTGCGCAGCGCCGGCTTCAACGCGCTGGATGTCGGCCAGATGCGCGACGAGACGCTGGCGGTGAGCTACGCGCTGATGCTGATCGGCGGCGGCAGCGCCGGCACGGCGGGGGGCATCAAGGTCACCACCTTCATCCTGCTCGGCCTGGTGGTCTGGGCGGTGGCGCGCGGCGAGCCCGACACCGCCGCCTTCGGCCGCCGGGTGCCGCATGAGGTGCAGCGCCAGGCGCTCAGCGTCGTGCTGCTGGCGGTGGGGCTGGCCGGGCTGGCGACGCTGGCGCTGCTGAGCCTGACCGACCTGCCGCTGCGCGACGTCATCTTCGAGGCGGTTTCCGCCACCGCCACCGTCGGCATGTCGACCGGTGTTACGCCGGATCTCCCGCCTGCTGCCCAGGCGGTGATCGTCGTGCTGATGTTCATCGGCCGCGTCGGCAGCATCACGGTCGCCACCGCCCTGGCGCTGCGCGGCCGGCAATCCCCCTATCGCTATCCAGAGGAGCGCCCCATCGTTGGCTAGGCAACCTTCCGACGACGCCATCGTGGTGATCGGCCTCGGCCGCTTCGGCGGCGCCGTCGCGCAATCCCTGGCCGAACTCGGCCACGACGTGCTCGGCATCGACGAGCGGGCCGAGATCGTGCAGGGCTGGGCCGACCGGCTGACCCATGTGGTGCAGGCCGACAGCACCGACAGCGAGACGCTGCGCCGCCTTGGCGTGCGCGACTTCCCGCGCGCCGTGGTGGGCATCGGCACCGATATCGAGGCCAGTGTGCTGACCGTGCTGGCGCTGACCGAGCTCGGCGTGCCGGACATCTGGGCCAAGGCGCTGAGCAGCAAGCATGGCCGCATCCTGGAGCGGACCGGCGCGCACCACGTCGTCTATCCCGAGGCGGAGATGGGGCGCCGCGTCGCGCATCTGGTGGCCAGCAGGCTGATCGACTTCATGGAGCTCGGCGATGATGTCGCGATCGGCAAGACCCGCGCGCCGGCCTCGGAACTCGGCAAGACGCTGGCCGATTGCGCGCTGCGCAAGCGCCACGGCATCACCGTGGTCGGCGTGAAGCGGCCGGGGCGCGACTTCGTACACGCCACGCCCGAGACGGTGCTGGGCCCTGGCGACGTGCTGGTGATCTCGGGCACCACGCAGCAGGTGGAGGCGTTCGCGGCGCGGAGCTGAGGGAGGGCAGGGCGGGCCGGCCACCGCCATGGCCGCGGCCGCATTCATGCCGGCACCGCCCCCGTTGCGCGGGCAGAGGCTCCGTCACCGGCGCATTGCGCGGGCGCGGTGCGACTGAGCCCGGATTCGGGCCGCCGCCGCGTCCGGCGAGGCGGTGGAGCGTGACGCGGCACCCGCTCCCTCAGCCGCCTTCCGCCGGATGCCCCTGGCCAGAACAAGGAAACCCGCCTCGCGGCGGGTTTCCCAGCATCAGGGCCGGCCGCGGCGATCAGCCACGGTGCGCCATGGCCATGAACTCCCGGACGTTGCCCGTGTTCTTCGTCAGCAAGCTGACCGAGACGATCGCGACCAGGGCCGCGATCACCCCATAGAGCGCCGGATTGCCCAGCACGGTCAGCCCGAAGAGCTCAGGCACGTTCGAGAAGCGCGCGAAGGTGAAGGACAACGACACGACCAGGCCGACGAGCAGGCCGGCGATCACGCCTTCCTTCGTCAAGCCCTTCCACCACATCGCCAGGATCAGCACCGGCGCGAAGGTGCTCGCGGCAATGCCGAAGCACATCGCGACGAGAATGGCGACGTTCTGGTCCTTGAGCCAGATCGATGCCGCCAGGGCGATGCCGGTCAGCACGGCGGCCCCGACCTTGGCGAACACGAGACGCTCGCGGTCGCTGCTGTTGGGGCGCAGCACCCCCGCATAGACGTCATGCGAGAGGCTGGTGCTCATCGAGATCAGCAGGCCGACGGAGGTGCTGAGCATGGCGGCCATCGCGCCCGCCGCAATGAAGCCCAGCACCACCTCACCGCCCAGCTGCATGCCGAGCAGCGGGATCGCCATGTTGGTGGCGCGGCCGCGCTGTCCAGCCTGCAGCATCTCGATCAGGTAGGGATACAGAATCGTCATCGTCGCGTAGCCGACGAACAGCACGGCGATGTAGAAGACGGCGAGGCCGATGATGGTGAGCTCGGCGCCCTTCTTGGCGTCCTTGGCGTCCTTGACCGTGTAGAAGCGGATCAGGATGTGCGGCAGGCCTGCCACGCCGAGCAGCAGGCCGAGAACCAGGCTGAACTGGTTGAGGGCGTTGGGCACGGACACGCCGGGCGTGAGCGCGTTCGGCAGGTTCTGGAACCCGTTGCGGATGGCTTCGGCCAGGGCGAGCGCCCCGTGGGTGGTGCCTCCGGCGGGCGGCGGCAGCTGCGACGCCACCCGGACCGCCGAACTGGGCGGTACCGTGTCCATCGCCTGCGTGATGATGGCGATCGGGTTGCCGCCGAAATAGACGATGGCGGACAGGACCAGCAGCAGCAGCATCGCCACCAGCAGGATCACGCCCTGGATTGCCTGGTTGTAGGTGGTGCCCATCATGCCGCCCAGCACGACCATCAGGCCCATGATGATGGCCGAGACGAACACCGTGGCCAGGTAGTCCCAGCCCAGCAGCAGCTCGAACAGATGGCCGGCGCCGACGATCTGCGGCACCAGGTAGAGTGTGCCGATGACGACCGTGGTCAGCATGGCCAGGAACTTCAGGCTCCTGCCGCCGAAGCGCCCGACCAGGACATCGCCCACCGTGAACTTGCCCGAGCTTTTGAGCGGACCGGCCAGGATGACCAGCACGAAGACCCAGGCGCCGAAGAAGCCGATGGCGACCCACCAGCTGTCGATGCCGGTCAGCGCGATGGCGCCAGCGACGCCGAGGAAGCTCGCGGCGCTGCAATAGTCCCCGAACATGGCCCAGCCGTTCAGCCGGGCGGAGATCTTGCCGCCTGCCACGTAGAAATCGGTAGTATTGGTGGTGTATTTCTTGCTCCACCAGCTGATATAGACGACGGCAAGAAGGCTGATGACCAGGATGGTGAATGCTATGGGGTTGTTCATGGTCAGCTCTTCTGGTCCTGGTTGAGGCACATGCGTGTCACGACAATGCCGACAACGAAAACCAGGATGCCGGTGTAGAAGCCCAGTGGCAGATTCATGATCTCGATCTGCGCGATGTGCTTGAACTCAGGCGTTGCGATCATCGCGGCCACGAAGTAGGCGACACAGAATATCGCAAGCAACTTTATAGCTGACCTCAGCTTGCGACTGGTCGCCTCTTCATCGTAGCTGACGCCACTCGGCGACGAGTAGGCCGTCTCCTCTTTTGATACTCGAGCGTCCTTATAGGCTGTCATCGAGTCTGTTTCCCCCAAACTGACATTGCATACCTGCAATGTCTGGGACAGATTAATCACGCATTGTTGTGCTAGAATCAAGTGTTCTGAGGGGCTTCGCCTATTTTTTAAGGTTGACCGTTGCGAAGGGGTGGATATCGAAATCCACATACTCTGCGGCGGCAGCCTTGGCGTTGCGGCATTGCTTCGCGGTCCAGTCAAAGGGCTTTCGCGTTTCTCGGCTGGCCGCGTCGTGCCGGATGGCTCCAGCAGGCGGCGCTGGTGCCCATTTAAGAAATATTACGTTTATTCCATATTTGAAAAGATTGCGCCGCTTGAAGCGGAAAGGAATAACGAAGCGATATTTCAATCATCGATATCATTGAGAGTTTTGTTGCTGAGTCTCCTCGGCAAGCTCTGGGAATCCCCATGGGATCCGGGCCTTGGCCGGCGGGAGGTGGTTTGCATGGCGGGGAGGCCCATCACCGCTCAATGGCGCATCCGGGCGGGAGGCCGCCTGACGGCCTGGTGCCGTCGCCTCGCAGCGCTGCCAGTGTACCCTGGGCGGGTCAGGGCAGCCTGAAGGCCCCAAGAAGAGGGCGGCATATGCGCTGCGCGAGGCAGGATACGGACGCTTTGCTTCCGATCCTTCGCCGGGGGGCTTCGAGAACCGCATTGCGAGGGTGAAGCAAGGCTGCGCCTGAGAGCATTGCCGCCGGGGGCAATGGCGGATGGGGTGGGATTCGAACCCACGATACCCTTTTGAGGTATACACACTTTCCAGGCGTGCGCCTTCGACCGCTCGGCCACCCATCCAGCGCAGGCGGCGGGGTATAGCAGCCTTTTGGCGGTCGGCAAGGGGTTTCGCGCGGCCAAGCCGCCGCCGCAACGAAGCGGCCGGTCCCGACCGGAGATTTTCCGAAGCCCCCCAGGGGTCCACCGCCGGCCTTCCTGACCCTCCCCCCGGCCAACGCGGCGAGACACGCGCTGGACGCAAGAACGACCCGCGATTTTTTCGGCCCACAGGTCCCGATTTTCCTTGCGAGGGGGGAGGGTATGGCCCCATATGCGCCGCCGTTGACCTGATCGATCACGATCACCCTGGTCATCTTCTGGTGGGAAGGAGCCCGCAAATCATGGACGCTCTCGTTTCTCCGCTGGGGATGGTTTCGGATAACAGCCCGAGCGAAGCCCAGTCTGTTGATACTCACGGCGAGGCGAAGGATTACTTCGTCGAGCGGGACGGTGTGCGCTTCGCCGGCACGCATCTGATCGTCGATCTGTGGGGTGCCACGAATCTCGACGACCCCGCGCACATCGATTCCGTGCTGCGCGAGGCCGCGATCGAGACCGGCGCGACCATCCTGCACGGCCATTTCCACCACTTCTCCCCGAATGGTGGCGTCTCCGGCGTGCTGGTCCTGGCCGAGAGCCATGTCTCGATCCACACTTGGCCGGAGCGGTCCTATGCCGCGCTGGACATCTTCGTCTGCGGCATCTGCAACCCGTATCTCGCGGTGCCGGTGCTGAAGAAGGGCTTCCAGCCCGAGCGGGTGCAGCTCGCCGAGCACAAGCGCGGCCTGATCGGCTGACGCCCGCCTGACACCTGGCTGTCACGTGACGCCGTGGAGGGCGGGGCCTTAGGGTCCCGCCCTCTTCGTATCTTCCCGAGGATTTTCCTGATGCCGACCGATTCCTGGGTCAACGAGACCCTGTACCCCGATTGGGGCCAGCGCTTCCTGGTGAAGCGCGAACTCGCCCGCGTGCAGAGCGAGTTCCAGGACATCATGATCTTCGAGAGCTACAGCCACGGGCGCGTCATGCTGCTCGACGGCGTCACGCAGATCACCGAGAAGGACGAGTTCGTCTACCAGGAGATGCTGACCCATGTGCCGCTGCTGGCGCATGGCGAGGCCAAGCGCGTGCTGATCATCGGCGCCGGCGATGGCGGCGTGCTGAAGCGCGTGCTGCAGCACCGCAATGTCGAGAAGGCCGTGATGGTCGAGATCGATGGCGAGGTGATCCGCCTCTGCAAGGAGCACATGCCCGACATCGCCGGCGACGCCTGGAACGATCCGCGCGCCGAGGTGATCGTGGGCGACGGCATCGATTACGTGCGCAAGGCCGAGGCCGGCAGCTTCGACGTGGTGATCGTCGATTCGACCGACCCGATCGGCGTGGGCGAAGTGCTGTTCACCGACGAGTTCTACGCCAATGCGGCGCGGCTGCTGTCGGATCGCGGGCTGATCGTGAACCAGTGCGGCGTGCCGGCGATGCAGGCCGAGGAGCTGGCCGAGACCTCGCTGCGCCGGGGCAAGGTGTTCCCGGACATCTGGGCCTATGTCGCGGCGGTGCCGACCTATGTCGGCGGCTTCATGACGCTGGGCTGGGCGGCGAAGGACGCGGCGCTGCGCCAGGTGGACAGCGCCACCATCCGCGCCCGCGCCGAGGCCGCCGGCATCCTGGGCCAGACGCAGTACTGGACGCCGGAGATCCACACCGGCGCCTTCAACCTGCCGCCCTATATCAGCAAGCACCTGCCGCAGCAGGGCTGAGCGCCGGCCTCAGCCGGTTTGCGGGCGGGGCAGGAGGGCCAGCAGGCTCTCCAGCTCCGCCCGCAGCGCGTGCAGGGCGTGACGCGCCTCGGCGCCACAGGCGGGGGGCAGGGCCAGGGCGGCGGCGCAGAGCGTCGCCACCTCGCCGTCCAGCCCGGCCATGTCGATCTGCCGTCCGGCCTCGGCCAGTGCGCGGGCCAGGCTCAGCGTCGCGCGCAGCGAATCGGCGGTGGCCAGCACGGCCTGCAAGGCGGTGGGCGGCATCGGCCCAGGCTGCGCCAGACTGGTTAACGCTGGCTTGCCCGGGCGTGCCTCTGCCCGCCGGATGGCCTTAACCTCCTCCTCATGCCTTTTGCCTAGTCTCGGGCCTCCCGCGGAGGCTGCCCGATGGACCTGGCCCATGGACATGAATGAAGCGCTGCGGCTGGTGGCGGCGAACATGGCCGCGCAGTCGCACCGGCTGCTTGGCATGGCGCAACAGCTGAACCGCGCCGCGCCCGATGCCAGGGAGGAGCCGGCCCTGGCCGGCTGGCCGACACCCGGCGCCGATGAACCCGCTCCGGTCAGTGCCGAAAGCCTGGCCTCGCTCCGCGCCAGTCACCGGTTGCTGGGGGAGGCGATCGCGCTGCTCGGTGCGGATGGACGCTGACATCACGCTTTCGTGATGTTACGGTGGCGCATCATGCGTCTCCCTCTCCCTTGGGGCGGTGGCTCGGCCACGGCCCGGACCAGCTTCCTCGCCCTGCTCGACGGTCTGGCGGAGCCGGCGCTGTGGCTGGATGCGGGCGGGCGGGTGAAGCGGGGCAATCCGGCGCTGCGCCAGGCGCTCGGCCCAGCCCTGCTGCCGGTGCAGCCGGATTCGCCGGCGGAGCGGCTGTTCCAGGCCGCCCACCGGCCAGGGCTGCGGCGCTGGCTGGAGGGGGGCGGGGCGCCGCCAGTGCTGCGGCTGGCCGCGCCGGAAGGCCGCGAGGGCATGCCCGTGGCGCCGCACCGCATCGCCCTGCCCGGGGGCGAGAGTGTGCTGGTGCTGCGCAACCTGACGCAGGACCACGCCATGGCCGACCGCGTGGCGGAGGGCGACCGGCTGCAGGCGCTGGGCGTGCTGGCTGGCGGCATCGCGCATGATTTCAACAATCTGCTGGCGGTGGTGCTGGGTGCCACCGAGGATGCGGTGCGGCTGGCCGGGCCCGACGCGCCGCCCGCCCTGCTGACCGAGCTGGCCCAGGTGCAGGAGGCGGCGGGGCGCGGTGCCGCGCTGGTGCGGCAGATGATGGCCTATGCGCGGCAGCAGGTGCTGGCGCCGCGGCTGGTGCCGCTGAACGCGGCGGTGGAGGGCATGGCGCAGCTGCTGCGGCCCTTGCTTGGCCGCTCGGTCACGCTGGCGCTGGAGCTCGATTCGCCGGGCCGGCTGGTGCGCATCGACCCGACGCAGCTCGACCGCGTGCTGATGAACCTGGCGATGAACGCGCACCAGGCCATGCCGCGCGGCGGCCGGCTGGTGCTGCGCACCGGCCGCGCTTTGCTGCTGGAGCCGCAGCAGGAAGGGGCGGAGCGCATTCCCGCCGGGCGCTGGACCGTGCTGGAGGTGGAGGATAGCGGCGAGGGCATCCCGCCCGAGATCCTGCCGCGCATCTTCGAGCCCTTCTTCACCGGGCGGGGCGCGCAGGGCGGCACCGGCATGGGGCTGGCCACCGTGCATGGCATCGTGCGGCAGTCGGGTGGCTATGTCAGCGTGCGCAGCCGCCCGGGCGAGGGCGCCTGCTTCCGCATCCTGCTGCCGCGGGTGGAGGAGGCGGCCGCGCCTGGCCCCGAGGCGGCGCCAGGCCCGGCGGCCACCCTGGCCGCCCCTGGCCGGGTGCTGCTGGTGGAGGACGAGGCGCCGCTGCGCCGCCTGGCGGAGCGCGCCCTGGCCCGCGATGGCTGGGAGGTGATGGCGGCCGAGGATGCCGAGAGCGCGCTGGAGCTGCTCGAGGGCGCCGCCGCGCCGCCGGCGCTGCTGGTCAGCGATGTGGTGATGCCGGGCATGGACGGGGTCGCCCTGGCGGCGCGGGTGCGGGAGAGGCTGCCGGGGCTTCCGGTCCTGCTGGTGAGCGGCTATGCGCCTTCCATGGTGGAGCACGGGCTCTCCGGCGGGGCGATGCAGTTCCTGGCCAAGCCCTACCGGCCGGCCGAGCTGGCTGCGGCGGCACGGCGGGCGGTGGGTGCCGAATTGCCCTTGCAGAACGGCACCATTGTGAACATATAGCGAACAAGAATTCCGGGCCGTGCTTCCGCCTTTCGCTTGCGGCGTGTGGGACCGGCCGGGATGATCGCGTTGCAGGAGAAGGTCCTCCTTCCCGCTTGGCAGTCTCTTCCCGCGCTGGGAAGCTGCGGGGCGCGGCAGAGGCCCGTGAGAGACAGCCGAAGGGCAAAGGGGTTCCCAGAATGGACAAGAACAAGGCGCTGGACGCCGCGCTGAGCCAGATCGAGCGGGCCTTCGGCAAGGGCTCGATCATGCGCATGGGCGCCAAGCAGCAATCCGACGAGGTGGAGGTCATCCCGACCGGCTCGCTCGGGCTGGATCTGGGGCTCGGCATCGGCGGCCTGCCGCGCGGCCGCATCGTCGAGATCTACGGGCCGGAAAGCTCGGGCAAGACCACGCTGGCGCTGCACGCCATCGCCGAGGCGCAGAAGCGCGGCGGCACCTGCGCCTTCGTCGACGCCGAGCATGCGCTGGATCCGGGTTATGCCCGCAAGCTCGGCGTCGATGTCGACAACCTGCTGATCAGCCAGCCGGATGCCGGCGAGCAGGCGCTGGAGATCGCCGACACGCTGGTGCGCTCGGGCGCGGTGGATGTGCTGGTGGTCGATTCGGTCGCCGCCCTGGTGCCGCGCGCCGAGCTCGAGGGCGAGATGGGCGACAGCCATGTCGGCCTGCACGCCCGGCTGATGAGCCAGGCGCTGCGCAAGCTGACCGGCTCGGTCGCGCGTTCCAACACGCTGCTGATCTTCCTGAACCAGATCCGCCTGAAGATCGGCGTGATGTTCGGCAATCCGGAGACCACGACGGGCGGCAACGCGCTGAAGTTCTACGCCTCGATCCGCCTGGAGATCCGCCGTGTCGGGCAGATCAAGGACCGCGAGGAGGTGGTCGGCAACCAGACCCGCGTGAAGGTGGTGAAGAACAAGATGGCCCCGCCGTTCCGGCAGGTCGAGTTCGACATCATGTATGGCGAGGGCGTGTCGAAGGTGGGCGAGCTGCTGGATCTCGGCGTGAAGGCCGGGGTGGTGGAGAAGTCGGGCGCCTGGTTCAGCTGCGACAGCCAGCGCATCGGCCAGGGCCGCGAGAACGCCAAGCAGTTCCTGCGCGACAATCCGGCGATGGCGGACAGCATCGAGCAGCGCATCCGTGCCCAGGCCGGGCTGGTGGCCAGCGCGATGATGGTCGGCCCCGACAGCGAGTCGGACGACGCCGCCGCGGCTGAGTGAGCCGCCGGCCGCCAGCGGCGGCCGGCCCTGACAGAAAAAAGAAGGGGTCCAGGGGAATTCATTCCCCTGGATCTTTTTGTTTTTCCTTGGCCTTACCGCCCCAGCAACCCACGCAGCAGATCCATCGGATTGGCGCGCTCCTGGCTGTTGCGGCGCGGCTGCTGCACTTCGGCCGGCACGGGCCCGGGCCGCCCGTTGCGCGCCACGGCGAGTTGCTGGGCGCAATCCGGCAGGCCGCCCACCGGCCGCCCGGCCAGCTGCTGCGCCAATTGCCCCAGGATGCCGCCCTGGCCGTCGCGCTGCCGCGCCACTAGGTCGCCGACGATGCCCGCCGCCGCTTCCGGCACGCCCGCCGGGTCCAGCCGGTAGCTGGGCGCGGCGAAGCTGCCGCCCACCAGCACCGGCGCGGAGAGGCCAAGCCCGCCAAGGCGGATCTGCGGCAGCAGGCGCAGCGCCAGCCGCTCCTCGCGCAGATCGATCTCCCCGCTGCCGACGACATCGGCCAGGGAGGTTTCCACCAGCATGGCCTGGGGCCGGGCGATGCCGTCGCGCAGGTGCAGGCGCAGCGCCAGGCAGCGCAGCGCGGTGCCGCCCTCGGTGGGGGCGTTGGGCAGCAGCAGGCGGCGCAGGTCGCCGGCCAGGGTGGCGATCAGCCGGTTGTCCACCTGCCCATTCGCCATGGCGAGGGCCAGGGTGCCGTTGCCGCTGGCGGCGATCTGGCGCGTGTCGGCGCCGCTGCCCGAGAGGTCGGCCTCCAGCTCCAGCCTTCCGCTGGCCTGGGCGGGCAGGCCATAGGCCTGGAGCAGCGGGCGCAGGTCCAGCCCGCTGCCCTCATGCCGGAAAGCGAGGCTGAGGCGCGGCACCTCCCCGCTGCCATCCAGGCCGAGCCGGCCGGAGAGGCGGCCGCCGGGCAGGCCGAGGCTCAGCGGCTCCACCGCCAGCTGCCCGTTGCCGAGCTTCATGGTGGCGCGCAGGTCGCGGTAGGTGACGCCGCCGGCCAGGGCCTCGGCCACGGTCAGGGCCAGCTGGGCGTCGAAGCCGCGCAGCGGGGCGGGATCGACCGGCAGGGCGGGGATGACCCGGCGCGGCCCGGTCTGCGGCGCGGCGGGGGCTGGGCGGGG
>NZ_GG770777.1:501885-514576 GCF_000164635.1 Pseudoroseomonas cervicalis ATCC 49957 | reverse complement strand
CCGGCAGGGGCGGCGGCGGCCTCAGCCGGGCGCGGCGGGCCGAAGCGCCAATTGGGGGTGCCCTCGGCGTCCAGCTCCAGCAGCAGGTCGGGCTCGATCAGTGTCACCCGCTCGAAGGCCAGGCGGCGGCGCAGCAGCGGCAGCAGGGCCAGCTCGGCCTCCACCCGCCGGGCGGTGAGCATCTGCGGGCGGCTGCCACCGGGCGCATTGGCCAGGGCGACGCCCTGCAGCGTGACCGTCGGCACCAGCGAGAGCTTGATGCCGACCGGGCCGGAGAGGGTCAGGGCGCGGCCGGTGGCCTGTTCGACGGCGGCGATCAGGCGCGGGCGCAGCACCTCGTCGCGCAGCAGCAGGTTCAGCCCGACCCAGCCGGCGGCGGGCAGGGCGATGGCGACGCCAAGGACGATCAGCGCGGCGCGGCCACGCCGGCGGCGGGGCGGGGCCATAGGGTCAGCCCCGGCGCTTCGGCGCGGTGTTGCGCGGCTTGTCGAAGCCCAGCGTGGCGAAGCTCTCCAGCATGTGCGGCGGCAGCGGCGCCGTCACCTCCAGCGTGCCGCCCTCGGGGTGCGGCACCACGATGCGGCGGGCATGCAGGTGCAGGGCGTTGGACATGCCCTCCAGATGCGCCGCCTGGCCGCCATACTTGCCATCGCCCAGGATCGGGCAGGAGAGTGCCGCGGCGCAGTGGACGCGCAGCTGGTGGGTGCGGCCGGTCAGCGGCCGCAATTCCAGCCAGGTGGCGTGGCGGCGGGCGACATCGACCGTGTCGAACTCGGTGATGGCATGGGCGCCGTCGCGGCCCTCGGCCGGCACCACGCGCTCGCCCATCGGGCCGCCGCCCTGCTTGGCCAGCCGCATGTCGATGCGCCCGCCCTGGTATTGCGGCTGGCCGACCACGATGGCCCAGTAGGTCTTCTCGGCATCGCGGCCGCGGAAGGCCTTGGCCAGGAAACCGGCGGCCGAGGCGTCGCGCGCCAGCAGGATGACGCCGGAGGTGTCGCGGTCCAGCCGGTGCACCAGGCGCGGGCGCTCCTCCTTCTCGAAGGTCAGCGCGTCCAGCATCCCGTCCAGGTGCTTCTTGATGTTCGGCCCACCCTGCACCGGCAGGCCATGCGGCTTGTTCAGCGCGATGATGTAATCGTCGCGGTAGAGGATCATCGCCTCCAGCGCCTTGGCATCCTCGGCCGAGACCTGGCGGTCGCGCGCCACCGGCTCCGGCGCCGGGCCCTCGGGCAGGGGCGGGATGCGGATCTCCTGGCCGCGCGCCAGGCGGGTGTTGGCCTCGGCGCGCTTGCCGTCGACGCGGATCTGCCCGGTGCGCAGCATCTTCTGCAGCGCCCCCTGGGTCAGCTGGGGGAAGTGCCGGCGGAACCAGCGGTCCAGTCGGGAATCGGCGTCCGCGGCATGGACGGTGCGGTGCTGGATGGTCATGGCAGTCTCGATCAACGCGTGCGCGCGGCTTGTAGCAGCCGGGGCCGCGCGGCTCACCCCAAGAATGGGTGGGTTGTGGAAAAGGCAGGGCAGCAAAGACGTTCTTTTTTGAAAAAAAGAACCAAAAAACTCTTGTCGGCTGGCGTCCCGCTTCCGGCCGCAGGCGGGCCGCCAGCGGAGAAAGTCTTTTTGCTTCTTTTTCTTCAGAAAAAGAAGGCTTTAGAATTTCCGCCCTAGTGCAAAGCACAGCGCGAAGGCGCCGAGGCCGAGCGCCATGGTCAGGGCCAGATAGCCCAGCGCCACGGCCGGGTTGCGCTCCCACAGCACGCCGATATCCAGCGCGAAGGCCGAGAAGGTGGTGAAGCCGCCCAGAAAGCCGGTGATCGCCAGCAGCCGCGCCTCCTGCGGGAAGGGCATGCCGGCCAGCATGGCGCCGCCCAGCACGCCGATCACCGCGCTGCCGATGACATTCACCGCCAGCGTGCCCCAGGGCAGGGCGGTGCCGAACCAGCCCGCCGCCCAGATGCCGATGGCATAGCGCGACATCGAGCCGCAGGCGCCGCCCAGCGCCACCAGCGCCAGGGCCAGGGGGGAGAAGGCGCCGCTCACTGCCGCTTCTTCCGCGCGGGTGCGGCCGCCTCCGCCTCGGCCCGCTCCTGGCGCAGCCGCTCCCATTCCTCCAGCCGGTCGAGGATGCGCGCCTCGATGCCACGGCCGGCGGGGCGGTAGAAACGCTGCCTTGGCATGCCGTCGGGGAAGTAGTTCTGGCCGCTGAACCCTTCCTCCTGGTCATGGTCATAGGCATAGCCGGCGCCATAGCCGAGCTGCTTCATCAGCTTGGTCGGCGCGTTCAGGATATGGGCGGGGGGCATCAGGCTTCCGGTCTCCTTGGCCGCGCGGCGGGCTTCCTTGTAGCCCACATAGACGGCGTTCGACTTGGGCGCGGCGCCCAGATGCACCACCAGCTGCGCCAGGGCCAGCTCGCCTTCCGGGCTGCCCAGCCGCTCATAGGTCTCCCAGGCGGCGATGGCGGCGGGCAGGGCGGAGGGATCGGCCAGGCCGATATCCTCGGCGGCGAAGCGGGTCAGGCGGCGGGCGATGTAGCGCGGGTCCTCGCCGCCCTCCAGCATGCGGGAGAACCAGTAGAGCGCCGCGTCCGGATCCGAGCCGCGCAGCGACTTATGCAGCGCGGAGATGAGGTTGTAGTGCTCCTCCCGGTCCTTGTCGTAGAGGGCCGCGCGCTTGGCCAGCAGGGCGGAGAGGCCGGCCGGGTCCAGCGCGGCGCTGCCTTCCGGCAGGGCCAGCAGCTGCTCGGCCATGTTCAGCAGGTAGCGGCCATCGCCATCGGCCATGGCGCGCAGCACGCCGCGGGCGGCCTCGTCGACCGGCAGGGCGCGGCCCGCCTCGGCCTCGGCGCGGGCCAGCAGCCGCTCCAGCGCCGCATCGTCCAGCCGGCGCAGCACCATCACCTGGCAGCGCGACAGGATGGCGCCGTTCAGCGCGAAGGAGGGGTTTTCCGTGGTCGCGCCCACCAGCGTGACCGTCCCATCCTCGACCACCGGCAGAAAACCGTCCTGCTGGGCGCGGTTGAAGCGGTGGATCTCGTCGACGAAGAGCAGCGTGCCCTGGCCGGCGCGGCGCCGCGCCCGCGCCTCGTCGAAGGCCTTCTTCAGATCGGCCACGCCCGAGAACACGGCGGAGAGGGCGGCGAAGCGCAAGCCGGCCGCCTCGGCCAGCAGCCGGGCGATGGTGGTCTTGCCGACGCCGGGCGGGCCCCAGAGGATCAGCGAGGCCAGGGCGCCGCGCTCCAGCATCCGGGTGATGGCGCCTTCGGGGCCCAGCAGGTGTTCCTGGCCCACCACCTCGGGCAGGGCGCGCGGGCGCAGCCGGTCGGCCAGCGGGCGGGCGGCCTCGGCCATGCCCTCCGGCGCGGCGTCGTCATCGGGGGCGGCGGGCGGGGCGCCGAACAGGTCGTCGGTCTGGGCTTTGCGCGGCATGGCGCCCTTATAACGCCGCAGCGCGGCAGGGCTGCATAGGGCCGCCTCGGAAGGCCGCTCTTCCCACTCCCTTCCGGCCGCGCTACGTCAGCGGCCACGGAATACCACGCCCAGGGCTAGAGAGCGGAAGGCGACAGAGCGGACGATGACCAGCAGCAACGACATCCGGGCCACCTTCCTCGACTACTTCGCCCGCCATGGCCACACGGTGGTGGAATCCTCGCCCCTGGTGCCGCGCAACGACCCGACGCTGATGTTCACCAACAGCGGCATGGTGCAGTTCAAGAACGTCTTCACCGGGCAGGAGAAGCGGCCCTATTCCCGCGCCACCACCGCCCAGAAGTCGGTGCGCGCCGGCGGCAAGCACAACGACCTGGACAATGTCGGCTACACCGCCCGTCACCACACCTTCTTCGAGATGCTGGGCAATTTCTCCTTCGGTGACTACTTCAAGGACCAGGCGATCGAGCATGCCTGGACCCTGCTGACCCGCGATTTCGCCCTGCCGAAGGAGAAGCTGCTGGTCACGGTGTTCTCGGAGGACGAGGACGCCGCCGCCCTGTGGCGCAAGATCGCCGGCCTGCCGGATGAGAAGATCATCCGCATCCCGACCTCGGACAATTTCTGGCGCATGGGCGATACCGGCCCCTGCGGCCCGTGCTCCGAGATCTTCTACGACCACGGCCCCTCCATCCCCGGCGGCCCGCCCGGCAGCCCGGACGAGGATGGCGACCGCTTCATCGAGATCTGGAACCTCGTGTTCATGCAGTATCTCGAGGAGCCGGCGGGTACCCGCAACCCGCTGCCGCGCCCCTCGATCGACACCGGCATGGGGCTGGAGCGCTTCGCCGCCATCCTGCAGGGCAAGCACGACAATTACGACATCGACACCTTCCGCGCCCTGATCCTGGCCTCGGCCGAGGCGACGGGCCAGGAGGCCGACGGGCCGTTCAAGATCAGCCACCGGGTGGTGGCCGACCATCTGCGCTCCGGCGCCTTCCTGATCGCCGATGGCGTGATGCCCTCGAATGAGGGCCGCGGCTATGTGCTGCGCCGCATCCTGCGCCGCGCCATGCGCCACGCCCACATGATGGGCACCAAGGAGCCGCTGCTCTATCGCCTGCTGCCCGCGCTGATCCGCCAGATGGGCGCCGCCTATCCCGAGCTGGTGCGCGCGGAAGCGCTGATCAGCGAGACGCTGAAGCTGGAAGAAAACCGCTTCCGGAGCCTGCTGGAGCGCGGCCTCGGCCTGCTGGCGGAGGAGAGCGGCAAGCTCGGCGACAAGGGCACGCTGCCCGGCGATGTCGCCTTCAAGCTCTACGACACCTATGGCTTCCCGCTCGACCTGACGCAGGACGCGCTGCGCGGCGAGGGCAAGGCGGTCGACGTCGCCGGCTTCGAGGCGGCGATGGCCGAGCAGAAGAAGCGCGCCCGCGCCGCCTGGGCCGGCTCCGGCGAGGCCGCGACCGAGACGCTGTGGTTCGACCTGAAGGAGAAGCTCGGCGCCACCGAGTTCCTCGGCTACTCGACCGAGAAGGCGGAGGGCGAGATCCTCGCGGTCGTCGCCAATGGCGCCGTGGTGGAGCGGGCCGGCCCCGGCACCGAGGTCGCCGTGGTGCTGAACCAGACGCCCTTCTACGCCGAGAGCGGCGGCCAGGTGGGCGACACCGGCAGCATCACCGGGGCCGACGGGCTGCGCATCGCGGTGCGCGACACGCAGAAGAAGCTCGGGCTCTTCGTGCATCTCGGCACGGTCGAGGCGGGCGAGGCGGCGCCGGGCAAGCCGGTGCAGGCCGAGGTGGCGCATGAGCGCCGCAGCGCCATCCGCGCCCACCATTCCGCGACCCACCTGCTGCATGAGGCGCTGCGCCGCCGGCTCGGCACCCATGTGGCGCAGAAGGGCTCGCTCAACGCCCCGGACCGGCTGCGCTTCGACGTCAGCCAGCCGACGCCGATGCAGCCCGAGGACCTGGCCTGGGTCGAGGCCGAGGTGAATGCCCGCATCCGCGAGAATGCCGAGGTGATCACACGGCTGATGACGCCGGAAGCCGCGGTGCAGGCGGGCGCCATGGCGCTGTTCGGCGAGAAGTACGGCGATGAGGTCCGCGTCGTCGGCATGGGCCATGACCCGGAGGCCACCGAGAAGCACGGCGTCTATTCGCTGGAGCTGTGCGGCGGCACCCATGTCCGCCGCACCGGCGATATCGGCCTGTTCAAGATCGTGGCCGAGGGCGCCGTCTCCGCCGGCGTGCGCCGCGTCGAGGCGGTGACCGGCGCCGCCGCCCTGGCGCTGATCGAGGCCGAGCAGAAGGCGCTGCGCGAGGCCGCCGCCGCGCTGAAGGTGAACCCGGCCGAGCTGCCGGCGCGCATCGCCAGCCTGGTCGAGGAGCGCCGCAAGCTGGAGCGCGATGTCGCCGAGCTGCGCAAGAAGCTCGCCACCGGCGGCAGCGAGGCCTCGGTCGAGGAGGTGGGGGGCCTGCGCTTCTCCGCCCGCAACCTGGGCGAGGTGCCGCCGCGCGACCTGAAGGGCCTGGCCGAGGCGATCCTGAAATCCGGCACGGTCGATGTCGTCGCCCTGGTCTCCACCGCCGAGGGCAAGGCGAGCCTGGTGGCCGGCGTGGCCGATTCCGCCAAGGGCCGCGCCGACGCGGTGGCGCTGGTGCGGGCCGGCAGTGCCGCGGTGGGCGGCAAGGGCGGTGGCGGGCGCCCCGACATGGCCCAGGCCGGCGGCCCCGATGCCGACAAGGCCGAGGACGCCCTGGCCGCCATGAAGGCCGCCCTGGCCGGATGAGCGGGGCGGCGCCGCGCTGCCGCGCCCGGGATCTCGGCCTGCGCCCGGGGCAGTTCGCCCCGGGGGCGCTGAACGCCATCACCGATGTGGCGGGCGTGCTGGTCGGCCAGGTGACGCGGATCGAGGGGGAGTTCACCCGCACCGGCGTCACCGCCATCCGCCCGCATGGCGGCAATCTGTTCCGCGAGCGCGTGCCGGCCGGCCTCGCCACCATCAACGGCTTCGGCAAGCTGGCCGGCGCCACCCAGTTGCAGGAGCTGGGCGAGCTGGAATCGCCCATCGTGCTGACCAACACCCTCGCTGTCGGCCGCGCGCTGGAGGCGGTGGTGGACTGGACCCTGGCGCTGCCGGGCAATGAGGAGGTGCGCTCGGTCAATGCCGTGGTGGGCGAGACCAACGACGGCCGGCTGAACGACATCCGCGCCCGCGGCATCCGCGGCGAGGATGTGCTGCGCGCGCTCGCCGAGGCCAGCGATGGCCCGGTGGCGGAGGGCAGCGTCGGCGCCGGCACCGGCACCATGGCCTTCGGCTGGAAGGGCGGCATCGGCACCGCCTCCCGCCGCCTGCCGGAAGCGCTGGGCGGCTTCACCCTGGGCGCGCTGGTGCAGAGCAACTATGGCGGCGCTTTGCTGGTGCAGGGCGTGCCGGTGGGCGAGGCGCTGGGCCGCTTCTACCTGAAGGAGCATGCCGATCGCGGCGATGCCGATGGCTCGGTGATGGTGGTGATCGCCACCGACGCGCCGCTGTCGGACCGCAACCTGCAGCGCCTGGCGCTGCGGGCCATGGGCGGGCTGGCGCGCACCGGCGCTGCCTTCTCGGACGGCTCGGGCGACTATGCCATCGCCTTCTCCACCCATGCCGGGGTGCGGCGGCCGCAGCCCGCCTATGCCGATTGGCCGAACGACCGGATGTCGCCGCTCTTCGTCGCCGCCATCGAGGCGGTGGAGGAGGCGGTGCTGAACTCGCTGCTGATGGCCACCGCCATCGAGAGCCGCGACCCGCTGACCCGGCGCAGGCGGCGCGGCGAGGCCATCGACCTCGACGCGCTGCGCGACGTGCTGCGCCGGCACGGGCGCTGAACGCGAACGGCGCGGGGAGGGGCTCCCCGCGCCGTCATCCGCCTTCCGCCAGCGCCGTGGCGGATCAGCCGATCAGATCCTCCACCCGGATCGGCAGGCGGCGCAGCCGGCGCCCGGTGGCGTGGAACACCGCATTGGCGATGGCCGGCGCCACGCCGGTGATGCCGATCTCGCCCAGGCCCTTGGCACCGATCGGGCCGATCTTGTCGTCCTGCTCCTCCAGCATCTCGACCTGGGTCTCGTGCACATCGGCATTCACCGCGATATGGTATTCGGCCATGTCGGCATTGGCCCAGGCGGCGTGGCGCTCATCCATCTCGGATTTCTCGCGCAGCGCGTTGGACAGGCCCCAGATCATGCCGCCCATCAGCTGGCTGTGCGCGGTCTGCGGGTTCAGGATGGTGCCGCCGGCGAACACCGCCACCATGCGCGGCACCCGCAGCACGCCGGTGCGGGGGTTGATCCGCACCTCGACGAATTGCGCGCCGAAGGCCAGGGCGGTGAAGCTCTCCATGTCCGGACCCATCTGCGGGGAGCCCGCGCGCCACAGCTTCCTCGCCTGCTTCGACGGCATCTCGGGATGCGCCCATTGGCTCAGCGCCTCGACATGGCCACGCGGCAGGCTGCCCACCGCCTCGGCCAAGCTCTGGCGCTTGTTGCCGCTGACGACCTGGCCGCCCTCCAGACGCAGCCGGTCCGGCGTCTCGCCCTGGAAGGGGCCCTCGGCCTGGCAGAGCGCGGCGAACAGCTCGGCCCGCGCCGCCTCCGCCGCCTGGCCCACGGCATTGCCGGTGGCGAGCGCGGTGGTGCTGCCGCCGGCGACATTGGTGGGCGTCAGCGCGCTGTCGCCCAGCCGCACCGTCACCTGATCCGGCGCGAGCCCCAGCCGGTCGGCGGCGATCTGCGCCAGGATGGTGTAGGTGCCGGTGCCGATATCGGCGGCGGCGCAGCTGACCTCCGCGCGCCCCTCGGCGGTGATGCGCAGCCGGGCCGAGCTGGTGCTGATGAAGGTCGGATAGACCGAGGTGGCGCAGCCCCAGCCCAGCAGATCATCATCCGCGCGCATGCTGCGCGGCGCATGGTCGCGGCGCGACCAGCCGAACAACTCGGCGCCGCGCTCGTAGCAGCGCAGCAGGGAGCGGCTGGACCAGGGCTTGCCGCCCACCGGATCGCGCGCCGGCTCGTTGCGCCGGCGCAGCTCGACGGGATCGATGCGCAGCGCCGCCGCCATCTCGTCGATGGCGCTCTCGAAGGCGAACATGGCCGGGGTTTCGGCCGGGGCGCGCATGAAGCCGGGCGTGTTCACATCGGTCCGCACGATGCCTTCGCGCATCTGCATCGCCGGGATGTCGTAGAGCCGCGCCAGGATCTCGCCGCCCGGGAAGGCCGCGTCATCCAGCCGGCTGGTCTGGTTCTCGGTGCGGTAGTGCAGGCTGGTCAGCCGCCCCTCGCGCGTGGCGCCCAGGCGGATATGCTGCCTTGCCTGCGGGCGGAAGGAGGAATTGCTGAAGCCCTGCTGGCGCGAGACCTGCAGCTTCACCGGCCGCCCCAGCATGCGCGCCGCGGCGATGGTCAGAAGACTGCTGGCCAGCAGCGTCGCCTTGCCGCCGAAGGCACCGCCGACATAGGCCGAGCGCACCCGCACCTTCTCCATCGGCAGGCCGAAGGGCTTGGCGATGGCGGCCTGCATGCCGCCGGCCCACTGGCTGGGCACATGCACCTCGACGCCGCCCTCGCCATCCCAGGCGGCCAGGGTGCCGTAGAGCTCGATCGGGTTGTGGTGCTGCGGCGGCTCCTCATAGGACGCCTCGATGCGCGTCTCGGCGGCGGACCAGGCGGCGTCGGCATCGCCGACATCCAGCTCGCCCACCTGCTGCTCGGCCTCGGCGCCCGTGGGCATCAGGCCGGTGGCACCGTCCTTGGCGCGGTAGCGGATGTGCAGCCGCGCGGCGGCCTCCTCCGCCTGCTCGCGCCCGTCGGCCACCACCATGGCAACGATCTGGCCGTGATAGCGGATCTCGTCGCCCTCCAGCGGGCGGAAGCCGGAATGGGCGTGGCCGCCCTCCATCATGCTGGCATCCGGTTGCAGCCGTGGCATGGTCTCGTGCGTCAGCACCAGCCGGATGCCGGGCTCGCGCTGCAACGCCGCGCTGTCGATCGACAGCACGCGCCCGCGCGCGACGGGGGAGAGGACCAGCGCGGCATGCAGCATGCCGGTATAGCCATGGTCCAGCGCGTAGGCCGCGCTGCCGGTGACCTTGGCGCGGCCATCGACGCGCGGGACGGGGGTGCCGATGATGGCGTTCATGCCGCGATCTCCTGCCCGCCGCGCTTCAGCGCCAGGCGCAGCGCCTCCTCCACCGTGCCCTGGCCCAGCGCGACCTTGAATTCCTGCCCTGGCCGCGGCCGGGCGCCATCCATGGCGCGCTCCGCCGCGCCGCGCAGCAGCGCCGCATTCGGCGACTGGCCGCGCAGCAATTCCTCCGTCGCATGCGCCCGCCAGGGCGTGGTGGCGAGGCCGCCCAGCGCCACGCGCGCCTCGGCGATCCGCCCGCCCTCCAGCCGCAGCGCCACCGCCGCCGAGCTGATGGCGAAGGCGAAGGATTCACGGTCCCGCACCTTCACATAGCAGGAGGCGCGGCCGACCTCGGTGGCGGGCACGCGGATGGCGGTCAGGATCTCGCCCGGTTGCAGCGCCGTCTCCGCCTCCGGCTTCTCGCCATAGGGGATATGGAAGGAATCGATGGGCAGGCTGCGCTTGCCACCGGGCCCCGTCATCTCGATGATGGCGTCGAAGGCGGTCAGCGCCACGGCCCAGTCGCTCGGCATGGTGGCGATGCACTGGTCGGAGCCGCCGAGGATGGCGTGCTGACGGTTGACGCCATCGAGCGCGGCGCAGCCGCTGCCCGGGTTGCGCTTGTTGCACTGCTCATAGCGGGTGTCGCGGAAATACAGGCAGCGGGTCCGCTGCAGCAGATTGCCGCCAAGGGTCGCCATGTTGCGCAGCTGGGCCGAGGCCGCCAGCGACAGGCTTTCCGCCAGGGCCGGGTAGTCCTGGTTCAGCACGATGTCGTCCGCGACCTCGGCCATCGGCGCCAGGGCACCGAAGCGCAGCGCGCCTCCGGCCAGGTCGAAGCCGCGCAGCTCGGCGATGTCCTGCAGGTCGACCAGCCTTTCGGGCCGCATCACACCGATGCGCATCAGGTCGACCAGCGTGGTGCCCCCCGCCAGGTAGGAGGCTCCGGGCTGCGCGCCTGCGCGCAGCGCGTCCTGCAAATCCGTGGCGCGGTGATAGGAGAAGCCCTGCATCACACGCCTCCCTTGGCAGCGGCGTCCTGGATCGCCTGGACGATCTTCGGGTAGGCGGCGCAGCGGCAGAGATTGCCCGACATGTATTCGCGGATCTCCGCGGCCGAGCCGGCATGGCCCTCGCGCACGCAGGCCACCGCCGACATGATCTGACCCGGCGTGCAATAGCCGCACTGGAAGGCGTCATGGTCGATGAAGGCCTGCTGCATCGGATGCAGCGTGCCGCCCTCGGCCAGGCCCTCGATGGTGGTGACCGCCTTGCCCTGCGCCGCCACGGCCAGCGTCAGGCAGGCATTCACCCGCTGCCCGTCCAGCAGCACGGTGCAGGCGCCGCAGGCGCCCTGGTTGCAGCCCGGCTTGGCGCCGGTCAGGCCCAGATGGTCGCGCAGCGCGTCGAGCAGCGTGGTGCGGGGATCCAGGCTGAGCCGGTGCGGCTGGCCGTTGATCTCCAGCAGGATGCCGCTGTCCTGGCGCGCCGCCAGCGCCGGCGCCTTGTCGCGTACCTCGCCCATATCCCGTCTCCGCTTGCTGTGGTCCCGCATCTGCGGGGCACAACGCGACAGGGAGGGCGGCGTGGCTTCACAGCCCCGTGGCTGCGCCGCCGGTCAGTTCAGGCCGTGATGGTTGCGATACCAGGTGACGAAGCGCTCCAGCCCGACCTCCAGCGGGGTGGAGGGGGCGAAGCCGATCGCCGCGCGCAGCAGCGAGACATCGGCCCAGGTGCGCTCGACATCGCCGGGCTGCATCGGCAGCTCCTGGCGGATCGCCTCGCGCCCGGTGAAGCGCTCCAGCAGCGCCACCACGTCGTTGACCATCACCGGCGAATCATTGCCGATGTTGAACAGGCGGTGCGGCACGGAGGGGCTGATGCGGCCCGGCTCCTCCGGCGTGGCGGGTGGCGCAACGGCCAGACGGGCGATGGCCTCGACGATCTCGTCGATATAGGTGAAGTCGCGCCACAGCCGGCCGCCATCGTAGAGGGGGATCGGCTCGCCGGCGAACAGCGCGCGGGTGAACTTCCAATAGGCCATGTCCGGCCGGCCCAGCGGGCCATAGACGGTGAAGAAGCGCAGCCCCGTCACCGGCAGGCGGTAGAGATGCGCATAGGTCTGCGCCATCAGCTCATTGGCGCGCTTGGTCGCGGCGTAGAGCGAGACCGGCTGCTCCACCGCGTCGCGCTCCTGGAACGGCACCTTGGTGTTGGCGCCATAGACCGAGGAGGAGGAGGCGTAGATGAGATGCCGCACCGGGTGGTGCCGGGCCGCCTCCAGCACCTCCAGGAAGCCGTCGACATTGGCCGAGGTGTAGGCGCGCGGATGGTCGAGCGAGTAGCGCACCCCGGCCTGGGCAGCCAGGTGCATCACATAGTCGGGCCGTGCCTCGGCCCAGACCGCGGCCAGCGCGCCGGGCTCGGCGATGTCGAGCTGGCGGAAGCGGAACCCGGGCTGCGCCCGCAGGCGCTGCAGCCGCGTCTGCTTGAGGGCGGGGTCATAGTAGTCGGTCAGGACGTCGACGCCGGTGACATCGGCGCCGGCAGCCAGCAGGCGCTGCGCCAGGGCGGCACCGATGAAGCCGGCCGCGCCGGTGACCAGCACGCGCGCGCCGGTCAGGTCCGGGGCAGGGGAGGGAATGGCGTTCACGAGGAGGGGGTCAGAAAGCTCTGCTGCTCAAGGAAGGCGAGGCGCGAGGCATGGTCGTCCAGCCGGCAGAGCATGAAGCCGCGCAGCCCTGCGCCGATACGGGTTTCGGCTTCACCGGCGATAGCCTGCGCCGCGATGCCGGCGCCATTGTCGAATTCCAGGTCCAGGGGTGTGCCGGCGGGCAGCGCCGGAAGATCCAGCATATAGGTGACATCGCCCTGCGGTTGCAATGCCAGCTCGGCCACAGCCAGGGTGTTGCCGGCGGCGGCGGCGCGCAGCGTCACCGCCAGCGCCTCGGGTGGGGTGCGCAGCTCCAGATAGAGGCGCAGCGCCGCGCCGGCCGCCTGGGGCGGCAGCGGCAGTCGCAGCGCGGCGCCGCCCTCGCGGCACCACACGCCCCAATCCTCCATGCGGTGCCAGCCGGCGCCCTCGCGCGTCGCATCG
>NZ_GG770777.1:490723-501075 GCF_000164635.1 Pseudoroseomonas cervicalis ATCC 49957 | reverse complement strand
GGGGTCGTGATAGTGCAGCGTCGCCGCCGGGGGCGGCTCCACGGCGGGCGGCGCCTCCGCCGCCACCACGGGAGTCTCCTGCGGCGCCTCGGCCGGCAATTCCGGGGTCGGCGGCGCCGGGGCGGGCTCAGGCAGGGGGGCGCTGGCCGGCACGGGCGCGATGCGCGTCTCGGCCGGGCCCTCGAGCCAGGCAGCGGTGGCGGAGGCCTCGCGCCAGGCATCCGCGTTGCCGGGGTCCAGCGTCACGGCGCGGGCGTAGTGCTGCGCCGCCTCGCGCCGCTGCCCGAGCAGCTTGTTGGCATGGCCCAGCTGCAGCTGCAGGTCGGCATCCTCGGGCGCCAGCCGCTCGGCATCCTGGTAGCGCGCCAGCGCCTCGGTCAGATAGCCGGCTTCCTTCAGGCAATGGCCCTGCTGCACCATCAGCGGCCACGCCTCCGGCCGCAGCGCGACGACGCGGCCATAGAGCTCGGCGGCCTCGCTCCACGACGCGGCGTCGCGGCGCTGGTCGGCGGCGGCGAGCAGCGTGTCGGCTTCGGAAAGGGCGGGGTCGAGGTCGAGGCTCATGGCGCATCCTCGTAGAGCAGCCCCCAGGGCGGTGCAATTGGCGGCGCCATGGGCGGTGCCGTCAGCGCCACTCCAGCGCCGCGCCGGCGCCGAGCACGGCAGACGCCGCCTCCGACCAGCCCGGCCCTTCGTGCAGGACCAGCCCGGGCGCGATGCTGTCCGGCCCGCGCCCGCCGCGCCGCCCGCGCAGCAGGGCCCGGCGCGACTCCTGCCCGGCACGCGGCCAGAGCGGAAAAAGCGATATTTCTCCGCAGGCTGCGCCGCGCAGGGCGGCCGCACCCCCGGCGAAACGGGCGGTCGGCAGCACCAGCGTCAGGCTGCCGCGATGGCGCAGCGGCGCCGCCAGGGCGGCGGCCCAGGCGTCCAGGCCAGGGCCGTCCCCGGCATGGGTGGCGCCGGCGCGCAGCGCCACGGGCGGCGCGCTGCCCTCCGGCCAATAGGGCGGATTGGCGAAAGCGTGATCGCAGCGGGGCCAGGCGCGGCGCAGCGCCGGGTCGGCGATGTCGCCCTCCAGCACCTCGACCGCGCCGGCATGGCCGTTGCGCGCCGCGTTCTCGCGCGCCAGCGCCGCCAGTTCCGGGTCGCGCTCGATGGCCACGACCCGCAGGCCCGGCACCCGCGCCAGCAGGCAGAGGAAGACGGCGCCGCTGCCGCAGCCCCCCTCCAGCACCGTCTCGCCCGGGCGGGCGGGGATGGCGGCGGCCAGCATCACCGCGTCCAGCCCGGCGCGCAGCCCCTGGCGCGGCTGGCGCAGGGCCACGCGGCCGCCGAGCAGCCGGTCCTCGGTGCAGGCTTCGGGCTCGGCGAGGCTCATGCCTCCGCCTCCTCCGCCGGCGGGAAGCCCGCCTGGCGCAGCACGGAGACGGCGCGGCCGTGGTCCTCGGGCAGCACCGCCAGCCGGCGCGGAAAGGCGCCGATGCCGCCATGCAGGGCCGAGACATGGGTGTCCAGCTGCAGGCTGGGGATGCCGGCATCCGACAGCAGCGCCGCCAGGAAGCTCAGCCGCACCGGGTCCAGGCTCTCGGCCACCACCCGCATGGTCGATCGTGCTCCGCTGGGAAAAGAGGGGTTGTCGCGGCGGCCACCGCCGCGCGTCCAGGGGCAAGCTTGCTGGCCCGGACCCCGGTGGCTATGGTGCCCGCCCCAGCACAGAGGTCAATGGCCGCGTGAGCTTCCCCGCCGCGCCGACGCGCACCGCGCCCGCAATTCCCCCCGCTGCTTCCCCGGATGCCGAGGATGCGCTGACCGCCCTGGTCAGCCTGGTCCAGGAGGATCTGGAGGCCTGCAACCGCGAGATCATCGCGCGGATGCAGAGCCCGGTGCAACTGATCCCGCAGCTGGCCGCGCATCTGATCGCGGCCGGCGGCAAGCGGCTGCGCCCGCTGCTGGTGCTGGCCGCCGCGCGGCTCTGCGGCTATCGCGGCCAGCGGCATGTCGGCCTCGCCGCCTGCGTCGAGTTCATCCACACCGCCACGCTTCTGCATGACGACGTGGTGGATGAGAGCGACCTGCGCCGCGGCCAGGCCAGCGCCAACGCCATCTTCGGCAACAAGGCCAGCGTGCTGGTGGGTGACTTCCTGTTCGCCCGCGCCTTCCAGCTGATGACCGCCGATGGCTCGCTGGAGGTGCTGGACATCCTCTGCGGCGCGTCGGCCACCATCGCCGAGGGCGAGGTGCTGCAGCTGGTGATCCAGAACGACACCAGCTCGACCGAGGCGCAGTATCTCGAGGTGATCGAGGGCAAGACCGCCGCGCTGTTCGCCGCCGCCACCCGCGTCGGCGCCGTGGTGGCCGAGCGGCCGAAGGCCGAGGCCGATGCGCTGGAGGCCTATGGCCGCAATTTCGGCATCGCCTTCCAGCTGGTCGACGACGCGCTCGACTACTCGGCCGAGCAGGAGCGGCTGGGCAAGACGGTGGGCGACGATTTCCGCGAGGGCAAGATCACCCTGCCCGTGCTGCTGGCCTTCGCCCGCGGCGACGAGACGGAAAAGACCTTCTGGCGCCGCGTGCTGGAGGAGAAGCGGCAGGAGGAGGGCGACCTCGCCCATGCGCTCTCGCTGATGCACCGCCATCGCGCCATCGAGGACACCATCGCCCGCGCCCGCCACTATGGCGACCTGGCGCTGCAGGGTCTGGCGCCCTTCGCCGACGGCCCGGAGAAGCAGGCCCTGGCCGGGGTGGTGGAGTTCTGCATCGCCCGCGCGCGCTGACACGCGGCGCATCTTCCAAGGGTGATGAACCCGGCGGCCGGAGGGTCGCCGGGTTTTTTCATGCGCGTGCCACGGGGGCGCTTGCGGGCGCCGGGCCGTTTCGGCATGTTGGTGACATGTCAGTGACATGGGAAATGGCCTGTCATGTCCGCCCTGCTGCCCGTCGAAGTTCCGCCCTCGCTGACCGAGCAGGCCGTCGCCGCGCTGCGGCGTGAGATCCTGACCACCCGCCTGCTGCCCGGCGAGACGCTGAGCGAGGCGGCGGCGGCACAGCTGCTGAACCTCGGCAAGGCGCCGGTGCGCGCCGCCCTGGCGCGGCTGGCGGAGGAGGGGCTGGTGCAGGCGGTGCCGCGGCGCGGCTGGATCGTCTCCCTGGTCACCATCCGCGACATCCACGAGGTGTTCGACCTGCGCCTGCTGCTGGAGCCCGAGGCCGCGCGCCGCGCCGCCGGCCGTGTCGATGCCGAGGCGCTGCGCCGGCTCGACAATGTCTGCGCCTGTGGCTACCGGCCGGAGGACGAGGACAGCACCCAGACCTTCCTCGGCGCCAACAAGGCCTTCCATGTCGCGGTGGCCGAGCTCGCCGGCAACAACCGGCTGGCGCGGCAGATCGACCGGCTGCTGGACGAGAGCACCCGCATGCTCACCCTCGGCCTGCGCGCGCGCGACCGCACCGGCGAGATGGCGCATGAGCATCACGAGCTGATCGAGGCCATGGCGCTCGGCCGCGCCGAGGATGCCGCCGTCATCATGCACCAGCAGGTCCTGGCCTCCCGCACCATGGTGCTGGAGGCGCTGACCTCGCCGCATTCCAACACCGTCATCTGAGTCCGAAGGAAGCCGCCCATGTCCTTCATCGCCCCGCGCAGCGAGCCCGCCCTGCGCACGCACAGCCCGAGCCTGCGCCGCATGCTGGCCGACATCGCCATTGCCGCGCGCAGCGCGCTGGCCGGGCGCGAGGCCCGCATCGCCGCCGCCATCGGCGCGCATCTGGCCGAGCCCGATCTGCTGGATGGCCAGCCCTGTCCCTGCTCGCCGGAGCGCTATGTGCGGCATCTGCTGCAGGCCGACCCCGAGGGCGGCTATGCCGTGGTGGCGCTGGCCTGGCGGCCGGGGCAGATGAGCCCGGTGCATGCGCATCGCACCTGGTGCGCGCTTGGCGTCTATGCCGGCATCCTGACCGAGGGTTTCTACACCCCCGATGCCTGCGGCCAGCCGGTGCAGACCGGCAGCGTGCTGCGCCCGCCCGGCAGCACCTGCCACGGCCCGGCCGACCCGCACCTGATCCACCGCCTGGCCAATCTCAGCAGCGGCGAGGCGATTTCCATCCACGTCTATGGCGCCGCCTTCGACCGCTTCGGCGAGGACGTCAATCTGGTCTATGCCGGCTGACCGGCGCAGTCTGTCGGGGCCGTTTTCCGCCTGACAGGAGTCGCCGCCGTGACCGCACCGGACCTGCCCCCGAGCCTCTGGGCCGCGACGGCGCCGCCGCCGCCGGAGAGCCGGCCGCTGGCGGGCCCGGCGCGGGCGGATGTGGCGGTGATCGGTGGCGGCTTCACCGGCCTCTCCGCCGCGCTGCACCTGGCCGAGGGCGGCGCCGACACGCTGCTGCTGGAGGCGGGGCCGATCGGCTATGGCGCCTCCGGCCGCAACAACGGCCAGGTCATCCCCAATCTCTCGCGCCTGGACCCGGATGACATCGCCGCCCGCGTCACGCCGGAACTGGGCGGGCGCGACAAGGGCGAGCAGCTGGTCGGGCTGATCCGCGACAGCGCCAGCCTGGTCTTCGACCTGATCCGCCGGCACGGCATCGAGGCGGAGGCGGTGCAGAATGGCTGGATGCAGCCGGCGCACCGCCCCTCCCGCATGGCGCTGGTGCGCAAGCGCGCCGAGCAATGGGGCCGCCGCGGCGCGCCGGTGCGGCTGCTGGACAAGGCGGAGGTCGCGGCTCTGTCCGGCAGCGAATTCTGGGACGGCGGCTGGGAGAACCGCACGGGCGGGCGCATCAACCCGCTGGGCTTCGCGCGCGGCCTGGCGGCGGCGGCGATCGGCGCCGGCGCCCGGCTGCACACCGGCAGCCCCGCCACCGCCATCACCCGCGAGGGCCCGTCCTGGCGCATCACCACGCCTTCGGGCGAGGTGGTCGCCTCGCGCATCATCCTGGCTTCGCACGCCTACACCCCGCCCGGGCTGTGGCCGGGCTTCGAGCGCAGCATGGTGCCGGTGCGCTCCTACCAGATGGCCACCGCGCCGCTGTCGGACAATCTCCGCCGCAGCATCCTGCCGCAGGGCCACGCGCTGTCCGACACCCAGGGCGACCTGCACTTTTTCCGGTTCGACGCGGCGGGGCGGCTGGTGACGGGGGGCGGGCTGATCCTGCCCATGGGCTGGGACAACCGCATCCGCCGCCGCATCGCTGTTCGGGTGGAACGGGTCTTCCCGCAGCTCGGCCCGGTCCGCTTCAGCCATGCCTGGTGGGGCTACATCGCTGCCACCGACGACAAGGCGCCGCATC
The DNA here is from genome assembly GCF_000164635.1 of Pseudoroseomonas cervicalis ATCC 49957. Taxonomy (GTDB): domain Bacteria; phylum Pseudomonadota; class Alphaproteobacteria; order Acetobacterales; family Acetobacteraceae; genus Pseudoroseomonas; species Pseudoroseomonas cervicalis. Next base: position 495,786 of record NZ_GG770777.1, on the reverse strand, counting down.
TCTACGAGCTGGCGCCGGGCGTGCTGGGCTGGAGCGGCTGCAATGGCCGCGGCGTGGCGCTGGCGACGGCGCTGGGGCGGGAGATGGCGCGCGCCAGCCTGGGCATGCCGCTGCGCGAGATCGCGGCGCCGGTGGAGAGCCTGCGGCGCATCGCGCTGCATGGCTTCGCGCCGCTGGGCGTCGCCTGGAACCAGGCGCTGTTCCGCTGGAAGGATGGCCGCGACTGAGCGCGGCGGGGCAGGGGGCGGCGCCCCCTGCGTGGCCCGGCCCCTCGACGGGGCCGGGTGACAAGCGTCAGGCCTTGTGCTGGTCCGGCGCGGCGTCGCTGTTCAGCGTGATGTACTTGGGCAGGCCGATCTGACGGATCAGCTCGAACTGCGTGTCGACGAAATCGGCATGCTTCTCCTCGTCGATGAGGATGCGCACGAACAGGTCGCGGGAGACGAAATCGCGCGCGCTCTCGCAATAGGCGATGGCCTCGCGCAGATCGGCGATCGCCTTCTCCTCCAGCTTCTGGTCGCAGCGCAGCACCTCCTCGACATTCTCGCCGATGAGGATCTGGTTCAGGCGCTGGACGTTGGGCAGGCCGCCGAGGAACAGGATGCGCTCGATCAGCTCATCCGCGTGCTTCATCTCCTCGATGGATTCTTCGTATTCGTGCTTGCCGAGCTTGGTCACGCCCCAATTGTCCAGCATGCGCGCATGCAGGAAGTACTGGTTGATGGCGGTCAGCTCGTTGGTGAGCTGGGTGTTCAGGTGCTCGATGACCTTGGGGTCGCGCAGCATGAGGAATCTCCGTCCCGGACAAGATGGGGCGCAGAGTGCCGAGCCGACCCTTTCAGGTCAAGCCTTTGTTTTTGCTTAAGATATGCAATTGCGTGGCGGTCTCAATCGCCACGCGCCAGGCTCAGTCGCCGGCCGCCGCCTGGGCTTCGGCCGGGCTCTGGTCGCGGATGATGGAGAGCATGGTGCCGGTGCAGCAGCCGCACTGCGCGTTGCAGTTGCAGGCGGCATAGACCTCTTTCGGCCGGTTGGCGCCGGCGGCGATGGCGCCGCGGATCTGGCTGTCGGTCAGGCCGTTGCAGAGGCAGACATACATGAAAGGCACCGCGTCGTTGCTGACGATGCGGTTGATAGACGTTCGCAACTCTATTTGCAAGTCATTCGCACTCTCGCAGCACCTTCAGCACCGCCTCGCCGTAGCGCTCCAGCTTGGTGGCGCCGACGCCGGGGATCTGCGCCAGCGCGTCGAGCGTCCCGGGCAGGGTGGCGGCGATCTCCGCCAGGGTGCGGTCCTGGAAGATCACGTAGGAAGGCACGCCCTGGGCCGAGGCCACCCGGCGCCGCCAGTCGCGCAGCGCGGCGAAGACCGGATCGGCATTGGCGGCGGCCGGCGCCGTGCCGCGCGCCGATCTGCGGGCGCCGGGGGCGGGGGCCACCAGCTCCTCGCGGAACATCACCGGCTGCTCGCCCTTCAGGATCGGCCGGGCGGCGTCGGTCGGCACCAGCTCGCCATGGTTCTCCACCGCCACGTCCAGCGCGCCCTGCGCCACCAGCTGGCGGGCGATGCCCTTCCAGGCGGTCTCCGGCAGGTCGCGGCCGACACCGAAGGTCGGCAGCTGGTCATGGCCGAACTGCGTGACCTTCTGCGTGGTCTTGCCCAGCAGCACGTCGATCACATGGCCGACGCCGAAGCGCCGCCCGGTGCGCAGCACGGCGGACAGCAGCTTCTGCGCCGGCACCGTGCCATCGAACAGCTTGGGCGGGTTCTGGCAGATGTCGCAGCGGCCGCAGGGCTCCGGCGCCTCCTCCCCGAAGCAGCGGAGAAGGATCTGGCGGCGGCAGGTCGAGGCCTCGGCGATCGCCACCATGGCGTCCAGCCGCTGCCGCTCGACGCGCTTCTGCTCGTCGCTGGCGGCGCTCTCCTGGATGCGGTGGCGGGCCAGCGCGATATCGCCGGCGCCGTAGAGCAGCAGCGCCTCGGCTGGCAGCCCGTCGCGCCCGGCGCGGCCGATCTCCTGGTACCAGCTCTCCGGGCTCTTCGGCAGGTCGGTATGGGCGACATAGCGCACATCCGGCCGGTCGATGCCCATGCCGAAGGCGATGGTCGCCGCCATCACCACCGCGTCGCCACGGGCGAAGCGGCGATGCGCCTCGCGCTTCTCGGCCGGCTCCAGCCCGGCATGGAAGACCAGCGCGTCATGCCCGTCGGCGCGCAGCCATTCGGCGGTCTGCTCCGCCTTGCGGCGGGTGCCGCAATAGATCAGCCCGGCGCCGGTGCCGTCGCCCGCGCGCTTGATGAAGCCGCGCAGCTGGCCGCGCTCATGGTCGCGGGGCAGGGCGGCCATGCGGATGTTCGGCCGGTCGAAGCTGGCGCGGAACAGCGGGCTGTCCTCCAGCCTCAGCTGCCGCTGGATGTCCTGCACCGTGCGCGGGTCGGCCGTCGCCGTCAGCGCCAGGCGCGGCACCTGGGGGAAGCGTTCGGCCAGCACCGGCAGGGCGCGGTATTCGGGGCGGAAGTGATGGCCCCACTGGCTGACGCAATGCGCCTCGTCGATGGCGAAGAGGGCGATGCGCATCTCGTCCAGCCGCGCCAGCGTGCCCTCGCCGGTCAGCCGCTCGGGCGAGACGTAGAGCAGCTTCAGCTGGCCGGAATCGAGGTCGCGCCACACCGCCCGCGCCTCCTCGGGCGGCAGGTCGGAATGCAGGGCGGCGGCGGCGATGTCCTGCTGGCGCAGCGCCGCGACCTGGTCCTCCATCAGCGCGATGAGGGGGGAGACGACCACGCCGAGCCCGGGGCGGCAGAGCGCCGGCACCTGGAAGCAGAGGCTCTTGCCCCCGCCGGTCGGCATCAGCACCAGGCCGGAGCCGCCCGCCACGGCGTGGCGGACCACCTCCTCCTGCAGGCCCCGGAAGCCGGTATGGCCGAACACGCGGTGCAGGACCTCGAGCGGGTCCTGCCACGCGGCAACATCCTGTGCGGTTATGGCGTCACCTGTTCCTGGCCGATGCGGATCTCCACCCGCCGGCTTTCCAGAGGCATCATCTCGAAGGGCACGGGCCCGCGCGGCGCCACGCGGATGCGCGCCGGCGCGATGCCCTGGGCACGCAGCGCGGCGGCCACATTCTCGGCCCGCGCGGCGGAGAGCGCCTGGTTGTAGGCGCGCCCGCCATCCGGATCGGCGAAGCCCAGCACCTGCACCGGCGCGCCCGGCTGCGCCTGGGCGGCCCGCGCCACCTGCGCCACCACGCCCTGCGCGGCCTCGTCCAGCGCGGCGCTGTCCTCGGTGAAGAACACCACCTGCACCGGCGGCGGCGCCGGCGGCGCTTCGCCGGGAAGAGTGCAGGCCGCCAGCAGCGGCAGCGACGCCAAGCCGATGAGGAACACGCGACGCATGCGCGCAGTCTCCGATCCAGAGGGGAGGGCGCATGGATGCGCGGTGCGTGGCGCCGCGTCAACCATGAGCAGGGCTGGCCCGGCCGCCGCACCTCGCCTAGCTTCGCCGGCTTCGCGAGCAGGAGGGGGGCGGCATGGCCCAGATCGCACTTGGCATCGTCGGCTTCGGCATCATGGGGGAGCGGCTGCTGCGCACCGCCTTCCCGCATCCGGAGGTGCGTCTGGCGGGGGTCTGGGACCCGTCGCCGGAGGCCGCGGCGCGGCTGCATGACGTGGCGCCCGGGGCGCCGATGCTGCCCGACGCGGCGGCGGTGATCGCGGCCTGCGACGCGCTCTACATCGCCGCCCCCCCGGCCGCGCATATCCCGCTGGCGCGCGCGGCGCTGGCCGCCGCCGCGCCGGACCTCGCCGCCTTGCGCGCCGTCATCGAGCAGATCGAATCGCCGCTGCGCGACACCGCCACCAACCTGGTCTTCGCCGATGGCAGCCCGGAGAGCGGGCTGATGCTGATCGGCGAGGCGCCGGGTGGCGATGAGGACCGACAGGGAAAACCCTTCGTCGGCGTCTCCGGCCAGCTGCTCGACCGCATGCTGGCCAGCATCGGGCTGGATCGTGGCCAGGCCGCGCCGGGACAGGGCTTCTACATCACCAACATCCTGCCCTGGCGGCCGCCCGGCAACCGCACGCCGACGGATGCCGAGATCGCCCTGTTCCTGCCGGTGGTGCTGCGCCACATCGCGCTCGTGCGGCCGCGCCATGTGGTGCTGCTGGGCGGCACCGCGGCCAAGGCGCTGCTGCGGGCGAAGGAGGGCATCACCCGGCTGCGCGGCCGCTGGCACGACCTGCCGCAGGAGGCCGGCGGCCTGCCCGCCCTGCCCACGCTGCACCCCGCCTATCTGCTGCGAAACCCCGCCGCCAAGCGCGAGGCCTGGGCCGACCTGCTGATGCTGCGGCGCACCCTCGATCGCGAAAATTCGCCCGATCCGCCAACAAAATAAACCAGACTTGATGCAACCACCCCGCGCAAACCCCTGATTTCAGTAAGGTTTGTGTCATGGGGTGAGATTTGTCCCGACAATCGGAGTTGTGTTGTCGGTTCATGCTCTTTAACGCCAACCCCGCCATGCGAGCGTTCTGCACCATGGCCCTGCGTCCGCGCCTCCTCGCCCTCGGGCTTGGCGGCGCGGCGTCGCTCTGGGTGGGGGTTCAGGTCCCTGCCCAGGCGCAACGGGCCGGAGAGACCGCCCCCCTTGAGCGGGCTATGAGCGTCCCCACCCCACGGCCCGGTGCCGGCGTGGCGGGACTACCGCAACCCCTTGCCCCGTCCGACGCCGCCCGGCTGCGGCGGATTTTTGCGCTGCAGGCCGAGGGCCATCTCGCCCAGGCCCAGGCCGAGGCGGAACGGCTGGAGGACCGCCGGCTGCTCGGCCATGTCCTGGCCGATCGCTGGCGCCAGCCCGGCGCGCCCGAGCCCTCGGTGCCCGAGCTGTATGCCTGGCTGGCCGAGTATGCCGACCACCCGGACGCCGCCTATCTGCACGGCGTGCTGCGCCACCGCCTGCCGCGCAACGCGCCGCACCCGCCGGCGCCGCCCGACGAGTTCCTGGCCCCCGAGGCCGAGTCCGTGCCGGAGGAGAGCGAGCCGGTCGGCCGCACGCTGCGCCGC
>NZ_GG770777.1:480087-490562 GCF_000164635.1 Pseudoroseomonas cervicalis ATCC 49957 | reverse complement strand
GCCGGCCGCGCCGTGCTGCTGGAGAAGCCGCTGGCGACCGATCTGGCCGAGGCCGCCGCCTTCGTCGCCGAGGCCGAGGCGACGGGCGCCCGCGCCGCGGTGAACTTCCCCATGGCCTCCTCCCCGGCGGTGGCGCAGCTCGCCGCCTGGCGCCAGGGCGGTGCCGTGGGCGCGCCGCAGGCGCTGGAGATCGCCACCGATTTCGGCCGCTGGCCGCGCGGCTGGCAGCACGGCGCCGCCACCTGGCTGGCGCGCCGGGCGGAGGGCGGCTTCACCCGCGAGGTGGTCTCCCACTTCCTGTTCCTGACGCTGCGGCAGCTGGGTGCGCTGGAGCTGGTCTCGGCCCGGGTCGACTATCCCGAGGGCGATCTGGCCGAGATGGCGATCGAGGCCGAGCTGCGCGCCGGCGGCGTGCCGGTGCGGCTTTCCGGCAGTGTCGGCCGCATCGCCGAGGACGAGGCCAATGCCTGGGTGCTGCGCGGCGAGGCGGGCGCGATTCGCCTGCGCAACTGGTCGCTGGCCGAGCGGCTGGAGGCGGATGGCGCCTGGCGCACCGCCCCCGACGCCGTGCCGAACGAGGCGATGCGGCCGATGGTGCTGGGCGGGCAGATGCACAAGCTGGCGGCGCTGACGCGGGGCGATTCGGCCACCGGCCTCGCCACGCTGCGCGAGGCGCTGACCGTGCAACAAATTGTTGAAGAAATCCTGCGAAGCTAACGCTTCACCCAGACGTTCAGGGGAGGTGGGCGCGCTGCGCCCGCCGCCACCAGCGTCAGAAGGATCTCATGCCGCCCTGCCATCTCCTCCGACATTCCGCCGGTGCCGCCCTGCAACCGCAGGTGGAGCGCCGGAGGAGCGCCGTCACGCCAGCCTGCGCGGGGCGCCGCCGGGCGGGAAGAAGGGGGCCGGCACGCGGCCTGGCCGCCGGGGCAACACGGAGCGCGACACTGCCATTGCAAAGCGGTTACGCTTCGTGGCTCGACAGCTTGACCCTGTATCTCAACAACTCGCCCCGCCGCCTCACAGCGGGCCTGTCGCCGCCGGCTCATTTCTACGAAGATTTGTTCCGGAAGCTCTTCGGCGCGCAGGCCCAGGACGGTATGGGTGGACACATTCCACAGGGCCAACATGGCCGGCGGGCAGCCAAGCTCCAGCGATGCGGGCCTTGCATGCCGGCATCGAGAAACTCCTGTCTGGCGAGAGGGGGGAGAAGATCATATCGAAAGTGTGATCCTGTTCTCCCAAATAAGACACCGTCTCGGTGACCGGCCACCTGGCCAGCCACCGTTCTGCAACTTCCGCCCGGCGCGACCCGCCGCCGGATCCGTTCTGCTTAAGGGAATTCGCCCCAAATGCCCGTTCAAAACGCTCCCGATCAACTGATTGGAATCCTTCGGGATACGGTGGTCGCTTTGGTGCGGCGCGATGGGCATGACCTGTCGGCGCGGCAGCTCGGCGTGTTCCTGACCGTCTATATGGGCGAGGGTCCGCACACGGTGCGTGGCCTGGCCGCGGCCCTGAACGTGTCGAAGCCGGCCATCACCCGCGCCCTGGACCGCCTGGGCGAGCTCGACCTCGCCCGCCGCAAGACCGACCCGCAGGATCGCCGCAGCGTGCTGGTGCAGCGCACCGTGAAGGGCGCCGCCTTCCTGCGCGAGATCCGCGGCATCATGGTGGAGGCCGACAACGCCTCCCGCACCGTGGCGCCGTCGCAGCCGGCCAATACCGAGAGCGCGGCGCGCCGCGCCAGCTGAGCCAGAGGTCCCGGCAAGCGGCCCGGTTGTGAGCTACAACCGCAGGTCGCTCCGCCGGGCCGGGGCGGGGGTCGCCTCGGGCGCCGGAAGCTTCTAGGCTTCCGGCCTCGCCCGCCCCCACGGAGTGCCCTGCCATGGCGGATTCCCTGCCGTTCGACCCCTCCCGCCTGAAATTCGGAATCGGCCAGCCCGTTCCCCGCAACGAGGATCCGATCCTGTTGCAGGGCCAGGGGCGCTACACCGACGACCTGCAACTGCCCGGCCAGCTCTGGTGCGCCATCGTGCGCAGCCCCTACGCGCATGCCGTGCTGAAGGGCGTGGACACCAGCGCGGCGCTCGATGTGCCGGGGGTGGTGGCCGTCTATACCGGGCAGGATCTGCAGGCGGCCGGCTATGGCCATCTGCGCTGCACCATTCCGTTGCAGGGGCTGGTGAACATCGAGCGGCCGGCGCTGGCGGTGGACCGGCTGCGCTTCGTGGGCGACCCCTTCGCCTGCGTCATCGCCGAGACGCGCGAGGCCGCCAAGGACGGTGCCGAGGCCGTCTATGCCGAGGTCGAGACGCTGCCGGCGGTGACCGAGGCCAGCGCCGCCGCCGCGCCGGATGCGCCGCAGCTCTACGACCACATCCCCGGCAACCAGGTGCTGGATTTCCATTACGGCGATGCGGAGAAGGTGCGGGACGCCTTCGCCTCGGCGGCGCATGTGGCGCGGCTCGACCTGCGCAACAACCGCGTCGTGGTCTGCGCCATGGAGCCGCGCAGCGCCATCGCCGAATACGCGCCGGACGAGGGGCGCTACACGCTGCATCTGGGCTGCCAGGGCGTGTTCGGACTGCGCAACCAGATCGCCAACGACCTGCTGAAGGTGCCGGTCGAGAAGCTGCGCATCCTGACCGGCCATGTCGGCGGCAGCTTCGGCATGAAGGCCTCGGCCTATCCCGAATATGTCTGCCTGCTGCACGCGGCGAAGCAGCTCGGCCGCCCGGTGAAGTGGACGGATGAGCGCAGCGGCAGTTTTCTCTCGGATATGCATGGCCGCGACCATGAGGTGACGGCGGAGCTGGCCCTCGACGCGGAGGGCCGCTTCCTGGCGGTGCGGCTGACCAGCCTGGCCAATATGGGCGGCTATCTGGCCACCGTCGGCCCGCTGATGGGCACGATGAACTTCGTCCGCAACATCCAGAGCAACTACGCCACGCCGCTGATCGAGGTCTCGACGCGCTGCCTGGTGACCAACACCACGCCGATCTCGGCCTATCGCGGCGCCGGGCGCCCCGAGGGCAACTACTTCATGGAGCGGCTGATCGAGACCGCCGCCCCGGCGATGGGCCTCGACCCGCTGGAGCTGCGCCGCCGCAACTTCATCCGCCCCGCGCAGATGCCCTATGCCGCCGCCTCCGGCTCCCGCTATGACAGCGGCGATTTCGAGGGGCTGCTGGCGCGCGCGATGCGCGAGGCCGACTGGGACGGCTTCGCCGCCCGCAAGGCGGCGAGCGCCGCCAAGGGCCTGCTGCGCGGCCGTGGCGTCGGCAATTTCCTCGAATGCACGGCGCCGCCGGCCAAGGAGATGGGCGGCCTCCGCTTCGAGGAAGATGGCGGCGTCACCATCATCACCGGCACGCTGGATTACGGGCAGGGGCATTGGACGCCCTTCGCCCAGGTGCTGCACCAGACGCTCGGCGTGCCCTTCGACCGCATCCGCCTGGTGCAGGGCGATTCCGACCAGCTGATCGCCGGTGGCGGCACCGGCGGGTCGAAATCGCTGATGGCCTCGGGCGCCGCGATCATCGAGGCCTCGGCCAAGGTGGTGGAGAAGGCGCGGCTGGCGGCGGCCCATCTGCTGGAGGCGGCGGAGGAGGACCTCGATTTCGAGCCGCATGCCGAGGGCGGGGCGCGCTTCGTCATCGCCGGCACCGACCGCGCCATCGGGCTGCTGGAACTCGCCGCCCGGCTGCGCCAGGCGACCGGCCTGCCCGAGGGCGTGCCGGACAGCCTCGACGTGCAGCACGTCTTCCAGGAAGCGCCGATGGCCTATCCCAATGGCTGCCACATCGTGGAGCTGGAGGTGGACCCGGAGACCGGCACGGTGCGCTTCGACCGCTATGTCACGGTGAATGATTTCGGCGTCATCGTGAATCCGCTGCTGGTCGAGGGCCAGGCGCATGGCGGCATCGTGCAGGGCATCGGACAGGCGCTGATGGAGCGCACCGCCTATAGCGAGGACGGCCAGCTGCTGTCCGGCTCCTATTCCGACTACGCGCTGCCGCGCGCCTCGGACGTGCCGTCCTTCCACTTCGCCAGCCATGCGACGCCGGCGCAGACCAACCCGCTCGGCGCCAAGGGCTGCGGCGAGGCCGGCTGTGCCGGCAGCCTGCCCGCGGTGATGAATGCGCTGGTCGATGCCTTGTCCGGGCGCGGCGTGACGCATATCGACATGCCTGCGACGCCGGAGGTCATCTGGCGCGCGCTGAACCAGGCTGCCTGAGGAGAACGCCCATGCCCAACCCGCCCACCGGCTTCGCGCCGGGCCTGACGCTCGCCGTCGCCAGCAAGATCGCCGAGGTGGCCCTGGCCAAGGGGCGCGAGCTCGGCCTCGCCCCGCTGACCGTGGTGGTGCTGGACCAGGCGGCGCAGCAGAAGGTGGTGCTGCGCGAGGACGGGGCCAGCCTGCTGCGCCCCGAGATCGCCATGGGCAAGGCCTTCGGCGCCATGGCGCTGGGCTTTGGCGGGCGCGAGCTGGCGCGCCGCGCGGCGAAGATGCAGGGCTTCATGAACGCCTTCTCGGATCTCTGCGGCGGCCGTGCCGTGCCGGTGCCGGGCGGCGTGCTGGTGCGCGATGCGCAGGGCACCATCCTGGGCGCCGTCGGCATTTCCGGCGATGCCTCCGACAAGGACGAGGTCTGCGCCGTGGCCGGCATCGAGGCCGCGGGCCTGGTGCCCGACACCGGCGACCCGGAATGAGGCTGCCGGGCGCCAGCGGCGCCCGGCCCTGACAGAAGAAAGATGGGGGCGCGGGGGAATTCCTTCCCCCGCCCTTTGCTTTTTTTACTCGCCTGCCGCCGTCATCGGCTTCGGCGCGAACTCCACCGGCACCATCAGCTTGGTCTCCTGGCTGACCAGGTAGCCGGCCTCCGCGCTGCGCTGCAGGAAGGCGATCCACTCCGGATCCGCCTGCATGGCGGCGCGCTTCGCGGCGCGGTCGGCCGCGTCCTTGTAGGCCCAGATATGGACGTAGGAGTTCACGTCGCCGGTCTCGGTGGTGAGGTAGGCGACGGGCTGGCCGAGATGGCGGGTCTGCGCCTTCCAGCCATGTTCCGCATAGAGCGCGAGGTGCTTCTTCAGCGTGCCGGGCTTGCAGACATAGGTGCGGTGGTCGAGCAGCATGGACGTTTTTCTTCCTGGTGGAGCGCGCAGCATGCTGCGCGCTCCATCCTGCCGGCAAGAGGGGTGCTTCAGGCCACCGCCGGCACCACGCGCTGGTCGCGCACCGGCAGGTGCACCAGGGCGGCGAAGACGGCGGCCAGGATGCCGATGATCCACATCAGGTCGTAGCTGCCGGTGCGGTCGAACACCACGCCGCCCAGCCAGGCGCCGGTGAAGCCGCCGATCTGGTGGCCGAGGAAGACCAGCCCGAAGACGGTGGCCAGCCAGCGCGTGCCGAAATTGCGCGCGCAGAGGGCGACGGTGGGCGGCACGGTGGACAGCCACAGGATGCCCATGACGGCGGAGAAGGCGAGCACCGTGCCGGTGGTCTTGGGTGCCAGGAAGAAGACCAGCATCAGCACGGCGCGGCTGGCATAGATGCCGACCAGCAGTTCCCGCCGCCGCCATTTCTGCGTCAGCTCTCCCGAGAGCAGCGAGCCCAGCACGTTGAACAGCCCGATCAGGCTGATGGCGCCGGCGCCGACGAAGCTCGGCAGGTGGCAGCTGGCGACGAAGCCGGGCAGGTGGACCGAGAGGAAGCTGACATGCAGCCCGCAGACGAAGAAGCCGAAGAACAGGCACCAGAAGGAGCGGCTGGCGAAGGCGCGCTTCAGCGTCTGCATCGCGCCTTCCTCGGCGGCGATCTGCGCCGCATGGGCGCGGGCCGGGGCGGGGCGGTCGTTCAGCGGCAGGGAGAGCGGGATCATCAGCAGCGCCGCCGCCGCCATGGCGAAGAGCGCGCCCTGCCAGCCGAAGCCGGCGATGCCGAAGCCCGCCAGCGGCACCACCAGGAACTGCCCGAAGGAGGAGCCGGCGGTGCCGAGGCCGGTGGCGCGGCCGCGCTGATCCTCCGGCAGCAGGCGCGTCATGCTGGCCATGATGACCGGCATGCCGGCGGCGGAGACGGCGACGCCCATGACCAGCCCGGCGAAGAAGGTGAAGACCGGCAGCCCATCGGCCAGCGCCATGCCCAGCGTGCCGGCGGCGTAGAGCGCGGCGCCGCCCATCAGCACCACGCGCCCGCCCAGCCGGTCGGCGATCTGGCCGCAGATCGGCTGCGACACGCCATTGATCAGCACCTGCAGCGCGATGGCGAAGGCGAAGCCGCTGGCGCTCCAGCCATGGAAATTGGTCATCGGCGCCAGGAACAGGCCGAAGGACTGGCGCAGCCCCATGGCCAGCGCGGCGGTCAGCACGGCGCAGACGATCAGGATCATCATGGGCGAAAAGCGCCGCCCGGCGGGGGCGGCGAGGGGGGCGGGCATGCAGGCGCTTCCTTCGCGTTTCGCGCGGCAGCATGCGGCCCGTCCCGGCATGGCACAAGCTCGCCCGCCGCATGGCGCCGGGGATTGCCCCCCCGCCGGAAGCATGGGAAGGGGGGGCCATGCTGCATGCCCTGTATGAGCGCATCCTGCGCCTCGCCGCGCACCGCCATGCCGGGGGCTGGCTGGCCGCCATCTCCTTCGCCGAGAGCAGCGTCTTCCCGATTCCGCCCGATGCGATGCTGCTGCCGATGTGCCTGGCGCGGCCGGAGCGCGCCTGGCGCTACGCCACGATCTGCACCATCGCCTCGGTGCTGGGCGGCATCGCGGGCTATGCGCTGGGCTATTTCCTGTTCGAGGCGGTGGCGCAGCCGGTGCTCGCCGCCTATGGCCATGCCGAGGCGCTGCAGAGCTTCCGCGCATGGTTCGACCGCTGGGGCGCCGCCGTCATCCTGATCAAGGGGCTGACGCCGATCCCCTACAAGGTCGTCACCATCGCCGCCGGCGCGGCGGCCTTCGACCCCTGGGTGTTCCTGCTGGCCAGCATCGTCACGCGCGGCGCGCGTTTTTTTCTGTTGGCGGCGCTGTTGCGCCGCTACGGGGCACCGGTGCGCGGCTTCGTCGAGAAGCGGCTGACCCTGCTCACCACGCTCGCCGCCATCGCCATCCTCGGCGGCTTCGCGGCGATCCGGCTGATCTGACGGAGGCCGGGCGCGCCGTCGCGCCCGGCCCCGTGCTTCAGCCCAGCGCCTTGGCCGCGTCCATCACGGCCTTGGCATGGCCGGGCACCTTCACCTTGCGCCAGATCCGCGCCACCTTGCCCTCCCGGTCGATCAGGAAGGTGGACCGCTCCATGCCCATATAGGTCCGGCCATACATCGACTTCTCGACCCAGGTGCCATAGGCCTCGGCCGCCTGCTTCTCGGCATCGGAGGCCAGCGGGAAGGTCAGGCCGTATTTCTCGGCGAATTTCTCGATGGGCTTCATCGGGTCGGGCGAGACGCCGATGACCTCCAGCCCGGTGGCGGCCAGCGCCGGCAGCGCCTCCTGGAAATCGCAGGCCTCCTTGGTGCAGCCCGAGGTGTCGGCCTTGGGGTAGAAATACAGCACGAAGGGCCTGCCCTTCATGGCGGTGAGCGACACCTGGCGCCCGCCGCTGGCCGGCAGGCTGAAATCCGGCGCCGGGGCGCCTTCCGCAACACTCATGCTGTGCCTCCAGTGAGAGGGCCAAGGCGGCGCTCGAAAATGCTCCGCACCCGCCCGGCCTGTTCCCGCATCTGTTCGCGCAACGCGGTTCCGTCAACCGCGCCCTGGCCGAGAAGCGGGGCGGTGGCGCGCAGCATGGCGGCGGCGGTGGCGGCGGGCAGCTCCTCCTGTCGCCAGCGGCCGACGGTCAGGCGCAGCAGGCTCAGCATGCTGCGCCACAGCCGGTCGGCGGCGATCAGCGCCTCCGCCTCCTCGGCCGGCAGGAGGCGCGCCTTGGCCAGCCGGGCCAGCGCCAGCCGCGTGGTCGGCGCCAGGATGGTGGGGTGGCGGCCGGCATGGGCCAGTTGCAGCGCCTGGGCGATGAACTCCACCTCCACCATGCCGCCGGGCATCGCCTTGATGTCCCAGGGCCCCTCGGCCGGCAGGTCGCGCAGCATGCGCGCCCGCATGGCGCGGGCATCGGCAATCGCCTGCTCGCCGGCATGGGTGACGATGGCCTCGCGCACCGCGGCCTGGATGCGCCGGCGCAGCGCCGGCGGGCCGGCGACGCAGCGGGCACGGGTCAGCGCCATGCGCTCCCAGCTCCAGGCGCTCTCGGCATGGTAGCGGATGAAGGAGGAGAGCGAGGTCGCGACCGGTCCCTTGTTGCCGGTCGGCCGCAGCCGCATGTCGACCTCGTAGAGCTTGCCCTCGGCGCCGGGGGCGGTGATGGCGGCGACCATCTGCTGCGCCAGCCGGCCGTAATAGGTGCTGACCGGCAGGCTGCGCGGCCCGCCATGGCTTTCCTGCACCGCCTCCGGATGGTCGTAGATCAGGATCAGGTCGAGATCGGAGGCCGGCAGCATCTCCTGACCGCCCAGCTTGCCCAGGGCCACCACGGCCAGCGCGCCGCCCTTCACCTTGCCGAAGCGCGTGGCGAGCTCCCCCGCCACATGCGGCAGCAGCGCGGCGATGGCGGCATCCGCCAGGGCGCTGCGCGCGGCACCGGCGGCATCGGCGTCGATGCTGCCCTCCAGCGCCGCGGCGTCGATCTCGAACTTGCCCTCGGTCACCAGGCGGCGGGCGCCGTCCAGCGCCTCCTCGAAATGCCGCGCCTCCTTCAGCAGGGCGGGCAGGGCGGCGGCGGCGCCGCCATGGTTGTCGCCGGCCAGCAACCCTTCCAGCGAGGCGGGGTTGTGCGCGAGATGGTTGGCCAGGGCCGGCGCGGCGCCCAGGATGCCGGCGACACGCTGCAGCAGCGCCGGGTTGCGCTGGAACAGGGAGAGCATGTGCACGCCGCCCGGCATCTGCGACAGCACCGCGTCGAACCGGGCCAGCGCCGCATCCGGCTCGCGCTGCCGGCCGAAGGCCGCCAGCAGCGCCGGCATCAGCAGGGTCAGCAATTCGCGCGCCCGCTCGCTGCGCGTGGCGCGGGGGCGGCCGTGATGCCAGCCGCGCACCATGCCGGCCACCTGGGACGGGTTGGCGAAGCCCATGCGCCGCAGCGTCTCCAGCGTCTCCGGATCGTCCTGGGTGCCGGTGAAGACCAGGTTGCCCTCGGCCTGGCTTTCCTCCTCGCCCAGCTCCGCCGCCTCGCGCTCGAACATTTGCGCATAGTGGCGCTCGACCCGGTTCAGGTGGCGGGTGAGGGCGGCGGCGAAGCCCGGCTGGTCGTCGAAGCCCAGGAAGGTGGCGATGCGCGCCAGGCCCTCCTCATCCTCCGGCAGGCGCTGGGTCTGCCGGTCGGCCACCATCTGCAACCGGTGCTCGACATCGCGCAGGAAGACATAGGCATCGGCCAGATGGGCCGCGGCGCGGCGCTCGATGCGCCCGGCGCCGGCCAGGGCGGCGAGGGCGCCGAGCGTGGTCGGGTCGCGCAGGCCGGGATCGCGCCCGGCCCAGATCAGTTGCAGCACCTGCGTCGTGAACTCGATCTCGCGGATGCCGCCGCGGCCGAGCTTCACGTCATGGCCGGCCACCCGCACCTCGGCATGCGCGCCGCGGCCGCCATGCGCCACATGGATCTGCCGCTTGATGGCGTGGATGTCGGCGATCATCGCGAAATCGAGGTGGCGCCGCCAGACGAAGGGGCGGATCTCGGTCAGGAACTGCTCGCCCAGCGCGCGGTCGCCGCCGACCGGGCGGGCCTTGATCATCGCCGCCCGCTCCCAGTTCTGCCCCATCGATTCGTAGTAGGAGATGGCGGTCGGGATGCTGACGGCCAGCGGCGTCGCCGCCGGGTCGGGGCGCAGCCGCAGATCGGTGCGGAACACATAGCCGCCGGCGGTGCGCTCCTCCATCAGCTTGACCAGCTCGCGCGCGATGCGGACATAGACGGCACCGGCGCGCTCGGCCTGGTAAGCCGCCGCAAGGGGATCGTAGAGCACCATCAGGTCGATGTCGGAGGAATAGTTGAGCTCGCGCCCCCCCAGCTTCCCCATGCCGAGGATGGCGAGCCCCGAGCCGCGCGCCACGCCGCGCGGCTCGCGCGTGCCGCCGCGCGGCAGCTTCAGCTCGCCGCGGGAGGCGGCCTCGCGCAACAGATGCGCGCAGGCATAGTCGATCGCCGCCTCGGCCAGGTCGGACAGCGCGCCGGTCACGCGGTCGAGCTTCCATTGCCCGGTCAGGTCGGCGAGCGCGATGATCAGCGCCGCCTGACGCTTGGCCTGGCGCAGCAGCGCCGCGACCGCCGGGCGCGCCGCATCCGGGTCGGCGCGGCTCAGCGGGTCGAGGGCGAGGGCGAAGGCCTCCTCCGCGCCGCGCTCGGCGAAGCGCAGCAGCATGGCGCTCTCGCGCTCCGCCAGGTCGGAGAGATAGGGGCTGTTGCCGCCCAGCGCGGCCAGCAGCGCC
>NZ_GG770777.1:471389-479801 GCF_000164635.1 Pseudoroseomonas cervicalis ATCC 49957 | reverse complement strand
GCGGCATAGGCGCGCTCGGCGGCGCCGCGGGCGGTGAAGGCCTCGGCCAGGCGGGCGGCGGCCTCGGGGTCGTGCGGCCGCGGCAGGCGATTCGGGATCATCGCTTCGGACATGGGATGGGAGCGAAGGCGTGCCGGGGGTAGGCGGTCAAGCCCTGCGTGTGTGCGGCCGCTTCTGCGGCTGGGCGGCGCGGCTGGCGCTGGCCCTGTCGCTGCTGCTGCTGCTGGGCGCGGGGGCGCTGGCCTGGCGTCTCGCCCAGGGGCCGCTGCCGCTGCCCATGCTGGCCACGCTGGCGCAGCGCTACACGCCGGAGCCGGGGCTCGCCATCGGCAGCATCTCCCTGGCCTGGGAGGGCTACCAGCGCGGCACCGGCTCGCCGCTGCGGCTGCGGCTGCAGCAGGTGGAACTGCGCGACGCCGCCGGGGCGGTGCGCCAATCCCTGCCCGATGCCAGCATCACCCTGTCCTTCGCGCGGCTGCTGCAGGGCCAGCTGGCGCCGCTGCAGGTGGCGGTGCGGCAGCCCGCCATCGTGCTGGAGCGCAGCCCGGAGGGGGAGGTGACGCTCTCCATGGGCCGCGCCGGGCCGCCGGCCGAGCCACCGCCGGACAGCGGCGGCCATGATGATGAGGGCGGCGCGGTGCTGCGCGACCTGCTCGGCCGCGGCGGCGGCGATGGCCGCTTCGGCGCCCTGCGCGAACTCAGCATCAGCGAAGGCCGGCTCAGCATCATCGACCGGCAGCTGAACCTGACCTGGCAGCTGGAGCGCGCCAATATCGCGCTGCGCCGGCTGCCCGAGGGCGGCGTCGGCGGCACCGGCGAGGCGGAGCTGGTGCTGCCCGGCCATGGCGGCACGCTGCCGGTGCGGCTGGAGGGCAGCGCGCGCGGCGACGGCCCCTCGCTGGAGGGCAAGCTGGTGCTGCCGGCGCTGGAGCCGGCGCGCATTGCCACGCTGTTGCCGGCGCTGGCGCCGCTTTCCCTGTTCGATGGCAGCGCCGCGCTGGAACTCTCCGGCCGCTTCGATGCCGGGCGCGACGGCGCGGCGCCGGAGCTGGCGCTGCGCCTCTCGGCCGGGCCGGGCGGCGTGACGCTGGAGGGGCGGCGCACCGGCTTCGCCGACCTCCAGTTGGAGGCGGAGGGCACGCCGACCGCGCTGCGGCTGCGCCGGCTGCGGCTCGAATTGCCGCCCGTGGCGCGCGAGGGCGGCCCGCAGCACCCGGCCCCGGTGATCGAGGCCGAGGGCGAGGCGCGCCTCGCCGAGGGCCGCTGGCGCGCCGGGCTGACGCTGCGGCTGGACCGGCTGGAGGCCGCCGAGATCGGCGCCTACTGGCCGGAGGGCGTGGTGCCGGGCGCGCGGCACTGGATCGTCGAGAACATCACCGGCGGCACGCTGCGCCAGGGCCGCTTCGCCCTGCAGGCCGAGGCCGGGGCGGATCTCTCGGGCCTGGCCGTCCGGGATCTCGACGGCACGCTGCGGGTCGAGGGTGCGACGGTGCACTGGCTGCGCCCGATCGCGCCGCTGGAAGGGGTGGGCGCCACCATCCGCTTCTCGCTGCCCGAGATCTCGGTGCAGGTCGATCAGGCGCGGCAATCCGGCACGGCCTTGTCCAGCCCCGGCGCCACCATCCGCTTTCACAGCCTCGATGCCGGGCAGGAGCAGGCGGAGATCGAGGCGCGGCTGCGTGGCCCGATCCCCGATGTGGTCAACCTGATCCGCCATCCGCGGCTGAAGCTGTTCGAGCGCCGGCCGCTGGAGCTGAAGGAGCCGGGCGGGCAGATGGAGGGCACGCTGCGCCTGGCCTTCCCGCTGCTGGAGGACATCCCCTCCGAGGTGCTGCGGGTGAACGTCCAGGCGCGGCTGACGCAGATGCGGCTGGCCGATGTGGTGATGGGCAAGCGGCTGGAACGCGGCACCGCTGACCTGACCGTGGACAACAGCCGGCTGCGCGCCAGCGGCAATGCGCAGCTCGCCGGCATCCCGGCCCAGCTGCAGCTGGAGATGGATTTCCGCCAGGGCCCGTCCAGCCAGGTGGTCGAGCGCATCCGCGCCGAGGCGCGGCCGGATGCCAGCCGCATCGCCGAATTCGGCCTCGACCTGGACGGCTTCGTCGCCGGCCCGGTCGGCGTGGTGGCGGTGATGGAGAAGCGGCGCTCCGGCGAGACGCGGCTCAGCCTGACCGGCGACCTGCAGGAGAGCCGCATGAGCGTCTCCCCCTTCGCCTGGGCCAAGCCGCCCGGCCAGCCGGCCGGCGCCCGCGCCGAGCTGCGCATCGCCAATGAATCCCTGCGCAGCGTCGAGAGCTTCCAGGTCGAGGCGCCGCAGCTCTTCGCCCGCGGCCAGGTGGCCTTCGGCGAGGCCAGCCGGCTGGAGCGCATCGATCTGTCCGAGGCGCGCATCTTCCAGGGCCGCTTCACCGCCGAGGCCCGGCCGCCCGCCCAGCGCAACGGGCCCTGGCGCTTCCGCGGCTCCGGCCCGGTGATCGATCTCGGCCCCGCCCTGGATGCGCCGGACGCGCCGCCGGGCGCCGCCGCGTCGGATTCCCTGCCGGTGCTGCTGGAGGGGCATTTCGACCGGGTGCTGCTGGGGCCGGGCCGGGCGCTGGCCGCTGTGCAGGGCCGCGCCAGCGCCGATGCGCGCGGCGTCTGGCGCGAGGCGCGGGTGACCGGCCAGGCCGGTCCGGGCGGTGCCTTCGACCTGACCATCTCCCCCGCCGGGGCGGGGCGGGAGCTGCGGCTGAACGCGGCCAATGCCGGTGCCCTGCTGCGCGCCTTCGACGTGCTGCAGACGGTGGAGGGCGGGCGGCTCAGCGTCGCCGGGCGCTGGGCCGGCAACCAGCCCGGCGCCATCCTGTCCGGCACGGCGGAGATGGAGGAGTTCACCATCCAGGAGGCCGCCGGCATCGGCAAGCTGCTGCAGGCGCTGACCGTCTATGGCGTGTTCGACGCGGTGCAGGGGCCGGGGCTGCGCTTCTCCCGCCTGGAGGCGCCCTTCTCGCTGAGCAACGAGGCGCTGGTGCTGCGCGAGGCGCGGGCTTTCTCCGCCTCGCTCGGCGTCACCGCCAAGGGCAGCATCGGCCGGCGCAACGGCATGCTGGACCTCGAAGGCACCATCGTCCCGGCCTATGTGCTGAATTCGCTGCTGGGGCAGATCCCGCTGCTGGGGCGGCTGTTCAGCCCGGAGCGCGGCGGCGGGCTGTTCGCGGCCACTTGGCGCATGCGCGGCCCGACCCAGGACCCGACCGTCTCGGTCAATCCGCTGGCGGCGCTGACCCCGGGCTTCCTGCGCGGGCTGTTCGGCGGCTCGGCGGGGCAGGAGCCGGCGCCGCCCGCCGGGCGCTGATCAGAAGGCGATGCAGGCGCTGTGGTGCAGGCGCAGCACGCTCTCCTGCCGGAAGCGGGCGCGATAGGCCTCGGCCAGGGCGCCGCTGCGCGCCGCGGCGGTGGCGAGGTCAGCACCCGGCAGCACCAGCAGCAGGCGGCTGGCGGCCTCGCGCTGCAGCGTGCCATCGGCGCCGCGCCACTGGCCCTCGGCCGCCTGCACGGTCAGCCCGTCGGGGAAGGCGGGGGTCACGGTGTCGGCCAGGAAGCCCTGCCACTCGGCCTCCGACACCGTGCCTCCGCCGCCGGGAATGGCGCGGCCGAACAGCAGCTCCGCCACGCTCGCCTTCTGCTGGCCGGGCGGGCAGGGGGCGGTGCAGGCCGCCAGCAGGGGCAGGAGGAGCAGGGCGCGCATGGCGGCATCATCGCCGCCCCGCACGCCCTGTCCAGCGCCGCGATGTCAGGCGGCGCGGATCAGCACATGCCGCTTGCGGCCGGCGGAGAGCTTCGCCGCGCCGTCGCGCAGGTCGGCCTCGGTCACCGCCAGCGCCTCGTCGGTGATGGCCTCGTCATTCAGCCGCAGCCCGTTCTGGCGGATCAGCCGGCGTGCCTCGCCCTTGCTGGCGGCGAAGCCGGCCTGCACGGCCAGGTCGATCACCGGCGCCGGCAGGCTGGCGGCGATGCTCGGCAGGGTGTCGGCGGCCTGGCCCTCATCGAAGGCGCGGCGGGCGGTCTCGGCCGCCAGCTCCGCGGCCTCGCGGCCGTGCAGCAGGGCGGTGGCCTCGGTCGCCAGGATCTTCTTGGCCTCGTTCACCTCCGCGCCGCCGAGCGCGCCCAGGCGGCGCACCTCCTCCATCGGCAGCTCGGTGAACAGCGCCAGGAAGCGGCCGACATCGGCATCCTCCGTGTTGCGCCAGAACTGCCAGTAGCCATAGGGCGCGAGGCGATCGGGGTTCAGCCAGACGGCGCCGCCGGCGGTCTTGCCCATCTTGGTGCCCGAGGCGGTGGTCAGCAGCGGCGTGGTCAGGCCGAACACCTCGGCGCCGTCGCAGCGCCGGTTCAGCTCCACCCCCATGATGATGTTGCCCCACTGGTCGGAGCCGCCCATCTGCAAGCCGACCCCGTGCCGCCGCCGCAGCTCCAGGAAGTCGTAGGACTGCAGCAGCATGTAGTTGAATTCGAGGAAGGAGAGCGGCTGCTCCCGCTCCAGGCGCAGCTTCACGCTGTCCATGGTCAGCATGCGGTTGACGCTGAAATGCCGGCCGATGTCGCGCAGGAAGGGGATGTAGAGCAGCTGGTCCAGCCACTCCGCATTGTCCAGCATCATCGCGCCGCGGCCCGGCGCGAAGTCCAGGAAGGCGTCGAAGGTGCGGCGGATGCCGGCCTTGTTGACGTTGATCTGCTCGTCGCTGAGCAGGGGGCGGGCATCGTCGCGGAAGGACGGGTCGCCGATGCGGGTGGTGCCGCCGCCCAGCAGCGCGACCGGGCGGTGGCCGGTCTTCTGCAGCAGCCGCAGCAGCATGATCGACAGCAGATGGCCGACATGCAGGCTGTCCGCCGTGCAGTCGAAGCCGACATAGGCGGGAAGCGGGCCCTGCTTCATCCGGGCGGCCATCGCCGCCTCGTCCGTCACCTGGTGGATGTAGCCGCGCTCGCGCGCCACCTGCAGGAACTCGTCCATCGTCGCTTCTGTCCAGTTCTGGGCCGGGGGCACTTCCACCGGGACGCTGCCCCTAGCACAGTAGGGGCATGCTGCGAACCATCGGGCTGATGAGTGGCACCTCGCTGGACGGCGTGGATGCTGCATGGGTGGAGACGGACGGGGAACGGATCGGGCGGGTCGGGCCAAGCCTGACCATGCCCTATGATCCGTCGCTGCGGCGCGATCTGCGCAAGCTGCTGGATCTGGCGGAGGCGCTGCCGGCGGATGATCCCTTCCTGCTGGATTGCCAGCGCCGGGTGACCGAGCGGCATGCCGAGGCGGTGCTGAAGCTGGGGCTGGAGGCCGACCTGCTCGGCTTCCATGGCCAGACCATCCTGCACCGCCCGGTGGCGGGACGCCCGGGCGAGGGGCGGACCTGGCAGATCGGCGACGCGGCGCTGCTGGCGCGGCTGACCAACATCGCCGTCGCGCATGATTTCCGCAGCGCCGACGTGGCGGCGGGCGGGCAGGGGGCGCCGCTGGTGCCGGTGGTGCATGCGGTGCTGGCGGCCGAACTGCCCAAGCCGCTGGCCATCCTGAACCTCGGCGGCGTCGGCAATGTCACCTGGATCGGCCGCGACGGGCGGCTGGTCGCCTTCGACACCGGCCCGGCCAATGGCCCGCTGGACGACTGGGCGCGGCGCTCGATCGGCGCCGATTACGACCGCGATGGCCGGCTGGCCCTGGCCGGCCAGCCCTGCGGCGCGGTGCTGGGCCGGCTGCTGGCGCATCCCTACCTGGCGGCGCCGCCGCCGAAATCGCTGGACCGGCTGGATTTCGACCGCGCGCTGCGCGATGCCGGGGCGGGCGACCTGTCGCCGGCGGATGGGGCGGCCACGCTGGTCGCCTTCTGCGCCTGCGCCGTCGCCGCGGCCGAGCGGCACTTCCCCGAGCCGCCGCTGCAATGGCTGGTGGCCGGCGGCGGCCGCCGCAACCCGGCGGTGATGCGCGCGCTGGCCGGCGCCCTGCCGGAGCCGGTGCGCCCGGTCGAGGTCGCCGGCTGGGATGGCGACGCGCTGGAGGCCCAGGCCTTCGGCGTGCTGGCGGCGCGCGTCGCGCATGGCCTGCCGCTGACCTTCCCCGGCACCACCGGCGTCGCAGCACCGCTCACCGGCGGGCGGATGGTGACGCTGCAACGGGCCTGAAGGCCGCCCGGGCACGCGAAAGGGCCGGGCGGCAGCGCCACCCGGCCCTTTCGAGCATCACGATGCCGGCGGGATCAGTCCGCCGCCATCGCCATCCGCGCGCGGTTCAGCATGGTGCGGACATGGTCCTCCGCCGCATCGGCGACCTTCTCGGTCTGCGCCGCGGTGAAGACATGGCCGGCGCCTTCCTGCACCCGGTAGTCGATGGCGATGCCGCGCTGGGTGTTCAGCTTGTCGACCAGCTTGCGCACCGAGGCCTCGGGCACCAGCTCGTCCTCCGCCCCGTGCAGGATCAGGCCGGAGCAGGGGCAGGGGGCCAGGAAGCCGAAATCATAGTGGCTGGCGGGCGCCGCGATGCTGACGAAGCCGCCGATCTCCGGCCGGCGCATCAGCAGCTGCATGCCGACATAGGCGCCGAAGGAATAGCCGGCGACCCAGAGCATGGAGGCGTTGGGGTTCACCGCCTGCAGGAAGTCCAGCGCCGCGGCGGCGTCGGAGATCTCGCCAATGCCACCATCGTAGCGGCCCTGGCTGCGGCCCACCCCGCGGAAATTGAAGCGCAGGGTGGAGAAACCCATGTCCTGGAAGCGCGTGTACAGCGCATGGACCACCCGGTTGTTCATCGTCCCGCCATGCAGCGGGTGCGGGTGCAGCACCAGCGCCACGGGCGCATTGGGCTGCTTCGCGTGATGGTAACGACCCTCCAGCCGGCCATCCGGCCCGGCGAACATCACTTCAGGCATCGTCCCCTTGCATCCAGTGCGGTGGGCGCGGCAGCGCCCGGTTGGGAAGCCATGCGGTCCGGACCCGCCAGGGATCCGCCGGACCAGCCAGAGACATTGCCCTTCTGGGCGGAGTGACAGGTCCGGTGAAGCCCGAAAGGTTGACTCCCCAAGTCGGGATCCATAGCTTCCACCGCGCAGCAGAATGCCGCGACGACCCGGCTCTCCTCATGCCTGTGCCGTCCCGGGGCAGGCTTCCGCTCCCCGTGACACGGTCAATATAGGCAACAGATCGCCTCTTTCATAACGGATTCATGGCATGGCCATCATTGAACGGCACGGCGACTCGGGGCTGCGGGCCAGGTTCGTCCGGCGCGTCAAGGGGCGGGAAAACTGAGCCATGCGCCTGTCAACGCGCGGTCGTTACGCGGTCATGGCCCTGGTGGAGCTGGCCGCGCGCGAGCGAGACCGGCAAAATGCAAATGACTGCCATGCGCAGGGCGCGGTGACCAGGGAGCGCCCGGTCAGCCTGGCGGAGATCGCCCAGGCGCAATTGCTCTCGGTGGCGTATCTGGAGCAACTTTTCGCAAGGCTGCGCCGGGCCGGGCTTGTCGATTCGGCGCGTGGCCCCGGCGGCGGCTACCGCCTGGCCCGCCCGGCCGAGGCCATCGCCATCGGCACCATCATCGAGGCGGTTGACGAGCCGATCAGCGCCACGCGCTGCGAGGAGGGCTCGCCCGGCTGCCTCGCCGGCAATCGCTGCCTGACCCATGACCTCTGGCACGAGCTGGGCGAGCAGATCCGCCTCTTCCTGGAGAACGTGACACTGGCCGATGTGGTGGAGCAGCGCGTCTGCGGCCGCGCCATCATCCCCGCCCCGCCGCCATGACCCTCTATCTCGACGCCAACGCGACCGAGCCGCTGCGCCCGGCCGCGCGGCAGGCGGTGCTGGAGGCGCTGGACTGCCTCGGCAATCCCTCCTCCGTGCATGCCGAGGGGCGCGCGGCGCGCCAGCTGCTGGAGCGCGCCCGCGCCACCATCGCCACCCGCTTCGGCGGCCGCGCCCGCGACCTGGTCTTCACCGCCGGCGCGACCGAGGCCAATGCCCTGGCCCTGCACGGGCTGGGCCAGGGCCGCCGCGTCCTGGCCGGGGCCACGGAGCATCCCGCCATCCTGCGCGCCGCGCCGGGCATCGAGACCCTGCCGGTGTTGGCCGATGGCACCATCGACCTCGCCGCGCTGGAGCGCGCCCTGGCGCAGGGTGGCCCGGCCCTGCTCTGCCTGATGGCCGCCCACAACGAGACCGGCGTGCTGCACCCGCTGGCCGAGGCCGCCGCCCTCTGCCGTGCCCATGGCGCGCTGCTGCATGTCGATGCGGTGCAGATGGCCGGGCGGCTGAAGCTGGACCTCTCCGAACTCGGCGCGGACTCCCTCGCGCTCTCGGCCCACAAGCTGGGCGGGCCGAAGGGGGCGGGGGCGCTGCTGCTGCGTCCCGGCCTCGACCTGCCGGCCCTGCTGCCCGGCGGCG
>NZ_GG770777.1:450347-471060 GCF_000164635.1 Pseudoroseomonas cervicalis ATCC 49957 | reverse complement strand
TGGCCGCCCTGCGCGACCGCATCGAGGCCGGGCTGGGCCTGGAGGTCGCCGGCGCCGGCGCGCCGCGCCTGCCCAACACCACCTGCCTGATCCTGCCCGGCATCGCGGCCGAGACGCAGGTGATCGCCCTCGACCTCGCCGGCGCCCAGGTCTCGGCCGGCGCCGCCTGCTCCTCCGGCAAGGTCGCCGCCAGCGCCGCGCTGCTGGCCATGGGCCTGGGCGAGAAGGCGGGCCACGCCATCCGCGTCTCGCTCCCCTGGAACGCGCCGGACGATGCGGCGGAGCGCTTCATCGCCCTGCACCGCGCCATGCGGGAGCGCCTGGCGCGTCGCGGCTGAGCGTATCGCCAGGCGATGCCCCGGCCCGGCGCCGCGCCGGGCGGGGCCGCTTCTTTCCTGTGCGGCATTGCGATCTCTCCGGCGGGGCGGGTGGAACTGGCGCCGCCTCGCGGCGGTGCTAGCGTCCTTCGCAGACGAGTCCGGCCCAACGGACCAGCACGGCGCCTCCCTCTCCCTCCGCCCGCTGCGAGGAACGAACCCATGCCCGATCCCGCCCTCCTGGAGCGTCTGCGCCAGGCCGTGGACGCCAATTTCGACGCCGAGGTGAAATTCCTCGCCGAGATCGTCCGCTTCCCCAGCCTGCGCGGGCAGGAGGCGCCGCTGCAGGACTGGCTGGCGCGCCATTTCGCCGGGCGCGGCTATGCGGTGGACCGCTTCACCATCGCCGACACCCCGCTCGCCGCCCATGCCAAGGCCGCGCCGATGGTCGAGGCCGATCCCGCCGCCTCGGTGCAGGTGGTCGCCACCCATCGCGCCAAGGACCCCTCCGGCCGCAGCCTGATCCTGCAGGGCCATATCGATGTGGTGCCCGAAGGCCCGGCCGAGATGTGGACCCACGCCCCCTACGCCGCCACGGTGCGCGATGGCTGGCTCTATGGCCGTGGCGCCAATGACATGAAGGCGGGCGTCGCCTGCATGATCTGGGCGATGGAGGCGCTGCGGAAAGCCGGGCTGGAGCCCGCCGCCGATGTCCATTTGCAGACGGTGACGGAGGAGGAGAGCACCGGCAACGGCGCCCTGGCCACCCTGGCGCGCGGCTACCGCGCCGAGGCCTGTCTGATCCCCGAGCCCACCGGCCACACCATCACCCGCGCCCATACCGGCACGCTGTGGTTCCGTATTCGCGTGCGCGGCGTGCCGGTGCACGTGGCCCAGGCGCAGACCGGCACCAACGCCATCCTCTCCGCCCTGCACATCATCCAGGCGCTGCAGCAGCACACCAGGGCGCTGAACGAGGCCGCCAAGTCCGACCGCTGGTATGCCGGGGTGCAGGACCCGATCAAGTTCAACCCGGGCATCATCCGCGGCGGCGACTGGGCCAGCTCCACCCCCGCCTGGTGCGAGGTGGATTGCCGCATCGGCCTGCTGCCCAGCATGGAGGTGGCCGACGCCATGGCCGCCGTGGAACGCTGCATCGAGGCCAGCCGCGCCGGCGACACCTTCCTGGCCAACAACCCGCCGGAAGTCTCCTGGCACGGCTTCCAGGCCGATGGCTTCGTGCAGGAACCGGGCACCGAGGCCGAGGCGGTGCTGGCTGCCGCCCACCAGGGCGTCTTCGGCGCGGCGATGCAGGAACGCATCACCACGGCGGTGAACGACACCCGCTATTACGGCCGCTACTACAACATGCCGGCGCTCTGCTACGGCCCCTCCGGCGAGGGCAACCACGGCTTCGACGAGCGCACCAGCCTCGACAGCCTGCGCCAGACCACCCTCTGCATCGCGGCCTTCATCGCCGATTGGTGCGGGGTCAAGGAAATCTCTGAAAAATAGCCAAGCAAGCGCGGGGGAAGGCCTTCCCCCGCACCCCCTTCTTTTCTGCAAGGCTGCCGCCCACCGGTGACGACGGGCTCGCCCGGACTGCGCCTTCCGTCCGGCGGCGAGGGGGACCATATTCCCGCCATGGCCGCCGCGAACCGCCCCATCTACCTCGATAACCACGCCACCACGCCGTTGGATCCGCGCGTGCTCGCCGCCATGCGGCCCTGGTGGGAAGAGAACTTCGCCAACCCGCACAGCGCCGAGCACGCCCTCGGCCGCGCCGCCGAGGAAGCGGTGGAGGAAGCGCGCCGCCACGTCGCCAGCCTGCTCGGCGCCGACCCGCGCGAGATCATCTTCACCTCCGGCGCGACCGAATCCAACAACCTGGCCATCAAGGGCGCGGCCCGCTTCGCCGCCCGGCAGGGCGATGAACGCCGCCGCATCATCACCCTGGCCACCGAGCACAAATGCGTCCTGGAAAGCGTTCGCGACCTGGAAGCCGAAGGCTTCGAGCCGGTGATCCTGCCGGTCGGCCCCGATGGGCTGCTGGAGCCGGACCGGCTGCGTGAGGCGCTCTCGGTGCCGACACTGCTGGTCTCGGTGATGGCGGTGAACAACGAGATCGGCGTGGTGCAGGACCTCGCCACCCTGGCGGCGCTTGCCAAGGAAGCCGGCGCCCTGTTCCACACCGACGCCGCCCAGGGCGCCGGGCGCATCGCGCTCGATGTCCGCGCCCTGCCGGCCGATCTCATCTCCGTATCGGGCCACAAGATCTACGGGCCCAAGGGGGTGGGGGCGCTCTATGTCCGCCGCCGCCCGCGGGTGCGCCTGGCGCCGCTCTTCTCCGGTGGCGGGCAGGAGCGCGGCCTGCGCTCCGGCACCCTGCCGGCGCCACTGCTGGTTGGCCTGGGCGAGGCGGCCCGCCTGGCCCTGGCCGAGCGCGAACTGGACGAAGGCCGCATCGCCGCCCAGCGCGACCGCTTCCTGGCGGCGCTGGCGGCGCATCTGCCGGGTGTCCGGCTGAATGGCAGCCCCGGGCAGCGTGTTCCGGGCAATCTGAGCCTCACCTTCCCGGGCGGCGTCTCCGCCCAGTCCATGCTGGCGGCGCTCACCGAACTCTGCGTCTCCAGCGGCTCCGCCTGTTCCTCGGCCGAGGTCGAGCCCTCCTATGTGCTGCGCGCCATCGGGCTGGACGAGGCCGCGGCGCGCGCGACCTTGCGGATCGGCATCGGGCGGTTTACGTCGCCGGCGGATGTGGAACGCGCGGCCACCCTGCTGGCGCGCGCCTGGACCCACGCTCTTTCCGAAACCCGAGACGCGGCGGAGTAGACGAACGGCGATGCCGAAGATGACCTTCATCGAGCGCGACGGAACGCGCCGCGAGGTGGATGCCCCCCTCGGCCTCTCCGTGCTGGAGATCGCCCACAAGCATGGCGTCGATATCGAGGGCGCCTGCGAGGGCAGCCTCGCCTGCTCGACCTGCCATGTCATCGTCGACGCCGGCTGGTTCGCCAAGCTCAACGAGCCGACCGAGGATGAGGAGGACATGCTCGACCTCGCCTTCGACCTGCAGGAGACGTCGCGCCTGGGCTGCCAGCTCATCATGAGCGAGGAACTGGACGGGCTGGTGGTGAAGCTGCCCGCCGGCACCCGCAACGCCAGCTGAACCGGGAGAGGCCATGTTCGTGTCCCCCTATGGCGCGCCGGGCGGGCTGCTGCACCGGCTGCGCGACGCCTCCGCCGAACGGTGGGACGCGTATTGCTGGCACCCCTTCGTGCAGGGGCTGGCGGAGGGCACGCTGCCCCTGCCGGCCTTCCGCCGCTACCTGGTGCAGGACTGGCTGTTCCTGATCCAGTTCGCCCGCGCCAAGGCGCTGGCCGCCTTCAAGGCGGAGAGCCTGGAGGCGCTGCGCGGCAAGGCCGCCGCGCTGAACAGCCTGCTGGGCGAGATGAACCTGCATCTCTCCTATTGCCGCGACTGGGGCCTCTCGGAAGCCGATGTGCTGGCCGAGACGGAGGCCCCGCAGACCGTGGCCTACACCCGCTGGGTGCTGGATCGCGGCATGGCGGGCGACATCCTCGACCTCGAGGTGGCGCTGGCCCCCTGCACCGTGGGCTATGGCGAGATCGCCCAGCGGATCGAGGCGCATCCCGGCCGCCGGCGCGACGGCAACCCGTATGAAAGCTGGATCGCCACCTATGGCGGCGCCGAGTACCAGGCGCTGGCCCGCGCGGCGGCGGAGCGGCTGGATGCGCTCGGCCGCAGCCATGGCGGCGAGGCGCGCTTCGCCAGCCTCTCCGCCACCTTCTCCGAGGCGGCGCGGCTGGAGGCGGATTTCTGGCAGATGGGGCTGGACGCCGCGCCATGAGGATCGTCGTCGCCATGTCCGGGGGCGTCGATTCCTCTGTCGTCGCCGGGCTGCTGAAGGAGCAGGGGCACGAGGTGATCGGCGCCACGCTGCAGCTCTACGACCATGGCGCCGCGATCGAGAAGAAGGGCGCCTGCTGCGCCGGCCAGGACATCCATGACGCGCGCGATGTCGCCGACCGCCTCGGCATCCCGCATTACGTGCTGGACCGCGAGCGCCGCTTCCGCGACGCGGTGATCGAGGACTTCGCCGAGGCCTATGCCCGCGGCGAGACACCCATCCCCTGCGTGCGCTGCAACCAGACGGTGAAGTTCCAGGATCTGGTGGAGCTGGCCCGCGACCTCGGCGCCGACGCCCTGGCCACCGGCCACTATGTCCGCCGCACCGAGGGTGAGGCCGGCGCCGAGCTGCGCCGCGCCGCCGACCCGGCCCGCGACCAGTCCTATTTCCTGTTCGCCACCACCCGGGCGCAGCTGGAATTCTGCCGCTTCCCGCTGGGCGACTACACCTCCAAGGCCGAGGTGCGGGCCGAGGCGCTGCGCCTCGGCCTGGCGGTGGCCGAGAAGCCGGACAGCCAGGACATCTGCTTCGTCCCGCAGGGCAAGTATGCCGACCTGGTCGCGAAGCTGCGGCCGGAGGCGGTGGCGGAAGGCAGCATCGAGCATGTCGATGGCCGTGTGCTCGGCACCCACAAGGGTGTCGCCCGCTACACGGTGGGGCAGGGGCGGGGCCTTGGCATGGCCTCCCGCGACGGGGAGGAGCCGCTCTACGTCACCGCCCTCGACCCGGCGCGCAAGCGGGTTGTGGTGGCGCCGCGCGGCGCCCTGGCCTCGCCCGAGGTGCTGGTGGGCGAGGTGAACTGGCTGATCGACGCCCCCGCCGTGCCGCTGCCCTGCCAGGTGAAGCTGCGCGCGCGCGAGATGCCGCAGCCCGCCATCGCCCATTGGCAGCCCGAATCCGGCCTGCTGCGCGTGGTGCTGGAGCAGCCGGCCATCGCCGCGCCGGGCCAGGGCTGCGTGCTGTATGACGGCGATCGCGTTCTCGGCGGCGGTTTCATCCGCCGCGCGACACAGGCCATTGACAGCGAAGGCCGGGCCGCCTAATTCGCCGCCACCCGATCGGGACGCTGTGGCGGCGTAGCTCAGCTGGTTAGAGCACGGCACTCATAATGCCGGGGTCAGCGGTTCAAGTCCGCTCGCCGCTACCAAACACCGCCCGATCCGGGTTTCGACAGGCAGGCCTTCGGGCCTGCCTGTTGCGTTTCCGGCCTTGCCCTGGCGTGGCCCGTGGCGCCCGCAGGGCGCTTCCCCGCATCTCGTTTCTGACAGGCAGCGCCCGCTTCGCGCAGGGACCGCGCTGGCTCCGCACCTTGTCGCTGGCCGGCCTGCCGCGCCTCTCGGGCATGAAATCACGAAACCGTGATAATTTGTCTTGATGAACCATTAAGTTGAAGGAAAATGGCCCCGTATCGCGGAGGGCAAGGCATGTGGCTGCAGCGATTCTTCCAGCGGGAAGCCGGCAAGCCGGCGCCGGCCGCCTATCTCCCCCAGCCCGTCGGCCGCGCCGCGCCCGGCTTTGCCGAGGATCTGTCCAGCCTGGCCTTTCCCCCGGCGCCGCGCGCCTCCTCCCGTCCGCAGGAACGCCCGGCTGGCGCGCCGGCCCCGCAGCCGCGCCGTGGCGCGCCGGCGGAGGGCTCGCCCTTTCCCGGCACCGGGCCGCACGGCCATCGCGGCCGGTTGCGCAGCCGGCTGCTGGAACGCGGCCCCGGCGCCCTGGCCGATTACGAGGTGCTGGAGATGCTGCTCTTCTTCGCCTTCAAGACCGGCGACACCAAGCCCTTGGCCAAGGCGCTGATCAACCGCTACGGCAGCTTCGCCGCCGTGCTGGCGGCGCCGCAGCAGGAGTTGCTGGAGACGCCGGGCCTGGGCGAGCACAGCGTCAGCGCCCTCAAGCTGGTGCAGGACGCCGCCCTGCGCCTAGCCCGCGCCGAGGTGGCCGAGCATCCGGTGCTGAACAACTGGGACCGGCTGCTGGACTATCTGAACGCCGCCGTCTCCCGCGAGAAGATCGAGCAGTTCCGCATCCTGTTCCTCGACAGCAAGAACCGCCTGATCGCCGACGAGGCGCAGGCGCGCGGCACGGTCAACCACACCCCCGTCTATCCGCGCGAGGTGCTGCGCCGGGCGCTGGAGCTGCACGCCACGGCGCTGATCCTGGTGCACAACCACCCGAGCGGCGACCCGACGCCGAGCAGCGCCGATATCGAGATGACGGGCGAGATCCGCCGCGCCGCGCAGGTCTTCTCGGTGGTGCTGCATGACCATCTGATCATCGGCAATGGCCGCCATTTCTCCTTCCGGCGGGAGCATCTGCTGTGACCGCTCCCGCTCCGAAATCGCCTTGCGATACAGAGGGATGGATATTCTCCGGCGGTGGCGGCGGGACGGTTGCCAGCACTGAAAAAAAAGCGTTTCCCTGGCCCCGAGCAAGCCAGGAGACGCTGTATGCCCCGCCCGACCGCCGCCCTGACAGGGCGCCGCCTGCCCGCCCTGGCCCTGCTGCCGGCCCTGCTGCTGCCGGCCCTGCCGGCCACGGCGCAGACGCTGCGCATCGCGCTCGCCGCCGAGACCACCTCGGCCGACCCGCACAACTACGCGCTGACGCCCAACAACACGCTGCGCCAGCACGTCTTTGAATCCCTGGTCGAGATCGACGCCGACCTGCAGGTGACGCCGGCCCTGGCGGAGCGCTGGGAGCGGCAGGACGACCTGACCTGGGTCTTCCACCTCCGCTCCGGCGTGCGCTTCCACAACGGCCAGGAATTCGGCGCGCCGGACGTGCTGTTCAGCTATTGCCGCACGCTGAACAATGAGGGGGAGGTGGTCTCCTCCTATTCCCGCCTGGTGCGGCGCTTGGCCAAGGTCGAGGTGGTGGATGAGCGCACCCTGCGCCTGACGACCCGCGAGCCCGAGCCGCTGCTGCTGAACGACCTCAGCAACCTGGCGATCCTGCCGCGCACCCTGATCCAGGCCGCCGCGCTCGACTTCTCGGCCGGGGACAAGTGCGGCTATGACGGCGCCTGGCCTGCGGCGGCGCAGTTCAACGACACCAGCGCCGCGATCGGCACCGGCCCCTACCGGCTGCGCGGCTACAGCCGCAGCGCGGCCACCGAGCTGACGCGCTTCGACGATTACTGGGGCGAGAAGCCGCATTGGCAGAGCGTGCGCCTGACCCCCGTCACCGCCGCCGGTCCGCGCCTGGCGGGGCTGCTGGCCGGCGACCACGACCTGATCGAAAGCCCGGCCACCGGCGACCTGCCGCGGCTGCGCGAGAACGCGGCCATCCATGTGGCCGCCAAGCCCACGACGCGGCTGATCTTCCTGCAGCTCGACGTGGCGCGCGCGCCCAGCCCCTTCGTGCAGGGCGGGCAGGGGGCGAACCCGCTGCAGGATGTGCGGGTGCGCCAGGCGCTGTCGCTGGCGATCGACCGCCGCGCCATCGAGCAGCGGGTGATGGATGGCATCGCGACGCCGGCCGGCCAGTATCTGCCCGAGGGCATGGCCGGCACCATCCCCGGCCTGCCGGTGCTGCCCTACGACCCCGCCCGCGCCCGCGCCCTGCTGCGCGAGGCCGGCTATGCGGATGGCTTCAGCCTGACCTTCCACGCCACCAACAACCGCTACATCAACGACGCAAGGCTGGCCCAGGTGCTGGCGCAGTTCTGGCAGCGCATCGGGGTGAAGGTGGAGCTGGACGCCATGCCGAGCTCGGTCTTCTTCGGCCGGCGCGGCAAGCGGGAATTCAGCGTCGCCATGGGCGGCTGGTCGGCCGATGCGGCGGAGACGCTGATGTTCTTCCGCTCCTGGCTGATGAGCACCAACCGCGAGCGCGGCATCGGCACCAGCAATTACGGCGGCTGGTCGGAGCCGCGCTTTGACGGCCCGGCGCAGCAGGCCATGGCGACCATGGATGCCGCGGCGCGCGACACGCTGCTGCGCCAGGCGAGCCAGGTGGCGCTGGAGCAGATGCCGGTGATCCCGGTGCATTTCGAGAATGCCGTCTGGGCCTCGCGCCAGGGCTTCCGCTATGCCGGCCGCGTCGACCAGACCACGCTGGCCGCCGAGGTGAAGCCGGCGCCCTGAGCGGCGCCACGGCCCTGACCCGGCGCTGCGCCACGCGCGCCGCGCCACCCCCTCCTTGCCCCGCCGGAGGCCGCGCAGGCCGCCCCGGCCGGGCCCTCTCGCAGGATCCTGCCATGTCTTTCGCCGACACCCTGGGCCGCGCGCTGGCCGCGCCTGGCCGCCATGCCATTCCCTTCATCGACGCGGCGGGCGACCCCACCCGCCCGGTGACGCTGCATTGCTACCGGCCGGAGGGCTGCACGCCGGACAGCCGCGTCGTGCTGGTGCAGCACGGCATGGGCCGCAATGGCGACGAGTATCGCGATTTCTGGATCCCGGCCGCCGACCGCCACAACCTGCTGATCGTCGCGCCGACCTTCGCCGATGCCGAATATCCCGGCGCAGAGCTGTACAACAATGGCCATGTGCTGGATGCCGAGGGCCGGCTGCGCCCCGCCGCGCAATGGGGCTATGCCGTTCCGGCGCGT
This sequence comes from Pseudoroseomonas cervicalis ATCC 49957, assembly GCF_000164635.1. Lineage (GTDB taxonomy): Bacteria > Pseudomonadota > Alphaproteobacteria > Acetobacterales > Acetobacteraceae > Pseudoroseomonas > Pseudoroseomonas cervicalis. The sequence goes on along the minus strand of NZ_GG770777.1, from coordinate 462,262 downwards.
GTCTTCGCCTGGCTGCGCCAGGCCGGGGTGACGCGGCAGGAGAAGGCCTATCTGTTCGGCCATTCGGCCGGCGGGCAGTTCGGCCACCGCATGGCGGCGACGCAGGATCTGGCCCCGTATCAGGCAATCACCGTCGGCAATCCCGGCTGGTACACCCTCCCCACTCTGGAAAAGACCTTTCCGGAGGGCATGGGCGGCATCGGGCTGGACGAGGCGGCGCTGCTGCGCCTGCTGGCCTATCCCATGACCATCCTGGCCGGCGAGCAGGATATCGAGACCTCCGGCCCCAGCCTGCCGGCGCAGCCGGCGGCGCTGGCCCAGGGGCCGCACCGTTTCGCCCGCGCCCAGGCCTATTTTGCCGCCGGCCAGGCGGAAGCCGCACGGCGTGGCGTGGAATGCCGCTGGCAATTGGTGAAGGTGCCGCATATCGGCCATGACGGCGCCGCCATGTCCCGCGTCTGCGCCAGCCTGTGGTTCGACGGCGTGCTGCCGGAGGATGCGGTGCTGCGGCAATGGGGTGGCGGCGCCGGCGCACTCTGACCGCTTCGCGGCGTTCTTGCAGGGAAATTGACAAATACCACATCGTCATGTGTGTATATGTCGCGAACCCCGCAGGAGCGTCCCGTGAGCACTGTCCACGTCATCCACGAGAACCCCGCCTGGCTGCCGCCGCTGGCCCAGGCCTTCGACCGCATCGGCCTGCCCTGGGCCGAGATGGACCTCTCGCGCGGCGTGTTCGACCTCTCGCGCCCGCCGCCGGAAGGCGTGTTCTACAACCGGATGAGCGCCTCCTCGCACACCCGCGGCCATCGCTACGCGGCGGAGCTGACGGCAGGGGTGCTGGCCTGGCTGACGCGGCACGGCCGCCGCGTGGTCAATGGTCCCGCCGCGCTGGATCTGGAGATCAGCAAGGTCCGGCAATATGCGGCGCTGGAGAGCGCGGGTCTGACCATTCCACGCACCGTCATGGTGCAGGACGACCATGACGCGCTGCTGGCCGCCGCGCGGCGGCATTTCGCCCCCGGCCCGCTGATCCTGAAGCCCAATCGCGGCGGCAAGGGCCTTGGTGTGCGGCTCTTCGCCTCGGTCGAGGCGCTGGCCGAGCATCTGCGCGCCGCGCCGGCGGAGGAGGCGCCGGTGGATGGCATCTGGCTGCTGCAGGAGCAGATCCGCGCGACGCGTCCGGTCATCACCCGCGCCGAATTCGCCGGCGGCCGCTTCGTCTATGCGGTGGAGGTCGACACCAGCGCCGGCTTCGAGCTGTGCCCGGCCGATGTCTGCGCCGTGGGCGATGCCTTCTGCCCGGTCGGCACCGCCCCGGCCGCGCCGCCGCCGGCGCCACGCTTCCGCGTGCTGAAGGAGGGGATCGAGCCCGGCCTGCGCAGCAAGCTGGAAGGCTTCCTGGCGCGGGCCGGCGTCGATGTGGCGGGCATCGAGTTCATCCGCGACGCCGAGGGGCGGGTCTTCGTCTACGACGTCAACACCAACACCAACTACAATGCGGAGGCCGAGGCCGAGGCGGGCCTCGCCGGCACCGAGCGCTCCGGCCCCGGCGCGCTGGCCGCCTTCCTGGCGGGCGAACTGGCCCGCACCCATCGCCAGGCCGCCTGAGCCGCCTTGCGGGAAAGCTGAGACCCGGGCCGGGACTTCACCCGGCCCGGCTTTTTTCAGGGGGGGCGGCGCCGCCTTACCCCGCCAGCAACTGGCTGGCATCGCCCTCCAGGCAGAGGGCGATGAACTCGTCCGGCGCCATGGGGCGGCCCCAGAGCCAGCCCTGCACCTCGTGGCAGCCGATGCTGCGCGCCTGCTCCAGCTCGCTCTCGGTCTCCACCCCCTCGGCCACCAGGCGCAGGCTCAGCGCATTGGCCATGGCGCCGATCGCCTGCAGGAAGGCGACGCCGGCGGCATCCCGCGCCGCGTCGCGGATGAAGACGCGGTCGATCTTCAGCTCGTCGATCGGCAGGTGCCGCAGGCGGGAGAGCGAGGAATAGCCGGTGCCGAAATCGTCGATGGCGACGGCGCAGCCCAGGCGCTGCAGCTCGCGCAGATTCTCGTCGAGAAGCCCGGGGCCGCCGATCAGCGCGCTTTCCGTCAGCTCGATGCCCAGGCGGTCGCCCGGCACGCCCTGGCGCGCCAGCCGCGCCGCGATCATCGCGGTCAGGTTGTGGCGGGCGAGCTGCGCGGGCGGGAAGTTCATCGAGACGCGCTGGCCAGGGCGCAGCCGCGCCAGCAGGGGCATCACTTGGTCGAAGACGAATTCGGTGACCGGCTGGATCAGCCCGGTCTCCTCGGCCAGCGGCACGAAATCGGTGGGCGGGATCAGGCAGCCATCCTCGCGCCGCCAGCGCACCAGCGCCTCGCCCCCGGTCAGGCGGCGCTGATCGGCGGTGTAGCGCGGCTGCACCTCGATGAAGAGGCCGCCCTGGTCGAGGGCGCGGCGCAGCCCCTGGGCGGTGGCGAAGCGGCGTGCCGCCTTGCTGCGCATGGCGCCCATGAAGCTGCGGATGCTGCCCGGGGCGCGGCCCTTGGCGTCCAGCAGGGCGATCTCGGCGGCTTCCAGCAGCCCGTCGGGGCGGGTGTCGTCATGCGGCGCCATGGCGATGCCGATGGTCACCGGCGGCAGGCGGAAGCCGCTCTCGCCATGGCCCTCCGGCACCGCGCCCTCGACCGAGACGGCGATGCGCCCGGCCAGCACCGGCCCGGCCTCGGCATCGGCCACGTCGCGCAGCAGCACGGCGAAGCGGTCATTGCCGAAGCGCGCCAGCAGGCTGTCATGCGGCAGGACGTCGGCGATGCGGCGGGCGGCGGTGCGCAGCACGCGGTCGCCGGCGGCGAAGCCGATGGTGCCGTTCAGCGCGCTGAAATCCACCAGATCGACCAGCAGCAGGGTGCAGCGGGCGCCGGGGCGGTCGAGCAGCCGGCCCAGCTCCTCCTTCAGCCGGCGCTGGTTGGGCAGGCCGGTCAGCTCATCGTTGAAGGCCAGGCGCTCGATGCGCTGCTGCGCCTCATGGATGGCGGTGTTGTCGCGCAGCACGCCGATGAAATGGCGCACCCCGTCCAGCTCCACCTCGCTGAGGCTGAAATGGATGCGCAGCATCCGCCCGTCGCGGTGGCGGGCGAAGCTCTCCTGGCCCGAACTGCCGACCGGGGCGGGGCGCACCCGCAGATAGCGCTCCAGATACGGCCCCAGCTCCCCGGCATCGAGCGGGTTGCCGATCTGCGAGACGTGCCGGCCATGCAGTTCCTCGACCCCCCAGCCGAGGATCTCCACCACCTTGCGGTTGGCGTAGAGGATGTGGCCGTGGCTGTCGGCCAGCACGATGCCCTCGGCGATGTTCTCCACCACGGCGCGGAAGCGATGCTCGCTCTCCGAGACGCGCTGCATGGCGTCCTGCAGCTCGGTGATGTCGCGGCCGATGGAGTGGATCTCGAGCATGCGGCCATGCTCGTCGAAGGCGGCGATCTCGACCCAGTGGCGCCAGCGATAGCCGCCGCCCTGATGGCGCTGCCGCAGGATGTGGCCCAGCATCGGTTCGGCCGGGGTCAGCCGGGCGCGGTGCGCCAGCGCCGCGGCCCATTCCTCCTCTGGCAGCAGGTCGGCCAGGCGGCGGCCCAGCAGATGCTGCGGGCCGCGCTGCATGGCGCGGGCATAGGCGGCATTGACGAAGGTGAAGCGGCTGTCGGGCAGGGTGCGGCAGACCAGCGCCTCCTGCGCCAGGAAGGTGTCCACCACCAGCTGGCCGCCGGTCTGGTGCGCCATGCGCCGCCGCGCCATCTCGCCGGGGTCGATGCCATAGCCGACCAGCATGGCGGTGGCGCCGCTGGCGTCGGGCAGTGGGATCAGCGCCATGTCCCAGTCGCGCGGGCCGGTTTCATGCGGCAGGCAGGCGGTCAGGTCGATCGCCTGCTGCGACGTCCAGGCTGCGTCGAGCTGGGCGTTCAGATGTTGCGCCAGTTCGGGCGGGAAGAGCTCTTCCGGGCTGCGGCCGGTCAGCGCCTCGATGCCGCGCCCGGCGGCCTGGGCCAGCGCCGGGTTGACCAGGACGAAGCGATACACGCCATCAAACCGCCCGGCCAGGAAGGCGGGCAGGGGGCAGCGCGCCAGAAAAAGAGACAGGTCCCCATGGGACATCGTGATGCGCCACCCCATTCCAGCCGGATTCGGTGAGCGGGCCATGGTCGAACGCGACCCTTGGCGGTTTTCTCACCGCTGCGACTGCCCGCATCATGTCAAATAAATGGACGTGTTTGCAAGGAATGGAGACAGGATCGGCCTGGAAAGGCCATGGCGCAGCCGGGGAAATATCTCCTTGTGGATTGAAATTGAAAGATAAAATCAGAAACGGCTCATTTTCTGTCCACTGAGACAGGTTTCCTGGCGGCGGCAGGCTCTTCTATCAGGGATTGCGGCACCGCGGAACGGGTCCGGGCACCGCAATCCCCGGTTGTTCACAGGCTGCGATTCGCCCGCGCCAGCACCGCCTCGAACAGCACCTGGCAGCCGGCCGCCGCCTCCTCCGGCAGGATGCTCTCCGCCTCGTTGTGCGACAGGCCATCCTTGCAGGGGGTGAAGATCATCGCCGTCGGCACATGGCGGGCGACATAAACCGCGTCATGCCCGGCGCCGGAGATGATCTCCCGCGCGCTGTAGCCCAGCTTCGCCGCCCCCTGGCGCACCAGCTCGACGCAGCCGGCATCGAAGGGCTGCATCGGGATGCGGAACAGCTCCTTCAGATCCAGCCGGCAGCCATTGGCTTCGACCAGGGCCTTGGCCTCGGCCGGGAAGCGGGCGGCCAGCCCCTCGATCTCGGCATCCTCGGGGTGGCGGAACTCGATGGAGAAGCGCACCTCGCCCGGCACCACGTTGCGGCTGTTGGGCAGGACATGCAGCTGGCCCACCGTGCCGCGGCCATCCTCGCCGCGTTCGCGCATCAGGGCGTCCACCCGCTCGATCACACGCGCCGCGGCCACCAGCGCGTCGCGCCGGGCGGAGGGTGGGGTGGTGCCGGCATGCGCGTCCTGGCCGGTGACCACGGCATCATACCAGACCTGGGCCTGGGCGCCGGTGACGATGCCGATCTGCCTGGCCTCGCGCTCCAGGATCGGGCCCTGCTCGATATGCAGCTCGAAATAAGCATCGGCGGGGAAGGGGGCGGCCTTGTGCTCGCCCTTGTAGCCGATCGCCTCCAGCGCCTCGCCGACGCTGACGCCCTCGACATCATGCAGGCCATAGACCTTGTCGAGCGAATACACCCCGGCCCAGGCGCCGCTGCCCATCAGCGAATGGCCGAAGCGGCTGCCTTCCTCATCGGTCCAGTTCACCAGCTCGATCGGCGCCTCGGTCTGGATGTTGAGGTCGTGCAGCGTGCGCATCACCTCGAGCCCGGCGATGACACCGAGGGCGCCGTCGAACTTGCCGCCCGAGGGCTGGCTGTCGAGATGGCTGCCCATCAGCACCGGCGGGCGCGACGGGTCGCGCCCCTCGCGCCGGGCGAACATGTTGCCGATGGCGTCCACCCGCAGGGTCAGGCCCAGCGCCTCGCACCATTGGGAAAAGCGCTCGCGGCCGGCCTTGTCCACCTCGGTCAGCGTCAGCCGCTTCACGCCGCCCTTCGGCGTGGCGCCGATCTCGGCCATGCTCATCAGGCTGTCCCAGAGACGCTTGGCGTCGATCCGCTGATTGGTGCCGGACATCGAATTCCCCTTGGCTTGCAGGCTTGGCCATCTTGCCGCCCGGGTGCCGCTCTGCAAGCCTGGGTCCGACCCCGGAAGGAGATCCCGCATGGCCCATGCCCTCGGCGCGCCGCGCACGCCGGCCATCCTGCGCAATTCCGATCTCGACGCCGCTTCGGTGCGCCAGGCGCGCATCGACCTCGCCGCCTGCTTCCGCATGGCGGCGCGGCTCGGCCTGCAGGAAGGCATCTGCAACCATTTCTCCGCCATGGTGCCGGGGCGGGACGACCTGTTCCTGGTCAACCCCTATGGCTGGGCCTTCGCCGAGGTCACCGCCTCCCGCCTGCTGGTCTGCGACTTCCAGGGCAATGTCGTGGCGGGCGAGGGCACGCCGGAGGCCACCGCCTTCTACATCCATGCCCGGCTGCATATGCGCCATCCGCGCGCCCGCGCCGCCTTCCACACCCACATGCCCAACGCCACGGCGCTCTCCATGCTGGAGGGGCCGCCGCTGGTCTGGGCCGGGCAGACGGCGCTGAAATTCTACGGCCGCACCGTGGTGGACGAGGACTATAACGGCCTGGCGCTGGACGAGGCCGAGGGCGACCGCATCGCCGACGCCATGGGCGAGGCCGATATCGTCTTCATGAAGAACCATGGCGTCATGGTGGTGGGCCCCACCATCGCCGAGGCCTGGGACGACCTCTACTACCTGGAGCGCGCCTGCGAGGTGCAGCGCCTGGCGCTCACCACCGGCCGCCCGCTGAAGCCGGTGCCGGCCGAGCTGGCGCAGCGCACCTATGACCAGATGCGCAGCGGCGACAGCGAGAGCGCCCGCCTGCACCTGGAGAGCTGCAAGCGCATCCTGGCGCGGGAGGAACCCGACTATCTCGACTGAGCCCGCCAGCGGCCCCGTCGCCCGCCAGCGCCAGATCGGCTTCGCCTGCCTGCTGGTGACGGCGATCGGCTGGGGCCTGACCTGGCCGGTGCTGAAGGCGGTGCTGCAGGAGTTGCCGCCGCTCACCGCGCGCGGCCTGGGCGGGCTGCTGGCCTTCCTGCTGCTGGCCGCCGTCGCGCTGCTGGCCCGCCTGCCACTCGCCCTGCCGGCCGGGGAGCGTGGCGCGGTGCTGCTGGCCGCCCTGCTGAACTTCTCCGCCTGGATGGGGTTCTCGACGCTGGGCCTGCTCTGGCTCTCGGCCGGGGAGGCGGCGCTGGTCGCCTACACCATGCCGGTCTGGGCGGCGCTGCTGGCCTGGCCGGTGCTGGGCGAGAAGCCCAGCGCCGCCCGCATCGGCGCGCTGCTGCTGGGCTTCTCCGGTGTCGGCGTGCTGGTCAGCGCCCAGGGCGTGCAGGCGGGGGCGGAGAAGCTGCCCGGCGTCGCGCTCGTCCTGCTGGCGGCGCTGTGCTTCGCGCTCGGCGCCGTGCTGAGCAAGAAGCGGCCGCTGCGGCTGCACCCGGTGGCGGCGGTGATCTGGCAGGTGGGCCTCGGCAGCCTGCCCATCCTGGCCGGCGCCCTGTTGCTGGAACGCCCGGTCTGGAGCGGCGCCGGGCCGGTCGCCTGGGGCGGTGTGCTCTACATGGCCGTGGTGCCGCTCTCGCTCTGCTACGTCACCTGGTTCGGCGCGCTGCGCCGGCTGACCGCCAACACCGCCGCCATGGGCACGCTGCTGACGCCGATGATCGGCATGCTGGCCAGCGCCGCCCTGCTGGACGAGCCGCTGGGCTGGCGCCAGGGCGTGGCCATGGCGCTGACCCTGAGCGGCGTGGTGCTGGCGCTGCGCGGCTGAAGCGCATAGAGGCGTGCGGCATGAGCGATGCCGCCCCCGCCCCCCTCGACCATCCCGACCAGCGCCCGATCCTGCGCCTGCTGCCCGGCCGCGACCGGCGGGTGAAGGCCGGCCACCCCTGGGCCTTCTCCAACGAGATCGCCATGACGCCGGAGGCCCGCGCCTTGCCGCCCGGCACGCCGGTGCGGCTGGAGGGCGATGACGGGGTGCGCCACGGCACCTGGCTGTTCAACCCGCACAGCCTGATCGCGGCGCGCTTCCTCTCGCCGCACCAGGGCATCAACCTGGACAAGCGCTTCTTCCGGCAGCGCCTGGCCGAGTGCCTGGGCCTGCGCGAGCGGATCATCGGCGCCCCCTATTACCGCCTGGTGCATGCCGAGGCCGACCGGCTGCCGGGCCTGGTGATCGACCGCTATGGCGACACGCTGGCGCTGCAGGCCAACACGGCGGGGATGGAACTGGCGACGCCGCTGCTGGTGGCCGCGCTGCAGGATCTGATCTCGCCCTGCGCCATCGTCGCCCGCAACGACGCCGCGGTGCGCAAGCTCGAGGGCCTGCCGGAGGAGAGCCGGCTGCTGCTGGGCGAGGATGCCTCGGCGCGGGTGCAGCAGGGCGGGCTGGATTTCTCGATCGACCTGCTCTCCGGCCAGAAGACCGGCTGGTTCTTCGACCAGCGCGACAACCGCGCCCGTGTCGCCGCGCTCTGTCCGGGGGCGACCATGCTGGATGCCTTCTGCCACACCGGCGGCTTCGGCCTGCTGGCGGCGGCGGCGGGGGCGAAGCACGTCACCCTGCTGGACCGCAGCGAGCACGCCCTGGCGCTGGCCATGGACACGGCGCAGCGGCACGGCTTCGGCGAGCGTGTCGCTGCGGTGAAGGGCGAGGCGCTGGAGACGCTGGAACGCATGCTGGGCGAGGGGCAGCGCTTCGACGTTGTGGTGGCCGACCCGCCGGCCTTCGCCAAGACCCGCAAGGACAATCCGGCCGCCATGCGGGCCTATGCCAAGCTGGCGCGCATCTCGGCCGGGCTGGTGGCGCCGGGCGGTTTTCTTTTCATTGCCTCCTGCTCGCACCACGTCTCGCCGGGCGAATTCACCGATGCGGTGGCGCATGGCATCAGCCGCACCCGCCGCCCGGCCCGGCTGCTGGCGACGGTGGGCGCCGGACCCGACCATCCGGTGCATCCGCTGCTGCCGGAAAGCTCTTATCTGAAGGGCTTGCTGCTGCATCTTGCCGAGTGAGGCGAAGCCTGTCCGGGGTGGCACAGGCACCCCGGACAGGCTCTCTTCATTTCTCGGATGTGCCCGGCAAGGCGTTGTTTATCAAACAACCGCAGTCAGGAAAAAGCGGCGGAAGGGCAGCAGCACGCTGCCATCCGCCTGCCGCGGATAGTGCGGCCGCAGCGCCTCGGCATAGTCGTGCAGGAAGGCGGGGCGCTCCGCCTCGGGCAGCGCGTCCAGATAGGGGCGCAGGCTGCTGCCCATGGCCCATTGCACCACCGGCTCCTCGCCCCGCAGCACATGCAGGTATTCGGTGAACCAGAGGTCGAGCGAGCGGGTCAGCGGCCGCAGCAGGTCGTAATAGGCGCCCGCCTCCAGGATCGGCGGGGCGGAGCGGATTTGTCCCAGTTGCGTGGCCCAGCGGGAGGAGGCCGCCAGCCCATCCTGCAAGGCCCGCAGCGGCGCCGCGTGCATGGCCGGGATCTGCACCGCCAGCATGCCGCCCGGCGCCAGGGCCCGCAGCAGGCGCGGGAACAGCGTCTCATGCGCCGGCAGCCAGTGCAGCGCGGCGTTGGAGAAGATCAGGTCGAAGGGCGCGTCGGGCGCCCATTTGGCCAGATCGGCCTGCTGCGTCTCGAAGCCATTCTCCCGCGCCTTGGCCAGCATGGCGGCCGAGCCATCGACGCCCAGCACCTGCGCACCGGGGAAGCGCGCCGCCAGCAGGGGCAGGGCATTGCCGGCACCGCAGCCGAGATCGGCCACCCGTCGCGCCGCCGGCAGGGTCAGGCGCGCGATCAGGTCGATGGCCGGGCGCAGCCGCTCATCGCCGAAGCGCAGATACTGCTCGGGGTTCCAGCTCGGATTGCCGCTCAAGACCCCAGCGTCCGGTCGAAATGCCGCTTCACCAGCAGCAGGCCATAGCCGACCGCGAACAGGAAGATGGCCAGGCCGATATGCTCGGTTGTGATCACGGGCGTGTTGCTGCGGGCGATCAGCAGCCCCATCAGGGCCAGGATCCCGAGCAGGACCAACCGAAAACCATCATTGAGCTTCACCGTCCATCTCCCTGTTCCTGAAAGATTAACGCCGCAGGGGCAGCCGCGGCGCGCGGCGGATCAGGCCGCCACCCAGCCACCATCGATCGACAGCGCCGCGCCATTCACCGCGCCGCTGCCCGGGCCGCAGAGATAGAGCGCCATGCGCGCCACCTCCTCGACCTCGACCCAGCGCTTGCTGGGCTGCTTGGCCAGCAGATAGTCCTTCAGCGCCGCTTCCTCGGACACGCCGTGCTTCTGCGCCAGCGGGCCGACCTGCGCCTCGGCCAGCGGGGTGCGGACGAAGCCGGGGCAGATGGCGTTGCAGGTGATGCCGGTCTGCGCCACCTCCAGCGCGATCACCTTGGTCATGCCGACCACGCCATGCTTGGCGGTGACATAGGCGACCTTCTCCGGCGAGGCGACCAGCCCATGCGCCGAGGCGATGTTGACGATGCGGCCCCAGTTGCGCGCCCGCATGCCCGGCAGCACCGCCTTGCTGGCGTGGAAATTGGCCGAGAGGTTGATGGCCAGGATGGCGTCCCACTTCTCCTCGGGGAAGTCCTCGACCGGGCTGGTGAACTGGATGCCGGCATTGTTCACCAGGATGTCCACCGGGCCGAGCGTCTCCGCCGCCTCGGCGCACATGGCGCGCACCTGGTCGGGCTTGGACAAATCGGCGGCCGAGTGTGGCGGCAGGCTGCCGTCGCCGGCCTCCGCCACGGCGCGGCGGGCGGCCTCGATGTCCTCGGGCTTGCCGAAGCCGTTCAGCATGACCCGGGCGCCGGCCGCCGCCAGCAGGCGGGCGATGCCAAGGCCGATGCCGCTGGTGGAGCCGGTGACCAGGGCGGTCCGGCCGGCGAGACTCTGTTCCATGCGAGGCACTCCATTTGCTCTGCGCGGCGTTTTCCGCGCGGGATGCTGCGGCGGCTCAGGGCAGGCGGATGGCCCACCCCGCCAGTCGTCGCATGATCGGCGCCGCCCATGGCGGCGTATAGAGGGCGGCGGCGGCCTGGCGCAGCACCTCGGCCCGGCTGGACGGGGCGAGCGGCAGCTCGGCCAGGGCGGAGAGCGGCAGCTTGTGCCCGATCATCAGCCCGAGCAGCGCCGCCAGCTCCCCGGCGCCACGGCCGAGCAGCCCGGCGCCCAGCAGCCTTCCCTGCCCATCCAGCACCAGCTTGGCCAGGCCGGCGGTGTCGCCCTCGGCGATGGCGCGGGGGCTGGCGGCCAGGCTCTGGCGCTGGATGCGCGGCGTGTGGCCGGCGGCGCGCGCCTCCGCCTCGGTCAGCCCGATTTGCGCCAGCTCGGGCTCGGTGCCGATGCGGCGCGGCAGCGCGGCATCGTCCAGCCGCGCCGGCAGGCGGAACAGCAGGGAGCGGGCCAGCACCGCCGCGTGCCGGTCGGAGGCGGCGGCGGCGCGGCGCGGGTCCATGCCCTGCGGGTCGGCGATGTCGCCGGCGGCCCAGACGCGGCGGTTGCTGGTGCTGCGCAGGTCGCGGCCGGTGGCGACGCCGCGCGGTGTCACCGCCACATTGGCGGCCGGCAGGTCCAGCGGCGCCAGGCGCGGCGCGTGCCCCACGGCGAACAGCAGGTGCGAGCCGGTGAGCCGCGCCCCGCCCTCCAGCACCAGCGCCAGCCCCTCCGGCGCCGGCTCCAGCGCCATGGCGCGGCTGTTCTCCAGGATCTCCACCCCGTCCTGGCGCAGCGCCTCGCGCAGCGTCAGGCGCAGCTCCGGCTCTTCGTCGGCCAGGATGTTGGGCGCCGCCTCGACCAGCGTCACCCTGCAGCCGAGTCGGGCATGCGCCTGCGCCATCTCGACGCCGGTGGCGCCGCCGCCCAGCACCAGCAGGTGGCGCGGCGGGGTGTCGAGCGCCAGCAGCGTCTCGCGCGTCAGCCAGGGCAGGCCGACCAGGCCGGGCAGATCCGGCACCACGGGGGCACGCCCGGCGGCGATGACGGCGCGGCGGAAGCGGTGGATGCGGCCTGCCGCCTCGATCCGGTCGGGGGCGGTGAAATGCGCGCTGGCCTGGACCAGGGTGATGCCCTCGCCGCGCGGGCGCGCCGCCGATTCGGCGGCCAGCGCCGCCGCTTCGCTCTCCCGGACATGGCGGCGCAGCGCCGGCCAGTCGATGTCCGCCCCTTCCGAGCGGATGCCGAGCGCGCTGCCGCGCAGCGCCGCGGCGCGGTGCGCGGCGGCCAGC
>NZ_GG770777.1:441521-449685 GCF_000164635.1 Pseudoroseomonas cervicalis ATCC 49957 | reverse complement strand
CAGGCCAACCGCCCGCCGCCGCAGCGGCTGCGGGTGGAGAGCCCGCGCGTCTCCGGCAGCCTCCTGCTGCGCGGCGCCCGGCTCGACGATCTGGTGCTGAAGGATTACCGCGAGACGACGGCCGCCTCCTCGCCGCTGGTGCGCATGTTCGCCCCGCGCGAGGAACTGCAGCCCTATTTCGCCCAGTGGGGCTGGTCGTCCGCCGATGGCCGCACCCGCGTGCCGGACAACGAGACCGACTGGACCGCCAGCGGCGGCCCGCTCGGCCCCGACAGCCCGGTCACGCTCTCCTGGGAGAACGGCCAGGGCCAGACCTTCCAGATCGTGCTGAGCCTGGACCGCAACTACATGTTCCAGGCCGAGCAGCGCGTCATCAACAGCGCCGCCGACCCGGTGCTGGTGCTGCCCTGGAGCCGCGTCCGCCGCGAGCGCACGCCGCATGTGGCCGGCTTCTACATCCTGCATGAGGGCTTCGTCGGCGTGCTGAACGGCCGCCTGAACGAGCTGACCTACAAATCCGCCAAGGATGACGGCGCGCGCACCCGCGGCGTGGCGCTGGAGCAGGAGACCAGCGGCGGCTGGGCCGGCTTCACCGACAAGTACTGGCTGGCCGCCATCGCCCCCGTCGACGCCGCCCAGCCGCTGCGCGCCGCCTGGCGCCATGTGGCGGAGAATGGCGAGGATCGCTGGCAGGTCGATTTCGCCACCCCGCAGCCGCAGACCGTCGCCTCCGGGGCCACCGGCAGCATCGCCACGCGCCTCTTCGCCGGCGCCAAGGAAGTGCATCTGCTCGACGCCTACCGCGACAATCTGGGCATCACGGATTTCGACAAGGCGATCGACTTCGGCTGGTTCTACTTCCTGACCAAGCCGTTCTTCTACGCGCTGGACTACCTGTTCAAGCTGTTCGGCAATTTCGGCATCGCCATCCTGGTCTTCACCGTGGCGCTGAAGCTGGCCTTCTTCCCGCTGGCCAACAAGGCCTACAAGTCGATGGCGCGGATGAAGGTGCTGACGCCGAAGATGCAGGAGATCCGCGAGCGCTACAAGGACGACCCGGCCAAGGCCCAGTCGGAGATGATGGCGCTGTACCGGTCGGAGAAGGTCAACCCGGCCTCGGGCTGCCTGCCGATCCTGATCCAGATCCCGGTCTTTTTCGCGCTCTACAAGGTGCTGTTCGTCACCATCGAGATGCGGCACGCGCCGTTCTTCGGCTGGATCCGCGACCTCTCGGCGCCCGACCCCACCAACCTGTTCAACCTGTTCGGGCTGATCCCGTGGGACCCGCCGGCGCTGCTGCACATGCCGGTCTGGGCGATCATCATGGGCGTCACGATGTTCGTGCAGCAGAAGCTGAACCCGGCGCCGGCCGACCCGATCCAGGCCAAGATCTTCACCTGGATGCCGATCATCTTCACCTTCATGCTGGCCAGCTTCCCGGCCGGCCTGGTGATCTACTGGTCCTGGAACAACCTGCTCTCGGTGGCCCAGCAGTGGTACATCATGCGGCATGAGCGCGAGGTGCGGCGCCAGGAGAAGGCGCTGGCCAAGGCCGGCGCGAAGGCCAAGGGGTGAGCGGCGGTCTTCTGGAGGCGCGCGACGAGGCCGAGCGCGCCGAACTGATCGAGCAGGGGCGGCTGCTGTTCTGCCGCCCCTGCCAGTTCTACTTCGCGGCCCAGCGGCTGGACCAGCTGCCCGAGGCGCGGCTGCCGGAGGTGGCCTTCTGCGGCCGCTCGAATGTGGGAAAATCCTCGCTGGTGAACGCGCTGACCGGGCAGAACAGCCTGGCGCGCGTCTCCTCCACCCCGGGCCGGACGAAGCAGCTGAACTTCTTCGACCTGGGCGGGCGCCTCGCCCTCGTGGACATGCCGGGCTATGGCTATGCCCAGGCCTCCAAGAGCGTGAAGGAGGATTGGCAGGGGCTGATGTTCGAGTTCCTGCGCGGCCGGCCGGTGCTGCGCCGCGTGGTGCTGCTGCTGGATGCGCGGATCGAGACCAAGGCCAGCGACCGCGCCGCCATGGAGCTGCTGAACAACGCCGCGGTCAATTTCCAGATCGTGCTGACCAAGGCCGACAGCGCCAAGCCCTATTGGCTGAAGCAGCGGCAGGAGGAGGCGGCGGCGCTGGTCAAGCAGCACACCGCCGCGCATCCGCTGGTGATCACCACCAGCAGCGAGACCGGGGCCGGCATCCCCGAGCTGCGTGCCGAGCTGACCGCCCTGGCCGAGCCGGCCTGAGGCCTGCCGCCCCGGGGCGACCCCCGGGGCGGTTCGAACTTCAGAAGCGCAGCGCGCCGCCGACGAAGAAGCCCTTGGCGAGGTCGGCCTCGCCGCCGCCGCGCGTCTCCATCCGCTCGATCCGGTAGCCGCCCTGCACCGACAGGAAGGGCAGCACATGGGCCGTGAGCCGCGCCGAGGCCGAGCGGTAATCGCCGCGGTCGCCGCTGGCCAGCTCGCCCGGCGCGTAGCTGGCATCCACCCCCGCCGAGAGCAGCCCCGGCACCAGCCCGACCGAGGCCGAGGCGCCCAGCCCGGCGCCGACCTCGCCATCGCCCTGCGGCGAGCGGGTGTAGATCCCCTTGGCCTGCACTCCCACGGTCAGCGGCCCGACTCCGATGGAGGGGCCGACGCCGAGATCCACCACATCGCCGCGCCCGTTGCGGCTGGTCCAGCCCGCCGAGAGGTCCACCGGCCCCAGATCGGTGCGGCCCTCCAGGCGCCGGTAATTCTCGCCCAGGCTGGCGGAGAGGTCGGTGGCCAGCGCCGCCGGCGCGGTGCCGAGCAGCAGCAGGGCAGGGAGCAGGACGATGCGCATGCGGAACACCTCCGAAGTCGTGGTAAGAAATTCTTATAAGTTATTAACATTTAAGAGTCATGGGGGGAAGCGCCGCGGCGGAATCCGATCTTCACGGCGACGCTGTCTGGCTTTGGGGCCCGCCGCGCCACGGGCCGCCGCCGCCGGGTTGGCAGCTCTGACGCCGCCATGGCCGGCGCCCCGGCTTGACCCCCCTGCCATGCTTCCCTATGGCGAGCGCCACACGGGACCGGACAAGGCAAGGTCATGACCGACGACGCGCGCAACCAGATGGAAATCCTCGCCGGTTCGCTGCCCTTCCTGAAGCGATATGACGACCAGATCGTGGTCGTGAAGTATGGCGGCCACGCCATGGGCGAGGAGGAAGCCGCCGCGCGCTTCGGCCGCGACATCGCGCTGCTGGAGCAGATGGGGGTGAACCCCGTCGTGGTGCATGGCGGCGGGCCGCAGATCAACGCCATGCTGAAGCGGCTGAATGTGCAGTCCACCTTCGTCAACGGGCTGCGCGTCACCGACGCCGCGGTGGTGGATGTGGTGGAGATGGTGCTCTCCGGCACCGTCAACAAACAGGTCTCCGACTGCATCACCCGTGCCGGCGCCATCTCGGTGGGCATTTCCGGCAAGGATGGCGGGCTGATCCGCGCCCGCAAGCTGACCCGCAGCTATCGCGACCCGGAGAGCAACATCGAGAAGGTGCTCGACCTCGGCTTCGTCGGCGAGCCGGAGCAGGTCGACCCGCAGGTGCTGGAGCTGCTGATCGCCGCCGACATCGTGCCGGTGGTGGCGCCGGTCGGCGTCGGCGCCGATGGCCAGACCTACAACATCAATGCCGACACGGCCGCCGGCGCCATCGCCGGCGCGCTCAGCGCCTCCCGCCTGCTGATGCTGACCGACGTGCCCGGCGTGCTGGATGCCGAGAAGCGGCTGATCCCGGAGATGACGGTGGCCCGCGCCAAGGCCGGCATCGCCGAGGGCTGGATCTCCGGCGGCATGATCCCGAAGATCGAGACCTGCATCTACGCCATCGAGCAGGGAGTGAAGGGCGCCGTCATCGTCGATGGCCGCGTGCCGCACGCCGTGCTGATCGAGCTGTTCACCGATGGCGGCGCCGGCACGCTGATCGTGCCCTGAGGCGCCGGGCGGCGCGGCCCTGTCGCCGCGCCGCCCGCCTGAGGCCGCCGCCAGCGTTGACAGGGCCGGCGGCCACCCCGATACTCGCGCGACCCTTCTCCTCCGACGCGGGACGAACAGCCATGGACCTTGCCGCCACCATCGCAGCGCTGTGGGAACGCCGCGCCGAGCTTTCGCCCGCCACGCGCGGCGCCGAGCGCGAGGCCATCGAGAGCGCGTTGGAACTGCTCGATTCCGGCCGCGCCCGCGTGGCGGAGCCGGACGGGCAGGGCGGCTGGAAGGTCAACCAGTGGCTGAAGCAGGCGGTGCTGCTCTCCTTCCGCCTGGAAGATTCCAAGGTCATGCCGACCGGCTTCGGCGCCTATGACAAGGTGCCGCTGAAGTTCGCCGACTGGGGCGAGAACCGCTTCCGCGAGGCCGGCTTCCGCGCCGTGCCGGGCGCCGTGGTGCGCCGCTCCGCCTTCATCGGCAAGGGCGTGGTGCTGATGCCCTCCTTCGTCAATCTCGGCGCCTATGTCGACGAGAACACGATGGTCGACACCTGGGCGACGATCGGCTCCTGCGCCCAGATCGGCAAGAACTGCCACATCTCCGGCGGCGCCGGCATCGGCGGCGTGCTGGAGCCGCTGCAGGCCAATCCGGTGGTGATCGGCGACAATTGCTTCGTCGGCGCCCGCTCCGAGGTGGCCGAGGGCGTCATCGTCGGCGAGGGCTCGGTGCTGTCGATGGGCGTGTTCCTCGGCGCCTCGACCAAGATCGTCGACCGCGCCACGGGTGAGGTCTTCATGGGCCAGGTGCCGCCCTATTCGGTGGTGGTGCCGGGCAGCCTGCCGGGCAAGGCGCTGCCGGATGGCAGCCAGGGCCCCGGCCTCTACTGCGCCGTCATCGTCAAGCGGGTGGACGCGCAGACCCGCAGCAAGACCTCGATCAACGAGCTGCTGCGCGACTGAGGCCAGGCCCATGGACCCGCTGCCGCTGCTGCAGGATCTGATCCGCTGCCCGAGCGTGACGCCCGCCGAGGGCGGCGCGCTGGGTGTCCTGGAGGCGGCGCTGCGGCCGCTCGGCTTCACCTGCACCCGGCTGGTCTTCGGCCCGCCGGGGCAGGAGGTGGAGAATCTCTTCGCCCGGCGCGGCAGCGGCGCGCCGCATCTCTGCTTCGCCGGGCATACCGATGTGGTGCCGCCCGGCGACCCCGCGCTGTGGAGCACCGATCCCTTCGGCGCCGAGCTGCGCGACGGGCTGGTGATGGGCCGGGGCGCGACCGACATGAAGGGCGGCATCGCCGCCTGGGTCGCCGCCATCGCCAGCCTGCCGGCCGACCTGCCGGGCAGCCTGTCGCTGCTGATCACCGGGGACGAGGAAGGCCCGGCCGAGCACGGCACCGTCAAGGTGCTGGAGTGGATGGCGGAGCACGGCCACACGCCGGATCTCTGCGTGGTGGGCGAGCCCACCAGCAAGGCGGTGCTGGGCGACACCATCAAGATCGGCCGCCGCGGCAGCCTGAACGCCGCCATCACCGTGCAGGGCGTGCAGGGCCACGCCGCCTATCCGCAGCGCGCCGACAACCCGGTGCACCGGCTGGTGCGGGTGCTGCACCGGCTGACCGCGCAGCCGCTCGATTCCGGCAGCGAATGGTTCGAGCCCTCGACGCTGCAGGTGACCAGCTTCGATGTCGGCAACCCGGCGACCAACGTCATTCCCGGCACGGCGCGCGCCCAGCTGAACATCCGCTTCAACGATCTGCACAGCAGCGCCAGCCTGACCGCCATGCTGCACGCCGCCCTGCGGGCGGAGGAGGCGCGCTACACGCTGGAGACCAGCTGCTCCGGCGAGAGCTTCCTGACCCAGCCAGGACCCTTCGTGGCGGCGCTGCGCCGCGCCGTGGCCGAGGCCGCCGGGGTGGAGCCGCGCCTCGACACCGGCGGCGGCACCTCGGATGCGCGCTTCATCACCCGCCACTGCCCGGTGGCCGAGCTGGGCGCCGTCGGCGCCACCATGCACAAGGCCGACGAATGCACCCCTGTCGAGGAGCTACGCGCCCTGTCACGCCTCTATGCCGCCGTGATCCGCCAGCTCCTGACGCCAGGCTGACCTGTCCCGGCGGCGCGGTGGTGAATGCGGGCCGCTATGCTATTCTCGCGACAATGTTAGAGTGTCGGCGGCGATCTCCGGATGCCTCGGGCGCGCTGCCCGCCGGGGCGGGATGCCTCGGCTGCTGGTCTGCGGTTCCGACCTCTTTCAGTGCAACACGCCCAGCAAAACGCTGCGGCTCGGCCATGTGATGGGGCCCCAGCGGAGAGAGAACGAGCTGGCATGAGTGCGCGGATTCTGGTCGTCGATGATATCGCCGCCAATCTCCGGTTGCTGGAGGCGCGGCTGAATGCCGAATATTACGAGGTCGCCCTGGCTTCCTCCGGCCCCGAGGCGCTGAGCCGCGCGGAGGACTGGATGCCCGACATCATCCTCCTCGACGTGATGATGCCGGGGATGGATGGCTACGAGGTCTGCCGGCGGCTGAAGGCCAGCACGGCCACGGCGCATATCCCGGTGGTCATGGTCACGGCCCTGGTCGATGCCAGCGAGCGGGTGCGCGGGCTGGAGGCGGGGGCGGATGATTTCCTCTCCAAGCCGGTCGACCATTCCACCCTGTTCGCCCGGCTGCGCGCCCTGCTGCGGGTGAAGCAGGTGCTGGACGCCTTCCGCCTGCGCGCCGAGACGGCGCTCGACCTCGGCTTCGAGCCGCTGCCGCCGCCCTCCGAGCAGATCGCCGGCGCCAGCATCCTGCTGGCGACCGAGGATGTGAACGAGGCCGAGCTGCTGACCGGCGTGCTGGCGGTGGATGGAGTGACCCTGCGGCTGACCGGGACCGCGACGCAGGCCTGGCAGGCGCTGTCCGAGGGCGCGTTCGACCTGGCGCTGCTCAGCCTGTCGCTGGATGGCGGCGAGGGTCTGCGCCTGGCCTCACGGCTGCGCGCCCAGGCGGCGACGCGCGACCTGCCGGTGCTGCTGATCGCCGATGCCGACCAGCACGGCCTGGTGCTGCGCGGCTTCGAGCTGGGCGCCAACGACCATGTGCTGCGCCCGGTCGATCCGAACGAGCTGCGCGCCCGGGTGCGCAACCAGCTGCGCCGCCGCCGCTACCAGGAGCGGCTGCGCGCCGAGCTGGACCGCTCGCTGGAACTCGCGGTGACCGACAGCCTGACCGGGCTGCGCAACCGCCGCTACATCATCCGCCATCTGGAGGGCCTGCTGCGCAACGGACCGGCGGCGCTGCTGATGCTGGATGTGGACCGCTTCAAGGCGGTGAACGACACCTACGGCCATGGCGTCGGCGACATCGTGCTGCGCGAGGTGGCGGCGCGGATGAAGCGGCATCTGCGCGATGTCGATGTGGTGGCGCGCTTCGGCGGCGAGGAATTCGTCGTCGCCATGGCCGCGGCCACGCAGGAGGAGGCGATGCAGATCGCCGACCGGCTGCGCCTGTCCATGGCGGAGAACCCGGTGCCGGTCAGCCCGGAGCGGCGGCTCGGCATCACCGCCAGCATCGGCGTGGCGCTGGCCAAGGGGGGCGAGGCGCTGCCGCGGCTGATGGCGGCGGCGGATGCCGCGCTCTACCGGGCCAAGGCGAATGGCCGCAACCGGATCGAGCTGGCGGGCAGCGCGGACTGGCCGCCGCAGGGCGACACCGCCTGATGTCGCCGCCGGACGTCGCCGTCCGGCGCGATCCGAAAATCGGGCCGATCCACAAAAGCAGAAGGCCGCCCTTGCGGGGCGGCCTTCGGCGTTCAGGCGGTGCGCCGTGCCCGGCGCGACCCCTTACTTGATCTTGGATTCGCGGAACGCGACATGCTTGCGCGCGACGGGGTCGTACTTGCGCATCTCGAGCTTGCCGGTCGTGTTCCGGGTGTTCTTCTTGGTCACATAGAAGTACCCGGTGTCAGCGGTGCTGACGAGCTTGATCAGAATCGTGTTCGACTTGGCCATGACATTCTTCCGTGGGCGCCGACGGGCACCCCAAGCCTGGCGGCAGAAGGCCGCGCACCCGGGTGCGACGCGAGAGGCCGCAACCTAGCCATCTGGGCCGC
Source organism: Pseudoroseomonas cervicalis ATCC 49957 (assembly GCF_000164635.1). GTDB lineage: Bacteria > Pseudomonadota > Alphaproteobacteria > Acetobacterales > Acetobacteraceae > Pseudoroseomonas > Pseudoroseomonas cervicalis. The sequence continues at coordinate 441,655 of NZ_GG770777.1, read as the reverse complement.
TCAGTCAAGGGAAAGGTGGCGCAAAGTCCCTGTCAGCGGGGCAGGGCGGCCCTGTAGGCGCCGGGATTGTCGAGCAGCGCGCGGGCCGCCTGCAGGTCCGGCTCGCGCCCCTCGGCCGGCGGGCAGGCGCCGCG
>NZ_GG770777.1:382925-440785 GCF_000164635.1 Pseudoroseomonas cervicalis ATCC 49957 | reverse complement strand
CCGTGCTGCCGCGCCGGCGGTCGCGGCCCCCTTGGCTGTGCCCTTGCCCTTGCCGGGCGCGATGCGCACCCGGCTGCGCCGCGCGCCCGGCGGCGGCGCGCCCTGCAGCAACTCGAAGACCAGGCCGCCCGTCAGCGGCATGGCGTCGGCCAGGCGCAGCTCCACCTCCTGCCCCAGGGTGAAGGCAAGGCGCGTGTAGCGACCGGAAAGCCGTCTTTCGGCTTCCTCGAAAATCCATTGATCGTCCGGCAGGGATGACAATGGCACGAGACCGCCCGCGCCATTCTCCTCAACCGTGACGAACAGACCGAAGCGTGTCACCCCCGAAATGCGCGCAGCGAACATGCTGCCGACGCGGGACGCCATGTGCAGCGTCAGGTAGCGCTCCACCGCCTCGCGCTCGGCCGCCGCGGCGCGGCGCTCGGTGCGGGTGATGTGCTCGCCGGTGTCGGGCAGGCGGGCGATCTCCTCCGGGGTCAGCCCGTCCGGGCCGAGCTTCAGGCCGCGGATCAGCGCCCGGTGCACGACCAGATCGGCGTAGCGGCGGATCGGGCTGGTGAAATGCGCGTAGCGCGCCAGGGCCAGGCCGAAATGGCCGATATTCTCGGGCGCATAGGCGGCCTGGGACTGGGCGCGCAGCACCGTCTCGTGCAGCAGCCGCGCCTCCGGCCGGCCTTCCATGCGCTCCAGCAGGCGGGCGAAGTGGATCGGCCGCAGCTCCCCCGCCGCCGGCAGGTCGAGATCGAAGGAATCGAGGAATTGCCGCAGCCCCTCCAGCTTGGCGTCGGAGGGTCGGTCATGCACGCGGTAGAGCAGGGGCTGGGCCAGCCGCTCCAGCTCCTCCGCCGCGCAGACATTGGCGGCGACCATGAACTCCTCGATCAGCCGATGGGAATCGAGGCGCTGGCGCGGCAGCACGTCGCGCAGCTGGCCATCGGGGTCGAGCAGCACGCGCCGCTCCGGCAGGTCGAGGTCCAGCGTGCCGCGTTTCTGCCGCGCGGCGTGCAGGGCGGCGAAGGCACCGTAGAGATTCGCGATCTCCCCGCCGGGCAGCTCGGACGGGGCGCCGTGGTCGCGCGCCGCCTGCACCTGCTCATAGGTCAGCCGGGCCAGCGAGCGCATCAGCCCGCGGCCGAAGCGGTGGCCGAGTTTTTGTCCGTGGGCATCGAAGCGCATCTCGACGAAGAGGCAGCCGCGCTCCTCGTCCGGGCGCAGGCTGCACAGCCCGTTGGACAGCGCCTCGGGCAGCATCGGCACGACACGGTCGGGGAAGTAGACGCTGTTGCCCCGGCCCCAGGCGGCGCGGTCCAGCGCGCTGCCGGGGCGGACGTAGTGCGCCACATCGGCGATGGCGACCACCACGCGCCAGCCGGCCTCTTCCGGCGCGGCCCAGACGGCATCGTCGAAATCCCGCGCATCCTCGCCATCAATGGTGACCAGGCGCAGGGCGCGCAGATCCTCCCGCCCCGCCAGCCCGACCGGGGCGGCGGCCTCGGCCTCTGCCACGGCCTCGGGCGGGAAGGCATCCGGGATGCGGTGGGCGTGGATGCAGAGGATGGAAACGGCACCGGCGGCCTCCATCGGTCCCAGCCGCTCGACGATGCGGGCAGGGCTCAGGCCGAAGGGGCGGCCGGGCAGGGGCTCGGCCAGCACCAGTTCGCCCGGCTCGGCGCCGGCGGCATCCTCGGGCGCCACGCTCCACTCGGCCTTCTGGCGGCGGTCGGTCGGCTGCAGCCGGCCCTCCTGGTAGACACCCAGGATGCGCGCCGTCTCGGATCGGCCGAGGCGCTTGAAGGTGCGCCCCTCATAGCGGAAGGGACCGATCGGCTTCAGCCGCGCCATCACCCGGTCGCCGGGGGCGAGCGCCGGCTGGCCGGGGCGCTCGGGCCGCATATGCACCAGGGGCGGGCGGCCCTCGCCGCGCCAGTCCAGCGGCCGCGCCAGCGGCTCGCCATCCGGATCGGTGCCGAACACCTCCACCGGCGCCATCTCCGGCAGCAGGGTGCTGTGCCGGACCTGCCGGCCGGTGTCGCGCAGCAGGGTGCCCTCCTGCTCCAGTTCCCTCAGCAGCGCGCGCAGCGCCGGGCGCTGCTCGGTGCCCAGGCCGAAATGGCGGGAGATCTCGGTCTTGCCGACACGGCCCGGCGCCTCCCGCAGGAAGCGCCGCAGCGCGTCACGCGAGGGCAGAGGGGCCGGGGGCGTGTCCCCGGCCACCCTTACGCCTTCGCCTTGGCGGGCGCCTTGACCTTGGCCGCTGCCTTCGGCTTGGCCGTGGCGCTCTTGGCCGTCTTAGCCGTCTTGGTCGTGGCGGCCTTGGTGACCGCCTTGGCGGGGGCCTTGCGCGCCGGCTTGGCCGCCGGCTCGGTGCCCTCGGCCGCCGGGGCGGCGGCCTTGGCGGTGCGCGCCTTGCCCTTGGCGGCGCCCTTCTTGGCGCCGAGCGGCGGCAGCTTCTTGCCCTTCTCGGCCAGCAGCTGCACCGCCTGCTCCAGGGTGATCTCCTCCATGGTCAGGTTGCGCGGCAGGCTGGCGACCATGCCGGCATGCTGGGCATAGGGGCCGAAGCGGCCGCGCTTGATCTCCACCGGCTCGCCATCCTTCGGATGCGGGCCCATGCTGCGCAGCTTCGCCTTGGCATCCGCCAGCAGCGCCACGGCGCGGTTGATGCCGACGGTCAGCACGTCGTCATCCTTGTCCAGCGACTTGTAGATGCTGCCCATCTTCACATAGGGGCCGAAGCGGCCGATGGCGGCCGAGATCTCCTCCCCCGATTCCGGATGCACGCCCACGATGCGCGGCAGGGCCAGCAGCGCCAGCGCTCGGTCGAGGTCGAGCGAATCCGGGTCCATGCCCCGTGCCAGGCTGGCCCGCTTCGGCTTGGTGGGCTTGCCCTTGGCGTCCGTCCCGGCCTCGCCGAGCTGGACATAAAGGCCATAGGGGCCGCGGCGCAGGGTCACCGGCGCGCCGGTCACCGGATCGGGGCCCAGCTCCTTCATGCCGCCGGCCAGCGCGCCCTCCTGCTCGGCCTCGGCGCCCGAGACTGAGAGCGGGCGGGTGTGGCGGCATTCCGGGTAGTTGGAGCAGCCGATGAAGGCGCCATTGCGCCCTAGCCGCAGGCCGAGCCGCCCATTGCCGCAGGCCGGGCAGGCGCGCGGGTCGCCGCCATCGGCCGGGGTGGGGAAGAAATGCGGCCCCAGCTCCTCGTCCAGCGCGTCGATGACCTCGCTGATGGTGAGGTCCTTGGTGGCGGCGATGGCGGCGTTGAAGTCGCGCCAGAACTGCCGCATCACCTCGCGCCACTCGGCGCGGCCGCCGGAGATGTCGTCGAGCTGCTCCTCCAGCGTCGCGGTGAAGCCGGTGTTGACGTAGCGCTCGAAGAAATTGACCAGGAAGGCGGTGACCAGACGGCCACGGTCCTCCGGCACGAAGCGCCGCTTGTCCAGCGCCACATAGTCGCGGTCCTGCAGCGTCTGCAGGATGGAGGCATAGGTGGAGGGGCGGCCGATGCCGAGCTCCTCCATCTTCTTGACCAGGCTCGCTTCGGAATAGCGCGGCGGCGGCTGGGTGAAGTGCTGGTCGGCCTGGGCGGCGGAGAGCTTCGCCGGGTCCTTCTCCCGCATCGGCGGCAGGGTGCGGGTGTCCTCCTCCTCGCCGGCGCTGGCGCCGGCCGGGGCGTCGTCCACATCCTCGCGGTAGAGCTTCAGGAAGCCGTCGAAGGCGATGACGCTGCCATTGGCGCGCAGCCGGGTGCGGCCGGCCTCGTCGGCCAGGTCGACCACGGTCTGGTCCAGCTCGGCCGACTGCATCTGGCTGGCGACGGCGCGCTTCCAGACCAGCTCGTAGAGCCGGCGCTGCTCGGGGTTCAGGAAGCGGGCCATCTGCTCCGGCGTGCGGGTCACGTCGGTCGGGCGGATCGCCTCATGCGCCTCCTGCGCGTTCTTGGCCTTGGAGGAATATTCGCGCGGCGCGGCCGGGATGTAGTCGGGGCCGAAGCTCTCCTTCACATGGTCGCGGATGGCGAACATCGCCTCCCGCGCCATCTGCACGCCATCGGTCCGCATATAGGTGATCAGGCCGACCGTCTCGCCCTGGATCTCGGCGCCCTCGTAGAGCTGCTGCGCCAGGCGCATGGTCTGCTGCGCGCCGAAGCCGAGCTTGCGCGAGGCCTCCTGCTGCAGGGTCGAGGTGGTGAAGGGCGGCGGCGGGTTGCGCCGGCTGCGCTTCTTCTCGACGCTGGCGATGCTGAAGCGCCCGGCCTCCACCGCGGCCTTGGCGCGCATCGCGCTGGCCTCGTCCGGCAGGTCGAACTGGTCGAGCTTCCTGCCCTCCAGATGCGTCAGCCGGGCGGAGAAGGGGGCGGCGTCGGCGGTGAGGAAACGCCCCTCGACCGTCCAGTATTCGCGCGCCTTGAAGACCTCGATCTCCGCCTCGCGCTCGCAGATCAGCCGCAGCGCGACCGACTGCACGCGCCCCGCCGAGCGGCTGCCCGGCAGCTTGCGCCACAGCACGGGGGAGAGGGTGAAGCCCACCAGGTAGTCCAGCGCGCGGCGGGCCAGGTAGGCCTCGATCAGCGGCGTATCCAGCTCGCGCGGATGCGCCAGCGCGTGCTGCACGGCGCGCTTGGTGATCTCGTTGAAGGTGATGCGGTGGACCTGCACCCCCTTCAGCACGCCCTTCTGGCGCAGCATCTCCTGGACGTGCCAGGAGATCGCCTCGCCCTCGCGATCCGGGTCGGTGGCGAGGTAGAGGTTGCGCGCGCCGCGCAGCGCCTTGGCGATGGCGGCGACCTGCTTCTCGCCCCGGTCCTCGGAGCTCCAATCCATCGCGAAGTCTTCCTCGGGGCGGACGCTGCCATCCTTGGGCGGCAGGTCGCGCACATGGCCGAAGCTGGCGAGGACGGTGAAATCCTGCCCCAGATACTTGTTGATGGTCTTCGCCTTGGCCGGCGATTCGACGACGACGACGTCGGTCATGGCGGGTGCGGTGCGCTCTCTCTTGTCGCCTGCGGGCATTGCGGCCTGGCGGTGTCTTTACCGTAATCCGCTGCGGACCACGCGGTTGCCTGGGAGGGCCTGGATCCGCCCTTCCAGCTCCAGATCGAGCAGGAGCGCCTGCACCGCAGCGGCAGAGAGGTGGCAGCGTCGCAACAGCTCGTCAACCACAACCGGAGAACTGCCTATCAGATCAAGCAGTTGTCCGGCCTCGTCCAGGGGCGAGGCGAGGGGGAGGGCGGCCTCCACCGGCGCCGGGCGCCGCGCCGCGCCCGCTGTCCGGCGCGGCGCGCTTGGCAGGGTGTCGAGCACGTCCCGCGCCCGCTCGGTCAGCTGCGCGCCATGGCGCAGCAGGTCGTTGGAGCCGGCGCAGCGCGGGTCGAGCGGGCTGCCCGGCACCGCATAGACCTCCCGCCCGGCCTCCAGCGCCAGGCGCGCCGTCATCAGCGTGCCGGAGCGCAGCCCGGCCTCGACCACCACCACGCCCAGGCTGAGCCCGGCGATGATGCGGTTGCGGCGCGGGAAATGCCGGGCGATGGGCGCGGTGCCGAGCGGTGCCTCGGCCACCACCAGCCCGCGCTCGGCGATCAGGGATTGCAGCTCGGCATGCTCGGGCGGGTAGGCGCGGTCCAGCCCGCCGGGGATGACGGCGATGGTCGCCCCGGTGCGCAGCGCGCCGCGATGCGCCGCCCCATCCACCCCGCGCGCCAGGCCGGAGGTGACCACCAGCCCGGATTCGGCCAGCCCCTCGGCCAGTTCCTCCGCCATGCGAAGGCCGAGCGCGGAGGCGTTGCGGGCGCCGACCAGCGCCACCTGCGGCTGGCCGAGAAGCTCCGTGTCGCCGATGCAGGCCAGGGCGGGGGGCGCGCTGGGCAGTTCGGCCAGCAGGGGGGGATAATCGTCGTCGCCCAGGAAGAGGAAAGCCCCGCCCATGCCCGCCACCTCCTCCATCTCGCGGTGGATGGCGTCGGCGGGGGGCGGGACGAGGCTGAAGCCGCGCTGCGGCAGCGAGGGCAGGGCATCCAGAGCGGCCTCGGCGGTGCCATGCCGCTCCAGCAGGCGGCGGAAGGTGAGGGGGCCGATCCCCTCCGTCCGCGCCAGGCGCAGAAGCGACAGCGCCGCCCTTGGCTTCACCTTGTCTTCTCGCCGATCCTCGGTTCGGTGCCGGCCATCAGGCGGCGGATGTTCTCATGATGCCGGGCGATGATCAGCAGCGCCAGCACCAAGGCGAAACCGGCCAGCAGAAAATCACCCGAGAGGAGAGCGACGACCGGCGCCGCGGCGCAGGCGGTGAGCGCCGAGGCGGAGGAGATGCGCGTCACCTTGGCCATCACCAGCCAGATCACGGCGCAGACCAGCCCGACCCACCAGGCGGCGGCCAGCAGCACGCCGGCGCCGGTGGCCACACCTTTGCCGCCCTTGAAGCCCAGCCAGACGGGGAAGAGATGGCCGACCAGCGCGGCGAGACCCGCGACCAGCCCGGCCTCCCGCCCCCACAGCGCGCCCAGCAGCAGCACCGGCACCACGCCCTTCAGCGCGTCCAGCAGCAGCGTCGCCGCCGCCACCTTCTTGTTGCCGGTGCGCAGCACATTGGTGGCGCCGATATTGCCGCTGCCGATCTGGCGGATGTCGCCGAGCCCGGCGGCGCGGGTCAGCAGCAGCCCGTAGGGCACCGAGCCGGAGAGATAGCCCAGCAGGGCCGCCAGCAGCAGCATCATGCGCCGAACACCCGCCGGCCGGCCTTCCAGGTGCCGAGCACCTTGCCCTCCAGCGCCCGCCCGTCGAAGGGCGAGTTCTGCGCCTTGCCGGGCAGCTTGCCGGATTCGACCTTCCAGGCGCGCTCCGGGTGGAACAGCACCAGGTCGGCCGGCGCGCCGCGCTCCAGCCGGCCGACCGGCAGGCCGAGCAGATCGGCCGGGCGGCAGGTCAGCAGCGCCAGGGCGGCACCCAGAGAAAGATCGCCGCCATGCACCCGCGCCAGGGTGATGCCGAGCAGGGTGGCCAGCCCCGTGCCGCCGGCCGAGGCCTGGGCGAAGGGCAGGCGCTTGTCGTCCGGGTCCGCCGGCTGGTGGTCGGAGGCGATGGCGTCGATCGTGCCATCCGCCAGGGCGGCGACCACCGCCAGCCGGTCCGCCTCCCGCCGCAGCGGCGGGGAGAGCTTGGCATAGGTGCGGAAATCGCCGATCGCCGTCTCGTTCAGGTCGAAATAGGGCGGCGCGGTGTCGCAGGTGACGCGCAGCCCCTCCGCCTTGGCGCGGCGGATCAGCTCGAGCGCCTCGGCGGTGGAGACATGGGCGAAATGCACATGGCCGCCGGTCAGGCGGGCCAGGGCGATGTCGCGTGCCACCATCATCGACTCGGCGGCGGGTGGAATGCCGGGCAGGCCAAGGCGGGTGGCCAACTCGCCCTCGGTCGCGGCGCCGCCGCGGGCCAGGCTCGGCTCCTCCGGGTGCTGCACGATGAAGCTGCCGAAGGCGCGGGCATAGGAGAGGGCCAGCCGCATGGCGCGGGCGCTGGCGATCGCCCTGGTGCCATCGGTGAAGGCGACCGCGCCGGCCTCCTTCAGCAGGCCGAACTCGGCCATCTCCTGCCCGGCGCAGCCCTTGGTGGCGGCGCCATAGGGCAGGATGGACAGGCTGCCGGTGGCCTCGCCCTTGCTGCGGACGAACTGCACCAGGGCGGGATCGTCCAGCACCGGCTGCGTCTCGGGCAGGGCGCAGAGCGTGGTGATGCCGCCCGCTGCCGCCGCCTGCGCCGCCGATTCGATGGTCTCGCGGTATTCGGCGCCGGGCTCGCCCAGCGCGGCGCGGAGGTCGACCAGGCCGGGCGCCAGCACGGCGCCGGCGCAATCGACCACCTCCGCCGCGTCGGGCTGGCCCAGGCTGCCGCCATGGTCGGCGATGACGCCGCGGCTGACCAGCAGGCTGCCCGGCGCGTCCAGCCCGGTGGCCGGGTCCAGCAGGCGGGCGTTGACGAAGAGGGTGTCAGGCATCGGGGTCATCACAGCCGGGCATTCCGCCGCGCATTGCGGGAGAGGATGTCGAGCACCGCCATGCGCACGGCGACGCCCATCTCCACCTGTTCGCCGATCACGCTGCGCGCCGGGTCGTCGGCGATGGCGCTGTCGATCTCGACGCCGCGGTTCATCGGGCCCGGATGCATGACGATGGCGTCCGGCCGGGCCACCGCCAGCTTGGCGGCGTCCAACCCGTAGAAGCGGAAATACTCCCGCGCCGAGGGGATCAGCCCGCCCGCCATGCGCTCCTTCTGCAGGCGCAGCATCATCACGACATCGGCGTCCTGGAGGCCCGCCTTCATGTCGTGGAACACCTCGACGCCGAGGCGCGTGGCCTCGGCCGGCATCAGCGTCGGCGGGCCGACCAGCCGGACGCGGCAATTCATCGCCAGCAGCAGGTGGATGTTGCTGCGCGCCACGCGGCTGTGCGCCACGTCGCCGCAGATGGCGACCACGAGGTTCTCCAGCCTGCCCTTGCGGCGGCGGATGGTCAGCGCGTCGAGCAGCGCCTGGGTCGGATGTTCATGCGTGCCGTCGCCGGCATTGATCACCGCCGCGTCCACCTTGCGGCTGAGCAGCGCCGGCGCGCCGGACTGGGCGTGCCGCACCACCAGCAGGTCGCAATGCATGGCGTTCAGGGTGGCGGCGGTGTCGAGCAGCGTCTCCCCCTTGTTCACGCTGCTGGTGGAGACCGTCATGTTGACGATGTCCGCGCCCAGCCGCTTGCCCGCCAGCTCGAAGCTGGTGCGGGTGCGGGTGCTGTCCTCGAAGAACAGGTTGATCAGGGTGCGGCCCTTCAGCAGGTCCCGCTGGGTTTTGCCGCTGCGGTTCAGCAGGGCGTAGGATTCCGCCAGATCCAGCAGATCGGCGATATAGGGCGGCTCCAGGCCCTCGAGGGCGAGGAGGTGCCGGTGAGGATAGGGCAGCATGAGGACCAGTCCGGCTAGAGGCGGGGGACCATACCGAGCCACGGCCCGCACCGGAAGGCCCCGCGCCCGGTGGGGTGCCACGCCATGGCTGCCACGCCATGGCTGCCACGCCCTGGGCGCCACGCTGCCGCCGCTAGGCCTCGGGCGGTGCCAGGCGCGGCAGGCTGAGCAGCAGGCGCAGCAGCTCGCCCTGCCTGTTGGTGCCGGTCTTGGCCAGCAGCGACTGCACCTGGCTGCGGATGGTGGTCAGCCGCACGCCGCGCGCCAGCGCCACCTCCTCGACGCTGAGGCCGGTGGCCAGGCTGGCCGCCACCTCGGCCTCGGCCCGGGTGACGTTGAACATGGCCATCACTTGGTCGCCGAGCTGCCCGGGCGCGGCGTTGGGGTCGGAGGCCAGCAGCAGCGCCAGCGGCCCCGGCACCGGCGGCAGGTCGGGCAGCGGCAGGCGGAACGGCACCAGCATCAGCGCCAGATGGCCCTCCGCGCTGGGACAGCGCATCGAGCCGGCGCGCGAGGGCTGCCCGGCGGTGGCCTGGCCCAGCAGGGTGGCGAACATCGCGTCCGCCGAGGGTTGCAGCAGCCGCAGCCGCCCGCCACCCGATTGCAGCATCGGCCCGCCGCGGCGCAGCAGCATCCGCCGCCCGGCGCGGTTCATGAAGATGCAACGGCGGTCGGCGCGCAGGATGGCGATGCCGCTCGGCAGCTCGTCCAGCGCGGCATAGCCGATGCGCGCCAGGGTGCGGCTGGCCAGCAGCTGCTCCTCCACCCGCATCGCCCGCATCAGGTGCGGCCAGAGGATCTGCAGCGTGGCCATCTGCTCGGGCGTGTAGGGGCCCATCTCGCGCGCCCGGTGCAGGCCCAGCACCAGGGTCTGGTCGCCCAGCGGCGCCTCGACGCCGGCCACGTAGAAGGCATTGCCCAGACCCGGCCGCAGCAGGTCGTTGTAGAATTCGGACGCCTCCACCTCGGCGTCGGACAGGTAGGTCTGGGTATAGAAGGCTTGGCCCTGCGGGGCGCGCGCCAGCCGCATCAGGGCGATGTCGCGGCTGAAGAAATATTCGCGATAGGCGCGCGCGGTCTCGGACGGGACGTTCAGCGTGGCCAGGATGGTCGGGCGGGGCAGGCTGCCGCCCTCGCGGTGCATCGACACATTCTGGGCACCCAGCAGGGAGGCCAAGCCGCGCAGGATGGCCGGCCAGCCTTCCTCCGGGCCACCGCCCGTCGCCAGGTCGTAGAGATCGCCGATCAGCCCGTGGACACTGGCTTCAGCCATGACGGACCGTGCCGTTTCGCATGGAAGGTATTATAACAATCCGTCAAGAACCTGGCCAGGATTGCGCGCTGGCGTCGAGAGCCGCCTGCAGCATGTAGGCCGCCGCCGCGGCATCCACCGCCTTGGCCCGCTTGGCCCGCGTCAGATCCGCCTCCTGGATCAGCATGCGGTTGACCGCCGAGGAGGAAAGCCGCTCATCCCACAGCGCGGCCGGCAGGCCGGTGGCCTCCGACAGGGCGCGGGTCCAGTCCTTGGCCGCCTGGGCGGCGGGCCCGAAGCTGCCATCCAGCCCGAGCGGCAGCCCGACCACCAGCCCCCCGGCCCCCTCCCTGCGGGCGATGGCGCCGATCTCGGCCGCATTGGCGGCCAGCTTGCCGCGCGCCAGGCCGCGATAGGGGCTGGCCAGCATCAGGGTCACGTCCGTCAGGGCGACGCCGATGATCTTCTTGCCGGGATCCAGGCCGATCAGCCTCTGGTCGGGGGAAAGGGCGGCGCGAAGCTCGCTCAGGTTGATGATGGGCATGGCGGTGTTTATGGTCCGCCCCCGTTTGCGCGCAAACCTGACCTGACCCTTTCCGGAAGAAAACACAGAATGTCGCTCGACACCGCCACAGTCCGGCGCGTCGCCTCGCTCGCCCGCCTCAGGGTGGAGGAGCAGGATCTGCCGCGCCTCGAGGCCGAACTGAACGGGATCCTGGGCTGGATCGAGCAGCTGCAGGCCGTCGACACCAGCGGCGTGGAGCCGATGGCCGGCGGCGGCGCCGAGCGCCTGCGCCTGCGCGAGGACAAGGTGACGGACGGCGACCTGCAGCAGCAGGTGCTGGCCAACGCCCCGGACCGTGCCGACACCTTCTTCGCCGTGCCCAAGGTGGTGGAGTAAGCCATGACCGCCCCGACCGACCTCACCATTGCCGGCGCCCGCGCCGCGCTCGATGCGCGCGAGATCAGCGCCGTCGAGCTGACCCGCGCCCATCTGGACGCGGTGGAGCAGCTGAACCCGCGGCTGAACGCCTATATCACCGTCACGCCCGAGCTGGCGCTGGCCCAGGCCGAGGCCGCCGATGCGGCGATCGCCCGCGGCGAGGCCGGGCCGCTCGCCGGCATCCCGCTGGCGATCAAGGACCTGTTCTGCACCGCCGGCACCCGCACCACGGCGGGCAGCAAGATCCTCGGCAATTTCGTGCCGCCCTATGAGAGCACGGTGACCGCCCAGCTGCTGCGCGACGGCGCGGTGTTCCTGGGCAAGGCCAATCTCGACGAATTCGCCATGGGCTCATCCAACCTCAGCTCCGCCTATGGCGCGGCCGAGAATCCGTGGAAGCGCGCCGGCGAGCCCGACACGGTGCTGGTGCCCGGCGGTTCCTCCGGCGGCTCGGCCGCGGCGGTGGCGGCGCGGCTGGCGCTGGGGGCGACGGCCACCGACACCGGCGGCTCGATCCGCCAGCCGGCGGCCTTCTGCGGCGTCACCGGCATCAAGCCGACCTATGGCCGCTGCTCGCGCTACGGCATCATCGCCTATGCCTCCAGCCTCGACCAGGCCGGGCCGGTGGCGCGCACGGTCGAGGATTGCGCCATCCTGCTGCGCTCCATGGCGGGCTTCGACCCGAAGGATTCGACCAGCGCCGACCGCGCCGTGCCGGATTTCGCCGCCGCCGTCGCGCGCGGGGTGAAGGGGCTGCGCATCGGCATCCCGCGCGAATACCGCCTCGAGGGCCTGTCGCCCGAGATCGACGCGCTGTGGCAGCAGGGCATGGAGTGGCTGCGCGCCGAGGGCGCGGAGCTGGTCGAGATCAGCCTGCCGCATGCCGGCCACGCGCTGCCGACCTACTACATCGTGGCGCCGGCCGAGGCCTCCTCGAACCTTGCCCGCTATGATGGCGTGCGCTTCGGCCTGCGCGAGGATGGCCGCGACCTCAAGGAGCTGTATGAGCGCAGCCGCGCCGCCGGCTTCGGCGCCGAGGTGAAGCGCCGCATCCTGATCGGCACCTATGTGCTCTCCGCCGGCTATTACGACGCCTACTACGTCAAGGCGCAGCAGGTGCGGGCGCTGATCAAGCGCGATTTCGACGAGGCCTGGGGCAAGGTGGACGCCATCCTGACGCCCGCCACGCCGACCGCCGCCTTCGGCCGCGACGAGACGCAGGACGACCCGGTGGCGATGTATCTGAACGACGTCTTCACCATCACCGCCAATTTGGCGGGCATTCCGGGCATGGCGCTGCCGGCCGGGCTGGACGCGAAGGGGCTGCCGCTCGGCCTGCAGATCCTCGGCCGGCCCTTCGACGAGGAAACCCTGTTCGCGATTGGCGGCGCCATCGAGCGCGCCGCGGATTTCAAGGCCACCCCGGCGGTGAGGGCTGCGGCATGAGCTACACGATCGAGGGCACGACCGGCCCCTGGGAAGTGGTGATCGGGCTGGAGGTGCATGCCCAGGTCACCTCCGAGGCCAAGCTGTTCAGCGGCGCCGCGACCGAGTTCGGCGCCGAGCCGAACACCCAGGTCAGCTTCGTCGATGCCGGCTTCCCCGGCATGCTGCCGGTGATCAATGGCGAGTGCGTGGCGCAGGCGGTGCGCACCGGGCTCGGCCTGAACGCGCAGGTCAATCTGTGGTCGCGCTTCGACCGCAAGAACTACTTCTATGCGGACCTGCCGCAGGGCTACCAGATCAGCCAGTACCAGTTCCCGATCATCGGCACCGGCCAGATCGAGATCGAGCTGGCCGATGGCACGCGCAAGCCGATCGGCATCACCCGCCTGCATCTGGAGCAGGATGCGGGCAAGTCGCTGCACGACCAGCACCCGACCAAGAGCTATATCGACCTCAACCGGTCGGGCGTCGCGCTGATGGAGATCGTCTCCGAGCCCGATCTCCGCTCCCCGGAGGAGGCCGGCGCCTACCTGACCAAACTGAGACAAATCCTGCGCTACCTCGGCACCTGCGACGGCAATATGGAGCAGGGTTCGCTGCGCGCGGACGTCAATGTCTCGGTGCGCAAGCCGGGCGAGGGGTTCCGCACCCGCTGCGAGGTGAAGAACGTCAACTCCATCCGCTTCGTCATGCAGGCGGTGGAGGCCGAGGCGCGGCGCCAGGTCGAGCTGTGGGAAGCCGGCGAGGAGGTGGTGCAGGAAACCCGCCTGTTCGACACCAGCCGCGGCGTGACGCGCTCCATGCGCTCCAAGGAGGATGCGCATGACTACCGCTACTTCCCCGACCCCGACCTGCCGCCGTTGGTGATCGAGCAGGCCTGGGTCGACCAGCTGAAGGCCGCCCTGCCGGAGCTGCCCGATGCCCGCCGCGCCCGCTATGTGGGCGAGTTCGGGCTGACGCCCTATGACGCGCATGTGCTGACGCTGGAGAAGGAGACGGCCGCCTTCTACGAGACCGTCGCCCGCGGCCGCGACCCCAAGGTCGCCGCCAACTGGGTGACCGGCGACTTCTTCGCCGGCCTGAACCGCACCGGCCACGGCATCGGCGACAGCCCGGTCAGCGCGGAGAATCTGGGCGCGCTGCTCGACCTGATCGCGGACAACACCCTCTCCGGCAAGCTGGCCAAGGAGGTGCTGGAGGCGATGTTCGAGACCGGCAAGGCGCCGGGCGAGATCGTCGAGGAGCGCGGCCTGAAGCAGGTGACCGACACCGGCGCGATCGAGGCGGTGATCGACCAGGTGATGGCCGCCAATGCCGGCAAGGTCGAGGAATACCGCAGCGGCAAGGACAAGCTGTTCGGCTTCTTCGTCGGCCAGACGATGAAGGCGATGCAGGGCAAGGGCAACCCGGCCCTGGTCAACGAACTGCTGAAGAAGAAGCTGGGCTGACCGGCCTGACCTGCCGGGGCTGACGCAGGCCCCGGCGCGTGCTTCCCTTCCGGCCCTGAAGCAACAGGGCCGGGAGGATTGCCGCGATGATCACACTCTACAGCTGGGACACCCCCAACGCGCGCAAGATCAGCGTCGCGCTGGAGGAGATGGGGCTGCCCTACACCGTCAAGCCGGTGGACATCACCCGCAACGAGCAGTTCGAGCCGGGTTTCCTCAAGCTCTCCCCCAACAACCGCATCCCCGCGATCGTCGACGAGGACGGGCCGGACGGGCAGCCGATCAGCGTCTTCGAATCGGGCGCCATCCTGCTCTATCTGGCCGAGAAGACCGGGCGCTTCCTGCCGGCCGATCCGCGCGGCCGCGTCGCCGTCTGGGAATGGCTGATGTGGCAGATGGGCGGCTTCGGCCCGATGCCTGGCCAGGTGCATCATTTCCTGACCCGTCCCGATGGCCCGGCGCGTGATTACGGGCTGGAGCGCTACCGCAGCGAGACGCGCCGTCTCTATGGCGTGCTGGATCGCCGCCTAGCGGGGCGTGACTTCGTGGCGACCGAAGGCGCGCCGAGCATCGCCGATTTCGCCATCCTGGGCTGGGCCTGGCGGCATGAGCGGCATCTGGGCAGCCTGGAGGAATTCCCGGCTGTGGCGGCGTGGTATGCCGGCATGATGGCGCGCCCGGCGGTGGCGCGAGGCATGGCAATCCCTCTGCGCTGAGCCAGGGCGGCGGAAGGGCGCTGCCTTTCCGCCGTCTATCCCCAGCTTTTTCGTCTCCACGGTGCCCAGGCCGTTTGACGTGGCCCGCCCGGACCGCTAGAAGCGGCCTCGCATACGCCGTGCAACTTCAACACCCTGCGGAGGGGTGGCCGAGTGGCCGAAGGCGGCGGTTTGCTAAACCGTTAAACGGGGATAACCCGTTTCGTGGGTTCGAATCCCATCCCCTCCGCCACCTATCCGCCATAAAATCCTGATTTTCTTACACTTCCTGTGGCGGCACTTTCTTGCACCCCCAACTCTACCCCCATTCCCGTCCTCGATTGGCATAGACGCCGGTGGATACCATGCGTGGGTCGAGGCACCGCGCACCTCCGCCTCGGGGCGGACCTGCCTCCCGGGGAATAGGCGGCTCAGGCGAGTGATCATTCGATCGGCGGCGGTCTGAGGGCGGCGGTCAGCCGCACGCAGCATTGCCCGTTCCATGGTGCGCAGAACCGCGCTGGCGAGCGCCATGGGTCGCGCCCGTCAGCTCCTCCCGGCCGAGATCCCGCAGCGAAAGCGCGCCCTGATCGACTGTCAGTCCTTGCAGGCCAGCGACGTCCTCGGCCTGGCGCCGATAGATGCGGCTGAAGCCGAGCGTTTCCGCCTCATCATTCCCCTGGCCGAGCTCCGTGATGCGGAAGCGGCCGGCCCTCTCTTGCTCGATCATCACCACCACCGAGGCGCCGGAGGGCAGCAGCATGGGCGTGCGGAGGTAGGCGCGGCCGCCGAAGACCTGGGCACTGGCCAGGCCACGGCTGATCTCCCACGCGATCTCGTCCAGGTCGGGCGCTGCCGGTGGCGTCGCGATGAAGCTTGTGATGGTCACCCGCCACGCCCTCCCCGTCGTGCCGTGTCCGCGAATGGCAGAAGGTCATACTGTTATGGCGGTGGGGGCAGCAAAGGAGCCGCGGTCGCCAGGTCGCGGGCGCGGGCGGCCATGGCCGCCTCCGTGTCGAGGAGGACCGTCTCCGGGCGGCCCATATTGAGGTAGCTGATCGCGGTTGACGCCGCGACCGCCTCGCGCAGGATGCGGCCCGCGACGGCCTCAGACAGCCCCTCGTTGACGAGGCGCGCGCGGACCGCGCTAAACGGATCGGGTGCACCCGCATTGATCTGGAGGTTCGCCCAGACGGCGATCTCCTCGTACTGATCCGCGCGGAGCGCGCCGGCCCTGACGAGCCCCCGGAGCCAGTCGGTCATCGCCTGCATGCGCAACATCCCTCCGACCACCTCGGTCCAGGTGACGGGCCTTCCGAGAATGCCGACCGCCGGCGGCACGAACCGCGCCACGCGGAGCAGCAGGCGCGCCACGAACGCCGCCGCGTCGGCTGCATGCAGGGGCAGCGCGGAGCCGAGCACGGCCCGGCACCCCAGCGCCAGGAAGCCGCTGGCGGAGGTCGCGTGGTTGCGGTCGGCCGCGTGCGTGTCGCAGGCGCTAAGCACGACGAGCGGGGGCGGGTTCGGCAGCTGCCGCTGCAGGCCCCACACCTCGCAGCGCTCGTCGCGCAGGTGCAGCACGGCCGCGCCGTCGGGGTCGTGCGACCCGTGTCCGTCGAAGACGACCAGCGCACCATCGAAGCGACGCAGCGCGTCCAATAGTGCGTCGCGGCTCGCCACCTCCACCGTCCGGAGGCGGATGGTGTCCTCCCACTGGGGTGCGCTGACCTCGAGGGCGGTGCGCATCATAGGGCCGATGGGATCGTCGCGCTTCAGGGCCGCGATGACGAGCACATTCCCCAGCGCCTCCGGGGTAAGCCACACGGGCGGCATCGGGAGCAGTTGCCCCACGAGGAGGTTCCCGGGCGTGGCTGGCACGCGCGACAGGTTGCGGCGGAGGCAGAGGGGCAGGCCGTCCATCTCCAGCCACTCCAGGTGGGCATCGGCGACAATGCGGATGTCTCCCTCGGCGTCGCGCAGGATCTCCCGGAAGCGCTGCGGCACGGAAGCCGTGATCCGCGACATCGCCGCTGCGAACGCCTTGGCCGTCTTGCCACCCCGCCGCGCTGTGGAGCGGAAGTGCTCAGCGTACTGGCGGACGGCGCCGATCGTCCGGTTGACCTCGTTCGGCAGACGCAGCACGGCGGAGGCATCCGCAGCGGCAAGGGCTGCCATCACCTCCGTCGCGGCCGACAGCTCCGCCGCCCGCACCCGCACGAGCGGATGCGGGTCCGGCCGGAACCCGGGCTTCCGCCACGCCGCCATCGGCGTCCTAAAAATCGCCGAAGCGGCCGCGTCATTGCGGAGCTCGAAGCCGTAGCCGCGCTGATCCGCGAGCATCCTCCACGCCACGTCGAAGCGCCTCTCTTCCTCGCGGGACGGCTGCCCGCTAAGCCGGGGCCGGTTCGCGGCGGGGAACATCGCGGGCGCAAAAAGCGTCAGCGAGGGACGGCGCGGTGCGGCCGAGTCCAGGGCCGTTCGTGGGAGCCGGGCACGCTCCTCCAGGACGAGGCTCGCCGTGCGCGCGATCGCCTCCACGTAGGGTCCGTCGCCGTTGCCGATCTCCCGGAAGGGCCCGTCCACCGGATCGTCGTAGCCGAAGGCCGCATGCAGGGCGCTCACGTTGGGTGCGACGGCGTTGTGGCCGCCAACTCGGAACGGCGGCGTACGCAGGACACGAGGCCGCCACCCCTCGATCGCGTCCCGCGCCCGCATGGCGTCGCCCGCCGCGGCCGTCCCGGGTGCGGCGGCGACGAGGCGATCGCAGGCGGCGAGCATCCAGGACCGGATGCCCTCGAGGTGGAGATCGGCCCAGGTGAGATCCCCGCCCGTCTCTGCGACGAGGCATGGCCGGCACGGGCCCGCGCCCGCCCACGCACGGTAGTCGCCCGCGTCCTCGCCGGGCCCGAGGAGGACGAAGGCGAAGGGCGCCTCTGCGAGCGGCGGCTCCGACCGCAGTGCCCGCGGGGAGATGGGGATCCAGTAGGGCCCGCCCAACCCGTTCGCGTGGCGCGCAGGCAGGCTGGCGTGGTGCTCCGGCAGCGGTTCGAGGACGTGCGACGGCAGGAGGCTCACCGCGCGGAGTAGGGAGGTAGATAGGAGCAAGCTCGGCGCGAAGCCCGTGAGTGGGGTGGCCTCCGCCGGCGCGTGGTCCGGGACGGTGACGAAGAAGAACAGCCGGGGATCGAGGCTTGCGAACGCACCGGCGTCCGCCGCCGGGCCGTCTACGTTCATCGCGCGCGGGCTGCCAAAGGGACCGCCCTCACGATAGGCGGGCCGCAACGGCGCGGAAGCGCGCCAACGCCGTCTCCAGGTCCTCGGCGATGCTGGCGGCGATCTCGGCGGGCGGCGGCAGGCTGGCGGGGTCGGTGGCGCCGTCCTCGCGCAGCCAGGTCAGGTTCAGGTCCAGCTTCTCGCGTGCGGCCAGCTCGGCGTAGGTGAAGCGCTTGAAGCGCTCCGTCTCCTGGCGCTTCGCGCGGTCGGAGAGCTTCGCCAGGCTCACGAACTCCGCCATGTCGGCGTCGCGCAGAGGGCGTTCCTTCAGGGTGAAGCGCTTGTTGGTGCGGAGGTCGTAGACCCAGAGGGCCTCGGTCCAGGGGGTCTTGCGGCGCGGGCGGGCCTCGAAGAACAGCACGTTCGCCTTCACGCCCTGGCGATAGAAGATGCCGGTCGGCAGGCGCAGCAGGGTGTGGCACTCGAACTCGTCGAGCAGGCGGCGGCGGATCTTCTCGCCGGCGCCGCCCTCGAACAGCACGTTGTCGGGCAGCACCACGGCGGCGACGCCGCCCGGCGCCAGCACGGTCATGATGTGCTGGACGAAGTTGAGCTGCTTGTTGCCGGTGGTGACATTGAAGTCGGGGCGCTGGTAGTCCTCGCGCTCCGTCTCCGCCTCGCCGTCACCGGTGAAGACCTGGATGGACTGGCGGCGGCCGAAGGGCGGGTTGGTCAGGATCACGTCCCAGCGCCGGCCCGGATCGGCCAGCAGCGCGTCCGCGCGGTGGATCGGCGTGACGTCGGCGCGGCCGAGGCCATGCAGGTAGAGGTTCATGGCGGCGAGCCGCGCGACGCCGGCGACGATGTCGTAGCCGGTGAAGCCTTCCTCCCGCATCCTGCGCCCCGTCTCGCGGTCGCGCGCCTCGGGCTTCTGGCGCATGTGCTCGAAGGCGGCGAGGAGGAAACCGGCGGTGCCGCAGGCGGGGTCGCAAATGGTCTGGCCGGGCCTGGGGTCCACCACCTCAACACAGGCCTGGATGACGGGGCGCGGGGTGAAATACTGGCCGGCGCCGGACTTGGTGTCGGAGGCGGTGCGTTCCAGCAGGCTCTCGTAGATCGCGCCCTTCACGTCGACGCCGAACCCCGACCAGTTCTCCGCGCCGATCATCCGCACCAGGCGGTGCAGGTGGGCCGGTTCCTCGATAGTGTTGCGGGCGCGGGTGTAGATGGTGCCGACGAGCCCGGGCTGGCCAGCGAGCGTCTCCAGCGTGCGAGCGTAGTGCTGCGCGAGTTCGCGGCCGGAGAGGGCGGCGAGGCGCGCCCAACGGCATTCCTCCGGCAGCAGGGAGGGCAAGCCGTCTTCCTCCCGCTCCGTGTCGAGCTTGAGGAACAGCAGATAGGTGACCTGCTCCACATAGTCGCCGGAGCCGACGCCGGCGTTGTTCATCACATGGGCGAGGTTCCAGACCTTTGCGGTCAGGACGTTCTCGGTATCGCTCATGCTGGTGTCTCGATCAGGTCGGGCTGCGTTGAGGTGCGACGCGCACGGGAACGGCGTGCCACAGCCGGCGCGGCGCGGAGGCGCGCGAGCAGGACGGCGGCGGGCTCGTCGGCCGGGTCTTGCGGGACGAGGCGGCCGGTAAAGGCGGCGTGGAGGATGGATTGGCGGAGGGCGGAGCCGTCAGCAATTGTGCCCACTGGCTCGACGGCCTCCGTATGCACATCGTCGACGGCACGAACGATGGCCTCGATCTCCATAAGGGGAGGCAAGGGCACGGCGACGGTGTTGAGAATTTCTAGGTTGATGTTCTTCTGTGCTGTAGCCGGAGCGTAAGCTTCCAGGTTGGCACGCGCCGTCTGCATGAACAGCTCGACATAGCGTGCAAGCGCTGCGTGCGGCGTGACCAAGCCCACGACGCTGTCGGGGAAGCACGCGTCGAACGTCAGGATTCCCGAAGCGGCGATGTTCGCTGCGATGGTGATGCACACGGTCCCGGCGGGCCAGACCTTGCTCTGCGCAACGCCGAAATCGCTATACATCCTGGACCAGGATGTGATTCGACCCCGGCTGCGGCTGACCTCTCCAGTCTGGATGAAGGGCATCGCAGCACCGTAGAGTCGTGCGTCGTCGCGCGGGCGGTGCTTCGACTTGCCGCGGCCGAACTCGCCGAGCTGCGGCAGCGACGCCCAGATCCAGCCTTCCGGCAGGGTCGGCAGCGTCGCCGTACCTACAGCGCTTGCTGCGGCGAGCGGCTTCAATCCTCGCGCGGCGCGCCACGCCGCGACTTCGGCCAGCAGATCGGCAGCGGTTTGATTCGTCGGGTTGGCAGTGCGCCAATCGGCGGTGAGGGCGCCGGTGCAGGCGGCGTGGAGGAGGCTGGTGCGGAACTGCGTCAGACCCTCGCGCGCCCGCGCCAGCGAGGCTTCGCCGGCCTCCACCTCGTCGAACAGCGCGTTCACCGCGGTGACGATGCGGTCCTGCTCGGCTCGTGGTGGCAGCGCGATGGGATACTTGGAAATGTCGGCCCACTCGACGCGTGGCCGGTCGCCCGACGACGCATGGCGCGCGAACTCCACAAAAGGCCGATGGTGGAGAAGCAGCGCAAGAAAGTCGGGGTGCACGCGACCAGATCGCGGGAGAACCAGGAACTCCGCAGAGGCAACGCCCTCGCGATCCGCGTGCCAGACCTTGTTCAAGTAGGGTCGCATCCGCGCGTAGAGGACGTCGCCCGGCGTGAAGGGTGACGCAGCACTCCGCATGTCACCGAAGCGGCCGAACCCATGCGGGCGCAAGGCGTGCGGCGCGATGTGCTCCAAGCCGACAAACGGCAGGTTGCTCTTCGCATCGGCAGGGACCCGGGCCCGTGGTTCGCCGGCGACCTCGCCGAGCGTTGTGTGCGCCCAGCCCGCCGGCAGCCCCTCAGTCGGCAGAGCATCCATGCTCACGCCACCAGCGCATCGGTCAGGTCATCCACCAGCGCCGGCAGCCGCTCCGCGCCGAACAGCGCGCGCGCCCGCGCGGTGCCGCCGCGCGACGAGAAATCCGAGGCCTCGCGCAGATCGGCCAGCGTCAGTTCCACATTGCTCGCCGCCCAGTCCTTCATCAGCCGCAGCCACTCCATCTGCGCCTCGGTGTAGTCGCGCCCGGCCTTCTTCTCGCGGCCGAGCCATAGCTCGAAATTGCGGTTCACATCCGGCGCGAAGGGGGCCAGCACCGCGCGCGCCCCTATGGCGTAGCGCACCAGCCCCACCAGGTCGGTCAGTAGCCCGGCTGGCGCGCGGGTCTGCCCCGCATGCAGGCGCCGGTAGCACGCCCACACCGCCTTGTCGTCCAGCAGCCAGGGCGGGCGCGCCATGGCCGCGCGCAGCTCCTGCAGCATCGCGTAGGTCAGGCGGCGCTGCGCATGCGGCCGGGCGTAGAGGATCGCCAGCGCGGCAAGCTGGTCGGCTTCCTCCGCCAGGAAGCGGCCGAAGCGCTCGGTGATCTCGGTCGCGCGGTTCAGGTCGAAATCGGCGGAGAGCACGGCGTCGGCCGTCAGCTCGTCCACGATGATTTCGTTCTGGCGCTGCGCCTCCAGGATGGTGCGGCGCAGGGCGGGGTTTGCGGCGAGCGGCCGGCAGGCCTCGGCGCGCAGAGCCTCGGCGGCGGCGTCCCATGCGGCTTCGTCGTCGGACGTCGCGGCGCCGGCCTCCCGCGCGCGGGCCTCGATGCGGACGGGGTCGGCGGCGTCCACCAGGGCGCGGGCAAGGTCGGTCAGGGTGGCACCCCCGGCAGTCTGCCTCAGCTCGGCGCGGGCGGGGTCGGGCAGGCGGCGTTCCAGGCGGGCTAGGCGGCCGGCAAGGGTCGCGCAGGTGTCCTCGTCGGTGTGGCCGAAGGCGACGCGCTCCAGCAGAGCTTCCAGGCTGAGGGTGCGGTCGCGCTCTAGCGGCTCGGTCGGCGTCTTCACGCTCTCCGTCACGCCGACCGCGTCCACGATGATGAAGCGGTCCTTCCGCTCGGCGGAGGGCGTGGCGCGTTGCAGGTCGGTGGGCAGGATGGTGCGGGCGCCGCGGCCGCGCATCTGCTCGAAATACTGGGCGCTGCGGACGTCGCGCAGGAAGATCACGACCTCCAGCGGTTTGATGTCCGTGCCGGTGGCGACCATGTCCACCGTGGTGGCGATGCGGAACAGGTGGTCGGTCCGGAAGTCCTGGATCAGCTCCTGCCCGCTGCGGCCGGTAGCGCGATAGGTGATCTTCTGGGCGAAGCGGGCATCGCCGCCGAAGACCTCGCGCGCGATCTCGGTCACCGTCTCTGCGTGGCTGTCGGACTGGCAGAAGATGAGGGTCTTCGGCACCTCCTGCCGGCCGGGGAAGAGCTGGGTTGGCAGGGCGTCGCGATAGGCCTGCAGCACAGTGCGGATCTGGTTCGGCACCTCCACGGCGCGGTTCAACTGGCCGGGAGTGTAGGGCAGGTCTTCGTCCAGCGCGGCGAGGCGGCGGCGGCGCGTCTCCTTGTCGCGGTGCGGGACGGTGAAGCCGGCGGGGATGGTGCCGCCGCGCTCGCCGACCTCGGTGCGGACGCGCCAGACCTCGAAATCCACGTTCACGCCGTCGGCGACGGAGCGCTCGAAGGGATACTGGCTGACCAGGTTCTGCTGGAAGAAGCCGATTGTGTGGCGGCCGGGCGTCGCGGTGAGGCCGACGAGGAAGGCGTCGAAGTATTCCAGCACCTGGCGCCAGTTGCCGTAGATGGAGCGGTGGCACTCGTCGACGATGATGAGGTCGAAGGTCTCGGGCGGGATGGCGGGGTTGTAGGTGACGGGGCGCTCGGCGTCGTCGGCGGCGCGCTCGAAGCCGCCGCGCTCGTCGTCGGCGTCATCGAAGGGCTGGCCGCGCAGGACCGAGTAGAGGCGCTGCACGGTGGAAATGACGACGCTGGCCGAGGGATCGATGGTGCTGCCCTGGAGGTGCTGGACCGTGAACTCCTCGCGGAACAGCAGGCCAGCGCCGCCGGGGGCGAAGGCGTCGAACTCGCGCTTGGCCTGGGTGCCGAGGTTGGCGCGGTCCACCAGGAACAGCACCCGGCCCATGCGGGCGGGCGGGGACAGCAGGCGGTGGGTGAGGGCGCAGGCGGTGTAGGTCTTGCCGGCGCCGGTCGCCATGGAGACCAGGGCGCGGGGCTTACCCTGCGCTAGGGATGCTTCGACGCCGGCGATGGCCTCGGCCTGGCAGGGGCGCAGGCGCGTCGGGTCGAGCGGCGGCAGGGTGCTCAGACGGGCGCGAAGGCTGCTGCCGGCCGCGAACATGGTGCACAGCGTCTCGGGCCGGTGCAGGGCGAAGACACGCCGCGGGCGGGCGAGCGGGTCGCGGGCGTCCTGGAACAGGGTCTCGGCGCCCGAGGAGACATAGACGAAGGGCAGCGGGTCGGCCCAGGCGGGATACCTGGCCGGGGCTGCGCGCGTGTAGTCGTCGCCCTGACGCACGACGCCTGAGAGGGTCGTGCCCTCGGGCTTCGCCTCCAGCACGCCGCAGGCGCGGCCATCGAGGAAGAGCAGATAGTCGGCGGGGCCTGTGGCGGTCGGGGTCTCGCGCACGGCGATGCCGGGGCCGGCGTGCAGGTTCACTTCGGCGCGGTCCTGGACGATCCAGCCCGCGGCCGCGAGGCCGGCATCAATGATCTGTCGCGCCCGTGCCTCTGGGGCTGCGTCGCGGCGCCCGCGCTCCTGGCCATCCATACCGGAAGGGTAACACAGGATCGGGAGATTTCGAGGGGCTGGCGCCTGAGGCGTGCTGGATTCAGGTGTCCGAGGCGTTCGCCCGAGCGAAGCAGTTGCTGAATATCCAAGCCCTGCGACACCGCAAAGATGAAGCAGAACAACGGGTTGAGGCTTGTAGGCTGGATCGGGCAGGTCCCGAGGTCCGGAGAGAAAAGCCCGGAGAGAGACGCACGCCGGGGCTCGCAACCCCACTCGAAGTCCCAAGGTGCGCACGGAAAACGTGGCGGAAGGCCGCGATTCCGCCGGGTGACGTCACAACGGAGAATGTGGTTCGGAAGATCGACTGGAGCAGCGGTGGGAACCGGGAAACGAAATTCTCTGGGCCAAATGGTGCCAGGCTGCGAGAGCGACGCCGCATCTGAAGACCTGCGGGAATCAATATTTGAACGCAGAAAACTTACCCTCCAGCCAAGATCAATAGAAATATCCACTCCGGTGAAATCTCGGATAGGCAGGCTGCGTAGGTGGCTGCCAGCCCTTTCCTGACATGAAGCCCTCCTGCCGCGACACGACCAAACTGCGCAGCCGCGCCACGCGGGTGTCGGTTTGCGGATGAGTGCGCAGCAGCGAAGGCTCCGGTATCCGGCGTCCAGGCAGGAAGATCTCCTCCCAGAAGCGGCCGGTGCGACGCTCGAGCTTGAGCAGCGCGGAGATCAGCCCCTCCGGATCGCCGGTCAGGCGGGCGGCGCCGAGATCTGCGTCGAATTCGCGCGACCGCGACAAGGCCAGTTGCAACAGCGCCATCACGGTCGGCGAGAAGACCAGCAGCAGCACCACGCTCCAGGGCACGACCGCGAGACCGGCCGCGAGCATCGGCAGGTTCAGGAGCAGGACGAGCTGGCCCACCCAGGAGGCGATGGAGACGAGGCGCGACATCGCATCCGCCAGCCCCATGATCCACAGGTCGCGATGGGCGATGTGCGCCACCTCATGCGCGAGCACCGCGGCGAGCTCGCGCCGGTCCAGCAGCCGCAGCAGCCCATCGGTCACGCAGATGGCGCTGTCCTCCGGCCGGCCCATGGCGAAGGCGTTCGGCAGACGGCTCGGGACGTACCAGAGTTCGGGCGTTCGCGGCAGCGCCGCGCGGCGCGATATCGCCGCCAGCATGGCGGTCCCGTCCGGGAAGGCCGCGGCATCGAGGCGGCGCGCCCGATAGGCCGAAAGCAGCGCACGCCGCGGCACGGCCGGCGCCGCCAGCATGGTCCCGAGCGCGACCAGCAGCGCCACCAGTGCCAAGTCCGGTCCGGCGACAAGCCGGACCATCAGCCACACCAGCAGCCCCATCCCCGCGAGGATGAGCGCCGCCTGCGCGAGGTTGTTGAGGCGATGGAGCAGGGAGGGCGACATGCGCCGTGCAGATGCGCCAGGTCGGATGCCGCGGTCAAGCACGGGCAGGCTGCCGCGAGGGCAGCCTGCTCAGCCGGTCAGCCGGCCTTCACCTCGACGCGCCGGACCTTGGCCTGGGCCTCGGGCGTCTGCGGCAGGCGGAGGGTCAGCACGCCGTTCTTGAACGAGGCCTCGGCCTTGCTGCCGTCAACGCCGGGTGGCAGCGGGATCGCGCGATAGACGGAACCGTAGCTGCGCTCGGAGAGATAGTAGCCCTTCTTCTCCTCCTGCCGCTCGATCCGCTTCTCGCCCTTCACGGTCAGCATGTCGTCGGCGACCGAGACCTCGATGTCCTTCATCTCCATCCCCGGCAGTTCGATGGAGATCTCGACCGCATTGTCGGTCTGCACCACGTCGGACTTCGCCTCCGACTGGCCCCAGGGCCAGTCGAGCGTGCCGAAGGGCCGGCCGAAGCGGGTCCAGAAGTTCTCGAACACCTGGTTCATTTCCCGCTGCAGGGAGGCGATGGGGTTCGTCTCGTTCGTCTTGCCCTCGGAAGCCTCGCCCTTGCGAGCCCAGGGGATCAGATCTTTGATTTGCATACTAGGTTCTCCTGCTTGCTTCAGGCGGCGCTGACGCGGATCGTCCGCGGCCGGGCCTCGGCCGCGCGCGGCAGCCTGAGCGTCAGCACGCCATCCTTCACGGTCGCCTCGATGCGGCTCTCGTCGAAGTCCTCCGAGAGCGTGAAGGCGCGCTCATAGTCGCCGGGCTCGTATTCCCGATGCACCGCGCGCAGCGCCTCCGGTTCGGGCTGGCGGCCCCGGCCGCGGATGGTCAGCACCCGGCGCTCCAGCGTGATGTCCACATCCTCCGGTGCGACGCCCGGCATCTCCAGCATCAGCACGATGCCCTCCCGCGTCTGCTGGATGTCGGCGAGCGGGCGCCAGACGGGCGTGTTGCGGGCCGCTTCTGGGGCGGCGGCGGGGGTGGAAGCGAGTTCCATCGTCATCTCAGACACCTCCTTTCAGCCGGCCTTGATGGCGATCCGCTGCGGGCGGTCCGCCTCGGGGCGGCGCACCGCGATCCGCAGCACGCCGTCGGTGAAGCGTGCGTCCACCTGGTCCGGATCCACCCGGAAGGGCAGGCGGATCGCGCGGCTGAAGCGGCCATAGGCACGCTCGCGCCGGAGCCATTCTGCATGCTCGGGCAGTTCGGGGGCACGGCGCTCGCCCGAAATGGTCAGGACATCCTCCTTGACGGTGATCTCAATGTCCTGCGGCCCGACGCCGGGAAGTTCGGCGACGATCGCCGCTGCCTCGTCATTCTGCCAGACATTCACCGCCGGAAAGGCCGGCGCCGGCCCGGCAAAGGCCACGCGATCCAGCGCGTCGCTGACGCGGCGCAACAGGGCGAAGGGATCGGCGGGATAGACGGTCATGGGCAAAGGCATGACTTCCTCCTTTCGCGGCCCGCGCGGCCCGCCATGACGGAAGTCGGCCCGGGGCATGTGTCATGCCCTGCATGGTCACGGCGCCAGATATGGTCCCCTGTTCGCGGCGGACCTCCAGCGGTCTGCCGTCACGGCCAGACCCGTCAATCTGCGAACCCCGCTTGGGCGTTCACGGGATGGATTGGGGAGTGGCAGCGGGCGTCTTCAAGGCGGCAGTCATGCGCAGCGTGCAATACTGACATTCGCGTGCGTGTGGGCGGGCCTTCGGCCTACGATCCAGCGCGCCGGTGTTGCAGACCCGATGCCGGGGCCGCAGCGCAGAAGCGGCGGTTTATCGGGGGCTGCGATCGTCTCAGGCGATCTGCGTTCCAGTCCATGCGGGGGGATCGCTGGCGGGAAAGGAGTCGCGGCTGGCCCGCTCGACGGGATCCTCCGCGGGCCCAGTGGCCAGGGGTCCCGGCGCAAGCCAGGGCTGCACGCGGGCGATCGCGCCACTGAGGTCGCACCGGAGCTGCTCGGCATAGCTCCGGTAGCGAAGCCCGCGGGGGGCAGGCTCCACCACCTCATGCGGCCATCCATGCCGTTCAGCGAAGGCCACCGCGCTCTCCCTGTCGGGAAAGCGCAGCCTGAGTTGGGCGAGCGGATCGGCACTGCCAATCCAGCCGGTCAGCGGGTCACGGAGTGGCGGCGCCGATGGGGGGAATTCGAGCAGCCACTCCCCGCGCCCGGATCCCGATTGAAGGACCGAACGGCTCGGCTGGTAGATGCGCACCGGCGGTCTGCTCCACGGCCCGGCGAGGCTGCCGCCGCCTGGCCGCAGAAGTGGCACGGCTACATGCGTGCCGTCCCGGCGCGAGCCGACCGCGTCGCCGCTGGATGGCGGAGCCCTGCCGGGCGCAAAGAGGCCCCGCGTCATGCCCCGTTTCCTGGCTATCCCGCTGCACCAGTCGCTTCCGCGGGCGCCTGCGAGGGCGCAGCCGCCGTCCGCGGCTCGATCACCACCTTCTCCGCCCCCGCATCCCAGCGCAGCGTCACCGCATCGCCCTTCGCGACCTCTCCGCCCAGCATGGCGCGGGCAAGGCGCGTCTCCACCAGGCTGCGGATCTGGCGCTTGAGCTCCCGCGCGCCGTATTCGGGCCGGTAGCCCTCGGCGGCGAGCATCGCGATCAAGCTCTCATCGAACTCGAGGCTCACGCCCTGGCTGGCGGCAGTGCGCTTCACCCGCTCGAGCTGCAGCAGCACGATCTGCCGGATCTCTGCCTTCGAGAGCGCGTGGAAGACGATGATCTCGTCTATGCGGTTCAGGAATTCGGGCCGGAAATGCCCGCGAAGCACCTCCATCAGCTCGGCCTTCAGCTTGTCAGGCTGCTCCGCCATCGTCCCGCGCAGGTGCAGCCGCTTCTGGATGCGGTCCGCGCCGAGATTCGAGGTGGCGATGATGATGGTGTTGGTGAAGTCCACCACCCGGCCCTTCCCGTCGGTCAGCCGCCCGTCGTCGAAAACCTGCAGCAGCACGTTGTAGACATCCGGATGCGCCTTCTCGATCTCGTCGAGCAGGATCACGGAATAGGGCTTGCGCCGCACCTTCTCGGTGAGCTGCCCGCCCTCGTCATAGCCGACATAGCCCGGCGGCGCGCCGACCAGGCGGGCGACCGCGTGGCGTTCCATGTATTCCGACATGTCGATGCGCAGCAGCGCGTTCTCGTCGCCATAGACCACCTCGGCCAGCGCCTTGGCGAGCTCGGTCTTGCCCACGCCGGTCGGGCCGAGGAAGAGGAAGGTCGCCACCGGCTTCGAGCCCTCGCGAAGCCCCGCGCGCGCCAGGCGCACCGCATCCGAGACGGCGCTGATCGCCTCCTCCTGGCCGATCACGCGCTGGTGCAGCCGTTCCTCCATCTTCAGCAGCTTCTCGCGCTCCGCCTCCGTCAGCTCGCTCACCGGGATGCCGGTGAGCTTCGAGACGATCTGCGCGACATGGCTTGCCCTGACCTCGGCCGAGCCGGTTGCGCGCTCCTTCTCCCACGCCTCCGTCAGTTCCTTGAGGCGCGCCTCCTTCGCCTCGATCTGCTTGCCGAGCTCAGCCGCCTTGTCGAAGTTCTTGCGTGAGGCGGCGTAATCCTGCTCGCGCCGGAGCTGGTGCAGCTCGGCCTCGATCTCCTGCACCTCGACGGGCCGCGCGGTGGCCGAGAGCTTCACCCGCGCCGCCGCCTGGTCAATCAGGTCAATGGCCTTGTCCGGCAGGAAGCGGCCCTGGATGAAGCGGTCGGAGAGCTCGGCCGCGGCGATGATCGCCTCGTCCGTGATCGTCACCTTGTGGTGCGCCTCGAAGGTGTCGCGCAGGCCGCGCAGGATCATGATCGCCTGCGCCACCGTCGGCTCGGGCACCATCACCGGCTGGAAGCGCCGCTCCAGCGCCGCGTCCTTCTCGATGTGCTTCTGGTATTCGTTGAGCGTCGTCGCGCCGATCAGGTTCAGCTCGCCGCGCGCGAGCATCGGCTTGAACACGTTGGCGATGTCGAGCCCCCCTTCGCCGCCGCCCTGGCCGGCGCCGACGATGGTGTGAATCTCGTCGATGAACAGGATCATCTCGCCCTGGTGCTCGGTGACCTCCTTGAGGATCTTCTGCACCCGCTCCTCGAATTCGCCACGGTATTTCGAGCCGGCGACCATCGAGTTGATGTTCAGCTCCACCAGCCGCTTGCCGCGCAGTGCCTCCGGCACCTCGTCGTCCACGATGCGCTGGGCAAGACCCTCGACGATCGCGGTCTTGCCCACGCCAGGCTCGCCGATCAGCACCGGGTTATTCTTCTTGCGCCGGGCCAGGATCTCGATCGTGGTCTCGATCTCCTGCGCGCGGCCGATCACCGGGTCGAGCTTGCCGTCGCGCGCCATCTTCGTGAGATCGCGGGAATACTTGTCGAGTTCCAGCGTGTTGGAGGGGGCCTCGGCCTTGCCTTCCTCGGCGCCCTGGCGGCCGACGACACGCGCCACCTGCTGGCGCAGCGCCTGCGGGGTCAGACCGAGCTTGCGCAGGATGTTCGCCGCCAGCCCCTCGCCTTCCTCGGCGAGGCCGATCAGCAGATGCTCCGGCCCGACATAGGAATGGCCCATATCCGTCGAGGCCGCGAAGGCGCGGCTCAGCGCATCCTTGACGCGCGGCGCGACGCCGACCTCGCCTTCATGGGGCGCCTTATCGCGCTTGGCCTCCTGCTCGATCTGGGCGCGCAGCTGTTCGGCCGAGATCTTGAACTGGCCGAGGACGGTGCGCACCACCTCGGAGCCGGTCAGGGCCAGCAGAAGGTGTTCGGTGTCCACCTCCGGCCGGCCCCACTCGGCGGCGTGCCGCGCCGCCTCCTGCAGCAGGCGCTCGCCTTGTTCGCTGATACGCGCAGCGAGGCCCCCGCCTGCCCGTCGGGCCGAGGCGCGGCGCTGACCGCGGCGCGGTGGTTCCGCCGCCCCCGCGTCGCCGAAGGTGGCGTCCACCACCTCATCGTCCTCCTCCGCGGCCGGCAGGTCGCGCCCGAGCCCGCCAAGCAGGCTGCCAAAGGGCCGGTCGCCGAAGAACTCCTCGAACAGGCCGCCATGGCGGCCGAACAGCGCCTCGAGCGGGGAGGCGGTGCGCCCCTGCTGGCGCAGCACCTCGCGATAGTGCTCGTCGCAGAGCTCGAGATCCTGCCGCCGCCCGTTGACGGAGGCGCGGACGCGCACCGTTGCGGGCCGTCCGCAGATATCGCACTTGCCGTCCATCAGGTCCTCTCCTCCGCTGGGTTCGCCGTGACATTCGGCGTCGTGATGTTCCGCCGATCACCCGCCGACTCCCCCTGCCGCAGCGGCGGGAAGTCATCCGGGGTGATGGTCTCGCGCTCGAGCAGCAGCCGCGTGCCCGCCTCCAGATCGACCCGGCGCTCCGCGAGCAGCGCCTTGGCGCGCAGATAGGCGGTGTCGATCAGCTCGCGCACCGCGACATCCACCTCGCGCGCGGTCGCCTCCGAATAGTCGCGCGGCGTCAGCGCCGGTACGCCCTCGCCGAGGAAGCTCTGCCGCTCCGGCTCCAGCACCGCCTGGCCGAGCCCGGGATGCATGCCGAAGCGCGTGACGATCTGGCGCGCGATGTCGGTCACGCGCGCGAGGTCGTCGGCCGCGCCGGTCGAGATCTCGCCGAGCACCAGCTCCTCCGCCGCGCGGCCGGCGAGCAGCACCGCCATGCGGCTTTCCAGATCGCGGCGGGTGATGAGGAAGCGGTCCTCGGTCGGTCGCGTCATGGTGTAGCCGAGCGCGCCGATCGAGCGCGGGATGATCGAGACTTTGTGCACCGGATCCGCCCCTGGCAGGGAGGCGGCGGCGAGCGCATGGCCCATCTCGTGATACGCGACCGCCTCGCGCTCCTTCGGGTTGAGCACGCGCCCCTTGCGTTCAAGGCCGGCGACGATGCGCTCGATCGCGGCGGTGACGTCGGCCATGGTCACCGCCTCGGCACCGCGCCGTGTCGCCTGGATCGCCGCCTCGTTCACGAGGTTCGCAAGCTCCGCGCCCGAGAAGCCCGGCGTGAGCGCCGCGATCTGCTCGAGATCGAGCCCCTCATGCTTCACCTTCTTCAGATGCACGCGCAGGATGGCGGCGCGACCGCCCTTGTCGGGGCGGTCCACCACCACCTGGCGGTCGAAGCGCCCGGCGCGCAGCAGCGCGGGGTCGAGGATCTCGGGGCGGTTGGTAGCGGCGAGCAGCACGATGCCCTCGCGCGGGTCGAAGCCGTCGAGCTCGGTCAGCAGCTGGTTGAGCGTCTGCTCCTTCTCGTCATGGCCGCCGCCAAAGGCGCCCGCGCCGCGCCGCTTGCCGAGCGCATCGAGCTCGTCGATGAAGATGATGCAGGGGGCGGCCTTGCGCGCCTGCTCGAACAGGTCGCGCACGCGCGCGGCGCCCACGCCCACGAACATCTCCACGAATTCCGAGCCGGAGATCGAGAAGAAGGAGACCCCCGCCTCGCCGGCGATGGCGCGGGCGACCAGCGTCTTGCCGGTGCCCGGCGGGCCGACCAGCAGGATGCCCTTGGGGATGCGCGCGCCGAGCCGGCCGTATCTCTCCGGCTGCTTCAGGAAATCCACGATCTCGCGGAGTTCGGCCTTGGCCTCGTCGATCCCGGCCACGTCGTCGAAGGTCACACCCGTGTCCTTCTCGACATAGACCTTCGCCTTGGACTTGCCGACCGACATCAGCCCGCCGAAGCCCTGCTTCTCGGCGATGCGGCGGAAGACGAACATCCACAGCGCGAAGAAGACGATGACCGGGACCACCCAGGAGAGGAGGTTGTTGAGGAAGGTGTTGGTGATGGTGCCGTCGAAGCGCGCGCGCGACTGCTCGAGCCGCCGGGTGAGGTCCTCGGGCACGATCGTGGTCAGGAAATGCGTGCGCCCCTCGATCGGCTCGCGGTAGCGGCCGAGGATGCTCTCGGGCCGCACCTGCACCTCGGCGATGCGGTCCTGTTCGAGGAGTTCGAGGAAGCGCGAATAGGGGATGCGTTCGGTGACGCTCGCGCCCTGCCACCAGCCCTGGAACATCAGCAGCAGGAGCAGCGCGCCGATCCAGTACCAGGTGTTGTATTGCTGCTGCTTGTTCACGGCATCCCCCGAGACCAGTTCGCAACAGGCTGCGCGGTCATGACGCCCGCTCCTCGGCGGCCTCGGCTTCGCGCCGGTCCTGGTCGCGCACCAGCCAGTAGACGATGCCGAGCGCCAGCATCGCCGCGCCCAAGGCGAGCAGCTTCATCGGCTCGGTCGTGCCGAGATCGAGGATGATGAACTTCCGCACTACGGCAAGCATGGCGATCATCACAACCGCACGCACTTGCACGATGCCGAAGCGGCGCTCGACCACAACCAGCAGCGAACGCTTGAACTCGAGCGCGATGACGACCGTGAAGATCGCCCCGAACAACGCCTGGAACACCGCAGGATCGGTGGGATCGAGGATGTTCACGAGCAGCAGGGATGTCACGACGAGCTTCAGCAGGCTCCACAGGGCGGCGACGACGATCAGCGCGATCAGCAGCGTCAGGACGAAGACGACCACCTGCTCGAAACGCTCATAGAGGCTGAGCGTGCGCCACAGGGCGAGACTGCGCAGCGGGGGCATGGGATCCTTCATCGGCCGGCGTCCAGTGTGACGGTGAGGTCGAGGCGCGCGCCGTCCCGCAGGAGCGTGAGCGTCACGACATCCCCCGGCGCGCGGCGATCGAGTTCGGCCAGCAGTTCCGTCGCGCGGCGCAGCGGGCGCCCGTCGATCGCGAGGATCACGTCGCCGGTGCGGAAGCCGGCTTCGCGCGACAGCCGCGCCGGCCGGATGCCGGCCCGTTCCGCCGCCGATCCCGGCTCCACGTCGAGCACGAAGACCCCCTCGATGCCGAGCCTCGCCGCGAGCGCCGCGTTCAGCTGCTCCTCCGCGCGGATGCCAAGCGAGGGGCGGATGTAGCGCCCCTGCGCGATCAGCCGCGGCACCACGCGGTTGACCGTGTCCACCGGCACCGCGAAGCCGATCCCGGCCGAGGCGCCGGAGGGGCTGTAGATCGCCGTGTTCACGCCGATCAGACGGCCCGCGGAGTCGAGCAGCGGGCCGCCCGAATTGCCCGGATTGATCGCGGCATCGGTCTGGATCAGGCGCTCGATCACCGCCCCGGTCTCGGTCGGCAGTTCGCGGTTGAGGGCGGAGATGATGCCGGTGGTGAGCGTCCAGTCGAGGCCGAAGGGATTGCCGATGGCGAAGACCTTCTGCCCGACGCGGAGGTCGTGGCTGGTGCCGATGGGCAGCGGCTCGGGCCGGCCGGTGCCGACCCCGATCCGCAGCACGGCGAGGTCATGCGCCGGGCTGGTGCCGACCAGGACGGCGTCGTAGGCGCGCCCATCGGCGAGGCGGACCACGGCGGCCGAGGCGCCGGCCACGACATGGTCGTTGGTCACGATATGCCCGAGATGGTCCCAGACGAAGCCCGAGCCGGTGCCCCGCGGCACCTGCAGCGCGTTGCGCGTCCAGGGGTTCACCAGCCGCTCGGTGGTGGCGATGAAGACGACCGAACCGCGGGCCTGCTCGAAGAGCGCGATGGTCGAGCGCTCATCCTCGGCGAGGTCGCCGCGCGGAGTGACGGCGCGCGGCTCCGCCCGGCTGGCGAGGAGTTCGGCCTGGATGAGCGGGATGCTCTGCCAGGCCGCCATCATGAGCAGCACCGCACCCGTCAGGATCAGGGTCCGGAACAGGAAACGACCATCGTGCAAAGGGAGCCACTCCGGATGGGTGCGCCTGGATCTGAATTTCAAGTTCCAAGACGCCTCAGCACTGCAAGCATGCCCCCATCCGTGCGCCCGCGAAAGAGGCAAACTTGGCCGCGGCACGCCATTGTTCGCCAGGCGCGGGCGCACCGGCTCGCTTCACTCACCATGGTCACGCCGCCGTGCGTCATCACCGCCGCCAACCTCCTCAAAGGGCGCGCCTGATCGGTGCAACGGCCGCACCAAGGGTGGGCTGAACTCCAGACTCCACGCCGTCTGCGATGGCCTGGGCCGCCCGGTCGTCATGATGGTCGTCGCAGGACAGATGAGCGACCAGACGCGCGCCGGAATCCTTGCCTGGGCCCATCCCGACTGAGCGGACACCTCTGATAGGGTGAAGGGCCCGGAGGTGATCATGGTGAACGATGTGAACCGGCGCCTGAGCTCTCCTGAAGCGTTCGAGCGGAAGACCGTGGCTGCGATCCGTGCTGGCTGGTCGGCATCACCGGTTGCCGCCGCGCTGAACTTGCCGGATTGGTTGGTGCGCTCGCGGTTGCGTTGGGCGGAGCCCACCAGGCCGGCCGCCATATGGCCGGCCAAGGGATCTGGGCGTGAGAGCGAGGGGGGCGGCAACGTCGCCGCACCCCTATCCGCTACGGCGCTCTCTCAAGCTCAAGGAATGCGCCGCTTCACCACCTGTACCGCCAGCGGCGTCGCGGCGAGGTCCACCGTCGAGGCGCTGACGTTCCGCGCCGTCACGCGCACGCTGTTGTTCGACCACACATGGCAGTCGAGCACGAAGGCGATGCTGCTGGTGTCGAGCGAGGCGTCGGCGAAGTCGCCCCGCCGCGCGCCAGGCACCGTGACGTCAACGTTCGCCGTCGCACCAGGACCGAGGCTCGGCAGGTCCCAGCTGGTCTCCAGCGCCAGCGTGCGCGTCCCCGCCGGCAGCGACGGGCAGCCATAGAGCACCGCCGGCGCGTCCTCCGGCAGGCCATAGAGCCGCAGCGCCTCGAGCTCGATCTGCCCGTCGAAGCCGATGATCCCGATCTGCGCGAACGCCACGCCCGGGCCGAGCCGCACCGTCATGCGCCGGTTCAGCGACGCGTCCGCCATGGTCGCGCCGCCGGTCCAGGCCTTCGACGGGACGTTCCACTGCATCGTGGTCAGCGAGGCCAGCACGTCGCCGGCACCCTGGCTCGACATGCGTGTACTGACCATGTTGGCTGTTCACCCTCGGCCTGGCTCAAGGGGGGCCGATTAGGACCGGGACGCGGCCCTGCTTCATGCCGTGGCTGACCCGGGCTAACCTCCCTCCACATGTGTGGACCGCACGAGTGACATCACGCTACGGTTTGGAGATCCGCGCTGCCAACGCCACCGAGGCGCCTGGCCTTGCCGACCTGCTCGCGACGGCCGGCTACGCCATCAATGCTCGCGATCTGGCAGAGCGGCTCGTGGCATTGCGCCAAGCCTCCGCGACGGCACTGGTGGCGCTGAAATGGGGGGCCGCCCAGCGGCCTCGTAGTGTTGCATTGGTATCCCACGCTCGAGGCGGCTCGCCCCAGGGCGCAGATCAGCACGCTGCTGGTCAGCCCCGAGGAGCGCCGCCAGGGAATCGGTCGGCTCCTGGTGAAGGCGGCTGCACAGGCTGCGCGCGTTGCCGGCTGCGGTGAACTGGAGATCATGACCACGCCGGATGCGCCAGCTTTGTGCGAATTCTGCCGGGCTACAGGCTTCGCCGAAACCGGCCCCCGGTTCATTCGATCACTGCGCAAGCAGGGATAGCGGTGCAGCCCTGCCTTCAGGCGCGCACGCTCATCAGCCCACTTCCGTCCCGCTTTCGCTGCGAAAACTGCGATTACTGGTCTGGCCCGACCATCGCCTGGTGCGGGTCGTCCGTCGGGAGATCGAGCAGAACGTTGGCGTCGACCAGGGTTGCGAAATGGGCTCTCAGTCCTCGCTGCGCGTCGAGGCCATGATCTGGTTCGTGGTCATACCAGGACCAGCAGTCCCTCGCAGCCGCGAAGCAGATCTGCCGGCGTGATGCAGCAATGGCCTGGGCGAGTAGAACCTGACCCTCAGGCGTCAGGCGAACTCGACTGCGCTGCCAATGATGCCCAGGAGATCGCGCGCTGGCTTCGGAATGGTCACCTGATCCTTGCTGGTCCAGTGTTGGCCATGCCGGCCTCCGGTACTACTTGTCAATTGGATGGTATTGCTGAGGGAACTCGCAGGCTATTGCCAAGGGTGTTTTGTCGCACGCGATACAGCGCGCCGGTGGCTTTTCCCCTCACACGAAGATCGGGTCGTGCAGGAACTCCCAGAAGCCCCCTTCCTCCTCCGCCGCGCTGGTGGCACGCCCCAGTGCCATGATGAGCGCCATGGCGGCGTCGATCTTCTGCTCGGGTCTGGCCTTGCGCGGGTAGACATTGCCGCGGGCGTCGTAGTGCCCGACCACATTGCCAATGCACCATTCCAGCACCGGATTGCCATCGTGCCGGACGCGACTGGCCAGCATCGCCGCGCCTAGCTCCTTGGTGGGCTCCGAGAGGTTGCCCGTGCGCATGTGGAACTCGACCACTGGCAGGCCGTCGGCGGCCAGAGCCTGGCGCATCTGCCGCGCCTGCCAAGGGTCAAAGGCCAGGCTCCTGACCTGGAAGCGCTCAGCCACGCCGCGCAGATCCTCTTCGATGGTCCGCATGTCCGTCTCGTTGCCCGGGGTGACGGTGAGCCAGCCTTCCGCCGCCCAAGCCGGATAGGAGGGATTCCTCGCCTCCAACACCGCCGCCTCGTTCAGGTAGCAACGGGCCAGGACGTCGTAGTGTGGCTTGCCATCAGGTCCCCGCCGCGGGAACACCAAGGCCAGGGCCGTCAGGTCTGTGGTAGCGGCCAGATCCACCGCCACATGGCATTCCTGCCCTGCCAGCGCATCCAGGGTGAGACCAGGGTCGACGCAGGCCTTCCAGGCTCGCGTACTGAAGAGCGCCTCGTCCGCGCCGACCCAGACGTTTAGGTGCCGAGTCTTGGCGGCGGCTTCCTGCGCCGGGTTGTTCCGGGCTTGGCGCATGATGGCGCGGATGGCATCGGGCTGCACCGCCTGGCCCCAGGATGGGTTGGCCTTAATCCAGGAGGCCTCGTCCCAAGGATCATCCTCATCATCGACGGTGTAGACCAACGCAAACAGCCGCTCATCCTGCTTTAGCCCTATCAGCACCCGAACCGCGTAGTCCCACATCTGCCGGCCGATGCCGCTGGTGTTGCCGGTTGCGGTGCTGATGGATAGCAGCAGCGGGTGGCGGCGCTTGCCCATGGCGGTGAGCAGCACGTCATAGACCTGGGCGGTCCGATGGCTGGCCAACTCGTCACAGACCGCCACCGCCACGTTCAGGCCATCGAGCGACTTGGCGTCGGAGGAGACGGGCACGAACCTGCTGGCAGTTTGCTCCTGGTAGATGGCGTTCGCCCGCTCGGCCACCCCGAAGGCCTGGCGGAACTTGGGGCTGCGGCGGACCATCTGCTGGGCGGCGTCGAACAGGATACGTGCCTGATCCC
Source organism: Pseudoroseomonas cervicalis ATCC 49957 (assembly GCF_000164635.1). GTDB lineage: Bacteria > Pseudomonadota > Alphaproteobacteria > Acetobacterales > Acetobacteraceae > Pseudoroseomonas > Pseudoroseomonas cervicalis. The sequence continues at coordinate 403,509 of NZ_GG770777.1, read as the reverse complement.
GCGTGACCGCGGCGGCGTAGCCCTCGGCGCCACCTTCACCCTCGATGAACGTCAGGTAGAGGGCGATGGGCGCGGCAAAGGTGGTCTTGCCGTTGCCCCGAGGAACGTAGACCACCGCCTGCCGAAATCGGCGGGTCGTGGTGCCACGCTCCACAAAGCCAAACAAATTGGCAAAGACAAAGCGCTGCCAGCTCATCAGGCGCAGGGGGTGACCGGCCTCCGGCCCCTTGATGTTGGGCAGCTGCTCGGCGAACAGCATCGCCGCCTCGGCGAGGTCGGGGCGGAACGCCCAGGGTCCCTCTCCAGCCTCCGCCGCGGCCTTGTCGGCCAGGAAGCGCTCAGCAGCCTGACGGACGTACTGGCAGGCCGGGATCGCGTGGCTAACCACAGCCTCGGCATAGGCCAGCGCCTCGGCCACGCCCGGACAAGGGTCAGGAGGCGTCTTTGCGACCATGGATCACCTGCAGCCGGGTCCAGGGGCTCTCCTCTTGGGCCGACGCTTCCGCCTGGCCCGTCGTTAGCCTCGGCCGGGCCGCCGGCGAGAAGCCCAGCTCGCTGGCCGCACGCAGCATGGCTTCGGCGGCGTGGCGGATGATACGGAGATAGGGCGAGGGGATCGGCTGGCCATCCTTGCCGCGGGTCATCAGCGGCAGGGTGGAGCTGGCATCGAGCTTGGCCTGCTGCTGCATGGCGGTGCGGTGCCGCTCCTCCGCCTCTACCCAGACCGCCAGTACGCCTCGGTCGAGCGGCTTGAGCAGGCCCCTCGGTGCGTGCGCCATGGCATAGGCCCAGCTCTCCCTCTGACCGGGGCTCATCCAGTCGGGGGCGGTGGCGGCAAGCTCTCCGTCCGGCGCGGGCTCCCCCGCTCGGCCACGGCCGTGGCGTGTGGCGTTGAACGAGCCTCGCAGCTGATGCAGCGCGGTCGGGATGGGTCTGGGGCCAGGGCGCGGCATCAGACGGCCACCCCCGCCCCAAGCTGGCGCGCAGGGGCGATTTCCGCGAAGATCCGGCCATCGCCCTCCAGCACCGCCTGCTGGCCTGTGAAGGCCTGCCAGCGCTGCACCGCCACATCGACATAGGCCGGATCGAGCTCTAGCGCGTGGCAGGCGCGGCCGGTCATCTCGGCGGCGATCAGCGTGGTGCCGGAGCCGCAAAACGGCTCGTAGACCGCCTGGCCGGCAGATGAGCTGTTCTCGATGGGACGGCGCATGCAGGCGACCGGCTTCTGCGTGCCATGGATGGTGGCCGCGTCCTGGCCGCGCTCGCCGAGCGGCTTCAGCGTGAGCATGGCGCGGGGCTGCCCGCCATGGCCCGGGCTCGGATCGGCGAGTTCGCCCGCTTCGATCCGGGTGGCATCGCGTTCCGCTACAGCCAGATCCGATCCGCGCCGGGCCGCGGGTTCGGCGCCATTCCGTTAGAGTCCCATGTCGATCTGGTGCACCTGCGTCGGACGATAGGGCCGATCACGCGGGGCCTGACGGAGCTCGTGCATGCGCTGAGGGTTGGCGATCAGCTCGCGGTGCTGCGGGCAGTCGCAACTATGGGGGCCGCTGAAACGCATGGCGGACGAGATTCGAACTGACAGGGCACTGCGGTCCCCGCAACGCCTTGTTTTTTCCCATTTTGTTGCGGCGTACTAAATCGGCCAGGTCAGGACGTCCGGAGAGAAAGGGCGGCCGGAGAGCCGAACTCGGCCTTCGTTGCGGTCCTGGCGGTCAACAGGACCGGCGGCAAACCTTGGCGGAAGCTGGGGGATTTCGGCGTCGGCATCCGCGGTAGAGAGGCTGACGCGGGGAGCACTGGCGGAGCAGCTGGGATTCGAGCTCCCGGTACGCTGTCCGCCCACCCCCTTGGTGGCCGAAGCGAGATTCTCCGCTCTCCGAATCCTAGGTGGAGCGATAGAAATGCTGAAGTCTAGGCGAGGAGCCGTGCCAGAGATCGACTAAAAACAAGGCGTTAGACCTTGTTGGCAAAATCGGCTAACCCTCAAGGCGGGGAGAGTCTCCGGCATTTCAGAGAGAAAAACTGCCCTTGTCCTGCCCTTGCACCATCAAGGTCAGGGCCGAAAACCGCAGGAAACCTGCGCCTCAGCGCGGCGCCCTGGTCAGGAGAGACAGGTTGTAAGGAGATCGACTGGAGCGGGTGAAGGGATTCGAGCCCTCCGCCCCGACATCAGCCAAGGCGTAGCCAGGTTGCCCAGGTGCTGGGGCATAATCAGGTATCCTCCGCCTCGCCATCCACAATCTGCGCCGGCTTGAGCGCGCGGCCCTGTACCTCCTGGATGAGAAGCGTCAGCGGGTTCTCGTTGCTCCCCGCCATCTCTACCTTGTTGCCATATACCCTCGGCGCCAGCTTCGCTGCCCGCCACTGCCGCGCCCAAATGCGAAGCTTGACCACCTGCCAATCCTCAGGCGTGGCGGCGTCGGCCATCTCGATCGTCTCGTCGATGATCGCGTGCTGCTGGGCTTCCCTCGCGCGCGCGATAGTCGCCCGGAACGCTGCGTCCGCCGCCATCTTCGTGTAGACCGCCGTGCGGCTCGGGCTATCGTCCCGCGCGCAGGCCTCGCTCATGCTCATGCCGCAGATGAGAAGGTCGCACAACCGAGCCACCGCCTCGGCATCGTCCACGGATGGCTTGACGGGTGGGCGACCGATATGGCGAGGCGCTGCGGCCTTCGGCGCTGCGCCGGCGGGCTTGGCGCGGGGCGTGGTCTGAGGCATCGGGTCCTTCCGAATGAGCGAAACGGACCGCACTCCTGCGCGGCAGATGCTGCCAGCATAGCACGGCCGCCGGAGCGCCTTCCACGAAGGTGGACTGCCCAACGGGGCACCTCGCCAGAACCCGCCCAGGAGGGTCGTGAGCGGGCTTTCTGGTGCCTGCTGCTGGTTGGCCCTTGCCTGCTCGGGACAGAACGCCTCCAGCGCCCTGCTGGGCGGCTTCTCGCCCTACGTGCTGCCGACAGAGGGTAGGACGCTATGATTCTCAGCCCGTCAGTGCCAGCGGAAGGAGCTTCGCGGCTTGGAACCTGGCCCCATGGTAGGCGAGAGGCTGGGATAGTGGGACGGCGCCTCCTATGGCGTGCCGCAAGAGCCCCGCGCCTCGGCGACGCTCAATCCGGGGCACACGCGGGAGCGGCTAAGACGCATCGGCCATTCGCGGAGCGATCTGACGATGCCCCGAGCCGCGCACAAAACCTATTCGACCACGGGGGGCATGCCTCAGGTGGCGAGAGGCATTCCCCCCCCGTAGGGGGAGAGACCAGAAACGTGGGAATGTCAGGTTTTCTGCGGGTTTCAGCGTTCCCGGGAACAAAACGGGCGGGAATGAAGATCTGAGTCATTTTCCCTTGGTTTTCTGCCGCTTTTTTCGTTCCCGGGAATCATCAGGAATGTCTCGTTTCCGATAATTCCCAAGATCTTCGGGAATGATGGCCGCCGGTTGGGCATGCCCGCGGCGGCGATACTGCGCGAGGGCCTCACGCCTTGAGCCTGCGTTGGTCACCACCGGCGGCCCCTTCGCGTAAGGGCCGCCCGGGACATCCAAGCAGTCCGGTGTCCTGCTGTTCGGCCCCTTACATTTCACCAAGTGCCTGGCTTCTACCGCCTGCTTGCCAAGAAGCTCGAGCTTGTTCTTCGACAGCGTGGAGAGCGGTTCGGGCAGATCAGCCTGCCCGGCATAAAGCCCCGCCGCGCCGGTCAATTTGAAAGGAATGCCCGCCGCCGCATAGTCAGCACACGCGGCGACCAAGGCCTCAATCAGCGCCGCGTCGGGCTCGGGCGGAGTGATGCGCCGGCTTTCGTCGATCAACCGTCCGGTCTCGGCGCACCGCACGAAGACACGATCCCGATGTGTGGGGGCTCCCGCATGGTTCGCTTTCACAAGCTGGCCAATCACGATAGATGCTTCCTTCACGCCTGCGCGCCTCAACTGGCCAATAAGAGTCTTCTCCCTTTGGGGATCGGGGCGACGGAGGCTATAGGCAAAGCGGCTATTCGCCACCCAAGCCCCGCTGCCGCGCATGCTGGCCCCACTCGCGCCCTTCGCCACATGCCCAAGGAGAAGAATGGTGCAGCCATGGGCGCTGGCCTTTTCTCGGAGCAGGCGCATGAGGCGCTTGACGTGCGTGGCGTCGTTCTCGTCACCTTCCAGGAAGTCCCCAGCCGGGTCCAGGATCAGCAGCCGTACGGGGTGCCCGCCACTCCGCGCGATATTTGACAACAGCGTGTCCAGCCCGGCCGCCGCGAAACTGGTCAGCACCGCGACGCGCCCTCGGTCGGTCGTCACCAATGCCGGATCGAAGCCGGGCAAATCGAGCGCCGGGATGACGAAGCAAGGCGCGCCATCTCGTTCGCGGTGGGGGTCCAGCGCATTAGCGCGGCGGTGTAGCTCGGCTTTGTCGTCCTCCAGGGTGATGAAGACAGAGGCGCCTGCCGCGTGCTGCGTCATGGTTCCTCCCAGCGGCCCCAGCAACCGCTCCGCCAGGCCACAGCCCCGCGTGGCGCGGGCGGTCAGGAGAGCGAGGTCGAGAGCCACCATGCTCTTGCCCAACCCTCCCTCGCCGAACAGGAGCCCCACCGTGCCCAACGGCATCAGCGGCTCGAGAAGGAAGCGCCGCGGCGGCGGCTCGCCTTGGGTCATTAAATCCAGCCGGAAGCTCTCCGTGTCTGCCCAAGCGTTCGCGGTATCGGCGCCCGCCTCGGTGCGTTCGTCCAGCTTCTCGCGCGCGGTGCTCACGGCGCGGGGAATGTCGTCATAGCGCGACTGCCACCGGCCCGCCTGGAAGATGCCGCCCTTCACCTCGCGGATGTCGGGGGGCACGCTATTCATGATCCCGCGAAGCGTGAGCACCACCTGGGCATCCGCCATGCCGCCCTTTAGGTAGCGCATTGCCAAGGCCACCAGCGGGGCATGGTAGTCCTGCGCCGAGAGGATTGCGGGGATCAGTTCCTCAGTCTCCCGCTCCTCGCCCGCGCCCAGATCGCCTGCAGGAAGGGCGCCAGCCGTCCTTCTCACCTCCGCGGCGCCGGTGGCCTTGAACGCCTGCTCAAGCCACTCCATGGCCTCCTGGAGGTCAATTTCGGCACTCGGATTGAAGGCGACGATGCGCGAGAGACGCGGCTCCCCTTTCCGGTGCCAAGTGCCCGGCCAGCGGATCGGGTGGACGATCGGCTTGTTGCTGGCGTCGCCACCAACGAGCGCCGCAGCCAGCGCGCGGGCGCGCTTCAATACCGCGTGCTCGTCGTGCTCGAAGGTCGGCTCATTTAACCGCCAGTGGAGGTGCAGCTTGGGCTGCACCTCTCCTGTCTGCGGGTCCGCCCACTCGCCGCCGCTGGCCACCACCACAGTTGCCGGACCGATAAGGCTTTCCAGCTTAACGCGGGCCTGAAGCGGCATCGCATCGCACTCCACCGAGAGCGCGAGGCCGTTCAGCAGGCTGGCCTCATCCGCCTTCTCGGAATTGGTGAAGGTCGCGACGGGGGGGCAGAACACTACGGGAAACGGGGCGTTGGCGGCTCGCGTAGCGAGGCTGACCGCAGCACCAGCGAGCTCACCGAGCTTGTCCACGCCGATGCGGTGCGCACTCACGTCGAAGACCCCGTTCGCGCCCTCGCGGAACGCCCGGAGGCTGACGCAGCCCCCGGGCGTGGCGTAGCGAAACAAAGCATCCACGAAGCGCGCGATCTCGGAATAATTCACCGAGCGGAGCCGCGCGGTATCGGTGACGCTCGCAACGTACGGAGGCACGGAACCCGAGGCGATACCGTGCGTGTCCATCCTTGCTACTCCTCGCTGAAGGCGGGCGGCAGCGGGGCAAGGCTGAGCCCGCAGCGGAGGTGGTCGAACAACATCGAGGGCGTGGTGCGGCCCAACCCGCGCATGAGCGGGCGGAGGTCACGGGCCGTGAGGTTGCCTTCGCGGAAAAGTCGCGCGGCGACGGCGGCGATGCGATCGTTTTCCTGGCTCACAAGCACTGTCACCTCGATCAGCAGGCGTTCGTGGATCGTCGCTCCCGCCGTGGCATCGCCGCCCGCCGCCTCCGTCGCGGCGAGCACATCCGCCCTGGCATTCGCCAGGGCGCGCACATCGCACTTGCGGAGCAAGAAGCGGTCCTGTGGCAGGGCGGGGCGCGCCATAAAACCCGCCAGCACCGCCGCCGCACCCAGGAGGCGATGTGCGGGGTTGGGCAGGGCGGGCCAGTGCAGGCGCCCGAGCCAGCTGGCGCTCTCGTGGTCGTAATCGAAGGAGCATTGCGGCGCCGCGCCAAGCCAGAAGGCGGCAACGGTCGCGCCCGCCAGGTCGCGCGCCTGGGCTTCAAAGTTGTTCCCCGGCTTGGGGATGATGGTGTTGTTCATCTTTCGGCTCCTGACTGGTGGAGCCGGAGCCATTGGGCCGCGGCGTTCGGCGTTGCGCTTCGCGAGTAAGTGGCTGTCGAGGTCACTTCCAGGGCGATCGCGCATGCTTCCCGCCGGGGCCGCAAGGCTCCGGCGGTTTCGCTTAGGCGGTGTGTTGGCGCTTCCAGGGCGGGATGCTGCCCGGCCCCTCGACGAGAGGCTTCGGCTCGGGCTCGGGGCTGGTCTGGTCGGGGTTCGGCGAGACGCGGCCGATCCCCGGCTTGTAGCCGCACATCAAGCACTCGGTCGTGCGCATCGCCATTTCGGGGTCCGGCGCCCCGCAGTCGTGGCAGACGGGGAAAGGGAGGTCGTCCGGGTAGTTGTCGATAGCACGCGGCACGGTGCGCGGGGTTTCCATACCGGGCATTAGACGGCCTCCTGCAGCGCAGCCGCCTGCACTTCCGAACGCCGCCAGCGCGGGCAGCGGGGGAGCGGATAGGTCGGCGCGGGGAAGCGGCCCGACTTCACATGCTTCCACCAGGTCGAGAGCGCGACGCCCGCTTCGGCGGCAGCCTCCTGGGCCGTCAGCAGCGGATCGGTTGCGAGGGTGCGCGCCTCAGCGCGATTGGCGCGAATGGCATTGCGGCGCGATGTGTCCGCCGTGGTGCTCGGGACAAACGACGCTGTGGCCAGCGGGGCCTGTCGCGGGTTCGGGTGATTCATAGCCGCCTCTCCATGTTTCGTGGGGCGGCTGACCATCTACTGAGCTATTCTCGCGTATTCTACCAAAACAAATTCTGATTAATCTAGGTCCCTTACCGTACGAGCAGCGGCCTCTGCCTTTAGTTCCCTGTTGGCCTTATCGTAAGCCGCTTCGGCGGTCTTGAAGTTCATGCGGTATTTGGACATGATTTCGTTAATTAAATCCACGCGTTTCCAGTCTCGCCGTCCAGGTAAAATTCGGCCGAACATCAGCAGATAGCGAATGTCACGTGCGCGTTTTGTGCGCGCTGGCTGCCCTCGGCCGCGCTTGGGGAAGCCAGCTTCCACAGCATTGGCAAGTGCAGCGATTTCGTCCGCATCGAGGTATCGCGCCCCGCGAATAAGGTCGGCGCAGGTCTTTCTGTATTCCTCGACCGACTCTGCTGCGATGAGGTTTTCGAATAGATACTCGACGAGCTGCGTTGGCGACACATCTGGATTGGTCCAGATGTCGTCAGGTGCTCGATGTTGCTCGTCAGTCATGCTCGCCTCTCCGATGGGAGCTCCGAGGGGTAGGTCGGCGCGGCAACCCAGATCGGAGGTCCGGGCGCTCGGCGGCCAAACCTAGCCGAGCCAAGGGTAGTCTATGCGACTGCGTTCATTGCGTCAGTGGCGAAGTCTGCGCTTCGCCCAGCGCAACGAAGGCCTCCATCAGCGTGAACTGCAGGAGGTCGGCCATCCCGGGCCGCGAGGCTGGCATCCACGTCCCGGTCGGCCAGTGCCTTCGCGACACGGGCGCGGGCGATGAGGCCTGGCAGCGTGCGAGGCGTGAAGGCGGCCAGATGCTCGGTGGCCTGCTCGCGCTGGCGTGTGAAGCGGTGCCGCTCGGGCTCGCGCGCCGCCTCGCCCTCGAGGGTGACTGCCGGCGGCTCGAAGGTTGCCGACCAGGCGGCTTCGCTCCGTCCCACCTCGGCGGCCAGGCGATGGATTAAGCCTATGGCCCGCCTCTCTTTCGCCGAGGGTGCCGCCCGGCTCGGGTTCTTGCGCGACGACGCACGCCGGCCCCGCTGCACGCCCCGCGGGGAGTCGGTGGGGCTGGCTTGCGCGCCGGGCATGGGGTCACGTCCGCCCGGCGACGCGGCGGGCGCGGGCTGCAGCGAGGCTGGCGGGGACGGCGGGCACTGTTGTGCAGTGTTCGGCCCAGGCATCCATCATCGGCCGGCGCTGCTCCAGCATGTCCTCGCGCGCATAGGCCGCCCGCACCTTGTCCTTATCGATATGAGCGAGAGCTAGTTCGGACAGGGGGTCAGGGAAGCCCGCCGCCAAGCTCCACCCTTTGAACGTCGCGCGAAACCCATGGGGCACCACCGCTCGCCTCTCGATGTCACGCCAGCGCGGGGGTTCATGCTCAGCCAATCCGTCGGAGGCCATGCCCCGCACCAACATCGACAATGCCATGTCCGACAGGGGGCGCCCCACACGCGCGCCTGGAAACACCAAGTCGTCAGGCTTCCGCGCCAGATCCTTCACGCTCTCCACCAGCGCGAGAGCCGCGGGCGAGAGGGGTGTGCGGTGCGGCTTCTTCGTCTTCATGTTGGTGGCCGGCGCGGTCCAGACCGCGGCCACCAGATCGAGCTCTCGCCACTGCATGAGCCGCACCGCGCCGGTGCGGCTGCCGGTCAGGATGGTGAAGGCAAGGGCTTTGGCCGCCATGCCCTTGTGCTCCGCTAGCGCCTCCATGAAGCCGCCCATCTGTTGCCACGGCAGCGATGGATGGTGCTGTACCGCCCGCACCTTGCGGGGAGGCGGCAGCGTGGCCGAGAGATGCCCCTTCCAGCGAGCCGGGTTGGCCAGGTTCTCCGGCCGCCAGCCCTTCACGCGTGCGTCGTCCAGCACCGCCTCGATGCGCTGACGCAGGCGGGATGCCGTCTCCGGGATCGTGTCCCAGATAGGTCGGAGCACGGCCAGCACGTCCTCCGTTCCGATCTTCGCCACGTGCTTCTTCCCAATCAACGGGAAGGCGTGCTGTTCGAGCGTAGTCAGCCATTGCGCTGCGTGCTTCGCGCTGCGCCACCCGGCGCGCTTGTTCTCCACCAGCGCGCGGGCAGCCGCCTCGAAGGTGCAAGCCGTCGCGGCGATGATCTCGCGCTTAACCGCCTCTCGTTTCTCCTGCCGTTCCGCGATGGGGTCACGGTCGTCCGCCAGCATCGCGCGGGCTTCGCGTGCCAGGTCGCGGGCGCGGGCAAGCGAGACGCCGCCGGCCTTCTCGTCCTTGTCGGTGAGCGCCGCCCAGCCCAACCCCATTTCGCGGGACTTGCCGTGCAGGGTGTAGCGGAAGAGCCAGGACTTCGTATCGCCAGGCGCGACCTGGAGGTAGAGGCCGTCGCCGTCTCCGAAGCGCACCGGGCGGCTTCCCTTCGCTGGATCATGGCGAAGGGTCTTTACCACCACCGCAGAGAGCTTGCCCATCGTACCTACCCCCATCGCCTTACCCCCTACTCTACCCCCAAATGTCTCGGGGGTAGCGGTGAACGGGGATAGATGAGTGTAGAGGTAAGCTCGGAAGATACACAAGAAAAAACATATACTTCTGGTCGATCATGGATCGGGATAGATCAGACTGTGGCGGACATCCCCTCCGCCACTTCCCCTGTTTCGCTTTGCCAGGCTACCTTCCAGCGGGCCATCCCAAGCTTCTGATGCGGCTCGGATTTTTTGTTTCGATTTCGGTTCAGGTGCTGGCTTCACCTCGTCCCTGTTGTGGGCCACATTGTGGGGGCTGGACATAAGGCTGGGAGAAGGGTGCTGACATGGCTCGGCTTGTCAGAGGGCAGCCAATCCCCACGAAGCCGGGGCGCTATAGCGCCGGGAGTAACCTGTGGCTGCAGGTGCGCGGCGCCGACACAATATCGTGGCTCATGCGCTACTCATTCAACGGACAGCCGAGAGAGCTAGGGTCTGGTAGAGCTTGATCCAGTGAGCGGCGGCTGCAAGGCAGAGAATGCCGAGGAAGGAACGGGCGGCCTTCTCGTGGCGGGTGGCGACGAGACGCCATTCTTTCAGTCGCGCCCAGAGGTTCTCCACACGCGCACGGTTGTTGCAGATCCAGGCGGGACAGGCGATCGGCGCATCCGTGCGCTTGGGTGGAATGGCGGGACGTACGCCCATCTTCCAGATCTGAACCGCCCGCGAAAGGCATCGGAGGCATAGCCGCGGTCTCCGATGATCCAGCCCGGCGCGTCCGGCAGGCTGTCCAGCAGACCTGACGCCAGAGGCAGTTCATGCGCCTGGCCGGGCGCGAGAGCGAAGGCAATGGCCCGCCCACGCCCGTCAGCGATCACGCAAGCCGTGGTGCCATAGCCGCCGCGGGATCGGCCAAGCGCCTCGCGCCAGTCTCGCTCTCTGCCATGGGCTCTTTTTTCCGCACCCTCCGCATTGTGGTGAGCGCGCATGCTGGTGCTGTCGAGGAAGCTCATGCCGAGCGCCACGCCACGCTGCTCGCCACAGGTACCCGGGCGCAGGGCTCCGGGTCGCCCAGGCTCATGGGGTCACCGGAGCCGCTCCGCTTCGCCGAACCCGCCACCCAGGGCCGTGAACAGGGCGACCGTGTCGACATAGCGGGCGGCCTGGGCGCGGATGGCGGCGATGCGGGCCCGGGCATCCGCCTGCTGCGCCGTCAGCACCTCCAGCGTGGTGATGCTGCCGAGCCGCTGCTGCCGCCGCGCGATCTCCAGCGACTGCGCCGCAACCCGCGCCGCCTCGCGCTGGGCGCGCAAGGTCTCGGCGTCGAGTTCCAGGGCGCGCAGCGCATCGGCCACGTTCTTGAAGGAACGCAGCACGACACCGCGGTACTGGGCGGCGGCGGCATCCCGCGCCGCCACGGCGGCGTCGCGCTGGCGGGCCAGCCTGCCGCCCTGGAACAGCGGCTGGGTCAGCCCCGCAGCCACCGACCAGATCAGCCCCTGCGGCGTGAAGGCGTCCACCCCCGGCGCCCGGGCCGTGCCGTAGCTCGCGGTGAGCGTCAGCTGTGGCAGCATGTTCGCGGTCGCCACGCCTATGCGGGCATTTGCCGCCCGCAGCGCGGCCTCGGCGGAGAGGATGTCGGGGCGTTGCCGCACCAGCTCAGAGGGCAGCCGTACCGGCAGGGTATCGGGCAGGCGTAGCGCCTCCAGGGAAGGGAGGGGCAAAGGCGGCTGGTCCGTGGTGCGGCCGGTCAGCACCGCGATCAGGGTGCGCTGTTCCCCGGCGGCCTTCAGCAGCGCGGGGAGGTCGGCGCGGCGCTGCGCGACCTCGGCTTCCTGCAGCAGCACCTCGCTCTGGGCGGCCGCGCCCAGCGCCGCGCGGCGGCGCAACAGGCGGAGGCTGTCCTCGGAGGCGGCGATGACCTCAGCTGTTGCCTGGATCTCCGCCCGCAGCGCCGCCTCCTGGATCACGGCGCTGGCCAGGTTCCCGGCGACGGTGAGTGCCGCCGCCTCCAGCTCGAAACGCTGGCGATCCGCCTCTGCCACCAGCTCCTCGACCTCGCGCCGCGTGCCTCCGAAGACATCCGGCGCGTAGCTCACCTCCACGCGGCCGGTGTGCAGCGAGTAGGGCGGCAGCCCGCCCGGGGCGTCACCGGCCGGGATGGGCTCCGCCTTCTGGCGGGCCGATTGCAGGCTCGCCCCGAGTGTCGGCCAGAAGCCGCCGCGCCCGGCGGCAGACAGCGCCTCGGATTGCCGCAGCGTGGCGCGCGCCGCCGCCAGCTCGGCATTGTTGGCAAGCGCCGCAGCGACCAGGTCATCCAGCTCCGGCGCGCCAAAGGCGCGCCACCATTCGGCGGCCACCGGCGCGCCGGGCACGAGGCGCTGCACGGCACCCCCGGGGCCGTCCGCGCTGGCGGTGTTCGCCGCCATCGGCGCCGCCATGTAGCCGGTGGCCTCCGGCGCGGCCGGGCGCTCGAAATCGGGGCCGACGGCGCAGCCCGCGAGCACGGCCAGCGCGGCCCCCGAGAGAAGGATTCGCGGTCGCTTCATGGTCAGTGAGCCTTCTCGGAGGTGGCGGGCGCAGGCTCGTGCCCGGGCTTGGGGAGCGGCCCGGCCTTGCCCGCGAACCACGTGTAGAAGAGCGGGATCAGGAACACGGCGAGGAAGGTGGCCGCCAGCATGCCGCCCACCACGGCGGTGCCGATGGAGACGCGGCTGCCGGACCCCGCGCCGGTGCTGATGGCCAGCGGCACGCAGCCCAGGATGAAGGCCAGCGAGGTCATGATGATGGGCCGGAAGCGCAGCCTGGCCGCCGCCAGCGCGGCGTCGAAGGGCGACTTGCCCGCCCGCCGCTCCAGCACCGCGAACTCGACGATCAGGATGGCGTTCTTGGCGGCCAGGCCCACCAGGGTGATCAGGCCGACCTGGAAGTAGATGTCGTTGCTCAGCCCGCGCAGCCAGACCGCCAGCAGGGCGCCGAACAGGCCGAAAGGCACGGCCAGCAGCACCGCGACCGGCAGGGTCCAGCGGCCATACTGGGCGGCGAGGATCAGGAACACCATGACCACACCGAAGCCCAGCGCCAGCGCTGCGGCGCTGCCGCCCGCCACCTCCTGGTAGGCGGCGCCGCTCCAGGCGATGCCGAATCCTTGCGGCAGGGCGGCCGCGAGTTCCTGCATCGCCTGCAGCGCCTGGCCCGAGGAGTAGCCCGGCGCCGCCGAGCCGTTGATGGTCGCGGCCGGGTAGCCGTTGAAGCGCTCGGCCAGATCGCTACCGACCACGCGGGTGAGGGTCAGCATCGTGCTGGCGGGCACCATCTCGCCATGCGCCGCACGGACGAAGACGCGGCTGAGATCCTCAGGCTCCCGGCGGTACGCGCCCTCGGACTGCAGGTTGACGCGGTAGTTGCGGCCCAGCAGCGAGAAGTCGTTGACGTAGAGGCTGCTGAAGGTGCTCTGCACCGTCTCGAACAGGGCGGTGAGCGCCACGCCATGCGCCTTGGCCGCGTCGCGATCGATGTCCAGCCGGTAGCGCGGCACGTTGGACTGCAGGGTGGTGCTGACACCCGCCAGCTCCGGGCGCCCCTGGGCGGCCGCCACCAGGCCCTGCACGGCGGCCGCCAGGGCCTCCGGCCCGGCGCCGTTGCGGTCGAGCAGCTTCATCTCGAAGCCGCCAACGGTGCCGAGGCCCTCGATCGCGGGCGGGTTGAAGGCCAGCGCGATGGCATCGCGAACCCCCGACAGCGTGCCGAGCAGCGAGCCCGCCAACACGCGCGCGTCCTGCTCCGGCGCGCGGCGCTCCGACCAGTCCTTCAGCTCGACAAAGGCGGCGCCCGCGCTGCTGCTGTCGGCGTTGGAGAGCAGGTTGAAGCCCGAGAAGGACATCACCGAGCGGACGTTCGGGTCGGCGCGGAGGATGTCCACGACCTCGCGCCCGGACGCATCCGTGACGTCCAACGCCGTCGCGGGCGGCAGGCTCCAGACCACGAAGAGGTTGCCCTGGTCCTCCTCCGGCACCAGGCCGCCCGGCACCGCGCGGAACAGCACCACGGTCAGGCCGCACACCATGGCGAGCGAGAGCAGCCCCAGCAGGCCGCGGCGCAGGAACAGGCGCACCCCGGCGGTGTAGCCGCGCGTGAGCAGGCCGAAGCCGCGGTTGAAGAGGCGGAAGGGCAGCATTGGCTGGCCATGGCCGGGCTTGAGCATGACCGCGCAGAGCGCGGGCGTCAGCGTCAGCGCCACGACACCGGACAGGATGACGGAGACGGAGATGGTGATGGCGAACTGCTTGTAGAGTTGGCCGGACAGTCCGCCCAGGAAGCCCACCGGTATGAACACGGCGCAGAGCACCAGCACGATGGCGATGACCGGCCCGGTCACCTCCTGCATGGCCTTGATGGATGCCGCCCTGGGGGACAGGCCTTCCTCGGTCATCAGGCGCTCGACATTCTCCACCACGACGATGGCGTCATCGACCACGATGCCGATGGCCAGGATCATGCCGAACAGCGTCACCATGTTGATGGAGAAACCCAGCGCGTACATTCCCGCGAAGGTGCCGATGATGGACACGGGGATGGCGAGCAGGGGGATCACCGTGGCGCGCCAGTTCTGCAGGAACAGGAAGACCACCACGACCACGAGCGCCAAGGCTTCCAGGAAGGTCATGATGACCTGCCGGATGGAGACCTTGACGAAGGCCGTGGTGTTGTAGGGGATGGTGTATTCCATGCCACGCGGCATGGCGGCGGCCAGCTCGTCCATCCGCGCGGTGACCGCCGCCATGGTTTGCAGCGCGTTGGCGCCAGGCTGCAGGTAGATCCCGAAGGGCGCGCTCGGCTTGCCGTTCAGGCTGCCGGTGAAGTCGTATTGCTGGGCGCCGAGCTCCACGCGCGCCACGTCGCGCAGCCGCAGCGTCGATCCGTCCGGCCGCGCCTGCAGGATGATGTTGCCGAAGGCTTCGGCGTCCGGCAGGCGGCCCTGTGCCGTCATGGCGTAGGTGTAGGCGCCGCCCGTGCCCGGGGCCTCGTTCAGCTTGCCCGCGGCGAATTGCTGGTTCTGCTCGCGGATGGCGGCGGAGACATCCGACGCGGTCAGGGAGAACTGCGCCAGCGCATCCGGCCGCAGCCAGACGCGCATGGCGTATTCCTTCTGCCCGAACAGCGCGGCGTTGCCGACGCCGGGGACACGCTTGATCTCGTCGATGACGTTCCGCAGCGCGTAGTTGCTGAGGAAGATCTCGTCGAACCGCTCGTCCGTCGCGGTGAGCGACACCACCGCCAGGAAAGCGGTGGACTGCTTGTTCACGGTGACGCCGACGCGCTGCACCTCGCCCGGCAGCGTGGCGAGCACGCCCTGCACGCGGTTGCTGACATTGATGGTCGCCTGGTCCGGGTCGGTGCCGATCTCGAAGCTGAGGTTCAGCGTCATGCTGCCGTCGGTATTAACCGACTGCATGTAGATCATCCCCTCGACGCCGTTGATGGCGCGCTCCAGCGGCGCGGCAACCGTCTGGGACACCGTGTCGGCATCGGCGCCCGAATAGGTGGTGGAGACGACGACCTGCGGCGGCACGATCTCAGGATATTGCGCGACGGGCAGCCCGCGCATGGCGACCAGACCGGCCAGCACAATGGCGATGGACAGCACCCCGGCCAGCACCGGGCGCTCGATGAAGAAGCGGGCGCTCACGGGCGTGCCTCCGCCGCCTGAATGAGCGACGCCTCGAGGAGCGCGCCCTCGACCACCTTCACCACCCCCTCGGCGACAACGCGGTCACCCGGCCGGAGGCCGTCCTCGATGATCCACTCCCGGCCCAGGGTCCGGCCAAGCCGCAGGGCACGCCGCTCCGCCTTGCCGTCGGGGCCGACCACATAGGCGAACGGGCCCTGGACGTCCTGCTGCACTGCCGCCTGCGGGACCCGGATGATCCGCCGCGCGGGGCCGGAGACGCGGATGCGGACGAACTGGCCCGGGATCAGGCGCCGGTCGGTGTTGGCGAAGGTGGCGCGGCCGCGCACCGTGCCGGTCGCCGGGTCCACGGTCGCCTCTGTGAAACTCACCCTGCCCTCGGGGCCGCCGTCCCGGCCCAGCAGAACCTGGACCGGCAGATCCTGCACGCCCCCGGCCGAGAGGGCCGCGAGGTCGGGTCCGTTGAAGGCGAAGGTCACGTGGACCGGGTCCATCTGCGTGATGGTGGTCAGCAGGGAGTTGTCGCCTCCGGCGCTGACCAGGCTGCCCTCGGGCACCGCCTCCAGGCTGGTGACGCCGGAGATCGGTGCGGTGACGGTGGTGTAGCCGAGTTCCAGGCGCGCGGTGGCCAGACGTGCCCGGGCCGCGGCCAGGCTGGCCTCGGCTTGTGCCAGGGCGGAGATGGCGTCGTCCCGGTCCTTCTGGCTGCCCGCATCGGCCCGCAGCAGAGCCGCCGTGCGGCGCTGGTCGCGGCGGGCGCGCTGCACGGCGGCCTCGGCCTCCTGCACCTGCGCCTGCGCGAGGTCGGCCGCCGCCTGATAGGTGGCCGGGTCGATGCGGAAGAGCACATCGCCTGCACGGACCTGGGCGCCTTCCGTGTAGGCGCGCTCCAGGAGGATGCCGCCAACGCGCGCGCGCACCTGGGTCTGGCGCACCGCGGTGACCCGGCCGCCATATTCGAAGGCCACAGGGGTTGGCAGCGGGTGGGCCTCGACAACGCCAACCTTGGTGGGGGATGGGGTCGCTTCAGGAGGCGCCGCCTCGCCGCAGGCGGCGAGCAGCAGAAGCAGGGACAAGGAATGGCGGCGTCGCATTGGGATTCACCGGACTTGTGGAGTCGAAGGGTCAGGGCGCTTGCCGGAGGGCCTTCGATCCTATAAATCCATACGTACGTATTTTAACTTGGTCAAGGAGGTTACCCATGGGCCGTCCGCCGACGATCGACCGCGACAGGGTCCTGGACCTCGCGGAGCAGATCCTGCTGAAAGACGGAACGGGCGCGTTGACCATCGACGCCGTGGCCAAGGCGGCGGGCGTCTCCAAAGGCGGCATCCAGTCGCGCCTGGGGACCAAGGACGACCTGATCAAAGCGATGCTGGAGCGCTGGACGGGGGAGTATGAGGCGCAGATGAGCGCGATGATTGGCCCGGATCCGGGGCCGATGGCGGTCGCGCGAGGCCATATTGAGATCACCATGGCCACGGACGCCACCGAACGCGCCAGGGCGGCGGCCTTCATGGCAACCCTGATCAACAGCACGCGTCACCGAGCGGAGTGCAGGTCCTGGTACGCGGAGCTTTTCGGCGGGCTCGACCCCCACTCCATCGAGGGGCGGCGCGCCAGGATGGCGCTGCTGGCCACCGAAGGCGCGTTCCTGCTGCGCACCTTTGGCCTGATGGAGTTCAGCGACGATGAATGGGCCGATCTTCAGGAGGGGCTGCGGGCCCTTCTCAACGGCACGATCTAGGCGAAACTGGAGTTGAAGTTTCCCCGCTTCCGTGGACGGTTGGCGGGTAGGGGGCCATCGTTCTCGGCCATGGCTCTGGCTCCGTATTCGATGGGGGAGAGGTAGCCCAGGGCCGAGTGGCGTCTTGCGGGGTTGTAGAAGCCTTCGATGAAGGCGAACACCGCCATCCGGGCCTCGGCCTGGGAGCGGAAGCTGCGCCGGTCCAGCAACTCGCCCTCGAGGGTGGCGAGGAAGGCCTCGGCCATGGCGTTGTCATACGCATCGCCGACCGAGCCGGTGGAGGGGCGGGCGCCCGCTTCCTTGCATCCGCAGCCGAACGCCACGGATGTGGATTGGCTGCCCTGATCCGAGTGGTGCATGACATCGGTGGGTTTCCGCGCCGTCACCGCCATGTCGAGCGCGTTCAGCACCCAGCGCGTGCGCAGGTCGGTCGCCATGGTCCAGCCGACGATCCGGCGCGACCAGACATCGAGCACGACGGCGAGGAACAGGAAGCCCGCCGCGGTCGGCACGTCGGTGATGTCGGCCACCCACAGCCGGTTCGGGCCAGCGGCCCGGAAGTCGCGGCCGACCAGAGCATTGGCGGGGCTGTGGCCCGGCTCCCGCTGCGTCGTCGTCGGGAAGCGACGCCGGGAGACACCGCGCAGCCCGGCCCCGCGCATCAGCCGCGCCATCCGCTTGCGGGCCATGGCCGTGCCCTCCGCCTGGCGGACCCCATTCCAGATCGACTGCGCCGTCGGCTCGAACTCGCGCGACAGCTCCTCGGGCGTTCGCCCTGATCGGACCAGCTCCACCATCTGCCGCCGGAACGCCGGCGGGCAGGGAACCCTGAATTTCGGCATCTTCGACACCTCCGTCTCAAGCCTCGGGGTGTCCACGGAAGCGGGGCAACTCCACCGCGCTGCCAGGGCGTTGCCGCTCCGGTGGCATGATGGCCGGGCAGTCCCCACCGGCGTTATCCGCCCTGGCGTCACGGCCATGATGCCGCCATGACGATCCTGCAGATGGAAGCGTAAACCCGGCCGCCATGGCCGCGTTAGCGCTTGCGCCGCGAGTAAGGATTGATCATGCGCGCTCTTGCGACGACCCTGTTCCTGTCCTGCGCCATCCTGGCCGGCCCCGGCTGGGCCGGGCCGGCCCTGGCGCAATCGCCTCTGGCTCCGCTGCTGCCGGGGCCGGTGCCGGGCGACAGCGCGCCGCCGCCCGATCCGCGCGGCACCTTCACCTTCTCCATCGAGAACGACATGTTCGGCGGCAGCGACCGCTATTACACCAACGGCTTCCAGTTCGCCTGGCGTTCGCCCTCGGCCGACCTGCCGGAGCCGTTGACCTGGCTGAACGACCGGCTGGACTGGATGATGGGCCCGGGCACGCTCCGCTGGGGCGTGGCGCTGGGCCAGAGCCTCTACACCCCGCAGGACACCGAGACGACGCAGCCCAGCCTGCGCGACCGCCCCTATGCCGCCTTCCTCTACGGCGCGGTGACGCTGAACCGCGTCACCGAGCGCACCTCCAGCACCTTCGAGCTGCAGCTCGGCGTGGTCGGTCCCTCGGCGCTCGGCGAATTCGTGCAGAACAACTACCACGACCTGATCAATGTCGATCAGGTGAATGGCTGGCGCACCCAGCTGAAGGACGAGCCGGCGATCAACGCCATCATCGAGCGCAAGCTGCGCCTGCCGCTGGGCGAGGTGGCGGGCATGCAGATGGAGGCCATCCCCTCGGTCACGCTGAGCCTGGGCAATGTGGCGACCTATGCCGGGGCGGGTGGCCTGCTGCGCATCGGCCAGGGGCTGGAGGCGGATTACGGCCCGCCGCGCATCCGCCCGGCGCTGGCCGGCTCCCACTGGATCCAGCCGCGGCAGGATTTCGGCTGGTATGCCTTCATCGGTGCCGATGGCCGGGCCGTGGCGCGCGACATCTTCCTGGACGGCAACACCTGGCGCGACAGCCGCAGCGTCGACAAGCGCATCCTGGTGGGCGATTTCCAGGCCGGCGTCGCCGTGCTGTGGCGCGGCATGCGCTTCGCCTACACCCAGGTCTGGCGCTCGGAGGAGTTCTACGGCCAGCAGGGCACGCAGAGCTTCGGCTCGCTCAGCGTATCCTTCCGTTTCTGAAGGCCGTAGCCGGTTGCGGGGAGGGGGCCGGCCGTGGCACCTCTCCGCCATGCCGATGCGCCGCACCCTGCTGACCCTGACCCCGGCGCTGGCCCTCGCGGCCGCTGCCCCGGCCCTGGCCGCGCAGGAGAGCTTCGAGGCCTTCCTCCGCGGCGTCTCGCGCGAGGCGGAGGGGCAGGGCGTCTCGCCCGCCCTGCTGCGTCGCGCCTTCGCCGACCTCGCGCCCAACCAGCGCGTGCTGGAGCTGGACCGCCGCCAGGCCGAGTTCACCCTGACCTGGGAACGCTACCGCGACGGGCGGCTGGTGCCGCAGCGCATCGGCCAGGGCCGCCGCATGGCCGAGCAGCATGCCGAGCTGCTGCAGCGCATTTCCGCGCGTTATGCCGTCTCCCCCCGCATCATCCTGGCGGTCTGGGGGCTGGAGACCAATTATGGCGGCTTCACCGGCAGCTTCAGCACCATCCAGGCGCTGGCGACGCTGGCCTGGGATGGCCGCCGCAGAGCCTTCTTCCGGCGCGAGCTGCTGGCGGCGCTGCAGATCCTCGAGCAGGGTGATGTGACGCCGGAGAAGATGCGCGGCAGCCATGCCGGCGCCATGGGCCACCCGCAATTCATGCCGACCAGCTTCCAGGCGCTGGCCGTCGATTTCGACGGCGACGGCCGGCGCGACATCTGGGACAGCCGCGCCGACGCCCTGGCCTCGATCGCCCATTACCTTTCCCATCATGGCTGGCGCGGCGATGAGCGCTGGGGGCGGGAGGTGACGCTGCCGCCCGGCTTCGACACCAGCCAGGCCGGGCGCGACACGCGCCGCCCGCTGCGCGACTGGCTGAGCCAGGGCATCGCCGCCGCCGATGGCAGCGAATTGCCGCCGCTGGAGATGGAGACCTCCATCCTGCTGCCCGGCGGGCCGGGCGGGCAGGCCTTCGCGGTCTATCCGAATTTCCATGTGATCCGGCGGTACAACCCCTCCGATTTCTACGCCCTGGCGATCGGGCTGCTGTCCGATCAGGTGGGCTGAGGCACCATGCTCCGCACCCCGTTCCTGCTGCTCGCTTTGGCCATGGCCGCCGGCTGTGTCCGCCAGGCGCCGCCGCCGCCCGCCGCCCAGCCGCGCTACATGCTGGGCGAACCCTATGCGATGGGCGGCGTCTGGTCCTACCCGCGCGAGGATTTTGCGCTGCAGGAGACCGGGCTGGCGGCGGTGATCGCCGACCCCCGCGCCGGCCGCCGCACCACCAATGGCGAGATCTGGGACCCGGCCGCGCTGGTCGCCGCGCACCGCACCCTGCAACTGCCCGCCATCCTGCTGGTGACCAATCTGGAGAATGGCCGCCAGCTGCGCGTGCGGGTGAACGACCGTGGCCCGGCCCAGCCGGGGCGGGTGCTCGGCCTGTCGCGCCGCGCCGCCGAGCTGCTGGGCGTGCCGGCGGCAGGTGGCACCCAGCTCGCCATCGCGGTCGATGGCGAGGCCTCGCGCGCCCTGGCCAGCGCCCTGCCGCAGGCGGAGAACCGCGCGCTGGCCGTGGCCAC
>NZ_GG770777.1:363534-382142 GCF_000164635.1 Pseudoroseomonas cervicalis ATCC 49957 | reverse complement strand
TGCCGGTGCTGCGCACCCGCGAGCCGGGCGGCGCACCGGGGGCGGAGGCGCTGCGCGGCCTGCTGCTTTCGGGCGGCGTCGCCTGGGACCCGGTGGCCGAGGCGATGCTGATGTTCGCCGCGCGGCGCGAGCACTGGGTGAAGACCATCCGGCCGGCGCTCGCGGCCGGCATCTGGGTGGTGTGCGACCGCTTCGCCGATTCCACCCTGGCCTATCAATGCCACGGCCATGGGCTGGACGCCGCGATCTGGCGCCAGCTGAAGCAGGTGGCTTTGGGCGAGGTGGCGCCGGATGCGACGCTGGTGCTCGACCTGCCGCCGGAGCGCGGCATGGCGCGGGCCCTGTCGCGCGGCGCCGCGCCGGACCGCATCGAGAGCCTGGGCAGCGCCTTCCACGCCCGGGTCAATGCCGCCTTCCGCAGCATCGCCGAGGCTGAGCCGCAGCGCTGCGCCCTGCTGGACGCCGCCCTGCCGCCCGATTCGGTGCTGGACCAGGCCGTGGCGGCGCTGCGGCAGCGGCTGGGGGTGGCGCTGTGAGCGCCAGCCTGGCGGTGCCCGAGGCCCGCGCCAATCCGGAGCTGTTCGGCCATGAGCACGCCGCCGCCGCCCTGGCCGAGGCCGCCGGCGCCGGCCGGCTGCATCATGCCTGGCTGCTGGCCGGACCGCGCGGCGTCGGCAAGGCGACGCTGGCCTACCGCTTCGCCCGCTGGCTGCTGGCCGGCCGGCCGGAGACGCATCCGCCGCTCTATCTGCCGCCCGAGGATCAGGTGTTCCGCCGCGTCGCCGCCGGCGCGCATGCCGATCTGCGCAGCCTGGCGCCGAATGCCGGGGAGCGCGGCGTCAAGCTGATCATCCGCGTCGACGAGGTGCGGCAGGTGCCGCGTTTCCTCGGCCTGACCGCGGCCGAGGGCGGCTGGCGCATCGTCGTGGTCGAGCAGGTCGAGGCGATGAACGCCGAGGCGCAGAACGCCTTGCTGAAGACGCTGGAGGAGCCGCCGGCGCGCGCCCTGCTGCTGCTGACCAGCGCGGCGCCGGACCGGCTGCTGCCCACCATCCGCAGCCGCTGCCGCCGCGTCGATCTCTTCCCGCTGCCGGAGGCGGAGATGGACAGGCTGCTGGCCCGCTGGCTGCCGGAGCTCTCGGCCGGGCAGCGCGGCGTGCTGGCCCGCATCGCCGGCGGCGCGCCGGGCCGCGCGCTGCAATTGGCCGAGGGCGATGGCCTTGCCCTGCAGCAGCAGGTGGAGGAGTTCCTCTCGACCCTGCCGCGCCCCGACCCGCGCGCCCTGCACGCGCTGGGCGACACGCTGGCGGCGAAGCGCGATGGCAGCGCCTTCACCACCTTCATCGAGCTGCTGCGGCAGGAGCTCGGCCTGGCCATCCGGGCCGCCGGGCGCGGGCAGAACGTGCCCGACTACATTCACACCCGCCCGCTTGCCGATTGGGCGGTGCTGTGGGACACCCTGGGCCGCCTGGCCGATGAGACCGAAACCCTGAATCTCGACCGCAAGCAGGCGGTGCTGAGCGGTCTCTCGCAGCTGGCCTCGCGCTGAGGACCAAGAGCATGACGAGCGAGCGGCGCTTCTACCTGACGACGCCCATCTACTATGTGAACGACAAGCCGCATATCGGCCACGCCTACACCTCGCTGGCGGCGGATGTGCTGGCGCGCTGGAAGCGCATGATGGGCCACCAGGTCCATTTCCTGACCGGCACCGACGAGCACGGGCAGAAGGTGGAGAAGGCCGCCGAGGCGCGCGGCATGGCGCCGCAGGATTTCACCGACCAAGTGAGCCAGGCCTTCCGCGACCTCGCGGTCCGCATGAACTACTCGAACGATGATTTCATCCGCACCACCGAGGAGCGCCACAAGCTGGCCTGCGCCGCGCTGTGGAAGCGGCTGGAGGAACGCGGCGAGATCCATCTCGGCCATTACGAGGGCTGGTACGCGGTGCGCGACGAGGCCTTCTACGGCCCCGACGAGATCACCGAGAAGGATGGCCAGAAATTCGCCCCCACCGGCGCGCCGGTGGAGTGGGTGAGGGAGCCTTCCTACTTCTTCCGCCTGTCCAACTGGCAGGAGAAGCTGCTGGAATTCTATGAGGCCAATCCGGACTTCATCGCGCCGGCGTCGCGCCGCAACGAGGTGATCAGCTTCGTCAAGAGCGGGCTGACCGACCTGTCCATCTCGCGCACCTCCTTCAAGTGGGGTGTGAAGGTACCGGGCGACGAAGCGCATGTGATGTATGTCTGGCTGGATGCGCTGACGAACTACATCACCGCGCTCGGCTATCCCGATGAATCTGCGGCAAACTGGTCCTTCTGGCCGGCCGATGTGCATTTCGTCGGCAAGGACATCCTGCGGTTCCACGCGATCTACTGGCCGGCCTTCCTGATGGCCGCCGGCCTGCCGACGCCGCGGCGCGTCTTCGCGCATGGCTGGTGGACCAATGAGGGGCAGAAGATCTCGAAGTCGCTCGGCAACGTCATCGACCCGCTGGCGCTGATCGAGGAGTTCGGGCTGGACCCGGTGCGCTATTTCCTGCTGCGCGAGGTGCCCTTCGGCAGCGATGGCGATTTCCAGCGCAAGGCGCTGGCGGCGCGGCTGAATGGCGAGCTGGCGGATGCGCTGGGCAATCTGGCGAACCGCACACTCAGCCTGATCCAGCGCAATTGCGAGGGCGTGCTGCCCGAGCCCGCCGGCACCGAGGCCGAGGCCGACCGCGCCTTCCTGGCGGAGACCGGGCTGGAGATCGGCGCCGACGGCACGCTGGCCCTGGCCGCCAAGGTCGACGCCCTGCTGAACGAGCAGAAGTTTGACGCCGCCCTGTCGCTGGTCTTCGCCTCGATCCGCGAGGCCAATGGCTACATCACCCGCGAGCAGCCCTGGGCGCTGAAGAAGACCGATCTGGCCCGCATGCGCGTGGTGCTGCGGCGGCTGCATGATGCGCTGCGCGCCTTCGCGACCCTGCTGGAGCCCTTCATGCCGGAGAGCATGGCCAAGCTGCTCGACCAGCTCGGCGTGCCGGCGGAGGCGCGCAGCGTGGCGGCGCTCGCCACGGCGCTGCCGGGCGGCATCGCCCTGCCGCCGCCGAGCCCGCTGTTCCAGAAGATCCAGGACCTGCCCGCCTGATGCTGGTCGATAGCCACTGCCATCTCGACTACTTCACCGAAGCCGAGATCGAGGACATCCTGGCCCGCGCCGCCGCGGCCGGGGTGGGCCGCATGGTCACCATCGGCGTGCGGATGAGCCAATCCGCCGCCGTGGTGGCGCTGGCCGAGCGTTTCCCGCAGGTCTGGGGCACGGTCGGCGTGCATCCGCAGAATGTCGGCGAGGCGCCGCTGCCGGAGGTGGCCGAGATCACCGCCGCCACGCAGCATCCGCGCATCATCGGCATTGGCGAGAGCGGGCTGGACTACTTCTACGACAAGGCCCCGCGCGAGGTGCAGCAGGAGGGCTTCCGCCGGCACATCCGCGCCGCGCAGCAGACCCAACTGCCGCTGGTGATCCATGCGCGCGACGCCGATGCCGACATCGCCGGCATCCTGAAGGAGGAGCGGGCAGGGGGCGGCGACTTCCCCTTCCTGCTGCACTGCTTCAGCTCCGGCCGCAAGCTCGCCGAGGAAGCTCTTGAAATGGGAGGATATGTCTCCTTCTCGGGCATCCTGACCTTCCCGAAATCCCAGGAGATCCGCGACATCGCCCGCGATGTGCCGGCGGAGCGGCTGCTGGTGGAGACGGATGCGCCGTATCTGGCTCCGGCGCCGTTCCGCGGCAAGCGCAACGAACCTTCCTATGTGCCGCACACGGCGCGCGTGCTGGCCGAGGTGAAGGGCATGAGCCCGGAAGAGCTGGCCGAAACCACCACGCATAACTTCCTGCGCCTGTTCAGCAAGGCCGCGTAACCCGTTGGATTTGAAAGTTACCATCCTGGGCTGCGGTGGCTCGGCCGGGGTGCCGATGCTGGGCGGGGCCGATGCCGCCGGCGATTGGGGCGCCTGCGACCCGGCGGAGCCGCGCAATGCGCGGACGCGCTCCTCGATCCTGATCGAGGATGGGGATGGCCGGCGGCTACTGGTGGATGCCGGGCCGGATCTGCGGCGGCAGTTGCTTGCCAACCGGATCGGCCGGGTGGATGCGCTGCTGGTCACCCATGGCCATGCCGACCACATCATGGGGCTGGACGAGTTCCGGCCGCTGAACCGCGCGCTCGGCGCCGCCATCCCGGTCTATGCCACGCCGGAGACGCTGGCGGAGCTGAAGCGGCGCTTCGACTACATCTTCCGCGAACCGACGCCGCCGGTCTTCTACCGGCCGGCGCTGACGCCGATCGCGGTGGGGATGCAGGACCGCATCGAACCCGCCGGGCTGCCGGTGCAGCTGTTCCGCCAGGACCACAAGGTGATGGAGACGCTGGGCCTGCGCATCGGCCGGTTCGCGTATTCGACCGATGTGGTGAACCTGCCGGAGGAGAGCCTGGCGGCGCTGGAGGGTGTGGAGACCTGGGTGGTGGGCTGCTTCCAGCGCCAGCCGCATTCGGTGCACGCCCATGTGGAGCGCGTGCTGGAATGGCGCGAGCGGCTGCGGCCCAGGCGGGTGGTGCTGACCCATATGGGCCATGACCTCGATTGGGGCTGGATGCAGCGGAACCTGCCGCCGGGGGTGGAGGCCGCCCATGACGGCCTGATCCTGCATCAGATCGCCTAGATATTTTACATAATCTTCCTTATGCGCCTTTTGGCGACACCCTGACGGAGCCCTCTTCCGGCTCCGCCGCACCGCGGATCAGGCCCCGGTTTTCCGCCGGTCGCCTGGCCCCGGCTGATCGGCGATACCCCTGCCAGTCATCATGCCCTCGAGGAGTTCGGCCATGGACCAGCCCGCCCAGGATCCCGCGCAGGAGCTGGCCCGCCTGCTGGCCATCATGGCCCGGCTGCGGGCGCCGGATGGCTGCCCCTGGGACCAAGTGCAGGATTTCGCCTCCATCGCGCCCTACACCATCGAGGAAGCCTATGAGGTGGCGGATGCCATCCAGCGGGCCGACATGAAGGCGCTGGAGGATGAGCTGGGCGACCTGCTGTTCCAGGTGGTCTATCACGCGCAGATGGCCAGCGAGACCGGCGCCTTCGACTTCGCCCGGGTCGCGCGCGGCATCTCGGACAAGATGATCCGCCGGCATCCGCATGTCTTCGGCGAGGCCGCGGCGCGCGACGCGGCGGCCCAGACCGAGGCCTGGGAGGTGCAGAAGCAGGCCGAGCGTGCGGCGCGGGCCGAGACCGGCACGCTGGCCGGGCTGCCGACCGCCCTGCCCGCTCTGACCCGCGCCCTGAAGCTGACGCGCCGCGCCGCGCGGGTCGGCTTCGACTGGCCGGATGCCGCGCTGGTGCTGGACAAGCTGGCCGAGGAGACGGAGGAGCTGCGCGCCGAGCTGGCGAGCGGCGACCGCGCCGCGATGGCCGAGGAACTGGGCGACATGCTGTTCGTCATGGCCAATCTGGCGCGCAAGCTGGAGCTGGACCCGGAGGATTGCCTGCGGGCCGCCAATGCCAAGTTCGAGCGCCGCTTCAACGCCGTGGAAGGCCGCTTGGCGGCGGAAGGCGTGTCGCTGTCCGATGCCGGCCTCGACCGCATGGAAGCCGAGTGGCAGCAGGTGAAGCGGGCCGAAAAAGGTTGAGCCGGACGCCATCGGCGTCCGGCCCGGAGAGAAAAAAGATGGGGGTCCGGGGGAATTCCTTCCCCCGGCCTTTTTTCTTTTCAGTCGAGCAGCGCCGCCCGCGCGACTTCCCAGCTCTCCCGGTCCGGCGCCGCCAGCAGCCCGCCGCCGGTGTGCTCGGGGCGGTATTCGCTGCCGTCGAAGCGGGCGCTATAGCCGCCGGCCTCGCGGTGCAGCAGCCAGCCCGGCAGGTGGTCCCAGGGCATCAGCTTGTTGTAGATGACGACATGGGCGCCGCCCGAGGCGACCAGACGGTATTCATGCGCCGCGCAGCGGAACTGCACGCCGCTGGACAGCCGCGACAGGCGCGCGGTGACGCGGGAGCGCAGCGGCTCCGCCATCCAGGTCCAGGAGACGGCGGCGACCATGCGCTCCAGCGGCGCCGGTGCGGCGACGCGCAGATCGGTGCGGCTGCCGTCCGGCGCCTCGATCCAGGCGCCCTCCCCGCGCAGTGCGATGGCGGTGTCGTCGCCCAGCGGATCGTGGATCCAGCCGGCGACCACCTCGCCCTTCACCACCGCGGCCGCCATGCAGCCGAAGAGCGGCACGCCGGCGGCGAAATTGGCGGTGCCGTCCACCGGATCGACGACGAAGGCGAGATCTGCCCCCGCCAGCTTGCCGAGCAGGCTTTCATCGGCGGCGCAGGCTTCCTCGCCCACCACCACGCAGCCGGGGAAGCGGGCCTGCAGGGCGGCGGTGATCTGTCGCTCCGCCGCCTCATCGGCATCGGTCACCAGATCCATCGGGTTGGATTTGGCGCGGATGGCGCCGGCCGCCAGGCGGCGGAAGCGCGGCAGGATCTCGGCGCGCGAGGCGTCGCGGAGCAGGCCGGCGATCTCGCCGGCCTGGGTTGCGGAGAAGCGCATCGTGTCGTCAGCCTTGCTCGAAGCGGGCGCGGTCGGCGGGCGAGAGGCGGACGGTGAGGCGCACCACCTCCTCCCCATCCTCGCGGGTGAGAACCTCGCCATGCTGGTACAGCCAGGCGATGCGGGCGCCGTCGCTGGGCGGCAGGGCGTAATCCGCGATCTCCATGCCGGCGGCCAGCCGGGCATCGAGGGCGGAACGCAGCGCATCCAGCCCCTCCCCGGTCAGCGCCGACACGGCGACCGAGGCGGCATCGTCCAGCCCCGGCACCTCGGCGATGCCGCCGAGCAGATCGGCCTTGTTCAGCACCTCGATGGTGCGGGCGGGCCAGTTCTCGTCCAGCGTCGGGTGCTCGCCCTTGGCCATCTCGCTCAGCACGCCGACGACGTCGTTGCGCTGGGCGGTGGTGTCGGGATGCGCCACGTCGCGCACATGCAGGATGATGTCGGCCGCCGCCACCTCCTCCAGCGTGGCGCGGAAGGCCTCGATCAGCTGGGTCGGCAGGTCGCTGATGAAGCCCACCGTGTCCGACAGGATGACCGTGCGGCCGCTGGGCAGCCGGATCGCCCGCATGGTCGGGTCGAGCGTGGCGAAGAGCTGGTCCTGCGCATAGACGCCGGCGCCGGTCAGCGCGTTGAACAGCGTCGACTTGCCGGCATTGGTGTAGCCCACCAGCGCCACCACCGGGAAGGGCACGCGGGTGCGCGCCGCGCGGTGCAGGCCGCGGGTGCGGCGCACCTGCTCCAGCTCGCGCTTCAGCTTGACGATGCGCTCGCCGATCAGCCGGCGGTCGATCTCGATCTGCGATTCACCGGGGCCGCCGAGGAAGCCGAAACCGCCGCGCTGCCGCTCCAGATGGGTCCAGCTGCGGACGAGGCGGGTGCGCTGGTATTCCAGATGCGCCAGCTCGACCTGCAGCGTGCCTTCCTTGGTGCGGGCGCGCTCGCCGAAGATCTCCAGGATCAGCCCGGTGCGGTCGATCACCTTGCAGTGCCACTGGCGCTCCAGGTTGCGCTGCTGCACCGGCGTCAGCGCGGCGTCGACCACCACCACGCCGATCTGGTTCTCCTCGATGGCCTCGGCCGCCATCTCCACCTGGCCCTCGCCCAGCAGGGTCGAGGGGCGGCGGTTGCGCAGCGGGAAGACCGCGCTGTGCACGATGGTCAGGCCGATCGAGGCGGCAAGCCCCACCGCCTCGGCCAGGCGGGCCTCGGCGGCGCGGCCGGCATTGCGGGGGTCGGGAAATGGCAGAACGCCCTCGCCGCCCGCCGGGCGCTGCGAGGACCGCTCATAGGGCAGGATGACGGCGGCCAGGGTGGGCTTGCCGCCCTGGCCGGTGCCGTTGTCAGTCGGAAGAGCCGACAGGATTGACCTCGCGTTGCAGTGTCATGGTGCCCTCGCGCGTCACGGAGACGGTGCCGGCCGGGCTGCTGCCCTGGGCGGCGCCGGCGCCGGCGGCGGCGGCATCGAACAGCATGATCGGCGCGCCCGGCATGACGGTGCTGATGGCGTGCTTGTAGACCAGCTGGGTGTGGCCGTCCCGGCGGAGCAGGACGGAGAAATTGTCGAACCAGGTGATGATGCCCTGGAGCTTCACGCCGTTGACGAGGAAGATCGTCACGGGCGTCTTGCTCTTGCGGACATGGTTCAGGAAGACATCCTGAACATTCTGGGACTTCTCGGCGGCCATCGGCTCGGTCCTTCTTGTTTTTGGCGAGCCACCTTGTCGATGGCCGCACCGTTCCGGCAGCGGCTCACGCGGGGCAACGCCCCGGCGTGCGGGATGCGCGCCGGTTCGTCCGCAAGATCACGCAGGCGGGGGGGTCTTGGCAAGGCCGTGCAAGCACGCGGCCAGCGCATGGCCATCCGCGAAGACCGCATCGGGCGAGAGCGCGGCGATGCCGCCATCATGCGACGCATCGCCCAGCAGCACGGCGCTGCAGCCGGCGGCGCGCGCCGCCTGCATGTCGACGCCGGTGTCGCCCACGAACCAGACCCCTGCCCCCGGCGCCACGCCGAGCCGTTCCAGCGCCAGCAGCAGCGGCGCCGCCGCCGGCTTGTCGGCGCTGGCATCGCCGGCGCCGACCAGCGCGCCGAAATGTCGCGCCCAGCCCAGATGCTCCGCCTCCCGCCGCAGGATCGGGCCCTGCTTGTTGGAGACGACGGCCAGCTTCCAGGGCGCCGCCGCCGCGAGCGCCTGCGCGATACCAGGCAGCGGGGTGATCAGTTCCAGGTGCCGCGCGCGGACCTCGGCATAGAACAGGTCGCGCGCCCGCTCCCACTCGGCACCGAACAGCGCCGGGAAGGATTCCCGCAGCGAGAGGCGGGCGCGGGCGCGCACCTCATCCACGCTCCATTCCGGCAGGCCGAAGCCACGCAATGCCGCGTTCATGCCCGCCTGCACGCCGGCCCAGGCATCGACCAGCGTGTTGTCCCAGTCCCACAGGATGGCGCTGGGCGGCGGCAGCTGGGCGCCGCTCATGCCGCGTTCTTCACCGCGCCCTTCACATGCCGGGCGAAGAGCTCGAAAAGCTGGCGCGTCACCGGGCCGGGCTTGCCGTCGCCCACATCCCGGCCGTCGATCTTCAGGATCGGCTTCACGAAGGACGTCGCCGAGGTGATGAAGGCCTCGCGCGCGTTCTTCATCTCGTCGAGGGTGAATTCGCGCTCGTCCAGCGTCAGCCCGGCCTGCTGCATCTCGGCGATCAGCGCGCCGCGGGTGCAGCCGGGCAGGATGGCGTGCGACAGGCCACGGGTGCGGATGGCGCCCTTCTCATCGACGATCCAGAAGCTGGTGGCCGCGCCCTCGGTGACGATGCCACTGCCTTCCTCATACAGGATGGCCTCGATCGCGCCCTGCTCGCGCGCCGCTTGGCGGGCCAGGACATTGGGCAGCAGGTTCACGCTCTTGATGTCGCGCCGCGCCCAGCGGAGGTCCGGCAGGGTGATGGCGGTGCCGCCCCAGTTGTCGATGCTGGCCGGATAGGGCGCGATGCGCTTGACGGTGATGACCAGCGCCGGCGGCACGGGCTTGGCCGGGAACGGGTGGTCGCGCCGCGCCACGCCGCGCGTCACCTGCATGTAGAGCAGCCCCTCGGTCACCCGGTTGCGGCGCGCCACCTCCTGCAGCACATGCGACAGCGCCTGGCGCGTCAGCGGCATGGGCAGGCGGATCTCGCGCAGCGAACGCTCCAGCCGGTCCAGATGCCGGTCCTCGTCGATGAAGCGGCCATTGTAGAGATGCACCACTTCATAGATGCCATCGCCGAACTGATAGCCGCGATCCTCGACATTCACGCTGGCCTCGCGCTGCGGGACGTAGCGGCCATTCACATAGGCGATGCGGGACATGCCCTGGTCTCTTTTGCTGTTGGTCCAATCAGGGCGCGCAGCTTCGCGCCGATGCGGAAGGACAGCAATGGGGGGCGGGATGCGTTTTGCGCAAAGAAGACATCAGGCGAAGCAAAGCGAATCTTCTTTTTCTGAAGAAAAAGAAGCAAAAAGACTTTGTCAGTTGGCGTCCCGCTGATGGCCTGAGGCGGGACGCCAAACTGAAAAAAAGTTCTTTTTTTCAAAAAAGAACGCTTATGCCGACCCTGCCCTGTCCTCGGCCTGCACGCCCAGGAACTTCAGCTTCCGGTGCAGCGCGCTGCGCTCCATGCCGACGAAATTCGCCGTGCGGCTGATATTGCCGCCGAAGCGCAGCAGCTGCGCCTCCAGATACTGCCGCTCGAACAGCTCGCGCGCCTCGCGCAGCGGCAGGGTCATGATCTCGCTGGAGCGGTCGAGCTTCAGGGCGGCCGGCGCGGCGGAGCCCACCTCGGGCGGCAGCATCTCGGGGCGGATCGCCTCCCCCGCCCCGCCCGGCGCCATGATCAGCAGCCAGTCCACCAGGTTGCGCAGCTGGCGCACATTGCCAGGCCAGTCATAGGCCTGCATCGCGGCCAGCACATCCTCGGACAGCTCGCGCGCCGGCACGCCGGAGGTGTCGGCCGAGCGGGCCATGAAGTGCCGCGCCAGCACCGGCACATCCTCCCGCCGCTCGCGCAGCGAGGGCACACGCAGCGGCACAACGGCCAGGCGATAGAACAGATCCTCGCGGAAGCGCCCGGCGGCGATCTCGGCCGAGAGGTCGCGGTTGGTGGTGGCGATGACACGCACATCCACCTTCACCCGCGTGGCACCGCCGACCCGCTCGAAACCCTGCTCCTGCAGCGCGCGGACGATCTTGCCCTGGGTCTCCAGCGGCATGTCCGCCACTTCGTCCAGCAGCAGCGTGCCGCCATGGGCGCGCTCCAGCACGCCGGCGCGGCGCGGCGCCGCCTGGGCATCGGTGCCGGCCTCGACACCGAACAGCTCCTCCTCGAAGCGGCCCGGGTTGAGCGTGGCGCAGTTCAGCGCGACGAAGGGCTCGCCGGCGCGGCGGGAGCGGGCATGGATCATGCGTGCCGCCACCTCCTTGCCGGCACCGGCCGGACCGGAGATCAGCACGCGGCTGCCGGTCGGCGCCACGCGCTCGATCGCGGCGCGCAGCTGCGCCACCAGCGAGGAGGTGCCGAGCAGCTCGGTCTCCGCTCCCGCGCGCAGCTTCAGCTCGCTGACCTCGCGCTTGAGGCGGGCAGCCTCCAGCGCGCGCTCGGCGATCAGCAGCAGCCGGTCGGACTTGAACGGCTTCTCGATGAAGTCATAGGCGCCCTGCTGGATCGCCTGCACCGCGGTCTCGATCGTGCCGTGGCCGGAGATCATCACCACCGGCACGGACGGGTCGTCGCGCTGCATCGCCTCCAGGATGCCGAGCCCGTCGAGGCGGGAATTCTGCAGCCAGATGTCGAGGATGACGAGGTTCGGCCGGCGGGCGCGGAAGGCGGCGAGCGCGGTGTCCGAATTCTGCGCGACCCGCGTGTCATACCCCTCGTCCGAGAGGATACCCTCGATCAGCGCGCGGATGTCCGGCTCGTCGTCGACGATCAGGATATCATGCGCCATGCTGCTGCATCTCCGTATTCTTCGCCGCCAGTTCCGCACCGGCATCCTCTGCCGTGCTGCGGCGCGGCAGGATCAGTGCCGCGCGCGTGCCCGGCAACGGGCCGCCTTCCGCCGCTTCCCTCTCGGTCAGCAGCAGCCTGCCACCATGGTCCTCCATGATCTTCTTCACGATGGCAAGACCGAGGCCGGTCCCTTTTGGCTTATGAGTCACATACGGTTCTGTGATCCGCTCCCGTTCCTCGCCCTGCGGCAGGCCGATGCCATTGTCCTCGACCGCCAGGGTGACCCATTCCTCGCCCGGCTCGACCGAGAGCAGGATGCGGCCCGGCTCCGGCTCGGTGCCCTGCTCCGCCTCGGCCTGGACGCGCATGGCGACCGCATCGGCTGCATTGGCCAGCAAATTGGTCAGCGCCTGGCCGATCAGCCGCCGGTCGCAGCGCAGCCTTGGCAGGCCGTCGGGGATGCGGGTTTCGTAGGCGATGGCGTGGTGCGCGTTCTGCTGCAGCACCAGCGCCTCCCGCACCACCTGGTCGATCGGCTCGGGCCGCATCACCGGCTGCGGCATGCGGGCGAAGGCCGAGAACTCGTCGACCATGCGGCCGATATCGCCGACCTGGCGGACGATGGTGTCGGTGCAGGCGACGAAGGTCTCGGGATCGTTGGTGATCTGCTTCAGGTAGCGCCGCTTCAGCCGCTCGGCCGAGAGCTGGATCGGCGTCAGCGGGTTCTTGATCTCATGCGCGATGCGCCGCGCCACATCGGCCCAGGCGGCCTTGCGCTGGGCGGAGAGCAGCTCGGTGATGTCGTCGAAGGTGACGACGAAGCCGGTGACGCGGCCCTGCTGCGCCTCGGCGCCGATCTGCGCCAGCAGGGTGCGGCGCTCGCTGGCGGGGCCGATGCGGATCTCGGCGGTGCGGGTGCGCTCGGGCTGGCTCAGCGCCTGGGCCAGGAGCGGCGCGAATTCGGGCGCCACCTCCTCGAGTTTCTGGCCCAGCACCTCGTCGAGGTCGAGGCCCAGCAGCTCGCTGGCGCGGCGGTTGGGCAGGTTGATGCGCCCCTCGGAATCGAGGCCGAGCACGCCGGCCGAGACGCCGGAGAGCACCGTCTCGGTGAAGCGGCGGCGCTCGTCGATCTGGCGATAGGCCTCCATCAGCTCGCTGCGCTGGGCGGCGAGCTGGTTGGTCATGCGGTTGAAGGCGCGGCTGAGCGTGCCGACCTCATCATCCGACCCGCCCTCGGAGACGCGCACGGTCAAATCGCCGCTGCGCACCCGCTCGGCCGCCACGATCAGCCGCGACAGGGGCCGCGCGATCTGGTTGGCGATCACCAGGCCGATCAGCACGGCGGCCATCAGCACCAGCAGCGCGGCGATGGCGAAGATCAGCGCGAAGGTGATCTGCAGGCCGGAGCGGTTGCGGTCCAGCTGGTCGTATTGCTGGAAGGACAGCTCGGTGCGCCGCATATGCTCCAGCACGCCGGGATCCAGCGGCCGGCCGATCAGCA
The DNA here is from genome assembly GCF_000164635.1 of Pseudoroseomonas cervicalis ATCC 49957. Lineage (GTDB taxonomy): Bacteria > Pseudomonadota > Alphaproteobacteria > Acetobacterales > Acetobacteraceae > Pseudoroseomonas > Pseudoroseomonas cervicalis. Next base: position 369,079 of record NZ_GG770777.1, on the reverse strand, counting down.
GCATCAGCCCCTGGCCGATATCCAGCTCGACGAGGGCGCGCACGCGGCCCTCCTCGCTCTCGCCCGGCAGCACCGCGACCTCGCCATTGCGGGCGAGCTCGGTGGCCCAGGCCGGCAGCGGCTCCAGCACGGTGGTGGTGGTCAGCCCGGCATGGCTGACGACGCGGTTCAGCACCGGCTCGAAGACGATGGATTCGGTCAGGCCGCGCAGCGCGGTGTGCGTCGCGAGAATGCGGGCGAAGGCGTACTGGTTTTCGTCCAGCAGCCGCCCGGCGCGGTTCAGATCGGCCGCCATGGCCAGCGCATCGGCGCGGATGGTGTTGCGGTGCTCCTCCAGATAGGCGCGGGAGGCGACGAGGCTGGCCTCCAGCGTGTCGCGCACCCGGTCGCTGAACCAGGCCTGGATGCCCAGGTTGAAGAACACCGCGGCGAAGACCGCGACCAGCAGCGCCGGCACCACGGCGACGACGCTGAACAGCATCACCAGCCGCACATGCAGCCGCGATCCCGCCGAGCCGCGCCGGCGCTCCGCCCACATGCGCACCAGCCGGGCGGTGAGCGAGACCAGCAGCAGCAGCAGGAAGGTGGCGTTGACCAGCACGATGGCCACCACCTGCCCCGGCTTGGTCGGACCGAAGGGGCTGCCGCCGGAGAGCAAGGTGAAGGTGCCGATGCCCATCAGCAGGGCGCCGACCGCCAGCGCCAGGGTGACGAAGCGGCCCAGCAGCATGTCGAGCAGCCGCCGCGCCAGCGAGGGTCGGCCCTCGCCGCCGCCGGACCCGCCCCGGATCATCGGGAGCTTCACGACAGCCCGCGCACCACCGGCAGGTCGAGCTCGCGGATCTTCTTGCGCAGCGTGTTGCGGTTCAGCCCGAGCATGGCCGCGGCCTTGATCTGGTTGCCCCGCGTCGCCGCCAGCGCCAGGCGCAGCAGCGGCCGCTCCACCTCGGCCAGCACCCGCTCATACAGGTCGCGCACCGGCAGCCCGTCCTTCTGCGCGGCGACGAAGCTGGACAGATGCCGCTCCACCGCCTGCTCCAGCGTCTCGGAGACGCGGGTCTCCGGGTCGGCCAGCGGCTCGGCCTCGGCCAGCTCATTGGCCACCGCGTCGCCGCCGATCACCTCCTGCGGGTAGAGGGCGGCCAGGCGCCGCATCAGGTTCTCGAGCTCGCGCGCATTGCCCGGCCAGGGGTGCTGGCGCAGCCGCTCCACCGCGCTCTGGTCCAGCTGCTTGGCCGGCAGGCCGGCGGCCTTGGCGCGGTCGAGGAAGTGGCGCGCCAGCAGCGCGATATCCTCGGCCCGCTCGCGCAGCGGCGGCAGGCGGATCGGCACCACGTTCAGCCGGTAGAACAGGTCCTCGCGGAACATGCCGCCGCGGATCGCCTGGCGCAGGTCGCGATGCGTGGCCGCGACGATGCGCACATTGGCCTTGATCGGGTTGCGGCCGCCGACGGTGGTGAACTCCCCCTCCTGCAGCACGCGCAGCAGGCGGGTCTGCGCCTCGGGCGGCATGTCGCCGATCTCGTCGAGGAACAGCGTGCCGCCGGCGGCCTGCTCGAAGCGGCCGACGCCGCGCGCCAGCGCGCCGGTGAAGGCGCCGCGCTCATGCCCGAACAGCTCGCTCTCGATCAGCTCGCGCGGGATGGCGGCCATGTTGATGGCGACAAACGGGCCGGTGCGGCGGCGGCCGTAATCGTGCAGGGCGCGCGCCACCAGCTCCTTGCCGGTGCCGCTCTCGCCGGTGATCATCACGGTGAGGTCGGTGGTCGTCAGCCGCGCGACGGTGCGGTAGATCTCCTGCATCGCCGCGCTGCGGCCGACCAGCGGCAGGCGCTCGCCCTCGGTCTCCTCCTCCTCGGCCAGCGCCGCGGCGGGCGCGGTGAGGGCGCGGGCGACGACGGCCAGCAGCTCCTTCAGGTCGAAGGGCTTGGGCAGGTATTCGAAGGCGCCGCGCTGTGCCGCCTTCACCGCCGTCATGAAGGTCGATTGCGCCGACATCACCACGACGCGCAGCTCCGGCCGCACCCGCTTGATGCGCGGCACCAGGTCCAGCCCGTTCTCGTCCGGCATGACCACATCGGTGATCACCAGATCGCCCGCGCCCTCCTCGACCCAGCGCCACAGCGTGGCGGCGGAGGAGGTGGCGCGCACCGTGTAGCCGGCCCGCCCCAGGGCCTGGGACAGCACGGTGCGGATGGCCCGATCGTCATCGGCCACGAGGATGGTGCGGGTATCGGTCATTCGGCTCGTGTCTTGCGCGGGACGGGAAGCTCGGCGGGCGGCATCGGCAGGGAGAGGCGGAACACCGTCCGCCCCGGGCGCGTGTCGCATTCGATCAGCGCGCCCATATCGGCGACCAGCTTGGCCACGAGCGCGAGGCCAAGCCCCTGCCCGCCCCGCTTGGTGGTGACGAAGGGCTCCCAGAGGGTGGAGGCCACCTCCTCCGGGATGCCGGGGCCATTGTCGCGCACGCTGACCTGCAGCGGCAGGTGGACCCGCTCCTGCGAGCCCGGGATGGCGATGCGCACCCCGTGGTGATAGGCGGTGGAGAGATGGATCTCACCGGTCAGCGGGTCCACCGCCTCGGCCGCGTTCTTCACCAGGTTCAGCAGCACCTGCACCAGCAGGTCGCGATTGCCGAAGACCGGCGGCAGCGAGGGGTCGTAATCCTCGACGATGCGCAGATGGCTGGCGAAGCCGCGCCCGGCGATGCGCCGGACATGGTCCAGCACCTCGTGGATGTTGATCGCGGCGCGCTCCACCGGACGCTCGGAGAACATCTCGAAGCGCTCGACCAGGTTGCGGATGCGGTCGGCCTCGTCCTGGATCAGGGTGCAGAGCTCGCGGTCCGCCTCGCTGGCGGATTGCTCCAGCAGCTGCGCAGCGCCGCGGATGCCGGAGAGCGGATTCTTCACCTCATGGGCCAGCATCGCCGCCATGGCCGAGGCGCCGCGCGCCGCGCCGCGGAAATTCAGCTGGCGGTCCAGCTTCTGCGCCTTGCTGCCATCCTGCAGCGACAGCACCACCGCACCCGGCAGCTCCGGCAGCGGCGCGCCATGGGCGGCGACGCCGCTGCGGTGCAGCCGCGGGCTCTCCAGCGTCAGGTCGTGGTCGGAGACCGGCGCATCCAGCCCGCGCACCTGCGCCACCAGGGCGAAAAGCCGCGTATCGGCCGGGATCAGGTCGGCCAGCCCCATCTGCGCCAGCGTGCCGGCGGAGAGCTGGAAGAACTGCTCGGCCGCCGGGTTGGCGAAGCGGAAGCGGTTCTCGGCATCCAGCACCACCACGGGCACCGGCAGGGCGGCCAGCAGCGCCAGGCTGTCCGGCACCGGCACCGTGGCCCCGAGCGGGCGCGCCGGGCGGCGCGAGGCGACGGGGCTGTTCATGCGGCGAGCGAATCCGCCTCGGCGGCATCGCGCCCGGCCGCCTCGCGGCCCTCCTCCCGATAGACGTCGCGCACCGCCTCCACCCCCTGCTCGATCAGCGGGGCGTAGAATTCGTGCAGCAGGGCCAGCGCCGCCTCCGGCGTCTCCGCCCGGTTCACCGCGACGCGGAACTCGGCCGAGCCGGGCAGGCCCTTGGAGTACCAGGCGAGGTGCTTGCGGGCGAGCCGCACGCCCGGATGCGGGCCGTGATGCTCCAGCATGGCGTGGTAGTGCCGGCGCAGGATGTCGTATTGTGTCGCCAGGTCGGGCTCCGGCAGGTCCTCGCCGGTGGTCAGGTAGGTGGCGATTCGGGCCAGCAGCCAGGGGCGGCCATAGCAGCCACGGCCGATCATCACGCCATCGGCGCCCGACTGGCGCAGCGCCTCGGCCGCGTGCTGCGGCGTCAGGATGTCGCCATTGACGATCACCGGCAGCCCCACCGCCTGCTTCACATTGGCCACGAAGGCCCAGTCGGCGGTGCCGGTGTAGAACATCTGCCTTGTGCGGCCATGCACCGTGACGAGCTTGATGCCGCTCTCCTCGGCGATCTTGGCGAGCCGCGGCGCGTTCAGGCTGTTGTGGTCCCAGCCCATGCGCATCTTCAGCGTCACCGGGGTGGAGACGGCCTTGACCACCGCCTCCAGGATGCGGGCGGCGCCGATCTCGTCGCGCATCAGCGCGCTGCCGGCCTGCTGGCCCAGCGCCACCTTCTTCACCGGGCAGCCGAAATTGATGTCGACGATGGCCGCGCCATGGTCCACCGCCAGCTTCGCCGCCTCGGCCATCACCGCCGGGTCGCAGCCGGCCAGCTGCACGCTGGTCGGGCCGCCGAAGCCGTCCACCTCGGCCATCTTCAGCGTCTGCCGGTTCTCCCGCACCATGGCCTGGCTGGCGATCATCTCGCTGACCACCATGGGGGCCTGCAGCTCGCGGCAGAGGCGGCGGAAGGGCAGGTCGGTGACGCCGGACATCGGCGCCAGGATCACCGGCGCATCGATGCGGATCGGCCCGACCATGATCGGCCGCAGCCGCGGCACGTCATCCGCCGTGGTGGCCGGGGGGGTGGTGGGGGCGATGCTCATGATTTGGGCAATCTAGCCGCGGCCGCGCCATCCGTCCATGCGCAACCGCCCAGCCTTGCGGCAGACGGCCATGCGGGTATCGCACGCCGCGCCGCCGCTTCCCCGCTTGACCGCCCGCCGCCCGGCTGGATAAGCCTTGCCCCATGGGCTCGGTCGGAGCCTCCCGGTCCGCGGGAAGGGCTGCGCCCACGCACCTCCAGCTTCGGTTCGGATGCCCTTCGCACCCTTTCCGGCCTGAGCGGCGGACACAGGCAGGAGGAAGGGGTCCTCATGTCCGATCGCCCGGCGCCGGCCGCCTCGCCATTCCGCATCCATCTCGACCAGCAGCGCAAGCGCGCCAAGGAATTGCTGCGCGCGCTGCGCGCCGGGGAGGCCGGGGCGCTGGCCCGCTTCCGCCGCCACCATCCGCGCGCCGCCACCCTGCCACCCGGCGCCCTGGCCCGGCTGGGCGAGGCGCAGCTGGTCATCGCCCGCGAGCTCGGCCTGCCCAGCTGGCCGCGCCTGGTGGCGCATGTCGCCGAGAGCGCGCGCAGCGCCGCGCGCATCCGCCAGGGCGGCCCGGCGCCGGATGGCGAGATGCCGACCCGGCATCTGCGCTGCGGCTCCGACATCGCGCCCACGCTGCGCGAAGCCGGCTTCGTTGGAGACTTCCTGGAATATGCCGACCCGCTCTGCCAGGGCCCGGTGCTGGAGGCACCGGACTGGCTGGAACACCGCGCCAGCTTCCTCGCCGACTCCTATGGCGCGGCGCTGGGCTTCGACGCGGCGGCGGCGCTGCAGCGGCGGCGGCGGGAGGAGGCGGGGCTGCAGGCCGCCAGCGCCTCCGGCGCGCGAATCGTGCTGTGGTTCGAGCATGACAGCTACGACCAGCTGATCCTGGCCCGCTGCCTGGCGCAGTTCGCCGCGGCGCCGCCGGCGCGGCTGGAGCTGGTCTCGGCCGGCGCCTATCCGGGCGGGGCGCGCTTCATCGGCCTCGGCCAGCTGCCGCCCGAGGCGCTGCGCCTGCTCTGGGAGCAGCGCCTGCCCGTCCCGGCGGAC
>NZ_GG770777.1:354688-363198 GCF_000164635.1 Pseudoroseomonas cervicalis ATCC 49957 | reverse complement strand
CGCCCGGTCCGCGCCTGAGCGCCGGCCGGCGGCGGCGCAGGCCCTCCCGCTCGGCGGCGTTTGCCCCTAGGTTCCGCGCCATGCGCGTGATTGCCCTCCTGCTGGCCGCCGGCCGCGGCACCCGCTTCGGGGCCGACCGGCCGAAGCAGTATCTCTCCCTGCTCGGCCAGCCGGTCCTGCTGCACGCCGCCCATGCCCTGCTGGCCGATGGCCAGGTCGACGCCCTGCTGCCGGTGGTGCCGGCGGGCGAGGCCGGGCTGGTGGCCGAGATGCTGCGCGGCCTGCCCTGCCTGCCGCCGGTGACCGGCGGCGCCACCCGCCAGGCCAGCGTGCGGGCGGGGCTGGAGGCGCTGGCCGCCGACCCGCCCGACCTCGTCCTGGTGCATGACGGGGCGCGGCCCCTGGTCGGGCGCGGCACCATCCCGGCCCTGCTGGCGGCGCTCGAGGAAAGCCCGGGCGCCATCCCGGCCCAGCCGGTCAGCGACACGCTGAAATCCGGCGAGGCCGGGCGCATCCTGCGCACCGTGCCGCGCGCCGGGCTGTATCGCGCGCAGACGCCGCAGGCCTTCCGCTACGCCACGCTGCTGGACGCGCACCGCGCCCTGCGCGAAGAGGTCACCGACGATGCCGCGGTGCTGGAGGCGATGGGCCTGCCGGTGGCGCTGCTGCCCGGATCGGAGAGCAACCTGAAAGTGACCTATCCCGAGGATCTGGCCCGCGCCGAGGCCGCCCTGCTGCCGCGCTTCCTGCCCGCCATGGGCACCGGCTTCGACGTGCACCGGCTGGTGGAGGGTCGCCCGCTGATCCTGTGCGGCGTCACCATCTCGCACCCGCTGGGGCTGGACGGGCATTCGGACGCCGATGTCGGGCTGCACGCGCTGTGCGACGCGATCTATGGCGCGCTGGCCGAGGGCGATATCGGCCGCCACTTCCCGCCCAGCGAGGCCGAATGGAAGGATGCCGACAGCGCCCGCTTCCTGCGCCACGCCGCCGGGCGCGTCGCGGCGCGCGGCGGCATCATCACCCACGCCGATGTGACGCTGATCTGCGAGCGGCCGAAGATCGGCCCGCATGCCGATGCCATGCGGGCGCGGCTGGCGGAGCTGATGGACATTCCCGTGACGCGCGTCTCGGTCAAGGCGACGACGACCGAGCGGCTGGGCTTCACCGGGCGCGGCGAGGGGATCGCCGCCCAGGCGGCGGCGACGCTGCTGCTGCCCGCCTGAGTCTTGTCCGGTGGCGGCCGGCTCCGCCGGACGTCTGGACGCGCCTCAGCTGGCGCTGCCCGTCGGACGGCTTCCGTCGAGAGCGCCGCGCGCCGCCAGCCAGGCGCGCAGCGCGGCCTCCGGCATTGGCCGCGCGATCAGATAGCCCTGCGCCTCCTCGCAGCCACGGGCGGCGAGGAAGTCCAGCGCCGCCTGGTCCTCCACCCCCTCGGCCACGACACGGTGGCCGAGGTCGTGCGCCAGCTGGATCATCGCCGCGACCAGCCGCTGGTCCCGCGCATTGCTCGACAGCCGGCGGATGAAGGACTGGTCCAGCTTGACGATGTTGGCCGGCAGGGTCTGCAGATAGGACAGGCTGCTGTAGCCGGTGCCGAAATCGTCGATGGCGACATCCATGCCCAGGGCCCGCAGCGCCCGCAGCTGGGCGAAGGTGGCCTCGCCATTGCGCAGCAGCGCGCTCTCGGTGAATTCCAGTTCCACCGCCTGCGGCGCCAGCCCGTGGCGGGAGAGGCTGTCCAGCAGGTGCTCGGCGAAATCCGGCTCGGCCAGATTCAGCGCCGAGACATTGACCGAAATGCGCAGACCGATCCCGTCCCGCCGCAGCGCGGCCAGCTGGGTGGCGGCACGCTCGATCACCCAGCGCGTCACCGGCCGGGTCAGCGCCGTCTGCTCGACCAGCGGGATGAACTCGCCGGGCGAGACAGGCCCCAGCGCCGGGTGGTGCCAGCGCAGCAGCGCCTCGGCGCCCAGGCAGCTTCCATCGGCGGTGTCGATGCGGGGCTGGAACACGAGGGAGAGCTGGTCCTCCGCCTGCAGCGCCGGCACCATGTCGGTCAGCAGGCGCAGGCGGCGCTGGCTGCGGGCCTCGCTCGCGGCGTTGTAGAGTCTGGCGCCCTCGCCGGCGGCGCGGGCCTCCTCCGCCGCGCAGGCGGCGGCGCGCAGCAGGGGCTCGGCATCGCGCTCCGCCGCGCCGAACTCGGCGATGCCGAAGACCGGGGTGGCGGTGACCGGCACCTCGCCAAAGGGCACGGGGACGCGGAAGGCCGCCTCCAGCGCGGCGAGGCCGGCCTGCCAGCCCGCCCCGCCCTCGCGCTCGAGCAGGGCGAGGAAGGCGCTGCTGCCGGTCTGGTAGAGCCCGCCATGCCGCGGCAGCGCGGCGCGCAGCACCCCGGCGGCGTGCCGCGCCAGCGCCTCGACATAGGCCGGGCCGAGGCTGGCGACCGCCTGGCCGAGCTGGCTGGAATGCGACAGATCCACCACCAGCGCCGCCCCCTCGCCGCGCGCCGGGCCGCGGGCGGCGAATTCATCGATGAATTGCAGCCGGTTGGGCAGGCCGCTCACCGGGTCGATGCGGCCGAAGGCGTGCTCCAGCTCGACCTGGGACATCACCATGGCGGCCAGATCGTGCAGCGGCTGCAACTCGGCCTCGCTCACCTGGCGCGGCACCATGTCCAGCACGCACATGGCGCCGAGCCCGTGGCCATCCCGCGTCACCAGCGGCGCGCCGGCGTAGAAGCGCACCCCGGCGAGCGCCAGCGGGCTGCCGATGAAGCGCGGATCGGTGGCGAGGTCCGGCACCACCAGCATCTGCCGCGTGGCGCTGACCACGGCGCAGGGCGCCTGGTGCCGCGGGATCTCGCGATGGTCGACGCCGAGGGCGGATTTGAACCATTGCCGGTTGGCATCGGTCAGCGAGACGGCAGCGACCGGCGCGTCCAGCAGCCGCCCGGCGAGCCGGGTGATGCGGTCGTAGCTCTCGCTGGGCGGGGTGTCGATCAGGTTGAGGGAGAGCAGCGCCTCCATCCGGCGCCGCTCATCCACAGGCGGGGGCATGAAGACCGACATCGGGGTTCCTCGGTGGCAGCAGCGCGTCAGGCTGGCGGCGCCATCCTGGACACGGCCCGACCCTGTGGCGGAGGACCCTCACAAGGCCCCGGCACAGATTACTGCCCGGAAGTGAACAGAGCCTTTCTGCCAGCCCCCTCCCGCTCAGCGGCGGGGCAGGAAGCCCACCAGCTCCTCGGCCCGGTTGACGATCGGCTCGGCAATGGCCGAGGCCTTGTCGGAACCCTTGCGCAGCTCGGCATCGACCGCCGCCGGATCGTCCAGCAGGCGCTGCATCTCGGCCTGGATCGGGCCCAGATGCGCCACCAGCGCGTCGGTCAGCACGGTCTTGAAGCTGCCGAAGCCCTGGCCCTCGTGCTGGCGCAGCACCTCGGCCGGCGTCACGCCGGTGATGGCGGCCAGGATGCCCACCAGGTTGCGCGCCTCCGGCCGGCCTTCCAGCCCCGCCGCCTCGCCCGGCAGCGGCTCGGGGTCGGTCTTGGCGCGCCGGATCTTCAGGGCGATGGCATCCGCGTCATCCGTCAGGTTGATGCGCGACTGGTCCGACGGGTCCGACTTGCTCATCTTCCGCGTGCCGTCGCGCAGCGACATCACCCGCGCGGCGACGCCCTGGATCATCGGCTCGATGTTCGGGAAGAAATCCACGCCGTAATCGTGGTTGAACTTCTGGGCGATGTCGTTGGCCAGCTCCAGGTGCTGCTTCTGGTCCTCGCCCACCGGCACGCGCGTCGCGTGATAGGCATGGATGTCGGCCGCCATCAGGTTCGGATAGACATAGAGGCCGGCGCCCGCATTCTCGCGGTCCTTGCCGGCCTTGTCCTTGAACTGGGTCATCCGGTTCAGCCAGCCGATGCGCGCCACGCAGTTGAAGATCCAGGCCAGGCGGGTGTGCGCCGGCACATGGCTCTGCACGAACAGGGTGCACTTGTCCGGCGTCACGCCGCAGGCGATCAGGGCGGCGGCCATCTCCCGCGTCTGGCGCGCCAGCTCCTTCGGGTCCTGCCAGACCGTGATGGCGTGCTGGTCCACCACGCAATAGATGCACTCATGATCGGCCATCATGGGCACCCAGTTGCGGATGGCGCCCAGGTAGTTGCCAAGGGTCGGAATGCCGGAGGGCTGGATCCCGGAGAAGACACGCTGCATCGAAAACACCTTTCGGGCCTGGCCGCCGGGTGATCCCGCGCGGGGCGCGCGCCGTCAAGCCATGATGCCGCGCCGGGTTGCGCCGGCGCGGGCTTGGCGGCAGGAGGGGCCTTGCAGCATCGAGGGAGAGCGGCGCATGCGGATCGAGCGGGACCTGGCCGGGCTGAGCGGGGCGGTCGGCGACTGGCGGCGGGATGGCCAGCGCATCGCCCTCGTCCCCACCATGGGCGCGCTGCATGACGGGCATCTGGCGCTGGTCGCCGAGGCGCGGCGGCATGCCTCCAGGGTGGTGGTCTCGATCTTCGTCAACCCGCTGCAATTCGGCCCCCAGGAGGATCTCGACCGCTATCCGCGCGACGAGGCCGGCGACCTGGAGAAGCTGCGCCGGGCCGGCTGCGACCTGGCCTTCCTGCCCACGCCGCCGGTGCTCTACCCGCAGGGCGAGGCCACCCGCATCGAGCCCTCCGGCCCCGCCGAGGGCTGGGAGGGCGCCGCCCGCCCCGGCCATTTCCGCGGTGTCGCGACCGTCTGCACCAAGCTGTTCCTGATGTGCCGCGCCGATGTCGCCGTGTTCGGGGAGAAGGACTGGCAGCAGTTGCAGGTGATCCGCCGGACGGTCGCCGACCTGCACCTGCCGGTGGCGATCATCGGCCTGCCCACGGTGCGCGACGCCGACGGGCTGGCCATGTCCTCCCGCAACCAGCGGCTGAGCCCGGCGGAGCGCGCCGCCGCGGCCCTGCTGCCGGCGGTGCTGGGGCGGCTGGCGGAGGCCCTCTCCGCCGGCGAGCCCCCTGCCCCGGCCTTGGCGGCGGCCCAGGACGAGCTGCGCCGGGGCGGCTTCGCCCCCGACTACCTGGCCCTGGTCGAGCCGCACAGCCTGCGGCCCTGGCCGCAGGGCGGCCAGGGGCCGGCCCGGCTGATCGTGGCGGCACGGCTGGGCGATGTGCGGCTGCTGGACAATTTTCCCGTGAGCCTGCCCCCGCCGGGCTGACACCATCCCCGCCCTGCCGCGTTGCAGCGGGGTGATGCCCCAGATCGCCGACCCCACCACGGCCCGCCCCGCCGGGCAGGACGCCCCCCGGCCGACGACGCCGCACCCTGGCCCGGAGACGGGCGCGCCGCCGGCGCCGCTGCTGCAGCCCGGACGCAATGTCTGGCGCCTGGCGCCGGCCCGTCGCGCCGCCGTGCTGGTGGATGCCGCCAACTACTATGGCGCGCTGCGCGAGGCGATGAAGCGGGCGCGGGAGACCATCCTGATCGCCGGCTGGGACATCGACAGCCGCACCCCCCTGGTCGGGCCGGAGGGCGAGCCGCGCGACGGCCTGCCCGCCACCCTGGGCCCCTTCCTGGCCGCCCTGGTGGAGCGCCGGCCGCAGCTCAAGGTCAAGCTGCTGCTGTGGGACTATTCCATGCTCTACGCCATGGAGCGCGAGCTGCTGCCGGCGCTCAGGCTGCAATGGAACACGCCGCAGCAGATCGAGCTGTGCCTGGACAATGACGTGGCCTTCGGCGCCTCGCACCACCAGAAGATCGCCGTGGTGGACGATGCGCTGGGCTTCTCCGGCGGGCTGGACCTGACCATCCGCCGCTGGGACACGCCGGAGCACAAGCCGGACAACCCGCACCGCGTCGACCCGCGCGACGAGGGCTATCCCCCCTTCCACGACATCCAGATGATGGTCGATGGCGAGGCCGCCGCCTCACTGGGGGAGATCTTCCGCAGCCGCTGGGCGCGCGCGGCCTGCGAGGACCTGCCGCCGCTGGAGCCGCGCCCCGAGGCGGCGCCCGATCTCTGGCCGCGCCATGTCACCCCCGACTTCCAGCAGGTCGAGATCGGCATCGCCCGCACCGAGGGCAGTTTCGAGGGCCAGCCCGAGATCCGCGAGGTCGAGCGGCTGTTCGAGGACATGATCGGCAGCGCCGAGCGCAGCCTCTACATCGAGAACCAGTTCCTCACCCATCTCGGCCTGGCCCAGCGCCTGGCCGAGCGGCTGCGCGAGAAGCCGGCGCTGGAGGTGGTGATCCTCGGGCCCCGCACGCACCACACCTGGCTGGAGCACCGCACCATGCTGGCGGGGCGCATCCGCTTCATGGAGGTGCTGCGCGAGGCCGGGCTGGAGGACCGCGTGCGGCTGCTCTACCCGCAATCCGGCAAGGGCCGCGGCCACCAGGCCGATGTCATGGTGCATGCCAAGCTGATGATCGTGGATGACCGGCTGCTGCGGGTCGGCTCGGCCAATCTGTGCAACCGCTCCATGGGCACGGACAGCGAATGCGACCTGGTGGTGGAGGCGCGCGACGCCGCCACCCGCACCGCCATCCGCGCCGTGCAGAACCGCCTGCTGGCCGAGCATCTCGGCGCCACGCCGCAGCGCGTGGAGGAGGCGCGGCGCGATGGCGCGCTCTTCGCGGCGCTGGACGCGCTGCGCGGCGGCAGCCACCAGCTGCTGCCGATCCAGGATGGCCGTCTGGCCGAGGGCGAGGCCCTGCCGCCGATCGAGGCGGTGGCCGACCCGGCGCGCGCCCTGGGCTCGGCCATCCTGCTGGCCGATTTCACCGCCGAGGATGGCACGCCGCACGGCATGCCGCTGTGGCTGCGCATCCTGCTGGTGGCGGCGCCGATCGCCCTGCTGGGCCTGGCCTGGCACTACACGCCGCTGTCCAACCTGCTGAACCCGGAAACTTTCAGCGCCTCCATGCAGAACGCCAATGGCGCCTGGGGGCCGGTGCTGGCGCTGACCCTGTTCATGGTGCTGGGGCTGATCGCCTTCCCGGTGAACGTGCTGATCATCGCCACGGCGGCCGCCTTCGGCCTCTGGCCCGGGCTGCTCTACGCGGCGGTGGGCGCCATGGTCAGCGCCTTCCTGACCTATCTGGTCGGCCGCAAGGTCGGCACCGGCATGCTGCGCAAGCTGGTGGGGCCGCGCATCAACCGCATCAGCCGCGCCATATCCCGCAACGGCATCATGGCGGTGACCATGGTGCGGCTGATGCCGGTGGCCCCCTTCACCCTGGTCAACCTGGTGGCCGGCGCCATCCGCATCCCGCTGCTCGACTACATGGTGGGCACGGCGCTGGGGCTGGCGCCGGGGCTGGTGCTGATGACGGCGCTGGGCGACCGGCTGCTGCGCATCATGACCGATCCCTCGGCCACCGACATCCTGGGCTTCGTGGTCATGCTGCTGGCCTGGGGCGGGCTGTCCTGGGGGCTGCAGAGCCTGGTCGCCTGGTTCCGCCGCCGCCAGAACCAGGCGGAGGCCACGGCGTGATCCTGCGGGCGATGAGCTGGAACATCCATGCCGGGATCGGTGGCGATGGCCGCTACGATCTCGGGCGCGTGCTGGGGCTGATCCGCCGGCACCGCCCGGACCTGCTGGCGGTGCAGGAGATCGATTCCCGCCCCTGCGGCCGCAGCGCCTGCGCCTTCGACACGTTGCGCGAAGCCTTTGGCGGCCACGCCATCGCCGCCGAGACGATGCGCGGCGGCGAGGGTGCCTATGGCCACATGCTGCTCAGCCGCTGGCCTTTTCAGGAGGCGGACACGCATGATCTCTCGGTGGAGGGGCGCGAGCCGCGCCAGGCCATCGCGGCGCGGCTGCGCATGCCGGGTGGCGCCAGCCTTGGCGTGGTCGCGGCGCATCTCGGCCTGCGCTGGCGCGAGCGCGGGCAGCAGGCGCGCCGCATGGCCGCGCTGGTGCGCGGCATGCCAGGGCCGGTTGTGGTGATGGGTGACTTCAACGACTGGAGCTGGGGCGGCCCGGTCTGGCGGGCGCTGGCGCCGCTGCTGCCGGCCCGCACCCGGCACCGCACCTTCCCCGCCCGCCTGCCGCTGCTGCGGCTGGACGAGATCTTCTGCCGACCGGCCCAGCTGCTGGGGCGGAGCTGGGTGGATCGGGACGCCGCCATCGCCTCCGACCACCTGCCGGTGTTGGCGGAGCTGCATGTCGGCGCCGCGCGCCACGCCGGCCCGGCGAGGCGGGGCGGCCAGGAGGCACCGCAGCCGGCGCCCGGCCGCCTCGCCGCCAGCCCGGCCTTGGTGCCTGTGCCCAGCGACGCCTGAGCGGCAATGTCCATATTTCCGGCATTGTCTTAATAAAGACGCGGGAAAACTGGTTGGCGGGCCGCAATGGCTATGGCAATTTCGGCATAAGCCCCGGATTTTCCAGGCGGGGCGCGGTGGAGAGGCACGTGCGGCATCGTATCACGACAGGGGCGCCTCGCCGCCCGGCCCTGCCTGCCCTGGGCGCCGGCCTGTGCCTGGCCCTTGCCTGGCCGGCCCAGGCGCAGCCGCAG
>NZ_GG770777.1:349299-352846 GCF_000164635.1 Pseudoroseomonas cervicalis ATCC 49957 | reverse complement strand
ATGGCCCAGGCGCCGCAGGCCGGCCTCTCAGCCTGCCCCGGCCTGCCGCCGCGCAGCCCGATGCCGCGCGACGCCACGCCCGACTACCTGGCCGAGCCGACATGGCGCGGCCGGGTGGCCGAGCTGGACCGGCAGATCGCGGCCCACGACATGGCGCAGGCGCAGGTCGTGTTCCTGGGCGATTCCCTGGTGCAGGGCTGGTTCCCGGCGATCTACCAGCAATTCTACGGGCATCGCGCGGCGGCCAATCTCGGCGTCGGCGGCGATTTCACGCAAGGCCTGCTGGCCCGGCTGCAGCGCGGCCACTGGCCCGCCAGCCTGAAGCCGCGGCTGGCGGTGCTACTCGTCGGCACCAACAACATCCAGTATGGCGGCCAGCCGGCCGACATCGCCCTCGGCATCGCCGAGGTGGTGCGCTTCATCCGCGGCCGCTCGCCGCAGACGCGCATCCTGCTCATCGGCCTGCTGCCGCGCGGCGACAATGCGGCCGAGCCGATGCGCCGCAACATCGCGCAGGTGAATGCGCTGATCGCCCGCTGCGCCGACCAGCAGCATGTCTTCTATGCCGAGCCGGGGCCGCTGCTGCTGGACGGCCAGGGGCGGCTGTCGCGCGACATCGCCTTCGACGGGCTGCACCTGAGCATGGTGGGCTACGCCCTGCTCTCGGCCGGGATCGAGCCGCAGATCCGCCAGATCCTGGCGATGCCCTGAGCGCGCCGCGCCCATGAAAAAGCCCCGGGCCCGGATGGGCCTGGGGCTTGCAGATGGCGCACCCTGAGGGACTTGAACCCCCAACCAACCGGGTAGAAGCCGGTTGCTCTATCCAGTTGAGCTAAGGGTGCGGGGCCGGACCCGGTTCAGTGGGTCCAGTTCTCGGCACGGCCGTAGCGGAAATTCTCGGCATAGGATTTCGGCTTCAGCGCCGCCTCGGGGCGCGGCGGCTCGACCTCGTAGGGGATGTTGTTGGCACGCGCATAGGCCTCGGCCGCTTCCTGGCTGGCGAAGCTGATGCGCAGCTGGGCACGGGTGTCGCCCGAGCCGTACCAGCCGGTCAGCGGATCCTGGCGGCGCGCCTCGGCGGGGGCGAAGACCAGCATCCACTGGCCGTTGCGCGCCTTGCCGGACTGCATGGCCGAGCGCGGCTGGCGATGGATGCGGGCAATGGCAAGATCGCGGCTCATGGTGATCGCTGCTTCCGCATGGTCCGGGGCGCTGGGGGCCGCCCGCGGAGGGACTGGGGAAAAGGTATCGGGGCGAGAGGATTCGAACCTCCGGCCCTCTGCTCCCAAAGCAGATGCGCTACCAGGCTGCGCCACGCCCCGACTGGGCGGCAAACTATGGGCAGAGCCCGCTTGCCGCAAGCGCCTTCAGCCGATCGAGGTGACCCCGCCCATCCAGGGCGCCAGCACCGGGGGCACCCGGATGCTGCCATCGGCCTGCTGGTGCGTCTCCATCACCGCGATCAGCGCGCGGCCGACGGCGATGCCGGAGCCGTTCAGCGTGTGCAGATAGGCGGGCGCGGCCTTGGTGCCCGGCGCGGCCTCGGGCCGGTAGCGGGCATTCATGCGGCGCGCCTGGAAGTCCCGGCAGTTCGAACAGGAGGAAATCTCCCGCCACGCCCCCTGCCCCGGCAGCCAGACCTCGAGGTCATAGGTGCGGGCCGCCGAGAAGCCGGTGTCGCCGGCGCAGAGCAGCACGCGCCGCCAGACCAGGCCGAGCTCGGTCAGCACCCGCTCGGCGCAGCGGGTCATGCGCTCATGCTCGGCGGCCGAATCCTCGGCGCGGGTGATGGCCACCATCTCCACCTTGGTGAACTGGTGCTGGCGCAGCATGCCGCGCGTGTCGCGCCCGGCGCTGCCCGCCTCGGAGCGGAAGCAGGGCGACAGCGCGGTGTAGCGCAGCGGCAGCGCCTGCTCCGCCAGCAGCTCGCCGGCGACGAGGTTGGTCAGCGGCACCTCGGCGGTCGGGATCAGCCAGCGGCCATCCGTGGTGCGGAACAGGTCTTCCTCGAATTTCGGCAGCTGGCCGGTGCCGTACATGGTCGCGTCATTGACCAGCAGCGGCACCGAGGTCTCGGTATAGCCATGCTCCTCCACATGCAGGGAGATCATGTACTGGCCCAGCGCCCGCTCCAGCCGCGCCAGGGCGCCGCGCAGCACGGTGAAGCGGGCGCCGGCCAGCTTGGCGGCGGCGCCGAAATCCATCAGCCCCAGCGCCTCGCCCAGCTCGAAATGCTGCTTCGGCGCGAAATCCAGCGCGGGCGGCTCGCCCTGCTGGTGGAGCACCACGTTATCGCTCTCGTCGCGGCCCTCGGGGACCTCGGCATCCAGCAGGTTGGGCAGCGCCTCCAGCAGCGCGGTCTGCGCCGCATCGGCCTGCTTGGCCTCGGCCTCCAGCGCCTCCATCCGGCCGCGCAGGGTGGCGCCCTCGGCCTCCAGCGCCGCGGTGTCGCCGCCCTGGCGCTTGGCCATGCCGATCTCCTTGGAGATCTGGTTGCGCCGCGCCTGCACCTCCTGCGCCGCGGTCTGGGCGGCGCGGCGGGCGGTGTCCTGGGCCAGGATGGCCTCGGCCACCGGGGCTAGGCCGCGCCGGGCCAGGGCGGCGTCGAAGGCGGCGGGGTCGGCGCGGACGATGCGGATATCGTGCATGGAAAGGCTCAGCTCTTGTCGTCTTCGTCGCGCTTCGGCGCCACCCAGCCGGCGGCCAGGATGGAAATTTCGTAGAGGGCGATCAGCGGCACGGCGAGGCCGACCTGGCTGATGATATCGGGGGGCGTGATGACGGCGGCGACGACAAACATGCCGACGATGGCGTAGCGGCGCCCCTTCTTCAGCCCGGCCACCGAGACGATGCCAACCTTGGCCATCAGCGTCAGCGCGACCGGCAGCTGGAAGGCGATGCCGAAGGCCAGGATCATGTGCATGACCAGCGACAGGTATTCGCTGACCTTGGCCTCCAGCTGCACCGGCAGGGCGCCGGCGCCGGGCGGCGTCTCGAAGGAGATGAAGAAGCGCCAGGCCAGCGGGAAGATGAAGTAGTAGGCCAGCGCCGCGCCCAGGACGAACAGCACCGGGGAGGCCAGCAGGAAGGGCAGCAGCGCCTTTTTCTCGGACCGGTAGAGGCCGGGCGCGATGAACAGCCAGAGCTGCGTCGCCCACATCGGGAAGCTCAGGAAGACCGCGCCGAACAGCGCCACCTTCAGATAGGTGAAGAAGGCTTCATACAGGGCGGTGAAGATCATCCGCCGCTCGCCGCCCGATTGCTCGTGCAGGATGTCGGCCAGCGGCCGGGCGAGGAAGCCATAGATCTGCGCCGAGAAATAGTAGCACAGCGCAAAGCAGAGGATGAAGGCGCCGAGCGACCACAGCAGCCGGGTGCGCAGTTCGAGCAGATGCTCGATCAGCGGCATCGGCTTGTCGTCGATGGAATCGTCCTTGTCAGTGGCCACTTGCACGCTCAGACGCTGGGGGTTGCGGGCGGGGGCGCGGACGGGGCGGGCACCGCCTCCGGCCGCGCGGGGCTGGCCGAGGCGACGCCCGGCGGCACG
>NZ_GG770777.1:343636-348644 GCF_000164635.1 Pseudoroseomonas cervicalis ATCC 49957 | reverse complement strand
CGGCGGCGGCGGGCGGTGGCGCGGGCGGCCCGGCCTCGGCACCGGTGTTGGCATCGCCGGACGCGGCGGCATCACCGGCGGGGGCGGTGCCGTTCCCCGGCTTCCAGGCATTGTCGCGCAGCGGATCGTCGTTGAAGGTGCGGCGGATCTCACCATCCTGGTCCAGGTGGCGCTCGATCGTGCCCTTCACGTCGAAATTGCGGATGTCGCGGATCTGGTCCCGCACATCCTCGAGCTTCGCCTCGCGCACCAGCTCATCGGCGTGGCCCTGGAACTCGGAGGCCATGCGGCGCAGCTTCTGCACGCCCTTGGCCACCGTCCGGATCGCGTCCGGCAAATCCTTCGGCCCGATGACGACAATGGCCACCACGGCGATCAGGGCAATTTCGGACCAGGCGAAATCTAACATGTGCTTCCCATCTCCCCGAGGCGGGGGCCGCTTCCGTTAGCAGGAACCGGCGGCAGCGCCAATCTGGCGCGGCCATGCGCGGACCCGCGGCTGCTTATCTAGGGGCTCGCGCCGGAAAACACGAAGGCACGTTCCGGATCCATGGCCAAACCGACATGGTCGCCGCGCGCCAGCCTGGGGCCGGGCGGCAGCCGGGCATGCAGGTGCAACGCCGTGCCATCCGGCAGCGGCGCCTGCAGATGCACCAGGAAATGCGCGCCCAGCAGCCGGCAGGCCTGCACCTCGGCCGCCAGCCCCTCGCCCGGCGGCAGCAGGCGCAGCCCCTCGGGGCGCAGCAGCAGCTCGGCCGGGCCGTCGGGCAGGGCGGCGGGGGCGGAGCCCAGCGCCGTCTCCGCCACCCCGCCGGCGATTCGCGCCGGCAGGGTGTTCACCTCGCCCAGGAAGGTGGCGACGAAGCGGCTGGCCGGCCGGAGGTAGAGCGCTTCCGGCGTGCCCAGCTGCTCGACCCGGCCGCCGCGCATCAGCGCGATGCGGTCGGCCATGAACATCGCCTCCTCGGCGTCATGCGTCACGATCAGGGTCGCGATGCCGGCCGATTGCAGCACATGCAGCGTGTCGTCGCGCACCCGCTCGCGCAGCCTCGCGTCGAGGCTGGCGAAGGCCTCGTCCAGCAGCAGCACGGCCGGGCGTGGCGCCAGGGCGCGGGCCAGCGCCACGCGCTGCTGCTGCCCGCCCGAGAGCATGTGCGGATAGGCCGCCGCGTGGCCGGCCAGGCCCACGCGGCCCAGCGCCTCGGCCACCAGCGCGGCGCGCTCGGCCCGGCTGCCCTGGCGCAGGCCGAAGCCGACATTGCCGGCCACCGTCAGATGCGGGAACAGCGCGTAGTCCTGGAAGACGAAGCCGGCGCGGCGGCCCTCGGGCGGCACCTCCCGCCCCTTCTCGGCCACCATCTGGCCGCCGATCAGGATGCGGCCCTGCTGCACCGCCTCCAGCCCGGCGGCGAGGCGCAGCAGCGTCGTCTTGCCATCGCCGGAGGGGCCGAGCAGGCAGAGGATCTCGCCCGGCTCCACCGCCAGGTCGACGCCGCGCAGCACGGCGCGGCTGCCATAGGCGTGGTGGATGCCCTCCAGCACCAGGCTCATGCGGCGCCCCTCGCGGCGGCGAGCGCCAGCGCCGGCGCGGCCTCGCCGGCCAGCAGCTCCTCGCGCCGCGGCAGGTCGGACAGCTCGCGCAGGCCGAACTGCTCCAGGAAGCGCGGCGTGGTGCCCCAGAGCATCGGGCGGCCGGGCACCTCGCGCCGGCCGCGCGGGGCGATCAGCCCGGTCTCCAGCAGCGCCTCCAGCGTCGCCTGGGACAGGCTGGTGCCGCGGATCTCCTCGATCTCCGGCCGGGTCACCGGCTGGTGGTAGGCGATGATGGCCAGCGCCTCCATCGCCACGCGCGGCAGGCGGCGCGGCGTCTCCACCACCCGCGTCAGCAGCGGCGCCAGGTCCGGGGCGGTGCGGAAGGCGTAGCCGCCGGCCACCTCGGTCAGCTCGACGCCGCGCCCGGCATAGCGGGCGGCGAGCAGGGTCATCACCGCATCGGCGCGCAGCCCCTCGGGCAGCAGCGCCTGCAGCCGCGCCAGCGGCACCGGGCGGTCGGCGGCGAAGACCAGCGCCTCGGCCAGGCGCAGCGCGTGTTCCAGTGGCGCGATGCCGGCCGGGTCGCGGCGCTGCGGCGGCTCAGGCCCTGCCCCGTCCTGCTGCGCCGGGATCGCGCCCGGCGCGGTGTCCGCCGCCGGCTCAGGCTGCGACGTCATGCTTCACCTCCTCGGCCGCCTCGGTCTCGCGGCGGCGCAGCAGGATCGGGCCGAAGGCCGCCTCCTGCCGCAGCTCGATGCCGCCGCCGCGCGCCATCTCCAGCCCGGCGATCAGCGTGGCCGCCAGGGCGGCGCGGCGCTCCACCGGGTCCTGCAAGCTCTCCGGCAGGAAGCGTTGCAGCTCGCCCCAATCGGGCAGGCTGCCGACCAGGCGCTGCAGACGGTCCAGCGCCTCCTGCACGGTCCAGAGCCGGCGCGGTTTCGGGCGGTAGGGGCGCTTCGCCTGGGACCGGCGCAGCGCCTCGACATAGGCGCGCAGCAGCCCGGGCAGGTCGGCGTTCAGCCCGCCCGGCTCCTGCCGCACCAGGCTCTCCGGCGCGCCGCGCGCCAGCACCTCCTGCCCCAGCTGCGGGCGGGTGCCGAGCCAGCGGGCGGCCTCGCGCATGCGCTCCAGCTCGGCCAGGCGCTCGGCCAGCTGGCCGGCCAGCGCCTCGGCGTCCTGCTCCTCCTCCGGATCCTCGGGCAGCAGCAGGCGGGATTTCAGCCAGGCCAGCCAGGCGGCCATCACCAGCCAATCGGCGGCGAGTTCCAGCCGCACCCGGCGGGCACCCTCGATCACCGCCAGATACTGGTCGACCAGCGCCAGGATCGAGATGCGGGCGATGTCCACCTTCTGCGCCCGCGCCAGCTCCAGCAGCAGGTCGAGCGGGCCCTCATAGACCTCCAGGCTGACATGCAGAGTCTCGGGCGCGGCGGTGCTCATCCGCCATGTCCCGAGAGCAGCAGGATCAGCCGGAAGCCCGGGCCAGTGGCGAAGCCGACCAGCCAGCCGATCGGGTCCAGCGTGTCGGAGATCCGCGGCAGCACGAAGATCAGCAGCATGACGATGACAAGGCCCGCCGGCTCCAGCCGCGCCAGCGGCAGGGCCAGGCGGTAGGGCAGCAGCCCCACCAGGATGCGCCCGCCATCCAGCGGCGGGATCGGCAGCAGGTTGAACAGGCCGAGCAGCAGGTTGGCCAGCATCGAGAGGATGATGAAGCGCATCATCCAGCTGGTGACGTCGGGCGGCAGCAGATGCCCCCATTCCTGCACCGGATGCGCCAGCATGGCGGCGCACCAGGCCAGGAAGACATTCATCGCCGGCCCGGCGGCCGCCACCAGCACCATGCCGTAGCGCGGGTTGCGCAGCTGCCGCAGATCGACCGGCACCGGCTTGGCCCAGCCGAACATCGCCTCCACCCGGCCGATCGCCAGCAGCTGCACCGCCAGCAGGATGGCCGGCAGCAGCAGCGTGCCGACGGGATCGACGTGGCGCAGCGGGTTCAGGCTCAGCCGCCCGGCGCGCTGCGCCGTGTCGTCGCCCAGGCCGAGCGCCGCATAGCCATGCGCCGCCTCGTGCAGGGTGATGGCGAGGACCGTGGCGAGGATCGCGGCGGCCAGCTCCGGCAGCCACTCGGTCACGCGGCGTCCTGCATCAGCGCGTCGCGCTTGGCTGCCAGCGCCAGCGGGTCGGGCAGGCTCAGCGCCGCCTGGCGCTGCGTGGCGTCGCGGGCGGTGGCGATGCGGCGCTGCGCGGCGTCCGAGAGCGGCGGCACGGCGCCGAGCACCGCCGCGCTGTCCTCCAGCACGCCGCTGCAATGCAGGGCGATGTCGCAGCCGGCGGCCAGACAGGCCGTGGCCCGCTCGGCCGGGCTGCCGGAGAGCGCCTGCATCGCCAGGTCGTCGGAGAGCAGCAGCCCGCCGAAGCCGATCTCGCCGCGGATGATGCCGTCGATGATGGCGGGCGAGAGGGTGGCCGGGCGCGCGGGGTCCAGCGCTTCGAACAGGAGATGCGCGGTCATGCCCCAGGCGCCGCTGCCCGCCAGCGCGCGGAACGGCGCCCAGTCGGCCCGCAGCGCCTCGCGCCCGGCGGCCACGCGGGGCAGTTCCAGATGGCTGTCCACCATGGCGCGGCCATGGCCGGGCATGTGCTTGACCACCGGGATGGTACCGGCGCGCTGCAGCCCGGCGACCCAGGCGGCGCCGAGCCGCGCGACCTCGGCGGGCTCCGCCGAGAAGCCGCGATCGCCCACCACGGAGTGCGCGCCGGGCAGACGCAGATCGAGCACGGGGGCGCAGACCACGTCGAGCCCGACGGACGCGCATTCGAGGCCGAGCAGCGTGGCATTGGCCTCCGCCGCCTCTTCCGGCAGGCGCTCGAAGCGCGCGGCGGGCTCGAAGCGCGGCCAGTGCGGCGGGCGCAGCCGGGCGACGCGGCCGCCCTCCTGGTCCACCAGCACCGGGGCGGCCTCGCCCAGCACGTCGCGGATGGCGGCGGTCAGGCGCCGCAGCTGCGCCGGGTCCTGCACGTTGCGGGCGAAGAGAATGGCCCCGAAGGGCCTGGCTTGGCGCAGCAGCGCCGCCTCCTCAGCCAGCAGCTCGGGGCCGGAGAGGCCGATGATGGCGGCGCGCGGCGTGACCATGGACAAGCCCTCTCAGCCCCCCAGCACGGCGCAGGCGCCGCCACGGGACTTCACCGCCTCGCACAGCGCGCCGGCACTGCCGGCATCCTCGACGCCCAGGCGCAGCCGCCACATGGTTGGCCGCCCTTCGCGCTCGAAGCGGGTGATCTGCGGCGAGCGGCCCTGCAGCTCCGGCACGCGGCGGGTCAGCCGGTCCCATTCGGCGCGGGCGCCGGCTTCCGAATCGAGGGCGCCGAGCTGCACCGTGACGGAACCGGCGCGCACCGGGGCGCTGTTGACCGGGGCGCTGGTGACCGGGGCGGGCCCGGCCGGGGCGGCGGGCGGGGTGGCGGTGCG
>NZ_GG770777.1:338217-343243 GCF_000164635.1 Pseudoroseomonas cervicalis ATCC 49957 | reverse complement strand
GTGGCGGCGCGCAGCGCGTCCAGATTCGGCGCCTCGGCGGCGGGGCCGAGCCGGCCGGTCGCCTCGAACTGCCCGGCGGCGTTGCGCCGCTCGAAGATGATCTCGTCCTGGTTGGCCACGCGCAGCCCGCCGCGATCCTCGGGGCGGATCTTCATCGGGCGGGAATCGGCCTCGACCACCGGGATGCCGCCGGAGCCGCCGCGGCTGACCGCCCAGCCGACCAGCCCGCCCACCGCCAGCAGCGCCGCGACGCCGCCCGCCATGATGGCGAGGCGGCGCGAACTGCCATCATCCTCCGTCTCGCGGATACGATAGGACGGGACCTGAACTTCCCTCACCGCATCTCCTCAACCGGTTGCACGCCCATGACCGCGAGGCCCGAGCGGATGACAATGGCCGTGGCCGCCACCAGCGCCAGCCGGGCGCGGGTGGCCTCCGGGGCCTCAGCCTGGATGAAGCGCAGTGTCGCATCATCCCGGCCACGGTTCCACAGAATATGAAAGTCGGCGGCCAAGTCGCCGAGATAAAAGGCAATTCGGTGTGGCTCCCGCGCCGCAGCAGCGGCCTCCACGATGCGCGGCCAGGCGGCGATGCGGCGGATCAGCGCCAGCTCCGCCGCGTCCTTCAGGCTGGAGAGCGGCGCGTCGGCCAGGGCCTCGCGCGCCGGGTCGCCGGCCTGGCGCAGCACCGAGCGGCAGCGCGCATGCGCGTACTGCACGTAGAACACCGGATTGTCGCGCGACTGCTCGACCACGCGGTCGAGGTCGAACTCCATCTGCGCGTCCGATTTGCGCGTCAGCATGGTGAAGCGCACCGCGTCGCGGCCGACCTCGTCGATCAGGTCGCGCAGCGTGATGTAGGTGCCGGCGCGCTTCGACATGCGCACCGGCTCGCCGCCCTTCATCACCTTGACGATCTGGCAGAGCAGCACGTCGAGCGGCACGGCGCCGTCGGACAGCGCCTTGGTCGCCGCCTGCATGCGCTTGACATAGCCGCCATGGTCGGCGCCCCAGACCTGCACCAGCTGCTGCATGCCGCGCGCGATCTTGTCGGCATGGTTGCCGATGTCGTTGGCGAAATAGGTGTTGCTGCCATCCGACTTGCGCAGCGGGCGGTCCACGTCGTCGCCGAACTTCGTCGAGGCGAAGAGGGTCTGCGGCCGCGGCTCCCAGTCGTCCGGCGTCTTGCCCTTGGGCGGCTCCAGCACGCCCTCATAGACCAGGCCCTTCTCGGAGAGCGCGGCGATGGCGGCATCCGCCACACCGTCGCGCACCAGCTGCGCCTCGCTGATGAAGACGTCATGCGCGACGCCGAGCGCCGCCAGATCCTCGCGGATCGCCTCCATCATGGCGTCGACGGCGAAGTTGCGCACCGTGTCGAGCCAGAGCGACGCCTCGGCCGGCACCGCGCCCGGCGCCAGGCTGTCGCCGAATTTTTCCTTCAGGGCCTCGCCGACCGGCACCAGATAGTCGCCACGATATTGCAGGCCGCCGGGCACCGCCTCGGCATACGCCTCCTCGGTCAGCGTGGTGCCGAGGGCCTGCAGGTAGCGCCAATAGGCGGCGTAGCCCAGCGCCTGCACCTGCGCGCCGGCATCGTTGATGTAGTATTCCTTGGTGACGGCGGCGCCCGCCTTGGCCAGCAGATTGGCCAGCGCATCGCCCACCACCGCGCCGCGGCAATGGCCGACATGCATCGGCCCGGTCGGGTTGGCCGAGACATATTCGACATTCACCCGCACCCCGCCGCCGGCCTGGCTGTCGCCATAGGCCTCGCCGGCGCGCAGCACGGTGGCCACCTGACCCAGCAGGAAATCCTCGGCCAGGCGCAGATTGACGAAGCCCGGGCCGGCCGGCGCGGCCTCGGCCACGCTCGGCAGCGCGGCCAGCGCGGCGGCGAGCTCGGCGGCCAGCTTCGGGGGCGGCAGCTTGGCGATCTTCGCCACCACCATGGCGGCGTTGGTCGACATGTCGCCATGCGACGCATCGCGCGGCGGCTCCACCGTGACGCGCGCCAGCGCCTCCTCCGGCAGGTCGGGCAGCAGGCGTCGCAGGCAGGCCAGCACCTCGGCGCGCAGCGCGGCGAACATGTCCTGCGGGGCGGGGGTGGTCTGTTCCATGATGTCCGTTCAGCCGGGAATGTGGGGGTCGGTGAGGCGCCGGTGCTCGTCCAGCGCGAAGCGGTCGGTCATGCCGGCGATGTAGTCGCAGACCACGGCGGCGCAGTCGGCGCTGCCGGCGGGTCCGGCACGGTCGCGCCATTCGGGCGGCAGCATGTCCGGCCCGCCATGCAGCAGGCTGAACAGCACCTGCACCACGCGGCGCGATTTCTGCGTGGTGCGGTTGACGCGCCAATGGCGATACATGCGGTCGCGCAGGAAGGCGCGCACCGCCTGGTTGGCCTCCTGCATCGCCGGGCTGAACACCACCATGGGCCGGCCGGCGGCGCGCACATCGGCCACGCTTTCGGGCGCCAGCGCGGCCAGGCGGCGGGTGGTCTCGGCCAGCACGTCCTGGATCATGGCGTTGATGACGCGGCGGATCGCCTCGCTGGCCTGGCGGGCGGGCGGCGCCTCCGGGTGGCGGGCGCGCACCTCGCGCACCGCATCGCCCACCAGCGGCAGGGCGGCCGCCTCCTCCAGCGTGAACAGCCCGGCGCGCAGCCCGTCGTCGAGGTCGTGATTGTTGTAGGCGATGTCGTCGGCCAGCGCCGCCAGCTGCGCCTCGACCGAGGCATGGCTGCCGAGCTCCAGCGGATGCTGCGAATCATACTCGGCCATGAAGCGGGAGGGGTTGCGGATCGGGCCATTGTGCTTGGCCAGCCCCTCCAGCGTCTCCCAGGTCAGGTTCAGCCCGTCGAACTCGGCGTAGCGCTTTTCCAGCACCGTCACCGCCTTCAGGCTCTGGGCGTTGTGGTCGAAGCCGCCATAGGGGCGCATCAGCCCGTTCAGCGCCTCCTCCCCGGCATGGCCGAAGGGCGGGTGGCCGAGATCGTGCGCCAGCGCCAGCGCCTCGGCCAGATCCTCGTCCACCCGCAGCCGGCGGGCCATGGAGCGGGCGATCTGCGCCACCTCGATGCTGTGGGTCAGCCGGGTGCGGAAGGCGTCGCCCTCATGGTAGATGAAGACCTGGGTCTTGTATTGCAGCCGGCGGAAGGCGGCGCTGTGGATGATCCGGTCCCGGTCCCGCTGGAAGGGCGAGCGGCCCCCATCGGCCGGCTCCGCATGGAGGCGGCCCCGTGACGTCTCGGCGCGCACGGCGAAGGGGGCGAGGTCGGGCATGACCGGCGGGCCTTACCAGCCGACCCGCCGCGCCGCAACGCCGCAGGCGCGGCGGCCATGGCGGCGGCGTTGGAAAACCGGCCGCCGCGGCCTATGTTGGGGCCCGAGGAGTTCCGCACCATGCCCGACGGCACCACCCTGCCCGCCCCCGCCTTCCGCGTCACCCCGCGCGCCTTCGCCCAGGTGGCGGAGATCGCCGCGCGCCAGGGCCGCCCGCAGGCCGGGCTGCGCCTGGCGGTGCTGGCCGGCGGCTGCTCCGGCTTCCAGTATTCCTTCGAGCTGGAGGATGCCCCGGCCGGGGACGATCTGGTGATCGAGCAGGACGGCGTGCGGGTGATGATCGACCCGGTCAGCCTGGAGCTGCTGGCGGGCTCGGAGCTCGACTGGGCGGATGAGCTGATCGGCGCGCATTTCAGCGTGAAGAACCCGCAGGCGGCCTCGGGCTGCGGCTGCGGCGCCTCCTTCTCGGTCGGCTGAGCGAACCGCCCGCCCGTGCGCCTGGCCAGCTTCAACGTCAATTCGGTGCGCAAGCGCGTGCCGCATCTGCGCCGCTTCCTGGAGAATGCCCAGCCCGACCTGCTCTTCCTGCAGGAGCTGAAATGCAAGACGGAGGAATTCCCCGCCGGGGAATTCACCGATCTCGGCTACACCAGCCATGCGGTGGGCCAGCAGGGCGGGCGCAACGGCGTCGCCGTGCTCGGCCGCGTGCCGTATGAGGTCGTGGCCGAGGAATTGCCGGGCGGCGATGGCGACACCCATGCCCGCTATGTCGAGGTGACGGCCGAGGGCGCGAGTTTCGCCGGCATCTACCTTCCGAATGGCAATTCCGGCGGGGCGGAGGGCTATGCCTACAAGCTTGGCTGGATGCGGCGGCTGCGGGCGCTGGCGCAGGCGCGGCTGGATGCCTTCACCCCCTACGCCATCCTGGGCGATTTCAATGTCTGCCCGACCGAGCTGGACCTGGCGCCGGGCGCCCTGCCGCCCACCGACGCGCTGGTGCGCCCGGAGACGCGGGCGGAGTTCCGCGCCTTGGCGAATCTCGGCCTGACCGACGCGCTGCGCGCCCTGCATCCGGGCGAGCGGCTCTACACCTACTGGGATTACGGCCCCGCCTTCGAGGGCAATCGCGGCCTGCGCATCGACCACGCCATGCTCTCGCCCGAGCTGGCGGAGCGGCTGGCCCGCGCCTGGGTCGACACCGCGCCCCGCAGCCAGGAGCAGCCCTCCGACCACACGCCGCTGCTGGTCGAGCTGGAATAGCAGCCCCACCGGCCTTGGCAGCGGCAGGGCAGCCAAGGCCAGCAGCCGCAAATGACGTGGCTTTCTCTCGGCGGGACGTGGCGCGGGCTGGCCCACGGGGCCGGCCCGGCCCGTGGGCGCTACCAGCCACGATACCAGTAATGGCGCGGCGGCGGCGGGGGCGGAGGTGGCGGCGGCGCGTAGTAATAGCCGCGCGGCGGGCCGTAATAGGCCGGCGCCGGGGCCACCACGCAGCCGGCCAGGCCCAGCGCGGCGGCGCCTAGCAGCAGGGCGGGGGTCAGGCGGCGCATGGCATCACCGCCAGCCAGGCTCGACCCAGACCCAGCGGCCGCGCCGCTCGACCCAGCGCCCCTCGCGCCAGCGGCCGCGGCGGCCCTCCACCCAGCGGCCGGGCACCCAGACATACTGGCCGCGCAGCCAGCCCCAATGCCCGGGCTGCCAGACCGCGCCGCGGCGCGGCGGCGGGCCGGGGCGGCGCTCATAGCG
>NZ_GG770777.1:330239-337915 GCF_000164635.1 Pseudoroseomonas cervicalis ATCC 49957 | reverse complement strand
CGGCGGCGGGCCATAGGGCTGCGCCACGGCCTCGCCCCCACCGGCGGCGAGCGGCAGGGCCACCAGCCCGAGCCCGGCCGCCAGGCGACCCAACAGGCTGCGACGATTCAGCATCGGCGTTCTCCTCTGTCACCGTGGCTGCCCGGATGGCTCTGCGCGAGGTCCAGGCCCTGGCAGCCTCTGCACAGGAAGAAACGCGCCACTCATGGCGATGCTGGGGCAAAAGCGTGACGAAGCGCGGCAGGGTGTGACGCGCTGAAAAACAAGGGGCGGAGCCTCACGGCCCCGCCCCCCTTTTTTTACCGGCCAGCCGGAGTGCCGGCTCAGATATCGGCGTAGCAATGCGTCTCCTCGGCGCCGCCCGGATGCGTCACCGCACCGAGATGCGCCGGGCCCACCAGCTGGGCGTATTTCCACAGCGCGCCGGAATTGTAGTCGGTGCGGCGCGGCTGCCACTCGGCGCGGCGCTTGGCCAGTTCCTCCTCCGACAGCAGCACGTCGATCGTGCCCTTCTCGGCGTCGATGACGATCTTGTCGCCATTCTTCAGCAGGCCGATCGGGCCGCCGACCGCGGCTTCCGGCCCGACATGGCCGATGCAGAAGCCGCGCGTGGCGCCGGAGAAGCGGCCATCGGTGATCAGCGCCACCTTGTCGCCCATGCCCTGGCCATAGATGGCCGCGGTGGTGGAGAGCATCTCGCGCATGCCGGGGCCGCCTTTCGGGCCCTCGTAGCGGATGATGATGACGTCGCCCTCCTTGTAGGCGCGGCTCTCCACGGCCTTGAAGGCGTCCTCCTCGCAGTCGAAGCACAGCGCCGTGCCCTCGAAGCGCAGCGTCTTCATGCCCGCGATCTTCACGATGGCACCGTCCGGAGCGAGGTTGCCCTTCAGCCCGACCACGCCGCCGGTCGGCGAGAGCGGCTCGGAGACAGGGCGGATCACGTCCTGATCGCGCGGGAAGATCACCTCGCGATGGTTCTCCGCCAGCGTCTTGCCGGTGACGGTGAGGCAGTCGCCATGCAGCAGCCCGGCATCAAGCAGCGCCTTCACGATCACCGGGATGCCGCCGATCCTGTAGACGTCATAGGCCACGTAGCGGCCACCCGGCTTGAGGTCGCCGATATAGGGCGCCTTGCGCATGATCTCGGCCACGTCCTGCAGGGTGAACTTGATCCCCGCCTCATGCGCCATGGCCGGCAGGTGCAGGCCGGCATTGGTGGAGCCGCCGGTGGCGCCAACGATCAGCGCCGCGTTGTAGAGCGACTCCTTCGTGACGATGTCGCGCGGGCGGATGTTGCGCTTCAGCAGTTCCATCACCGCGCGGCCGGACTCCACCGCCCACTTGTCGCGATCCTCATAGGGCGCGGGGGCGCCGGCGGAGCCGGGCAGCGCCAGGCCGATCGCCTCGGACACCGTCGCCATGGTGTTGGCGGTGAACTGGCCGCCGCAGGCACCGGCCGAGGGGCAGGCCACGCATTCCAGCGCGTGCAGATCCTCATCCGACATGTTGCCGGCGGCGTGCTGGCCGACCGCCTCGAACACGTCCACCACGGTCACGTCCTTGCCCTTGAACTTCCCGGGCAGGATGGAGCCGCCATACATGAAGACGCTGGGCACGTTCAGGCGCAGCATGGCCATCATCATGCCGGGCAGCGACTTGTCGCAGCCCGCCAGGGTGACCATGGCGTCGTAGCTGTGGCCGCGCATGGTGAGTTCCACCGTGTCGGCGATGGCGTCGCGCGAGGCCAGCGACGACTTCATGCCCTGGTGGCCCATGGCGATGCCGTCGGTCACCGTGATGGTGGTGAATTCGCGCGGCGTGCCGAAGCCTTCCTTGACGCCCTGCTTGACACTCTGCGCCTGGCGGTTCAGGGCGATGTTGCAGGGGGCGGCCTCGTTCCAGCAGGTGGCGACGCCGACCAGCGGCTGGGCGATCTCCTCCTCGGTCATGCCCATCGCGTAGTAGTAGGAGCGGTGCGGCGCGCGCTCCGGGCCGACGCTCACATGGCGGCTCGGCAGGCGCGACTTATCCCATTTGTGCTCAGCCATGCGGGCGTGACCTTCAATCTGTTGCGTCCCGGTGGGTGTATCGCGCAACAAGCTTCCGCCGGCAACCCGCCCGCGCCGTGGCGTGAAAAAAGCCCGGCGCGCGGGGCGCCGGGCTTTTCCAGGGCTTGCGCCCCGCCGGGCGGCCAGAGCGTGGCCGGCCCGGGGTGCCGCATATCAGCCCTGCTGCTGCTGCAGGATCATGCCGGTGCGGGCATCGATGCGCAGCTCGACGCTGTTGCCATCCTGCTCGGCGCTGGCGGTGATGATGTCGCCCTCGCGCTCGATGTCGCTGACCTCGGAGAAGCCGCGCTCGCGCAGCAAATGGCGGGCCTGGTCCTCGGTCAGCCGGGGCTCGTCCTGCACCTGGCCGGTGCGGGCATCGATGCGCAGATCCTCGACCCGCTCGCCGAAGCGCTTCGCCTCGGCGACCCGGAAATTGTCGTCCTGCCGCTCCAGCCCCTCGATGTCGCTGTAGCCCCGGGCTTCCAGCGCGCTGCGCAGCTGGTCCTCGGACAAGGCGGCCAGGGTATCGCCGCCCATGGCCTGGCCACCCTGGGCCTGACCGCCCATGGTCTGGCCATTCGCGGCGCCGCCCTGGCCGGTGGCGCCGGGTGGCTGGTTGGCCTGGGCCTGGACGCCACCACTGGCGCTGCCGGGCGCCTGCGGCGAGACGCCCTGGGACAGGGCCAGGCCGGGCGCGCCCAGCATCAGCAGGGTGGCGAGGGCGGTGGAGCCGATCAGCTTCGTCATGGCGGGGAAACCTCCAGTTTCGGGAAAGGGCCTCGACCCACGGCCTGCCGGCCGGGGCGCGGGGCTTGTGCCCCGCGGGCCTTGTCTCCGCCCCGCGCGATGGCGGCGGGGCGACGCGCCATCATGGCCGCGTGCTGGAAGAACAGGCGGCACCCGCCCTGGTTTCGCCACAATCGGGCCGATTTTCACGGAAACGCGAGCGTGGCCGCCCTGCCCGGCCCTCTCAATCCTCGTCGGTGGCGCGCAGATAGCCGTGCTGGCGCGGCTCCTTCATCGACAGGGTGGCGGCCAGCGACACCAGGGCGAAGGCGGCGACATACCAGTAGAAGGCGCTCTCCACCCCCTGGCTCTTCAGGTAGAGGGCGACATATTCCGCCGTGCCGCCGAACAGCGAATTGGCGATGGCGTAGCCGAGGCCGACGCCGAGCGCGCGGATCTCGGCCGGGAACATCTCGGCCTTCACCACGCCGCTGATCGAGGTGTAGAAGCTGACCACGAACAGCGCCGCCAGGATGCCGCCAAAGGCGGCGACCGGCGTCTGCACCCCGGCCAGCCAGCCCATCAGCGGCACGGTGATGACGGCCATGCCGCCGGCGAAGACCAGCAGCGAATTGCGCCGGCCGATGCGGTCCGACAGCGCGCCCAGCGGCGGCTGCAGCAGCATGTAGCAGAACAGCACCGCCGCCATGGTCTGGCTGGCGGTCGCGGCGCTGAAGCCCGCCGTGTTGACCAGGAATTTCTGCATGTAGGTGGTGAAGGCGTAGAAGCTGAGGCTGCCGCCCGCGGTCAGCCCGATCACCTGCAGCAGCGGGCGCGGATGCTTCAGCAACAGGGCGATGCTGCCCGCCCCGTCCCGGCCGCGCTCGGAGGCCGTGCTGGTCTCGTGCAGGGCGCGGCGCAGGAACAGTGCGATCACCGCCGTGCCCGCGCCGATGAAGAAGGGGATGCGCCAGGCCCAGGCGCGGATCTCGGCGGTGTCGTAGAGCGATTGCAGCACCACCACCACCAGCAGCGCCAGGAGCTGGCCGCCGATCAGCGTCACATACTGGAAGGAGGCGAAGAAGCCGCGATGCCGGGCCAGCGCCACCTCGCTCATATAGGTGGCCGAGGTGCCGTATTCGCCGCCGACCGAGAGGCCCTGCAGCAGCCGCGCGACCAGCAGCAGCGCCGGCGCCGCGAGGCCGATGCTCTGATAGGTCGGCAGCACCGCGATCATCAGCGAGCCGAAGCACATCAGCAGCACGGAGATGAGCATGGAGGCGCGCCGCCCATGCCGGTCGGCGATGCGGCCGAACAGCCAGCCGCCGATCGGGCGCATCAGGAAGCCGACGGCGAAGATGGCGGCGGTGTTGAGCAGCTGGACGGTCGGGTTGTCGCCGGGGAAGAAGGCAGGGGCGAAATACAGCGCCGTCGCCGCATAGACGTAGAAATCATACCACTCGACGAGATTGCCCGAGGACCCGCCGAGGATGGCGAGGACCCGGCGGCGCGTGTCATGCGGGTCGCGGGGCGCGGGCGCCGCCGCGGCTTCGGCGGGGGCGCCGCCTGTGCTGCTGCTCATGCTCAACTCCTGTCCACCCGCGTCGCGCCAGGGGGGCTGGCGGCGGGGCGCGGGCTCAGCGAGCGGATAACGCAGCACGGCCTTGCGCGATATTATACAAGACCTGCGTGTGTTGCAGTCCTTCCATGAACCGGCCGGAAGCCCTGCAAATCGGCGCCCAGTAAACCCGTGAATAATTCTTCACGGGTCGGACAGGAAACGCGCTCGGGGCCGGCGGCGGGGCCGGCCCCGGACGCCTCAGCCGGCGATGCGCGCCAGCGCCGCTTCGAGCCGCGCCACCTCGGCCTGATAGCCGGTCAGGCGCTCGCGATTCTCCTCGACCACCTCGGGCTTGGCGCGGGCGACGAAATCGGCATTGGCCAGCTTCTGCTCGACCTTCGCCGCCTCGGCCAGCGCCTTGTCGCGCTCCTTGCCCAGCCGCGCCCGTTCGGCGCCGAGGTCGATGACATCGGCCAGCGGCAGCAGGATGGTGGCCTCGCCCACCACGAGCTGGGCGCCCTTCGGCGCCTCGCCCTCGGCCAGCGCGCGGAACTCCGTGGCGCGGCCCAGGCGGCGGATGGCGTCGATCCAACGCGCGCCGCGCGCCAGGGTCTCGGGCGAAGCGCCCTGCAGCAGCAGCGGCACGGTGATGGAGGGCGGCACGTTCATCTCCGCCCGCACGCCGCGCACCGCCGAGATCAGCGAGACCAGCCAGTCCAGCTCCGCCCGCGCCTCCGCCGCGCCCTCGATGGCAACCGGGGTCGGCCAGCTCTCGCCGATCAGGCTGCATTCCGGGCCATAGCCGAAGCGGTCCCACAGCTCCTCGGTGAGGTAGGGCATCACCGGGTGCAGCAGCTTCAGGATGGTGCCCAGCACATATTGCGCGGCGCCCTTCACCTCGGCCTTCTCGGCAGAGTCGGGGCCGTTCAGCGCCGGCTTGGCGAATTCCAGGAACCAGTCGCAGAAGCTGTTCCAGACGAAGCGGTAGCAGGCCGACGCATAATCATCCATGCGATAGGCTTCGAGCGCGGCATTGGCCTCGGCGATGGCGGTGTTGGAGGCATCCAGGATCCAGCGCGCCAGCGGCGTCCGCACCTTGGCGGGGTCGAAGCCCGCATCCGGTCCGATGCCGTTCATCTCGCAGAAGCGGGCGGCGTTCCAGATCTTGGTGCCGAACGACCGGAAATCCTCGACCCGCTTGCGGCCGAGCTTCACGTCGCGCCCCGGCGTCGCCAGCGAGGCGATGGCGAAGCGCAGCGCGTCCGCCCCGAAGCTGTCCACCAGCTCCAGCGGGTCGATGACGTTGCCCTTCGACTTCGACATCTTCTGGCCCTTCTCGTCGCGGACCAGGCCGTGGATGTAGACCGTCTTGAACGGCACATCCCCCATGAAGTGGATGCCCATCATCATCATCCGGGCGACCCAGAAGAAGATGATGTCCCAGCCGGTGACCAGCACGTCGCCGGGGTAATACTTCTCCAGCTCGGCCGTCTTGTTGGGCCAGCCGAGGGTGCTGAAGGGCCAGAGGGCGGAGCTGAACCAAGTGTCCAGCACGTCCTCATCCCGCGTCAGGGTGACGTCCGCGCCCAGCTTCTGGCGCGCCTGGGCCAGCGCTTCCTCTTCCGTGCGCGCGACGAAGACGCTGCCATCCGGGGCGTACCAGGCCGGGATCTGGTGCCCCCACCAGAGCTGGCGCGAGATGCACCAGGGCTGGATGTCGCGCATCCAACTGAAGAAGATGTTTTCGAAGTGCTTGGGGACGAATTCGGTCTTGCCGGTCTCCACCGCCTCGATGGCGGGCTTGGCCAGGGTCGCGGCGTCGCAATACCATTGCAGCGTCAGCCGCGGCTCGATCGGCACGCCGGAGCGGTCGCCATGCGGCACGGCGTGGCTGTGCGGCTCGATCTGCTCGACCAGCTCCAGCCGCTCGAGCTCGGCGACGATCGCCTTGCGCGCCGCGAAACGGTCCTGGCCCAGCAGGCCGCGCACGAAAGCCGGGTCGGCGACGCCCTCGATGGCGGTGAGGTCGCCCTCGATCTCCGCCAGCATCACCGCGCCATCGGCGTCCAGCACCGAGGGCATGGCGAGGTTGTGCCGCTTGCCCACGGCGAAATCGTTGAAGTCATGCGCCGGCGTGATCTTCACCGCGCCCGAGCCCTTCTCGGGGTCGGAATACTCATCCGCCACGATGGGGATGCGACGGCCCACCAGCGGCAGGATGGCAAATTTCCCGATCAGGTCGCGGAAACGCTCATCCTCGGGATGCACGGCGATCGCGGTGTCGCCCAGCATGGTCTCGGGGCGGGTGGTGGCGACCACGATGAAGCGGCCGGGCTCGCCCTCCACCGGGTAGCGCAGGTGCCACAGGCTGCCCTTGACGTCGCGGCTCTCCACCTCGAGGTCGGAGATCGCGGTCTGGAACTTGGGGTCCCAGTTCACCAGGCGGCGGTCGCGATAGATCAGCCCCTGCTCGTGCAGGGTGACGAAGACCTCGCGCACCGCCTGCGACAGGCCCTCATCCATGGTGAAGCGCTCGCGTGGCCAGTCCAGGCTGGCGCCGAGGCGGCGCAGCTGGCGGGTGATGCTGCCGCCCGACTCCCCCTTCCATGCCCAGACATGCTCGAGGAATTTCTCGCGGCCGATCTCGCGGCGCTGCACGCCCTGGCCGGCCAGCAGCCGCTCGACCACCATCTGCGTGGCGATGCCGGCATGGTCGGTGCCGGGCTGCCACAGCGCGTCCCGGCCCTGCATGCGCCGCCAGCGGATCAGGGTGTCCTGGATCGTGAAGGTCAGCGCGTGGCCGATATGCAGGCTGCCCGTGACGTTGGGCGGCGGGATCATGATGGTGAACGGCGCCGCTGTGCTGTCGGGATGGGCGCCGAACTTGCCGGCGGCCTCCCACCCTTCATAGAGGCGCTGTTCGAAACTGGCGGGCGAGAGGGTCTTGTCGAGCATGGCGCACGCTTGTGCGTCCGCCGCCCCGCCGTCAAGAGCCCGCCGCCAAGACCAAGGGGGCAGGCACGCGCCAGGGAGGCAGGAGAAGGCCGGCGGGGCGCCCTGCCCCGCCCGGCAGCAGCTATTGCCTCAGCCGGCGTTGCGGCTCAGCAGCTTCTCGATCTCGGACTTGACCAGACGCTCCACCAGGGGCGGCAGGTGCTGGTCCAGCCAGGATTTCAGCATCGGGCGCAGCTCCTCGCGCACCAGATCCTCGATGGTGACGCCGCTGCCGCGCTGCACGCTGGCCTTGCGGTCATCGGCGACGGCGCGGGCCAGCTGGCCGATGGCGGCGGCCGCGGCGGCGGCGGCCAGCGGGCTGACCAGGCCATTCTCCTCGGCCG
>NZ_GG770777.1:326735-329546 GCF_000164635.1 Pseudoroseomonas cervicalis ATCC 49957 | reverse complement strand
TGTCGCCGCGACCGTGCGGCCACCGCTGTAGACCGGCTGGGTCAGCGTCGCCTGCGCGCCGGCCGTGGTGCGGTCCGCATCGCTGTAGAAGCCGCGGTTGCGCGTCGTGCC
This sequence comes from Pseudoroseomonas cervicalis ATCC 49957, assembly GCF_000164635.1. GTDB lineage: Bacteria > Pseudomonadota > Alphaproteobacteria > Acetobacterales > Acetobacteraceae > Pseudoroseomonas > Pseudoroseomonas cervicalis. Next base: position 329,435 of record NZ_GG770777.1, on the reverse strand, counting down.
CTGCACATAGCCGGCATTGCCGGCCACCGTCACGCTCGGGCGCCAGCCGGCCAGCGCCTGCGGCACGTTCTCATCCACCACGCGCAGCTGCGCGCGGGCCGTCTGCAGCGTCGGGTTGTTCGCATAGGCCTGCGCCAGCGCCTCCTGCAGGCTCTGCGCCCAGCCCGTGGCAGGGGCAAGCAGCGCGGGCGCCAGAATCGTCGCCGCCAGCAGTGTCGGGCGAAGGGAGGAAGGAAGGCGGGGCACCGGCACACTCCTTGGCAATCCGGGCCTCAGGCTCCGGCGGCCAGCACCCTAGCGAAGCCGGCCGGGCACGGCCAGCCATGTTGCATCGCGGCATCCACGCAGCGGCGCGGGGGTGGCGCCGGGGCCACGCCCGGCGCCGGTCTTGTCAGAGGGCGAAGCCCGGCTGCTTCTGGAACTCCGGCAGCGGCGCGGTGCGGCAGTCGAAGGCCTCGGTGACGCTGAGCGTGCCGCCCAGGCGGCGGCCCAGCACGGCGCTGCCGGAGCGGCCCGGCGGCTGGCGGATGGTGACCAGCCGGCCACCCTCGGCCAGTTGCTCGGTCAGCGCCGCCGGAATGGCGGGCACCTGCCCCTCGATGAGGATGACATCATAGGGCGCATCCTCCGCATGGCCGGCAGCGGCCGGGGCCTCGACCAGCTGCACGCTGCCCGGGGCCAGGGACAGGCCGGCCAGCACCTGCCGCGCCTGGGCGGCCAACAGCGGATCATTCTCCACCGCCGTCACCTTGGCGCCGAGCCGCGCCAGCAGCGCCGCGCTGTAGCCGGTGCCGGCGCCGAGCAGCAGCACCGCCTCGCCCGAGCGGATCTGCGCCAGCTGCAGCAGGCGGGCCAGCATCATCGGCTGCAGCATCACCCGGTCGCGGCCAAGCGGCACATCGGCATCGGCATGCGCCCGCGCCGCCTGGCCGGGCGGCACGAAGAGATGCCGCGGCAGGTCCAGCATGGCGTTGATGATGCGGGAATCGGTGACCTTGTTCGGGCGCAGCTGCCCGTCCACCATCCATTTGCGCGCGGCCGCGTAATCCATCGCCTGCTGTCCTCGACTGCCGGGGCATGGGGCGGGGGCCCACGCCGTGGCGGCGGTTATAGGCGCGGCCTCCCTTGCGGCCAAGCGCGAGGCACGCCGCAAGAACTCTTCGGCTGGCAAGCGGCATGTCCAGGCCCTGGGCTTCCGCCTAAAGCTTGGCTAAAAACTTGCCCCCTTGTCTTGACGCGCCGAATTTCCGGACAGCTCGAGATTTTTCAAATTATTCTCTATTTTAAAAATTATACATAAAAATTTGAGAGATCGTGCATGAATAATATAACAAAACTTATTAATGCAATTGAAAAAATACGGGGCGAATTGCGCGGCGATGTAGAAGCACAGACCATCATAATTCTGTTGCGGGTTGCCGAGGCAGGCACCATCCGGATGTTGGAATTGCAAAAAATGCTTGGCATTGGCGGCTCAGCGATGAGCCGGAATGTCGGCCTTCTTGGCTCAACCGGGTATCGCAACGGGGTCAAGCAGGTCGTTGCTGAAGGACTTGGCCTCATGGTCACCTTCGAGGATCCCGCTGACCGACGGCAGAAGCTTGTGTCCATTACCCCCAAGGGTCGTGCGGTCGTGGCAAGGGCGCTCGATTGCTTGGAGCGATAGGAATCCCAGGATGCAGCGGCCAAGCGTGAGACACCCCGCCACGCGCTTTCCCGCTCCGCCAGCCGCGCGGCGCTCTGGACACCATCCCGTCGCTCGGCTAAAGCGCCCCTCCATGGTCGGTTGGCCGAGTGGTTAGGCTCAGGACTGCAAATCCTGCCACGCCGGTTCGATTCCGGCACCGACCTCCAGAATTCTCGAGGCTGACACTCCAGCCAAGCGCAGCGAAGCCGCCCCGACCGGGCGGCTTTTTTGTTGGCGCGCGTCGCAGCGCCCGCGGCTTTTCCAAAAAAAGCACGCAATGGCGGAATGATGACGAAGCCCTCTTGCAGCCCCCCGCCCGCCCGGCTATTAGCCCCGCCACACGCTGATCCCCGATAGCTCAGCTGGTAGAGCACGCGACTGTTAATCGCTAGGTCGTTGGTTCGAGTCCAACTCGGGGAGCCAATCGGAAAGGGCGCCGGAAACGGCGCCCTTTTTCGTTGTGCTGCGTGGAGAGGGCGCCGCCCTGGCGACACCCCTGCCCTCAGCCGATCCGCCCGGCCGCCCCCGGCGCGATCCAGGCCAGCTGCCCCGCGGAAAACACCGCCAGCGGCGCCGGCCGCGCCGGATCGACCAGCACCACATCGCCGCGCAGCCCGGCCTCCAGCGCGCCGCGATCGGTGAGCCCCGTGGCGCGCGCCGGGTTGGCGCTGATCAGCGCCCAGGCGGCCGGCAGGTCCAGCACGCCGCGCCCGGCGAGGACGAAGGCCGCCTCCAGCAGGCAGGGCCAGACATAGTCGGAGGCCAGGATGGTCACCACGCCGCGCTCGGCCAGCGGCGCCGCGCTGGCCCAGCCGAGATGGCTGCCGCCGCGCACCACATTCGGCGCGCCCATCACCACATCCTCCCCCGCCGCGCGGGCGGCCAGCGCCACCTCTTCCGCCATCGGGAATTCGCAGATGCCGGCGCCCAGAGCGCGGAACAGCGCCCGCTCCTCGATGGTCGCATCATCATGGCTGGCGATGGCGATGCCGGCGGCGCGGGCGGCCTCGGCC
>NZ_GG770777.1:294783-326245 GCF_000164635.1 Pseudoroseomonas cervicalis ATCC 49957 | reverse complement strand
CAGCTCGCGCAGCCGCTCGGCCGGCACGCCGGCGCGCTCGGCGTATTTGGCGGCCTGCGCCTCGCCCTGCAGCTTGCGGGCGATGCCGGGGGTGTGGTCGTTGAAGGCCAGCAGATCGACCTCGCCGGCCGCGATCGCCGCCACCGCCTCGTCCAGGGCGGCGAAATTGTCCACCTCGAAGCGCAGATGCAGCCGCAGATCGGCGCCGAGCTGCGGCCGCGCCGTGGCGAGCGCCGCGCGCAGCCGGCGCCAGGCCTCGATGGAGCGCAGCCCCGGCTCCCAGGACAGCGTCACGCCGAGGAAGGCGGTGGTGATGCCGGCGGCCAGGATCTGCGCCGCGGAATCGCGCAGCGCCTGGGCCGCCGGGATGTCGATGCCGGGGCGCGGCTGGAATTGCCGCTCATGCGCATCGCCATGGATGTCGACGATGCCCGGCAGCACCAGCAGCCCGTCGGCGTCGAAGCGCCGCGCGCCCGCCTGCGCGGCGTCCGTCACGCGGCCCCCCGCCAGCGCCAGCGCGCCCGGCGCCAATGCCCCGCCCCGCAGCACCTCGCCGCCTTGGATGATCCAGCCCGTCACGCGCTTCGCTCCTGTGCCGCGTCCTCGATGACGATCTGCACGCGCCCGGCGGCGTAGCGCGACAGGGTGTAGTCGATCGGCCGCCCCTCGGGGTCGGCGTTCAGCGCCTCGGAGAGCATCACCGGGCGGGTGCGCGCCTGCTGCAGCGTCTCGGCCAGCTCGGCGCTCGGCATGTCGGCGGTCAGCCGGGTCCAGACTCGCCGGTAATCCGGCACGCCGCAGGCGGCCAGCGCCGCGGTGATCGAGGCGGTGTCGCGCAGGGCCGCCTCCAGCGCGGCGAAGCGCGGCAGCACGAAATGGTGCAGCCCGGCCACCACGGGGCGGCCATCGGCCAGGCCCAGCCGCTCCACCGCCAGCACCGGCCGGCCCGGGCGCAGCCGCAGCGCCTCGGCCACCGCCGGCTCGGCCGGGATCGTCCGCACCGAGAGGATGCGCCCCTCCGGCTCGCGATTCTGCGCCCGGATCAGCTCGGAGAAGCGGGTGCGCGGCCCGAGCGGGTAGTCCACCACATCCTCGGTGACGAAGGAGCCGCGCCCCTGCTCGATGCGGATCAGCCCGCGCAGCGCCAGGGATTCGAGGGCGCGGCGCACCGTGTGCCGGTTCACCCCGTGCTGGGCGGAGAGCGCCGATTCGGTGGGCAGCCTACTGCCCGGCGGGTGCTCGCCGCGGGCGATGGCCTGTTCCAGCGCCTGGGCGATCTGGCGCCAGAGCGAGACACCCTCGCCCCGCGCCAGCGCGGCGGGGTTCGGGTCGGTTCGGGGCGGCAGCGTCATGGAAACTTCAAACCCGCTCTCCAGGGTCCGTGGCAATTTTCGCGTTGACGCTAGCCTGACGGATATCTAGTTGTCTAGACGTCTCAACAACGCCGAAGGCTGCCGTGTCCGATCTCCCGCACGAAGAACGCCGCCGCTGGATGGGCATTCTCGCCCGCGCCAGCGCCGCGGCGATCCGCGCCCGGCTGGATGCCCATCTGGCCGATGCCCCGCCGCTTCCCGCCCATACCCGCCTGCGCGGCCCGGAGACGGGCCTGGTCATGCTGCGCGGCCGCGCCGGCGGCGATGGCGCGCCCTTCAACCTCTCCGAGATGACGGTGACGCGCTGCGCCGTCCGCCTGGATGACGGCACCATCGGCCATGCCTATGTGGCCGGGCGCGATTCGCAGCAGGCCGAGCTGGCCGCGCTGCTCGACGCCGCCTTGCAGGATGCCACCCGCCGCCCGGCCCTGCTGGAAGCGGTGATCGCGCCGCTCGCCGCCGACGAGGCCGAGTCCCGTGCCGCCGCCGCCCGCAAGGCGGCCGCCACCCGCGTGCAATTCTTCACCATGGCGACGATGCGATGATGCAGCCCGGCTTCACCGACCCCGTGCTGGACGCGCAATCCTGCTTCCGCGCCGTGCTGGAGGCGATGAGCCGCCCCGGCCTGGTGCAGCAGGCCGGCGCCGGCCTCACGCCGCCCGCCCCGCTCGCCCCCGCCACCGCCGCCGTGCTGCTGACCTTGGCCGATGCCGAGACGCCCATCTGGCAGGATGCCGGCGACGCCGCCGCCGAATGGCTGCGCTTCCATGCCGGTTGCCCGCTGGTCGCGGCGCCGGCGCAGGCCGCCTTCCTGCTCGCCACCGGCGCGCCGCCTTCCCTCGATAGCCTTGCGCTGGGCACCGATGAGGAGCCGCAGGCCGGCGCCACGCTGATCCTGCAGGTGGCGGCGCTGGAGCAGGCGCCGGGGCTGACCCTCTCCGGCCCCGGCATCGAGCACACGCATGCGCTGCGCGTCGATGGCCTGCCGCCGGGCTTCTGGGCGGCACGGCAAAAACTGCGGCCGCTGTTTCCGCGCGGCATCGACCTGATCCTCTGCGCCGGGACGCGGCTCGCCGCCCTGCCCCGCACCACACGCGTCACGGAGGGCTGAGCCATGGCCTATGTCGCCGTCAAAGGGGGCGAGGCCGCCATCGCCAACGCCCATGCCTGGCTGGCCGAGGCGCGCCGGGGTGACGCCGCGCTGGCGGAGCTGGAGGTCGAGCAGATCGAGCAGCAGCTGGGCCTCGCCGTCGACCGCGTGATGGCCGAGGGCGCCTGCCATGACCGGGGGCTCGCCGCGCTGGCCATCAAGCAGGCCCAGGGCGATCTGATCGAGGCTGCCTTCCTGTTGCGCGCCTACCGCACCACCCTGCCGCGCTTCGGCCATGCCGCGCCGCTGGACACGGGGGCGATGCGCATCCGCCGCCGCGTCTCGGCCACCTACAAGGATCTGCCCGGCGGGCAGGTGCTGGGGCCGACCTATGACTACACCCATCGCCTGCTGGATTTCGCCCTCGCCGCCGAGGGCGGGGCCGTGCCCCCCGCCCCGCAGGCGGCCGAGCCGCAGGAGCCCGCCCCGCGCGTGACCGAGCTGCTGGCCCGCGAAGGGCTGATGGCGCGCGACGCCGATGCGGGCGAGGAGCCCGCCGACCTGACGCGCCAGCCGCTGACCTTCCCCGCCGCCCGCCCGGCGCGGCTGCAGAATCTGGCGCGCGGCGATGAGGGCTTCCTGCTCGGCCTCGGCTACTCGACCCAGCGCGGCTATGGCAATGCGCATCCCTTCGTGGGCGAGATCCGCCAGGGCCATGTCACGGTGGGCTTCACCCCGCCGGAGCTCGGCTTCGAGATCGAACTCGGAGAAATCCTGGTCACCGAATGCCAGATGGTGAACCAGTTCCACGGCTCGAAATCCGAGCCGCCGCAATTCACCCGTGGCTACGGCCTGGTGCTGGGCGGCGGCGAGCGCAAGGCGATGGCCATGGCGCTGGTCGACCGCGCGCTGATGGCGGGCGAACTGGGCGAGGATCGCGTCGCCCCCGCGCAGGACGAGGAATTCGTCCTGATGCATTCCGACAATGTCGAGGCGACCGGCTTCGTCGAGCATCTGAAGCTGCCGCACTACGTCGATTTCCAGAGCGAGCTGGAAGTGGTGCGCCGCATGCGCGCCACCGCCGCCGCCCATGCCGCCCAGGCCGATGAGGCACGCGCGGCCGAGCAGGAGCTGGCCGAATGAGCCACGATCCCGGCTACAATTTCGCCTATCTGGACGAGAACACGAAGCGGATGATCCGCCGCACCCTGCTGAAGGCGGTGGCCATTCCCGGCCACCAGGTGCCCTTCGGCGCGCGCGAGATGCCGCTGCCCTATGGCTGGGGCACGGGCGGCATCCAGGTGACCGCCGCGCTGCTCGGCCCGCGCGACGTGCTGAAGGTGATCGACCAGGGGGCGGACGACACCACCAACGCCGTCTCCATCCGCCGCTTCTTCCAGCGCGTGGCGGGTGTGCCGACCACCACCCGCACGGCGGAGGCGAGCATCATCCAGACCCGCCACCGCATCCCGGAGCATCCGCTGACCGAGCGGCAGATCCTGGTCTACCAGGTGCCGATGCCCGAGCCGCTGTTCCGGCTGGAGCCGCGCCTGGCCGAGACGAAGCGCATGCACGCCCTGGCCGATTACGGGCTGATGCATGTCAGCCTGTATGAGAGCATCGCCCGCCACGGCCATGTCGCCACCGCCTACAGCTATCCGGTGATGGTGGAGGAGCGCTACCTGATGTCGCCCTCCCCCATCCCCGCCTTCGACAATCCGAAGATGCACCGCATGGCGGCCCTGCAGCTCTTCGGCGCCGGGCGCGAGAAGAAGATCTACGCCGTGCCGCCCTACACGGCGGTGCGCAGCCTGGATTTCGAGGACCATCCCTTCCGCCCGCACCGCGCCGATGCCTGCTGCGCGCTTTGCGGCTCCGCCACCTCCTATCTCGACGAGGTGGTGACCGACGACCAGGGTGGCCGCATGTTCGTCTGCTCCGACACCGACTATTGCGAGGAGCGCCAGGCGGCCGCGCCGGCCGAGGCCCAGGCCACGGAGGAAGTGGCATGAGCGCGCCGCTGCTCGAGGCCTCCGGCCTCCGCCTCGCCTTCGGCGCCGTGCGCGCGCTGGACGATGTCGCGATCGACATCCATCCGGGCGAGGTTGTCGCCATCGTGGGCGAATCGGGCTCCGGCAAGTCGACCCTGCTGCGGGTGCTGTCGGGCCAGATGCGCCCCGATGCCGGGCGCGTCGCCTACACCGCGCCCGATGGCACCGGTCATTCGGTGCATGAGATGGGCGAGGCCGCCTTGCGCCGGCTGATGCGCACCGATTGGGGCTTTGTCCACCAGCACGCCCGCGACGGCTTGCGCATGGGCGTCTCCGCCGGCGGCAATGTCGGCGAGCGGCTGATGGCCATCGGCGCCCGCCACTATGGCAACATCCGCGACGAGGCGACCGAATGGCTGCGGCGGGTCGAGATCGACCCGGGCCGCATCGACCATTTGCCGCGCACCTTCTCGGGCGGCATGCAGCAGCGGCTGCAGATCGCCCGCACTTTGGTCACCCGCCCGCGCCTGGTCTTCATGGACGAGCCGACCGGCGGGCTCGACGTCTCGGTGCAGGCGCGGCTGCTGGATCTGATCCGCGCCCTGGTGGCCGATCTCGGCATCGCCGTGCTGCTGGTGACCCATGACATCGCCGCCGCCCGGCTGCTGGCCCACCGCATCCTGGTGATGCGCCACGGAAAGGTGGTCGAGCACGGGCTGACCGACCGGGTGCTGGACGACCCGCAGCACCCCTACACGCAACTCCTTGTCGCCTCGGTGCTGGCCGCATGACCCCCCTCCTCTGGACCGAAGACCTCGGCAAGGACTTCACCCTGCATCTGCAGGGCGGCACCCGCATCCCTGTGCTGCGCCATGTCGACCTGGCGGTGCAGCCGGGGGAATGCGTGGCGCTCTCCGGCCCCTCGGGCGCCGGCAAGTCCACCCTGATGCGCTGCCTCTATGGCAATTACGGCGCTGGTTCCGGCCGCGTCATGCTGCGCCATGGCGGGGAGGCAGTGGACCTCACCACCGCCGATGCCAGGCAGGTCCGCGCCATAAGGCGCGACAGCCTGGGCTATGTCTCCCAGTTCCTGCGGGTGATCCCCCGCGTGCCCTGCCTCGACATCGTGGCCGAGCCGCTGGTGGCCCGCGGCGTGCCGCAGGCCGAGGCGCGCGACCGCGCCCGCGCCCTGCTGCTGCGGCTGAACCTGCCGGAGCGGCTGCATGGCCTGCCGCCCGCCACCTTCTCCGGCGGCGAGCAGCAGCGGGTCAACCTCGCGCGCGGCTTCGCCCCGTTCTACCCTGTCCTCCTGCTCGATGAGCCCACCGCCAGCCTCGACGCCGCCAACCGCGAGGTGGTGATCGGGCTCATCGCCGAGGCCAAGCAGGCCGGCGCCGCGATCATCGGCATCTTCCACGATGTGGAGGTGCGCGACCGCGTCGCCGACCGTCTCTTCGAAGTACTGCCCATCCAGGACGCCGCATGACCGCCGAGACCATCCTGACCAATGCCCAGCTGGTGCTGCCCGATCGCGTGGAGCCCGGCACGCTGCTGCTGCGGGAGGGCCGCATCGCCGAGATCCAGCCCGGCCTCAGCCACGCCCCCGGCGCCATCGACCTGGAGGGCGACTACCTGATCCCCGGCGTCATCGACGTCCACACCGACAATCTGGAACGCCAGGTGCAGCCGCGCGCCCAGGCGCGCTGGCCCTCGCGCTCGGCCTTCATCTCGCATGACGCGCAGACGGCGGCCGCCGGCGTCACCACCGTGCTGGACGCGCTCTGCCTCGGCGATCTCGGCTTCGATGCCGAGCGCAACCAGACCTTCCTGGACGGGGTCGAGGATCTCGACGCGCTGGTGCCGACCGGCCTGCTGAAGAGCGAGCACTATCTGCATCTGCGCTGCGAGCTGCCGGCCGAGGACATGCTGCCGCTGCTGGAGCCGGTGGCGCACCACCCGGCCGTGCGCATGGTCAGCCTGATGGACCACACCCCGGGCGGCGGCCAGTATGCCGATATCGAGCGCTACCGGCAGATGCGCATGCGCGGCGGCAAGGCGGTGGAGGAGGTCGACCGCCGCATCCAGGAACTGACCGAGCAGCGCGCCCGGCTGCGCGCCCCGCAGCGGCGCCGGCTGCTCGACCTGTTCGGCGGCCGCGGCATCGCGCTCGCCAGCCATGACGACTGGGATGAGGAGGAGATCGCCGAGAACGCCGCCGATGGCGTGCTGATCTCGGAATTCCCGGTCTCCATGCTGGCCGCCCAGGCGGCGCGGCGGCATGGCATGAAGATCATCGCCGGGGCGCCCAACATCGTCCGCGGCGGCAGCCATTCCGGCAATGTCGCGGCGGCCGATCTGGTGCGCGAGGGGCTGGTGGACGTCTTCGCCAGCGACTACGTGCCGCCTGCCATGATCGAAGCGGTTTGGCGCAGCATCGACGAGAACGGGCTGTCCATCCCCCAGGCCGTTGCCACCATCACCGCCGCCCCGGCCGACATGCTGGGCATGGCGGACCGTGGCCGCATCGCCCCCGGGCTGCGCGGCGATCTGGTGCGCATCCGCAGCCTGGGCAAGATCCCGGTCGTCCGCTCCGTCTGGCGCGCCGGCGAGCGCGTGGCGTGAGCGCCCGCCTCGCCCTCTACTGGGCGCCGGAAATCTCCGACCCGCTGCACCAGGCGGCCTCCGCCTGGCTGGGGCGGGACGCCGAGACCGGCGCCACCCTGCCCCAGGCGCCGCTGCCGGGTGTGGACATCGCCGAGGTCACCGCCGATGCGCGCAACTACGGCTTCCACGCCACGCTGAAGCCGCCTTTCCGCCTGGCGGGCTCCTATGCCGAGGCGCGCGCCGCCGCCGCCGCGCTGGCGGCACGCACCCGGCCCTTCGCCCTGCCGCCACTGCGGGTCGCCGATCTCGACGGCTTCCTGGCGCTGCGCGAGGCCGAGCCCTGCCCGGCCCTGCACGCCTTCGCCGATGACTGCGTGCGCAGCCTGGACGCGCACCGCGCCCCCGCCACCGAGGCCGAGATCGCCCGCCGCCGCCCCGAGCGCCTGGCCGAGCGCGAGCGCGCCTATCTGGCCGAATGGGGCTACCCGCATGTCTTCGAGGCCTGGCGCTTCCACCTGACCCTGTCGCGCCGCCTCTCGCCGGAGGAGATGGCGGTGGTGCGGCCGGCGGCGGAGGCGGCGCTGGCGGAGATCGCGGGCGTGCCGCGCGCGGTGCGCGAGCTGTGCCTGTTCACCCAGGCGGGGCCAGGGGCGCCGTTTCTGGTGGCGGAGCGGCTGAGGCTTTTGGGGTAAAAGAAAGACGTTCTTTTTTGAAAAAAAGAACCAAAAAACTTTTGTCAGTTGGCGTCCCGCTTGTGGCCTGAGGCGGGACGCCAAACGGAAAGAAAGTCTTTTTGCTTCTTTTTCTTCAGAAAAAGAAGATCTTAAGCACTCTTCAGCGCCGCCAGCAGCCGCTGCGCGCCCTCCTCCGGCGTGGTGTCGTTCGCCACCTCCACCACATCCAGCCCTTCCGGCAGCGGCGCCTCGCGGCTGAGGCGGAGCGCGATCTCGGCCATGCTCTCCCGCCCGCGCGCCGCCAGCCGGGCCGCCAGCACCTCGCGCGGCGCCGTCACCAGCAGCACGCGGAGATTGTAGCGCCGCGCCGCCTCGGCCAGCACGGCGCGGGACAGGTTGGCGACGACGATGCGCCCGGCCTCCAGTTCCGCCTCGATGCTGCGCGGGATGCCGTAATGCAGCCCATGCGCCGGCCAGTGCAGCGCGAAGGCGCCCGATTCGCGCGCCTCGGCAAAGGCCGCCTCGCTCATCGGAATGTGCTGCTCGATGCCCGGATGCGGGTTGGTCTCGGCCGGGCGGGTGATGACACGCTGGGCGAAGACGAAGCGCGCATCGCCGGCCAGGGCTTCGCGCGCCACGCCGAGCAGCGTGTCCTTGCCCGCGCCCGAGGCGCCCACCACCGTCACCAGCCTGCCCGCCATGCCAGGTTCTCCGCTTGCGGTTGACCATCGCCTTTTCGGCGCGCAGAGACCAGCCGACAAGCCGCCGCGCCCAGGAGCCATGCAATGTTCACAACCCGCCCGGAGATCGCCGCCACCTTCGGCGCCGTCGGCAGCACCCATTGGATCGCCAGCCAGGTGGCGATGGCGGTGCTGGAGCGCGGCGGCAATGCCTTCGACGCCGCCGCCGCCGCCGGCTTCACCCTGCAGGTGGCCGAGCCGCATCTGAACGGCCCGCTCGGCGACTGCCCGATCATCGTCCACGACGCCAAGGCTGGCACGCAGCATGTCATCTGCGGCCAGGGCCCGGCGCCCTCGGCGCTGACGGTCGATCATGTGAAGAACGGGCTGGGCCTGGACCTGATCCCCGGCACCGGCCTGCTGCCGGCCATGGTGCCCGGCGCCTTCGACGCCTGGGCCACCATGCTGCGCGACTGGGGCAGCTGGAAGCTGGGCGAGGTGCTGGACTTCGCCATCGGCTATGCCGAGCGCGGCATCCACTACGTCCCCCGCATTGCGGCCACGGTGGAGAGCGTGCGTCCGCTCTTCGAGCAGGAATGGCCGACCTCCGCCGCGCTCTGGCTGCGCGATGGCGGGCCGCGCGCCGGCAGGCTCTGGGCCAACCCGGCGCTGGCCGCCACCTATGCCCGCGTGGTGCGCGAGGCCGAGGCCGCCGGCGCGGACCGCGTGGCGCAGATCGATGCCGCCCGCCGCGCCTGGTATGAGGGCTTCGTGGCCGAGGCGATCGACCGCTTCTGCCGCGGCACCGAGGCGCTGGATGCCTCCGGCCGCCGCCATCGCGGCGTGCTGACCGGTGACGACATGGCCCGGTGGCGCGCCCCCGTGGAGGCGCCGCTGACCTATGAATATCGCGGCACCACCCTGCTGAAATGCGGCGCCTGGAGCCAGGGCCCGGCGATGCTGCAGACCTTCGCCCTGCTCTCGGGCTTCGATATCGGTGCCATGGACACGCTGGGCGATAATTTCGTCCACCATGTGGTGGAGGCGATGAAGCTCGCCTTCGCCGACCGGGAGGCCTTCTATGGCGACCCCGACTTCACCGACGTGCCGATGCAGACCCTGCTCTCCGAGGCCTACAACGCGGAGCGGCGCAAGCTGATCGCGGCTGAGGCGTCGCTGGCGCTGCGCCCGGGCAGCATTCCCGGCCATGCTGGCTGGGTGGATCATGCGGCGGAATCCCGCGTGGCCATGCTGGGCGCGGCGGCTGGCGCGGGCGAGCCCACCGTCTCCCGCCTCGGCGTCTCGGGCGCCGACACCTGCCATGTCGATGTCATCGACCGCTGGGGCAACATGGTCTCGGCGACGCCTTCGGGCGGCTGGCTGCAATCCTCGCCGGCGATTCCGGAGCTGGGCTTCTGCCTCGGCACGCGCGGCCAGATGTTCTGGCTGGATGAGAGCCTGCCGAACGGGCTGAAGCCCGGCAAACGGCCGCGCACCACCCTGTCGCCGGGCATGGCGCTGCGCGACGGCAAGCCCTGGATGGCCTTCGGCACCCCGGGCGGCGAGCAGCAGGACCAGTGGCAGCCGATCATGCTGGCGCGCATGCTGGACCATGGGCTGAACATCCAGCAGGCGATCGACGCGCCCTCCTTCCACACCGAGCACTGGCCCTCCTCCTTCTGGCCGCGCGTGGCGCGTCCGGGCAAGGTGGTGCTGGAGGGGCGCTTCGCCCCCGAGGTGCTGGCGGCGCTGCAGGCGCGCGGCCACCAGGCGGAGATGGGCGGCGACTGGTCGGAGGGCCGGCTCTCCGCCGTGCGGCAGGAGCCGGATGGGCAGATCTTCGCGGGTGCCAATCCGCGCGGCATGCAGGGCTACGCGGTCGGGCGCTGACCGCCGGGGCCGGATGCGGCGCCGCATCGGCGGCGGTCTGGCAGGTCGGGGGCTTGCGGCCGGGCGTGCCTGGCCGCACCCTGGGCGCATGACCGAGCGCTTCCACCGGATCACCCCCGAGGGCGAGGATCGCGAGCGGCTGACCTGCGCCGATTGCGGCTTCATCGCCTACGAGAACCCCAAGATCGTGGCCGGCGCCGTGGTGGTGTCGGAGGGCCGGGTGCTGCTCTGCCGCCGGGCGATCGCGCCGCGCCCCGGCTTCTGGACCTTGCCGGCGGGCTACATGGAGCTGGGCGAGACGGTCGCCGAGGCGGCGCAGCGCGAAGTCTGGGAGGAAGCCCGGGCGCGCATCGCGCTGGAGGGGATCCTGGCGGTCTATTCCATCGCCCGCATCGGCCAGGTGCAGATCCTCTTCCGCGCCCATCTGGCGGAGCCGGGCTTCGCCGCCGGGCCGGAGAGCCTGGAGGTGCGGCTGTTCCACTGGGAGGAGATCCCCTGGGACGAGATCGCCTTCCCCTCGGTGCACTGGGCGCTGCGGCACTGGCATGAGGGCCGTGGCCAGCCGCTGGCCGCGCCGGCGGGCAATCCGCCCTCGGACGCGCGGGGCATGACGCCCCTGCCGCCGCCGGCCTGACGCGGCCTGGGGGGGGGGGTGCGTGGCCGCCCTTTGCTTCCCCTATCCGATGCCGTAAACCGCCTGTCGCCGAGGATGAGTGGCCGAGCGGTCTAAGGCAGCGGTCTTGAAAACCGCCGTAGGGGCAACTCTACCGTGGGTTCGAATCCCACCTCATCCGAACGCCCCCTCCTCTCAGCCCTGTAGCGGGCGCGCATAGTCGCACACCTCGCGGGCGATGCCGGCCACGGCGGCGATGAAGGCGCTCGGCCGGTCGCGGCGGTAGATGGCGGCATAGGGCACGTCCGGCAGCGCGGGCCGCGTCTCGATCACCGCCAGCTTGCCGGCCCGCACCAGCGGTTCGAAGCACTCCCGCGGCAGGTAGCTGACACCGAGCCCGGCCACCGTCAGCCCCACCATGGCCATCAGGCTGTCGGTCGCCAGGGTGCGGCGCAGCGCGATGCCCTCGGCGCGGAACCATTTCTCGAAGAACAGGCCGGAGCCCGAGCCGCGCCCCTGGATGAGGATGGGATGGCTGGCCAGCTCGTGCATGGCCAGGGGGCCGGGCTGCGTCACCAGGCCGGGCCGCGCCATCCAGGCATTGCGCACCCGGGCCAGCGGCAGCACCGCCATCTCCGCCTCCGCCAGCCCTTCCGGCACGATGATCAGGTCGATGCTGCCCTCGGCCAGACGCTCATGCAGGGTGCGGCTGAGATCGACCTCCGGCTCGATGGTCAGCCCGGCATGCGCCTCGCCCAGCGCCGCGATCAGCTGCGGCAGCCAAGTGATGGCGCACAGCTCGGTCACGCCGAGGCGCAGGCGCCGCGCCGGCGGCGGGCCGCCCTGCTGCAGCGCCACCATGCGCTCCTGCAGGGCCAGCATCTCGCGCCCCAGCGCCAGCAGCTGCTCGCTCCACTCGGTCAGCCGCGCGCCGCGCTGGGAGCGGTCGAAGAGCGGCCGGCCGAACGCCGCCTCCAGCTGCTGGATGCGCTTCGAGATGGTGGACTGGGTGGTGCCGAGCCGCGCCGCCGCCCGCTCGAAGGAGCCAAGCTCCGCGATCCAGTGCAGCGCCTCGATCTGCTTCAGGGTGATCATGGCGGGTGGGTTCATATTCCTTTTGGCGATGCGTTTGGATCATTTTTTATCGTTTGAGTCGATCCCCCGACCACCCTAGGTCTTGCGCAACGGGGCGCATCCGCCCGGCTGGAACAGGGGAAGACTATGTCCGACAAGGCAGGCGACATGGCGCGCGCGGCGATCGCGCCCGAGCTGCTGGCGGGGTTCGCCGCCGCCGGCACGGCGGTGATCAGCGACAATCTGCAGCGCCTGCCGGGCGCCATCGGGCTGCGCCCCTTCCACCGGGGCGGCACCATGGTCGGCCGCGCCTTGACCGTGCGCACCGCCGCTGGCGACAACCTGACCATCCACAAGGCGCTGGAGCTGATCCGGCCGGGCGATGTGCTGGTGGTCGATGGCGGTGGCGACACCGGCCGCGCCCTGGTGGGCGAGATCATGGCCGCCGTCGCGCAGTCCCGTGGCGCGGCCGGCATGGTGATCGACGGCGCGGTGCGCGACGCGCGCGCCCTGTCGCAATCCGACTTCCCCTGCTTCGCCCGCGCCGCCATCCATCGCGGCCCCTACAAGAACGGGCCGGGCGAGCTGGAGGTGCCGGTCAGCATCGGCGGCATGCTGGTGCGCCATGGCGACATCGTGGTGGGCGACGAGGATGGCGTGGTCGCCTTCCCCGCCGCCGGCGCGGCCGCGCTGCTGACCGCCGTGCAGGCGCAGATGGCGCATGAGGCGGAGATGCTGCGCAGCATCGCCGAGGGCCGCTATGTCGGCGCCTATGGGCGCTGAGGCGGCGATGGGCATGGAGCAGCAGCAATTCCGCTTCGGCCTGGTGGGCTTCGGCGAGATCGGCAGCACGGTGGCCGCCGGGCTGCGCCAGGCCGGGCTCGCCAGCGTCGCGGCCTATGACCTGCACGCCTTCGACGGCCCCTTCGCCGGGCTGATCCAGAGCCGCGCCGCGGCCGCCGGCGTCACGCTGCTGCGCTCGCCGCGGGAGCTGGCGGCAGCGGCCGAGGTGATCTTCGGCGCGACGCCGGGCGTCGCCTCGGTCGACAGCGCCGCCGGCTTCGCACCGCACCTGACCGCCGCGCATGTCTTCGTCGATTTCGCCTCGGCCACGCCGCGCATCAAGCAGGCCGTCGCCGCGCATCTCGCCGCCAGCGGCGCGCTGGTCGGCGATGGCTCGATCGAGGGCACGCCGCTGCAGGGCCACGCCATGCCGATGCTCTCCAGCGGCCCGGCGGGCGAGCGCATCCGCGACCTGCTGAACCCCTGGGGCATGCGGGTCGAGTTCGTGGGCGAGGCGCTCGGCACCGCATCGGGCATCAAGATCCTGCGCTCGGTGCTGCTGAAGGGCATCGAGGCGCTGCATGACGAGATGCTGCTGGCGGCGCGGCATTACGGCATCGCCGACCGCGTGCTGGCATCCGCCGCCAAGACCCTGGCGCGCCCCTGGAACGACACGGTGCAGAGCCTGCTGCCCTCCGGCGCCATCCACGCCAAGCGGCGGGCGGAGGAGCTGGAGATGTCGGCCGAGGCGGTGCGCGACGCCGGCATCGCGCCGACCATGGCGCAGGCCATCGCCCAGCGCCTGCGCTGGAAGGAAAGCCTGGGGCTGAAGGCGCATTTCGACGGCATCGTGCCCGCGACGCTCGACGAGGTGCTGCAGGCCATCGAGCAGCGGATGGCGCGCGACGCCTGACCCATCACCGCCCCGCCCATCGCTTGGCGGGGCCAGGACTGCCGGAGGAAACAACCATGAATCTGACACGACGCGGCCTGCTGGCCGCCGGCCTCGCCACCACGCTCGCCACGCCCGCCCTGGCGCAGGGCTTCCCGAACCGCCCGGTGCGCATCGTCGTGCCCTTCCCGCCCGGCGGCGGCACGGACAACCTGACCCGCCTGGTGGCCGAGCGGCTGAGCGCGACGCTGGGCTGGTCCGTGGTGGTCGAGAACAAGCCCGGCGCCGGCGGCAATGTCGCGCTGGATGGCGTCGCCAAGAGCCGGCCGGATGGCTACACCATGGTGATGGCGCAGACCGACAATGTCGTGCTGAACCCGCTGACCTATTCGCGCCTGCCCTATGACCCGGATCGCGACCTGATGCCGGTCGGGCTGATCGCCAGCGGCGCCGCCGTGCTGGTGGTGCGCGCCGACGCGCCCTGGCAGGACATGGCGGCCTTCACCGCCGAGGCGCGCGCCAAGCCCGGGCACCTCACCTTCGGCTCGCCAGGCATCGGCACCGTGTCGCACCTGATCCTGGAGCTGTGGCAGCGCAGCGCCGGCATGCAGCTGAACCACATCCCCTATCGCGGCATCGCCCAGGCCCTGCCGGACCTGATCAACGGGCAGATCGACAGCTACATGGGCTCGATCCCGACGCTGCGCGGGCATATCGAGGGCGGGCGGGTGCGCGCGCTGGCGGTCAGCTCGGGCCAGCGCTCGGCCACCGTGCCGTCGGTGCCGACCTTCCGCGAGGCCGGGATCGAGGGCGTCGAGCTGGCCAGCGTCTGGGGGCTGATGGCGCCCGCGGGCACGCCGGCGGAGATCGTCGAGCAGGTGAACACGGCGGTGAACCGGCTGATCGCCGAGCCGGAGGTGCGCCAGCGCATCATCGACAGCGGCGCCGACCTGCTCGGCGGCAGCCCCGCCGAGATGGGCCGCTTCTACACCGCCGAGCGCGAAAGGCTGGGCCGGGTGGTGCGGGAGGCCAATATCCGGCTGGAATGACGGAAAGGGCGCGTGGCGGGGCCGCTACGGCCCTGCCATGGGCGCGCGCTAGGGGGTGCTGGCCCCGCGCAGCCCGTTGCGCGCCAGCAGAGTCTCGCCCGAATGCCGCAGCCCTTGCCAGGCGCCCTCCAGATCGGGCCGCGCCATGCCGGCCACCGGCGGCGCACCGGGCGGGCAGACCGCCGGCAATTGCTGCGCCAGCACCCGGCACACGCCGGTGGCACGCAGCCCGGCATGCCAGTTGATCTGCTCATGCGTGCTGCCCCAGGCCCAGGAGAGCGCCAGCGCCACCACCAGCGGCTCGAAGGGCGAGCCGCTGCGGCAGAGCGGCAGCGCATAGGTGCCGCGCAGCGGCCAGGCCAGGCGCAGCCCGGCCGGGGTCAGCAGGTCGGCCGCCAGATGCGACAGGTAGCCCACGACAAGGGGCGCGGCGATCGCCAGCGGCACCTCCTGGCGCAGCAGCAACACGGCGCAGCCCACCACCGCCAGCAGCGAATGGGTGATGCCGCGATGGCCGAACAGCGTCGCGAAGACGGTGGAGACCGGGCGCAGCCGCTTGCCCAGCCAGGATTTCGGGTGGTCGATATCGGGCAGCAACGCGCCGAACACCGCGATGCCGAGCAGAGCGGGGTCGAGGGCGGGAAGCCCCAGCCGCGGGGCCGCGACGAACCAAGCGGCGGCCCCCAGCGCGATATGCGACCCCGCCATCATGAAGTATTTGAATGCCTTGTCCGAGGTTCATTCAAACTAGGAGTCAGGACTCTCTCCTACAAGTCTGATTCAACAGGATCCTGGCAAAAACGAATCGCCTCTTGGCCCGTTTCGCGCCAGGATGAAGCGCCGCCCGATCTGGCCTATAAGCCGTGGTGTGAACCTGATCTCCCCGCCCCGCCCCCATCTCGAGATCGAGGTGGTGTTCGACCTGATCTGCCCCTGGTGCTTTCTGGGCACCCGGCGGCTGCGCCGGGCCCTGGCGCGGCGGCCGGAGCTCTCGGCCGAGCTGCGCTGGCGCCCTTTCCTGCTGAACCCCGATCTCGGCGCCGCCGGGCTGCAGCGGCAGGACTACATGGCGCGCAAATTCGGTGGTGAGGAGCGGGCGCGGCGGCTGCACGCCACCATGACCGATCTCGGCGTGGCGGAGGGCATCGCCTTCCGCTTCGACCGCATCCAGCGCATCCCGGCCTCGGTGGACGCGCACCGGCTGGTGCGGCTGGCGGCGCAGCACGGTCTGGCCGACGCCGTGGTGGACGCCCTGTTCGTCGCGCATTTCTGCGAGGGCGCCGATCTCGGCAGCCATGACACGCTGGCCCTGCTGGCGGCGCAGCAGGGGCTGGACCGGCGCACCGCGCTGCGTTTCCTGGCCAGCGGGCTGGAGAGCGACGCGGTGCATGCCGAGAATCTCCGCGCCCACCGGCTCGGCATCAATGGCGTGCCCTGCTTCGTGCTGAGCGGCCGGCCGGGGCAGGAGGCCGGCCACGCCATCGCCGGGGCCCAGGAGCCCGAGGTGCTGGAACGGCTGATCGACGTCGCCCTGGCCGAGGCGATGGAGTTCTGAGGCGGGCGGCCCGGCCAGGCCGCCCTGTCGCGCTCCTTAGGCCGCCTTGGCCTGCCGCGCCACCTTGGCCAGCGCCGCCAGCATGTCCTTGGCGGCGCGCACCCGGGTCTTCAGGTCCATCTCCCGCACCATGGCCAGCTTGTGGTCGGGGCGCAGCTTCACCAGCCCCTTCTGCGCCGCCACCCAGTTCACCAGCCCGCCCGGATTGGCGAAATTGTTGCGGCGGAAGGCGGCGACGATGCCCTTCGGCCCAGCATCCAGCTTCTCCACCCCCGCCTGGCGGCAGAGATGCTTGATGGAGACCACCTGCAGCAGATTCTCGACCTCGGGCGGCAGGGCGCCGAAGCGGTCGCCCAGCTCGGCGGCCATCGCCTCCACCTCGGCATCGCCGGCCAGCGCGCCGATGCGGCGATACAGGCCGAGCCGCACCGGCAGGTCGGCGACATAGTTCTCCGGGATCAGCACCGGCAGGCCGAGATTGATCTGCGGCGTCCAGTCGCGGTCGGCACCCTCGCCCCGCCTGCCCTGCCCGGCCTTGATGTCGGCCACCGCCTCCTCGAGCATCTGCTGGTAGAGCTCGATGCCGACCTCGCGGATATGGCCCGACTGCTCGTCGCCCAGCAGATTGCCGGCGCCGCGGATGTCGAGATCGTGGCTGGCCAGGGTGAAGCCGGCGCCGAGATTGTCCAGCGTCTGCATCACCGCCAGCCGCTTCTCGGCCGCCGGCGACAGGCGCTGCGTGGCGGGCCAGGTCAGATAGGCATAGCCGCGCTGCTTGCCACGGCCCACCCGCCCGCGCAGCTGGTAGAGCTGGGCCAGGCCGAACATGTCGGCGCGGTAGATGATCAGCGTGTTCACCGCCGGCATGTCGAGCCCGCTCTCGACGATGTTGGTCGCCAGCAGGATGTCGAACTTGCCGTCGCCGAACTCGGTCATGACGCGCTCGAGCTCGGTCGGCGTCAGGCGGCCATGCGCCTGGACGACGCGCGCCTCCGGCACGATGTCGGCCAGCCGCGTGACCATCTTCGGCAGGTCCTCCAGCCGCGGCACCACGCAGAAGACCTGGCCGCCGCGGAAGCGCTCGCGCTGCAGCGCCTCGCGGATGACCACGGCGTCGAAGGGCATGATGAAGGTGCGCACCGCCAGCCGGTCGACGGGCGGCGTCGCGATCACGCTCATCTCGCGCACACCGGTCAGCGCCAGCTGCAGGGTGCGCGGGATCGGCGTCGCGGTCAGCGTCAGCACATGGACATCGGCCTTCAGCGATTTCAGCCGCTCCTTGTGGGCGACGCCGAAATGCTGCTCCTCATCGACGATGACCAGGCCGAGATCGGCGAATTCCACCCCCTTGGCCAGCAGCGCATGGGTGCCGACGACGATGTTGATCGAGCCATCGGCGAGCCCCGCCTTGACCTGCGCCGCCTCCTTGGCGGTGACCATGCGGGAGAGCTGGGCCACCTTGATCGGCAGCCCCTCGAAGCGCGCCGAGAACGTCCGGAAATGCTGGCGGGAGAGCAGCGTGGTCGGCACCACCACCGCCACCTGCGCGCCCGACATGGCGACGACGAAGGCGGCGCGCAACGCGATCTCGGTCTTGCCGAAGCCGACATCGCCGCAGATCAGCCGGTCCATCGGCCGGCCGGCGGCCAGATCCTCCAGCACATCGGCGATGGCGCGCTGCTGGTCCTCGGTCTCGGCGAAGGGGAAGCGGGCGCAGAACTCGTCCCAGGCGCCCTCAGGCGGGGTGACCAGCGGCGCGTCCTTCACCCGCCGCTCGGCGGCGATGCGGATCAGCTGCCCGGCCATGTCGGCGATGCGCTGCTTGGCCTTGGCCTTGCGGTTCTGCCACGACGTGCCGCCGAGCTTGTCCAGCGCCACGCCGGCGCTGTCGCTGCCGAAGCGCGAGAGCAGCTCGATATTCTCGACCGGCAGGAACAGCTTGTCGCCGCCATCATAGAGCAGCCGCAGGCAGTCATGCGGCGCGCCGGAGACGGCGAGCGTCTCCAGCCCGTCATAGCGGCCGATGCCGTGGTCCTGATGCACCACCAGATCGCCCTCGGCGATCTCGGTGGCGTCGGCGATGAACTGGTCGGCCCGCTTGCGCCGGCGTGGCGGGCGGGCGATGCGCTCGCCCAGCAGATCCTGCTCGCTGGTCAGCGCGATGGCGGCGGTGTCGCGCGTGCCGGGGGCGGCGGGGCCGGTGAAGCCGCGCTCCACGCCATAGATGGCCAGCGCCACGGTGCCGGCGGGCAGCTTGCGCGCGGCGGCCCAATCCTCCACCGCCTGGGCGGGGATGCGGTTCTCCCGCAGCAGGTTGCCCAGCCGCTCGCGCGAGCCGCGAGTCCAGGCGGCGACCACCGGGCGCTGGCCGGCCTTGGCCTGCGCCTCGGCCTGTTCGCGATAGACGGCGAAGGCGTTCTGCCCGGCGGCACGCGCCTCGACATAGAGCCGGCCCGGGCGGCCGCCGGCATCCAGCCCCTCGGCGCCCTCGGGCTTCGGGAAGGGGCTGAAGGCCAGCAGCGGGGCGCCCGCCAGCATCGCGTCCCAGTCGCGCCGGTTCAGATAGAGGCGGCGCGGCGGTACCGGGCGGTAGGGTACCTCGCCCTCGCGCGGCGGGGTGCGGCGCGCCTCGTAATGGTCCTCGACCATTTCCAGCCGGGTGGTCAGCGCATCCTCGGCCTGATGATCCAGGCTGACCGAGGCGCCGGGCATGTAGTCCAGCAGCGTCGCCATGCTCTCATGGAACAGCGGCGCGTAATGCTCCATGCCCGGATGCCGCCGCCCGGCGGAGACCGAGACATAGAGCGGGTCCTCCGCCGCCGGCATGCCGAACAGGTCGCGATAGCCGGCGCGGAAGCGGGCGATGGAATCCTCGTCCAGCAGCACCTCGCCCACCGGGCGCAGCCACAGCTCGGCCACCGCCTCGCCGCTGCGCTGGGTCTCGGTGCCGAAGCGGCGCAGCGTCTCGATTTCGTCGCCGAACAGGTCGAGCCGCACCGGCTCCGGCTCGCCGGCCGGGTAGAGGTCGAACAGCCCGCCGCGCACCGCGTATTCGCCCGGCTCCATCACGGTGGCGACGCGGTTGTAGCCATTGGCGTCCAGGAAGCCGGCCAGCGCCTCGGGCCGGATGCGCCCGCCCTTCTTCAGATGCAGCGTGGCGCCCTCGAACACCACGCGCGGCGGCACGCGCTGCACCAGCGCGTTCACCGTGGTCAGCACGATGCGCGGGCGGGCCTCCGGCTCCAGCAGGCGGGCCAGGGTGGCGACGCGCTCGGCCACCAGCTCGGCATGCGGCGAGACGCGGTCATAGGGCAGGCAGTCCCAGGCCGGGAAGCGCAGCACCTCGACCTCGGGCGCGAAGAAGGCCAGCCCGTCCTGCAGCCGCGCCATGCGGGCATCGTCGCGGCAGACATGCAGGACGAAGCCCTCGGCCTCGACGCGGCGGCGGGCCAGCAGCAGCGCGTCGAAGCCTTCCGGCGCGCCATGGACGGTGAGCTGGCTCATCCGCGCGGCGCGGCCTCCCGCACCGCCTCCGGCACGCCGGCGCCGGAGCGCGAGCATTCCTCCGCCATGCGCGCCAGCATCGGGGTCATCACCTCGGGCGGGATCGGGCGGCGGCCGGAGAGCCAGTCCGCCAGATCGACATCGAGCAGCTCCAGCACCCCTTCCAGCTCGTCCAGCTCGGCCTCCGAGAAGGCGGCGATGTTGCGGGTGACGAAGCCGCCCACCATCAGGTCGGTCTCCTTGGTGCCGCGATGCGTGGCGCGGAACACCAGGCGCCGGCGGCGCGGGGACAGATCGGGGGCGGAAGGATGGCTGTGTTGATCGCTCTGGGACATGTCGACGCCTCTGGAGGCTGGCATATAGAGGTGGATGGGAATCGTGTCAGCCCGAGAGACGGATCTGGACCGCGCCGCGCCGCTTTTCGCGCCGCTCGACAGCCTGCCCGTGCCCGAGGAGAAGCGGAAGCGCCTGGCCGCGCTGGTCGAGGGCGGGCGGGTCATGGACCTGCTCTTCCACCTGCCCGAGCGCTACCAGGATCGCCGCAACGCCCAGCCGCGGGAGGGCGAGATCGCCACCCTGCCGGTGCGGGTGCTCGGCATCGCGGCCCCCGGCAGCCCGGTGCAGCCCTGGGCGGTGCGCTGCGACTCCGAGGACGGGCCGATCGACCTGATCTATTTCGGCCGCCGCTCCTGGCTCGGCGCCTGGCTCTCGCGCACCTATCCGGAGGGCGCGCCGCGCCGCGTCTCCGGCCGGGTCAAGCGCTACCGCGACCGCTGGCAGATGGACGCGCCGGATTTCGTCGAGCCGCCGGACGTCATCCCCGAACTGCAGCCGATCTGGCCGCTGGCCAAGGGGCTGGGCCAGCGCGACCTCGGCCGCGCCATGGCCGATGCCCTGGCGCTGCTGCCGGAACTGCCGGAATGGCAGGATGCCACGCTGCTGGCGCGCCGGCGCTGGCCCGGCTTCGGCGCCGCGCTGCACGCCATCCAGGCGCCGGAGGCGGTGCCCGACGACACGCCGCGCGACCGCCTGGCCTATGACGAGCTGCTGGCCGGCCAGCTGGCGGTGGGGCTGGTGCGCCGCACCGTGCTGCAACGGCCGGGGCGCGCCCTGACGGGCGACAGCCGGCTGCGCGCCGCCGCGCTGCACGCCTTCGGCCATCAGCCGACCCCGGGCCAGGCCAGGGCCATCGCCGAGATCGATGCCGATCTGGCCGCGCCGCGCCGCATGCTGCGGCTGCTGCAGGGGGATGTGGGGGCCGGCAAGACGCTGGTGGCGGTGATGGCCATGCTGCGCGCCGTCGAGGGCGGCGCCCAGGCCGCCCTGATGGCTCCGACCGAATTGCTCGCCCGCCAGCATCTGCGCACGCTGGAGAAACTGGCCGGCGCCGCCGGGGTTCCCTGCGCCCTGCTGGCCGGCTCGGTGAAGGGCAAGGAGAGGAAGCGCGTGCTGGCGGGCCTCGCCGATGGCGCGATCCCCCTGGTGGTCGGCACCCATGCGCTGATCGAGGAGGGGGTCGCCTTCCGCGATCTCGGCCTCGCGGTGGTGGATGAGCAGCACCGCTTCGGCGTCGCCCAGCGCCTGGCGCTGACCGAGAAGGGCACCACCGATGTGCTGGTGATGACCGCCACCCCCATCCCCCGCACCCTGCTGCTGACGCAATGGGGCGAGATGGCGGTGAGCCGGCTGGAAGGCCTGCCCGCCGGCCGCCAGCCCATCGTCACCCGCATCGTCAGCCGCGAGCGGCGGGAGGAGCTGGTGGCAAGGCTGCGCGCCGCCTTCGCCGAGGGCCACCGCGCCTATTGGGTGGTGCGCGCCGTCGAGGAGGGCGAGAAGCACGACAACGCCGCGGCCGAGACCACCTTCGCCGACCTCGCCGCCATTTTCGGCGACAAGGTGCGCCTGGCGCATGGCGCGCAGAAGCTGGAGGTGCGCGAGGCCGCGCTGCACGATTTCGCCGCCGGCCGCGCCCAGCTGCTGGTGGCGACCACCGTGGTCGAGGTCGGCGTCGACGTGCCCGAGGCCACCATCATGATCATCGAGCAGGCCGAGCGCTTCGGCCTGGCGGCGCTGCACCAGCTGCGCGGCCGGGTCGGGCGCGGCCGGGCGCAGAGCTTCTGCCTGCTGCTGCCCTCGGCCGAGCTGAACGACTCGGAGCAGCGGCGGCTCGCCGTGCTGCGCGAGACGCAGGACGGCTTCGTCATCGCGGATGCCGATCTGGAGTATCGCGGCGGCGGCGATGCGCTGGGGGTGCGCCAGGCCGGGCGGATCGGCCGGCGCCTGGCCGACCCGCAGCGCCATGGCGGGCTGGTGCGCATGGCGCATCAGGATGCGGCGCTGCTGCTGGAGAAGGACCCGGCGCTCTCGGCCACGCCGCGCGGGCGCGCCGCGCGGCTGCTGCTGGCCCTCTTCGGCCACGACCTCTCCCTGGCGCCGCTGGCGGCCGGCTGAGCCCCGGACCCGCCCCGGAGGCGACGCTTCGATACAGGCCGAGGGGTTGCAATGCCCCCTGCCCCGATTAAACCCGGTGGCCGTCCGCTGCTGTCAGGGAATGTCCGGTTGTCCGCGCTGATCGAGATCGACCGCCTCACCAAGCGCTTCGGCGGCTTCACCGCCGTCGATGACGTGTCCTTCGCCGTGGCCCGGGGCGAGGTGCTGGGCTTCCTCGGCCCCAATGGCGCCGGCAAATCCACCACCATGAAGATGCTGGCGGGCTTCGTGACGCCCTCTGCCGGCACCGCCCGCATCTGCGGCGAGGATGTGGTGGACCGCCCCGTCCAGGCCAAGCGCCATCTGGGCTACCTGCCCGAGGGCGCGCCCACCTATCCCGAGATGACGGTCACCGCTTTCCTCGGCTTCGCCGCCCGCATCCGCGGCTATCGCGGGACGGAAGCGGCGGATCGCACCGCGCACGCGATGAAGCTGACCATGCTGGAGGAGGTGCGGCTGCAGCCGATCGAGACCCTCTCCAAGGGCTTCAAGCGCCGCGTCGGCCTGGCCCAGTCGCTGCTGCACGACCCGCCGGTGCTGGTGCTGGACGAGCCGACCGACGGCCTCGACCCCAACCAGAAGCATGAGGTGCGGCGGCTGATCGCGCAGATGGCGCCGCACAAGGCGATCATCATCTCCACCCACATCCTGGAGGAGGTCTCGGCCATCTGCACCCGCGCCATCATCATCGCGCGCGGGCGTGTGCTGGCCGATGCGACGCCGGTCGAGCTGGCGCGGCGCGGCCCCTCCCTCGACGCGGTGTTCCGCGAGCTGACCCTGCCGAAGGACGCCGCCTGATGCGCGCCTCCCTGATCGTCGCCCGGCGCGAGCTGGCCGGGTATTTCGCGACGCCCGTCGCCTATGTCTTCATCGTCATCTTCCTGGTGATGTCGGGGGCGCTGACCTTCACGCTGGGCAATTTCTTCGGCCGCGGCACCGCCGATCTGCAGCCCTTCTTCGGCTTCATCCCCTGGCTGTTCCTGTTCCTGGTCCCGGCCCTGACCATGCGGCTCTGGGCGGAGGAGCGGCGCCTCGGCACCATCGAGCTGCTGCTGACCCTGCCGATCACCCAGTGGCAGGCGGTGCTGGGCAAGTTCCTGGCCGCCTGGGCCTTCTGCGCCATCGCCCTCGCGCTGACCTTCCCGCTGGTGCTGACGGTCAACTATCTCGGCAATCCGGACAATGGGGTGATCCTCACCGGCTATCTCGGCTGCCTGCTGGTGGCCGGGGCCTATCTGGCGGTGGGCGCGGCCATCTCGGCGCTGACCAAGAACCAGGTCATCGCCTTCGTCCTCGCGGTCGCCATCTGCTTCCTCTTCGCCGCCGCCGGCAGCCCGGTGGTGACGGAATTCCTCTCGGTGCGGATGCCGGTGCTGGCCGATATCGCCCGCGGCCTGTCGGTCACCGACCGGCTGGGCGGCTTCTCCCGTGGCGTGGTGGCGCTGCGCGACCTCGTCTATTTCGCGAGCTTCATCGGCTTCTGGCTCTTCGCCAATGCCGTGGCCGTCGACCATCGCAAGGCGGATTGAGCCATGAGCGACGCCACCCCGGCCCCGCACGCCGCCCCCTCGCCCGCCCCGAAGCCGCCCTCCCGGCGCCTCGCCTATGCGCTGGGTGGCCTCGGTGCCGCGCTGGTGCTGGCCGTCTCGGTGAACCTGCTGGCCGACCGGCTGCTGCCGCGGGCGCGGCTCGACCTGACGCAGCAGCATCTCTACACCCTGTCGGACGGCACCCGTCAGGTGCTCTCCGGCCTGCAGGACCCGATCACCCTGCGGCTGTTCTATTCCAGCCGGCTCGGCGGCAGCATCCCGGTCTATGGCGCCTATGCCGACCGGGTGCGCGAGATGCTGCAGGAATACGCCGCCCTGTCCGACGGCAGGATCCGCCTGGAATATCTCGACCCCGAGCCCTTCTCGGAGACCGAGGACCGGGCGATGGCCGCCGGCATCCAGGGCGTGCCGGTCGACCAGTCCGGCGAGCAGGTCTATTTCGGCCTGGCCGGCAGCAACCTGCTGGATGACGAGCGGGTGCTGCCCTTCTTCCAGCCCGACCGCGAGCGCTTCCTGGAATACGACCTGACGCGGCTGGTCTATGAGCTGTCCAACCCGCGCCGCCCGGTGGTCGGGCTGCTCTCGGCCCTGCCGGTCAATGGCGACCCGCGCGCGATGATGATGCGGGTGCCCGGCGCCGGGCAGCCCTTCGTCATCGCCAACCAGCTGCGCCAGTTCTTCACCCTGCGCGAGGTCGGCCCCGACACGGCGGTGATCCCGGCCGACATGCAGGTGCTGATCGTCGCCCAGCCGCAGAACCTGCCGGAGACGACGCTCTACGCCATCGACCAGTTCGTCATGCGCGGCGGCAAGCTCTTCGCCATGACCGACCCGCACAGCGAGAGCCAGGCGAGCCGCCCCGGCCCCACCGGCCAGCCCCCCGCCGAGACCGGCTCGAATCTCGACCGCCTGCTGAACGCCTGGGGCATCGAGACGCCGTCCGACAAGGTGGTGCTGGACCAGCGCGGCGCCTGGCGCGTGCGCGCCAATCCGCGCGACCGGCTGCAGACGGTGGACTACCTGGCCTGGTTCAACGCGACCGGGGATTCGCTCAGCCATGGCGATGTGGCGACGGCCGATCTGCAGCAGGTCACCTTCGCCGCCGCCGGCCAGGTGCGCCGCCGCGAGGGCGCCGGCATCGAGTTCACCCCGCTGATCACCAGCAGCGACCGCGCCATGCTGGTCGATGTCGAGCAGGTGCGCCGCAACCCCAACCCGGCCCAGCTGCTGGCCGGCTTCCAGCCGGACGGCCAGCGCTATGTGCTGATGGCCCGCGCCCGCGGCATCCTGCAGAGCGCCTTCCCCGCCGGCCCGCCCGCCCCCGCCGAGGGTGCCGAGCGCCCGGCCGATTTCCCGGCCCATCGCGCCCAGAGCGACGGCCCGGCCAATCTCGTCATCGCCAATGACACCGACCTGCTGGAGGACCGCTTCTGGGTCCAGGTGCAGGATTTCTTCGGCCAGCAGGTGGCCACCCCCTTCAGCGACAATGGCGCGCTGATCGCCAACCTGACCGACACCCTGGCCGGCGGCGACGCGCTGATCGGCCTGCGCTCGCGCGGCGAATCGCTGCGCCCCTTCGGCGTGGTGGACGAGATGCGCCGCAATGCCGAGGCGCAGTATCGCCAGACCGAGCAGGCCCTGACCCAGCGGCTGGAAGCCACCGAGCGGCGGCTGCGCCAGCTCCGCCAAGGCACCGCCCAGCCCGGCGAGCGCAACCAGAACCAATCGGTCATCACGCCTGAGCAGCGCGCCGAGATCGACCGCGCGCGCGCCGAGATCACCGCCACACGCGGCCAGCTGCGCGCCGTGCAGCTGGAGCTGCGGCGCGATATCGAGGCGCTGGAGCGCAATCTGCGCATCCTCAACATCGCCCTCGTGCCCGCGCTGCTGACCCTGTTCGCCCTGGTGCTGGCGGTGCTGCGCAACCGCCGCCGCGCCGCGGCGCGCGCCTGAGGAGAGGCCGCCATGGAACGCCGATCCCTGCTCATCCTGGGCGCCGCCGCCCTCGCCTCCGCCGGCGCCGTGGTCGCCCTCGGCCCCGCCGGGCCGCGCCCGCGCGACACCGGCAGCGCGCCGCTGATGTTCCAGAACCTGGCCGCCCGCCTCGCCGGCGCCATGCGCATCGAGGTAAGGCAGCAGGGCAAGTCGCTCATCCTCGCCCGCCGCCAGGGCGATGTCTGGGTGCTGCCCGAGGCCGCCGACTACCCCGTCCGCCCCGAGAAGGTGCGCGAGCTGCTGGTCGGCCTGACCGAGCTGCGCCTGGTCGAGCCGCGCACCGGCAACCCCGAGCTGCTCGGGCGCCTCGGCCTCGAGGATCCGGAGAAGGAAGGCTCCACCGCCGCGCTGCTGCGCGTGCTGGATGGCGGCAACCAGCCCATTGCCGAGCTGGTGGTGGGCCGCCGCCGCGTGCGGGTGCAGGGCAATGTGCCGGAAAGCGTCTATGTCCGCCGCCCCGGCGAGACCCAGTCCTGGCTGGCCGAGGGCCGCCTGCCGCTGGACGCCGACGCCCAGCTCTGGATCGACCGCGACATGGCCAACATCCCGCGCGAGCGGATGCTGGCCGCCACCATCCGCCGCGAGGGCGAGCCGCTGCTGGAGCTGCGCCGGGGCGAAGGGCCGGATGGCCGCCTCGCCGTCACCGCGCCGGCCGAGACGCCGCCGCTGGAGCAGAGCAGCCTGGATTCCATCGCCGGCGCCTTCGAGTTCCTGACGCTGACCGATGTGCAGCGTGAGGCCGACATGCCCGGCACCGCCCTGGGCAGCGCCCGCTTCACCTTCACCGACAGCCTGGTCATCGACGCCGTGCTGCGCCGCCAGGACGAGGCGCTCTGGCTGCTGCTGAAGGCCGAGGGCAGCCCGGAGGCCGAGCAGCTCAACACCCGCTGGCGCGGCTGGGCCTATCAGGTGCCGGCGCACAAGGAGCGCAGCCTGCTGCCACGCCTGGACGACCTCCGCCAGGCCGAGCAGGCGCCGCCCCGCCCCGCCGCCCCGTGAGCGGCGGGCGGGAATATCCGGACCGGCCCTGGGTGGGCATCGGCGTCGTCGCCTTCCGCGGCAACGACGTTCTGCTGGTGCGCAGGGCCAAGCCGCCGCGCCAGGGCGAATGGTCCATCCCCGGCGGCGCCCAGGCGCTGGGCGAGACCGCCGAGGCCGCCGCCCGCCGCGAACTCCGCGAGGAGGCCGGCATCGAGGTCGGGCCGCTGACCCTGGCCGTCGTTGTCGACGCGCTGAACCATGGCGAGGACGGACGCCCCCGCTTCCACTACACCATCATCGACTTCGCCGGGCGCTGGCTCTCCGGCGAGCCGGTGGCGGGGGATGACGTCAGCGAGGCCCGCTTCTTCTCGCCGGATGAGGTCGCCACGCTCGGGCTCTGGCCGGAGGCCTTGAGGGCCATCGACGAAGGCCGCCGGCGCATCGCCGAACTGCCCAACTGAAAGAGAATCCGGGGGAATGAATTCCCCCCGCAAACGTATACGTTTGCGCCCCTTCTTTTTTCTGTCCGGGCCGGCCGCCGCTGGCGGCCGGCTAGAGATACAGCCGCTCCGATTGCAGGCCCTGATACAGGTCGGCGACGAAGGCGCCATAGCCATTGAACAGCTTGGTCGGCACCCGCTCATTGCTGCCGAGCAGCCGCTCGCTCGCCTGGCTCCAGCGCGGATGCGGCACCTCCGGGTTCACATTGGCCCAGAAGCCGTATTCGCTGGGCTGCAGCTTCTCCCAGAAGCTCACCGGCCGCGTGTCGGTGAAGCGGATCGCGGCCAGCGACTTGCCGCTCTTGAAGCCGTATTTCCACGGGAACAGCACCCGGATCGGCCCGCCATTCTGCGCCGGCACCGGCTTGCCATACAGGCCCACCGCCAGGAAGCACAGCTCGTTCGCCGCCTCCTCGATGGTGCAGCCCTCGGTATAGGGCCAGGGATACCAGCTCTGCCGCAGCCCAGGCATCACCGAGGGCTCGCGCACCGTCTCGAACACCACATATTTGGCACTCGACAGCGGCGTGGCGATCTTCAGCAGGTCGGACATGGCGAAGCCGGTCCAGGGCACCGTCATCGCCCAGGCCTCGACGCAGCGGTGCCGCAGCACCCGCTCCTCCAGGCTGACCCGCTTCAGCAGGTCCTCCAGCCCGATCTCCTGCGGCTTCTCGACCATGCCCTCCAGCCGCAGCGTCCACGGGCTCTGCCGCAGCCGCTGCGCCGCGCCGGAGACATTCTTGCTGCTGCCGAACTCGTAATAGTTGTTGTAGCTGGTGGCGTCGCGCTCCGGCGTCAAAGCGCGCTCGGGCGGGTAGCGGGTGTTGCGCATCGCGGCCATGCCGGCCTGTTGCGCCAGGGCCGGCGCCGCCAGCCCGCCGGCGATCAGCCCGGCGCCGAGCCCCATCGCCTTGCGGCGCCCCAGCACCAGATGCTCCGGCGTCGCGGCGCTCTCCGGCAATTCCCAGCCACGCGGAATGCGGATCGGCATTGTCTCACCCTCCTGCCCAGGCCAACGCCCCAGCATGTGGGGTGGCGCGCGCCCATCGCCAGGGCCTTCAGCGTCGCGGCGGCAACAGCGCCAGCGGCGGCGTCCCGGCCGTCACCACCACCCCATGCAGCCGGTAGCGCTCGGCCTCGATCCCCTTGCGGCTGCGGGTGACGCCACCCTGCTCCACCGCGCCCGGCCAGAGCGGCGGGCCGGAGCGCCGCTCGCTGCGCACCAGCAGCCCGCGCAGCCCCTCCGCCGGGGCATCCAGATCGAACAGGTCCCAGCGATCGCCCAGCGCCACCACCGCGACGCCGGGCGGCAGATGCAGCGCCAGCTCGCTGGCCAGCCCGTATTCCTCGGCGGCGACGAACTGCGCCCCGGCCTGGCGGCGTGCCGCCTCGACCTCGCGCGCAAATTCGGCCCAGCCGCCCAGCCGCGCCAGGGTCGGGTCGCTGCGGCGCGGCAGCGGCAGCGGCGCCAGCGCCGCCTGCACCAGCACCACCAGCGTCAGCCCGATGCCCAGCGCCACGCCCCAGCGCCGCCACCGGTCCCAGCCGGGGCCGAGACAGGCCGCCGCCGCCAGGCAGGCGCTGGGATAGAGAATGGCCGGCCAATTGCCCTGCACCCGGCTGCCGGTCGCCTGCCACAGGAACAGCAGCGCCGCCGGCACGGTCAGAGCCGCCAGCAGCCCAGCCCCGGCATCGCCGCGCCACCAGCGCCGGCAGGCCGCCACCGTGCCCGCGACGCAGAGCACGAAGATGATCGGCGTGACCAGCCCGGCCTGCCCGCCCAGCAATTCACCCAGATAACGCCAGGGGGAGCCGGTGGCGGTCGCCCCCGCCCGCCCGCCCTGCTTGGCGAAGCTGGCCCAGTGATGCGTGGCGTTCCACCAGAGGACCGGGCTGAACACCAGCACCGCCAGCGCGCCCCCCAGCCACAGCCAGGCGCTGCGCAGCCAATGGCGCGCCCGCGGCTCGGCCAGCAGCCACAGCACCACGGCGCCGCCCAGCAGCACGGCGGTGTATTTCGACAGCAGCGCGCAGCCCGAAAGCAGGCCGAAAGCCAGCCACCAGCGCCCATCCTGGCTGGCATGCAGCCGGGCCAGCGCCCAGATCGCCGCGCACCAGAACACCAGCAGCGGCGTGTCCGGCGTCATCAGCACCGAGCCGGCGCCGAGCAGCAGCGTGCCGTTCAGCAGCGCCGCCGCCCAGACGCCGGCCCGCCGGCCGGGCCACAGCGCCTCCCCGGCCTGTGCCAGCAGCACCGAGGCGATGGCGACGCCAACCGGCCCCAGCAGCCGCAGCCCGAAGGCATTGTCGCCGGCGACCAGGCTGCCCAGCGCCGTCCACACCGCGACCATCGGCGGGTGGTCGTAATAGCTGGGCGCCAGCGCCCGGCCCCAGACCCAGTAATAGGCCTCGTCCGGCGCTGGCGGCAGCCAGAGCGCGGCCAGCAGCCGCAGCGCCGTCAGCCCCAGCAGTGCCAGCAGCCAGGGGTTGCGCGCTGCCCTCACCGGGCGCGCCAGACCAGGGTGGCGGAGACGGCGTAGTTCCACACCACCGTCAGCGCCGCGCCGGCGGCGCCGGCCAGGCCCCAGTTCAGCAGTTCGTCGCGCAGCAGCAGCCCGGCGATGCCGACATTGGCCGCCACACCCACGCCGCAGACCAGGTAGAACAGCAGCAATCCGCGCCACAACCGGGGGCCGCGCAGCCGCACATCGCTGTAGGTGAGGCGGTTGTTCAGCCAGAAATTCACCGTCATGGCGACGAAGCTGGCCAGCCATTGCGCCGCGTGGAAGGACAGCGGGCCGAGCGCCAGCGCCAGCACCGCCATGTGCACCAGGATGCCGAGCCCGCCAATGGCGGCGAAGGCCAGGAAGCGCAGCGGCAGCAGCCCGCCCGTCGCCTTGTCCAGCAGCAGCGCCAGGAATTCCAGCAGCACCGTGGTGTCGAGCTTGGATTCCCCCGCCTGCCGGGCGCGGAAGCTGTAGGGCAGCTCGACCACCCGCAGCCTGCGGCGGGCGGAGAGCAGGATGTCGAGCAGGATCTTGAAGCCGCGCCCGGTCAGCCGCGGCGCCACCTCCTCGGCCAGGGCGCGCGGCAGCATGAAGAAGCCGCTCATCGGGTCGGCCACCCGCACCGGCAGGAAAAGCTGGGCCAGCGCGATGCCGCCATCGCTGATGCGCTGCCGCAGCGCCGAGAAACCCTCGGTCGAGGCGCCGCCCTCGACATGCCGGCTGCCGATGGCGACATCCGCCTCGCCCGCCCGCAGCGCCGCCAGCATGCGCGGCAGCAGCGTCTCGTCATGCTGCAGGTCGCCATCGATCACCGCCACATAGGGGGCGGCGGAGGCCAGCATGCCCTCGACGCAGGCCGAGGACAGGCCACGCCGCCCGACCCGGCGGATGCAGCGGATGCGACCGTCCCGCGCCGCGATCTCCTTGGCGACGCCGGTGGTGCCGTCCGGGCTGTTGTCGTCGACGAAAATGGCTTCCCAGGCGATGCCGGCGAGCGCCTGCTCCAGCCGCGCCACCATGGGCGCGACATTCGGGGCCTCGTTGTAGCAGGGGATGACGACGGTCAGAATCGGCGGGGACATCGCCGGCGTGCTTAGCGCCCCTGGCCCTGGCGTGCCAGCAACCGAACGCAACGGCGCCCCGCCCCTGCCTCACCCTCCGGGCGCGAAGGCGGCGGGCGGGCGGCCCCGCCCCAGCACCGCATCGGCCAGCAGGCGGCCGACCAGCGGCCCCAGCGTCCAGCCATTCGAGGTGACGGCGTGGAACAGCCCCGGATGGCGCGGGCTCTCCCCGATCACCGGGCCATGGTCGAGATGGATGTTGGGCGAGGCCCAGGCGCGCAGCACCCGCAGGCCACCCAGCATCGGCAGCGCCTGCCCGGCCACCCAGAGATTGCCCTCCACCGCCTCGCGCAGCAGCCGCGCAGCGCCATCGGCATCAAGCCGCCCCGGCCAGCCGCCGCCCACCAGGAACTGCCCCGTATCGCTCTGCTTCAGGGAGAGATGCCGGCGCGCCCATTGCACCAGGGGCCGCAGCGTGGGCGCGGCGGCGCTGGTGGCGATCACCTGCTGCACCACCAGCCGCATCGGCAGCGCCTCGCCCAGCAGCGCCGCCACCTGCATGGCGTGCGGCCCGGCGGCGTTGACCACCCGCCCGGCGCGGAAGCC
>NZ_GG770777.1:289224-293766 GCF_000164635.1 Pseudoroseomonas cervicalis ATCC 49957 | reverse complement strand
TCGCCGCGCCGGTGCTGGGCGTCGGGCCGGGCGGCGCGGTGCGCGGCCAGCGGCTTCAGATATTGCCCGCCCGGCGCGTCGCGCTCATCCAGCACCAGCACTTGCGCGCCGGCTCGGGCTGCCTCGATGGCGGCGGAAAGGCCGGCCGGGCCGGCGCCCACCACCAGCAGGTCGGGCGCGCGCTCCTCCAGCTCCGGCACGGTGGCGGCCAGCGGCGATGGCTGGCCGGGCGGGGCGGAGCGGATGTCGAGGCCGGGCGCGGCCTTCACCTGGCAGGCACGCTCGCCGGCGCGGCCCTCCACCGTCACCAGGCAGTCCCAGCAGGCGCCCATGCCGCAGAACAGGCCGCGCGGCGCACCCGAGGCGGTGTGGCGCAGGGCCAGGATGCCCTGCGCCGCCAGGGCCGCCGCGACCGTCTCCCCCGGCAGGGCCGGGATCTCCCGGCCATCGAAGGTGAAGGTGAATTCGCGGCCGAGCGGGGTCAGGCCAGGGCTGGAGAGGCGCATCGCGGGGGTGATCGGATCCAGGAAAAAGCCGCGGCCAGGATATGGCCATCGCGCGCAGATCGTATACAGTCCGTATGACGAAAACGCCCCGGAGCCGTGACTCGATGACCGCTGAACCCTTTCGCGGCACCTACACCGTCCTCGTCACCCCCTTCACCGCCGATGGCGCGGCGCCGGACCTGCCGGCGCTGGCGCGGCTGGTCGAGTACCAGATCGCGAACGGCGTGCGCGGCCTGATCCCGCTCGGCTCCACCGGCGAGTTCCTGTCCGTCTCGCGCGAGGAGCGCGCCGCCATCGTCGAGACGGTGCTGCGCGCCGCCGCCCGCCGGGTGCCGGTGCTGGTCGGCACCGGCGCCGAGGACACGCGCGAGGCCGTGGCGCTCTCGCGCGAGGCCGAGTCGATGGGCGCGCAGGGCGTGATGGTGATCCCGCCCTTCTATTCGGTGCCGACCGAGGATGAGCTGTTCGCGCATTACCGCGCCATCGGCGAGGCCATCGGCATTCCCGTCATGGTCTACAACAATCCGGCGACGGCCAATGTGGACCTGCTGCCGGCGACCGTGGCGCGGCTCTCGCGGATCGACAATTGCCGCTACATCAAGGAATCGACGCTCGATCCGACGCGGGTGCGCGACATCATCGCCCTCTGCGGCGAGCGGATGACGGTCTTCGCCGGCGTGCTGGGCTATGAGAGCGCCTTCCTCGGCGCGGTGGGCTGGGTCGCGGTCTGCTCCAATGTCGCGCCGAAACTCTCCGCCGCCATGTTCGACGCCGCCGCGGCCGGAGACCGGGAGACGGCGCTGCCGCTCTACCGCCGGCTGGCGCCGCTGCTGCCCTTCGTCGGCGGGCCGCGCTACGTCTCCGGCACCAAGGCGGCGCTGCGCCTCGCCGGGCTCGACATGGGCCAGCCCCGCCCGCCCCGCCTGCCCTTGCCCGAGGCCGACATCCCCGCGCTGCGCGATGTGCTGGCCGGGCTCGGCCTGCTCGCCGCCTGATCCCACCCATCGCATCCGCCCCCGGAGGCCCAGGACCCATGCGCATCCTTCCCGCCCTGACCGGCGCCTTGCTGCTTGCCCTCGCCCTGCCCGCCGCGGCGCAGAATTGCACGCCGCGCGTGCCGAATGCCGAGCTGGTGACGCCGGGCACCCTCACCCTCTCCACCAACCCGACCCTGCCGCCGATGCAGTTCGTCGATTCCACCGGCGCGCTGCGCGGTATGCGGGTGGAGTTGGGCAGCGAGATCGCCCGCCGCCTCTGCCTGAAGGCCGAGCATGTGCGGGTGGAATTCGCCGCCATGATCCCGGGCCTGGCCGCGCGGCGCTGGGACATGATCAACACCGGCATGTTCTTCACCGAGGAGCGCGCCAAGATCATGCAGCTGGTGCGCTATGAGCAGCAGGCGATCTCGATCTCCGTCCCGCGCGGCAATCCGCGCCGCATCGCGGGGGTGCAGGATCTGGCCGGGCTGTCGATCGGCGTCGAGCAGGGCGGCTTCGAATACAACCGCGCGCTGGACATCGTGAAGCAGGTGCAGGCCGCCGGCGGCCGGGCGCCCACCGTGCGCGCCTTCGACAATTTCGCCGTCTCCTTCCAGGCGCTGCGCGTCGGGCAGATCGATGCCGGCATCTCGATCGACAGCACCGCCAAGGAATACGAGACGCGCGGCGACTTCACCCGCGCCGTCAGCGGGCTGTTCGCCACGCCGATCGCCTTCGGCTTCCGCTCCCGCGTGCTGGCGGCCGAGGTCGCCAAGGCGATGGAGGAGATGCGCGCCGATGGCTTCTACACGAAGCTGCTGGAGCAGTATGGCGTGCGCGGCTGGGACGAGCCCTTCGCCGTGGTCGGCCCCGCCCCGTAAGCGCGGGCGATGCGCATCTGGTCCTGGGAAGGGTTCTTCGGCTACCTGACGAACCCGTATCTGCTGGAGGGCGCGCTGCTCTCCATCGGGCTGACGGCCGGGGCGCTGGTCTGCGGGCTGGCGCTCGGAATCGCGCTGGCGCTGCTGCGGCTCTCCGGCAATCGCTGGCTGGCGGGCGGGGCGGCGACCTATTGCTGGCTGTTCCGCGGCACGCCGCTGCTGGTGCAGCTGCTGGTCATCTACACCGCGCTGCCGCTGTTCGGGCTGCGGCTCTCGGTGCCGGCGGCGGCGCTGCTCGGCCTGTCGCTGAACGAGGCCGCCTATCTGTCGGAGACGGTGCGCGCCGGCATCCAGGCGGTGCCCAAGGGCCAGCGCGAGGCGGCGCTGGCGCTCGGCCTGCGCGGCGTGCAGGCCTTCCGGCTGGTGATCTGGCCGCAGGCGCTGCGCATCATCATCCCGCCGCTCGGCAACAGCGTGAATGGCTTGCTCAAGACCACCTCGGTCGCCAGTGTCATCTCCATGGACGAGCTGCTGCGGCGGACGCAGATCCTGATCCAGGAACGGTTCCTGGTGCTCGAGCTGTTCGCCGTGGCGGCGCTCTACTACCTGCTGATGACCACCGCCTGGGATCTGGCGCAGCGTGGGCTGGAGCGGCGCTTCGGCCGCGGCCACGCCACCGAGGCCGCGGACCGGCGCTGAAGGGAGGCGATGATGGAAGACTTCGATCTGGTGGTGCGCGGCGGCACGCTGGCCACGGCCTCGGAAGTGTTCGAGGCCGATATCGGCATCCGCGACGGGCGCATCGCCGCGCTCGGCCTGAACCTGCCGCGCGGGCGGGAGGAGATCTCCGCCAAGGGCATGATCGTCACGCCGGGCGGGCTCGATTCCCATTGCCATCTGGAGGAGATGGGCCAGGACGGTTCGCTGCATGAGGAGAGCTTTTCCAGTGGCTCGGCGGCGGCGCTGGCGGGCGGCACCACCTCCTTCATTTGCTTCCTGCCGCAATGGAAGGGCCATAGCCTCGCCGCCTCCGCCCCCGGCTACGAGGCCCGCGCGGCGCAATCCCGCGCCGACTACTCCTTCCACCAGATCATCACCGACCCGACGCCCGAGGTGCTGGAGCGCGAGGTGCCGGCGCTGGTCGCGCGCGGCATCCGCAGCCTGAAGGTCTTCCTCACCTATGACCCGCTGCGGCTGACCGACGCTCAGTTTCTGGAGGTGCTGGCCACCGCGAAGAAGCTCGGCGCCTTCGTCACCGTGCATTGCGAGAATTTCGACGCCATCGGCTGGCGCATCCAGGCGCTGCTGAAGGCCGGGCTGACCGACCCGCTGCAGCATGCCTGGTCGCGCCCGCCCGTCGTCGAGCGCGAGGCGACGCACCGCGCCATCGCGCTGGCCGAGCTGGTGGACCAGCCGGTGCAGATCTTCCACGTCTCTTGCGAGGAGGCGGCGGCCGAGATCGCGCGCGCCAAGGCGCGCGGGCTGAAGGTCTGGGGCGAGACCTGCCCGCAATACTTCACCCTCGACCATGACGACCTGACCGGCGCCGATTTCGCCGGCGCCAAGGCGGTCTGCTCCCCGGCGCTGCGCGAGAAGGGCGAGAACGCGCGCATCTGGCGCCGCATCCAGGATGGCACGCTGGATGTCGTCACCTCCGACCATTGCGGCTTCTCCTTCGCGACCCAGAAGCGGGTGGCGGGCGGCAGCGCCTATGGCACGGGGGCGGCGGTGCAGCGCGCCGATGGCACGCCCGCCTTCAACGCCATCCCCAATGGCGTGCCGGGCATCGAGACGCGGCTGCCCGTGCTGTTCTCGGAAGGCGTGTCGAAGGGGCGCATCGACCTGCCCACTTTTGTCCGCCTCTCCTCGGCCAATGCGGCGGCGCTGTTCGGCCTGGCCGGGCGCAAGGGCAGCCTGGCCCCCGGCGCCGATGCCGACCTGGTGCTGTGGGACCCGGATGCCGAGCGGGTCATCCACAACTCCGCCCTGCACCACGCCATCGACTACACGCCGTGGGAGGGCATGGCGGTGAAGGGCTGGCCCAGCGTCACCATCCGCCGTGGCGAGGTGGCGGTGCGCGACGGCGAGGTGCTGGCCCAGCCCGGCTCCGGCCGCTTCCTGGCGCGCGGCCCCTATGCGCTGGCCCGGCCGCGCGGCGTGGTGCCGGACGGGTTCGAC
>NZ_GG770777.1:286074-288438 GCF_000164635.1 Pseudoroseomonas cervicalis ATCC 49957 | reverse complement strand
GACCCGCCGCCGCGCGGCCCGCACCGGCCGCGCGGCCCGCGCCTCGCCTTCGCGCCCCCGCCCCGCTACAAGCAGCCGCACCATGCCGGACACACCGACGGATCTTCCGGACCAGCGCGACAGCCGGCCCGCCTCGCTCAACCTGTCCGGCCTCGCCTACCGCGCCGTGTCGGAGATGATCCGCGACCGCCGCCTGCGCGGCGGCGAGACGGTGGTGGAGCAGCGCCTGGCGGAGACGCTCGGCATCTCCCGCACCCCGCTGCGCGAGGCGCTGCAAAGGCTGGAGGGCGAGGGGCTGGTGGTGAAGGCCGCCAACCGCTCCTTCGTGGTGCGGCATGTCGATCTCGCCGAATACCTGCACAGCCTGAAGGTGCGCGAGATCCTGGAGCCGGAGGCGGCGGCGCTGGCCGTGGGGCACATCCCGATGGGCAGGCTGCACGCCATCCGCGCCGAGGCGGTGGAACTGCACGCCGCCGCCACCCACACCCATGAGCACTGGGTGTCGGACGACCATGTGCACCGCATCTATGCCGCGCATTGCGGCAACGAGGTGATGGCGCGGCTGATCGAGGGGCTGCGCACCACCACACGGCTGTTCGAGATCGCGCGGCTGTCGGATCGCGTCGGCCCGGATTCCAGCGAGCACATCGCCATCCTCGACGCGCTGATCGCGGGCGATGCCCGCGCGGCGCGGCGTGCCGTGCAGCAGCATCTGCGCTCGCTGTCGCGCTTCTCGCTGGCGGTGGTGCGCTAGCCCCGCCGCCCCGGCGGCTCACGGCAGCTTTGTGCAAGAAGGCCAGGGCAGCGCGCGGCTAGATCGGCGTCGTCCCGGCGGCGCGCGGCGTGCCCGCGCTGTCCGGGCACAGATCCGCCCGGAAAGGAAGCCGATGCTCCCCCCACCGCCCCCGCCGGCGACCTCGCTGTCCCGGCGCACCCTCCTGCTCGCCGGCAGCGGCGCGACGGCCGGCCTCCTCCTCAGTGACGCCACCGCGGCCGGGCGGCCCGCCACGACCCCCGCACCCACCCCACCCGGAGAGAAGATTGTGTCCAGCATCACCACGCGCGACGGCGTCTCGATCTACTACAAGGATTGGGGCCCGCGCGACGGGCAGCCCGTCATCCTCAGCCATGGCTGGCCGCTGAACGCCGACAGCTGGGAAAGCCAGGCCTTCCACCTCGCCAGCCACGGCTTCCGCGTCGTCACCCATGACCGGCGCGGCCATGGCCGCTCCAGCCAGCCCTGGGACGGCAACGACATGGACCACTACGCCGACGACCTGGCGCAGCTGATCGAGGCGGTGGACCTGCGCGGCGTGTCGATCTTCGGCTTCTCGACCGGCGGCGGCGAGGTGGCGCGCTATGTCGGCCGCCACGGCACCGGGCGGGTGGCGAAGCTCGGCCTGATCTCCGCCGTGCCGCCGCAGATGGTGAAGAGCCCGACCAACCCCGGCGGCCTGCCGATGGAGGTGTTCGACGGCATCCGCGCCGCCAGCATCGCCGACCGCGCGAAGCTGTATCTCGACATCGCCAGCGGCCCGTTCTTCAACTTCAACCGCCCCGGCGCCGTGC
This sequence comes from Pseudoroseomonas cervicalis ATCC 49957, assembly GCF_000164635.1. Taxonomy (GTDB): domain Bacteria; phylum Pseudomonadota; class Alphaproteobacteria; order Acetobacterales; family Acetobacteraceae; genus Pseudoroseomonas; species Pseudoroseomonas cervicalis. Next base: position 286,869 of record NZ_GG770777.1, on the reverse strand, counting down.
CCTCGCAGGGCATGATCCAGTCCTTCTGGATGCAGGGCATGCTGGCCGGCCACAAGAACACCTATGACTGCATCAAGGCCTTCTCGGAGACCGACTTCACGGCCGACCTGAAGAAGTTCGACAGGCCGACGCTGATCGTGCATGGCGATGACGACCAGATCGTGCCGATCGACGCCGCCGCCCGCGCCGCCAAGGCGCTGGTGCCGCAGGCCGAGCTGAAGGTCTATGCCGGCGCGCCGCACGGGTTGACCGACACGCACAAGCAGCAGCTCAACGACGACCTGCTGACCTTCCTGCGCGGCTGAGCCGCTGGCCGGCCGGGGCGGAGCACCCTGCCCCGGCCTCGAAAAAAACTTTGAATACAAGGGACTGGCCGGGCGTGGGCGTTGCCTGCCCCGGGCCGGCGCTCTATACCGGCGGCTGGTGCCGCGGGCGGGCCGCGCATGCCGGGCCGGAGGATGCGTGACCAGGGAGGAGGAGATCAGCTTCGGGGCGTTCTCGCTGTTCCCCGGGCGCAAGCTCCTGCTGCGCGGCGGCGAGCCGGTGCGGATCGGCCAGCGCGCGCTCGACCTGCTGGTGGCCCTGGCCCGCCGCCCGGGCGAGGTGCTGGAGCGCGACGCGCTGATCCCCGCCGTCTGGCCCGGCCGCCATGTCGATGAGTCCAACCTGCGCGCCCAGGTCGCCGCCCTGCGCAAGGCGCTGGGCGAGAGCGAGGCCGAGGCGCGCCATGTGCTGACCGTGCCGGGGCGCGGCTACAGCTTCGTGGCGCCGCTGCGCGAGAGCGTGCCACCGCCG
>NZ_GG770777.1:279811-283072 GCF_000164635.1 Pseudoroseomonas cervicalis ATCC 49957 | reverse complement strand
CCGAGCGGCAGGACCGCGCCGCCGCCCGCCGCCTGCTGGAGGAGGCGGGCTGGGGCCAGGGCCTCGCCCTCACCCTGACCGGCACCGCCAACCGCTTCCCGAATGACGAGGCGCTGCTGCAGGCGGTGGCGCAGATGTGGCAGCAGGCCGGCATCGCCACGCAGGTCGAGCCGGTGCCGCCCGCGCTGTTCTATCCCCGCCTGGCCGGCGGGCGCTTCGCCACGGCGCTGTTCGGCTGGCTGACCGGGCCGGGGGAGCCGAATGCCGTGCTCGGCGCCGTGCTCGGCACGCGCGACGCGGCGCGCGGCCTCGGCTCGCTGAACGGCACCGGCTACAGCAACCCGCGCCTGGACCGGCTGATCACCACCGCCCTGGCCACCGGCGAGGATGCGCGCCGCCATGCCCTGTGGCAGGAGGCGGCGCGGCTGGTGGTGCGGGAGGAGGTGGCGCTGATCCCGCTGCTGCACCTCGCCAGCCTGTGGGCGATGCGGCAGGAGATCGGCTACCACCCGCGCGGCGACAGCCTGACGCTGGCCATGGATGCCTATGCCGCGGCGCGCTGATCCATCGCCGCCGCCGCGCCGCGCCGCCAGGCCGCCGGGCTGACGCCCAAAGCGAGGCGGAAGCGCCGTGTCAGGTGCGGCTGGTCGCAGAAGCCGCATTCCAGCGCGATCTCCGACAGGCCGCAGGAGGAGGACAGCATCATCGCCTGCGCCCGCGCCAGCCGGCGCTGCAGGATGAAGGCGTGCGGCGAGAGCGACTGGCTGGCGCGGAAGGCGCGCGAGAAATAGCCGGTGCTGAGGCCAAGCAGGGCCGCGAGGTCGGCGACGCTCAGCGGCTCGGACAGGTGGGCCTCGATATGGCGCAGCACCTTGCCGACCTGCCAGGGGGCCAGGCGGGCGGGGAGATCGGGCGGGGCGGGATGCATGGGGCGCGGGCTCCTCGGGGGCAAACTCCCCTGGAGCGTCCGGGCGAAGCGGCGGGTGAAACAGAAAAACGCTGTGAAAAGTTGTGAAAGGAAGCGGGAAGGAAAGGGTTCTTTTTTGAAAAAAAGAACCAAAAAACTTTCTTCCGTGGGCGTCCCGCCCCAGGCCGGAGGCGGGACGCCCAACAGAAAGAAGTCTTTTTGCTTCTTTTTCTTCAGAAAAAGAAGATTCTCAGGACGCCAGGAAATGCCGCACCCGCGGCGCCTCTTCTCCGACATGGAAGCGGCGCAACTCCGCCTGGAGGTCGGCATCCACCTGCGACACCCGCCGGTGCTGGCGCAGATGCTCGGCCCAGGATTCCACCATGAACCATTCGACCACGCGCTGCGGGTCGGCGGCGTCCTCGGCGATGCCCCAGCCATAGGCGCCATCGCGCCGCCGCGCGGCGGAGAGGCGGTGCGCCACCTGGCGGAACTGCGCCTGTGTGCCGGGCGCCAGCCGGTATTCGATCAGAATGAGCACCGGGCCACGGTCATGCTCCACCGGGACGGCCAGCAGCGGCTCAGGCCAGTGGTTGGAGGGGGTCAGGTCGGCCTCGCCGCGTGGCAGCGGGACCCGCCGCAGCACGAGGGCGGAGAGCGCCAGCGCCAGCGCCGCCACCCAGAGCGTCCCCCGCAGGCCCAGCCCCTCGGCGGCGGCGCCCCAGGCCAGGCTGCCCACCGTCATCGCGCCGTTGAAGACGGTGAGATAGACGGCCAGCGCCCGCCCGCGCACCCAGTTGGGCAGGATGGCCTGGGCCGTGCCGTTCAGGGTGGTGAGTGCGATGATCCAGGCGATGCCGAGCAGCAGCAGCACCAGCGGCGCCAGGGCGCGCGGCGGGGCGAGGGCCAGCAGCACCATGGCGGCGGCGGTGAGCAGCGCGGCGGCGAGCAGCAGACCATCGGCATCCAGGCGCCGGCGCAGGGCGGGCAGCAGGAAGGCGCCCAGGATGGCCCCCGCCCCCACCGCGCCGAGCAGCAGCCCATAATAGCCGGCATCGCCGCCCAGCACCTGCCGCGCCACCAGCGGCAGCAGCGCCCAGACCGCGCTGGCCAACAGAAAGAAGAGCGCGGCGCGCCACAGGACGATGTGCAGCTCCCGGTTGGCGCGGGCATAGCGCAGCCCGGCGCGGAAGGCCCCGGCGAACCGCTCGGACAGCGGGTCATCCCCGGCCGGCGGGCGGCGCCAGAGCAGCAGCGCGGCGATGACCACGACATAGCTGGCGACATCGGCGCCATAGGTGACGGCGGCGCCGAAGCCGGCCAGCAGCAGCCCGCCCGCCGCCGGCCCGATGGCGCGGGCGATGTTGATGCCGAGCGAGTTCAGCGCGACGGCGTTGCGCGTGTCGCGCGGCGGCACGAGTTCGGGGACGATGGCCTGCCAGGTGGGCGCCATCAGCGCCGCGCCGATGCCGCCGAGGAAGGTGAGCCCCGCCAGCGCGGCCACCGAGGCCAGCCCGGCCTGCGCCAGCAGCATCAGCGACAGGCTGACCAGCGCCAGCAGCACCTGCACCGCCAGCAGGAATTTCCGGCGGTCCAGGATGTCGGCCATGACGCCGGCCGGGATGGCGAGGAGGAAGACCGGCAGCGTCGCCGCCGCCTGGATCAGCGCGACGGCGGCGGGGCCGGCGGAGAGCTCGGTGACCAGCCAGGCGCTGGCCACGTCGCGCATGAAGCTGCCGATATTGCCGATGACCGTCGCCACCCAGAGCAGCGCGAAGGTGGGTTGCAGCAGCGGCGCGAAACTGCCGCCGCGCGCCTCAGCTTGCATGGGCCTTGTCCCAGACGGCCACCAGCAGGAAAGCGCCGACGAGGCCGAGATGCTCGTAGAAGCCATTGGCCGTCATGAAGCGCTCCTGCCCCGGCGGCAATTCCCAGTAGCGGTTGGCGATGAAGCTGGCCGCCAGGGTGAAGGCGGCCAGGGCCAGCGCACCCAGCCAGCGCCACCGGCCGGTGAGGATGAGCAGGCTCGCCCCCAGTTCGAGGGCGATGGTGGCGGCGGCGGTGACGGGCGGCAGGGGCAGCGCGAAATGCGCCGCCTCGGCCACCGCGCCGGGAAAGTCCAGCAGCTTGTTCAGCCCGCCCTGGAGATAGGCGGCGCAGAGGCCGAGCAGGCCGATCCAGGTGAGCAGCGGCGACCAGCGGGCCATGCTCAGAAGGCCCAGCAGGAGCAGCCGAGCGCGCCCCAGAAGCCGCCATCCTGCCCGGCGGGCGTGGCGGCGCCCCAGGCGCGGGCATGGTCGTGCCCGTGCACGCCGCAGGCGGTGGCGCAGCAGGCGGCGAGGCGGGCGAAGGCC
>NZ_GG770777.1:268279-279252 GCF_000164635.1 Pseudoroseomonas cervicalis ATCC 49957 | reverse complement strand
AGGCGGTGGCGCAGCAGGCGGCGAGGCGGGCGAAGGCCCCCTTCCCCGCCGGCGCCGCCGCGCGGCGGTCCTGGTAGCCGCCGAAGCGGCACACCGGCGACCAGTCCGGCATGGCCGGCGGCAAGGCGGGGGCGAGCGGCGCATAGTCGCCCGCGCCATGCACCACGCGCCCGCCCACCAGCGTGAGCACGGCGGTGATATCCTGGATCTCCTCGCCCGGCACGTTGAAATAGTCGCGGTCCAGCACGGCGAGGTCGGCGAGCTGGCCGACCATGATGCTGCCCTTCTGGCCTTCCTCGTTGGAGAACCAGGTGACCTTCTCGGTCAGCATGCGCAGCGCCGTCTCGCGGTCCAGCGTGTTGCGCTCGGGCGTGATGCGCAGCCCGCCGATGGTCCTGCCGGTGGTCAGCCAATACAGCGCGACCCAGGGGTTGTAGGAGGCCACGCGCGTCGCATCCGTGCCGGCGGAGACCTTCACCCCTATCTCCAGCATCTTCGCGACCGGTGGCGTCGCCTCGGCCGCCTGGGCGCCGTAGCGCTCGACGAAATATTCGCCCTGATAGGCCATGCGGTGCTGCACGGCGACGCCGCCGCCGAGCCGCGCGATGCGCTCCAGGGATTTCTCGCTCACCGTCTCGGCATGGTCGAAGATCCAGTGCAGATCGCCGATCGGCATCTCCGCATCGACCTTCTCGAAGACGTCGAGGGCGCGGCTGATGGTCTGGTCATAGGTGGCGTGCAGCCGCCAGGGCCAGCGGTTCTGCACCAGAACGCGGACGACGCCTTCCAGGTCGTCCTCCATCGAGGCCGGCATCTCCGGGCGCTCGACGCGGAAATCCTCGAAGTCGGCGGCGGAATAGGCCAGCATCTCGCCGGCGCCGTTCAGGCGGAAATAATCGTCGCCCTGCTGGTACTTGTTCTCCGCCGTCCAGCGCAGGAAGTCGTCCTTTTCCTGTTTGGGCTTCTGGGTGAAGAGGTTGTAGGCGATGCGCACCGTCAGCTCGCCATCCTCGGCCAGCTTGCGGATGACCTCGTAATCCTCCGGGTAGTTCTGCGAGCCGCCGCCGGCATCGATGGCGCTGGTGACGCCGAGGCGGTTGAGGTCGCGCATGAAATGGCGCGTCGAGTTCAGCTGGTAGTCGAAGGGCAGCTTTGGCCCGCGCGCCAGCGTGGCGTAGAGGATGGTGGCATTCGGCTTCGCCAGCAGCAGGCCGGTGGGCGTGCCGTCGGGCGCGCGCTGGATCTCGCCGCCCGGCGGGTTCGGCGTGTCCCGGTCATAGCTCACGGCGCGCAGCGCGGCGGCGTTCAGCAGCGCGCGGTCATAGAGATGCAGGATGAAGACGGGCGTGTCCGGCGCGGCGGCGTTGATCTCGTCCAGGGTCGGCAGGCGCTTCTCGGCGAACTGGTGCTCGGTGAAGCCGCCGACGATGCGCACCCATTGCGGCGGCGGGGTGATGGCGGCCTGGGCCTTCAGCATCGCCATCGCGTCGGCCAGGCTGCGCACGCCATCCCAGCGCAGCTCCATGTTGAAGTTCAGCCCGCCGCGGATCAGGTGCAGGTGGTTGTCGAACAGGCCGGGGATCAGCCGCCGCCCGCCGAGGTCGATCACCCGCGTGGCGGGGCCGGCGCTGGGCAGGATCGCGCGCGCCTCGCCCACCGCGCTGAAGCGCCCGGCGGTGATGGCGACGGCCTGGGGCGCCGGGTTGGCGCGGTCGAGCGTGGTGATCCGGCCATTGTGCAGGATCATGTCGGGGGCGGTGTCGGCGGCCATGGCGGGGCTCCGGCTGGACAGGGCGAAGCCGAGGGCCACGAGGCCCCCGGCGATGGCGCGGCGTGTCGGTGGCGGGCTCATCCCGCCCGGTCGGGGTTCTGCGGCGGCGTGCCGCGGCCAGGCAGCGGGCCGAAGAGATGCGCGGTGCATTCCTCGCGCAGCACGGCCAGGCTGGGCGGGTGGCCGGCCACCAGGCGCTTCGCCACGGGGACGATCTGCTCGCCCAGCAGGATGCCGAGGAGGCCGACCAGCGCCACCACCGGCGGCGCCGGGGAGCGGACGTCCAGCAGGCTGTAGACCACGCCCACCAGCAGACCGGCCCCGAGCGAGAGCAGATAGGGCTTCATCATCACGGCCTCCACGGCGGGTCCGATCAGCCTTCGTGGGCGCCGAACATCGTCTTGGCGTAGATGATGCCGAGGCCGTAGCCGCCGCCGAACTTCTTGGCGATGCCGGTGGTCAGTTCATAGGTCTCGCCGCGCGCCCAGTCGCGCTGCAGCTCCAGCAGGTACTGGAGCGCGGTCATCGGCCGCGCGCCGGCCTGGACCATCCGCTCCACCGCGCGCTCATGCGCCTCGTCCGAGATGTCGCCGCAGGCATCGGCGATGACATAGACCTCGAAGCCCTGGTCGAGCGCCGACAGGGCGGGGCCGACGATGCAGACCGAGGTCCACAGCCCGGCCAGCACGATGCGCGGCTTGCCGATGCGGTTGACCTCGGCGATCACCGCCGCATCCTCCCAGGTGTTCATCGAGGTGCGGTCGAGCAGGGCCTGGCCGGGGAAGGGCTCGGTGACCTCGGGGAACATCGGGCCGGAGAAGGATTTCTCGGCGACCGTGGTGAGGATGGCGGAGACACCGAAGCCCGCGGCGGCGGCGGCCACCAGGGCGGCGTTGTTGCGCAGCGCCACCGGGTCGATCGACTTGGTGGCGAAGGCCATCTGCGACTGGAAGTCGATCATGATGAGGGTGTGGTCGGAGGGGCTGAGCAGCAGCCGGCCAGGGGCTGGCGTCGCGGTCGGGGCCATCGGGCAGGTCCTTCTGGGAAAGCATCCGGCCGCCCCCATGCCGGCCGTGGCGCAGGGTGCGGGCCATGCGCGGCAGGATGGGCCTCTCCCCGCCACGCGGCTTGGATGCTTCGGACCTGTCATGGGGCCGGCGCTGGGTGCCGGCCGAACAGGATGCTGTCGGTGGTCAGCAGGCCGGCAGGCAGGCCCTTGAAGGGGATCTCGTGCCGCCCTCGCCAAGATCCAGGAGGGTGCTGCCGCCCGAGGAGCGCAGCGCCACCTGGACCTCGGACCAGCTGCCAAAGGCCGCGCCGCAGCCGGTCAGCCGCAGCCGGTCTTGCCCCCGGTGAACCGGCGCGGTGCCGGTAAGGCGCCATGGGGCTTCAGCTTTTCGCCGGCCGGGGCGTGAAGCCGGGATGGTCATGGTTCGCGCCAGGAACCCCTAGCGGATCTTCGCGAGCGTGACCGCCCATCACCCTTGCCACGACACGCTGGGCCATCTGTTGGTCCTGCATGCCATGCCCGCCAGCGCGGGCGGCCGGCCGAGGCGGTGCAGGCCTCCACCGGGCGGAGCGTTGCATTGGCCTATGCCGACCAGGGCTACACGGGAAGCCAATCGGCCGATGTCGCAGAGGCGCACGGCATCGAACTCGCGGTGGTCGGATGGCCGGAAGCCAAGCGCGGCTTCGTGCTGCTGCCGTGGCGCTGGAGGGCCGAGCGCGCATGGGCCGGGGCAACCCGCTTCCGGCGCCAGGTCTCTCTCTGCGTTCTGCGAGATCCGTCGTGCCGCCTGGGTCCCCTCACGGTGTGCAAGGCTACGCCGCCGCTGCGCGGGTTGCAGCACGCGCCGGCAGGGCGAGCGTCAGCGCCCAGCAGAGTCCGAGCATCAGGGCCGAGCCGGCCAGGCAGGCCGTGAGCCCTGCCCAGGCGTAGAGCAGGCCGGACATCAAGGTGCCGGCGAAGCGGCCGGCCGCGTTGGCAGCGTAGTAGAAGCCCACGTCCTCCGCCGCTTTCTCGCTGCCGGCGTAGGCCAGCACGAGATAGGAGTGCACCGAGGAGTTCACCGCGAAGAGGACGCCGAAGGCGCAAAGTCCGGCCGGCACGAAGAAGCCGGGTGCCGGCACGCCCCCGATCATCATCGCGGCCAGCACCGCGGGCACGGCCGTCAACGCCAGGGACCAGGCGCGCGCGGCGGGAACCTCCGCCGACAAGCCGTCGGCACTGCGCCGGACGAAGGCCGGGGCCGCCGCCTGGACCACGCCATAGCCGATCGTCCACACGGCGAGGAAGCCGCCCACCATGGTGAAGGTCCAGCCCGAGGCGTAGAGGAAGACCGGCAGGCCGACCACGAACCACACATCGCGCGCGCCGAACAGGAAGACGCGCGCGGCGGCGATCAGGTTCACGCCACGGTTCTTCGAGAAGAGCTCCCGCGCGGAGTTCGACGCCTTGGCCTGCCCCATCATCGGCGGGAGCGACAGCACCACGCCGGCGAGGATCATGCCCAGCGCAGCCGCCATGGCCCACAGCGCGCCCCGGAAGCCCAGCGCCTCCAGCAGCAGGCCCCCGAGGAAGAAGCCGAAGCCCTTCATGGCGTTCTTGCTGCCGGTGAAGAACGCCACCCACTGGAACAGGCGCCCGGACGCCTCGCCGGCGGTCAGCTTGATCGCGCTCTTGCTCGCCGTCTTGGTCAGGTCCTTTGCCACACCGCAGATGCCCTGCGCCGCGACCACCCAGGCGACCGAGAGGGTGGCCGACCAGACGGGTGAGACCGCCGAGAGCAGCAGGAATCCGGCGATCTGCGTGGTCAGCCCGACGGCCAGCATGCGCGCGATGCCGAACCGCGTCGCCAGCCAGCCGCCGGCCAGATTCGCGCCGATCCCCGCCGCCTCGTAGAGCAGGAACAGGAAAGCCAGCGTGAAGGGCGAGTAGCCGAGGCGGAAGAAGTGCAGCAGCACCAGCATCCGCAGCGCCCCGTCGGTCAGCGTGAAACCCCAATAGGCCGCGGTGACGATGGCGTAGTTGCGGGTCCCCGAGGAGGACGGGATGGCGGCGCGGCGGCCCATCGCGCTAGATCCCCGCCTCGGCCATGTGTTGGGCCAGATCCACCATGCGGCAGGCATAGCCCATCTCGTTGTCGTACCAGGCATAGACCTTCAGCAGCGTGCCGTCGGTGACCAGGGTGCTTGGCGCATCCACGATGGAACTGCGGGTGTCGCGGGCGTAGTCCGCGCTGACCAGCGGCCGCGCCTCATAGCCCAGGATGCCGGCGAGCGGGCCCGCGGCGGCGGCGCGGAACAGCGCGTTCACCTCCTCGGCCGAGGTCTCCCGCGCCATCTCGAAGACGCAATCGGTCAGGCTGGCGTTCAGCACCGGCGCGCGCACCGCATGGCCGTCCAGCTTGCCCTTCAGCTCCGGGTAGATCAGGGCGATCGCCGTCGCGCTGCCCGTGGTGGTCGGCTGGAGCGAGAGCATGGCGGAGCGCGCCCGCCGCAGATCCCTGTGCGGTGCATCCACCACGACGTTGGTGTTGGTGGGATCGTGGATGGTGGTGATCTGGCCGTGACGGATGCCGATCGCCTCATGCACCACCTTCACCACCGGGGCGAGGCAGTTCGTGGTGCAGGAGGCCGCGGTGACGATCGGGTGCCGCGCGGGGTCGTAGAGGTGGTGGTTCACGCCGACGACCACGTTCAGCACGCTGTCGAACTTCACCGGCGCCGCCACGATCACCCGCTTCGCGCCACGCTTCAGGTGCCCGCCGAGCGTCTCGGGGTCGAGGAACCTGCCGGTGCATTCCAGCACGACGTCGACCCCCAGATCGCCCCAGGGAATCTCGGCGGGGTGCGGCTGCTCGGAGAAGGAGAGGCGCCGATCGCCGATGCGGATGGCGTCCTTTCCCTCCGCCGCGATCGGCGCGCGCCAGCGGCCCTGCACGCTGTCGAATTCGAGCAGGTGGGCGGTGGCCGCGGCGCCGCCCCTGATCTCGTTGAGGTGGACGACCTCCAGCCGGTTGCCCCGCCGCGGGTCCTCCTCCGGCCGCTCCGCCACGCCCATCGCGGCGCGCAGCGCCAGACGCCCGATGCGGCCCATGCCGCTGATGCCGACCCTCATCCCAGCTCTCCCGGCCTTGTCGGTTAGCGCGCCGTCGCGGCTGGGCCGCGCGGCGGTGTCGCGGCTGGGCCGCGCGGCGATGTCGCGTGCGGGTCGGCCAGCTCGTCCAGCCGCGCCTTCAGCGCCATCCGGTCGAGCGACGCGAAGGGGATGTTGGTGAAGATGCCGAGCCGGCGGTGCAGCGCGGCGTAGAGTTCGTTCAGCAGCGTCGCGCGCTCGGTCGCGCTGCCGGTGAACTTCGCCGGATCGGGCAGCGGCCAGGCGGCGGTGACGGTCGTCTCGCCGAAATCGGGACAGAGCTGGCCGGCCACCGTGTCGCAGAGCGCGATGACGAAGTCGATGCGGGGTGCCGCGACGCCGGTGAACTCGTCCCAGGACTTCGAGCGCAGCGCCGAGACATCGTGGCCGAGTGCCTTGAGCTGGCTCAGCACCTCGGGCAGCGGCCCGCTCCCGGACGGCGCGGAGCCCGCGGAGAAGGCGCGGAAACGGCCCTCGCCGATGCGGTTCAGGATGGCCTCGCCCATGATCGAGCGGGCCGAGTTGCGCGCGCAGAGGAACAGCACGTTGAACACGGGCTTCTGCATGACGGCAGTCTCCCCATTGGTGTCGAAAAGTCGGTGCAGGTCGCCGCAGCGCGCGGGATCGCCGCCGCAGCAGGCCGCGGCCAGGAAGGCGAGGAGCGCGCGCAGCCGCGCGATTTGCGCGGCATAGACCAGGCTGCGGCCGTGCCGCGTCGCGGCGACCAGGCCAGCCGCCTCCAGCGCCTTGAGGTGGAAGGACAGGGTGGAGGCCGGCACGCCCAGCCGCGCCGCGATCTCGCCGGCCGGCAGGCCGGAGGGGCCGGCCGCCAGCAGGCTGCGCATCAGTTCGAGCCGGGTTCCCTGCCCGAGGGCGGTGAAGCCGGCGGCGGCCTCGTCACTATCCATATTTCCAGCATAGTCGAATTGGACTCGCTGTGCGTGAAGCTTGGATGACGATATGCCTGCCACGGGGCCTAGGGCGATCCGGGTGATCCCACCGCAGGGTCGGCCCGGGCTGCCTCCAGGGCCAGCGCATCGGAGATCGCGGCCACGGCGCCGCGCGCGGCCCGGGTGATGCCGGCCAGCGTCGCGGAGGCGGTACCCGTCCAGTCCCCGTAGCCGAGCAGCCAGAGCCGAGGCTCGCACGCCGCTCGTCCGTCCGGCCCGACCCGAGCCCGGCCATCCGCACCCAGCACGCCGAGCGGCGCAAGATGGTCGAGCGCCGGGCGGAAGCCTGTGCACCAGATGATCGCCTCGGCCGGCACGCGGGTGCCGTCGGACCAGACCGCGCCGTTTGCTTCGAGGCGCGCGAAGGGCCGCAGGCTGCGCGCCAGGGCGCCGCGCGCCCGCGCCTCGCGCACGGGCGGCACCATGACGATGTCGCCCAGGCCGCCGCGTGGCTCGGGTGGCTGGCGTCCCTCGCGCTCTGCCTGCCAGCGGGCCGTCGCGCGCTCGAACAGGACCCGGCCGTCCACCTCGTCCGGCAGGAAGGCCGGGTCGCGCTCCGTCACCCAGGTGGTCCGCGCCACCTTCGACACCTCGGCGAGGATCTGCGCGCCGGAGTTGCCGCCCCCCACCACCAGCACGGCCTGGCCGGCGAAGTCCTCCGGCCGCCGGTATTGCGCCGAATGGACCTGCCGGCCCCGGAAGACGTCGCGCCCTGGCAGGTCGGGGATCCAGGGTCTGCCCCAGCTGCCCGTGGCGCTGAGGACGGCGCGGGAGCGCCAGGAGCGGCCGTCCACGGCCTCGACCATGAGGCGATCCTCGGCGCGCCGCACGGCCGCCACGCGCACAGGTCGCCGCACCGGCAACGCATAGCGGGCCTCGTAGGCGGCGAGGTAGCTCACCACCGCGTCCCGTGGCGGGTAACCGCCGCCCTGTGGCGAGGGCATCGGCCAGCCGGGCAGCGAGCTCCATTGCGCCGGCGAGAACAGCGTGAGCGAATCCCAGGCGTGCTGCCACGCGCCACCTGGCGCATCGGCCTCGTCGAGGATGGCGAAGGACAGCGGCGTGCGACGCAGGAAGTAGCCGGCCGCGAGCCCCGCCTGGCCGCCGCCGATCACGACCACGTCGAGCGCTTCCGGCGCGGCCATGCCGGGCGCGCCCGTCACGTCGGCGCCGTCCGCGGGAACCAGCGCCGCCCGAGCCGCAGCGCCACGCCCACCAGCAGGATCAGCACCGGAACCTCCACGAGGGGCCCGATGACGGTCGCGAAAGCCACCGGCGAGGCCAGGCCGAAGGCGGCGATCGCCACCGCGATGGCGAGCTCGAAGTTGTTCGACGCGGCGGTGAAGGCGATGGCCGTGGTGCGCGGGTAATCGGCCTCGATCAGCCGCCCCATCCAGAAGGAGACCACGAACATGACGAGGAAGTAGATCGCCAGCGGCACGGCGATCCGCAGCGCATCCAGCGGCAGCCGCACCACCTCGCCGCCCTTGAGGACGAACATGGCGACGATGGTGAAGAGCAGCGCGCCGAGCGTGATCGGTCCGATGCGCGGCAGGAAGGCCCGCGCGTACCAATCCTCGCCCTTGCGGGCGATCAGCAGGCGCCGCGTCAGGAAGCCAGCCGCGAAGGGCAGGCCCAGATAAAGCAGCACGGCCCCGGCGATGGTGGCGAAGGAGACCTCGACCACCCGCCCCTGCAGGCCAAGCCAGGGCGGCAGGACCGAGAGGAAGAACCAGGCGTAGGCGCCGAAGAAGAGCAGCTGGAAGAGGCTGTTGAAGGCGACGAGCCCCGCCACGTACTGGCCATCGCCGCGTGCGAGCTGGTTCCAGACCAGCACCATGGCGATGCAGCGCGCGAGCCCGATCAGGATCAGGCCGGTCATGTATTCCGGCTGGTCACGCAGGAAGAGCACGGCCAGGGCGAACATCAGCACCGGGCCAATGACCCAGTTCTGCACGAGCGAGAGCAGCAGCACGCGGCGGTCGGCGAAGACTTGCGGCAGCGCCTCGTAGCGGACGCGCGCCAGCGGTGGGTACATCATCAGGATCAGCCCGATCGCGATCGGGATGTTGGTCCCGCCCAGCGACAGCGCGTCGAGGGCCGCGGGCAGACCGGGCACCAGCGCCCCCAGCGCGACGCCGAGCGCCATCGCGGCGAAGATCCAGAGGGTCAGCCAGCGGTCCAGGAAGGACAGGCGGCGGGGCGCGGCGTCGCTCATGCGCGCCCCTCCCCCGGGCAGCAGGCGGCCAGCGGCAGCGCCGCCTCGATCAGCGGCGCGCAGGCCTCCGGCCGTCCGCCGCAGCACTCCTCCACGAGGAAGCCGATCAGGGCGCGGGCACCGCCCGCCTCCACGGCGTAGATGACCTGCCGGCTCTCGCGCCGGGATGCGACGAGGCCGGCCCGCGTGAGGATCGCGAGGTGCGTGGAGATGGTGTTGTGGGGGGCGCCAAGGCGGCGGGCCACCTCGCCAGCGGGAAGACCTTCCGGCCCCTGCCGGATCAGCAGGCGGAAGGCGCGGAGCCGGGTCTCCTGGGCAAGGGCGCCCAGGGCCTCGACGGCAGATGTCTCGTCCATTTGTCGAGAATGACGGACATTATGAGCGCCGGCAAGATGGATGTGCGCGTCTCGGCTCCGAGCTTGGGATTGACGTCCACTTTCGCGTTCCAGCCTTGCGCCGGCTCCCGGTCCGCGGCGGCGCGCAGGGCTCGGGCGCAAGCCAGGAGCCTTTCCCCTCGTCAGGCGATAGCGCGCGTCAGCGGTCGGGTAGGCGGCACATCCCGACGCCGCCTGGAGCGGCGTGGTGTCCCAGGGGAATTGTCACCGCCCGCGCGCCACCACGCGGCGGTGGAGCAGCCCGAGCGGCACCAGGGCGGTCAGGCCGGTCACCAACGCCGCGACCAGGGCGGCCACCGGCCCGACCCCTTCGATCCCCGCGGCAAGCAGGAAAGGCGCCCCGGCGCTCAGCACGGTGCGCAGCGCGGCAAGCTGGCCGAGCCGGGCGCCATAGCCCGCCGCCCCGAACAGGCTCAGCGGGACGCTGCCGCGCACGATGCTCGACAGGCCGGCGCCGAGGCCGAACAGCACGGCGAAGGCGGCACCCGCCACCACTGGATGGGGCACCACCAGCAGCACGGCGATCGCGGTGGGCAGGGCGGCCGCGGAGACGACGGCGACGGTCACGGGGTGCAGCCCGCGCCAGAACAGCGCGTCCACCAGGCGGATCAGCACCTGCGCCGGCCCCATCAGCATGGCGGTGAGCGTGGCGGCGCTCCCGAGCCCGAGCGCCTGCAGCACCGGCACGAGATGCACCGTCAGCCCCGCCAGCAGCACACCGCTGAGGGCGAAGCCGGAGGCCACGGCCCAGAAGGCCAGCCGGGCTTCCGCCCCGGCCAGCGGCGCTCCGAGGTTCTGGCGTGCTGGGGCGACGGCGCCCCCCACAACACCCTGGCGCGGCTTTGCGGCGATCCAGAGGTGGAGCGGCAGCGCGACCAGCAGATGCAGCGCGGCGAAGGCCGCGTAGGTGCCGCGCCAGCCAATCGTCTCCACCAGCCCGCCGGTCAGCGGCCAGAAGACCGTCGAGGCGAAGCCGGCGATAAGGGTGAGGTGCGTGATGGCCCGCCGCGCCTCCGCCCGCCCGAAGAAGGCGAGCGTCGCGAAGGCGGCATCGTAGAGCACCGCGACCCCGACGACCTCGATCGCCACCACGCAGGCGCCGAACGCCAGGAGGCTCGGCGCCATGGCGAGCCCGGCGACGAGCAGCACCACCGCCGCGCTGCCCGCCGCCATGACCCGCGGCGCGCCGAAGCGGTCCATCCAGGCCCCGAGCTTCGGCGCGGCGAAGCCGCCGGCGAGCAGCCCGGCCGAGAAGATGGCGTAGAGCGCGGTGAGCGAGGCGCCGAACTCGCGGGCGACCGCGGGCGCGGCGATGGCGTAGGCGTAGTAGAGCGTGCCGTAGCCGATCACCTGCGTCGCGCCGAGCGCCAGGACGATCGGCAGCAGGCCCGCCATGGCCCGGAGTGGCGGAGCCACGGCGGGGATGTCGAGAGACACCCGGCCGCCTCAGCCGCGGCAGGCGCCGCGCTGCCCTTCAGGCGCCGCCGCCGCCTCCGCCGTC
>NZ_GG770777.1:259491-268035 GCF_000164635.1 Pseudoroseomonas cervicalis ATCC 49957 | reverse complement strand
GTGTGAGGGGCGTGCCGCAGGCGGCCGCGGCGCCCGCCGGTGCGCGGCCGGTTGAGCAGACGCCCGTCTCCGGCAGCGCGAGTTCGACCCGGCGCGCCGCCTCGAGGTCGCCGGCCAGGAAGGCGGCGATCGAGCGAACCTGCTCGTACCCCGTCGCCATCAGGAAGGTCGGCGCGCGGCCGTAACTTTTCATGCCGGCGATGTAGAAGCCGGCCTCGGGATGGCGCAGCTCAGCCTCGCCATGCGGACGCACCGTGCCGCAGGAGTGCAGGTTCGGGTCGATCAGTGGCGCCAGCGCCGGCGTCGCCTCCACCGCCGGGTCGAGGCCGAGCCGCACCTCGCGCAGGAAGGAGAGGTCGGGGCGGAATCCGGTGGCGACGATCACCCTGTCGCCCTGCACGGTGGTGGTGCCCGCCTCCTGCCGGCCGGTGACCGCGAGCTTGCCGCCGGACTCGGCGACGTCGTCGATGAGGAAGGGCGCGAGGGCGGTGACGGCGCCGGTCTCGACCAGCGCCTGCGCGCGGGCGCCCAGCTCGCCCCGCTGCGCGAGCCCGTCCTTGGCGCCACCGCCGAAGTTCACCGCGCCGAGCGGCCGGCGGAAGGCCCAGAGGATCCGTGTGCCCGGCGCCTGCTTCGCAAGCTCGGCCAGGTCCAGCACGGCGTTCATCGCCGAGTGCCCGGCGCCGACGACGAGCGTCGTCCGGCCGGCATACATCGTCCGCTCGGACCCGAGCACGTCGGGAATGCCATAGGCGAAGCGCGCCGCGTGCCGCGCCTCACCAGGCGCGGGCATGCCGTGGCTGCCGGCGGGGTTCGGCGCATTCCAGGTGCCGGAGCAGTCGATCACCGCGCGCGCCTCCACCGCCCGCACGCCGCAGCAGGTCTCGATGTGCAGCACGAAGGGAGCCGCGTCGCGGCCGGCCCCGTCATGCAGCCGTCCGAAATCGCGGCGCGCGACGCCCACGACCTTCGAGCCAGTGTGGATGCGCCCGCGCAGCGCCGCCGTCGCGGCCAGCGGGGCGAGGTAGCCGGCAAGGAGTTCCGCGCCGGTCGGGTAGTGCGTGGGGTCGGGCGCCGACCACCCCTCGGCTTCGAGCAGCGCCCGCGCCGCGGCATCGGTGTTGAACGCCCAGGGCGAGAACATGCGGACATGGCCCCAGGCCCGCACCGCATGGCCGATGTCGGGCCCGGCCTCCAGCAACAAGGGCTCGAGGCCACGGGCGAGGAGCTGCGCTGCGGCGGCAAGGCCGACGGGGCCAGCGCCGATCACGGCAACGGGCAGGCTGGGTGCGCTCATGGCGATGCTCCTTGATGCATAGAGGGGTGATGCATCCATGCGTGGGAAGGGGCGGTTCGGGTCACGCGCAGCACGCCCCGTCGGCGTTGCGCTCCACCCGCGCGCGGTCGGCGGCGGCGAAGGCGCGGCCGGTGTCCTGCAGGGCGGCGGTCGCCTCCATCCAGGCCTCCAGCGCCACGCTGAAGGCGGCGCGGCCAGAGTCGGTGAGCGCATAGACCCGGCGTTGGCGGCCGCCGACGACCTCCTCGGTCGCGGTGACGAAGCCGCCCGCCTCGAACTCACGGAGCACGGGGTAGATCGTGCCCTCGGTGGGGGAGCAGCAGCCATTGGTGGTGCGCTCGACCAGGCGGGCGATGTCGTAGCCGTGCAGCGGCCCATAGTGCAGGACGCGTAGGATGAAGAACTTGCTCAGGCCCATTTTGATCGTGCCCGCCCAGTAGTCGCGGGAGGCATAGTTGACGCGGGCGGAGGGGGCTCGACGGGCGGCATCCATAGCCGAAATCTATGCCTCGACCATCAATGCATCAAGCCCTAAATAATGCCCGCGCCACGCCACTTTTCCGGCCTGCGACGAGGCCTGCCTGCCTTGCCTGGGGTGGGTGGCACGGCGTCCAGCAGGTCTTCGAAGGGCCTGCTGTCCTGCGTGCTGGCGCCGCTCAGCAGGAAGGCGAGCGGGATGCCGCACCGGTCGGTGAGGAGTTGAACCGCCCCGGGTTTACCAGAGCTGGTGTGTTTGGGTTATGCGGCCAGGGCTGGTGCATCCCCTGCAGCATAGCAGCGCGCCCCGGCTTGCGCGGGAGGGACGCTTCCGGCCGGCTGGAGAAGGCGGTGGTTGTTGAACCAGGCCACCACTCGAGGGTGGCGTATTCGACGGCTTCCAGCGACCGCCACGGGCCGCGGCGATGGAGGACCTCGGTCTTGAACAGCCCGATCACCGTCGCGGCGAGCGCGTTGTCGCAGGAATCACCGACGCTCCCGACGGACGGCTCAATCCCGGCGTCGAGCAACCGTTCCGCGTGCCGAAGGCTGACATATTGCGGCTCGCGGTCGCTGTGATGGGTGAGGCCACCCTTCACGGGACGCCGGTCGTGGATGGCCTGCTCCAGCGCGTCGAGGACAAATCCTGCATGGGCCGTCCGCGACACCCGCCAGCCGGTGATGCGGCGGGCAAAGGCGTCGATGACGAAGGCGACGGAGACGAATCCTTGCCACGTCGCGACGTAGGTGAAACCCGACAGCCACAGCACGTTCGGCGCCGACGCCCGGAACCGCCGGTTGACCTGATCGGCCGGACACGGCGTGGCCGGGTTCGGGACGGTGGTCCTCGTCTCCTTCCCGCGCACCGCACCCCGCAGGCCCCTGGCGCGCATCAGCCGCTCCACCGTGCAGCGGGCCACCGCGATACCCTCGCGGCCGAGTTGCCGCCAGACCTTGCGGGCGCCACAGACCCCGAAATTGGCCGCATGCACCCGCCGGATGCCCTCCATGAGCACCCGGTCCTGCCGGGCGCGCGGCGAGGCCTTGGCCGGATCAGTGCGCCGGGCACCATGGGCGTGGCAGGTCGACGGGGCGATCGGCAGCACCCTGCAGATCGGCTCGACCCCGCAGGCCTCGCGATGAGCGTCGATGAAGGCGATCATGGCGTCCTGCGGCGGTCGAACTCCGCCAACGCGAAATACGCCGACGCCTTGCGCAGGATCTCATTGGCCTGCCGCACCTCGCGGACCTCGCGTTCCAGAGCCTTGATCCGCTCCCCTCCCGCGCGGGTCGCCCCCGGCCGCAGCCCCTGGTCGCGCTCGGCCTGCCTTACCCGGCCGCGCAGCGTTTCCGTTGCGCAGCCGATCTTGGGCGCGATCGAGCCAATCGCCGGCCACTGCGAGGCATGGCCGCTTCCATGCTCCAGCACCATCCGGACCGCCCGCTGCCGGACCTCAGGCGAATATCGGTCCGACGTCTTCTTCGCCGTGGCTCCATCCTCTCAAGAGTTGAAGCCTCCGGCAAACCCGGGGCGGTTCAGTGGCGGCGGGGGTGGTGGAGCCGCAGCTTGTCACCCACACCATGGACCTCTGGCTGCCCCATGTCTTCGCCGGCACCTATCTGGCGCAGGCTGGGGTGGCGGCACTCTCGGCCATGCTGCTGCTGGGCGTGCGACTGCCCCGTACCGGCGCGGCCGCCGCGCTTCAACCATGGCATGTCATCGCCATGTACGCGCCGAGCTTCTTCACCGGCCGGCTGATCACCCGCTTCGGCGCCCCGCGCGTGGTGGCGGCGGGGCTGCCGCTGACCGGCACCGCCGCGGAAGCAGGCCCGCCCTGGAGCGGCCCCGGGGAGCCTAGCCCGCCCTCCGGCGGGCCAGGGCCCAGGCGGCCTCCGCCATGCCGCGATAGCGCTCGCGGTAGCCGATGGCACGCGGATCGGCGGCATTGCCGTCGAGCGCCCGCTTCCACACCCCGGCGACGATGGACGCCAGACGGAACATCGAGAAGATGACGAACACGTCGAGATCCCGCGGCACAGGCCGCCCCGACGCCGCCGCGTAGGCCGCGACGAACGCCTCCTGGTCCGGAATGCCGCTCGCCGCGAACTCCTCCCCCAGCAGGCCCGTGGCACCGCTGGGGCCGGGCGGCATGTGGTAGGTCAGGCAGGCATAGCCGAGATCGGCCAGCGGATGGCCGAGCGTCGCCAGCTCCCAATCCAGCACCGCCACCACGCGCGGCTCTGTGGGGTGGATGATGACGTTGCCGAGGCGGTAGTCGCCATGCGCCAGGGTGGTTTCGTCATCCGCCGGCAGGTGGCGCGGCAGCCATTCGGCCAGCCGCTCCATCTCCGGCATCTCCTCCACCTGGGCGGCGTGCCATTGCTTGGTCCAGCGGGCCACCTGGCGGGCCATGTAGCCCTCGGGCTTGCCGAAATCGGCCAGCCCCGCGGCGCGCCAATCCACCGCGTGCAGCGCCGCCAGCACCCGCGCCAGGTCCTGATAGACCGCGGCGCGCTCGGCCGGGCTGCCGGCATGCATCACCCGGTCGGGAAAGATGCGGCCGGGCACATGGTCCATCAGGAAGAAGGGCGTGCCGATGACCTCGGCATCCTCGCACAGCCAGCGCATGGCGGGCACCGGCACGCCGCTGTCCTCCAGCGCGCGCATCACCCGGTATTCGCGCTCCACCGCATGGGCGCTGGGCAGCAGCTTGCCGGGCGGCTTCTTGCGCAGCACGTAGTCGCCCGCGCCGGTCGAGACGTGGAAGGTCGGGTTGGACTGTCCGCCCTGGAACTGGCGGATGACCACCTCCCCCTCGAAGCCCGGCAGGCGGCCGCCGAGATGGCGCCGCAGCGCCGCCTCGTCGAAGCGGTGGTTCTCCAGCACCGGCACCAGGGCGGGCGCGCCGGAGAGCGCCGTGTCGGCCATGCGCCTCAATCCTCGTCGGAGAGCGGCGGGCCGGCGACGATGCCGCCATCGATGACGATGGTCTGACCGGTCATGAAGCTGCCCGCGCCGGAGGCCAGGAAGATGGCGGCGCCGGCGATCTCGTCCGGCTCGCCGATGCGGCGCAGCGGCGTGTCCTTGGTGCGCTTGCGGTAGATCTCCGGGTTCTCCCACAGCGCGCGGGCGAAATCGGTGCGCACCAGCCCGGGCGCGATGCAATTGGCCCGCACGTTGCGCGGCCCCCACTCCACCGCGATGTTGCGCACGAGCTGCATGTCGGCGGCCTTGGAGATGGCGTAGCCGCCCAGCACCGGCGAGCCGCGCAGCCCGGCGATGGAGGAGATCACCACCACCGAGCCGCCGCCGCGCTCCGCCATGCCCGGCATCACCATATGCGCCAGCCACAGGTTGGAGCGCACATTGGAGCCCATGATCTTGTCGAACGCCTCGTCCGGCATGTCGATGGCCGGGCCGAAATAGGGGTTCACCGCGGCGTTGCAGACCAGCGTGTCGATGCGGCCCCAGCGCGCGATGGTGGCATCGACCAGCGCCTGCAAATCCTCCTTGCGGCCGATGTTGCAGGCCTGTGCGAAAGCCTCGCCGCCGCGCGCGGTGATGCCGTCCACCACCTCCTGGCAGGCATCGAGCTTGCGGGATGAGACGACGACCTTCGCCCCCTGCTGCGCCATGCGCTCGGCGATGGCGCGGCCGATGCCGCGCGAGGCACCGGTGATCAGCGCCACCTGGCCGGTGAGGTCGAAGAGGGAGCGGTCCATGGCGGTGCTCACACGGATTCTCCGGGGCGGGCGTTGCGGGGCGCGCGGTACTTGTTCAGCTCCATGCGGCCGAGCTGGAACTTGTGCACCTCGTCCGGCCCGTCGACGATGCGCAGCGTGCGGGCGATCTTGTACATGTAGGCCAGCCCGAAATCCTCGGTCACGCCGGCCGCGCCATGCGCCTGGATCGCCCAGTCGATCACCTGGCAGGCCATGTCGGGCGCGGCCACCTTGATCTCGGCGATCTCGGTGCGCGCCACCTTGTTGCCCACCGTGTCCATCCGCCACGCCGCGTGCAGCGTCAGCAGCCGGCACTGGTCGATCAGGATGCGCGACTGCGCGATGCGGTCGATGATCACGCCCTGGTCGGCCAGCGGCTTGCCGAAGGGGCGGCGCTCCAGCGCGCGGCGGCACATCATCTCCAGCGCCCGCTCGGCCAGGCCGATGGCGCGCATGCAGTGGTGGATGCGCCCCGGGCCAAGCCGCCCCTGCGCGATCTCGAAGCCGCGGCCCTCGCCGAGCAGGATGTTGTCGGCCGGGACGCGGACATTCTCGAACAGGATCTCGGCATGGCCGTGCGGCGCGTCGTCGAAGCCGAACACCGGCAGCATGCGCTTGATGGTGACGCCCGGCGTGTCGCGCGGCACCAGGATCATCGATTGCTGCCGGTGCTTCTCGGCGTCCGGGTCGGTCTTGCCCATGACGATGAAGATGGCGCAGCGCGGATCGCCCGCGCCCGAGGACCACCATTTGCGGCCGTTGATGACGTAGTGGTCGCCATCCCGCGCGATGCGCGTCTGGATGTTGGTGGCGTCCGAAGAGGCGACATCCGGCTCCGTCATCGCGAAGCAGGAGCGGATCTCGCCCGCCAGCAGCGGCTTCAGCCAGCGCTCCTTGTGCGCCTCGGTGCCGTAGCGCTCCAGCGTTTCCATGTTGCCGGTGTCGGGGGCGGAGCAGTTGAACACCTCGCTCGCCCAGGGGTAGCGGCCCATGATCTCGGCCAGCGGCGCGTATTCGAGGTTGGTCAGCCCCGCGCCATGGCCGGATTCCGGCAGGAACAGGTTCCACAGCCCCGCCTCGCGCGCGCGCGGCTTGAGCTGCTCGACGATCGGCACCGGCTGCCAGCGGTCGGTCATCGCCGCGTGCTGCTCGTGGTGCAGATGGTCGTTCGGCACGATGTGCTCGTCCATGAAGGCGAGCAGGCGCTCCCGCAGCGCCGCCACTTTCGGCGAGTGGCTGAAATCCATCCGTTTCTCTCCGGTCTTGTCGTTCAAAGCATTGCCGTTGCCGCGCAGGCTTGCGCGGATGGCGCCTCCTGTCCAGGCTGCCGGCCAGGAAATGACGGGGGGACGTGCCGCCGATGAAAGCCATGCTCTGCCACGCCCATGGCGCGCCCGGCACGCTGCGCGCGGGTTCGCTGCCCGAGCCCGCCCCCGGCCCGGGCGAGGTGCTGGTGCGCGTCGAGGCCTGCGGCGTGAACTTTCCCGACCTCCTGCTGATCGCGGGGCGATACCAGCAGAAGCCGCCCCTGCCCTTCGCGCCGGGCGGCGAGCTCTGCGGCACCGTGGCCGCGCTGGGCGAAGGGGTCGAGGGGCTGACCATCGGCAGCCGGGTCGCGGCGATGATCCCCTGGGGCGGCTTCGCCGAGGCCGTGGCGGTGGAGGCCGCGCGCCTGGTGCCGGTGCCGCGGGGCGTGGCACCGCAGGCGGCGGCGGCCCTCTGCTTCGCCTATGGCACGGTGCTGCACGCGCTGCGCGACCGCGGCGCGCTGCAACCGGGCGAGACGCTGCTGGTGCTGGGCGCCGCCGGCGGCACCGGCATGGCGGCCCTCCAAATCGGCCGGCTGCTTGGCGCCCGCGTCATCGCCGCCGCCTCGACCGAGGCGAAGCGCCAGGCCTGCCTGGCCCAGGGCGCCGAGGCCGCCATCGACTACACCGCCGAGGGCTGGCGCGACGAAGTGCGCGCGCTGACCGGCGGGCGCGGCGTGGATGTGGTGTTCGACCCGGTGGGCGGCGCCCAGGCCGAGCCGGCGCTGCGCTCGGTGGCCTGGCGCGGCCGCTACCTGGTGGTGGGCTTCGCCGGCGGCGAGATCCCGCGCCTGCCCTTCAACCTGGCGCTGCTGAAGGGCTGCGCGGTGGTCGGCGTGTTCTATGGCGAGTTCGCCCGGCGCGAGCCCGCCGCCAACCGCGCCCTGCTGGCCGAGCTGTTCGGCTGGGTGGCGGAGGGGCGGCTCGCGCCGCACATCTCCGCCACCTACCCGCTGGAGCAGGCGACGCAGGCGCTGGAGGCGCTGGCCGGCCGCCGCGCCACCGGCAAGCTGGTGCTGCTCACCCATGCGGCGCCAGGGGCTGGCGCAGCGCGATGAGCGCATCCACCGCCACCTGACGGGTGCCGGCGCAGATCACCGGGTTCACGTCGATCTCGGCGATCCGCCCGGCATGGTCGGCGGCCAGTTCCGAGACGCGCTGCACGATGCCGGCCAGGGTGTCGCGGTCCACCGACGGCAGGTTGCGGAAGCCGTCCAGCAGCTTCGCCCCCTTCAGCCGGCCGAGCATGTCGAGGGCCTCCTCCCGGCCCACCGGGGCCAGGGCCAGCGCGCTGTCCCGCAGCAGCTCGACCAGGATGCCGCCCAGCCCCACCAGCACGGTCGGGCCGAACAGCGGGTCGCGCGTGGCGCCGACCATCATCTCGATCCCGGCCGGCACCATGGGCTGCACCAGCACGCCGTTGATGCGCGCCTGCGGCGCGGCGCGGGCGGCGTTGGCCAGGATGGTGGCATGGGCCTCGCGCACGGCGGCGGCGTCGCGCAGGTCCAGGCGGATGACGCCGGCCTCGGTCTTGTGCGGCAGGTCGGGGGATTCGACCTTCAGCACCACCGGATAGCCCGCCGCCTCGGCCGCCGCCACGGCGGCGTCGGCATCGGCCGCCAGCGTCTCGGTCACCACCGGGATGCCATAGGCGGCGAGCACCGCCTTGGCCTCGCGCTCGGTCAGCACCGGCCCCGCCGCGCGGTCCAGCAGCGCCGCCACCGCCTCGGCGGCGCCCGG
>NZ_GG770777.1:254336-259051 GCF_000164635.1 Pseudoroseomonas cervicalis ATCC 49957 | reverse complement strand
GAAGCGCGCAGCGCGGCGCGCGCCTGCCAGGCGGCCAGCGCCGCCATGCAGCGGTCCATCGAGCGGAACAGCGCCACGCGCGGCAGCGCCTCCGCCTCGCGCGCGCCGGGGCCTTCGAGGTACTGGCTGGTCCAGACGATGCAGCCGGGCTTGCCATGCTCCGCCGCCAGCGCGTCCAGCATGGCGTAGCGCGGCGTGGCGGTGTCGTAGGCGAAGCCGTTCGGCATGATCAGCGCGCCATAGGCCGGGTCGGCCAGCAGGGCGCCGGCGCAGGCGCGCAGCGAATCCGGGTCGGTCAGCACCTGGGCGGTGACGTCGCAGGGGTTGCGGGCGGAGCCGAATTCGGGGATGCGCGCCTCCAGCACCGCGCGCGCGGCCTCGCCCGGCTGCGGCATGGCGACGCCGCGCGCCTCCGCCCGGTCCGCCGCCATGATGGCCGAGCCGCCGGAGGTGGAAACCACCGCCACACCCGCCGCGCGCGGCGGCGGCGCCTTGGCCAGGAAGCTGGTCAGCTCCAGCAGCCCCTCATACTGCTCGGCCATCACCGCGCCGCAGCGGGCGAAGGCGGCACGGTAGGCGGCCTCCGACCCGGCCAGCGAGCCGGTGTGCGACAGCGCCGCCTCGGCGCCGCTGGCGCCGGTGGCCAGCTTGTGCACCACCAGCGGCTTGTCGTTGGCCCAGGCCAGCTCCGCCGCCTCCAGCAGCCGGCGCGGGTCGGACAGGCCCTCGAACAACAGCGCGATGGCCGAGCAGGAGGGGTCCTCGGCCAGCGCCGCCACATAGTCGGCGACATCCACATCGGCCGAATTGCCGCAGGTGAGGATGCGGCCCACCGCCGCCCCGGCCTCGGTGGCCTGGGCCAGCGCGAAGCCCAGATTGCCCGACTGGCTGACGATGCCGATGGCCGGGCCGGACAGCGGCCGCCAGGGCTTCGGCACGCTCATGAAGCTGGCCCAGGCGCCGCTCGCGTAATCCACCAGCCCGAGGCAGTTGGGGCCGACCAGCCGCACCCGCCCCTGCCGTGCCCGCGCCACCAGCCGCGCCTGCAGCGCCACGCGCTCGGGCCGCGCCGTCTCGGCGAAGCCCGCGGCGTAGAGCACCAGCGCGCCGACGCCGAGCGTGACGCATTCCTCCAGCACCGCCTCGGCCGCCTCCATCGGCGTCGCCGCCACCACCAGCTCCGGCACCTCCGGCAGGGCCGTCAGGCTCGGGTGACAGGGGCGCTCGCCCAGCCGGTCGTAGCGGCTATTCACCAGGTGCAGCCGGCCGGTGAAGCCCGCGAGATGATGTACGGTGCGCTCGCCAAACGAGCCCTGCCGCGCCGAGGCCCCCACCACGGCGATGCTCCGCGGCGACAGCAGCGGCCGCAGATCGGCCGCGCGGTAGAGCGGGCGGGAGGTGGGGTGGTGACTCTCGGGCATGGTGGCACTCCAAAGCCCGCGCCCGGAAGCGACCGGGCGCGGCGGACGGACAACAGGGATCAGCGGGGCGCGGCGGCGGCGAGGCGCTGCACCAGCGGGCGCCAGCGCTCCATCTCGCTCCGCAGGAAGGTGGCGAATTCCTCGGGCGAGCCGCCGGCGGCGTACTGCGCCTCGGCCAGCAGGCGGTCGCGCAGTTCCTGCGCCTCCATCGCCTTCCGCGCGGCGGCGTTCAGCGCCATCACCGCCTCGGGCGGGGTGCGAGCGGGGGCGAGCAGGCCGAACCAGGTCTGCGCCACCATGTTGGGGCCGAACTCGGAGAAGGTCGGGATCTCGGGCGTGGCCGCCACGCGCTGGTCACCGGTCCAGCCGATGATGTGCGCCCGGCCCGAGCGGTGCGCGTTGAGGCCGGAGCTGCCGCCCACCACGATGGCGTCGAGCGTGCCGCCCAGCAGGTCGGTGAGCTGCTGCGCGTCGCCGCGATAGGTGACCTCGGTGAGCTGGATGCCCATCCCCTCGAAGGCGACGATGGCGGCGATGTTGTTGAAGCTGGTCGGGCCGTTGGAGCCGTAGTTCAGCTTGCCGGGCTGGCTTTTCGCCAGCGCCACGAAGTCGGGGATGGTCTTCGGCAGGCTGCTCTTCACCGCCACGGCGAAGGGCAGCTTCGAGACCAGCATGACGGGCGCGAAATCCTCCGGCCGGTAGGGCAGCCGCTCGGGCAGCAGCGGGTTGAGGGTGAGGGTCGTGCCCGAGGACATCAGCAGCGTGTGCCCATCCGGCGCCGCGCGCGACACCGCCTCGGCGCCGATGATGGTCTGCGCGCCCGGCTTGTTCTCGACCAGGACCGGCTGGCCCAGGATCGGCGCCATGCGGTCCGCCATGCTGCGCGCCGCGACATCGGTGGAGCCGCCCGGCGGGAACGGCACCACGATCGTCACCGGGCGCGACGGGAAGGCCGCGGCCCGGGCCAGGCCAGGCCGCGCCAGGGCGGCCCCGGTGGCCAGGGCGGTGGCCGCCCGCAGCAGGTCTCTTCTCTCCATCGCTTCCTCCTTGGGCCGCGGCCGCTCATTGACGCGGCGGCCGCTGGCGTTGATCCGGTGTGGCTATTCCAGCAGGGCGTCACGCAGCGCGGCGAGGCGTGCCGCGTCCAGCCCGAGCGAGGCTTCCAGGAAGGCGCCGGTGTCGGCATGGCCGCGCAGCGCCGTGTCCAGCGCGGCCTCCAGCAGCGGCGCATGGGCGCGCTTCAGCGCCTCGGCCGCGGCGGGCGGGGTGTGCGCCGGCAGGGCGGCGTGCCCGTCCCAGAAGCGGTTGGTGGCGAGGTAGTCCTCGATCACCGTCTCGCGCGGCACGCCAAGGGCGGTGAGCAGCAGCGCGGCGCCGAAGCCGGTGCGGTCCTTGCCCGCCGAGCAGTGGAACACCAGCGGCCGCCGCTCCGGCCGCGCCACCAGCGCCATCAGCGCGCGGTATTGCGGCAGCTTGGCGGTGGCATAGGCCTGGTAGGCGCGCGCCAGCAGCCCGACCACATCCTCGCCCGTCGCCTCGGCGCGGGCCAGGATGTCGCGCAGCGCGGCGCCGACGGTGGGCTCGATCGGCAGTGGCACCACCTCCGGCCCCGGATCCGGCAGGCGGGAGGGGGCGCGCTCCCGCTCGCGCTCGCCGCGCAGGTCGCAGACGGTGCGCAGGCCAAGCCCTTCCAGCACGGCCAGATCCGCTTCCGTCAGCGTGCCCAGCGCGGCGGCGCGATAGACCTGGCCAAACCGCACCCGCCGCCCATCGGCCGTCCGGTAGCCGCCGAGGTCGCGCAGATTGCTGCATCCCTCCAGCGGCACGCGGCGCGGCAGCGCCTCCACATCCATCACCTCAGCGCCCCTGGAACTGCGCCGGGCGCTTCTCGAACCAGGATTGCAGCGCCTCCCGGTGGTCCTCGGTGCTGTGCGCCAGCGCCTGATAGGCGGCCGACAGCTCCAGCAGCGAGGAAAGCCGCATATGCTGCCCCTCGCGCAGCAGGCGCTTGGTCAGGCGCAGCACCTGCGGCGGGTTGCGGGCGATGCGGGCGGCGAGCGCGCGCGCCTCCTCCATCAGTTGGTCGTCCGGCACCACGCGGGAGATCAGCCCGCAGGCGAGCGCCGCCTGGGCGTCCAGCCGGTCCCCGGTGAAGGCCATCTCGGCGGCCCTGGACTGGCCCACGGCGCGCGGCAGCAGCCACGCCCCGCCATCCCCCGGCACGATGCCGACACTGACGAAACTCTCGGCGTAGGAGGAGCTTTCCGCGCCGATGCGGATATCGCACATGCAGGCGAGGTCGAGCCCCGCGCCGATCGCCGGCCCGTTCACCGCGGCGATGGTCGGCACGTCGAGATCGTAGAGCGCGAGAGGAATCTTCTGGATGCCGCGCCGGTAGCTGTCGCGGATCTCGGCGGGCGGCATGCCGTAGCGGTCGCGCATCGCCTTGAGGTCGCCGCCGGCGGAGAAGGCGCTGCCGGCGCCGGTCAGGATCACCGCGCGCACGTCCCGCTCGGCGGCGATGAAGGCGCAGGCCTCGGTGAAGGCCTCGGTGCTGCCGCCCTCGATGGACAGCGCGTTGCGCTTCTCCGGCGCGTTCATGGTGAGCGTGACGATGGGGCCGTCGCGCGCGATGGTCAGGAAGTCGTTCAAGGTGTCGTTTCCTCCACGGGGAGCGGAGACAGCCGCGCGCGCACGAAGCCGAGGGATTCGCCCTCCGCGCCGCGCAGGAAGGCTTCGCCCAGCCAGGCATTCCAGTGGCTCTCCGCCCCGAAGCGCAGCCTGCCCCGGTGCAGCAGCCCGGTCCAGAGGTGCAGCTCATGCTCGGCGGTGATGCCCATGGCGCCGTGCACCGCATGGGCGATGCCGGCGGCGCGCGAGGCCGCCTCGCCGATGCGCGACTTGGCCGCGGCGATGCGCGCCGTGTCCAGCCCCGCGAGCCCCGCGCCGCCCGGCAGCGAGGCGAGTTGCGCCGCGATGCGGGCGGCGAAGACATCCTCCGTCATCACGCTGAGCTGCTGCTGCACCGCCTGGAAGGCGGCGATGGGGCGGCCGAACTGCCGCCGCTCCCCGGCATAGCGCACCGTCTCCTCCAGCATCCGCTCCAGCGCGCCGGCCATCGCGGCCAGGGTGGCCCAGGCGCCTGCGGCCAGCCAGTCGGCGGGCGGCAGGGCGGGCGCGCTCTCCACCGCGTCCCAGCGCAGCACGCGGCCATAGGCGGAGCTTTCCCCCGGCGTGGCCTCGGCGGCCTGCAGCAGCCGGGCGGCGCCGTCATGCCCCGGCAGCAGCACCCAT
>NZ_GG770777.1:233242-253105 GCF_000164635.1 Pseudoroseomonas cervicalis ATCC 49957 | reverse complement strand
GGGCGAGCGGCGCGGCGGCCGCCAGGGCCAGCAGCGGGCGGCGGCGGAAGGGGGGATGGGTCATGCCGGTTGCTCCGTCGCCTGGCGCGTGGCGGCCTGCACCACGCCGGCCTGCTTCAGGGCCTCGATCTCCGCGGCATCCAGGCCGAGCAGCCCGGAGAGGATCTCCGCCGTGTCCTGGCCGAGCCAGGGCGGCGCGTGCCGGTAGCTCGGCGGCGTGCGCGAGAACTGGCCGGGATAGCCGATCACCGTGAGCGGCGTGCCATCGGCGCGGCACAGCGAGCGCAACAGCCCGCGCGCCGCCACCTGCGGGTCGGCCAGCACCTGGTCGATGGTGTTGATCGGGCCGCCCGGCACGCCGGCGCGCTCCATCGCCGCCAGCAATTCGGCCGCCTTCCAGGGGGCGATGGCACGGGCCAGCGCCAGTTCCAGCGTGCGCCGCTCGCGCATCCGCCCGGCATTGGTGGCGAAGCGCGGATCCTCCGCCATCGCGCCGAGGCCGAGCAGGCGGCACAGGGCGCGGAATTGCGCGTCATTGCCGCAGGCGACGATGATGTAGTCATCCGCCGCGGCGAAGTCGCGGTAGGGCACGACATTCGGGTGATCGTTGCCGAGGCGGCCCGGCACCGTGCCGCCGACCAGGTAGTTCATCCCCTGGTTCACCAGCACGGCGAGCTGGCTGTCGAGCAGCGCGCAGTCGAGATGCTGGCCGAGGCCGCTGCGCTCCCGCTCGCGCAGCGCGGCCAGGATGGAGATGGTGGCGTAGAGGCCGGTGAAGAGGTCGCTCACCGGCAGGCCGACCTTCATCGGGCCGGCGCCCTCGGCGCCATCGGGGCGGCCGGTGACGCTCATCAGCCCGCTCAGCCCCTGGATCAGGAAGTCGTAGCCGCCGCGCGCCGCATAGGGGCCGGTCTGGCCGAAGCCGGTGATCGAGCAATAGACCAGCCGCGGATGGGCGGCGCAGAGCGTGGCGGCGTCCAGCCCGTACTTGGCCAGGCCGCCGGTGCGGAAATTCTCCACCAGGATATCGGCCCCGGCCGCCAGGCGGCGCACCAGCGCAGCCCCCTCGGGCCGGGCGAAGTCGATGGCGATGGAGCGCTTGTTGCGGTTGGCGCACAGGAAATACGCGGCATCCGGCCGCTCCGAGCCGTCGTCCAGGAAGGGCGGTCCCCAGCGGCGCGTGTCGTCGCCGCTGCCGGGCTGCTCCACCTTCAGCACCTCGGCCCCCAGATCGCCCAGGATCTGCGTGGCCCAGGGCGCGGCCAGCACGCGGGACAGGTCGAGCACGCGCAGCCCGGCCAGGGGACCCTGCGGCGCGGCTTCCGCCGGCGCGGCGCTCATGCGCGGCGCGCTCCGGTCCGCCATGACGGCATGCGGCCTCTCCTCCCCTGCCCTGGCGGCTGATCGGGTCGCCGCCTTTATTTCATCGAATGAAATTGAATTTCATGATTATGGTGGCACGCGGCGTCCCCGGCGTGAAGCACCGATTCGCGGCCGCGTCCTTTCGCGAGGAGACACACCCGCCATGCCCTCCTATGAGCCCGTCACCGCGCTGCTGCGCGGCCTGGAGGTGCTGCGCGCGGTGAACCGCCTGCGCGGCGCCACGGTGCGGGAGATCCATGCGGCGACGGGGATCAACCAGCCCACCGTCGTCCGCATGCTGGAGACGCTGATCCATGCCGGCTTTGTCGCCCGGCAGGAGGAGCCGCCGCGCTACCTGCCCACCGGCCGCACGCTGGAGCTGAGCGCCGGGCACGACCTGCCGCGCGAGCTGGGCCTCGCGGCCGCGCCGGTGATGAGCCGGCTGCGGCGCGGCATCGGCTGGCCCTCGGACATCGCCGTGTTCGATGGCGATGCGATGGTGGTGCTGCACACCAGCCGTGGCGAGGGCGGGCGCTTCCTGTTCGAGCGCCGCCCCGGCTTCCGCGCCCCGATCCTCGCCACCTCGCTCGGCCTCGCCTATCTGGCGCATTGCCGCGAGGAGGAGCGGCACGCGGCGATGGAACGCGCCGCCCGCCAGCCGGAGCCCTGGAACGACCTGGCCCGGCAGCCCGAGGCCCTGGCCCGGCGCCTCGACCAGATCCGCGCGCAAGGCTATGCCCAGATGGACGAAGCCTATGCCACGCGGGACTATGGCGGCATGGCCAGCGCCATTGGCGTGCCGGTGCTGGAGGGGACGGTGGCCATCGCCGCGCTGAACCTGATGTATCTGCGCGGCACGACGGACCGGGAGGCGGTGGTGCACCGGCTGCTGCCGGCGCTGCGCCAGGCGGCCGACGAGCTGGGAGCGACGCTGGCCGGGTTCAGGCGGCGCGGCTGAGCTGAGGCTCCCGCTGCTCAAGCCGGGGCCGTCTCGGGCCGTTCCCGGGAACGAACCCCGTGGGTCCGGACAGGGGCGGCGCGATCACTCCGGGCCTGCCGCGCCGCCGAGGGCGGTGGGCCACGGTGTCGGTGAAGCGGGCGGCCTGTGCGCGGATGGCGGCGGTACGCGCCGCGGCATCCGCCTGCTGCGCAGCCAGCACCTCAAGTGTCGCCACGGCGCCCAGCGGCTGCTGGCGCCGCACGATCTCCAGGGTCTGGCGCGCGACGTCCGCGGCCTCGCGCTGGCTCCGCAGGGCTTCGGCGTCCAGCTCGATGGCGCGGAGGGCATCCGCCACGTTCCGGAAGGCGCCCAGCACGGTGCCGCGATCCTGCGCGGCAGCGGCGTCCCTGGCTGCGATGGCGGCGTCGCGCCGATGCGCCAGCCTGCCGCCCTGGACCCCGCCTTCCTGCTAACTATCCCGGGTTCCGCGCTTTTTCACCGCGGTGACGATGCGGCCGACGAGGCCCCCTCCCCGCTCGCCACGGCCTCCATCCCGGCGACGCCGGCCGAGGCCGCGGCCACGCCGGAAGACGCCATCGATGGCGCCTGCCGCATCCTGCATGCCTCCCTGCGCGCGGAACTTCTGGATCGCATCCTCCAGAACGGGCCCGACTTCTTCGAGCAGGTGATCGTCGAGTTGCTGGTGGCCATGGGCTATGGCGGCTCCCGCCACAACGCTGCCGAGCGTCTCGGGCGGTCGGGCGATGGCGGCGTGGACGAGGTGATCAACGAGGACGTTGCTGGGCCTGGGCCCGCGTCTACATCCAGGCCAAGCGCTATGCGCCGGGCAACACGGTGGGCCGGCCCGAAGTCCAGGCCTTCACGGGCAGCCTGGTGGGGCTGGGCGCCTCCAAGGGGGTCTTCGTCACCACGTCGGGCTTCTCGGCCCAGGCGGCCGACTATGCCGGGCGCATCCCGCAGCGCGTCGTCCTGATCGACGGCCAGCAGCTGGCGGCGCCGATGGTCGAGCATTCCGTGGGGGTGCGGGTCAGCCGGGTTATCGAGGTCAAACGGCTAGACGAGGATTTCTTCAGCGAGCAATAGACCTAGGCCCAGGACCTATGAAAGGATCTCTTGCGCTTTGATCCTGCTGTGATTCCATGGCGGCCAGAGGTGCTGCCATGGCTGGCCTGTTCTGGCTGACAAAGGCACAGATCGAGCAGATCACGCCCCACTTCGCGCTCTCACACGGAGTGCCGCGGATCGACGACCAGCGGGTCGTCAGCGGTATCATCCACGTCATCCGCAACGGTCTGCGCTGGCGCGATGCGCCTGCCGAGTACGGCTCGCACAAGACCCTCTACAATCGCTTCGTCCGCTGGAGCCGCATGGAGGTCGTCAACCGCATCTTCGCAGGCTTGGCCGGGCGCAAGGGCCAGCCGGACCGGCTGATGATCGACGCCACGCACCTCAAGGCGCACCGCACGGCGGCCAGCCTGCTCAAAAAGGGGCTGTTCCCCGACGCATCGGACGTACGATGGGCGGCCTGAATTCCAAGTTGCACGTTGTCTCGGACGGGCACGGCCGCCCATTGATCATGCTGTTTTCCGAAGGCCAGATGAGCGACCACAAGGGCGCAGCGCTGATGCTCAGCGCCTTGCCACCCGCCCGCGTCCTGATCGGTGGCAAAGGCTATGACAGCAACCGCTTCCGTCAGGCCCTGACCGCGCGGGGCATCGAGCCCTGCATTCCCTCACGTCGCGGTCGCAAGCAGCGCATCACGCATGACAGAAAGCTCTACCGCCAGCGGCACCACATCGAGAACATGTTCGGCAGGCTCAAGGACTGGCGCCGCATCGCCATGCGCCATGACCGCCGCGCCCACACCTTCATGTCCGCCATCTGCCTTGCAGCCACCACCCTCTTCTGGATCAATGAGTCCTGAGCCTAATTCAATAAGAGCAAAATTTTATTGCCTCAAAATAAAAGCAAGGGATTGATAATGTTCAACGAAAAAATCCTTGCCTTATGGGGCAAAGCCACTCCTGGGTCCAAGACAGATATCCTCTTCCATCCCTTGCTGGCGCACATGCTGGATGTCGCGGCTGTGGCCTGGGGCCTGCCACATTTGGCTTTGACCGGCATCCCACGGAGTACTCTAGCCTTCTTCGTGGCCCTCCATGATATCGGCAAGGTCTCGCGCAGCTTTCAGGCGCTGGCGCCGGCCGCATGGCCCACGGCCTTACTCGGCTCCCTGCCAGAGCACCGCGTGGCTGCACCGCCGCGCCATGATGTGCTCGGATTGTATTGGCTGGAGTGTGAACTGACTGATCTCCTGGAAGACCTTTTGCCCAGAAGCGGCGGGTGGCGCAGCCGTGCCGCACGACGCCAATTGTGGAGGGCTCTGGCTGGCCATCATGGGCGGCCGGTTGAGCCCCTTTCCACGGCGCCAGGCCCAGCCATTCTCTGCGAAGACTGCCGGCTGGCCGGGCGCGATCTCGTGCTTGGGCTGAAAGAGCTGTTTCAGCCTGAGCCCTGGATCCTGCCTCTCGGCAGCGACCTGAAAGCCATCAGTTGGCACATCGCTGGCCTAGTGACCCATGCGGATTGGATCGGTTCGCGCCAAGCCTGGTTCCCTTACACCGCGCCGGATGATGTCGCGGACGTGCAGACCTATTGGCAGCGCGCCCGCGCGCAGGCTGACAAGGCGTTGGCGGCCGCAGGCGTCCTTCCTGTTACCATTGCGCCCTCTGGCGGATGGACGCGGCTGTTCCCAGACATTCAGCAGCCTTCCCCTGTGCAAGCCTGGGCCGAAGCCGTGGATCTGCCCGAAGGGCCTTGCCTCGCCGTGATCGAAGATCTCACAGGCAGCGGCAAGACCGAGGCCGCGCTGCTTCTGGCCCATCGGCTGATGGCGGCGGGGGGCGCGGAAGGCCTGTTTGTGGCCCTCCCCACCATGGCAACCGCCAATGCCATGTATGGCCGCTTGCAGGATTCGGCGCCGCGTTTCTTCCAGGCAGGTGCGGTACCGTCGCTGGCGCTGGCCCATGGCAGGGCAGATCTCCAACACGCTTTCCGGGAGACCATCCTGCCCGATCCTGCCTTCTCGACCCCGGCTACCGCGCTGGAACCTGGAGAAGAAACAGCAGAGGTGCAGTGCAGCGCCTGGCTGGCGGAGGATCGTCGCCGGGCCTTGCTGGCCCAGATCGGCGTCGGCACGATCGATCAGGCGCTGCTCGGCGTGCTGCCGGTGCGTCATGCGGCGCTGCGCCTGCGGGGGCTGGCCAGCAAGGTCCTTGTCATCGACGAAGCCCACGCCTTTGATCCGTACATGGACGAAGAAGTCCTGACCCTGCTGCGCTTCCACGCGGCGCTGGGCGGCTCCGCCATCATCCTCTCTGCCACCCTGCCGCAGAAGAAGCGTGCGGCCCTCATTGGCGCCTTCCGGGAAGGACTTGGGGTCACGCAGCCGCCGGAACTGACCGCGTCCTCCTATCCCCTGGCCACGCTCGCCGGCGCGGCCAGCCTGGTGGAAGAACCCTGTGCCGCCCGGCCCGGTCTGGCGCGCGACCTGCCGGTGCGCCGCCTGCCGGATGCCGGCGCGGCGCTGGCCGCGCTGCGGCAGGCGCATTCAGCCGGGGCAGCGGCCGTCTGGATCCGCAACACTGTCGATGACGTGCTTGCGGCCGCCGAAGCACTGCGCGGGCAAGGCATTGAACCTCTGGTCTTCCATGCCCGCTTCGCCATGCAGGACCGGCTGCTGATCGAGGCGGAGGTGTTGCGCCGCTTCGGCAAATCCAGTTCTGGCAAGGCCCGCCAGGGAATCCTGCTGGCAACCCAGGTGGTGGAACAAAGCCTGGATCTCGATTTCGATGTACTGGTCTCCGATCTCGCGCCGATGGATCTGCTGATCCAGCGCGCGGGGCGGCTATGGCGGCACCGGGACCGCAACGGGCGCCCCGTGCCCTCGCCGGAATTGCTGGTTGTCTCGCCGGATCCGGTCGAGGCACCGGCGGCCGACTGGCTGCGTGCTGCCCTGCCGGGAACAGCCGCGGTGTATCATGACCCGGCCTTGCTGTGGCGGGGCGCGCGGGCCTTGTTCCAGCGGGGCCAAATCTGCGCGCCGGGCGAATTGCGATCCCTCATCGAGGCGGCGGCCGAAGGCGAAACACCACCACATCTGGCGGCTGCTGCCGACAAGGCCTTCGGAGAGGATCGCGCCGCAGGCGGCCAAGCCCGGCAGCAAGTGCTGCGCTGGGCGGAGGGCTATACCACGACCTCCGGGGACTGGCGGCCGGATACCGTCACCCCAACCCGCAAGCAGGATGATCCACGCGTAACCCTGCGGCTGGCGGTGCTTCGCCAGGGCAGCCTCACCCCTTATGCGGAAGCGGAGGAGATACGCCAGGCCTGGTCCCTGTCAGAGATCAGTGTCTCGCGCCGCAGGGTCGTGGCCTGCCCTGTTCCGGCAGGATTGGAGGCGGAGGCCCGGGCCGTGCGGGCGGCTTGGGGCCAGTGGCTGAGCGAGGCGCCAGATGTGCTGCTGGCCATTCTGGAGCCGGAGCCTAAGGGGACGGGATACCGGCTGGCCGTGGAATCACGGAGTGGCGACGCAGCGGTGCTGCGCTATGATGCCCGCCAGGGGCTAATCCTGCACCGGCCCGCTTCGGCGGGATGAACCGGCCATATCGTTCTATCGGGTGGCTAGGTTTTTCCTGCGCGAGCGGGGATCCAGGCGGCAAGCGATTTGCAGGGCCCGCTTCTTCTTCGCGATGCATGGGAGCGTCAATTCTATATCGTTTTTTCGATAGATTGAAAAATCATTGCAAAACCCAATCGCACACTTGACACGCATCCGGAATGGATGATGGTGTGAGTTCTGCCCCATCCGCCAAGATACGGGCGGCACTCTCTGCGGCAAGCGATAGAAAAAAGAGCCAGCCTCTGCACCGATGAACCCTATAGGATTCCCCGCATAGCCCTGTAGCAAGAAGAAAAAATCCGCCTCGACCCTGATCAGTCAGAGCGAGATTCACTCTTCTCTCCACACGCATGTCCACATGCTTAGGAGCCTCCCATGTCGCTCAATCTTGTGCGCGACCCGTGGATCCCCGCGCGCTATCGTTCCGGTTTAAAACTGATACGCCCCGCGCAAATCACGGAACACCACGCGACAGACCCCATCCTCGCCTTTGACTGGCCCCGTGCCGATTTCCGCATCGCCTCGCATGAAATGCTGATCGGCCTGCTGGCCGTGGCCTGCCCGCCGGCTTCAGAAGAAGCCTGGGCCGATGCGATGGAGACGCCGCCAACCCCGGAGGAACTCGATGCGGCCTTCGCGCCGCTCGCCCATGCCTTCGATCTGGATGGCCCCGGCCCGCGGTTTCTCCAGGATCTGGAGGATCTCGCCGCGGATCATGAACCGATCGAACGTCTGCTGATCGAGGCGCCCGGCGACAGCACGGTAAAAAAGAACACCGATCTGCTGGTTCACCGTGGTTTGGCCGCGCGCCTGTCACGGGCCACGGCGGCTATCACGCTCTACACCTTCCAGAACTGGGCGCCGGCGGGCGGTGCGGGCAACCGCACCGGCCTGCGGGGCGGTGGACCCATGGTCACGCTCGTCCTGCCGCATGACGCGCCCACCCTTTGGCAAGTGCTCTGGGCCAATACCCCTTGCGGTGAGAAGCCTGCGGCGGCCGACCTGCCGCGGATCTTCCCCTGGCTGGCGCCCACCCTCACCTCCGAGGGCAACCGCACCGTCACCCCCGGCGCGGAGGCGCATCCGCTGCAATGCTGGTGGGGCATGCCACGCCGCATCCGCCTTGATTTCGAGGCCAGCCCCGGCACCTGCGACCTGACCGGCCAGCCGGACGACATCACCGTGCCGGGCTGGCGGCAGCGCCCGCGCGGCGCGAATTATGCCTTCTGGGGCAAGGAACATCCCCTGACGCCGCAATACCGCGTCAAGCCCGGCAGTGAGATCCTGCCGGTGCATCCGCAGCCGGGGGGGATCGGCTACCGGCACTGGCTCGGGCTGGTGGCGAATACACGGGATGATCTGCGCTATCCGGCGCCCACGGTCGCCACCTGGCGACGGGACCGCGCCGAGGGCAGCGCCATGTGGGCACCTCATACGCGCCTGCTCGTCGCCGGCTACGACATGGACAATATGAAGGCGCGCGGCTTCGTCGAGGCCGAGATGCCGCTACCCCACGCGCCGGACCGTAACGCGCAGGAAGATCTGGCCTATCGGCTGATCGACAGCGCCGACACGGTGGCCCAGGCGCTGCGCCAGGCGGTGCGGGGCGCGCTGTTCAGCCAGGGTGCCACGGTGAAGCTTGATGCCGAACTCTTCACCACCCTGCGGGAACGCTTCTGGGCGGCGACAGAGCCGGGTTTCTACCGTCTGCTCGGCGATCAGGCGGCCGGTCAGGCGGTGGCTCTGCCAGTCTGGCTGGCCCTGCTGCGCGACACGGCCATCCGCCTGTTCCAGGAGGCCGCGCCGCTCGACCCCCTGAGCGGCGCGACCCAGGCCCAGCGGATCACCCAGGCGCAGCGCATCCTCGCCTTCACCCTGCGCGGCTATGGCAAGGCTGGAGGGGAATTGTTCGGTCGTCTCGATCTGCCACTGCCGGAAGGCGCTGGCAAAGCCAAAGGCAAACGAGGGAAAGCCGCATGAGCCTCTCACCCGATGCCGCCGCCGCATGGTGGCATGACCTCCAGGGCGGCGAGGGCGGCCGGCGCGGGAAGGACCGCGCCGCCCTGGCCCGGCTGCGCCGCTGCGCCCGCGTGGCGGAGGCCATGCAGGAACCGGCGGCCTTCGATCTCTTCCATCGCTGCGGCGGGCGGTCGGAGGAGGATCTGCCAAAAGTCGCGCTCGTCGCCGCCGTGCTCAGCCATGCGCGGGAGAACAGCGCGCCGCAATGGGTGGCCCGCGCCATCGGCCCCGAGAGCCCGGACAAACCCGAGAGCGCCCGGATGAAGCCGCTGCGCTTCCGCCGCCTGATGGAAGCCGAAACACCGGATGAATTGCTGACGGGCTTCCGCCGGCTGCTCGCCCTGACCGGGGGAAAAGCCAACATCCGCGACCTCGCCTGGGCCCTGTTCTTCTGGTCCGAGAAGACCCGCATCACCTGGACCTACCGCTATTGGGACGCCGAGGCGCCGCACGCCACGGCCAAGGAAACCGCCGCATGAGCCGCTTCATCCAGCTTCACCTGCTGACCTTCTTTCCGCCCGCCAACCTGAACCGCGACGACACCGGCCGCCCCAAGACGGCGGTGGTGGGCGGCGTGACGCGGCTGCGCCTCTCCTCCCAGGCGCTGAAGCGCGCCTGGCGCACCTCGCCGGTCTTCGCGGCGGCCCTGGCCGGCCATATGGGCCAGCGCACCCAACGCTTCGGCGAGGAGATCCTGCACCACCTTCTCGCCAAGGGCATGGCCGAGGACAAGGCGCTGGCGGCGGCGCGCGAGATCGCCGGCGTCTTCGGCAAGATCAAGCCAGAAGGCGCCCAGATCGAGCAGCTCGCCTTCATCGCACCGGAAGAAAAGGCCGCCGCCCTGGCGCTGGCCGACAAGGTGCTGGCCGGCGAGAAAATCGATGCCAAGAAGGCCGACCTTCTGCGGCGTGTCGATACGGCCGCCGATATCGCCATGTTCGGCCGCATGCTGGCGGACGACCCCGATTATAATCGTGAGGCGGCCGTCCAGGTCGCGCATGCCATCACCACCCACAAGGTCGTGGTGGAGGATGACTACTACACCGCCGTCGATGACCTGAAGACGAGCGCCGATGATGCCGGCGCCGGATTCCTTGGCGAGGCGGCCTTCGGCTCGGGCGTATTCTACCTTTATCTCTGCATCGACCGCACCCTTCTGGTCAAAAATCTTGGTGGCGACAGCGCTTTGGCCAAGACGGCGATCCGCGCCCTGGTCGAGGCCGCGGCCACCACGGCGCCGCGCGGCAAGCAGAACAGCTTCGCCGCCCATGGCCGCGCCGGCTATGTCCTGGCCGAGAAGGGTGACCGCCAGCCGCGCACCCTGGCCGGCGCCTTCGCCCGCCCGGTGAAGGATGAGGATCTGCTGGGCGCCTCGGTCACGAAGCTGGAGGAATTCCGCACGGCGATCGACAAGGCCTATCACGGCGGCAGCGCCGAGCCTTCGGAAGTCCTCCATGTCGGCGTCAAGGGCGACCTGCCCGCCATCCTGGACTTCGTGGGCGACTGAGCATGTCCCCTCCCTTCCTGACCTTCGCGCTTGTCGCGCCCATGGCGTCCTTCGGGGCGCCAGCGGTGGGCGAGCGGCGGGAGAGCTGGAGCCGGCCCGGCCGCTCGGCCATCCTCGGCCTGGTCGGCGCCTGTCTCGGCCTGGAGCGCGAGGATGACGCCGCCCAGGCCACGCTCGCCGCTGAGTACGGGCTGGCCCTGCTCTGTGTCTCGGCGGGCACGCCTTTCGCCGATTACCACACGGCTCAGGTGCCCTCCTCCAGCCGCAAGATCCGCCATGCCACGCGCGCGGCGGAACTCGCCGCGCCCGAGCTGAACACCATCCTCTCCCGGCGGGACTACCGGACAGGAACCTGGCACCTGGCCGCGCTCTGGGCGCGTGGCCCGGCGCCCCGCTGGCCCCTGGCCGAGATCGCAGCGGCCATGCAGAGTCCGGCCTTCACGACCTATCTGGGCCGTAAGTCCTGTCCCCTGGGCTTGCCACTGGCCCCTCACCTCGACATGCACTCGGCCGATGCGCCCGCGGCCTTGCAGGCCCGCCACACCGGGGGGCCTGAGGCCGCTTTCGCCGCATCGCTGGCACGGATGCAGGATCGCCCCCTGCTGGTGGCCATGGATGAGGATAGGGCGGCGATGGGCACCACGTTGCGGCCGGACCGGAGCGAGACGCGGCGCGACCAGCCGCGCCGGCGCAGTGCCTGGCAATTCGACCTGCGGCGCGAGGTCGTCCTGCGGCTGGAGGAGGGCGCATGACCACGCTGTTCCTCTCGCGCGCCCGGCTCCGGCAGGATGCCTCCGTGGCGGCCCTGGCACGCCTGCTGCTGCCCGAGGCAAAAGGCGAACGGGTCGCGGCCGGGCATCGCCTCGTCTGGTCGCTCTTTGCCGGCGATCCTGCGCAGAAGCGCGATTTCCTGTGGCGGGAGGAGGGAGACGGCCGCTTCATGCTGCTCTCGCCCAGCCGGCCCTTGGATCCCCATCCGCTGATGGAGGTGGAAAGCCAGCCCTATACGCCGAACCTCGCCGCCGGCGACCGCCTCCACTTCGTGCTGCGCGCCAACCCGGTGATTTCCCGCAGCGAGGCACCAGGGCAGCGCGGCAAGCGGCATGACGTGGTGATGGACGCGCTCTACGCCACACCACGCGGTGCACGGGCCGAGGCTCGCTTCGCGGCCCTGCAACAGGCTGGTAGCGCCTGGCTCATCAAGCAGGGCCAGGCGCATGGCTTCGAACTTGCCGCAGAGCCGGTGGTGGATGGCTATGAGCGGCTGCGTCTGCCACGTCCGAACCCAGAGCCGGGCAAGGATAAGCCACCCCCACCCCCGGCGATTTTTGGGGTGATGGATTTCGCGGGCACGCTGCGCGTGACGGATCCGGCCTGCTTCCTGGCTGCGCAGGCGAAAGGCTTCGGGCGCGCGCGGGGCTTCGGCTTTGGCCTCATGCTGATTCGCCGGGCGGTGTAAGGGCGCGCGCATGAGCGACCGGCCAATCCCAGGCTTGCCGCCACCGCGCCCTTTGCCAATCCGCGAGCGCGCCTCGATTCTCTTTGTCGAGAAGGGCAGGCTCGATGTGCTGGATGGCGCCTTCGTCCTGGTCGATGAGGGCGGCATCCGCACCCATATCCCCGTGGGCGGCCTGGTGTGCCTGATGCTGGAGCCGGGCACCCGCGTCAGCCATGCCGCCGTCGTGCTGGCTGCCCGAGCGGGCACTTTGCTCGTCTGGGTGGGGGAGGCCGGGGTGCGGCTTTATGCCGCGGGCCAGCCCGGCGGCGCGCGGGCCGACCGGCTTCTGCTCCAGGCCCGCCTGGCCCTCGAGGAGGACAGCAGGCTGCGCGTCGTGCGCAAGATGTATGCGCTGCGCTTCGGCGAGGAGGCGCCCTCCCGGCGCTCCATCGACCAGTTGCGGGGCATTGAAGGGGTACGGGTGCGCGAGATGTATCGCCTGCTGGCGCAACGCCACGACATCCGCTGGGATGGGCGGCGCTATGATCCGCAGGATTGGTCGGGGGCGGATCTGGTCAACCGCTGCCTGTCAGCGGCAACGGCGGCGCTGTACGGCATTACCGAGGCGGCCATCCTGGCGGCTGGCTATGCGCCTGCCATTGGCTTTCTTCATACTGGCAAGCCACAGAGCTTCGTCTATGACATCGCGGACATTGTGAAATTCGAGACCGTGGTGCCGGAAGCGTTCCGGGTGGTCTCCGCCGTGGAGCACAGCCGACCACTGGATGGGCAACGCGTCACCAATCCTGTCGCTGCTGTCCGCCATGCCTGCCGCGATGCCTTTCGGCGCAGCAACCTCCTGTCGCGATTAATCCCTTTGGTGGAGCAGGTGCTCGCCGCAGGAGGCCTCCCTATGCCCGAGGCACCCCCAGAGGCGATGCCTATCGCAATCGCCAATCCAGAAGGCCTGAGTGATGCTGGTCATCGTGGTTGAGAATGCCCCGCCGCGCTTGCGGGGGCGCTTGGCTGTCTGGCTGCTGGAGGTCCGCGCGGGTGTCTATATCGGCAGCCACGGCCGCCGGGTGCGCGAAATGATCTGGGAGCAGGTCTGCGCCTATATCGATGACGGAAACGCCGTGATCGCCTGGGACGCCCCCAACGATGCTGGCTTTGAATTTGATACAAGCGGTAAAAATCGCCGCATCCCGATCGATTTTGATGGCTTCCGCCTGGTAAGTTTTGCCCCAGAAGCCGCCTTGCCAGCAGAGCCCGGCCCGGCGAGCCTTACCTCTCGCAGACGAGGCCGCTAAACAGCGGCTCTGCAACGGTGCGCTCTTTGACAGCCGAAAACAGAATGAATTACAAGAGTCTCCAGGAAGAGTGTTCCCCGCAGGCGCGGGGATGAACCGACCATCCGGTGAATAGCCCAGCGTGAAGCCCCGTGTTCCCCGCAGGCGCGGGGATGAACCGCGATCGGCGGCGAAAGGAAAGAAATCGCTCAGGTGTTCCCCGCAGGCGCGGGGATGAACCGGAAGAACCTTTCCTGACCGCCGCCTACGAGATGTGTTCCCCGCAGGCGCGGGGATGAACCGCAGGTGTTGACGCAGGGGACTGGAGGCAGCGCGTGTTCCCCGCAGGCGCGGGGATGAACCGTATTCGAACTGGACGCCGCCGCCCTGGAGCTTGTGTTCCCCGCAGGCGCGGGGATGAACCGCTTTGGCGTCTTTGCCGTGGAGCGCCGTGGCTGTGTTCCCCGCAGGCGCGGGGATGAACCGGTGTTGCTTGCGTTCCAGGCATACCGAGCGCAGTGTTCCCCGCAGGCGCGGGGATGAACCGCACACAATCGATTGTTTTAGAACGATAAAAGCGTGTTCCCCGCAGGCGCGGGGATGAACCGCCCCGCCTTGCAGAGTGAGTGGCCTATATGTTGTGTTCCCCGCAGGCGCGGGGATGAACCGCGGGGAGGGCGCCATCGCTCCCCTCACCACGCGTGTTCCCCGCAGGCGCGGGGATGAACCGAGCGGTTCGCGGAGTTCGGCCAGGGATTTGCGGTGTTCCCCGCAGGCGCGGGGATGAACCGGCCGAGGCGACCATCTGCCTGCTCAACCTATCGTGTTCCCCGCAGGCGCGGGGATGAACCGCCCGCCCGCGTTCGTCCACCTCGATCCCGTTGGTGTTCCCCGCAGGCGCGGGGATGAACCGTGTGGCTCCGTCGCTTGATCTATGCTTTCGCGGTGTTCCCCGCAGGCGCGGGGATGAACCGGTGTTCGGGGAACTGTTCGACGCGAACGCGTGGTGTTCCCCGCAGGCGCGGGGATGAACCGGCAGAGGCGACCATCTGCCTGCTCAACC
Source organism: Pseudoroseomonas cervicalis ATCC 49957 (assembly GCF_000164635.1). GTDB lineage: Bacteria > Pseudomonadota > Alphaproteobacteria > Acetobacterales > Acetobacteraceae > Pseudoroseomonas > Pseudoroseomonas cervicalis. The sequence goes on along the minus strand of NZ_GG770777.1, from coordinate 238,785 downwards.
TATCGTGTTCCCCGCAGGCGCGGGGATGAACCGACCACGCTCGCCGGGGTCGCTGCCCTGCGCGCGTGTTCCCCGCAGGCGCGGGGATGAACCGTCGTCACCGTCATTTCTGCTGCCCTCAGCCGAGTGTTCCCCGCAGGCGCGGGGATGAACCGGTGGAGGACTTGGCGCGCGCCAACCATGAGCTGTGTTCCCCGCAGGCGCGGGGATGAACCGCTGTCGAAGGGCAAAAGCCGCGGCCGGATTGAGTGTTCCCCGCAGGCGCGGGGATGAACCAGGGGAAGTTCTTCTCCCTGAAGGTGCAGCCCCAGTGTTCCCCGCAGGCGCGGGGATGAACCGGTCGCCTTCGACCGCTACAACTGGCGTCACCTGTGTTCCCCGCAGGCGCGGGGATGAACCGAACGGATCAGTGAACCCGGCCACACGCTGAGCGTGTTCCCCGCAGGCGCGGGGATGAACCGTTCAGCAGCATCGGATGCCGGCGCTTGCCCATGTGTTCCCCGCAGGCGCGGGGATGAACCGGACCCGAGGCGGGCCAGCCTCTTCGGCTTATGGTGTTCCCCGCAGGCGCGGGGATGAACCGGCGGCCTGTCCGTCGCGTCGAATGTGCGGACCGTGTTCCCCGCAGGCGCGGGGATGAACCGCGGCACAGGGGCTCATTGTCGAGGACAACCAAGTGTTCCCCGCAGGCGCGGGGATGAACCGCCATTCATCCGTGCCTTGCAGGAGGTTGGTGTGTGTTCCCCGCAGGCGCGGGGATGAACCGCGCATCCAGCTTCGCTTGATATCCGCTATCTAGTGTTCCCCGCAGGCGCGGGGATGAACCGTCTACCGGCACCTTATAGTGGTTAGCGACAGCGTGTTCCCCGCAGGCGCGGGGATGAACCGGCGAAGCTCCCCATCATCCAGGTCGCCGCGCTGTGTTCCCCGCAGGCGCGGGGATGAACCGCTTTCCAGGATTCTCCGAGCCCCTGGCCTCCCGTGTTCCCCGCAGGCGCGGGGATGAACCGACGGTCGAGCTGATCCACCTGATGGCCCGTAAGTGTTCCCCGCAGGCGCGGGGATGAACCGCACATGTCGTCGGCCGAGGGGATCGCGCAGACGTGTTCCCCGCAGGCGCGGGGATGAACCGATACCGAGCGCAAGCGGCGCGTGATCCTGGAGGTGTTCCCCGCAGGCGCGGGGATGAACCGTGGCCGAAGTCTTGCAGCGCCGCGGCGATCTAGTGTTCCCCGCAGGCGCGGGGATGAACCGGCCGATGCCTGGCCGGGCTGGGATGACCGGCTGTGTTCCCCGCAGGCGCGGGGATGAACCGTCGAACGGGGTGCGAGAGGGCTGGCCGAACATGTGTTCCCCGCAGGCGCGGGGATGAACCGTGCCCGACCAGCAGTTGCCGGGCGTCGTGCGGGTGTTCCCCGCAGGCGCGGGGATGAACCGTCGCTAGGCTCGTGTACCGCGCTCGGTTGTTGAGACACCTGGGTGAAGCCTAAGCGGCGAGCGCCGCGGGTGAAAGCTGATCCTGACGGACGGCGCCCGGTGGCCTGAACCCGAGCCGCTCAATGAGCCAGGTCGAGTTGTAGGTGCGCCGGAACTCGAGGAGCGCCTGGCGGCCCTGCTCGCCGTACCGTTCCTCGCTGCCGCCGCGCCGCCGGGTGGGCTTCGCGTCACCGACATGCTCGGCCGTGGCGTGGTGCTCCCACGCCGGCCGCAGCGGATCCTCCTGCTCGATGCGCGGGATATCGTGAGCATGGCGCTGCTGCATCCGAACTCGGCCAGCCTCGTCGCCGGCTGGGCGGGGGCAGAGTTGCTCGACAGCGACCTGCTCCGCCGCACCTACGATACGCCCCCCCCCGGCGGCGGGCCGATCCCCGTGGTCGGCGGCGTGGCGCCAGAGTCCCGCTCCCTGGAAGCGATCCTCGCCCTGGCGCCAGACCTTGTGGTGGCGACCGCCCAGGCCGAACCGGATCTGGGCGGCAGCCTGCTGCTGCGCCAATTGGCCGCGGCCGGCATCCCGGCCGTCTTCAGCAGCGCCGATGCCAACCGGCCCGATGCCACGGGTGCCGCCGAGGATCCGGCAGGCAGCCTGGTCCGGCTGATGACCCTGTGGGGCACGCTGCTGGGCCGCGAGGCCGAGGCCGAAGCCTTCACGGCGTTCGTGCGCCAGCGCCTCGGCACGGTTTCGGCACGGCTGGCGTCTGTGGCGCCCTGCCCGACCTATCTCGAAGTGCAATCGACCTATGATGAGTGCTGCTGAGCGGCCGGCGGGCGGGTGCCCGCGGCGGCGGGGGAGCGCTGGTTCGCCAAGCTATCGCCCGAACAGCTGATCGCCGAGGCACCGGAGGCCTATATCGCCACCGGCGGCGCCTATGCCCCCCGGCCTGCGCCCGGCCATCGGCCCGGGGCTGGACCCGCAGGCGGCGCGCGCGGGGCTGCGCCGCCTGGCCGTCCGGCCAGGCCTGCCCCCTGCTGCCCGGCCATCCGGGATGGCCGCGTCCATGGCATCTGGAGCGGGATCGTCTCCATCCGCCCGCTCAACCTGCTGTTCATCGAGGCTGCGGCGCGGTGGCCGCACCCGGCCCTTTTCCATGACCGCGACCCCGGCGAGACGCTCGGCCTCCTCAACACCCGCTTCCTGGCGCGGCCCCTGCCCGGCCCGCTCTGGGCGAGCCTGTCCTGCCCCCTGACCGCAAAGACACCCATGCCCCGCTTCCACGCCCGGACCAGCATCCCCTTCCCCCGGATCGCCGATTACCTGGAGCGCATCGTGACCTCGCTGGCGGCGCATCACCTCACGCTGCAGCCCCTGCCCGGCGGTTACGCCGTCATCTCGCCCTTTGGCGGCCACGGCCATCTGGTGCCGGAGGCGGGGCGGCTCGACATCACCGTCGAGGCGCCGACCGGCCCTGCCTTCAACCGGCTCAAGCACGATCTGACCAGCCTGATCGAATTCGTCGCGCGGGACGAGGCGCTGGTGATCGACTGGAGCGGCGACAGCGCCGGGGCGGTGCTGCCACCGGACCTGCGCGTCCTCACCGTCCGGCAGGTGCGCGACGTGACGCCGAGGGTACGCCGCATCACCTTCGCCGGCCACGACCTCGCGCGCTCTGACGCGCCGGACCAGTTGCATGTCCGGCTGCTCTTCCAGGCCAAGGAGAACACCGCCCCTGAATGGCCACGGCTCGGCGACAACGGGCGCATCCTGTGGCCGGCGGCGGGTCGGCTGGCCTCGCGCATCTACACCCTCCGCCGTATCGACGCGATGGCGGGCCTGGTCGGGATCGACTTCGTCCGCCATGCCGGGGTCGGGCCAGGGATAGGCTGGGCCTTGCAGGCGGAGCCGGGGGACAGGGTCGGGCTGCTCGGCCCGGCGGCGCATGGCCCGCGCCCGGCCGGCTGGTCCTTTCTGGCAGGCGATGAGACAGGGCTGCCTGGCATGGCCCGCATCCTGGAAGGGCTGCCGCCTACGGCGCGCGGCGTGGCGCTGGCTGAAATCGCCGGGCCGGAGGAGGAGCAGGAGATCGCCCGCCCGCACGGCGTGGAACTGCATTGGCTGCATCGCGGCGCTGCTGCCCCGGGCAGTACGCCCCTGCTGGTGGAGGCGGCACGGCGGCTGACGCTCCCCGCCGAGAGGCGTGAGATCTTTGCCTGGTGCGGGGCCGAGTTCAGCGCCTTCTGTGCGTTACGCCATTACCTGCTGCGGGAGGCGGGGCTGGCGGCAGGGCAATGTATTGCCTTATCCCATTGCCGGCGCGGCATGGGCGAGGAGGAGATCGCTGTGGCCGGGGCCTCCGCGATCATGCCCTGAGCATCACGGTTTCCTTGTGGTTTTCCGTGAGGTTTTCATGCAGGCCCGGCAGTGGCTGGTTCCACGCTGCCTTCCCCTGCCCCACTACGCCATGGATGACGGCGAGGAGGGCATCGAAGCAGGCCTCGCCGATTCAAGCCCACAGATCGACAAGAAGGCGTTTCCGCTGCTGCGCCGCCGTGGTGTCCGCGAGGCAGGGATCAGCGCCATCATGGCCGGCACCGCGCCCGGCCCCTCACGGGGGCGGGCGCGGTGCCGGGCGCCTCAGCCGAGACGGGCGTCGTAGAGGCGGAACACGGCGTCCGGATACTGCGTCCAGCGCAGCCGCGCGCTGGCGGCCTGCAGGATGGCATCGAAGTGCAGGAACAGCATCGGTGCATCCTCGGCCAGCAGGCGCTGCGCCTGCCGGTAGAGCGCCGCGCGCTCCGCCTGCCCCGAGACCGAGCGGGCCTGCCGCAGCAGCGCCGTCACCGGCTCGCTGGCATAGCCGGCGAAGTTGTTCGGGCCATCCTGGGTGAAGTAGTTGAACATGTTGCCGTCCGGGTCGTAGCGGCCGGACCAGGGGGCCATGCACAGGTCGAAGTCGCGCTGGCGCAGCACGGTGATCAGACTGGTCGGGTCGATCTGCCGCACCTCCACCTTGAAGCCGGCCGCACCCGCCTGGGCCTGCAGGATCTGCGCGATGCGCAGCATCGCCGGCGAGTTGGTGACGGTGATGGTGACCGGCACCGGCTCGGCGGCGCCCGCCTGCCGCAGCAGAGCCTTCGCCTCCTCCGGCTTGCCGCCGCGCAGCGGCAGGGCCTCGTCATAGGCCCAGGATACAGCCGGCGAGAGCGGCCCGGCCGCGGGCCGGCCCGTGTTGAAGTAGACGACGCGCTGGATCACCTCCAGGTCGACCGCGGCGGTGAAGGCCCGGCGCAGGCGCGCGTCGTTGAAGGGCGCGCGGGTGCAGTTGAAGGCGAAGGCGTTGAAGCCGAGGCTCGGCGTCTGCGAGACGCGCAGCGCCGTCTCGCGCCCCAGCGCCGTCACCGCCTGCGGCGGCACGCTGTCGATCAGCTGCAGCGTGTTGCTGCGCAGGTTGGCCAGGCGCACCGTCTCGTCCGGCAGCGGGCGGTAGAGCAGGCGGTCGAAGCCATGCTCCTGGCCGCGCCAGTAGCCGGCGAACTTCTCCAGCACCAGCTCGGAATTCTTGGTCCAGCTCGCCAGCTTCCAGGGGCCGCAGCCCACGGCGCGGGCGGCGAAATCGGCGCCCAGCGCGGCCACCGCCGTGGGCGAGACCATCATGCCGGCGCGGTTGGTCAGCACCAGCGGCAACGGCGCATAGGGTGACGAGAGCCGGATCTCGAACTGCCGCGGCCCGGTGACGGCGACCTCGCGCACCGGGCCGAACTCGCTGCGCCGGATCGAGCCGGTGGCGGGGTCGAGGTAGCGGTCGATATTGGCCTTGGCGGCAGCGGCGTCGAGCGGGGTGCCATCGTGGAAGGTGAGGCCCTCGCGCAGGGTGAAGGCATGGGTCAGCGGGTCCCGCTGCTCGTGCTGGGCGAGGCCGGGCGTGATGCTGCCATCGGGCGCCGCCACCAGCAGCGTCTCGTGCAGGTTGTAGAGCACCTGATTCTCGAAGAAGGAGCCCGAGAAGGCGGGGTCCAGCGTCACCGGGTCCGAAACCACGCCGATGGCCAGGGTGCGCGCCGCGCCCTGGGCGCGGGCGGCCGGGGCCGCGAGGGCGGCGGGCAGCGCG
>NZ_GG770777.1:230585-232568 GCF_000164635.1 Pseudoroseomonas cervicalis ATCC 49957 | reverse complement strand
GGCCAGCAGGGCGCGGCGGCCCAGCAGGGCGCGGCCAGGGCGGGAAGGATCGGTCAGGGCGGGCATGCGAAACCTCCGGCGCAGCGGGGGAAGGACGGGAGAAGCGTCAGTCACGCGGGTCCAGCCGGTCGCGCACCCCGTCGCCGAGCAGGTTGAAGCCCAGCACGGTGAGGAAGATGGCGAGGCCAGGAAACCAGGCGAGCCAGGGCGCCTGGTCCAGGAAGCCGATGGCGTCGCGCAGCATGTTGCCCCAGCTCGGGGTGGGCGGCTGCACGCCAAGGCCCAGGAAGGAGAGGTAGGATTCGGTGATGATGGAGGAGGCCAGCAGCACCGAGCCCTGCACCAGGATGGGCGACAGCGCGTTGGGCAGCACGGCGCGCCACAGGATGGTCATCGGCCCGAAGCCCAGCGCCTGCTGCGCGCGCACATAGTCCAGCCCGCGCAGCGCCAGCGCCTGGCCGCGCGCCACCCGCGCCATCACCGGCAGGTTGACGGCGGCGATGGCCAGGATGGTGTTGCCCAGCGAGGCGCCGAGGGCCGCGGTGATGCCCAGCGCCAGCAGGATGCCCGGGAAGGCCAGCAGCACGTCCATCAGCCGCATCAGCACGAGGTCCACCCAGCCGCCGAGGAAGCCGGCGAACAGCCCGATGGCCCCCCCCAGCAGCAGCGCCGCGCCGACGCTGCACAGCCCCACCAGCAGCGAGACCTGCGCGCCCGCCAGGATGCGCGACAGCGTGTCCCGGCCCAGATCGTCGGTGCCCAGCGGATGGCCGGCGCCGGGCGGCGCGAGGGTGGCCAGGAAGTCCGGCGCCTCCGGCCCCGGCAGCGGCAGCAGCGGCGCCAGCAGGGCGCCGAGCAGGGCCAGCGCGACGAGGCCGAGGCCGAGCAGCGCGCGCGGGTCGCGCAGCAGGCGGCGCCAGAAGGCGGCGCGGGGCACCAGGCCGGTGCCCGCCGGGGCGGCGGCGCTCATGCGCGGCTCCGCAGGCGCGGGTCGAGCACGGTGTAGAGCAGGTCGGTCGCCAGGTTGATCAGCACGAACAGCGTCGCCGTCACCAGGATGGCGCCCTGCACCACGGGGTAGTCGCGGGCGAAGATGGCATCGACCGTCAGCTTGCCGATGCCGGGCCAGGAGAACACGCTCTCGGTGACCACCACGCCGCCCATGAGCTGGCCGAGCTGCAGCCCCACCAGCGTGACCACCGGCATCAGCGCGTTGCGCAGCGCGTGCCGCCAGACGACCCGGCGTGCCGGCAACCCCTTGGCGCGGGCGGTGCGGATGTAGTCGGCCGAGAGCACCTCGATCATCGCGGCGCGCGTCATCCGCATGGTGGCGGCGGCCATGGCGGCGCCCAGCGTCAGCGCAGGCAAAGCGAGGTGGCGCAGCGCCTCCCCCGGGTCGGCCAGCAGCGGCGCGTGGCCGGAGGAGGGCAGCACCGGCAGCGCGATGGAAAAGCCCATGATCAGCAGGATGCCGAGCCAGAAGCTGGGCAGCGACAGGCCACACAGCGCCAGCAGCGTGGCGGCGAAATCCGCCGCGCCGTTGCGCCGCGTCGCCGCCACCACGCCGGCGGGGATGGCGATGACGAGCGAGACCAGCAGCGCCGCCAGCGCCAGTTGCAGCGTCGGCACCAGCGCGGCGCCGATCATCGCCAGCACGGGGCGGCCGGTCTGGATGGAGCGGCCGAGATCGCCCTGCAGCACCTGCCAGAACCAGGCGAGGAAGCGCAGCGGCAGCGGGTCGTCCAGCGCATACTTGGCGCGCAGCGCGGCGATGGCGGCGGGGTCGGCCTCCAGCCCCAGCATGGCGGTCACCGGGTCGCCCGGCACGCTGGCCAGCAGGGCGAAGGAGAGCACGCAGAGCCCGAACAGCACGGGCAGCAGTGCCAGCAGCCGGCCGGCGATCATGCGCATGGGGCGGTTCCCTCGGGGGGCATGGCGTTGTCGCGCGCCGCGCGGTAGGCGGCGATCCGCGCCGCCAGGGCG
>NZ_GG770777.1:226977-229205 GCF_000164635.1 Pseudoroseomonas cervicalis ATCC 49957 | reverse complement strand
AGATGCACGGCGGCGCCGGCCCGGGCCGCCACCACCGCCTGGTTCAGCCCCTTGCCGCCCGGCGCGCGCGACGCGCCGCGCGCCACCAGTGTTTCCCCCGGCCGCGGCAGATGCGGCACCGGACAGAGCAAGTCGATGCCGGCATTGCCGAGGACGAGGAGGCGGCTCATGTCCGGGCGCGCTCCACCGCCGCCATGAACACCCGCAGCCGCTCGGGATCGACCGGGTTCCACCACACGCCGTCCCGCTTGAGGTAGCTGGCGACGATGACGGCATCGGCGACGGTGAGGATGTCGCCCACATTGTCCGGCGTCACGCCCGAGCCGACCGCGACCGGCAGCGCGGTGCCGGAGGCGATGGTGGAGAGCTCCTCCATGCTGGCGGAATCGCCGGTACGCTGGCCCGTGGCGATGGCCACATCGGCGTCGAAGAACTCCACGTCCCGCGCCAGCTCGGGGATCGAGCGGTCGGCGGTCAGCGCATGGGCGCCATGCTTGACGTGGACATCGGCGAAGATCTTCACCTCCCGCGCCCGCAGCCAGGCGCGGTAGCGCGTGGCGGCGGCGGCGGGGCCTTCGACGAAGCCCTCATTGGCCACATAGGCATTGGCCCACTGGTTGACCCGGATGAAGGCGGCCCCCGCCGCCTTGGCCACCGCCAGGGCCTGGATGGCGCCATTGGCCAGCACGTTGACGCCGACGGTCAGGCCGCTGGCGCGGCGCACCGCCTCGGTCATCACCGCCATGCCGGCGGCGGTCTCGGGGCCCAGATGCTCGGGCTTGCTGAAGGGGATGTCGCCGTGGTTCTCGACGATCAGCCCGTCCACCCCGCCATCGCGGTAGCGCAGCGCCTCGGCCACGGCGAAGTCGACGATCTCCGCCATCGGCTGCCCGTCATACTCGGGCGCCCCAGGCAGGGGGAGCGAGTGGATGACGCCGATCACGGCCTTGCGGCGGCCGAACAGCGTCTCGATCGCGTTGGCGCGGGGGCGGAAGACCGGCTGGGCGGGCATCAGGCGTCGCGCCCCGCCAGCCAGCCCAGCATGTTGCGCCACAGCGTGCCATAGCCCTCCCAGTCGACGAAGGGCTGTGGCAGCCAGTGCGGGCCGATGTCGGAGGTCCAGGCCAGGGTCCGCCCGGCGCCGTGCCGGCCGGTGACCAGCAGCGGGTGGCCGCCCTCGCTCTCCGGCAGGCGGGCCAGCACCTCGGCGCCGGGCCGGGCCACCACCTCGTTGGCGCCGAGCAGCAGCGGCAGCGGCTGCGGCACGCCGCGGAAGATGGGGTGCCCGGCGGCGCCCGGCGCCAGCTCGGCCACGAAGCCCTCCGGCACTTCCAGCCGGTCGTCATAGGGCAGGCAGGTCACCGGCAGCGCGTCCTCGACCGGCGTGCGCCGCCAGCGGGCACGGCCGTCGATGCCCTGGAAGCTGAAATAGCCGCCGATCATGGCGAGCCCCCCTCCCCGCTCCGTCCAGTCGCGGATCAGCTTGAGGCGGTTGGGCACGGGGCGGCCCTGCAGCCACACCTCGGGCGGCAGCAGCAGCGTGTTGGCGCCGATGTCGGAGAGCAGGATGACGTCGTAGCCGGCCAGCCCCTCCGCCGCGAAGGGGAAGCCCTGCGCCGCCTCATGCGCCGGCATGTAGGTCAGCTCGAAGGGGCTGTCGCGCAGCGCGGCCACCAGGGGCTCAGCGCCCAGGTGGAAGGTGACGCTGCCAAACTGGTCGAAGCCCTTGTAGTGGGTGGCGGAGGTCGCCCAGCTTTCGCCGACGAGCAGCACCTTCGTCTTGGTCATGTGCGGTTGGCTTTCCCTATGAAGCCGCAGGAAGAGGAGACCGCCGGTGCCTGGCCCGGTGCGGGTGGCGGCGCGACGGAGTGCCGCTCCACCAGCTCCACCGGAAGCCGGATGGGCGGCGCGCTGCCCTCGGCCTGGCCGGGGTTCTCCAGCCGGGCGCGCAGCAGGGCGACGCCGCGCCGTCCGAACTCGGCCACCGGCTGGCGGATGGCGGTGATCGGCGGGTTGAACAGGTGCAGCGGCCCGACATCGTCGAAGGCCACCAGCGAGAGATCCTCCGGCACGCGCAGCCCCGCCTCGCGCACGCCCTCCAGGAAGCCGGCGAGCAGCGCGCCGCTGCCGAGCAGCAGGCCGGTGGGGCGGGTGCTGTGGGCCAGCCAGCCGGCGGCGGCGGCGCGGCCCTGCTCGGGCGTGTGCGGCCCGGTGCTCTGCCAGGCGAT
>NZ_GG770777.1:208248-225208 GCF_000164635.1 Pseudoroseomonas cervicalis ATCC 49957 | reverse complement strand
AGGATCTTTTCTCTCTTCGCCGAAACCCGCTCCGGCTTTGCCACGCTGCGCCAACTCGCCGCCGAGGGGGTGCGGAGCAAGAGCGGCCGGCCCTTTGACAAGGGTTCGCTCTATCGGCTGCTGCACAACCGCATCAGCATCGGCGAAGTCACCCACAAGGGCCAGGCCTATCCCGGCGCGCATCCGGCCATCCTGCCGCGGGCGCTGTGGGATGAGGTGCAGGCCATCATCAACACCCCGGCAGCCAGCCGCGCCAACCAGAACCGGCGGCAGAGCCCGGCCCTGCTGCGCGGCCTGATCTTTGGCCCGGATGGCCGCGCCATGTCGCCCTCGCAGACGCGGCGGCGGGGCAAGCTCTATCGCTATTACGTTGCCCAAGCCGTGATGAAGGGCGCGCGCAGCGACTGCCCGGTGCGGCGCCTGCCCGCCGGCGAGATCGAGAGCGCGGTGGTGGCGCAGCTGCGCGCGCTGCTGCGCCAGCCGGAGGTGGTGGTGGGCACCTGGCGCGCCGCCCGGGCCGAGGCGCCCGAAATCACCGAGGTCGAGACCCTGGCCGCGCTGGAACGGCTGGACCCACTCTGGGAGGAGCTGTTTCCGGCCGAGCAGGCGCGGATCGTCCGGCTGTCGGTGGAGCGGGTGGATGTCAGCCCGGCCGGCGCTGCAATCCGGCTGCGGCTGGAGGGGTTGGCCAGCCTCGTGCAGGATCTGCGGAGGGCGGCATGAGCAGCCTCACCGTGCACGTCCCGCTGGCCATCCGCCGCCGCGGCGGGCGGAAGCGGGTGGTGGCGCCGGAGGGGGCGCCCGGCGTCACCGTGCTGTCCTGCCGCGCCGATCCGGCGCTGGTGAAGGCGCTGGCGCGGGGCTTCCGCTACCGCAAGCTGCTGGACCAGGGGCGCTATGCCTCCATCAGCGAGATGGCCGCGGCCGAAAAGATCGACCGGGGGTATCTGGGGCGGTTGCTCCAGCTAACGCTGCTCGCGCCGGACATCGTGGAGGCGATCCTGGATGGGCGGCAGCCGGAGGGGATGACGCTGCCTGCGCTGATGAAGCCGTTCCCGGTGGAGTGGGCGAGGCAGTTCGAGCATCGCGTCCGGGCGGCTTCGGACCACCCACCACGGCTTGGCAACAAATTCTGATTGACGCGAACATCGCCGGCCAGATATCAACTCCATGCTCCTGAAAAGGAGCTGCGAAGAACCCTGAGAAGCGGTTCTGGTGTTGGTTGCCGCCGGATGGTGGCTGGTTCGGTCCAGGCGGCTAGTGCCGCGGAGGTCGTGCTGTCCCGTAAGGGAAGCCCGTGCCGGATCCGGTTCTCCTCATCTGAAGGAGAGACCGGCTATGAAGCCCAGCAAGATCATCATCAAGTACGAGCATGTGGCGGAGCAGACGCATGGCTCCGTGAAGCGCCTCGTTGGCTTCGTCCAGGCGAAGAGCCTGCTGACGCTGTTCGACTCGGTGGACCTCGACGCCAACCCGCGCTCGGCCAAGTGGGGCCAGGTTACCGAGGCGATCGTTGAGAGCATCAAGCGCGACCCCGACATCTTCCCGTTCAAGACCAAGGGCGTGCTGATCGGCTCCTCGGAATACGAGGCGCTCCAGCGCCAGCGCTACGAGGTCCGCTTCGCCGACCCGACGACGGAGGGCATTCTGGACGGCGGCCACAACATGCTCGGGATCGGCACGCACATCCTGACCACCGCGCTGAACGACGAGAAGGCCGCAAAGAAGATCAAGAATTGGGAGACCTTCAAGGACGCCTGGCGGGCCAACCGCGAGGCGATCGAGGCGGTGCGTGACGAACTCAACTTCCTCGTCCCCGTGGAAGTCCTGGTGCCGGCCGATCTTGAAGATGATGCCGTGGTCTCGGACTTCCGCTCCGAGCTGCTTGAGATCTGCGCTGCCCGCAACAACAACGCGGAGCTGACGCTGGAGACGAAGGCCAACCAGAAGGGCTTCTACGACGCCATCAAGGCCGCCCTCCCGCCGAGTGTCCGCGACCGGATCGAATGGAAGTCCAACATGGCGGGCGGCGACGTGAAGGTGCGCGATATCGTCGCCCTCGCATGGATCCCGCTGTCGCTGCTGCCTGGCCTGCCGGTCAAGGCGCCGGCGCCGCAGAACATCTATCGCAACAAGGGTGAGTGCGCGAAGCTCTTCGACGACCTGATGAGCGATGCGAATGTCTCGACCCGCGCCGCCGATGGTCCGCTGCACGCGCTGAACAACGACGCCGTCCGCAGTGCGATCGCGGTGCTCGGCGATCTTCCGGCGCTCTACGACAAGATCTACGCGGACTTCCCCGCCGCCTACAACGCGGCCGGCGGCCACTTCGGCCGCATCGGCATCGTGCGCATGTACGACCCGACGAAGAAGGCCGACAAGAACCGCAAGTACATGCGCACCCAACCGGAGACGCATTTCACCGAGCAGGAGGTGGACTACAGCTACCCGGACGGGCTGATCATGCCGCTGGTCTGGGGCCTGCGCGCCCTGATGACGGTGAAGGACGGCAAGGTCGTCTGGTGCACCGATCCGACCAGCTTCCTCGACCGGCACCTGAAGGACATCGCGCAGAACTACAAGCTGGTGCTGGAGATGTCCCGCTTTGATCCGCAGAAGCTCGGTAAGAACGAAGCCTCTTATGGCTTCGCGGTCAGCCAGTTCGAGACGGCGCTGCTGAAAGAAGGACGGGCCGCGGCCTGACGGGGTGCTGCGCGGCGCCCATGCCGGGGCGTCGCGCGCATCCGCTCCTTCAGCAACCTCGTCCCCCGAAAGCACAAGATGATGAACTTCCTCGACGACTACGTGCCGCGCCGCGTCACGCTCGCGCTGCCGGAAGGGCTGACGCTGCGCGGCCTGCACCTGGGCCAGGGCAACCTGGGCCTCGAGGTGCTGGTGCTCGACGCCGCGACGGAGCCCAAGGTCACCGCGCTCCGGCAGGTCTGGAAGGACCGCCTCGGTGGCCGCGCCGCGCCACTGCTCGCCATCGCCCTCCGCGGCGACACCGCGGTCATCTGCGGTCCCGCCGGCGACGATCCGCCGATCCGCCGCATTGAAGCGAAGCAGGCGGAGCGGCTCTGCATCCGCGCCCTTGGCGAGCCGGACCGGAATGCCGCGCTCCGCTTCTTGCACGATGCGCTGCCGAGCTTGGAAACGGAGCTTCCGGGCATCCGCAATGAGGGCTTGCTAGCGGACCATATCTTGCGGCACCCGGACCGTGACCCCCGGCTCAATCTGACCGGCGCGCAAGCCAAGGCTGCGCCCGTCCTTGGTGCCGCCGGCATGGACCTGCTGCGCCGTCTTGGCTTCGGCATCGAGAAGGCGGACGGTGTCACCAGCCTGCTGCGCACCGGGTCGCGCGACCGGGCCGTGGCCGTGTTGCTCGACGCCGGTGAGACGCCTGAGGGAGCCGCGCCCCGCTTTCAGAACCTCTCCCCTGTCTCCTGGGCGCTGGCCATGGCGGATCAGCGCAATCTGCCCTGGGTCGTCGTTGTGCAGGGCGATCGGGTGCGGCTCTACCCCGTCGAGCTCGGCGTTGGCGTAGGCCGCCGCGGCCGCACCGAGACCTGGATCGAGTTGCGCACCGGCCTGATGCGCCAGGACCAGGCTGCCCTGCTCTGGCTGATCTTCTCGGTAGACGCTCTGAAGCCCAATGGCACGCTGGAGGAGCTGCTCGACAGCTCCAAGCGCTTCGCATCCGACTTGGCAGTGCGGCTGCGGGAGCGGATCTACGACCGCGTCATCCCAGGCCTCGCCACCGGCATCGCCAAGGCGCGCGGCTTGAAGTCCTTCACCGCGGATGAGCTGCGCCTCACCTACGCTATGGCGCTGACCGTGCTCTTCCGGCTGCTCTTCATTGCCTATGCCGAAGATCGGGACCTGCTGCCCTTTACCACGAACGAGGCCTACCGTCATCGCGCGCTGAAGACGAAGGCGCTCGAGTTGGCGGCGAAGACGGCCGCCCCAGGGCCTGGCACGCATCTCTGGCAGGAGGTGACCCGCCTATTCGACGCGGTGCGGGAGGGCGATGCCGCGCTCGGTGTACCAGCCTATGGCGGCGGGCTGTTCGAGACCGATGCCGCTATCTCGAAGGCGGGTGCGGCCCTCGCGCGCATTACTCTCCCCGATACCGTGTTCGAGCCTGTCCTGCGCGGCCTGCTGCTGGACGAGGGCCGCGACCTCGGCAGCCCGGGCGCAGGTCCGGTGGACTTCCGCAGCCTGCGCGTGCGGGAGTTCGGCACCATCTATGAAGGTCTGCTGGAATCAGAGCTCGCCGTCGCTGACACCGACCTCGCCCTGAAGAAGCAGGGCAAGGACTTCGTCTACGTGCCCGCCAAGGCCAGGGATACGGTGGAGGTCGCGAAGGGCGCCATCTACCTGCATAACCGGTCGGGTGCGCGGAAATCCTCGGGCAGCTACTTCACACCGAACTTCGCGGTCGATCACCTGCTCGACACGGCATTGGAACGTGCCCTGGAGGCGCATACCAAGCGCCTCGCCACGCTGGACGACACCGAGGCGGCGGAAGCCTTCTTCGATATCCGCGTCGCTGACATCGCCATGGGTAGCGGGCATTTCCTGGTCGCGGCCGTGGACCGGGTCGAGCGCGCGCTCTCCGCCATCCTCGCAGATCACAAACGCAAGCTGCCGGGGGTGATGGCGGAGCTTGCGACCCTGCGCGCGGCTGCTGAGACTGAGCTGAAGAAACTAGGTCTGGAGGGCGTGCACCAGATCGAGGACGGGCAGCTTCTTCGCCGCCTCATTGCCCGCCGTTGCATTTATGGGGTGGACCTGAACCCGCTGGCGGTCGAGCTCGCACGGCTGTCCATCTGGATCCACACTTTCGTGCCGGGACTGCCGCTCAGCTTGCTTGATCATCGGTTGGTGACGGGCAACGCGCTAGTCGGCATGGCGACGCTGCGCGATGCGAAGGCCGGGTTGACCGCGCTGGCGGGCGTGGGCCTTGCGGTCGAGCCGGCCGACATGCTCAAGGCAGCAGCGCCCCACCTGGTTCGTCTCGCGCGTATTTCGGACGCAACTCCGCAGGACATTTCCGAGGCAAGGCGGGCCTACGTCGCGGCCCGGGATGCGGTAGCTGCGGCGGTGTCGCTGTTCGATGCGGCCACCGCGGTCTCGGCGGGGCACTCGCAGTTCCGGCTGGCCGCCAACGAGGAGATCGCGAAGTGTGCGAAAGCGGGGCGCCCCCCCGATCTCCGCGGGACGCGGGTTTACGCCCAGATCTGCGAGGCGGTGGCCGCTGTGAAGCCGCTGCATCTTCCGGCAGCGTTCCCCGAGGTGTTCCTCCGCCCACAGGCCGGCTTCGACGTCATCATTGGCAACCCGCCGTGGGAGAAGCTCCGCGTCGAGAAGCATGAGTTCTGGGCGCGCCACTTCCCCGGTCTGCGCGGCATCAAGGACACGGACGAGCGGGACGCTTTCATCCGCAAGATGGAGAAGGCTAGGCCGGACCTGGTCGCGATCGAGGAGGAGGAGCGGGCCGAGAGCGAAGCGCTGCGTGACGCGGTGCGCGCCCTGCCGGGCATGAACACCGGTCACCCGGATCTCTTCCGCGCCTTCATGGCGCGTTTCGCACAGGTGCTGGCGCCCGAGGGCGGCCGCTACGGCGTAGTGCTGCCGGGTGACGCATTCAAGATCAAGGGCAACCGTCCCGTGCGCGAGGACCTCGACCAGCGCGCCCGGCATGTCGACGTGCAAATGCTGACCAACCGCGGCGAGTGGGTGTTCAAGGATGTTCATCCGCAGAAGCCGATCGCGCTAGTCGCGGTCTCTCTCGGGAAGCAGGCAGAGGGAGGCTGCCGCTACACCTTGCGTCCGGAGCACCACCGCGAGGCGCAGTTCAAGGCACGCCGCCTCGGCGATATGGCAGAACGCACCAGCAAGTGGCTTAAGAGCTACAGCGAGGGCCTCGTCCAGCCGACGCTGCCGACGGCGGACGCCGCGAAGTCCGTCGCGGTGATCGAGACGATGCTGAAGGCGCCCGCGATCAGCGAGCACCCCCGGCTGAAGGTGCGACGTGTGTATGCTGATGTGGAGACCACGCGGGACAAGGGCATCTATGGCGCCAGCCCGACCGTACGCGATGCCTGGCCAGTTTATGGCGGTGCGGGCTTTGATATCTGGACCCCAGATACAGGTTCCTACTACGCCTGGACCACGCGGAAGCAGGCGCTTGATGTTGCGCAGCGGAAGCGCGCGAACTCGCCGCGCACCTCGCCATATGGCGCAATGCCGAGGGCGTGGCGGGATGATGCGAAGACGCACCCATGCCTTCAACCGCGTGTGGCCTTCCGCAACATCACCAACCGGACAAATTTGCGAACTCTGGTTGTCAGTCTGATCCCGGGTCAGGCGCTAACTGTAGAGACAGCGCCTTGGCTGCTATGGCTCGATGTGGCGCACCCGAAGTCGCACGAGGCGTTCGCACTGGGCGTCATGAGCAGTATCTCTGCTGACTGGTGGATGCGGCGGTTTGTTGAAGGGCACGTGGACGAGGAGGCGTTTGAATCCCTCCGGGTGCCTGACGCGGATCCTAGCAAGGGTCTCGGTGCACGGGTTGTGGCGCTCGCAGGCCGCCTCGCATGCCCGGACGATCGCTTCGCCGATTGGGCGAAGGCCGTCGGCGTCAAGCACGGTCCGCTGAAGCCGGACGAAAAGCAGGCGATGATCGAGGAGCTGGACGCGGTGGTGGCCCGCCTCTACGGCCTCAGCACCGACCAGCTTACCCACATCTTCGACACCTTCCACGAATGGACGACCGACGCGGAATGGGCGGCCTGGAACGCCCGCCGCGACCGCACCGTCGCGATCCTGCGGGGGCTCGCATGAGCAAGCCGGAATTCATCACCAACCAGGACGGCAACACCCTCCTGGCCGCGCTGAAAGCCGCCATCCCCGACGCGCCGACCAGGGCCGCGCCTGCTGCGGCGGATGCGTCGCCCGCGCTGACCGAGATCAGCATCGCGACCGCCTTCATGAGCCCCGCCGGCTTCGGCGCGATCGCGGAGCGGCTTGAGCAGGCCGGCCGTGTCCGACTGCTGATCGGCGCCGAACCGGAGCCAGAAGCGCTGCGCCTCGCCCGCGGCCATCTTCGCAAGCCCGGTGACCCGCCCCAAGCTGCCTTCGAACGTCGCGAGGTTGCGGAGGGCCTGAAGCTGCTGGAAGCCGGGCTGCGCGCCGAACGCGACCGCCAGCCCTTCAGCGCCGAGGCGCGCCGCCACCTGCGCCGCATGGCCGCCATGCTGCGCGCTGGCACGCTGGAGACGCGACGCTACGAACGCGCCTTCCTGCACGCCAAGGCGACGCTGCTGGACGGTCCGGATCCCGGCCTCATTGCTGGCTCCTCCAACCTCACCCGCGCCGGCCTTACCACCAACCTGGAACTGAACCTCGGCCGCTGGGACCCCGCGCTCTTTTCACAAGCCAAGGCCTGGTTCGACGCGCTGTGGGACGAGGGCGTGCCCTTCGACCTCGCCGCCATCTTCGATGAGCCGGAGGGGGAATTCCCGCCCTGGCTGATCTTCATGCGCATCCTCTGGCAGCTCTACGGCGAGGAGCTGGAGCAGGAGCGGGAGGAGCAAGGCGACATCCCGCTGACCGCCTTCCAGCTGCACGGCGTCTGGCGCGCGCGGCGCATCCTCAAGGACTTCGGCGGCGTCATCGTCGCGGACGAGGTCGGCCTCGGGAAGACCTTCATTGGCGGCGCCATTCTGGAAGCCTGCGCGAAGAACCGGCAGCGCGCGCTGCTGGTCTGCCCCGCGGCACTGCGCACCAACTGGGAGAAGTTCCTGGAGGCGCACAACATTGGACGCTTCGTGCAGATGGTGTCCTATGACCAGCTTGCCCGGGACCGGCAGCTGCGGGACCCGCAGTTGCGACCCGACTCCGTGGGCCAGCATCTGAACTTCGAGCTCGACGAATACGCGCTGGTCGTGGTGGACGAGGCGCACAACTACCGCAACCCGGACTCGCCCTATCGCGCAGCTGCGTTGCGCCGGCTGCTCTTCGGACAGCGTAAGGACGTGGTGCTGCTGACCGCGACGCCGGTGAATAACAGCCTGTGGGACCTGTTCCACCTCCAGCGGTTCTTCATCCGCCAGGACAGCCGCCTGGCGCAGCGCGGCATCATCAGCATCCGCGACCGCTTCAAGGCCGCGGCGAAGCAGGATCCGGCGAACCTCAGCCCGGACTTCCTCTATCCGATCATCGACGCAATCACAGTGAAGCGGACCCGGGGCTTCGTGAAGAAGTTCTACGCCGGCGACACCATCCGCGGCCCGGACGGCGTGATGCGCCCGATCATGTTCCCGAAGGCCGTGGCGATCACCGTACGCTACCATCTGGATGGCCTGGCGCCAGGGCTCTTCGACGCCGTGGTGCATGCGCTGGATCCGGTGAACGGCGGCAACGTGCTCAGCTTCGCGCGCTATGCCCCCAGCGCCTATCTGCTTGAAGAGGATGAGGACCGCGAGGAAGCGGCAGAGACCGCTGCGGGCCTCCTTCGTTCGGGCCTGCTGAAGCGCTTCGAATCCTCGGCCCATGCCTTTCGGCTAAGCCTCGCCCGCATGGTGCGCGAGCACGACCTGTTCCTGGAGGCGCTGGCCAAAGGGAAGGTCATCACCACCGCCTTCCTTCGCGAACTGTCTGCCGACGAGGAAGCCTTCGAGGACCTGCTCGGCAGCAGCGGCGAGGCGCGCGACGCCGCCGACTACGACGCGAAGGCTCTGCGCGAGGCGGTGGAACGCGACCGGGAGATCCTGCGGGACCTCGCTGCTCGCATGGACGAGGTGACCGACGATGCCGATCCGAAGCTCGCCGCGGTCGTGGAGGAGTTGGCGCGGATTGCGGCCCAGGCCAAGAGCGATGCCGCCACCGATGCAGAGGAGCAGCGCAATCGCAAGGTGCTGGTCTTCTCATACTTCGCCGATACCGTGGCTTGGCTTCGGCAGGCACTGGAGGCGCGCATCGCCACCGACAAGCGCCTGAAGGGGTTCCGCGGGCGCATCGTGGCCGTCGCGGGCGGCGGGCTGGAAAGCGAGGAGGCGAACCGCAACCAGGCGGTCTGGGGCTTCGCCCCGGAATCGAGCGATCCACCGCCGGGCCAGGAAGATCTGTACGACCTGCTGATCACGACCGACGTGCTGGCAGAGGGCATGAACCTTCAGCAGTGCCGGCACATCCTGAACTACGACCTGCCCTGGAACCCGATGCGGTTGGTGCAGCGGCACGGCCGCGTGGACCGCATCGGCAGCCTGCATCCGCGCATCTTCTTGCGCACCGTCTTCCCGGCGGACCGCCTGGATGCGCTGCTGGCGCTGGAGGCGCGCATCCTCCGCAAGCTGACCCAAGCCGCCAAGAGCATCGGCGTGTCGACCCTCCCCGTGGACGGCGGCGAGGCCGGCGAGCAGGTCTTCGCCGAGACGCGCGCCGAGATCGAGAAGCTGGCGGCAGAGGATCCCACGCTGTTTGAGCAGGGCGGCACCGCGGCCGCGGCGCAGACGGGGGAGGAGTACCGGCAACGCCTCCGCGCCGCCCTGGACGGCGACCGGAAGGCGATCACCGGGCTGCCCGGGCGGGCGGGCAGCGGCATGCGCAAGGGCAAGCGATCCGGCATCCTGTTCTGCGCGGAAGTCGAGCTGGCCGATGAGCGCCGCACCTTCCTGCGGTTCGTCCCGGCGAAGCCCGACTGGCAGCAACCCGACGCTGCCGCGGCGATCGAGCGAGAGACGGGCACCTGCCTCCGCCTGATCGACTGCGCGGAGGACACGCCGCGGCACATGCCGGACGCGCTGAACGACGGCGTCTTCGCCTTCTGGGATCTGGCGCTCTCCGACATCCTGACGGAATGGGACAGCCTGTCGGATCCGGCGAACCTTCAGCCGCAAGTCCGGCGGCTGAACCGCCAGGTCGCAGAGTTCATCCGCGCGCATCCTCCGCACGACATGGAGGCAGACAAGCTTACGAAGGCGCTCGACGTGCTGGAGGCGCCCTGGCCCCTGCGCGAGGAGGCGCTGTTGCGCGAGCAGTTCAGGGACCGCTCCGGACCACCCGCGGCACGCAGCCTGCGCTTGGTGGAGTGGATCCTGGCGACCGGCCTCGAGCGCTTCGAGCCGCCTTCGCCGCTGCCGCCGATCAGCGATGCGGACGTGCGGCTTGTCTGCTGGATGGCTGTCGAGGCGGAGGCGTAGCCGATGGACGCCCAAGGGAAGCCGACGGCACTTCAGAGTTGGATTGCACCACAGTTCGGCTGGTCGCTCGTGCCCGACATCTTCGTGGTGGACGTCCCGCTCAGCGATCCCGACGCAGTCGAATTCATCTCCACTGGCGTCCGTGAGGTGACGGTTATAGGCAACAAGAAGATTCTTCCGGTACTGCTCATGATGGGCATCGGAAGCTTACAGCACGCACTGATGGGCGCTGTCTGGGATCGCCAGCAGCTCCGCCCGTCAGTCCGGCGACTTCGAAACGGGACGAAGGTGGTCGCGTACTGCTGGGGGGCTTTTCTTTGCCCTGCCGACGAACGGCTGCTCCTGCTTGTCGGAAGATCCAAGTCCGCTGACCCGAGCCCGTGGCTCGATCCAGACCTGAAGGCAGCAGCTGACGCAGCATTCCAGCAGCACTGCGCGACCGTCGCCGCATTCGAGGAGGAGATGCGTCGCCAGAAAGAGAAGGACGAAGCGCTCGTCAGCAAACATCCGGAGATGGCGAGTGTGATGGCCAAGGCTGCCTCCCTTCGTTGGCCTCCCCCGCGACCGGTCGTAACTGCCGAGTGTCTGCGCGCGGAGCTGCCGGTCGCGGTGACCTTCGCTGTTTCGCGCGGAAGGGGCACGGGTCACCTCGACACCTTGGCAATCAAGGCGATTGCGGCCTCCAATGCCGCCCCGTCGCGAGACGGGTCGTACATCGGGGTTGTGCCAAGCGATTCCCGACCAAGGACGAGGGGGCTCGTCACCTGGACGCCGCACAACGGCCTGCCCGCGTACCCGGAAATCCGATGTGCGCTTCAGGCTCGGTTGCCGGCCGCGTTCAGAAGACCTCTGAACAACGGGCTGGCGCGGCCCAAGCTCGACTCGACCTTTAGTTCCGATTCCGCAGGCGGGCTGACCCACGGTGACCGAGACCCGCCCGAGAACATGCAGGAGCTCTCGGACATTCGGCTCGATCTGCCCGACGCAGATCGTCAGCGCGAGGGGCTTGATGCGGAGAGGACAGAGGTCGGCTTCGACGCTATTGCCTGGTACCAGCCACATCACCAGTGGACGAACGGTACCTGGGGCATTTACTTCGACGCCCGCAAGTTGGACGTTCTCGCGTATAGCCTCCACCAGGATTTCATGTCGCGAGGGGTGCGCGTCCCCCAAGGCTTTGCGGCCTTCCTCGCGTTCAACCTCACATACGCGCACGAGATGTTCCACGCGCGCGTGGAGGCTACGCTCTCCTGGCTAGAGCTCACGGCGATGCAGCCGCGGTTCCTGCGTTACGGTATCGGCGTTTACGATGCCCTGCGTGAAACGCCGGAATGGTTTGAGGAGGCTCTCGCGAACTGGACCGCCTGGCAGTGGTTCAAGTCTGATGTTGTCCAAAGCCTCGTCGCGCGGTGGACGTCGCGCCAATCTGGCGTCGACCGGATTGTCGAGGCAGCTCTTGACCTATCGCCGCCGGGATACCGGGACTGGCGTGTTGGTGCGGCAACATCGGCGTGGCGAACCTTCGCAACCCAGCTCGTCACCGGCAAACCAAAGCCGGGCTTGCCACGCATCGGCCTTCCGGTTGAATCGGTCCTGCTAGGCCCGCTCGCCTATGATTTTCGCCCGACCGATGTGCCACTGCGGTTCGTCGGTCGGGGCGTCATTGCGGACGTCCTGCAAAGCCGGCCCGCCAGCCTGAATGTGCCCAGCCGCCGAGAAATCGAGCGAGCGCTGAAGCACTTCGGCCACAGGTTGGACCCGTCCGGCGGAAAGGGCTCGCATGAGCAGTGGACCGGACCGGATAATCGCGCCTTCTACCTCCCGAAGCGCGACCCCGTTAGCCCCGGCGTGTTCAAGACGTTCCTTCATCATCTCGGTATCGACAAAGCGACCTACATCCACGGCGTGCGCCCAAGGCTGTAAGGCCGCCCTTGAAACAAAAAGAACCCGGAGCGCCGCGAACTTCTCGTTCGCGCCCGAAGTACGGATTTCGGGCAAGTGGGATGCGAACCAGCGCCAGGGTCGACCACGCCGAAACTGGCCTTTTGGTTAGGTTCTCGAGTCCCGTACTAAATCGGCCAAGTCAGCAGGTCCGGAGAGAGTTGCGCGACTGAGAGCGATTTTCGGTCGTCTCCGCGCCGAGCCAGTCAACAGGTCTGCCCCGAAAACCCCAGGAAGCCTGCCACTCAGCGCGGCGGTCGGTCTGGCGGAGAGCGGGACGCCTCAGGGAACTGGCGGAGCAGGTGGGATTCGAATCATTGGTACGGCGAGCATATTCCCCCCCTATAACCAACCCGAAAATGCCCAGGCATTCGATACACGAACTTCCGCAGCCCCTGCCACCACCAGAACGCAGCAAAATCAGCGCTTTGAACCTTGTAGAGTGAATGGGCCAAGTCCCAAGGTTCGGAGAGAAAGGGCCATTTGGAGAGCGATTTTGGGCTCTCCCCTGCCCTCGCACTCCCAAGGTGCCGCGGCAAACCCTTCTGAAAACTGGGCTTTTTGGCGCCGTCGGACGGGGCAGAGAGTGGTTTCGTCGGAGGGGAATGGTGTGGGGAATGAAACCGGGGGCGAACTCTCTCTGGCGGTTGGGATGCATGAGGGGGCACGCGACATTTCCGACGGTTTCCGATGCAAAGACGGAAGGTAGGGCGTACGAAATTTGTTCCTCTTTCCAATCAGTATGATTATCCTAAAAAATGCAAACCTGTAGTTAAAATATTCTGGAAAAAATGCATGGTTCACTGGGTAGACTGGTCTCCCGTGGAGGAAATAGCCGACTCCGCCGCTGCGAGTAGCAAAACCGCTGCAACCAGGCATTCCGAAAGCCGCACCGTATCCGGCGATTAGGCGCGACAATTGCTGGGAGCGGCAAAAGATGATGGCGGTCGAACTGAACGACGCTCAAGCCGCCGCGCTGGCGGCTATCCAGGCGTTCCTGCTCGACGATGACATGGACGCGTTCATCCTCCGCGGCAGCGCGGGTTCGGGTAAGACGACGCTGATCGCGAGCGTCTGCGATGTGGCGGAAAAATTGAATATCACCTGTGCCCTGATGGCTCCAACAGGGCGGGCGGCCCGAATTCTGGCTAATAGGGTTACACGCATTCGGCAAATACTCACGGCCGGCAGGACAATCCACGGTGCAATTTATACCGAGGCGGCCGTCGAAGTGAACGAGCTGGCCGACCGGGAGAATGACCCAGGCGTAAGGCTTCTCTTTCCGCTCAAAAGAAGCGAGCCCGTCGCGTCGCTTTTTGTGATTGATGAATCGTCAATGCTCGGGGACCGGAAGACCGAGGGCGATTTTGTGCAATTTGGCTCGGGACGCCTGCTCTGGGACTTGGTCACTCATGCTCGCCCCGGACGCCCGGGAAAAGAGGGGGGATCGGCGAAGCTTCTCTTCGTGGGCGATGCCGCGCAATTGCCCCCAGTGGGGGAGAACAGCTCGCCCGCACTGTCTGAGGATTACCTTCGATCAATATTCGGCCTACGTGTAGGCAGCGCAGAGCTGACGAAGGTCGTCCGTCAGGCGGCTGACAGCCTAATCCTACAGCGGGCAACCGATCTGCGGGACGCCATTCAGGACAATCGGTTCAACAGCTTTTCGCTGCGGCCTGATGGCGTCGAAATCCAGGAGATCGAGGCGTCCCATGCAGTAGAGGTCATTGAAGACAGCATCCGCTCCGGCGCATCCAGCGTCGCCGTTGTTCCGTCCAACGCACTAGCACTGGACTATAACTGCGCTGTCCGCGAACGCCTCTGGGGCGGTGCCAATCTTCCAATCCAACCTAGAGATACGCTCCTGGTTAATAAGAACAACCACTTGTATGAACTTAGCAATGGCGACCTAGTCAGGGTTCTGGAGGTCGCTTCTGAGGCTGAGAGGGTCATGGTTCCCCTTCGTGGGAATCACCAGGTCGAACTGCGCTTTCGGGAAGCAGAAGTGGCCTACCGGAAGCCCGATGGCGCCGTACTGCAGAAAGGGTGTCTGCTCCTTGAGAACCTCCTGGATTCACCGGAGCGGGAACTCAAGCCCCTGGAGATCCGAGCATTGCTTGTACATTTCCGGACACGGTACCCGGAGCTGAAGCCAAAGACCACCGAGTTTCAAATCACGATAAAGAACGACCCCTACTTCAACGCTCTTCAGGTAAAGTACGGCTACGCGATGACCTGCCACAAGGCTCAGGGCGGGGAATGGGACAGCGTGCTCGTGCATTTCGCATCATCCGAAGGGAAGCAGAACGCGAACTTCTTCCGCTGGTCCTACACGGCCATCACCCGGGCTGTAAGAAAACTGATTATCGTAGGTGCACCGCAATTCACCGAGGTGAGCAACACAGTCTGGGATTCACCCCCAACCTGGCCGCTTGCTAATGCGGGGGGCACCTCGGATCAGACAACGGACCCTGATTGGGATCGCTGGTCCTTCCACCAAGCCCTCGCTCCGTTGATGGCTGTGCATCAGCAACTCCGTATAGCTTGGGAGAAGCGGGGTATCCGGGTCGAGAGCCTCGAGCATCTTCCGTACTGTGAACGCTATACGCTGACGCGCGACGGCAAGCGCGCCGTGGTGTCCTACCATTATAATGGCCGCTATCGAGTCGGCCGCTCGCTGAGCCAGCCTGGCGCATTCCTTGATGCCGGCCTTGCCGATGAAGCCTTGGCCGCTTTCACGACACTGGCAGGACAAACTTCCCCACCGGCAAACTTATTCATCGAGGAACACTTGGCGCGCATTGATGCGGCCGTCAGCGGCTCGCCGATCCGGCGCATCGGGCATCGTGAGATGCCCTACTGCCTCCGCGTTACCTTCACCGATGGGGTACGCCGGGGCGAGATCGATTTCACATACAATGCCAAGCAGACCTGGACCAAAGCCCGCGAAGTGGGTGGACCCGGAGCGAGTCTTGGCCTCTACCAAGATATCCGAGATCTTATGGCCTCCCGGGAAGGCTGACGAGATGGGGTCGAAAGAGGTATTCAATCTCCGCAAGCAGGGGCATTCGAAGGAGGCGCTGGAACTTGCCCGCGCTGAGATCGACCTGCATGGCAACGATGTCTGGTTCCTCCGAGCCTATGCTTGGGCGCTTTATGACGTGGTCAAGAAGCCTATCGACGATTTCGAGGCGGGCCGGCTCTCGCCAACATCCATGGCGCATCGGATCACTCCCTTCCTGAAGGAGTTTTCCAAGATCGGCGATCCACTGCGGAAGGACACTGCATTTTCTCAGATGCTGCGGATGGCAACCAAGGCATCGAAAGTATGGCCCGACTTCCTTCTTTTTGCCCACTGGGCTGGCGTGGACGACTTCGATCCTGAGGCCAGAGAGCCTTTCGTGACGCCGGAGGGTAAGCAGATCGACAGCCTTCAGACGCAGTTCACACGCGCGGTTGCGCGCGAAACGGCCGCCCTTGCGGAGATCCCACATGCGGATCGTGGACTGTTGGCCTGGGGAACTGGCGTCCTGGAAAGCGCCTTGGCGGCGACACCGAACGATCAGTGGCTGAACTATTATCGCAGCAGGATTCACTTGGCACTCGGCGAGGATGAAGAAGCGATCCGCCGCCTGATACCTGTGCTTCGTCGCCAGCAACGGGCAGCATGGCCATGGGCTCAGCTCGGACGAATTCTCGAGGATCGCCAGCCCCAGGACGCCGTGACCTGCTATGCGCATGCCACTCAAATCGCCCGTGAGGAACAGGAGGTCGCCAAGGTCCGCATTCGCCTCGCGCATCTATTGGCGCACGCCGAGCGCTTCGACGAGGCTGCCGACCAAGTACGCCGTGCGCTCAGCTACCGGGAGGCGCACGGCTTCAAGACCCCTCTGGACCTCTGGCAGCTTACCTCCAGCGACTGGTTCCGGCGATCCGTCGAGAGGCAGTCCTTTTGTTCCGTTCCCAATGCCTCCAAAGCCGCGCATGCACTGTTGCGCGATCTCGACAAAAGAAAACTTGTCTACACAAAAGGCGTGGTGGACCACATCAACGCCGAGCGAGCCCTCACCTATGTCGCCACAGGCGCTCAATCTGGCGTAGGCCTACTCCATCGTCACTTCCCAGCAGCCGCGGCGCTCGCACCCGGTTCGATCGTGGAAGTTGGCCGTGCTGAACCAGAGGGGCCTGCAATAGACTTTCGTTCGGCTCCGGGGGGAGCCGTGCCCGGGCTATTTGAGGAGATCCAGGGCAAAATCGAACGCAAGCCAGGACAAAGTTTCGCCTTCGTCAAAGGCACGACCCAGGATGTCTTTGTACCCCCTCCGCTTGCTGCGGGCATTGAGCCAGGATCGACGCGGGACGTCTCCTGCTGGGCCATAAGGCGTGCCAACAAGAACGGCGTGATCGGCTGGCGCGCGATCACGGCGCCAACAACACATCAAAGGTCATGCGCCGAAAGCGAAGAAGGGCAAGGCAAGCGTGACCAGGCTGCGCGCGAAGCCGACAACGCGCTGCGCCGGTTCGAATCGATAGCGAGATGACATTTGTCGATCGTGACCAGCCCCCATCAACTGGTCCGGGCAAGATTTTAGTGGAGCATGGTCAGAGGCGGCGATGAGCCATTGGAACTGGGGTGGGGCACTGTTCCGCCTCTTTCCGGCATGATCACCTCCGGTGCTGGTGGCCTATAGCCCAGCGAGGAATGGGGGCGGGCCGTGTTGTAGTGGACCCGCCACTGCTCGATCAGCACCCTGGCTTCGGCCAGTGTGTTGAACACCTCGCCGTCAAGTAGTTCATCGCGCAGCTTGCCGTTG
>NZ_GG770777.1:186895-206883 GCF_000164635.1 Pseudoroseomonas cervicalis ATCC 49957 | reverse complement strand
CGGATCTTTTCTCTCTTTGCTGAAACCCGCTCCGGCTTTGCCACGCTGCGCCAACTCGCCGCCGAGGGGGTGCGGAGCAAGAGTGGCCGGCCCTTCGACAAGGGTTCTCTCTACCGGCTGCTGCACAACCGCATCAGCATCGGCGAAGTCATCCACAAGGGCCAGGCCTATCCGGGTGCACATCCGGCCATCCTGCCGCGGGCGCTGTGGGACGAGGTGCAGGCCATCATCAACACCCCGCCGGCCAGCCGCGCCAACCAGAACCGGCGGCAGAGCCCGGCCCTGCTGCGCGGCCTGATCTTTGGCCCGGATGGCCGCGCCATGTCGCCCTCGCAGACGCGGCGGCGCGGCAAGCTCTATCGCTATTACGTCGCGCAGGCCGTGATGAAGGGCGCGCGCAGCGACTGCCCGGTGCGGCGCCTGCCCGCCGGCGAGATCGAGGGCGCGGTGGTGGCGCAGCTGCGCGCACTGCTGCGCCAGCCGGAGGTGGTGGTGGGCACCTGGCGCGCCGCCCGCGCCGAAGCGCCCGAGATTACCGAGGCCGAGACCCTGGCCGCGCTGGAACGCCTCGACCCGCTCTGGGAGGAGCTGTTTCCGGCCGAGCAGGCGCGGATTGTCCGGCTGCTGGTGGAGCGGGTGGATGTCAGCCCGGCCGGGGCCGACATCCGGCTGCGGCTGGAGGGGCTGGCCAGCTTGGTGCAGGATCTGCGGAGGGCGGCATGACCAACCTCACCGTGCATGTCCCGCTGGCCATCCGCCGCCGCGGCGGGCGGAAGCGGGTGATGGCGCCGGAGGGCGCGCCCGGCGTCACCGTGTTGGCCTGCCGCGCCGACCCGGCGCTGGTGAAGGCGCTGGCGCGGGGCTTCCGCTACCGCAAGCTGCTGGACCAGGGGCGCTATGCCTCGATCACCGAGATGGCCGCGGCCGAGAAGATCGACCGGGGGTATCTGGGGCGGCTGCTCCAGCTGACGCTGCTGGCACCGGAGATCGTCGAGGCGATCCTGGATGGGCGGCAGCCGGAGGGGATGACGCTGGTGGGGCTGATGACGCCATCTCCCACGATATGGCGCAAACAACGCGATCGGCTGGCCGGCCGAACGCTAGACGCAACTGCCCGATAACAGATGGCCCCCTGCCGGCAGCGTCACGTGGTTGGGTGTTCTGGCAAGTTCAGAGAGCGAACGTACTCCCAGCAATCCTGCTTCTTTGCCCATTCGGACACCATCCGGCCTGCCGCCGACACCTGCAATGCTTCGTACACCTGCTTGGCCCAAGTTGTTGCCAACGCGACCGCCTGCGGCGTCATGGCTTGCTCCGCCCAGACCCTGTCAAGATCGATTTGTGCGCGCAGCCGCTCCGACAGAAGCGCCACAGTGTAGACGGTTACGTTCGCCTGGAAGGCGGGAACCAGTGGCCGCACCAGCTTCTGGACAGTCCGGAAAACAATGACCTGAGCGACCAAGCGCTTGTAGTCAGTCGCGCTGGAAATCGGCCACCGCGCCGCGCCCTCCTCCTCGTCAAGCAGCTGGCTGAACCTCTCGAAGTTCTTCTGAAGCCCGAAGCTGGCAATCTGCGGAAACCCCGCCCAGGTCATGAGGCACTTCGCCAACTCCGTCTTGTTGACCTTCTTCGTTGGCGGGAACTCGGCCTTCAGCTTCTTCAGGCGAGGCCCCGTATCGCCCTTCCGGGCCAGCATGACGTTGTAGCTGCCTGCCGCTCGTTCGTAGAACCAACGCGTCGTGCCATCAGGGCAGAAGGTCGACTGCGACAGCTGCTCGAGCTGGCGGTGGAAAGGGCGATTGGCCGAGAGATCGGAGACCTTCACCGCACTCTGACTGTTTGCGAAACGCGAGACGTTGGACACCAACACCTCCCGCGCCGCCTCGCCGTCCTCCCCTACACCCCCAAGAATGATGATCTTCGCCGGAACACGCACCGACCGCAGGTCGGAATCCGCCGCCTTCTTTTTGGTGAAGTAGATCGACGCGGTCGTCTGCCCACCGTTCACGATCTGGACGCCACGCAGCCAGGCAATGCCAGGTCCGCCATCAGCGGTAGCCTCATACCCAACCTCGTCGGCGATCATCACCACGCCGTTGTTGAACGCCATGAAGTGCTCGGGGCTGGTCCGGAGCGTGTCACGGATGCCGCGGTTCACCTTGTTCGTGGCACTCAGGAAGGAACGGACATTCGCTTCCAACAGCCGCGCCCCGAACTTCTCATAAGTCACCCGCAGTGCTTCGCCGGGCAGCGCGGCCAGTGCGACGCTGTAAACGATATCCTGCCCGGGGATCAGCACACATGGCAGGGGCGCGCCCGACAGGGACTTGAAGTCGAGCACCATCTCGTCGCGCGGCTTCCCCTCGGACAGGTGACGATACAGGCGCTCGATATCCATGACCTCCAGGCGCACGGTCTTCCCGTTCACCTCGCGGCTCTTGAAGCTCTTGGACTTCGCGACCCGATCAGTCAGCACGTGAATGGTAATGTGGTCCAGCTTCGGGAAGATCATCTCGATGATCTGCGCGAGCTCGTGCGCCTCGTTGGCCTCGTCAATTCGGCTGGCGAGGCGCCCCTCGGCGCACTTTGCCAGAAAGGCTAGGCAGCGGCCCGCCACCTGCGTAGTCTCGCTGTCCGGGACGGGCGCAACACTCTCCATTCCGTCGTAAAGGCTGACGAACAGATCCAACTGCTCGTCGTCCCTGCTGACCGCGTAGCCACTCAGCCTGAGCTCGGCGCGATCCACACGTGCCGCATAGTGGCAGACCACCGGATCGGACGTCATTCCGATCTCCGCCATGTGTTCCATGACGAGCTCGGCGAAGACCATCTCGGTGTACGGCGGAGCATCACCCTCCGCCATGCGCTCGCGGATATCGGTCTGGAGTTGGTTCAAGAAATCCTCAAGCGTCATTTCAGGCCTGCCGCCTCCAGGATGGTCATAAGCGAGGTTGTCGGAAGGGGATGCATGTCGAGGTCGATCACATAGCGCGCTGACACCACGCCATGAGGCACTGACGCAGCAGTCAGGAGCGGGAAATCGGCGCTGACTTCGATCCAGCGCAGATCAGATACGATCAGACGCCGCGTATACCGGTCAGCGAACGCGTCAATATAGCCTGCGCGGAGCAGACGATTCGAGAAGCTCTGAGTGGCTTGGCCACTACATGTGGTCAGCGACGCTCGCAGCTGCGCCACACGCTGCGGCAGCGTGGATCCGGTATCCGAGGCTGCCAATCGCGTAGCGGCAAGATAGATTGGCGACCTGATCGAGAGGTCCAACTGCTCCAAGGAGCCGACTGTGGCCCTGAAGCCAGTGGCCGAAGTCGTCGCTTTGGTCTCCACGGCTCCAATAGGAAGCATGAAGTCGTGGAGCCCGCGCAGTGGGCCCTGCCACATGTCAACGACCGCTGCGCTGTCTGGAAGCGCTGCCAGCAGCTGTTCGAGCACGACGAGCTCGCCGTACAGTCCGATCTCCTCCTCCTCGCTCAGGTTGCCGGCTCGGGGATACGACATGAAGTCCTGCCAAGCGCGGATACGAGCGAGGACGGCATCCACGACGGCTTGCACATCTTCATGAACCGCGTTGGCAAGCAGGGCGATGAGATCCTGCGCCATCGCCTCGAACAGGTCCGTTCTCGCACCCTGTTGTCGCGTCAACGCTAGAAGCTGGAGGTTCGGGAGACTGGGATGCCGGGTTGCCTCGACGGAAAAGCCCCTGCCGGCCGGCAACTGGCTGGGAGGCGGTAGACGGGCATGGCGGAAATCCAGCAGCAACGCCTCGCGATCATCGGGCTTCTGCCGCCCGGCCAGAATGGCAACTTCGCCCAGTTGCACCAGATGAACGGTCCGCCAGCCGGATCCTCCTGCATCGCCGGCCAGAGCGCGCCAAGCCTCTGCCAGCCGCACCGCGTCACTCCGAGGAGCCATATTCCTGCTCCCAGAGCACGTTGTTGACCTTGTATTCCACCTTCACGCCCGACCGGCTGCCCGGAAAGCTGATGCCGAGGCCGACGATCCCCTCCAAATCGGCCGGGAAGTCGACACCAGTCTCTTTGGGATCAAGTACGTACAGCAGGAGCAAGCCGGATTCGGATTTCGGTTGGACGCCAAGAGCGCCGAACCCGCGCACCCGCCTTACGGCAATTCCATTGGGCGTGTCAGGCTCGTTCGCCTGATTGCGCCCCGCGTCTGCTTTCCACGCCTCTCTTGTCAGGTCGAGTGCTGCGGCCCAGGCTGCGGCGTCTAGATCAATCGCTTCATCACGGGGAGCAAGAAGTCGCCCGATCGAGAGTCGGTCCGCCGTGAAACTGCGGTAGGTGCGCTTCGGCATCTTCACCGAGACGCCATGGCCGAGATCGATAACACTGCGCTCACCACCACCGAGGACGGCGACGGTCCACGAGGTCAGCTCCCCACCTTTGGACATCGACTCGATGAACTCGGCAAGAAGACGCGCGTCCGTCTTATAGGCATCAGGATGGGTCTTGTAAGTGGCGAGGAATGCCGTGATCCGGTCTGCCGAAACAGCCCGCCAGAGCGCTCCTTCCCATTGATGCCTCACCCCAGGCCGGATGCGCTCGATCCTTGGTGCCTCATCCGGCGCCCCGATGGCGTCAATTAGACTACGCAGTGCTTTCAGGTTACCTCGTAGCACCCCCGGATCACGGTGGAACGCCACTGTCTCGACCACTTGCCCACTGAAGGATAGCATGAGGGTCTTCGCGGACCGCATCTTGAGACGCGATGTGACCATCAGAACCGGATGAGACTGCACCTTCAAGCCGTAATCACGCGGCGTCCCGCCGCTGGCCTGCATGAGATCGAACTCTTCCCTCAATTCCTCGGATGCGTCGGCGATGTGCCCAAACCAGTCGACGAGATCGGATGTGGTGTAGAGGCGGCAGAGATCGAGGTATCCGGGCCTATAGCCGAACCAGCGCCCCATCTGCATGAGCGTGTCGTACATGCGCGAGGCTCGGAGGAAGTAACTCGTACAGAGGCCTTCGAGGGTCAGGCCCCGCGCAAGCTTGTCTCCGCCGATGGCGATGACCTTCAAGCCCTTGGCCGCATTATCGACGTAGTCCAGCGCGTCCTTCGCGGTACCGTTGATCATCCGAACCTCGATGTCCGACGCGACATCGGGCAGGACGGCTGCGATCTGCTCCCAGCTCACCGGCCGGATCGAGGGATCCTCGACACGCGCCTGAACCGCTCCTGTAGCGGGGACGAAATCCTCCGCCCAGAGCTTCTGTAGGTCCTCGACCACGCGTGCACTGTCGATGCGACGCTGAAGGCGCTGGGTGATGCCACGCATCAGGTCAGCGACCTGCCGATGCACTTCCGTCTGAACGGCATTGAAACGAGTTACGTGGATCAGCATCGAGCAGTGGCGATTGCCCTGACCTCGCACGGTTCGCGCAGCGCAAGCGAGCAGGAACGAGAGGATGGCCGTCCTGAGAGATGCGGGCACACCCTCCGCGGTGACCGACGGAGGGCTGTGAGTGCTCTTGTGTCCCTGTGGCATCCATCCGCCGGCACCGGCCGCGTCCTGATGATCCGAGACCACCTTGACAAGAGGGAGGCCGCCATCGCGTCCGTTCGTACCGCGGAGGCCGAAGATCCGCGCAGGGCCGACGTAAGTAGAGGGCGCAGCGAGATTCACGATGAACGAACTCGGGAAGAGGTCCGGCCCTTCTTCTCGTGTGGCACCTCGCTCGTGAATGAAAATGTTGGCAAAGGGCGTTGCCGTGTAGCCTACGTAGGCTGAGCGGGTGAATGAGTGCAGCAGCCTGCGGACGAGCTTGTTGATCTCCGTCGGGGAGTGGTTCTCGTCCGGCCTCCCCTGCTCGTCGAAGACCTGCTCACCGGTGTCGACCGACGCATGGTCAGCTTCGTCGTCTACAAGCAGGAGTGGCAGCTTTGTCACAAGCTTGCGGCCCGTCTCCTGGTCCCTCGCGTCGGCGACATGGTTCCTGATCCAGGCAAGCAGGCGCGTGAGCACCGTTTTGTTCTTCTTGACCACGAAGAGCCACGGCCGCTGTTCGGGGCTTATTCCGAGGTTCCGCGCAATGGCGGTTGAGAAGTCGCCGTTGTTGGTTCTGTTAGTGACGTAATTCGGCCGGATCGCTGGATCCCCATCGATCTCGCCGACTCCGATCGGTGCGGTGTCTCCAACCAGCGGTGCTGTAGCGTATCCCAGGAAGCCCTCATCAAGGCGCATCTGTGTCTGCGCGCGCAGATTGTTGTGAAGCCCGGCGAGGACGATGATTATCTTGTAGCCAGCATCTGCCGACTTGCAGATCACACCGGTGTAGTTGCCTGTCTTCCCTGACTGCACATGACCGACCACGAGGCCACGCCGATCCCAGTCACCTTCACGTCGGGGATCCTCGAGCAGCCCAAGTACGCCGTCAGTCGAACGGTCAAGGGCGTCTATGGCATCGAGTGGAAGGTCGCGCTCAAGCCACTCGCGGTACCTCTGCCAGAGACGCCAATCCTTCTTCCGCGCAGCTTCCAACCAGGCGACATGACCAGCATCGCTCTTCAGCGTCCCGTCACGGCCGATCCACATGGAGAAGCGGCGGATGAGCTCCTCGATAACCGCCCCACGATCGAGGCCTTCGCCCCACGACGGCTTCATCCTGAGCACGAGGTCGATCTGATCGGCAATCAGCGCAGGCCCGATCCGGCTTCGGTCAGTCTCCTCCAGCAGGAGTTCCTGAACAAACTTGACCATCTTCTGCGCGTGCGTTTCCGGTGTTGCGTTCATGCGCGCTCAGGCCTCATTGGTGGGAACATCGGGAAGGGAAGCGACGAGCTCCGGATAGCCGTCGAAAGGCTCGGACAGGAGCAGCCGCTCCCGGGCTTCGGCTGGGCTGAGGCCGCGTCGCCTGACGAGGTTGCGGTACATCACTTCGAGAATCTGTCGGACCTCTGCCGGTGGCGAGGCCGTGAAGCCGGTGCGAGGCGTCTCTTTCGCTTCCGCCGTGTCGAGCCAGATCCGCTGCACGGGGACCGTCTCCTCGACCACGCGCAGCATTGCCCGGACAAGCGGCGCCAGTTCGCCCGCTTGGTGAAGCACGGCGGCCACGGCGGGGTGCAGTTCATCGATCCGGTAGCGCATGCCGTCTGCCGTATGCTGGGCGTTCCAGGCCTGAATGATCGGCTGACCTGTCCTCCTGGCAATCACCCGTCCGCGCCATGCGAAGACCCGCCGCGCACGTTCGCGCGCATCCTCGGCGAGCGCCGTGAGGCGTGGGCGCACCTCCACTGGTGGACGGGCCGTCGATTTGCGGACATCGATCTTCCACGCTTCGTCCGCGCCGAAGCCGATCTCGACCCGGATCCGAGCGAGGCGGTGGGCCTCCTCCTTGGTCCAGGCACGCCCCCGTCCAATGCCGAGCCATGTGCCACCGAGGAGCAGGCGCTCCTGACGATACACGTAGAAGCCCTGCTGCGCGGTCCAGCCATCAGGCCCGCCTCCGGCAGCGTAGGCTCGTGCGTCAAGGCGATCCTTGTGTGGCAGCACATGGGCCTGGACGACGATCGCACCGGCCGAACTCGGTATCCGCTCCTCTGGAGACGACCATGTGTCCCGATGGTCCTTGAGAAAGGGATCCCAAGGCTCCACACGGCGGCCGTTCAGCGTGATTCTGAAGCGCGGGCGTACACCCTCAATGTAGCGGTGGAAGACCATCGCGAGATGGCGCTCGACCCGGTCGATCAGGTCGAGCATGTCCTGTTCGCGAAAGCCGGAGGTCAGGATCCGGTCCATCACCTCCCACGCCACCAAGGTCCCCGTCGCTTCCAGTGGCAGCAATGCCAGCAGCTGGTCCGATCCCGGCGCTGGGCCCTCAAAAAGTTCCCATTCGTGCCCGCCGTTCGCAACAATCTCGTCCAGGTCCCACCGGAGGCAGGACAATGCCCCCGCCTGTCGGCTCGCGACCGTCAAACGCCGGCACTGTGAGAAGGAGGCGGTTTTCATTCCAAGGCCGAAGCGTCCGAGATCGCCAGGGGCGCGGGGGTCGAGCGGATTGCGGTCGCCGAGACGCATGGCACGCTCAAGATCCGCGGAGCCCATTCCGCGGCCATCGTCCACGATGGTCACATGCGAAGACGCCCCAGCCCAGACGAACTCGATGTCGACCTTCGATGCCGCTGCGGCGATGCTGTTGTCGATGATATCCGCCAGGGCCGAAGACGTCGAATAACCGAGGCCACGGAGAGCTTCGATCATTGCTGTCGCCTTTGGAGGCGCGAGGATCCGGCGGGATTGGAGAGGCCCCGTCATGGCACGAGATTTTCAAACTGACGGTTCGGCAGAAGGCGCGGCAGACGCTTCAGGCTTTTTGCCTCGATCTGGCGGATCCGCTCGCGTGTCACCCCGTAGAACTGTCCCACTTCCTCGAGCGTCAGCGGGTTGCCGTCCGTCAGACCGAACCGAAGATCGATGATGCGGGCCTGTCGGGCATCCAGCCTGCGGAGGCTGGCGGCGAGAAGCCGTCGCAGGTCATGGTGCAGCAGCGCCGTCAGGGGCGTCGCCTCGTCAACGAGGGGCGCAACAAGTGCAGCGTCCTCGTCAGGCAGGCTCCCCATATCGTCAAACGAGATGCCCTCGAGATCCGCGGCCAGGGCGCGTTCGACTGACACAACGTCGGCCTCCAACGCAGCCGCGAGCTCCTGTGGCGTCGGCACCACCCCGGTCTTGGCCCGCAGAGCTTCTGACGCACGTTTCGCCTTGGCGATCCGCTCCAGCATATGCACGGGTACGCGGACGGTGCGCCCCTGATCCTGCACGTAACGGCTCATCGACTGCCGGATCCACCATGTCGCGTAGGTCCCGAAGCGGAACCCTCGGTCGGGATCGAAGCGATCTATCGCGCGGAGCAGTCCGATCTGACCCTCCTGGACGAGATCGAGGAACGGCACGGCAGCGCGCGCATACCGGCGAGCCAGCCAAACCACGCGCTTCAGATTGCCCTCGACGATTTCCTGACGTGCGTCAATGTAGCGCTGGAAAGCATCGCTCAGGCCCGCCAGCCCAGCCCGCTGCTGTGCCCTGGAGGCTGGCCGCCGCAGTGCGGCAAGCTCGTGGCCCGCGTGATTCGAGCGCCGGGTACTGGCACGCAGGCCTTCGTGCCGACGTGCGCCGGCCCGACCCAGACACACCTCAGTAAGCTCCAGGATACGGCGAGGCGTCAGCCGAGCGGTCGCAAGAAGTTCCTGCGCCGCGCCTCCCTGAAGAAGCGTCCTGGCGGTCGCACGAAGATGCGCAGCCAGAGCGTCTGCTGCCAGATTCGCTGAATTGCCCGGAAAGTCGGCGAAGGCCTTGTCTTCGGTGCCTGCATGGGTGCCCTGATCAAGATACGACGCGTCCGCGCCGTCCTGGTCGTCCGTGCCCCAGCCGGCCTCCGAGATCTCCCTCGGAAGCACGGAACGAGCATTGAGCTGGTCTGCCCATAGTTCAAGAAGGTCCGCCAAGTGCTCAAGGAGTGGTGCTGACACAGGGCCTGCGGCAACAGCTCCCCGCAGGAAGCTGAGCGATGCAGAAAGTTCGCGAAACAGGCGCGTCTCCGCCGCCTTGGAGAGAACCGGTGCGCTTGCTGCGGCTTCGAGTACAATGCGCTCTGCATCAGGCAAAGCAGCCCAGATTTCGGTCAGCCGTTCAGCTGGTGCTGCGACCTCGTCTGTGGTCCCTGGCGTCTGCAGGTCATCGCTCTCGACGATGCACATGCGCGCCCAGTCGATCGCATGCTCATCTTCCACAAGGATCCCGAGATCCCCCAGCAGGAACTCAAGCGCCACGACAAGGCGGTGCCCTTTTTCCCCGTCGACAAGGCTTTCACGCAGGGCATTGAGTTCCTCGGCAAGGACCCATCCCTCGCGAAATCCAGCCGAGACCAAGTGGGCGACTGCTCGAAAGCCGTCAGATCCCACCCTGAACGCACCCGTCCAGTCCGGTGCAGTGTCAGGCAGGTCGATGTGTGTGTCGGTCCAGTCGGCATCCGGCAGGTCAGCCGCATGACGGCTGACTTCATTCTCGCGCTGCGCTGCCGCAGCGGCGACCTCCTCCCCGGAAGGCGCCAGGTCCGGCTCAGCTTCGGGCTCCCATCCCGCTTCGAAAGACCCGCCCGGGACCATGTCTATCGCCAAGGCGTCGGCCATGGTCGGCACGCCGTCAGCGGCTGATGAACCGTCTTCAGCCTGCCTTCGGGTGGATGCCGTGCCACGCGCGATGGAAAGACTGGCAGGCGCCATGGGCTGCTGAGCTGCGTTCGGCCAATCAGGCGACGCTGGTCCGGCCGTTGCGGTGGCCTGAGAGGCCTGTTCGTCCATGCCGAACCGGCGAGCCGGTTCTGCGCTCGCGCGCTCGAGTTGATTCCCAGGAGGCGCGCCAATCGCCGGTCGCAGTAAGCCCCTATCGTTGGGATCTGAGCTCAACCGAACCGGAGCAAGGTCCTCGTCTACGTCCCACCCATCCGACGCCCCTGCGCTCTCCGGAACCAGCCAGCCATCGTGAGCCTCGGTCTGTGTGTCTGTCGTATACGCGCCGATGGCTGTTTCTGGGACCTGTGCCAAGCCGAATGGGGTGGGATCTTCAGGTTGTTGCGGATCCCGCTCCTCCATGAAGACGCCTGCCGCGACAGCGGCGGCTTCCTCACCGCTCTGAAGAGCTATCGTATCAACAGCAGTGAAGAGCCCGGTATGTACTCCTGTCCCCTGATCAGCCTCTGGCCGATCAAGCATGGCTTGACTGGACTGCACGGCGCGATGACAGGATTGCTCGTCCATGACGAGCCGATCAGCCAGTTCAGCGCTCCACCTTTGGTCTGCTTCTGAAGCAGCATCACTCGCCTGCCTAAGTGACCTTCCGCCATAAGCCTCTGAGTTCATCCGAGCCTGGCAAAGGTCCTCCTCTACGCCCCGGCCGACTGATGCTTCGACGCCATCCAGAACCCCAGAAGCGCGCCGAATTTCGGCCCGTCCGTCGCTGGTGGGGGCGGCGATGGACGTTTCCACGGAGTGCGCCAGCCCGGAAGGAATGGGCGGCTCAAGCTGCTTCGCATCCCGCTCCTGAAGGGAGAGGGCAGCTGAGACGGGCACCGCTTCACTATTGTCCTGAAGAGCGGCAGGCGCCCCGGCCGCGTCCGGTCGGGCTGGCGGCGATTGACTTGCGAGGAGTAGCAGTACAGGCGCATGACCCTTGGCCCGCGCTAAGGTCGCCGCGTCGTCCCCGTTGACGTCACGCAGGCCGGCGTCGGCACCGGCCTGAAGCAATGCCCGACAGACATCCACATGACCGCGCATGGCTGCCAGCATGAGGGGCGTACGCCCATGGGCGTCGCGACCGTGAAGCGGCGCGCCGCGTCTGAGGTGCAACTCCACTGCGGCCGCAACGCCCGAGGCCAAGGTCAGCCGGAATAGCGTCCCGAGCCTAGGCGACGCGGTCAAGCAGCCTTTCCCGCGCGCATGGTCCACGTTAATCTACGATGCTCCCAACGGACCAGCAAGTCGCCGGGCCGCTCCCGTTTGGTCTATCCTTAATTAGAACAGTCTCGGCCCGCGTGGCCAGAAGTGCAAGCCCACAGCGAGGCGCAGAGGGTGCCGCGAAAGCAGTCCGTCACCAAACGAAGCGATACACGGCTTGCACAAGGGGAGCCACTGCAATCCGGAAGCATGCGTCGGCACCGGGGCGACATCATGTCCCCCGAGAAGCGCAGCTACGTCATGTCCAGGATTCGCGGCAAGGATACTGGACCGGAACGAGCTGTCAGTGAAGCGCTGATGTCCAGGGGCTGGGAGTTCGAGACGCACGCCAAGGATCTGCCTGGCCGCCCCGACATTCTGTTCCGCACTTCGATGGTGGCCGTGTTCATTGACGGGGACTTCTGGCACGGCTGGCGCTTCCCGGTCTGGCGAGACAAGCTGTCCGAAGCCTGGGAAGCGAAGATTGAGGCGAACCGGCAGCGGGATGCTAGGAACTTCAGAAAGCTCCGTCGTTCCGGCTGGACCGTCATCCGGCTTTGGGAACACCAAGTGCTGCAGGACCTGCATAACTGCATTGCCCGAATCGAGTCTCTGCTACCCAGTCGCCGATCACGCCGCCGAATTCCACGCGAATAGACGAATCGACCTGGCCAGAAGTTCCCGAACGGCTAATGTGCAGGTATGACGATTCGAGTGCTTGACCTGTTCTGTGGCGGCGGTGGCAGCAGCTGGGGAGCCCAGCGTGCGGGCGCCGAGATCGTTTGCGGCGTTGATGCGTGGGACAAAGCTGTCGAGGCATACGGGTTGAACTTCGGCAGGGAGAAGGTCCGTCATCTAACCCTGACGCCAGATACCGGACCGGAGGCTCTAGGCGACATAGGGCCGATCGACCTGATCCTGGCGTCGCCCGAATGCACCCATCACACCTGCGCCCGGGGTAGCCGCCCTCGCGACGAAGAGAGCAAGCGGACCGCCTACTACGTGACGCGATTCGCGCGTGACCTGAATCCCAGGCCACGTTGGCTCGTCATCGAGAACGTTGTTCACATGAGGGGCTGGAACGGATACGATCTGCTCTTCGAGGAACTTCACGAGCTGGGCTACCGCATTCGTGAGACAGTGCTTGACGCATCAGATTTTGGCGTACCCCAGTCGCGGCGGCGCGTCTTCATTCTGTGCGATTTGTATGAAGACCCGCCAGAAGTCACGTCCCGAACCCGGATCGTAAGGCATGCCCGTTGCGTGTTGGCGAAGCCGAACGCCTATGCTTCCCAGCCGCTGTTCCGGGAAGGACGCGCGCTTGCCACGCTGGAACGGGCCAAGCGTGCCATGGGGGCACTGCCCGCACGGGAGCCTTTCCTTATTGTCTACTATGGCTCCGACGGATCTGGCGGCTGGCAGCCTCTCGACCGGCCACTCCGCACCGTCACGACGCTAGACCGCTTTGGCCTAGTGACCTGGGTTGGCGACACGCCGATGCTCCGGATGCTGCAGGTCGACGAGCTCTCCAAGGCTATGGGCTTCGAGAAGCCCTTCACCCTCGATGGGATCGGACAGCGCAGGGACCGAATCAAGCTGTTGGGGAACGGGGTATGCCCTCCGGTGATGCGCGCCATCGTGGAGAGCATCACTGCCACGGCGCGCACTTCCGGGCTCAATCGTCAGCACGAAAACGTCGCTGCGGCCGCCGAGTAGCTCGAGGGAAGTCACTCTCAGTAGCGAGGTGGCTAGCCCCCCGTTGCCTTACGCGCGGCCATAATCGCGGAGATGCAAGCGTGCGCTGCATCGTCGAACGCGGTCTTAGCCTCGCCGAGCGCGCGCACCTGCATCAAGCGCGGCTTAGCACCGACGTATGGATTGCCCTGCATCACAGCGAGCCAGCCGGATAGGCCTCGAGCGAGCAGCGCTGTCTCTGTTTCGGATATCTCCTGTTCGCTCGGGTCCGACGCACGCCCCAGCGTGATGTATCGGCCATCCTCC
Organism: Pseudoroseomonas cervicalis ATCC 49957; assembly: GCF_000164635.1. Classification (GTDB taxonomy): domain Bacteria; phylum Pseudomonadota; class Alphaproteobacteria; order Acetobacterales; family Acetobacteraceae; genus Pseudoroseomonas; species Pseudoroseomonas cervicalis. The sequence goes on along the minus strand of NZ_GG770777.1, from coordinate 193,413 downwards.
CCTAGGATGATCCAGCGCCGCTCGTCGCTGCGTTGCCTTGCGCCCGTCCCCATACGTGGCTCCTGCGCTGTGATGTATCCTCGATCCATGGCGCTACACAGGCGCTGGACGCTGGCAATGGCAAGGCCAATCCTGCACCAACGCGTGCCGGATGTGGTGCGTGCAGCCGGGATCGGATGGACCAGCAGCGCTCGATGAAGCCGTTCGTGGAGGGAATCACGGATTCCGGGCAAGTGGTATGCGAATCAGAGCAGGTGATGACCGCGCTGAAATTGGCCTTTTACCTCGGTTTTTAAATTCCGTACTAAATCGGCCAAGTCAGCAGGTTCGGAGAGAATTGGCCTCCGGAGGCGATTTTCCGCCGTCTCAGCGTCGGGCCGGTCAACAGGTCTGCCCAGAAAACCCCAGGAAACCTGCCACTCGGCACGTCGGTCAGTGCGGCGGAGAGCACGGCTCGTATGGGAACTGGCGGATGGGGTGGGATTCGAATCATTGGTACGGTGAGCATATTTCCTTTCTACAACCCGCCCAACCGTTCGCAATGCCCAGGCATTCGATACACGAACTTCCGCGGCCCCTGCCGCCAACAGAACGCAGCAAAATCAGCGCTTTGAACCTTGTAGAGTGAATGGGCCAAGTCCCAAGGTTCGGAGAGAAAGGGCCATTTGGAGAGCGATTTTGGGCTCTCCCCTGCCCTGGCACTCCCAAGGTGCTTTGGCAAACCCTTCTGAAAACTGGGCTTTTTGGCGCCGTCGGACGGGGCGGAGAGTGGTTTCGCCGGAGGGGAATGGTGTGCCCGCAGGGACTCGAACCCTGGACCCCAAGATTAAAAGTCTCGTGCTCTACCGACTGAGCTACGGGCACACAGGGGCGGCAGGGAAAAAGCCGCTTGGCGTGGCAAAGTCAAGGCCGCGGACGCCACCCACGTGCGAGGGAGGTCGCGCGGTCAGGAAGGCCCGGGCGCGTCGCCGCGCCCGGGCCCAGTCGGCCTCAGCCGGCGACGTCGGCGGCGATCTGCGCCTTCACCAGACGGTCCGGCTCGCGCACCATGCCGTTGGCGCCAGCGCCGCGCTTGATCTTGTCCACGAACTCCATGCCCGACATCACCTGGCCCCAGATGGTGTACTGGCCGTCCAGGCTCGGCGCCGGGGCGAACATGATGAAGAACTGGCTGTTGGCGCTGTTCGGGTTGGCGGTGCGGGCCATGCCGCAGACGCCGCGCAGGAAGCGCGCCTTGGAGGGGGCGCTGAACTCGGCCGGGAGGTCGGGCATCGGGCTGCCGCCGGTGCCGGTGCCGGTCGGGTCACCACCCTGGGCCATGAAGCCCTCGATCACGCGGTGGAACGGCGTGCCGTCATAGAAGCCCTGGCGCACCAGGGTCTTGATCCGCTCGACATGCTGCGGCGCCAGGTCGGGGCGCAGCTTGATGACGACGCGCCCGTCCTTCAGGTCGAAATACAGGGTGTTCTCGCGGTCGTCCTGCGCCGCGGCTTCGTTGGTGGTGGCTTCGGTCATCATGATCCCCGTGGCGGCGATGGTGCTGGCGAGCAGGGTCCGGCGGAACATCCGTGTGGTTACTCCCCAGTGTTGGGCACCCGCACCCTGTCCAGGGTGCGGTCGCGTGTCAGACGCGGGACAAAGCTGGTGATGTCACCGCCCAGCCGCGCGATCTCCTTCACGAAACGTGAAGAGATGAAGTGGTTTCCTTCGCTGGCCATCAGGAACACCAGCTCGATCTCCGGATCGAGGCGACGGTTCAGGCCAGCCATCTGGAACTCGTAATCGAAATCGGTCACCGCGCGCAGGCCGCGCACGATGACCTGGGCGCCGACCTCGCGCGCGAAGCCGACCAGCAGGCTGTCGAAGGGCACCACCTCGATGACCGTGCCGGTCCGCCGCGCGATCGCGTCGGTCTCGGCCTTCACCAGCTCCACCCGCTCCTCGAGCGGGAAGAGCGGCCCCTTCCCGGCATTCATCGCCACCCCGATCACCAGCCGGTCCAGGATACGGGCGGCACGGTTGATGATGTCGATATGCCCGTTGGTCACGGGGTCGAAGGTGCCGGGGTAGACACCGCTGCGCGGCGCCCGCCCCGGGACCGGAGCAGCCTGCCCCGGCTCAGCCATCGGCGCCGGGCTCCAGATCGGGCTGGCCGTCGGCCGCGCCCTCCTCGGAGATCCCGTCCTCGCCGCCCTGCTGCTCGACCACGGTGAAGCAGGAGGTGACCTTCTCCGCCTCGTTCAGCCGCAGCATCATCACGCCCATGGCCTGGCGGCCGGTGACGCGCACCTGGTCGGCTGGCAGGCGGATCAGGCGGCCATTGTCGGTGACCAGCATGACGTCGTCGCCCATGCGCACCGGGAAGGTGGCGACCACCGAGCGACCGGTGCGCGAGGACAGGGTGATGTTGGTGATGCCCTGCCCGCCCCGGCCGGTGACGCGGTATTCATAAGCCGAGCTGCGCTTGCCGAAGCCGCCATCGGTGACGGTGAGCAGGATTTCTTCCTGTTCCTCCAGCTCGGCGAAGCGCTCGGCGGAGAGGGCGATCTCCACCTCCGCCGCCTCGGCATTCTCCTCGGCGAGCGACGCCTCGGCCTCGGCGGCGGCCTCGGCCGCCTCCTCGCCATTGCGGCGCTTCTGCGCGGCCTGCTTCAGGTAGGCGGCCCGCTCCTCGACGCTGGCCTCGACATGGCGCAGCACCGAGAGCGCGATCACCTGGTCGCCGGTCGCCAGCTTGATGCCGCGCACGCCGGTGGAATCGCGCCCGGCGAAGACGCGCAGCGTGTCGACATCGGCGGTGAAGCGGATGGCGCGGCCGCTGCGCGTGGCCAGCATCACATTGTCGCCCTCGCGGCAGGTGGAGACGCCGATCAGGCTGTCCCCCTCATCCAGCTTCATGGCGATGAGGCCGGAGGCACGGACATTCTTGAAGTCCGACAGCCGGTTGCGGCGGACATTGCCCTCGGAGGTGGCGAAGACGAGGTGCAGGTTATCCCACAGCCCCTCATCCTGCGGCAGCGGCAGCACGGCGGTGACGTATTCCTCCTCGCGCAGCTGCAGCAGCTGGCGCAGCGAGCGGCCGCGCGCGGTCGGCCCCGCCTCGGGCAGCTTCCAGACCTTCTCGCGGAAGGCCATGCCGCGGCTGGTGAAGAACAGCACCCATTGATGGGTGTGCGCGTTGAAGCTGCGGATGACGACATCGTCCTGCCGCATATTGGCGCTGCTGCGCCCGCGCCCGCCGCGATTCTGCGCGCGGAAGGTCTCCAGCGGCGTGCGCTTCACATAGCCGTCGCGCGTCAGGGTGACGACCATCAGCCCCGGCTCGACCAGGCTCTCGTCATCCTGGTCGGCCAAGCCATCGACGATCTCGGACAGGCGGGGGCTCGCGATCTGCGCGCGCACGGCGCGCAGCTCGTCGGCCATCAGCTCCATGCGGCGCGGATGCGAGGCGAGGATCTCCAGCAGCTCGCGGATGCGCGCCGCCACCTCGTCCAGCTCGGCATTGATCTTGTCGCGCTCGAGCCCGGTCAGGCGCTGCAGCCGCAGCTCCAGGATGCCGCGGGCCTGCGCCTCGGTCAGCTTCACCGTCTCATTGGTGACGATGTTGCCGGAATCATCGACCAGCGCCAGCAGCGGGCCGACATCGGCCACCGGCCAGTCGCGCGCCATCAGCGCGGTGCGGGCGGTCACCGCATCCGGGCTCTCCCGGATCAGGCGGATCACCTCGTCGATATTGGCCACCGCGATGGCCAGGCCCACCAGCAGGTGGCCGCGGTCGCGCGCCTTGGCGAGGCGGAAGCGCGAGCGTCGGAGGATCACCTCCTCGCGGAAATCGATGAAGGCCTGCAGCGCCTGGCGCAGCCCCATCTGCTGCGGCCGGCCCTGGTGCAGCGCCAGGAAGTTCACCGCGAAGGAGGTCTGCAGATTGGTGTAGCGATAGAGATGGTTCAGCACCACCTCCGGCGTCGCGTCCTTCTTCAGCTCGATGACGATGCGCAGGCCGGAGCGGTCGCTCTCGTCGCGCAGGTCGCTGATGCCCTCGATCTGCTTGGCGCGCACCAGCTCGGCGATGCGCTCGATCAGCGCCGCCTTGTTCACCTGATAGGGGATCTCGGAGATGGCGATCAGGCTGCGGCCGCCGCGCATCTCCTCGATCTCGGCCCGCGCCCGCAGCACGATGCTGCCGCGCCCCGTCTCGAAGGCGGAGCGGATGCCGGCACGGCCCAGGATCAGCGCGCCGGTCGGGAAGTCCGGCCCCGGCATGATCTTCATCAGATCTTCCAGGCTGGTCTCCGGCTCGGCGATCAGGGCCAGCGTCGCGTCGATCACCTCGCCCGGATTGTGGGTCGGGATGTTCGTCGCCATGCCGACGGCGATGCCGTTGGCGCCATTGACCAGCAGGTTCGGGAAGGCGGCCGGCAGGACGCGCGGCTCCTGCGCGCTCTCATCGTAGTTCGGCGCGAAATCGACCGTGTCCTCGTCGATGCCTTCCAGCAGGGCGACGGCGGATTTCGCCAGCCGCGCCTCGGTGTAGCGCATCGCCGCCGGCGGATCGCCGTCCATCGAGCCGAAATTGCCCTGGCCGTCGATCAGCGGCACGCGCAGCGAGAAGGTCTGCGCCATGCGGACCATGGCGTCGTAGATCGCGCTGTCGCCATGCGGGTGGTACTTACCCATCACGTCGCCGACGACGCGGGCCGACTTCTTGTAGGGCTTGTCGGCGGTGAAGCCGTTCTCCTGCATGGAGAACAGGATGCGCCGGTGCACCGGCTTCAGCCCGTCGCGCACATCCGGCAGGGCGCGCGCGACGATGACGCTCATCGCATAGTCGAGGTAGGAGCGGCGCATCTCCTCCTCGAGCGCGATCGGCAGCGTGCCCTCGGGCGGAATATGGCCGGACGGCCCAGTGCCGTTGTTCCCGGTGCCGTTGTCGCTCTCGCTCACGCGGTCATCCCATGCAGCTTGGCGGGGTCTGCGCGCCGGGGGGCAAGGCCCCCGGGCAGCGGGTGGGCCGGCTCCCGCCGCCCCGCCCTTCCCCCAGGAATATCCCGCCCCTTATAGCCGTTCCGGCGCGTTCCGCCAAACGCCGCCGGGGGGGGGGGCGCCGCCCCCGTGCCGCTCTCAGGCGGCGACGCCGGCCGGGGTGCCGCGCTTCAGCGCCGCGACCGCGAAGGCCGTGACCAGCGTGCCGGCGATGATCGCCACCAGGTAGAGCAGCGGGTTGCCCACGGCGCCGGGGATGCCGACGACGAAGATGCCGCCATGCGGCGCCCGCAGGGTGCAGGCGAACAGCATGGACAGGCCGCCCGCCACCGCCGAGCCCGCCACCAGCGCCGGGATCACCCGCAGCGGGTCCTTGGCGGCGAAGGGGATGGCGCCCTCGGTGATGAAGGCGGCGCCCAGGATGGCGGCGGCCTTGCCGGCATCCCGCTCCTCCTGGCTGAAGCGCGAGCGGGCCAGGAAGGTGGCCAGCGCGATGCCGAGCGGCGGCGTCATGCCGGCGGCCATGATCGCCGCCATCGGCCCGAAGGTGTCCGAGCCCAGCAGCCCGACGCCGAAGGCATAGGCCGCCTTGTTCACCGGCCCGCCCATGTCGGCCGCCATCATGGCGCCCAGCAGCACGCCCAGGATGACCGCATTGGTCGAGCCCATGCCGCGCAGGAACTCGGTCAGCCAGGCGAGCGCCCCGGCGATCGGCGCGCCGAGCACGTAGATCATCAGCAGGCCGGTGGCCAGCGAGGCCAGCAGCGGGATGACCAGCACGGGCTTCAGCCCTTCCAGGCTTTCCGGGAAGGGCAGCCTGTCGCGCAGGAAGCGGGCGATGTAGCCGGCGACGAAGCCCGCCACGATGCCGCCCAGGAAGCCCGCCTGCACCGAGCCGGCCAGCGCGCCGCCGACGAAGCCCGGCGCCAGCCCCGGCCGGTCGGCGATGGAGAAGGCGATGAAGGCCGCCAGCACCGGCACCATCAGGGCGAGCGCCGATTGCGCGCCGATCTGGAACAGCGCCGCCGGCAGGGTGCCGGGTTCCTTGAACGCCTCGATGCCGAAGGCGAAGGAGAGCGCGACGCAAAGCCCGCCCGCCGTCACCAGCGGGATCATGTAGGACACGCCGGTCATCAGGTGCTTGTAGACGCCCGGCGCCTGCGCCTTGCCCGGTGCCGCGGCGGCACCGGAAGCCGCCGCCGCCTGGCCTTCCGGCTCGGCGGCGAGCGCCCGGTTGATCAGCCCCTTGCCGTCCTTCAGCGCGTCGCCGGTGCCGGCCACCACGATGCGCTTGCCGCCGAAGCGGCTGCGGTCGACGCCGGTGTCGGCGGCGATCACCACCGCATCGGCCTCGGCGATTTCCTCGGGCGTCAGCGCGTTCTTGGCGCCGACCGAGCCCTGGGTCTCCACCTTGATGGCGTAGCCAAGCTGCTGCGCCGCCTTCTCCAGCGCCGCGGCGGCCATGAAGGTGTGGGCGATGCCGGTCGGGCAGGCGGTGATGGCGACCAGCTTGCGGCTGGCGCCCGGGGCCGCGC
>NZ_GG770777.1:176073-184884 GCF_000164635.1 Pseudoroseomonas cervicalis ATCC 49957 | reverse complement strand
CGGCGGCCTGCGGGGCCGGCGCGGCGTCGGCGGCGGGGGCGTCGGGATCGAGCGCGCGGAGGATCTCGGCCTTGTCGCCGGTCCGCGCCAGGCGGTCGGCGAGGTCGGATTCGCCCAGCACATCCGTCAGGCGGCGCAGCACGGCGATGTGCTCGTCGCCCTGGGCGGCGATGGCCACCACCAGATGCGCGGTGTCCTCGCCATTCCAGCGCACGCCCTGCGGCACCTGCAGCACGGCGATGCCGGTCTGCCGGATCAGCCCGCGATCGCCGCGCTGGCCATGCGGGATGGCGATGCCATTGCCCAGGAAGGTGTCCGCCTCCTGTTCGCGCCGCAGCATGCTGTCGGCATAGGCGGCGTCGATGGCACCGGATTCGACCAGGAGCTGCGCCGCCGCGCGGATGGCGGCCTCCTTGTCGGCCGGGGCGGCGGCAAGACGGATGCGGTCTGCGGAGAGAATCACGGTATCGGTGCGTCCTGTCGTCCGTAGCGAGACGGGCCGCCAGGGCGGGCCGTTCCCGGATTGCGCTGCGATACCTAGGCCGTCCGGCACCCCCCCGGCAACCGCCGCGGCGGACTCGGGACGCGGCCGGAACGGCCAGGCTCGGGTCCCCCGGAGCGGCGGCCCTGCCGCCAATGTCCGCCTTCCAGGCGGTTTTTCAATGGTCCGGCCCGGCCGGGCGGGCGCCCGCCCCGCCGCGCGCCGCCAGCGCCTGCCGCAGGAAGCCGAGGAAGCGCGGGTCATTGGCATAGGCGACATTGACCCGCATGCGGGCTGGCTGCCCGGCCTCCGCCGGGCCGGGGCGGAAGATCGCGCCGGGGGCCAGGAAGATGCCCTGCGCCTGCGCCGCCTGGCACAGCGCGGCCTCCTCCAGCCCCTCGGGCAGCGGCACCCAGAGATACAGCCCGCCGCCCGGTGGCGTGTCCACCGGCCAGCCGGCCCCGGCCAGGTTGGCGACGGCCGTGGCGGTGCCGGTGTCGATGCGGCGGCGCAGCCGGCGCAGGTGCCGCAGATAGTGCCCGCCCTGGATCAGATGCGCCACGAAGCGCTCGGCGAAGCCCGAGGTCGAGACCACCATGAGCATCTTCAGGTCGTTCAGCGCCTGCACGGTGGCGGGCTCGGCCGCCACGAAGCCGACCCGCAGCGAGGCGGAGAGGGTCTTGGAGAAGGTGCCGATATGGATGACGCGCCCGAGCCCACCCAGCGCCGCCAGCCGCGGCAGGGTCACCGGCAGGATGTCGGCGAAGGGGTCGCATTCGACCAGGGTCACGCCATGCCGCTCGGCGGCCCGCACCACGCGGTGGGCGATGGCGGGGGAGAGGCTGCCGCCGGTCGGGTTGTGGGCGAGGGACTGGGTGAAGAAGGCCTTGGGCCGGTGCGCGGCCAGCAGTGCCTCCAGCGCCTCCGGGTCCGGCCCGTCCGCCAGGCGCGGCACGCCGAGGGCGCGCACCCGCGCCAGGCGCAGCTTGCCGAAGAGCGGGTAGTAGCCGGGATCGTCCACCAGCACGGTGTCGCCGGGCTCGGTCAGGTGGCGGATGACCAGCTCGAGCGCGTGGTTGGCGCCGAAGCTCATCAGCACCTGTTCGGCCGAGCAGGAGATGCCGCGCTCCACCAGCGACAGGGCGATGCGCTCGCGCAGCGGCAGGAAGCCCCAGGAGCTGCCATAGCCATGCTCGACGCTGCCGCCGGGGCGCCATTTGCCGCCGGCGAATTGCGCCGCGAGTTCCGAGCCCTCCATCCAGGAGGGGGGCGGGCGGCCATCGCCCGGCCGCACCTCGTGCCGCGCCTCGAGCTGTTCGCGCAGCAGGGAGACGGTGTCGATCGCCTCGGCCAGGTGCGGCGGCAGGCGCGGCCGGGCCGGGCGGGCGAGCTGGGCGGCGAAGTAGCCGGCGCCGCGCCGCGCCTCCAGATGGCCGGAGGCGACCAGGCGCTCATAGGCCTCGGCCATGGTGTTCTTGGAGACGCCGTGATGCGGCGCGGCGGCGCGGATCGAGGCCAGGCGCTCCCCGGGCGCCAGCAGGCCGCGCTCGATGGCGTCGGCCAGGCGCCGGGCGATCTCTTCCACGCGGGTCGCCGGGCGCCCCGGATGCCGCATCTCCAAGCCTGCCCCCTCCCGGTCTCCGCGCCATCCTAGACCGGAGGGCCTGTCCGAACGAAAGGCGGGTGCAGGGGACCCTGTCCCCTGCCCCAGGGAAAAAGGGGGGGGAGTTTGAGGGGGCGAAGCCCCCTCAAGCGGCGCCGGCGCGGAGCTTCGCCAGTTCCTCGGCGGCGACATCGCCCCGCACCTGCCGGCGCGCGACGAGGGTGGCGGCGAGCTGCTCCACCTCCTTCCCCACGGCGCCGGCGGCGATCGCGACGTTGTGGGCGTGCAGCGCCATGTGGCCCTGCTGGATGCCGACGGTGGCCAGTGCCTTCATCGCCCCGAAATTCTGCGCCAGGCCGACGGCCGCGATGATGCGGGCCAGCCCGGCGGCGCTGGAGACGCCCAGCACCTTCAGGCAGGCCTGCGCCGTCGGGTGGACCTTGGTGGCGCCGCCCACCAGCCCGACCGGCAGCGGCATTTCCAGCACGCCGGCCAGGTCGCCCCCGGCGGTCACCTCCCAGCGGGTCAGGCTGGTGTAGCGGCCGTTGCGGGCGGCATAGGCATGGGCGCCGGCCTCCACCGCGCGGGTGTCGTTGCCGGTGGCCAGCACCACGGCGGAGACGCCGTTCATGATGCCCTTGTTGTGGGTGGCGGCGCGGTAGGGATCGGCCTCGGCGAAGTGGTAGGCGGCGATCATGCCGTCGCGCACCGACTCGCCGCCGATGGCGGCCACCGGCCAGACCGCGCGGGCGCGGGCCAGGCGGCGGTCGGCCAGGTTGGAGAGGATGCGCAGGAACACCTTGCCGCCGGTCCATTGCTCGATGGAGGGCGCCAGCGTCTCGGCCATGGTGTTGACGGTGTTGGCGCCCATGGCGTCGCGGGTGTCGACGATCAGATGCGTCACCACCATCGGCCCGCCCTGGGAGGCGATGACCCGCACCTCCAGGTCGCGGAAGCCGCCGCCGAGGCGGACCAGCATCGGGTCGCAGCCATCGCAGATCGCCGCGATCTCCTCGCGCCGCTCGAGGATGCGGATGCGGGCATTCTCCGGGTCCGGCACGCCGACCAGCTGCACCTGGGCGATCATCAGGTTGCCGGAGACGGAGGTGGTGAAGCCGCCGCTCTCATAGCATTGCCGCGCCGAGTTGCAGACGGCGGCGACGACGGAGGATTCCTCGGTGGCCATCGGCACCAGCACGTCCCGGCCATCGACGCGCATGTTGGTGGCGATGCCGACCGGGATGGCGATGGTCGAGACGGTGTTCTCGATCATGTGGTCGGCCAGATGCGTGTCGATATTGCCGGCGCGGCGCAGCTGCGCGACGGCGCCTTCGTCGAGGTCGGCGAAGGCGGCGACGGCGGCCAGCCGCTCCTCCGGATCCATGCGGTGGAAGCCGGAGATGCGCGAGGTCAGGTTGCTGAGGGACATCGAGGAATCCTGTGGGAGAGCGAGCGGGGCGCGGGTCGGGGCCGGGCCTTTACTCGATGCGGATATTCGCCTCGCGGATCACCGCGCCCCAGCGGGCAGTATCGTCGGCCAGCGCCCGGCGCAGCACCTCCGCATCGCCGGAGACCAGCTGCACGCCCTGCTCGGCCAGGCGGGCGCGGATCTGCGGGTCGTCGGTGGCGGCGCGCAGCGCGGTGGCGGCGCGGGCGATGATCGGGGCGGGCGTGCCGGCGGGGGCGAAGAGGCCCTGCCAGAAGAACACCTCGAAGCCCGGCAGGATCTCGTTGATCGGCGGCAGGTCGGGATAATCGGCCAGACGCTGCGGCGCGGTCACCGAGAGGCCGCGCGTGGCGCCCTCGCGCAGCGTCGGGGCCGCCTCCTGCGGCGCCTGGAACATCGCGAGCACCCGCCCTGCCCGCAGGTCGAGGGCGGCCGGCGCGCCGCCGCGATAGGGCACGTGGACGATGTCGATGCCGGTGCGCGCCTTGAACAGCTCCAGGCAGAGATGGCTGACCGCGCCGGTGCCCGGCGAGGCGAAGGTGACCTTGCCCGGATTGGCCTTGGCGTAGGCGATCAGCTCGGCGGTGGTGCTCACCGGCAGCGATGGATGGACGTGCAGGATGAAGGGCGTGCGGAACACCATGCCGATGGGGTCCAGCTCGCGCCCCGGATCCTTGGGCGTCAGGTTGGGCTGCAGCGTCTGGTTGATGGCCAGCGTCGTGGTGCCCATCACCAGCGTGTAGCCATCGGGACGGGCGCGGGCGACGGCGGTGGCGGCCAGCGAGGTCGCGGCGCCGGGCCGGTTCTCCACCACCACCGGCACGCCAAGTTCGCGCGCCATGCGGTCCGCCACCGCGCGGGAGGCGAGGTCGGTGACGCCGCCGGGCGGGTAGCCCTCGACCAGGGTGACGGGGCGGGCGGGCCAGGCGGCTTCCTGGGCGCGGGCGGCCGGGGGGGTGAGCAGCAGGCCCGGCAGGGCCAGGCCGCCGGCCAGCATGGTGCGGCGCTTCATGGGACGTTCCTCCGTTTTTATGGATTGGCGGAAGAATTGTCCCAGTGGCGGGTCCGGGAGAAGGGACAGTTTCCCGGTTTTTCGGTGGGACAGCCGGCGGCGCCGGCATGAAAAAACCCGCAGGCATCGGGGATGCCTGCGGGCTTGTCTGACCGGTTCCGCCGGGGCGGCCGGCTCAGAAGGGCCGGCTCAGAAGGGGATGTCGTCGTCCAGGTCGCTGCCGCCGCCCTTCGGCGCATCCCAGCCGCCGCGCTGCGGCCGGCCGCCGGACGGGCCACCGCGCTCACCACCGCTGCGCTCGCCGCCGCCATAGCCGCCCGAGGCGCGGCCGCCGCCGCCATAGCCGCCGCCCTCGGAGCCGCCACCACCGCCCATGCCACCGCCCTCACCCCGGCCGTCGAGCAGGGTCAGCTCGCCACCGAAGTTGCGCAGCACCACCTCGGTCGAGTAGCGGTCCTGGCCGGCCTGGTCCTGCCACTTCCGGGTCTCGAGCTTGCCCTCGATATAGACCTTGCTGCCCTTGCGCAGGTACTTCTCGGCGATCTCGCCCAACTTCTCGTTGAAGATGGCGACCGAGTGCCACTCGGTCCGCTCCTGGCGGTTGCCCTCGCGGTCCTTATATGTGTCCGTGGTGGCGAGGCGCAGGTTCACCACGCGCCCGCCATTCTGGAAATTCCGCACTTCCGGGTCCTTCCCCAGATTGCCGATCAGGATCACCTTGTTGACGCTGCCGGCCATGCCGCCTGGTCCTTCACCCGTTATGGCGCCGCGCCGCCGGCGCGCCTCCCCGTCCCGCGGGGATGGCGGCCCGGCCCGCGGGGCCGATCATCACCATTCTGTGCGCCCGGCAGGGCGCGTTGGCGCAACCTAGCCACCAAGCTGCCGCGTTGCCACCCCCCGGGGGATGGTCCGGCCGCCAGGGCCTTGTTGCGCCCCTTCCCCCTGCACAGTAATCCTGGCACAACAGGAACACAATGCGAACGCTCGCCCCCAGGAGCCTGACGTGACCAAGCCGCCCCCCTCCCCCGGCCAGAACGACCAGATCCGCATCCGCGGCGCGCGTCAGCACAACCTGAAGAACATCGACATCGACATCCCGAAGCACACGCTGACGGTGCTGACCGGCCTGTCGGGCTCGGGGAAATCCTCGCTCGCCTTCGACACAATCTACGCCGAGGGCCAGCGCCGCTATGTCGAGAGCCTGTCGGCCTATGCGCGGCAGTTCCTGCAGCTGATGCAGAAGCCGGATGTGGATTCCATCGAGGGGCTGTCGCCGGCCATCTCGATCGAGCAGAAGACGACCAGCCACAATCCGCGCTCGACCGTCGGCACGGTGACCGAGATCCACGACTATATGCGCCTGCTCTGGGCGCGGGCGGGCGTGCCCTATTCGCCGGCCACCGGCCTGCCGATCGAGGCGCAGACGGTCAGCCAGATGGTGGACCGCGTGCTGGCGATGCCCGAGGGCACCCGCCTGCTGCTGCTGGCCCCCGTGGTGCGCGGCAAGAAGGGCGAGTTCAAGAAGGAGCTGGCCGAGTACCAGCGCCGCGGCTTCGAGCGGGTGAAGATCAACGGCACGCTGATGCGGATCGAGGACGCCCCCGCCCTCGACAAGCGCAAGAAGCACGATATCGAGGTGGTGGTCGACCGCGTCGTGGTCGGCAATGACGGGCTGGCGCAGCGCCTGGCCGACAGCTTCGAGACCGCGCTGGGCCTGGCCGATGGCGTCGCCTATGCCGAGGGCGCCGATGATGCCGAGCGCACGGTGTTCAGCAGCCGCTATGCCTGCCCCGTCTCCGGCTTCACGCTGGAGGAGATCGAGCCGCGGCTGTTCTCCTTCAACTCGCCGCAGGGCGCCTGCCCGGTCTGCGACGGGCTCGGCACCGAGAGCTTCTTCGACGGCGCGCTGGTGGTGCCGGATGACGGGCGCAGCCTGGCCGACGGGGCGGTCGCCGCCTGGGCCGGCAACAGCGCGCCCTATTACGACCAGACGCTGACCAGCCTGGCCAAGCATTTCGGCATCAAGACCAGCACCCCCTGGGGCGAGCTGCCGGACAAGGTGCGCCACGCCATCCTGAACGGCACGGGGGATGAGGTCGTCACCCTGCGCTACAAGGACGGGCTGCGCGCCTATGAGGTGAAGAAGCCCTTCGAGGGGGTGCTGCCCAACCTCGCCCGCCGGCTGCGCGAGACCGACAACCCCTGGGTGCGCGAGGATCTCTCCCGCTACCAGGCGGAGCGGCCCTGCCATGCCTGCTGCGGCGCGCGCCTGAAGCCCGAGGCGCTGTCGGTGAAGGTGGCCGGAATGCACATCGCCGGCGCCAGCGAGCTGTCGATCCGCAAGGCGCTGCCCTGGTTCGAGGGGGTGGAAGCCACCCTCACCCCGCAGCGCGCCGAGATCGCGCGGCGCATCCTGAAGGAGATCATCGAGCGGCTGCGCTTCCTGCTCGATGTCGGGCTGGACTATCTGTCGCTGGCCCGCTCCTCCGCCACCCTCTCCGGCGGCGAGAGCCAGCGCATCCGGCTGGCCAGCCAGATCGGCTCCGGCCTGACCGGCGTGCTCTACGTGCTGGACGAGCCCTCGATCGGCCTGCACCAGCGCGACAACGAACGCCTGCTGACCACGCTGCGCCGGCTGCGCGACCTCGGCAACACCGTGCTCGTCGTCGAGCATGACGAGGACGCCATCCGCACCGCCGACCACCTGATCGATATCGGCCCGGCGGCGGGGGCCGGCGGCGGCCGCGTCATCGCCCAGGGCACGCCGGAGGAGGTGGCAGCGCATCCGGACAGCATCACCGGCGCCTATCTCTCGGGGCGCCGGCACATCGCCGTGCCGGAGAAGCGGCGCGCGCCGGACCCCAAGCGCATGCTGCGCGTGGTCGGCGCTACCGGCAACAACCTGCGCGGCGTCAGCGCGGCGCTGCCGCTCGGCACCTTCACCTGCGTCACCGGTGTCTCCGGCGGCGGCAAGTCGACCTTCGTGATCGAGACGCTGTACAAGGCCGTGGCCCGCCGGCTGATGGGCGCCGGCACCGTCCCCGCCCCGCATGAGCGGATCGAGGGGCTGGAGCATCTCGACAAGATCATCGACATCGACCAGTCGCCGATCGGCCGCACGCCGCGCTCCAACCCGGCGACCTATACCGGGCTGTTCGCGCCGATCCGCGACTGGTTCGCCGAGCTGCCGGACAGCCGCGCCCGCGGCTACAAGCCCGGCCGCTTCAGCTTCAACGTCAAGGGCGGGCGCTGCGAGGCCTGCCAGGGCGATGGCGTGCTGAAGATCGAGATGCACTTCCTGCCCGATGTCTACGTCACCTGCGACACCTGCAAGGGCAAGCGCTACAACCGCGAGACGCTGGAGGTGAAGTTCCGCGGCAAGTCGATCGCCGACGTGCTGGAGATGACGGTGGATGAGGGCGTCGAGTTCTTCTCCGCCGTGCCCGCCATCCGCGACAAGCTGCGCGTGCTGCGGGAGGTGGGCCTCGGCTACATCCATCTCGGCCAGCAGGCGACCACCCTCTCGGGCGGCGAGGCGCAGCGCATCAAGCTGTCGAAGGAGCTGTCGCGCCGCGCCACCGGCCGCACCCTCTACATCCTCGACGAGCCGACCACCGGCCTGCATTTCGAGGACGTCAAGAAGCTGCTGGAGGTGCTGCACCAGCTCGTGGACCAGGGCAACACGGTGGTGGTGATCGAGCACAATCTGGAGGTCATCAAGACCGCCGACTGGATCCTCGACATGGGGCCGGAGGGCGGCGATGGCGGCGGCCAGATCGTCGCCGAGGGCACGCCGGAGCAAGTGGCGGCGGTGCCCGCCAGCCATACGGGGCGCTTCCTGGGGCCGCTGCTGCCGCAGCCCAAGCCGGCCCGGCGCCGCGCCCCGGCGCGCGCCGCCGAGTGACGCGAAAGGCCGGAAGGGCATCCCCCTCCGGCCTTTTTCACGTCCCGCCAGCGGTGGCCGGGATCAGCGCAGGGTGAAGGTCACCGGCACCGTCATCGTCACCGGGTCGCTGCCCATCTCCGGCGGAAAGGCCGGCAGGCGCGCGCTCTGGATCATCTCCACCACCGCCTCGTCCAGGATGTCCTGGCCGCTGCTGCGCAGCAGGCGCCAATGCGCCACGCTGCCATCCGCCCGCACGGTGAATTGCAGCAGCGCCTGGCCCTGGATGCGGCGCAGCCGGGCGCTGTTGGGGTAGCGCTTGGCCCGCTCCAGCGCCGAGAACAACCGGTTCTGGTAGCTGGCGGGCGGCGCCACCGCGGCGCGG
>NZ_GG770777.1:171967-175439 GCF_000164635.1 Pseudoroseomonas cervicalis ATCC 49957 | reverse complement strand
CGCGGCCAGGCCCGACTGGCCGGCCGGCGCCACGGCGGCGACCAGCTGCGCGACCTCGCGGCGCAGCCGGCCGAGCAGCAGCGACTTCTCGACGATGATCGCCCAGCAGATGACCGAGGCCAGGGCCAGCGCGATCATCACGGCTTTCACCACCCAGTCGGCCTGCAGGAACAGGCCGAGCATGGACATGTCCGGCCCGCCATGCAGGGCGGCCGCGGCGATGTCAGGGAGGGCGGTGGTGTCGGTCGGGTTCATCGCGACCTCCTCACTTCTCGAAGGAAACGCCGTCGACGCGCGAGCTGAGCGCGAGGCGCGGCAGGCAGGCGGCACGGCCCTCGGGGCCGGCGCCGCAGGCCAGCAGATCGTTCAGCAGCAGGGCGCCGATGCCATCGCAGCCCTGGCCGGCGAGGTCGAAGATGCGCGCCATGGTCTTCTGCTGCGGCAGCGGCCCGACATCCAGCGCCAGGCGGCGGGCGATCACCCCGTCCTTGCCAAAGACCAGCAGGTCGAGGCGCAGCGGGTCCAGCGCCTGTTCCGAGGGGTTGCGCAGCAGCATCCACACCCGGCAGCCCTCGGGGCGGCTTTCCAGGCGGTTCAGTTCCAGCCCGATCCTCGGCTCGGCCTGGGCCTCCGCGAGGCTGGGCAGGCTGAGCGCGGCCAGGGTGGCCAGCGCGGGGAGGATCCGGCGGAGCGGCATGTGGCGGGAACCCTTTCGCATCTGCGGGGGCTTATGCCGCTATTGAGAGACAGTTGCAATGCGAATGACTCTCAATGCAGCGCTGCAGCCGGGCGAGGCCTGGCGCGCGCGCAGCAAAAAGGCCCGCCTCGTCGCCAAGGGGGCCCGCATGATCCAGTTGGAAGATGGTGCCGACGCCCGGGATTGAACCGGGGACCTACTGATTACGAATCAGTTGCTCTACCGCTGAGCTACGTCGGCGCGGCGCCGCTATTAGCGGGGTTGCGGCGCCAGGGCAACCACCTTCCTGCCCTCTCGCCGAAGGTTCCGCGCCCGGCAGGATTCTCGCCGGGCGCGGCGCCAGCGGTCAGCTCACCGGGTCAGTGTACCAGGGCCGGCAGCATCTCGTGCTGCAGGATGGCGGCGGCGGCCAGGCTGCTGTCCGGCGCGGCGCCGATCTGCGTGCCATCCGCCGCGTGGATCGCCACGGCCGCCACCCCATCCACCGTCACGGGGCGGATATAGGCGATCTGCTCGGCGCCGAAGCGCGCCCAGTCGGCGGGGGCAAGTTGCCGCAGCGCGTCGGCGGCGGCGTAGGGACGTGTGGGACCTGCCTTGTTCATGAGGGTCTCTCCTGTTGCCGTCCCGTGGGGGCCCGGCGTGATGCGGCCAGCCGGGCTGCACCGCGATTCGCCCCCGCGTCGGTCGCCTGCCGCCGGTGCGGCAGGGCTGACCTGATCAATGCGCCAGGGGCGTGAAGGGTTCTGCACCTTGTCGTGTGGGGCTGCCCCCACCCGGCGGCTCACCCGCCGGTCTTCTCCCCGTCGCCCAGCTGGGTGTGTACCAGCGGCCGGGCCGGGCCGGCATTGCGGGTGCCGATCTGGATCGCCTTCACCCGCACCGCCGGCTGCGGCCGCTTCAGGTCGATGTGCAGCAGGCCGTTGTCGAGCCAGGCCCCCTCCACCTCGATCCCCTCGGCCAGGACGAAGGCGCGCTGAAACTGCCGCGCGGCGATGCCGCGGTGCAGGAAGATGCGGCCCTCGCTCTCGTCGCGCTGCTTGCCGCGGACCACCAGCTGGTTGTCCTCCTGCGTCAGTTGCAGCTCCTCCATGCTGAAGCCGGCCACCGCCAGGGTGATGCGCAGCCGGTTCTCCCCGGTCTGCTCGATATTGTAGGGCGGGTAGCCGTCCGAATTCTTGGCGACGCGGTCGAGCATCTGCTCCAGATGGTCGAAACCGAGGAACAGGGGCGAGCCGAACAGGGATGAGCGGGACATGACGGCGAAGAACTCCTCAGCGATGAGCGAGCGGTGGGCGGGGCCCGAAGCACCCCGCCGCGCCTCATCAGTTTGTGTACAACCGGGTTGAATGCAAGGGGCCGGCCCCGGCCGTGCCACGGCCCGGGGCCAGGCCGCCGGCAGAATGGTTGAAGCGCCGCGGTGCAGGCGGTAGAGCAGCCGCTCCATGTCCGACACCTCCCTGCTGCCCATCCTGCTGGTGCCCGACGCGCGGCTGCGCGCCAAGGCCCGCCCCGTCGGCCCCGGCGACACCGAGACGGTGCGCGCCCTGGCCCCGCGCATGCTCGCCACCATGTACAAGGCGCCCGGCATCGGCCTGGCCGCGCCGCAGATCGGCGAGCTGCTGCGCCTGGTCGTGGTCGACCTGCAGCCGGACGAGAAGCCCGAGCCCTATGTCATGATCAACCCGGAGATCGTGGCGGCCAGCACCGAGCTGTCCTCGCGCGAGGAGGGCTGCCTGTCGCTGCCCAACCAGTATGCCGAGGTGACGCGCCCGGCCGAGATCAAGGTGCGCTGGCTCGACCTGGAGGGGGCCAAGCGCGAGATGCAGGCCGACGGGCTGCTGGCCACCTGCATCCAGCACGAGATCGACCACCTGAACGGCGTGCTGTTCGTCGACCATCTCTCGGCGCTGAAGCGCAACATGCTGCTGCGCAAGCTGGCCAAGGAGCTCAAGGCCCAGGCGCGGGACAGCGAATGAGCCACCTCCGCCTCGCCTTCATGGGCAGCCCGGATTTCGCGGTGCCCGCGCTCAGGGCGCTGCACGCGGCCGGCCATGAGGTCGCGGCGGTCTACACCCAGCCGCCGCGCCCCTCCGGCCGCGGGCAGAAGGAAACCCCCTGCCCCGTCCACCGCGCGGCGCTGGAGCTGGGCCTGCCGGTGCGCAACCCGGTGCGGCTGAAGCGCGACATGCAGGCCCAGGCGGAGTTCGCGGCGCTCGACCTCGATGTGGCGGTGGTCGCCGCCTACGGGCTGATCCTGCCCGCCGCCATGCTGGCCGCGCCACGGCGGGGATGCCTGAACATCCATGCCTCGCTGCTGCCGCGCTGGCGCGGCGCCGGGCCGATCCAGGCCGCCATCCTGGCGGGCGATGCCGAGACCGGCATCACCATCATGCAGATGGAGGAAGGGCTGGACACCGGCCCGATGCTGCTGGCCGGGCGCCTGCCCATCGGCCCGCGCGACGGCACGCCCGCCATCCATGACGCGCTGGCGGCGATGGGTGGCGAACTGATCCTGCGCGCCCTGGCCGAGAACCCCGCCGCCGTGCCGCAGCCGGAGCAGGGCGTCACCTATGCCCCCAAGCTCAGCAAGGCGGATGGCAGGCTGGACTGGACGCAGGACGCCGCCGCGCTGGACCGCCGGGTGCGCGCCCTCAACCCCTGGCCCGGCACCTTCTTCGAACACCAGGGCGAGACGCTGCGCGTGCTGGCGGCCGAGCCGGTGGACGATGCCCCCGCCGCCCCGCCCGGCACGCTGCTGGACGACGCGGCGCTGGT
>NZ_GG770777.1:164712-171409 GCF_000164635.1 Pseudoroseomonas cervicalis ATCC 49957 | reverse complement strand
CCTGCGCGGCCACGCCCTGCCCGCCGGCCAGCGCCTCGGCTGAGATGCCGCGCTACGCCCTGCTCGTCGAGTTCGACGGCGCGCCCTTCGTCGGCTGGCAGCGCCAGCCCAGCGGCCTGTCGGTGCAGCAGGTGCTGGAGGAGGCGGCGTCGCCGCTGAACCAGGGCCAGCCCGCCGCCACCCAGGCCGCCGGCCGCACCGATTCCGGCGTGCATGCCGAGGGCATGGTGGTGCAGATCGACATCGCCCAGGCGCTCGACCCGGTGCGGCTGCGCGAGGCGCTGAACTACCACACCCGGCCGCACCCGGTCGCCGTGCTCGGCGTGGCGGTGCCGCCGGCGGAGTGGTCGGCGCGCTTTTCCTGCATCGGCCGGGCCTATCGCTACCGCATCCTGAACCGCCGGCCGCGCCCGGCGCTGCAGGCCGGGCGGGTCTGGCATGTCGGCCCCGCCCTCGACGCCGCGGCGATGCACGCGGCGGCGCAGGGGCTGCTCGGCAAGCATGACTTTTCCGCCTTCCGCGCCGCCTCCTGCCAGGCGAAGCACGCGCTGCGCACCCTGGACCGGCTGGATGTCCGCCGCGAGGGCGAGGAGGTGGTGATCCACACCGCCGCGCGCAGCTTCCTGCACCACCAGGTGCGCAACATGGTGGGCACGCTGGCGCAGGTCGGGCTGGGGCGGCAGGGCGTGGACTGGCCGCGCCGGCTGCTGGAAGCGCGCGAGCGCAGCCAGGCCGGGCAGACCGCCCCGGCGGAGGGGCTGACCTTCCTGGAAGCCCGCTACCAGGCGCCGCTGGACTGGCGGTGACGGGCGGCGGCGGCCGGCTCAGCGCAGCGTCTGCGGCTCCTCTTCGGCCCAGTCGCGCAGCAGGGTGAAGCCCACCGCCAGCAGCACCGGCCCCAGGAACAGGCCGAGGAAGCCGAAGGCGAAGACGCCGCCCAGCGCGCCCAGGATGGTCAGCAGCAGCGGCAGGTCGGCGCCGCGGCTGATCAGCCAGGGGCGGATGACATTGTCCACGCTGCTGATGCCGCCCGCGCCATAGACCAGCAGGAACAGCCCCCAGCCGGTGGAGCCCTGGCTGAACAGCCACAGCGCGGCGGGCAGCCAGACCAGCGGCGCCCCCACCGGCAGCACCGAGATGATGCCGGCGATCACCGCCAGCAGCGCCGGCTGCGGCACGCCGGAGATCCACAGCCCGAAGCCGGTCATCAGCCCCTGCGCCACCGCCGTGCCGAGCAGGCCATAGACCACGCCGGTGGTGACATTGGCGGTCAGCTGCACCAGCCGCCGCGCCTGCGCGCCGGCGATGCGCACCACCAGCCCCTCCAGCCCGGCCGCCATGCGCGGCCCGTCGCGGTAGAAGAAGAAGGAGAGCAGGATCGCCAGGATCAGCTCGGCCAGGCCGGACAGCACCGCCAGCAGCACCCCCAGCGCCTGCTGCGCGATCACCCCCGCATAGGGGCGCAGCATGTCGGTCAGCGGCGTGAAGTCCAGTTGCAGCGCGTCCCAGCGCTCGCGCAGGAACTCGCCCACCCAGGGGATGCGGCCGAGCCAGTCGCTGAGTCCCGGCAGGCCGGAGGCGATCAGATTCTCGACGCTGCTGCGCAGCCCCTCGATATCCTCGGCGCGGATCGGGGTGGCGAAGAGCAGCGGCAGCCCGACCAGCAGCATCTCCAGCGTCACCATCAGCAGCGCCGCCAGCCCGGGCGAGAGCCGCAGCCGGTCGCGCAGCGTGCGGTAGGCGGGCCAGGTGCAGAAGGCCAGGATGGCGGCCCAGAGCAGCGCCGAGAGGAAGGGGCGCAGCACCAGGAAGCAGCCGATCAGCAGCGCCGCCAGCGCCGCCAGCCCGAGCAGCCGCGCCGGCTGCAGCCCCCGCTCGGGGGAGGAAGAGGATTGCATGGCGCGACATTGCCCGAGCGCCCGCGCTTCCGCCAGCGCCGCCCCTGCCCCGTCACGCGGGCGTGCCCGGCCCTGTCCCGCGGGGCGGCACTTGTCTGACAACCCCTTGCGCTTCCCGCTGGGGCCTCTAGCGTGCCGGTCGCGCCACCGGGCCAGCCCGGCCAGCCCCGCAGAGGGCGGAACCAGGAGGAAGAGCATGCCGCGCTTCGCCGCGAATCTGTCGATGATGTTCCAGGAGCTGCCCTTCCTGGAGCGCTTCGCCGCCGCCCGCGCCGCCGGCTTCGAGGCGGTGGAGTTCCTCTTCCCCTACGACTTCCCGGCCGCCGAGATCGCCGCGCGGCTGGCCGACAACGGGCTGCAACAGGTGCTGTTCAACGCGCCCCCCGGCGACTGGGCGAAGGGCGAGCGCGGCACCGCCGCCCTGCCCGGACGGCGCGAGGAATTCCGCGACAGCATCCGCCGCGCGCTGGACTACGCCACCGTCCTGTCCTGCCCGCGGCTGCATGTCATGCCGGGCATCGCGCCGCAGGGTGTGGCGCATGACACGCTGACCGCGACCTATGGCGCCAATCTCGACTGGGCGGCGGAGGAATGCGCCAAGGCCGGCGTGAAGCCGGTGATCGAGCCGATCAACCAGCGCGACATCCCCGGCCTGTTCCTGAAGCGCCTGGACCAGGCCGCCGCCATCATCGAGGCCATCGGGCCGGAGCGGCTCGGCCTGCAGTTCGACCTCTACCACTGCCAGGTGAGCGAGGGCGACCTGGTCAAGCGCGTCGAGAAGCACCTGCCGATCATCGCGCACATGCAGGTGGCCGACGTGCCCGGCCGCCACGAGCCCGGCACCGGCGAGGTCGCCTGGCCCTATGTGTTCGAGCGCATCGACGCGCTCGGCTTCCGCGGCTGGATCGGCTGCGAATACCGCCCCCAGGGCGAGACCCTGGCCGGGCTCGGCTGGTTCGCCCCCTATCGCGCCGGCCAGGCCGCGCAGTGACACAGCAGACGGAGGTTTCGCCAATGAAGATCGGATTCATCGGGCTCGGCATCATGGGCCGGCCGATGGCGCTGCACCTGAAGCAGGCCGGGCATGACCTCTTCATCCCCGAGCGCGCCAGCCTGACGCCCGAGCTGCGCGCGGCGGCGAGCGTGCTGCCCGATGCCGCCGCGGTGGCCGGCGCGGCCGAGGTGGTGATCCTGATGCTGCCCGACACGCCCGATGTCGAGGCGGTGCTGTTCGGCGCGCGGGGCGTGGCCGAGGGTCTGAATCCCGGCACGCTGGTGATCGACATGAGCTCGATCAGCCCGACCGCCACCAAGGATTTCGCCGCGCGAATCCGCGCGCTGGGCTGCGACTATCTCGACGCGCCGGTCTCCGGCGGCGAGGTCGGCGCGAAGAACGCCTCGCTCACCATCATGGTGGGCGGTCCGCAGGCGGCCTTCGACCGCGCCACGCCGCTGTTCCAGGCGATGGGCAAGAACATCACCCTGGTGGGCGAGGAGAATGGCGCCGGCCAGACCTGCAAGGTCGCCAACCAGATCGTCGTCGCGCTGACCATCGAGGCGGTGGGCGAGGCGCTGGTCTTCGCCTCCAAGGCCGGCGCCGACCCGGCCAAGGTGCGGCAGGCGCTGATGGGCGGGCTGGCCACCTCGCGCATCCTGGAGCTGCATGGCGAGCGGATGATCAAGCGCAGCTTCGACCCCGGCTTCCGCATCGCGCTGCACCAGAAGGACCTGAACCTGGCGCTGCAATCGGCGAAGGAGCTGGGCGTCGCCCTGCCCAACACCGCCTCGACGCAGGCGCTGTTCTCGGCGGTCGTCGCCAATGGCGGCGGCGGGCTGGACCATTCCGGCCTGGTGCAGGCGCTGGAGCTGCTGGCCGCGCACAAGGTGGCGGGCGGCTGAGCCCGGCGGGGCGTGGCCGCCGTGCCGCGCCCCATGCCGCAGGGCGGGGCGGATTGATGGGGCCGCAACCGATTCCGCATTGCTATTGCGGCGCAATACAAGCAATTTGAGAAACAGCCGCGCCGGGCGAGACATCGCCGCGCGGTGCTGCTCCCCTCCGGTCGCGATCGCCAAGAGGTACCATGCGTTTCGCCGATATCGGCCAGCAGCTGCGGGCCTACCGTCTCGAGTCCGGGTTGCGGGCCGAGGAGATCGCGGCCCGCCTCGGCGTGTCGCGCGCCGCGCTCTACCGCTACGAGAAGGGCGAGGTAATCAAGCTCGACACCATCCGCCGGCTGGCCGAGCTGCTGAAGATTTCCCCCCTGTCGCTGCTGGGCATCGGCGTCGAGTATTTCTCCCGCCCCATCGCCTTCCAGGAGCGGCTGCGCCAGGTCGAGGAGCAGTCGGACCAGATCCTGCAGGTGGGCGGCGCCGTCTGCTACCAGACCACCACCGAGGCCTTCGACGGCGCGCTCGCCGAGGCCTGGGCCGAGGCCGCCGATTCGGCACCGGAACGGATCGCCGCGCGCGCCGCGGCCGACCAGGCGATGGGCCTGCTGACCGCGCGCAAGAAGCTGCACCAGTCGCGCCGCGCCACCATCATCGCCATGCTGTCCGAGGCGGCGCTGCGCCGCTTCCTGATGGATGGCGTGGCCGCCGGGCTGGCGCTGTCCGACCGCACCCGCACCCGCTGCCGCCTGGCCGCCCGAGCCGAGGCGGAGAGCATCGCCGGGCTGATGGAAAGCGTGCCGATCGGCCTGCAGCTCGGCCTGCTGGCCGGCGAGACGGCGGGCAATTTCCTGGTGCTGCGCGGGCGCGAGCGGGCGCATGTCTGCACCTCCCCCTTCCCGCCCGACCTGACCTCCAGCCCGGCCATCGGCGTCGGCACCATCACCGCGGCGGACGAGGCGGTGGCGGTGCATCAGCGCGTGGCCGAGGCCGCCTGGCGCCAGGCGCTGAAGGGCGCCGCCGCCGCCGCGCGGGTGCGCGACGTGATCCGCGAGGTCGGGCCGCGCTGAGCCCGCCATGCCGCCGGACCTGCCCGCCGGCCTGTTGATCGGGCTCAGCGTTGCCGTCCTGCTGCTGCTCTGGGTGCTGCTTCTGCGCATGGTCGGACGGCGGCTGCGACGGGCGCGCGCGGCGGCTCCGCCCCCGCCGCCACCGGCCGGCGACCCGGTGTTGCGCATCCCGCTGGTGGCCGCCTTCGCCGGCTGGCGCGGCCTGCCCTGGCTGGCCTGGGCGTCGAGCGACCTGCGGCCGCTGCTGGAACTGCACCCGGGGCACATGGCCTGCCGCGTGCTGCGGCTGCGCCGCCATCCCTACACGGCCATTGCGCGCGTCGACCACCGCAGCACCCGCGGCACCGAGAATGTCGTGCTGGAATTCCATGGCCGGCTCGCCAGCTTCGCCGGCAACACCGCCAACCGGGCCCTGGCGCGGCAGGCCATCGCCGCGCTGCGCGACCGCGGCTGCCCGCTCTCGCCACGCGCCGCCGCGCTGCTGGCCGAGCCGGGCTGAGCCGGCTCAGAGATCCAGCCGGGCCTCCATCACATCGTCATCCTCGGCCGAGCGGGCGACGCGGAAGCCGAGCGCGCGGACGAAGCCCAGCATCGGCTGGTTGTCGGCCAGCACCTGGCCCACCACCCGCTCCAGCCCCTGGGCGCGGCCCCAGTCGAACAGGCGCTGCATCAGGTGGCGCGCCAGCCCCTGGCCCTTCCAGCCGGGCAGGGTGACCACGGCGAACTCGCCCTGGGCGCCGCCGGGCTCGCGGATCAGCCGCGCCACGCCCACGGTGCGCGGCGGGCCGTCCGCCGGCTCCTCCACCGCGACGAAGGCCATCTCGCGGTCGTAGTCGATCTGCGTCATGCGGGCGATCTGCGCCGGCGGCAATTCCTTCAGCTGGCTGAAGAAGCGCCAGCGCACATCCTCCGGCGCCAGCTGGCGGAAGGCCTCGGCATGCGCCGCCGCATCCTCGGGGCGGATCGGCCGCACCACCAGGCGCCGCCCGTCCCGCGCCTGCCAGGGCTGCGCCAGCTCCGCTGGATAGGGCGGGATGGCCAGCGGGGAGACCTCGCCCGGCGGGTGCAGCCCGCCCGAGGCGTCGAGCGCCACCACGCCACGCTCATCGGCCAGCAGCGGGTTGACGATCAGCCCCTCGATCTCGGGGAAGTCCACGGCGATCTGCGACAGCCGCACCAGGGAATCGGCGACCAGGGAGAGATCGACCGGCGCGTGGTCGCGGAAGCCCTCCAGCAGCCGGATGGTGCGGGTGCGGCGCAGCATCGCAAACGCCAGGGTGCGGTTCAGCGGCGGCAGGTCGAAGGCGACGTCCGGCTCGAAATCCGAGGCGGTGCCGCCACGGCCATAGCCGATCCAGGGGCCGAACATCGGGTCGGTGCCGAGGCGCAGCCGCAGCTCATGGCTGCGCAGCGCCCCGGCGCCGGCCTGGCGCTGCACCAGGAAGCCCTGGATGCGCGCCTCCGGCCGCTTCGCCCGCACCTCGGCCAGCATGGCGTGCGCCGCCATGCGCAGCGAGGCGACATCCTTCAGCCCCAGCACCACCCCGCCGACCTCGGTCTTGCGCGGCAGGTCGGGGCTCAGCACCTTCAGCACCACCGGGAAGCCCAGCCGCATGGCGGCGGCGATGGCGCCATCGGCATCCGGCACGGCCTGGCCGGGGATCACCTTCTGGCCATAGGCCTCCAGCACCTCCAGCGCCTCGGCCTCGGTGAAGCCGGTGCGGCCCTCCCGGCGCAGCGCGTCGATCAGGGCGCGCACCCGGGCGCGGTCGGGCGCCAGCTCCAGCACCTCGCGCGGTGGCAGCTCGGCGGCGGCGGCGCGGTTGCGGCGATCCACCGCCA
>NZ_GG770777.1:155548-164389 GCF_000164635.1 Pseudoroseomonas cervicalis ATCC 49957 | reverse complement strand
GCACGCAGCGCCGGGCGCAGCCGCGCCAGCGTCTCCGCCGCCGCCAGCAGATCCTCGAGCCCATTGACCCGCAGCACGCCGGCGCGGCGCAGCGCCGCCTCCATCACCGCATCCGCGATGCCGGAGGCGTCGATCTGCCGCCCGCCCGGGCGCAGCGCCACCACGGGGCGGGTGCGCGCGGTGGCGCGGGCGGCGGAGATGAACATGCGCCGGTTCTTGATGCGCCGCAGATCGAGCAGCACGGCGCCGGCCGCCGGGTCGCGCGCCAGCCAGTCCAGCGCCAGGGCGAAGCCCAGCCCGTGGTTGGTGCCGATGCCGAGGATATGGCTGAAGCCCAGCTCCTCCCCCGCCGCCCAGTCGATGATGGCGCGCGCCACGGCGCCGGACTGGCAGAGCAGCGCCAGCCGCCCGGGCTTGGGCATCAGGTGCGACAGGCTGGCATTCAGCCCGAGCGCCGGCAGGCAGAGGCCGAAGCTGTGGGCGCCGAGCGCGCGCATCCCCGTGCGCTCGCACATTCCGGCGAGGCCGGGCGCGGCCACCGGCAGGATGGCGGCGAAGCAGCCGCGCGCCGCCAGCGCCGCCATGGCCGGCTCCTGCGCGGCGGGCGGCAGGCAGAGCACGGCGAGGTCCGGCGCCTCGGGCAGCGCGGCGACATCCGCCACCGCCTCCAGCCCCGGCGCGGCCAGGCCGATGGCGAAGAGGCGGCCCTTGAAGCCCCCCGCGGCCAGGTTGCGCGCCAGCACCGCCGATTCCGGCAGCGCCGGGTCGGCCAGCAGCGCCACCGAGCGCGGCCGGAACAGCGCGGTCTCACGGAAGCCGGGGGTGCGGCGCGGCAGGGCGAGGGGGAGCTTCATGGCGCGCCAGCTTTGCCGCGCGGCGCACCGCGCTGCAACAAAAGCCTGTCCGGACGGGTGACGGAACCGCTCGCCCGGGCCGCGAGGCTGGCAAGTCGGGCCCAGCCGGGGTAAGGGCTGCGGCAGCGCGGCATGCCGCGCCTCCGGCCGACCCGCCCGTCGCCGGCGGGCCTGGCCGGGCCCCGGTCCTGCCGGGTTGCCGCGCCCCCATGTCGCCTTTATAGCCGTCCCGACGCCCGAGAGGTCCTTCGCCTTGGCCAGTATCGCCCCCCTCCCCGACGCTTCCGCCAACCCCGCCATCGCGGCCCAGGCCGAGATCCTGGCGCGGCCGATGACCGAGAACCGGCGGATGGCCGACGCCATCCGGGCGCTGGCCATCGACGCGGTGGAGAAGGCCAAATCCGGCCATCCCGGCATGCCGATGGGCATGGCCGACGCGGCGACGGTGCTGTTCACCAAGTTCCTCAAGCATGACGCGGCCGATCCGCGCTGGGCCGACCGCGACCGCTTCGTGCTGTCCGCCGGGCATGGCTCGATGCTGCTCTATGCCTGGCTGCATTTGTCCGGCCATGCCGGCATGGGCATCGAGGACATCAAGCAGTTCCGCCAGCTGCACTCGGTGGCCGCCGGCCACCCCGAATTCGGCGAGCATCCGGCGATCGAGACCACCACCGGCCCGCTCGGCCAGGGGCTGGCCAATGCCGTCGGCATGGCGCTGGCCGAGCGCCACCTGGCGGCGCGCTTCGGCAAGAGCCTGGTCGACCACCGCACCTGGGTGATCGCCGGCGATGGCTGCCTGATGGAGGGCATCAGCCACGAGGCCGCCTCCATCGCCGGCCACTTCAAGCTGTCGAAGCTGACCGTGCTGTGGGACGACAACGGCATCTGCATCGATGGCGATGTCGGGCTGACCAGCTCGGACGACGTGCTGAAGCGGTTTCTGTCGTATGGCTGGGCGGTGAAGCGGGTCGACGGGCATGATCCCGTGGCCGTCGAGAAGGCGCTGGAGGCGGCGACCCGCTCCAAGAAGCCCACCATCATCGCCTGCCGCACCATCATCGGCTTCTCGGCGCCGAGCAAGGCCGGCACCGCCGGCAGCCATGGCAGCCCGCTGGGCGGGCCGGAGGCGGCCGCCGCCAAGGAAGCCCTGGGCTGGACCGCCGCGCCCTTCGAGATCCCCGAGGACATCAAGGCGTCCTGGGAGGCCGCCGGCCGCCGCTGCGCCGGCACCCGCCGCTCCTGGCTGAAGCGCCTGGCCAACCACCCGCAGAAGGCCGAGTTCGAGCGCGCCATGGCCGGCAAGCTGCCGGAGGGCTGGCACGAGGCCGCCGCCGCCTATCGCGCCAAGCTGGCCGAGGACAAGCCGAAGATCGCCAGCCGCGTCGCCAGCCAGCGCGCGCTGGAGGTGCTGGTGCCGGCGATCCCGGAGATGATCGGCGGCTCGGCCGACCTGACCGGCTCGAACAACACCAACGTCAAGGGCATCCCCGTCCTGACGCCGGAGAACTATGCCGGCCGCTATGTCCATTGGGGCATCCGCGAGCATGGCATGGCCGCCGCGATGAACGGCATGGCGCTGCATGGCGGCACCATCCCCTATTCCGGCACCTTCCTGGTCTTCGCCGACTATCTGCGCCCGTCGCTGCGGCTGGCCGCGCTGATGCGCCAGCGCGTCATCCATGTGCTGACGCATGACAGCATCGGCCTGGGCGAGGACGGCCCGACCCACCAGCCGGTGGAGACGCTGGCCAGCCTGCGCGCCATCCCCAACCTCTATGTCTTCCGCCCGGCGGATGCGATGGAGACGGCGGAGTGCTGGGAGATCGCGGTGGCCCGCGCCGACGGCCCGGCCGTGCTGGCGCTGTCGCGCCAGAACCTGCCCGCGCTGCGCGCCGAGGCGGGCGAGAACAAATCGGCCCGCGGCGGCTATGTGCTGGCCGAGGCCTCCGGCCCGCGCCGCGCCACGCTGATCGCCACCGGCTCCGAGGTGCAGCTGGCCATCGCCGCGCGCGAGACGCTGGAGGCCGAGGGCATCCCGACCGCCGTGGTCTCGCTGCCCTGCTGGGAGCTGTTCGCGCTGCAGGATGAGAGCTACCGCGCGGCCGTGCTGGGCGATGCGCCCCGCATCGGCATCGAGGCGGCGCTGCCCTTCGGCTGGGACCGCTGGCTCGGCAGTGATGCAACCTTCATCGGCATGGCGGGGTTCGGTGCCTCGGCACCGGCCGAGGATCTCTATCGCCACTTCGGCATCACGGCGGACGCCGCGGTGGCCGCGGTCAAGCGCAAGCTGGGCTGAGCGGGGCGCCTGCCCCTTCGCCTGTTACGGGAAAGACGAGGAAAGACATCATGGCTGTGAAGGTCGCGATCAACGGGTTCGGGCGTATCGGTCGCCTCGTGCTGCGCGCCGCCTGCGAGAGCGGGCGCGACGATGTCGAGTTCGTTGCCATCAACGACCTGGGCTCCGTCGAGGCCAATGCGCATCTGTTCCGCTATGACAGCGTGCATGGCCGCTTCCCCGGCGAGGTGATCGTCGAGGGCGACAGCATCACCATCAAGGCCCATGGCAAGACCTGGGGCCCGATCAAGGTGACGGCCGAGCGCGACCCGACCAAGCTGAAGTGGGACGGCGTCGACATCGCCGCCGAGTGCACCGGCATCTTCACCGCGCGCGAGAAGGCGCAGGTGCTGCTCGGCACCGGCGCGCGCAAGGTGCTGATCTCGGCCCCCGGCGAGGGCGCCGACAAGACCATCGTCTATGGCGTGAACCACAAGTCGCTCACCGCCGAGGACAAGATCGTCTCCAACGCCTCCTGCACCACCAACTGCCTGGCGCCGGTCGCCAAGGTGCTGCACGAGACGTTCGGCATCGAGCGCGGCTACATGGTCACCATCCACGCCTACACGGGTGACCAGAACACGGTCGACACGCTGCACAAGGACCTGCACCGCGCCCGCGCGGCGGCGGTCTCGGCGATCCCGACCTCGACCGGTGCCGCCAAGGCCGTGGGCCTGGTGCTGCCGGAGCTGGCCGGCAAGCTGGACGGCACCGCCATCCGCATCCCGACGCCGAATGTCTCGCTGGTCTCGCTCGACTTCGTGCCGAAGAAGACCGGCCTGTCGAAGGACGAGATCAACGCGGCGATCAAGGCGGCGGCCGAGGGCGAGCTGAAGGGCATCCTGGGCTACAGCACCGAGAAGCTGGTCAGCATCGACTTCAACCACAACCCGGCCTCCTCCACCTTCGATGCGACGCAGACGCAGGTGGTCGATGGCGGGCTGGTGCGCGTGATGTCCTGGTACGACAATGAGTGGGGCTTCTCCAACCGCATGTCGGACACCGCCGCCTATCTCGGCAAGCTCTGAGCGGGGCGCGGCCATGGCCCGGTTCCGGACGCTCGACCAGCTCGACCCCGCCGGCAAGCGGGTCCTGCTGCGCGCCGACCTGAACGTGCCGGTGCGCGACGGTCAGATCTCCGACCGCACGCGCATCGAGCGCCTCGCCCCCACCATCCGCGAGCTGGCGGACAAGGGCGGGCGCGTCGTCGTGCTCAGCCATTTCGACCGGCCGAAGGGCAAGCGGGTGCCGGAGATGTCGCTGAAGCCGATGGCCGAGGCGCTCTCCGCCACGCTGGGCAAGCCCGTCGCCTTCGCCGATGACTGCATCGGCGCGGTGGCGGAAGCCGCCGTCGCGGCGCTCAAGGATGGCGACATCCTGGTGCTGGAGAACACGCGCTACCACGCCGGGGAGGAGAAGAACGACCCGGCGATGGTCGACGCGCTGGCCAAACTGGGAGACGTGTTCGTCAACGACGCCTTCTCCGCCGCGCATCGCGCCCATGCCTCGACCGAGGGCGTGGCGCACAAGCTGCCTTCCTATGCCGGGCGGCTGATGCAGGCGGAGCTGGAGGCGCTGGATGCGGCGCTGGGCAATCCGGCGCGGCCGCTGGTGGCCATCGTCGGCGGCGCCAAGGTCAGCACCAAGCTCGACCTGCTCGGCAACCTGTCGAAGAAGGTGAATGTGCTGGTCATCGGCGGTGCCATGGCCAACACCTTCCTCGCCGCCCAGGGCAAGTTCATGGGCAAGTCGCTGCAGGAAGCGGAGATGCACGGCACCGCGCTGCGCATCCTCGACGAGGCCAAGGCGGCGGGCTGCGAGGTGCTGCTGCCGGAGGACCTGGTGGTGGCCGAGGCCTTCGCGGCCAACGCCCCCAGCCGCACCGTCTCGGTCGACAATGTGCCCGAGGGCATGATGGCGCTCGATGTCGGGCCGCAGACCGTGGCCGCCGTCGAGTCGCGGCTGAAGCGGGCTTCCACCCTGGTGTGGAACGGTCCCTTCGGCGCCTTCGAGATACCGCCCTTCGATACCGCCACCGTGCAGGTGGCGCAGACCGCCGCGGGTCTCACCACCTCGGCCGGGCTGAAGACGATCGGCGGCGGCGGCGACACCGTCTCGGCGCTGCGCCATGCGGGCGTTGCCGACCGCATGACCTATGTCTCCTCGGCCGGCGGCGCCTTCCTCGAATGGCTCGAGGGCAAGACGCTGCCGGGCGTGGCGGTGCTGCAGGAAGGCTGAGGCGCGGCGCGCCACAGGCCGGACGATCCGAGGCCGGGGCCCACGCCCCGGCCTTTTTTCATGTCCGCCGCCCGACTCGCGGCGCCTGCCCTCGCCTCATCCGATGACCCGAGGGCCGCCCGGAAATCCCGGGTCAAGGGGTGGCGCTGCGCGCGGCATGGCTCCACATTCCGCCCGAAGCTCTAAGAGGAGACGCTGCGATGTATCAGGACGTCCTGCTCCATATCGATGGCCAGTGGCGCGCCGCGACCGGCGGCCGCACCATTCCCGTGCTGAACCCGGCGACCGAGGAGGTGATCGGCACCGTCCCGCATGCCAGCCAGGCCGACATGGACGAGGCCCTGGCCGCCGCCGAGCGCGGCTTCGCCACCTGGCGCAAGGTCTCGGCCTATGAGCGCGCCAAGCTGATGCGCAAGGCCGCCGACCTGCTGCGCTCGCGCGCCGACAGCATCGCCAAGCTGATGACGCTGGAGCAGGGCAAGCCGCTGCCGGAAGCGAAGATGGAGGTGATGGCCGGCGCCGACATCATCGACTGGTTCGCCGAGGAAGCCCGCCGCGCCTATGGCCGCGTCATCCCGGCGCGGGGCGAGGGCATCTACCAGCTGGTGGTGAAGGAGCCGGTCGGCCCCGTCGCGGCCTTCACGCCCTGGAACTTCCCGATCAACCAGGTGGTGCGCAAGCTCTCCGCGGCGCTGGCCACCGGCTGCTCGATCATCGTCAAGGCGCCGGAGGAGACCCCGGCCTCCCCGGCCGAGCTGATCCGCTGCTTCATCGATGTCGGCCTGCCGCAGGGCGTGGTCGGCCTGCTCTACGGCGTGCCGGCCGAGATTTCCTCCTATCTCATCCCGCACCCGACCATCCGGAAGGTGACCTTCACCGGCTCGACCCCGGTGGGCAAGCACCTCGCCGAGCTGGCCGGCAAGCACATGAAGCGCGCCACGATGGAGCTGGGCGGCCACGCCCCGGCCATCGTGTTCGACGACGCCGATGTCGAGGTGGCGAGCAAGACGCTGGCGACCAGCAAGTTCCGCAATGCCGGCCAGGTCTGCGTCTCCCCCACCCGCTTCCTGGTGCAGGAGAAGGTGTTCGACCAGTTCGTCGAGAAGTTCACCGCCTATGCCAAGTCGGTGAAGGTCGGCAACGGGCTGGAAGAGGGCACCCAGATGGGCCCGCTGGCCAATGACCGGCGCATCCCGGCCATGGAGGCGCTGATCGGCGACGCCACCCAGAAGGGCGCCGAGCTGCGCGCCGGCGGCAGCCGCATCGGCAACAAGGGCTATTTCTTCGAGCCCACCGTGCTGACCGGCCTGACCCGCGAGATGCGCGCCATGAACGAGGAGCCGTTCGGCCCGCTCGCCCTGATGGTGCCGTTCCGCGATTTCGACGAGGTGGTGGAGGAGGCGAACCGCCTGCCCTTCGGCCTCGCGGCCTACGCCTTCACCCGCTCGGCCAAGACGGCGAACGCCATCGCCAGCCAGGTCGAGAGCGGCATGATGACGATCAACCATCTGGGCCTGGCCCTGCCGGAAGTGCCCTTCGGCGGCATCAAGGACAGCGGCTATGGCTCGGAAGGCGGTTCGGAGGCGATCGAGGCCTATCTGAACACCAAGTTCGTGACGCAGGCCGGGCTGTAAGGCCCGCCTTCGGGGGAGGCTTCGCCCCCCCCTTCCCGCGTGGCGGCGGCCTGTCCGCCACGGAACCGGCCGGGCCGCCCGTGGCGCCCGGCCAGCGCCTCAGCCGCCGGTCGCCTGCTCCCGGCTGGCCAGCACCTTGTCGACGCGGCGCCCATCCATGTCGACGATCTCGAAGCGCCAGCCCGACCAGACGATGCGGTCGCCCTCGCGCGGCACGCGTTGCAGCAGCGCCAGCATCAGCCCCGCCACGGTGTGATAGCTGCCCTCGGCCGGCAGCTCGGGCAGGTCCAGCCGCGCCTTCAGCTCGTCGCTCGGCAGCATGCCGTCCAGCAGCAGGCTGCCATCATGCCGCTCCACCACATCGCCGCCGGCGGCGGGCACCGCCACCGGCCCCAGCTCGCCCACGATCGCCTCCAGCAGGTCGGAGGCGGTGACGACGCCCTCGAAGCTGCCATACTCGTCCATCACCAGCGCGATGCCGATCGGGTCGGCGCGCAGCCGCTCCAGCGCCGACAGCGCCGAGAGGCTGTCCGGCAGGATCATCGGCTGGCGCATGGCGGCGGCCATGTCGAGCGGCCCGCCGGCCAGCAGCTGGTCCAGCAGGTCCTTGGCCGCCACCACGCCCACCACATTGTCGATGCGCCGCTCGGCCACCACGAAGCGGGTCACCGGGCTGCTGCGCACGCGGCTGGCCACCTCCTCCTGCGCCGCGCCGCGCTCCAGCCACTCCACCTCGGTGCGCGGCGTCATCAGCGCGCGCACCGGCTTGTCGGCCAGGCGCAGCACGCGCTCGATCATGTGCCGCTCCTCGGTCTCCAGCGCGCCGGCCTCGGCGCCCTCGGCCACGGCGGCGCGCACCTCCTCCTCCGTGATGGTCGCCGAGACCGGGCGGGCGGCGCCGAGCAGCCCCAGCACCAGGGCGGAGGAACGCGACAGCAGCCAGACCATGGGGGCGGCGATGCGCGCCAGCAGCGCCATGGCCGGCGCCACCAGCACGGCCACCGCCTCCGGGTTGCGCAGCGCCACCTGCTTCGGCACCAGCTCGCCCAGGATCAGCGAGGCATAGGTGATGCCGACCACGACGATGGCCAGCGCCAGCTGGCTGGCATAGACCTCGAAGCCCGGCAGCTCCCCCAGCACGCCGCCCAGGCGCTGCGCCAGCCCCTGCCCCGCGAAGGCGCCCGCCAGCACGCCCACCAGGGTGATGCCGACCTGCACCGTGGGCAGGAAGCGCTGCGGATCCTCCATCAGCTTCAGCGCGACGGTGGCGCCCGCCCGCCCTGAGCGCTGCATGCCGAGCAGCCGCACCCGGCGCGAGGAGACGAGCGCCAGCTCGCTCATGGCGAAGACGCCATTGAGCAGAACCAGCAGCAGAATCACGGCCAGTTCGAGCAGCACATCCATCGTCGGCGATCCTCCATGCGGCAGGGATGCGGGACGCATCCCGCGGCGCCATGCCAGCCGGTTCTAGGGCAGCGCTGCCACAGGGTCACGCCCCGCGGCCCCATTCCTGCCATCAAGCGGTCGATCCCCTGCCGCATCGGTCGTGCAGAAGCCTCGCATGCGACAGGCCCCAACCCCGGAGCAGGCATGATGAAGGTTCCCTCTTCCCAGCCGCTTCCCCCCCGGCACTCCACCGCGGCGGCCGCGCAGCCGCTGCCGGCCCTGGCGCTGGCCCTGCTGCCGGCGCTGCTGCAGCCGGCGTTTTGGTGGCTGGCCGGTGCCGGCGCGGCCTGGACGTCGCTCTGGCCCTGGCCGCTCGCCGCCGCCTCGCTGGGCG
>NZ_GG770777.1:127959-154897 GCF_000164635.1 Pseudoroseomonas cervicalis ATCC 49957 | reverse complement strand
CGCCGCCTTCCGGCAGCGCCGCGCCGGCTGAGGCGGCCGCCTCAGGCCGCCAGGGCGCGCTCGGCGCCGATCAGCGCCAGCCCCTCGGCCACCGAGACGAACTCGCCGCCCTGCGCCACCGCCGCGGCGCCGAAGCGCCGCTCGAACAGCTGGCGCACCGCCGGCACCAGCGAGGTGCCGCCGGTGAGGAACACCTTGTCCACCGCCGACGCCGCCAGCCCGGCATCGGCCAGCGCCTGGTCCACGGCGGCGCCGATGCGGGTCAGCTCGGGGGCGATCCAGCTCTCGAAATCCTCCCGCCGGATGGTCTCCTCCAGCACGAAATCGCCGTGGCGGAAGGACAGCGCGGCGCTGTCGGCGCGCGACAGCGCCGCCTTCACGCCGGAGACGGCCTGGTAGAGCGCGTAGCCCGTCTCGTCCTCCACCAGCCGCATCAGGTGGTGCAGCTTGTCGGGGTGGTCGGCGGCGCGGGCGACCTCGGCGATCTCGCGCATGGTGCGCGGCGCGCGCATCAGCGACAGCCGGTGCCAGCGGGCGAAGCTGGTGTAGAAGCTGGGCGGCACCGGCAGGGCGGTGCCCATCACCCGGTAGCTGTCGCCCTTGCCCAGCCGCGGCGAGACCACATGGTCGATGATGCGGTAGTCGAAGGCGTCGCCGGCGATGCCGAGCCCGGCATGGCCGAGCGCGGTGACGCGGCGTCCCGGCGCCGCGCCAGGGTCGAAGCGCATCAGCGAGAAGTCGCTGGTGCCGCCGCCGAAATCGCCCACCAGCACGGTGGCCGGCCCGTCCAGCGTGGCGGCGAAGCGGTGGCCGGCCGCCTCCGGCTCCAGCGCCAGCACGATGTCGCTCCAGCCGGCGCCGCGGAAGGCGGCGGTCAGGCGGGTGGTGGCCAGGGCGTCGTCCGCCTGCTCGCCGACGAAGCGCACCGGGCGGCCGGCCACCACCCTGGCCCGCGCCAGCGCGGCGCCCTCCGGCGTGCTGCCCAGCAGGGCGCGGAGGAAGAGCGAGATCAGCTCCTCCAGCCCGTAGCTGCGCCCGAAGATGCGGGTCTCCTGGAAGCTGCGGCTGGCCAGGTAGCTTTTCATCGACATGATCAGCCGGCAGCCCAGCGGATCGTCGAGATAAGCCTCGATGGCCAGGGGGCCGGCAGCGTGCTGCAGGCGGCCACGGCTGGGCCCGGTCTCCTCGGCCCAGAAGCAGAGGAGCGAGCGGAAGGTGTCGATCTCGGCTCCGCCCACGGCGTAGCGGACGGTGCCGACGGCCCCATCCTCGCCGCGCAGCGCGATGACGCTGTTGGTGGTGCCGAAATCGAGTCCGATGGTTTCGGCCATGATAGCCTCTCCGCGCTGAGGGGCGCGCGTTAGAGCAGATCGGGCCGGCCGGGAAAACCCGCCCGGCGCGGCGGAGCGGGCTATCCCGGTTTTTTTACGAGTGTCTCGATTTTTGAGATGGCTTTACGCGGCCATCGTCTGTTAACAACTCATCAACAGATCGAGCCGAGGCCCCGCCATGGACAACACCGCCTCCATCCTTGCCTTCCCCGGCCAGCCGCAGGATCGGCTTCGCCTCGCGCTGCGGAAGCTTGAAGCCGCGCTGGCGGAGCAGGCCGAGGCGGTGGCGCTGTTCCGCAGCAACCTGCAGGAACTGAAGAGCGCCACGAACGGCCTGGCCTCGCAGGTCCACCGCTACCACGACACGCTGGGCGAGACGGCGGTGAAGGTGCGCCACGCGCATGAGGCGGCCCGCGCGCTGGAGCGCACCGCCGAGAAGATGGCCGCGCTGGGCTGAGGCCGGGCGGCGGGCGGCGACGGGCCGCCTGCCCCGCCCCGCTTCCCGCCGCGCGGCACGGGGGCTAGCCTTTCCGCACCATTGCCGGGAGGCCGAGCCCATGACCCCGCATCCGCTGATCGCGCAGTTCCGCGCCGCGCGCATCGTGCCCGTGGTGCGCACCAGCACCGCGCAGCACGCCGCCACCGCCTGTGCCTGGCTGCGCGAGGCCGGCATCACCATTTTCGAGATCACCCTCACCATTCCGGACGCGCTCTCGGTGATCCGCGAGCTGGCGGGCGAACCCGGCCTGCTGGTCGGCGCCGGCACGGTGCCCTCCGCCGCGGATGCCGAGGCCTGCATCTCGGCCGGCGCCCGCTTCATCGTCTCGCCCTGGGTGGATGCGTCCCTGGCCGCGCCCTGCCGCGACTCCGGCGCCTGCCTGATGATGGGCGCGCTGACGCCGACCGAGGTGCGCGCGGCGCGCCAGGCCGGGGCGGATGTGGTGAAGATCTTCCCGGCCAGCTCGGTGGGCGGGCCTGCGCACATCAAGTCGCTGCGGGCGGTGTTCCCGACCACCGCCTTCTGCCCCACGGGCGGCGTCGATGCGCGCAATGCCGGCGACTACATCGCCGCCGGCGCGGCCTTTGTCGGCATCGGCGGCAAGCTGGTGGACGAGGCGGCGATCGCCGCCGGCCGGCGCGAGGTGGTGCAGGACGCGGCGCGCGAGGCGCTGGGGATTGCCCAGGCATGAGAAGGCTGGATGTGCTGTGCCTCGGCGAGCCGATGCTGGAATTCAACCAGCTGCCGCCGGACGAGAATGGCCGCGCCCTGTATCTGGAGGGGCATGGCGGCGACACCTCCAACGCCGCCATCGCCGCGGCGCGGGCCGGGGCGCGGGCAGGCTATGTCTCCGCCATCGGGCGGGACGCGCCGGGGCGCAGCTTCCTGGCGCTGTGGGCCGCCGAGGGGGTGGATGCCAGCACGGTGGCCCAGCGCGAGGATGCGCCGACGGGCATCTATTTCGTGACGCATGGCGCGCAGGGGCATGAATTCACCTTCTACCGCGCCGGCAGCGCCGCCAGCCGCATGGCGCCGGCCGACATGCCGGAGGATGCGCTGAAGGCGACGCGCATCCTGCACCTGTCCGGCATCAGCCAGGCGATCTCGGCCAGCGCCTGCGATGCCTGCTTCCATGCCATGGAGCTGGCGCGGGCGGGCGGCGCGATGGTGAGCTACGACACCAATCTGCGCCGCGCGCTCTGGCCGCTGCCGCGGGCGCGGGCGGTGATCCATGCCTCGCTGCGCATGGCCGACATCGCCTTCCCCAGCCATGACGACGCCATGGCGCTGACCGGCCTCGAGGATCCCGATGCCATCGCGGATGTCTATCTGGCGATGGTGCCGCAGGTGATCCTGAAGCTCGGCCGCCAGGGGGTGATGGTGGCGACGCGGGAGGGCCGCACCACCCTGCCCGGCCACAGCGTGAAGGCGGTGGATGCGACGGGTGCCGGCGACACCTTCGCCGGCAATTTCCTGGCCCGGCTGTCCCAGGGCGACAGCCTGGAAGATGCCGCGCGCTACGCCAATGCCGCCGCCGCGCTGGCGACCACGGGCTATGGCGCCGTCGCGCCCATGCCCCGCCCCGAGGCGGTGCGGGCGTTGCTGGCGAACTGAAGGCGGGGTCCGGGGGGACCCTGTCCCCCCGGCCTTCTCTTGCTTACGCCGCGCGCGGCCGCGTGCGCAGCCCTGGCCGCAGGTGCTGGAAGGGCAGCGAGGAGGGATCGGCCAGCACCGGCCCTGGCGCCGCGACGACCAGCACCTGTTCGGCGATGGGCTGGAAATCGGCGCGGAAATGCACGCTGCTCTTCAGCGCCAGGATGTTTTCCTGGGCCGGCTCGATGCCGATATGGCGGAACAGCGCCTGGTCATGCGCCTGCATTTTGCGGCTGACGATGATGATTTTGACCGGCCCGATGGCGATGAGCGCCGAGGGCCCGAGATCGGCCGGGTTGCCGGCGCTCATCGGCCCGGTGCAGGTGAAGCGGCCATCGGTCAGGCGCAGCACCTTCACCCGTGCCTCGAAGGGCACGCCATCCGACTTGCCGCCCAGCTTGAGGTCGAGCTCCGCGCCCTCGCCCGCCGCGTGGCAGGCGGCGGCGCTTTCGGCGTCGTTGATCAGGCCGAGGGTGGCGTCGGCCTGCTGGCGCACCAGCTCGGCCAGCAGGCCGGTGGTGTCGCCATGGCCGCCGCCGCCGGGATTGTCCTGGGTGTCGGCCAGCACCACCGGCTTGGTGGCGGATGCGGCGATCTGCTTTGCCTTCGCCACGCCCTCCGCCGCCGGCAGGGCGCTGCCGGCGAAAAGCGGTTCACGCTCCGCCAGCACCGCCAGCAGGGCGTTGGCGGCCTGGTCGGCGGCGGCCTGGTCCTCGGCGTAGCAGGCGAGCGCCACGCCGCAATCGGCGAAATCGGCATAGGGGAAGCCGAAGCAGAAGCCGAGCTCGGCGACGCCCGGGCGCCGCGCCAGCTCGGCGCGGGTGGCCATGACGCCCTGCATCGGCTCGACCATGGTGCATTGCGTGGTCAGCGGCATCCAGTACTCGGCCTGGCGGAAGGCGCGGGCGAAGGGGGTGCCACGGGCGATGCGGTCGGCCAGAAGCTGCATGGCCTGGGCGCCGGCCGCCTTCATGTCGACATGCGGATAGGTGCGGAAGGGCACCAGCGCGTCCGCCATCTCGACCATTTGCAGGGTCAGGTTGCAATGCGGGTCGAGGCTGGCGGTGATGGGGATGTCGGGCCCGACCACGGCGCGGACGCGGCGCAGCAACTCGCCCTCCGCATCCGGGAAGCCTTCCGCCACCATGGCGCCGTGCAGGTCGAGATAGACGCCATCCAGCTTGCCGGCATCCAGCGCGTCGGCGAGATCGGCGATGATGCAGGCGCTGATGCGCTCGAAGGCCTGTTCGGTCACCGGGCCGGCGGGGTTGGCGAAGCTCCAGGCCAGCGGGACCAGGGTGACGCCCAGCGCCTCGGCGCGCTCGATGGCGCCGGCGGCGGGGACGGAGGTGGGGCGCAGCGTGTCGAGCAGCCCGGCGCCGCGCTGGAAGCCGGGGAAGCCGCCGGGGCTGCGGAACTCCTCCCACCCCGTCGAACGCGGGGCGAAGGAATGGCTCTCATGCAGGAAGCCGCCCAGGGCGATGCGCATCTCTCACTCTCCTCCCGTGGCGCGGCCGGCGGTGGCCAGCACCGCATCGGCCAGCACCACCAGACCGGCCTCGGCCCATTCGGGCGTGATGGCCTCGGCCTCGTTGTGGCTGATGCCCCCTTCGCAGGGGACGAAGATCATCGCCGTCGGCAGGCGGCGGGCGACATAGACGGCGTCATGGCCAATGCCGGTCGGCATCTCCTGGAAGGCCAGGCCACGGCCCCGCGCGGCCTGGCGCAGCGCCTCGACCAGTCCGGGATCGAAGGGCGTCAGCGGGAATTCCCAGAAGGGCTCGACGCGGATGGTGAGGCCGCGCTTCTCCGCCAGCGCGGCGGCGCGCTGTTCCAGGGCGCGTCCCATGGCGGCCAGGGCGTCAGGGTCGCCATGGCGGAAATCGACGCTGAACCAGACCCGGCTGGGCACGACGTTGCGGCTGTCGGGCGTGACCAGCAGCCGGCCCACCGTGCCGCGGCCATCGCCGCCGGCGGCGAGGGCGATCTCCTCTACCGCCTGCACCAGCATGGCGGCGCCGACCATGGCGTCGCGGCGCGGGCCCATGGCGCCGCCGGCGTGGAAATCCTCGCCCTCGACGGTGACGTCGAGCCAGAGCTGGCCGAGGGCGCGATCCACCACACCGACCGGGATGCCGGCGCGTTCCAGCAGCGGGCCCTGCTCGATATGCAGCTCGAAATAGGCGCCGAGGGATTGCAGGGCGGTGGGGTCGGCCTCGCCCCGCCAGCCGATGCGAGACAGTTCCTCGCCGAAGACGGCGCCGGCGGGGTCGGTCTTGGCCAGGACCTCCGCCTCGGTGAAGAGGCCCATGGCGACACCGCTGCCCATCATCGGCGGCGAGAAGCGGGCGCCTTCCTCATTGGTCCAGTTGATGAGGACCACCGGCGCCTCGGTCTCGATGCCCGATTCATGCAGGGCGCGCAGCACCTCGAGCCCCGCCAGCACGCCCAGCACACCATCGAACTTGCCGCCGGTGGGCTGGGTGTCGAGATGGCTGCCCATGGCGATGGCCGGCCGTGCGGGGTCCCTGCCCTCGCGCCGGATCACCATGTTGCCGACGCGGTCGGTGGTGACGCGGCAGCCGATCGCCTCGGCCCAGGATTGCAGCAAAGCGCGGCCCTCGGCGTCGAGATCAGTCAGGGTCTGGCGGTTGCAGCCGCCCTTCGCCGTGCCGCCGATGCGCGCCATCCGCATCAGGCTGTCCCACAGCCTGGCGCCGGAGACGGGGAGGTTGGTGCGGATGCTCATGCCTTCTCCACCCCGCACCATTCGGCCATGGTCAGCGCGATGGTGCGCGTGGTGGCGTGGAAGCTCTCCAGCCCGACGCTTTCGTCGATGCCATGGATGGAATCGGCGTCCGGGCCGAAGCAGGCGACGCGCGTGCTCTGGTAGAGCTCGAAGAAGCGGCCATCGGTGAGGCCGGAGGCCGGGTAGTCGCGCAGCTCGCGGCCATTCGCCTCGGAGAAATGGCGCTGCACCATGCGCACAATCTCCGATTCCTTGTCGAACAGGCAGGGATCGGCCATGAAGCCGGCGAATTCCAGCGCGACCTTGGTGCCGCGCAGCCGCTCATCGCCGGCGGCCTCGGCCACCAGGCGCTCGATATCGGCCTTCACCGCCTTGGCCGTGTTGCCGACCATGATGCCGACGCGCAGCCCGATCTTGGCGCGGGTCGGCACCGAGCTGTTCCACTCGCCGCCCTGCACCGTGCCGAAATTGACGTTGACCGGGTGGTTCACGCCGAAGAAGGAGGAGTGGATGTTCTCCGCCCGGTTCATCTCCGCCTCATAGGCCTTGAAGCGCTGGGAGATGACATAAGCGGCCTCGATGGCGTTCACGCCGGCCTGCATGTCGCGCACATGCACGGGCCGGCCGGTCACCGTCACCCAGGCCCAGATGACGCCGACCTCGGCGGTGTAGAGGCCCTCCACCCCCGGGCCGGGCTCGGGGATGATGACGGCGTCGCATTTCGGCAGGGCCAGCATGCAGGCCAGCGCGCCATTGCCGGTGCATTCCTCCTCGATCACCGACTGGAACTGCACCTCGGCCGCCGGCTGCAGCCCGGCCATTTGCAGCGCGCGGAAGGCCATGACGTTGGAGATGTCGCCCGCCTTCATGTCGCCGGCGCCGCGGCCATACATGCGGCCGTCGCGGATCGAGGGCTCGTAGGGCGGCGTCGCCCAGATCTCGGCCGCGCCCTCGGGCACCACATCGACATGGCCCTGCAGCACCAGGCTGCGGCCCTTCTTCTCGCGCGGGGTGTGGACGGCCACGACATTGTCGCGCCCCTCATAGGAGATGAGCGGCGGCGAGAAGCCGGGATGCGACGCCAATTGCTCCGGCACCGTCGGCACGCGGCGCGGGGCGAGGCCGAGGGCAACGTAGTTCCGCGCCATCTCCTCCAGCGCCGAGGCCTCGTTGCCGAGCGTCGAGGGGCAGCGGACCAGGCGCTCCAGCGCCGCCACGGACTCGCCCTCCAGCGCCGTCACGGCGTCGAGGATAGCGCGGCGGACACCCGGATCGAGAGCAGGCATGGAGTTTCCTTCAGGCAGATTCGGACAGAGCGGGAGGAGTCCACTCCCGTCCGGGGATGCTGTCCAGCAGGGCCCGGGTGTATTCGTGCTTCGGCGCGCCAAACACCTGCGAAGTCGGGCCCTGCTCGACGATGGCGCCGCGCCGCATAACCGCAATGCGATCACAGATCTGCGCCGCCACGCGCAGATCATGGGTGATGAACAGCATGGTCAGGCCGAGGCGCTGGCGGATCTCGGCCAGCAGCTCCAGCACCTGCGCCTGCACCGAGACGTCGAGCGCCGAGACCGGCTCATCGGCGATCAGCAGCTCCGGCTGCATGGCCAGGGCGCGGGCCAGGCCGATGCGCTGGCGCTGGCCGCCGCTGAACTCGTGCGGGTAGCGCTCCATGGCCGAGGGGTCGAGCCGCACCAGGCGCAGCAATTCGCGCGCCCGCTCGCGCGCCTCGGCCACCGGCACGCCATGCGTCACCGGCCCCTCGGTGATCGCGTCGCCCACCTTGCGGCGCGGATTCAGCGAGGCATAGGGGTCCTGGAACACCATCTGGATGCGCCGGCGATAGGGCAGCCAGCCCTGGCGCGACAGCGGCCGCAGATCCTTGCCGTGGAACAGGATTTCTCCCTGTTCGGGTTCGACGAGACGCACAACGCAGCGGGCGAGCGTGGATTTGCCGGAGCCGCTTTCGCCGACCAGCCCCAGCGTCTCGCCCTTGTTCAGGGTGAAGTCGGCGTCGTGGACGGCACGCACCGTGGCGCGCGCGCCGAACCAGCCGCCGCGCTGATAGGTCTTGGTGACGCCTTGCAGCGACAGCACCGGCGCCGGGCGGATCGCCGGGCGATCGGGCGGCGCGCCATGCGGCACGGCGGCGATCAGCGCGCGGGTATAGGGGTGCCGCGGCCGGTTCAGGATCTCGGCCGCCGGCCCCTGCTCGACGATGCGGCCGCGCTGCATCACCGCGACGCGGTCGGCGATCTCCGCCACCACACCGAAATCATGGGTGATGAACATCACCCCCATGCCCTGGCGCGACTGGATCTCGCGGATCAGCCGCAGGATCTGCATCTGCGTGGTGACGTCGAGCGCGGTGGTCGGCTCGTCGGCGATCAGCAGCGCGGGTTCCAGGGCGAGGGCCATGGCGATCATCACGCGCTGCCGCTGCCCACCCGAAAGACGGAAGGGATGCATGCGCGCGATCGCCGCCGGGTCGGGCAGGTTCACCGCCGCCAGCAGCTCCGGCACACGCGCCTTCGCCTCGCTGCCCTTGCCATGCACCTGCAGCGCCTCGGCGATCTGGTCGCCCACCTTCATCAGCGGGTTCAGCGCCGTCATCGGCTCCTGGAACACCATCGCCATGCGGCGGCCGCGGCGGGAGCGCAGCGCCTCGGCCGAGAGGCCGAGGATGTCCTCGCCCTCGAAGGTGATGCGGCCCTGCTTCACCGGCAGGCCCTTCGGCAGCAGCCCCATCACCGTGTTGGCGGTGATCGACTTGCCGGAGCCGCTTTCGCCGACGACGCAGAGAATCTCGCCGGCATCGAGATGCAGCGACAGATCCTCGACGGCATGCGGCCGGTCGGCGCCCGGCGGCAGGGCCACCGTGAGAGAATCGACGGTCAGCAGACGGGTCATGGCTTGCCCCCGCGGTTGCGCGCCAGGCGCGGGTTCAGCGCATCGGACAGCCCCTCGCCCACCAGGTTGAGCGACAGCACGGTGAGGAAGATGGCGATGCCGGGAAACACGCTCATCCACCAGGCGATGCGGATGACGCTGCGGCCCGAGCCGATCAGGAAACCCCAGGACATGGTGTTGGGGTCGCCGAGCCCGAGGAAGGAGAGCGCGCTTTCCAGCAGGATGGCCGAGGCCACCATCAGCGAGGAGAGCACGACGATCGGCGACAGGGCGTTGGGGAGGATGTCGCCCAGCACGATGGAGAGCCGCGACTTGCCCAGCACCTCGGAGGCCTGGACGAATTCGCGCGAGCGCAGCGACAGGAACTCCGCCCGCACCACGCGCGCGACCGGCGGCCAGGAGACGATGGCGATGGCGAAGACGATGGAGCCGAGCGTCGGCGTGAAGATGGCGACGATCAGGATGGCCAGCACGAAGCTCGGGATGGTCTGGAAGAATTCGGTGAAGCGCATCACCAGGTCGTCGGCGAGGCCGCCGAGATAGCCGGCGATGGCGCCCAGGCTGACGCCGATGGCCAGCGCCGCCACGGTCGAGACCGCACCCACGAGCAAAGAGACCCGCGCGCCATGCGCGATGCCGGCGGCGAGGTCGCGGCCCAGACTGTCGGTGCCGAGCAGCATGCCCATCTCGCCCGGCGGCGCGAAGGGCATGCCCGCCATGTCCCAGGGATTGCCGGGAAACAGCAGCGGG
Organism: Pseudoroseomonas cervicalis ATCC 49957; assembly: GCF_000164635.1. Taxonomy (GTDB): domain Bacteria; phylum Pseudomonadota; class Alphaproteobacteria; order Acetobacterales; family Acetobacteraceae; genus Pseudoroseomonas; species Pseudoroseomonas cervicalis. Next base: position 145,005 of record NZ_GG770777.1, on the reverse strand, counting down.
GCGGAGGCGGCGATGGCCAGCACCAGCGCCAGGATGACGAGGCCCAGCACGGCGCCGCGGTTGCGCCGGTAGTTGCGCCAGAATTCCCTCATCGGGCGACCTCCACGCGCGGATCGACGATCGCGTAGAGGAGATCGGTGATCAGGTTGAACAGCACGACCATGACGCTGGTGCAGAAGAACACGCCCATCAGCACCTGGTAGTCGCGCGCCAGCAGTGCCTCGAAGGCCAGCCGGCCGATGCCCGGCCAGGCGAAGACCGTCTCCACCAGGATCGAGCCGCCGATCAGCTGCCCGGCCTGGATGCCGGCGAAGGTGATCACCGGCAGCAGCGCGTTGCGCAGGATGTGGCGGCGCAGGATGCGCCCCTCCGGCACGCCCTTGGCGCGCGCCGTCTTGACGAAATCCTGGTCGGCCACCTCCAGCATCGTGGCGCGCGACAGCCGCGCATAGACCGCGACATAGAACAGGCCGAGCGTCAGCCCCGGCAGCACCAGATGCTTCGCCACATCCAGCACCGCGTCGATGCCATGCAGTTCCACACCCACCGAGGCCATGCCGAAGGAGGGCAGCCATTCCAGCGCCACGCTGAACAGCAGCACCAGCATCAGCCCGACCCAGAAGAGCGGCGTGGCGTAGAAGGTGAGCGCCAGGATGGTGATGATGGTGTCACCCCAGCCGCCGACGCGGCGGGCCGCCAGCGCGCCCATGGCGACGCCGGCGGTGATGGCGAAGAGGAAGGCCGCGCCGGTCAGCAGCAGCGTGGCCGGCAGCCGGTCCCACAGCAGCGTCGCGACCGAGACCTGCTGGCGGTGGCTGAAGCCGAGATCGAGCGTCAGCACGCCCTTCAGATAGAGCCAGAGCTGCACGTAGAGCGGCTGGTCCAGCCCGAACTGCGCCCGCAGCTGCTCCAGGAAGCGGGCATCGGCCGCGCCCGACTGCCCGGCGATGATGCTCGCCGGGTCGCCGGGGGCGGCGTGGATCAGGAAGAAATTGCAGACGACGATCGCCAGGATGACGATCGCCGCCTTCACCAGGCGGCCCAGCAGGAAGCGGGGCAGCAGCGACGGCGCCATGCCCGCCGGTCAGGCCAGGAAGACGTCGTCGAAGCTGGCATGCACCCCGGCGCCGGAGGTGATGACGTTGTGCAGCTTCTTGTCATGGATGGTGGGGAAGGACATCTCCATCAGCCAGACCAGCGGCACCTCCTGCACCAGCAGCTTCTGCACGGCGCTGAACGCCTCCTGCCGCTGCTTCGGGTCGGCGGCGTCACGGCCCTGCGTGAACAGCTCGTCCACCCGCGGATTGGCGTAGCCGGCGACGTTGGAGAACAGGATCTTCTTGATGTTGGTCGAGACATAGCTGCGCTCGACGCCGAGCGTCGGGTCGCCATACTGGTAGAGGTAGTTGATGGTGGTATCGAATTCCCAGTTGGCGGTGCGCTGCGCCCAGCTGCCGACATCGACGCTTTCCAGTTGCAGGTCGACGCCCACCTGGCGCAGCGACTGCTTCAGGAACTCGCCGAGGCGGGTGAAGACCTCGCCATAGGGCAGGCTGAGATGCTTGATCGAGAAGCGCACGCCCTGCGCGTTCGGCCGCAGCCCGGCCTCGTCCAGCAGCTTCTTCGCGGCGTCGACATTGTAGGCCGGCATGCGCGCGCTGGCATCGTAGAAGCGCGTGGCGCTGGAGATCGGCCCGGTCGCCGGCTTGCCGATGCCGAACCACAGGCGCTGGGCGATGAAGTCGCGGTTGATGGCGTGCGCCAGCGCCTGGCGCACGCGCACATCGTCGAGCGGCTTCACCCGGTGGTTGAGCTCCAGCCACATCAGCGGGCCGAAATATTCCCAGCCCGTGGTCTGCACCTCCAGATTCGGGCGGGCGCGCATCTGCGGGATGTCGAAGGGCTCGATGTCGTTCGACTGGGTCAGCTGCACCTGGCCCGATTCCAGCGCCAGGCGGCGGCTCTGGCTGTCGGGCACGACGCGGTAGATGATGGCGTCCAGATAGGGCTGGCCCGGCTTCCAGTAATCGGCGAAGCGTTCCAGCCGGATGAAATTGCCGCGCTGCCATTCGACGAATTTGAACGGCCCGGTGCCGACGGGCCGCGACACCGCCGGCGCCTGCCGGTAATCCTGCCCGTCGAACAGGTGCTTCGGCACGATGGCCGAGACGGTGACGTCGAACATCAGCAGGAAGGGCTCGAAGGGCGCGGAGAGCACGAACTTCGCCGTGTGCGGATCGACCGCCACGCCCTCCTTGATGCGGGCGAAGACGCCGCGCGCGCGGGGCGAGACCTCCATGTGGAACTTCATGATCGAGAAGACGACGTCCTCGGCCGTCATCGGCCGCCCGTCATGGAACTTCACGTTCTCCTGCAGGCGGAAGGTGTATTCCAGCCCGTCGGGGCTGATCTCCCAGCTCTTCGCCAGCTCCGGCATCGGGTTCAGCTTCGCGTCGTAGCGCAGCAGGCCCTGGAAGATCTTGCCGCCGACGATCAGCGTCGGCGCCTGGTTGTTGACGCCGACATGCAGCACCGGCGGCTCGGGATTGACGATGGTGGTCAGCGTGCCGCCGCGCTTCGGCTGGATGCCCTGCGCCAGCGCGTCGTCCACGCGCATGAGCAAGGGGGTAGCGGCCGCTGCAGCCAGCAGGCTGCGACGTGAAACGCCCATTTTCGTCTCCCGATGAAACTTCCCTGGAACGAACGCTAGACCTGCGCCGGACGGATCGACAAGGGCACTTGTCGCGCCTAGCCTTTTCCCATGCGAGCCTTTGCCCATCCCGACCAGTCGCGGCACGCGCCGCAATTCTTCCTCCAGCGCGGCCAGGTGCGCCCGCATTTCGAGGTGCCGGCGCGCGCCGAGGCGCTGCTCGGCGCGCTGCACGCGATGCGCCTGGCCGTCGAGACGCCGGCCACCGTGGCGCCCGAGGCGCTGCACGCCGTGCATGATGCGGACTATGTCCGCTTCCTCTCCGAGGCCGCCGCCGAATGGGCGAAGCTGCCGGAGAAGGGGCCGGAGGTGGTGGCGAACATGCACCCCTCGCCCGAGATGCTGGCCCAGGGCGCCACGCTGCCGGCCGCCATGGTCGGCCGCACCGGCTGGTACACCGCCGACACCGCCTGCCCGATCGGGCCGGGCAGCTGGGAATCGATTCTCGGTGCCGCGAGTTGCGCGCTGGCGGCGGCCGATGCCGCGGCCGCGGGCGGCGCGGCCTACGCGCTGTCGCGGCCGCCCGGCCACCATGCCTATGCCGCCCGCGCCGGCGGGCATTGCTATGTCAACAACAGCGCGCTGGCGGTGGAGCGGCTGCGCCAGAAGGGCGCCGCGCGCGTCGCCGTCATCGACATCGACGCGCATCACGGCAACGGCACCCAGGGCATCTTCTGGGAGCGCGGCGACGTGCTGACCATCTCCGTGCATGGCGACCCGGCGGGCTACTACCCCTGGTATGTCGGCTATGCCGGGGAGACCGGCGCCGGCGCGGGCGCGGGCTGCAATGTGAACCTGCCGCTGCCGCTCGGCAGCACCGATGCCGCCTGGCTGGAAGCGGTGGCGCAGGCCGCCGCGCGCGCCCGCGATTTCGGCGCCGAGGCGCTGGTGGTGCCGCTCGGCTTCGATGCCTCGGAGCAGGAGCCGCTGAGCTTCCTGAAGATCACCGAGGACGGCTTCGCCCGCGCCGCCGGGCATCTCTCGGGGCTGGGCCTGCCCACGGTGATCGTGCAGGAGGGCGGCTACAACACCCAGGTCATCGGCACGCTGCTGCGGCGCTTCCTGGAGGCCTGGGGGCGCTAGCCCCCTCGCCTGCCGGTTGAAGGCAGGGTGGCGGAACGATACCGTTCCGTTCCATGAGCATCGCCCGCGTCGCCAGCTTCGCCTTCGCCGGAATCGAGGCCCTGCCGGTCGAGATCCAGGTGCAGATCGCGAGCGGCCTGCCCGCCTTCACCCTGGTCGGCCTGCCCGACAAGGCGGTGGCCGAGAGCCGCGAGCGGGTGCGGGCGGCGCTGAACGGGCTTGGCCTGTCGCTGCCGCCGAAGCGCATCCTGGTCAATCTGGCGCCGGCCGGGCTGCAGAAGGAGGGGCCGCATTTCGACCTGCCCATCGCCCTCGCTTTGCTCGCCGCCATGGACATCGTGCCGCGCGACGAGATGGCGCTGCTGGCGGCGCTGGGCGAGCTGGCGCTGGATGGCGCCATCGGCCCGGTGGCCGGCATCCTGCCGGCGGCGCTGGCGGCGGCGAATCGGGGCCTCGGCCTGGTCTGCCCCGCCGCGCAGGGGGCGGAGGCGCTCTGGGCCGGGCCGCTGGAGGTGGTGGCGGCCGAGAGCCTGCAACAGCTGATCGCGCATCTGACGGGGCGGCAGATCCTCTCTCCGCCGACGGCGCCGGAGCGGGCCGCGGAGGACAGCCAAGGCCCCTGCCTCTCCGATATCCGCGGCCAGGAAAGCGCCAAAAGGGCGCTGGAGATCGCCGCGGCCGGGCAGCACAATTTGCTGCTGGTGGGCCCACCCGGCGCCGGCAAGTCGATGCTGGCGCAGCGCCTGCCCGGCCTGCTGCCCGAGCTGACGCCGCAGGAGGCGCTGGAGCTGAGCCTGGTGCGCAGCGTCGCCGGGCTGATCGAGGCCGGGCGCATCTCGGCGCGGCCCCCGTTCCGCGAGCCGCATCACTCGGCCAGCCAGGCGGCGCTGGTGGGCGGCGGCGGCCGGGCGCGGCCGGGCGAGATCAGCCTGGCGCATCACGGCGTGCTGTTCCTGGACGAGCTGCCGGAATTCGCCCGCCCCGCGCTGGAGGCGCTGCGCCAGCCGCTGGAGAGCGGGCAATGCGTGGTCAGCCGCGCCGCCGCGCATGTCACCTATCCGGCGCGCATCCAGCTGGTGGCGGCGATGAATCCCTGCCGCTGCGGCCATCTGGGCAACGGCGCGCGGGAATGCGGCCAGGCGCCGCGCTGCGGCGAGGCCTATCAGGCCCGCCTCTCCGGCCCGCTGCTGGACCGCATCGACATGACCATCGGCATGGCACCGGTGCGCCCGGCCGAGCTGGCGCGGGCGCCGCGCGGCGAAAGCTCGGCCAGCGTGGCGGCGCGCATCCGCGCGGTGCGGGAGTTCCAGCGCGACCGCGCGGCGGGGGAGCGGCGGCGCAACGCCGACCTGCCGCTGGAGGCGCTGCTGCGCGACACCCTGCCCGAGGCGCTCACCCTGGCCGAGACGGCGGCCGAGCGGCTGGGCCTGTCCAATCGCGGCTTCACCCGCTGCCTGCGGGTGGCGCGCAGCATCGCCGATCTGGCGCAGCAGGCGGGGATCGGCCGGGCGCATGTGGCGGAGGCGCTGACCTACCGCCAGCGCGGCGTGCCGGAGCGGGTGGTCAGCCCCGGCTGAAGCCGTCCGGCCGCCGCGCATGGGCGCGGTGCCGCACCCGCTGGCTGCGCCATTGCAGCCAGGGCGCCACCGCCAGCAGCGGCAGGGTGGCCAGCACGAACAGGCCGAGCCCGGCGCCCACGGCACGGCCGCCCAGCACATAGCCGAGCGCGGCGGCGGACATGCTCAGCCCGTTGCTGCCGGTGCCGAGCAGCCACCACAGCCGCGCCTGCCGGCGCAGCCGGTCCTGCCGCCGGTCATCGGGGCGTTCGGCCGTGTAGGCGCGGCCATCCTCCCCGACCTCATAGAGCCGCCGGGGGTCGAGGGGGAAGAGAGGGCTTGGCCGCGTCAGCGCCGCGTCATGGTGGCGAAGCCGCGCATCCCGCCGCCATTGCGGCGGGCGCGCCACCACAGGCTGCCGAAGGCAACCAACCCGGCCACCAGCGCCACCGGCAGGGCCAGAGCGAAGAAGGCCACCGCGATGCCGGCCACGACGATGCCGGCGGCGACGATGGCCACCAGGGCGGCCACCCCGCCGAGCCGCATCAGCACGCGGTCCAGCCAAGTGGTCGGGCGCGGCGCGGGGTCACGGAATTCGCCTTCCGGGGTCATGTCCAGAACGGGGCGGTCATGCGGGCGCGGGTCCATGCAGGGCAATGTTGTCCCGCGCGCCGCCGGATTCAAGAGTGAAGATTTTTTCATCTGACGACCCGAAGCCGGCGCGCTGCAGGGTCCGCGATTCCGCCGCGCGACGCGGCGCGGGCCGTGGTAAGCCCGCCCGATGGCACGCCCCGCCCTGTCCGCTTTGCTGCTTGGCTTGGCCCTGTGCGGGGCTGTGGCCCCTGCCCTGGCCGAGCCCCCCCGCCGCCCCAGCGCGGCGCAGCTGGAGGCGATCCGCCGCTGGCTCTGCCCGAATGGCGGCTCGCCGGTGAAGGGCGCGCCCGGCCGCTGCGACCGCGGCATCGACCGCACCCCCTGGGACCGCGGCTTGGCGCCGGCGGCGCGCAACGCCACCACCGCCTGCCCGGAGGGCACCCGCCCGGTGCTGGCGCGCGGCCACCGCGACATCGTGCGCTGCCTGCCGGTCTGACGGCACCGCCACCCGCGTCCGGCTAGAGGGCCAGCGCCGCCTCGGCCCGGCGCACCGCCTGCAATGGCAGCGGGGCGCGGCCCACCACTTGGTCGCGCACCACCACCAGCCAGCGATTCTCGGCCACGCTCGGGCGCAGCTCGACCACCCGCGCCTCCTCGTCCAGCGCGACGGCGTGGCGGAGGTGCCAGCGGAACCAGACCGGCCCCCGAACGCGAACGACGCGGGCGATGGGATCGCCCGCGTCGTCACAACCCACCCATTCCAGCGCCCGGTGCGGGTCCGCCGCACCGGGGCCGGGGTCTTCGATGCGGCCGCGCTGCCAGCGGAGCCGCATCGTCGTCCTCAGGCGCTCTTCGCCATGATCTCGTCCGCGACGTTGCGCGGCACCGGATCATAGTGGTGGAAGGACATTGAGAAGGACGCGCGGCCCTTCGTCATGCCACGCAGGTTGGAGATATAGCCGAACATCTCCTTCAGCGGCACATGGGCGCGGACGATGACCGAGGTGCCGGCCATGTCCTGGCTCTGGATGATGCCGCGGCGGCGGTTCAGGTCGCCCACGACGTCACCGACATGGTCCTGCGGGGTGGTCACCTCGACGTCCATGATCGGCTCGAGGATGACCGGGCCGGCCTTCTTCATGCCTTCGCGGAAGCAGGCCTTGGCGGCGATCTCGAAGGCCAGGGCCGAGGAGTCGACGTCGTGGTACTTGCCGTCGGACAGGGTGAACTTGAAGTCCACCGTCGGGAAGCCGGCCAGCACGCCAGTCTCGGCCTGGACCTTGATGCCCTTGTCGACCGCCGGGATGTACTCCTTCGGCACCGTGCCGCCGACGACGGCGTTGACGAACTCGATGCCCTCGTTCCGCTCCTTCGGCTCGAAGGTGATCTTCACCTCGGCGAACTGGCCCGAGCCACCCGACTGCTTCTTGTGGGTGTAGGTCTCGGTGTGCGCCTTGGTGATCGTCTCGCGATAGGCCACCTGCGGCGCGCCGATGTTGGCGTCGACGCCATACTCGCGCTTCAGGCGGTCGATGATGATCTCGAGATGCAGCTCGCCCATGCCGGACAGGATGGTCTGGCCGGTCTCCTGGTCGGTCTTCAGGCGCAGCGAGGGGTCCTCGCCGGCCAGCTTCTGCAGGCCGAGCGTCATCTTCTCGACGCCGTCCTTGGTCTTCGGCTCGACCGAGATGTCGATCACCGGAACCGGGAAGGCCATGCGCTCCAGCACCACCGGGTCGGCGGGGTCGGCCAGGGTGTCACCCGTCAGGGTGTCCTTCAGGCCCACGATCGCCACGATGTCGCCGGCGTAGACTTCCTTCACTTCCTCACGCTTGTCGGCATGCATCTGGAACATGCGGCCGATGCGTTCCTTGTTGCCCTTGGCGGTGTTCAGGACGGTGTCGCCCTGGCGCACCACGCCGGCATAGACGCGGATGAAGGTCAGGTTGCCGTACTTGTCGTTGATCATCTTGAAGGCGAGCGCCGAGAAGGGCGCGGTCTCGCTCACCTCGATGATGCGGCGCGGCGCGTCTTCATCCTGGCCCTCCTCGGGGGCGACCATGATGCCCTCGACCTCGACCGGGCTCGGCAGGTAGTCGCACACGGCGTCCAGCAGCGGCTGCACGCCCTTGTTCTTGAAGGAGGAGCCGCAGACCACCGGGCGGAAGGCGCCGGAGATCGTGCCCTTCTTGATGCACTTCTTCAGGGTCTCGACCGAGACGTCGCCCTTGTCGAAATACTCTTCCATCGCCGCGTCGTCGACCGAGAGCGCGGTGTCGAGCAGCAGCTGGCGGTACTCGGCGGCCTTGTCCTTCAGGTCGTCGGGGATCGGCGCCTCATGGTACTTGGCGCCCAGCTCGTCGCCTTCCCAGATCAGCGACTTCATCTCGACCAGGTCGACGATGCCCTTCAGGCTGTCCTCGATGCCGATCGGCAGCTGCAGGGCGACCCAGGTGATGCCGAGCTTCTCGGTCAGCGTGGCCGCGGCGCGATAGAAATCGGCGCCCGTGCGGTCCAGCTTGTTGATGTAGATGATGCGCGGCACGTTGTAGCGGTCGGCCAGGCGCCAGTTGGTCTCGGACTGCGGCTGCACGCCGGCCACGCCCTCGATCACGAACACCGCGCCATCGAGCACGCGCAGCGAGCGATTGACCTCGATGTTGAAGTCGATATGGCCCGGGGTGTCGATGACGTTGATCCGGTGGCCCTTCCACTCGGCCGTCACGGCGGCGGAGGTGATCGTGATGCCACGCTCACGCTCCTGCTCCATGTAGTCGGTCGTGGTGTTGCCCTCGTGGACCTCACCGATCTTGTGGGACTTGCCGGTGTAATACAGGATCCGCTCGGTCGTCGTCGTCTTGCCGGCGTCGATATGCGCCGTGATGCCGATATTGCGGATCTTATCGAGCGGGGTGCGCGCCACGGGGGCCTCCATACGCGTCGCGGCAGAGGCCGCGCGAACAAATGTTGTGCGGCAGCCGCCGCCCTGACCAATATCACGCGGACGAGCCGCGCGGGAACCAGAACCGTGGCCCGGAGCGCGGCGTCGCGTCCCGCAACCTCGGCAGAGCCTGGCAGAAGCCGGTCCCGGCCCCTGCTGCACTGGGGGCGGCGGCGGGCAGGGAAGCCCCTGCTGCGCCGCTGCCGACAGGCCGAACGGTGTCCCGGAACCGACGGGGCGGCCAATGCCCGGAGCAGCCCGCAGGCCCTCAGGGGCGATTCACCGCACCCACCGTCGGGCCGGCAGATGCACCGGATCGGCCGCCATTGCAAGCGGTAAGAACGCAACGAGCCCGGTTCACGGCCGCCTCAGGTCACCCTTTGTTGCAGAGCAGCGGGCAGCGCCATGTTAAATAAGTGGGCCATGGACACGCGCAGCATGCACGCCGCGATCCGCTTCGGCCTTGGCGCCCGCCCGGACCAGCCCCTGGCGTCCGACCCGCGCGCCGCCCTGCTGGCGGAGCTGCGGCAGCCCGACATCCCGCCCGCCCCGCCCGAGGGCTGGGACCATTCGCCCACCCTGTCGGAGGTGATGGCCGTCTGGGCCGAGGAGGACCGGATGGGCCGCGAGGCGGTGCTCGCCGCCGGCCAGAACGCGCCCCGCGCCAAGCTCTACCGCGCCGAGAACCTGGCCCAGGCGGCGCATTGCCTGACCACCCCGGCCGGCTTCCGCGAGCGGCTGGTGCTGTTCTGGGCCAATCATTTCACGGTCAGCCGGCGCACCGGGGGCGTCTTCCTGCTCACCGGCGAGTATCTGCGCAGCGCCATCCGCCCGCATGTGAATGGCAAGCTGGAAGACATGGTGCTGGCGGCGGAGCGGCACCCGGCCATGCTGCTCTACCTGAACCAGACCAGCTCGATGGGCCCGAACAGCCCGACCGGCCAGCGCAGCGGCCGCGGCCTGAACGAGAATCTGGCGCGCGAGATCCTGGAGTTGCACACCCTCTCCCCCGCCGCCGGCTACACCCAGCGCGACGTGACCCAGTTCGCCCTGCTGCTGACCGGCCTCTCCCTGCTGCGGCGCGGCGAGCAGAGCGGCACCGTCTTCGCCGCCAGCCGGCACGAGCCGGGCGAGAAGCGCATCCTCGGCCAGCGCTTCGGCGAGGGCGAGGCGGAGATCGAGCGCGCGCTGCGCTTCCTGGCCAATCACGAGGCGACGCATCGCCACCTGGCCGAGAAGCTGGTGCGGCATTTCGTCGCCGACGACCCGCCGCCGGCCGCGGTGCGCCGGGTCTTCGCGGCGCTGCGCGACAGCCGCGGCGATCTCGGCCTGGCGACCGCCGCCCTGCTGGAGGCGCCCGAGGCCTGGGAGACGCCGCTGACCAAGCTGCGCGCGCCGCAGGACTTCACCTATGCCGCGCTGCGCGCCCTGGGCGCCGAGGCCCGCCACGCCAACCTGGCCATCGGCACCTGCGCCGCGCTCGGCCAGCCCTACTGGACGGCGCCCTCGCCGAAGGGCTGGCCCGACCGGGCGGAGGAATGGCTCTCCCCCGAGATGCCGCTGCAGCGCATGGAGCGGGCGCATGACATCGCCGGCCGCTTCAGCCGGCACGACCCGGCGCAGCTGGCCGAGGTGGCGCTCGGCCCGCTGGCCCGGCCGCAGACGCTCGACGCCGTGCGCCGCGCCGGCTCGCTGCGCGACGGCATCACCCTTCTCCTGGCCAGCCCGGAGTTCCAGCGCCGATGACCCTGTTCCGCCCCCATCAGCCGAGGATCGGCCGGCGCGGCCTGCTGCTCGGCCTCACCGCCCTGGCCGCCCTCGGCCAGGCCCGGCTGGCGGTCGCCAGCCCCGCCAGCACCGCCGGGCGTGGCGAGGCGCGCCTGGTCGTCGTGCTGCTGCGCGGCGCGCTGGACGGGCTGGCCGTGGTGCAGCCCTATGGCGATGCCGCGCTGCGCGAGCTGCGCGGTCCCCTCGCCTTGCCCGAGCCCGGGCAGGAGGGCGGGCTGCTGGAGCTGGGCGGCTTCTTCGGCCTGCACCCGTCGATGGACAAGGTACACGCCCTGTACCAGCGCAACGAGGCGCTGGTGCTGCACGCGGTCGCCGGCCCCTACCGCACCCGCAGCCATTTCGACGCGCAGGACCTGATGGAGAGCGGCGCCGAGTCCCGCCTTTCCTCCGGCTGGCTGAACCGCGCGCTGCAGGCCATGGCCCCCGACCCCGCGCAGGGCGCGCGGGCCGGGCTGGCGCTGGGCTACGACCTGCCGCTGCTGCTGCGCGGGCCGCGCCCGGTCAGCGTCTACACCCCGCAGCGCGGCGAGGCGCCGCCGGCCGAGCTCTATGCCCGGCTGGCCGATCTGGCGCATGACGACCCGCTGCTGGGCCCCGCCGTGCAGGAGGGGCTGCGCGCGCGCGGCTATGCCAGCGGCGTGCTGGACCAGGATCGCGGCCGCAACGCCTTCCCCGTGCTGGCGGCGACCGCCGGGCGTCTGCTGGCCGAGGCGGATGGTCCCCGCATCGCCGCGCTGGAGCTGGGCGGCTGGGATACGCATTCCTCCCAGTCCAACCGGCTGAGGGGCCAGCTGGGCCAGCTCGATGACGGGCTGGAGGCGCTGCGCAGCGCCGCCGGCCCCGCCTGGCGGCACACCGCCGTGCTGGTGATGACCGAATTCGGCCGCACCGTACGCGTCAACGGCACCGGCGGCACCGACCATGGCACCGGCGGCGCCGCGCTGCTGCTGGGGGGGGCGGTGGCCGGCGGCAAGGTGGTGGCGGACTGGCCCGGCCTCGGCCGCGGCAAGCTGTTCGAGGATCGCGACCTGCAGCCCAGCCTGGATCTGCGCGAGGCGGCCAAGGCGCTGCTGCGCGACCATCTGCGCCTGCCGGACGCGGCGCTGGCCGCCGCCTTCCCCGGCAGCGAGGGCGTGGCGCCGAAGCGCGGCCTGCTGCGCGGCTGACGGCCCGCGCATGAAAAAAGCCCGGCCCCGCGGACGCGGGCCGGGCTTTCGCGGCGTCAGCGGGGCGGCGCCCCGGCGGTCAGTCGTCGCGGTGGACGCGCTCCATGCGCTCATGCCGCTCCTGCGCCTCGATCGACAGGGTGGCGATGGGCCGCGCCTCGAGCCGGCGCAGCCCGATCGGCTCGCCCGTCTCCTCGCAATAGCCGTAGGTGCCGTTCTCGATCCGGTCCAGCGCCTGGTCGATCTTGGAGATCAGCTTGCGGGCGCGGTCGCGGGTGCGCAGCTCCAGCGCCCGGTCGGTCTCGACGCTGGCGCGGTCGGTCATGTCGGCCTCGGCGATGCCGCCCTCGCTCAGGCTGGCCAGGGTGTCACCGGCCTCGCGCAGCAGATCCTGGCGCCAGCGCAGCAATTTCTGGCGGAAATATTCCTGCTGCAGGGGGTTCATGAAGTCTTCGGAATCAGAAGGCCGATAGTCTGGCGGCACCGTGATCAGCATTGTTGTTCGATCCCCCGACCGAAGGAGGTCCGGTTGCGGTTCCGGTCCCCCAGGGCGGCCGGACCATACAGGCGCCGGGGGTGCCAAGCCAAGAGGCAGCTGGACCGGGATTCACATGAAATTTCCATGCCATGCCGATCTCTGCCCGCCCCCTGCGCAGCCTGCCCGCGGGCTGGGCGGCTCAGCGCGAGAGCAGCCAGGCCAGGATGGCGATGGCGGCCAGCCCCAGCAGCACCGCCTTGGCCAGGCTGCCCCAGTCGGAGCGGTCGCTGCCGCCCTCCTCCGGGTGGAAGGCGGGGCGCTGCGGCTTGTGCCACTCGGCCTCGGCCGGCGGCGCGGCATCGGGCGGCGGGAGGGCGGGGTCGGGGCGGGAAGTCGGGCGGTCGCGCGTCTCGGCCATCGGGATTCTCCTGCGGCCGGCGGGCGGCGCGCGCCGGCGGGTGCCGCAGGAGATGGCATGAGCGTGGCCGCCGGCAAGCCCCCTTGCGGGCGGGCGCCGGGTCCGCCAGGGGAAGGGGCGCGTCAGAAGCGCGCCAGCGCCGCGCCCCAGGTCAGCCCGCCGCCGATACCCTCCATCAGCACCAGGTCGCCCCGGGCGATGCGGCCGTCGCGCGTCGCCTCGGCCAGCGCCAGCGGGATCGAGGCGGCGGAGGTGTTGGCATGGCGGTCCACCGCCACCACCACCCGCTCCGGCGGCAGGCCGAGCTTGCGGCCCATGGCGTCGATGATGCGCTGATTGGCCTGGTGCGGCACCAGCCAAGCGACGTCGGACTTGGCCAGGCCGTTGGCGGCCAGCGCCTCGTCCACCACCGAGGCCAGCTTGGACACGGCGTGGCGGAACACCTCGCGCCCGGCCATGCGCAGCAGCCCGCCCTCGACCTGCAGGATGTCGCCATGCCGGCCATCGGCGTGCAGATGGCAGGAGAGCACGCCGCGCCCGGCCTCGCTCTCCTCCGCGGCGCGCAGCACCACGGCGCCGGCGCCGTCGCCGAACAGCACGCAGGTGCCGCGGTCGGTCCAGTCCAGGATGCGGGAGAAGACCTCGGCGCCGATCACCAGCACGCAGCGCGCCTGGCCGGCGCGGATCATCGCATCCGCGACCGAGAGCGCGTAGACGAAGCCGGTGCAGGCGGCGGCGAGGTCGAAGGCGAATCCACGGCTGACGCCGAGCAGCGCCTGCACCCGCGCGGCGGTGGAGGGAAACGGCGCATCCGGCGTGGCGGTGGCGACGATGATGCCGTCCACCGCGCTGGTGTCGAGGCCCGCCTGCTCCAGCGCGGCGCGCGCGGCGGCGGCGCCCATGTCGCTGGCCTTCTCGCCCGGCGCCGCCAGGTGGCGCTGGCGGATGCCGGTGCGCTCGCGGATCCAGGCGTCGGAGGTGTCGAGGCCGTGGCGCGCGGCCAGGCTGTCATTGTCCAGCACCAGCGCGGGCAGGTAGCCGCCGGTGCCGGCGATCAGGGCGCGAGGACTCATGCGGCGTGCTTCCCAATCCCAGACCGGGCCGGCCCTCAGCGGGCGGCGGCGCCGGGTTCGGCCACCACCGGCCGGTTGCGCGGCGGCAGGGCGGCCAGACCTTCACGGATACGCTCGTTGAAGCGATGGGTGACCATGTCCATGGCGACATCCACCGCATGGGCGAAGCCCAGCGCGTCGGTGCCGCCATGGCTCTTCACCACGACGCCGTTCAGCCCGATCAGCACCGCGCCATTGTAGCGGCGCGGATCCATCCATTCGCGCAGCCGGTCGAGCGCCGGGCGCGCCAGCAGGTAGCCGAGCTTGGCCGCCAGCGAGGAGGTGAAGACCTGCTTCAGCAGGCTGCCCACCAGCTTGAAGGCGCCCTCGCCTGTCTTCAGCGCGACATTGCCGGTGAAGCCGTCGGTCACCACCACGTCGACGGTGCCGGCGGTGATGTCGTGGCCCTCGACGAAGCCGTGGAACTGCCCGGCCAGCGGCGATTCGCGCAGCATCTCGGCCGCCTGGCGGACGCGGTCGTCGCCCTTCAGCTCCTCGCTGCCGACATTCAGCAGGCCGATGCTGGGGCTGGTCAGGCCGAGCACGGCGCGGGCGAAGGCATCGCCCATCACCGCGAACTCGACCAGGTTGCGCGGGTCGCAGACGATGTTGGCGCCGAGATCGAGCAGCACGACGTCGCCGCGGGCCGAGGGGCCGATGGCGGCGAGCGCCGGCCGGTCGATTTCCGGCAGCGACTTCACCACGATCTTGCCCAGCGCCATCAGCGCGCCGGTGTTGCCGGCCGAGACCACGCCGGCGGCCTCGCCCCCCGCCACGGCATCGATGGCGATGCGCATGGAGGAGTTGCGGACCCGCAGCGCGGCGGTCGGCTTCATGTCGCCGGGGATCGCCTCGGCGGCATGGCGGATGGTGCAGGCTTTCGCGGCGCGGGGCCGCTTGGCCAGCAGCGCGGTCAGCCGCGCCTCATCCCCCACCAGCAGGAAGCGGGCCTTGGGATGCCGCTCCGCGGCGATCTCAAGCCCGTCGAGCACCGAGTCCGGGGCATGGTCCCCGCCCATGGCGTCGATGGCCAGGGCGAAGCTGCCGGCCACCTGGGGCTCGCGCCCCCCGCCCTGCGGCACTGGGACCTGCGACAAGGTATCGATGTCCTGTCGGCGTTCAGCAGGTGTCAGGTGCGGACCGCGGCCTTCAGGGCCTTGCCGGCCGGGACGATCTCACGGCCGTCATAATGGCCGCAGGACGCGCAGACATGGTGCGGGCGCTTCAGCTCGCCGCAATTCGGGCACTCGTGGTGCGCCTGGGTGGACAGGGCCTCGTGGCTGCGGCGCATCCCGCGGCGGGAGGGCGAAACCTTCTTCTTCGGAACGGCCATGGCGCCGGGCCTCTCTTCTCAAACGTGCTGTGTAGAGTCAGCGGAAATCAAGGAAGGCGGCGCCATTACCACCCCGCCCCCCGGGGTGCAAGCACTACGGCCCCGCCCGGGTGCGAGGCGCGGCCCTGGCGCGGCCGCGATTCAGTCGAGCCGGACGGCGTAGCGGTGCCGCTCGGTGTCGATCATCGACAGCCGCACCTCCACCGCCCGATCGGCAACATCATAGGCGATACGCTGCACCATCAGCAGCGGCGTGCCCTCGGGGCGGCCCAGCGCGGCGGCCGTCTCGGCATCCGCCGGCGCCGCCGACAGCTCCTCCTCGGCGCGCGAGACGGTCACCCCGTGGCTGCGCTGGAACAGCACGTAAAGCTCGGTCGGCAGCTCGCCAGGGGCAAGCGAGAATCCGGGAAAGACGGCGGCGGAGAGGGTGCAGCGCTCGAAGATTCGCGGCGAGCCATCGAGCAGGCGAATCCGCCGCAGCCGGATCACCGGCGCGCCTTCCTCCAGGCCGAGCAGCGCCGCCTCGCCGGATTCGGCCGTGCCGGGGACGCAGGAAACCACCTGGATGCGCGAGACCACGGCGCGGCCGCTGAGGTCGCGCACCCGGAAGAAGGTGTAGCGCGCCGTCTCGCTGGTGTGGCGGGCGACGGTGGTGCCACGCCCCTGGCGGCGGTCGATCAGGTGGCGCTGCTCCAGCGCCGCCAGCGCCTTGCGCACCGTGCCCTGGGAAACCCCGAGTTCGGCGGCGAGCTCCGGCTCCGAGGGCAGCAGATGGCCGGGCGGCCAGTCGCCGCCGACGATCCGCCCGATGAGAATGTCCTCCACCTGGCGGTAGAGCGGGCGGGCGTCCAGTCGCGGCGACGGGGCGGCGGGCATCGGCATGGCGGGCGGGAGACCTCGTGGCGAGATGGGGTGGAAAGACAGGCGTGACGGGTGCGGCGGGTTCGGGAAAGGCTGTGTTCACGATCCGCGTGGCCGGATCAAGGCATCGGTCAAAGACAGACTTGTGTCTTATACAAGACCTGCTAAGGTCGGGTCTCTCGGGATTGCTCTGCAGGCCGAGTTTGGGGAGGAAGTCCCGAAAAGGGACACAGAAAGCGTGACGACGGCGCCCGGCCATGCCAGGGCGCCGTCCGCGATTCCGGCCCTCTCCCCGCCTCCGGCCTGTGGCTTGGCTTCATCGCCCCGTCATCTTTCGCGAAAGCTTCGCGCAAGGCCCCTGCCCGCCTGTCCGTCCCACGGCTAAGCCTTGCCACCGGGGCAGGCGAAGGGAGCGGCGCATGCGGGGTGGTGACAAGGCAGGGGATGAGCCCCCCTTCGGCGAGGCGATGCGGCTGTGGTGGCGAATCGGCTGCCTCTCCTTCGGCGGGCCGGCGGCGCAGATCGCGCTGATGCACCGCGCCGTGGTCGAGGAGAAGCGCTGGGTCGGCGAGGCCCGGTTCCTGCACGCGCTCAATTTCTGCATGCTGCTGCCGGGGCCGGAGGCGCAGCAGCTGGCCACCTATCTCGGCTGGCTGATGCATGGCGTGCGCGGCGGGCTGGTGGCCGGGCTGTTCTTCATCCTGCCCGGCGTGGCGGTGATGCTGGCGCTCTCCCTGCTCTATGCCGGATTCGGCCAGGTGCCGCTGGTCGCCGCGCTGTTCTTCGGCCTGCAATGCGCCGTGCTGGCGCTGGTGGTGGAGGCGCTGGCCAAGGTCGCCCGCCGCGCCCTGCACGGGGCGCTGGCCTGGGCGCTGGCGCTGGCCGCCTTCCTGGCGCTGTTCGCGCTGCAACTGCCCTTTCCCCTGGTGGTGCTGGGCGCGGCGCTGGTGGGTTTCGCCGCGCCCGGCGCGTTGCAGCGCGCCCCCGCCGCCGGCGGCCCGGCCGA
>NZ_GG770777.1:111593-127722 GCF_000164635.1 Pseudoroseomonas cervicalis ATCC 49957 | reverse complement strand
CCCGCCGCGCCGGGCTGGTGGCGCTGGCGCTGTGGCTCTGGCCGGTGGCGCTGCTGCATGGCAGCGGGCTGTTCGGCGACATCGCCTGGTTCTTCGCCCGCATGGCCGTCGTCACCTTCGGCGGCGCCTATGCCGTGCTGGCCTATGTGGCGCAGGAGGCGGTGGAGAAGTTCGGCTGGCTCTCGGCGCCCGCCATGCTGGCCGGGCTGGGCCTGGCCGAGACCACGCCCGGCCCGCTGATCCTGGTGCTGCAATTCGTGGGCTTCATGGCCGGCTGGCCGCATGGGGTGGGAACGGCGCTGGCGGCGGCGCTGCTGACCCTCTGGGTCACCTTCGCCCCCTGCTTCGCCTGGATCTTCCTCGGCGCCCCCTTTGTCGAGCGGTTGCAGGCCCAGCCGCGGCTGCGCGGCGCGCTGGCCGGGGTGACGGCGGCGGTGGTCGGCGTCATCGCCAATCTGGCGCTGTGGTTCGCCATCCGCCTGCTGTTCCAGGAGCGCGCCACCACGCTGCTCGGCCCGCTGCGGCTGGAGCTGCCGGTGCTGTCCAGCCTGGATGGCACGGCGCTGCTCCTGGCGGCTCTGGCGGCGATCGGGCTGTTCCGCTTCCATCTCGGCATCGCCACGCTGCTGGGGCTGGCGGCGCTGGCCGGGCTGGCGCTGCGCGGCATCGGGCTGTGAGGCGGCGGCCCCGGCACTTGCCCCGGGGCGCCGGATCGGCCTAGAGAGGGTTTGTTGCGCTGCGAAAGCGCCCGAGCGGAAGAGCGACCCTGCCGATGTAGGCCCCTGCCAGCCCCGAACTTCGCCCTGCAAGCCGCGCCCTCTGGGCGCGTGTTCCCTGCTGCGCGTGGCTGGCATTCTTCTTCCCGTTGCTCCGGAAAATTCGCTCATGTTCTCACCCGCCCGGCTGCGCGCCGAGTGGTTCGGCAATGTCCGCGCCGATCTCCTCTCCGGCCTCGTCGTCGCCCTCGCCTTGATCCCGGAGGCCATCGCCTTCTCGATCATCGCCGGGGTGGACCCGAAGGTCGGCCTCTACGCCTCCTTCTCCATCGCCGTCATCACCGCCATCGCCGGCGGAAGGCCGGCCATGATCTCGGCCGCCACCGGCGCCATGGCCGTGGTGATGGTCAGCCTGGTGAAGGAGCACGGGCTGCCATACCTCTTCGCCGCCACCATCCTGACCGGGGTGATCCAGATGCTGGCGGGCGCGGCGCGGCTGGGGCGCGTCATGCGCTTCGTCTCGCGCTCGGTGCTGACCGGCTTCGTCAACGCGCTGGCCATCCTGATCTTCATGGCGCAGCTGCCGGAGCTGATCGGCGTGCCCTGGCTGACCTACCCGATGCTGGCGCTGGGGCTGGCCATCATCTACCTGCTGCCGCGGCTGACCACCGCCGTGCCCTCCCCGCTGGTCTGCATCATCGTGCTGACGGCGCTGGCCTGGGCGCTGGGGCTGGAGCTGCGGACGGTGGGCGACATGGGCGCGCTGCCGGATTCCCTGCCCGCCTTCCTGCTGCCCGACGTGCCGCTGACGCTGGAGACGCTGCGCATCATCCTGCCCTATTCCGCCACGCTGGCGGCGGTCGGGCTGCTGGAATCGCTGATGACGGCGGCGGTGGTCGACCAGATGACCGACACCACCAGCCAGCGGAACCGCGAATGCGTGGGCCAGGGGCTGGCGAATTTCGCCACCGGCTTCCTTGGCGGCATGGCCGGCTGCGCGATGATCGGCCAGTCGGTGATCAATGTGCGCTCCGGCGGGCGGACGCGGCTGTCCACCCTGGTCGCCGGCGTGGTGCTGCTGTTCCTGATCCTGGTGCTGGGCGATCTGGTGCGGCGCATCCCGATGGCGGCGCTGGTCGCGGTGATGATCATGGTCTCGATCGGCACCTTCGACTGGGCCTCGCTGCGCACGCTGCTGACGCATCCGCGCAGCTCCTCGGTGGTGATGCTGGCCACCGTCGCCACGGTGCTGGCGACGCATGACCTGGCCCGCGGCGTGCTGGTGGGCGTGCTGCTCTCCGGCATCTTCTTCGCCGGTAAGGTGCGGCGGATGTTCGCGGTGGAGAGCCACCTCTCGGAGGATGGGCGGGAGCGGCGCTACAGCGTGCGCGGCCAGGTCTTCTTCGCCTCGGCCGAGGATTTCTGCGCCGCCTTCGACACGCGGGAGGATGTGGAGCGCGTGGTGATCGATGTCACGCACGCGCATCTCTGGGACATCACCGGCATCCACGCGCTGGACCGGGTGGTGCTGGCGCTGCGCGGGCGTGGCGTGGCGGTGGAGGTCACCGGGCTGAACGAGGCCAGCGCCGCGATGGTCGAGCGGCTGGGCCGGCACGACAAGCCGGGTGCCGCCCTGGCCGCCGGGCATTGAAAACGCGGGCCGGGGGATCGCCCCCGGCCCGCGCGGCGGCTCAGGCCGCCTGGCTCTTCAGCCGCGGCGCGAAGCGCTGGCGGAACTTGGCCAGCTTCGGCGCCACCACGACGCGGCAATAGCCCGCCCAGGGATTGCGGGCGAAATAGTCCTGGTGCTCCGGCTCGGCGACCCAGAAGCGGGCCGGGCCGGTCAGCTCGGTCACCAGCGGCGCCGGCCAGAGCTTTTCCGCCTCGATCTCGGCCATCACCTGGCGGGCCGTCTCGGCCTGCGATTCGTCCTGGGCGATGATGATGCTGCGGTATTGCGGGCCGATATCGGCGCCCTGGCGGTCCTTGGTGGTCGGGTCGTGCAGGGTGAAGAAGACCCGCAGCAGGTCGGCATAGGAGAGCACGGCCGGATCGAAGCGGATCCGCACCACCTCGGCATGGCCGGTGCGCTTGCCGCAGACTTCCTCGTAGCTCGGATTCTCGACATGGCCGCCGGCATAGCCGGACAGCACCTCCTCGACGCCCTGCAGCTGGCGATAGGCGGCATCGATGCACCAGAAGCAGCCACCCCCCAGGATGGCGGTCTCCAGCGTCTGGGTCTGGGACATGATCGGGGGCTCCTTGTCTGTCGGGGGCAGAGATGGGGTGCCGGGGGCGGCTTGCGCAGGGGGCGGGGCAGCGCCACCGTGGCGGGATGAGCCAAGATTTCCCGCCCCGCGACCCGGCCGAGGCCGGCTTCGACCCCGCCGCGCTGCGCGACGCCATCGGCTTCGCCGCGGCGCATGACAGCCCCTTCCCGCGCGACATCCAGGCGCATCTGGAGGCCGGCTATTTCGAGCCGCCGCCGGACAATGAGGTGCTGGGCAACACCGCCCCGCGCGGCGCGCCGAACGGGCTGATCCTGCGGCAGGGCCACCGCGTCGCCGCCTGGGGCGATACGCGCCAGGTGGACATGACCTTCAGCGTTGCCAAGAGCTACCTGGCGCTGCTGGCGGGCCTGGCGCTGGGCGACGGGCTGATCGACAGCCTGGACAGCCCGGTCTCGGCCAGCGTCTCCGACCCCGCCTTCGCCGGCCCGCAGAATGGTGCCATCACCTGGCGGATGCTGCTGCAGCAGACCAGCGAGTGGGAAGGCACGCTGTTCGGCAAGGCCGACCGCATCGACCGCGGCCGCGACCTGAAGCGCGAGGGCACGGGGCCGAAGGGCATCGACCGCCCGCTGCAGGCCCCGGGGACCTACTGGGAATACAATGACGTCCGGGTGAATGCCCTGTCGCTCGGCCTGCTGCACCGTTTCCGCCGGCCGCTGCCGGAGGTGTTCGCCGAGCGCATCATGGCGCCGATCGGCGGCAGCGGCGACATGCGCTGGGAGGGCTACCGCACCAGCTTCGTCGAGATCGACGGGCAGCGCATCCAGTCGGTCTCGGGTGGCGGGCATTGGGGCGGCGGCGTCTTCACCCATGCCGAGGACCAGGCGCGCATCGGCCAGCTGATGCTGCAGGACGGGGTGTGGAACGGAAAGCGCGTGCTGCCGGAAGGCTGGGTCGCCGCCTGCACCGCGCCCTGCGCGCTGAACGGGGATTACGGGCTGCTCTGGTGGCTGAACGGCCAGGGTCGCTATCCGGGCGCCAGCCGCGCCAGCTTCCTGGCCCAGGGCGCGGGCGGCAACATCATCTGGATCGACCCCGACCACGCGCTGGTGGCGGTGTTCCGCTGGCTGGACCCGGCGGCGCTGCCGGAGATGCTGGCCCGCGTCACCGCGTCGCTGCGCGGCTGAAGGCAGGGCGGCCCCGGTTGACGGGGCCGCCCGCCGGGCGGAGTCTGGCGGCCTTCCTCCGCTGCCGGACGCGCGCCCCATGAATGACCAGATCTCCCCTGCTTCCGTCCATGCCGCGACGCTGACGCTGGACACGCATGTCGACATCCCCTGGCCGGAGACGCCCGATCCGCGCGGGGCGACGCAGCGCTGCGTCGACTACCCCAAGATGGCGGCGGGCGGGCTGCGGGCGGTGATCTTCGCCGCCTATCTGCCGCAGGGCCCGCTGACGCCGGAGGGCCACGCGGCGGCCGCCGCGCGCTGCGAGGCGATGCTGCGCGCCATCCGCGCCACCGCCGCCGGCGAGGATCGCCGCATCGTCACCCGCGCCGCCGAGCTGGAGGCCTTGCGCGGCCGCGCCGGCACCGGCGTGCTGCTGGCCGTCGAGAATGGCTATGCGATGGGCGAGGATCTCTCCCGCCTGGCGCTGTGGCGTGGGCTGGGCGCCTGCTACGTCACGCTGACCCATAACGGCCACAACCTGCTGGCGGATTCCGCCATTCCGCGCCCCGATCTGGGCGATGGCCCGGTGCGGCATGGCGGGCTGTCGGCGCTGGGGCGGCAGGCGGTGGCGGAGATGAACGCGCTGGGGCTGCTGGTCGACATCTCGCATGTCGGCAAGGCGGCGATGCTGCAGGCCGTCGAGGTGTCGCGTGCGCCGGTGGTGGCGACGCATACCTGTGTGCGGGCGCTGCGCGACCATCCGCGCAACCTGGATGACGAGCAGATGGATGCGCTGCGCGCCAGCGGGGGTCTCATGCAGATCACCGCCGTGCCGGGTTTCCTGCGCGGGCCGGATGCGGATGGCAAGGTGCGGGCCAGCGTCGCGGACATTGCCGACCATGTCGACTACGCGGTGAAGCGCATCGGCATCGGGCATGTCGGGCTGTCCTCGGATTTCGATGGCGGCGGCGGGGTGCAGGGCTGGATGAGCGCCGCCGACAGCGCCAACCTGACCGCCGAGCTGCTGCGCCGCGGCTACGACGCGGAGGCGGTGGATCTGCTGTGGTCCGGCAATTTTTTACGGGTTATGCGCGCCGCCGAGGCCGTGTCGGCTGCTGGCTGACGCCGGGCGCCAGCGGCGCCCGGCCCTGACAGAAAGAAGATGGGGGTTCCGGGGGAATTCATTCCCCCGGATTTTTTTCAGCCCAGTTCGAAGCTGCAAACGCCGTAAAGCGCCTTGAGGTCGAGCTTTGGGGCGGGTCCTGCATACATGCGCGCCGTCTCGAAGACGGGCGTCATGCCGGCTTCTTCGGCCAGGGCGACGGCCTCCCTGTTGGGCTCGGCGAGGTCGAGGAAGATCGGGCCTTCGGCGTTCGCGATCAGCGCGTTGAAGACCGCGCGGGCGGCGGCGGGGTCGCGGGCGGTGAGCGGGCCGAGCTTGGCGCCCTCGCGGCAGGGGCGCAGCACGCCGAAGGCGCGGCCGGGCAGCATCAGGGCGCGGTGGCCGGGGGCGTGCATCCAGCGATCGAGGAAGGCGCCGCGGTCCTCGGGGAAGACCAGGGCGTCGAGGGGGGCGGCCTCGGCGAGGGTTGCCTGTTGGACCGCGTCGGGCGCGGCGCCGGGGACGGGGCGCGGCGTGGAGGCGGCGTAGCGGATGTTGCGCCAAGCCAGGGCGAAGCCGGAGCGGGCGTAGTTCGCCTGCTGCGCCACCACCCCATCCAGCCCGATGGTCCGGCCCGAGAGGCGATGCATGGCCTCCCGCCACAAAGCGATGCCATGGCCACGGCCACGCCGGTCGGGGCGCATGATGTAGAAGCCGATGAAGCCGTGGCGCTCGCCCTGGCGGATGGCGGAGATGCAGCAGATCGGCGTGCCGTCCTCCAGGCCGAGCAGGAAGCCCTCCGGGTCGGCGGCGTGGAAGGTGGCGGCGTCGTGCAGGCCGGGGTTCCAGCCCTCCGCCGCCGCCCAGTCCAGCAGCAGGGGTATTTCTTCCGGCGTGGCGGGGCGGATGGTCAGGGTCATGCGGCCAGTCTTCTCATCGCGGCGCGGAACTCTGCCGCAAGGGCGGGCGCATGGATATGGCGGCCGTCGCGGACCACGATGCGGCCGCCGGCCACCACCTGGGTCACCGGGTTGCCCTGGCCGCTGAACACCCAGGCATCCAGCAGTTCATCGTCCTGTCGGCCGAACAGCGCGGGGTGGTCGGGGTCCAGCACCACGAGGTCGGCGCGCTGGCCGGGGGCGATGCCGGCGATGGGGCGGCCACTGGCCTGGGCGCCGCCCCGCAGGGCGGCCTCGACCAGATTGCGGCCGGGCCAGGGGTGTTCCGCGTCGGTGGCGACGGAGCGTTCCTGCAGGGCGAGGCGCTGGCTGGTCTCCAGCTGGCGCATCTCGTCGCGGGGCGAGGTGCCGACATGGCTGTCCGTGCCGAAGCCGAGCCGCCCGCCGGCAGCGCGATAGGCCGGCAGGCCGAAGATGCCGTCGCCCAGCGAGGCCTCGGTGCTGGGGCAGAGGCCGGCGACGGCGCCGCTGCGGGCCAGGCTTGTCGCCTCCTGCTCCGTCATGTGGGTGCAGTGGATCAGGCACCAGCGGGCATCGAGCGGCAAATTGTCGAGCAGCCATTGCACCGGGCGGGCGCCGGTGGCGTCCAGGCATTCGGCCACTTCGCGACGCTGCTCGGCGGCGTGGATGTGGATCGGGCCGGCGAATGAGGAGAGCTCGCGCAGCATCTCCGGCGTGACGGCGCGCAGCGAATGCGGGGCGAGGCCGAGGCCGGCCTGCGGGTCACCGGCGATGGCCCCGCGCACGCCCTCGACGATGCGCCAGAAGCCGTCGAGATCGTTGAGGAAGCGGCGCTGCCCCGGCACCGGATCCTTCCCGAAGATGCCGCCATGCCGGTAGAGGCTGGGCAGCAGGGTGATGCCGATGCCGGTGCGGCGCGCCGCCGCCAGATGCCGCAGCGCCATCTCCGCCGGGTCGGCGTAAGGCGTGCCGTCCGGCTGGTGATGCAGATAGTGGAACTCGGCGATGCTGGTGAAGCCCCATTCGAGGCATTCGGCGTAGAGCTGGGCGGCGACGGCCTCGGCATCCTCGGGCGAGAAGCGGCCGACGAAGCGGTACATGGTCTGCCGCCAGGTCCAGAAGGAATCGGCGCCGCCCTCGGCGGTGCGGGCCTCGGGCGGGGAGCGGCGCTCGGCATGGCCGGCCATGGCGCGCTGGAAGGCGTGGGAATGGAGGTTGGGCAGGCCGGGGATGGTGACGCCCGGCAGGCGCTCCGCCCCGTCCGCCGACGCGCCCGGGGTGACGCTGGCGATCGACCCCGTGGCGTCGGTGGCGATGCGCACATCCCGCGCCCAGCCCTGCGGCAGCAGCGCGACGGGGGCGAAGTAGTCGGTCATGGCGGGCCTCCTGCGGGGTCGGTGGTGGCATGGCATCGCGGTTGACGAAACTTGTCAAGACAACCAAACTCAACCCATGCCCAGCGATGACGCCCCTGCCCTGCTGCCCACGCCCAGCCCGGCGACCCCGCGCTACCAGCAGATCAAGGCCTTCATCCTGAGTCGTGTCGCCAGCGGCGAATGGGGGGCGGAGGACCGCGTGCCGTCGGAGAATGAGCTGGTGAAGATGACCGGCGTCTCCCGCGTCACCGTCAACCGCGCGTTGCGGGAGCTGGCGGATGCCGGGCTGCTGGTGCGGGTGCAGGGGGTCGGCACCTTCGTCGCCGGCGCCAAGCCGCAATCCAGCATCCTGGAACTGCGCGACATCGCCGAGGAAATGGCCGAGCGCGGCAGCCGCCACGCCGCCCAGGTGCTGGCGCAGCACGCGATGCGCGCCGATGCGGCGCTGGCCGCGGGCTTCGGCCTGCCGGAGGGGGCGGAGCTGTTCCACTGCCGGCTGGTGCATCGCGAGGATGGCGTGCCCGTCCAGTTCGAGGCGCGCTACGTCAACCCGGTGATCGCGCCGCGTTTCCTGGAGCAGGATTTCACGCGCATCACCCCCTATCGCTATCTGACCTCCTGCGCGCCGCCGGAGCGGGTGGAGCATGTGGTGGAAGCTACCCGCCCCGAGCCCGACATCGCCGCCGCGCTGGACATCCCATCCGACGAACCCTGCCTGCTGATCCACCGCCGGACCTGGTCCTGGCGGGTCGTGGCGACGCGGGCCTTTCTCACCCATCCGGGCACGCGCTACCGCCTCGGCGGCGCGCTCGATTGACCAGCAAGGAGTGGCCTGCATGAGCTTCACCCGCCTGCGCAATGCCCCCGCCATCCGCGCCCCGCGCGGCGCCACGCTGACCGCGAAGCAGTGGACCACGGAAGCGGCGATGCGGATGCTGATGAACAACCTCGACGATGAGGTGGCCGAGCGCCCCGGCGAGCTGGTGGTCTATGGCGGCATCGGCCGCGCCGCGCGCGACTGGCAGAGCTATGAGCGGATCATCGACGTGCTGAAGCGGCTGGAAGAGAACCAGACGCTGCTGGTGCAGTCGGGCAAGCCGGTCGGCGTGTTCGAGACGCACAAGGACGCGCCGCGCGTGCTGATCGCCAATTCCAACCTGGTCCCCGCCTGGGCCAATTGGGAGCATTTTTCCGAGTTGGATCGCGCCGGGCTGATGATGTACGGCCAGATGACGGCCGGCTCCTGGATCTATATCGGCAGCCAGGGCATCGTGCAGGGCACCTATGAGACCTTTGTCGAGGCCGGGCGGCAGCATTTCGGCGGCGACCTCTCCGGCCGCTGGATCCTGACGGCGGGGCTGGGCGGCATGGGCGGCGCGCAGCCGCTGGCCGGCGTGTTCGCGGGGGCCGCGGTGCTGGCGGTGGAATGCCAGCCCAGCCGCATCGAGAAGCGGCTGGAGACGGGCTATCTCGATGCCCGCGCCGACAGCCTCGGCGAGGCGCTGGCGATGATCCAGGACGCCTGCGCGAACCGGAAGGCGATCAGCATCGGCCTGCTGGGCAATGCGGCGGAGATCTTTCCCGAGCTGGTGCGGCGTGGCGTGAAGCCCGACATCGTCACCGACCAGACCAGCGCGCATGACCCGTCGAATGGCTACCTGCCCGCCGGCTGGACGCTGGAGGAATGGGAGGCGAAGCGGCAGAGCGACCCGCGTGCTGTCGCCGCCGCCGCCAAGCGCTCGATGGTCGCGCATGTGCAGGCCATGCTCGACTTCCAGAAGCTGGGCAGCGCCGTGCTCGACTACGGCAACAACATCCGGCAGATGGCCAAGGATGAGGGCCTGGCCAATGCCTTCGACTTCCCGGGCTTCGTGCCGGCCTATATCCGCCCGCTCTTCTGCCGGGGCATCGGGCCGTTCCGCTGGGCCGCGCTGTCGGGCGACCCGGAAGACATCCGCAAGACCGACGCCAAGGTGAAGGAGCTGATCCCGGACGACCAGCACCTGCATCGCTGGCTCGACATGGCGCAGGAAAGAATCCAGTTCCAGGGCCTGCCGGCGCGCATCTGCTGGGTGGGGCTGGGCCAGCGGCACCGGCTCGGCCTCGCCTTCAACGAGATGGTGGCGAAGGGCGAAGTCTCGGCGCCCATCGTCATCGGCCGCGACCATCTCGATTCCGGCTCCGTCGCCTCGCCCAACCGCGAGACGGAGGCGATGCGGGATGGCTCGGACGCCGTCTCCGACTGGCCTTTGCTGAACGCGCTGCTGAACACGGCCTCGGGCGCCACCTGGGTGTCGCTGCATCATGGCGGCGGCGTCGGCATGGGCTATTCGCAGCATGCCGGCATGGTGATCGTCGCCGATGGCACCGAGGACGCGGCGCGCCGCCTGAAGCGCGTGCTGTGGAATGACCCGGCGACGGGTGTGATGCGCCATGCCGATGCCGGCTATGACATCGCCATCGACTGCGCGCGCGAACAGGGCCTCGATCTGCCGATGATCGGGACGCGCTGACCATGGCGAAGCATCTGACCATCGCCCCGGGCCAGGCGGAGCTGGCCCAGCTGCGCGCCATCGCCGAGGGTGCGACGCTCGGCCTGCCGCAAGGCTGGCAGGCGCCGCTGGAGCGCGCCGTGGCGGCGCTGGCCGCGCGCATCGACAGCGGCGAGGCGCTGTATGGCGTCAACACCGGCTTCGGCAAGCTGGCCAGCCAGCGCATCGGCCGTGACGACCTGGCGAAGCTGCAACGCAACCTGCTGCGCAGCCATGCCGCCGGCATCGGCCCCTTCCTGCCCGCCCCCGTGGTGCGGCTGATCCTGGCGCTGAAGGCGCTGTCCCTGGCGCGCGGCGCCTCCGCCGTGCGGCCGGCGGTGGTGGAGGGGCTGCTGGCGCTGCTCAATGCCGGCGTGCTGCCGGCCATCCCGGCCAAGGGCTCGGTCGGCGCCTCGGGCGATCTGGCGCCGCTGGCGCATCTCTCCCTGGTGCTGATCGGCGAGGGCGAGGCCTTTTTCGGGGACGAGGTGTTGCCGGGCGCCGAGGCGCTGCAGCGCGCCGGCCTGGCGCCGCTGGAACTCGGCCCCAAGGAAGGGCTGGCGCTGCTGAACGGCACGCAGGTCTCCACCGCGCTCGCGCTGACCGGACTGTTCGCCGCCGACCGGCTGTGGCGCAGCGGCATCACGGCCGGCGCGCTCAGCACCGATGCGGCGCGCGGCTCCGACACCCCCTTCGATCCGCGCATCCACGCGCTGCGCAACCAGCCGGGGCAGATCGCCGCCGCCGCCGCGCTGCGCGCGCTGCTCTCCGGCAGCGCCATCCGCGACAGCCATCGCGAGGGCGACAGCCGCGTGCAGGACCCCTATTGCCTGCGCTGCCAGCCGCAGGTGATGGGCGCCTGCCTCGACCTGCTGCGCAACGCCGCCGCCACCCTCACGCGCGAGGCCAATGCGGTGACCGACAACCCGCTGGTGACCGAGGAGGGCGAGGTGCTGTCGGGCGGCAATTTCCACGCCGAGCCGGTGGCCTTCGCCGCCGACACCATCGCCCTCGCGCTCGCCGAGATCGGCGCCCTGTCGGAGCGCCGCATCGCCCTGCTGACCGACCCGGTGCTCTCCACCCTGCCCGCCTTCCTGGTGCGCGAGGGCGGGCTGAATTCCGGCTTCATGATCGCCCAGGTGACGGCGGCGGCGCTGGCCAGCGAGAACAAGTCGCTGGCCCATCCGCGCAGCGTCGACAGCCTGCCCACCAGCGCCAACCAGGAGGACCATGTCAGCATGGCCACCGGCGCCGCGCTGCGGCTGGCCGAGATGGCCGACAATGTCGCCGCCATCCTGGCGATCGAGCTGCTGGAGGGCGCGCAGGGGGTGGAGTTCCACCGGCCGCTGACCACCTCCACCCCGCTGGAGGCGGCGCTGCGGGCCGTCCGCGCCGTCGCGGCACCCTGGGAGGAGGATCGCCACATGGCGCCCGACATCGCCGCGGTGAAGCGGCTGGTCGAGCATGGCGCCTTCGCCGGCATCGACCTGCCGGGGAGCCTGTCGGCATGAGTGGCTTCGACCATGTGTGGGAGGAGGCCAACCTCGCCACCATGCAGGGCGACGGGCTCGGGGTGATCGAGGATGGCGCGCTGGCGGTGAAGGATGGCCGCATCGCCTGGGTCGGCCCGCGCGCCGAACTGCCGCGCCATGACGCGCCGGTGACGCGCTGCGGCGGCGCCTGGATCCTGCCCGGGCTGATCGACTGCCACACCCATCTGGTGTTCGGGGCCAACCGCGCCGCCGAGTTCGAGCAGCGGCTGGCGGGCGCCACCTATGAGGAGATCGCCCGCGCGGGAGGCGGCATTTTTTCGAGTGTCCGCGCCACGCGGGCGGCCAGCGAGGCCGAGTTGCTGGAGCAGGCCACGCCGCGCCTGCTCGGGCTGATGGCCGAGGGCGTCACCACGGTCGAGATCAAATCCGGCTACGGGCTCGACCTCGATTCCGAGCTGAAGATGCTGCGCGTCGCCCGCCGCCTGGGTGCCGCGCAGCCGGTGGAGGTGGTGACCAGCCTGCTCGCCGCCCATGCCGTGCCCAGGGATTTTCCGGGCGGCGCCGAGGCCTACACCGATTTCGTCGTGCGGGACGCCATTCCGCTGGCGGCCCAGGCGGGGCTGGCCGATGCGGTGGATGCCTTCTGCGAGCGCATCGCCTTCTCGCCCGGGCAGACGGCGCGGGTCTTCGAGGCGGCGCGGGCGGCCGGCCTGCCGGTGAAGCTGCATGCCGACCAGCTCTCCGATCTCGGCGGCGCGGCGCTGGCGGCGCGCTATGGCGCGCTCTCGGCCGACCATCTGGAATATGCCAGCGCCGAGGGCCTCAAGGCGATGGCGGCAGCCGGCACGGTGGCCGTGCTGCTGCCGGGGGCCACCTACTTCATCCGCGAGGCGAGGCACCCCGACATCGCCGCCATGCGCGCGGCCGGGGTGCGGATGGCGCTGTCCACCGACATGAACCCCGGCTCCTCGCCGGCGCGGTCGCTGCTGCTGATGCTCAACCTGGGCTGCACCCTGTTCCGGCTGACGGTGGCGGAGGCGCTGCGCGGCGTCACCCTGCACGCCGCCGCCGCGCTGGGCCTGGCCGATCGTGGCCTGCTGGAGGTCGGGAAGCGGGCGGATTTCGCCCTCTACGGCATCGGCCGCCCGGCCGAGCTCTGCTACTGGCTGGGCGGGAATCCCTGCCTGTCCCGGGTGGTGGCGGGCCGCCCCGGCTGAGGCCGGGCGCGTGACACAATCGGGACAGGAGGCGGCCCAGGCCCCTGCCCCGACCCCGCGGGAACCGCGCGCCGCCGCGCCAGAGCGATGCGGAATCGGCACGAACTTTCCATTCTGTTCGTCGCCGCCGCGCGGCACGCAAGCATGCGTCGGGGAGACCGGTCCGCACAGCGTGGCTGTTGCGCTGTTCAGCCTTTGGCAAGGCTTTTAACCGCAATTCGGTTAATCACCATATTGCACTGCACCATCAGGAGCTTAGCCACGCCGCGAAGCTTGCAGAGCGCGCATCGGCCACGTATCTGGGCGAAGCGCCGCCGCCAATTTCGCGCGGGGCGGGCAGAATGGAGCAGCCGGATGGTCCAAGGCGCCGAAGCGGGCACCACCAAGCGTCGCGGCAAGGCAAAGGCCCCGCCCAGCAATTCGGGCGGCCTGTCGCAGGAGCAGATGCTGCAGGCCTACCGCGACATGCTGCTGATCCGGCGCTTCGAGGAGAAGGCCGGCCAGCTCTACGGCATGGGCCTGATCGGCGGCTTCTGCCACCTCTATATCGGCCAGGAAGCGGTCGTGGTCGGCATGCAGATGTGCCTGATGCCGGGCGACCAGGTGATCACCTCCTACCGCGACCATGGCCACATGCTGGCCACCGGCATGGAGGCCCGCGGCGTGATGGCGGAGCTGACCGGCCGGGCCGGCGGCTACTCCAAGGGCAAGGGCGGGAGCATGCACATGTTCTCGCGCGAGAAGGGCTTCTTCGGCGGCCATGGCATCGTGGGCGCGCAGGTCAGCCTCGGCGCCGGCCTGGCCTTCGCCAACATGTACAATGACAATGGCAATGTCTGCCTGACCTATTACGGCGACGGCGCGGCCAATCAGGGCCAGGTGTTCGAGAGCTACAACCTCGCCGCCCTGTTCAAGCTGCCGGTCGTGTTCATCATCGAGAACAACAAGTACGGCATGGGCACCAGCGCCGACCGCGCCTCGGCCTCCAAGGACCGCTCCAAGGACGGCACGCCCTGGGGCATCCCGGGCGAGCAGGTGGACGGCATGGATGTCGAGGCGGTGAAGGCCGCCGGCGAGCGCGCCGTCGCCCATTGCCGCGAGGGCAAGGGTCCGTACATCCTCGAGATGAAGACCTACCGCTATCGCGGCCACTCCATGTCCGACCCGGCGAAGTACCGCACGCGGGAGGAGGTGCAGAAGATGCGCGAGCAGCATGACTGCATCGAGACCGCCCGCAAGCGCCTGCTGGAAGGCGGCCTGCCGGAGGATGCGCTGAAGACCGTCGATGACGAGGTGAAGCGCATCGTCGCCGATTCCGCCGAATTCGCCCAGACCTCGCCCGAGCCTGACGAGAGCGAGCTGTGGACCGACGTGCTGCTGGAGGCCCGCTGAACCATGGGTGCCACGATCCTGATGCCCGCCCTCTCCCCCACCATGACCGAGGGGAAGCTGGCGCGCTGGCTGAAGAAGGAAGGCGATGCGGTCAAGGCCGGCGATGTGCTGGCCGAGATCGAGACCGACAAGGCGACCATGGAAGTGGAAGCCGTCGATGAGGGCACGCTGACCAAGATCCTGGTGTCCGAAGGCACCGAGGGCGTCGCGGTCAACTCCGCCATCGCCGAGCTGGATGGCGGCGAGGGCAGCGCCGCCTCCGGCCCGCAGCAGCCCGTCTCCAACGCGACCCGCGCCGGCGGCGAGACCGGCCAGGTGGCGCAGGAGGCCGAGGATTCGGCCGCCATCGCCGCCAAGGGCACCGAGCAGCGCCCCGAGACGGACGCCCAGCCCAAGGCCCCGGCGCAGGAGCCGGAGAAGGATTGGGGCGAGACCAAGAGCATCACCGTGCGCGAGGCGCTGCGCGATGCCATGGCCGCCGAGATGCGCCGCGACGGCAAGGTCTTCCTGATCGGCGAGGAGGTCGCGCAGTACCAGGGCGCCTACAAGGTGTCGCAGGGGCTGCTCGACGAGTTCGGGCCGAAGCGCGTGGTGGACATGCCGATCACCGAGCATGGCTTCACCGGCATGGCGGTGGGCGCGGCCTTCACCGGGCTGAAGCCGATCGTCGAGTTCATGACCTTCAACTTCTCCATGCAGGCGATCGACCAGATCGTGAACAGCGCCGCCAAGACGCTGTACATGTCCGGCGGCCAGCTGGGCTGCCCGATCGTCTTCCGCGGGCCCAACGGCGCCGCGGCGCGCGTCGCGGCGCAGCACAGCCAGTGCTACGCCTCCTGGTACGCGCATGTGCCGGGGCTGAAGGTGGTGGCCCCCTGGTCCTCGGCCGATGCCAAGGGCCTGCTGCGCGCCGCCATCCGCGACCCGAACCCGGTGGTGTTCCTGGAGAACGAGATCCTCTACGGGCAGAGCTTCGAATGCCCGACCGATGAGGATTTCATCCTGCCGATCGGCAAGGCCAAGGTCGAGCGCGCGGGCAAGGATGTCACCATCGTCGCCTTCTCGATCGAGGTCGGGCTGGCGCTGAAGGCGGCCGACAAGCTGGCCGAGCAGGGCATCGATGCCGAGGTCATCAACCTCCGCACCATCCGCCCGCTGGATACCGAGACCATCGTCGCCTCGGTGAAGAAGACCAACCGTCTGGTCACCGTCGAGGAAGGCTGGGCCTTCTCCGGCATCGGTGCCGAGGTGGCGATGCAGGTGATCGAGCACGCCTTCGACCATCTGGACGCGCCGCCGGTGCGGGTCGCCGGCCTCGACGTGCCGATGCCCTACGCCGCCAATCTCGAGAAGCTCGCCCTGCCGACCGTCGAGCATGTGGTCGAGGCTGCCAAAACCGTCACCTACAAGAAGTAAGAGGACGCGGGACCATGGCGACCAACATCCTGATGCCCGCCCTCTCGCCCACCATGACCGAGGGCAACCTCGCCCGGTGGCTGAAGAAGGAAGGCGAGGCGGTCAAGGCCGGCGATGTCATCGCCGAGATCGAGACCGACAAGGCGACGATGGAGTTCGAGGCCGTCGATGAGGGCATCCTCGGCAAGATCCTGGTCGCCGAGGGGACCGAGGGGGTGGCGGTGAACACCCCGATCGGCATCCTGGTCGAGGAAGGCGAGGCGGTGCCGGATGCGGCCGAGGCCAAGCCGGCGCCGAAGGCGGAGGCCCCCAAGGCCGAAGCCAAGCCCGAGGCCCCGAAGGCCGAGGCGCCCAAGCCCGCTGCCACGCCGCAGCCCAAGGCCGAAGGCGGTCGCGTCTTCGCCTCGCCGCTGGCCCGCCGCATGGCGGAGCAGGCGGGGCTGGACCTGTCCGGCATCCAGGGCTCCGGCCCGAATGGCCGCATCGTCAAGGCGGATGTCGAGGCCGCCGCCGGCAAGCCGAAGCAGGCCCCCGCCGCCGCCAAGCCGGAGGCCGCCCCGGCCGCC
>NZ_GG770777.1:99334-111228 GCF_000164635.1 Pseudoroseomonas cervicalis ATCC 49957 | reverse complement strand
GCCCCGGCCGCCGCTGCCGCGTCCCCTGCCCCGGCCGCCGCGCCCAAGACGCCGGCGCCCGCCATCACCGCCCCGCACACCGCGGTGCCCAACTCCTCCATGCGCAAGGTCATCGCCAAGCGCCTGTCGGAGAGCAAGGCGACGGTGCCGCATTTCTACGTCTCGATGGATATCGAGCTGGATGCGCTGCTGAAGCTGCGGGCCGACCTGAACGCCCGCGCGCCGAAGGACGGGCCGGGTGCCTTCAAGCTCTCGGTCAACGACCTGATCATCAAGGCCGCCGCGCGGGTGCTGCGCCAGTACCCGAACGTCAACGCCTCCTGGACCGATGACGCGATCATCCAGTACCACGACGTGGACATCTCGGTGGCCGTGTCGATCCCGGACGGGCTGATCACGCCGATCGTCAAGAAGGCCGACCAGAAGGGCCTGGCCGCCATCAGCAACGAGATGAAGGACCTGGCCGCCCGCGCCAAGTCCGGCAAGCTCAAGCTGGAGGAGTTCCAGGGCGGCAGCTTCAGCATCTCCAACATGGGGATGTTCGGGGTCACCAGCTTCTCGGCCATCATCAACCCGCCGCAGGGCGGCATCCTGGCGGTCGGCGCCGGGCAGCAGCGCGCGGTGGTGAAGGATGGGGCGCTGGCCGTGGCCACCGTCATGACCTGCACCCTCTCGGTCGATCACCGCGTCGTCGATGGCGCGCTGGCCGCCGAGTGGATGGCCGCCTTCAAGAAGGTGGTCGAGGATCCGCTGAGCCTGATGCTCTGATGGCCGCGCCCGGCTTCTTCCTGCGCGAGGCCAGGCCGCGCGACGCCGAGGAGATCCTTCGGCTGGTCCGCGCGCTCGGCGAGTATGAGAAGCTGGGCCATGAGGTCGTGGCCAGCGCGCAGGACTATTACGGCGCGCTGGCCACCAAGCGCATCAAGGGCATGCTGGCGGAGGTCGAGGGCGAGATCGTCGGCCTCGCCCTCTACTACGAGACCTTTTCCACCTTTGCCGGCAAGGCGGGGCTGTGGGTCGAGGATGTCTTCGTCCAGCCGGAGCAGCGCCGCCTCGGCATCGGCCGGGCGCTGTTCCAGGCCCTCGCCCGCAAGGCGCTCGACGAGGGCCATGCCTGGATGGAATGGAACGTGCTCGACTGGAACGAGCCCGCCATCGCCTTCTACCGGCGGATCGGCGCGGTCGGGCGCGAGGAATGGACCGACCAGCGCCTTTCCGGCGACGCGCTGCGCGCGCTGGCCGGCTGAGCCTGCCTCCCCCGCCGGACGGGGAAGACCGAGATCATCTCACCGCGCCGGGCGCGGACAGGAGAGCAAGACGATGGCCGAGCAGTTCGACCTGGTGGTGGTGGGCGGTGGCCCGGGCGGCTATGTCGCCGCCATCCGCGCCTCGCAGCTGAAGATGAAGGTCGCGTTGGTGGAGCGCGAGCATCTGGGCGGCATCTGCCTCAACTGGGGCTGCATCCCGACCAAGGCGCTGCTGCGCGCCTCGGAGATCAACCACCTGCTGCACAGCCTGGACCAGTACGGCTTCGCCGCCGACAATGTCCGCTACGACTTCGCCAAGGTGGTCAAGCGCTCCCGCCAGGTGGCGTCGCAGCTCTCCTCCGGCGTGAAGGGGCTGCTGAAGAAGCACAAGGTCACCGTCTTCGACGGCAGCGGCAAGCTGGCCGGCCCCGGCAAGCTCAGCGTGACCGGCAAGGACGGCAAGCCCGTCGCCGACATCGCCGCCAAGCACATCATCCTGGCCACCGGCGCCCGCGCCCGCGTGATCCCGGGCATCGAGCCGGATGGCAAGCTGATCTGGTCCTACCGCGAGGCCCTGCAGCCGGACATCATGCCGAAGAAGCTGGTGGTGATCGGCTCCGGCGCCATCGGCAGCGAATTCGCCTCCTTCTACCTCAACATGGGCGCCGAGGTGACGCTGATCGAGGTGATGGACCGCATCCTGCCGGTCGAGGATGCGGAGGTCTCGGCCTTCGTCCAGAAATCCTTCACCAAGCAGGGCATGAAGGTGATCACCGGCGCCCGGGTGCAGGGCGTGCGCAAGACCGCCGACGGCATCGTCGCCGTGGTCGAGGCCGGCAACAAGGTGCAGGAGATCGCGGCGGACCGGCTGATCTCGGCCGTCGGCATCGTCGGCAATGTCGAGAATCTCGGCCTCGAAGGCACCAAGGTGAAGGTCGAGCGCACCCATATCGTCACCGACGAATATGGCCGCACCGGCGAGGCGGGGGTCTATGCCATCGGCGACCTGACCGGCGCCCCCTGGCTCGCCCACAAGGCCAGCCATGAGGGCATCATCACGGTCGAGGCCATCGCCGGGCTGCACCCGCACGCCATGGATGTGTCGAACATCCCGGGCTGCACCTATTGCCGCCCGCAGGTCGCCTCGGTGGGGCTGACCGAGGCCCGCGCCAAGGAGGCCGGGCATGAGGTGCGCGTCGGCCGCTTCCCCTTCATCGGCAATGGCAAGGCGATCGCGCTGGGCGAGCCGGAGGGCTTCGTCAAGACGGTGTTCGACGCCAAGACCGGCGCGCTGCTCGGCGCCCATATGGTCGGGCCCGAGGTCACCGAGATGATCCAGGGCTACACCATCGCCCGCACCCTGGAGACCACCGAGGCGGAGCTGATGCACACCGTCTTCCCGCACCCGACCGTGTCGGAAGCGATGCATGAAAGCGTGCTCGACGCCTATGGCCGGGTGATCCACATCTGAGCGGCCGGCCCGGCCCGGGGGCGCCGCCCCCGGCCGGCACCGCCCCCCTCGCCAGACCCGGCCGCTTCACCATATAGAGACCGGACATCGGCGCCACCGCCGGAGGAGCAGGCATGGCCACGCGTATTCTGATCGACCACCGGGCGGGCGGCGCCGTGTCGGATGCCGGCGCCGCGCCGCGCCCGCTGCGCCACCCCGAGAAGGCGCACCGCCCGGACAACCCGATCAAGCGCAAGCCCGACTGGATCCGCGTCAAGGCCCCCACCCACCCGATCTACCACGAGACGCGCAACCTGATGCGCGACAACAAGCTGGTGACGGTGTGCGAGGAGGCGGCCTGCCCGAATATCGGCGAGTGCTGGTCGCAGCGCCACGCGACCATGATGATCATGGGCGAGATCTGCACCCGCGCCTGCTCCTTCTGCAACATCACCACCGGCATGCCGAAATCGCTGGACGCCGATGAGCCGCGCCGGGTGGGCGACGCCGTGGCGCAGCTCGGGCTGCGGCATGTGGTGATCACCAGCGTCGACCGCGACGACCTGGCCGATGGCGGTGCCGCGCATTTCGCCGCCACCATCGCCGCCATCCGCGCCGCCGCGCCGGACACGACGGTCGAGATCCTGACACCCGACTTCCTGCGCAAGGACGGCGCGCTGGAGGTGGTGGTGGCCGCCCGCCCCGACGTGTTCAACCACAATCTGGAGACGGTGCCGCGGCTCTACCCGACCATCCGCCCCGGTGCGCGCTACTACCACTCGCTGCGGCTGCTGGACCGGGTGAAGCAGCTCGACCCCTCGGTCTTCACCAAGTCGGGCGTCATGGTCGGGCTCGGCGAGACGCGGATGGAAGTGCTGCAGGTGATGGACGACATGCGCAGCGCCGAGATCGACTTCCTGACCATTGGCCAGTATCTGCAGCCCACGGTGAAGCACGCGGCGGTGGACCGCTTCGTCGAGCCGGCGGAGTTCGAGGACTACGCCAAGATGGCCCGCAGCAAGGGTTTCCTCCTGGTGTCCGCCACGCCGCTGACCCGCTCCTCCTACCATGCCGACCGCGACTTCGCGCAGCTGCGCGACGCGCGCAACGCCAGGCTGCGGGCCGGCCAGCAGGTCGACGCCGCCTGATGCCGACCCATGCCGAGAAGCGCATCCTGCGCTACACGCCCGAGCAGCTGTTCAACCTGGTCGCCGATGTGCGGCGCTATCCCGAATTCCTGCCCTGGTGCGTCGGCGCGCGGGTGATCTCGCAGACCGAGACGGAGCTGGTGGCCGACCTGACCATCGGCTTCAAGATGTTCCGCGAGAGCTTCCGCTCGCGTGTCACGCTGGACCGGCCGCATGAGGTGCGCGTCAGCTACGAGAACGGCCCCTTCCGCTACCTGAACAACACCTGGAAGTTCACCCCGGTCGAGCAGGGCACCGAGGTCGACTTCTTCGTCGATTTCGAGTTCCGCTCGGCACTGCTGCAGGCGGTGATCGGCATGGTGTTCAACGAGGCGGTGCGGATGATGGTCCGCGCCTTCGAGCGCCGCGCCATGGCACTCTATGGCCGCGACGGGCGCGCCGCCGCGGCGGCCACGGCGACGCAGCAACCCAAGCCCGCCGGCGGCTGAGCCGCCGGCTTCACGCAGGGTTTGACGCGCGGCCAGGCCGGCGCTGCTGACGCGCGGCGCCGGCTTTGCCATTCTGCGCCGCGATGATCCTGCGATTTCTCCTGCTGATCCTGCTTGGCGCCGCGCTGGTCGCGCGCCCCTCCGGCCCCGCCTGGCTGCAGGCCGTGCCCGAAGCCCTGCTCTGGGGCCTGCTGGTGCTGGTCGCCCTCTGGACGCTATGGCGCCTCTATCGCAGCCTGATGGCTGGCATCCGCGACATGAACGAGTGAGTCGCACCCCGCCAGGACAGCCGTGAAAGGCACGCCGCATGGTGCACGCCCCTGCCCGCCCCCCCGCCGGCGCCCCGCCGGTCCGCATCAACCTCTATTCCGACACCCAGACCCTGCCCACCGCGGCGATGAAGCAGGCCATGATGGCGGCCGAGCTGGGCGACGAGCAGTATGGCGACGACCCGACGGTGAACGCGCTGTGCGACCGCATGGCGGCACTGCTGGGCAAGCCGGCGGCGATGTTCCTGCCCTCGGGCACCATGTGCAACGTCATCGCCATCCTGACGCATTGCCGCCCCGGCGAGGAGGTGCTGGCGCATGAGAGCGCGCACATCCTGACCAGCGAGGGTGGCACCCATGCCGCCCTGGCGGGGGTGCAGATCAACCCGCTGCGCGGCGCGCGCGGCATGTTCGACGCGGCGACGCTGCGCGCCGCCATCCGCGGCGGCGGCCGCTACGCCCCGCCGCAGCGCCTGCTGGAGGTGGAGCAGACCGCCAATATCGGCGGCGGCGCCGTCTGGCCGCAGGCGCGGCTGGACGAGGTGGTGGCGATCGCCCGCGAGCAGGGCTGGTCCACCCACATGGACGGCGCCCGGCTGATGAACGCGGTGGTGGCCAGCGGCATCCCGGCGGCCGAGATGGTGGCCGGCTTCGACAGCGTGTGGCTCGACTTCACCAAGGGGCTGGGCGCGCCGCTCGGCGCCGTGCTGGCGGGGTCGGAGGATTTCATCGGCCAGGCCTGGCGCTGGAAGCAGCGGCTCGGCGGCTCGATGCGCCAGGCCGGCATCTGCGCCGCCGCCTGCATCCACGCGCTGGACCACCATGTCGACCGCCTGGCCGAGGACCACGCCCATGCCCGCACCCTGGCGCGCGGCCTGCGCCAGATCGAGGGCATCGTGGTCGAGGAGCCGGACACCAACCTGGTGTTCTTCGACGTCTCCGGCACCGGGCAGGACGCGGCCGGGCTGCAGCGGGCGCTGCGGCTGCGGGGCATCCATCTCTCGCTGCTGGGCGGGCGGATGCGCGCCTGCACGCATCTCGGCGTCACCGCGCCGATGATCGAGGAAGCGCTGGACGCCATCCGCGCCGTGCTCGGCCGCTGAGCGGCCAGGGCGGGGCGGGGGTCTTCCCCGCCCCGCCGCCCGGCTCAGGCGACCATGTCGGCGAAGGCCAGGCGGCCCTCGTCGCGGCCGTATTTCAGGAAATGCAGCAGGGGATCGTACTGCCCCTCGGCGATGTCGGCATAGGCCGCCAGATAGGCCGCGCCGTCGAAGCGCTCGGAGGGCGTGCGCCCCTCGCGCCAGCCGGATTCATGGTAGTGCTGCAGCGGATCCATGCCGGCCGCCGCCACGTCCGGGTTGCTCTCCAGATACAGGCTGGTGTCGAAATAGGCGTTGGGGTCGCGCCCCTCGCGCCAGCCCTGGGTGGAGTAGTGCCCCCAGGCGCTCAGCCCGGCCTGCAGCACGTCCAGGTTCGACAGCAGGTAGTAGCTGGCGTCGAAGCCGATGACGTTCAGCTCGCCCACCACCGGCAGCGGCAGCCGGCCCTCGGCCTGGCCATAGGCCAGGTAATGCTCGAGCGGGTTGATCCCGGCCGCCGCCACATCGGTGTAGCGCGCCAGATAGGCGCCGGTGTCGAAGGCGGCGGAGGGGTCGCGCAGCTCCTTCCAGCCGAACTCCCGGTAGTGCTGCAGCGGGTCGATACCGGCCGCGGCCACATCCGGGTTCATCGCCAGATAGACCGCGGTGGAGAAGAAGGCGTTGGGGTCGCGCCCCTCGCGCCAGCCGGAGGCGGCGTAATGCGCCTCGGCATCGGCGCCGGCCAGCCAGATGTCGTGGTTCTGCGTGTAGTAGTAGAGATCGTCGAGCAGCGCGAAGCCGTCGTCGCGGATGACGGTGCCGTCGCTGAAGGCGAAGGCCTCGATGCGGATGGCCAGGTCGCCTTTCTCGTCCGGCCGCTCGAAGGCGAGGTAGCGGCCCTCGAAGCTGTAGGTGATGTCGGTCAGCGCCGCGGCGATCACCGCCGTGTCGAAGCCGCCCCGCCCGTCCAGGATGTTGGTGCCGAGGCCACCTTCCAGCCGGTTGTCGGCGCCGTTGCCGAAGATGGTGTCATCGCCGCTGCCGCCGATGGCGTTCTCGATCAGCGAGCGCGGATCGTCCTGGTAGAGCAGCGCGTTGTAGAGATGCGCCTGGGCGACCTCCATCTGGCCCATCGTGGCGCGCTGCTCAGTCCCCAGCACCGTCCAGCCGCCGGGCGAGAGGTCGATCCGCAGATCCGCCTCGTAATTGGAGAAATCATAGGTGTCGTTGCCGCCGCCATCCCAGATGGTGCGCAGGATGACATTCGCGGACGGCGCCCCCTGGCCCACGCCATTGACCGACATCTCGCCGGTGTCCCGGTCGAAACGGTAGACCGTGTCGCCGGCATTGGTCTCGTAATTGGCGCCGTAGAGGTATTGCAGCGCCGCGATGTCATACATCATCGGCGTCTGCGGGTAGCTGCCATCGGGGATGGTGTAGTACTCGAAATTGGCGGCCGTGTAGGGCCGGTAGGTCATGATGGAGAATTCGACGCTGTCCCGGTCGGCGGTCAGTGGCAGCGTGCTGACGCCATACTCCACCGGGCTGCCGCCATCATGCCCGTGCTTCAGCCCGAGCGAATGGCCGATCTCGTGCATGGCCGTGAAATAGGCGTAGCTGCCGATCGGGGCGAGGTTGAACTGCTGCTGGTTGAACCAGATGTCGCCGGCATAGCTGTCCGGGCTGAAGCGCGGGATGTTGGCATGCGCCGTCTCCTCGCTGGTCAGCGTGCCGAAGGTCAGCATGCTGTCGCTGCCGGGCGCCACCTCGCGGAAGGTGAGCTGCGCCACCGCGGGAAACTGGGTCTCCAGGATGAAGCGGATCGCATCGGCCAGGTCCGCCGTGACCGGCTGGAATTCCGCCAGGTCGATGTTGGGCTCCTCGCCCGAATAGCCGTCCGCATCCTCGGGGAAGCTGTAGGTCAGCTCCGTCGCCTTCCAGCGCACGCCCCACAGCACGGCATCGATGTTGCGGTCGCCCGTCCCGGGCACCCTGAAGCCAAGACTCATCACTCATCCCCCCCCGCCGGTACCCCCTGCCGCGATCGGCGGTGGCCCAGGCCAAGCCGCGCCCATGCAAGCATCCGCAGCCCAGGCGCACAAAGGGGAGATGTCTCGAAAACTTGACGGAATGTCGCGGCCGGGGTGGATCGCCCCGGCCGCGCCAAGTCTCAGCCGCGGGTGGCGAGGCGCCCCAGCAGCCGCGCATGGCTGCGGCTGCCCTGGTGCAGGCAGGCCAGCTCGAACTTCTCGTTCGGGCTGTGCACCTGGTCGTCATCCAGGCCGAAGCCCATCAGCAGGCTATCGAGCCCTAGGATGCCCTTCAGGCTGGACACCACCGGGATCGAGCCGCCGCCGCCCGACAGCACCGCCGGCCGGCCGAATTCCTCCTCGAGGGCGGCGCGCGCCGCCGTCACCGCCGGCGAATCGGTCGGGATGGCGACACCCGGCGCGAGCCCGAAGACCTGGAGATTGAGCTGCGCATCCGCCGGCAGGCGCGACTGCACGAAGCTGCGGATGCCCTCGACGATCCTCGCCGGATCCTGCCCCGGCACCAGGCGGCAGGAGAGCTTGGCATGGCCCTCGCACGCGATGACGGTCTTGGACCCCTCGCCCATATAGCCGCCCCAGATGCCGTTGATGTCGGCGGTCGGGCGGGCCCAGAGGCGCTCCGGCGCGCTGCGCCCGGCCTCGCCGCCCGGCACCGACAGCCCTTGCGCGCCCAGGAAGGCGGCCTCGTCGAAGCCGAGCGCCTCCCAGGCGGCGCGCTGCTCGGCACTCGGCTCGGCCACGCCGTCATAGAAGCCGGGGATCTGGATGCGGCCCTGCTCGTCCTTCAGCTCGCCCAGGATGCGGGTCAGCAGGTTCAGCACATTGCCCGCCGAGCCGCCGAACAGGCCGGAATGCAGGTCGCGGTCGCCCTGGCGCAGGTCGATCTGCACATAGGCCAGGCCGCGCAGGCTGACGGTCAGCCCCGGCACGCCGGGCGCCCACATGTTGGTGTCGCTGATCAGGGCGAAATCCGCCGCCAGCGCCGCCTTCTCCTCCTCCAGCACGGCGTCGAGATGGGTGCTGCCGATCTCCTCCTCGCCCTCCACCAGCACGGTGACGGGCAGCGGCGGGCCGCCGGCCACCGTGTGCCAGGCGCGCAAAGCGGCCAGCCAGGTCATCACCTGGCCCTTGTCGTCCACCGCGCCGCGGGCGACCAGCCGCGGGCCGCGCGGCCCCTCGGAGACCACCGGCTCGAAGGGCGGGCTGGACCACAGCTCCAGCGGCTCGGGCGGCTGCACGTCGTAATGGCCGTAGATCAGCACCGGCTTCGCCCCCGGCGCGGCGCCGGTGCCGGGATGGTGGGCGATGACCACCGGATGGCCCGGCGTCTCGCGCAGCCGGCCGGTGAAGCCGATCGCCGCCAGCTCGCGCAGCAGCCATTCGGCGGCGCGGCGGCAATCCGGGGCATGGGCGGGCTGGGCGCTGACACTCGGGATGCGCAGCCATTCGATCAGGCTGGCCTCGGTCTCGGCCCGGGCGGAATCGAGCGCGGCGAGAACCCGCGCGGTCTGGTCGGTGCTCATGGAAGGGAGTGTCGCGCTGGGAAAAGAGAAGGAAAAGGTCGGGGGAATGAATTCCCCCGAACCCCCATCTTTTTTCTGTCAGCGGCCCTGGCGGGGCCAGCGCAAAATGCGGCAGCGCGGAGCGGTATCAAGGCGGGACGCAGAAGGCAGCGGCCCGGCGGAGTGCAGCGTCCCGCCGCACAACAGGACGGCGGCAGCCTGACAGAAAAAAGAAGGGGTCCAGGGGAATTCATTCCCCTGGAGCTTCTCTTTGATCAGTACGCCGTCGCGATCGCCAGGAAATCAGCCGCCTTCAGGCTGGCCCCGCCGATCAGCCCGCCATCGACATGCGGCAGGGCCAGGATCGCCTTGGCGTTGCCCGGCTTCAGCGAGCCGCCATAGAGGATGCGCAGCTTGCTGCCCGCCTCGCCGAAGGCGCGCTGCAGCTCGGCGCGGATGCGGGCATGCATGGCGGCGATGTCGGCCTCGGTCGGGGTGCGGCCGGTGCCGATGGCCCAGACCGGCTCATAGGCCACCACGCCGCCGGCGGCGGCGAAGCCGTCCGGCAGGCTGCCGGCCAGCTGGGTGGCCACCACCGCCTCGGCCTCGCCGGCCAGGCGCTGGGCCTCGCTCTCGCCCACGCAGACCACCGGCACGAGCTTGGCGGAGAGCGCCGCCTCGGCCTTGGCGCGCACGATGGCGTCGCTCTCGCCATGGTCGGCGCGGCGCTCGGAATGGCCCAGGATGACGTAGCGGGCGCCGAGATCGGCCAGCATCGGCGCGGCCACGTCGCCGGTATGGGCGCCGGAGGCGGCGGCGTGGCAATCCTGGGCGCCGAGGGCCACCTCGCTCTTCAGCAGGGCGCCGGCCACGGGGACGAGGTGGGGAAAGGGCGGGCAGACCAGCAGGTCCACACCCGGCGCCTCGCCGGCGGCGACGGCGCGGGCCAGGTCGATGGCCTCGGCCAGGGTCCCGTTCATCTTCCAGTTGCCGGCGATCAGCGGGCGCACACCAGGGGTCATGCTCGGCTCCTCTTGGGTCTCTCTTCCGGGGCAAACGCGCTACAGGCGGCGGGGATGTTTGGCAACGGGGCGGGTTTTCCCTATGGTCCCGCCCGCCTTCACTGTCGCGGAATACCATGCTCACTGCGCTCCGCCGGCTCGCCGGCACCTGGTTCGCCAAAATCCTCTTCGCGCTGCTGGTGCTCTCCTTCGCCGTCTGGGGCATCGAGGACATCGTTCGCCAGTTCGGCAGCGACACATCGGTCGCCCGGGTGGGCCGGGACGCCATCGAGGTGCCCGAGGCCCAGGCCGCCGCCCGCCGCGAGATCGGCCGCGTGCAGCGCCAGCTCGGCGGCAGCTTCGAGATCACCCCCGAGATGGGCGAGGCGCTGACCCGCCAGGCCGTCGAGGGGCTGGTGATGGAGCGCGTGCAGCGGCAGGAGGCCCGGCATCTCGGCCTGGCCGTGCCGGAGGCCGCCGTGCGCGACTATGTCTGGGGCATCCCGGCCTTCCAGGGTCCGGATGGGCGGTTCAACCGCATCGCCTTCGACTCCTTCCTGCGCAACAACCAGCTGAGCGAGGGCGAGTTCCTCACCCTGCTGCGCGCCGATCTGGAGCGGCAGCAGATGGTGGGCGCGGTGCGCGCCGGCGCCGCCGGGCCGGACGCGCTGACCCGCCCGCTGCTGGCCTGGGAGCGCGAGCAGCGCCTGGCCGAGATCGTGCGCCTGCCCTTCTCCGCCGCCCCCGAGCCGGCCGCGCCGGAGGAGGCGCAGCTGCGCCGCTTCCACGAGAACAATGCCGACCGCTTCTCCGCCCCCGAGTATCGCCGCGTCACCCTGGCGGTGCTGTCGCCGGAGACGGTGATGGGCGATGTGCAGGCCACCGAGGAGGAGCTGCGCGCCGCCTATGAGGCGCATCGCGACCATTACGAGCGCCCCGAGCGCCGCAGCCTGCAGCAGGCCCTGCTGCCGGATCGCGCGAAGGCCGAGGCGCTGGCCCGCCAGTGGCGCGAGGGCGCCGATTTCGCCGCCATCACCCAGGCGGCCGAGGCGGCCGGC
This sequence comes from Pseudoroseomonas cervicalis ATCC 49957, assembly GCF_000164635.1. Lineage (GTDB taxonomy): Bacteria > Pseudomonadota > Alphaproteobacteria > Acetobacterales > Acetobacteraceae > Pseudoroseomonas > Pseudoroseomonas cervicalis. The sequence continues at coordinate 99,935 of NZ_GG770777.1, read as the reverse complement.
GGCCAGGCGACGGAGCTTGGCGAGAGCGACCGCGCCGGCCTGCCGCTGCCCGAGCTGGCCGAGGCCGCCTTCACCCTGCCGCAGGGCGGGGTGAGCGAGCCGGTGCAGAGCCCCTTCGGCTGGCATGTGGTGCATGTCACCGCCATCGCCGCCGGCGAGGATCGTGGCTTCGAGGCGGTGCGCCCCGAGGTGGAGGCGCAGGTGAAGCGCGAGCGCGCCGCCGACCTCGCCTATGAGCGCGCCAACCAGGTGGAGGACGCGCTGGCCGCCGGCGGCAGCCTGGCCGAGCTCGCGCCGCGCTTCGGCCTGGGCGTGGCCCAGGCGGTGGTGGATGCCGCCGGCCGCACGCCCGAGGGCGCCCAGGCGGCGCTGCCGCTCTCCGGCCAGGCGCGCGACATCGCGCTGCGCGCCGTCTTCGCCGCGCAGCAGGGGCAGATGCCGCGCCTGGCCGAGGCCGGGCAGACCGCCCTCTTCGCCTTCGAGCTGCAGGAGGTGATCCCCGCCGCGCTGCGCCCCTTCGAGACGGTGGAGCCGCAGGTGCGCGCCGCCTACCTGGCCGATGCCCGCCGCCGGGCGCAGGAGGAGCGCGCCGCCGCCCTGC
>NZ_GG770777.1:94250-99035 GCF_000164635.1 Pseudoroseomonas cervicalis ATCC 49957 | reverse complement strand
GGCCAGCCCCCCGCTTGTTGTCGGATGACCAGACCGCTAACCTTGCCGGACCCGTGCTTGACCGCGCTGGCGGCACGGGCGAAGGATCCCGCCAGCATGAGTCCGCGCCACCCGCCCCCCGCCCCGCCCCCGCCCTGCCGCCATCCCGCCGATGCGGCCGGGCGCTGGTGGCGTGGCGGCCTGCCAGGGCGGGACGGATCGGCGCCGCACCCCGCTGCCTCCACACCACGCTGCGCCGTGCGCGACCCTGCCCGGATGATGCCCTGATGTCCCTGAAACCCGTGCTGGCCCGACTGGCGGCCGGCGAGCGCCTGGCGGAGAGCGAGGCGGAGCACGCCTTCGGCGTGATCATGAGCGGCGAGGCGACGCCCGCCCAGATCGCCGGCATGCTGATGGCGATGCGCGTGCGCGGCGAGACGGTGCCGGAGATGACCGGCGCGGTGCGCGCCATGCGCGCCCGCATGACCGCCATCGAGGCGCCGGAAAACGCCATCGACCTGGTGGGCACCGGTGGCGATGGCGCCGGCACGCTGAACATCTCGACCGCCGCGGCCTTCGTGGTCGCCGGCTGCGGCGTGCCGGTGGCCAAGCATGGCAACCGGGCGCTGTCCTCGAAATCCGGCGCCTCGGACGCGCTGACGGCGCTCGGCATCAATATCGACCTGCCCTTCGCCGAGCTGGAGCGCGTGCTGCGCGAGGCCGGCATGGTGTTCCTGGCCGCCCCCCGCCACCACGCCGCGCTGCGCCACGCCGCCGGGCCGCGCGTCGAGCTGGGGACGCGCACCATCTTCAACCTGCTCGGGCCGCTGACCAGCCCGGCGCGGGTGAAGCGGCAGATGACCGGCGCCTTCGCCCCGCAATGGCTGCGCCCGATGGCCGAGACGCTCGCCCGCACCGGCAGCGAGCATGCCTGGCTGGTGCATGGCGACGGGCTGGACGAGCTGACGCTCTCCGGCCCCAGCCAGGTGGTCGAGCTGAAGGGCGGGGTGATCCGCGAATTCACCATCACCCCCGCCGATGCCGGCCTGCCCGAGGCGCCGCTGGAGGCGCTGCGCGGCGGCGACCCGGCCGAGAACGCGGCCGCGCTGGAGGCGCTGCTGCAGGGCGCGCATGGCGCCTATCGCGACTGCGTGGTGCTGAACGCGGCGGCGGCCCTTGTCGTCGCCGGCGCAACGACCGATCTGCGCGAGGCCGCCGCCCGCGCCACCCGCTCCATCGACGAGGGGGCCGCGCATGGGGTGCTGCGCAAGCTCCGCCAGGCCACCGCCCCCGCCGCGCCGCCCGCGGCCGCACCGGGCTGATGGCCCGGCGCATGCCCCACCCGACCGAATGCCGCGCCCCTCGCGCCGAGAAGACCGATGAACGCTGACACCCTGCCGGACACCCTGCTGCGCATCCTGGCCGACAAGGAGGTCGAGGTGCGCGAGCGCGCGGCCCTGACCCCGCTGGCCGAGATGGAGAAGCGCGCCCGCGACCTCGGCCGCCCGCGCGACTTCACCGGCGCGCTCTGCGCCGCTGTGGCCGAGGGGCGGATCGGGCTGATCGCCGAGATCAAGAAGGCCTCGCCCTCGGGCGGGCTGATCCGCGATCCGTTCGAGCCGGCGGAGCTGGCCCGCGCCTATCAGGAGGCCGGCGCCGCCTGCCTCTCGGTACTGACCGACGCGCCCTATTTCCAGGGCAGCCCGGCCGACCTGGTGACCGCCCGCACCGCCTGCGCCCTGCCGGTGCTGCGCAAGGACTTCATGATCGACCCCTACCAGGTGTTCGAGGCCCGGGCGATGGGCGCGGACTGCATCCTGCTGATCCTGGCCGCGCTGTCGGACGCCCAGGCGCGGGAGCTGGAGGACATTGCCCGCAGCCTCGACATGGCGGTGCTGGCCGAGGTGCATGACCGGCGCGAGCTGGACCGCGCGCTCGGCCTGCACACGCGGCTGATCGGGGTGAACAACCGCAATCTGCGCACGCTGAAGACCGACCTCGCGACCGCCGAGGAGCTGGTGCCGCTGATCCCGGCCGACCGCATCCCGGTGGCCGAGAGCGGGCTGCGCACGCCGGAGGATGTGCGCCGCATGGCCGATGCCGGCGCCCGCTGCATCCTGGTGGGCGAGCACCTGCTGCGCCAGCCGGACGTCACCGACGCCGCCCGCGCCATGGTGCAGGCCGGGTGAGCGGCGGCACGGGGGAGCAGCCCGCCGGCCCCGGCGGGCTGACGCATTTCGACGCCGAGGGCCGCGCCGTGATGGTCGATGTCTCGGCCAAGCCGGCCACCGCGCGGCTCGCCATCGCGCGCGGCCGGGTCGAGATGGCGCCGGCGACGCTGGCGGCCATCCGGGCGGGCGGCATCGGCAAGGGCGACGTGCTGGGCGTGGCGCGGCTCGCTGGCATCATGGCCGCCAAGAAGACCGCCGACCTGATCCCGCTCTGCCACCCGCTGGCGCTCTCCTCCGTGCAGCTCGACCTGGTGCCGGAGGGCGAGACGGCCATCGCCATCGAGGCGCGGGTCAAGACCACCGGCCCGACCGGCGTCGAGATGGAGGCGCTGACCGCCGTCTCGGTCGCGGCGCTGACGGTCTATGACATGTGCAAGGCGATCGACCGCGGCATGCGCATCGAGGCGATCGGGCTGGCGCACAAATCCGGCGGCAAATCCGGTAGCTGGGACGCCGCCTGATGCTGCCGGTCGAGGAAGCCAGGGCGCGCATCCTCGCCGCCCTCTCCCCCACCGGCGCCGAGACGGTGGCGCTGCCCGAAGCCTGGAACCGCGTGCTGGCCGCCCCGGTGGCGGCGCGGCTGACGCAGCCTCCCGCCGCCCTCTCCGCCATGGACGGCTATGCCCTGCGCGCCGGGGACGGCGCGGCGGGGGCGACGCTGCGGGTGGTCGGCAGCGCCCCGGCCGGGCACCCCTTCGCCGGCCGGGTCGGCCCGGGCGAGGCGGTGCGCATCTTCACCGGCGCCGTGCTGCCCGAGGGCGCCGACGCCATCCTGCTGCAGGAGGATGCCGAGGCCGGCGACGGCGTGGTGACGCTGCGCGAGGCGGTGCGGCCCGGCCGCTGGATCCGCCCCGAGGGGCTGGATTTCCGCGCCGGCGACATCCTGCTGCATCCCGGCCGCCGGCTGACGGCGCGCGATATCGGGCTGGCGGCGGCGGCCAACCATCCCTGGCTCTCGGTGCACCGCGCGCCGCGCATCGCCATTCTGGCCACCGGCGACGAGATCGTGCTGCCGGGCGAGGCGCTGCCGCGGGGCGGCATCGTCTCCTCCAACGCGCATGCGCTGGCGGCGCTGGTGCGCGCCTATGGCGGCCAGCCGGTGCTGCTGCCGATCGCCGCCGACCGGGTGGAGAGCATCGCCGCCTCGGCCGGCGCTGCGCGCGGCTGTGACCTGCTGGTGACCACCGGCGGCGCCAGCGTGGGCGAGCACGACCTGGTGCAGAAGGCCCTGGCCCCGCTGGGGCTGGCGGTGGATTTCTGGAAGATCGCCATGCGGCCGGGCAAGCCGCTGATCTGGGGCCGGCTGGGGGAGACGCCGCTGCTCGGCCTGCCCGGCAACCCGGTTTCGGCGCTGACCTGCGCCGTGCTGTTCCTGGGCCCGGCCATGGCCCGGCTCGGCGGCCTGCCCGACGCCGCGCCGCCCTTCCGCCGCGCCGTCACCGCCGCCGCCCTGCCGCAGAACGACGCGCGCGAGGACTACCTGCGCGCCTTCGTCACCCGTGGCGAGGCGGGGCAGCTGATGGTGACGGCGGCGCAGCGCCAGGACAGCTCGATGCTGCGGGTGCTGGCCGGGGCCGAGGCGCTGCTGCGCCGTGCCCCGCACGCCCCCGCCTTGCCGCAGGGCGAGACGGTGGAGATCCTCCTGCTTTCCGAGCTGGGCCTCTGAGCAACCGCCAGGAAACGCGGCAAGTCGCGGAAAATACGACATTCCGCAGTTGACCGCCGCAAAAGAACTTTCGTAGAACATCTCTCTGGTTGCCGCTTTGTTCGCGGCTGCCCCATGCCGCCAGGGAGCGCCCCCCATGCTGACCCGCAAGCAACACGAGTTGCTGACCTTCATCGACCGGCACCTGCGGGACACCGGCTTCTCGCCGTCTTTCGAGGAAATGAAGGACGCGCTGAAGCTGCGCTCCAAATCCGGCATCCACCGGCTGATCACCGCGCTGGAGGAGCGCGGCTTCCTGCGCCGCCGCGCCCACCGCGCCCGCGCGCTGGAGGTGATCCGCCTGCCCGAGAGCCTGGCGCAGTCGGGCGCCCTGCCCGCCACGGCCGAGGCGCCCGCCGCCGCCGAGCCGCCGCCGGGCTTCGCCCCCAATGTCATCCGCGGCAATTTCGCGCAGAACCTGCCCGGCGTCGCCCATGCGGCGGCGGAGGCCGGGGCGGTGCAGCTGCCGCTCTATGGCCGCATCGCCGCCGGCCTGCCGATCGAGGCGCTGCGCGACCAGGGCGCCAGCGTCGAGGTGCCGATGGCGCTGCTCGGCCAGGGCGACCATTACGCGCTGGAGGTCGCCGGCGATTCGATGATCGGCATGGGCATCCTGGATGGCGACACCGTCATCATCCGCCGCGGCGACACCGCCGAGAACGGCTCGGTGGTGGTGGCGCTGGTGGATGAGAACGAGGTCACGCTGAAGCGGCTGCGCCGCAAGGGCAATTCCATCGCGCTCGAGGCCGCCAACCCGCAATACGAGACGCGCATCTTCGGCCCCGACCGGGTCAAGGTGCAGGGTCGTCTGGTGGGTCTGCTGCGCCGCTACTGAGCGGCGGCGGCTCCGCCCCGGCCGCCGGGCGGCCT
>NZ_GG770777.1:87169-92843 GCF_000164635.1 Pseudoroseomonas cervicalis ATCC 49957 | reverse complement strand
CGGCAGCCCGGCCAGGGGGCGCGCCGGCCGGGCGGCGGGCAGGGGCACGACGATGGCGTGATCCGAGGGCATGACTTCTCAACCGACACGCGCACTCTACAGCGGGGCGGCATGGTGGTAGAAGCACCGGCTCGAAGGAATTGGCCGAGCAATGACCGTACGCACCCGTTTCGCCCCCTCCCCGACCGGGTATCTGCACATCGGGGGGGCGCGCACCGCCCTCTTCAACTTCCTCTTCGCCCGCCACCATGGCGGCCAGTATCTGCTGCGCATCGAGGACACCGACCGCCAGCGTTCGACGCCCGAGGCGGTGCAGCAGATCCTCGACAGCCTCGCCTGGCTCGGCCTCGACGCCGATGAGCCGCCGGTGATGCAGACCGCGCGCGAGAGCCGCCATGCCGAGGTGGCCCGCCAGCTGCTGGCCGAGGGCAAGGCCTATCAGTGCTTCTGCACCCCGGAAGAACTGACCGAGATGCGCGAGACGGCGATGAAGGAAGGCCGCCCGCCGCGCTATGACGGCCGCTGGCGCGACCGCGACCCGGCCGAGGCGCCGGAAGGCGTCAAGCCGGTGATCCGCATCAAGGCCCCGCGCGAGGGCGAGACGGTGATCCACGACCTCGTCCAGGGCGAGGTGCGCGTGCAGAACACCGAGCTGGACGACATGATCATCCTGCGCTCGGACGGCACGCCGACCTATCTGCACGCGGTGGTGGTGGACGACCACGACATGGCCATCACCCACGTGATCCGCGGCGATGACCATCTCACGAACACCTTCCGCCAGGTGATGGTGTATGACGCGATGGGCTGGCGCCGGCCGCATTTCGCGCATATCCCGCTGATCCACGGCGCCGACGGCGCCAAGCTGTCGAAGCGCCACGGCGCCGTCGGCGCGCTCGAATTCCGCGACCAGGGTTTCCTGCCCGAGGCCGTCTGCAACTATCTGCTGCGGCTCGGCTGGGGGCATGGCGACGAAGAGTTCGTCCCGCGCGACCGCGCCATCGAGCTGTTCGACCTGAAGGATGTCGGCCGCGCCGCCAGCCGGATGGACTACGCCAAGCTCACCCATCTGAACGCCCAGTATCTGCGCCAGATGGACCCGGACGCGCTGGCCCGCCGCGTGCTGGAGATCATGGCGAAGCGCACCTCGATCAGCTTCGGCACCGAGGAGGCGGAGCGCGTCCGCCTGCTGATGCCCGACATCATGCCGCGCGCCCGCACCCTGAACGAGGCCGCCGACATGGCCGGCTTCGCGGTGGCCACCCTGCCGCTGGCCTTCGAGGCCAAGGCCCAGGCGCAGCTGACGCCCGAGGCCAGGGAACGGCTGAAGGACCTCGCCATCTTCCTGACCGACGCGCCGTGGGAGCGCGCCGATCTCGACAAATGGCTGCGCGACTATGCCGAGGTGAAGGAGATCAAGCTCGGCGCGGTCGCCCAGCCGCTGCGCGCGGCGCTCACCGGCTCGACCCAGTCGCCGCCGATCGACGCCGTGCTCTTCGCCCTCGGCCGCGCCGAATCCGTCTCCCGCATCCTCGCCGCCGCCGGCGAATGATTCTTCCGGCTGCCGGTCAGGGCCGGGACGGGAGGGGCGCCACGGCGGCGCCCCGCCTGGGCCCGGCCCCGGCGGGGCTGGTTTGCGGTGTGGGGACTTTCCTTCACCGGGACCGCGCATCATGGTGCGCGGCGCAAGGCGCGGACGGCACCCCTGCCCGCCGCGCGCCGGGCAACCGGGAGAATACAGAGTGAACGAGTCTCTACTGACCCAGCTCCGCGACCTGCAGCCGGAGCTGGCGGCGATCCGCCAGGACATCCATGCCCATCCCGAGATCGGCATGGAGGAGGAGCGGACCGCGGCGCTGGTCGCAGCCAAGCTGCGCGGCTGGGGCATCGCGGTGACCGAGGGCATCGGCCGCCACGGCGTCGTCGGCACGCTGAAGGGCCGCCTGCCCGGCCAGCGCGCCATCGGGCTGCGCGCCGACATGGACGCGCTGATGATCCACGAGGCCACCGGCAAGCCCTATGCCTCGACCAACCAGGGGCTGATGCATGCCTGCGGGCATGACGGCCACACCACGATGCTGCTGGGCGCGGCGAAATACCTCGCCGAGCACCGCGATTTCGCCGGCACCGTGCAGTTCATCTTCCAGCCGGCCGAGGAAGGCCGCGGCGGCGCCAAGGCCATGCTGGCCGACGGGTTGTTCGAGCGCTTCCCCGTCGATGCCGTCTACGGCCTGCACAACATGCCGGAGCTGCCGCTCGGCCATTTCGCCATCCGCCCCGGCCCCTTCATGGCGGCGCCCGACCGCTGGGTGGTGACCTTCCGCGGCACCGGCGGGCATGGCGGCGCCACGCCGCACCTCTCCACCGACGTCACCGTGCTGCAGGCGCAGTTCATCCTGGCGCTGCAGACCGTGGTCAGCCGCAACATCTCCGCCATCGACCCGGCGGTGATCAGCGTCGGCGCCATCGAGGGCGGCTCCTTCGGCTCCACCAACGTCATGCCGGCCGAGATCCGGGTCGGCGGCACCGCGCGCTCCTTCACCCCGGCCGTGCGCGACACGATGGAGCGCCGCATGACCGAGCTGGCCCAGGGGCTGGCCGCCAGCTTCGGCTGCACCGCCGAGGTCGCCTATCGCCGCAACGGCACTCCGCTGGTCAACCATGCCGAGCAGACGGCGGTGGCCGCCCGCGCCGCCGCCTCGCTGGCCGGCGCCGCCCAGGTGAACGACCAGGCCCCGGCCTTCACCGGCGGCGAGGATTTCGCCTACATGCTGGACGCGCGGCCCGGCGCCTTCATCTTCATGGGCCAGGGCGCCGGCGGCGCGACCTCCGAGGGGCTGCACACGCCGACTTATGATTTCAACGATGATGCCATCCCGCACGGCGTCGGCTACTGGGTCAGCCTGGTGCGGGAGGAGCTGAAGCTCGGCTGAGCGGCGGCATCCCCGCCGCGCAACCCGCCCGGCCCTGCCCCGTTCGCCCCGAAGGCGGGCCGGGCCGGCGCGACCCACAGAGACATGCCCTGGCTTGGGGCGACGCGAAGAGAAGGACAAGCGCCGATGCGCATTGCGGCAGCGATTCTGGGGGCAGGCCTGGTGCTGGGCCTCGGCCTGACGCCGAGCGAGGCGCAAAGCCCCGAACCGCCCCATGCCTGGGCCTTCGGTAGCTGGACCGGCGGCTACTTCCCCGCCGCCGACACCCAGGGGCCGCGCTGCACCGGGCAGCCCAGCGTCATCATCACCCGCGACGTGGTGATGCGCTCCAACCCGCTCGACGTGCCCTATCGCCAGCGCATGATCGAGACGGCGACCGCCCAGCCCAACGGGCTGCTCATCCGGCTGACGCCGGTGACCCCGCCCGGCGCCCGCAACGTGCCGCCCGGCGTCGGCTTCGGCTGCGATGGCGACCCCAACCTGCTGCGCATCGAGCGCCGCGGCGATGGCGAGATCGTCTTCCCCAACTGCGCCGAATTCCCGGCGCCGCTGAAGCGCTGCACCAACTGAGGCCGGCGCTCAAGCCGCTGGCAAGGTCCTGGCCCTAAGCCTGTGCGCTCCCCCCTTGGGAGGAGCGCATGGCGCCCCGGGACGATGAGCTGCTGATCGCCTACCAGCTGGACCAGCCTTTGCCGCCAATCCGCCCTGGCGCGGTGCGGCGGGACTGGATGGAGGCCAGCCCGAACGGCTTCGCCTATCGCTGCCTGCCGCTGACCATGGCCAATGGCCATGGCTGGGAGGTGCTGGGCCAGACCGGCTTCGAGGCCAGCTGGAATGGCGGCGCGGCGCCCGAGGACGTGGCCATCCGCGTCACCCATCCCGGCGCCATGCCGCCCGCCAGCCATTTCGGCAGCGGCATCCTGACCTTCCCCATCCCCGTCCTGCTGCGCACCCCGCCGGGCATCGGCCTGTGGGTCAGCGGCCCGCCCAACGCGCCGAAGGACGGCATCGCCGCGCTGTCCGGCCTGGTCGAGACCGATTGGGCGCCGATGACCTTCACCATGAACTGGCGCTTCACCCGCCCCGACCAGGTGGTGCGCTTCCGCCCCCATGAGCCGATCTGCTTCTTCTTCCCGCTCCCCCTCGGCCTGGCCGAGGCGATGCGGCCGGAGAGCCGCGCGCTCGACACGGCGCCGGAGGAGGCGGCGGCCTACCGCGCCTGGCAGCAGGGCCGCGATGCCTTCAACGCCGCGCTGAAGGAAGCGGGATCGGCGGCGCAGCGCCAGGGCTGGCAGCGCCACTACCATCGCGGCGAGGCACCGGATGGCCGCGCCGCGCCGTCCCACCGCACCCGGCTGCGGCTGCGCCCCTTCCCGGCGCCGCCGCGCTAGAAGTTCAGGCCGGCAGCGTCACCAGCGCCGTCAGGCCGCCGCCCTCGCGGTTCTGCAGCACCACGTCGCCGCCATGCGCGCGCAGGATGTTGCGGGCGATCGGCAGGCCAAGGCCGGTGCCGCCGGTTTCCCGGTTGCGGCTGGTCTCCAGCCGGCGGAAGGGCTGGAACACGGCCTCCAGCGATTCCTCCGGGATGCCCGGCCCGTCATCCTCGATGCGCAGCCGGACCAGCGCGTCGCGCCCCGCGGGCGCCTCCAGCCGCAGCCGCGCATTGCCGGCATAGTTCAGCGCATTGCCGACGAGATTGGCCAAGGCGCGCTTCAGCGCGATCGGCCGGGCGCGGATGCGCAGCCGTTCCGGCCCCTGGTAGAACAGCGCCTCGGTTTCCAGTTCAGGCCGCGCATCGGCGGCCTCGTCCAGCACGGTGCGGCAGAGGGCGGCGAGGTCGAGCGGCACCGAGGGCTCGGTCGCCGAATCGTCGCGGGCGAAGGCCAGCGTCGCGTTCACCATCGCCTCCATCTCGTCGAGATCGGCCAGCATCTTCCGCCGCTGCTCGTCATCGTCGAGGAATTCGGCGCGCAGCCGCAGCCGGGTGATCGGGGTGCGCAGGTCATGGCCGATGGCGGCCAGCATCTGCGTGCGGTCGCCCACGAAGCGGCGGATGCGCTCGGCCATGGTGTTGAAGGCGCGGGCGGCGGTGGCGACCTCCAGCGGCCCGTTCTCCGGCAAGGGTGGCGTGTTGACGTCGCGCCCCAGCCGCTCCGCCGCGCGGGCCAGCGCCGAGACGGGGCGCGTCAGCCGCCGCGTCGCCCACAGGATCAGCGCCCAGGCGGCGCCGGTCATCAGCACGAAAGCGAACAGGAAGGTCTCGGAATGCCAGGGGCGCGGCGGCGGGACCGAGAGCCGCATGTTCAGCCACGGCCCGTCCGGCAGCTGCATGGCCACCACCAGGATGCCCGGATGCGGCCCGCCCGCCACCAGCGCCTCGCGCGGGCGGAAGCGCGACATGCCGCCGCCGATCAGGTCCAGCCGGAACAGCCGCACCAGCGCCAGCGGCGCGCGCGGCATGCCCGGCCGCACCGCCGGCAGGTCGGACAGGTCCACCACCAGCCCGGGCGGCAGGTCGATGTCGTAGAGCATGGCCTCGCGCCGGTCGGGCGGCGCCAGCATCACGGTGCGCCAGACGCCGAAGGCGCGGGCGCTGATCTCGCGCGAGATCGCCAGGCGTTGCAGATCCACCCGGTCCAGCGCGTGGATGGTCAGCCCCGCCGCCTGCACCAGCATCAGCGCCAGGGTCAGGAACAGCGCCGTCCGCCCGGCGAGGCTGCGCGGCAGGAGCCGGCGGATCA
>NZ_GG770777.1:79358-86431 GCF_000164635.1 Pseudoroseomonas cervicalis ATCC 49957 | reverse complement strand
CCCGCCTGGGCCGCGGCCGGGCTGGCCGCTTTGGCCGAGGCCGACCCGGATTTCGCCGGCATCGAGGCGGCGGCCGGGCCGCTGCCCTGGCGCAGCCGGCCGCGCGGCTTCGGCGGGCTGGCGCGCACCGTGCTGGGCCAGCAGATCAGCAACCAGGCGGCGGGCGCCATCTGGCTGCGGTTTTCCGCCCTGCCCGGCGCGCTGGAGCCCGCCGGGCTGCTGCGGCTGAGCGACGACGCCCTGCGCGGCGCCGGCCTGTCGCGCCCGAAGGTCGCGCATCTGCGCGGCCTGGCCGAGGCCTGCCTGGAGGGGCGGCTGCGCCTGGAGGAGCTGCCGGCCATGGGCGATGCGGAGGCGGTGGCGCATCTCTCGGCGCAGCGCGGCCTCGGCCCCTGGACGGCGCAGGTGCATCTGCTCTTCGCCGAGGACCGTCCGGACATCTTCCCCGAGGGGGATGTGGCGCTGGCCGCCTCGGCCGCGCATCTGAAGGGCATGCCGGCCCGTCCCTCGCCACGGGCGCTGACGGCGCTGAGCCTGTCCTGGCGGCCCTGGCGCTCGCTGGCGGCGCGGCTGCTCTGGCACCATTGGCGGCATGTCACCGGCCGCCCGGCCGGCGAGGAACCGTAAGGCAGCGCCCTGGCCGGGCCGCGCGCCGCGTGACACTCTGCCGCATCATGCCGAGCCTCCGCCTGTCGCCCCGCGCGCACGCCACCGCCGCCCCGCCCATCCCCGCCGCCCGCGCCTGGGCCGCCCGCTATGACGGCGCGGCCGGACCGATGCTGGATTTGACCCAGGCGGTGCCGGGCTATCCGCCGCACCCGATGATGCTGCAGAAGCTGGCCGAGGCCGCCGGCAGCCGCGCCGCCGCGTCCTATGGCGCGATCGAGGGCGATGCGGCGCTGCGCGAGGCGCTGGCGGCCGAGATGGCGCGCTTCTATGGCGCGGCGATCCGCCCCGACCAGCTGGCCATCACTGCCGGCTGCAATCTGGCCTTCACCATGGCGATGACGGTGCTGGCCGGCAGCGGCGATGCCGTGCTGCTGCCCACGCCCTGGTATTTCAACCACCGCATGACGCTGGAGCTGCTGGGCATCACCGCCCAGCCGCTCGAGACCCGCGCCGAGGATGGCTTCATCCCCGACCCGGAGCGGCTGGAAGCGGCGATCACGCCCGGGACCCGCGCCCTGGTGCTGGTGACGCCGAACAACCCGACCGGCGCCATCTACCCGGCCGAGATCCTGCACCGCATCGCCGCGATCTGCCGCCGGCGCGGGATCTGGCTGGTGCTGGACGAGACCTATCGCGACTTCCTGCCCGAGGAAGGCACGCCGCCGCACCGGCTGCTGGACGATCCGGACTGGGAGCAGGGCGTGGTGCAGCTCTATTCCTTCGCCAAATCCTATTGCATCCCGGGCCACCGCATCGGCGCGGTCCTCGGCGGCGGCGCCTTCCGGCAGGAGCTGCTGAAGGTGCTGGATTCCTTCCAGATCTGCCCGGCCCGCCCGGCGCAGCAGGCGCTGGCCTGGGCGATCCCGGCGCTGGCCGAATGGCGCGCGGGCAACCGCGCGGTGATGCAGTCCCGCGCCGAGGCGTTCCGCGCCGCGCTGGCGGAAACGCCGGAATGGCGCATCGACGCGCTCGGCACCTATTTCGCCTATCTGCGCCTGCCGGAGGGCCTGCCGGACTCGCCGCAGGCGGCCGAGGCGCTGGCGGCGCAGAGCGGGCTGCTCACCCTGCCCGGCAGCTTCTTCGGCCCCGGCCAGGCGCGGCATCTGCGCCTGGCCTTCGCCAATGCCGAGGCCGCCACCCTGGCCGAGCTGCCGCACCGCCTGCGGCTGAGCCGCGTCCCCGCCTGAGATCCGGCGCCCCGTGCCAGGGGGCGCCGCCTTGCGCGGATAAAATCATCAAATTGAGCATAACCCCCCGTTTGCGGTCTTCCCGTGGCGGCGCGAGTGACTATTGTCAGGCGCAGCCGCGCCCCGCAGGGCGCAACGGGCCAGCCCGATCGCAAGGCCCTGGCCTCCGGGAACGCCCCAGAAGGACGCATGGCATGACCGAGCACCGCTCCCTCCCCGTCCCGCGCCGCCTGCTGCTGGGCGCCGGCGCGGCCACCCTGCTGGCGCGCCCTGCCCTGCTGCGCGCCCAAGGGGCAGCGCCGATCCGCATCGGCGAGATCAATTCCTACACCGCGCAGCCCGCCTTCCTCGGCCCCTACCGCAATGGCTGGCTGCTGGCGCAGGAGCAGGTGAACGCCGCCGGCGGCATCGATGGCCGCAAGCTGGAGACGGTGTTCCGCGACGATGCCGGCCGCCCCGAGGATGCGGTGCGCCTGGCCGGCGAGCTGGTGAATGCCGAGGGCGTGGCGCTGCTGGCCGGCGGCTATCTCTCCAATGTCGGGCTGGCGCTGGCCGATTTCGCCAGGCAGAACCGCCGCCTCTACGCGGCCAGCGAGCCGCTGACCGATGCGCTGGTCTGGTCCAAGGGCAATCGCTACACCTTCCGCCTGCGCCCCAGCACCTACATGCAGGCCGCCATGCTGGTGGAGGAGGCGGCGAAGCTGCCGGCGAAGCGCTGGGCCACCGTCGCGCCGAATTACGAATACGGCCAGTCCGCCGTGCGCTGGTTCCGCGAGCTGCTGAAGGCGAAGCGCCCGGATGTGGAGTTCGTCGGCGAGCAATTCCCGGCGCTCGGCCGCATCGATGCCGGCGCCACGGCGCAGGCGCTGGAGCGGCTGAAGCCCGAGGGCATCTTCAACGTCACCTTCGCCACCGATCTGCTGAACCTGGTGCGCCAGGGCAATCAGCGCGGCCTGTTCGAGGGCCGGGCGGTCGCCTCCATGCTGAGCGGCGAGCCGGAATATCTCGAGCCGCTGGGCGAGGAATGCCCGGATGGCTGGATCGTCACCGGCTATCCGCGCGACGATCTCGACAACCCGGTGCATGTCGCGCTGCGCGACGCCTACCGCGCCCGCTTCAACGAGTTGCCGCGCTGCGGCTCGATCGTCGGCTACGACACGGTGCTGGCCATCGCCGCCATGCTGCGCAAGGCGCGCAGCACCGAGACCGAGGCGATGGTCGAGGCCTTCCGCGGCATCCGCTACCAGACCGGCTACGGCACGGGCGAGGTGGAGTTCCGCGCGCTGGACCACCAGGCGACGCTCGGCGCCTTCGTCGGCCGCACGAAGCTGGAGGGGAAGCGCGGCCGCATGGTCGATTGGCGCTATGCCGATGGCGCCAACTACCTGCCGCCGGATGATCTCGTGCGCCAGTGGCGCCCGCAGGACTGACCCCGCAAGGCTGAGGAGCCGCCCCCTTGCAAGACCTGGCTGTCCAGGCGCTGAACGGCCTGGCCAGCGCCTCCTCCCTGTTCCTCGTCGCCTCGGGGCTGACGCTGATCTTCGGCGTCAGCCGCATCGTCAACTTCGCCCATGGCAGCCTCTACATGCTGGGCGCCTATCTGGGCTGGACGCTGCTGCAGCTGCCCTCGGTGGACGATTGGGGCTGGCGCGGCTTCGCGCTGGCCGTGCTGCTGGCGGCGCTGCTGGCGGGCGGCATCGGCGCGCTGCTGGAGATCACCGTGCTGCGCCGCATCTACCGCGCGCCGGAGCTGTTCCAGCTGCTCGCCACCTTCGCGCTCGTCCTGGTGGTGCAGGACCTTGTGCTGCTGCTCTGGGGCCCGGACGACAAGTTCGGCCCGCGCGCACCGGTGCCTTTGCGCGGCGCCATCGACCTCCTCGGCCTGCGCTTCCCGCGCTACGAGCTGTTCCTGATCGCGCTCGGCCCGGTGGTGCTCGGCCTGCTCTGGCTGCTGCTGCACCGGACCCGCTTCGGCATCCTGCTGCGCGCCGCGACGCAGGACCGCGACATGGTGGCGGCGCTGGGCGTCGACCAGCGCCTGCTGTTCACCGGGGTGTTCTTCCTCGGCGCCGCGCTGGCCGGGCTGGGCGGCGCGCTGCAGCTGCCGCGCGAGGCGGTGACGCCGCATATGGACATGGCGATCATCGTCGAGGCCTTCGTCGTCGTCGTCCTCGGCGGGCTCGGCAGCATCCCCGGCGCCTTCCTGGCGGCGCTGCTGATCGGCGAGCTGCACGCCTTCGGCATCCTGGTCTTCCCGCGCATCACTTTGGTGCTGGTCTTCCTGGTGATGGCGGTGGTGCTGGTGCTGCGGCCGAACGGGCTGCTGGGCAAGCCGCTGGGGCCGCCGCCCGCCAGCGAGGCCGCGCCCCCCCTGCCCGCCCCCGGCACTTTTCTTTCGGTCACCCTGCGCCGGGCGCTGCTGGCGCTCGCCGCCGCCGCCCTGCTGCTGGGGCCGCTGCTGCTGGGCGATTATCCGCTGATCCTGCTGGCGGATTTCGCCGTGCTGGTGCTGTTCGCCGCCAGCCTGCAGCTGATCATGGGACCGGGCGG
Organism: Pseudoroseomonas cervicalis ATCC 49957; assembly: GCF_000164635.1. GTDB lineage: Bacteria > Pseudomonadota > Alphaproteobacteria > Acetobacterales > Acetobacteraceae > Pseudoroseomonas > Pseudoroseomonas cervicalis. The sequence goes on along the minus strand of NZ_GG770777.1, from coordinate 82,025 downwards.
CATGGCGAGCTTCGGCCACGCCGCCTTCTTCGGCGCCGGCGCCTATGCCGCGGCGCTGGCGATGAAATACTGGGCGGCGCCGATGCTGCTCGGCCTGTCGCTGGCGCCCTTCGCGGCCGGGCTGGCCGGGCTCGGCTTCGGCTGGTTCTTTGCCCGGCTCTCGGGGGTCTATGCGGCGATGCTGACGCTCGCCTTCGCGCAGATCCTCTGGTCCATCGCCTTTCAATGGGTCGAGGTGACGGGGGGCGACAATGGCATCCTCGGCGTCTGGCCGGCGGGCTGGGCGCGCGGCCGGCTGGAATTCTGGTATCTGGCGCTGGCGCTCTGCGGCGGCGGCGTCTGGCTGCTGCGCCGCGCGGTGCACGCGCCCTTCGGCCTGGCGCTGCGCGGCCAGCGCGATTCGGCGCTGCGGGCGGAGGCGATCGGCCTCGACACCTTCCGGCTGCGCTGGGCCGCCTTCACCCTCGCCGCCTTCTGGGCCGGGCTGGCGGGGGCGGTCTTCGCCTATGGCAAGGGCAGCGTCTTCCCCTCCTTCCTGGCGATCGGGCGCAGCGTGGACGGGCTGCTGATGGTGCTGCTGGGCGGGGTACACAGCCTGGCCGGGCCGCTGCTCGGCGCCGTCGCCTTCGCCGGGCTGCAGGAGCAGCTGGCGCGGGTGACCTCGCTCTGGCGGCTGCTGCTGGGGCTGACCATCCTGGCCCTGGTCCTCTTCTTCCCGCAGGGGCTGGGGGGCGCGCTGTCCGCCGCGCTGTCCCGGCTGCGCCGCCGCCAGGAGGGCGCGGCATGAGCGCCGTGCTGGAGGCGGAAGGGCTGGTGCGCGGCTGGGGCGGGGTGCGCGCCGTCGATGGCGTCTCCTTCCAGCTCGCCGCCGGCGAGATGCTGGCGCTGATCGGCCCGAACGGCGCCGGCAAGAGCACCTGCTTCAACCTGCTGAACGGCCAGCTGCGCCCCGAGGCCGGGCGGGTGCGCTTCCAGGGCCGCGACATCACCGGCTGGGCGCCGCGGCGCATCTGGCGGCTCGGCGTCGGCCGCACCTTCCAGATCACCGCCACCTTCGGCTCGATGTCGCTGCGCGACAATGTGCGGCTGGCGCTGCTGTCGCATCACCGCCGCATCTTCGACCTCTGGCGCCCGGCGCACCGGCAGATGACGGCGGAGGCCGAGGCGCTGCTGCACCGCATCGGCCTGGCCGACCAGGCCGAGCGCCCGGCGGCCTTCCTCGCCTATGGCGACCTCAAGCGGCTGGAGCTGGCCATGGCGCTGGCGCACAACCCCCGCCTGCTGCTGATGGACGAGCCCACCGCCGGCATGGCCCCCGAGGCACGCCAAGCGCTGATGGCCGAGACCGCCGCCATCGCCCGGCGCGAGGGCATCGCCGTGCTGTTCACCGAGCACGACATGGATGTCGTCTTCGGCCATGCCGACCGCGTGCTGGTGCTGGAGCGCGGCCGGCTGATCGCCGAGGGGCCGCCGGCCGCGGTGCGCGCCGATGCGCGGGTGCGGCAGGTCTATCTGGGGAGCGCCGGCTGATGCTGGAGGTGGAGGGCCTCGTCGCCCAGTATGGCCGGGCGCGCATCCTGCACGGCGTTTCGCTCAATGTGTCCGCCGGCGAGGTGGTCTGCCTGCTCGGCCGCAACGGGGCGGGCAAGAGCACCACGATGAAGTCGCTGATCGGGCTGCTGCCGCCCACCGCCGGGCGCATCCGTGTCCTGGGGCAGGAGGTGGCGGGGCTGGCCCCGCACCGCATCGCGCGGCTGGGCCTCGGTTATGTGCCGGAGGAGCGGCGCATCTTCCCCGAGCTGACCGTGCTGGAAAACCTGGAGGTCGGCCGCCGCGCCGCATCCCGCGGACGGCCCGCCTGGGACCTGCCGCGCGTGTTCACGCTGTTCCCGGCCCTGAAAGAGATGCGCCACCGGCCGGGCGGGCGGATGAGCGGCGGCGAGCAGCAGATGCTGACCATCGCCCGCGCCCTGATGGGCCAGCCGCGCCTGCTGCTGCTCGACGAGCCCTCGGAAGGCCTGGCGCCGGTGGTGGTGGAGCGCATGGCCGAGGCGATCCGCGCGCTGAAGGCGGAGGGGCTGTCGATCCTGCTCTCCGAGCAGAATCCGGGCTTCGCCGCCGCCATCGCCGACCGCGCCTATCTGCTGGAGACCGGGCGGATCCGGCATGAAGGGCCGATGGCGGCGGTGATGGCGGATGCGGAACTGCGCGCGCGCTACCTGTCGGTCTGACCGCCTCCCCCCTGGCGGTGGCGCCGGTTTGCAGCCAGGGCCGTTTCGCCGCAAATTGCCCCTTTCCCTTCTGGCAGCGAGACCTGAATGCCGCATCGCCTGACCGCCACGGCGGAGAGCTTCATCAAGGCCAATGACAGCCATTCGCGGCAATTGGCCGATACCGAGAAACGGGCGGTGCGCGAGGGCGACGTGCTGGAGGCCGCGACGCTTCGGCAGGCGGGCTCGCACATGGTGGTGACCGAGGCGCGGCTGAACGGCGAGGCCCTGCCGGAGCATCTGAACCACATCCATGCGCGGCACTGGCGACAGGACAGCCCGGCCGAGCCGGCTGAGCCGCCGGCGGCCGCCCCGTCCGCCGCGCCCACCGGCGCCCCGTCGGGCGAGGACAAGCGGGCCCGCGCGCTGGCCCTGCTGGCGGAGGGGCGCTCGGTCA
>NZ_GG770777.1:66825-77885 GCF_000164635.1 Pseudoroseomonas cervicalis ATCC 49957 | reverse complement strand
CTCGGGCGCCGCGCCGCCCAGCGGCCAGTGCAGCCGCGGCACCGGCAGCTCCGGCGCGGCCCCGGCCAGATGCAGCAGGGCGCGGCTCTGGAAGTCGGAGACCTCCGGCGGCTCGGCCGGGTGGATGATGCGCAGCGCGTAGTCGCGCCCCGCCGCCGTGGTCAGCAGGAAATTGCGGTCGCGCTCGCCGGTCAGCGGCCGGGCCTCGGCCGCGAGGCCGAAGGCCTCGCGCGCCAGGGTGGCGGCTTCGTCCGGGCCTGCCGGGGGCGCGGGCTGATCCAGCACCGCACCCAGATGGTCCATCGCCTGCACGCGTCCTCCCGCCAAAGCCAAGGTCGCGCATCATGCGCCTCGCCGCGCCGGAGGGCCAGAAGCCGCCCCGCGCACCGGGTTTTGCCCAGGAATCGGCAAGCCACGCGCCGATTTGCCCTTGTCACGCTCCGGCCCTGCCGCGATCTATCGTGACGAAATTTTCATCCTGCCCCGGCGGGGACAACAGACAGGACAGGAGCGGGAATGCAACATCCGGCCGGCCAAGGCCGCATCGCCTCGGCGATGCGGCGTTTTCTTGACAGCGAGGCCTCCGGCGGCCTCGTCCTGATGGCGGTGGCGGCACTCGCCATCCTCACCGCGAATTCGCCGCTGGCGCCCGCCTATTTCGGCGCCCTGCACAGCTATGTCGGCCCGCTCAGCCTGCAGCACTGGATCAACGACGCGCTGATGGCGCTGTTCTTCCTGATGGTGGGCCTCGAGATCAAGCGCGAGATGCTGGATGGCCAGCTCTCCACCTGGGGGCGGCGCATCCTGCCCGGCGTCGCGGCGGCGGGCGGCATGGCCGCGCCGGCGCTGGTCTATGTCGCCTTCAACGCCGGCGACCCGCTGGCGCTGCGCGGCTGGGCGATCCCGGCGGCGACCGACATCGCCTTCGCGCTCGGCGTGCTGTCGCTGCTCGGGCCGCGCGTGCCGGTCTCGCTCAAGGTGTTCCTCGCGGCGCTGGCGATCATCGACGACCTCGGCGCCGTCATCGTCATCGCGCTGTTCTACACCACGGGCCTGTCGCTGCCGGATCTGGCGGGGGCCGCGGCGGTGCTGGCGCTGCTCTACGGGCTGAACCGGCGCGGCGTGCGCTCGCTGCTGCCCTATCTGCTGCTGGGCGCGGTGCTGTGGCTGCTGGTGCTGCGCTCCGGCGTGCATGCGACGCTGGCCGGCGTGCTGCTGGCGCTGACCATCCCGATCCGCCTGACCCCCGGCAAGCCCGAGGCGAGCGACGAGGAATCGCCGCTGCACAAGCTGGAGCACGCGCTGCACAAGCCGGTCGCCTTCATCGTGGTGCCGATCTTCGGCTTCGCCAATGCGGGCGTCTCCTTCGCCGGCATCAGCGCCGGGGTGCTGCTGGAGCCGCTGCCGCTCGGCGTCGCCGCCGGGCTGGTGGTGGGCAAGCTGCTCGGCGTGTTCGGCGCCTCGGCGCTGATGATCCGCGCCGGGCTGGCGCAGCTGCCGGCCGGCGCCTCCTGGACGCAGCTGCTCGGCGTGTCGCTGCTTTGCGGCATCGGCTTCACCATGAGCCTGTTCATCGGCCTGCTGGCCTTCGCCGATTCGGCGGCGATGCAGGACCTGGTGAAGTTCGGCATCCTGGCCGGGTCGCTGGTCGCGGGCGTCGCGGGCTACCTGCTGCTGCGCTTCTCGCGGCGCGAGGGCAAGGCGCCGGGCACCGCCGGCGCCTGAGGCAACGCCATCCGGGGGGGGGCAACGCCCCCGGCGGGACGATGGGCCGGGAGGGCAACCTCCCGGCCTTTTTCATGGCCGCGGCGTCAGCCGCCGGCGTTCATGTTCGCGGCGTCAGCCGCCGGCGTTCATGTTCGCGGCGTCAGCCGCCGGCGTTCATGTTCGCGGCGTCAGCCGCCGACGCGGCCGCCCGCCTCCCGGCTGAACACCACCAGCGTGCTGCGCGGCGGCAGGGCCGGGTCGAATTGCGGCCAGCGCGTGCCGGGGCGCTCCCAGGAGGCGCCGGGCTCCGCGCCCGGGGTGCGCACCAGGGCGAACAGCGCCACCCCATCCGGGCTCATCGCCGTGCCGCCGATCGCCGCCCCGCGCGGCGCGCCATAGAGCGGCAGGGCGATGCCGCGCCCCGGCCCCGTCGTGTCGCAGCCGAACAGCGCATCCGGCGCGGCGCCGACGCGGCCATCATGGTCGGTGCCGATCCACAGCCGCCCGGCCGGGTCCAGCTCCAGCACCGCCGGACTTTCCGGCCAGGCGCGGACGAAACCGGCAAAGCGCGGCCCCGGCGCGCCGCCCAGCAGCAGCAGCGAGGCGCGGGCCCGCTCGGCGGCATGGTCGCCGCCCTCGGGCAGGATCTCCACCACATGGCCGGCATTGCTGCCGGCGCGCGGGTTCAGCGCGTCGGTCTGCTCCGGCCGGCGCGCCGCATTGCCCTTGCAGGCCAGGTAGAGCCGCCCGCCATCCAGCGCCAGGCCGGCGGGCAGGTCGAAGGCGGTGGCGCCGGCGCTGGCGGCGGCGGCGACCGGGTTCAGCGCCGTCTCGGCGCCGGCGGGCAGCGCCACCCAGCGGAGCACCCCCTGCCCCTCCAGCCGGGCGACGGAGAGCGTGCCCTCGTCCAGCGCCTCCGCCCCGGCCGGCCCGGCCGAGACGAAGCGGAACAGATGGCCGAAGGCGCGGTGGTCGGTGAGATACACCACGGCCCGCCCGTCGCGGCTGAGGGCGGCGGCCGCGTCGCCGCGCGGGAAGCGGGCCAGCGCGGTGCGCTTGGCCGGCACCGCGGCGGGGTCGAGCGGGTCCAGCTCGGCCACCCAGCCGAAGCGCGTGCCATCGGTGAAGCGGCCATCGAGCGGGGCGAGGCGCGTCAGCCAGGGCGCGGGATCGTTCTCGGCCAGCAGCAGCGTGCCCCAGGGGGTGGCGCAGCCGCCCGAGATCCCGAGCAGGCCCTGCACGGCGCCGCCCACCTGATCCGCCGCCGGGCCGGTCAGGCGGCACAGCGTCTCGGCGGTCAGCCGGCGCGACTGGTAGCCGCCATCGACCACGATCCAGCGCCCGCCCTGCTGCTCGATATTCAGCAGCGAGGCGCCCTGCATCATGGCGGCGATGGCCGGCCGGTCGCGCCCGCCAGGGAAGGCCATGGCGGGGTCCACCGTGGGGTGCGCCACGGCCAGCACGCCGCGCGCCACGCCATCCGCCCCGGCCGGCGGCACCACCATGCCGCAGATGCGGCCATCCCAGCCGAATTGCGTGGCCGCCGCCTCGGCGCTGGGCTGGCGCGGGGTCCAGGGGCGGGCGTCGAAGGTGACGCGGTCGCCCCAGCGCACCAGCACGTCGCGGCGGTAGCCGGGGGCGGTGGTGTCGTCCAGCTTCACCGGCAGCGCCTGCGGCGGCATGTCCAGCGTGACGATCTGCGCCCGCGCCGGGCCAGAGGCGAGGCTGGCAACGGGGAGAAAAGCGGCGGCGCCCAGCAGGGCGCGGCGGGTGGTGGTCATCAGGCGGCCTCCTGCCCGGCGATGGGCGGCGGGGTGTGCACGGTGACGGGGGGCAGCGCCTCCCGCCAGGCCTCGACCTGCACCAGGCAGGATTGCGCGGCGCTGCCCTGGCCGAGCGGCGAGGTGCCCTCGTCATGCGTCAGCGCGTTCGGGTTGCCGTGGCGGTCCAGGCCGCTCTCCGGGTCCGGGTCCCACCAGGCGCCGGTCGCCATGGCGACGACGCCGGGGCGGATGTCCTCCGTGACGCGCAGCCCGGCCAGGCAGGCGCCGCGATCGTTGAAGACGCGCACGATGTCGCCCTCGCGCAGGCCACGCGACGCCGCCTCGTCGGGGTGCATCAGCATCGCCTCGCGCCCGGCGATCTTGCTGGCGGCCGCCACCGGCCCGGGGTCGAGCTGGCCGTGCAGCCGCGTCGCCGGCTGGTAGGAGAGCAGATGCAGCGGGAAGCGCGCCGCCAGCTCGCTGCCCAGATATTCGCGCGGCGGCATCCAGCGCGGATGGTCGGCCACACCCGGATAGCCGAAGCCGGCGATGGTCTCCGAGAACAGCTCCACCCGGCCCGAGGGCGTGGCCAGCGGGTTGGCCACCGGGTCGCGGTGGAATTCGGAAAACAGCACAAAATCCTCGTCCGGCGGCGGCACCTCGACATGGCCTTCCGCCCAGAAGGCGTCGAAGCCCGGCGCCTCGAACCCCATGCGGCCGCAGGCGGCGCGCCAGCGCTCATAGAGGTGGCGCAGCCAGGCGCCCTCGTCGCGCTGCTCGGTGAAGCGGTCGCGGAAGCCTAAGTGCTCGGCCATGTCGGCCAGCATGTCGTGGTCGTGGCGCGCCTGGCCCTGGGGCGGGATGGCCTGGTGCATGGCGCGGATGAAGCGGTCGCGCGAGGATGAGGCGATGTCGTTGCGCTCCAGCGTCGTCGTCGCCGGCAGGACGATATCGGCGTGGCGGGCGGCGGCGGTCCACCAGGGCTCCTGCACCACGATGGTCTCCGCCCGGCACCAGCCGCGCAGCAGCCGGTTCAGGTCCTGGTGGTGGTGGAAGGGATTGCCGCCGGCCCACCAGATCATGCGGATATCGGGCAGGGTGATCTGCCGGCCATTGTAGTGCAGCACCTCGCCCGGGCGCTCCAGCAGCTCGGTCACCCGTGCCACGGGAATGGCGGTGCCGCCCGGGTTGCGGGTGGCCGGCAGCGAGACCGAGGGCAGCTCCCGCCGCGGCGTGCCCATGCCGTTCAGCGAGCCATAGCCGAAGGTCACCCCCTCCCCCGGCCGGCCGATGCCGCCCAGCGCGGCGGCCAGCGCCACCAGCGCCCACCAGGGCTGCTCGCCATGCTCGGCGCGCTGGATCGACCAGGTGGCGGTCAGCATGGTGGGCAGCCGCGCCGCCTCATAGGCGAGCGCGCGGATGGTCTCGGCCGGCACCTCGGTGATGGGGGCGGCCCATTCGGCGCTCTTGGGCTGGCCGTCGCTCTCGCCCAGGATGTAGGGGCGCAGCCGCTCCCAGCCGGTGCAATGGGTGGCCAGGAAGCCGCGATCCTCCAGCCCCGAGGCCACCAGCGTGTGCAGCATGGCCAGGATCAGCGCCGTGTCGGTGTTGGGGCGGATCGGCACCCATTCGGCGCCGAGGAAGTCCGGCGCATCGCCGCGAAACGGAGAAATATTGACGAAGCGCACCCCGGCGGCGGCCACCCGCTTCAGCCAGGGCACGTATTCATGCGCCCCCGCGCCCCCGGCGGTGACCAGCGTATTTTTCAGCGGCAGCCCGCCGAGGCAGAGCATCAGCTTGGTGTGCTTCGCGATGCTGGACCAGTCGGTGACCGGGCCCTGGATGACGTCGTTGGTGCCGAGGATATGCGGCATCAGCGTCATGCCGGCGCCGTAGGAATAGTTCGTCACCTGGGTGGTGAAGCCGCCGCCGAGGCCGAGGAAGCGCTGCAGCTGGCTGCGCGCATGGTGGAAGCGCCCGGCCGAGGCCCAGCCATAGGAGCCGCCCAGGATCGCGGTGTGGCCGTGCTCGGCGCGGATGCGGGCGCTCTCCTCCGCCACCAGCCGGATCGCCCGGTCCCAGGAAACCGGAACAAAGTCGCGGTCGCCGCGCAGGGTGCCGCGCCGCTCGCCGCGCAGCCAGCCGGCACGGATGTAGGGACGGTCGATGCGGCTGGCCGCATGCACCACGGCGGGCACCGAATCGAGCAGCGCGCCGGGCTGCGGGTCGCGCGCGAAGGGGCGTGCGGCGGTGACGCGCCCCTGCTCCACCACGGCGTCGAAATAGCCCCAATGGGCGGCGTGCGGCCTGATCTCGGCCATGGTCGGGAACTCCTCGGCACCTCGCGCGCCAGGGCTGGGCGCAAGCGGCGGCAGCGTGGCGGCGGCGGAGAATGCGCCGCGACGCGAAGCGGTGCAAATGCCGCGCGGGGGCAGCCGGACGGCGCGGCGCGGGCACAAAAAAACCCCGCCGGGGCGGGGTTCCTCGCGAGGCTCGGCGCCGGGGGTCGGCGGCGCCAGGGGGCCGGGGGCGGCCCCGCCCTGCCTCAGCGGGTGGCGTTCAGATTGAGGTCCTGCAGCGCGCCGGCCAGGTGGTCGGCATGGGCGCGGTTCGGCGCCGGCGCCTCGGCCACTTCCTCGAAGCCCGAGCCGGCGGTGCGGATGGCGCCCACCGCGCGGTTGTGGATGAAGCCGTTGGTCGGATAGGCGCGGCCGAAAGCGGCGTCGCTGTGGCCGACCTGCACGCGCACCAGGGTCCAGTCATTGCGATCCGACACGTCCACCACGGTGACGCCGCGCATGACGGTGCCCTTGCGGATGCCCGGGCCTTCCCAGTTGGCGTGGTCGATCTCGATCTCGCGCGGGCCGTTGACGCGGGACACCACGGCGACATGGCCGGAGCGCATGCCGCCCGAGGCGCGGAAGCTCAGCACCGAGCCCCGCTCGGGGCGCTGGCTGCGGGCATAGACGCCGGCGGCGTTGGCCCACCAGAGATGGGCGTTGCCGGAGATCTCCATGCCGGTGACGGAGCGCACATAGGGCACGCAGGAGATGCCGCCGCTGGCGGCGCGGGCCGGCGCGGCGGTGCGGCTGGCGACGTTCTGGCGCGCGGCGTTCAGCGGCTTGGCGCTGCGCGACGCGGCGCTCTGCTGCTGGGTGGTGACGCGAGGCTGCTTCACGGTTTCCCGCGCCGATCGTGTCGAGGCTTCCGCCGCAGGAACCGCGCAGATCGCTCCGAACAGGACGGCCAAAGCCACCGCTGTGCTCTTACCCCGCATGCAACCCCCGAAACCCAGTTCCCCCGTGCCCCGACTTGCGCCGTGACACCCTGGCGGTAGCAAGCATGCGTGAGCGGCGGCAACTGTCGCGAGTATTACAGAGCGAAATGCGGCGTGATTCGCAGTTTCACGCCATGTGGGAGCTGCCCTAATAAGAGATTAATCCTAGCCCTCCATGCTCTGACGCAAAATGCCACAGTGTTGCGGCAAAAATGCCACAACGAATGGCCAAGTCCCTGAACAGCAACAAAAAAGACGCCGCGAGGTTTCCCCCACGGCGCCGAATCCAGGCGTTTCCGTCCTGTGGACGGCCGCCTCAACCGCTCAGCGGCAAGCGGTGATCATGATCTCAACCAGATGGCGAGGATCGGCCATGTTGGCCTCGACGCAGGCGCGCACCGGGGCGCCGCCCTCCGGCAGCCACTCGGCCCAGAGCTTGTTCATCGCCTCGCGGTCGCGGATGTCCTTCAGCCAGACCTGGGCCTGCAGCAGGCGGGTCTTGTCGGTGCCGTGGCCTTCCAGCGCCTCGTCGATCTTGGCCAGCACCTGCTTGGTCTGGCCGACCACGTCCTGGGTCAGGTCGTCGGCGGTCATGCCGGCCAGGAACACGAAGCCATGATACTCGATGGCGCCGGAGAGGATCGGGCCGGAATTGTGACGGGTGATCTTGCTCATCGGGTGGTCGTGCTCCCTGGATGGTCCGCGGTGCCGGGAGGGCTCTCCCGGACGCGACATGAGGTCTGCCGCTTCTAGGATGCGCCCGGAATCGAGGCAAGGCGGGGTGCCCCGCCCTGCCCCTCCGCCGGACGCGCCGTCAGGCCACCGCCATCGGTCCGCCGGAGGCGGCGGCGGTGATCATCGTCTCGAACACCGACACGCCATGCACCGCCTGGTCGAGCGGCAGCGGATAGGCCGGCCCGCCCGCCACGGCGGCGGCGAAGGCCTCCAGCTCGGCGCGCTCGATATCCACTTTCGGGAAGTCGCGCACCACCGTCTCGCCCTCGCGCGGGCGGTGGACCAGGTGCTCATGGTCGGTCAGCTCCGCCCAGCCCTCGCTGCCATAGAGCGCCACGCGCCAGCAGCGCGGCGCATAGGCCAGGGTGGCGAAGGTGCCGGTGGCGCCGGAGGCGAAGCGGCAGAGCATGGCGGTGGTGTCGTCCAGCCCGTTGGTCAGCACGCGGGCGGTGCTGGCGACCGAGACCTCGGCGATCGGGCCGGCCAGGTTCACCATCATGTCGATCATGTGGATGCCCATGCCGCCCATGCCGCCGAGCGGGCTCTCGCTGCGGTCGGCGCGCCACATGCCGGCCTTGTAGGCGGCGGCGCCGGGGCCGCTGAAATGCCCCTCGACATGCAGCAGCGTGCCGATGCGGCCATCCCCCAGCATTTCTTTCAGTTCGGCCACCGCGGGCAGGAAGCGGCGGTTGTGGCCGAGGGCCAGCACCACCCCCGCCTCGCGGCAGGCCGCCACCGCCGCCTCGGCGCTCGCCTTGGACAGGGTGAAGGGCTTCTCCACGAAGACATGCTTGCCGGCGCGCGCGGCGGCGATCACCTGCTCGGCATGCTGCTTGTGCGGGGTGGCCAGCACCACCGCCTGCACCTCGGGGTCGGCCAGCACCGCCTCGTAGCGGTCGAGCAGGCGGATGCCCTGGGCCGCGGCCCAGTCGCGCGCCTTGTCCGGCGTGCCGGTGCTGCCGGCGACGAAGCGGATCGGCGCGTCATTGGCGCCCTGCACACTCTCCACCAGGGTGCGGCCCCAGCGGCCCATGCCGATGATCGCGGCGTTCAGGCTCATCGTCTCTCTCCATCCTCCGGCGGCGCGTGTTCCAGCACCGCCTCGATCCGGCCCTGGCGCGAGCGCGCCCAGGCATAGGCCAGCAGCGCCAGCGCCACCGCGGCCAGGGTGGGCCAGCGCAGCCCGAAGGCCTCCCCCGCCGCCCCCAGCAGCAGGGCGCCGAGCGCCGGGCAGGCGCGGGTGATCATGCCCCAGACCGCCAGCACCCGGCCGCGCATGGCCGGGTCCGCCGCCGTCTGCGCCAGCTGCTGCACCGAGATGCCGTGCAGCGAGGCGGTGGCGCCGATCAGCGCCGCGCAGAGCAGGCCGAGCGGGAACCAGCCGGTGGCGACGAACCCCGCCGTGGCCGCCGCCTGCAGGGCGGTGGCGCGGATGGCGATGGCGGTCGCCCCCTGCACCCGGCCGCGCGCCGCCAGCCAGAAGCCCGCCACCAGCGCGCCGGCGCCGAAGCAGGCGGTCAGCAGCGCCAGGGATTCGGCGCCGCGGCCGAAATTGCGCTCGACGAAGGGCGGCAGCAGCTCCTGCACGCAGCGCAGCAGCACGCCGATGCTGGCGGCGTGCAGCAGCAGCGGCCCCAGCCCCGCATGGCGGGCAATGTAATGGAAGCCCTCGCGCACCTCGCCCAGCAGGGAGGCGGTGGCGGGGTGGCCGCGCCGGTGCGCCGGGTCCACCCGCAGCATCGGCATGGTGATGACGGCGCTGGCATAGGCCACCGCGTTGCAGGCGATGGCCGGCGCCACGCCGAAGCCGGCGATCACCGGCCCGGCCAGCGCCGGGCCGATGAAGCGCGCCACGTTGAACACCAGCGAGTTGCAGGCCACCGCCGCCGGCAGGTCGGATCGCGGCACGATGCCGGACATCAGCGTCTGCCGCGCCGGCTGGGCGAAGCTCGCCGCCGTGCCGCCGAGCAGCTCCAGCGCCACCAGGTATTCGATGGTGATCAGGTCGGTGGCGACCAGGGTGGCCACCGCCGCCGCCTCCAGCCCGATGACGCATTGCGAGAGGGTGGCGAGCCGCAGCCGGTCCACCCGGTCGGCGATGGCGCCGGCGAAGGGGCTGATCACCGCCGCCGGGGCCAGGTCGCTGAAGGCGACCAGCCCGACCCAGAGGGCGCTGCCCGTCATCTCCCAGGCGAGCCAGGAGACGGCGATGCGGTGCATCCACAGCCCGGTCCAGGAGGCCAGGCTGGCACCGAAGAAGATGCGGGCGTTCCGGGTCGCCAGGGCGCGGCTCAGCGCGCCGAAGGGCGACCGGAAGACCGGCAGCTCAGGAGCCCCGCCCGCCCCCCGCCGGCGGCGCCGTCTGCGGCGCGAGCGCCGGGCCCTGATTGGCGCTGCGCAGGCAGTCCTGGATCATCTGGTCCATCTCGAAGCGGGCGCCGAGCTGGCTGCGCTCCAGCGGATTGCCCATGAAGGCGCCGGAGCCGAGGCGCGACTCGGCCTCGTCCACCCGCATGGTCTGGCCGCGCTCGCGGTAGCGCATCTGCCGCTCGGCCTCGGCGCGGCAGGCGGCGCGGGCGGCGTCGTTCTGCCGGTCCTCGGCGGTGCGCGGCGCCACATTGGCACAGGCCGCCAGCAGCGGGGGCAGCAGCAGCAGGGTCAGGGCGAGGCGTTTCATGGCGGGCTCCGGCACAGGGCGATAGGCAGGGAGACGGCGGCCCGGCGCCGGAGCGGCGCCCGCCTCAGCTGGGCGCGCCGCGCCCCGGTCCGATCCGGCCCCCCTCCGCGCCGGTCGCGCCGGCAAGACGGTGCGACAATAGACGCTTCATGGCGGTTTCGTCGAACCGGGCCCCGCCATCCAGCGGTTGGGTGGCGGCGGCGCCGAGCAGCGCCGGGTGCAGCTCGATCCCCTCCGCCCCGATGGCGAAGAGGCCGCGCATCCAGGCGGCGCGCCCCAGCAGCTCGACCAGCGCCAGCAGCCGCAGGCAGAGCGCCAGGCCGGAGAGGTTCTCCAGGCCCACGGCGCGGTCCACCGCCTCGGCCCAGCAGGCGGCATCGGCATCGGCCAGCGCCAGCACCGGGCCGCCCTCGAAGACCAGGGTGCGGTGCGGGCCCCAGGCCTCGGCGGCGGCGGCGGCGCGCGCCGCGTCCCAGGCCAGGCTGAGCGCCTGGGGGGTGACGGTGGGCAGGGCTTCGGGGCGGCCGGGAATGGCGTAATGCAGCGCCCCATCGGCCGCGACGGCGACGCGGATGGCACCCTGCCGGGAGGAGGAAGACATGCCTCTAGGATGGGGGTTCGGCCGCCCTTGCGCCAGAAGCGGTGGTGCCGCGCCGCCTCAGGGCAGCCCCTCGCCGGAGGAGAGCAGCGCCTCGATCAGCGCGGCGGCGACGGGGTGGCGCGGGCCGGGGCCGATCACCACGAATTCGATCTCGCCCAGCGCCGGCAAATGGCGGGAGGGCGGCAGCGGCAGCAGGCCGGGCGGCAGCAGCCGCGCCGAATGCGGCGCGACGCCGAGCCCGGCCTGGGCGGCGGCGCGCAGCCCGCTGAGGCTGGCGCTGGTGCAGGCGACCCGCCAGGC
>NZ_GG770777.1:62704-66369 GCF_000164635.1 Pseudoroseomonas cervicalis ATCC 49957 | reverse complement strand
CCGACCCAGGCCAGCGCCTCGCGCCAGGCGAGCTGGCCGCGCGGGTCGCCGCGCCGGCGCTTGACCACGATGACGTCCAGCTCCCCGGCATCGAAGCGCTCATAGAGCAGCCCGCTCAGCCCGACGGTCAGCTCCAGGTCGACGGCGCTGTGGGTGCGGGTGAAGCCGGCCAGCACCTCGGCCAGGCGGGCGGAGACGTAATCCTCCGAGGCGCCGAGCCGGATGCGGCCGCGCAGCTGCGTGCCCTCCAGGAAGCGCTGCATCCGCGCCTGCGCGTCCAGCACCTGGCGGGCGAAGGGCAGCAGCGCGTCGCCCTCCGGCGTCAGCCCCACCGCATGGGTGTCGCGGGCGAAGAGGGTGCGGCGCAGCTGCTCCTCCAGCTTGCGGATGTGCTGGCTGACGGTGGATTGCCGCAGCCCCAGCCGCCCGGCGGCGCGGGTGAAGCTGCCGGTCTCGGCGACAGCGAGGAAGGAGCGCAGCAGCAGCGGCGGGATCATGCGCCTCGTTTATCACGGATCGCACTGACTGATATCGGAATCATTCGCTCGCGGAATACCCCCGCCGCGCCTAGCTTCCGGGCCGAGGCGATGAGGAGACCCCCGATGCGAAGCCTGCTGAAACGGATCGACCCCTTCCTGCTGCAGCTGGTGAGCGTGGTGGCGCTGGCGGCGCTGCTGCCGGCCCGCGGCCAGGCGGCAGAGTGGGTGGGCCACGCCACGGGCCTCGGCGTCGCGCTGCTGTTCTTCCTGCACGGCGCCAAGCTGGCGCCGCGCGCCGTGCTGGGCGGGCTGCTGCACTGGCGGCTGCAGGGGCTGGTGCTGGCCAGCACATTTCTGGTGTTTCCGCTGGCGGGGCTGGCGCTGACGCAGCTGCTCTCGCCCTGGCTGCCGCCCGCCCTGGCGCTGGGCATCATGTTCATCTGCGTCCTCCCCTCGACGGTGCAGTCCTCGATCGCCTTCACCTCGGTGGCCGGCGGCAATGTGCCGGCCGCGCTCTGCGCCGCGACCATCTCCAATGTCGGCGGCATGCTGCTGACGCCGCTGCTGGTCGCCTGGCTGATGCAGAAGAGCGGCGCCGGCGGCTTCAGCCCGCAGGCCATGGCCGATATCGGCCTGCATTTGCTGCTGCCCTTCCTGCTGGGCCAGGCGGCGCGGCCGCTGATCGGCGGCTTCCTGACGCGCCACAGGACGGTGGTGTCGCTGGCCGATCGCGGCTCCATCCTGCTCGCCGTCTATGCCGCCTTCAGCGAGGGCATGGTGGCCGGCATCTGGGGGCAGATGAACCTGGCGACGCTCGCCCTGCTGGTGGGGCTGAGCACGGCGCTGCTGGCGCTGGTGCTGCTGGCGACCTGGGGCGCCAGCCGGGCGCTCGGCTTCGCCCGGGCGGATGAGGTGGTGGCCGTCTTCTGCGGCTCGAAGAAGAGCCTGGCCAGCGGCATCCCGATGGCCAACATCCTGTTCCCCGCCGCCATCGTCGGCCCCGTGGTGCTGCCGCTGATGCTGTTCCACCAGATCCAGCTCTTCGCCTGCGCCGCGCTGGCCCGCCGCTACGCCGCCCGCGCCGCGGCCGAGGCGGCGCCTCGTTCCGACGCCGCAACCCCCTGGACCCCGGCCGGGGATGGCCTAGCATCGCGGGCATGACCGAGCTCGCCGACCTCCCCGCCTCCGAAGCCGCGCGGCGCATCGCCGCCGGCCGCCTCTCCGCCGCCGAACTGGCCGAAGCCTGCCTGGACCGCATCACGGCGCGGGAGGGCGAGGTCCACGCCTTCGCCGCCCACGCCCCCGATGCGGTGCGCGCGGCCGCCGCCCGGCCCCTGCCGGGTGCGCTGTCCGGCCTGCCGATCGGTGTGAAGGACGTGCTGGATACATCTGATTTTATAACAGAATATGGCTCGCCCATCTGGAGCGGGCACCAGCCGCGCGCCGATGCCGCGGCCGTCGCCCTGGCCCGCCGCGCCGGCGCGCTGGTGATGGGCAAGACCGTCACCACCGAATTCGCCACCCGCCATCCGGGCCCCACCCGCAACCCGCATCGCCTGACCCACACCCCCGGCGGCTCCAGCCAGGGCTCGGCGGCCGGTGTCGCCGCCGGCTTCTTCCCGCTGGCCTTCGGCACGCAGACGGCGGGCTCGGTGCTGCGCCCGGCCGCCTATTGCGGCGTCACCGGCTTCAAGCCGAGCTTCGGCCTGATCCACCGCGCCGGCATGAAGGTGATGAGCGAGAGCCTGGACACGATCGGCGTGTTCGGCCGCCGCGCCGCCGATTGCGCGCTCTTCGCCGGGGCGCTGACCGGGCTGGACCTGTCGCGCCCGGCGGAGCGCGCGCCGCGCATCGCCTTCTGCCCCGGCCCGGCCGAGGCGAAGCTCAGCCCCGAGACCACCGCCCTGTTGCGGCGCGTGGCCGATTCCTGCGCCGCCGCCGGCGCGGTGGTGGCCGAATGGAGCCTGCCCGCCGCGCTGCGCGAGGCCGATGCGGTGCATGGTCTGGTGATGAATGGCGAGACGGCGCAGTCGCTCGCCTGGGAGCGCGACGCCGCCCGCGAGAAGATCTCGGCCGTGCTGAACGAGCGGCTGGACTGGGCCGAAAGCCACGACGCCGCCGCGCTGGTCGAGGGCCGCGCCGCCTTCGCCCGCGCCCGCGCCGCCTTCGCCACCGCCATGGAGGGCTATGACATCCTGCTGACCGCCGCCGCGCCGGGCGAGGCGCCGGCGGGCATCGACTCCACCGGCGAGCCCGCCTGCAACGCGCTGTGGACGGCGCTGCACGGCCCCTGCATCAGCCTGCCGGCGGGCCATGGGGCGACTGGCCTGCCGCTCGGCATCCAGCTGGTGGCGCCCTTCGGGCAGGATGCGGCGCTGCTGGCCTGGGCCGGCTGGGTGGAACGGCGCCTCGGCTGAGGCCGCCGCCGCGCGTCTTCCGCCTCAGCGGTCGAAGCGGAAGACGTGCAGCATGAACCACTGCTCCAGATGCGCGCGGATGGTGCGCTCGGCAAACGCCTCCAGCGCCGCGACATCCCGGGCCAGCTCGCCGCTCATGCGCAGGGGGGGCAGGAAATGCGCGGTGAAGCGCGGCCCCGCCTCGCGCCCCGATTCACGCAGCGTGTAGGCCGGCACCACCGGCACCCCCGCCCGCGCCGCCAGCCGCGCCGCCAGCGCCAGATTGCCACCCGGCCCCGGCGGCCGGCCGAAGCGCGGCGCGTTCACCCGCCCGCCCTTGTACTCGTCCAGGAAGATGCCGACGAGTTCGCCGCGCTCCAGCACCCGCATCGCCTGGCGCGGCGCCATCACCGAGGCCTGGATGGCGTCATTGCCGGCCTGGCGCCGCGCCCGCTGCGCGATGCGGTGCTGCACCGGGCTGGAGGGCGGCTGGTAGATGCTGCAGCCGCGCAGGCCAAGGCCGGTGACGGCGGCGTTCATCGCCTCCCAATTGCCCAGATGCAGCAGCGCCAGCACCATGTTCGGGCCGGGGATGTTCTCCCGCCCCCGCACCGCGATCCGCCCCTCCCGCCAGAGCCGCCCCATGCAGGCGAATTCCGCCATGGTGCGGCCGACACCGATGAAGTTGCGCAGCGCCATGTCGCGCCGCTCGGCCTCCGGCAGTTCGGGGCGGAGGCACGCCAGCGCCGCCTCGGCGCGCTCCAGCTTGGCGCGGTGGCGGCCGGTGGCG
>NZ_GG770777.1:58748-61575 GCF_000164635.1 Pseudoroseomonas cervicalis ATCC 49957 | reverse complement strand
GGCGGCGGAGAGCGCCGCCACCATCGCGCCGGCGCCGTTCGGAAGCGGCCGCGGCTGCGGCACGGCGTCGACGCTCGCCTCGCTCATGGTTCCCCGCCTCGTTGCACGGATGTTCTATACACCCGCGCAACCCGGCGGTCACCTTGGCGCGAGAGGCGAAGCCCCTAGGCGGCGGTCAGCACCACGCGGCCATGCACCTGGCCATCCTTCAGCCGGTTCAGCACGCTGTTCACCTGGTCGGCCGGCACGGTGCTGACCGGCAGGGGCGAGAGCTTGCCCTGCTGCGCCAGCTCGACGACCTCGCGCAGCTCCTGCGGGTTGCCGACATAGGAGCCGCGCACCGTCAGGGCCTTGGTGGCCATCACCGGCAGCGGCACGGTCAGCTCGCCGCCGAACAGCCCGACCTGGATCAGCTTGCCGCCCTTGATCAGCGCATCGAAGGCGAAGCGCGCGGTGGCGGTGCCGTTCACCAGGTCGATCACCGCCTCGACCGGGCCGCCGCAGGTGGCGATCAGCCGCGCCGTGGTGTCCTCGCCGCCGGCCTGCACCACGTCGCTGGCGCCGGCGCGCCTGGCCGCCTCCAGCTTCTCGGCCGAGATGTCGACGACGACGATCCGCTGGTGGCCGAGCGCCTTCAGCACCTCGATCGCGTTCAGCCCGAGCCCGCCGGCGCCGACGATGACCACCGGCGCCTCGGGCGGCAGCGGCATCACCTTGCGGATGGCGGAGTACACGGTGACGCCGGAGCAGGCATAGGTGGCGGCCACCGCCGGGTCGAGCCCGTCGAACGCCACCAGGTGGCGCGGGCTGCGCGCCATGATGTGGGTGGCGTAGCCGCCATGCTGGAACACGCCCAGGCTGCGCGCGGCGACGGCGCACATATTGTCCTCGCCCGCCTGGCAGCGCGCGCATTTGCCGCAGCCGAGCCAGGGGAAGACGATGCGCGTGTCGCCCACCGCGACGCCCTTGGCCTCCGGCCCCAGCTTCACGACGCGGCCGACCACCTCATGCCCCATGGCCAGGGGCAGCACCACGCCGCGATCCTTCAGCGACATCTTGCCGCGGCTGCCGAGATCGTAGCTGCCTTCCCAGATATGCAGGTCGGAATGGCAGACGCCGCAATGCGTCACCTCCAGCAGCACCTCCTCGCCGGTCGGCTCGCCCATCGGCAGCTCGACATATTCCAGCGGCGCGCCACACTCGACCACAGCCCAGCCACGCATGGGTTCTCTCCCCCTTCTTGGACAGGGAAATGGGAGACCCGAAGGGCGGCGGGGTCAAGGGGGATAGGAAGGGAGGAAAGGAGGTTCTTTTTTGAAAAAAAGAACCAAAAAACTTTTGTCCGTTGGCGTCCCGCTGATGGCCTGAGGCGGGACGCCAAAATGAAAGAAAGTCTTTTTGCTTCTTTTTCTTCAGAAAAAGAAGATTCTAGCTTCTTGCTGGCTTCGACGCCGACAGCGCCCGGCGGATCTCCAACTCGGCCTTGGCCAGCTCCTCGGTGGCCTGGCGGCGCGTGGCGCGGCCTTCCTCGGCGATGCGCAGGCTGTCCTCCAGAGTCGCCACCAGCGCCGCATTGGCCTGCTTCACCGCGGCCAGGTCGAACACGCCGCGCTCCAGCTCCACCCGCGCCTCGGCATTGCCCTGGCGCAGCGTCTCGGCATTGGCGGTCAGCAGCTGGTTGGTCAGGTCGGTGGCGGCGCGCACGGCGGCGCCGGCCTCGCGCATGTTCTGGATGGCCAGCGCCTGGGCCAGCTGGGTGCGCCACAGCGGCACGGTGTTGGCCAGCACCGAATGGATCTTGGCCGCCAGCGCCTTGTCGTTCTCCTGGATCAGCCGCATGCCGGGCAGCGACTGCATCGCCACTTGCCGCGTCAGCCGCAGGTCATGCACCCGGCGGTCCAGCTCGTCCCGCGCCGCGCGCAGATCGCGCAGCCGCTGCGGCGCCAGCGGGTCGGTGGCATCCGCCGCGGCGCGCTCGGCGGCGGGAATCGCCTCGGCATCGGTGCGGGCCAGCACCGCCTCGCCGGCGGCGATGTGCTCGGCGAGCGCGTGGAACCAGTCCAGCGTCGCGCCATAGAGGCGTTCCAGCCGCTCCACATCCTCCAGCAGCCTTGTGCGGTGGCCGTCGAGCTTGTCGCCGATCACCTCGATCTGGCCGCGCACCGTCTCGTAGCGCTGCATGATGGCGACGGCCTCGGCCTTGCCGCGCTGGAAAATCCGGCCGAGCCAGGAGGGTTTCTCGCCGAGTTGCGTGACATCGAAGCCGCGCAGCGTGGAGAGCAGGCCGGAGAGCGCGTCCCCCGCCTCCCCGGTCGTCTGGTTGCGCGCGGCGCCGAGCATGGCGTCGGCCGCCGCCGCGGCGCGGTTCTGCGCCTCGGCGCCGAAGCGCAGGATGGTGCCGGGATCGGCCAGGTCGATGGCGGCGGCCAGGGCCTCCACCCGCTCCGGCGCGATCGGGGCGCTGGGCGCGGCCGCCTGCGGGGTGCCCGGAACCGGGCGCTGGGTGTCGCGGGTGATCTCGCCGCTCATGCTGCATAGCCCTCCTGGCGCAGCCGCTCGGCCAGCACCTTCACCTGGATCTCCAGCGCCTCGGTCTCGGCGGCGCGGAGGCGGTCGCGCATCTGGTAGCTGCCGCGCGCCATCTCCTCGACCAGATCGGCCAGGCTCGCCGGCGGCTCGGCGCCGGCGCGCAGCCGGCCATCGATCCGCTCCAGCCCGTCCAGCTGCAGGGCGAGGAAGCGCCGCGCCTCGGTCAGCGCGCCGGGGCGCTGCGACAGCTCGGCCAGCAGCGCGCCGAGGGCGGTGACCGCCGGGCGCAGCCGCAGAT
>NZ_GG770777.1:50961-57309 GCF_000164635.1 Pseudoroseomonas cervicalis ATCC 49957 | reverse complement strand
GCCGGCGCTCCACCAGCTCGCCGATCGTCTCGCGCGGCGCCGGGTTGCTGCCGATATCCTCGAGTTCGATGCGCTCATGCGGCAGGGCGCCGCCCTGGTCGGTGCTGTCGGTCATCACTGTCGTCCCGTGCAGGCAGCGCCCCGGGAAGGGCGCCGGAAGCCCGCAGGAACACCGCGCGGCGCGACGCCCTGATGACGGAGAGGTTAAGATTGAATGACGCCGCGCGGGTCGCCCGGCACGGCCGCGCGGCGGGCGAAAAAGGCCGCGATGGTGGCCGCCGCCTGGTCCAGATGCCGCTCCAGCACCGCCACCGCCGCTGCCGCGTCGCCCGCCCCGGCGGCTGCCAGCATGGCGCGGTGGTCGTCCTGCGCCATGTGCTCCCGCCCCTGCGCCGCCAGGTGGAAGCGCAGATAGCGGTCGAAGCCGGCCAGCTCCTGCTCGACCATCGCCAGCATCCGCGCATGGCCGGCGGCGCGGTAGAGCGCCATGTGGAAGCGCCGGTTCAGCTGGCCGAGCAGCGCCGTCTCGGGCTCGCTGTCCATCGCCGCGATCAGCTGCGCCGCCTCGGCCAGGTCGGCCGCGGTCAGGCGCGGGATCGACAGGCGCAGCGCCGCCGGCTCCAGCGCCCGGCGGATCGCATAGCCATCCGCCGCGTCGCGGGCCGAGATCTCGGTCACCACCGCGCCGCGATGCGGCAGCACATCGACCAGCGCCTGCGCCTCCAGCCGGCGCAGCGCCTCGCGCACCGGCATGCGGCTGAGGCCGAAGCGCGCCGCCAGCTCCTCCTGCCGCAGCGCCGTGCCGCCGGCCAGGCGGCCCTCCAGGATCGCCGCCTTCAGCACCGCCTCGACATGCTCGGCCGCCGTGCGGGTGCGCGCGGCGGCCTCGGGGCCGAGCGCCTCCAGGCCAGGGAAGGGTTCCGTCATCCGAAATCCAGCCGTTGATTGGATCCAAGATTACGATATCGTCGCGCGCATCACCAGCCCCGCGAAGGCCCTGCCCATGACCGACACCCCCCAACCCGGCCTGCTGCAGCCGATCCTGGCCGGGGTGCTGGCGGCGGTGGTGGGCTTCGCCTCCTCCTTCACCATCGTGCTCGCCGGCTTCCACGCCATGGGCGCGACGCCGGCCCAGGCTGCCTCCGGCCTGCTGGCGCTCTGCGTCATGCAGGGGCTGGTGGCGCCGCTGCTGAGCTGGCGGCTGCGCATGCCCATCATCACCGCCTGGTCCACCCCCGGCGCCGCCCTGCTGGTGGCGACCGGCCTGCCCGAGGGCGGTTTCCCGGTCGCCGTCGGCGCCTTCCTGCTGGCGGCGCTGCTGATCATCCTGGCCGGGCTGTGGAAACCCTTCGGCCGCTTCGTCTCCTCCATCCCGCCCAGCCTGGCCAACGCCATGCTGGCCGGCATCCTGCTGGAGATCTGCCTGGCGCCGATGCGCGCCGTCGGCGCCATGCCGATGCTGGCCCTGCCGGTCATCCTGGCCTGGGCCCTGGCCTGGCGCTTCGCCCGGCTCTGGGCGGTGCCCTGCGCCGTGCTGGTGGCCGCCGTGCTGATCCTGCTGGCGACGCCTCTGCCCCAGGGCGCGCTGGCCGACCTCGCCCCGCGCCTCGAATGGGTGACGCCCGCCTTCACCGTGAGCGCGGCCATCAGCATCGCCCTGCCGCTCTTCCTGGTCACCATGGCGTCGCAAAACGTGCCGGGCCTGGCCGTGCTGCAGGCCAATGGCTACCGGCCCGCGCCGGGACCGATCTTCACCGCCACCGGCATCGCCAGCCTGCTGATCGCCCCCTTCGGTGCCCATTCCCTGAACCTGGCCGCCATCACCGCCGCCCTCTGCGCCGGGCGCGATTCGCACCCCGACCCGGCGCGGCGCTGGGTGGCCGCCGTCTCGGGCGGCGCCTGCTACGTGCTGCTCGGCCTCGGCGCCAGCTTCGCCGTCGCCTTCATCGCCGCCTCCCCGCCGCTGCTGATCCAGACCGTGGCGGGGCTCGCCCTCCTCGCCACCCTGGGCGGCGCGCTGACCGCGGCGCTCGCCGAGGAAAGGCAGCGCCTGCCGGCGGTCATCACCTTCGCCACCACCGCCTCGGGCCTCGCCTTGTTCGGCATCGGCGCAGCCTTCTGGGGGCTGCTCGGGGGGGTGGCGCTGATGATCCTGGAACGGGCGAAGATCAGGCTCTAAAAAGAAAAACAAGGCCGGGGGAAGGAATTCCCCCGGACCCCCATCTTTTTTCTGTTCCTTGGCGCCCGCTCAGACCACGGGGCTGCGGCCGCCATCCACGTTCAACGCCGTGCCCGTGATGTAGCCGCCGGCCTCGCTGGCCAGGAACAGCGCCGTCGCCGCGAATTCCTCGGGGCGGCCGAGGCGGCCCAGCGGCACGGGCGCGGCCATCTCCTGCTTCCATGCCTCGAAGCTCAGGCCGCGCGGATCCGCCGCATGCCGGCGCACCCACTGGTCGCTCTCGATGATGCCGACCAGCAACGCGTTGACCAGGATGCCGTGCGGCGCACCCTCATGCGCCATCACCTTGGTCAGCGCCATGCCGGCGGCGCGGGAGACGGCGGTGGGCGCGCCCTGCGCCGGCGGCGCCTTGGCGCCGATGTTCAGCACATTGATGATGCGGCCCCAGCGCCGCTCCGCCATGCCCGCCCAGGCGCGGCGCGACAGCCGGATGGCGGCGAACAGCTTCAGGTCCAGATCCTGCTGCCACAGCGAATCGCTCACCTCGGGAAAGGCGCCACGCTGGCTGGTGCCGGCATTGTTGACCAGGATGTCCACCCGGCCCAAAGCCGCCACCGCGCCGTCGAAGGCGGCCTCGCAGCCCTCCGCCGTGGCGATGTCGGCCTGCAGCGGATGCGCGCCGGTCTCGGCCGCGGCCTGCGCCAGCGCCGCCTCGCCCCGCGCCACGATGGCGACCTTCGCCCCGGCCTCGCCGAAGGCGCGCGCCATGGCCAGGCCCAGGCCCTTGGACCCGCCGGTGATCAGGGCCGTGCGACCCTCGAGCGACAATTTCATGCTGGAAACACCCGTCCGGGAAAGATGGTGGTGGTGGGGCGACCTACGGGACTCGAACCCGTGACATCCAAGACCACAACCTGGCGCTCTACCAACTGAGCTAAGGCCGCCACAACCATCTTTCCCCCGCGCCGGTCGACGGCGCCGGGGTGGCGCGGGAGATAATCCGGCGGCCGCCTGCCGTCAACAGGGCAGCGCCGCCGGAGCGTCACAAAGCGTCAGAAGATCAGCTCGCCCGCCATCAGCGCCATCACCAGCACCAGGATGAACAGCAGCAGGAACACGCCGAAGATGATCTTGGCGATGCGCCCGGTGACCGCCGAGACGCCGGTGAAGCCCAGCGCCCCCGCGACGATCGAGATCACCAGGAAGATCAGGGCCCATTTCAGCATCGCGCTCTCCTCTGTCAGAGCCCGCCTGCCGGGCCTGGAGCTGCAACGCGGCAGAAGCGTCGCGGTTCCGGCGGCGCGGCCTAATCGGCCGCCGCCTCGCCGCTGCCGGGGCGGTTCTCCACCATGGCCATCAGCGTGGCCAGCGCATCGGCCTCCTCCGCCGGCTTGTCGGCGCGCAGCCGGGCGATGCGGGGAAAGCGCATGGCGACCCCCGATTTGTGGCGCGAGGACAGCTGCGCCGCGTCGAACACCACCTCCAGCACCAGCGCCTTCTCCACCTCCCGCACCGGGCCGAACCGGGCGGTGGTGTGGTTGCGGATCCAGCGGTCGAGCCAGACCAGCTCCTGGTCGGTATAGCCGGAATAGGCTTTTCCGACGGGCACCAGCTCCCGGCCGCCCTGCCCGTCATCCCGCCACAGGCCGAAGGTGTAGTCGGAATAGGTGCTGCTGCGCTTGCCATGGCCGCGCTGCGCATACATCAGCACCGCGTCGACCGAGAGCGGCGCGCGCTTCCATTTCCACCACAGCCCCTTGGGCCGCCCGGCCAGATAGGGCGCGTCGCCGCGCTTCAGCATCAGCCCCTCGATGCCGGCGGCGCGGGCGCCGTCGCGCAGGCCCCGCAGCTGGTCGAGCGAGGCGAAGGCCACCTGTGGCGAGAGGTCCATCCGTGCCGGCTTCGCGGCCGCGAACCAGGCCTCCAGCCGGTCGCGCCGGGCGTCGAAGGACAGCGGGCGCAGATCCTCTCCCGCCTCGAACAGCAGGTCGTAGAGCCGGAGGCCGACGGGATAGTCGCGCAGCATCTTGGCGCCGACCACCTTGCGGTTCAGCCGCTGCTGCAGATCGGCGAAGGGGGCCACCTCGCCCTCGCGGATCACCAGCAATTCCCCGTCGAGCACGGCGTGGAACTCCATCGCCTCCAGGATCTCCGGGAAGGACTGGGAAATATCCTCGCCGGTGCGCGACCACAGCCGCCGCCCGCCCGGCCCCGCCGAGGCCTGCACCCGGATGCCGTCCCATTTCCACTCGGCGCGGAAGGCGCTGTGGTCCAGCGCCGCGATATCCGGCTCCTCCAGCGGCTGCGCCAGCATGGGCGAGCGGAACACCGGCGCGTCGCGCGGATCGGGCCGCTCCGCGCGACCCTCCAGCCAGGCGAAGAGCGGCAGATAGGGCGGCGCGATGCCGTGCCAGACCTCCTCCACCTCCTCGACCGGCTGGCCCGACCAGTCGGCCAGCGCCTGCCGCGCCAGCCGCCCGGAGGCGCCGACGCGCAGGCCACCGGTCACCAGCTTGATCAGCGCCAGCCGCCCGCCCGGGTCCAGCACATCCAGCCAGCCCTCCAGCAGTGCCGGGATCTCGGCTTTTGGCGCCAGCTCCAGCGCCTCCACCACCTCGGACAAATCGGGCGGCGGGCGGTTCGGGCGCTGCGGCGGCTCGGGCCAGATCAGCGCCACCGTCTCGGCGAAATCGCCGACATAGTCATGGCTCCAGGCCAGCAGCACCGGGTCGACGCGGGTCTTCACCAGCTCCCGCACCAGGGAGGGCTTCGCCGCACTGAAAGCAAGCTCGCCGGCGATGGCGGCGAGGCCGACGCCGCGATCCGGGTCGGGCTGCGTCGCGAACCAGCGCTTCAGCAGGGCCAGCTTGGCGTTGCGCCCGGGGGTGAAGAGCAGCCGCTCCAGCAGCTCGGCGAAGGCGGGCAGGCTCATGCCACGCCCTCCGCGGCCGTGGCGTCCTCGGCGGCGTCCTCCTCCTCCTCGCGCCCGACGAGATGCAAGGCGCGGCCGCGCACGCCGCGCGCGGCCAGCGCATGGATCAGCGCCTCCTCCCGCCCATGCGTCACCCAGACCTCGGGGGCGCCCACCTCGGCGATACTGGAAAGAAGATCGTCCCAGTCGACATGGTCGCTGACGATCAGCGGCAGCTCGACGCCGCGCGCCTTGGCCCGCTGGCGCACCCGCATCCAGCCCGAGGCCAGCGCCGTCACCGGCTCGGCCAGCCGCCTTGCCCAGGGATTGGCCTCGGCCGAGGGGGGCGCGAGCACGATCTCGCCCGGCAGCACGCTCTCGCCGCGCTTCGCCGGGCGCGGCACCGGCCGCAATTCGCCGAGCGGCACGCCGAAGCGCTCATACAGCGCGCACATCGCGGCCTGGGCGCCATGCAGATAGATCGGCCGCTGCCACCCCGCTTGGCGCAGCAGGGCGATCAGCCGCTGGCACTTGCCCAGCGCGTAGCAGCCGACCAGATGCGCCCGCTCCGGGAACAGGACGACGCTGTCCAGCAGCCGGCGGATCTCCTGCGCCACCGGCGGGTGGCGGAACACCGGCAGGGCGAAGGTCGCCTCGGTGACGAAGACGTCGCAGGGCACCGGCTCGAAGGGCGCGCAGGTCGGATCCTCCTGGCGCTTGTAGTCGCCGGAGACGACGATGCGGCTGCCCTGCCATTCCAGCACCACCTGCGCCGAGCCCAGCACATGCCCCGCCGGCACCAGGGTGATGCGCACCCCGTTCTGCACAATCGGCTGATGGTAGCCGAGCGGCATCTGCCGCCGCCCGGCCCGCCCCTCGCCCAGCCGCGCCTGCATGATGGCCAGCGTCTCGGGGGTTGCCAGCACCGCCTCATGGTCGGGGCGGGCATGGTCGGAATGGCCATGGCTGACGATGGCGCGCGCCACCGGCAGGCCGGGGTCGATATGGAAATCCCCGGGCTCGCAATAGAGGCCCTGCGGGGTGGGGCGGATCCAGCTTTCGGGGTGCGGCGCGGGCATGGCGCTGTAACAGCTGGGCAGCGGCAAAGGCTGCGCAAGCCATCGCCCCGCCCGGGGGGGGGCCGGGCGCGCTACCCCGCGTTGGCAGCGAAGGCGCTGGCCGGGGCCCGGCCCGGCACGGCCTCGCCGGCCAGCACGTCGCGCCCGGTACCATGCGCCAGGGCCGCCATCAGCCGGGC
>NZ_GG770777.1:46527-49783 GCF_000164635.1 Pseudoroseomonas cervicalis ATCC 49957 | reverse complement strand
GCCCGGCCGGCCAGGCTGCCCCGGCGGCGCCGCGCCGCCCGGAATGATACAGGCTTGCTGACCTTTCCGGCGCCCGCCAAGCTGCCCCTCCCGTCCCGCACAGCCATGAGCGAGCCGCCTTGGAACCCTTGAAACCCGTCTCCGCCGCGGCGCGAATCGTGCTCGGCATCCTGTTCTTCGTGCTGTTCATCGGGCTGTGGGGGCTGGTCACCGCCACCGGCTTCGTGCAGCCGCTGTTCCTCGCCTCGCCCTGGCAGGCGCTGGCCTCGGGCTGGTCGCTGTTCACCGAGTACAATTTCGCCGGCGATGTCGGCATGACGGTGTGGCGCGTCCTCGGCGGCTTCGTGCTGGCCAGCGTGATCGCCGTGCCGCTCGGCCTGGCCATGGGCGCCTACAAGGGGGTCGAGGCCTTCTTCGAGCCCTTCATCTCCTTCGCCCGCTATTTGCCGGCCTCGGCCTTCATCCCGCTGCTGATCCTCTGGGCGGGCGTGGGCGAGGCGCAGAAGCTCTCGGTCATCTTCCTCGGCAGCGTGTTCCAGATCGTCATCATGGTGGCCGTCATCGCCGGCGCCACGCGCATCGACCTGGTGGAGGCCGCCTACACCCTCGGCGCGCGCCAGGGCGGCATCCTGAAGCGCGTCATCATCCCGGCCGCCGCGCCGCAGGTGATGGAGGCGCTGCGCCTGGTGCTCGGCTGGGCCTGGACCTACGTCATCGTGGCCGAGCTGATCGGTGCGCAGAGCGGCATCGGCCACATGATCATGGACAGCCAGCGGCTGCTCGACACCGGGCAGATGATCTTCGGCATCGTCGTCATCGGGCTGATCGGGCTGGTGACGGATTTCCTCTTCAAGGCGCTGAACCGGCGCCTGTTCCGCTGGGCGTCGCTGTGATGGCTGAACTTTCTTCCGGTGCGCGCGGCCTGTCGGTGCGCGGCCTCACCCGCTCCTTCCCCGGCCAGGGCCGCGCGGCGCCGACGCTGGCGCTGCAGCCCACCGATCTCGACGTCGCGCCGGGCGAGTTCGTCTCCATCCTCGGCCCCTCGGGCTGCGGCAAGTCGACGCTGCTGCGCATCGTGGCCGGGCTGGACCGCCCGACCGGGGGCGCGGTGACGCTGCATGGCCGGCCGGTGACGCGCCCGGGGCCGGACCGTGGCATGGTGTTCCAGTCCTACACCCTGTTCCCCTGGCTGACCGTGCGCCAGAATATTCTTTTCGGTCTGCAGGAACGCCGGGTGCCGGAGCGCGAGGCGCAGGAGATCGCGGCGCGCTTCATCGCCCGCACCGGGCTGCGCGGCTTCGAGGACCACTGGCCGCGCCAGCTCTCGGGCGGCATGCAGCAGCGCACCGCGCTGGCGCGCGCGCTGGCCAACGACCCGGACATCCTGCTGCTGGACGAGCCCTTCGGCGCGCTCGACCACCAGACGCGCGAGCTGATGCAGGAGCTGCTGCTGGAGGTCTGGGGCAGCGACACGCCGGAGACGCGCAAGACGGTGCTGTTCGTCACCCACGACATCGACGAGGCGGTGTTCCTGGCCAACCGCGTGCTGGTGATGTCCGCCCGCCCCGGCCGGGTGAAGGCCGAGGTGCCGGTGCCCCTGCCCTATCCGCGCGACTGGACGGTCAAGACCACCCCCGTCTTCGCCGAGCTGAAGGCGCGGCTGATGGCCGAGATCCGCGAGGAGGTGCGCAAGGCGGCGCTGGGCTGAGCCGGGGCGGGCTGGGCTGTAGTGGCGCGGGGGGACAGTGGTCAGCAGCGCCACACCAGCCAACGGCGCAGCGTCGGCAGCAGCTAGAGGCTGTTATCGACGTCTCATAACCAATGAAAAATTGAGGTATTATTTCATGATGAAGCCATTTCGAGGATCAAGATTGAAGATTGAACGAGCAAAACATCATCTAGATTCTCTTCAAAAACAGATTGAAGATTATATTTACTCCAAACCCTTCAAAATAGGCATCAAAGATAATGGGTGGAGATATGGACCAAAAATTAAAATAGAACGTGATCCTCCATTCTTTTTGCCAACAATAATTGGAGATATTGTTCATAATCTTCGTGTTTCTCTGGATTTACTTGCGTCCGATTTAGTTAGAATTAATGGCGGAAACACAAAAGGAGTATATTTTCCTTTTTGTGAAAGCAGTAAAGATTTGAAAAGTACGATAAAACAAAGAAATCTACATCGCGCTTCAGTTGAAGCTCAGAATTTGATTATTTCTTTAAAGCCCTACAAAGGAGGAAATTCTCTTCTCCGCGCACTTCACGATCTAGATATAACAGACAAACATAAAAT
Source organism: Pseudoroseomonas cervicalis ATCC 49957 (assembly GCF_000164635.1). Taxonomy (GTDB): domain Bacteria; phylum Pseudomonadota; class Alphaproteobacteria; order Acetobacterales; family Acetobacteraceae; genus Pseudoroseomonas; species Pseudoroseomonas cervicalis. The sequence continues at coordinate 47,487 of NZ_GG770777.1, read as the reverse complement.
GCTAATTCCAGCAATCACTGGAATTTCTTCTGAAGGATTCGAGATTTTCATAGATATATTCGAAGATCCTTGTATTTTATTAGAAATGAGTATTCAGTACGACGATGAGTCTAAGGAACATCCGTGGAAATACGAATATTTTGATGAAGATATTTCATCCGAATTTTATCGCTCAATCAAATTTGTTTTTGGTCGAGAAATTTTTGATAAAGATGTTGATGTAATTGAATTTCTCAAAAAAATTGCTGATCTTGTTGAAGATATAATAGCCCTATTTGAGAAAAAATTTGAAAATATTATCCTTGATTATATTACAAATAAACAAGTCCAAACTCGATCAACTGTAAAAATAAAATTTGAAATTATCAAAAATGAATGTAATAATTATATAAATAATAATTCGATTAAGAAATAATTACACCAAATTACAAAAATACGGCTAGACCTTGGGGAGGCGAATGTCATAAAAGACAGATCGGCGGACCATTCATTGTATTATCCCTGCCGCTACTTTTTCTTCTTCGCCTTCGCCGCCTCGCCCACGCGCAGCCCCTCGCCCGCCATGGCCTCCAGCCGCGCCGGCAGGTTGGCCAGGATGGCGTCGCGATAGCCGGGCACCTTCTTCCAGGCCTTGCGCTCCGGCTTGCTCATGCCGCAGCCGAGGCACCAGCCGCTCTCCTCGTCGAATTCGCACACCTTGATGCAGGGTCTGTCGCTCATCTCGCTCCGCTCCGGCGCGACGGGCGCCGTGGCGCGCATATGGTCCCGCCCCGCCACCCTGCCGCGCAGGGCAGCCATGCGGTTCGCTTGTTCTTATTTTGTTCTTTCATTAGGCTGGCCCCGCCCGATCACGGAGACCCGCCATGACGCCTCCCGCCCCCGCCTGGCCGCTGGACCGCGAGGCCGCGCTGCGATCGCCGCTGGCGCAGTGGCGCGGCTGGCAGATCCGCGCCCGCTGCG
>NZ_GG770777.1:40558-45800 GCF_000164635.1 Pseudoroseomonas cervicalis ATCC 49957 | reverse complement strand
CGCGCAGCGCCAGCGGCCGCCCCCCCGGCCTGCGCCCGCCCCGCCCCTCCGAGGCCAGCGGCTATTACGGCGCGGTGCTCTGCTTCCTCTGCTACCTGGCGGAACAGGAGGCCAGCGCACCGCTGATCAGCTGAGCGCCGGACAGGCCGGGACTAGTGTCCGCGACGATCGGCCGCTCCAGCAGGAGAGCGCGCCTGCCCGGAACCGACCCCAGCGCCGCCCCCGCCCGCCGGGGCCCAGCTGGACGGCGTGGCCGGCGGGCTCGTCGCGCTCTCCCGGCCCAGGAGGGCGGGCCAGGAGGACGGGGCGGCACCCGGCCAGCCGGAATACGCCGGCTCCTGAACCGGCCGGCTGGACGGGCGCGGCGGCAGCGGCCAAAGCTGCCGCCATGCTGATCCCTGACACCATCCCCCGCACCGCCCTGGTGACCGGGGGGGCCAAGCGGCTGGGCCGCGCCAGCGCCCTGGCGCTGGCCGGCGCCGGCTTCGACATCGCCCTGCACTATGGCCGCAGCCGGGAGGCGGCGGAGGCCACCGCGGCCGAGATCCGCGCCCTGGGCCGCCGCGTCGCGCTGCTGCCGGCGGCGCTGGAGCGCGAGGCGGAGACCGCCCGCCTGCTGCCCGACGCCACCGCCGCGCTGGGGCCGGTCGGCGTGCTGGTCAACAACGCCTCGACCTTCGAGCGCGACGAATGGCACGACGCCACGCGGGCGAGCTGGGACCACCACATCGAGCCCAATCTGCGCGCGCCCTTCGTGCTGGCCCAGGCCTTCGCCCTCGCCCTGCCGGAGACGGCGGAGGGGGTGGTGGTCAACATGCTCGACCAGCGCGTCTGGTCACTGACGCCGCATTTCGTCAGCTACAGCGTCTCCAAGGCCGGGCTCTGGGCACTGACGCAGAGCCTGGCGCTGGCGCTCGCCCCGCGCATCCGGGTCAACGGCATCGGCCCCGGCCCGGCCATCCCCAGCCCGCGCCAGAGCCCGGAGCAGTTCGCCGCGCAATGCGCCAGCACGCCGCTCGGCCGCGGCACCGGGCCGGAGGAGGTGGGGCGCGCCCTGCTCGCCATCCTGTCGCTGCCCGCCATGACCGGGCAGATGATCGCCCTCGATGGCGGGCAGCACCTGCAATGGTCGCCGGCGCGCGGCCAGGGGCTGCCGGAATGAGCTACGCCCCGGACGCCGCGCGCGGGCTGCGGCGCGTCGTGGTGCGCGGCCTGGCGGTGGAGGCGCATATCGGCATCTACCCGCATGAGGAGGCGGCGCCGCAGCGCGTGCGCATCGATGTCGAGCTGCTGGCCGAGGACGACGCCGCGCCGCATGGCGTGGGCGAGGACCGGCTGGAGCGGGTGGTGGATTACGAGGCGGTGGCCAACACCGCGCGGCGCATCGCCCTCGACGGCCATGTGCGGCTGGCCGAGACGCTCGCCGAGCGCATCGCCTGCGCCGTGCTGGCGGGCGATGCGCGCATCGCCGCGGCGCGGGTGACGGTGGAAAAGCCCGACATCATCGCCGATGTCGCCGCCGTCGGCGTGACGGTGGAGCGGCTGCGCCGCCCGGCGGTGGGCTGAACCGGCCCGCCAATCGCTGGACAGGTTTTTAAATCAACGGGCTGCACGACATGTCCCCAGCCCTGTCCACGCCTCTGTCCACGGAAACGGTGGAAAACTCGGGCCGCGCCGCAGCGGCGGCGGCGCATGCTGCACTGCACAGAGGTTGGGCAGGGCGGCGCCCGGCCAGGGCCAGCGGCCCGGCCCATCGGCGGTGGCGGCGAGGCGCGGCCGCCGCCCCGGCGTGCCGGCGCGATTCGCCGGGCCGGGGCCGGGCCCGCCGGTCTCACGCCGCCGTGAACAAAAACGGCTTTGCGGCCGGGGATTTGTCCACCGCTCGTTCCGCCGCCGGGCGGCGCATCCGCGCGTCAATCGCATTGTTGCCCTTGACGCCTTATCGGACGCGGTTTTTTCGGCATGTGTTGTATAATCAATGACTTAAAGAAATGCCCAAACTCTGGGCATCCTCGTGTGACCCGCAGATGACAGCGATTTAGAAGGGTTAACCCCAGCCTCATCCACAGACTTATCCCCAGCTTCGGTGGACAAGTCTGCCGCCCCCTTGAGCGGCGGCCGCCGGCATGGTTCATCCTGGCCATGCAGGATCGCCCCCCCGAGGAGCCGGCCCCCGACCAGCGCCCCGACCCCGCCCCCGCCCCGGCCGAAGCCGAGGCGCCGGTGATGGAGGGCGTCGCCGTGATCGAGGCGGCGCTGGCCACCATGCCGCTCTCTCCCGGCGTCTACCGCATGCTCGATGCCAAGGGCGAGGCGCTCTATGTCGGCAAGGCGCGCAGCCTGAAGAAGCGCGTCGTCGCCTACACCCAGCTCGCCCGCCTGCCGGAGCGGCTGCGCCGCATGGTGCATGGCACGCGGCGCATGGAGATCATCACCACCGGCAGCGAGGCCGAGGCCCTGCTGCTGGAAGCCAACCTGATCAAGAAGCTGCGGCCGCGCTTCAACATCGTCCTGCGCGACGACAAATCCTATCCCTGGCTGGTGATCACCGAGGACCACGCCTATCCGCAGATCGCCAAGCATCGCGGCGAGAAGCGCAAGGGCGCCAGCTACTGGGGCCCCTTCGCCAGCGCCTGGGCGGTGGACCAGACGCTGACCGCGCTGCAGAAGGTTTTTCTTCTGCGATCCTGCCGCGACACGGTGTTCGACAGCCGCGACCGGCCCTGCCTGCTGCACCAGATCAAGCGCTGCGCCGCCCCCTGCGTCGGCCGCATCAGCGAGGCCGACTATGCCGGGCTGGTGCGCGACGCCAAGAAATTTCTGTCAGGTGAGACGCCCTCGATCCAGAAGGCCTTGGCGAAGGAGATGGAGCAGGCGGCCGAATCGCTGGAATTCGAGCGCGCGGCGGCCTTGCGCGACCGCATCCGCGGCCTGACCCATGTGCAGGGGCAGAACGCCATCAACCTGGATGGCGTGGGCGATGCCGATGTCATCGCGCTGCACCAGATCGCCGGCCAGTCCTGCGTGCAGGTCTTCTTCTTCCGGGGCGGGCGGAACAATGGCAACCGCTCTTTCTTCCCCTCGCATCTGAAGGACGATGCCGAGCCGGAGGAGGTGCTCTCCGCCTTCCTCACCCAGCTCTATGACGATCTGCCGCCACCGCCGCTGGTGCTGCTCTCGCACGCCTTGCCGGATGCCGGGCTGATCGCCGAGGCGCTGGCGCTGAAGGCCGGGCGCAAGGTGGAGCTGCACGCGCCGCAGCGCGGCGAGAAGCGCCAGGCCGTCGAGCACGCCGCCACCAATGCGCGGGAGGCGCTGGAGCGGCGCCTGGCCGAGGGCACCGCCCAGGTGGCGCTGCTGGAGGGGGTGGCGAAGCTGTTCGACCTGCCCGAGCCGCCGCGCCGCATCGAGATCTACGACAACAGCCACATCCAGGGCAGCCATGCCTATGGCGTGATGGTGGTGGCGGGGCCGGAAGGCTTCATGAAGAACGCCTACCGCAAATACGCCATCCAGGGCGCCGCGGCGCCGCGCATCCCGGCCCCGGTCGCGGCCGAGGTGCCCGGCGCGCTGAAGGAAACCCGCGCGGCGGGCGGTGGCGACCGCATCGCCAGCGGCGGCGGCGACGATTTCGCCATGATGCGCGAGGTGTTCGAGCGCCGCTTCGGCCGCGCGCTGAAAGAAGACCCGGAGCGCCAGGGCGAGGGCTGGCCCGACCTCGTGCTGATCGATGGCGGCGCCGGCCAGCTCTCCGCGGCGCGCGAGGTGATGGCGGAGCTCGGCCTCGGCGACCTCAACCTGGTGGCGGTGGCCAAGGGGCCGGACCGCGATGCGGGCCGCGAATGGTTCCATCGCGACGGCCACCCGCCGTTGCAGCTGCCGCCGCGCGACCCGGTGCTGTATTACCTGCAAAGGCTGCGCGACGAGGCGCACCGCTTCGCCATCACCACCCATCGCGCCGGCCGCAGCAAGGCCATCACCCGCAGCGAGCTGGACGAGATCCCCGGCGTCGGCAGCGCCATCAAGCGGCGGCTGCTGAACCATTTCGGCTCGGCGCGCGGGGTGCGGCAGGCCGGGCTCGACGACCTGAAGAACTGCCCCGGCATCGGCCCCTCGATGGCGGTGCGCATCCATGAGCATTTCCACCCTGGCGCCGCCGGGGCTAATTTGGGAAAGGCACAGCCGGGAAAACGCCCGGGCCGCCCAGCGGGAAGAGAGTGACCTTGCCCACCGACCTGCCGAACCTGCTCACCCTCTCCCGCATCGCGGCGGTGCCGCTGCTGGTGCTGCTGGCGGCGCTGCGCCTGCCCTGGGGCGATGTCGCCGCCTGCGCGCTGTTCGCCGCCGCCGCCATCACCGATTATTTCGACGGCAAGATCGCCCGCGAGCGGCAGCTGATCTCGGCCTTCGGCCGCATGCTGGACCCGATCGCCGACAAGCTGCTGGTGGCCGCGACGCTGATGCTGCTGGCCGGGCTGGAGCGGCTGTCGCTGCTCGGCCTGCTGCCGGCCATCGTCATCATGCTGCGGGAGATCCTGGTCTCCGGCCTGCGCGAATACCTGGCCGGGCTGTCGGTCGGCCTGCCGGTGACCAAGCTGGCCAAGTGGAAGACCGGGGTGCAGATGACCGCCCTGCCGGTGCTGCTGGCCGGCGACACGGGGGCGGCCGCGCTCGGCCTCGGCGTCCTGCCACTGGGCTGGATCGGCGAGGCGCTGCTCTGGCTGGCCGCGGCGCTGACGCTGGTGACGGGCTGGGACTATCTGCGCGCCGGGCTGCGCCATGCCGAGCAGCAGGACCTGGCCCGCACCGCGCCGCCCAAGGAACTTTCGCGTCCTTGAGGCGTCAAGGGCGCGGACCATCTTCACGCTGACAGGACAGGAGGGGCGCATGGCCCGCGACGCGATCGGCACCATTCTCGGCCAAAGGCGTGGCCACGGCCTGGCGCGCGCCGCCGGGCTGGCGCTGCTGGCCGGGCTCACCGGCTGCGGCGCCGCCTCCCTCACCGGGCCGCGCGACGCGGTGCCGACCGACAGCCTGACCGCGCAGCGCATCCTGGGCCAGCCGGTCGAGGTGCCGCCGCTGTTGCCCGCCGTCGGCAATGTCTGGCCGGAGGGCGAGGAAACCCGCCGCGCCACCCTCGCCGACCCGGAGGTGCGCCCGGCCGACCCGCTCTCCGTGCCGCAGCCCCTGCCCCGTCAGCAGCGCGGCAGTTCCACCCCGCCCGACCTGCTGGCGCCGGGCA
>NZ_GG770777.1:34746-37448 GCF_000164635.1 Pseudoroseomonas cervicalis ATCC 49957 | reverse complement strand
CTCGGCCGGCAGCACCAGCAGGTCGGCCCCGGGCAGGGTGCCGGGCAGCCCGGCGGGGCAGAGGGCGATGCGCATGGCTCAGCGCCCCCGCAGCACGCCGAGCGCCATGCCCAGCGAGACCAGCGCCACCCCGGCCAGGCCGAGCGGCCCCAGCGCCTCGCCCAGCAGCGGCCAAGCGGCGAGCGCCGAGAGCGCCGGGGTCAGCGCGGTGATGGTGGTGGTCAGAGCGCCGCCGATCGCCACCACGGCACGGGAGAACAGGAAGCCCGCCACCACCACGGCGATGAAGCCCTGGTAGACGAACTGGTAGGCGATGGCGCCCGGCGCGGCCTCGGCCAGCTGCGAGGGCAGGAACAGCGCCCAGAGCGGCAGATAGAGGAAGGGCGGGTAGAGGGCGAGCACGGTGGTGGCGGTGATGGCCGGCACCCGCCAGCGCCGCAGCAGCACGGTGAACACCGCCCAGGAGAAGCTGCCGGCCAGGAACAGCAGATCGCCCCGCCAGGCGCCGGGATAGGCGGCGAAGGTGTCGGAGGCCAGCAGCGCGATGCCGCCCGCCACGACGCCGAGGGAGAGCAGGCGCTGGCGCGAGAAGCCCTCCCCCAGCCAGAGCGCGGCGAGCAGCGCGGTGATGAAGGGCAGCATGCCGGTCAGCAGCACCCCGGCATGGGCGGCCGGCGCGTAGCTGAAGCCCCAATAGGCGGCGAGCGGGAAGCCGAAGGCCGCCCCCGCCGTCAGCCCGGCGATCTGGTAAAGCGGCAGGCGCGGCCAACCGAAGCGCCAGGCCAGCGCCAGCCCGGCCAGCAGCGAGCCGGCATAGCGCAGCGCGCCGACATCCCAGGGCGTGAAGGCCTGGCGGGCGGAGAGCCGGCCGGACAGCGCGAAGCCGGACCAGACCAGCACCACGGCGAAGGCGCAGGCCAGGCCGATGGCGCGCTCCCGCCCCGGAACGCCATGGGGGGCGGGAGGGGGAGCGGGCCGTGGCGGCAGGGCGGCGGGCAAGGCGGTGGAGTCGGCGGACATGGGCGCGACCCTAGACCGGGCCGGGCGCGCCGCCCATCCGCCGCGCCCGTCCCCCAATCCCGGCCTGGTGCGGGCCCAGGCAAGAACAGGCCGCAGAAACCCCGCCCTGCGGATTACCGGATGAAATACTGCGTGAGCTTCTTCTCGGCATGCCCAAGGACAGCGCCGGCGCCGGGCGCCGATGCTGCGGCGCGGTGAAAACACCGGCAGACTCGCGTCTTGCCTCTTGCGGCGGGATTTGCCCGCGCGATATGCCACTGCCTTGTGGTGTGGGCATCCGGCTTCACCCAAGATCTGGGTGGCCCTGTCCCCCCTCAGAGGGAAGGAGGTGCCGCGATGTCCGGCCTGCAGACCGTTGACCGCGACCGTTCCGCCAATCCGCTGGATGTCCTGGAGCAGATCGTCGCCGCCAATGAGTGGGTGTTCGAGCGCCGCTCGGATGGCGAGATGGCGGTCGAAGCCCCCGGCAAATGGTGCGATTACGGGCTGTTCTTCTCCTGGTCGCAGGAGATCAGCGCGATGCACTTCACCTGCGCCTTCGACCTGAAGGTGCCGGCCAACCGCCGCGCGCCGCTGTATGAGCTGCTGGCGCTGGCCAATGAGAAGCTGTGGATCGGCCATTTCGGCCTGGACAGCGAGGATGGCGCGCCGGTCTACCGGCACGCCGTGCTGCTGCGCGGCGCCCCCGGCGCCAGCGCCGAGAGCCTGGAGGACATGGTGGACATCGCCATCACCGAATGCGAGCGCTTCTTCCCCGCCTTCCAGTTCGTGCTCTGGGGCGGCAAGCCGCCCGCCGAGGCGCTGGCGGCCGCCATGCTCGACTGCGTGGGCGAGGCCTGAGCCATGGCCGGGACCCTGCCTCCGATCCTGCTGGTCGGCTGCGGCAAGATGGGCGGCGCCATGCTGGAAGGCTGGCTGGAGCGCGGCGTCGAGCAGGTGGTGGTGGTCGAGCCCTACCCGGCCGCCGCCGCCGGCTTCGAGGGCCGCGTGACGCTCTGCACCGATGCGACGCAGATCCCGGAGAAGTTCCGCCCCGCCGCCATCGTGCTGGCGACCAAGCCGCAGCAGGCCGAGGCGGCGCTGCCCGGCTTCGCCCGGCACGCGGCCGCCGGCGCCCTGGTGGTCTCGATCATGGCCGGCAAGACGGTGGCCGGCATGACCGCGCTGCTGGGCGGCCACGCGCAGATCGTGCGCGCCATGCCGAACACCCCGGCCGCGGTGCGCCAGGGCTTCACCTGCGCCTATCCCGGCCCCGGCGTGACCGAGGCGCAGGTGGCGCTGTGCGACGCGCTGCTCTCGGCCATCGGCGAGGTCGCCTGGCTGGAGCAGGAGGCGCTGATCGACCCGGTCACCGCCGTCTCCGGCGGCGGCCCGGCCTATGTCTTCCTGCTGGCCGAGGTGCTGGAGCAGGCGGCGATCGAGCAGGGCCTGCCGCCGGAGCTCGCCCGCCGCATGGCGCGGCGCACCGTGGCGGGCTCCGGCGCGCTGCTGGCGGCGAGCGAGGAGGATGCGGCACAGCTGCGCCGCAACGTGACCAGCCCGAAGGGCACCACCGAGCGGGCCCTGGCCGTGCTGATGGCGAGCGACGCCTGGCCGAAGCTGATGTCGGAGGCGATCGCCGCCGCCACCGCCCGCTCGCGCGAGCTGGCGCAGTAGCGCGACCGCCGGGACCGGGCCGGTGG
>NZ_GG770777.1:26449-34351 GCF_000164635.1 Pseudoroseomonas cervicalis ATCC 49957 | reverse complement strand
GCCCCGGATGGGCTGGCCGCCGCGCCCACTGGCACCCGCCCCCAGGCGCGGCCTGCCCCCGGCGCCCCACCCGACCAGGGCCGCCTGGAGCGTCCCGCCTGGAAACCAGACGGGCGGCAGCCCGGAAAAAGGGTGGTCGAGCTGGGGGACGCGCACCATTCTTGGGGCATGAGCGACAGCACCACCCCCCCTGCCCCCGACGACACTGCCCTGATGGATGCGCTCTGGTCCCTGGTGGCCGAGCGTGGCTGGAACGGCTTCACCCTGCCCGAGCTGGCGGAGCGGGCCGGCATCGGCTTGCCGGAACTGCGAGCCCTGGCGCCGGTCAAGTTCGCCCTGCTCTGCCGCCATGCGCGGCTGGTGGATCAGGCCGTGGCAGCCGATGCGGGGCTGAACCCCGGCGGCAGCCCGCGCGACCGCATCTTCGACGCGCTGATGCGCCGCATCGACGCGCTGCAGCCGCATCGCGACGGGCTGATCCGCTTCGGCCGCGACATGCGCCGCGACCCGCTGCTGAGCCTGGCCCTCGCCCCGGTGCTGGCGGCGTCGATGAGCTGGATGCTGGAGGCCGCGCGCATCTCCGCCTGCGGCCCGGCCGGCATGCTGCGGGTGAAGGGGCTGTCGGCGGTGTGGATCGCCACCCTGCGCGCCTGGGAGCAGGACGAGTCGATGGATCTCGGCCCCACCATGGCGGCGCTGGACCGCGCGCTGGACAAGGCCGAGCGCGTGGCGCGCATGATCCGGCTGGATGGCGGCGAGGCCGCGCCGCCCCAGCCGCCGGCCGCGGCGCCCGCGAACGTGACCTGAGGCGGGGCCGCATCGCGCGCGGCGGGGCCGGAACCGCTTCCAGCCCCCGCCGCGCCGGGGCTAGACTGGCCGCGAATCCACACAGAAAGGGGAGGAGAAGCGATGTCGGACGGACCCAAGCTGACGCCGGAGATGGACATCATGCGCCTGCTCTCTGACTTCCGCCTGCCGGCGATGCCGGACATGGAAACCCTCGCCGCGGCGCAGCGCCGCAATTTCGAGGCGCTCTCCGCCGCCAACAGGATCGCGCTGGAAGGCGCCCAGGCCGTGGCGCGCCGGCACATGGAAATCCTGCAGCAATCCATGTCCGAGATGACCAGCGCCATGCAGGGCGTCACCCAGGGCGACAACCCGCAGGACAAGGCCGCCAAGCAGGCCGAGCTGCTGAAGGCCACCTATGGCCGGGCGGTGACCAACCTGCAGGAGATCGCCGACATGATCCAGAAGTCGAACAGCGAGGCGCTGTCCCTGCTGAACAAGCGCTTCGCCGAGGCCATGGACGAAGTCCAGAAGCTCATGGGTCCGAAGTGATTCTTTCGGGCTGCCGCCGTCTGGCTGAGAGGCGGGGCGCGGCGGGCCAGAGGGTGTGAGCGTGGGGAGCGGGTCCTTTGGGGCCCGCTCTTTTTTTCACGCGGGCAGGCGCAGCCGGGCGCGCAGGCCGCCCAGCGGGCTCGCCTCCAGCGCGATGTCGCCGCCATGCGCGCGGGCGATGTCGCGGGCGATCGCCAGCCCCAGCCCGGTGCCGCCGGCCGAGAAGCTGGTGAAGGGGCGGAACGCCTCCTCGCGCGCGGCCTCGGGGATGCCCGGCCCGTCATCGTCGATGGTGACGAAGACCCAGCGCCCGGCCGGGCGCCCGGCCTCCTGCCGCGGCGCCTCGGCCAGGCCGAGGGCGATGCGCCGCGCATGCCGCCGCGCATTGTCCAGCAGGTTGCCCAGGCAGCGCCGCAGCGCATCCACCCGCAGCGGCAGCACCAGCGCCTCCGGCCCCTCGATGCTGATGGCGGCGCCGTCGCGCCGGGCACGCTCGGCCAGGTCGCGCACCAGCTCGGCCAGGTCGGCGGGCTGGGTCTGCTCCAGCCCCTCGCCGCGGGCGAAGGCCAGGTAGGTGGCGATCATGCGCTCCATCTCCGCCACATCCTCGGTCATGGCGGCGGCATCCTCCTCGGTGCCGGCGGGCAGCATGGCCAAGCCCAGGCGCAGCCGGGTCAGCGGCGTGCGGAGGTCGTGGCTGATGCCGGCCAGCATCTCGGTGCGCTGGGTGATGAAGCGGCGGATGCGGTTCTGCATCTGGTTGAAGGCCGCCGCCGCCTGCCGCACCTCGGCCGCGCCCTCGGGCTTGATCGGGCCCAGCTCGCGGCCCAGCCCGAAGGCCTCCGCCGCGCTGGCCAGGCGGCGGATGGCCCGCACCTGGTTCTTCATGAACAGCGCGGCGACGATGAACAGCAGCAGCGAGGTGCCGACCAGCCACAACACGAACAGGTAGAGCGTGCCGAAGAACAGGCGCTTCCTCGGCGCCTCCACATGCAGCACGCCATCCGGCAGCTGCACGCGGATGATCACGCTGCGCGGATCCGATTGCCAGTCGGTGTCGAAGGGCAGGCCCACACGCTCGCGCAGCGCCTGGGACAGGTCGTCCTCCAGCGGCAGGATCGGCATCCAGCTGCCGCGCTGGCCGGGCAGGCCCAGACTCGCATTGGGCTCGAAGGCCAGCGACAGGTCGAGCCGCCAGGCCGCCTCGCGGAAGATCCAGTCGCGCTCGGTGACGATGGGGTGGCGCGCCAGCAGCTCCACCACCATGCCGACATCGCCCGCCACGCCGCCCGCCAGACGGCGCGAGATGACATCGAGATGCCCGCCATAGAACAGCTGCAAGGCGACACCCTGCAGGATCAGCAAGGGCAGCAGGATGATCAGCAGCGCCCGGCCCAGCAGCCCGCGCGGCAACAGCCAGCGCAAGGGGGTCGCCAGCAGGCGGAGGGCAGGACGCAGGGGGGGCGGCGTCGGCTTCATGCGCTGGGCATAGAGCGGGGCGCGGCGCGGCCCAAGGGAAATTCCTGGGAGGGCTCTGCCCTCCCAGGCCCTCCCGCCGGGGGGACAGGGTCCCCCCGGACCCCGCCATCCGTTTGGCGCCCACGGAAGGCGGGGTCCGGGGTGGCCCTGCCACCCCGGCGGGGTCCAGGGGCGGAGCCCCTGGCCTTCTAGGTCCCCGGCTTCAGCACATAGCCCCGGTGCCGCACGGTCTGCAGGAAGCGAGGCTCGCGCGGGTCGGGCTCGATCTTGCGGCGCAGGCGGGTCACCTGGACGTCCACCGCGCGCTCCCCCGCCTCCGGCGTGCCCAGCGCGGCGGCGATCTCCTCGCGCGTCAGCACCTCCCCGGCGCGGCGGGCCAGCGCCGAGAGCAGCGCCGCCTCCCCCCCGGTCAGCCGGTGGGTGCCCTCCTGGCCGCGCAGCTCGCCGCGCTCCGGGTCGAACCAGTGCGGGCCGAGCTGCACCGGCGCCAGCGGCAGGCTGGCCGGCAGCGCCGGCGCGGCGCGCTTCAGGATGGTGCGGATGCGCAAGGCCAGCTCGCGCGGGTCGAAAGGCTTGGCCAGATAGTCATCGGCGCCGCGCTCGAAGCCGGCGATGCGGTCATCCGGCGCGCCGGCCGCCGTCAGCATCAGGATCGGCACCTCCTGCCCCTCGCGCCGCAACCCCTCGGTCAGGTCGAGGCCGGATTCGCCGGGCATCATGACGTCCAGCACCAGCAGGTCGAAGGCCATGGAATGCAGCGCCTGGCGCGCCGCGGCGGCATCGGCGGCGGCGGTCACCCGGAAGCCCTGCTCGGACAGGAAGCGCTGCAACAGGTTGCGCAGGCGCGCATCGTCATCGACCACCAGCAGGTGCGGCTCGGCCTGGCTCGCGCTCATGCCGCGCTCCGCTTGCCATTCGGCGCGCGGTCGAGCTGCGCCCGCGCCTCCGGCCCCATCAGCCCGCGCATGACGCGGCGGAAGCCCTCCACCGCCACCGGCCCGGCCTCGCGATAGGCGCGCATCACCCATTCGCGCTGCCGCTCGAACAGCCGGCGCTCCAGCGCCTCGCCCTTCTCGGTCAGCGACAGCAGGCGCTGGCGGCGGTCGTTGCGGCCAGGGGCCTGGGTGACATAGCCCTCCTCCACCAGCGGCGTCAGCACCCGGCCGAGCGACTGCTTGGTGATGCCGAGGATCGCCAGCAGCTCCCCCACCGTGATGCCCGGGCGGCGGCCGACGAAATGCAGCACGCGGTGATGCGCCCGGCCCATGCCGAGCTCGGCCAGCAGCGCGTCCGGGCCGGCGGTGAAGTCGCGATAGCCGAAGAACAGCAGGTCCTGGGCCAGGCGCAGCTCCTCCTCGCGCAGGAAGAGGAGCTGGCGGCCGGCACCCACCGGCTTGGCGTCCGCTGCATCCGACATGGCGGGCATGCTTCCGTGTTGGGTCAGCTTCATTGACACATATTCGCTGGAAGTTTTACCGTCACGACATTACGCGCAATGATATTGCGTGAACAGACCTTGGAGGATGGCACACATGGCGCTGGTTCCTTTCGACGACCGCGACGGCTGGATCTGGATGGACGGGCAGATGCTCCCCTGGCGGGATGCGAAGCTGCACGTCCTGACCCACGGGCTGCATTATGCCAGCGGCGTGTTCGAGGGCGAGCGTGCCTATGCGGGAAATATCTTCAAGCTGCGTGAGCATACGGAGCGCCTGATCGCCTCCGGCCGCATCCTGGGCTTCGAGATCCCCTACACGGCCGAGGAGATCGACGCCGCCTGCATCGCGGTGATGCAGAAGAACGGGCTGACGGACGCCTATGTGCGCCCGCTGGCCTGGCGCGGCTCGGAGATGCTGGCGGTGTCGGCCCAGCAGACCAGGATTCATCTGGCGATCGCCACCTGGGCCTGGCCGAACCTGTTCGGCGACAACCGCATGAAGGGCGTGCGGCTCGGCATGGCGCCCTGGCGCCGCCCGGCGCCCGACACGGCGCCGACCGCCTCCAAGGCCGCCGGCCTCTACATGATCGGCACGCTGTCGAAGCACGCCGCCGAGGCGCAGGGCTTCGACGACGCGATGATGCTGGACTTCAAGGGGGATGTGGCCGAGGCGACCGGCGCCAACGCCTTCTTCGTCTTCGATGGCGAGCTGCACACCCCGACGCCGATCTGCTTCCTGGACGGCATCACCCGCCGCACGGTGATGAGCCTGGCCAAGCAGCGGCAGATCAAGGTGGTGGAGCGCACCATCGCCGCCGAGGAGCTGGGCCGCGCCAGCGAGGTCTTCCTGGCCGGCACCGCGGCCGAGGTGACGCCGGTGCGCGCCATCGCCGGCTTCGAATACACGCCGGGCGCCATCACCGAGACGCTGCTCAAGGACTATGAGGCGCTGGTGCGGATGAGCCCGGAGGAGGTCGCGCGCCGCGCGGCCTAAGAAGGGAAAGGTTCTTTTTTGTAAAAAAGAACCAAAAAACTTCTGTCCGTTGGCGTCCCGCTTCAGGCCTGAGGCGGGGCGCCAAACGGAAAGAGTCTTTTTGCTTCTTTTTCTTCAGAAAAAGAAGTTTTTCTATCCAATCATCAACGCTGCCGCGACCAGCGCGATCATCACCGCACCGGCGATCAGCAGCCCCAGCCCGACACGGCTGCGCCCGCTCGGCCCGATGCTGTTCTTCACGCTGCCGCCGCGTGCCAGCCCCATCGCCTCGCCCGAGGTTGTGTTTTCCAACTGGCGCGCCAGGCGCACCGCCTCGGCCGAGGGGGGCGTGCCCGCGGCCTCGTCATCGGCGCCGAGCGGGGCCGCGGCGGGGTCGGTGAAATTGACCTTGTCGCCGGTCGAACCGCGGTTGATGTCCTGCCGCAGCAGGTCGCTATTGGCGGCGTATCTCTCGGCCATCGCTCACTCCTGACGGGCTGGCACGACAAAGGGGGCACGCGGCCCCCTTCATCCGTTCCCTGGCGGGCTGCGGCTCAGCTCCGCTGATTGCCGCCGCCGCCATGGCTGGCCTGGCCGCCCTTGGCGCCGGCTTCCGAGGCCCGCTGCCGGTCATTGGCGAAGTTGCCGCCGCTGGCCTGGCCGCCCTTGTGGCCCGCTTCCGAGGCCCGCTGCGGATCATTGGCGAAGTTGCCGCCGCTCTGCTGGCCGCCCTTCCGCCCCGCCTCGGAGGCGAGTTCGGGATCCTGCGCGAAGCTGCGCTTCTCCGCCGGCACGCTCTGCCCGCCCTTCGAGGCGATGTCCTGCTGCTTCTGCGGGTCCATCGAGGCGAAGCCGCGATTGGAAGTGTTGTTCTGGTTGGCCATGTTGCGCTCCTTTCCGTGGTGGTCAGTCGCGGGAAGGGAACCGGGCGGGCGGGGGCAAGGTTCCGGGGAAAATCGCCGCCTCGCTGAGACGCGGCGCAGGTTGTCGGCATGGTCGGGTTGCCCGCCGGGCGCGGGGCGCTAGGGTGGCCGCAAGTTTGTGGAGGAAATGCCAATGACCATCCGGCGCCGCACCGCCGCCCTCGCCCTGTTCGCGCCGCTGCTGGCCGCGGCCCCGCTCGCCGCGCAGGAGCTGCGCATCGCCACCGGCGGCTCGGTGATCTCGCTGGACCCGCATTTCTACAACGCCACGCCGAACAACGCCGTCTCGCTGCATCTCTTCGACCGGCTCGGCATGCGCGACGCGCAGAGCCGGCTGCAGCCGGCGCTCGCCCTGAGCTGGCAGCCGATCTCGGAGACGGAGTGGGAGTTCAAGCTGCGCCCCAACGTCACCTGGCATGATGGCAAGCCCTTCACCGCCGATGACGTGGCCTTCACCATCGCCCGCACGCCGACCGTGCCGAACAGCCCGGGCGGCTTCGCCGGCTTCGTGCGCGCCGTCACCAAGGTCGAGGTGGTGGACCCGCTGACGCTGCGGGTGCAGACGCGCGGCGCCTATCCCAACCTGCCCTCCGACCTGTCGAGCCTGGCGATCATCGCCCGCCACGCGGCCGAGGGCGCGGCGACCGAGGATTTCAACAGCGGCAAGGCGGCGGTGGGCACCGGCCCCTATCGCTTCGTGAACTACCGCGCCAATGACCGCACCGAGCTGGCGCGCAACGAGAGCTGGTGGGGCGGGGCGCAGCCCTGGGCCAAGGTCAGCTACCGCTTCATCAGCAATGACGGCGCCCGCACCGCGGCGCTGCTGGCCGGCGATGTCGATGTGATCGACCAAGTCTCGGCCACCGACCTGCCGCGGCTGCGCCGCGAATCCCGCGTGGCGCTGGCCGAGACGCAGGGGTTGCGAGTGATCTACCTGACCTTCGACCGCTCGCGGCGGGAGGCGGTGCCCTTCGTCACCGACAATGCCGGCCAGCCGCTGCCGCGCAACCCCTTCGACGATGCGCGGGTGCGCCGCGCGCTCAGCATCGCGCTGCAGCGCGACGCGCTGGCCGAGCGGGTGATGGAAGGCACGGCGACGCCGACCGGCCAGTGGATGCCGCCCGGCACCTTCGGCTACAACCCGGAGATCAAGCCGCCCGCCTACGCGCCGGACCGCGCCCGCGCGCTGCTGGCCGAGGCCGGCTATCCGCAGGGCTTCCGCCTGACCCTGCACAGCCCGAACGACCGCTACCCCAACGACGCCAAGACGGCCCAGGCGGTGGCGCAGATGTGGACGCGCATCGGCGTGCAGACGCAGGTGGACGCGCTGCCCTGGGCCAGCTTCGCGCCGCGCTCGGCGCGGCAGGACTTCGCCGCGCGGCTGACCGGCTGGGGCAGCAGCACGGCGGACGCCTCCTCGATGCTGGTGAACATCCTCGGCACCTATGACCGGGCGCGCAGCACGGGGGCCAACAATGCCGGCCGCTACAGCAACCCGGAGCTGGACGCGCTGCGCGACCGCGCCCTGGCCACGCTGGACAATGAGCGGCGCGAGGCGCTGCTGCGCGAGGCCGTGGCCATGGCGGAGGCCGACACGGCGATGATCCCGCTCTTCATGCTGACCAATGTCTGGGCCACGCGGCGCGGCGTGACCTATGAGGCGCGCATGGACGAGGCGACGCTGGCCATGTCCGCCCGCCCCGAGTGAGGCCCGGGCGCCGCCCCGGCCGCGCGGGGCGGTTTTGCGCTGG
>NZ_GG770777.1:23630-25281 GCF_000164635.1 Pseudoroseomonas cervicalis ATCC 49957 | reverse complement strand
GGGCGCGGCGGGGCCGGGCGGCGCCATGAGAACGGGCCGCGAGGCCCGTGCAGCGTAAGGAAAACACCTTGGCCCCGCGCATCCCCCTCCGCCGCCGCCGCCGCACCAAGATCGTCGCGACGCTTGGTCCCGCCAGTTCCACGCCGGAGGTGATCGAGCGGCTGTATCGCGGCGGGGCGGATGTGTTCCGCCTGAATTTCAGCCATGGCAGCCATGAGGACCATGCCGAGCGCATCCGCATGATCCGCGAGCTGGAGAAGAAGGTCGGCCGCCCGATCGGCATCCTGGCCGATGTGCAGGGCCCGAAGCTGCGGGTCGGCCGCTTCCAGGGCGGGCGGGTGCAGCTGCAGGCCGGGCAGCATTTCCGCCTCGACCTCAGCGCGACGCCGGGCGATGTGCGCCGCGTGCAGCTGCCGCATCCCGAGATCATCGAGGCGGCGCGCATCGGCACCTCGCTGCTGCTGGACGATGGCAAGCTGCGGCTGCGCGTGGTTCACAAGCGCGAGGACCATCTGGAGACCGAGATCCTGGTGGGCGGCCCGCTCTCCGACCGCAAGGGCGTCAACGTGCCCGACGTGGCGCTGCCGATCCCGGCGCTGACCGCGAAGGACCGCGCCGATCTCGATTTCGTCCTGCCGCTCGGCATCGAGTATATCGGCCTGTCCTTCGTGCAGCGGCCCGAGGATGTGGCGGAGGCCAAGGCCATCGCCGCCGGCCGCGCCTGGGTGATGGTGAAGATGGAGAAGCCGCAGGCGGTCGAGAACCTGGAAGGCATCCTCGACCTCACCGATTGCGTCATGGTGGCGCGCGGCGATCTCGGCGTGGAATGCGCGCCGGAGGAGGTGCCGCTGATCCAGAAGCGCATCGTGCGCGAGGCGCGCGCCCGCGGCCTGCCGGTGGTGGTCGCGACGCAGATGCTGGAGAGCATGATCACCGCCCCCGCCCCCACCCGCGCCGAGGCCTCCGACGTCGCGACCGCCGTGTTCGACGGGGCGGACGCGGTGATGCTCTCGGCCGAGAGCGCCGCCGGGCAATACCCGTTCGAGGCGGTGAACATGATGGACCGCATCCTCTACCGGGTGGAGCAGGATGCCGGCTGGCGGCAGATCACCGACGCGGCGCGCCCGGCGCCGGAGAAGAACTCCGCCGGCGCCATCGCCGCCGCCGCCCGCCAGGTGGCCGAGACGATCGAGGCGGAGGCGATCGCCACCTTCACCTCGACCGGCTCCACCACGCTGCGCGTGGCGCGGGAGCGCCCGGCCAGCCCGATCCTCGGCCTGACCAGCAGCGAATCCACGGCGCGCCGCATGGCGGTGGTCTGGGGCGTACACTCCCTGGTCTCGGCCGAGCCGCATTCGATGACCGACATGGTGGCCAAGGCGGTGCGCGCGACGCAGGCGGAGGGCTTCGCCCAGGCCGGCGACGAGATCGTCGTCACCGCCGGCGTGCCCTTCGGCACGCCGGGCACCACCAACGCGCTGCGCGTCGCCGCGGTGAAGTGAGGCACGGCCGCCGGGCGGGGTCCTGCCCGGCCCGGCGGCCCTTTTTCAGTCGCCGCCGCCTTGCGCGGCCCGCTCGCGCGCCAGCAAGGCGCGCTTGCGCTCGATGCCCCAGCGATAGCCGGTCAGCGCCCCGTCGCGCGCCACCACGC
>NZ_GG770777.1:18108-19641 GCF_000164635.1 Pseudoroseomonas cervicalis ATCC 49957 | reverse complement strand
TGGCGCTCGCCTTGCCGCTCGGCCTCGCCGCGCTGCGGCGGCCCCGGCTGGAGGCGGCGCTGCTCGGGGTGGCCAATGGGGTGCAGGTGGTGCCCTCCATCGCGCTGTTCGGGCTGCTGATGCCGCCCCTGGCGGCGCTGGCCGCCGCCTGGCCCGCGCTGCGCGCCTGGGGCATCGGCGGCATCGGGCCGGCGCCGGCGGTACTCGGCATCGCCGCCTATCTGCTGCTGCCGCTCTCCAGCCAGCTGCTGGCCGGGCTGCGCGTGGCGCCGCCCGCCCTGGTCGAGGCGGCGCGCGGCCAGGGCATGAAGGAGCGTCAGATCCTGTGGCGGCTGCGCCTGCCGCTCGGGCTTGGCGTGGTGCTGGGCGGGCTGCGGCTGGCGGCGGTGCAGGCGGTGGGGCTGGCGACGCTGGCCGCGCTGATCGGCGGCGGCGGCCTCGGCGCGCTGGTCTTCCAGGGCATCGGGCAGCTGGCGACCGACCTGATCCTGCTCGGCGTGCTGCCGGTGGTGGCGCTGTCGCTGGCGGTGGACGCGGCGCTGGCCGCGCTGCAATCGGCGCTGGAGGCGCGCGCATGATCCGCTTCGAGGGCGCCACGCGCCGCTATGCCGGCCGCACCGTGGTGGACCGGGTGACGCTGGAGGTGCCGGCGGGGCATCTCTGCGTGCTGCTGGGCGAATCCGGCTCGGGCAAGTCGACGCTGCTGCGCATGGTCAACCGGCTGGTCGAGCCCAGCGCCGGGCGGGTGCTGGTCGAGGGGCGCGACGTCGCCCAGGCCGAGCCCGAGGCGCTGCGCCGGCGCATCGGCTATGTCATCCAGTCGGTCGGCCTGTTCCCGCATTGGCGGGTGGCGGACAACATCGCGACGGTGCCGCGCCTGCTGGGCTGGCAGGCGCCGCGCATCGCCGCCCGGGTCGAGGAATTGCTGGGCCTGGTCGGGCTGGAGCCGGCGCAGTTCCGCGACCGCTACCCGCATGAGCTGTCCGGCGGCCAGGCGCAGCGCGTCGGCCTGGCGCGCGCGCTGGCCGCCGACCCGCCGCTGCTGCTGATGGACGAGCCCTTCTCCGCCCTCGACCCCGGGACGCGCCGCGGGCTGCAGGGCGAGCTGCGCCGCATCCACCAGGCCACCGGCAAGACCATTCTCTTCGTGACCCATGATGTCGAGGAGGCGCTGGCCCTGGCCGACGGGCTGGCGGTGCTGGACCAGGGGCGGCTGGTGGCGCAGGGCCGCCCGGCCCAGGTGGTCGAGCCCGGCGCCCCGCCCCCGGTGCGGGCCCTGTTCGGCGAGGAGGGCCTGGCCTTCCACCGGCTGGCGACGCTGCCGGCGGCCGAGTTCACCCGCCCCGGCGCCCTGCCGGGCCTGACGCTGCTGCCGCACGATGCCAGCCTGAAGCAGGCGCTGCTGCGCCTGCTGGCCGAGGGCGCCGAGAGCCTGGCCATCGCGCCCGGCCCCGCCCATCCCGGCGGCACGCTGCGCTGGGAGGATGTGCCGCGCGGCGCGGGGATGCGCGGCTGATGCGGCGCGGCGCCCTG
>NZ_GG770777.1:10640-17609 GCF_000164635.1 Pseudoroseomonas cervicalis ATCC 49957 | reverse complement strand
CGGCGCGGCGCCGACGCTGCTGGCGCTGGTGCTCTATGCCAGCCTGCCGGTGCTGCGCGCCGCCACCGCCGGGCTGGACGCGGTGCCGCCGGGCGTGCTGGACGCGGCGCGCGGCAGCGGCATGGGGGGTTGGCGCATCCTGGCCCAGGTGGAGCTGCCGCTGGCCCTGCCGGTGATCCGCGCGGGCCTGCGCGTGGCGCTGGTGCTGGCGATCGCCACCACGGCGGTGGGCGCCGTCGCCGGCGCCAACTGCCTGGGCACCCCGATCGTCACCGGCCTGGCCAATGGCAACATGGCCTGGGTGCTGCAGGGGGCGCTGTTCACCGCCTGGCTGGCGCTGCTGGCCGACCGCAGCCTGCGCCTGCTGCTGGAGCGCGGCGGGGCCGGCTGAGCGCGCCGGCCTTCAGGATCCCTTATGGTGGCGCGGCTAGGATGGCGCCCTTTCTGCTCCAGCGAGGCCGCCTCATGCTGACAGCGCTCTGCGCCGCCTTCCCGCCCAGCGCCGCGGCGCGACTGGCCGCCGTCCATGCCAGCCAGGCGGTGATCGAATTTCTGCCGGATGGCTCCATCGTCGCCGCCAATGATCTGTTCCTCCGCACCATGGGCTACAGGCTCGAAGAAATCCGCGGCCGGCCGCACAGCCTGTTCATGGAGCCGGGCGCGGAGGCAGACCCCGCCTATCGGCGCTTCTGGCAGGAGCTGCGCGAGGGCCGCTTCCAGAGCGCCACGTTCCGGCGACTCGCCAAGGGCGGGCGCGAGGTGTGGATCCAGGCCTCCTACTGCCCGGTCCTCGGCCGCTGCGGCGGGGTGGCGCGGATCATGAAATTCGCCACCGACGTCACCGCCAGCACGATGCTCGCGGCGGACCATGCGGGGCAGATCGCCGCCATCCACCGCTCCCGCGCGGCGGTCGAGTTCGACCCCGAGGGCCAGGTGCTCACCGCCAACGAGAATTTCCTGGCCATCACGGGCTACCGGCTGGAGGAGATCGTCGGCCAGCACCACAGCCTGTTCGTGCCGCCGGAGGAGCAGCGCCTGCCCGCCCAGGCCGCCCTCTGGGAAGCGCTGCGCAACGGCCAGTACCAGGCGGGCGAGTTCCGGTGCCGGGCCAGGGATGGCCGCGATATCTGGCTCCAGGCCATCTACAACCCGATCCTGGCGCCCGGCGGCCGGCTGTCGAAGATCGTGACCTACGCCACCGATGTCACCGCCACGGCGCAGGCCCGGCAGCGCCGCCTGCGGACGGGAGAGGAGGTGGCCAGGGAGCTGTCCGGCATCGCCACCGCGGCCGAGACGACCCTGAACCGTGCGGAGGCCGCCTCCCGCTCCGCCGGCGAGACGCTGGGCAAGGTGCAGGCCATCGCCGAATCCGCCGACGACATGGCCAGCTCCGTCTCCGAGATCAACCGGCAGGTGCGCAGCGCCTCGGAGGTGTCGCTCGCCGGCCAGGCGGAGGCGGAGCGCGCCTCGGTGACGGTGGCGGAGCTGGTGCAGGCGGCGGACCGCATCGGCGAGGTGCTGGGGCTGATCGCCGCCATCGCCGGGCAGACCAACCTGCTGGCGCTCAACGCCACGATTGAGGCCGCCCGGGCGGGCGAGGCCGGCAAGGGCTTCGCCGTCGTCGCCTCCGAGGTGAAGAACCTCGCCAGCCAGACCGCCCGGGCCACCGGCGAGATCAGCAGCCAGGTGGGCCAGATGCGCAGCGCGGTGGAGCAGACGGTGGGGGCGATCCGCTCCGTGGCGCAGCGGATCGAGGCGATCTCGGACATCGCCACCGCCATCTCCGGCTCGGTGGACGAGCAGAGCCTGGCCACGCGGCAGATGGCCGAGAACATGACCCAGGCCGCCGGGGCGGTGGCGGCCATCAGCCAGGGCCTGGAGAGTATCCAGGAGGCGGCGCGGCAGGTGCAGGGCAATCTCCGCAGCGCCGCCGACCTGTCGCAGGCCCTGGTTTCCTGAGGGGCGGCGCGGCGCCGCCTACAGCCGGACCTTCAGCATCCGCCCCAGCTCGCCGATGATGCCGGCGCGGAAGGCGAGGACGCAGGCGACGAAGATGCAGCCCTGGATCACCGTCACCCAGGCGCCGAACTCGGCCAGGTAGTTCTGCATGGTGACGATGACGGCCGCCCCCATCACCGGGCCGAACACCGTGCCGAGCCCGCCCAGCAGCGTCATCAGCACCACCTCGCCCGACATCGCCCAGTAGACGTCGGTCAGCGTGGCGATGCCGAAGACCAGCGACTTGGTGCCGCCGGCGATGCCGGCCAGCGTGGCCGACAGGGTGAAGGCCATCAGCTTGTAATCGTCCGAGCGGTAGCCGAGCGAGATGGCGCGCGGCTCGTTCTCGCGGATGGCGGTCAGCACCTGGCCGAAGGGCGAGTGGATGATGCGGTTGACCAGCAGGAAGCCGGCCAGGAAGACGCCCGCCACCACCCAGTACATCGCCATGTCGCGCGACAGGTCGATGATTCCGAACAGCGCGCCGCGCGGCACGCGCTGGATGCCGTCCTCGCCGCCGGTGAAGGGCGCCTGCAGGCAGAAGAAATACACCATCTGCGCCAGGGCCAGGGTGATCATGGCGAAGTAGATGCCCTGGCGGCGGATGGCGATCCAGCCGGCGACGACGCCGAGCGCCGCCCCCACCGCGCCGCCGGCCAGGATCGCCAGCTCCGGCGTGAAGCCCCAGACCTTGGCGGCATGGGCGCTGATGTAGCCGCCCATGCCGAAGAACATCGCATGGCCGAAGGAGAGCAGCCCGACATAGCCGATCAGCAGGTTGAAGGCGCAGGCGAAGAGGGCGAAGCAGAGCAGCTTCATCAGGAAGACGGGATACAGAAAGAAAGGCCCGGCCAGCAGCGCGGCCAGCAGCACCAGGAAGGCGATGCTCTGCGCCCGGTTGAAGCCCAGCGCCGAGAGGCCGAGCAGCCCGGGATGGTCGTGCAGCGCCGGCAGGGTGGAGACGGAAGCGTGACCCGCGGCCATGGCTCAGGCCCTCCCGAACAGGCCGGCCGGCCGCGCCAGCAGCACGATGGCCATGATGACGAAGATCACGGTGGAGGAGGCCTCCGGGTAGAACACCTTGGTCAGCCCCTCGACCAGCCCCAGCCCGAAGCCGGTGACCACCGAGCCCAGGATGGACCCCATGCCGCCGATGACCACGACGGCGAAGACGACGATGATCAGGCTCGACCCCATCTGCGGGTTGACCGAGTAGATCGGCGCCGCCAGCACGCCGGCGAAGGCGGCGAGCGCCACGCCGGCCGCGTAGGTCAGCGTCACCATGCGCGGCACGTTGACACCGAAGGCCTGCACCAGCGGCGCGTTCTCGGTCGCCGCGCGCAGATAGGCGCCGAGCCGGGTCTTCTCGATCACCAGCCAGGTGGCGAGGCTCATGGCCAGCGCGGCCACGACGACCCAGAGCCGGTATTTCGGCAGGAACATGAAGCCGAGATCGACCGGCGGGCCGCCCAGCGCCTCGGGCGGCGCGTAGGGCAGGCCGGAGGAGCCGAACTGGTTGCGGAACACGCCCTCGATGATCAGCGCCAGGCCGAAGGTCAGCAGCAGGCCATAGAGATGGTCGAGCTTGTAGAGCTTGCTGATCATCGTCTTCTCGATCAGCACGCCGAAGGCGCCGACGATCAGCGGCGAGAGGATCAGCGCCGGCCAGTAGCCGATGCCCACCCAGTTCAGCAGCATCCAGGCGACGAAGGCGCCCATCATGAACTGGGCGCCATGGGCGAAATTGATGACGTTCAGCATGCCGAAGATGACGGCGAGGCCGAGCGAGAGCAGCGCGTAGAACGCGCCGTTCACCAGGCCGAGCACCACCTGCGGCAGGCCGAGCTCCAATTGGAAAAGCAGGTCTTCGAACACCGGCGAGGCTTCCTGCGGCGAGGGTCTGGGCAGGCGGGGCCGGCCGGGCGGAGGCTCCGCCCGGCCGGGTCGCCGGGTGTCAGGTGTTGATCAGGCTGCAGCGGCCCTCGGAGAGCGGGCGCCAGGCCTCGTCCGCCGCGGTGGTCTGCAGCAGCTTGTAGTAGTCCCAGGGGGCGCGCGATTCCTCGGGCGTCTTCACCTCGAACAGGTAGGAGGGGTGCAGCTTGCGGCCATCGGCGCGGATCTGGCCCTGGCCGAAGCAGTCATCATCGGTGGGCATCGCCTTCATGCGCGCCACCGCCTCGGCGCCGCTGGCCTTGGCCTGGGCCGCGCCCATATCGGCCACCGCCTTCAGGTAGTGCAGCACCGAGGCGTAGCAGCCGGCATGCGACATGGCCGGCATGTTGCCTGCCAGGTTGCCCTTCACCCGGTTGGTGAAGGCGCGGGTGCGGTCGTTCAGGTCCCAGTAGAAGCTCTCGGTGCAGACCAGCCCCTGCGCGGCGCGCAGGCCCAGGCTGTGGACGTCGTTGATGAACATCAGCAGCACGGCGATCTTGGTGCCGCGCCGGGTGACGCCGAACTCGGCGGCCTGCTTGACGCTGTTGATGGTGTCGGTGCCGGCATTGGCCAGGCCGATCACCTTGGCGCGGCTCTGCTGCGCCTGCAGCAGGTAGGAGGAGAAATCGGTCGATTGCAGCGGGTGCCGCACGCTGCCCAGCACGCGGCCGCCGGCGGCCTGCACGAAGCCCGTGGTGTCGCGCTCCAGCGCATGGCCGAAGGCGTAGTCGGCGGTGATGAAGAACCAGCTGTCGCCGCCGGTCTTGACCATGGCGCCGCCGGTGGACTTGGCCAGCATGTAGGTGTCGTAGGTCCAGTGCACCGTGTTCGGGCTGCACTGCGCGCCGGTCAGGTCGGTGGTGGCGCCGGTCGAGTTGAAATAGGCCTTGTTCTTCTCCCGCACGATGGCGCTGACGGCCAGCGCCACCGAGGAGTTCGGCACGTCGACGATGACGTCGACGCCGTCGCGGTCGATCCATTGCCGGGCGATGGTGGCGCCGACATCGGCCTTGTTCTGGTGGTCGGCCTGCAGCACCTCGACGGTGACGCCGCGCGCGGTGATGCCGGAATCCACGATCGCCTGGCGGACGCAGGCGGTGGAGGTGGGGCCGGAGATGTCGCGATAGACGCCGGACTGGTCGTTCAGCACGCCGATCTTCAGCGTGGTGCCCTGCGCGCGGGCGCGGCCGGGCAGGCCGGCCAGCCCCACGCCCAGGCTCGGCGCCAGGGCCGCGGCGGCGGCGGTCTTCAGCAGGCTACGGCGATCTTGTGCCATTTTCTCGATTCTCTCCCTGTGTCCTTGTCGCCGCCCGGCGCCGGCGCGGCGCGCAGCCCTGGATCAGACGCCCAGATATTCGTGCAGCCGGCCCATCGCGCCGGACAGCTCGGCATTGTCCACCGCGTCGACGACGCGGCCATGCTCCATCACGTAGTGGCGGTCGGCCACCGTCTGGGCGAAACGGAAATTCTGCTCCACCAGCAGCACGGTGAAGCCGCGCGCCTTGATCTCGCGGATGGTGCGGCCGATCTGCTGCACGATGACGGGGGCGAGGCCCTCGGTCGGCTCGTCCAGCATCAGCAGCTTGGCGCCGGTGCGCAGGATGCGGGCGATGGCCAGCATCTGCTGCTCGCCGCCCGACAGCTTGGTGCCCGGGCTGCGCGCGCGTTCCTTGAGGTTGGGGAACAGGGTGTAGATCGAATCGAGATCCATCCCCCCCGGGCGCACCACCGGCGGCAGCAGCAGGTTCTCGGTCACGTCGAGACTGGCGAAAATGCCGCGCTCCTCGGGGCAGAGGGCGATGCCCGCGCGGGCGATGCGGTCGCTGCGCGCATCCACCAGCTCCTGCCCCTCGAATCGCACGCTGCCGGCGCGGCGGCCGACAAGGCCCATGATGGAGCGCAGCGTGGTCGTCTTGCCGGCGCCGTTGCGGCCGAGCAGGGTCACCACCTCGCCCTCGCGCACCTCGATGTCGACGCCGTGCAGGATATGGCTCTCGCCATACCACGCCTCGAGATTCGCGACCTTCAGCAATGGCTCAGCCATGCGCCTCGGCTCCGGTCATGGCGGGATCGGTGCCGAGATAGGCGGCGATCACCTCCGGGTTGCGGGAAACCTCGGCATAGCTGCCCTCGGCCAGGACACGGCCGCGCGTCAGCACGGTGATGGTGTCGCACAGCCCTTCCACCACCTTCAGGTTGTGCTCGACCATCAGCACGGTGCGGCCCTCGGCCACGCGCTTCACCAGCGCCACGATGCGGTCGACATCCTCGGCCGTCATGCCGGCGGTGGGCTCGTCCAGCAGCATCATCACCGGGTCGAGCGCCAGGGTGGTGGCGATTTCCAGCGCCCGCTTGCGGCCATAGGGCAATTGCCCGGCCGGCAGCTGCGCATAGGCGGCAAGGCCGACATCCTCCAGCAATTCCCGCGCCCGCGCATCGTAGCGCTGCAGCAGCCGGTCGGAGCGCCAGAAATCGAAGCTGCCGCCGCGCGCCCGCTGCAGCGCCACGCGCACATTCTCCAGCACCGAGAGATGCGGGAACACCGCCGAGATCTGGAAGCTGCGCACCAGGCCGAGGCGGGCCACCTCGGCCGGCTTGAGGCGCGTGATGTCGCGCCCATCGAAGCGGATGCTGCCGCGCGTCGGCGGCAGGAACTTGGTCAGCAGGTTGAAGCAGGTGGTCTTGCCGGCGCCATTCGGCCCGATCAGCCCATGGATACTGCCACGCCGGACCTTCAATGAAACATCACCCACCGCGACGAAGCCAAGGAATTCCTTGGTCATGCCGTCGGTCTCCAGGATGCTGTCCGCCACCCTGCGCTCCCTCTTCCCTGGCCGTCCCCGGGGTTCCTGTTCCGGAACCGTTGCGACGCAGCATGGACGAGGCGCGAAGGACCGCGCAAGCAAAGCTTTCAGGTCAGGCGGCGCGAATTCCGCGCAGCAGCGTGTCGACCTGGCGGCGCAGCCCCTCGGTCTGGCCGGCCAGCGCCTCGGAGGCCTGGCGGACACGGTCGGCCGCCTCGCCGGTGCGGGCCGCGCC
>NZ_GG770777.1:0-10116 GCF_000164635.1 Pseudoroseomonas cervicalis ATCC 49957 | reverse complement strand
CGCCCGCCGGCAGCCCGGCCGGCGCGGTGCCGAGCAGCGGCGCCAGCGCCGGGTCCAGCAGGGCGATGCGGGCGGAGGGCATGCCATCGTCGCGCAGCCGCTCGCGGATGCCCTCCACCAGCTCCGTCACCAGGCCGAAATCGGCGAAATTCACCCAGACGCCGATGCGCCGCCCCATCTGGTCCTGCACCGGCGCGGCGAAGACGATCGCCTGGCCCGAATCGCCGGGGTAGAGCTCACGCAGCAGCGGCTCGATGGCCGGCTGCTCCACCACCGTGCCGGACAGCCCCTCCCTGCCCCGCAGGAAGCGGCCCTCCAGCGCCTTGGTCAGCCAGGGCGCGCCGGCCAGGCGGCGGGTGTAGAGCCTGTCGGTGCCGAGGTCGCGGCCGGCGGCGTCCTTGCTGTTGGCGGCCAGCACGCGGCCCTCCGGCGAGACCAGCAGCATCAGCTTGTAGACGCCATAGGTCGCCATGTAGTCGTCCATCACCCGCACCAGCGGGTTGTCCGGCCCCGGATTGTCCCAGTTCTCCGAGCGGTGCGCGGCGGTGTTCAGGCCGAAGGCCTGCACGTCGCCATAGCGTTCGAACAGGTTGCGGTCGATCAGCTCGTTGAGGATGGCGGCGTTGTCGGCGAGCTGGTCCAGCGCCATGCCGCGCAGCGCGGCGCGCGTCGGCAGGAAGGCCGCGCCCAGCAGCAGCGGCGGCAGCAGCGCGAAGACCAGCAGCCACAGCACCAGCCGCGTGCGGATCGAGTGGAATGTCATCGGCGCCGCCTCGGGAACAGGGCGGCGTTCTAGCTGCTGCGCTGCGAAGATGCGGTTAAGCGCGCCGCCGTCAGATGGCGAAGTTCAGCGCCTCGGGCGTCGGCCGGCGCAGCCCGGCCAGGGCGGCGCGGCGCAGCAGCTCGGCGATGGTCAGCTCGCCCAGCTGCGCCAGCAGCGCCGCCTCCAGCTCCTGCCAGAGCGGGCGCAGCACCTTCTCCTGCAAGGGCGAGGGCGCGGCGGGATCGGCCTCGTCCCCGTCACGCGGCGCGTCGGGGCCGGTGATGGCGGCGGCGAGCTCCGCCAGGGTGATGTCGCGCGCGGCGCGGCCCAGCCGGTAGCCGCCCTTCGGCCCGCGCGTGCTGCCCAGGATGCCAGCGCGGGAGAGCGCCTGCAGCACCGGCTCGATGCCGCGCCGCGCCTCGCCCAGCCGGTCGGCGATGTCGCCGGCCGGCACCGTGCTGCCGCGCCCGGCGTGGAACGCCACGTCCAGCACGATGGCCACCGCCGTCATCACCCGA
Source organism: Pseudoroseomonas cervicalis ATCC 49957 (assembly GCF_000164635.1). Classification (GTDB taxonomy): domain Bacteria; phylum Pseudomonadota; class Alphaproteobacteria; order Acetobacterales; family Acetobacteraceae; genus Pseudoroseomonas; species Pseudoroseomonas cervicalis. The sequence continues at coordinate 8,835 of NZ_GG770777.1, read as the reverse complement.
TCCCGCCGCAACAGCATTGCATTACCCCCTGAACCACGCGCCCAAGACGTGATATAACGCAGCCATGCCCGAAGGAAACACCCCTCCTCCCCGCCCCGCCGCCGGATTGCGCGACAGCATCCTCGACACCATCGGCAACACCCCGCTGGTCCGCCTGCCGCGGCTGGAGGCGGCGCGCGGGCTACAGGCGCGGCTGGCGCTGAAGCTGGAATTCTTCAACCCGCTCGGCTCGGTGAAGGACCGCATCGGCCTGGCCATGGTCGAGGCGGCCGAGCGCGAGGGGCGCATCCGCCCGGGCGAGTCGGTGCTGGTCGAGCCCACCTCGGGCAACACCGGCATCGCGCTGGGCTTCGTCGCCGCCGCCAAGGGCTACCGGCTGATCGTCACCATGCCGGACGGGGCCAGCATCGAGCGGCGCAAGATGCTGCGCCTGCTGGGCGCCGAGGTGGAGCTGACCCCGGCCGGCCAGGGCATGTCGGGCGCCATCGCCCGCGCCGAGGCGATCATCGCCGCGACGCCCGGCGCCTGGATGCCGCGGCAATTCGACAACCCGGCCAACCCGGCGATCCACGCCGCCACCACGGCGGAGGAGATCTGGGCCGACACGGCGGGCGCGGTGGACGCGGTGGTGGGCGGCGTCGGCACCGGCGGCACGCTGACCGGCATCGCCCGCGCGCTGAAGCCGCGCCGCGCGGGGCTGCAGGTGATCGGGGTGGAGCCCGCGGAATCCGCCGTGCTCTCCGGCGACGATCCCGGCCCGCACGAGATCCAGGGCATCGGCGCCGGCTTCCGCCCGGCCGTGCTGGAGCTGGCCCTGCTCGACAGCGTGCGCCGCGTCACCGAGCGGGAGAGCTTCGCCGCCGCCCGGCTCTGCGCCCGCACCGAGGGGCTGCCGATCGGCATCTCCTCCGGCGCCGTGCTGCACGCCATGCTGGAGCTGGCCGAGCAGGAGGCGATGCGCGGCCGGCTGATCGTCGGCATCGCCGCCTCCTTCGCCGAACGCTATCTGTCCACGGATCTGTTCACGGGATTGTGATTGCGAACCGGCGCTCTTCCGGGCTTGCGGCGGCAGCCGCCGGCACCATCGGCGGTTGCGGGGTCAGATTGTCAACAACCGGTTAAAACCCCCTGACCATCCTGCCGCCCAAACCGGCGGGAACCGTGTGCGATGCGCTTTTTCCTGAATCTGAAAGTGGGGCTGAAGCTTGCGCTGTCAGCCCTGCTCACCTTCATCCTGTTGGCGGTGCTGGTGGTGCGCACCAATTCCAGCCTGACCGACGTGCTGGCGCAGGATCAGGTCCTGCGCCAGGCCGCCGAGGCCAACAGCGCGCTGAGCGATGCCGAGACCGAGGGCGTGCGCGCCGCGCTGTACAACAGCATGGCCGAGGGGGCGCAGACGCTGGAGGCGGTGGAGGCCGCCCAGCAGGGCGTGCAGCAGCGCCTGGCGCGGCTGCGCGAGCGCATCCAGTCCGGCGCAGAGCAGGCCCAGCCGGCCGAGCGCGAGCGCGCCCTGGCCCTGCTGCCGGAGATCGACACCTACGCCGCCGCGCTGAACGAGGTGACGCAGCAGCGCATCGCCCTGCTGAACCGCCGCGACCGCGTGCTGTTCCCGGCGATGAACGAATACGACCAGCGCTTCGAGGCGGTCGCCGCCAGCATGGAGTTCGAGCTGACCGAGCCGGGCCGCGTCGACGAGATGCGGCAGCGGCTGATGGCCTATCACGGCGCGGTCAACGACCTGCGCGCCGCCGTGCAGCGCTTCATCGGCACCGAGGACCAGGAGCAGGCCCGCCGGCTGCGCCGCGCCGTGGCGCAGCAGCGCGTGCATTTCCGGGGCGTCTCCAGCGGCCCGCTCTCGCCCAGCCTGCGCACCGAGGTGGAGCGCATGGGCACGGCCAGCGCCACCATCGCCACCGCCTCGGAGGAGATGGTGACCGGCATGGCCGCCATCGCCGAGCTGCGCCAGGGCCGCGCCGATCCGGCCCGCGCCCGGCTGGAGGAAGGGCTGAGCGCCGTGTCGCAGGCGATGGAGGCCGACGCCAATGAGCGCCACCGCGCCGTCGAGGCCGCGCTGTCGCAGGTCAAGCAGGACACGCTGATCGCCGGCGGCGCCATCGCCCTGGTGCTGATCCTGGCGGGCTTCGCCACCTCGGGCGCGATCAGCGCGCCGCTGCGCCGGCTCTCCACCGTGCTGTCGCGCATCGCCGAGGGCAATGCCGCCGTCACCGTGCCGGACCGCAACCGCCGCGACGAGATCGGCGCCATCGCCGGCGCGGTCGAGGCGCTGCGCGCGACGGTGGGCGAGGCCTTCGCCCAGCGCCAGATGCTGGAGCAGATGCCGGCCGGCGTGATGATGTCCGACCCGGCCAAGGATTTCCGCATCACCTACCTGAACGCGCGGATGCGCGAGATCCTCTCCGACCACGTGGCCGACGCGCTGCCCTGCGCGCCGGAGGAGGTGCCGAACCGCAATCTCGACATCTTCCACGCCGACCCGGCGGCGCAGCGCGCCCTGCTCTCCGACGCGGCCAACCTGCCGCATCGCGAGCGCATGAAGATGGGCAGCGAGGTGATCGACCTCAGCGTCTCCGCCATCCGCGACAGCCAGGGCGGCTATGTCGGCCCGATGCTGGTCTGGACGCTGGTGACCGAGCAGGCCCGCCTGGCCGACACCTTCGAGGGCCAGGTGAGCGGCACGGTCGAGCATGTGGTGGCGCAGGCGCAGGAGATGCGCGAGGCGGCCCGCCGCCTGACGGCCAGCGCCAAGCAGTCCGGCCAGGAGGCCGGCATGGTGGCCGAGGCCGCCGGCCGCGCCAATGCCGACGTCCAGGCGGTGGCCGCCGCGGCCGAGGAGATGGCCGCCTCCATCGTCGAGATCACCCGCCGCGTCAGCGAGGCGGCGCAGGTCACCGACCGCGCGGTGCAGGAGGCGCGCTCCACCGACGCCACCATGCGCAGCCTGGCCGAGAGCGCGACCCGCATCGGCGACGTGGTGCGGCTGATCGGCGACATCGCCGGCCAGACCAACCTGCTGGCGCTGAACGCCACGATCGAGGCGGCCCGCGCCGGCGAGGCCGGCAAGGGCTTCGCCGTCGTCGCCTCCGAGGTGAAGAACCTGGCCGGGCAGACGGCGCGCGCCACCGAGGAGATCAGCACGCAGATCGCCGAGATGCAGTCGGTGACCGGCCGCGCGGTGGAGGCCATCCGCGGCATCGGCAGCACGGTCGAGCGCACCAACGAGATCTCGACGGCGATCGCCGCCGCGGTCGAGCAACAGGGCGCCGCGACGCAGGAGATCGCGCGCAGCGCCAGCCAGGTGGCTGAGGCGACCGGCACGGTGACCCAGCGCATCGCGCGCGTGCGCGAGGCGGCGGTGAACGATGCCGAGGCCGCCGGCGGCATGCTGGAGGCGACCGAGGGGCTGGCCGGCCAGGCCAACGAGCTGCGCGGCCGCGCCTCGGAGTTCCTGGTGGCGATCCGCGCCTGACCTCGGGCGGGCCGCCGCGGCCCGCCCCGCCGGCGCAGGAAAGGCCCGTCCGGTCACCGGACGGGCCTTTTGCATGGCCGCGCGCAAGAGCCTCCTGGGCGCCACCATGCCCGTGCCGCGACAGGCCGCCATCGTCGTGGCCAGCATGGGCGCGGGGGACGTCAGGCCACCGGCCCGGGGTGCCGCACCCGCCCAGCCGGTGCGACGCGCACCTGGCAGGCGGGCGGCGGTGTACGCAAGGGGGGGGTGAAGAACGGGGTCCGCCGCGGAGCGGCTGGGCCGCGCGGCCCCGCGCCCGCGGCGCCAGATCAGACGGTGTAGGAGATCAGGCTGGCCGAGGTGGTCTCGTCACCCGCCATGACGAGATAGCGCTGGATCAGCTTCTCGCGCCCCTCGGGCGTCGCGAACTGCTTCAGGTCGATCCGCTTCTCGAGCTGGCGCGCCTGGGATTCGATCGACTGGAAGGCGATCGTCTCGGGCAGGCCGGCCAGGGTCAGCGCGACGCGGCGCAGGATCTTGTCGCCGAGAATGTTGTAGACGCCGGGCGTCTTGTCTTCCATCGAGCGCACATGCAGCGCATCGGCGACCGGCTGGCTCTGCGCCGACACCTCGTCGACGCGCTTGTACTCGATGTAGTTGGCGCGGATCTCGGCGAAGACCTTCGGGTCGCGCAGCTTGTCCAGGCCGGATTTGGCGAAGTCCAGCGTCGTCGCCGCCGCCGACCAGGCCTTGTTGGTCAGGCGCGAGGGCAGGTTGCCGTCCTTCGACAGATCGGCGGTCAGCGCCTTGACGGCCAGGCCGACATTGTTCTCCTGCCCGGCCAGGCCGAAGGATTCCAACAGCACGCGCCGCGCCGTCGGGTCCTTCAGCAGCTCCTCGGGCGACTTCGCCTTGTCGATCGCCTTCTGCAGCCGGTCGAGGTCACGGGTGATGGCAGCGTCCTTGCTGAGCCGCTCGGTCGCCTTGTCCTCGTTCTTCAGCGTCTGCTTGTAGAGGCCGATGCGCTCGGACCCGCTCATCACCGTGCCGCCATCGGAGCCGTAGCCGAACAGCACGCCGATATACGGGTTGATCGGCACCGGCCGGCGCCTCAGCCCGGCCGGGGCGCGGCCACGGGCGCGGCGAGGGCCGCCTCGCCCAGCATGGCGTCGTCATGCGCGAACAGCACGCGCACGCGGCGCATCGCCTCCCAGCAATCGCCGGTCTCGAGATCGGCGATCGCCTGGGCGAGCACGTTGCGCGCCGTGGGCGAGGTCGTCGCGGCGGCGTACTCATCGGCCAGCAGGCGGGCGTGGCCGACATACTGGTCGCGCTCCTCCTCCTCGGCGATGTAGGCGGCCTGGATGGCGAAGTAGACGCGCCGCGCCGGCGTGCGCGCATCCTCGGGCGACATGATCTGCTTGCCGAACAGGAAGCGCGCGCGGTTGGACAGCATGACGCTGGTGCGCGTCTTGAACTGCAGCGCCGCGCCATTGACCAGCATGCGGTCGCCGGCGCGCAGGTCGAGCACCAGGCGGCCGGAGCCGCGCGGGGAACGGGTCTCGCTCATGCCGCGGCGCCCGTCTCGGCCGGCGCCGTTTCTGCCGGGCTCGGGGCGCGGCCCATCAGCCCGCCGGCGAAGCTGTCGCAGAGATCGGCGAGGAAGCCGAGATCGGCCGCGTCCTCCTTCTCCACCTCGCGCATCGCGACGCGGCAGAGCGAGACGATCTGGCCGCGCAGCGGCGCCGGCAGCTCGCAGCTTTCATGCAGGACGAGGATGCGCACGGTGGAGAACAGGCGCAGCGCATCGGCGCGGGCGCGCACCCTGTCGATCTCGGAGCCCTCGATCGCCACGCGCAGCCGGCCCGAGACCAGGGCGTAGACCTCGGCCTCCTGCTCCCGCAGCGACCTCGCGGCCTTCACGACACCATAGGCGCGCAGCGCCTGGGCCTGAAAATGGTGTGCGGACACGATACCAGCCTCTCGTTTTGATGGCGGCGGGACGCGGGGCCCCGTGTGTGGTTCGGGTTCTGTCAGGAATCAGGGCCGGACGGTATCGCTCCGTCCGGCCCGGCGGGGCCCGCCTTTTGGCGGCGCCCTTCAACCCTGTCCGGCTTAGCGGAACAGCGAGAGCAGCACTTCCGGCGCCGAGTTGGCGGTCGACAGCGCGGTGGTCGCCAGCTGCTGCTGCGTCTGCAGCGCGGTCAGCCGGGCCGACTCCTTGGCGAGGTCGGCATCCACCAGCGAGCCCAGACCCTCTTCCATCGCGTCGATGCGGGCGCTGTTGTAGGTCATCTGGCTGGAGATGAACTTGCTGTCGTTGCCGAGCTCGTTCTGCGTCGAGTTCACCTGGGCGGTGAGCGAGACGAAGGTCTTCAGCACGGCACCGCCGGCACCGCCGATCTGCACCATGTCGACATCCTGCATCTCCGTCACCGGCGGCGGGCCGGGGTCGGTCTGGACCTCGGCCCGGCCCTGCAGAAGCGCCTTGGCCTCGGCGGCGCTGATCGAGGTGATGCTGTCGAGGCTGCCGCTCGCCGGAATGGCACCTTCGGAGCTGGTCGCGACGTTCGAGCCGGTCGCGAAGCTCGCGACATTCGGGCCATCCGCCGCCACGGCGGGCGCCGGCACGGCGGCGCTGGCGCCACCGCCGATGCTGGCCGTGAAGCTCAGCTGGTCGGCCGTCGTGCCGCTCGCATTGACGGTGTAGGTCTGCCCCTTCTCGTTGCGGGTGACCTCCATCGGCTTGCCCTCGAAAGGCTGGCCGGTCAGCGGGTCGGTGTCGGTGCTGCCCAGCAGGCGCGTGCCGTTGTAGCTCGCATCCTGCAGAGTGGTGTTCATCTGCTTGGTGAGCGACTTGAACTGCTCGGTGTACTGCTTGCGCGTCTCGGCATCGAGATTCGAGTCGGACAGCTTGGTCAGCACGTTGCTGACCTCGGAGGTCAGCGTGGTGGAGACAGCGTCCACCGCCTTCAGCGTGCTGGTCAGCAGGCCGTTCACGCCGCCGAGCTGGTCATTGGCCGAGTTCAGGCCGGAGACGTCGGCGCGCACCTTCTGGGCGACGGCATAGGCGGCGCCGTCATCCTTGGCGTCCGACACCTTGTAGCCGGTCGACACCTTCTTCTGGGTGGTGTCGAGCTGCTGGTTGATCTTGTTCAGCGACTGCAGCGCGACCTTCGCGCTGGAGTTCGTGATGACCGAGTTGGCCATGGCTTCATTCCTGTTCACCGGCACCGCCTGATTTTAGGCGGCGCGGCCATAACCTCCGGTCTTTTCTGGAGGTGTCTGGCCGGGAAGGAAGGTCACCGCGCGGATCATCCGCCGTACCGTCCGTCTCCACCCGATCCTGGGGCGGCGATGCGAGGCTCGCCCGGGTTTATGAACGGCATGTTTACCATTTTCGGGAAGAGCGGCCTGGCTCCGAAAAAAGCCGCCGCACCGGCGGGCAGAAACGGCCCCCGGCGGGGCGCCCATGCGGCCAGCCCCTCCCCCGCGGCCTGGCCGGAGCGAGAAAGGCCGGGGGCGCGGCGGCGCCCCCGGCCCGGTCAGCCACCGCCCCGCGGCGGCGCCCGGCGGATTACCGGAACAGCGAGAGCAGCACCTGCGGCGCCGAATTGGCGGTCGACAGCGCGGTGGTCGCCAGCTGCTGCTGCGTCTGCAGCGCGGTCAGCCGGGCCGATTCCTTGGCGAGGTCGGCATCCACCAGCGAGCCCAGGCCCTCTTCCATCGCGTCGATGCGGGCGCTGTTGTAGGTCATCTGGTTGGAGACGAACTTGCTGTCGTTGCCCAGCTGGTTCTGCGCGGCGTTGCTGCTTTCCTTCACCGCGGTGAAGGTCTTCAGCACGACGCCATCCACCATCACGGCGTCGACCGCCGTGGTGGTCTTCGCGCCGGCGCCGTCATCGACCTGCACGCTGCCCTGCAGCAGGGCCTTGGCGGCCCCGGCCGAGATCGACACGATGTCGTCCAGGCTGCCGCTCGTGCTGGCAGCGTCGCCGGTGACCACGTCGGTGGCCTCGATGAGGTTATCCGTGTCCGCATCGGCGTCGTAGTAGCGGACGCCGACCAGGCCGCTGGTCGCGCCCGCCGCCACCGCGCCACCGCTGATGTTCGCGGTGAAGCTCATCTGGTCGGCCGTCGCACCGCTTTCATTGACGGTGTAGCTCTGGCCCTTCTCGTTGCGGGTCACCGCCATCGAGCCGCCGGAATAGGCATTCCCCGTCAGCGGGTCGGTCGCGGTCGAGGACAGCAGGCGCGTGCCGTTGTAGCTCGCATCCTGCAGCGTGGTGTTCATCTGCTTGGCGAGCGACTTGAACTGCTCGGTGTACTGCTTGCGCGTCTCGGCATCGAGATTCGAGTCCGAGAGCTTGGTCAGCACGTTGCTGACATCGGTCGCCAGCGTGTTGGAGACGGTGTCCACCGCCTTCAGCGTGCTGGTCAGCAAGCCGTTCACGCCGCCGAGCTGGTCGTTGGCGGAGTTCAGGCCGGTGACGTCGGCGCGCACCTTCTGGGCGACGGCATAGGCGGCGCCGTCATCCTTGGCGTCCGACACCTTGTAGCCGGTCGACACCTTCTTCTGGGTGGTGTCGAGCTGCTGGTTGATCTTGTTCAGCGACTGCAGCGCGACCTTCGCGCCGGAGTTCGTGATGACCGAATTGGCCATGGGAGCTGGTTCCTGCTCAGCGACACCGCCTGCTTTTAGGCGGTGCGGCCAGGGCCCTCACATGGGCAGGGCCTGGCCGGGAGGAGGGTCACCGCGCGGATCATCCGCCGTACCATCCTTCTCCGCCCGATCCTGGGGCAGCACCCATACCCTGGACCGGGTTTATGAACGAGATGTTTACGGTTCGCGTCACTCCGCCCCCGCCGCCGGGACCGAGCCCCGCCCCGGCCGGGCATTTTCCGCCCAATCTCCGTGCGAAGATGAGCGGCAGGTTAACAAGCTGGTCCGAACTCCGCGCCACCCTGCCGCCCCGGCACAACTAGGATTCGCGGCATGGACGACCTCATTGCGGAATTCCTGGCGGAGACCAACGAGGCCCTGGCCGAGCTGGACACCGCCCTGGTGGACCTCGAGCGCGCTTCCGAGGACAGTGAGATCCTGGCGCGCATCTTCCGCATGGTCCACAGCGTCAAAGGCACCTGCGGCTTCCTCGGCCTCTCCCGGCTCGAGGCGGTCGCGCATGCCGCCGAATCCCTGCTCGGCCTGTATCGTGATGGCGACATCCCCGTCACCCAGGACGGCATCACCGCCGTGCTGGCGGCGATCGACACCATCCGCGTGATCATGGCCGGGCTGGCCGAGACCGGGGCCGAGCCCGCCGGCGACGACACCGCCCTGGTGGCGCAGCTGACCGCCGCGGCCGAGC
>NZ_GG770778.1:945864-955436 GCF_000164635.1 Pseudoroseomonas cervicalis ATCC 49957 | reverse complement strand
GGCCTCGCGGCCAGAGCGTCCACCGATTTGTCATTCAGCGGGGCGCCGTATCTAGCGAAACTCTCTTCGCCGGTCAAGCACCCCGCCGAAGTTTTCTTCGGCGCCCTTCGCTTTGTCGTCTCTTCCGAGATGCCTCAGCGTCGGGAGGCGGCTTTTACGTCCGCCTCCCGTCCCTGTCAAACGGGTTTCACCGAAAAATCGCCGGACCGTCAAAAAATCCTCAGACGGCCAGTTCCAGCCCCTCGGCGCCGGCGCTCACCCGCACCGTGCTGCCATCGGCCACCTTGCCCTCCAGCAGCAGCCCGGCCAGCCGGTCCTGCAGGTTGCGCTGGATCACCCGCTTCAGCGGCCGCGCGCCATAGACCGGGTCATAGCCCGCCTCGGCCAGCCAGTCGGTCGCCGCCTGGTCCAGCTCCAGCGAGATCTTGCGGTCCGCCAGCAGCTGCCGCAGCCGGCCGAGCTGGATCTGCACGATCGCGCCCATATCCTTCCGCGCCAGGCGGCGGAACAGCACGATCTCGTCCAGCCGGTTCAGGAATTCCGGCCGGAACCGCCCGCGCACCACGTTCATCACCTGGCCGCGGACCAGATCCACATCCTCGCCCTCGGGCTGCGCCGCCAGGATCTCGGAGCCGAGATTGCTGGTCAGCACGATCAGGGTGTTGCGGAAATCGACCGTCCGCCCCTGCCCGTCCGTCAGGCGGCCATCATCCAGCACCTGCAGCAGGACGTTGAACACGTCCTCATGCGCCTTCTCGACCTCGTCGAACAGGATCACCTGATAGGGCCGGCGCCGCACCGCCTCGGTCAGCGCACCGCCTTCCTCATAGCCGACATAGCCCGGGGGGGCGCCGATCAGCCGGCTGACCGCGTGCTTCTCCATGTACTCGGACATGTCGATGCGCAGCAGCGCCTTCTCGTCGTCGAACAGGAAGCTGGCGATGGCCTTGGTCAGCTCGGTCTTGCCGACGCCGGTGGGACCCAGGAACAGGAAGGAGCCGATCGGCCGGTTCGGGTCCTGCAGCCCGGCGCGGGCGCGCCGCACCGCCTTGGACACCGCCTCCAGCGCCTCCTCCTGGCCGACCACGCGGTTGCGCAGCTGGTCCTCCATGCGCAGCAGCTTGGCTCGCTCGCCCTCCAGCATCTTCTCGACCGGGATGCCGGTCCAGCGGCTGACCACGGCGGCGATGCCCTCCTCGGTCACCGCCTCGTTCACCAGCCGGCCATCGTCGCCGGCGGCCGCGATCTGCTTCTCCAGCGTCGGGATGATGCCGTAGGTCAGCTCACCGGCCCGGGCATAGTCGCCCCGGCGCTGCGCCAGCTCCACCTCGGTGCGGGCGCGGTCCAGCTCCTCCTTGGCTTTCTGGGCCGCGGAGAGCTTGTTCTTCTCCGCCTGCCAGGCCGCCGTCATCGCCGCCGACTTCTCTTCCAGCTCGGACAGCTCGCGCTCCAGCCGCTCCAGCCGGTCGCGGCTGGCGGCGTCCTCCTCCTTCTTCAGCGCCTCGCGCTCGATCTTGAGCATCAGGACGCGGCGATCGACCTCGTCCAGCTCCTCGGGCTTGCTGTCCACCTGCATGCGCAGCCGGCTCGCCGCCTCATCCACCAGGTCGATCGCCTTGTCGGGCAGGAAGCGGTCGGTGATGTAGCGGTTGGACAGCGTCGCCGCCGCCACCAGCGCGGAGTCGGCGATCCGCACGCCATGGTGCAGCTCGTACTTCTCCTTGATGCCGCGCAGGATGGACACGGTGTCCTCCACGCTCGGCTCGCCCACGAAGACGGGCTGGAAGCGCCGCGCCAGCGCCGCGTCCTTCTCCACATGCTTGCGGTATTCGTCGAGCGTGGTCGCGCCGATGCAGTGCAGCTCGCCCCGGGCGAGGGCCGGCTTCAGCAGGTTGGAGGCGTCCATGGCGCCATCCGCCTTGCCCGCGCCCACCAGCGTGTGCATCTCGTCGATGAACAGCACGACCTCGCCGGCCGCCTGCTCGATCTCGGTCAGCACGCCCTTCAGCCGCTCCTCGAACTCGCCGCGATACTTGGCGCCGGCGACCATGGCGCCGAGGTCGAGCGCCAGCACGCGCTTCTCCTTCAGCGCCTCCGGCACGTCGCCATTGACGATGCGCAGCGCCAGCCCCTCGACGATCGCCGTCTTGCCGACGCCGGGCTCGCCGATCAGCACCGGGTTGTTCTTGGTGCGGCGGGCCAGCACCTGGATGGTGCGGCGGATCTCCTCGTCCCGGCCGATCACCGGGTCGAGCTTGCCGCTGCGCGCCGCCTCGGTCAGGTCGCGGGCGTATTTCTTCAGCGCGTCGAACTGCTGCTCGGCGCTGGCGCTGTCGACCTTGCGGCCCTTGCGCACCGTCTCGACCGCCGCCTCCAGCTTCTGCGCCGTGGCGCCGGCCTTGGCGAGCGCGCGGCCGGCCGGGGTGTCGCTCGCGGCCAGCGCCACCAGCAGCCGGTCCTGCGCCACGAAGGCATCGCCGGCCTTGGCCGCCTGCTGCTGCGCGGCATCCAGCACCCGCACGATGTCGGGCATGAATTGCGGCTGGCCGGCGCCGCCACCCTGCACCTTGGGCAGCTTCGACAGCTCGGCCTCGACCGCGGCCTTGACCGGGGCGGGGTCGCCGCCGGCGGCGCGGATCAGCCCCGCCGCCGCGCCCTGCTCGTCGTCCAGCAGGGCCTTCAGCAGGTGCTCGGCCGTGATACGCTGATGGTATTCGCGGATCGCGATGGTCTGCGCGGCCTGCAGGAACCCGCGGGCGCGCTCGGTGAATTTCTCGATGTCCATATGTCCCTCCTCCGAGGCAACCGGTGCTCCGGCGCCCCTCAGAAGGCGACGCCAGCCACCGCTCGTGCTTGGATGTGGTAGGCCATGCCGCGCCGCTTCAAGGGGCCGCGGCCGGAAAATCAGGAGCTGAACCGATGCGCGTCGAGCGTCTCTACCGCTACCCCGTGAAGGGCCTTTCGGCCGAGGCGCTGGAGGAGGTGGAGCTCACCGCCGGCGAGTGCCTGCCCCAGGACCGGCGCTTCGCCCTGGTCCAGGGCGACGCCCCCTTCGAGGAGGCGGCGCCGCGCTTCCTGCCCAAGCAGAACTTCGCCTGCCTGATGGCCAATGCGAAGCTGGCGCTGCTGGCCTCCGCCTATGACGAGCGCAGCGGCCGCCTCGCCCTGCGCATTCCCGGCGAGCCGCCGCTCAGCGCCGACACCGCCACCGAGGAGGGCCGCGCCACGCTCGGCGCCGCGCTCACCCGCTACCTGGGCGAGGAGGCGCGCGGCACCCCCCGCTTCACCGAGGCCCCGGGCCACGCCTTCACCGACCAGAAGAAGAAGGGCGTCTCGCTGATCAACCTGGCCAGCCTGGCGGCGCTGGAGCAGGCGATCGGCCAGGAGCTGGACCCGCTGCGCTTCCGCGCCAACGTCTATTTCAGCGGCCTGCCGGCCTGGGCGGAGTTCGACTGGGTGGGGCGGGAGGTGCTGCTGGGCGGCGCCCGGCTCGCCGTGTTCAAGCGCACGGTGCGCTGCCCGGCGACCCAGGTGAATTTGCAGACCGGGGAACGCGACCTCGATATCCCCCGCCTGCTGCGCGAGCATTTCGGCCATGCCGATCTCGGCGTGCACGCGACCGTGGAGGAAGGCGGGCGCGTCGCCATCGGCGATGCGCTGGAAGAGGTTCCGAATTAAGGGAAGAATCTTCTTTTTCTGAAGAAAAAGAAGCAAAAAGACTTTGGCAGTTGGCGTCCCGCCTCTGGCCTGAGGCGGGACGCCAAACTGAAAAAAGGTTTTTGGTTCTTTTTTTAAAAAGAACCGCTTTTTTACTGAACCGTCTCGCGCTGCTCGGCGCCCTCGGCCTCGCCCTCATAGCTGGGCTGGCCGTTCATCTCGGCCTGCGCCTCGGACGACGCATCGCCGCCTTCGCCGCCCTCGGCCCCGTTCTGCGGGCGGCGCGGCGCCTGGGCCTGCGCGGCCTGGGCCATGGCGTTCAGGATGCGGAAATAGTGCTCGGCGTGCTGGAAATAGCTCTCGGCCATCACGCGGTCGCCGGCGCCGGTCGCGTCGCGGCCGAGCTGCAGATACTTCTCGAAAAGCTGCTGGGCGGTGCCCCGCAGCCGCATGTCCGGCCCGTTCGAGTCGAACACATGGTTGCGGTTCATCGGCTGGTGGTTGTTCTGGCGGAATTGACCGCCGCCGCCGCCGCCGCCCCCGCCACCGTGGCGATGGCCGCCGCGGCCGCGCATGCGTTTCATGTTCATCGGTGTTGCGTTCGCCGTCTCATGCTGGCGCCCTGCGGGCGACCGGACCGGAAAGGACCGTCTCGCCCCTGGGGCACTGGCTGATGGTGTTGCATCGCTGCGGCGCCGGAGGGCGATGGCACCTTGCCATATGGGCCACCCCGGCGGGTCCTGCCGGGGGGCACTCCGCCCGGGTCCGCAAGGCCACCCTAGTCGCACCGCGCTGCAGCGCCAAACGGTTTTTTTCAGCGGGCAGCCAGAACCAGGGCGCGCTCCACCCCGCCGAGATCGGCCCGCAGCCCGCGACTCGCCAGCCCCGCCGCCGCCGCCAGCGCCGAGACCGCCGGCGCCTGCCCCTGGCCAAGCTCCAGCACCGCATGCCCGCCCGGCGCCAGCAGGCGCGGCAGCGCCGCCACGATCACCCGGTAGGCGTCCAGCCCATCCGCCCCGCCATCCAGCGCCCGCGCTGGCTCATGCCCAGCCACCTCCGGCATCAGCCCGGGCACCACGGCGCTCTCGATATAGGGCGGGTTGGACAGCACCAGGTCGAAGCGCCCGGCCAGCGCCGCATCCCAATCCCCGGCCAGGAAGGCGGCCCGCCCGGCGAGCCCGCTGCGCGCCGCGTTGCGCGCCGCCAGCGCCGCCGCGCCGGGGGACAGGTCCACCCCCACCCCGAAGGCCCCTGCCCGCTCCGCCAGCACCGCCAGCAGCAGGCAGCCCGTGCCGGTGCCGAGGTCCAGCACCCGTCCGCCGGGGCCGGAAAAGACCTCCAGCGCCGCCTCGACGATGGCTTCCGAATCGGCGCGCGGGATCAGCGTGTCGCGCGAGACCTCCAGCTCCAGCGTCCAGAAGCCCTGGCGGCCGAGCAGATAGGCCATCGGCTCATGCGCCAGGCGGCGTTGCAGCAGCGCGGCGAAGCGGGACGCGGCGTCGGGCGCCACCGCCGCGCGCGGCTCGCGCAACAGGGCTTCCTGGCTGGTCGCCATCGCCTCGGCCAGCAGCAGCCGGGCCTCCAGCCGCGGCGCCTCGATGGCGGCGGCGCGCAGCCGCTGCCCGGCGCGGCAGAGGAAGGCCCCCACCGTGCCGGCGGGGTCGGCGCAGTCAGACACCCTCGGCGGCGAGGCGCGCGGCCTCGTCCTCGGCGATCAGCGCGTCGATGATGTCGTCCATCTCGCCCTGCATCACCCGGTCGATCTTGTGCAGCGTCAGGCCGATGCGGTGGTCGGTCACGCGCCCCTGCGGGAAATTGTAGGTGCGGATGCGCTCCGACCGGTCGCCGGTGCCGACCTGGGCGCGCCGGTCGGCCGAGCGGCTGGCCACCGCCTGGCTGCGCTGCGCCTCATACAGCCGGGCCCGCAGCACCTTCATCGCCTTGGCGCGGTTCTTGTGCTGGCTGCGCTCCTCCTGCATCGCCACCACCGTGCCGGTGGGGATGTGGGTGATGCGCACGGCGCTGTCGGTCTTGTTCACATGCTGCCCGCCGGCGCCGCTGGCGCGGTAGGTGTCGATGCGCAGATCGCTCTCATTGATCTGCACATCCACATCCTCCGCCTGCGGCAGCACGGCGACGGTGACGGTGGAGGTGTGGATGCGCCCCTGCGTCTCGGTCGCCGGCACGCGCTGCACGCGGTGGACCCCGCTCTCGAATTTCAGCCGGGCGAAGACCCCCTGCCCCTCCACCTCGGCCACCGCGCCCTTGATGCCGCCCAGCTCCGACTCGTCGTAATCCAGCACGCCGAAGCGCCAGCCGCGCGCGGCGGCGTATTTCTGGTAGGCGGCGAACAACTCGGCGGCGAACAGCCCGGCCTCGTCGCCGCCGGCGGCGGGGCGGATTTCCAGGATGGCGCTGCCGGCATCCGCCGCGTCCTTGGGCAGCAGCATCAGCCGCAGCTCGCGCTCCAGCACCGGCACGGCGTCGCGCTGGGCGTAGTATTCGGCCTCGGCCAGCTCGCGCATCTCGGGGTCGGCCAGCAGCGCCTCGGCCTCGTCGCGGGCGCGCTCGGCGGCGCGCAGCGCCTCCACCTGGGCGACCAGCGGCTCCAGCTCGGACAGCTCCTTGGCCAGCGCGCCGACCTGCGCGCCCTCCGCCGTCTCCAGCAGGGCCCGCAGCTCATCGGCGCGGTAGAGCAGGCGGTCGAGCTTTTCCGGCAGTTTCATGCGTGCTTTCCAAGGGCAGGTTGGGGGAATGAATTTCCCCCAAGCCCCCTTCTTTTTTCTGTCAGGGCCAGCCTCCGTTGTCGGCTGGCGTCCCGCCTGGCCACCGGGGCGCGGCAGCCTGATAAAAAGAAGATGGGGGTCTGGGGGAATTCATTCCCCCAGATCTTTTTCAGTTCTCTTCTTCGCCATCCTCGGCGACCAGTTCCAGCCCCTCGACCACCTGCTCCAGCATGGCGTCCACCACCCCGGCGGCGGCGAGCGCCGAGAGCAGGCCAGGGATCCCGACCCGCTCCTGCGTGCCATCCTGCAGGTTGCGCACCAGCACGACATTCTCCGCCACCTCGCTCTCGCCGAGGATGACGGCCGCCTGCGCGCCGATGCGGTTGGCCCGCTCCATGCGCTTCTTCAGATTGCCCTTGTAGGCCATCTCGGCCGGCACGCCGCTGGCGCGCAGCATCTGCAGCAGCGCCAGCGCCGGGCCCTCCTCGGCCTCGGAGACCGGGATGACGGCCACGGGGCGCGTCGCCTCCGGCGTCTCGGCCAGCAGTTCGGACAGGCGCTCGATGCCCGCGGCCCAGCCGACGCTCGGGGTGGCGGGGCCGCCCATCTCCTGCACCAGCCCGTCATAGCGGCCGCCGGCCATCACCGTGCCCTGGGCGCCCAGCCGGTCGGTGACGAACTCGAAGGCGGTGTGGCTGTAATAGTCGAGCCCGCGCACGATGCGCGGATTCTTGCGGTAGGGCACGCCGAAGCGGTCCAGATGCCCCAGCACCTTCTCGAAGAAGGTCGCGGCCTCGGGCGTCAGGTGCTCGAAGATGGTCGGCGCATCGGCCACCAGCGCCTTGTCGCCGGCATCCTTGCTGTCGAGGATGCGCATCGGGTTCTTCTCCAGCCGCGTCTGGCTGTCGGCGGAGAGCTTGTCCCGGTGCGCGGTGAAATAGGCGACCAGCGCGGCGCGATAGGCGTCGCGGCTGGGGGCGTCGCCCAGCGTGTTGATCTCCAGCACCACCCCGTCATCGATGCCGAGATGCTGCAGGATCTGCCAGCCGCAGGCGATCACCTCGGCATCGGCCAGCGGCTCGGCCGCGCCCAGGATCTCGGCGCCGATCTGGTGGAACTGGCGGTAGCGGCCCTTCTGCGGCCGCTCGTAGCGGAACATCGGGCCGGCATAGAAGACCTTGCGCGGCAGCCCGCCCTGGGTCAGCCCGTTGGAGACCAGCGCACGGCAGATGCCCGCCGTGCCCTCGGGCCGCAGCGTGACGGAATCGCCACCGCGATCCTCGAAGCTGTACATCTCCTTGGTCACCACGTCGGAGGTGTCGCCCAGGGTGCGGGCGAAGACGCCGGTGGCCTCGAAGATCGGCGTCGCCCATTCCTCCAGCCCATAGAGGCCGGTGACGTGGCGCGCCGTCTCGACGACATGGTGGTGGCGGCGGAACGCGTCGCCGATCAGATCCTTGGTGCCACGAACCGGCTGCATTCCGCTCAACGCCGTTACTCCGCTGCCTGCTTGCTGGGGGCGCCCGGCGCCGGGTGCCCGCCTTCGTTGTCGGCGGCCGCGCCATCCTTGGGCATGGCCGCCTTGATCTCCGCCACCTTCGCCTCGACCAGGCCGACAATGTGGTCGACCATGCCCTCCTGGCCCATGGTGTGGTCGGTCTTGCCGGCGGCATAGACCATGTGCCGGCCATTGCCGCCGCCGGTGACGCCGATATCGGTCATCAGCGCCTCGCCCGGCCCGTTCACCACGCAGCCGATGATCGACAGGCTCAGCGGCACCTCGATATGCGCCAGCCGCTCCTCCAGCGCCGCCACCGTCTCGATGACGTTGAAGCCCTGCCGGGCGCAGGAGGGGCAGGAGATGATCTTGACGCCGCGATGCCGGATGCCGAGCGACTTCAGGATGTCCCAGCCGACATGCACCTCCTCCTCCGGCTCGGCGGAGAGCGAGACGCGCAGCGTGTCGCCGATGCCGGCCCAGAGCAGGCTGCCCAGGCCGATCGAGGATTTCACCGTGCCGGTGCGCTTCCCCCCCGCCTCGGTGATGCCGATATGCAGCGGGTGGTCGCAGGCCTCGGCCAGCTGCTGATAGGCGGCGACCGCCAGGAAGACGTCGGACGCCTTCACGCTGATCTTGAACTCGTGGAAATCCAGCTCCTGGAGGTGCGCGGCGTGCCACAGCGCGCTTTCCACCAGCGCCTCCGGGTTCGGCTCGCCATATTTCTCCAGCAGGTGGCGCTCCAGGCTGCCGGCATTGACGCCGATGCGGATCGAGCAGCCATGGTCGCGGGCGGCCTTGACGACCTCCTTCACCCGCTCCTTGCTGCCGATATTGCCCGGATTGATGCGCAGGCAGGCGGCGCCGGCCGCGGCGGCTTCCAGCGCGCGCTTATAGTGGAAGTGGATGTCGGCCACGATCGGGACATTCACCTCGCGCACGATCTCGGCCAGCGCGGCGGTCGAGGCCTCGTCCGGGCAGGAGACGCGCACGATGTCGACGCCGGCCAGCTCCGCCCGGCGGATCTGCGCGATGGTGGCCGCGGCATCCTCGGTGGGGGTGTTGGTCATGGTCTGGACGGAGATCGGCGCGTCTCCGCCCACCAGCACCTTGCCGACGCGGATCTGCCGGGATTTGCGGCGCAGGATCTGCTGGTAGGGGCGATAGGACATGGCGGTTCAGGCCTTCCGCTGGGGCATGGGGCCGATATGGCAGCAGAGCGGCGCCCGGCCAAGACACGCCGGCGGGCAGCCCCGCCGGCGCGGCGCTAGCGGGTGGGCAGCTGGCCGGGCTGGGCGTCGCGCAGCCGGGCGGCATCCAGCGGGATGTCGCGCCGCACGCCGACCTGCTCGGCCATGGCGGGGCTCGGCACGCCGCCCACCTCGATGGCCAGGGCCTCGGCCTTGCCGGTGGTCAGCACCAGGTTCGGCGCCTGCGGCACATCATAGGTCTCGCCGGGGCGCAGCACGCGGCTGAACACCACCCGGCCGCTGCGCGAGTCGCGCACCTGCACCCAGGAATCCTGCGAGGCGCGCAGCACGATGGCCTGGCCGTTCCCGGCCGGCGACTCGGCGGCGCCGGAGGGTGCCAGCGGCGGCGGGGCGGGCGCAGCGGGGGCCGGGGTGATGGTGCCCGGCGCCACAGGCACGCCATTCTGCGTGCCTGGGCCGGTCACGCCGGGGGCGACCGGG
>NZ_GG770778.1:940208-945217 GCF_000164635.1 Pseudoroseomonas cervicalis ATCC 49957 | reverse complement strand
CCGCCGCCAGGCCCCGGGTCAGACGCCCGCGCGGCGGGCCAGCAGGGCGGCGCGCGCCTGGTCGAGCAGCTCGGCGATGATCTCGGCCGCCGGCTGCTCCTTCGTCACCAGGCCGACGCTCTGGCCGGCCATCAGGCTGCCCTGCTCGACATCGCCATCGACCACGGCGCGGCGCAGCGCCCCGGCCCAGAAATGCTCGATCTCGAGCTGGCCGGCCTCCTTGGTCACCTCGCCCGCCTTGAAGCGGGCGATGACGGCGGCCTGGTGCTCCAGGAAGCGCTTGGTGCCCTCATTCTGCAGGGCGCGCACCGGGATCACCGGGAAGTTCTCGTCCAGCTGCACGGTGGGCAGCGCGTCGCGCGCGGCGCCGCGCAGGAAGGCGCGCTTGAAGTTCGGGTGCGCCACGCATTCGGTCGCGCAGACGAAGCGGGTGCCGAGCTGCACGCCGGCCGCGCCCATCTCCAGATACGAAAGAATGGCCTCGCCCCGGCCGATGCCGCCGGCGACGAAAACGGGCACGTCGCGGATATGCGGCAGGATCTCCTGCGCCAGCACGGTCAGGCTGACCGGGCCGATATGGCCGCCGGCCTCGGAGCCCTCGATCACCAGCGCGTCGGCGCCGGAGCGCACCAGCTTCTTGGCCAGCGCCAGGGCGGGCGCGAAGCAGATCACCTTGGCGCCGCCCTCCTTGGCCGCCTTGATGGCGGGCCCGGGCGGGATGCCGCCGGCGAAGACGATATGGCCGACCTTCGCATCCAGGCAGACCTGCACCAGCTCCAGCAGGTTCGGGTGCATGGTGATCAGGTTCACGCCGAACGGCTTGTCCGTCAGCGCCTGGGTCGCGGCAATCTCCTCGGCCAGGCGGTCCGGCATCATCGCGCCGCAGGCGATGACGCCGAAGGCGCCGGCATTGGACAGGGCGGCCACCAGGTTGCGCTCGCTGACCCAGCTCATGGCGCCGCCCAGGATGGCGTGGCGGGTGCCCAGGAAGGCGGCACCCCGCGCCATCAGCGCGTCGATCGCGTCGGCGCCCGGCGCCGTCGTCAGGTCAGTCTGCGCGTCCATGCTCAGCCTTCCGCGTCCAGCCCGTAGGCGCTGTGCAGGGCGCGCACCGCCAGCTCGGTGTATTCGGCGCCGACCAGCACCGAGGTCTTGATCTCGGAGGTAGAGATCACCTGGATGTTGATGCCCTTCTCCGCCAGCGTCTTGAACATGGTGGCGGCGACGCCGGCATGGCTGCGCATGCCGATGCCGACGATGGAGATCTTGGCGACCTCCGGATCGGCGATCACCGTCTCGAAGCCGATGGTCGGGCGGGCCTTCTCCAGCACGTCGCGGGCGCGCGGCAGGTCGGTCTTGCCGACGGTGAAGGTCATGTCGGTGGTGCCGTCGGCGCCCAGGTTCTGGACGATCATGTCGACATTGACATTGGCGGCCGAGAGCGGGCCGAACACCTCGGCCGCGATGCCGGGCTTGTCCGGCACCCGGCGCAGCGTCACCTTCGCCTCGTCGCGGGAATAGGCGACGCCCGTCACCAGCGGCTGTTCCACGATCTCATCCTCATCCACGACCATCGAGCCCGGCTTGTCCTCGAAGGAGGACAGCACCTGCACCCGGACCCGCTGCTTCATCGCCAGTTCCACCGACCGCGTCTGCAGCACCTTGGCGCCGACCGAGGCCAGTTCCAGCATCTCCTCATAGGCCACCGCCGGCAGCTTGCGCGCGCGCGGCACGATGCGCGGGTCGGTGGTGTAGATGCCATCGACATCCGTGTAGATGTCGCAGCGATCCGCCTTCACCGCCGCCGCGATCGCCACCGCCGAGAGGTCGGAGCCGCCACGGCCCAGCGTGGTGACGCGGTTGTCCGGGCCGATGCCCTGGAAGCCCGCCACCACCGGCACCTGGCCGGCCTGCATGCGCGCGATCAGCGCCTCGCCCTTGATCTCCTCGACCCGCGCCTTGCCATGCGCGCCATCGGTCAGGATCGGCACCTGCCAGCCCTGCCAGGAGCGGGCATCGACGCCGATGGTCTGCAGCGCGATGGCCAGCAGGCCGATCGTCACCTGCTCGCCGGTGGCGACGACGGTATCGTATTCCCGGGCGTCGTGCAGGGGCGAAAGCTCCTGGCACCACTTCACCAGCTGGTTGGTGACACCGGACATGGCGGAGACCACCACCGCCACCTCATTGCCCGCATCGACTTCCCGTTTGACCCGGTTGGCGACGTTGCGGATACGGTCCAGGTCGGCGACGGAGGTGCCGCCGAACTTCATCACGATGCGTGCCATGCGGGCTCTGAAGGATCGGGGTCCGAGAATAAGACCGGCCACGGTTGCGGCCGGCGCGGGGCTGGGACAGATAACGGCGAGCGCGCGGGGCCGCAACCGCGAACGCACGCGCCGATTGCCGGGAGTTCGCGCCATGACCGCCGAGACCACCGCCCTGCCGGGCGAGATCGCCAAGTTCGACGCCCTGGCCGGGGGCTGGTGGGACCCCGCCGGGCCGATGGCGCCGCTGCACCGGATGAACCCGCTGCGCTGCGGCTGGATCGCCCGCCGCCTGGCCGCCGCCCATGGCCGGCCGGGCGAGGACCTCTCGGGCCTGGAAATCCTCGATGTCGGCTGCGGCGCCGGGCTGGCCAGCGAGGGGCTGGCGCGGCTCGGCGCCCGCGTCACCGGGATCGACGCGGCGCCGGGGGCGCTGGCGGCGGCGCGCGCCCATGCGGCGCAGTCGGGCCTCTCCATCGACTACCGCCAGGCGACGCCGGAGGCGCTGGCCGCCGAGGGCCGCCGCTACGACGCCGTGGTCTCGCTCGAGGTGATCGAGCATGTCAGCGACCGCGCGGCCTTCCTGGCGGCGCTGGCGGCGGTGGTGCGGCCGGGGGGGATGGTGTTCCTCTCCACCCTGAACCGCACGCCGCGTTCCTTCCTGTTCGCCAAGCTGGGCGCCGAGTATGTGGCGCGGCTGCTGCCGCGCGGGACGCATGACTGGCGGATGTTCGTCACCCCGGCCGAGCTGGGGGCGGAGGCGCGCCGCGCCGGGCTGCGCGTCACCGACATCGCCGGCATGAGCGCCAGCCTGGGCGGGCGGCGGTGGCGGGAGAGCCGCGATGTCGGGATCAACTACATCGTCGCGGCGCGGCGCGACTGAGGCGGCGGGGAAGACCCCTCCCCCGCCCTCCCCGTTCCCCGTCAGACGGTGACCTGGCTGGCCACGCTGATATTGCCGCGCGTGGCGTGGCTGTAGGGGCAGACGCGGTGGGCGCGCTCGACCAGCGCCTCCGCCGCCGCCTGCTCCATGCCCGGCAGGGCGATGGCCAGCACCACCTCCAGCCCGAAGCCCTCGCCATCGTCGCGCGGGCCGATGCCGACCTCGGCGGTGACCGAGACATCGGCCGGCAGGGCCAGCTTCTGCTGCCCGGCCACGAACTTCATCGCGCCGATGAAGCAGGCCGAGTAGCCGGCGGCGAAGAGCTGCTCCGGGTTGGTGGCGCCGCCGGCGCCGCCCAGCTCCTTGGGCGCGGCCAGGCGGACATCGAGCAGCCCGTCCTCGCTGCGGGCGGCGCCGTCGCGGCCGCCGGTGGCGGTGGCGCGGGTGCGGTACAGGATCTTCATGGCTCGGTTCTCCTCTGCGGTCTCGGGGCCGGCCGCTGTCGCGGCTTTCGATTGCGGACAATCTAATTGCCCGCGATTCGTTGTCAATCCCATTGTGCGCCATATATTCGCGGCAGACAGGAGCCTCTCTTTGACCGACACCGCCGCCCCGCTGCCGCTTGAGGACCAGCTCTGCTTCGCCGTCTACGCGGCGGCGCACGCCTTCGGCCAGGCCTACCGCCCGCTGCTGGAGCCGCACGGGCTGACCTACCCGCAATACCTGGTGCTGCTGCAGCTCTGGGAGGGCGATGACCGCTCGGTGCGCGAACTGGGGGAGCGGCTGTTCCTCGACAGCGGCACGCTGACCCCGCTGCTCAAGCGCATGGAGGCGGCGGGCTGGGTGACGCGCCGGCGCGACGCGCGGGATGCCCGCATCGTCCGCATCGGGCTGACGCCGAAGGCCGAGGCGCTGCGGCCGGTGGCGGCAGCCTTCCCGGCCAGCATGGCCTGCGCCGCCGGCCTGCCGGTCGAGGAACTGGCCCGGCTGCGCGACACGCTGCGCGCCCTGGCGCCCCGGCTGCGGCAGGCGGCCGGGCCCGCGCCGGACAGGCCAGCCGGCTGAACGCCTCGTGACCCCGTGGCCAGGGCGTGGCGATGCTAGCCTCTCCGCACTGGGCAAGGGAGCGCGGAGCGTGGCGCAGCAGAGCGTGGCGGTCATCACCCTGGGCGTCGCCGATCCGGCGCGCGCCCGGCGCTTCTATGCCGAGGGCTTCGGCTGGCAACCGGTCTTCGAGGCGCCGGAGATCGCCTTCTACCAGATGAACGGCTTCGTGCTCGGCCTGTGGCGGCGGGAGGCGCTGGAAGAGGATCTGCGCCGCACCTTGCCCGCCACCTCCTCGGGCTTCAGCCTGGCGCACAATGTCAGCACCCCGGCCGAGGTGCAGCCGCTGCTGGAACGGCTGGCGGCCAGTGGCGGCATGCTGCTGCGCGCCGCCGAGGCGCCGCCGCATGGCGGCCTGCGCGGCTATGTCGCCGACCCGGACGGCCATGCCTGGGAGATCGCCTGGAACCCGGACTGGCCGATCGATGCCGAGGGCCGGGTGCGCTTCGCCGCCCCCGTGGCGGCCGGGGGCGCGGCCTAGCCTCAGCCGTCGGAGCGCGGCACCCAGGGCAGGCGGGCGATGTCGATGCCCTCCTCGCTCAGCGCCTCGGCCTCGGCATCGCTGGTCTCGCCATAGATGCCACGGCGCTCGCTCTCGCCGCGGTGCATGCGCCGCGCCTCCTCGGCGAAATCCTCGCCGACATAATCGCAGTTCTTCTCCACCTCGGCCCGCATGCGCTGCAGCAGCGCCATCAGCTGCGCCGGCATCGGGCCGGCGGCGGCCTGCGGCGCGGCGGGCGGGCCTGGAAGCGGCG
>NZ_GG770778.1:920849-939519 GCF_000164635.1 Pseudoroseomonas cervicalis ATCC 49957 | reverse complement strand
CCGCCCAGCCGCAGCGCGCCCGCGCCGCCCCGCCGGGCCAGGCCGCGCCAGTCGGGCGGCATCATGATGACCTCACTATTTCGTGATCGTAGCCTTCCGCCCCACCCCGCCGCAACAGGCGCCGTGCCTCCGGGCTTGCGCGCCGCCCGGCGATGCCGCACCTGGGGCGCATGAGCGATGCCATGCAGGTCTTCGACCGGTCCCTGGTGCGGCGGCGCCGCGAGCGCGCGGCCCCCGGCATCGACCGCGTCGCCCCGGTGCTGGAGGACGCGGCCGAGCGGCTGCTGGACCGGCTGGACGACACCACCCGCCGCTTCACCCGCGCCCTCGACCTCGGCGGGCGGGGCGTGGTGGCGCCGGCGCTGCGGGCGCGCGGGGTGGCGTGCGTCGTCTCCATGGACCTCGCCCCCGGCATGGCGCGGCGCGCCGGCGGCCTGCCGCTGGCGGGGGACGAGGAATGGCTGCCCTTCGCCCCCGGCAGCTTCGACCTGGTGGTGGCCAGCCTGTCGCTGCACTGGGTGAACGACCTGCCCGGCGCGCTGCTGCAGATCCGCCGGGCGATGGCGCCGGACGGGCTGTTCCTGGCCTCGCTGCCGGCGCTGGGCACGCTGCAGCCCCTGCGGGAAGCCCTGGCGGCGGCCGAATCCGGGCTGCGCGACGGGCTCAGCCCGCGCATCTCCCCCTTCCCCGAGCTGCGCGACGGCGCCGCCCTGCTGCAGCGCGCCGGCTTCGCCATGCCGGTGGCCGACCGCGAGCGCATCGGGCTGCGCTACCGCACGCCGCTCGCCCTGCTGCGCGATTTGCAGGCGGCGGGCGAGAGCAACGCGGTGCGCGCGCGCGACCCGCGCACCCCGCCGCGCGCCCTGTTCCCGCTGGCGCTCGGCGCCCTGCCGCGCGATGCCGAGGGGCTGCTGCCGGTGCCGCTGGAGCTGCTGACCCTGACCGGCTGGGCGCCCGGGCCGAACCAGCCGCAGCCGGCGCCGCGCGGCAGCGGCCAGGTGCCGCTGGCCACGGCGCTGGGCACGGTGGAGCACCGCAGCGGCGACAAGCCGCACTGAGCGCCAGACCCCCCACCCCGGCGTAGCCCTGATCCGCGCGCGCCGCGCCTTGCAACCGGGGCGCGGCCCGCGCATCTTCCCGCCCCATGGAACAATCGGGTGCCGAGGCGCGGCGGATCACGCTGCACGCGCCGGAAGATTTCGCGGGGATGCGTCGTGCCGGCCAGCTGGCCGCGGCGACGCTCGACATGATCACCCCGCATGTGAAGCCGGGTGTCACCACCGAGCGGCTGGACGATCTCTGCGACCAGTTCATCCGCGACCATGGCGCGGTCTCGGCCTGCCTGGGCTACCGGGGCTACCCGAAATCCACCTGCATCTCGATCAACCACGTGGTCTGCCACGGCATCCCGGGGCCGAAGGCGCTGCAGGATGGCGACATCCTGAACATCGACATCACCGTCATCCTGGATGGCTGGTATGGCGACACCAGCCGCATGTATGTGGCCGGCCAGGCCAGCACCAAGGCGCGCGTGCTGCTCGACGTCACCTATGAGAGCCTGCTGCGCGGCATCGCCGCGGTGAAGCCGGGCGCGCGGCTGGGCGATATCGGCCACGCCATCCAGAGCTATGTCGAGAAGCAGCGCTTCAGCGTGGTGCGCGATTTCTGCGGCCATGGCATCGGCCGCACCTTCCACGCCGCGCCGAACGTGCTGCATTTCGGCCGCCCCGGCGAGGGCGCGGTGCTGAAGCCCGGCATGTTCTTCACCATCGAGCCGATGGTGAACATCGGCAAGCCGGACGTGAAGGTGCTCGACGATGGCTGGACGGCGGTGACCCGCGACCGCAGCCTCTCCGCCCAGTTCGAGCACATGGTGGGCGTGACGGAGACCGGCTGCGAGGTGTTCACCCACTCCCCCGCCGGCCTGCACAAGCCGCCCTACGCAGGCTGAACCCCGCATGAGCCTCGCCCCGCTGCTGGCGGCACCCCTGGTGGTGCAGGCGCATGTGGCGGCGGCGCTCGGCGCCTTCCTGCTCGGGCTGCTGCAACTCTCCCGGCGCAAGGGCGGCGCCCCGCATCGCCATCTGGGCCGGAGCTGGGCGCTGCTGATGCTGGTCACCGCCCTGACCTCCTTCGGCATCACCGGCGTCGCCGCGCCGGGCCGCTATTCCTGGATCCACCTGCTCTCCCTGCTGGTCCTGGTCACCGTGCCGATGGCGGTGTTCGCCGCCCTGGCGGGCCGGATCACCACGCATCGCCGCGCCATGCTGGCGCTTTTCCTGCTGGCCCTGGTCGTCACCGGCGGCTTCACCCTGCTGCCAGGCCGGCTGATGCACCAGATGGTGTTCGGCACACCCTGAGCGCTCTTCGCTGGACAACCCGCCCCCGCCCCGCTCAACCTTGCGGCGAGGGAGGATGTCGCATGCGCAAGATGCGCGGCATGGCGGAGGCGGCCATCGGCCTGCCGACGCTGATCGAGCTTGACGGCGCGCCGGTGCCGCGGCCGCTGGCCTCCGCCGCCGAGGGCCACCGCGCCCGCATGCGCGCGCGGCTGCTCCAGGCCGGCCCCGACGCCCTGGCCGACCATGAGCTGATCGAGATGCTGCTCTTCCTGGCCCTGCCGCGGCGCGACACCAAGCCGGTGGCGCGCGCCCTGCTGGCGCGCTTCGGCAGCTTCGCCAACGCCCTCGCCGCCCCCGCCACCGAGCTGCGCCAGGTGGAGGGCCTGGGCGAGGCCGGCATCGCCGCGCTGAAGACCGCCCAGGCCGCCGCGCTGCGCCTGATGCGGGCCGAGGTGATGGACCAGCCCGTGCTGAACAACTGGGAGAAGCTGACCGGCTATCTCAACGCCGCCCTGGCGCGGGAGCGGGTGGAGCAGTTCCGCATCCTGTTCCTCGACAGCCGCAACCGCCTGATCGCCGACGAGGCCCAGGCGCGCGGCACGGTCAACCACACGCCCGTCTACCCGCGCGAGGTGGTGAAGCGCTGCCTGGAGCTGCAGGCCACCGCGCTGATCCTGGTCCACAACCACCCGAGCGGCGACCCCACCCCCAGCGCCGCCGATATCGAGATGACCGCCGAGATCCGCGCCGCCGCCGCCACGCTGGGCATCGCGCTGCACGACCATCTGATCGTGGGGAATGGGCGGCACCTGTCGTTCAGGGCGACAGGGTTGTTGTAGGATAAAAGAAAATTGTTCTTTTTGAAAAAAGAACCAAAAACTTTCTTTCAGTTGGCGCCCCGCTGATGGCCTGAGGCGGGACACCAAACTGAAAGAAGTCTTTTTTCTTCTTTTTCTTCAGAAAAAGAAGATTCTTAAATACTTAAAATTTCTCAGACGACCGGCGGCACCCCCGCCTCGCGCAGCGCCGTCTGCTGCCGCTCGGCCAGCGCATCGGCGTCGAAGCCCTCGATCAGCTCGTTGAACAGCCGGTGCCAGTTCAGCCGCGCGTTCAGCCGCAGGAAGGCGCTGCCCAGCCCGACCGCGCCCCGGTCCACCAGCACGAACTCCCGTGGCGGCCGCACGCCGCCGGTGCGCTTCAGCCCGGCATGCACCTCGGCCGCGACCTTGCGGCCGAAATCCGGGTCGTCATTCTCCTGGATCGGCCGCACCCGGTCATCCAGCAGCGGCTCGTGCAGGAACTTCGCCCAGAGGCCCAGCACCTCCATCTTCTCCTTCGAGAGATCGGTGAAGCCCCAGATGCGGTAGGCCTCGGCCGCCTTCTCGTCATCCTGGTCGCGCAGCGCCTCATAGAGCATGACCACGCCGCGCAGGAAGCTGGAGGGGAAGACCCGGATGGCGCCGTAGTCGAGCAGGTTGATACCCGCCGGGCTGTGCTCGGTCGGCTGCCGCACCTGGTAGTTGCCCAGATGCGGGTCGCCATGGATCACGCCATAGCGGTAGAAGGGAACGTACCAGGCGCGGAACAGCGCGGTGGCATAGGCATTCCGCTCCTCCTGCGAGGGGTCCTCGGCCAGGCGGTCGAGGATCGGGCGGCCATCCAGCCAGCTCATGGTCAGCAGCCGCTTGCTGCAATAGCCCTCGATCGGCTCGGGCGTGCGCACCGTCGGCTCATCGGCCAGCATGCGGCGGTAGAGCCGCATCTGCGCCGCCTCGCGCTCGTAATCCAGCTCCTCGCGCAGCCGGTCGCACAGCTCGACATAGACGTCGTCATGCTGAATGGCGTCGTCCATCCGGGCGAAGACGTTCATGGCAAGCTTCAGCTGGCGGAGATCGGCCTCCACCACGCTCGGCATGTCCGGGTATTGCAGCTTGCAGGCGACCAGGCGGCCATCCGGCAGGGTGGCGCGATGCACCTGCCCCAGGCTGGCCGCCGCCGCCGCCTCCTGACCAAAGCTGGCGAAGCGGCTCTGCCAGTCGGGGCCCAGCTCGCTCGCCATGCGGCGGCGGACGAAGGCCCAGCCCATCGGCGGGGCGTTGGCCTGCAGCGCCGCCAGCTCCTTGGCGTATTCCGGCGGCAGGGCGTTGGGGATGGTGGTCAGGAACTGCGCCACCTTCATCAGCGGGCCCTTCAGCCCGCCCAGCACCGCCTTCAGGTCGCCGGCATGCACCGCCCGGTCGGTCTTGATGCCGAGGAAACGCTCCCCCGCCACGCGGGCGGCGATGCCGCCCACCGCGCCAGAGGTGCGCGCCATCCGCCGCAGCTCACCGAAGAGGGAACTGCCCTCGCGCTCCTCAGCCATCCTCGCGCTCCAATTCATCGATAAAGCCGGCGATGACGTTCAGGCCCTTGTGCCAGAAGGCGGGGTCCGAGGCGTCGAGCCCGAATGGCGCCAGCAGTTCCTTGTGCCGCAGCGTGCCACCGGCCTTCAGCAGCTCCAGGTACTTGGCCTGGAAGTCCTTCACCCCACCCTCCTGGAACACGCCGTAGAGCGCGTTCACCAGGCAGTCGCCGAAGGCGTAGGCGTAGACATAGAAGGGCGTGTGGATGAAGTGCGGGATGTAGGACCAGTAGATCTCGTAATCCGGCGTGAACTCGAAGGCCGGGCCGAGGCTCTCCACCTGCACCCGCATCCACAGCGCGCCGATCTCCTCGCGCGACAGCTCGCCCTTGCGGCGGGCGTCGTGCAGCAGGGTCTCGAAGCGGTAGAAGGCGATCTGCCGGACCACCGTGTTCAGCATGTCCTCGACCTTGCCGGCCAGCAGGGCGCGGCGCCGCTTCGGGTCGGTCTCGGCATCCAGCACGGCGCGGAAGGTCAGCATCTCGCCGAACACCGAGGCCGTCTCGGCGAGCGTCAGCGGCGTGCCGGACATCAGGTAGCCCTGCTTCGCCGCCAGCACCTGGTGGACGCCATGGCCCAGCTCATGCGCCAGCGTCATCACGTCGCGCGACTTGCCGTGGTAGTTCAGCAGCAGATAGGGATGGGCCGAGGGCACGGTGGGGTGGGCGAAGGCACCGCCCGACTTGCCGGGGCGCAGCGCCGCGTCGATCCAGGGCTTGTCGAAGAATTCCTTGCCGATCCGCCCCAGCTCCGGGCTGAAGGCGCTGTAGGCGGAGAGCACGCGGTCGCGCGCCGCGTCCCAGGGGATCTGGCTGTCATCCTCGGCCGGCAGGGGGGCGTTGCGGTCCCAGTGCTGCAGCTTGGGCAGGCCCAGCCACTTGGCCTTCATGGCGTAGTAGCGGTGCGACAGCGCCGGGAAGCTCGCGACCACCGCGTCCACCAGCGCGTCCACCACCGCATCCTCGACCATGTTGGCGCGGTTGCGGCTGCTGCCGGGGCGCGGATAGTGGCGCCAGCCGTCGATGATCTCCTTGTCCTTGGCGAGGGTGTTGGTGATCAGGGTGAACAGCCGCGCCTTCTCGCCGAACGCCGCCGAGACGCCCCTGGCCGCCGCCTCGCGCACCGAGCGGTCGCGGTCGGACAGCTTGTTCAGCGCGCCGGAGACGTTCAGCACCTCCTCGCCGACCTTGACCTCCATGCCGGCGACGGTCTCGTCGAACAGGCGGTTCCAGGCGGCGCGGCCGGTCACCTCCTTCTCGTGCAGCAGGCGCTCCACCTCGTCGGAGAGCTGGTGCGGGCGGAACACGCGCAGGTCGCGCAGGAAAGGCCGGTACCGGGCCAGCGCACGGGAAGAAAACTTCTTCTCCAGCACCGCCTCGTCGAGCTTGTTCAGCTCCAGGCTGAAGAACAGGGTGTGGCTGGAGATCGCCGTCACCCGCTCCTGCATGGTCTGGTAGAAGCGGCCATTGGCGGCGTCTTGCGCATCGCCGGCGAAGACCAGCGAGGCATAGGACATCACCCGGCCCAGCACCTCCTCGATCCGCTCATAGGCGGCGATGGCCTCGGCCAGGGCGTCGCCGGACATTTTTTCGAGTTTGCCGGCATGGGCCTCGTGGAAGGCGCGCGCCTCGGCCTCCACGCGGGCAAGGTCGGCTTCCAGCCGCGGGTCGCCAGAGCCGGCATAGAGATCGGACAGATCCCAGACCGGGAGCGCCCCGGCCTCACCGCTCCCGCCCTGGCGGGCGGCCGTGTCATGGGAGGCGGGGAGAAGATGGGTCAGCTGCACGGGACGCCTTGCGGTTGTGGTTCTGCTCCACCCGATATAAGCCCCTGGGCGGGCAGGCCAAGCGCCCCCCTGCCCGATCCTGCGCCGCGGCCCGCCCGCCGCGCGGGTTTTGCCCGCCAGGCCGGCAGCAGACCGGCCCTCAACGCTTCCCCCCGGCCCGGCGCCGGGCGGCGACTGCCCTGGCCCGGCGCGATGCCGGCCACCCCGCCGTTTCCAGAGGACACCGCGCCCCCGATGCCCGCTGAGGAAAACTGGACCAGCCTGCCCGCCCTGATCCTGGGCCAGGCCCGCTCACGGCCCGACCGGCCGATGCTGCGCTACTGGCGCGGCGGCGCCTGGCGCAGCCTGAGCTGGGCGGAGTTCGCCCTGCAGGTGGCCTCGGCCGCCGCCGGCCTGCGGGCGCGCGGCATCTGCCCCGGCGACCGCGTGCTGCTGGTGGCGGAGAACCGCCCCGAATTCCTGGTGGCGGACATGGCGCTGATGGCGATCGGCGCCGTCACCGTGCCCGGCTACACCACCAACACGCTCGCCGACCACGCGCATCTGATCCGCGATTCCGGCGCCCGCGCCGCCATCGTCTCCACCGCCCGGCTGGCCCAAAGCGTGGGCGAGGCCGCCGGCATCGGCGGGCTCGACCTGCTGGTCTGCATGGAGGACAGCACGGGCAGCACGCCCTGGTCGGCGCTGGCGGAGACGCGCGGCGACCTCGCCATGCTCTATGCCGAGGTGGAGCAGATCCCGGCCGGGCGGCTGGCCTGCCTGATCTACACCTCCGGCACCGGCGGCCCGCCCAAGGGGGTGATGCTGCCGCACCGCGCCATGCTGGCCAACCGCCGCGGCATCACCGACTTCATCCGCAGGCTGAACCTGCCGCAGGACGCCTGCTATCTCTCCTTCCTGCCGCTCAGCCACGCCTATGAGCACACGGTGATCTACCTGCTGTGCTCCTTCGGGCTGGAGGTGGTGTTCAGCCGCGGCGCCGAGAAGCTTTCGGCCGAACTCGGAGAAATCCGCCCGCATGTGCTGACCGCCGTGCCGCGGCTGTTCGAGGTGCTGCGCGCCCGGCTGCTGGCCGGGCTGGAGAAGCAGTCCAGCCTGAAGCGCGAGCTGTTCGAGCGCACCCGCCGCATCGGGCTGAAGCGGCTGGAGGGCGAGCCGCTCTCCCTGGCCGAGCGGCTGCAGGACCCGCTGCTGGACCGGCTGGTGCGCGCCCAGGTGCGCGGCCGCTTCGGCGGAAGGCTGGTCGCCATGGTCTCGGGCGGCGCGCGGCTGGACCCGGACCTGTCGGGCTTCTTCATGGCGCTCGGCCTGCCGGTGCTGCAGGGCTACGGCCAGACCGAGGCCGGGCCGGTGATCAGCGTCAATGTCCCCTGGGACAATGACCGGCGCTCGGTCGGCCGCCCCCTGCCCGGCGTCACGCTCCGCATCGCCGAGGATGGCGAGGTGCTGGTGCGCGGCGATCTGGTGATGGATGGCTACTGGAACCAGCCCGAGGCCACGGCGCAGTCGGTGCGCCCCCTGCCGGATGGCGAGGAAGGCTGGCTGCACACCGGCGATGTGGGCGAGCTGGTCGAGGGCCGCCTGCGCATCACCGACCGCAAGCGCGACTTCATCAAGACGCTGGGCGGCGAGATGGTCAGCCCCGCCCGGCTGGAAAGCCTGCTGATGGCCGAGCCGGAGATCGCCCAGGCGGTGGTGGCTGGCGAGGGCCGCCCGGCGCTGAGCGCCCTGCTGGTGCCGGCCGACAAGCAGGATGAGCCGGCGGTGGCGGCCGCGCTGCGGCGGGTGAACGGCAAATTGTCGGGGGTGGAGCGGATCCGGCATTTCGCGCTGGTGCCGCCCTTCACCGTGGAGAACGGCCAGATGACGCCCACCATGAAGGTCAAGCGGCGCATCGTGCTGCAGGAGCACGCGGCGCAGCTTGCCCGGCTCTACGACTGATCCGTCTTTCAGGGGAGGTGTCCGGGCGGCGTTGCCGCCCGGTGGCGGGCGGTGCGCCCGCTTTGGCCGGATGAGAGTTCCGGCCCTCGCCAGGCGGCCATGCCGCCTGGGCGCCACGCGCTGCGGGCCCTGCCCGCAGGACGCCGGCTCAGCCGATGATGTCGAGCACCAGTTGGCGGATCTCGGCCTGGGACAGGCCGGCCGTGAGCGCCTGCTGCGACAGCGCCGGCGACGCCACGGACGGGCGGGACTGGGACACCGCGGGCGCCGCGCTGATCGCGAGCTGGGCCGGGGTGGGGATGGGATGGGTCAGGTACATATCTTTCTCCGGGACGTGGTGCCTGATCGGCGCCACCCGGTCACGTCGTTGGGTTGTCAGGGTATTCGCGAGCGTGGCCGGTCTCATGCCGGCCAACAACGCGATGCGGGGCAAAGGGTTGCAGGAACTTCCTGCGACGATGCCACCGCTCTGGCGGGTCTCGCCTGCCGGGCCGCATGGCCCAGGGCGGGCCTTCCGACCGCCAGGCACATCAGATAGGCGCATCCGCCGCCGGTTACAACCCCTGGTTTTCGGCCACCGCCGCGCCCTCGACCCTGGGGCGCGGCGGCGGTGGCTCAGGGCTGCGCCGCCTCGGCCTCCTTGCGGTCGATGGCGGCATCCTCCGCCACCGCCACCAGTGTGGTGGTGACCGGCTGCACCGGCATCACCAGGAAGCTCTCCTTCTCCTGCGGCGCGGCGCGGCGGCGCATGCGCCACAGCCCCCAGCCGGCGATGCCGGCCTGGGCGGAGA
The DNA here is from genome assembly GCF_000164635.1 of Pseudoroseomonas cervicalis ATCC 49957. GTDB lineage: Bacteria > Pseudomonadota > Alphaproteobacteria > Acetobacterales > Acetobacteraceae > Pseudoroseomonas > Pseudoroseomonas cervicalis. The sequence goes on along the minus strand of NZ_GG770778.1, from coordinate 930,258 downwards.
GGATCAGCCAGCCCAGCCCGGCATTGCCCAGCCAGGACATGGCGAAGCCGCCCAGCACCGGGCCGAGGGCGGAGCCGGCGCCCCACAGGATCAGCAGCCCGCCCGAGGCGGCGGCGAAGCCACCGGGCGGCACATGGTCGTTCACATGCGCCAGCACCAGGCTGTAGGTCGGGATCACCAGCGCGCCGAACAGCGCCACCAGGCTCAGGGTCAGCCAGGTCGGCGGGTGGTCGGGCACCAGCAGCACCATGGCCAGCAGCGCCCCGGCGGCCACCAGCGTCAGCCCGACGATCAGCCCGCGCCGGTCGATGCGGTCGGACAGCCAGCCCATCGGCCAGGTGGCGATGAAGCCGCCCAGCGAGCCGCAGGCCATGAACACCGCCACCTGCCCCGCCGGCAGCCCCAGCCGCTGCGCGAACAATGGCCCGAGCGAGTAGTAGGAGGCGGTGCTGACCCCCACCAGGAAGGCCGCCACCACGCCGAAGGGCGACAGCGCGTAGAGCCAGCGCAGGTCGAGCCGCCGCGCCTCCCCGCCCGGATCGGCCGGCGCCTGGGCGCGCGACAGCACCACCGGGACCAGCGCGAAGGAGATGATCATCGAGATCAGGCAGAACAGCACGAAGCCGCGCGGGCTGGCCGCGGTCAGCAGCATCTGCCCGGCGACGCCGGCGATCATGCCGGTCATGCCGTAGATGCTGAGCAGCTGGCCGCGCACGGCGGTGGAGGCGGCGCCGTTCAGCCAGCTCTCGACCACGATGAACAGCCCGGCGAAGCAGAAGCCGGTCAGCGCCCGCCCCAGCGGCCAGAGCCAGGGATCGACCAGCATCAGGTGCAGCAGCGGCACCGAGGAGGCGATGGCCGCCAGCGCCGCGAAGGCGCGGGTATGGCCCACCGCTTGCACCAGCCGTTCGCCGCGCAGCGACCCCGCCATCAGCCCCAGATAGAAGCCGCTGCCGACCAGGCCGATCTCGGTGGCGCTGAACCCCTCCAGCCCGCCGCGCACGGTGAGCAGGGAGGATTGCAGCGTGTTGCCCATCTGCAGCAGCGCATAGCCGAACAGCAGGGCAAAGACGGTGGCGAGGGTGCTGGCGAGGGGGGTGGCGCGCAAGGGCAGACTCCGGCGCTCGGGATGGACCAGCCGGCGATGGAGAGGCTGCGGCCGGGCGGGCCGGCGGCAGGCCGGGCCTGCCGGGCAAGAAAGAGCGGCGGCCCGCCCGGTTCAAGCCCCGCCGGGGTGACAGAAACTTGTCCAGGGCCCGGCGGAAACACCGGCGGGCCACGGCGGGCGGGGCGGACCCCGCCCCGCCGCATCACATGCCGAGGGCGCGGCGGTAGAGGTCGAGCAGCGTCTCCTGCTCCTCCACCTCGGCCGGCTCCTGCTTGCGCAGGCGGATGATCTGGCGGATCACCTTGACCTCGAAGCCGGCCGACTTCGCCTCGGCGAAGATGTCCTTGATGTCGTCGGCGAGCGCCTTGCGCTCCTCCTCCAGCCGCTCCACCCGCTCGATGATCGAGCGCAGCCGGTCCGCGGCGATGCCGCCGACCTCGGTGTCCTGTTCCTCGTGTTCCGCCGCGTCGGACATCAAGCCGCTCCGTAAGTTCCAGCGGCAAGCCCTTGGCCCACCGCGCGTTTTCCCCCAGGCCGATCATGCCCGCCCGGGGGCCGAGGCGGCGGGGTATAGCGCGGCCGGCGCCGGTTCCTCAATGGCGCAGTCGGGGGCGGGCCGGCGCCCGCCCGTCCCTGGCTCAGTGGCCGGGGTTCTGCGCGGCGAACTTCGCCTTCTGCTCCGGCGTCGCCTCCTTCTGGTGCTTCGCCTGCCACTCCTTGTAGGGCATGCCATAGACGATCTCCCGCGCCGCCGGGTCCGGCAGGGCGATGCCACGCGTCTCGGCGGCCTCGCGGTACCAGCGGCTGAGGCAGTTGCGGCAGAAGCCGGCCAGGTTCATCAGGTCGATATTCTGCACGTCGCTGCGCTCGCGCAGATGCTCGACCAGGCGGCGGAAGGCGGCGGCCTCCAGCTCGGTGCGGGTGGCGGCGTCGATCTCAGGGGTCATGGCTCTGGCTCTCCTTGGCTGCCCTCAAATTGGGGTGGGAGGGGCATGGCTGCCAAGCACCCCTGCCCTTCGCCCTGCCCGCTCCCCATATCGGACCCGACCCGCCGGCCGCCGCGCCGGCCCCGCCTTCGCACCCCCTGTGGGAGCCACGCCTGATGATCCGCTATTCCGTCCTCGACCTCGCCCCGATCAAGCAGGGCGAGGAAGCCGCCGACGCCTTCCATCATTCCCGCGAACTGGCCCAGCATGCCGAGGCGCTCGGCTATCACCGCTTCTGGCTGGCCGAGCACCACAACATGCCCGGCATCGCCAGCGCCGCCACCGCCGTGGTGATCGGCCATGTGGCGGCCGGCACCCGCAGCATCCGCGTGGGCTCGGGCGGCATCATGCTGCCCAACCACGCGCCGCTGATGGTGGCCGAGCAGTTCGGCACGCTGAACGCGCTCTTCCCCGGGCGTATCGATCTCGGCCTCGGCCGCGCCCCCGGCACCGACATGCGCACCGCGCGGGCGCTGCGCCGCAACCTCTCCGGCGAGGCCGACAGCTTCCCGCAGGATGTGGTGGAGTTGCAGCAATGGTTCGCCCCGGCGCGGGAGGGCCAGCCGGTGCGCGCCGTGCCCGGCGCCGGCATGGAGATCCCGATCTGGCTGCTCGGCTCCAGCCTGTATTCGGCGCAGCTGGCGGCCGCGCTCGGCCTGCCCTTCGCCTTCGCCTCGCATTTCGCGCCGCAGGCGATGCTGCAGGCGCTGGAGATCTACCGCGAGGGCTTCCGCCCCTCGGCGCAACTGGAAAAACCCTACAGCATGGCGGCGATGAACCTCTTCGCCGCCGAGAGTGATGAAGAAGGCGCGCGCCTCTTCACCTCGCTGCAGCAGCAATTCCTCAACCTGCGGCGCGGCACGCCCGGCAAGCTGCCGCCCCCGGCCGAGGACGTGCCCGCCCTGCAGCGCGAGGCCGAATGGGCCGGCGTGGGCAATTCGCTGTCCTGCTCCGCGGTCGGCAGCCGGGAGACGGTGAAGCGCCAGATCGCCGAATTCCTGGAACGCACCCAGGTGGACGAGCTGATGCTGACCGGCATGATCTATGACCACGACGCCCGGCTGCGCTCCTACAGCATCGGCGCCGAGGTATGCCGGGAGCTGATCCGGGAGCCGGTGGCCTGCTAAGGCGAAGCCAGAATCAAAAAACGCAGGGGAATGAATTCCCCTGCACCCCTTCTTTTTTCTGTCGGCTGCCGGTCATGGCCGAGACGGCGGCCGCTTCACTCCGCCGGGTCGCTCCGGCCCAGGGCATCGTCCCGCCTGGCCGGGAGACGGCGGCAGCCTGAAGGAAAGGGGGAAGAATTCATTCTTCCCCCAGCCTTTTCGGCCTTTAAGAGTTCCCCGACAGGTAATCCATCGCCGCCTTCACGCCGCCCGGCTGGTGTGGCACGCCGGCGATGCGCAGCCCCATCTCGACGCCGCTCAGCGTGCCCATCAGCGCCAGGTCGTTGAAATCGCCCAGATGGCCGATGCGGAACACCCGGTCGTTCAGCCGGCCCAGGCCATTGCCCAGGCTCATGTTGAACTTCGCCAGGATGGCGGCGCGCAGCGCGTTGGCCGAATGCCCCTCCGGCAGCCGCACCGCGGTCAGCGCCGAGGAATAGTGGCGCGGATCCTCGCACTGCACCTCGAGGCCCCAGGCGCGCACGGCGCGGCGGGTGGCCTCGGCGTGGCGGTCATGACGGGCAAAGACATTCTCCAGCCCCTCGGCCAGCAGCAGGTCCAGCGCCGTGTCCAGCGCGTAGAGCATGTTGGTGGCCGGGGTGTAGGGGAAGTAGCCGGTGGCGTTGGAGGCCAGCATCGGCTTCCAGTCCCAGAAGCTGCGCGGCAGCTTGGCGCTCTCCGACGCCTTCAGCGCCTTCGGGCTGATGGCGTTGAAGGACAGGCCGGGCGGCAGCATCAGCCCCTTCTGGCTGCCGGCGATGGTGACGTCGACGCCCCATTCATCATGCCGGTAGTCGATGCTGCCGAGCGAGGAGATGGTGTCGACCAGCAGCAGCGCCGGGTGGCCGGCCTCGTCCAGCGCGGCGCGCACTTCGTCGATGCGGCTGGTGCAGCCGGTCGAGGTCTCGTTATGGACGACGCAGACCGCCTTGATGGCGTGGCCGGTGTCGGCGCGCAGCTTGGCGGCGATGCCGGGCACGTCCACCGCGCGGCGCCAATCGGTCTGGATCAGCTCGGGCTTCAGCCCCAGCCGCTCGGCCATCTCGCGCCAGAGGAAGGCGAACTGCCCCGTCTCGCACATCAGCACCGTGTCGCCGGGGGAGAGGGTGTTGACCAGCGCCGCTTCCCAGGCGCCGGTGCCGGAGGCGGGGTAGATGATCACCGGCTGGGTGGTCTTGAAGACCGCCTTGACCTTTTCCAGGATCTGCGCGCCCAGCAGCCCGAAATCCGGGCCGCGATGGTCCATGGTCGGATTGTCCAGCGCCCGCAGCACCTTGTCCGGCACATTGGTCGGGCCGGGGATCTGCAGGAAATGCCGGCCGGCGGTCGGCTTGGACTGGAAATAGGCCATGGATCTCTCCTCCCCTCGGGGTTCTGGCGATGGTCTTACGGGCCGTCCCATGTCCCGCGCCAATGAGTTCGCCTTGTCGGATTGATGAGCATTATAGATCGGACAGGGAAGCGCGCCCGCGCTAGGGTCGCGCCGGGACGACACACGCCAGGATTGCCGCATGAACGCCATCCATCACGCGAAGCATCGGCCGGGGGACAGCGCCCTGGCGGCGCGGCTGCGGCGCGAGACCGAGGGGGAGGTGAAATTCGCCCCCGCCGATCGCGGCCGCTACGCCACCGATGCCAGCATCTATCAGATGGAGCCGATCGGCGTCCTGGTGCCGAAGACCATCGCCGATGTCGAGGCCGCCATGGCGATCTGCCGGGCGGAGGGCGTGCCGGTGCTTCCGCGCGGCGGCGGCACCAGCCAGTGCGGCCAGACGGTGAACCGCGCCTTGGTGCTGGACTGCACCAAGCATCTGCGCCGCGTGCTGGAAGTGGACGAGGCCGCCGGCACCGCCTGGGTCGAGCCCGGCATCACCCTCGGCGCCCTGAACGACAGCCTGAAGAGCCGGAAGAAATTTTTCCCGGTCGATCCCTCCACCTGGGCGCGCTGCACCATTGGCGGCATGGCCGGCAACAATTCCTGCGGCAGTAAGTCGATCCGCTACGGGCTGATGGCGGACAACGTCCTGGCGGTGGACGCCATCCTGCCGGACGGCCAGCGCCATGTCTTCGGCGCGGCGCTGGAGGCGGGGGCTGAGACGCCGGAGAGCGTCGCCACCCTGCTGCGCGCGCTGGAGGCGCTGGGCACGCGCGAGGCGGCGGAGATCGCCGCGCGCTTCCCGAAGCAGCTGCGCCGTGTCGGCGGCTACAACATCGACGCGCTGACGCCGGAGGCGCGCGCCGCCGGGCGCGGCAACCTCGCGCGGCTGCTGGTGGGCAGCGAGGGGACCCTCGCCTTCTCCGCCGCGCTGCAACTGAAGCTGTCGCCGATCAAGCCGCGCAAGGTGCTGGGCATCTGCCAGTTCCCGAGCTTCCGCGCCGCCATGGCCGCCAGCGAGCATCTGGTGACGCTGAACCCCGAGGCGGTCGAGCTGGTCGACCGCACCATGATCGATCTCGGCCGGTCGATCCCGATCTACCGCGCCACCATCGACCGCATCGTGCTCGGCGAGCCGGACTCGCTGCTGATCGTCGAGTTCCATGGCGATGACGATGCCGCGCTGCTGCGCGAGCTCGACCGGCTGGACGAGATGATGGGCGATCTCGGCTATCCGGGCGCCGTGGTGCGCGCGACCGAGGCCGGGTTCCAGGCCGCCATCGCCGAGGTGCGCGAGGCCGGCCTCAACATCATGATGAGCATGAAGGGCGACGGGAAGCCGGTCTCCTTCATCGAGGACACGGCGGTCGACCTGCCCGACCTCGCCGACTACACCGAGCGGCTGAACGAAGTGTTCGAGCGGCACGGCACCAAGGGCACCTGGTACGCCCATGCCAGTGTCGGCTGCCTGCATGTCCGCCCCGTGCTGAACATGAAGGAGGGCGAGGATGTCGCGAAGATGCGCGCCATCGCGGAGGAATGCTTCGCGCTCGTCCGCGAATACAAGGGCAGCCATTCCGGCGAGCATGGCGACGGCATCGTCCGCAGCGAGTTCCACGAGGCGATGTTCGGCAGCCGCATCGTGCGCGCCTTCGAGGCGGTGAAGGACGCCTTCGACCCGGCCGGGCTGATGAACCCCGGCCGCGTGGTGCGCCCGCCGCGCATGGATGACCGCAGCCTGTTCCGCTACCCGCCCGACTACCGCGCCGATCCGGGTGTGACGCCGGCGCTGGACTGGTCCGCCTGGCCGGGGCCGCAGGGCGGTTTCCTCGGCGCGGTGGAGATGTGCAACAACAACGGCACCTGCCGGAAATTCGACGCCAATGTCATGTGCCCCTCCTACCGCGTCACGCGGGACGAGCAGCACCTGACGCGCGGCCGCGCCAACACGCTGCGCCTGGCGCTGACCGGGCAGCTCGGCCCCGACGCGCTGGCGGGCGAGGAGGTGGCGGAGGCGCTCTCCCTCTGTGTCTCCTGCAAGGGCTGCAAGCGCGAATGCCCGACCGGCGTCGACATGGCCAAGATGAAGATCGAGGTGCAGCACGCCCGCGCCCGCAAGCACGGCCTGTCGCTGAAGGACCGGCTGATCGCCACCCTGCCGCGCTGGGCGCCCTGGGCCAGCCGCGCCCCCTGGCTGCCGGCCTTGCGCGACCGCGTCCCCCTGCTGGCGAAGCTCTCCGAGCGGTTCCTGGGCCTCGCCGCCGGGCGCAGCCTGCCACATTTCAGCCCCCGCCCCTTCCGCGATGCCGAGGCGGCGACGGCCGGGCCGAAGCAGGAGGTGCTGCTCTTCGCCGACAGCTTCAACCGCTACATGGAGCCCGAGGTGCTGCGCGACGCCGTGCTGGTGCTGGGCCAGGCGGGCTACCGGGTGCGGCCGGCGCGCGCCGCCTCCGGCCGGCCGCTCTGCTGCGGCCGCTCCTACCTCGCCGCCGGCATGGTCGACCGCGCGCGGGAGGAGGCGCAGCGCACGCTGGAGGCGCTCTCCGCCAGCGACGCGCCGGTGATCGGCCTCGAACCCTCCTGCCTGACCACGCTGCGCGACGAATTCCTGTCCCTGTTGCCGGGCGAGGAGAGCCGCAAGCTGGCGGACCGCGCCCTGCTGCTGAGCGAGTTCCTGGCCAAGGAGGAGGGTCCGCTGCCGCTGCACGCCACCGGCACGGCGCGCGCGCATATCCACGGCCATTGCCACCAGAAGGCCTTCGGTGCCTTCCCCGCCGCCGTGCAGGTCCTGAGAAAAATCCCGGGGCTGGAGGTGACGCCGATCGCCTCCTCCTGCTGCGGCATGGCCGGCAGCTTCGGCTATGAGGCGAAGAACCTGGAGACCAGCAAGGCCATGGCCGAACTCTCCCTCATGCCCGCCATCCGCGCCGCCGGGGCGGATGAGGTCATCATCGCCGACGGCACCTCCTGCCGGCACCAGATCCGCGATCTCTCGGGCCGCACGGCGCTGCATTCGGTGCAGCTGCTGGCCCGCGCGCTGCGCCCGCAATGAGCGGCGGCGACATGGCGGCGGCGCGCGACATCCTGGCATTCTGGTTCCAGGGCGATGCGACGGTGATGCGCGAGGCCTGGTTCCGCCGCGACGACGCGTTCGACGAGAGCATCCGCCAGCGCTTCGGCGCGCTGGTGGTGCCGGCGCGGGAGGGCGCGCTGGATGGCTGGGCGGCGACGCCGGAGGGCACGCTGGCGCTGCTGATCCTGCTCGACCAGTTCCCGCGCAACCTGTTCCGCGGCAGCGCGGAGGCCTTCGCCAGCGATGCGCATGCCCGCGCCATCGCCCGCCGCGCCGTGCTGGAGCAGGGCCAGGACCACGCCTTGCACCCGGTCGAGCGCGTCTTCCTGTATCTGCCCTTCGAGCATTCGGAGGCGATGGCCGACCAGGACCTCTCCGTGGCGCTGTTCGAGGGGCTGCGCGACCATCCGCCGCATCGCGGCGCCGGGGGTGTCATCGACTATGCCTGGCGGCACCGGGTGGTGATCCGCCGATTCGGCCGCTTCCCGCATCGCAACGCCACCCTTGGCCGGGACAGCAGCGCCGCCGAGGCGGCCTATCTGGCGCAGCCGGGCGCGGGCTTCTGAGCCCGCGTTGCAGGGGTTTCGCTTCACAAAAACGTCACTGATGCCCCGCCCGGAGCGGCCGCGGTTCATCCCGCACTGCAGCGAATCGCCAGGAGCAGGCCGCGCAACCCCTGAAACGCCTGCGCATCGTTCGAAAAAATTGGCAAGGATAAAAGTCGCTTAGGAGCTACCCTTAAGGCGCGGAATCAACCCGGAGGCGCCACTGTGGCGATCCGGCCACAGGGGGGTCTCGTTGCGGCCCCAACCCGAAACTGCGTGGTGAAACTGTGGTTTTCCCCATGCCCGTCCACTGGGTTGCTAGGGAACAAACACATGTCATTCCGCCGCCTGCTGCTCGCAGCCACCATCCTCGCCACCCCGGCCGTCGCCATGGCCCAGGAAGCGTCCTCGCCCTGGTATTCCGGTTTCATGCCCAACCCCGCCGCGCAGCCGGTGACGGGTGTCTATATCGGTGCCGGCGCGGGCTGGAACCATTCCGACGCCCGCGGCCTGAACGCGCTGGGCGGCAATGGCTCCTACTTCGCCAACAACAACCGCAACCGCCAGGGCAATCTCGGCTTCGAGGAAGGCTTCGTCGGCGCCCTCTCGATCGGCTACGGCTTCGGCAACGGCTTCCGCACCGAGATCGAGGGCAATTACCGCTACAACAGCGTCGACCGCCTGGGCGGCTTCCAGGGCCGCGCCGGCGGGCCGGGCGTCGGCATGCGCGGCATCGACGGTGAGCAGCAGCAGTATGGCGTGATGGTCAACGCCTTCTACGACTTCCAGCTGCCGCGCTGGTTCCCCAACATGCCGGTCGCCATGGTGCCTTACATCGGCGGTGGCGTGGGCTGGATCTGGACCGATCTCGACGCGCGCGGCACGCAGATCAACGCCCCGGGCAACACGGTGCGCATCGACGACACGGTCGGCCAGTTCGCCTATCAGGGCATCGCCGGCGTGGCCTTCCCGATCGAGTCCGCCCCGGGCCTGTCGCTGACCCTCGAGTATCGCTACACCGGCGCGCTGCAGGGCCACTACAAGGGCCGCACCGTCGCCGCCAACGGCGCCACCGTGGGCAATGGCCGCTTCGAGGCCGACCAGCTGCACAACCACTCGGTGATGGTCGGCCTGCGCTACGCCTTCAACCAGCCGA
>NZ_GG770778.1:907476-917094 GCF_000164635.1 Pseudoroseomonas cervicalis ATCC 49957 | reverse complement strand
ATCGCCGCCGGCTGAGCCCGGCCCCGCCCGCCGCGCGCGCCGCGCCGGGTCTTCCCGCCCTGCCCTCCGCTTCCCTCCGACGAAAAGCCTCTCCCGATGCGCAGCCTCTCCCCCTTCCTGCGGGATGCCTGGGCCCTGGCCCGCCCCTATTGGAACAGCGAGGAGCGCTGGCGGGCGCGCGCGCTGCTCGGCGTCGTCATCCTGCTGAACCTGGCCCTGGTCGGCATGGGCGTGCTGCTCACCTACTGGCAGCGCGCCTTCTACAACGCGCTGGAGGCGAAGGATTTCAACGCCTTCACCCAGCTGATCCTGTGGGGCCATGGCGATGAGGACGGCTTCATGCCGGGCTTCACCCTGGTCGCCGCGATCTACATCCTGGTCGGCGTCTATGCCCTCTACCTGCAGCAGGCCTTGCAGATCCGCTGGCGCCGCTGGCTGACCGAGCGTTTTCTCACTGGCTGGCTGCAAGGCCGCGCCTATTACCGCATCAGCCTGACCGACCAGGGCACCGACAACCCCGACCAGCGCATCGCCGACGACATGCGCCTGTTCGTCGACGACACGCTGTCGCTCGGCCTCGGCCTGATGAACGCGGTGGTGACGCTGCTCTCCTTCGTCTTCGTGCTCTGGGGCCTGTCCGGGCCGATGGAGGTGCTGGGCGTCTCGATCCCCGGCTACATGGTCTGGGTGGCGCTGGTCTATTCGGTGGTGGGAACCTTCCTGGCGCACCGCATCGGCCGCAAGCTGATCGGGCTGAACTTCCTGCAGCAGCGCGTCGAGGCCGATTTCCGCTACGCCCTGGTGCGCTTCCGCGAGAACATGGAAGGCGTCGCCCTGCATGGCGGCGAGGCGCAGGAACAGCGCACCCTGCTGGCCCGCTTCGGCGCGGTGATCCAGAACTGGTGGGGCATCATGCGCGCCACCAAGCAGCTGACCTTCTTCACCTCCGGCTATGGCCAGCTCGCCGTCATCTTTCCGATCGTGGTCGCCGCGCCCGCCTATTTCGCCGGGCGCATGCCGCTGGGCGGGCTGATCCAGACCTCCTCCGCCTTCGGCGAGGTGCAGGGCGCCATGTCCTGGATCGTCAGCAACTACGCCCGCCTGACCGAATGGCGCGCGACCGTGGAGCGCCTGACCGGTTTCCAGCGCGCCCTCTCCGCCGCGCAATCCGCCGCCACCGAGGGGCTGTCCCGCCACCCCTCCCGCGACGGCGCGCTGCGGGCCGAGGGGCTGCGCCTGGCCCTGCCCGATGGCCGCGTCCTGGCCGATGACACCGGCCTGGCCGTGCAGCCGGGCGAGGCGGTGCTGGTCACCGGCGCCTCCGGCAGCGGCAAGTCCACCCTGTTCCGCGCGCTGTCCGGCATCTGGCCCTTCGCCCGCGGCCAGCTCGCCATGCCTCCGGGTGAGGCGCTGTTCCTGCCGCAGCGGCCCTATCTGCCGCTCGGCACGCTGCGCGACGCCATTGCCTATCCGCATGCGGCGGCCGAGTTTCCGGAGGCGCAGATCCTGGCGGCGCTGGAGCAGGCCGGGCTCGGCGCGCTGGCGCCGCGGCTGGACGACAGCGAGGCCTGGGACCGCCGCCTCTCCGGCGGCGAGCAGCAGCGCCTGGCGCTGGCCCGCGCCCTGCTGCTGAAGCCGCGCTGGCTGTTCCTGGACGAGGCCACCGCCGCGCTCGACCCCGAGGCGGAGGAGCAGCTCTACGCCACGCTGCGGCGCGAACTGCCGGAGACCGGCATCCTCTCCATCGCCCACCGCCCTGCGGTGGCGCGGCACCATGACCGGGTGCTGCGGCTGCGCGGCGGCGCGCTGCTGCCGGCGGAGCCGCCGGGCGAGGCCTGAGCGCCCGCCCCGGCGGCGGCCGCGCTATTCGACCGTCACCGCCTTGGCCAGGTTGCGCGGCTGGTCCACATCGGTGCCGCGCAGCACCGCCGCGTGATAGGCCAGCAGCTGCACCGGGATGGTGTGCAGGATCGGCGCCACGAAGGGGTCAACGGTCGGCAGCACCACCACCCGCTCGGCGAAGCGGCGCAGGGCGGGCGCGCCGGCGGCATCGGTGAAGGCCATGATCCGCCCGCCGCGCGCCGCCGCCTCCTGCAGGTTCGACGCCGTCTTCTCGAAGAGCGGGCCGGAGGGGCAGAGCGCGATCACCGGCACCGCCGGGTCGATCAGCGCGATGGGGCCGTGCTTCATCTCGCCGGCGGCATAGCCCTCGGCATGGATGTAGCTGAGTTCCTTCAGCTTCAGCGCGCCCTCCAGCGCGATCGGGTAGAGGCTGCCACGGCCGAGGAACAGCACGTCCCGCGCCGCCGCCACCTCCCGCGCCATGGCCTGGATCTCCGCCCCGTCCTCCAGCAGCGCCGCGGCGTGCGAGGGGACCTCCAGCAGCGCCGAGGTCAGCCGCGCCTCCTCGGCCGCCGAGAGGCTGCCGCGCGCCCGGCCGAAGCCGATCGCCAGGCTGGCCAGCACGGCGAGCTGCGCGGTGAAGGCCTTGGTCGAGGCGACGCCGATCTCGGGGCCGGCCACCGTCAGCAGCGTGCCGTCGCTCTCCCGGTCCATGGTGCTTTCCGGCACGTTCACCACCGAGAGCACGCGCTGGCCGCGCTGCTTCAGCAGCCGCAGCGCCGCCAGCGTGTCCGCCGTCTCGCCGGACTGGCTGACCAGGATGGCGGCACCGCCCTCGGGCAGCGGCGGGTCGCGGTAGCGCAGTTCGCTGGCGATGTCGGAATCCGTCGGGATGCGCGCCAGCTGCTCGATCCAGTAGCGCCCGACCTGCGCCGCCAGATAGGCCGAGCCGCAGGCACTGAAGGAAATCCGCGGCACCAGCGCCGGGTCGAAGGGTAGCGCGGGCAGCGCCACGGCGCGGCTCGACGGCTCGATATACTGGCGCAGCGTGTCGCCGAGCACGACGGGGTGCTCGTGCAGCTCCTTCTCCATGAAGTGCCGGTAATTGCCCTTGCCGACCGCCGCGCCGGAGAGCGAGGTCAGCTTGATCGGCCGTTCGACAGGCCGGTCCTCGGCGTCGAAGAACTGCGCCGAATGCGCGTCCAGCACCGCCCAGTCGCCTTCCTCCATGTAGGCGATGCGCCGCGTCATCGGCGACAGCGCCAGCGCGTCGGAGCCCACGAACATCTCGCCCTCGCCGAAGCCGATGGCCAGCGGGCTGCCCTGGCGCGCGGCGATCAGCTTGCGCGGATGGCCGGCGAAGACCATCGCCAGGCCGAAGGCGCCATGGATCTTTTTCAGTGTCGCGGAGACGGCCTGCTCCGGCGTCGCGCCGCCTTCCAGCAGGTGGTCGATCAGCTTGGCGACGATCTCGGTGTCGGTTTCCGTCTCGAAGCGGACGCCTTGGCCTTCGAGCTCCGTCCGCAACTCAGCAAAATTCTCGATGATGCCGTTGTGGACGACGGCGACACGGGCGGTGGCGTGCGGATGCGCGTTGCGCTCGGTGGGCGCGCCATGCGTCGCCCAGCGCGTGTGGCCGATGCCGGTGATGCCGGGCAGCGGCTGGCTCTCCAGCACGCTGGCCAGGTTGCCGAGCTTGCCCTCGGCGCGGCGGCGCTCGATATGGCCGTTCACCAGCGTGGCGATGCCGGCGCTGTCATAGCCGCGATATTCCAGGCGCCGCAGCGCCTCCAGCAGACGGGGGGCGGCGTCCTCGCGCCCGACAACGCCAACGATGCCGCACATTACTTCGTCTCCTTGCGGCGGGCGGCGCGGAACGCGGCCGATCCCCCGGGCTTCTCCACGGCGCGGGCGCGGGCGAAGGCCAGCGCGTCCGCCGCCACATCCTTGGTCAGCACCGAGCCCGCCGCCGTCATCGACCCGTCGCCCAGGCGGATCGGCGCCACCAGCGTGCTGTGCGAGCCGACGAACACCCCCGCCCCGATCTCGGTGCGGAACTTGCCGAAGCCGTCGTAATTGCAGGTGATGGTGCCGGCGCCGATATTGCTGCCGGCGCCGATGCTGGCATCGCCCAGATAGCTGAGATGGTTGGCCTTCGCCCCCTCCCCCAGCACGGCGTTCTTCAGCTCGACGAAATTGCCGACATGGGCGCGCGGCCCGACCTCGGTGCCCGGGCGCAGCCGCGCGAAGGGGCCGATGACCGCGCCCTGCCGCACCACGCAGCCCTCCAGATGCGAGAAGGCGCGGATCTCCACCCCATCCTCCACCGTGACGCCGGGGGCGAAGACCACATTCGGCCCCACCACCACATCGCGGCCGAGCCGCGTGTCATGGCTGAACACCACACTCTCCGGCTGGATCAGGGTGGCGCCGTTCTCCATCGCCTCGCGCCGCAGCCGGGTCTGGATCTCGGCCTCGGCGGCGGCCAGCTCGACACGGCTGTTGATGCCGCGCAGCTCCGCCTCCGGCGCCTCCACCGCGCGCACCCGCCTGCCCTCGGCCACCGCCAGCGGCACGACATCGGGCAGATAGTATTCGCCGGCGCGGTTGTCGTTGCGCACGCCGCGCAGCCAGCGGAACAGATCCGCCGCCGGGGCGCAGAGCACGCCGGCATTGCACAGCCCGATGTTGCGCTCGGCCTCCGACGCATCGGCCCATTCGACGATGCGGGTGACATTACCGGCCGCATCCTGCAGCACGCGGCCATACTTCGCCGGGTCGGCGGGGCGCATCGCCAGCAGGGCCAGACCGGCCTCCTGCCGCGCCGCGCGCAGGCGCTTCAGCGTCTCCGGCGTGATCAGCGGGTTGTCGGCATAGAGCACGGCGACATCGCCGGGGAAATCCGCCAGCAGCGGCGCGGCCTGCAGCGCGGCATGGCCGGTGCCCAGGCGCTCGGCCTGCACCACGGTCACATGCGGCGCGGCGGCCTTCTCCAGCGCCGGCATGTCGGGGCCGACCACCACCACCAGGCGGTCGAACACCCCCTCGCAGGCGGCGATCAGATGGTTGAGCATCGGTCGCCCGGCAAGCGGATGCAGCGCCTTGGGCAGGCGGCTCTTCATGCGGGTGCCGAGACCGGCGGCGAGCAGGATGGCAGCAGCGGACATGCGCCGGGATGTGCCGGAGCCACCCAATCCGGGCAAGGGCTTACACCGTCACTTCGCATTGCCGCACGAAACATGGCAAAGCTGCCGGCCATGCAACGCACCGTGATCTTCGACCTGGACGGCACGCTGGTGGACAGCCGGCCGGACATCCACGCCGCGCTGAACCGCCTGATGGCGGCGCGCGGCCAGCCCCCCTTCACGCTGGAGGAAGTCACCCGCTTCATCGGCGACGGGGTGGCCATGCTGATCCAGCGCGGCTTCGCCGCCCGCGGCCTGGCCCCGGACCCGACCGCCCTGCCCGCCTTCATCGCCGATTACGAAGCGAATGCGGTGGTGGACACCAGGCTGTTCCCCGGCATGGCGGAGGCGCTGGACCGGCTGCAGGCCGCAGGCTGGGCCATGGCCATCTGCACCAACAAGCCGGAACGCGCCGCCCGCCTGCTGCTGGAGGCGCTGGGCCTGTCGGGGCGGTTCGTGGCGCTGGGCGGCGGTGACAGCTTCCCGGTGCGCAAGCCCGACCCGGCGCATGTGCTGGCCACCCTCCAGGCGGCCGGCGGCGACGCCGCCCGCGCCGTGATGGTGGGCGACCACCACAACGACATCGCCGCCGGGCGCGGCGCCGGGTTGCCCGTGGTGTATTGCGGCTATGGCTACGGCCTGCCGGAGATGGCGGATGGAGCGCCGGTGGTGCGGGCGGCCGGTGAATTGCCGGAGATGCTGGAAAAGATTCTAGGAAAGTAAGCGTTCTTTTTTGAAAAAAGAACCAAAAACTTTTTTCCGTTGGCGTCCCGCTGACGGCCTGAGGCGGGACGCCAACTAACGAAGTCTTTTTGCTTCTTTTTCTTCAGAAAAAGAAGACTCTTACCTGGCTGGCGCGCTGGCCTCGGACCACGCCGGCTTGATCTCCACCAGATACCCGGTCAGCCGCCCCAGCCAGCGGCCCGGCATCTCCACCCGCACCGGCAGCACCGGGCCGCCCGGCACGGGCTGCGCCATCCAGGCGGTGCCCTGCTGTGGCTCGCGCGCCTCGGCGCCATCCTCGTGCCGGAAACCGGCCAGCTGCCGGGCCTGGAAGCCACAGCGCACCGCCTCGCCATGCCAGGCCTGGCTCCAGGGGGCCAGCCGGTCGCGCCCCTCGGTCACGGCACGGAACTCGGCGCGGCGGCGGCCGTCGAACACCGCGGCGCTGCCTTCGCACCGGCCGGTGGCGGCCAGGTTGCGGGTCAGCTGCGCCAGGGCGGTCAGGGAATCCACGGTGTTCCGTTGCAGCTCGGGCGGCACCGCCTCACGGTCCGGGTCGGATTCGGGGACCATCAGCCGCGCCACCGGCTGGCCCTGCGGATATTCCAGCACGGTCTGCCGCGGCGTGCCGCGCCATAGCCCGTCACCCACATAGCGCACCGGGCGCGCCTGACCGCCGGCCCAGACGCCATC
Organism: Pseudoroseomonas cervicalis ATCC 49957; assembly: GCF_000164635.1. GTDB lineage: Bacteria > Pseudomonadota > Alphaproteobacteria > Acetobacterales > Acetobacteraceae > Pseudoroseomonas > Pseudoroseomonas cervicalis. The sequence goes on along the minus strand of NZ_GG770778.1, from coordinate 910,651 downwards.
CACCCGCGTCGCCTGCCGGCCACTGGCGAACCAGCCGGCCACCCCGGTGAAGCGGAAGCTGCTCTCGATGCGGTAGCGGTCCGGGGCGGTCAGGTCGAACACGACCTCCACCCGCATCACCTGCATGCCTGCGGCCTGCACCACATAGATGGCGCGCAATGGCTCAGCCCGAGCCTGGCCTGGCAGCGCCAGCCCCCCCAGGCCCAGGGCGGAACCCGTCAGGACGGCCAGCAGGGGGCGAACAGGGCGCCATGTCATGGGAATCACATGGGGGCGCCATGCCTTTGTTGGAAGAGGAAAATAATGCAGCGCAGCCGCTTGACGGCCCTGCGGCCCTCCCGTAAAAGCCGCCTCACCCCGATGGGTGCGTAGCTCAGCGGTAGAGCATCGCCTTCACACGGCGGGGGTCACAGGTTCAATCCCTGTCGCACCCACCATCGGGGTTTCCCATATTTCCATCCTTCGTGGATGACAAGGCACTCGGCGCCCATGCGCCTTGAGGCCTGTTTTCGCTTTGAAATTCAAAGCCGATCTCCCCCACCCCGAAAACCTGACGCGGCTCTTTTGTGTCACGCCGCCTTCTGTTTCCAGAAGGCGGCCCGCTTTTGGTCACGGCGACGGAAAACTCCGCAGAGCTTCAGTTTGACAAGATCCGCGATGCCCAAGCGATTTTATCGTTGCCCGCGAATGAAACGTACCTGTCAGACAGCTTGTTCATGTCCAGGATCGGCGTGGCATCCGGCTGAAGGGTGACGGCGAAGAAAAAAGCCGATTGGTCAACGCCCCAGATTTCGCTGCGGCTCTTGTCTCCCACGATGAGCCAGAAATACTTTCCAACATAGGAGAGGGCATTGCGGGATGCCTCGCAATTGCGAAGGTAGACGAGATTTACTATGACCGTTTTCCACGGGAAGTAATTCTTCACCGGCCTGACCCGAACGCCGACATCCGCGCCGGCGAACTGCAATGCGAAATCCTTGGCATCCTGCTGCAGCGCCACATCAATGTCGCTGATGAGCAAGTCGCACCCGTAGAGGTCCATGACCCGGGAGGCAAAAATGAACCTCGCCGTGGCGTAATAAGCCTTGGTGTGGGGCTGGTCCCGGTACTCGCTGAAACTGAAGTTGACCTTGATCCCAGGCAGCCCGTGGATGAGGTTGACCAGCTCGCGGGATCGCGCATCCGGGTTGACCACATGGAGATGGATCAAGTCCGAGAACCCGGCCTTCAGCGCACTGCGAACGAATGCCTCTCCGAACTTGGCGAAGTAGCCGGCATCGGCGGCGCAAAGATGAACCACGGAGCCGCGCGCCACCTCATGGCGCAGATCCAGCTCCCAGGCTGGAGCGGGCGCGGCTGTGGTGGTCAACGCCTCCCACCGCATCTCCTCCCATGGCAGCACGCAGTGCATCGACTTTTGAAGGGTCGGGATCTCGAAGGGGTTGTCGGCCTCGACGTGCCGCGCTTGGTCGATGAGATCAACGGCTTCCTTGTGGCGGCGCGCCAGGAAGGCCTGCGCGCTCCGTCCAAGAAGGTGCCAGCACTGGGCGCCGAACTGCTCCTGCCAGGCGTCCAGCAGGGCGTCGTTCTCGGCCAGGCAATCCGCAGTGGTCACCTCAAAATTGCACAGAAGCAGGAAGTTGGCGCAGGTGGCCCACATGGCATCCCGCGATCGGCTCCGCTCCGACAAGTCCATCGCCCTTCGAAAGTATTCCCGCGCGGCGAGAGGCTGCCGCGAATGGAACAGGGAATGGCCGATTCGGTAAGACAACCAGGAAACATGAACCTGACTGGCATCCGGAAATTGAACCGAAAGAGACAAATTAGAGTCGTCTTTTTTATTGACCCGAAGATACTTCTTGTTTCGCCCAATGATGCGGACAAGGATTTCCTCGGCCTCCTCCCATCGCCCCTCCGCCGCCATCGCGAAGGCCAAACGGTTGCTTGCGTCCAAATCCTCGCGGACAACGCTGGGAGTTTGCATCGGCTATGATCCTCATTGGCCAGAGGTAACTATTTGCCGCAGGTTTGGCGCGCAAGCCAGAACACAAAAAACCTGCCTCGGCGCCAAACCAACGCCGGTTGGCGCTCGCATTTCCCAACAGGCGCACAGGGGAAGGCAAACAATAAAACAGCAATAATAAATTCGAATTCATGGCGCGAAAATATTCATGCATCCGGGGTCACAGCTTCAATCCCGGCCGCACCCGCTCCTGGGGCCTCTCCTTTCAGCAGAGCCATACGGCGCGCCATGACAGAATACCCGGCCGCCTTTGTTTGGGTTCCATCATTCCCGGTCCTTCTCGATGACCCCAAGCTCCGCGGCGCTGTCGCGGCCGAGGCCGGCGGTGAGGAAATCGAGCGTCATCGGCAGCGCCATGGTCAGGCGCGGCAGGTGCATCAGCCCGATCCGCCCCTGCCGGATACGGCCCGACAGCAGGTGCCCGCCCCGCTGCCGCGCGGCATCGAGGAAATGCAGGTGGCAGCCGGGCACCGCGACCGTGTGCAGGAAGGCGGGCGTCCAGAAGCCGCAGAGCGTGCCCTCCGCCTCGGCGAAGTCGAAGGTCGCCTGCTGCTTCGCCACCTCGACCAGCGGGGTGTAGGCCTCCTGGCGCGGCACGCTGCGCACCCGCAAGGCTTCGAACACCCCGTCGATGCGGATGGCGTAGAGCATGTTGGGGGATGGGATCAGCCCCTCCACCGCCGCCTCGATGCCGCTGCCGGGCAACGCCTCGTCGATCGTGTCGGGGCGGTAGGGGGCGACGCAGGCGAAGGGCGTGCGGGCGGTGCCGGGCACCTCGCGCGCCGCGCCGGTGTTGTCCACCTGCCAGGCGCGGCCTTCCAGCACCACCATCTCGCCATCCAGCTCCTCGAAGGTGCCGAGGCCGAGATCACCCTGCGACAGGATCTCCGCCACCGTGGCGGTGCCTTCGTAGAGCCCGTCCAGCAGGGCGTTGACGGGGGCGGACAGGTAGGCGGTGCGGTGCATGGCGGATCCTCCGGCCCCAGCGCAGCCCAGCCCGGGCCGCGACGCAACCGCGCCACCCCGGAAAAAGCGAAGGCCCGGCGGATTTCTCCGCCGGGCCTTCCGTTCCGGAACCGCGCCCCTCAGCGCGGGGCGGCCGGGGCCTCCGGCGCCGGGGCCTGGGTCTGGCCGCCGCGCGGGCCGCCCTCG
>NZ_GG770778.1:896908-907000 GCF_000164635.1 Pseudoroseomonas cervicalis ATCC 49957 | reverse complement strand
GTGGCGGCGGCGGCGGGCGCGGCGCTGGCCATCAGCCCGCGCGATTCGCCCACCCCCATCTGCGAGAAGCCGCGCTCCAGCAGGGCGGCGGCGTGGCGGTCGCGCTCGACCCAGGAGGAGCCGCCGAACACCGCGACCACCAGCCGCACATTGCTGCGCCGCGCGCTGGTGACGATGTTGAAGCCGGAATCGTTGATATAGCCGGTCTTGATGCCGTCCACCCCTTCATACTCGTCGAGCATGCGGTTGTGGTTGCGCAGCGCGATGCTGCCCATGCGGTGGGTGCGGGTGCCGAAATAATGGTAGCGCTCGGGGAAGTCGTGCAGCAGGCGGCGGCCGAGGGTGGCCATGTCGTGCGCCGTGGTGATCTGCTCGACATCCGGCAGGCCGGAGGCGTTGCGGAAGGTGGTGCTGGTCATGCCCATGGCGCGGGCGCGCAGCGTCATCATCTGGGCGAAGCGCGCCTCGCTGCCGGCGCCGAGCGTCTCGCCCAGCAGGGCGGCGACGTCATTGGCCGATTTGGTGACCAGCGCGTAGATCGCGTTCTCCACCGTGATGGTGCGGCCGGGCGGCAGGCCGAGCTTGGAGGGCGGGCGGCTGGCCGCCGTCTCGGTCATCTCCAGCCGCTGGTCGAGTTCGAGCCGGCCGGCGCGCAGCGCGTCGAAGACCATGTAGAGGGTCATCATCTTGGTCAGCGAGGCCGGGTGGCGCGGCGCGTCGGCATTGGCGCCGAACAGGACGTTGCCGCTGTTCGGCTCGATCACCACCGCCGCGTAGCGGGCGCTGCCGATCTGTGCCTGGGCCAGGCCCGGCAGGTTGAACAGGACGGTCGTGGCGGCCAGGAGCCCCAGCCGCCGAAGCGCACGCGCGAATTGCATCCAACCCCCCAGGATACGGCGACCCCACCCCCCAGTGCGGCCACCGTCATCATAGGAGTGCATCCGGCTCGGTGTCATCGGGAACCGAGAGAGAACATCGCCTTTCAACAAGGGCTTATGCTGCATCCTTTCGATGGGGTGGCATGCCCCTGGCGGCCACCGCGCGGCGCTCCGGCGGGGGGGGCACCTCACTTTCCCGAAAGCGTCATACCGCGACGCGATATTTCGCTGGACAGGCGAGGAATTCATTGCCATACCGTCCTTATGCTGCACCGCACCAAAACGGGGCGGGCGCCGGGCAGAAGGCCCGCGCCACCGACCGCGAGGCGGGGCAGCACCCTGGTGGCCCCGGAAGCTGTGCCCCGGCTGACCTGATGATCGGGGCGTGCGAGACCGAGGAGGAGCCTATGGCGAACGAGCCGAAAGTGACCAAGCTGACCCCGGCGAAGCCCGCCGCGGTCAAGCCGGACGCCGAGCAGATCGCGGCGGCGGCCACCGCCTCGATGGAGACCGCGGCGATGGCGGTGAGCGAGGCGGCCGCCCCGGCCGCCTCGGCCGAGACCGCGATGAAGGCGGCGCTGGCCCCCGTGCCGGAAGCCGCGACACTGGCGAACAAGACGATCGACACCAGCGTGGCTAAGACCCGCACGGCGATGGAGAAGAGCATGGACCAGGCGACCCGCACCACGGAAGGCTTCTACAAGGCCACCGAGGAGGCCGTGGAGTTCGGCCGCGGCAATATCGAGGCGCTGACCAAGGCGACCCAGACCTATGTCACCGGGCTGCAGGACCTGAGCAAGCAGGCCTTCGCCGTGATGCAGGCGATGAACGAGCAGGCGATCGCCAACGCCAAGGCGCTGGCCACCGTGAAGAGCCTGAAGGAAGCCGCCGAGCTGCAGTCCAGCTTCGCCAAGGCGCAGCTGGAGAAGTCGATCAGCGAGGCGACCAAGCTGAACGAGGCCGCCTTCAAGCTGGCCGAGCAGTCCTCCGCCCCGATCGCCGCGCGCATGACGCTGGCGATGGAGAAGATGGCCCGCCCGGCGGCGATGGTCTGAGCATGACCGGCCGGCGGTGCCCGTGTGGCGCCGCCGGCCAGCCCCTGCCCCGCGCCTGCCCGCCGGCTCCGCCGGTTTTTTTGTGCCTGGCCGGCCCTGCCGCCTCCCCTGCCGCCCCCGCCGACTCCGCCAGCCCGGGCGCGCCGGCCCGTCCGCGCCATCACATCCGCTCCAGCTTCATGGCTGGCGGCATGCCCCGCACGGGGTGCATGGCGGATCCTCCCCGCCTATTTCCATTGCTTTGGCGTCGCGCCCCTTCACCTTGGCCCCGCCGCTCCGATATCCTGCGCCATCGAAGGAGTGGCGTGGCGGGCGGCTGGCGCCTGCCGCGCGCGCTCCAGGAATGGGAATGCCTTCTGTTGCAGACCAACACCGGCCAGCCGGCGACGCAGCCATGAGCGACCAGGACAAGCGCCCCGACCAGGATTCCGGCCAGAATGGCAACGGCCAGACGGGCGATGGCGCCGCCACCGGCGTCGTCGTCAAGACGCGCCCGCGCACGCGCAAGCCGGCCATGTACAAGGTCCTGATGTTGAACGACGACTACACGCCGATGGAGTTCGTCGTGCATGTCCTCGAGCGCTTCTTCCAGAAGAACCGGGAGGAGGCGACGCGCATCATGCTGCATGTCCACCGGCGCGGCGTCGGCGTCTGCGGCGTCTACACCTATGAGGTGGCGGAGACCAAGGTGACGCAGGTGATGGACCTCGCCCGGCAGAACCAGCACCCGCTGCAATGTACCATCGAAAAGGAATGATGCGGGGCGCGCTCATCTCCCTGTAACCTGCCGAAACTTAGACTGGGTCTCGCCGTATCAGGGAAGCGGAACCACATAACGGTCTATCCGGGTCGCAAGGCCCAGTCTCTCTCGGTGCCGGACCGCAAAACCCCCGGCACCGTCTCTGGAAGGGGAGCGTTCACTCATGCTGTCCCGCAATCTCGAGCAGACGCTCCACCGCGCGCTGGCCTTGGCCAATGAACGTCGCCATGAATACGCCACGCTGGAGCACCTCCTCCTCGCCCTGGTCGATGACACCGACGCCGCCACCGTGCTGCGCGCCTGCGGGGTCGACCAGGACAAGCTGAAGCGCGACCTGGCCGAGTTCCTGGACAAGGACCTCGCCGGCCTGGTCACCGAGCGCTCCGGCGACCCGAAGCCGACCGCGGGGTTCCAGCGCGTCGTCCAGCGCGCCGCCATCCATGTCCAGTCCTCCGGCCGCGACGAGGTCACCGGCGCCAATGTGCTGGTGGCGCTGTTCAGCGAGCGCGAGAGCCATGCCGTCTATTTCCTGCAGCTGCAGGACATGACGCGGCTGGACGCGGTGAACTTCATCAGCCACGGCATCGCCAAGGCGCCGGGCCGCAGCGCCAGCCGCCCCGTGCAGGGCGCCCCGCCCCCCACCGGCCAGGGCGCCGAGGAGCCGGGCGAGAAGGAGGAGAAGCCGCAGGGCGGCCGGCGCGGCCAGGACGCGCTGTCCAATTACTGCGTCAACCTCAACAAGAAGGCGCAGCAGGGCAAGATCGACCCGCTCATCGGCCGCGACAGCGAGATCGAGCGGACCATCCAGATCCTCTGCCGCCGCACCAAGAACAATCCCCTGTACGTTGGCGACCCGGGCGTGGGCAAGACCGCGATCGCCGAGGGGCTGGCCAAGCGCATCATCGAGGGCGACGTGCCCGAGGTGCTGGCCAAGTCGACCATCTACGCCCTCGACATGGGCAGCCTGCTGGCCGGCACCCGCTACCGCGGCGATTTCGAGGAGCGGCTGAAGGCCGTGGTGAACGAGCTGGAGCAGCAGCCCGGCTCGATCCTGTTCATCGACGAGATCCACACGGTGATCGGCGCCGGCGCCACCTCGGGCGGCGCGATGGATGCCTCGAACCTGCTGAAGCCGGCGCTGGCCCAGGGCACGCTGCGCTGCATCGGCTCGACCACCTACAAGGAATACCGCTCCTATTTCGAGAAGGACCGGGCGCTCGTCCGCCGCTTTCAGAAGATCGACGTCAACGAGCCGACGGTCGAGGATGCGGTGAAGATCCTGACCGGGCTGAAGGCGAATTACGAGAAGCACCACAAGGTCAAGTACACGCCGGAGGCGATCCGCGCCGCCGTCGAGCTCTCGGCCAAGTACATCCATGACCGCAAGCTGCCGGACAAGGCGATCGACGTCATCGACGAGGTCGGCGCCAGCCGCATGCTGCAGCCCGAGGGCAAGCGGAAGAAGACCGTCACCCTGAAGGATGTCGAGGATATCGTCGCCAAGATCGCCCGCATCCCTCCCAAGAGCGTGTCCTCGGACGACAAGGAGACGCTGCGCAACCTGGAGCGCGACCTGAAGGCGATGGTGTTCGGCCAGGACCAGGCGATCGACGCCCTCTCGGCGGCGATCAAGCTGTCCCGCGCCGGGCTGCGCGACCCCGAGAAGCCGATCGGCAACTACCTGTTCAGTGGCCCGACCGGCGTCGGCAAGACCGAGGTCGCCAAGCAGCTGGCCAAGACGCTGGGCATCGAGCTGATCCGCTTCGACATGTCGGAATACATGGAGCGGCACAGCATCTCCCGGCTGATCGGCGCGCCGCCGGGCTATGTCGGCTTCGACCAGGGCGGGCTGCTGACCGACAGCATCGACCAGCACCCGCATGCCGTGCTGCTGCTGGACGAGATCGAGAAGGCCCATCAGGACCTCTACAACATCCTGCTGCAGGTGATGGACCACGGGAAGCTCACCGACCACAACGGCAAGACGGTGGATTTCCGCAACGTCATCCTGATCATGACGACCAATGCGGGCGCCGCCGACATGGCGAAATCCGGCATCGGCTTCGGCCGCGAGGAGCGGAAGGGCGAGGATGAGGAGGCGGTGAAGCGCCTGTTCACCCCGGAATTCCGCAACCGCCTCGACGCCATCGTGCCCTTCGGCAACCTGACGCCGGAGATCGTCGGCAGCGTGGTCGAGAAGTTCGTGATGCAGCTGGAGGCGCAGCTCGCCGACCGCAACGTCACCATCGAGCTCTCCTCCGCCGCCAAGGAGTGGCTGGCCGAGAAGGGCTATGACCGCCTGTATGGCGCGCGGCCGCTGGCCCGTGTCATTCAGGAATACATCAAGAAGCCGCTGGCCGAGGAGCTGCTCTTCGGCAAGCTGGCCAAGGGTGGCGCGGTCAAGGTGGGGATGAAGGATGGCGCGCTGACCTTCGAGTATATCGAGGCCGCCACGCCCGCCCTGCCGAAGCCCGAGGATGGCAATGGCCCGGATGGCGATGGCGAGAGCCATCGCGCGCCGGAGGCGGCGGGCTGAGCCCATCGCCCGTCGCGGGAAACCCGGAACAGCCCGGGGCGGTTCGCCGCCCCGGGTTTTTTTGTGGCCCGGGGGGGGCCGGCCGCCGCGCGGATCATGACAAAGATCCAACAAAAAAGTGATCGACCGTCGCGCAACCGTTTCGGCATCCTGCAACCCCCGGTCGCTTGGCAAGGCGGCGAGCGGCCTCTAGCGTGGCCATAACGCGGCCCGCCTGTCCCCCCAGATGCGGCGGTGCTGCGCTTGGCCCGCTGTCCCTGGCGGGGTTCATCCAAGTCCAGGCGGGGGGATGGTCCCCCCATCCCCCCGCCTGGAACCCCCTCCCCGCCGAACGGCCCTTGCCAGCCTCCGCCCCGCGCGCTCTGTTCCGCGCCGGAGAGGACCCGCATGAACGCCATGACCCAGATCCGCCCGCGACCGCTGCGGGTGGCCATCGCCGGCTACGGGGCCGTCGGCCACCGCGTCGCCCAGGCGCTGGATGACGGCCTGCCCGGCTATGAGCTGACCGCCATCGCGGCGCGCGACAAGCCGCGCGCCGCGCGCGACGTGGCCGGGCTGCGCTACCCGGTGCCGGTGGTGGACATCGCCGAGCTGGAGGGGCTGGCCGATCTGGTGGTGGAGGCGGCGCCCGCCGCGCTGCTGGCGGAGATCGCCTCCCCCTTCCTGGCCGCCGGCAAGCGGGCCGTGGTGCTCAGCGCCGGCGCGCTGCTGGAGCAGGAGGCGCTGGTGGAGCTGGCGCGCCAGCATGGCGGGCAGATCATCGTCCCGAGCGGCGCGCTGCTCGGGCTGGATGCGGTGGCCGCGGCGGCGCAGGGGGAGATCCATTCGGTGCGCCTGGTCACCGCCAAGCCGGTGAAGGGGCTGCTGGGCGCGCCCTATCTGGAGCGGAACGGCATCGACCTCACCGGTATCGCCGGCGCCACCCGCATCTTCCAGGGCAGCGCGCGCCAGGCGGCGCTCGGCTTCCCGGCCAATGTGAATGTCGCCGCCGCCCTGTCGCTGGCCGGCATCGGGCCGGACCGGACCATGGTGGAGATCTGGGCCGACCCCGCCCTGACCCGCAACACCCACAGCATCAGCGTCGAGGCGGATTCGGCCCGCTTCAGCATGAGCATCGAGGGGGTGCCGAGCGACAATCCGAAGACCGGCCGGATCACCGCCCTCTCGGTCATCGCCTGCCTGCGCAAGCTCTCGGGGCCGCTGCGCGTCGGCACCTGACAGGGCGGCGGGCGGCTTGACCGGCCGGGCGCGCGGGGGGAACGTCGCGGCCCTTCCGAGACCAGAGGTGCCTGCCATGCCCGACGATGCCCTGCCCCTGCTGCGCGCCGCCCTGGCCGCGACCGAGGGCGGCGACGCCACCGAGGAGGCGCGCGGCCTGCTCGCCAGCCCGGCCTTCCAGCGCGCCGCCGCGGCGCTGGAGGCCGACCACGACAATTTCGTGGCCGAGCTGATCGCGCTGACCGAGATCCCCTCGCCGCCCTTCGGCGAGGCGGTGCGCGCCGCCGCCTATGCCGAGAAGCTGCGCGCCCAGGGGCTGCGGGAGGTCGAGATCGACGCGGAGGGCAATGTCACCGCCTACCGCCCCGGCACCGACCCCGAGGCCGGGGTGATCGTGCTGTGCTCGCATCTCGATACCGTCTTCCCGGCCGGCACGGATGTGACGGTCAAGCGCGAGGGCACCATCCTGCGCGCCCCCGGTGTCGGCGACGACACGCGCGGCCTGGCGCTGCTGCTGGCGCTGTCCCGCGCGCTGGACGCCGCGGAGATCCGCACCCGCGCCGGGCTGCTCTTCCTGGGCTCGGTGGGCGAGGAAGGCGCGGGCGACCTGCGCGGCGTGAAGGCCTTCTTCGGCCGCAACCGCTGGCGCGACCGCGTCGCCGGCTTCGTCGCGCTGGACGGGCTGGAGACGGCGCGGCTGGTGCATGCCGCCGTCGGCAGCAAGCGCTACCGCGTCACCTTCCGCGGGCCCGGCGGCCACAGCTTCGGCGCCTTCGGCCTGGTCAACCCGGCCTTCGCCCTGGCGCGCGCCATGGACGATCTGGGCCGCATCCGCGTGCCGGCCAGCCCGAAGACCACCTTCTCCATCGGCCGCATCGGCGGCGGCACCTCGATCAACGCCATCCCCGAGGCGATGTGGATGGAGGCCGATCTGCGCTCCGCCTCGGCCGAGGCGCTGGCGGCCCTGGAAGAGCGCTTCCTCGCCGTGCTGCCACAGGCGGCGGCGGATGAGAACGCGGCGCGCGACACGCGCAATGGCGAGATCCGCGTCGAGGTCCAGCTGATCGGCGACCGCCCGGCCGGCGTCACCCCGGCCGAATCGCGCATCACCCGCGCGGCGCTCGGCATGATCGCGGCGCAGGGTTTCGCGCCGAAGCTCGCCGCCTCCTCCACCGACAGCAACATCCCGATCAGCCTGGGCATCCCGGCGGTGACGGTGGGCACCGGCGGCAGCGGCGACCGCGCGCACAGCCTGGAGGAATGGGTGGATGTCGAGCCGGGCGCCAGCGTGAAGGGCATGGCCACCGCGCTCGGCGTGGTGCTGATGCTCTCGGGCGTCGCCAGCAACTGACGGGACGGGGCCGGGGGCAGCCCCGGCCCTTACTTCTTCCGCGCCTCCTCCCGCGCCATCCAGCTGGCCGAGCCGAAGATTACCACGGCGCCGGCCAGCGTCGCCCAGCCCGGCACGTCGCCGAACAGCAGGAAGCCGAAGGCCGAGGCCCAGGCGAGGTCGAGGAATTTCACAGGCTGGGTGGCCGAGACATCGGCCAGGCGGAACGCCTCGGTCAGGCACCAATGCCCGGCGGTGCCGAGCAGCCCGGCGAGGACGAACCAGGCCAGCTGCACCGGGCTCGGCCAGACCCACACGGCCAGCGCGAAGGGCAGGGTGAAGAGCGAGATGGTGATGGATTGCCACATCACGATCACCTCCGGCCGGTCGCGCCGCGTCAGCGCCTTGGTGATCAGGAAGGAGGCGGCGAACAGCGGCGAGGAGGCCAGCATCACCAGCGTCCAGGCCCCGCCCCCGCCCGACAGCTTCGGCCCCAGCACGATGGCGACACCCAGGAGGCCGATGCCGGCGGCGATCCAGCGGCGCGGCGGCACCTGCTCCTTCAGGAAGATCACCGCGCCGATCATGATGAAGATCGGCCCGGTGAAGCCCAGCGCCGTGACATCGGCCAGCGGGATGTGCGGCAGCGCCAGGAACCACAGCAGCAGCCCGGCCGTGTGCACCACGCCGCGCCAGAGCTGCCCCTGCAGCCCGTTCGGCGCGTAGGCGCGCGGCCCGGCGCGCCAGAGCAGCGGCAGCATCACCAGGAAGCCGAAGCCGTAGCGCAGGAACTGCGCCTGGAAGGAGGGCATCTCCCGCGTCATCACGCTCATGATCGCGTTCAGCACGCTGAAGAACAGGCCGGAGAGCAGCATCCAGACCATGCCGCGCAGCACCGGCGAGAGGCCGCGCCAGCCGGAGGCGAGACGGGCCTGCCACCCGCGGTTCAGCGAGGGCGGCGGCAGGATGTTTTGCGACATGCGCCTTCCGGACGTTCCGATCCCGGCCAGGATGGGCCGAAGCGGCGCGCCCGGCCAGGGGCCGCGCGCCGCCGCGGTGCCCGATTCCGGCATTATTCCGGATAGGTGATCGCCAGCACCTCCACCTCCTCCGGCCCGGCCGGGGTGCGGATGCGCACCAGGTCGCCGATCCGCGCCTTCAGCAGCGCCCGCGCCACCGGCGAGACCCAGGAGATGCGGCCGCGATCGGCATCCGCCTCGTCGATGCCGACGATGGTCACGCTGACCTCGCTGTCATCCTCGCGCGCATAGGTCACGCTGGCGCCGAAGAAGACCTGGTCGCGCCGCGTCTGCGCCGCCGGGTCGACCACCTGCACCCGCTCCAGCCGCTTGCGCAGGAAGCGCACGCGGCGGTCGATCTCGCGCAGCCTTCGCTTGCCATACTGGTAGTCGGCGTTCTCGCTGCGGTCGCCGAGGCTGGCCGCCCAGGAGACGATCTCGACCACCTTCGGCCGCTCCTCGCTCCACAGCGCGCGCAGCTCCTCCTGAAGCGCCGCCTGGCCGGAGGGCGTCATGTAGAAAGGCGTGCCGGGCGGCAGGCCGGGCGGGCCCTCATCCTCGTCGTCATCCTCGGCCATGCGGGGTCTCCTGGCGGTGGCGGCACAGCCGGCGGGGTTACCTCCCGGGCCTGGCCAGGGCAATATCGTGTGCCGACGCCCTTTTCCTCTCCCATGCCGCGTAAATCTCGGCTTCACTGAACGCATGCAGCGAACAGCCGAGCCGGGCCGCAGAAGCGGCCCAGGCACCAGCACGGCAAGATGCCGTGTCACCGGGCGGAAGGGAGAGACGCCACAACCGGGCGGTGCAGCCCGGGGTGCTGGTGCCCTGCCGGCAACCGGCCGGGACGGAGGCGGGCGTTGACCACCGCCGCCGCGCGCCAGGCCCGGCGGCAGCTGCGCTGGCTGCTGGGTCTGCTGGCTGTGGCCATGCTCGGCTTCGCATTGATGCTGCTGGCGCATCGCGTGGTCGCCAGCGAGGCGACGGCGCACCGGATCGCGCAGCTGCAACTGGGCTTCGGCGCCAGCGCGCAGCTGCGCTCCGCCCCCGGCGAGGGTTTCGACGAGGCCTGGGCCGAAAGCCACAGCCTGCTCGCCCGGCTGGCGCGGCAGGAGCCGGGGCTGCAGGCCGCCTATGAGGCGGTGCTGGCCACCCTGCTGCTGGCCGACCGGCCGCTGCGCGAGCCGCTGCGCGCGCTGGAGGCGGCCATGCTCGGCCGCATCGCCGCGCTGCACCGGCAGGAGCAGGAGCGGCTGCGCATCAGCATCGCCGTGGCGCTGGCCGCGGCGCTGGCGGGCG
>NZ_GG770778.1:891477-896457 GCF_000164635.1 Pseudoroseomonas cervicalis ATCC 49957 | reverse complement strand
CCCTGGCGCGAGGGCGGGCGGCTCTGCATCGCGCCGGGCGAGGCCACGCCGCTGCGCCCCGCCCAGGCGCAATCCCTGGTCATCGCCCTGACCGAGCTGGCCGGCAACGCGGCGCGGCATGGCGCGCTGTCGGCCGGCGGGCGGGTCAGCCTGCGCTGGGGCCGCCCGGCGGAGGGGCTGCTCTGCCTGTGCTGGCGCGAGCAGGGCGGGCCGCGCCTGGCCGGGCCACCGCCGCATCGCGGCTTCGGCCTGCGCTTCCTCGAGCGCGGCCTGGCGCGCGACCTCGGCCCCGGCGCGCAGGTGCGGATGGAGTTCAGCGCGGAGGGGCTGCGCTGCGAGATCCGCTTCCCCGCCCCCGCCAGCCGCGACCAGACCGAGGCATCGCCGCGCGCGGCGTGAGGAGTGGCGCCTACCCCCCGGCTTCCTCGCGCAGCATCTCCAGCTCCAGCCAGCGTTCCTCGGCCTCGGCCAGGCCGGTCTCGGCCTTCACCAGCAGCTCGGTCGCCTTGTCGAAGCGGGCGCGGTCGCGCGCATAGAGCCCCGGATCGGCCAGGATTTCTTTCAGTTTGCCGATCTCGGCCTCCAGCTTGCGCATGCGCGCCGGCAGCGTCTCCAGCTCATGCTGGTCCTTGAACGACATCTTCTTCCGGGTCGCCGCCGTCGGCGCGGCGGCGGCAGGCTTCGACTCCGCAGGCTTGGCGGCGGGGGCAGGCTGGGCGTCGGCGCGGGCCCGCACGCCATGGCCGCGCTGCGCCACCATGTCGGAATAGCCGCCGGCATAGTCCTGCCAGCGCCCCTCCCCCTCCCAGGCGATGACATTGGTCGCCACCCGGTCGAGGAAGTCGCGGTCATGGCTGACCACGATGACCGTGCCGGAATACTCGGCGATCTGCTCCTGCAGCAGGTCGAGCGTCTCCAGGTCGAGATCGTTGGTCGGCTCGTCCAGCACCAGCAGGTTGGAGGGCATGGCGAAGGCGCGGGCCAGCAGCAGGCGCCCCCGCTCGCCGCCCGACAGGGCCGAGACCGGGCTGCGCGCCTGCTCCGGCAGGAACAGGAAGTCCTTCATGTAGCCGATGACGTGGCGCGGCTGGCCATTCACCCAGACCTGGTCGCCGCGCTTGCCGGTCAGCGTCTCGGCCACCGTCAGGGCGGGGTCCAGCGCCTCGCGCCGCTGGTCCAGCGTGATCATCTGCAAATTGGTGCCGAGCTTCACCGCGCCCGCATCGGGGGCGAGCACCCCGGTCAGCATCGACAGCAGCGTGGTCTTGCCGGCGCCATTGGGGCCGACGATGCCGACCCGGTCGCCGCGCAAGATGCGGGTGGAGAAATCCCGCACGATCGGCCGCTCGCCATAGACCTTGCAGATATCCTCGGCGGCGATGACCAGGGAGCCGGAGCCCTCGCCCTCGGCCACCGCCATCTTCACCCCCCCCTGGGCGGCGCGGCGCTCGCGGCGCTGCTGGCGCAGCCCGGCCAGCTCCGCCACGCGGCGGACATTGCGCTTGCGCCGGGCGGTGACGCCGTAGCGCATCCAGTCCTCTTCGCGGGCGATCTGCCGGTCGAGCTTGTGGGCCTCCTTTTCTTCCAGCTCCAGCACCTCGTCGCGCCAGGTCTCGAAGTGGGAGAAACCGCGCGCCAGGCGGCGGGTGATGCCGCGGTCCAGCCAGACCATCTCGCGCGTCATGCTCTCCAGGAAGCGGCGGTCATGGCTGATCAGCACCAAAGCGGAGCGCATGGCGCCCACCTCCTGCTCCAGCCATTCGATGGCCGGCAGGTCCAGGTGGTTGGTGGGCTCGTCCAGCAGCAGGATGTCGGGGCTGGGGGCCAGGGCGCGCGCCAGCGCCGCCCGCCGCCCCTCGCCGCCCGAGAGGTTCCGCGGCAGTTCCTCGCCGCTCAGGCCGAGCTGCTCCAGCAGGTAGTGCGCGCGATATTCATCGTCGCCCGGGGCGAGGCCCGCCTGCACATAGGCCAGCACGTTCGGATAGGCGGAGAGGTCCGGCTCCTGCTCCAGGTAGCGCAGCGTGGCGCCGGGCTGGAGGAAGCGGCTGCCGCCATCCGCCTGGGCCAGCCCCGCCGCGATCTTCAGCAGGGTCGACTTGCCCGAGCCGTTGCGGCCGATCAGCGCCAGCCTTTCCCCCGGCGCGACCGAGAGGGTGGCGCCGGAGAGCAGCGGCGTGGTGCCGAAGCCCAGGCGGATGTCCTGGAGGAGCAGAAGCGGAGGTGCGGCCATGACAGGCTGCGTGATGGCCCGGCCGGCTTCCGTCAAGCACAGAAAGCCGGGGGGCTGGCCCCGCCGGCCCCGCCACGCTACCTGACGGGGAAAGGAAGAAGGGGAACGGGCCTTGGACGAGGTGGATTGCATCGTGGTGGGCGCCGGCGTGGTCGGGCTCGCGGTGGCCCGCGCCCTGGCGCTGGCCGGGCGCGAGGTGCTGGTGCTGGAAGCCGCCGAGGGCATCGGCACCGAGACCTCCTCGCGCAACAGCGAGGTGATCCATGCCGGCATCTACTACCCCAAGGGCAGCCTGATGGCGCGGCTCTGCGTCGAGGGCAAGCACCGCCTCTACGAGTACTGCGCTGGCCAGGGCGTGCCGCATGCCCGCTGCGGCAAGCTGATCGTGGCGACCGACGCGGCGGAGGCCGAGAAGCTCGCCTCCATCCAGGCCCGCGCCGCCGCCAATGGCGTGCCCGACCTCACCCTGCTCTCCGCCGCCGAGGCGCAGGCGCTGGAGCCGGCGCTGTCCTGCACCGCGGCGCTGCTCTCCCCCTCCACCGGCATCATCGACAGCCATGCCTACATGCTGGCGCTGCAGGGCGATGCGGAGAATGCCGGGGCGCTCTTCGCCTTCCACAGCCCGGTGGCGCGCGGCCGGCTGCGGCCCGGGGGCGGCGCCGAGCTGGAGGTGGGGGGCGCCGAGCCGATGGCGCTGCGCTGCCGCCTGCTGGTCAATGCCGCGGGGCTGCACGCGCAGCACCTGGCCGCGGCGCTGGAGGGCATGCCGGCCACCCATGTGCCGCCCACCTACTACGCCAAGGGCAACTACTTCACCCTGGCCGGGCGCTCCCCCTTCTCGCGGCTGATCTATCCGGTGCCGGTGCCAGGGGGGCTGGGGACGCATCTGACCATCGATCTCGGCGGCCAGGCGCGCTTCGGCCCCGATGTGGAATGGGTGGAGCGCATCGACTACGAGGTCGATCCGCGCCGTGGCGACAGCTTCTACGCCGCCATCCGCCGCTACTGGCCCGGCCTGCCGGAGGGCGCGCTGCAGCCCGGCTATTCCGGCATCCGCCCGAAGATCGTGCCGCCCGGCCAGGCGGCGCAGGATTTCCTGGTGCAGGGGCCGGCGGTGCATGGCCAGGCCGGGCTGATCAACCTGTTCGGCATCGAGAGCCCCGGCCTCACCGCCTCGCTTGCCATCGCGGCCCATGTGGCCGAACTGGCCGGCGTTCCGGCACCGGCCTGAATCGCCATCGCGGCGCCGGATCGGCTAGAGAGGGTGCGGCCCGCCTGCGGCGCCCCCCTTTCCGGCCCACCCTGCCACCCGTCCTTCCAGGAGGCCCGATTGTCCGAAGCCGTGTCCGGCCTGCATGCCTTCGGCGCCTATGAGGCGGAGTTCCACAGCGGCCCGGACGCCAGCCACCTGGTCATCGCCGTCTCCGGCGCGCGGCCGGGCGGCGGGGCGGAGGGGTTCGACCTGCGCGGCCTGCTGCCGCGCCCGGGCGGCGCGGCGGTGTTCCTGCGCGACCGGCTGCGCAGCTGGTACAATGCGGAGGAAGGCTGGGCGGCGCTGCTGGACTGGCTGCGCGGCCTCCTCGCCGCGCGCCCCTATGAGCGGGTGGCGCTGATCGGCGCCGGCATGGGGGGCTATGGCGCGCTGCTGCTGGCCGAGGCGCTGCCGCAGGCGCTGGTGGTCGCCCTCTCCCCCTCGATCGGGGTGGACACCGCGCGCTTCGGCCGCGGCGTGGCGCGGCCGCTGGACTGGATCGACGCCGCCCCCGCCCTGCCCCGGCCCGAGGCGCGGCTGGCGGGCGACCCGCAGCGCTACCTGCTGCTGTTCGGCGACCAGGATGTGCTCGACATCCAGAACGCCCGGCGGTTCCACGACCAGGGCTGGCGCAACCTCTACATCTGCGCCGACGCGCCGCACGGGCTGGTGGAGCATCTGCGCCGCCCCGGCCGGCTGGAGCGGCTGCTGGACCGGCTGGCGCGCGGCGAGCCCGCCTCGGCCCAGGCGGCGGCCACCGGCGCCTATCTGGCCTTCAGCCATTGCCCCGCCTTCCTGCTGCTGGAGGCGCGGCGCCTGCTCTATGCCGGGGAGATGGCGCAGGCCGATTTGCTGCTGGGCGATATCGAGCGCTCCACCGTGGCGCCGCTGCAGGCGCTGGGCACGCTGCGGCAGATGCGCGACGCGCTGGAGCGGGTCGACGCGGCGCGGCTGGAGCGCTTCCTGGCCGGGCCGCTGCAACAGGTGCGGCAGAAGCTCGCCGGGGGGTGGGAGGCGCATTACAGCAGCACGGAGGCGGTGCTGCTGGGCGCTGCCGCCTCGCTCGGCCCGCTGGCGCTGCTGCGGCTGCTGCACCCGGCGCGGCAGGGCGAGGAGAGCCTGACCCTGCGCTTCCGCGCCGACCCGCCGCCGGCCAGCAACCAGGGCGGCGCCCGCAAGCTGGCCGCCTACACGCCGGAGCCCGGCGGCCCGCAGCGCCTGCCGGTGGAGGAGCGGCCGGGCGGCGAATTGTCCGTCTCGGTGACGGCGCGCGACGGCGTGGCCGAGCTGCTGCTGCAACGCCGCTGCTTCCACTCGACCTTCGATGCCGAGCGCGGCGGGCGGCGGCAGATGTGGGCGATGCGCGTCACCCCGCCGGAGCTGTCCTGACCCGGAGCGGCGCATCAAAAAGGCCAGGCGGGGTGTCCCCGCCCGGCCTGCGTCCATCCGCCCCGGGGCGGCGGCTCAGCGCGCCGCCTCGGCCCGCTCGTCACGGTAG
>NZ_GG770778.1:876596-889330 GCF_000164635.1 Pseudoroseomonas cervicalis ATCC 49957 | reverse complement strand
AGCGCGGCGGCGCCGCGCCGAACCAGGGGGGCTGACGCCGTTGTTCTCCGCCATCTTCGTCGACCGGCCCAGGCTCGCCATCGTCATCGCCATCGTGATGACGATCGCCGGCGCGCTGTCGCTGACGCGCATCCCGGTCTCCCAGTTCCCCGACATCGTGCCGCCGCAGGTGCAGGTCAGCGCGACCTATCCGGGCGCCTCGGCCGAGGTGGTCGAGGCCGCCGTGGCGCAGCCGCTCGAGGCCCAGATCGTGGGCGTCGACCAGTCCATCTACATGAAGAGCAACAGCGGCTCGGATGGCAGCTACTCGCTGGTGGTGAGCTTCGAGCTGGGCACCAACCCGGACATCAACACCGTCAACGTCAACAACCGCGTGCAGGCGGCGATGGCGCTGATGCCCTCCGAGGTGCAGGCCCAGGGCATCCGGGTGGAGAAGCGCTCCTCCTCGATCCTGCAGGTGCTGTTCGTCTATGCCGACGACCCGGCGCGCGGCTATGACCCGCTCTACCTGACCAACTACGCCACGCTGAACATCCTGGACGAGCTGGCGCGCACCCGCGGCGTCGGCTCGGCCACGCTGTTCAGCCAGCAGAACTACGCGATGCGGATCTGGTTCGACACGCAGCGCCTGGTCAGCCTCGGCCTGACCCCGGCCGATGTCGCGGCCGCCATCCGCGCGCAGAACGTGCAGGCGGCGACCGGGCGGCTCGGCGCCGAGCCGGTGCCCTCCGACCAGCGCACCCAGCTGAACGTGCAGACCCAAGGGCGCCTCTCCAGCCCCGACCAGTTCGGCAACATCGTGCTGCGCGCCAATGCGGACGGCTCGGTGCTGCGGGTGCGCGACGTGGCGCGGGTCGAGATCGGCGCCCGCAACCAGGATTCGCGCACCCGGCTGAACGGCCAGGACGGCGTCGGCATCGGCATCTACCTCTCGCCCGGCGCCAACGCCGTGCAGACCGCCGCGGCCATCGAGGCGACGCTGAACCGGGTGCGCGCGCGCATGCCGGAAGGCATGACGGTGCGCCCGGTCTTCGACACCACCATCTTCGTCAACGACACCATCCACGAGGTCATCAAGACCCTGATCGAGGCCTTCGTGCTGGTGGCCGTGGTGGTGTTCCTGTTCCTGGGCAACATCCGCGCCACCTTCATCCCGATCGTGGCGGTGCCGGTCAGCCTGGTCACCACCTTCGCGGTGCTGCTGATCATGGGCTACTCGGCCAACACGGTGTCGCTGCTGGCCATGGTGCTGGCGATCGGCATCGTCGTCGACGACGCCATCGTGGTGGTGGAGAACGTCGAACGCGTGATGGAGGAGGAGCCGGAGCTCACCCCCGCCCAGGCCACCAAGAAGGCCATGGCGCAGATCACCGGCCCGATCGTCGCCATCACCCTGGTGCTGCTCTCGGTCTTCGTGCCGATCGGCTTCATCCCCGGCCTGTCGGGCGAGCTGTTCCGCCAGTTCGCGGTGACCATCAGCACCGCCATGGTGATCTCGGCGATCAACGCGCTGACCCTCTCGCCCGCGCTCTGCGCCGTGTTCCTGCGGCATGGCGGGCCGAAGCGGGGCATCATGGGCTGGGTGATGCGGCGCATCGACAATGTGCGCGACGGCTACGCCGCCGTGGTGCGCCGGCTGCTGCGGCTGGCCATCGTCTCGGTGCTGCTGGTCGGCGCCTTCGGCTTCGGCGCCTTCACCCTGGCCACCCGCATCCCCTCGGGCTTCCTGCCCTCCGAGGACCAGGGCGCCTTCATCATCGCCTTCCAGCTGCCGGACGGCGCCTCGGTCTCGCGCACCAGCGAGGTGGTGGGGCAGATGGAGGCCCAGCTGAAGCAGATGCCGCAGGTGCGCGACGCCATCGCCATCATCGGCTTCTCGCTGCTCGATGGCGGCGCCGCCTCCAACGCCGCCACCATGTTCGTGCAGCTCAAGCCCTTCTCCGAGCGCACCGGGCCGGGCGACAACGTCAACGCGCTGATCGGCCGGATCTTCATGCAGAGCCAGCAGATCCGCGAGGCGCAGATCATCCCGATCAACCTGCCGCCGATCATCGGCCTGTCCACCGGCGGCGGCTTCGAATACCAGCTGGAGAGCCTGGAGGGCGCCGACCCGGCCGCCATGGCGGGGGTGCTGGGCGGGCTGCTGGGCGCGGCCAACCAGGACCCGGCGCTGACCCAGGTGTTCTCGACCTACAGCGCCCGCGCGCCGTCGATCTATCTCGACATCGACCGCGACAAGGCGCAGGCGCTCGGCCTGTCGATGACCGATGTGTTCTCGGCGCTGCAGGCCACGCTCGGCTCCAGCTTCATCAACAACTTCAACCTCTATGGCCGCACCTGGCAGGTGCTGATCCAGGGCGAGTCGGAGGACCGGCGCGACACCTCGGCGCTGTGGAAGATCGAGATCCGCAACAGCCGCGGCGCCATGGTGCCGCTGCGCTCCATCGCCTCGGAGCGCACCGTGGTCGGGCCGCAATTCATCACCCGCTACAACAACTACCGCTCGATCACGGTCAGCGGCTCGCCCCGCCCGGGCGTCTCCTCGGGTGCCGCGATGGAGGCGATGGCGCAGCTGTCCCGCAACACCCTGCCCGCCGGCTACACCTTCGAGTGGACCGGCACCTCCTTCCAGGAGCAGCGCGCCTCGGGCCAGACCGGCACCATCCTGGCACTGGCCGTGCTGTTCGCCTTCCTGTTCCTGGTCGCCCTGTATGAGAGCTGGGTGATCCCGATCCCGGTGCTGCTCTCGGTCACCGTGGGCGTGCTCGGCGCCATCGGGGCGATGTTCCTGGCCGGCATGTCGCTCGACCTCTACGCGCAGATCGGCCTGATCGTGCTGATCGCGCTGGCGGCGAAGAACGGCATCCTGATCGTCGAATTCGCCAAGGAGCAGCGCGAGGCCGGCCGCAGCATCGTCGATGCCGCCGCCGAGGGCGCCAAGCTGCGCTTCCGCGCGGTGATGATGACCTCGATCGCCTTCATCCTCGGCCTGGTGCCGCTGGTCTGGGCGAGCGGCGCCTCCATGCTGGCGCGGCGCGCCGTGGCCACCCCGGTCTTCGCCGGGATGATCGCGGCCTCCACCATCGGCATCTTCATGATCCCGATGCTGTATGTGGTGTTCCAGAAGATGCGCGAGGCGACGCATCGCCGCTTCGGCCGCGGCCAGCACGCGCATGACGGGGCGCCCGGCGCGCCGCGGGGCCCGGCGCATCACTGAACAGGACGGCGCCGGGCCGCCCGCAGGGCAACCCCGGCGCCGCCCGCCTGTTGACTGCCGGAGGGGGGTGGCGCCGCGCGGTGCCACCCCCTTTCCGTTGCCGAGGAGCATCGCCATGCCCATTGATACCCCGCACCGAATCGTCATCGTCGGCGGCGGCGCCGGCGGCATCCATCTGGCGACCCGGCTGGGGCCGCGCCTCGGCACCCGCCATGGCCGCGAGCGCCCGTCCGGCGGCCATCATGAGATCCTGCTGGTGGACCGCGACACGGCGCATATCTGGAAGCCCCGGCTGCACGAGGTGGCGGCCGGCACGCTGGACACCGGGCAGGAGCAGGTCAGCTTCATCGTCCAGGCCAGCCGGCACGGCTTCCGCTATGTGCCGGGGGAGATGCTCGGGCTGGACCGGGAGAAGCGGCTGCTGCGGCTCGGCGCGCTGCGCGGCGCGGATGGGGGGGAGATCCTGCCGCCGCGCGACCTCGCCTATGACACGCTGGTGCTGGCGCTGGGCAGCCGGGCGAATGATTTCGGCATCCCCGGCGTGCGCGAGCATTGCCGCTTCATCGACAGCCGCGGCCAGGCGGAGGAGTTCAACACCGCGCTGCGCAGCGCCGTGATCCGCCACCTGGCCGGGCCGGAGGAGGCGACGCTCGACATCGCCATTGTCGGCGGGGGCGCCACCGGCGTCGAGCTGGCGGCCGAGATCAACACCGCGCTCGACCTCGCCGCCGGCTATGGCTTCGCGGGGCTGCGGCAGCGGCTGCGGCTGACCCTGGTGGAGACGGCGCCGCGCCTCCTGGGCGCGCTGCCGGAGCGGGTGGCCGAGGCCTCGCGCCAGGAGCTGGAGCGCCAGGGCGTGCGCGTGCTGACCGGCGCGCAGGTCGTCGAGGTGACGGAGGATGCGCTGCTGCTGAAGGATGGCCGCCGCATTCCGGCGGTGCTGAAGGTCTGGGCCGCGGGGGTGCGGGGCCCCGCGGTGCTGGACGGCCTCGCCGGGCTGGAGGGCGCGCGCACCGGCCAGCTGGTGGTGCGCCCCAATCTGCAGGCGACGCGGGACGAGGCCATCTTCGTGATCGGCGATTCCGCCTGGCTGGTGCCGGCGGGGGAGGAGCGGCCGCTCGGCGCCACCGCCCAGGTGGCGCAGCAGCAGGCGCGCCACCTGGCCCGGTATCTCCCCGATCATCTGGCGGGCAAGGCGCCGGTGCCCCCCTTCCGCTACAAGCATGGCGGGGCGCTGGTGGCGCTTGGCCATTACAACGCCTTCGGCAGCCTGGGCCGGCGCGGGCTGCTGGGTGGCGGCGCCTTCATCCAGGGCCGTTTCGCGCAGTGGAGCTATGCCTCGCTGTATCGCCGCCACCAGCTGGCGCTGCACGGCCTGTCGCGCGCGCTGCTGTTCTGGCTGGCCGATGCGCTGCGCCGGGCGAGTTCGCCACGGGTGAAGATGGACTGACGCGACGGAAGGCGGGGTCTGGGGTGGCCCTGCCACCCCAGCGCTTGCTTGCTCGCTCGCTTTCCCGGCGGCTCATCCGGCCGTCGCGCCGGTTTCCAGCGCGAATCCCTCATCGATCCAGCCCGTGATGCCGCCCAGCATCAGCTTCACCGGCCGGCCGAGCTGCGCCAGGCGCAGCGCGCCGCGATCGGCGCCGTTGCAGTGCGGCCCGGCGCAGTAGACGACGAAGAGCGTGCCCTCCGGCCATTCCGCCATACGCTGCTGGGTGATCGTCGCATGCGGCAGGTTGCGCGCGCCGGGCACATGGCCGCGGGTGAAGGCGCCGGCGCCGCGCACATCCAGCAGCACGAAGCCCGGCTCGGGCAGGGCCAGGGCAGCGGCGACGTCGGCGCAATCGGTCTCCAGCGCCAGGCGGCGGGCGAAATGCGCGGCCGCCTCGGCGGCGGGGGCGGCGGGGGTGGCGGTGACGGGGTTCATGCGGTGCCCTCCTGTGGACATCCCGATCCTGCCGCGCCGGAACGCAGTCTGGTGAGTGGCAGGAAGGTCACCTACAGTCAGGA
Source organism: Pseudoroseomonas cervicalis ATCC 49957 (assembly GCF_000164635.1). Taxonomy (GTDB): domain Bacteria; phylum Pseudomonadota; class Alphaproteobacteria; order Acetobacterales; family Acetobacteraceae; genus Pseudoroseomonas; species Pseudoroseomonas cervicalis. Next base: position 884,103 of record NZ_GG770778.1, on the reverse strand, counting down.
TCATGCCAGAGATGCCCACAAACCGGCTGGTCGTGGTGCTGGCCTATGATGGGCTCTGCACCTTCGAATTCGGCTGCGCGCTGGAGGTCTTCGCCCTGCCCCGTCCGGAATTCGGCGCGGAGTGGTATCGCTGCGCGGTCGCCAGCCTGGAGCCCGGCCCGCTGCGCGCCCAGGGCGGCATCCGCATCCTGGCCGAGGGCGGCGCCGAATTGCTGGCCGAGGCCGGCACCATCATCATCCCCGGCTGGCGCGGGGTGGAGGCGCCGGTGCCGGAGGCGCTGTGCGTCGCGCTGCGCCAGGCGCATGCGGGTGGCGCGCGCCTCCTCTCGCTCTGCTCCGGCGCCTTCGTGCTGGCCGCCGCCGGGCTGTTGCAGGGCCGCCGCGCCACCACCCATTGGCGCTACTTCCCGGCGCTTGCCGCGCGGCATCCGGAGCTGACCCTGGTGCCGGACGTGCTCTATGTCGACGAAGGGAATGTGCTGACGGCGGCCGGCAGCGCCGCCGGGCTGGATCTCTGCCTGCATCTGGTGCGGCGCGATTTCGGCGCCGCGCGCGCCAATGCCGTGGCCCGGCGGCTGGTCATCCCGCCGCAGCGCCAGGGCGGCCAAGCGCAGTTCGTCGAGCGCCCAATGCCGCCCGCGCGCGGCCATGGCAGCCGGCTGGCGCCGCTGCTGGATTCGGTGCGCGGCGCGCTGGCCGAGGATTGGGACATCGCCCGCATGGCGCGGCAGGCGGCGCTCAGCCCGCGCGGGCTACACCGGCATTTCCGCCAGGCGCTGGGGGTGAGCCCGGGCGCCTGGCTGCTGGCCGAGCGGGTCGCCCGCGCGCGCGAGCTGCTGGAGGCCGGCAGCAGCGTCGCCGAGGCGGCGGAGGCCTGCGGCTTCGGCAGCGCGCTCGGCTTCCGCCAGCATTTCAAGGCGGCCTTGGGGGTGACGCCCGGCGCCTATCGGGGGCGCTTCGGCCTCAGCCGGTGAACACCACCGTCTTGTTGCCGTTCAGGATGATGCGGTCCTCAAGGAAAAAAGAAATGGCGCGGGCCAGCACCCGGCGCTCGATGTCGCGGCCCTTGCGCACCAGATCCTCGGCGGTGTCGGCATGGCTGATGCGCTCGACATCCTGCTCGATGATCGGCCCCTCATCCAGATCGGCGGTGACGAAATGCGCCGTGGCGCCGATCAGCTTGACGCCGCGCGCATGCGCCTGGTGGTAGGGGCGCGCGCCCTTGAAGCCGGGCAGGAAGGAATGGTGGATGTTGATGCAGCGCCCCGGCAGCTTGGCCGAGAGCCCGTCCGACAGCACCTGCATGTAGCGCGCCAGCACCATCAGGTCGGAGCGGCTCTCCTGGAACAGGCGCCAGATCTCCGCCTCCTGCTCCATCTTGGTCGCCTTGGTCACCGGCAGATGGTGGAAGGGCACGCCGGTGAAGTCGAGATGGGCGTAGGTCTCCAGCGGATGGTTGGAGACGATGCCGGTCAGCTCCATCGGCAGCTCGCCGATGCGCCAGCGATACAGCAGGTCGGCCAGGCAATGGTCGAACTTGCTGACCAGCAGCATGACGCGGCGCTTCGCCGCGCGGTCGCGCAGCGTCCAGTCCATGCCGAAGCGGGTGGCGACGGTCAGCAGCGCCGCCTCCAGCGCCGCGCGCTCCACCGCCGCCGGCACGTCGAACACCACGCGCATGAAGAAGCGGCCGGTGCCGGTGTCGTCGAATTGCTGCGCCTCGCGGATGTTGCCGCCGGCCTCGAACAGCGCGGAGGCCACGGCGGCGACGATGCCGGGGCGGTTGACGCAGTTCAGCGTCAGCACGAACACCGTGTTGGCGCGCGCCAGGGCCTGGCCGGGACCGCCCTGGCCACCACCCTCGCCCGGCTGGGCCAGCGGGAGGGAGGCAGGAAGGGCAGGCAGCTTGTCGGTCATGGCGTCGCTCTGTTCCGGATAGCGGAAGCGAGGGGTTAGGCGCTGCGGCCCGCCCTGCCAATGGGCAATTGCACGTCTTCCGCGCATGGCGGCGCCGCCGGTTCCGCGCCATAAGACGCGGGTGACGCAGAACCCCCTCCCCCTCGATGCGGTCGCCGTGCTCGGCGCCGGCCCGGCCGGGCTGATGGCGGCCGAGACCCTGGCGGCCGCCGGGCAGCGCGTGGTGGTGTTCGACCGCATGCCCTCGGTGGCCCGCAAATTCCTCATGGCCGGGCGCGGCGGGCTGAACCTGACGCATTCCGAGCCCCTGCCCGGCTTCCTCGCCCGCTATGGCGCCGCCGCCCCGGCGCTGGAGGCGGCGATCCACGCCTTCCCGCCCGCCGCGCTGATGCGCTGGGCCGAGGATCTCGGCCAGCCGCTCTTCACCGGCAGCTCCGGCCGGGTGTTCCCGCGCGCCATGAAGGCCTCTCCCCTGCTGCGCGCCTGGCTGGCGCGGCTGGCGGGGCTTGGGGTGGAGATCCGCACCCGGCATGACTGGCTGGGCTTCGGGCCGAAGGATGCGTTGCGCTTCGCCACGCCGCAGGGCGAGGTCGCGCTGCGCCCGCGCGCCACGCTGCTGGCGCTGGGCGGCGCCTCCTGGCCGCGGCTGGGGGCCGATGGCGGCTGGGTGGCGGCGCTGCCGGATGTGCCCGTCGCGCCCTGGCGCCCCGCCAACATGGGCTTCCACATCGCCTGGTCCGCGGTGCTGCGCGAGCGCTTCGCCGGCACGCCGCTGAAGCGCATCGCCCTGCACTTCGATGGCAGCACCGTGCGCGGCGAGGCGGTACTGACGCGCGACGGCATCGAGGGCGGTGCGGTCTACGCCCTCTCCGCGCCGCTGCGCCAGGCGCTGGAGCAGCGCGGCGAGGCCATCCCGACCCTCGACCTGCGCCCCGACCTCGACGCGGCCGAGGTGGCGCGCCGTCTGGCGGCGCCGCGCCGGGGCCAGTCGCTCTCCGCCTTCCTGCGCAAATCGCTGGGCCTGCCGCCGGTCTCCGTCGCCCTGGTGCAGGAGGCGCTGCATGGCGGCGCGCAACAGGCCGAGCTGCCCCGCCTGGTCAAGGCGCTGCCGCTGCGGCTCACCGCGCCGCAGGGGCTGGAGCGCGCCATCTCCTCGGCCGGCGGGCTCTCCCTGGCGGCGCTGGATGCGGGGCTGATGCTGCGCGACCGCCCCGGGATCTTCGCCGCCGGCGAGATGCTGGACTGGGAGGCGCCGACCGGCGGCTACCTGCTGCAGGCCTGCTTCGCCACCGGCCGCGCCGCGGCGCTCGGCCTGCTGGGCTGGCTGCGGGAAGGGCGCTGACGGCGGCGCGCTTCTTGCTACGCTGCCAGGTGCCATGAGCAGCACCGCACCCAGCCTGACCCTGCGCCCCGCCGCCGAGGCGGACCTCCCCGCCATCGCCGCCATCTATGGCCATCACGTGGCGCATGGCCGCGCCTCCTTCGAGACGGCGCCGCCCGATCTCGACGAGATGCGCCGCCGCCACGCGGCGATCACCGGAGCCGGCATGCCCTATCTGGTGGCGGAAGCCGAGGGCGAGGTGCTGGGCTATGCCTATGCCAGCGCCTACCGGCCGCGCGCCGCCTATGGCAACACGGTCGAGAACTCGATCTATGTGCGGGCGGATGCGGTCGGGCGCGGCCTCGGCCGCCAGCTGCTGGCCGCGCTGATCAGCGCCTGCGAGGCCCTGGGCTTCCGCCAGATGATCGCCGTCATCGGCGACAGCAACAACATGGCTTCCATCCGGCTGCACGAGGCGGCAGGCTTCACCCCGGTCGGCACGCTGCGTTCGGTCGGGCGCAAGCATGGCGAATGGCTGGATGTGGTGCTGCTGCAGCGCGCCCTGGGCGAGGGCGACAGCACCCCCCCGGCCCGCGAACCCGCCTGAAGCGGGAGCAGCAAGGGAGGTCCGCATGCACCGCAGCCTGGCCGGTGGCGAGCGCCATGTCTTCGCCGATCTGGCGACGCTGCTGGCCCGCGCCTCCCCCCGCCGCTCGGGCGACGAACTGGCCGGGCTGGCGGCGGAAAGCGACGCGCAGCGCATCGCCGCCCGCATGGCGCTGGCCGAGCTGCCGCTCACCGCCTTCCTCGACGATGCGCTGATCCCCTATGCGCGGGATGAGGTGACGCGGCTGATCCTGGACAGCCACGACGCCGCCGCCTTCGCCCCGCTGCGCGGCAAGACCGTGGGCGATTTCCGCGACTGGCTGCTGGACCACGCGACCGACAGCGCCGCGCTGGCCGCCGTGGCGCCGGGGGTGACGCCGGAAATGGCCGCCGCCGTCTCCAAGCTGATGCGCAACCAGGATCTGGTGGCAGTCTCGGGAAAGTGCCGCGTCGTCACCGGCTTCCGCACCACCATCGGCCTGCCCGGCCGGCTGGCCACCCGCCTGCAGCCCAACCACCCGAGCGACGACCCGCGCGGCATCGCCGCCGCCACCTTCGACGGGTTGCTGCTGGGCAGCGGCGATGCGGTGATCGGCATCAACCCCGCCACCGACAATCTGCCCAACTGCATCGCCCTGACCGAGATGCTGGAGGCGCTGCGCCTGCGCCACGCCATCCCGATGCAGAGCTGCGTGCTGACCCATGTCACCAACAGCCTCGCCATGATCGAGCGCGGCGCGCCGGTGGACCTGGTGTTCCAGTCCATCGCCGGGACCGAGGCCGCCAATGCCGGCTTCGGCGTGACGCTCTCCCTGCTGCGGGAGGCGCAGGCGGCGGCGCAGTCGCTGCAGCGCGGCACGGTCGGCGACAACGTGATGTATTTCGAGACCGGCCAGGGCGCCGCCCTCTCGGCGGACGCCCATCACGGCCTGGACCAGCAGACGGTCGAGGCCCGCGCCTATGGCGTCGCCCGCGCCTTCCGCCCGCTGCTGGTGAACACCGTGGTGGGCTTCATCGGCCCCGAATACCTCTATGACGGCAAGCAGATCCTGCGCGCGGGGCTGGAGGACCATTTCTGCGGCAAGCTGCTCGGCCTGCCGATGGGGGTCGATGTCTGCTACACCAACCATGCCGAGGCCGACCAGGACGACATGGACACGCTGATGACGCTGCTGGGCGTCGCCGGGGTGAATTTCCTGATCGCGGTGCCCGGCGCGGATGACGTCATGCTCAACTACCAGAGCCTGTCCTTCCACGACGTGCTGGCGCTGCGCGGCATGCTGGGGCTGGGCATGGCGCCGGAATTCGAGGCCTGGCTGGACGCGATGGAGCTGCGCGACGCCGCAGGGCGCATCCGGGAGATGGCGCCGAAGGCAGCCCAAGCGTTGCTGGGATAAGAAAAAGCGTTCTTTTTTGAAAAAAAGAACCAAAAAACTTTTTCATTTGGCGTCCCGCGAATGGCCCGAGGCGGGACGCCAAACCGAAAGAAGTCTTTTTGCTTCTTTTTCTTCAGAAAAAGAAGATTCTATAATGAAATCATAATTTCAAGACCCCACAGCCAGATCCATCCTGTTCTCCAGGATCAGCACGAAGGGCGGCTTGTCCGGCGGCGGCGGCAGGGCGCGCCCCTGCGCATCGGCGGGGAAGCGCCGCAGCACCGCGGCATCGCGCACATTGCCGCCGATCGCCTGCACCAGCCCGCCGCCCCCCGCCACCACGATGTCGCAATGCATGGGCCGGAACTGGCCGCTTTCCGACAGCCGCTCCTGCCAGTGCAGCATGGGCAGATTGGCGCGGTCGGCGCAGATGAGGTCGCCCGGGCGCGGCGCATACTCGGCCGGGTCACGCGGCAGGAAGGCCGCCCGCGCCGGGTCGCCCTGCGCCTGCCACAGCAGCGCGTCGATATAGAAGGCGTGCGAGGCCGAGGGCGGGAAGACATAGGACGGCACCCCCGCCTGCCCCATGACATAGGAGATGAAGGCCGCCGACCAGGCCGGCCAGGCCCAGAGCGAGATGGAGGGCAGCCCCGGCGGCGGCTCGCCCGGCAGGGTGCTGTCGGCTAGCCCGGCCATCAGCGCGGCATGGGTCTGGGTGTGGCGGCGGATCACCGGCTCGCCCTCGCCGGGCACGGCGGCCCAATAGGCGATGATGCGGTCGAACAGGCGTGGATCGGGCTCGCGCGGCAGGGTTTCGGGCCAGCCCTCGAGGGTGATCTGGCCCCAGGCGCGCCACTCGGCCAGCGCGGCCTGGGCCATCCGGGCCCGCCAGGGGGACAGCGCGCCGAGGCTTTCGGCGCTGGGCGGCGGCGGGGCGGAGGCGCAGCCGGCGACCAGCAGCAGCCCCGCCAGACAACCGGCCAGCCAGTGCCGGCGGCGCCGCGTCCCACCCCGAACCATCCCGCCACGCTGCGCCATGCGCCCTCGCCCTCCGCTGCTGCTGCGGTGCAACGCGGCAGGGCGGCGGGCGTCACCGCGCCCGGCGTTTTTTACCGGCGGTGGTCAGACGGCGAGGCGGTTCAGGCTGGGATTCTGCCCCGGGCCGGAGGGCGGAGTGGCCGGCGGAGCGGGCCGCGCGGCGCCCGGCGGATCCTCGGGCAGCTTGGGCTCGCGCAGCAGCGCCACCGGCGGCTCCGCCGCCTCCGGCGGCCGGTTGCGGCGCTGCACCCAGTAGCGGACGATCTTGTAGAGCAGCACGCACACCACCAGGATGCCGATGCCGGCCAGGGCATGGATGGTGTTCTCCTCGCCCAGCCAGGCGACGGCGAACCAGCCGGCGGCGACGAAGGACGAGGCCCACAGCCCCGCCGCGATGAAGTTGAGGATGGCGAAGCGCGTGTGCTTCATCCCGGAGATGCCGCAGGCGGCCGAGGCCACGTTGCGCACGCCATAGACGAAGCGGAAGGTCAGCACGAACAGCGTGCCGTAGCGTTGCAGGAAGCCCATGGCGGTGCCGAGGCGCTTTTCCGCGCCAGGGATGCGGCGCAGCGCCTTCACCCCGTAGCGCTGGCCCAGCGTGAACCAGAGCTGATCGCCCAGGAAGGAGCCGATCCAGACCGAGACCATCAGCAGCCACGGGTCGATCAACCCGGTGGCCTGCCCGGCGGCGGCGGCCAGGATGACAAAGGTCTCACCTTCAAAGAACGCCCAGGCCGCGGCGGCCAGGTAAGCCAGCATACCCCAATCCGACCAGAACTCGGCCACCCTTTTCCCTCCCGGCTGAGCCACGGGACGATGCGGGAAAACCCGCCCGCCTGGAAATCACGATTTCACAGCTTCGTGACTGTTTTCAAGAAAACTGGCGCGGCGGGGCACGAATCCAGCCTGGGCCTTGCCATTGCTTGCACTGTTCTACGCCAGCGGCGGCGCGGGCCGGCGCCACCCCGGTCGGGCAGCTTGCCGCCCGCCGCGGCTGTAGTCCCCGGCCCGGCCCCGGTCAAACGCCGCGCGGCCAGGCTGGCGCCCGGCGCGGCGGCCTGTACCCGGCGCCTCAGGCGGCATCGCGGTGGCCGGGGCTCGGCAGCGGCAGTTCCAGCTCGCAATCCAGCCCCTCCTCCCGCCAGTCGCGCCGCACCACCCCGCCCAGCTGCCGGCCGATCGTCGCCTCCAGCATGCGGGAGCCGAAGCCGCTGTGGCGCGGCGCGCCAGAGAGCGGCGGCCCGCCCCG
>NZ_GG770778.1:871877-873331 GCF_000164635.1 Pseudoroseomonas cervicalis ATCC 49957 | reverse complement strand
AGCGGCTCCACGCCGCCCGCCGCCGGCATCCCGCTCGCCTCCGGCTTCCGCCATGCGGGCCTGGCCGAGCCGGTGCGCTGGCCCGAGGCCGATTGGTGGCGCGGCTTCGGCGCGCCGGAGCTGGACCGGCTGATGGCGCTGGCCATGGCCGGCAATCTCGACCTGGCCCAGGCCGAGGCGCGCATCCGCCAGGCCGACGCCTCGCTGCGCATCGCCGGCGCATCGCTGCTGCCCAGCCTGGATGCCGGCGGCAGCGCCGCGCGCCAGCGCAGCGGCGGCGCCGGCCGCGCCACCACCCGCAACAGCTACGCCGCCACCCTCTCGGCCAGCTACGAGGTCGATCTCTGGGGCGGCAACGCGGCGCGGCTGCGCTCGGCCGGGCAGAGCCTGGAGGCGGCGCGCTACAGCGCCGCGGCGCTCGGCATCAGCACCACCGCCTCGCTCGCCAACACCTATTTCGCGCTGCTCGCCGACCGCGAGCGGCTGCGGGTGCAGACCGAGAATGTCGAGGCGGCGCGCCGCGTGCTGGGGGTGATCCGCAGCCAGGTGCAGGCCGGCACCGCGACCGGCCTCGACCTCGCCCAGCAGGAGACGGTGGTGGCGCAGCAGGAGGCGCAGCTGCCGGCGCTGCGCCAGAGCATCGACCAGGGGGTGAACGCCATCGCCCTGCTGGTCGGCCTGCCGCCGGAGCAGGTGCGGGTGGCCGGCGGCGGGCTGGAGGGGCTGCGCGTGCCCCCCGCTTCCCCCGGCCAGCCGGCCGAATTGCTGGCCCGCCGCCCCGATGTGCGGCAGGCCGAGGCCAACCTCGCCGCCGCCCAGGCCAATATCGACGTGGCGCGCGCGGCGCTGCTGCCCAGCCTGACGCTCTCCGCCCAGGGTGGCGTCTCGGGCGCGGTGCTGGGGACGCTGCTGCGGCCGGAGCAGCAGATCTGGTCGGTCGCCGCCAGCCTGGCGCAGAGCGTGTTCGATGGCGGCGCGCGGCGCGGCCAGGTGGCGCTGTCCGAGGCCCAGGCGGAGGAGCTGCTCGGCGCCTATCGCTACGCCATCCTGGACGCGCTGCGCGATGTCGAGGACGCGCTGGTGGCGCTGCGCGAGACCACGGCGCAGGAGGAGGCCTATGCCGAGGCCGCCAGCCGCGCCGCCCGCGCCGCGCAGATCGCCGAGGCGCAGCTGCGGCTCGGCACCATCAACCTGATCACCCTGCTGAACACGCAGCAGACCCTGTTCTCGGCGCGCAACGCGCTGGTGGCGGCGCGGCTGTCCCGGCTGCAGGCCGCCACCGGCCTGTTCCGCGCCCTGGGCGGCGGCTGGCGCTGACACCGGACCGACCGATACCCGCATGGCCCGCACACGAACCCTCCTCCTCCTCCTCGGCCTCGCCGCGCTCGGCGCCGGAGGCTACTACTACTGGCAGAACCGGCAGGCGGCGCCCGCCGGCCAGGGCGCCGGCCCCA
>NZ_GG770778.1:860547-870926 GCF_000164635.1 Pseudoroseomonas cervicalis ATCC 49957 | reverse complement strand
CGGCGGCGCGCCGGCCAGCGGCGGCGGCGGCGGGGCGCGGCCGTGAACCTCTCCGCCCCCTTCATCGCCCGCCCCGTCGCCACCACGCTGCTGGCGGTGGCGGTGCTGCTGTGGGGCGCCTTCGGCTATCTGCGGCTGCCGGTCTCCGCCCTGCCGGAGGTGGATTTCCCGACCATCGAGGTCTCGACCCAGCTGCCCGGCGCCTCGCCGGAGACGGTGGCGCTGCTGGTCACCGCCTCGCTGGAGCGGCAATTCGCGCAGATCTCGGGCCTGGCCAGCATGAGCTCGGTGAGCGGCCCCGGCACCTCGCGCGTCACGCTGCAGTTCAACCTGGACAAGAGCCTGGACGCGGCGGCGCAGGATGTGCAGGCGGCGCTCGACGCGGCGCGCGGCACCCTGCCCTCCACCCTGCCCTATCCGCCGGTCTATTCGAAGGTGAACCCGGCCGACCCGCCGATCATCACCTTCGCCCTCACCTCGGACAACCTGCCGATCACCCGGCTCAGCGATGTCGCCGACACGCTGCTGGCGCAGCGCCTGGCGCAGGCGGGCGGCGTCGGCCGCGTCACCGTGCAGGGCAATATGCGCCCGGCGGTGCGGCTGCGGCTCGATGCCGGGCGGCTCGCCGCCTATGGCATCGGGCTGGAGGCGGTGCGCACCGCCATCGCCAGCGCCAACCAGAACTCGCCGAAAGGCTCGCTGGACGGTCCGTTGCAGGCCTCCAGCATCGAGGCGAACGACCAGATCACCGCCCCCGCCGCCTTCGGCGATATCATCCTGGCCTGGCGCAATGGCGCGCCGGTGCGGCTGCGCGATGTGGGCCAGGCGGTGGACGGGCTGGAGAACACCCGCAACGGCGCCTGGTTCAATGGCCGCCCCGCCGTGCTGATCGACGTGCAGCGCCAGCCCGGCGCCAACATCGTGCAGACCGTGGCGCAGATCCGCGGCATGCTGCCGCAGCTGGAGGGCGCGCTGCCGCCCGGGGCGAAGCTGACCGTGGTGAGCGACCGCACCGCCACCATCCGCGCCAGCGTGCACGAGGTGCAGTTCACGCTGGTCCTCAGCATCGCGCTGGTGGTGGCGGTGATCTACCTGTTCCTCGGCAGCGGGCGGGCGACCCTGGTGCCGGCGGTGTCGCTGCCGCTCTCCATCATCGGCACCTTCGGCGTGATGTCGGCGATGGGCTATTCGCTCGACAACCTCTCGCTGATGGCGCTGGTGGTGGCGACCGGCTTTGTCGTCGACGACGCCATCGTCATGATCGAGAACATCGTCCGGCTGATGGAGCGCGGCAAGAGGCCGCTGGAAGCCGCCTATGAGGGCGCGCAGCAGATCGCCTTCACCATCGTCTCGCTCAGCCTGTCGCTGATCGCCGTCTTCATCCCGCTGCTGTTCATGGAGGGCGTGGTCGGCCGGCTGTTCCGCGAATTCGCCGAGACGCTGACGGCCGCCGTGCTGGTCTCGCTCGTCGTCTCGCTGACGCTGACGCCGATGATGTGCGCCCTGCTGCTGCGCCCGCATGGCGAGCACCGCCCCAACGCGCTGATCCGCTGGACCGAGGCCGGCTTCGAGCGCATGCGCCAGGGCTATGGCCGCGCCCTGGCCGTGGCGCTGCGGCACGAGACCATCACCCTGCTGATCGCCACCGCCTCGGTCGCGCTGACCGCCTGGCTCTATGTGGTGATGCCCAAGGGCTTCCTGCCGGTGCAGGATACCGGGCTGATCCGCATCACCGCCGAGGGGCCGCAGGACGCCTCCTTCGCCCGCGTCTCGGCCCTGCTGCAACAGGCGACCGAGGTGATCCGCCAGGACCCGGCGGTGGAGTCGGTCAGCACCGTCGCCGGCGCCGGCACGGTGAACGCGACGCAGAATGCCGGGCGGCTGACCGTGGCGCTGAAGCCGCGCGAGACGCGCGAGGACGTGCAGGCGGTCATCGCGCGCCTGCAGCCGCGGCTCGACGCCATCGCCGGGCTGGCCACCTGGCCGCAGGCGGTGCAGGACATCCAGATCAGCGCGCGCGTCGCCACCACGCAGTACCAGTACACGCTGTTCGACACCGATGCCGCCACCCTCTCCGCCTTCGCGCCGCGCATGCTGGCGGCGATGCAGCGCATCCCCGGCCTCACCGACATCGCCACCGACCAGCGCGAGGACGGGCTGCAATTGCGGGTGGAGGTGGACCGCGACCGCGCGGCGCAGCTCGGCGTCACCATGCAGGCGGTGGACAACGCGCTCTACAACGCCTTCGGCCAGCGGCAGATCTCCACCATCTACGGCCAGACCAACCAGTACCGCGTGGTGCTGGAGCTGGACGGGGTGACGGCGCCGGACCCGGCGCTGCTGGCCAATCTGCGCGTCACGGCGAGCGGCAGCACCACCGGCGGCGGCGGGTTGGCCGGCGACGCCACCACCACGACGACCACCAATGCCGAGATCCCTCTGGGCTCCATCGCCAGCATCAGCCGCGGCCGCGCGCCGCTGCTGGTGACGCGGGAGAACCAGTTCCCCGCCGTCACCTTCAGCTTCAACCTGGCCCCCGGCATGGCGCTGGGCGACGCGGTCACCGCCATCCGCGCGGCGGAGGCCGAGCTCGGCATGCCCGAGACCACGGCCGGCCGCTTCGCCGGCGACGCGGCGGAGTTCAACCGCTCGCTGGAGGGCCAGGTCTGGCTGATCCTGGCCGCGATCGTCGTCATCTACATCGTGCTGGGCGTGCTCTATGAGAGCCTGTTCCACCCGGTCACCATCCTCTCCACCCTGCCCTCGGCCGGCATCGGCGCGCTGCTGGCGCTGGAGCTGTGGGGGCTGGACCTGTCGGTGGTCGGGCTGATCGGCATCATCCTGCTGATGGGCATCGTCAAGAAGAACGCCATCATGATGATCGACTTCGCCCTCGAGGCGCAGCGCGACCGCGGCATGGCCCCCCATGAGGCGATCGTCGAGGCCTGCATGCTGCGCTTCCGGCCGATCATGATGACCACCGCCGCCGCGCTGCTCGGCGCCCTGCCGCTGGTGCTGCAAAGCGGCACGGGGTCGGAGCTGCGCCTGCCGCTCGGCGTCTCGATCGTCGGCGGTCTGCTGCTCAGCCAGCTGGTGACGCTGTTCACCACGCCGGCGGTCTATCTGGCGCTGGAGCGGGTGCGGCTGGCCATCCTGCGCCGCTGGCGCCCGGTGCAGCCGGCGGAATAGGCGATGAACATCTCCGCCCCCTTCGTCCGGCGGCCGATCGCGACGCTGCTGCTGGCGCTCGGCCTGGCGCTGGCCGGGCTGGTGGCGCTGCGCGACCTGCCGGTCTCGGCCATGCCGCGGGTCGACCTGCCCACCATCTTCGTCAGCGTCAACCAGCCCGGCGCCAACCCGGAGACGCTGGCGGCGACGGTGATCGCCCCGCTGGAGCGGCAGATCGGCGCCATCGCCGGCATCACCGAGATGACCTCGAGCGCCGGCAGCGGCAGCGGCAACATCATCATCCAGTTCGACCTCTCCCGCACCCAGGAGAGCGCGGCGCGCGACGTGCAGGCGGCGGTGAACGCGGCGCGGCAGGATCTGCCCTCCGGCCTGCCCAACCCGCCCAGCGTGCGCAAGATCAACCCGGCCGACGCGCCGGTGCTGATCCTGGCGATGACCGCCGACACCCTGCCGCGCGCCTCGCTCTACGACGTCGCCGACAGCATCGTGGCGCAGCGCCTGGCGCAGATCCAGGGCGTGGCGCAGGTGCAGGTGGCGGGCACCGCCAAGCCGGCCGTGCGCGTCTCGGTCGACCCGGCGGCGGCGGCGGCGGCGGGCGTCTCCTTCGACGACATCCGCACCGCCATCACGGCGGCCAATGTCACCCAGCCGGTCGGGCTGATCGATGGCGAGGAGCAGGCGGCCAGCATCGCGGTGAACGACCGGCTCGGCCGCGCGCCGCAATATGAATCCGTGGTGGTGCAGGCGCGCGATGGCGCGGTGCTGCGCCTCTCCCGCCTCGCCCGCATCAGCGAAGGCGCGGCGAGCAGCCGGCAGATGGCCTGGTTCGACCAGCGCGAGGCCACGCTGATGCTGGTCTTCAAGCAGGCCGACGCCAATGTCATCGACGTGGTGAACGGCGTGAAGGAGATGCTGCCGCAGCTGCAGCGCTGGGTGCCCGGCGGCGTGCGCATCGACGTGATGAGCGACCGCTCCGGCACCATCCGCGCCAGCGTCGAGGAGGTGGAGTTCACCCTGCTGCTGACCATCGCGCTGGTGATCGCGGTGGTGGCGGTGTTCCTGCGCCGGCTGGCGCCGGTGGTGGCGGCCAGCGTCACCGTGCCGCTCTCGCTGCTCGGCACGCTGTTCGTCATCTGGATGCTGGGCTACTCGCTCAACAATTTCTCGCTGATGGCGCTGACCATCTCGGTGGGCTTCGTCGTCGACGACGCCATCGTCATGCTGGAGAACATGTCGCGCATGCGCGCGAAGGGCATGGCGGTGATGCAGGCGGCGCTGGAGGGCGCGCGGCAGATCGGCTTCACCATCATCTCCATCACCGTCTCGCTGATCGCGGTGTTCGTGCCGCTGCTGGCGATGGGCGGGCTGGTCGGCCGCTTCTTCCGCGAATTCTCGGCGACGCTGGCCATCGCCGTCACCCTCTCCGCCGTGCTGTCGCTGACGTTGACGCCGATGCTGGCGGCGCGGCTGGAGCGCGAGGGGGAGGAACGCCCGCCCGGCCGCCTGGCGCGCGGCTTCGAGCGCGGCCTGGACGCCATCCTGGGCGCCTATCTGCGCAGCCTGCGCTTCGTGCTGCATTTCCGCCGCACCGCGCTGCTGGCCAGCCTCAGCCTGATCGGTGTCACCGTCTGGCTCTACATCATCGTGCCCAAGGGCTTCTTCCCGGAACAGGATACCGGGCTGCTGGCGGGCTCGGCCCGCGCCGCGCCGGACACCTCCTTCGCGCGGATGAGCGAGATCATGGAGCAGGCGACGCGCATCATCCTGCGCGACCCGGCGGTGGAGAGCGTCGGCGCGCAGATCGGCGGCGGCTTCGGCGGCGCCGGCAGCAACAGCGGCCAGTTCTACATCACGCTGACGCCGCGCGAGCAGCGCGGGTTGAGCGCCGCCCAGGTGATCGACCGGCTGCGCGCGCCGCTCTCGCGCATCGCCGGCGCCTCGGTCTTCCTGCGCGCGCAGCAGGACCTGTTCATCGGCGGCCGGCCCGGCGATTCGCAATACTCCTACGTTCTGCTGGGCAGCGACCTCGACTCGCTGCGCGAGGCCAGCAACCAGATGGTCGAGGCGCTGCGCGTCACGCCGGGCTTCTTCGACGTCTCCAGCGACCAGGAGCGCGGCGGGCTGGTCAACCGCGTGGTGGTGGACCGCGACCAGGCGGCCCGGCTCGGCATCTCGATGCAGGCGCTGGGGGCGGCGCTGAACAACGCCTTCGCGCAGCGCCAGGTCTCCACCATCTACGCCACCCGCAACCAGTACAATGTGGTGCTGGAGATCGACCCGGCCTTGCAGCAGGACGCGACGCAGCTGGCGCGCATCTTCCTGCCCGGCCGCAATGACGCGCAGGTCCCGCTCTCCGCCGTGGCGCGGATCGAGCGCGACATGTCGCCGCTGCGCGTCACCCACCGCAACCAGTTCCCGGCGGCGACGATCAGCTTCAACCTGCCGGTCGGCACCTCGCTCGGCGAGGCGCAGGCGCGGGTGCGCGAGGTCGAGCTGGGGCTGGACCTGCCGCCCGGCATCCGCTCGGAGTATGGCGGCAACGCCGCGGCCTTCCAGGCCTTCTCGCGCGACCAGCCGCTGCTGATCCTGGCGGCGATCCTGTCGATCTACATCGTGCTGGGCGTGCTGTATGAGAGCTACATCCACCCGCTGACCATCCTCTCGACCCTGCCCACGGCCGGCATCGGCGCGCTGCTGGCGCTGCTGGTCACCGGCCTGCCCTTCAGCGTCATCGCGCTGATCGGCGTCATCCTGCTGATGGGCATCGTCAAGAAGAACGCCATCATGATGGTGGATTTCGCGCTGGAGCACGCGCGCGAGGAAGGGGCGGATGCCGAGGCCTCGATTCTCGCCGCCTGCCGGGACCGGTTCCGCCCGATCCTGATGACCACGCTGGCGGCGCTGTTCGGCGCGGTGCCGCTGGCCTTCGGCACCGGCACGGGGGCGGAGATGCGCCAGCCGCTCGGCATCACCATCATCGGCGGCATGATCGTGTCGCAGCTGCTGACGCTCTACACCACGCCGGTCATCTACCTGGCGCTGGAGCGGCTGCGGCAGCGCCATGCCGCGCGGCGCGCGACCGTGCCCGCGCGGTGACAGGAAGCCGGAAAAGGCCACCGCGCCGCGCCGGGTCCGATTGCGCCGCCGCCGGGCTTTCGCCAGGATGCCGGCGATAAGCCATGGAGACAGGTGGATGAGCGGCGTTACCCTTTCCGGCGAGGCCATGGAGGCGCTGATGAAGGAGATGGTCCAGATCCTGGCGGATCTGCGCCACCACAATGCGCGCAGCGTGGAGATGCTGGAGCGGATCCACCAGGAGCTGGTGCTGCAGCGCAGCCGCGCCGCCGCCCCCCAGCCGGTGGCCGCCGCCTCCCAGGAGTGAGGCCCGGGGTCCGGCGCCCGGCCGGGTTCGCGGCGATTGCGCTGCGGCGCGGCCTGTGCGGAAATGGTGGCGAATGACCGCCGTGTCATCCGTCAACCTCCGACCGGGAACGGATCTCCCCCCATGGTCTCACGCCGAAGCTTCCTGGGTGCCAGCGCCGGCCTCGCCGCGCTGCCCCTCGCCCGCCCCGCCCTGGCGCAGGGCGCGGCCGCCAGCACGCTGCGCTTCATCCCGCAGGCCGATGTCACGACGCTGGACCCGCTGGCCACCACCTCCTACGCGGTGCGCAACCACGGCCATCTCTGCTGGGACACGCTGTACGGCCTCGACATCGAGTTCCGCCCGCAGCCGCAGCTGGCCGAGGGCCATGTGGTGGAGGATGACGGCAAGCGCTGGACCTTCACCCTGCGCGACGGCCCGACCTTCCATGATGGCGAGAAGATCCGTGCCAGCGATGCGGCGGCCTCGATCCAGCGCTGGATGGGCCGCGACACGCATGGCCAGACGCTGGCCGCGCGGCTCGACGAGATCCGCGTGCTGGACGACCGGCGCTTCGAGATCCGGCTGAAGCGCCCCTTCGGCGCCATGCTGGACGCGCTGGGCAAGTCCTCCTCCTATCCCTGCTTCATCTACCCGGAGCGCTTCGCCAAGGTCTCCTTCACCACCCCCTTCCGCGAGGTGGTGGGCAGCGGCCCCTACCGCTTCAAGGCGGATGAGTGGCAGTCGGGCGCGCAGGTGGTCTACCAGCGCTATGACCGCTACGTGCCGACGCCGGTCGGCACGCCGGGCGTCACCGCCGGGCCGAAGCTCGCCCTGTTCGAGCGGCTCGAGAAGAAGATCATCATGGATCCGGCGACCGCCGGCGCCGCGCTGCAGGCCGGCGAGATCGACTGGTGGGAGCGCGTGGCGCCCGATCTGCGGCCGCTGCTGCAGCGCCAGCGCAATGTCGTGGTCGACCGCATCGAGGGCAATGGCACGGTCGTCATGCTGCGGCCGAACCACCTGACCGAGCCGTTCAACGACCCGGCGGTGCGGCGCGCGATCTGGCCGGCGCTGAACCAGGCCGATTTCATGACCTCGATCATGGGCGACGACCGCAGCCGCTGGCAGGATGGCATCGGCTGCTTCCCCGCCTCCTCCTCCTTCGCCAGCGACGAGGGCATGGCGGCGATCACCAGCCCGCGCAGCCTGGATGCGGCCAAGCGCGCGCTGCAGGCCACCGGCAAGGCCGGCGCGCGGGCGGTGATGCTGCACCCGGCCGATCAGGTGAACAACTCCACCTTGACCAGCGTCGCCACCGACCTGCTGAAGAAGATCGGCTTCGCGGCGGAGGATGCGGTGTCCGACTGGGGCACCATGCTGCAGCGCCGCGCCCGCAAGGAGCCGCTGGAGCAGAATGGCTGGAGCGCCGTGGTCGTGCTGTTCGGCGGCGAGGACCTGGCCAATCCCGGCGGCCACCCGCTGCTGCGCGCCAATGGCCAGGATGCCTGGTTCGGCTGGCCCACCAGCCCGACGCTGGAGACGCTGCGCGACCAGTGGTTCGACGCGCCGACGCTGGACGAGCAGAAGGCGATCTGCCGCAAGATCCAGGCGCAGTTCTTCCAGGACGTGCCCTACTGGCCGCTCGGCCAGTATTTCGTCGACAGCGCCTATCGCCGCAACATCAAGATCGGCCGCCGCGGCATGTCGCTGGCGCTGAACGCCAGCCGCGAGGGCTGAGCCTCCGGGCGGGGGCCTCTGCCCCCGCCCGCACCGCCCCTGGCGGGGCGGACTGACAGCGCCGCCCGGGGCGGCTACTCTGCGCCTCCCCCGCGCCGCCCGCGGCGCCGCCAGCAGTGCAGAGAACCATGGACCCCGCCACCCTCGCCGCCCATGCGCAGCAGATCCTGCGCGACGCTACCATCCCCGAGCTGCCCAACCATTACGCGGGCAAGGTGCGGGACAATTACGACCTGCCGGATGGCCGCCGCATCATCATCGCCACCGACCGGCTCTCGGCCTTCGACCGCATCCTCTGCGCCGTGCCCTTCAAGGGCCAGGTGCTGACCCAGACGGCGCGGCACTGGTTCGAGCAGACGCGCGACATCTGCCCCAACCATGTGCTCGACTACCCCGACCCGAATGTCGTGATCGGCCGGCGCCTCGACATCCTGCCGGTGGAGATCGTGGTGCGCGGCTACCTGGCCGGCACCACCGGCACCTCGATCCTGACGCTGTACAAGGCCGGGCAGCGCGAGATGTACGGCACCCGCCTGCCCGACGGCATGCGCGACAACCAAAAGCTGCCGCAGGCGATCATCACGCCGACCAGCAAGGCCTTCGATGGCGGGCATGACGAGCCGCTGACCCCCGCCGAGATCCTGGAGCGCAAGCTGCTGACGCCGGCGCAATGGGAGCAGCTCAACCACTACGCGCTGGCGCTCTTCGCGCGCGGCCAGGCGATGGCGGCCGAGCGCGGGCTGATCCTGGCCGACACCAAGTATGAGTTCGGCACCGACGCGGAGGGCAAGATCGTCCTCGCCGACGAGATCCACACCCCCGACAGCAGCCGCTACTGGAAGGCGGCCAGCTTCCAGGCGCGCTTCGAGGCGGGCGAGAAGCCGGAGAGCTTCGACAAGGATTTCGTCCGCAGCTGGGTGGCGGCGCGCTGCGACCCCTATCGCGACCCGATCCCCGAGATCCCCGAAGACCTCATCCTGGCCACCGCCGCGGTCTATATCGAGGCCTTCGAGATGATCACCGGGCAGCGTTTCGAGCTGCCCCCGGCGCAGCCGGTGCTGGAGCGCATCCGCGCCAATCTCGCCCGCTTCTTCGGCTGAGGCGCCGCGCCGGGCGGGGCCGCGCGCCCCGTCCCGGCCGGGCGCGGAGCCCGGCCCTGGCAACCGCTCGCGGGATCGCGGCTTTTCAGCCTGCGGCCCGGCCGCATAATGGCCGGGCACCCCTGCCCCGAGACCGGCCCGGAAAGGAACATCATGCGGCCCGCCAGCGCAGCCCTGCTTGCCCTGCTCGCCACGCTGCCGGCCGCCGCCATGGTGGTGGTGGTGCCCCCGGCCCTGGCGCAACCCGCCGGCTGGGAATCGACCCCGGTCGATCCGCGCGCCATGCCGCTGCGCAGCCGCATCCTGCTGCAGGATGCGCTGGTCTGGTCCGGCCACTACAATGGCCTGCTGGATGGCGGCTGGGGCCCGGCCAGCGAGGAGGCGATGAACCGCTGGCGCGCCACGCGCGGCCTGCCGCCCGCCGCCAGCTACCCGGCGCGCGACCTGCTGGCGCTGTTCGTCCAGGGCGCCAGGCTGCGCGAGCAATGGGGCTGGCGCGAGGCGCGCGACCCGGCCACCGGCGCGGTCTATGGCTACCCCTCGGCCTTCCTGACGCCGCGCCCGGCCAGCGATGGCGAGGGGCTGGATTTCGACGGCACCCTCTCCGGCTTCGGCATGAGCATCCGCAAGTTCGGCGACATGCCGGGCGGCATGGGCGCGGTGTTCGACCGGGTGGCGCGCGAGGCCGGGGCGCAGCCCAGCTACCGGCTGGACCGCCCCGACCGCCAGGCGATGACCGTCGAGGGGCCGCGCGGCTCGGCCTATTTCCGCTTCGAGAAGGTCAATGGCGCCTGGGTCGGGCTGTCGGTGACGCTGCGCAACGCCGGGGAGCAGCACCGGCGCATCCAGTCGGTGGTGGCCAGCATCTTCTCCCCCACCGGGCGGCCCCCGGTGCCGGCGGGGGAGGCGACCGTGGTCGATGTGGTGGCGTCGGTCGCCAACCGCATGCGCCGGCCCGGCCCCGCCCCGGCCGCGCCGCCCGAATCGCC
>NZ_GG770778.1:855836-860203 GCF_000164635.1 Pseudoroseomonas cervicalis ATCC 49957 | reverse complement strand
CGCCGCGCCAGCAGGCACGCACCAGCTCCGGCACCGGCTTCGTGGTGCGGCGCAGCGGCATGCTGGTGACCAACGCGCATGTGGTGAAGGGCTGCGCCTCGCTCGCCCTGCCGACCGGCGAGCCGGTGGTGGTGCGCGCCGCCGATGAGCGGCGCGACCTGGCGCTGCTGCAGGTGAACAAGAGCTTCCCGGCCGAGCTGCGCTTCCGCCGCGACCAGACCATCGACCATGGCGAGCGGGTGCGCGCCTTCGGCTACCCGTTCTACGACCTGGTCTCACGCTCGCTGAACATCACCGAGGGCATCGTGACGGCGCTGGCCGGGCTGCGCGACAACCCGATGCAGTTCCAGGTCAACGCCGCCATCCAGCCCGGCAACAGCGGCGGGCCGGTGGTGGACGATAGCGGGCTGGTGATCGGCGTCGCCGTCTCCACCCTGACCACCACGGCCTTCAGCCAGGTGACGGGGGCGGTGCCGCAATCGCTGAACTACGCCATTCGCGGCCAGGTGGTGGAGAGCTTCCTGCTGGAGAACGGCGTCGAGACCGAGCGCGCGCCGCCTGGCCCGGTGACCGACCTGCGGCAGATCGCGCGCGAGGTCTCGCCCTTGGTCATGCCGGTGATCTGCACCAAGTCATGAGGCGCGCGCGCGGGCGGGACGGCCGGCGCCGGGACCGGGAGGGGTGATGTCGGCGCGATTGTGGTCGATCGGCGTGCTGCTGGTGGCGCTCGGCATCGCCGCCAGCGTGGTGGGGTGGGACGCGCTGCTCTGGCTGCCGCGCCAGCTGTTCGACTCCCTGGCCTGGGCGCCACGGGCGCTGTTCGAGGCGCTGCGGGATTCGCCCGCCACCACCGGCATCATCCTGCTGGGCGTGGTGCTGATGGTCGCGGCGCGCCTGCTGGGCCGGCGCGGCTCCTAGCGCCGGGCCGGCCCATCATTCCGGCCTTGTGACGAGGCGGCCCGCTGGCCTAGCCTCGTCTCAAAATCCCGGCGAGCGTCCAGCCATGTCCATCCCGCTGATCAATTTCGACGACAACACCACCAATGGCCAGCGGGTCGACGGGGTGGTCAGCCTGGTGGGCTTCGCCCAGCTGCCGGGCAGCCAGGGCTCGGTGCGGATCTACGCCAACGGGCAGCTGCTGGGCACCGCCGCCTACCCCACCCAGCGGCCGGACGTGCCGAATTCCGGCTTCATCTTCGACTTCAACAGCGATCTGCTGCCGGAAGGCCCGGTGACGCTGCGGGCGCAATCCTACAACGCCGCCGGGCAGCTGGTCGGCACCGCCGAGCGGCTGCTGGTGATCGACCGGATGGAGCAGCTCGGCCATTTCGAGACGCCGGACCTGCTGGCGGCGGGCACGGTGAGCCTGGCCGGCTGGGCGCTGGCCGAGGATGGCTTCCGCAGCCTGGAGGTGCTGCTCGACGGCCACTACCTGGGCAATGCCGCCTGGCGCGTCGCCGCCCGGCCGGACGTCGCCGCCGCCTTCCCCGAATACCAGGAATCGCGGGCTGGCTTCAGCGCCACCGTGTCGCTGGCCGGCCAGGCGCAGGGCTACCACCGGCTGACCCTGGTGGGCGTGCAGGCCGATGGCACGCGGCAGGAGATCACCGAGCGCGACGTCTTCATCGATGCCGGGCTGCATGCGCGCGGCTATATCGAGACCCCGGGCGCCACCGCGGCCAGCGCGCGCGGCGGCGGCATCGAGGTGACCGGCTGGGTGGTGGCCGATGCCGCGCCGGTGCGGGTCGAGGTGTTCCTGGACGACCGGCTGGCCGCCGCCTCCACCAGCTTCACGGCGCGGCCGGATGTCGCCTCGGCGGTCGGCGGCTACGCCTTCCAGCGCGGCTGGAGCGCCGAGATCCCCGATGCGCTGCTCGGCGTCGGCACGCATGACATCCGCGTGGTGGTGACCCTGGCCAACGGCGCCAAGGTCAGCCTGGACCAGGGCGGCGGCGGGTTGCACGAGGTGGACGTGCTGGCGGTCGGCCAGCAGATCGGCGCCCATCTCAACCCGCAGAACGACTACGCGGCGGTGATCAACGCCTTCGAGGCGCAGACCGGCACCGACCTCGACATCGTCATGTACTATGTGAGCTGGAACGCCCAGGGCTTCACCGGCTACCCCAACCTGGCGCTGCAGGCCCGCAACGAGGGCACGGTGCCGCTGATCACCTGGGAGAGCTACGGGCTGACCCTGGCGCAGATCGCCAATGGCTCGCAGGACAGCTACATCCGCGGCTGGGCCAACCAGATCAGGGCCTATGGCGACACGGTGCTGCTGCGCGTCGACCACGAGTTCAACGGCGACTACTACCCCTGGTCGGGGGCGCAGAACGGCAACGACCCGGCCGCCTATGTCGCCGCCTGGCGCCACATCGTCGATGTCTTCGCCGCCGAGGGCGCGGTGAATGCCCGCTTCGTCTGGGCGCCGAACTACAAGGGCACGCCCACCACGCCCGAGCCCTCGCGCCACATGGTCAACTACTATCCGGGCGACGCCTATGTCGATTTCATCGGCGTCTCCGGCTACAACTGGGGCAACGACCCGCAGAACGGCACCGGCTGGACCAGCGCGGAGACGATCTACAACACCTTCCTGCAGCAGGTCGCGGCGCTGGCGCCGGACAAGCCGGTGCTGGTCAGCGAGATCGGCACCGCGCCCAGCTATGGCGGCAACAGCGCGCCGCAATGGATCCGCGACGCCTTCGGCACGCTGGACGGGTTCGAGCAGGTCAAGGGCGTGGTCTGGTTCAACGACCGCGCCTATCACCAGGCCAGCGGCATGGATTTCCGCGTCGCCGCCTCGCCCAATGAGTGGGGGCCGGTGCCGCTCTCCCGCACCGAGGCCTTCGGCCAGGCCGCGGCCGACTGGGTGAACCAGCCCGGGCTGCATGTCTTCACCCGCGCCCTGCAGGGGCTGGAGGTGGACAGCCGCGGCAGCCTCGTCACCCTGCGCGGCCCGGGCTTCGAGGAGGTGGTGAGCGGCGCGCGGCTGCGGCTGGTCTTCGCCGATGGCGTGCTGCGCGACCAGGATGGCGACGCGCTGATGGATGGCATCCACTACGCCGCCACCTATCGCGACATCTATGCCGCCGGCGTCGACCCGGCGGCGCATTACCGCAGCTTCGGCTGGCAGGAGGGCAAGGATCCGAGCGCCTATTTTTCCACCCTCGGCTACCGCTCGGCCAATGCCGATGTGCGCCAGGCCGGGGTGAACCCGCTGGAGCATTTCCGGCAGAACGGCAGCGCCGAGGGGCGCGACCCCTCCGCCGAGTTCGATCTGCGCATGTACAAGGTCTACAACCCGGACGTGGCCGCCGCCGGGCTGGAGCCGCTGACCCATTACCTGGCCTTCGGCGCGGCGGAGGGGCGGCGCATCCACGCGGCGGTGGGCGACGACATCCGCGGCGGCCTCGACCTGCAATACTACCTGCTGTCGCAGCCGGATGTCGGCTTCGCCGGGGTGGATCCGGCCGCGCATTTCCGCGCCTCCGGCTGGCGCGAGGGACGCGACCCCAACGCCTATTTCGACACCGCCGGCTATCTGGCGACCTATGCCGATGTGCGGGCGGCCGGGGTGGACCCGCTGGCGCATTACATGGCCAGCGGCTGGCGCGAGGGGCGCGACCCCTCCACCCGCTTCGACACCACCGCCTATCTGGCGGCCAATCCGGATGTGGCGGCGGCGGGGGTGAACCCGCTGCAGCATTTCCTGACGGCCGGGCTGTTCGAGGGCCGCTCGGCCCAGGCGGACGGCGCCTGGGGCTGATCCGGCGGCCCGGCGGCCCAGGCCGCCGGGCGCGCCCCCGCCTCAGCCGGGCTGCGGCAGGCGGATGATGGCCTTGATCTCGAAGTCGAAGCCGGCCAGCCAGGTGACGCCGACCGCCGTCCAGGCCGGATAGGGCGCGGCCGGGAAGAAGCGGTCCTTCACCGCCAGCACCGTGTCGAGCTGCGCCGCCGGGTCGGTGTGGAAGGTGGTGATGTCCACGATGTCGTCGAAGCTGGCGCCGGCCACCTTCAGCACGGCGGCCAGATTGTCGAAGGCGCGCTGCACCTGCCGGGCGAAGTCCGGCTCGGGCGAGCCATCCTCGCGGCTGCCGACCTGGCCCGAGACGAAGAGCAGGTCACCGGAGCGGATCGCCGCCGAGTAGCGGTTCTGGTCGTAGAGGGCCTGGCGGCCGGGCGGGAAGAGGGCGTCGCGTTGGGCCATGCGGGCATTCCTTCACAGGGGGGGGCGTCGCCACCCCCTGGAACGGGTGATGACATACGCCGCGTATGTGAACGCATATTGGACATACGCTGCGTATGTCAACCACGCGGCGCCCGGCTCAGCCGGCGGGCCGCCGCGCCAGGGCCAGGCCGAGGCC
>NZ_GG770778.1:851359-853836 GCF_000164635.1 Pseudoroseomonas cervicalis ATCC 49957 | reverse complement strand
CGAGGCCGGGCTGGTCGAGGCCGCGCGGGCCGCCGGGCTCGGGCTGCACCCGGTCGGTCCGCTCTACGCCGCCGCCGGCGCCCGGCCGGACATGGCCGGGCTGGTGATGGGCTATGCCGGGCTGACGCCGGCGGAGATCACCGCCGGGGTGGCGCTGCTGCGGCAGGTGCTGCGAAACTTTGTGGCCCTGCCGGGCTGAACCGCCGGCTCAGGCGGCGCGCACCTCGCTGAGGAAGCTGCCCACCTCGGCCTGCAGCTTCTCGGAACTGCGCGACAGCTCGGCGGCGGCGGTCAGCACCTCGGCCGAGGCGGCGCCGGTCTCCCCGGCATTGCGGCTGACGCTGGCGATGGTGCGCGTCACCTCGTCGGTGGCCTGGGCGGTGCTCTGCACGGTGCGGGCGATCTCGCCGGTGGCGGCGCTCTGCTCCTCCACCGCCGCGGCGATGGTCACGGTGATGGCGCTGACCTCCTCGATGGTGGCGGCGATGGCCTGGATGGCGTTGACGGTGTTCGAGGTGGCGGCCTGGATCTCGGCGATCTGGGCGGCGATCTCGTCGGTGGCGCGGCTGGTCTGGCTGGCGAGGTTCTTCACCTCCGAGGCGACGACGGCGAAGCCCTTGCCGGCCTCGCCCGCCCGCGCCGCCTCGATCGTCGCGTTCAGCGCCAGCAGATTGGTCTGCCCGGCGATCGAGGTGATCAGGCTGACCACCTCGCCGATCTTGTTGGCGGAGCTGGCCAGGGCGCGCACCGTGCTGTCGGTGTCGCGGGCGTTCTGCACGGCGCGGCCGGTCACCGCGGTCGCCTGCGCCACCTGCCGGCTGATCTCGCCGATCGAGGCGGTCAGCTCCTCGGTCGCCGACGCCACGGTCTGCACCCCGCCGCTGGTGGAGCGGGCGGCGTTGCTGACCGTCGTCGCCTCCTCATTGGTCTGCCGGGCGATCCGCGACATGGAGCTGGCGGTGGCCTCCAGCTCGGTCGAGGCGGCGGCGAGATGGCCGGTCAGGCCGTTCACCGTCCCCTCGAAGCTGCGCACCAGGGCGGCCAGCTTCTCGGCCCGGCGCTCCTTGGCCTGCTGCTCCTGCGCCTGCTCGGCCGCCACGCGGCGGGCCTCCTGCGCGTTGCGCTTGAACACCTCCAGCGTGCGCGCCAGGTCGCCGATCTCGTCGCGCCGGTCGGCGCCCTCCACCGCGACCTCCAGCTGGCCCTGGGCCAGCTCGCCCATGCTGCCGGTGATGCGGCAGAGCGGCAGGCTGACCTGCCAGCGGGCGATCCACAGCACCAGCAGCAGCGGCAGGCCGAGGCCGAACAGGGCGGCCACCGCCAGCTCGATGCGCAGCGAGGCATAGGCCTTCTCGCCCTCGCGCACCGCGTCGGCCATCTCGCGGCGGTTGGCGGTGACGATGCTGTCCAGGATCTCGACCACCTGCCGGCGCGCCAGGCGGGCCTCGTTCAGCGAGACGCGCTTTGCCTCATCGTCGCGGCCGGCCGCGGCCAGCTCGAAGATGCGGGCGGCGTGGTCGCGATAGGCCTGCGCCGCCTGCTCGGCCTGCACCACCAGGGGCACGCGGGCGGGCGAGGCGCGGCCGCGCAGCGCCTGCAACTCGGCGAGGGTCCGGCCCATCTCGGCATCGAAGGCGGCGCGGCGGCGCTGCACCGCCTCCGCCCCCGTCTCCAGGATGGCGTTCTTCTCCTCCGTCGCGGCGGCGTTGATGGCGATGGCGACGCCCGTCGCGTGGATCAGCCGCGGCACGCGGACGCCGACCACATCCTGCGCCTCCGCGGCCTGGCGCGACAGCCCGTTCATGCTGGCCCAGAGCAGGCCGAGGCTGCCCAGCAGCATCGCCCCCACGGCGAGGCCGAGCTTGCTGCCGATCCGCAGATTCCGGAAAAAGCCCATTCTGCCACCCCCTGGGCCCGCCGCCGTCCCGCGCTGTCCTGGCGCGCCGGCCCGGCGGGCCAATGTCTTGCCCGCATCCTGCGCGCGGGGGGTGAAGGAGGTCTGAAGCGCCACAGCCAAGCGGAAGCCTGGCCATCGCCCCCGTGGCGGGGCTTGCCTGAATAGTCACGTTATATCATAACAAAACCTGTCCCGAGGCGGCGTCCGGCGCCGCCCCCACCCTGGCGGCAGGACGGCATGGCAGGCAACGACACCACCCTGCGCGAGGCGCATTGGCAGCGCTGGCCCGGCGACGAATGGGCGTGTTTCGACGCGCTGCCGCAGGCGGTGCGGCGGCGGCTGCAGCAGCACGCCTACGACCCTTGGGCGGTCAACGCGCTGAAGCTCTGGCAGCTTTTCCGGCGGCAGACCGGCAGCAGCGCCCGCGCCGAGCGGCGGATGCTGCGCCATCTGGACCAGTGCGAGGCGCTGGAGCGCGCGCTGTTCGCCCGCGCCTATGCCGGGCGGCACCGGCAGGCGCTGCCGCATGACGCGGCCGGCGCCACCGTGCTGCGCGATGGCGGCGCACCGGGCCGTCGCC
>NZ_GG770778.1:838501-848952 GCF_000164635.1 Pseudoroseomonas cervicalis ATCC 49957 | reverse complement strand
CCCCGCCCCGGGAGAGGCGGCGCCGGTCATCACCCGCCGCATCGGCCGCACCGGGCGCGAGGTCACCGCGCTCGGCCTCGGCACCTTCCTCACCTTCGACCTGCTGCCGGGCGCCCCGCGCGACCGGCTGCGCGCGGTCATGGCGCGCTATGTCGAGGGCGGCGGCGGGGTGGTCGACACCTCGCCGCTCTACGGCTCGGCCGAGGCCAGCCTCGGCGCCTTCCTGTCGGAGATGCCGGCGGCGCGCGACCTGTTCCTGGCCAACAAGATCTGGTCCACCGGCGAGTATCTGGGCGACACCAGCCATGCGGCGCGCAGCCTGGAGCAGTCCCGGCTGCGCGTCTGGCGCTCCGCCATCGACCTGATGCAGTGCCACAGCCTGACCAACGCCCCGGTCATCGTGCCGCTGCTGCGGGACTGGAAGCGCGACGGGCTGATCGGCCATGTTGGCGTCACCCACCATGAATCCGGCTTCCAGCCGGCGCTGGCGCGCTTCGTCGAAAGCGGCGCGGTGGATGTGGTGCAGACCAACTACTCGATCTACGACCGCGCGGCGGAGGCGCGGCTGCTGCCGGCGGCGGCCGACCAGGGCGTCGGCGTGCTGGTGAACCTGCCGCTGGAGAAGGCGCGGCTGATGCACATCGTGCGCGGCCGGCCGCTGCCCGGCTTCGCGGCCGAGTTCGGCGCCGCGAGCTGGGCGCAGTTCTTCCTGAAATGGGTGATCGCCCATCCGGCGGTGAGCTGCGTGCTCTGCGGCACCTCCGACCCGGCGCACATGGCCGACAACCTCCAGGCGATGCGCGGCCCGCTGCCGGACGCCGCCCTGCGGCAGCGCATGCTGCGCCACATGGAGGCGATCCCCGGCTTCGGCACGCTCGGCGCCATGCCCTGGTATCCGGGCAAGGACAGGCTCTACCAGGGCCTGATCCGCCAGGCCCAGGCGCGCGCCGGCCGGGCGGGGTGATCCGCCCACGCCCGCGCTCACCCGCCGCGGGCGCGGGCGATGATCTCGCCGAGGCGCTGGCGCGCCCGGGGCGGCAGGGCGTCCGGCAGGGCGGCCTCCTCCACCGGCCCGTCGCCCACCTGCACCAGCATCACCATGCCCATGGCGTAGTGCGGCACGCACTGGATGCCGTAGGTGCCCGGCACGGTGAAGGCGACCTCGATCTCCTCGTCGATGCGGCCGCGGAAGGGGGTGGCGCCCGGCGGCAGCATGGCCGGGATGGTCGCCGCGTTGTGCGTCGCATGGGTGGCGATGAAGCGCACGCGGTCGCCGGGCCGCAGGCGTAGGAAGTCCGGCTCGTAGACCATGCCGCCGCTGGCGTTGCGGTTGAGCATCTTCACTTCATGGACCTCGGCCCGGGCCGGCAGGCCGCTCAGCAGCAGGGGCAACAGGGCCAGCGCCAGGGAACGCATCGGCGTGTCCTTCAGGTCAGGGGGTGGAAGCGGAGGAGGCGCGCGCCATCGGCGGGGTCGGTCAGCACCGTGGCGCGCACACCGAACACCGCGCGCAGCAGGTCGGGCGTCAGCACCGCCTCCGGCGCGCCCAGCGCCACCAGCCGGCCCTGGTGCAGCACGCCCAGCCGGTCGCAGGCCATGGCCTGGTTCAGGTCGTGCAGCGCGATCACCGTGGTGACCGGCAGCGCCGCCACCAGGCCGAGGATGGCGAGCTGGTGGTGGATGTCGAGATGGTTGGTCGGCTCGTCCAGCAGCAGCAGGCGCGGCCGC
Organism: Pseudoroseomonas cervicalis ATCC 49957; assembly: GCF_000164635.1. GTDB lineage: Bacteria > Pseudomonadota > Alphaproteobacteria > Acetobacterales > Acetobacteraceae > Pseudoroseomonas > Pseudoroseomonas cervicalis. The sequence continues at coordinate 847,224 of NZ_GG770778.1, read as the reverse complement.
TGCGCCAGGGCGCGGGCGATGTGCGCGCGCTGCCGCTCGCCGCCCGAGAGGGTGGCCCAGTCGCGCGCCGCCAGACCGCCCATCTCCACCGCGGCCAGCGCCTCGGCCACGATGGCGTCGTCCTCGGCCGACCAGGGGCGCAGCGCCGAGAGCCAGGGGGTGCGGCCCAGCTCCACCGCGTCGCGCAGGGTGATGCGGTCGGCGGTCTCCGCCTGCTGCTCGACCAGGGCGAGGCGCTGCGCCACCTGCCGCCGCCCGAGCCGCGCCATCGGCACGCCATCCAGCCAGACCTGCCCGGATTGCGGCGGCAGCAGGCCGGCGAGCAGCCGCATCAGGGTGGATTTGCCGGAGCCGTTGGGGCCGATCAGGCCGAAGGTCTCGCCGGCCGCGACCTCCAGGCTGACGTCGCGCAGGATCGGCGCGCCGCGCGCCGACCAGGACAGGCCCTCCGCGCGCAGCCTCACCGCGCGGGTCTCCGCCGCACCAGGATCAGCGCGAAGACCGGCGCGCCGACCAGGGCGGTGATGACGCCGATCGGCAGCACCTGGCCCGGCACCGCGATGCGCGACAGCACATCGGCGCCGACCAGGAAGAGCGCGCCGATCAGCGCCGCCGCCGGCACCAGCCGGACATGCCGCACCCCCACCAGGAAGCGCGCCGCATGCGGCACCACCAGCCCGACGAAGCCGATGGCGCCGACGATGCTGACCATCACCGCGGTGGCCAGCGAGGCGCCGCCGATCAGCAGCGCCTGCACCCGCCGCACCGGAACGCCGAGCGCCTGGGCGGAATCGGCGCCGAAGGTGAAGGCGTCCAGCGCGCGGGCGTGCCACAGGCAGAGCAGCGTGACGGCGAGCGCCACCGGCACCGCCAGGGCGGCGCTGTCCCAGCGCGCGCCGCTGAGATTGCCCAGCAGCCAGAACATGATGCCGCGCGCCTGCTCGGCGCTGGCCGAGCGGGTGATGATGAAGGCGGTCAGCGCGTTGAACAGCTGCGCGCCGGCGATGCCGGCCAGCACGATCTGCCCCGCCGCGCGCGGCCCGACACCGCCGCCCGAGGCGCGCGCCAGCAGCGCCACCAGCCCGAAGGCCGCCAGCGCGCCACCGAAGGCGCCAAGCGAGAGCGACACCGCCCCGGCGCCGACTCCCGCCACCGTCACCAGCACCGCGCCGGTGGAGGCCCCGGCCGAGATGCCGAGCAGATACGGATCGGCCAGCGCGTTGCGCAGCAGCGCCTGCAGGATCACGCCGGAGACGGCGAGCCCGGCGCCGCAGCAGGCGGCGACGATGGCGCGGGTCAGCCGGTAGTTCCAGACGATGCCCTGGTCGATGCGGTCCAGCGGGTAGCCGGCGCCGAACAGCCTGTTGGCCAGGGTCTGCCAGACGGTGGCGACGGGGATCGGCGTCTCGCCGATGCAGATCCCGGCCAGCAGCGCGGCGGCCAGCAGCGCCGCGATGCCGAGCGCCCGCAGCAGCCAGCGCCCGGCCAGGCGCGCCAGCGCGCGCCCCGGCGGCGGCGTCACGGTTGCAGCTGGGCCATGGCGTCGGTCAGCGCCTCCAGCCCGCCCACCAGGCGGATCGTCGCCTGCATGGCGTGCGCGTCGAGGATGACGATGCGGTTCTGCCGCACCGCGTCCATCTCCCGCGTCACCGGGTCGGCGCGCAGGAAGGCCAGCTTGCGCTCCACGTCATCGGCGGGGAAGCGGCGGCGGTCCATGCGGGCGACGACGATGACCGAGGGGTTGGCGCGGGCGATGCTCTCCCAGCCCACGGTCGGCCATTCCTCGTCCGACTGCACCACGTTGCGCAGGCCGAGGCTGCGCATCATGTAGCCGGGGATGCCCTTCCGCCCCGCCACATAGGGGTCGAGGTCGAGATCGGCGGAGGAGAACCAGAACACCGCCGAGGCATCGGCCAGGCGCAGCGCGCGGGCGCGCGCCACCGCCGCCGCCTCGCGCGCGCGGAGATCGGCGACCAGGGCGGCGCCCTGCGCCTGGCGGTCGAAGATCGCCGCCAGCTGGCCGATGCCCTTGTAGATCGATTCCGTGCTGAAGGGCGCGGTGCGCGTGCCGTCGGCCCCCACGAGGTTGTTCTTGCCCTCGCAATCGGCCGGCATGATGTAGGTGGGCACGCCGAGGGCGTGGAACTGCTCGCGCGTGCCGACCACGCCCTGCGCGCCGACCATCCATTCGAACTGCGTCGCCACCAGCCCCGGCCGCCGGCCGATGACCGATTCGAAGGAGGGCGCGTTGTTGTCGAGCCGCGGCACGCGGTCGTTCTGCGCGCGGAACTCGGGCAGCACCGCGTTGAACCACAGCGCCGTGCCGGCCATGCGCTCGCCCACGCCGAGGGCGTAGAGGATCTCGGTGGCCGACTGGCCGATGGTGACGGCGTTGCGCGGCGCCGCCTCGAAGCGCAGCGTCTGGCCGCAATTCTCCACGCTCAGCGGATAGGCGGTGGGCTGCGCCCGGGCGCCCTGGACGGGCAGCGCCAGGGGCAACGCCAGGGCCAGCACCAGCAGGCCGGCGCGCAGCACGGCCGATCGCCCCGCAAGGCGAGACAAGCAGATCATCGACATCCTCCCCGGACACCCCGCCGGTCAGTTCGTTGCACCTGCCGGCAGGTCTCCTGACTGGCGGGTCACCGCCCGCTCCGGCCTTCCCGGGATGCGATCCCAGTGGCGTGTTCGGAGCGGGCTCGCCGCCTACAGTTGCGGGGGCAGTTCCGTTTCCTCGGCCTGGCGGGCCTTGGGCGGATTCCCTGTTAGTTCCTCTCGGAAACCGGCGCCTGTCTGGTAGAGGGCGCGGCGGCGGATGGCAAGGGCGCGGGGGCGGTTGGGCCGCGCCGCCCGGCGGCGATGGGCCGCTTCGAACGCACTTCTCCCGGCCCGGGTCAGGCCCGGGCGGGCGTCGCGTGTCGCGGGAGAGGCCAAAAAAGAAAAAGCCCTTCGATATGAAGGGCTTATTTCAGAGAGAATGGCGTCCCCAACGGGATTCGAACCCGTGTTACCAACGTGAAAGGCTGGTGTCCTAGGCCTCTAGACGATGGGGACAAGGCCATGTTCGCCGCCGCCCGGCGGGGCCGTGGCGAAGCGGGCGCTTAGTAACCCGGCCCCGCTGGCCCGTCCAGAGGGAGGCGCGCGGTTTTCCTGTGGAAATCCGCCGCCGGCCCACGCGCCAGGGCAGGCTCAGGCCGGCGCCCCATCCTGCACATGCAGCCCGGCGGAGACATTGCCATTCCAGTGCTCGGCGCGCAGCGCGCCGGCCAGGTGCACCGGCACGCCACGGCTGTTCAGCAGCAGCTCGGCCAGCGGGCCCTCCTTGGCGCGGAAGCAGATGGCCTTCAGGCGGCCACCCCCCTCGCCTTCCAGGAAGGCGCGCACCGTGTTGCCCTCCTTGCCCACCCGGTCGGCGCGCACCACGCGGACGCGGGGGAAGATGAAGACCGGCTCCTCATTGCCGGCGCCGAAGGGGCCGAGGCGCGCGACCTGCGTGGCCAGCTCGGCCGTCGCCGCCGGGACGCGCAGCGTGCCATCCACCACCAGATCGGCGCTGCCCGGCAGATCGGCGGCGTGCGACAGGCGCTCGTTCAGGAAGGCGTGGAACTCCTCCTGCCGCTCCAGACGGAACGAAAAACCGGCGGCCATGGCGTGGCCGCCCCCCGTCTCCAGCAGGCCGGATTGCCGCGCCGCGATCACCGCGGCCCCCAGATCGATGCCCGGCACCGAGCGGCCGGAGCCTTTGGCGAGGCCGTCGGAAATACCGGCGACGCAGGTCGGGCGGTTGAACTTCTCCTTCACCCGTCCGGCGACGATGCCGACCACGCCGGGATGCCAGCCCTCGCCGCAGATCAGCAGCACCGGATGGCCGGCCCCGGCCTGGGCCTCGGCCTGGGCGAAGGCGGCGGCCAGCACCTCGCTCTCCACCTCCTGGCGGCGGCGGTTCACCGCGTCCAGCCGCTCGGCCATGATGCGCGCCTCCACCGGGTCGTCGCAGGCCAGCAGCCGCAGGCCGAGATCCGGCTCGCCGATGCGGCCCGAGGCATTGATGCGCGGCCCCAGCAGGAAGCCCAGCGTGTAGGCCGAGGGCGCCTCGCGCGCCTGGGCGACCTCGAGCAGCGCGGCGATGCCGGGGCGCTCGCCGCGCGCCATCACCTTCAGCCCTTGCGTGACGAAGGCGCGGTTCAGCCCGGTCAGCGGCATCACGTCGCAGACGGTGGCCAGCGCCACCAGGTCGAGCAGGTCGCGCAGGTCGGGCGGCTCGCGCCCCTCGAAGAAGCCGCTGCGGCGCAGCGCGCGCAGGGTCGCGACGGCCGCCATGAAGCTGACCGCGGCGGCGCAGAGATGCTTGAGGCCCGAGCCGCAATCCAACCGGTTCGGGTTGACCGCGGCGGCCACCACCGGCACCGGCCCCTCGGCCTTGTGGTGGTCCAGCACCACGACATCGGCGCGGCCGCGCGCGGCCTCCAGCGCCGCATGGGCAGCGATGCCGCAATCGACGCAGACCAGCAGCGTCGCCCCGCCATCGCAGAGTGCTGCGATGGCGCCGGGATTGGGGCCGTAGCCCTCCTTCAGCCGGTCGGGCACGTAGTGGCGCACCGGGCAGCCGAGATCGCGCAGGAAGCGCAGCATCAGCGCGCCGGCCGAGGCGCCATCGACATCGTAGTCGCCGAACACGGCGACCGGCTCGCGCGCCCGCACCGCCTGGGCCAGGCGCTCCGCCGCGCGGTCCATGTCGACCAGCACGGAGGGATCGGGCAGCAGCGCGCGCAGCGTGGGCTCCAGGAACAGCGCCGCCTGCTCCGGCGTCACGCCGCGCGCCGCCAGCAGCTGGCCGAGCAGCTCCGGCAGATCAAGGCGCTGCGCGATGGCCATGCCGATGCGCGTATCGGCCTGGCGCCACACCCAGCGCCGCCCCAGCACCGAGCGGGTGACGCCGAGCACGGCCTCACCCGCCGGATCCGTCATGCCCGTGGAATCAGGAAGCAAAGTCGCCCGGCTTCAGGCTGAAATTGTGGTGCCCCTCGATATAGCGCACCGTGCCGGTCTTGCTGCGCATGACGATGGAATGGGTGTAGGCGGCGGTGCCGCTGCGGCGCACGCCATGCAGCATCGGGCCGCCGGTCACGCCGGTCGCCGCGAACATCACATCGCCCTTGGCCATCTGCTCGGCGGTCAGCTTGGCATGCGGGTCGGTCAAGCCCATGCTGCGGGCGCGCTCGATCTGCCCGTCATCCTCATACATCAGCCGGCCCTGCATCTGGCCGCCGATGCAGCGCAGCGCGGCCGCGGCCAGCACACCCTCCGGCGCGCCGCCGGAGCCGAGATACAGGTCCACACCCGTGCTCGGCTGCGACACGGCGATGACGCCGGCGACATCGCCATCCGGGATCAGCATGATGCGGGCGCCGGCCTCGCGGCAGGCCTTGATGATGTCCTTGTGCCGGTCGCGGCCGAGGATGCAGACGACGAGATCGTTGATCTCGACCTTCTTGGCCTTGGCCAGCTCGCGCAGGTTCTCGGCCACACCGGCGTCGAGGTCGACGACGCCCGCCGGCAGGCCCGGGCCCACCGCGATCTTGTCCATGTAGATGTCGGGCGCGTGCAGGAAGCCGCCATGCTCGGCCACCGCCAGCGTCGCGATCGAGTTCGGCCCGCCGGTGGCGCAGATATTGGTGCCTTCCAGCGGGTCGACGGCGATGTCGACCTCGGGGCCGCCGGAGCCCACCTTCTCGCCGATATAGAGCATCGGCGCCTCGTCCATCTCGCCCTCGCCGATGACGACGGTGCCGCTGATGGCGATGGTGTCGAAGGCGCGGCGCATCGCGTCCACCGCGGCGCCATCGGCGGCGTTCTTGTCGCCGCGGCCGATCCAGCGGCTGGCGGCCAGCGCCGCGGCCTCGGTGACGCGCACCAGTTCGAGGGCGAGGTTGCGGTCTACGGGGGTGGTATCGCGACGCATGGTGGCTCCTGTTCGTCCCGGTGCGGGGCCTGCGCGGGAGATGGCCCCGCCCAGGCTGCCCGGCTCAACGCTGGTCAGAGGGTTTCGATGCGGATCAGCGCCGGCGGTTCCAGCACCGCCTCCAGCGCGGCGATGCGCGCCAGGGCGGCGCGCATGGCGGATTCGCGGCAGGCATGGGTGGTCAGCACCACCGGCACCGCCTCGCCCGGCGCGCGGCCGCGCTGGATCATGGATTCGAGGCTGACGCCGTTGTCGCGCAGCACGCCGGTGACATCGGCGATGACGCCCGGCCGATCCAGCACCATCAGCCGCAGGTAATAGGCGCCGTGATGGCTCTCCATCGGCTGGGCCGGGCTTTCCGACAGCGCAGCCCCCGCGGCACCCCAGACCGGGGTGTGGCGGCCGCGCGCGATGTCGATCAGGTCGGCGGCCACCGCGCTGGCGGTGGGGCCGGCGCCGGCGCCGCGGCCTTCCAGCACCACGCGGCCGACCGCGTCGCCCTCCGCCACCACGGCGTTGAACACGCCATCGACGCGGGCGATCGGGTGGCTGGCCGGCACCATGCAGGGATGCACGCGCGTCGCCACCCCGGCCTCGCCCGTCTCGGCGATGCCGAGCAGCTTGATGCGGTAGCCCAGCTCCCCGGCCAGCTTGATGTCGAGCGCGGTGATGCCGCGGATGCCCTCGACATGCAGCGCGCCGAAATCGACCGGGCGGCCGAAAGCCAGCGCCGCCAGGATCGCCAGCTTGTGCGCGGCGTCCACGCCGTCGATGTCGAAGGAGGGATCGGCCTCGGCATAGCCGAGCTTCTGCGCCTCGGCCAGCACATCGGCGAATTCGCGGCCCTGCTCGCGCATGCAGGTCAGGATGTAGTTGCAGGTGCCGTTCAGGATGCCGGTGACGCGGCGGATGCGGTTGGCGGCCAGCCCCTCGCGCAGCGCCTTGATGGCGGGGATGCCGCCCGCCACCGCTGCCTCATAGGCCAGCGCCACGCCGCGCGCCTCGGCGGTTTCCGCCAGCGCCGTGCCGTGCAGCGCCAGCAGCGCCTTGTTGGCGGTGACCACCGGCTTGCCGGCCGCCAGCGCCGCCTCGACCAGGGCGCGGGCCGGGCCCTCGCTGCCGCCGATCAGCTCGACCACCACATCGACCTTGGGGTCGGCGGCCAGCGCCACCGGATCCTCGTACCAGCGCAGTCCTTCGAGCGAGACGCCGCGGTCGCGGCTGCGGTCGCGCGCCGAGACGGCGGTGACCACCACGGGCCGGCCGGCGCGGGCCGCGATCAGCGCCGCATTGTCGCGCAGCAGGGCGAGCAGACCGGCGCCGACCGTACCCAGGCCGGCGACCGCGACGGAAAGCGGACGCGTCATTCTTTCACCAGTTCAGCAGGGGCGGGCTCGGTGAGCGGGCCGCCATTGTCGGTGGCCAGGAAGCTGCGGATGCCGCGCAGCGCCTGGCGGATGCGGTGGGTGTTCTCCACCATGGCGATGCGCACATGGCTGTCGCCATGCTCGCCGAAGCCGAGGCCGGGGGCCACCGCCACCTTCGCCTTGGCCAGCAGCAGCTTGCTGAACTCGACCGAGCCGAGCGCGCGGTAGCGCTCCGGGATCTCGGCCCAGACGAACATGCCGGCCTCCGGCACGGGGACGTCCCAGCCGGCCTGCTTCAGCCCCTTCACCAGCACGTCGCGGCGCTCGCGGTAGAGCTTGCGCATCTCCTCGATGCAGTCCTGCGGCCCGTTCAGCGCGGCGGTGGAGGCCACCTGGATCGGCGTGAAGGCGCCGTAGTCCAGATAGGATTTCACCCGGGTCAGCGCGGCGATCAGGCGGCGGTTGCCGGCGGCGAAGCCCATGCGCCAGCCGGCCATGTTGTAGGTCTTGGACATGGAGGTGAACTCCACCGCCACATCCTTGGCCCCCGGCACCTCGAGGATCGAAGGCGGCACCCGGTCGCCGTAATACAGCTCCGCATAGGCCAGATCGGAAAGAACAAAGATCTCGTGCTTCTTCGCGAAGGCGACGATCTCGCGGTAGAAATCGAGATCGGCCATCAGCCCGGTCGGGTTGGACGGGTAGTTGATGATCAGCGCCGTCGGCTTCGGCACCGAATGGCGCACGGCGCGGTCCAGCGCCTCCAGCATCGTCTCGTCCGGCGTGTGCGGCACGCTGCGCACCGAGGCGCCGGCGATGATGAAGCCGAACTGGTGGATCGGGTAGGAGGGGTTCGGCACCAGGATGGTGTCGCCCGGCGAGGAGATGGCGGCGGCGAGGTTCGCCAGCCCTTCCTTCGAGCCGAGGGTGGCGACCACCTCGGTCTCCGGGTCCAGCTCCACATTGAAGCGGCGGGCATAGTAGCCGGCCAGCGCCCGGCGCAGCCCGGGAATGCCCTTGGAGGCCGAATAGCCATGCGTGTCGGGGTTCTGCACCGCCTCGACCAGCTTGGCCACGATATGCGGCGGCGTCGGGCTGTCCGGATTGCCCATGCCGAGATCGACGATGTCCTCGGCCGCGGCGCGCGCCCGGGCCTTGGCCTGGTTCACCTCGGCGAACACATAGGGCGGCAGGCGGCGGATGCGGTGGAATTCCTCGGTCATCGTCCAAGTCCGTGTGAATCGGGGCCGCGACCATAGAGCAGATCGCGGCGGCGCGGAAACCGCCGCGCGGCCCCGGTCAGGGTTGCGCCACGAGGTGGCAGGTCGGTCAGAGGCGCGGCGCGGCCGGCACGCCGCCCGGCTGCAAGGCGGGGGCCTCCGGCGCCGGAGCCAGCA
>NZ_GG770778.1:834109-837947 GCF_000164635.1 Pseudoroseomonas cervicalis ATCC 49957 | reverse complement strand
CGCGCCTCGGCCAGCGCCGCGCTCAGCGCCTCCCGCTCGGAGGCCGAGCCGCGCGGCGGCGCCGGGGGAACGGAGGCGAGGTTGGGGTAGGCGCCCTCCGCCCCGGGCGGCAAGGGCCTGCCCTGCAAGGGCTCGCCAAAGGCGTTCTTCCAGAATTCCAGCGGCCCCTCAGAGGGGGTGCCGACGCAGCCCGCCAAGGGCAGGGCCAGCAGCAGCAACAGCGCCACCGGCAGGCCCGGCCCCGCTTGCTGAGGCCGGGGGCGGGCACTACCGTGCCAGGGGCTCCGACCGCCATGCTGCTCCATGCTTCGCCCTTTCCGACCGATGGCCCGGGATAGCCCGAAAGCCTCGCAGGGTGAAGCGCCGGGCCGGCGGGCCGGGCCGACGATGGGCACAGAAGAGCGCGAAGGCGCGGAGGGAAGCATGGCGCAGAACGACACCCCCCCGGATCCCGGCGCCTTCCGCATGCCGGACCCCGCCCTGGTCAGCCGCACCATGGCCGATGTCGCCGAGCGCGGGCAGCGCATCGTCGCCGATTTCCTGAAGCGCCAGGCCGGCGAGGGGCTGGACGGCGCCCCCGGCGCCGACCCCAGCCATATCGGCAGCGCCTTCATGGAGATGACGACCCGGCTGATGGCCAACCCGGCGCGGCTGATGCAGGCGCAGCTGGGCTTCTGGCAGGACTACCTGACGCTGTGGCAGAACACCGCCCGCCGCATCTGGGGCGGCGAGGAGGTGTCCCCCGTCATCGCCGAGGACCCGAAGGACCGCCGCTTCAAGGACGAGGCCTGGCGCGAGAACGAGGTGTTCGACTTCATCAAGCAGTCCTACCTGCTCTCGGCGCGCTACTTCACCAATGTCGCGCACGCCGCCGACGACCTCGACCCCAAGACGGCGCAGAAGGTCGATTTCTACACGCGGCAATTCGTCGACGCGATGAGCCCGTCCAACTTCCTGATGACCAACCCGGAGGTTCTGCGCCGCACCGCCGAGACGGGCGGCGAGAATCTGCTGCGCGGCCTGCAGAACCTGCTCTCCGACCTCGAGCGCGGCAAGGGCAAGCTGCGCATCCGCATGACGGACGAGACCAAGTTCCAGATCGGCGAGAACATCGCCGTCTCGCCCGGCAAGGTCGTCTACCAGAACGACCTGATGCAGCTGATCCAGTACAGCCCCGCCACCGGGACGGTGCTGAAGCGGCCCCTGCTGATCATCCCGCCCTGGATCAACAAGTTCTACATCCTCGACCTGCGTCCCAAGAACAGTTTTGTCCGGTGGGCGGTCGCCCAGGGGCACACCGTCTTCATGGTCTCCTGGGTCAACCCCGACGAGACGCTCGCGCAGAAGAGTTTCGAGGACTACATGATCGAGGGCGTCTACGCCGCGCTCGACGCCATCCAGAAGGCAACCGGGGAGAAGGCGGTCAACGCCATCGGCTACTGCCTGGGCGGCACGCTGCTGGCCTCGACGCTCGCCCATATGGCGGTGAAGAAGGACACGCGGATCAAATCCGCCACCTTCTTCACCACCATGGTCGACTTCGCCGAGGCCGGCGAACTCTCCGTCTTCATCGACGAGGAGCAGCTGCAATCGCTGGAAGAGCGCATGCAGAAGCGCGGCTATCTGGAGGGGCGCGAAATGGCGACCACCTTCAACATGCTGCGCGCCAACGACCTGATCTGGTCCTTCGTCGTGCAGAACTACCTGCTGGGGCAGGAGCCCTTCCCCTTCGACCTGCTCTACTGGAACGACGACAGCACCCGCATGCCGGCGGCCATGCACAGCTTCTACCTGCGCCGCATGTACCAGCAGAACGACCTGGTGAAGCCCGGCGCCATCAGCCTCGGCGGCGTCGATCTCGACCTGCGCAAGATCAAGCTGCCCACCTACATCCTCTCGACGCGCGAAGACCACATCGCGCCCTGGAAGAGCACCTACCGCGCGACCCAGATCTACCAGGGCCCGGTGCGCTTCGTGCTCGCCGCGTCGGGCCATATCGCGGGCGTCGCCAACCCGCCGGAATCCGGCAAGTACAGCCATTGGGTGGCGGACAGCCTGCCCCCCGCCCCCGAGGACTGGTTCGCCAGCGCCACCGAGCTGGCCGGCTCCTGGTGGCCGGATTGGCATCGCTGGGTGTCGGGGCTGGACAAGGCGCAGGTGAAGGCGCGCATCCCCGGAGAGGGTGGGCTTCCCGCGCTGGAGGACGCGCCCGGGAGCTATGTGAAGGTCATGGCGACCGATTGAAAAAAGCCCGGGGGAATGAATTCCCCCGGACCCCCTGCTTTTTTCTGTCAGGCTGCCGCCATCTCCCGGACAGGCGGGCCGCTGCCCTGGGCCGGAGCGACCCGGAGAAGTGCAGCGGCCACCGTCCCGGCCATGACCGGCAGCTGACAGAAAAACCTATTCCGCCGGCGCCAGCTCCTGCTCCACCAGCGAGGACCAGAAGGCGATGCCCATCGGCAGGATGGCATCGTTGAAATTGTAGCGCGGATGATGGGTGGAGAAGTTGGGCTTGCCCTCCTCCGCCTGGCCCAGCCGGATGAAGCAGCCCGGCACCGCCAGCGCCATGTAGGAGAAATCCTCGCCCCCCATGGTCGGGGGGCTGTTCTTCACCACCCGCTCCTCGCCAGCCAGCTTCGCCGCCGCCAGCTGCGCGCGCTCCACCGGACCGTCGCTGTTCACCACCGGCGGATAGCCGCGCTCGTAGAGGATCTCGACGCTGGCGCCATGCGCGGTGGCGGTCGCCGTCGCCACCTCGGTCAGCAGGCGCTGCATGGCGTCGCGCGTCTCGGGGCGCAGCGTGCGCACCGTGCCCTCGATCACCACCTCCTCGGGGATGACGTTGCAGGCGCTGCCGCCATGGATGCTGCACAGCGACAGCACCGCCGAATCCAGCGGGTCCACCCGGCGGCTGACCACGCTCTGCAACGCCACCACGATATGCGAGGCCACCAGCACCGGATCCAGCGCTTGGTGCGGCCGCGCCGCATGGCCGCCCAGGCCCCGCACCTTCAGCGTCACCGTGTCGGCCGCCGCATTGGTGGTGCCGCGGGTGATGATGAACTGCCCCTTCGGCACGTTGGACCCGTTGTGGATGCCATAGACGGCATCGCAGGGGAAACGCTGGAACAGCCCCTCCTCCACCATCACCCGGCCGCCGCCGCCCTTCTCCTCGGCCGGCTGGAAGATGAAATGCACGGTGCCCTCGAAATCCCGCGTCTCCGACAGGTAGCGCGCGGCGCCCAGCAGCATGGCGGTGTGCCCGTCATGGCCGCAGGCATGCATCACGCCGGGCTTGGTGGAGGCGTAAGGCACACCCGTCTCCTCCAGGATCGGCAGCGCGTCCATGTCGGCGCGCAGCCCGATGGCACGGCCGGCATTGCTGCCCTGGCGCTTGCCCTGCAGCGTGCCCACCAGCCCCGTGCCGGCGATGCCGCGCGTCACCGCGATGCCCCAGCTCGCCAGCTTCTCCGCCACGAAATCGCTGGTCTGCACCTCATCGAAGGACAGTTCGGGGTTGGCGTGCAGATGGCGGCGCCAGGCGGTCGCCTCCTCGGCGATGGCGGCGATCTGGGGGTCGGTGTCCTGCGGCATGGGGCGGCTTCCCTGTCTGTGGGAGGGTGAGCCTCCGCCTCTCCGGCGCGAAGGGCAACAGGGGGAAGGCAACTATTCCCCTTCCATGACATCTTCCGGAAACGGCAACGGGCCGGGAGGTCGCCCCCCCGGCCCGTCTCACGCCTCAGCCACGAAAGCTCAGCGCGAGCTGTCGCGGAAATCGCCATCGCGCCAGTTGCGGTCCTTGCCGCGGGCCGCCGCCGGGTGGCCTGCACGGCCCGGG
>NZ_GG770778.1:819075-832159 GCF_000164635.1 Pseudoroseomonas cervicalis ATCC 49957 | reverse complement strand
AGCGCCGGCTGGTGCGCCCCCACCGCGCCGCTGACGACGGTGGTGGCGGCGAAGAAGAAGGCCAGCACCAGCATGGCGTGGCGCGGCGCCGGCGCGACCGGCCCGTCGGCGGCGGATTTCGGCGCCGGTGGCGGGGCCTTTGGCAGCAGCAGGTTCAGCGGCAGGCCGATCAGCAGATGCGCCAGCGCCCAGCCCAGGCAGGCGCCGCGCCAGCCCCATTCCGCCCCCATCCAGGCGGAGAGCGGCCAGCCGATGGTGGAGGCGAAGCCGGCGAACAGCGTCACCCCGGTGATCGGCCCCTTGGCCAGGGCGCCATACAGCCCGGCCAGGGTGGCGAAGGCGGAATCATACAGCCCCATCGCCATGCCGATGCCGAGCAGCGCCCAGGCGGCGGCCAGGCTCCACGGCCCCTGCGCGAAGGCGAGGCCCAGCAGCCCGGCGATGAACACCAGATTCGAGGCGGCCAGCATGTCGCGCCCGCCGCGCCGGTCGATCACCCGCCCCGTCCAGGGGCCGAGCAGCGCGGTGATCAGCAGCGCGCCGGAGAAGCAGGCATAGACGGTGGAAGTGGAGAGGCCGAGTTCCTCGGCCATCGGCCGGGCCAGGATGGCCGGAAGATAATAGGAGGAAGCCCAGGCCAGGGTCTGCGACAGACCAAGCGCGGTGACGATGGTGGCCTTGCGAGGGCCGGCGGCAGGGGCGGACATGCGCCAAGCTTCCGCCTGGATGGCGTCCAAGTGAAGGGGGCCAAGCAAGGTTGAGGGGGCTTTGCCCCCTCAAACTCCCCCCATCTCTCCCTTGGGCAGGGGGACAGGGTCTCCCTGCACCCGCCATCAGAGGCGCTCAGCCGTCGAGGCGGACGCCCGCATCGCGCGCCACGGCGCGCCATTTGGCGATCTCGGCGCGGACGAAGGCAGCGGCCTCCTCCAGGCTCTGCGGCGCCGGGGTGCCGCCCAGCTGCACCATGCGCGCGGCGAAGGAGGGCTCGCGCAGCAGGGCGGTGACATCCGCATTCACCTTGCGCAGCACCGGCTCCGGCGTGCCGGTGGGGGCGCAGAGCCCGGCCCAGCCGATCGCCTCATAGCCCGCAAGGGTCTCGGCGATGGCGGGCACCTGCGGCAATTGCGTCGCCCGCGCCAGCGAGGTGACGCCCAGCGCCTTGATGCGGCCGGCCTGCACATGCGGCAGGGCGCTGGCCACGCTGTCGAACATCATCGGGATGTTGCCGCCCAGCAGGTCCGCCACCGCCGGGCCGCTGCCGCGATAGGGGATGTGGGTCAGGCGGATGCCGGCCTGGTGGGAGAACATCTCCGCCGCCATGTGCTGCGAGGTGCCAGGGCCACCGCTGCCGTAATTGATGCTCCCCGGCGCCTGGCGGGCGGCGGCGATCAGCTCGGCCACCGAGTTCGGCGCGAAGGAAGGATGCGCCACGATCATCAGCGGCACGGTGAAGACCGTGGTGATGTAGGCGAAATCCTTCTCGGCATCGTAGGGCAGGTTGGTGATGACGCTGGGATTGATGCCATGCGTGCCGCTGGTCGAGGCCGCCAGCGTGTAGCCATCCGGGGCCGAGCGCGCCGCGGCATCGGTGCCCACGACGCCCGCGCCGCCGGAGCGGTTCTCGACCACCAGGCGCTGCGGCCAGCTCCGCGACAACTCGTCGGCCAGCAGGCGCAGCATGGTGTCGGTGGCCTGGCCCGGCGGGAAGGGAATCATCAGCCGCACCGGGCGGGCGGGCCAGGCGGGGTCGGCGGCCAGGGCGGCGCCGCCGGCCAGCAGGGCGGGCAGCGCCAGCGTGGGCAAGGACAGGGCGGCGCGGCGGGACAGGGTCATTGGGCGTTCCTCCAGAATGGTCCCGGCTGCATAGGCAGGCCGGCCCGGGCGGGCAAGCGCCCCTCCCCTCGCCTCACGCCTGCCAGAGCGGCGTCATGAAGGGGGCCGGCAGCAGCAGCTTGTTCTCCTGCGTCAGCACCATCGGCCGAACCTTGGTGGCATAGGTGCGCCAGGCCGGGTCCGCCAGCAGCCTGGCGCGGCGCTCGGTGCGCTCGGCCAGGTCCTCATACGCCCAGAGATGGATCACCTGGTTCAGCGGGCCGAACTCGGTCGAATAGTAGCCGACCATCCGCCCCAGGATGGGCTTCTGGATGGCCAGCCCCTCGGCCTCATAGGCCGCCAGATAGGCCCCCGCCTGGCCCGGCTGCAGCGTGTAGATGCGCTCCTCGACGATCATGTCCCCTGTCCTCCCTGGGTTCGCGGCCCGGCGTCCTTGCGGCGCCGGCCAATTGGTATTACCAATTTGGTATGACCAGTTTCGCCACGCGTCAAATCCTGCCCGCGCCGCCGCCCGATGAGCGCGCCACCCTGCTCGGCCGCCTGCTCGGCTTCATCGACCATCACCGGCTGCGCCCGGGCGACCGGCTGCCGGGCGAGCGCGACCTGGCCGAGCGCTTCGGCGTCGGCCGCGGCGCGCTGCGCGAGGCGCTGGTGGTGCTGGAGACGCTGCGCATGGTCGAGCGCCGGCCGAATTCCGGCATCTATCTGCGCGCCGTCGAGAAGCAGGGCTCGATCGAGGCCATCGTGCTGCAGGCCGAGCTCGGCATCCCGCTGACGGGGGCCGAGGTGCGCGAGGTGGTGGAGCTGCGCCGCATCCTGGAGATGCAGGCGATGCGGCTGGCCGCCGAGCGCCGCCATGCCGAGGATATCGACCGGCTCGACGCCATCCTGGCGCAGGGCGCGGCGGCGGTGGCCGCCGGCGATGGCGCGCAGCTGGCCGATTACGACGCGGCCTTCCACCTGGCCATGGTGGAAGCCACGGGCAACCACGTCTTCCTGCGCGTGGTGCACGCCTTCTACCTGATGTCGCGCAACCGCCGCCGCGCCTATTTCGCCGATGGCCAGCGCGCGCCGCTGTCGCACGCCCAGCATGTGGCGATGCGCGACGCCGTGGCAGCCGGCGACCCGGACCGCGCCGAGGCCGCCATGGGCGGGCATCTGCGTGGCGTCGAAAGCTACTGGCTCGAATTGCTGGAGCGCCGCACGCGCGAGGAATGACCGCGCCGCGCGGCGCCACGGGGAGGAAACGCACAAGAATGAAGATCACCGACATCACCTGCCATGTGCTGCAGAGCAAGGTGGAGCAGCCCTTCACCTCGGCGCGCGGCTGGCTCTACACCACCCGCGCCTCCTGCATCGTCGAGATCACGACGGATGCGGGCATCACCGGCTGGGGCGAATGCTACGGCCCGGCCGCGGTGAACAAGACCATCATCGAGACGCAGTACCGCAATCGCGTGATTGGCCGCGATCCCTTCGATGTCGAGGTGGTCTGGGAAGACCTCTACAACCGCATCAAGGATTACGGGCTGACCGGCATGACCATCGCCGCGCTGTCGGGCATCGACATCGCGCTGTGGGACATCATCGGCCGCGCGGTGAACAAGCCCATCCACAAGCTGATCGGCGGCGCGCATCGCAGCGAGGTGCAGGCCTACGCCACCGGCCTCTACTTCATCGACATGGACCGTCTGGTCGAGGAAGCGGTGGAGGAGGCGGAGGACTACGCCGCCCAGGGTTTTCGCGCCATCAAGATGAAGATCGGCCTCGGCGACCCGAAGCTCGACCTGCGGCGCGTGGCGGCGGTGCGCAAGGCGATCGGGCCGGACATCAAGCTCGCCGTCGACGCCAATCACTGCTTCACCGTGCCGCAGGCCATCCGCCTCGGCCGCGCCATGGAGGAGCTGGATCTGCTCTGGTTCGAGGAGCCGATCAGCCCCGAGGACCATGATGGCTATGTCGAGGTGACGCGCGCGCTCGACATGGCCGTCGCCGGCGGCGAGAATGATTTTACCCGCTGGGGTTTCCGCGACGTCATCGCGCGCAAGGCGATGGACATCGTGCAGCCGGATGTCTGCGCCGCCGGCGGCATCAGCGAATGCCGCAAGATCGCCGCCATGGCCTCGGCGCATGGTGTCGAGTGCGTGCCGCATGCCTGGGGTTCGGCCATTGGCCTGGCCGCCACGGTGCAGTTCCTGGCCGCCCTGCCCGACACCCCGCCCTCCTTCCGCCCGATGCCGCCCATGCTGGAATTCGAGCAGACGCCGAACCCGCTGCGCGACCATCTGGCGAAGGACCCCATCGTGCAGCAGCGCGGCATCGTGCGCGTGCCGGACGGCCCGGGCCTCGGCATCGAGGTCGATCGCGCCGTGCTCGCCCAGTACAAGGTGGCCTGAGCATGCTGGTCGCCCTGACCGACCCGATCGACCCCGTGGGCGAGGCGGTGCTGCGCCAGGCCGGGCATGAGGTCGCCCTCGCCCCGCCCGGCGGGCTGGACGCGCTGCTGGCGCGGGCCGAGGCCGTCATCGTGCGCCGCCAGCTGCCCGCCGATCTCTGCGCCCGCGCGCCGCGCCTGCTGGCGGCGGTGCGCCAGGGGGTGGGGGTCGACATGATCCCGATCCCGGACTGCACGGCGCATGGCGTGCTGGTGGCCAATGTGCCGGGCGCCAATGCGGATTCCGTCGCCGAATTCGCCATCGGCCAGATGCTGGCCATCGCCAGGCGCATCGAGACCATGCACAGCGCCCTGCTGGCGGAGGGCTGGGACATCGCCCGCGCCCACACCGCCCGCGCCTTCGAGCTGCGCGGCCGGACGCTGGGCATCGTCGGTGTCGGCGCGGTGGGGCAGCGCCTGGCGGAGATCGCCGGCACCGGCTTCCGCATGCGGGTGCTGGGCCACCGGCGCGACCGCGATGCGCTGCCGCAAGGCGTGGATTACGCATCACTGGAGGCGCTGTTCTCCGAAAGCGACTTCATCGTGCTGGCCTGCCCGCTGACCGAGGCGACGCGCGGCCTGGTCTCGGCCGATCTGCTTTCGCGGATGAAGCCGCAGGCCTGGCTGCTGAACCTGGCGCGCGGCGCCGTGGTGCAGGAGGCGGCGCTGATCGACGCGCTGCGCGAGGGCCGCATCGGCGGCGCCGCGCCGGATGTCTATCCGGTGCAGCCGCTCGCCGCCGACCATCCCCTGCGCGGCCTGCCCCATGTGCTGCTGACGCCGCATGCCGCCGGCCTCAGCCAGGAGGCGGTGCAGCGCATGAGCCGTGGCGCCGCCGAGGCGGTGGCCGACATCCTGCGCGGCGCGCGGCCGCGCAGCCTCGTCAATCCCGAAGCCTGGGAGGCCTCGCGCGCAAGGCGACGCCAGCTCGGCCATGCGGAGCCCGTGCTGTCATGAAGATCTCCCGCGTGCAGGCGACCTGGTGCCGCGTGCCGATCCCCGAGGAGCGGCGCTTCACCAGCGATTTCGGCCTGGTCTCCACCTTCGATTCCGTCATCGTGCGGATCGACACCGAATGCGGCTTGACCGGCTGGGGCGAGGCCAAGGCGGGGGTCGGCAGCGCCGCCGCCTGCGCCGGCCTCGCCGCCATCATCAATCTCGACTACGCGCCGCTGCTGGTCGGGCAGGATCCGCGCGACATCTCCCGCCTGTGGGACGTGATGTACAACACCCCGCGCGAGGGCTACGCCATCGCCGATGGGCATGGGCTGCCGCAGCTCGGCCGGCGGGGGCTGTCCATCTCCGCCATTGCCGGTGTCGACATCGCGCTGTGGGACATTCTCGGCAAGTCGCTGAACGTGCCGGTCTGGCGTCTGCTGGGCGGGCGGCGCGCGCAGCGCATGCCGGCCTATGCCTCGGGCGGCTGGGCGGATGCGACGAAGATCGGCGCGCAGCTGCAGGGCTATTGCGACCGGGGCGGCTTCCGCGCGGTGAAGATGCGGGTGGGCGTCATGGACGGCTCGCCCGCCGCCTCGGCCGCAAGGGTGCGCGCGGCGCGCCAGACGCTCGGCCCCGATATCCGCCTGATGGCCGATGCGCATGGCACCTGGACGGTGGCCGAGGCGCGCGCCTTCTGCCGCATGGTGGAGGATCTCGACCTGTTCTGGTTCGAGGAGCCCTGCAGCGCCGATGACAAGCCGGGCATGGCCGAGGTGCGGCGCTGCTCCACCGTGCCGATCAGCGCCGGCGAGAGCGAGTTCACCCGGCATGATTTCCGCGAGCTGGCGGAGCTGCGCGCGGTGGATGTGATGCAGCCCGATCTCGCCATCGCCGGCGGCATCACCGAGGGCCTGCGCATCTCCGCCATCGCCTCGGCCTACAATCTGCGCCTGGCGCCGCATCTCTGGTCCGGCGCGCCGGCCTTCGCGGCGGGGCTGCACCTGGCGGCGACGCAGAGCGCGGGCTTCATCCTGGAATACTCGCTCGGCCACAACCCGATGCTGCACGACCTCATCGAGGAGAGCTTCCCGGTGTCGGACGGCCATGTCGACATTCCCGATCGCCCGGGCCTCGGCATCACCGTGCGGGAGTCCTTCCTGCGCGACTACGGACAAGGAGGCGCGGCATGAAGATCGCGAACATCGAAGCGTTCCCGACATCGTTTCCGGTGCCGGAGGGCGCGGGCGTCTCGCTCGGTGTCGGCCGCGCGGTGAAGCGGGACGCGGTGGTGGTCAAGGTCACCACCGATGACGGCCTTGTCGGCTGGGGCGAGAGCCATCACGGCCGCGCCCACACCGCCGTCGCCGCCCTGCTGCAAACGACCCTGAAGCGGCTGGTCCTCAGCATGGAGGCCACCGACACGGTGGGCGTCTGGCAGAAGATCTATCGCGGCCAGCTGGCCAGCCATGGCATGGGCGCGGGCTGCGCGCTGGCCATGTCGGGGCTGGACATGGCGCTGTGGGACATCCGCGGCAAGGCGGCGGGGCTGCCGCTCTACAGGCTGATGGGGGGCAGCGCACGCGCCGTGCCGGCCTATGCCGGCGGCGTGGCGCTGGGCTACCAGCCACCGGAGGAACTGGTGGAGGAAGCCCGGCCGCATCTGGAGGCCGGCTACCGCGCCGTGAAGCTGCGCATCGGCGACACGGTGGCCAGGGACATCGCCCGCATGGAGGCGGTGCGCCAGGCCTTCGGCCCCGACATCGACATCCTGGCCGATGCCAACACCGCCTACACCCTGGCCGATGTGCGCCGCGTGATGCCGGCGATGGATGCGCTGCAGATGGGCTGGCTGGAGGAGCCCTTCCCGCCGCATGACACGCATGACTACCGCGTGGCGCGCGGCTATGGCCGCACCCCGCTCGCCGTCGGCGAGAACCACTTCACCCGGTTCGAATTCGCGCCGCTGCTGGAGAGCGATGCCATCGGCATCTGGCAGCCGGACCTCTCGAAGTGCGGTGGCATCACCGAGGCGCTGCGCATCGCCGCCATGGCCTCGGCGCAGAAGATCGCGGTGCATCCGCACAGCTCGATGACCGGGCTGAACCAGGCGGCCAGCATCCATTTCCTCTGCGCCATCGACAATCCCGGCTACTTCGAGGCCGACGTCTCGCGCGGCAATCTGTTCCGCGACGCGCTGGTCAGCACGCCCTGGCGCATCGGCGCGGATGGCTGCGTGCGCCCGCCGGAAGCGCCCGGCATCGGCGTCGAGGTCGATGAGGATTGGCTGCGGGCCCATCCCGCCATCGAGGGGCCCGGCTACGTGTGAAACCGGCTTGAGCGCGACCGCCCCGGCAGAGGGCGGCGCGCACGCAACAGGAGGCGTCCATGACCCAGCATCCCCGGCGGAGCCTGCTCCGCCGCCTCGCCCTCGCCGCCCTGGCGGCCTGCGGCATCCCGCTCGCCACCGCCCAGGCGGAGCCGAATTTCCCGACACGGGAGATCCGCTTCCTCAACGCCTTCGCCCCCGGCGGCACCTCCGACCTGATCGGCCGCATCCTGGCCGAGCAGCTCGGCAAGCAGCTCGGCCAGAATGTCATCGTCGAGAACCGCACCGGCGCCGGCGGCATCCTCGCCACGCAGGAGCTGGCGCGCGCCAACCCGGATGGGCAGACGCTGCTGCTGGCCTCGATGGGCATTCTCACCATCACGCCGCAGATGCAGAGCGTGCCCTATGACGTGCAGAAGGATCTTCTTCCTGTCGTCAACATCGCCTCGGTCTACAACATCCTCGTCACCGGGCCGCGCTCGGAGATCCGGACCTGGCAGGATCTGGCGCGGCTGGGCAAGGAGCCCGGCCGCAACCTCAGCTGCGCGACGGTCGGCGCCGGCTCCAGCCAGCAGCTCTCCTGCGTGCTGTTCGCGGCGCTGACGGGGGCGCGGCTGACCCAGGTGCCCTATCGCGGCGGCGCGCCGGCGATCCTCGACATCGCCAGCGGCCGGGTCGATGTGATGTTCGGCAACATGCCGGAATTCATGGGACAGATCCGCGATGGCGGGCTGCGCGCCGTGGCCTATGGGGCGCAGACCGCCTCGCCCCTGCTGCCGCAACTGCCGGTGATCTCGCAGGACGGGCTGCCCGGCTTCGTCATCCCGAGCTGGTTCGGCGTGGTGGTCCCCGGCGGCACGCCCGCCGCCATCGTCGATCGCTGGAATGCCGAGTTCAACCGCGCGCTGGAGGCGCCCGAGGTGCAGCGCCGCTTCACCGAGAACGGGCTGCAGCGCATCGGCGGCACGCGCGACGACTTCCAGGGGCAGATCGCCACGGCGCGGGAGCGCTGGGGCGAGGTGATCCGCACCCACAACATCCGCCCCGACTGAGGCGGACGCAGAAACGGGGGCGGCATCGCTGCCGCCCCCGCCCGTCTCAACCATCAGGCCAGGGGCGCACCAACGCCCCTGGCCCGGTTCGTCACGCGGCCAGCGGGGCCTCGCTGCTGCCCTCCAGCACCTTGGGCTGGCTGGCCGGCTGCGCGGCGGCGATGGCGATGCGGCGGGGCTTCAGCGCCTCCGGCACCTCGCGCTTCAGCGCCACGTGGAGCAGGCCATTGGCGAGGTCCGCGCCCTGCACCTGGATGTGGTCGGCCAGCACGAAGCGGCGCTCGAAGGCGCGGCCGGCGATGCCACGATGCAGGAAGCGGCGCTGATCCTCATTGCCCTGGGCCGCCTTGCCCGAGACCACCAGCACATTCTCCTGCGCGGTGATGTCGAGATCCTCCGGCGCGAAGCCGGCGACGGCCATGGTCAGGACGTAGGAATCCTCGCCCGTCTTCTCGATGTTGTAGGGCGGATAGGCCGGGGCCTCGGCCGCGGCGCGGGCGGTGTCCAGCAGCCGGGTCAGCCGGTCGAAGCCGATGGCGCTGCGGAACAGGGGAGCGGTGTCGAAAGCGTTCATGAACAGGAGCCTCCTTCGCGAAGCAAGGGTCCGATGTTGCGTGGCGTCCCGAAGCCGTTCTGGTCCCCATCCGGGCAACCCGTGGCGATCGGTCCGCGCCGGCGGCCCCGAAGCCGGGCGCCGCTGGCAGCATCTCAGATAAAAAACGCCGCCCCCTCTTTCAAGGGGGCGGCGCCTTGGCCTTGCTCGTGTCGCGGAAGCGCCCGGTTCAGGCCTTCTTGCGCGCGCCGATGCCGGCGAACTTCTTGTTGAACTTGGCGATCTGGCCGCCCGTGTCGATGATGCGCTGCTGGCCGGTCCAGGCCGGGTGCGACTTCGGATCGATGTCCAGACGCAGCACCTCACCTTCCTTGCCCATGCAGGACTTGGTCTTGTAGGTGGTGCCATCCGTCATGATGATGGTGATCTCGTGGTAGTCCGGGTGGATATCGGGCTTCATGGCGCACTTTTCTCTGGCTGGAGCAGCCGATGCCGACCGGCCGCACGGAAGCGCCGCTCTTACAGGCAGGGCGCCGCGGGCGCAACCGAAAGCCGGGGCGGCCCCGGATTGACCCCTTCCCCCGCCGATCCTAGAGCTTGAGCCCAGGGCTTCCGCGCCGCCGCGCCGGCGCGGGCAGAAGGGCCACGGACAGCGCCAGGAAGGAAGAACAGCATGCGACTCCAGGGCAAGATCGCGCTCGTGACGGGCGCCGCCTCGGGCTTCGGCGAGGGCATCGTCCGCCGCTTCGCCCAGGAGGGCGCCAAGGTGGCGGTGGCCGACCTCAACCTCGCCGGCGCCGAGCGCGTCGCGGCCGAGCTCGGCGGCGGCGCCATCGCCATCGGCGGCGACGTCTCCAAGGCGGAAGATGTGCAGGCGATGGTGGACCAGACGGTCTCGGCCTTTGGCGGGCTCGACATCGTGGTGAACAATGCCGGCACCACCCACAAGAACGGCCCGATCCTGGAGGTGGACGAGGCGACCTTCGACAAGGTCTATGCCGTCAACGTCAAGTCGATCTTCCACATGACGCGCGCCGCCCTGCCGCTGCTGCGCGAGCAGGGGCGTGGCGGGTCCTTCATCAACATCTCGTCGACCGCCGGCATCCGGCCGCGGCCGGGTCTGGTCTGGTACAACGGCACCAAGGGCGCGGTGAACACCATCACCCAGGCGATGGCGCAGGAGCTGGCGCGCGACAATATCCGCGTCAACGCCATCTGCCCGGTGATGGGTGCCACCGGCCTGATCGCCGACTTCATGGGCATGGAGGACACGCCGGAGAACCGCCAGAAATTCCTGGCGACCATCCCGCTCGGCCGCCTCTCCACCCCGCACGACATCGCCAATGCCTGCGTCTGGCTGGCCGAGGACCAGACGAGCTTCATCACCGGCGTGCTGCTGCCGGTGGATGGCGGCCGCACCGCCTGACCGACGCCGCCGCGCGATCGCCCGCCGGCGGCCGCGCCGGCGGGCGGGAATCGCGCGGCCCCTGCCATGAGCCCCCGGCCCGGTTCGGGCCGGGCCTGCCGGAACACCCCGCGCCATGAACATCCTGTCCATCCAGTCCTGGGTCGCCTATGGCCATGTCGGCAATGCCTCGGCGGTGTTCCCGCTGCAGCGGCTGGGGGCGGAGGTCTGGGCGGTGAACACCGTCCAGTTCTCCAACCACACCGGCTATGGCAGCTGGCGCGGGCAGGTCTTCGGCGCCGAGCTGGTGCGCGACCTGGTGCAGGGCATCGAGGATCGCGGCGCCCTGCCGCGCTGCGATGCCGTGCTCTCGGGCTATATGGGCGACGCCGCGATCGGCGAGGCGATCCTGGACACGGTGGCGCGGGTCAAGGCGGCGAATCCGGCCGCGCTCTATTGCTGCGACCCGGTGATCGGCGATGTCGGGCGCGGCGTCTTCGTCCGCCCCGGCATCCCGGAATTCATGCGCGACCGCGCCCTGCCGGCCGCCGACATCCTGACGCCCAACCAGTTCGAGCTGGAATGGCTGACCGGCCAGCCGGTGACGACGCTCGCCGAGGCCAAGGCGGCGGTCGCCGCGCTGCAGGCGAAAGGCCCGCGCTGCGTGCTGGTCACCTCGCTGAAGGTGGCCGAGACGCCGGAGGACCAGATCGAGATGCTGGCCGCCGAGGGCGGCGGGTTCAGCCGCATCCGCACGCCGATGCTGCCGCTCTCGGTCAATGGCGCGGGGGACGCCATCGCCGCGCTGTTCCTGTTCCACCGGCTGACATCCGGCTCGGCCCAGGCCGCGCTGGGGGCGGCCGCCTCCTCGGTCTACGGGCTGCTGCGCCGCACCTCGGAAGCCGCCTCGCGCGAGATCCTGACCGTCGCGGCGCAGGAGGAATTCGTGGCCCCCTCCCGCGTCTTCCTGCCCGAGGCCTGCTGAGGGGCGCCGCCCCTCACACCCGGCGGACGTTGAGCGGCAGCGCCATGCCCTTGCGGTGGCCGACGATATTGCTGCGCCAGGCGCTGTCGATCATGTACTGGCCGAGCGGCCAATAGGGCAGGTCCTCGAAGAACTGCCGCTGCACCGCCTCGCCCAGCCGCTTCTGCTCGGCCTCGCCGGCGGTGTCGAACCATTGCTCGCGCAGCGCCTCCAGCTTCGGCAGGTCGGGCCAGCCGAACCAGGCGCGGGCGCCATTGGCGCGCAGCATCGGATGGCCGCCAGGCGTCATCAGGTCCAGCCCCGAGAACAGCCCGACCAGCGCGTTCCACCCGCCCTCGGCGGGGGCGGCGCGGCTGGCGCGGCGCTGCTGGAAGCTGCGCCAGTCACAGGGCGCGCTCTCCGTGGTGAAGCCGACGCGCTGCAGCAGGTCGGTCGCCACCGCGGTCAGGTTGCTGTTGTTCACCACATCGGTCGGGTGCAGCACCACCACCTTCGCGCCGGCCTGCCCGCTCTGCCGCAGCGCGCGCTGCGCCGCCTCGACATCGCGCGGGCCGGTCAGCGCCTCGATGCCGACCGTGGAGGCGACCGGGCTGGCCGGCGGGAAGCAGCCGACATCGTCGCGCCAGAGGTCGCGGCTGTCGCCCATGATCGCCATCATGAAATCCGCCTGGCGCAGCGCCGGCAGCAGGGCGCGCCGCACCGCCGGGTCGTCGAAGGGCGGGTGCAGGTGGTTCGGCCGCAGCATGGCCATGGTGCCGCCGAGATCCAGCCGGTCCACCACCACATGCCGCGTGTGGCGCAGCAGCGGCCGCAGATCGGGCGCCACCTGCTCCCACCAATCGGCCTCGCCATTCTGCAGCGCCTCGGCCGCCGCCGAGGGGTCGGGCAGGTGCCGCCATTCCAGCCGCTCGAAGCCGGCGAATTTCGGCCCCGCCGTCAGGCTGACCGGGCCGCGCGCCGGGATGTAGCGGTCGAAGCGGCGATAGGCGACCAGACGCCCCGGCACCCGCTCCGCCGCCAGGTAGCGATAGGGGCCGCTGCCCACCACCTCGGCCAGCTGGCCGGGGGGCAGCACGGCATGCCGCTCGGGATAGATGAAGCAGGGATAGGAGGAGGCCTTGCCCAGTGCCAGCAGCAGCGCCGGGAAGGGCCGCTTCAGCCGGATCTCGAAGCGCCGGTCGTCCAGCGCCCGCATCTCGTCCAGCCGCGCCGCCAGCGCCTGGCCGTGCGAATCCCGCCCCATCCAGCGCCGGATCGAGGCCACGGCATCGGCCGCGCGGATCTTCTCGCCATCATGGAACAGTGGGCCGTCGCGCAGGGTGAAGACCCAGCGCCGGCCCTCCTCCTCCACCACATGCCCCTCGGCCAGCTGCGGCTGCGGCCGCAGCCCGACATCCAGCCCGTACAGCGTGTCCCAGCAGAGATGGCCATGGTTGCGTACCGCATAGGCGGTGCTGGCCAGCGGGTCGATCGAGGCCGGGTCGGATTGCGGGATGTAGCGCAGGGTCAGCGCCGCCTCGCCCTTGCCGAGCGCCGGCGCGCCGGGCCGCCCGGCCG
>NZ_GG770778.1:812086-818420 GCF_000164635.1 Pseudoroseomonas cervicalis ATCC 49957 | reverse complement strand
CGTCACCGGGTTGGGCGCGCCCTGCGCCGCCACCCCCGGCAGCGTCACCGGCGGCTCGGGCGGCATGCCGGCCATGCCGCAGCCACCCAGCGCCAGGAACAGCAGCGCGGCCGCCCTCAGCCCCGCGCCAGCGAGCGGGCGTGGCGCTGCCCCAGCTCCGTGTAGTGCTCGGCCGTCTTGTCCCATTGCGCCCTCTCCTCCACGCTCATCACGCGGGCCAGCCGGGCGGGGGCGCCCAGCCACAACTCGTTCGGGCCGATCCGCTTGCCCGGCGGCAGCAACCCGCCAGCGCCCAGCATGCCGCCCTCCTCGATCACCGCGCCATCCAGCACCGTGGCGCCCATGCCGACAAAGGCACCATCCTTCAGCGTGCAGGCATGGATGATGCAGGCATGGCCGATCGTCACATCGGCGCCGATCAGCGCCGGCAGCGTGCCCCGCGCCACATGAACGATCGTGCCGTCCTGCACGTTGCTGCGCGGACCGACCACGATGCGGTTGGTGTCGCCCCGCAGCACGCAGTGATACCAGATGCTGGCCCCCTCCCCGATCTCGACATCGCCGATCACGGCGGCGGTGGGGGCGATGAAGACGCCGGAAGCGACCTTGGGCAGCACGCCTTCGAAGGGGTAGAGGGACATTCGGCTTCCTTTCAAAAACAAAAAAGGCCGGGGGAATGAATTCCCCCGGACCCCCTTCTTTCTTCTGTCAGCTGCCGGTCACGGCGGCAACGGGGTCGCTTCAGGCCGCCTTCGCGGCCGCCTGCTGCAGGCCCAGCATCAGGCCGATGTTCTGCACCGCCGCGCCCGAGGCGCCCTTGCCGAGATTGTCCAGGCGCGCCACCAGCACGGCCTGGCCGCGCGCGGCATTGCCGAACACCCGCAGCTCCAGCAGGTTGGTGTCGTTCAGCGCCTCCGGCTCCAGCTTGCCATCCGCCGTGGCGGGGACAACCTTCACCCACTCGGAGCCCTGGTAGTAGGCGGCCAGCGCGGCCTCGAGATCAGCCGGCTTCGGCGCGCCGGGCAGCAGGTCCAGATGCAGCGGGATCGAGACCAGCATGCCCTGCCGGTAGTTGCCCACGCTCGGCACGAAGATCGGCCGCCGCGTCAGCCCGGAATAGAGCTGCAGCTCCGGCAGGTGCTTGTGCTCCAGCCCCAGCCCGTACAGCTCGAAATCCGGGGCGGTGCCGGCCTCATAGGCCTCGATCATGCCCTTGCCACCGCCGGAATAGCCGGACACCGCATTGACCGTGACCGGATGGTCGGCCGGGATCAGCCCGGCCGCCACCAGCGGCCGCAGCAGCGCGATGCCGCCCGTCGGGTAGCAGCCCGGATTGGCCACCCGCGGCGCGGCGGCGATCTTCGCCGCCTGGTCCGGCGCCAGCTCCGGCACGCCATAGACCCAGTCAGGGTCCACACGGTGCGCGGTGGAGGCATCCAGCAGCTTGGGCGCGTCCGCGCCAAGGCTGGCCGCCATCGCCGCGCTCTCCTTCGAGGCGGCGTCCGGCAGGCAGAGCACCACCAGATCGACCTCGGCCATCAGGGCGCGCTTGGCCTCGGGGTCCTTGCGGCGCTCCGGATCGATGGAGCGCAGCACGATGCCCGGCAGCGCCTCGAGGCGCTGGCGGATGCCGAGCCCGGTCGTGCCGGCTTCGCCATCGATGAAGATCGCAGGCAGTGAACCCTTGGCCATGTGGCTCTCCTGGAGGTTCGGTTCGGTGAGGATAGCAGAAAAGCAGAAAGGGCGGGCCCTCGCGGACCCGCCCTTTCCGATGAACAGCCCTGGACAGGGCCGGCGCGACGCCGGCCCGCCAGCGTCAGCGCTTGCTGAACTGGAAGGAGCGTCGGGCCTTCGCCTTGCCGTACTTCTTGCGCTCGACGACGCGCGGGTCGCGGGTCAGGAAGCCGGCCTTCTTGAGGATGCCCCGCAGCTCCGGCTCGTAGTTGGTGAGCGCGCGGCTGATGCCGTGGCGCACGGCGCCGGCCTGGCCGGAGAGGCCACCACCGGTCACGGTGCAGTAGACATCGAACTGCTGGTAGCGGTCGGCCACCAGGAAGGGCTGCGTGATCAGCATGCGCAGCACCGGGCGCGCGAAGTAGCGCGAGGCCGGCTTGCCATTGATCTCGACGGTGCCCTTGCCCGGCTTCACCCACACGCGGGCGACGGCATCCTTGCGGCGGCCGGTGGCGTAGGCGCGGCCGAACTGGTCACGCTTGGCCTCGCGAACGGGCGCGGCCTCGCCGGCGGCAGGCGTGCCGGCGACCAGGTTCTTCAGCTCGGCCAGCGAGGTGGCGGTGGTCTGCTCGCTCATGATGCTCAGCCCAGCTTGTTCTTGCGGTTCAGCGCGGCGACGTCGAGCGTCTCCGGCTGCGCACCGGCATGCGGATGCTCGGCCCCGGCATAGACATGCAGATTCTTCATCTGCTTCCGGCCGAGCGGACCGCGGGTGATCATGCGCTCCACGGCCTTCTCGATCACGCGCTCGGGGAAACGGCCCTCGAGGCGCTCACGGATGGTGCGGCCCTTGATCCCGCCCGGATAGCCGGTGTGCCAGTAGAAGACCGACTGCTCGGACTTCGCACCGGTCACGCGGACCTTGTCGGCGTTGACGATGACAACATGGTCACCGCAATCGACATGCGGGGTGAATTGCGGCTTGTGCTTGCCGCGGAGGCGATTGGCGACGAGTGCGGCGAGGCGGCCGAGCACGAGCCCGTCCGCATCGATCAGCACCCAGCCCTTCTTGACCTCCGCCGGCTTCAGCGAGCGGGTCTGCGTGGTCAGCATGATCGGCTTCTGCTTAGTCCTGAAAAGAGGGCCGGTTTATCGGTGCAAAGCCCCGCGGGGTCAAGCGGAAAATCTGTGGTATCATAATACCGCATCACCAGAAGCCGCCATTTTGCTCAGGAGCAGCGCGACCACATCCCCCGGTCCAGGTGGAAATGGTCGCGGTGCGCGGCGTTGTAATCCGGCCCCAGCACCGCCTTGAACCAGCGGCAGGCGCCATCCCGCGCGGCGCGCAGGAAATCGGCCCTGGCATTCTCCCCTGGCTCGCCCCAGTCGCGCGGCAGGGCGACGCCGCGCCCATCGGCCAGGGTGAAGCCGGCGACGTCCAGCGCGTTGGCGGTGGCGTGCTGGCTGCGCCGCCCGGCCGCACGGTGATAGACGTTGCGGCAATTGTAGCTGCCCAGGTGCCGCACCGTGGCGATGCGGCTGCCCAGATGCGCCTCGGCCGCCGGTTGCAGGCTGTGGCGCTCGAACATCGCCCAGGCGGCGGCCATGGCGCAGGTGACGATCGGGCGGTTGGGGCCGAACTCCACGCCCTCCCCCTCCAGCCGCAGGGCGTTCTCGATCTCGCAGCCGACCTCCGAGGGGCGGTCCGGCACCCGCGCCACGCTGCGGCCCGAGGCGGCGAAGGCCGCGAAGCAGGATTCGGGCTGCCAGTCCATGCGCGCCAGCTTCCAGCCGGTCAGCAGGTTGGGCGGCGCGCGGAAATCCAGTGGCGCGGCCGGGTCCCAGGCCGGAGGCGGGCGCCAGGCGCCGTTCCAGTAGAGCCCGACCAGCGCGAGCGGGGCGAGCAGCAAAGTCCAGAGCAGGAAGCGGCGCAGCATGGCCCTTGATCTGGTCCCGCCCCCGCCCCTTGCCGAGTCCCCCTGGCGGGGTGAAGCTCCCGGCCCTTCTTCACGTCTCTGACGGAATGACGCCCATGCCCGTGCTGAACCGTATCGCCGCCTTCCAGGATGACATGATCGCCTGGCGCCGTGACTTCCACCGCCATCCCGAGCTGGCCTTCGAGGAGGTGCGCACCAGCGGCATCGTGGCCGAGAAGCTGCGCGAGTTCGGCGTGGACGAGGTGGTGACCGGCATCGCCGGCACCGGCGTGGTGGGCGTCATCCGCGGCAACGCCCCCGGCAAGGCGATCGGGCTGCGCGCCGACATGGACGCGCTGCCGATCCTGGAGAAATCGGGGGTGGAGTATGCCTCCACCATCCCCGGCAAGATGCATGCCTGCGGCCATGACGGCCACACCACCATGCTGCTGGGCGCCGCGAAGTATCTGGCGGAGACGCGCAACTTCGCCGGCACCGTCCATGTCATCTTCCAGCCGGCGGAGGAGATGGGCGGCGGCGCCGAGGTGATGGTGAAGGAGGGGCTGTTCGAGCGCTTCCCGATGGAGCGCGTCTTCGCCATCCACAACTGGCCCGGCATCCCGGCGGGGGAGATGCACTGGCGCGCCGGCCCGGTGATGGCGGCGGTGGCCGATATCGAGATCACCATCACCGGCAAGGGCGCGCATGGCGCCATGCCGCATATGGGCAACGACCCGGTGGTGATCGCGGCGCAGATCGTCACCGCGCTGCAATCCGTCGTCGCCCGCAATGTCGAGCCGGTGGAGGCGGGCGTCGTCACCATCGGCAAGATCGAGGGCGGCAACGCCTTCAACGTGATCCCCGAGACGGTGAGCCTGCGCGGCACCGCCCGCTGGTTCCGCCCCGAGGTGGGCGACGTGCTGGAGAAGAAGGTGGTCGAGATCGCCTCGGGCATCGCCACGGCCTTCGGCGCCAGCGCCGAGGTGCGGTTCTTCCGCATGTATCCCGCCACCATCAACGACGCCGAGGCCACCGAGCTGGCCGCCCGCGCCGCGGCCACCGTGGTGGGCGAGGCCAACACGAAGGAGCTGCCGAAGCCGACCATGGGTGGCGAGGATTTCGCCTTCATGCTGAACGCAAAGAGCGGTTCCTACCTGATGCTGGGCGGCGGCCGCGGCGCCAGCGATGCCGGGCTGCACCACCCGAAATACGATTTCAACGACGAGATCCTGCCCGTCGGCGCCAGCTTCTTCGCCACCCTCGCCGAACAGCTTTTGTCTGCTGCCGGTCAGGGCCGGGACGACGGCCGCTGAACTTCGCCGGGGTCACTCCGGCCCAGGGCAGCGGCCCGCCTGGCCGGGAGACGGCGGCAGCCTGACAGAAAAAAGATGATGGGGGGCTGGGGGAAGAATTCATTCTTCCCCCATCTTCGTTTCTTTCTTGGTCTTGTGATGGGAGTGCCTGGCATGTGCGGTCGCTATTTCGTCCAGCGGGAGCCGGAGCGGCTGCAGCGGCACATGGGCAGTGTCGGCCCGCTGCCGAACCATCCGCCCAATTACAACGTGGCGCCGACGCAGATGTCCTGGGTGGTGCGGCGCAACCCGCAGAACGGGGCGCGGCACTTGGGGCTGTTGCGCTGGGGTCTGGTGCCGCGCTGGGCGAAGGATGCCTCGGGGGCGGCGAAGCTGATGAATGCGCGGAGCGAGGGCCTCACCGAGAAGCCTTCCTTCCGCGAGGCGTTCCGCCGACGACGATGCCTTGTGCCGGCCGATGGATTCTATGAATGGCGCCAGGAGGGCAAGGGCAAGCAGGCCTATGCCGTGGCCCTGAAAAGCGGCGCGCCGATGGCGCTGGCCGGGCTGTGGGAGGGCTGGCAGCAGCCGGATGGCGAATGGCTGCGCACCTTCACCATCATCACCACCGAGGCCAATGCCAAGCAGGCGCTGGTGCATCACCGCATGCCGGTGATCCTGCCGCCGGAGGATTGGCCGCTCTGGCTGGGCGAGGCGGAGGGCGACCCGCTGCCGCTGCTGCGCCCCAGCCCACCGGAGGCGCTGGCCTGCTGGCCGGTCTCCGCGCGGGTCGGCAAGTTCTCCGAGAATGATGCCGGGCTGCTGGCGCGCGACCCGCTGGCCATGCCGCCGCCGGAGCTGGACGACCCGCCCGTCTATTGAGGGCAGGGCCGCTTGCCGGAAGTGGCGAGGGACGCCGGGCGCGGCGTGGCGGCGCCCAGGCTGTTCAGCAGCAGGGCGGCGATGACCAGGGCGACGCCGGCGATCTCGCCCGCCGCCGGCACCTGGCCGCCGGCCACCGCGATGGCGAAGGCCGTCACCGGCACCAGGTTGATGAACAGCACGCCGCGCGCCGGCCCCACCGCGCGCATGCCGCCATTCCAGCCCAGCACGCCGAGCAGCGAGGCCAGCAGCGTCAGGTAGAGCAGCGAGGGGGTGGCGGCGGCGAGGCTTGCACCACTCGGCCAATGCGCCCAGCCCAGGGCCAGGGCCAGGGCTTCCAGCCCCAGGATGCTCAGCGTGCCCAGGGCGCAGCTCAGCGCGGTGAAGCGCAGGCCGGACCAGCCGGGGAAGCGCGCCGCGCCCAGGGTGTAGAACACCCAGGCGGTGGCGCCGAGGAAGACCAGCCCCTCGCCACCGCCGACGCCGCCGGAGAGCAGGGTGGCGGGCGCGCCGCCGCTGACCACCAGCGCCACCCCGGCCAGGCCCAGCGCCACCGCCGCCAGGGCGCGC
>NZ_GG770778.1:805826-811725 GCF_000164635.1 Pseudoroseomonas cervicalis ATCC 49957 | reverse complement strand
GTGATGGCGACCGCGATCAGCGGCATCAGCGCCGGGATGACGGAGGCGTGCTGCGGCTCGGCCCGGGCCAGGCCGAGGAAGGCCAGCAGGCCGAAGCCCGCGAAGCCCAGCGTGCCGAGCGCCCAGAGGCGCGGCCCCGCCCCTTCCAGCCGCAGCGCCGCGCGCCCCTCCACCGCCCAGAGCAGCGCCAGCAGCAGCGGCGCGACCGGGCCGTAGCGCAGCACGGTCAGGGTGAAGGGGTCGAGCGCCGCCATCAGCGGCTTGACCACCGCGAACATGCCGCCCCAGACCAGGGCGGTGCCGGTCAGCATGGCCATGCCGCGGGCGCGTTGCGAGAGATGGGGCATCGCCGGCCCTCCTTGTTGCGTCGCAGCACAGGATGGCTGTGGACATTCGCGCAGGCGATGCGTTTGATCGCCCGGTGCCTGCGCAAAAACACACAGCCGAGCGGGGACTCGGCGATTGGGACCGGCTGCGCACCTTGCTGGCGCTGCGGCGGGGCGGCTCGCTCTCGGCCGCGGCGCGGGCGCTGGGGGTGGACCACAGCACCATCGCCCGCCGGCTGGAGGCGGCGGAGCAGGAATTCGGCACCCCGCTGTTCGAGCGCGGCCCCGAGGGCTTCGCCCCCACCGCGCTGGGCGAGGCGGTGCTGGAGGCGGCGGAGCGCATGGAGGCCGAGGTCACCGGCCTGCTGCGGCGGATCGATGGCGCCGCGACGGGCCTCACCGGCCCGGTGCGGGTGACGACCACGCCACACTTGGCCGCCTGCCTGCTGGCGCCGGCGCTGGGCCCGTTCCTGGCGGCGCATCCCGGGCTGCGGATGGAGCTGGTGGCGGACAGCCGCAGCCTGGATTTGTCGCGCCGCGAGGCCGATCTGGCGCTGCGGCTGGCGCGGCCGGACCTGCCGGGGCTGGTGGCGAAGCGGCTGGGCGAGGCCGGCTTCGCCTTCTACGCCGCGCGCGACGACCACCGGAGCTTCGCCGAGCAGAGCTTCATCGCCTACCAGGACGCCTCGGGGCATTCGCCGCTGCAGCGGCACATGGCCTCGCTGGTGCCGGAGGAGCGGATCGTGCTGCGCTCCAACGCCATGCAGGCGCTGCACAATGCGGTGCGCAGCGGGCTGGGGGCGGCGCTGCTGTCCTGCTTCTCGGCCGAGGCCGACACAGCGCTGCGCCGCCTGCCGGCGCCGCGGGCCATACCGGCGGTCGGGCTGTGGCTGGTCTATCACGAGGACCTGCGGCGCAGCCCGCGGCTGCGCGCGGCGCTGGGGTTCGTGGAGGGGGTGATCCTCGGGGCGCGGGCGCGGCTGCTGCCGCCGGGGTTTCCGTTCGATCCGCCGCAGGGCGCGGCATGACCGGGCGGGCCGGCCGCCCGCCCCGCCCGGCCTTGGCAGAAGCGGCCGGGCGCGCCATCATCCCGGCATGAAGGCCGCCCCGAGTACCACCGGCATCGCGCTTCCGCGTCCCTGACGCGAGAAGCCGAGGCAAGCGACCCGCAGGGTCGCCTGCCGGCGTCCACCCGCGACCCTCCGGGTGAACCCCGCCGCATGCGCGGCTTGCGAACAAGCGGTCCTCATCATGCAGAATGTCTTCGAGAGCCCGTTCAAGGGCATCACGCTCGATCGCCTCGTCACCAACCCGAACATCCGGGTCGGGCGGCACAGCTACTATTCCGGCTATTACCACGGCCACGGCTTCGACGAATGCGCGCGCTTCCTGCTGCCGGAGGAGGGCGCGGGCATCGACAGGCTCATCATCGGCGCCTTCTGCTCGATCGGCTCGGGCGCGGCCTTCATCATGGCCGGCAACCAGGGGCACCGGAGCGACTGGGTCAGCACCTTCCCCTTCCACTGGATGCCGGAGGTCCCCGCCTTCGCGGGCGCGGCCAATGGCTACCGCCCGGCGGGCGACACGGTGATCGGCAACGATGTCTGGATCGGGACCGAGGCCATCATCATGCCGGGCATCACCATCGGCGATGGCGCGGTGATCGGCGCGCGGGCGGTGGTGACGCAGGATGTCGCGCCCTACGCCATCGTCGGCGGCAACCCCGCCCGGCTCATCCGCAAGCGGTTCGGCGAGGCCGAGATCGCGATGCTGCTGGAGCTGCGCTGGTGGGACTGGAGCGATGACGCGCTGCAGGCGGCCATGCCGCTGCTGACCAGCGGCGACATCGCGGCGCTGCATCGCCACTGGCAGGCGGCCGTCCCGCCGCTGGCGTAGCCCCGGCGCGCCCGGCCCGTCAGCGGTGGCGGGCGGGCCGGTCGCGGCCCGCCTCGCGCGGCTGGCTCACGAGCCCCGGTAGGTCGAATAGGACCAGGGCGTGCAGAGCAGCGGCACATGGTAGTGCCCCTGCCCCTCGGCCAGGCCGACGCTCAGCACCACCTCGTCCAGGAAGCGCGGCTCCGGCGCCAGGCCCAGGGCCGCGAAGTAGTCGCCGATGTGGAAGCGCAGCTCGTAGCGGCCGGGGGCAAACGCCTCGGGCGGCAGCAGGGGCGCGTCGGTGCGGCCATCGGCGTTGGTGGTGGCGTGGCCGATGTAGTGGCGGTCCGGCGCCACGCGCCACAACTCCACCCGCACCCCCAAGGCCGGGCGGCCCGAGGCGGTGTCGAGCACATGGGTGGTCAGGGCGGACGGCTTGCTCATTCGGCGGCCTCGGGCAGTTCCTGCGGGATGGTGGAGGTCAGCTCGGCCAGGTCGAAGCGGCGCAGGCTGTCGAGCTGCGCCCCGGCATCCTCCAGCCAGAGGGCGCGGCAGATGCCATCAACCAGCCGCGGCACGCCATACTTCATGCCGCTGATGCTGGCGCCCGAGAGGCCCATGGAGAGCGTCGCCGCATAGGTCATGCAATGCAGGCGAGAGAGCAGCGGCGCGGCACCCGGCGTCTTCTCCCGGAAGGAGAAATCATCGGCGAGGTAGGGGGAGGCGCCGCAGAGTGCGCTCTCCTCCCCCGGCGGCGGGGTGAAGGCATCCTTCCAGAGCAGGA
This sequence comes from Pseudoroseomonas cervicalis ATCC 49957, assembly GCF_000164635.1. Classification (GTDB taxonomy): domain Bacteria; phylum Pseudomonadota; class Alphaproteobacteria; order Acetobacterales; family Acetobacteraceae; genus Pseudoroseomonas; species Pseudoroseomonas cervicalis. Next base: position 808,740 of record NZ_GG770778.1, on the reverse strand, counting down.
TGCCGGGCGCGAAAGCGGCCAGCTCCGGCCGCAGGCCGAGATCGAAGGTGAAGCCGGTGCCGAGGATCACCGCATCGGCGGCGAAGCGGCCGCGCGGCGTGTCGAGCACCACCGCGTCGCCGTCCATGCCGGCGCCCTGAACCGGCGCGCCCATCACCAGGCGGAAGCGCGGATCCTCGGCCACGCGGTCCCAGCTTTCCTGCGGCGGCGGCTGGTTCAGCTCGAAGATGTGCCGGGTGAAGCGCCATTTCAGCAGGTCCGGCAGGGCGTGGTACTGGCCGAGATAGCCCGCCTGCTCCATCCAGCGGAACGGGTTGACGCGCGGCATGCGCGGGCGGCGGACCAGCATGGTGGCGCTGGCGGCGCCGGCCTCCAGCGCGGTCGCCAGATTGTCGAAGGCGGAGGCGCCAGCGCCGACCACGATCAGCCGCTTGCCGGCCAGCGCGGCGAAATCGATCGCCTGGGCGGTGTGCAGCACGCGCCCCTCCGGCAGCGCGCCGAAGGGCGGCGGGATCTGCCAGGCGCCGGAGCCGTCCATGCCGGTGGCCAGCACGGCGCGGCGGGCCAGCTGCACCACCTCCCCCTCCGCGGTGCGGAAGCGCAGCGCCAGCAGGCGCCCGTCCCCGGCGCTGTCGATGCCGAGCAGCGCGTGCCCGTGGCGCACCGGCAGCGCCAGCGTCGCCTGGTACCAGTCGAGGTAGCGCTGCCAGTCCTCGCGGCCGATCTTGCGCAGGGCGTCCCAGGCGGCGGCGCCGTCGCGGGCGGTGAAATAGGCGCGCGGCGTCAGCGCCGGGATGCCGAGATCGGGCCCCGTGACGTGCTTGGGCGTGCGCAGGGTGCGCATGCGGGCGAAGCTGGTCCAGACGCCGCAGCCGCCCGGCGCGGCGCGGTCGAACACCGCGACATTCCCCACCTTCTGCCGGCGCAGGCCGAAGGCGGTGGCGAGCCCGGTCTGCCCGGCGCCGATGATGGCGACGTCCAGCACCCCCTCGGGCGCCGGCGGCAGCCAGGGATGCGCCGGGTAGTCCAGGTGGTCGAGCTGGCGCCGCGCCTCCTGGGCGAGCGCGTCGAGGGCGTCGGACATCGCGGGTTCCCGATCCTGGCGCGGGGCGGCGCCTTGCTGCTATGCATCACAGCATGCCGCCGGCCGGAGGCGTCCGGCAAGCGCGGCACACGGCACGGCGCCTTCCGTGCCCGCCCACCCCCCTGCCATGGAGGTGCCCGTGAGCGCCGGCGTGACCAAGCTCCGCGTCAAGGACGAGGATTTCCTGGTGGCCTCGATGATCGAGCGCTGCCCGAAGACCATGATGGTGCGCGAGCTGCTGCAGAACGCGCTGGAGGCCGCCATGCTGGCGCCCGAGGGCGAGCGGCGGGTGGAGTTCTCCGCCCTGCCGATGGAGGGCAGCCGCAAGCTGGCGATCTGGAACACCGGCCCCGGCCTGACCGGGCCGGAGCTCTACCGCATGTGCGACATCGCCGCCTCGATCCGCAAGGAGACCGGGCTCGACCACAATTTCGGCATGGGCGCCAAGGTGGCGGCGCTGCCCTCCAACCAGCGCGGGCTGCGCTACCGCTCGGCGCGCAAGGGCAGCGTGCAGGAGGTGGTGATCGGCAAGTATGACGGCGTCTATGGCCGGCTGCTGCGGCCAGGCCCGGGGGGCAAGCCGACCGAGGTGATCCACGTCACCGCCGAGGCCGCGGCCGAGCGCCGGCCCACCGACCAGGAATGGACCGAGGTGGTGCTGCTGGGCAATGCCGAGGGTCAGGACACCGTGTCCGACCCCTATCTGGGCCAGCCGCGCGGCGGCGGGCGCTGGCTGCTGAACGCCATCATCCTGCGCTATTTCCGCTTCCCCGCGGGGGTGGAGGTGACGCTGCTGCCGGGCACCGCCCCGGCGCGCGAGGCCGGGCGCGTCACGCCGATGCAGGCGCGGCTGGCGGCGCTGGCGGATTACGAGGCGGTGCGGCTGCCGCAGGGCATCGTGCTGCACTACGCCTACGACCCGGACGCCAGCGCGCCCGGCGCCAGCGACAGCCGCAAGAGCCTGGCCGGGGTGGTGTATCGCGACGAGGTCTATGGCCTGCTCTGGGGCGGCTTCTGGCGGCGCGAGGCGCCGGGCTTCGGCATCCCCTTCCTGTCGCGCAACATCAGCGTGCTGGTCGAGCTGCCGCCGGACTACCCGGTGCAGCAGGACGCCTACCGGGAGTTCCTGCGCTACCGCGCCGGCGGCCAGGCGCCGGTGAAGGCGCTGGATTTCGCGGCGCTGGTGGCGGCGCATATCCCGGCCTGGCTGCGGCGCCACCTGGACGCCGCCATGCCCGAGGCCAGCTATGCCGACGAGGCGCGCGACACGCTGCAGGAGCTGCTGGAGCGCCTGGAGGTGCAGCGCCGCCGGCCGTCGCAGAAGGGGGCCGAGGCCAAGCCGGCCGCGGCGAAGAGCCAGGCGGATGCGGCCGCCCCGCCGCGCCCGCCAGCGCCGGAGCAGGCGCCCCAGCTGGTGCTGCTGCGCGACGCGGCGGAGATCGCCGATCGTGACCTGGCGCAGCGCGCCGCCGCCTACTACCCGCAGACGCATCAGCTGCACATCAACCTGAACTACCCCGCCATCGCCGCCCTGGCCGAGCGGCTGCGCGGCCTGGCCCCGCCCGAGGCGGAGCCGGAGCAGGTGTCGCGCGCGGCGCTGATGGTCGCCGAGCGCGCCATGGTGCTGCGCGTGGCGCGCGCGCTCGCCTATGCGCTGGCCAAGCGCGACCAGCCGGCGGCGTGGAAGGAGCCGCAGCTGCGCGCCCTGCTCTCGCCCGAGAGCCTGACGCTGGCGGCCGAGGATATCGACACGGGCTGGCTGGATTCGGAGCAGGCGATGCGCACCGCCCTGCTGATGGTCGCCACCGCCACGGATTGAGGCGGCGGTTG
>NZ_GG770778.1:799220-805547 GCF_000164635.1 Pseudoroseomonas cervicalis ATCC 49957 | reverse complement strand
GGCGGCGCCCGGCCCCGGCGCGCGCAACCGCCCCTCCGTCCGTCCTGCCGCGCCCCACGGGCCCGCGGGGCGGCGGCAGCGTGACAGCATCAATCGATCTGGAGGCCGGTGCGGGCGACGATGGCCTGGAACCGGGCGAATTCCTCGACCAGGAAGGCGCGGGTGCTCTCCGGCGTGCTGTCGTCGCGCGGGTCGGTGCCGGAGGAGGAGAGCCGCTCGCGCAGCGCCGGCTCGCGCAGGGCGGTGTTGGCGGCGCGGTTCAGCGCCGTGGTGACGTCGGCCGGCAGGTCCTTCGGGCCCACCAGGGCGGTCCAGGTGGACAGCTCGTATTCGGCGATGCCGGCCTCGGCCAGCGTCGGCACCTCGGGGAAGTTGCGGTCGCGCTCGCGCGTCGTCACCGCCAGCAGGGTCAGCGCGCCGTCGCGGATCTGGCCGACGATGGAGGCGATCTGGTCGATGGCGAACAGCACCTCCTGCTTCATCAGCGCCTCGGCCACCGAGCTGCCGCCGCGATAGGGGATGTGGTTGGCCGGCGCCTCGGCCAGCTTGCTGAACAGCGCCCCCGCCAGATGCGCGACGCCGCCGACGCCGGAGCTGGCATAGCCGTCGCGCCCCGCCCCCTCGCGCAGCCGGGCCACCAGCTCGGGCACGCTGCGGATGCCGGAGGCGGTCGGCACCACCAGCCCCATGGCGCTGGTGCCGACGATGGCGATGGGGGTGAAATCCTCGGCCGGGTTGTAGCGCGCCACCTTGGGCTGCGCCGCCGGTGCCACCGCCAGGGTGGAGGCGGAGCCGACCAGCAGCGTGTAGCCATCGGCGCGGGCGCGGCGCACCACATCGGCGCCGAGGGCCGAGCCGGCGCCGGGGCGGTTCTCCACCACGGCGCGGCCGCCCTCGGTCAGCAGCGGGCCCATGCGCTCGGCCAGGACACGGCCGGCGAGGTCGGTGGCGCCGGCCGGGGCGAAGGGAACCACGATGGTGATGGTGCGGTCCGGGAAGGCGGCGAAGGCCGGGCCGGCGGCGAGGGGCAGCGCCGCCCCGGCCAGGGCTAGGCGGCCGAGGGCGCGGCGCGACAGGCCGGGGCCGGGGCCGTCAGCCAGGATGTGCGGGGCCAGGGGCGCGCGGGCAAGGCTGCGCATGGACGATCCTCCTTTGGTGTGTTTGGCCGCATGGTCCCGCCCGTCGGCAATCGAGTCAACGATATTGTCGACAATCCCGTCGCCGATTAGGCTGCGGCTACCGGCATCGCCCGGCGTCCTTCAGGAGCCCCCATGGCCGAGCCCGCCCGCGACGACACCCCCACCGCCCTGCCCGCCGCCATCGCCGCGGCGCTGGAGGAGGACATCGTCTTCGGCCGGTTGCACCCGCGCGAGCGGCTGGTGGAGGAGGAGCTGACCGCGCGCTTCCGCGCCACCCGCCACGCCATCCGCCAGGCGCTGTCCGAGCTGGAGCGGATGGGCCTCGTCGAGCGCATCCCCAATCGCGGTGCGCTCGTGAAGGCCTACAGCCTGGCGGAGGTGGAGCAGCTCTACGCGCTGCGCGCCCTGCTGGAGCGCGAGGCGGCGCGGCAGATGCCCCTCCCCCCGCCGGAGGCGGCCCTGGCCGCCCTGCGCGCCGTGCAGGCCGCGCATGACCGCGCCGTGGCGGAGGGCGATGCGCGCGCCGCCTTCCGCGCCAACCTGGCCTTCCACCGCGCCTTCTTCGGCTGCTGCGGCAATGCCTTCCTGGCCGAGACCATCGAGCATCTGGCGCTGCGCGCGCATGCCATCCGCTTCGCCGCCGTGCCCGACCCGGCGGCCCTGGCCCGCGCCCAGGAGGAACACCACGCCATGCTGGCGGCGCTCGCAGGCGCCGACCGCGACGCGCTGCTGCGCCTGTGCGAGGCGCATCTGGTGCCTTCCCGCCAGGCCTATCTGCGCGCCCAGGCCGCCTTCCTGGCCTGATCTTTTTTCCGGTTTTTGTTCGCCCTTTTCCCTGCCCGCCCCCTTCCCTGCCTGCCCTGAGGAAACGCCCATGACCGACAAGAACGACGCCCCCGACGCCGCCCCGGAAGCCGTGGGCCTGACCCGCGGCCTGACCAACTATGGCGACCGCGACTTCGCCCGCTACCTGCGCCTGTCCATGGCGCGCTCCATGGGCCTGTCCTCCGACCTGCTGAAGAAGCCGGTGGTCGGCATCGCCGCCACCTATTCCGAGTTCAACAACTGCCACCGCCTGGTGCCGGAGCTGGTGGCGGCGGTGAAGCGCGGCGTGCTGGCCTCGGGCGGCCTGCCGCTGGAATTCCCCACCATCTCGCTGGGTGAGGTGTTCCTGAACCCGACCAGCCTGTTCTTCCGCAACCTGATGTCGATCGACACCGAGGAGATGGTGCGCGGCCAGCCGATGGACGCGGTGGTGCTGGTGGGCGGCTGCGACAAGACGGTGCCGGCGCAGCTGATGGGCGCCGTCTCGGCCAATGTGCCCGCGATCCAGGTGGTGACGGGGCCGATGATGACCGGCCGCTGGCGCGACGAGCGGCTCGGCGCCTGCACCGATTGCCGCCGCTTCTGGGCCAAGTTCCGCGCCGGCGAGATCGATTCCGAGACCATCGAGGAGGTCGAGGGCCAGCTCGCCACCACCGCCGGCACCTGCGCGGTGATGGGCACCGCCTCCACCATGGCCTCGCTGGCCGAGGCGCTGGGCATGATGCTGCCGGGCACCGCCGCCATCCCCGCCGTGCATGCCGACCGCATCCGCGCCGCCGAGGCCTCCGGCGCCGCCGCCATGATGCTGGCGGCGAAGAAGATCACCCCGGACCAGATCGTCACCGAGAAATCGGTGGAGAACGCGCTGCGCGTGCTGCTGGCGATCGGCGGCTCGACCAACGCCATCATCCACCTGACCGCCATCGCCGGCCGCGCGGGCGTCAAGATCGACCTGAACCGGCTGAACGAACTCTCCGACACCACCCCCGTGCTGGTCGACCTGAAGCCCACCGGCCCCTTCTACATGGAGGACCTGCATGTGGCGGGCGGCATCGGCGCCGTGCTGCGGGAACTCAAGCCGCTGCTGCATCTCGACGCGCTGACCGTCTCCGGCGAGACGCTGGGCGAGCGGCTGGCGGCCGAGCCCGGCTTCGTCGACCGCACCGTCGTCCGCACGCGGGAGGAGCCGCTGCAGCCCGAGGGCGGGCTGGTCGCGCTGTTCGGCTCGCTCGCCCCGCGCGGCGCCATCCTCAAGCGCGCCGCCGCCGACCCCAAGCTGTTCGAGAAGGAGGCCCGCGCCGTGGTCTTCACCTCGCTCGAGGATCTGGCCGCGCGCATCGACGACCCGGATCTCGACGTGACGGCGGACGACATGCTGGTGCTGCAGAATGCCGGGCCGCTCTCGCCCTCCGGCATGCCGGAGGCCGGCTATTTGCCGATCCCGTCCAAGCTGGCGCGGGCGGGGGTGAAGGACATGGTGCGCATCTCGGATGCCCGCATGTCCGGCACCGCCTATGGCACCATCGTGCTGCATGTCTCGCCCGACTCCGCCTCGGGCGGGCCGCTCGGCCTGGTGCGCAATGGCGACCGCATCCGCCTCTCGGTGAAGGAGCGGCGCATCGACCTGCTGGTGGCCGAGGACGAGCTCGCCCGCCGCCGCGCCGAGCTGCCGGCCGCGCCGCCGCCGCCCAAGCGCGGCTATGCCCGGCTCTACAAGGAGCAGGTGCTGCAGGCCGATGAGGGCTGCGATTTCGACATGCTGCGCGCCGACCCGTCGCGCTGAACCGCCATCCCGGCCGGCCGCGCCCCCTTGGCTTCGGCGCGGCCGGTCCTATCTTCAGCGCCGGGAGGACGACCTCCCCTCGCACCGATCACGGCAGGGACGGCCCCGCCACCTTTCACAAGGGGGCCGCCCCTCATGGCCTGGATCTATCTCCTCTTCGCCGGACTGCTCGAGATCGGCTGGGCCGTGGGCCTGAAATACGCCCAAGGCTTCACCCGGCTGGTGCCCAGCCTGCTGACCATCGCCAGCATGGCCGCCAGCCTGGCGCTGCTCGGCCTGGCGCTGCGCACCCTGCCGCTCGGCAGCGCCTATGCCATCTGGACCGGCATCGGCACGGTCGGCACCGCCCTCCTCGGCATCGCTTTGTTCGGCGAGCCGGCCACCGCCGCCCGGCTGCTCTGCATCGCCATGATCGCCGGCGGCATCGTCGGGCTGAAGCTGGTCTCCTGACCGGCCTTGCCTTTCCGCCCGCCCCTGGCAGGAATGCACTCCCAAGGTTTCCGGACGAGGCAGGCACGATGGCGGTGGCCCCCAATCTGATCGCGGCGGTGGACGAGGCGCGCCAGTGGCGCCGGCTGATGGAGATGGCCGAGCTGGGCGCCATCCCCGGCCCCACGCCCGAGGACCGCGGCGTCAACCGCCCCTGCCTCTCGGCCCTGGACCGGGTGGCGCGCCGCAAGCTGATCGGCTGGGCGACGGAGCTGGGCCTCTCCGTCGCCACCGACGAACTCGGCAACCTGTTCCTGCGGCATGAGGGCAGCGACCCCGGCGCCGCCCCGGTGCTGACCGGCAGCCACATGGACAGCCAGCCCAATGGCGGCCGCTTCGACGGCATCTGGGGCGTGCTGGCCGGGCTGGAGGCGGTGCAGGCCATCCGCGAGGCCGGCATCACCACCCGCCACCCGATCGAGGTGGTGGCCTGGACCAATGAGGAAGGCGGCCGCTTCGCCCCCGGCTGCATGGGCAGCATGGCCTGGAGCGGCTTCCAGCCCCCCACCGCCTGGGACTCGGTGACCGACCCGGAGGGCATCACCTTCCGCGCCGCGCTGGACGAGCACCTGGCGGCCGAGGCCGATCTGCCGCGCCGCCCGCTCGGCGCCTACCGCCCACACGCCTATGTCGAGGCGCATATCGAGCAGGGGCCGCGCCTGGAATCCGGCGGGCTGGATATCGGCATCGTCACCGGCATCCAGGGCAGCCGCTGGTTCACCGTCGAGATCCGCGGCAAGACCGACCATGCCGGCACCACGCCGCTCGGCCAGCGCCAGGACGCGGTGCAGGACATGGTGCGCGCCATCACCGCGCTGAACGCGCTGATGCACGACCCGAAGGACGTGCTGCGCTTCACCGTGGGCAAGGTCGAGGTCTTCCCCAACGCCTCCAACACGGTGGCCGACCTGGCGCGCTTCTCGATCGATTTCCGCCACCCCCAGGCCGAGGTGCTGCTCCAGCGCGGCGACGCCATTCCGGGCGTCATCCAGGCGGCGCTGCGCGACTGCACCGCGACGGTGACGGAACGCTTCCACGCGCTGCCCGTGACCTTCCAGCCCGAAGTGCCGGATGCGGTGGAGCGCGCCGCCCGGGCGCAGGGGCTGGGCGCGCTGCGCCTGCCCTCCGGCGCCTTCCACGACGCGCAATTCATGGTGCCGCTCTGCCCGACGGGCATGATCTTCGTGCCCTGCCGCGGCGGCGTCAGCCACCACCCGTCGGAGTACTCGACGCCGGAGCAGCTCGCCAAGGGCACGCGGGTGCTGGCGGCGGCGCTGGTGGAATTGGCAAAGTAAGGAAAAGGGTTCTTTTTTGTAAAAAAGAACCAAAAAACTTTTGTCAGTTGGCGTCCCGCCTCAGGCCATAGGCGGGACGCCAAACGGACAAAGTCTTTTTGCTTCTTTTTCTTTAGAAAAAGAAGACTGCTTTGCTTACCAGCGCCGCGGCGGCCCGCAGTCGAGATGCACGAAGCCCTCGCGCCGGTACAGCCCGACACCGCCCACCTGCATCTGCGCCGCCATCCGCGCCACGCCGAAGGCGTCCCGCCCCGGCAGGCGGAAATCCGCCGCCATGCCCGACATGTGCAGGCTCACCGTCGAGACGCGGGTGGAGCGGCGGGCATTGTTGGCATTGTGCTCCGGCGTGCGGTAGCCGCTGGAGATGACGAAGGCCTCGCTGGCCTCCAGCCGCTCCGCCACCGAATGCAGCACGTCGAACAGCCGCGGGTCCATCGGCGTCACCTCGGCGGCCGAGAGGTCGCGGAACACCCAGTCCAGCTTGTGCAGCGCCTCGCGGTCATAGCGGCCGTCGCGGAAATACACCCCCTCGAAGCTGTCCTCCGTATAGGCGCGCTGCACCTTCAGGCTGCGCACCGGCGCCAGCGGCGCCGCCGCGGCGCGGCGGGACGGCAGGGCGGTGGCGCCGAGCAGGCCGAGGCCGGCGGCGATCACCTCCCGTCGCCCGGCCATGGCCGGGTCGCAGCAGGGGCAGGAAGGGGCAGCGTGACGTTTGAAGAAGGGCATTACTCGATCGTGGTGGCTGGCGGGGAAAGCGGGGCGGAACTGGCCTGGGCGCGCACCGGCGTGGCGCTGG
>NZ_GG770778.1:789437-798635 GCF_000164635.1 Pseudoroseomonas cervicalis ATCC 49957 | reverse complement strand
GCCAGGGTCCAGCGTGCCGCCGGTGGGCATGCCGGGCCAGCCGCCGGCCTCGACGCGGGCGCGGGCGGCGCGCAGCGCCAGGCGCAGCGCCGGCATCTCGGGGTGGCAGCAGGGCGGCGCGCTCGATCACCTCGGCCGGCTCGGCGCTGCCATAGAGGGCGGCTTGCCACTGGCTGATCGGCTGGGCGGTCAGGTCGCGGCGGATGTCCGGGCGCGCGGCCTGCTCCGGCACATGGCCGTGCAGCAGGTCGGCCATGGCGGCGGCGGCGCTGGCATAGAGGGCGGCGACATAGCCCTGCGGGTCGGCGGCGGCGCGCGCATCCTCGGGGATGTCGTAATGGCGCGGGGTCAGCCCGTCCTGGTCCAGCTGGCGCAGCCGCGCGGCCAGGCGCAGCAGCGCCTCCCAGCCCGGCTGCGCGGCGGGGGCGCGGCCGGTGGAAACCCCTTGGGCGAAGGCTGGCAGCGGAAGCGCGGCGGCGATCAGCAGGGTGGACAGGTCTCTGCGGCGCATGACGCCTCCATACAAGGGGCGCCCTGCCCCCGCCAGTCTTGATACATCGTTGTTACGCGCCATCCCAGGCGGCTGAAAGGCTTCACATTGCTGCGGCTGTCGCATTCTGCGCTTGCAGCGGCGCCCTGGCGGCCGGGCTTGACCGGCGCCAGGGCCGGCCGCAGCCTGCCCGGGTCCGAGAGGGAAACGGTCATGCCCGACAGCGCGCCCGCCCAAGCTCCCGCCATGCCCGAGACCGGGCGCCGCAACGCCCCGCTCGGCGCGCTGCTGGAGGAGGCGCGGCAGGCCTATGCCGCCGCCCGCCCCCGCTCCGCCGCCCTGCATGAGACGGCGCGGCAGAGCCTGGCCGGCGGCAGCACCCGCAGCGTGCTGTTCTACACCCCCTTCCCCACCAGCATGGCGCGCGGCGAGGGCTGCCGGCTCTGGGATGCCGATGGCCGCGAATACATCGATTTCTGCGGCGAGTATTCCGCCGGGCTGTTCGGCCATTCCGAGCCGCGCATCCTGGCGGCGCTGCGCGCGGCGCTCGCCCGCGGGCTGAACTTCGCCGCCCCCGGCGGCGATGAGGTGGCGCTCGCCGCGCTGATCCAGGGCCGTTTCCCGGCGATGCAGCGCCTGCGCTTCACCAATAGCGGGACGGAGGCCAACATCATGGCGCTCACCGCCGCGCGCAATGCCAGCCGCCGCCCGGGCCTGCTGGCCTTCCGCGGCGGCTATCATGGCGGCGTGCTGGTCTTCACCCCGGGCGCCGAGGCGGTGAACCTGCCGATCCCGGTGACACTGGCCGACTACAACGACGCCGAGGGCGCCGCGGCGCTGATCCGCCAGCAGGCCGGGACCATCGGCACCGTCATCGTCGAGCCGGTGCAGGGCGCCGGCGGCTGCCTCCCCGCCGAGCCCGGCTTCCTGCAGGCGCTGCGCGACGCCACCGCCGAGACGGGCGCCATCCTGATCCTCGACGAGGTGATGAGCAGCCGCCACGCGGCGGGCGGCGTGCAGCAGCGCCTGGGCCTGACGCCGGACATGGTGACACTGGGAAAATACATGGCCGGCGGCATGAGCTTCGGCGCCTTTGGCGGGCGGGAGGACATCATGGCGCTGTTCGACGGCCACCGCCCCGGCGCCCTGCCGCATGCCGGCACCTTCAACAACAATGTCCTGTCCATGGCCGGCGGCGTGGTGGCGCTGGGCGAGGTGTTCGGCCCGGCCGAGGCCGAGGCGCTGTTCGCCCGCGGCGAGGCGCTGCGCGCCGCGCTGAACCGGGCGGTGGCCGGCACCCGCATGCAGTTCACCGGCATGGGCTCGATGCTCTGCCCGCATTTCCGGCCCATGCCGATCCCGCGCGCCTATGCCGCCACGCCGGAGGAGGAGCAGCTGCGCGAGCTGTTCTTCCTCGACATGATGCAGGCCGGGCTCTACCTGGCGCGGCGCGGCATGATGGCGCTCAGCCTGCCGGTGGGCGAGGCCGAATGCGCGGCGCTGGTCGAGGCCGTCGCCGGCTTCGCGGAGCGCCGCCGCGCCGTGCTGCAATAGCCCGGCGGCGGCGCCGCTTCCTTCAGGGGCGCTTCAGCACCGCGAAGGGGTTGGGACGCTGCGGCGCCGCCTCCTCCGGCTCGGCCTCATCCTCCGGCAGCACCGCCGCCAGCTCCGCCCCCGGGGCGCGCGGATAGGGGTCCAGCGCCAGGGAAAGCTGCTCGGCCAGCGCCTCGCCCAGTTGCATCACGCCGCGCTCCTCGGTCTCGATCTCGTCCGGCCCGTCCGGGTCGTCGCTGAGATCGGCGCCGGGGGCCAGGAAGCGCAGGTCGACCGGCTCGTCGAGCGTCTGCGTCACCGGCTCCAGCGTCACCACGCAGCTCTGCACCACCTCGGCCCGCAGCCGGCCGCGGACGCGGATGCCGCCCGATTTCTCCTCGCGCAGCTCCAGCTCGGCCGAGAAGGCGTTGATGGCGGGAATGCCGAAGCGCTTCGCCAGCGCCGCGCGCTCCTGCTCATTCGCCTCCAGCCGCTGGCGCCGCCCCTCGGGGCCGACCGCCACCCAGGGCAGGGTGCGGGAGAATTCCAGGGCTTCGCTCATGCCGGCGCCTCCTCGGGGCTGGGGAAGGTGGCCTGGCCCTTGGCCAGCGCCTCGATCGGCTGGCCGGCCAGCGCCGCGTCGATGGTGAAGGACAGCGCCGCCAGCTCGCGCGGCGCCGCGTCGGAGGGCTCCACGGTGCCGCGCCAGACATTGCGCGCCAGCGCCACGGCCAGGCCCTCGCGGTCGCCCGCCTCCAGCGGCGCCTCATAGGCCTGGGCGCGGCCGTGGAAGGCCTCCCACATGTTCTTCACCCGGCGGGCGATGGACATGTCGCCCACCCCCATCTCGCGCAGGTTGAAATCCATGTCGGCGAACATGGCGTCGAACACCGCCTGGGCCAGCGCCGCGCCGCGCGGGTCGGCATCGCGGTGCAGCCGGCGGATCAGCAGCGCCACATGCAGCCCGATCAGGTCGAACCGCCCGTCCAGCGTGTCGGCGACGCCGAGCCGCGTGAAGAAGGCCGGGTGGCGGGCGGCGCGCACGGCGGCGCCGTACAGCTCGAAGCCCTGCCGCTCATGCGGCTTGCGGCGGAACAGGCCGAACAGGGCCATCGGATCGGGGCTCCCTTGGAAGCGTGAGCAGGCGCCGGTTGACCCCGGTGCGGGGCGGTGGCAATCGGTCCTGCAGATGGACCGCATCCCCGCGCTGGTCAATCCGACGGCGCGCGGCCCTGGCCAAGAGGAATCCGGGCAACCGTGATCAGCAGCGACACCCCCCGCAGCCCCGCCCGCGCGCCGCGCCTCCGCGCCGCGCTGCTGGCGCTGGCCCTCGCTTTGCCCGCCGCCGGATGCTCCCTGTTCGACGCGCCGCCGGTGCAGCGCGGCAACCGGGTCGACCAGGACCTGCTCGCCCAGCTGACGCCGGGCGTGCAGACCCAGGCCGATGTGCAGTCGCTGCTGGGCCCGCCCAGCGCCACCGGCACCTTCGACCGCAACGAGTGGTATTACATCAGCTCCGTGACCCGCATGCGCCCCGGCACCACCGGCTCGGTGCTGGACCGCCAGGTGGTGGCGATGCGCTTCGACGAGCGCGGCACGCTGCGCCAGATCCGCCGCCTGGGCGAGGACGACATGCGCGACGATGTCGGCATGGTCGGCCGCACCACCCCGGTCCCCGGCACCGAGCGGACCGTGCTGCAGGCGCTGTTCGGCAATATCGGCCGGATCGGCGCCGGCGGGCTTGGCCTCGACCAGCAGGGCCCGGGCACCGGCCCCGGCCGCTGAACCCAAGGCGCCGGCCGCGCCACGCGGAAAGCCCCGGGGGAGCGATCCCCCGGGGCTTTGTCATGCCCGGCTTTTCGGGACCGGCGCGCGGGCCTCAGGCGGCGGCGCGCACCCGCCGCCCGCCCAGCCCCACCAGCAGCAGCGCCAGCCCGATCGCCGGCAGCAACATCAGGTTCAGCGTGGTCCAGCCCGCCAGCTCATGGATGGCGCCGGAGGCCAGCGCCGTGCAGGCCACCGTGCCGAAGACGATGAAGTCGTTGGTGGCCTGGGCGCGCACCCGCTCCTCGGGCCGGTGCGTCTCGGCCAGCAGGGTGGTGGCGCCCACGAACATGAAGTTCCAGCCCACCCCCAGCAGCGCCAGCGCGACGCCGAAATTGGCGAAATGCTGCCCGGCCAGCCCGACCGCGATGCACACCATGTTCAGCAGCGCGCCCGCCGCGATCACCCGCCGCACCCCGAAGCGGATGATCAGCCGCCCCGTGACGAAGCCCGGCGCGAACATCGACACCGCATGCATCTGGATGACCGTGGCGCTGGAGGCGATGCCGAAGCCGCAGAGCTGCATCTCCAGCGGCGTCGAGGTCATCACCAGGTTCATCGTGCCATAGGCCATGGCGCCGGTGATGGCGGCGATCAGGAAATCCGGCCGGCGCAGGATGGTCAGGATCGGCGTCGCCACCTTGGGCCGCGGCGGCGGCGGCGGCAGCCGCGTCATCGACAGCAGCGTGACGCACAGGAAAGGCAGCACCGCCAGGAACAGATAGGTGCCGAGGAAGGTGAAGGGCGGGATCAGCTCCCGCGAATGCTTCACCAGCTCCGGCCCGAAAATGGCGGACAGCACGCCGCCCGCCATCACCAGCGACACGGCGCGCGGCCGGTAGGAGGGGGTCGCCACCTCGGCGGCCGCAAAGCGGTAATGCTGCGAGATGCCGAAGCCCAACCCCGCCGGCACCGCGCCCAGGCAGTAGATCAGGAAGCTGCCATGCCAGACGCCGAGCGCGAAGGTCAGGCTGCCGAGGCCCGCCCCCACCGCGCCCAGGATGAAGCCCGGCTTGCGGCCCAGCCGCGCGAAGACCAGCCCGGCGGGGATCGAGGCGGTCATCGTCGCCGCCATCTGGATCGCCATGGGCAGGGTGGCCAGCGCCTTGTCGGTGGCCAGGCTGTGGCCGATCAGCGCCGACATCGCCACCTGCCCCACCGTGGAGGCCTGCATCAGCGCCTGGCACAAGAACAGCAGCCAGACATTGCGCCGCATGGCCGCGGCGGCCTGCGCCGTCTGCGCGGCCTCATGACCCGTCATCAGAAGTGACTCCATCCTCCCGTGCCGGGGGGGAGCTCCGCCCCGGCTTCGTCCAGCACGGTAACCAGGGCTTCGCCAGCCACGAAATGCCCGATGCGTGACACAGCCACGCCACAGGCGCTGGCCGCCGCCTGGATGGCGGGCGCAGCACCGGGCGCGGCGGCGAAGAGCAGCTCGTAATCATCGCCGCCCGAGAGCAGCCTCGGCAACAGCCCGGGCTGCGCCGTCACCAGCGCCGCCGCATCGGGCGAGAGCGGCACATCGCCCGCCCGCAGCACCGCGCCGCAGCCCCCCGCCCGGCAGAGATGGCCAAGGTCCTGCACCAGCCCGTCCGATACATCCATGGCCGCATGGGCCAGCCCCGCCAGCGCCTGGCCCAGCGCCAGCCGCGGCCGCGGCAGCCGGTAGCGGGAAGCGAGATAGCCCTCCGCATCGGGAACCTCGCCGCGCAGCGCCGCCAGCCCCAGCATCCCGTCGCCGATGCTGCCCGAGACCCAGACCTCGTCCCCCACCCGCGCGCCCGCCCGCCGCAGCGCCGCCCCCGGCGCCACATGGCCGAGGATGGTCAGCGACAGCGTCACCGGCCCGGGAATCGACACCGTGTCGCCACCCAGCACATGGATGCCGAATTCGCGCTGGTCCTCCGCCAGCCCGGCGGCGAAGCCGGCCAGCCAGGAATCCGGCGTGCCGCGCGGCAAGGCCACCGTCATCAGATAGCCGAGCGGCGCAGCCCCCATCGCGGCGAGGTCGGAGAGATTCACCCGCAGCAGCTTGCGGCCCAGCGTCTCCGGCGGATCGTCGGGCAGGAAATGCACCCCCGCCACCATGGCGTCCGCCGCCAGCACCAGCTCCCGCCCGGGCGGCGGGGCCAGCACGGCGGCGTCATCCAGCAGGCCCAGCGCGCCAGGGCCGGCCAAAGGCGCGAAATGCTTGGCGATCAGGGAGAATTCGGCGGGGATGGGCATCGCTTCACTCCACAACCTGGCCAGGGGCGCTGCCCCTGGACCCCGCCGGGGTGGCAAGGGCCACCCCGGACCCCGCCGTCAGGGGCGTGATCGCTGGAGGCGGACTCGCCGAACAGCGTGAATCACGCCCCCAAAAGTCAGTTTAGCGCTGAAACTCGGGGGCGCGCAGCGAACGGGCCATCGCATCCAGCACGCCATTGGCGAAGCGCGGCTCCTCGCCGCTGAAGAAGCCATGCGCGATGTCCATGTACTCGTTGATCACCACGCGCGCCGGCGGCTCCGTGCCGGAGGACAGCTCATGCGCCGCGGCGCGCAGCAGCGCCCGCAGCACCGGGTCCAGCCGCGCCACCGTCCAGTCGCCGGCCAGATGGCCCTGCAGGATGCCGTCCAGCGCCTCCGACTGGCGCGCCACGCCGCGCACCACCCCGGCGAAGAGCGGCACATCGGCCAGCGGCACCCGCCCATCCTCGAACCCGCCCGCATCGGGGCCGATGCGGAAACGGACGAACTGGTCGATCACCGTCTCGGCCGACTCGCCGGACTGCTCGCTCTGGAACAGCGCCTGGATGGCGGCGACGCGCGAACCGGTGCGCGGACGCCCCGCCACCGGCGGGCGCGGCTTCTTGCCCACGGGGCTGCCAGGGGCGCCGCTCATGCCAGCCCCCAGCGGCGGGCCAGCGCGATCTGCTGCAGCACGGCGTGCACCGCCTCCGCCCCCTTGTTGTGCCGGTCATCGGCGCTGCGCGCCTCGGCCTGGTCCAGGCTCTCCACCGTCAGCAGGCCGAAGCCCAGCGGCACGCCGGTCTCGCTGCTGATGTCCATGACACCCTGGCAGACCGCCTCGCAGATGAACTGGTAATGGTCCGTCTCGCCCTTCACCACGCAGCCGAGCAGCAGGAAACCGTCCCAGCCCTGCCCGGCGCGCAGCGCCATGCGCAAAGCCGCCGGCAGCTCATAGGCGCCGGCGACATCGACCACCTCCAGCGTGGCGCCCAGCTCGGCCAGGATCTTCTCCGCGCCGCGCCGCATGCCGCCGACCACGCCCTCGTAATACGGGGCCTGGATCAGCAGGATGCGCGGCGCGGGGCCGGGAATGGTGGGGGTGGCGCGTTCCGGCGCGTCGGCGGTGCTCATGCGGCGCCTTCTTCCTCGATGGGGCGGGTCTCGGCCACGGTCAGCCCGTAGCCTTCCAGCCCGACAATGGCCTTGGGATGGTTGGTCAGCAGCGCCATTTCCTTGACGCCGAGATCGGCCAGGATCTGCGCGCCGATGCCGTAATCGCGCAGCTCCGGCGGGGCGCTGCGGTCGCGCCCGGCGCGGATGCGCTCGGACAGGGCGGTGGGCTTCACGTCGCGGATCAGCACCACGACGCCGCGCCCCGTCTCGGCGATGGCGCGCATCGCGCGATGCAGCTCGCCCGAGCCGCTGGTGCCGACGATGTCGGCGAACAGGTTCACGGCGTGCATGCGCACCGGCACCGGGCCGGGGCGGGTCAGGTCGCCCTTCACCAGGGCGACATGCTCGCCATATTCCTGGGTGTTGGCATAGACGACGACGCGCCATTCGCCGCCCGGCAGCTCGGCCAGTCGGCTTTCCTCGACCCGCTTCACCAGCCGCTCGGTGCGGCGGCGATAGCCGATCAGATCGGCGATGGTGCCGAGCTTCAGCCCGTGATGCTGCGCGAAGGCCACCAGATCCGGCATGCGGGCCATGCTGCCATCATCGTTCATGATCTCGCAGATCACGCCCGAGGGGTTCAGCCCGGCCAGCCGCGCGAAATCCACCGCCGCCTCGGTATGGCCGGCGCGCACCAGCGTGCCGCCCTCCCGCGCCACCAGCGGGAAGACATGGCCCGGCGTCACGATCTGCTCGCGCCCGGCCTCGGGATTGATCGCCACCGCAACCGTGCGGGCGCGGTCGGCGGCCGAGATGCCGGTGGTGACGCCATCCCGCGCCTCGATCGAGACGGTGAAGGCGGTCTGGTGCCGCGTGCCATTGCTCTGCGCCATCAGCGGCAGGCCCAGCTGCTCGACGCGGTTGCGCGTCATGGCCAGGCAGATCAGCCCGCGCGCGTGGCGGGCCATGAAGTTGATGGCATCGGGCGTCGCGAACTGCGCGGGAATCACGAGGTCGCCCTCATTCTCGCGGTCCTCGTCATCCACCAGGATGAACATGCGGCCGCGCCGCGCCTCCTCCAGCAGCTCCTCGGTGGGGCTGAGGAATTCCGAGAAGGAGGTGCGCTGGGTCAATGTGCTCATGCCTTGGTTTCCTCCCTCTGGACATCGAAGTCCCGCAGCCGCGCGACATAGCGTGCCAGCATGTCGATCTCGATATTCACCGCATCCCCCGCCGCCAGACGGCCGAGCGTGGTGACCTCGGCCGTGTGCGGGATCAGGTTGACCCCGAAGATCAGCCCCTGCACCTCGTTCACCGTCAGCGACACGCCCTCCATCGTCACCGAGCCCTTGGGCGCGACGAAGCGCGCCAGCTCGGGCGGCAGCCGCACCTGGATGCGCAGCGAGCCATTCTCGGGCGCGACAGAAAGAACCTCGCCCAGCCCGTCGACATGGCCGGAGACGACATGGCCGCCCATCTCGTCGCCCATCTTCAGCGCGCGCTCGAGATTCAGCACGGTGCCGGGGCGCCAGCGCGCGAGGGTGGTCTTGCTCAGCGTCTCGGCCGAGACCTCGACGGCGAAGCGGCTCTCCTCCAGCGCCACCACGGTCAGGCAGCAGCCGGAGCAGGCGATGGAGGCGCCGATCTCCGCCCCCGCCAGCCAGCCCTGCGGCGTCGCCAGCACCAGGCGCATATCCTGCCCGGCGCCGAGCGGCGCGATCTCGGCCACCTCGCCCTGGGCGGTGATGATGCCGGTGAACATGTCAGGCGGTCCCCATTTCCGATGCCGTCTCGTATTCGCTGAACAGGTCCGCCCCCGGCAGCGCCAGGGCGGTGCGGCGATATCTGGGCATGGCGGACAAAAGCTCCAGCGGCAAGGCGTCCAGCGCAGGCCGGCCATCGCCGCCGATGATGGCGGGGGCGTGGAACCAGGCCAGGCGGTCCACCAGCCCGGCGCGCAGCAGGCCGGCGGCCAGCGCCGCGCCGCCCTCGGCCAGCACGCGGGTCAG
>NZ_GG770778.1:786045-788904 GCF_000164635.1 Pseudoroseomonas cervicalis ATCC 49957 | reverse complement strand
CAGCGCGGCGTGGTCGGCGGGCAATGCCACGCGCAGCGCCGCGCCGAGCGAGAGCCCGGCCACGGCGGCCCCGCCGGCGAGCGCCGCGGGATGAAACAGTTTGACCATGCCGGGTTCAGCCCTTGTTGCCGTCGCCGAAATCGAGGGAGCCGAGGAAGGCGCGGAAATCGCCCGCCTCGCCGAAATTGCGGTAGACCGAGGCGAAGCGCACATACGCCACCTGGTCCAGTTCCTTCAACGTCTCCATCACCATCTCGCCGATGGCGCGGCTGGTGATCTCGCTCTCGCCCTCGGCTTCCAGGCGGCGCTGGATGCCGTTGACGATGCGCTCGATGCGGTCCTCATCCACGGGGCGCTTGCGCAGCGCGATGCGGATGGAGCGCGCCAGCTTGTCGCGGTCGAAGGGCACGCGGCGCTGGTCGGACTTGACCACCGTCAGCTCGCGCAGCGTCACCCGCTCGAAGGTCGTGAACCGGGCCCCGCAGGAGGGGCAGGAGCGCCGGCGGCGGATCGCCGCCCCGTCATCGGCGGGGCGGCTGTCCTTCACCTGCGTGTCCTCGCTGCCGCAGAACGGACAGCGCATGCGCCCCCTCCCCCCCGCCGGATCAGCGGTAGATCGGGAAGCGCTGGCAGAGCGCCTGCACCTCGGCCCCCACCTCGGCCTCGATGGCGGCGTTGCCGTCGGGGTCGTTGGCGCGCGACAGGCCGGTCAGCACCTTGCCGATCAGCCGGCCGATCTGGCGGAATTCCTCCTCGCCCAGGCCGCGCGTGGTGCCGGCCGGCGTGCCGAGGCGGATGCCCGAGGTGACGAAGGGCTTGGCCGGGTCGAAGGGGATGGCGTTCTTGTTGCAGGTCAGGTGGGCGCGGCCCAGCGCCGCCTCGGCCGCCTTGCCGGTCAGGTTCAGCGGGCGGAGATCGACCAGCATCAGGTGGTTGTCGGTGCCGCCGGTGACGATGCCGGCCCCCTGGGCCACCAGTTCCTCGGCCAGGGCGCGGGCATTGGCGACCACGGCCTTGGCATAGGCGCGGAACTCGGGGCGCAGCGCCTCGCCGAAGGCGACCGCCTTGGCGGCGATCACATGCTCCAGCGGGCCGCCCTGCAGGCCGGGGAAGACGGCGCTGTTGAACTTCTTCGCCAGCGCCTCGTCATTGGTCAGGATCATGCCGCCGCGCGGGCCGCGCAGCGTCTTGTGGGTGGTCGTGGTCACCACATGGGCGTGCGGGAAGGGGCTGTCATGCGCGCCGCCGGCCACCAGGCCCGCGAAATGCGCCATGTCCACCATGAAATACGCGCCGACCTCATCGGCGATGGCGCGGAACCTGGCAAAATCCCAGGCGCGGGAATAGGCGGAGCCGCCGGCGACGATCAGCTTGGGGCGGCTCTCGCGGGCGATGCGGGCCACCTCCTCCATGTCGATGCGGCCGCTCTCGCGGTCCACCGTGTAGGGGGCGACCTTGAACCACTTGCCGGACATGTTGACCGGCGAGCCATGCGTCAGATGGCCGCCGGCGGCGAGGTCGAGGCCCATGAAGGTGTCGCCCGGCTGCAGCAGGGCGAAGAACACCGCCTGATTGGCCTGGGCGCCGCTGTGCGGCTGGACATTGGCGAAGCCGCAGCCAAAGAGCTGCTTGGCGCGCTCGATCGCCAGCGTCTCGATCTCGTCCACATACTCGCAGCCGCCATAGTAGCGCTTGCCCGGCAGGCCCTCGGCGTATTTGTTGGTCAGGATCGAGCCCTGCGCCTCCAGCACCGCCCGGGAGACGATGTTCTCGGAGGCGATCAGCTCGATGCCGTCCTGCTGGCGGTGCAGCTCCTGGCCGATCAGGGCCGCGATGTCGGCATCGGCCTCGGCCAGCGGGGCGGAGAAGAAGCGGCTGGCGAGATGCGCCGGGGAGAGCTCGTTCATGGTCTCGGACCTCCTGGGGCCAGGCTCAGGCAGAGGGGGCGGCGGGGGCCGGCGCGGCGATGGCCGGGGTCAGCTTGGCGATGCGCCGGTCGTGGCGGCCGCCTTCATAGGAGGTGGTGAGGAAGGCGGAAAGCGCATCCAGCACCACCTCGGCCCCGATGGTCCGGGCGCCGAAGCAGGCGATGTTGGCATCGTTGTGGGCGCGGGTCAGCCGGGCCTCGGTGGTGTTGTGCACCACCACGGCGCGGATCGCCGGGTGCCGGTTGGCGGCGATGCTCATGCCGATGCCGCTGCCGCAGACCAGCACGCCGAAGCGCGCCTGGCCGCCCGTGACCGCCTCGGCCACCGGATGGGCGAAATCGGCGTAGTCGCAGCTCTGCGTCCCGTGGGTGCCGAAATCGAGCACCGGATGCCCGGCCGCCTCCAGCGCGGCGCGCAGGCTGTCCTTGAGGGCGGCGCCGGCATGGTCGGCGCCGAGGGCGATGGGGGTCTCGGCCGGGTTCATGGCGCCCCCGTTACCACGCCTTGTTGATCGGGAAAACTCGAACCCCTACGGCTTGGGCGCAACCCCGGCATGTGCGGCGAGGAAGGCCAGCGCGCGCGGCACCGCGAGCGCCCGGGACTCGGGGTGCGGCCCGGCGGTGACCTGGCGGCCATCGGGCAGGGTGCGGGCGCGCGGCGGCGCCTCGCCCGGCGCGTCGAAGCCATGGCCGGCGCCGGGATAGGTCACCGCCTCCACGCGGCCCTCCGGCTGCGCCGCCACCCAGGCCTGGCAGAAGCGGGCCGGGGTCCAGTTGTCCTCCTGCCCCAGCAGGAGCAGCAGCGGGATGGCGCTGGTGGTGCCGGCGCGGCGGGCGGCGAAGCAGCCGGGGTAGAAGGCGACGCCCGCGCGCAGCAGCCCGGGCGGCGCCTTGGCCGCCGCCGCCAGCACCGTGCTGCCGCCATGCGACCA
>NZ_GG770778.1:780306-785630 GCF_000164635.1 Pseudoroseomonas cervicalis ATCC 49957 | reverse complement strand
GCCTCGGCCCCCGCCGGATGGTCGGGGCGGCCGCAGGCGGGGCCGAGGCCACGACTGCCGAAACTGTCCGGCAGCAGCACGGGATGGCCGGCTTCCAGCAGGCGCCGGGTCCAGTCGCGCTCCCGTGCCGGGGCGCGCAGCTGCTCCACCGTGCCGAGCCCGGCGCAGCCATGCAGCGCCACCACCGGCACGCCGGGCGGCGCGCCCTCGGGCGGCAGGGCCAGCAGGGCGCGCAGCGTGACGCCGCCGGGACCGGGAATCTCGGCGTTGCGATACGCCTGCGCGCGCGCCAGGCCCGGCCCGGCCAGGACCAGGGCCGAGAGGGTCAGGACCAGGGCGAGGGATCGGCGCATGCCAGGACTCCGGGAGAGGCGCGCAGCATGCCGCCCGCCGCGCCGCCGCCCCACTGTCTTTTTCGCAAGAAAGCGGCGCCGGCCATGGCCGCCATGAGCCGGCGACATGGAACGCCAACCGATTCCGTGGCAGGAGGGGGCGGGCAGGATGATCCTGCCGCTCTCGGCCGAGGGCTCCGGGCGAAGGCCCGCCGCGCCACCGGCCCACCGCCACTCGGCGGCATCCCGGTCCCCCGGCCCGGGCCCCGCCGCCGCCGGAGCCTTCGCATGATGCCTGCCCTCGGGTCCTTCCCCGCCACCCGCCTGCGCCGCAACCGCCATGACGCGGCGACGCGCCGCCTGGTGGCCGAGCACCGCCTCTCGGTCGACGACCTGATCTGGCCGATCTTCCTGATCGAGGGCGAGGGCCAGGTGACCGAGGTGTCCTCGATGCCCGGCGCCTACCGCGTCACGCTGGACCGGCTGGCGGCGCATGTGGCGCCGGCGGTCGAGCTCGGCATCCCCGCCATCGCCCTGTTCCCGGCGACGCCGGCCGAGCGCAAGGACGCCGAGGGGACGGAGGCGAAGAACCCCGAGAACCTGATCTGCCGCGCCACCCGCCTGCTGAAGCGCGAATTCCCCGACACCGCGCTGGTGGGCGACGTCGCCCTCGACCCCTACACCGACCATGGCCATGACGGGGTGCTGCGCGACGGCTATGTCGCCAATGACGAATCCGTCGCCGTGCTGGTGGCCCAGGCGGTGAACCAGGCCGAGGCGGGGATCGACATCATCGCCCCCTCCGACATGATGGATGGCCGCATCGGCGCCATCCGCACCGGGCTGGACGGCAAGGGCCTGGTCCACACCCGCATCATGTCCTACGCGGCGAAATACGCCTCGGCCTTCTACGGCCCGTTCCGCGACGCGCTGGGCTCGGGCGGCGCGCTGAAGGACGACAAGAAGACCTACCAGATGGACCCGGCCAATTCGGACGAGGCGCTGCGCGAGGTGGCGCAGGACCTGGCCGAGGGCGCCGACATGGTGATGGTCAAGCCGGGCATGCCCTATCTGGACATCGTGCGCCGGGTGAAGGACCGCTTCGCCGTGCCGACCTTCGCCTACCAGGTCAGCGGCGAATACGCGATGATCATGGCCGCGGTGCGCAATGGCTGGCTGGACCACGACAAGGCGATGCTGGAGAGCCTGCTGGCCTTCAAGCGCGCCGGCGCCGATGGCGTGCTGACCTACTTTGCCGTCGAGGCGGCGAAGCGGCTGCGCCAGGGCTGAACGGCCCGCCGCGAGGCGCCCGCGCGGCGCCTTGCGGCGAAGACATCCCGCCTCCACTTGGCCTTGGCCGTGCCACTGCCCAGTCTCCTTTCGTGCGTTCCACGCCGCGAGAGGGAGTGCCCCGATGATCCGCCGCACGCTGCTGCAGGGCCTGGCCATTGCCGGGCTGAGCATCGCCACCGCCTGCGCCCAGCCGGCGCCGCCCCCCTACCCCCCGGTGCCCGAGCTGCGGCGCGAGATGCAATTGCCGCCGCCCCCCGCGCCGGAGCGCTATGTCTGGCAGCCCGGCCATTGGCAGTGGGAAGGCCGCGCCTATGAATGGGTCGCCGGCCGCTGGATCCTGCGCCCGGTGCATGGCGCCGAATGGGTGCATGGCCGCTGGGTCTGGGGCAATGCCGGCTGGACCTGGCTCCCCGGCCATTGGCGTTAATCTTTCGGGCTGCCGCCGTCGGGTGGTGAAGCGGGACGCGGCAGCCAGGCGGCGCGCCCGTGGTGCCCAGGCTGGGCCGAACGACAGAGGGGCGGACCGTATGGCCCGCCCCTTTTTCATGGCCGCATCACATGCGGAAGGGGCGGCCCCGCAGGCCCGCCCCTCCACCGTCAAAACCGCCACCGGTGGCAAGGTGCAGCGTCCCGCCTCCCCACCCGACGGCGGCAGCCCGGAAAACTAACGGGTGGGGATGACGACGGCGGGGGCCGGCAGGGCGAAGGCGGAGCGCAGCTCGCCGGCCATGAAGCGCTGGGCGGCGCCGGCCTGGGCCAGCACATTCGGGTCCACGCCGAAGAATTCGTGGGTGACGCCGGGGAAATCCTGCCCGACCACCTGCACGCCGCTCTGCCGCAGCCGGTCGGCCAGCAGCAGGCTGTCGCTCTGCAGCGGGTCGATCCCGGCCGAGACGATGATGGCCTTGGGCAGGCCGCGCAGCTCGGCCCGGCCATAGACGTTCAGCCGCGGATCCTGCAGCTCGGCCGGCAGGCTGGTGTAGTGGCGGAAGAACCACTGCATCATCGCCGCGTTCAGCGGCTTCGCCATGGCGTCGCGCTGGTAGGAGGGCGTCGTCATGTCGGTGCCGGCCACCGGGTAGATCAGCCCCATGGCGACCGGCAGCGGCGTGCGGCCCTCGCGCGCCGCCATGGCGACGTTGATGGCCAGGTTGCCGCCGGCGCTCTCCCCCACCACGGCGACGCGGCTGAGGTCGGCGCCGAGCTGCGCCGCGTTCTGCAGCGCCCAGACATAGGCGGCATAGGCGTCCTGGTGCGCGGCGGGGAACTTCGCCTCCGGCGCCTGGCGGTAATGCACCGCCAGCACCACCGCCTGGGATTCGGCGGCGAGCGCCCGGGCCGAGGCGTCATAGGCGTCGAGCGAGCCGATCACGAAGCCGCCGCCATGGTAGTAGACGATCAGCGGCAGCAGCGGGCGCGGCGGGTCGCCGGCGCGGCGCGGCTCGACCGGGCTGTAGACGCGGGCGGCCATGGGGCCACCCAGGCCCGGGATCTCGATATCGCGCACCACCGGCAGCGGGCGCGGCGCGTCGGGGCGGCCGAGGGCGCGCAGCCGGTGCTTCACCGCATCGGCCATGCCGGGCTGCAGCCGGGCCTCCTCGGGGCGCAGCGTCTCGATCGGCTGCGGCCGCAGCGCCTGCAGGCTCTCCAGCAGCGCGCGCATCTCCGGATCGGCACGGCCGGTGGGGTCGGCGGGCGGCAGCGGCTGCGTCTCGGTGGCGCAGGCGGCCAGCAGCCCCAGCGGCAGCATCAGGCTGGCGCGGCGGGAAAGCTGGATCATGACGGCATCTCCTCGGGTGGCCCGCCGGGGATGCGGCGGGCAGCGCCGGGGAAACACGGGCTCTGCCATCCGGGTTGCGCAGCCGGAAAGTCTGCGCCGGGCCGGGTTGCGCCGCCGGAAAGGCCGCGCCGGGCCGTGGCCCAGGGTTGCCGGGCGGCGGCGCGCATCGCATGGTCTCGGCCGAACGAACCCAATCGCGGGAGGACAGCATGCCCGACACCCACACGCCGGCGGCCGCGCCCGAGGCGCCCTGCCTCGACCCCTTCGCCCTGGCCCGCGCCCTCTCGGGCGCGCATCTGATCGGCGGGCGGCTGGTGCCGGCGCGCTCCGGCCGCGTCTTCCCCGTGGTCAACCCGGCGACCGGCGAGGCGGTGGCCGAGGCCGCCGATGGCGACGCCGCCGATGTCGAGGCGGCGGTGAGCGATGCCGCCCGCGCGCAGAAGGACTGGGCGAAGCTGCCCGCCCGCAAGCGCGGCGCGCTGGTGGCCCAGGCGGCGGCGCTGATCCGCACCCATGTCGAGGAGCTGTCGCGGCTGGTGGCGCTCGAGACCGGCAAGGCGCTGCGCACCGAGAGCCGTGTCGAGGCCAACAACGTCGCCGACATCTTCGATTTCTTCGCCGGCCTCGGCGGCGAGATCAAGGGCGAGACGGTGCCCTTCGGCCCGGAGGTGCTGAACATCACCGTGCGCGAGCCGCTCGGCGTGGTCGGCGCCATCATCCCCTGGAACATCCCGATGATGCTGCTGGCGCTGAAGGTGGCGCCCGCCCTCGTCGCCGGCAACAGCGTGGTGGTGAAGTCGGCCGAGGAGGCGCCGCTCGCCGTGCTGCGCATCGCCGAGCTGATGAACCGCGTGCTGCCGGCCGGCGTGTTCAACCTGCTCTCGGGCCAGGGTCCGGAATGCGGCGCCCCGCTGGTGGCGCACAAGCTGGTGAAGAAGGTGACCTTCACCGGCTCGGTCGAGACCGGCAAGCTGATCTACAAGGCGGCGGCCGAGAAGCTGATCCCGGTGACGCTGGAGCTCGGCGGCAAGTCGCCGATGATCGTCTTCGCCGATTGCGACTTCGAGAAGACCGTGCAGGGCGCGCTGACCTCGATGCGCTTCACCCGCCAGGGGCAGAGCTGCACCGCGGCCAGCCGCATCTTCGTCGAGCGGCCGATCTTCGACCGCTTCGTCGAGGAGATGGCCAAGCGCGTCGACGCCATGGTGATGGGCGACCCGCTGGACGAGAAGACCGATATCGGCACCATCATCTCGCCCGGCCAGTTCGAGAAGGTGAAGACCTTCATCGAGGAAGGCCGCGCCACGGCGGGGGCGACGGGACGCGCCTGCTCCGCCATGCCGACCGACGCCGCGCTGAAGAAGGGGCTGTTCATCCAGCCGCATATCTTCACCGGCCTGACCAAGGAGAGCCGGCTGGTGCGGGAGGAGATCTTCGGCCCCGTCACCTGCATCTTCCCCTTCGACGAGGCGGAAGCGGTGCTGGCCGAGGCGAATGACACCGAGTTCGGCCTGGCCGCCAGCGTCTGGACCAGCAACCTCAAGATCGCGCTCACCTTCGCGCATCGCATCGAGGCGGGGCTGGTGCAGGTGAACCAGAACCTCGTCGTGCAGCCCAATCTTTCCTATGGCGGCGTGAAGGCGTCCGGCCTGGGCAAGGAGGCCAGCCTGGAATCGATGCTGGAGCACTTCACTCACAAGAAAACGATCATGGTGAACATGAGCTGAAGGAAGGCGCACTCGATCGTCACCGCCGCGGCGCGCGCCGCCGGGCTACTCTGCCCGCATGAGGATTGCGGGATCGGCAGCACCGGCGCGGCGTGGCGCCGCATCACCCGGGATGGCGGCATCCGGGATGGCGGCCGGCCCCGCCTTTGCGGCGCGGGAGGGCGGCCCCGGCATGCCCGGCCCCGCCGCGGG
>NZ_GG770778.1:775292-778855 GCF_000164635.1 Pseudoroseomonas cervicalis ATCC 49957 | reverse complement strand
CGGGCTTCGGCGCTTTCCCGCCCCCCTCCCCGGCCGGCTGAGCCGCGCGGCCGCGGCCAGTTCAAAACCGGCCCGCCGCGTGGCAGGGTGGCGCCCCATGCGCCTCCTCCCCGCCCCCGGCTCGCCGATGCGAGACCGGCGCTTCCTGATCATGCTGGCCCTCGGCTTCTCCGCCGGCGTGCCGCTGCCGCTCACCGCCTTCGTGCTGCGGCAGTGGATGTCGGAATCCGGCATCTCGCTCGCCGCCATCGGGTTCACGGCGATGATCGGCCTGTCCTATTCGCTGAAATTCCTCTGGGCGCCGCTGATCGACCACGCGCCGCCGCCCTTCTTCCGGCATTGGGGCCGGCGGCGCGGCTGGCTGGCCAGCATCCAGCCGGTGCTGGCGCTGTCCATCCTCGGCCTCGGGCTGACCAACCCGGCGGTGGCGCCGGAGATCACGGTGGCGGTCGCCGTGCTGGTCGCCTTCCTCTCGGCCAGCCAGGACATCGTTGTCGATGCCTACCGCATCGAGTTCCTGGAGGAACGGCAGCAGGGCCTCGGCCTCGCCTATTATGTCTGGGGCTATCGCGGGGCGCTGCTGGCCTCCAATGCCGGGGCGCTGACCGTCGCCGAATTCGCCGGCTGGAGCATCGCCTTCGCCTATTGCGCGGCGCTGGTGGGCATCGGCTTCATCGCCGTCCGGCTGGGGCCGGAGCCGGAGGCGGCGCCGCGTCCGGCGCTCGGCTGGTCGGCCCGGCTGCGCGCGGCGGTGGTCGACCCCTTCGCCGATTTCGTCCGGCGCAAGCACTGGATCGCCATCCTGCTGTTCATCGCGCTGTTCAAGCTGGGCGAGGCGATGGCCGGCGTCATGGTCGCCCCCTTCTACCGCGAGCTCGGCTTCAGCCGGACGGAGGTGGCGGCGGTCGGCAGCGTCTTCGGCCTGTTCGCCACGCTGCTCGGCGCGCTGGCCGGCGGCTGGCTGGTGGTGCGCATCGGCACGGCACGCGCGCTGGTGCTGACCGGCATGGGCCAGATGCTGTCCAACCTGATGTATGTGGCGCTGGCCCATGCCGGGCACGACATGCCGATGCTCTGGGCCCAGGTCGGCATCGAGAACTTCACCGATGGTCTGGCGGACGCCGCCTTCGTGACCTATCTGTCCAGCCTCACCAGCCGGGCCTTCACGGCAACGCAATACGCGCTGCTCTCCTCGCTGGCGGCGGTGCCGCTGCGCACGATCGGCGGCGGCTCCGGCCTGCTGGCCGAGGCGCTGGGCTGGCCCGATTTCTTCCTGCTGACCACCGCCGCCGCGCTGCCGGCCATGGGGATCATGGTCTATCTGCTGATCCGCCTGCCGCCCCCGCCGCGCGCCGAGCCGCAGCCCGCCGCCATCGAGCCCGGCCCCGGCTAGACGTTGAAAGTGACCGCATGACCGCCACCCCCGCGCCGCGCCGCGCCTCCACCCCCACCGCGCCGCATCGCCGCCTGGCCGCCGGCCTGGCCGGGCTGCACCGCGCCCTGCTGAACGCCCAGGCGGTCGGCCACCCGGCGGCGCAGAACCCCTACGCCCTGCTGCAGGCGGTGATGCACGACCCGGATTTCGCCTGGCTGCGCGGCTTCAGCGACCTGATGGTGCGGCTCGACGAGGCCGGCGCCAAGGGCGCCACCCCCTCGGCCGAGGCGATGCAGGGTTTTCTTCTGTCTGCCACGGCGCTGGCCGAGGGCGGGCCGGAGGCGCCGGAAGCGCATGCGAAGCTGCGCGGCTTCCTGCTGCGGCGCGACGTCGCCGCCGCCCATGCCGAGCTGCGCGCCATTCTGGCCGAGCTGCGCGGCAGCCACGGGCAGTGACCGGGGGAGGCTCCGCCTCCCCCGAACCCCCTCCGCCGGGGTGGCAGGGCCACCCCGGACCCCGCCTTCAGCCTTTCTCGCGCATCAGCCGGGCCTTGTCGCGCTGCCAGTCGCGGGCCGCGATGGCGTGGCGCTTGTCGGCCTTGTTCTTGCCCTCGCCCAGGCCGAGCACGACCTTGGCGATGCCGCGCTCGTTGAACAGGATCTCCAGCGGCACCAGGGTCACGCCGTCGCGCGCCACGGCGCCGGTCAGCGTCTCGACCTGCTTCTTCTTCAGCAGCAGCTTGCGCGGCCGGCGCGGCTCGAACTTGGCCATGAAGCTGCCGGCCTGCCATTCGGGGATGTAGCTGTTGAACAGCCAGATCTCGCCATCGCGCTCGCCGGCCCAGGCATCGGCCAGGGCGGCGCGGCCGGCGCGCAGCGACTTCACCTCCGGCCCCAGCAGCACCAGCCCGGCCTCATAGGTGTCGGTGATCTTGTAGTCGAAGCGCGCCTTGCGGTTCTGCGCGGCGGTGCCGTGCGAGATCAGCGACTTCTTCCGAGGCTCGGCCATATCTACCCCTCAAGGCGGGTCCAGGGGGACCCTGTCCCCCTGGCGGGGAGGTCCAGGAGGGGCGGCGCCCCTCCTGGCCTCGTGGTCAGTTCAGCAATCCGGCGGTCAACATCGCCGCCTTCACCCGGTTGCGCGTGGCCTCGGCCACCGGCGCCATCGGCAGGCGGCAGAAGGCGCTCGACTTGCCGAGCAGGCTGGCGGCGTACTTCACCGGCCCCGGCGAGGTCTCGCAGAACATGGCGTCGTGCAGCGGCGTCAGCCGGTCCTGGATCGCCATGGCTTCCTCGATGTTGCCGGCTTCCCAGGCGGCGTGCATCTCGGCGCAGAGGCGCGGCGCCACATTGGCGGTGACGCTGATGCACCCCACCCCGCCGGCGGCGCGGAAGGCGAGCGCCGTGTGGTCCTCGCCCGAGAGCTGGCAGAACTCGGTGCCGCAGGCCAGGCGGGTGTGCAGCGGCCGGGTCAGGTTGGCCGTGGCATCCTTCACGCCGACGATGTTCGGGTGCCGGGCCAGCCGCGCCATGGTCTCGACCGACATGTCGATCACGCTGCGCGGCGGGATGTTGTAGATGATCAGCGGCAGGTCCACCGCGTCGGCGATGGCCATGAAGTGCAGGTAGAGCCCTTCCTGGGTCGGCTTGTTGTAGTAGGGCGTGACCACCAGCGCGGCGTCGGCGCCGGCCGCCTTGGCGTGGCGGGTCAGCTCGATGGCCTCGGCCGTGCTGTTGGAGCCGGTGCCGGCGATGACCGGCACGCGCCCGCCGGCGGCCTCGACGCAGAGCTCGACCACGCGGTGGTGCTCGTCATGCGACAGGGTCGGGCTTTCGCCCGTGGTGCCGACCGGGATCAGGCCGCTGGTGCCCTCGGCGATCTGCCAGGCCACGAAGTCCTGGAAGGCTTTTGTGTCCAGCGTGCCATCCTCGGCCATCGGCGTGATCAGCGCGACGAGGGAGCCCTTGAACATGGGACGACACTTTCCTTGACCGGTTGGCTTGGCGTGATGGCGAAGGCGGAAGCTAGGCGCCCGGCCCTTCCGGCACAAGGGACAGGCGGCGTGGAGGGGCGGCGCGCGGCGCGGTTCGCGCGGGACAGAGGGCCGCCGATCGGATAGGGTCCGCCGCCATGTGCGCCGCCCTGCTTCCGCCCCGCCATGCCGCCGGCCCCCCGGCGCTCCCGCTCG
>NZ_GG770778.1:770951-773506 GCF_000164635.1 Pseudoroseomonas cervicalis ATCC 49957 | reverse complement strand
CTGCCGGTGGCGCTGCTCGGGCCGCTGGCCTGCCTGGGGCTGGCGGCGCTGCTCACCGCGCTCGGCTTCTGGGCGCTGGCGCGGCTGCCCGAGGCGCGGCAGGACCCCTCCTGGGTGGTGATCGACGAGGGCGCCGGGCAGAGCCTGGCGCTGGCCGCCCTCGGCCTGTCCTTCCCCTGGGCGCCGCAGCTGGCGGCGACGCCGCAGGGGATCGCCGCCGGCATCGCCCTGGCCTTCCTGCTGTTCCGCCTGTTCGACATCACCAAGCCCGGCCCGGTGGGCTGGGCCGACCGCCGCAAGGGCGCCGCCGGGGTGATGCTGGACGATGTGATCGCCGGGGCGCTCGCCGCGGCGGTGATCCTGGCGCTGCGCTTCGCGGGGATGCTGCCATGAGCCTGCTGGACGAGACGCTGCTGGAGCGCGCGGCGGCGCTGCTGGCGGCGCTGCGACCGCGCGGCCTGACCGTCGCCACCGCCGAGAGCTGCACCGGCGGGCTGGTCAGCGCCGCGCTGACCGCGCATGCCGGCTCCTCGGCGACGCTGCTGGCCGGCTACGTCACCTATTCCAACGCCGCCAAGACCCGCATGCTGGGCGTGCCGCCGCCGCTGCTGGAGCGGCACGGCGCGGTCAGCGCCGAGGTGGCGCGCGCCATGGCCGAGGGCGCGCTGCGGGATTCGGGGGCGGATCTGGCGGTCGCCATCACCGGCATCGCCGGGCCGGGCGGCGCCACGCCGGGCAAGCCGGTCGGGCTGGTGCACCTGGCCGCCGCCGGGGCCGGCGCGCCGCTTCAGCTGTATCACGAGGTCTTCCCCGGCGACCGCGCCGCGGTGCGCGCCGCCAGCGCGCTGCGGGCGCTGGCCATGCTGGCGCGCCAGGCGGGGGTCTGAACCGCGGCCCTCACGCGGAAACGCCTTGGGTCCGGCCACGCCTCCGCCTATTGAGAGGGGCAAGACCCGCCCCGGCTCCTGGCGGCGGGCGACCGCCGGTGCGCATGGACACGAACGCCCAACTGACCCTCCGCCTGCGCCAGCAGGCGCTGATCGCCGAACTGGGCCTGGCCGCGCTGCGGCGCGAAGGGCTGCAACCATTGCTGGACCAGGCGGCCCGCCTCGCCGCCGAGGGCCTCTCGGGCGATTTCAGCAAGGTGCTGGAATACCGCGCCGAGGAAGGATGCTTCCTGCTGCGCGCCGGCCTCGGCTGGCGGCCGGGCTGCGTCGGCCAGGCGCGCATCGGCGGCGACACCGAGAGCCCGGCCGGCTTCGCCTTCCGCACCGGCCGCCCCGTGATCTCCAACCACCTGGCCGAGGAGGCGCGCTTCCGCACGCCCGCGCTGATGGCCGAGCATGGCGTGCGCCGCGCCATCAACGTCATCATCCGCGGCGAGGCCGAGCCCTTCGGCGTGCTGGAGGTGGACAGCCGCGATGCCGGCGACTTCACGGCGGACGACATCAACTTCCTCCAGGCCCTGGCCAACACGCTGGGCGTCGCGGTGGACCGCGAGCTGTCGCAGGCGGCGCTGCGCGCGCTGACCGAGCTGGCCGAGGCGCGCGCGCGCGAGGCGGAGGCGGCGCTGGCCGACCGCGACGCGCTGCTGCGCGAGAAGGACCTGCTGATGCGGGAGATCGACCACCGGGTGAAGAACAGCCTGACCATCACCCGCTCCCTGCTGTCGCTGCAGGCGCGCATGACGCCACCCGAGGCGGGGCGCGCCGCGCTGGAGGACGCGGCGCGGCGGGTGGGCAGCATCGCCCGGGTGCATGACCGGCTGTATCGCAGCCAGCGCATCGGCATGGTCGATCTGGGCGAGTATCTGGCCGGGCTGTGCGAGGAGCTGGAGCGCAGCTGCGGCCTGGCCGAATCCGGCCGCCCCCTGGCCCTGCTGCTGGACAGCGTGGAATGCCCGGCCGACGAGGCGGTGACGCTCGGCCTGATCGTGACCGAGGTGGTGACCCAGGCGGCGCAGCAGGGCGGCGGCGCCCTCGCCGTCGAATGCGTCGGGACAGGCGGGGCGCTGCGGCTGCGGGTCAGCGATTCGGGGGGCGGACAGCCCATGCCGGACCTGCCGCCGCAGCAGGGCAGCCTGGGCCTGCAGCTGATCCGCAGCCTGAGCGAGCGGCTGGGCGGCGAGCCGCGCTGGCACACGCCGCCGGAAGGCGGGCCGCGCTTCGAGCTGGCCTTCCCCTGGCCGGTCGCCGCAGCGGCGGAGTGAGGCCGCCAGGCTGACGCCGCCGCTTCCCCCGAAAGAGAACTGGCGCGGGGCGAGGAAGGCGGCTAAGAGCGCTGCGCCATGATGACCGTCCTGCTCGTCCTGCATCTGTTCGTCACCCTCGCGCTGATCGGCGTGGTCCTGCTGCAGCGCAGCGAGGGCGGCGGCCTGGGTATCGGCTCGTCCCAGGGGATGGGCTCCTTCATGACCGGGCGCGGCACGGCCAACCTGCTGACCCGCACCACCGCCATCCTGGCGACGCTGTTCATGGGCCTGGCGCTGGCCATGGCGATGCTCGGCCGCGGCCAGGCGCAGCGCGGCTCGATCCTGGACGCGCCGCCGCCGCCGG
>NZ_GG770778.1:760892-768547 GCF_000164635.1 Pseudoroseomonas cervicalis ATCC 49957 | reverse complement strand
CGACACCGTGGCCCGCCTCGGCGGCGACGAGTTCATCGTGCTGCTGACCGACCTGCCCGGCCCCACCACCTGGCACGGCGTCGCCGACCGGCTGCTGGAGGTCGTCGGCCAGCCGGTCGAATACGGCCCGCACCGGCTGCAGGTCGGCGCCAGCCTCGGCGCAGCCCTCTACCCGCAGGATGGCCAGGACGCCGCGACGCTGATGCGCCAGGCCGATGGCCGCATGTACGACGCCAAGCGCAACCTCGCCACCATCCTGCCCTGACCCGCCAGGGCGGGCCGCCGCGGGGGGGGGCGCCGCCAAGGGACGCGGAAGAGCCGACCGGCCGCGCCACCCCTCCGCCGGGCGCCGCGTCTCATCCGCCCCGCCGGCGCCCGCTGGCGCCTTCGTCAGCCTGCCATGCCCGGGCCGGGCTTGCCCTCGGCGCGAGGCCGTCCTATCCGCGAGCCTCCGACACACCCAGGGGAGTCCGGAATGACCGCCATCGCCGACATCATCGCGCGCGAGATCCTCGATTCGCGCGGCAACCCCACCGTCGAGGTCGATGTCGTCCTGGACAGCGGCGCCATCGGCCGCGCCGCCGTCCCCTCCGGCGCCTCCACCGGCGCGCATGAGGCGGTGGAACTCCGCGACGGCGACAAGGCCCGCTTCGGCGGCAAGGGCGTGCAGAAGGCCATCGCCAATGTCGAGGGCGAGATCTTCGACGCCCTCTCCGGCATGGACGCCACCGAGCAGGTCAAGATCGACGAGACGATGATCGCGCTCGACGGCACCCCCAACAAGGGCCGGCTCGGCGCCAACGCCATCCTCGCCGTGTCGCTGGCCACCGCCAAGGCGGCCGCCGAGCATTACGGCCTGCCGCTCTACCGCTATGTCGGCGGCGTCTTCGCCCGCACCCTGCCGGTGCCGATGATGAACATCATCAATGGCGGCCAGCACGCGGACAACCCGATCGACATCCAGGAATTCATGATCATGCCGGTCGCCGCCGGCAGCGCGGCCGACGCCGCCCGCATCGGCGCCGAGATCTTCCAGGCGCTGAAGAAGGGCCTGCACGATGCCGGCCACAGCACCAATGTCGGCGATGAGGGCGGCTTCGCCCCCAACCTGAAGTCGGCCGAGGAAGCCCTCTCCTTCATCGAGCGCGCCTGCGAGAAGGCCGGCCACCGCTTCGGCGAGGACGTCATGGTGGCGCTCGACTGCGCCTCCACCGAGTTCTTCAAGGACGGCGTCTACGACATGGAAGGCGAGGGCAAGAAGCTCGACGCCGCCGGCATGGTCGACTACCTGGCCGACCTCTGCGGCAAGTTCCCGATCATCTCGATCGAGGACGGCATGTCAGAGGACGATTGGGACGGCTGGAAGCTGCTGACCGACCGCCTGGGCGGCAAGGTGCAGCTGGTGGGCGACGACCTCTTCGTCACCAACCCGGAGCGGCTGCGCCAGGGCATCGAGCGCAAGACCGCCAACTCCATCCTGGTGAAGGTCAACCAGATCGGCTCCCTGACCGAGACGCTGGAAGCCGTCGAGCTGGCCCACCGCGCCGGC
This sequence comes from Pseudoroseomonas cervicalis ATCC 49957, assembly GCF_000164635.1. GTDB lineage: Bacteria > Pseudomonadota > Alphaproteobacteria > Acetobacterales > Acetobacteraceae > Pseudoroseomonas > Pseudoroseomonas cervicalis. Next base: position 766,998 of record NZ_GG770778.1, on the reverse strand, counting down.
TACACCGCCGTCATGTCGCACCGCTCGGGCGAGACCGAGGACAGCACCATCGCCGACCTCGCCGTCGCCACCAATTGCGGGCAGATCAAGACCGGCTCGCTCTCCCGCTCCGACCGGCTGGCCAAGTACAACCAGCTGATCCGCATCGAGCAGGGCCTCGGCCCGGCCGCCCGCTACGCCGGGCGGACCATCCTGAAGCGCTGACGCGTCCGGGGGAGGCTCCGCCTCCCCCAAGACCACACTGTCAACCTGGGGGAGGCTCCGCCTCCCCCAGACCCCCGCCGCCGGGGTGGCAGGGCCACCCCGGACCCCGCCTTCGGTCAACACAGGCGGGAAATGGACACGTTATGTTCGTGTCCGGCACGCAACGCCGCCAGCGAATGCCCTGATTTTCCAGCCTTCCCCTTGCGTCCCCGGCGCCACATGGCGTTAACCAATTCAGGGACTGACTGAGGCGGGGCGAATCGGATGCGGGCCATCAAGCGGGCGATTCAGGTGCTGTGGCTGCCGCTGGTCTTCGCCGGCCTGATCTGGCACTTCGCCTGGTACGCCGTGCACGGCCCGCGCGTCGGCTCCCTCGCCCGCGAGGCCAAGGCCTCCGAGATCGCCGCCGCCCGCATCACCCTCGCCGAGGCCGAGGCCGAGCGCGACTCCATCGAACGCAAGGTGGCCGGCCTGCGCGGCGACCGCATCGACCGCGACCAGCTCGACGAACGCGCCCGCGCCCTGCTGAACATGGTCGGCAAGGACGAGCTGGTCGTCCCCTACGGCCAGAACCAGCGCCTGTTCTGACGCTTCAACCCGGCGGCAGCCCTGCCGCAAGCGCCAGCAGCGCGCGCGAGGCCCGGCTGGCATAGCGCTCCCGGTGGCGCAGCGCCTTGAAGCTGCGCGGCGGCAGCGCGACCTCCGCCCGCACCAGCAGCCCCGCCGCCAGATGCGGCCCCGCCGCCCGCTCCGACACCACCGTGGCGCCCCCATCCGCCTCCACCGCCGCCAGCACCGCCTCGTTCGAGGGCAGCTCCAGGATCACCCGCAGATCGCGCGGCGGCAGCCCGGCACGCTCCAGCAGCAGCTCGAAGGCGGCACGGGTGCCGGAGCCGGCCTCGCGCATCACCCAGGGGCTCTCCGCCAGCCGCGCCAGCGGCACCTCCCCGGCCCCGGCCCAGGGGTGGCGGGGGCCCACCACCACCACCAGCTGGTCGCGCGCCAGCAGGGTCTGGGACAGGGACGGCTCCTCCACTTCGCCCTCGACAAAGCCCAGCTCCGCCACCCCGTCCAGCACCGCCTGGGCGACGCTGGTGGTATTGCCGGCGCCGACCTCCACCTGCACGCCGGGGCATGCCTGCTGGAAGCGCACCAGCAGCGGCGGCAGCCAGTAGCTGGCCACCGTCTGGCTGGCCTGGATGCGCAGCGTGCCGCGCAGCGCCCCGCCCAGCTCGGACAGAACCAGCTCCGCCGCCTCCGCCCGCGCCAGCACGGCCGCCGCCTCGGCGCGGAAGATGCGGCCCTCCTCGGTCAGCTCGATGCGCCGGCCGACGCGGTGGAACAGAGCGATGCCATGCCGCGCCTCCAGCGCCCGGATCGCGGCGCTGACCGCCGATTGCGTCAGATGCAGCGCGGTCGCGGCGCGGGTGACATGCTCGCGCTCCGCCACCGCCAGGAAGATGCGCAGCTGTTCCAGTGTCATGCCCATGCCCTCGGCCAATCCATCGATTTTGGCGAATGGAATGACAAGAACAAGTCGTTGGATGAATGAATCGGCGCGGCGCATGGTGCCGACGCAACGTCATGGTTCTGTCATGTCCGCCACCGCCGATCCCGCCCCGCTTTCCCTGCCCCGCCGTCTGACCGGCTGGGCCACCGGCATGGCGCCGGGTATTCTCCTGTGTGGCGCGGTGGCGCTGGCGGGCGTGGCGCTGGCGCGGGCCGAGCAGGCGCTGTTCGGCCGCGCCTGGGTGGATGCGCTGGTGCTCTCCATCCTGATCGGCACCGCCATCCGCAGCCTGTGGACCCCGCCCAAGGCGTTCAGCGCCGGCATCGCCTATTCGGCCAAGACGCTGCTGGAAGTGGCGGTGATGCTGCTGGGCGCCTCGCTCAGCCTGCCGGCGCTGATGGCGGCGGGGCCGGTGCTGATCCTGTCCATCGCGCTGGTCGTCGCGCTGTCGATTGTCGCCAGCTACGGGCTGGGGCGGGTGATGGGGCTGCCGAAGCGCATGGCGGTGCTGGTGGCCTGCGGCAACTCCATCTGCGGCAATTCCGCCATCGCCGCCGTGGCGCCGGTGATCGGCGCCCAGGCGCGCGACGTGGCCGCCGCCATCGCCTTCACCGCCGTGCTCGGCGTCGGGGTGGTGCTGGCCCTGCCGCTGCTGGTGCCGCTGCTCGGCCTGTCGGAGGTGCAGTACGGCATCCTGGCCGGGCTCACCGTCTATGCCGTGCCGCAGGTGCTGGCGGCGACCGCGCCGGTCGGCGCGCTGGCGGTGCAGGTGGGCACGCTGGTCAAGCTGGTGCGGGTGCTGATGCTGGGGCCGGTGGTGCTGGCGCTGTCGCTCGCCGCCGGGGCGAAATCGGGCCAGAAGCCGGGCCTGGCGCGGCTGGTGCCCTGGTTCATCCTGGGCTTCCTGGGCCTGGCCGCGCTGCGCGCGCTCGGCGCGGTGCCGGAGGCGCTGCTGCCGCCGCTGGCCGCGGTGACCTCTGGCCTGACGCTGCTGGCCATGGCGGCGCTGGGGCTGGGGGTGGATCTGCGCAGCGTCGCCCAGGCCGGGCCGCGCGTCACCGCCACCGTGGTGCTGTCGCTGCTGGCGCTGGGGGTGGTCAGCCTGGGCGTCATCGCCCTGCACGGCTGAAGGGGTCGCGCCCGTTGCCGGCCGCCAGCGGCGGCCGGCCCCGAAAGAAAATCAGCCGAGCGGCTTCTGGGCGCGTTCCAGCAGGCGGGCGAAGAAGCCGGGCTTCTTCGGCGGCGCGGCCGCGCGGGCGGCCTGGGCGGCCAGGGCGTCGCGCTCCTGCGCCTTCATCGACAGCCACTTGTCCAGGCTGACGCCGGCCTTGGCCGCGCGCTTCGCCTCATAGGCCCGCTGGCCCTCGCTCATCCGAACCTGTTCCGCCATCTCTTCCGCCTCTCGACCCGAAGGGGGCCCCGCGGGTGGATGCCGCGCCAGGGCGCTGCCGGCAAGGGGCATTCGCTGGCCCCTTGCATGCGCCGCGCGCTGCGTCACCTTGGGGGCATGGAAGCGAAAGTGAAGGCGGGGCTCTGGGCCCAGATGGCGCTGCGCCTGGCGGACATCGCCGGCCGGCCCGGCATGGTGCTGCGCAAGGGGGATCCGGATTCGGGCGGCATCCTCTGCCTGCTGCGCGGGCGGGAGGGCTGCCTGGTGCTGAGCCAGGCGCGCGATGGCGAGGGCCGCCCCGTCTGGATGCGCGGCACCGGCGCCAAGCCCGTGCCGGAGCCCGAGGCCGAGGCCTATGTCGCCCGCCAGGTGCAGCGCGACCCCGATCTCTGGGTGCTGGAATTCGACGCGCCCGACCTGCTCCCCCCCTTCGAGGCGAAGATCCTGTGACCGAGCCGACCCTGACCGTCCACCACCTCAACAATTCCCGCTCCCAGCGCGTGCTGTGGCTGCTGGAGGAGCTGGAGGTGCCCTATGCGCTGAAGCTCTACCAGCGCGACCCCAAGACCATGCGCGCGCCGCCGGAGCTGCGCGAGGTGCATCCGCTGGGCAAGGCGCCGGTGGTGACCGACGGCCCGCACACCCTGGCTGAGACCGGCGCCATCCTGGAATACATCCTGGACCGCCACGACACGCGCGGCCTGCGCCCTGCCCCGGGCACCCAGGCGCATCTCGACTATCGCTACTGGCTGCATTTCGCCGAGGGCTCGGCCATGCCGCCCTTGGTGATGACGCTGGTGCTGCGCCGCGTGCCCTCGCAGCTGCCCTTCCTGCTGCGCCCCATCGGGCGCGCCATCGGCAAGGGGGTGGAGAAGGGCTTTCTGGGGCCGCAGGTGGCCGGCAATTTGGCGCTGATGGAAAGCGCGCTGGAGCGCGGCTGGTTCGCGGGCGACAGCTTCAGCGCGGCCGATGTGCAGATGAGCTTCCCGGTGGAGGCCACCGCCGCCCGCTTCGGGCTGCAACCCTATCCGAAGCTGGCCGACTGGCTGCAGCGCATCCAGGCGCGGCCGGCCTATCGCCGGGCGCTGGAGAAGGGCGGGCCCTACGCCTACGCGTGAATTGGGGAGGCTTTGCCTCCCCAAGCCCCTCCACCGGGGGGACAGGGTCCCCCCGGACCCCGCCAACGGACGGCGGGGTCCGGGGTGGCCCTGCCACCCCGGCGGGGGTGCAGGGGGCAGAGCCCCCTGCCCTGCCTCAGACCTTCTCGGCCATCTTGATCGGCGGCTTCAGCTCCGCCGGCAGCGGGCAGACATAGGGGTGGGCGTCGGTGCGGGCCTTGTGGTCGGCCTTGGCGGCCTCGACCAGCGACGGGTCGCGCAGCGCGTCCACCGCGACGCCGGCCATCACCTTGGCCACATGCACCATGCCCTTGTGCGCCAGCGGCGACTGGCCCTGCGCCGTCAGCTGCCAGGAATGGCCCGGCGTGCCGATGGCATAGGTGGCGCCGCGCGCCTGCACCGTCGGCACCGCCCAGGAGACGTCGCCGACATCGGTCGAGCCCACCATGGCCGCGCCCTTGGCCTCCAGCGGGATGATCTCGTCGGCCAGCGGCACGCCCTTGCGCACCGGCACGCCCATCCGCTTGAAGGCGCTGGCGATGTCCTCGTCGGTCAGGGTCTTCTGGATCTCGGCGGCGAAGGCGCGGTCGGCGTCGTCGAAGGGCGGCGGGCCCAGGCGCTCCAGATTGGCCTGCATCGCCTTCTCCAGCGGCAGATTGCCCAGCAGGTTCGACACGGCGGAGACGACGCTGGTGGCGACGCTGGTCTCGGTCATCAGCGCCGCGCCATCGGCGATCTTGCGCACGCGGGTGACGAGGGCCTGCAGCCCGGGCAGGTCGTTGGAGCGGATCAGGTAGCGCACCGTCGCCTTGCCCTGCACGACATTCGGCGCGATGCCGCCGGCGTCCAGATAGGCGTAGTGGATGCGCGCATCGCTCGGCATGTGCTCACGCATGTAGTTGACGCCGACATTCATCAGCTCGATCGCGTCCAGCGCCGAGCGGCCGAGATGCGGCGCCGCGGCGGCGTGGCTGGAGCGGCCGGTGAAGGTGAAGTCGATGCGGGTGTTGGCCAGCGACTTCGCCTCGTTCACCGCCGCGAAGGGCGCCGGGTGCCAGGAGATCGCCAGGTCGACATCGTCGAAGCAGCCCTCGCGCACCATGAAGGCCTTGGCGGCGCCGCCTTCCTCGGCCGGGCAGCCATAGTAGCGGACGCGGCCCTTCACCCCGTTGGCGGCCAGCCAGTCCTTCACCGCCGTCGCCGCCAGCAGCGCGCCGGCGCCCAGCAGGTTGTGGCCGCAGCCATGGCCGGCGCCGTCGCCCGGCAGCGGGCGGTGCTCGGCCACGCCGGCCTCCTGGCTCAGCCCGGGCAGCGCGTCATACTCGCCGAGGATGGCGATGACCGGGCCGTCCTCGCCCGCCTCGCCCATGATGGCGGTGGGGATGCCGGCCAGGTTCTCGGTGATGCGGAAGCCCTTCTGCTCCAGCATCGCCTTGTGCTCGGCGCAGGAGCGGCGCTCGGCATAGGCCAGCTCGGGCATCTCCCAGACGCGGTCGGACAGGCCGATCAAATCGTCCTGATGCGCCTCCACCATCTGCCAGATCTGTTCGGAATTCTGCCGGTCGCTCGACATCGGGGCCTCCTCGGGGCTGCGCGGGGCGGCCAGCCTGCGACCGGCGCCGCCGCTTGTCGAGGCGTGGCGGGGGAATGTTGCGGCCCCGCGCGGGTGTGATGGCGGGGGTCGCGCTTTACCTTCCGGCAAGACCTGTCGCGTATGATGGGATCATGACGATCTCCTCGGTTTCCGGCGGCCTGTCCTCGGCCGCGTTGCACGCGATGGGCGGCGCGCGGCGGGCGACGCAATCGCTCTCCACTACCGCGCAGGCGGTGGCACGCCAGGGCACCGGCCTGGCGCCGCCGCCCGACCGCCTGCCCGGCCTGGCC
>NZ_GG770778.1:755357-758010 GCF_000164635.1 Pseudoroseomonas cervicalis ATCC 49957 | reverse complement strand
CCATCGCCGGCACGCCGGCCGCCACGGGGGCGGCCGGCGTGCCGGCGTGCTGCTGCACGGCCATGTCAGGCGGTCCAGCGATAGAGCAGGGTCTCGGCCACCGGCTGGCCATCGGCGCGCAGCTCGGCGCGCAGCTCCACCTCGCGCGCATCGCCGGGGAACAGGTCGAAGCTGATGCGCCAGCCGCCGGTCTCCGGGTTGCGCTGGGCCACGGCGTTGCGCACCTCGCCGCGGCTGGCGCTGACCTTCAGCTCGGGCTTCGCCTCGGCCGGCAGGTTCTCCAGCGCCCCGCCCCTGGCATCGATGACGAAGAGCCGCCCGCCCTGGGTCCAGGAGGCGCCGGAGGCGGTGGCGGTGACGCGGCCGAGCTCCGGATTGCCCGGCGCCTCGTCGCACCAGTGCAGGCGGAAGGTGTAGCGGTATTCGCCGCGCGCCTTCAGCGGGTCCTTCGGCCGCCAGAAGGCGACGATGTTGTCATGGATCTCGCCCTGGGTCGGGATCTCGACCAGTTGCACGCCGCCCTCGCCCCAGTCGCCGATCGGCTCGACCCAGAGGCTCGGGCGCTTCTCGTAGCGCGCCTCCAGATCCTCATAGGCGGCGAAGTCGCGGCGGCGCTGCATCAGGCCGAAGCCGCGCGGATTGACGTCGCCGAACACCGAGACCTGCAGGTCGCGCGGGTTGTTCAGCGGGCGCCAGATGCGCTCGCCGCGGCCGGTGAACATCAGCAGCCCGTCGCTGTCATGCACCGCCGGGCGCCAGTCGTCGCGCCCGGTGCGGTTCAGCGGCGAGAACCAGAACATGCTGGTCAGCGGCGCGATGCCGATGGTCGCCATGTCGGTGCGCGGGAAGACGGTGGATTCGACGTCGAACACCGTGGTGCGGCCGGGGCGGATGCCGAAGCGGAAGGCCGCGGTGCAGGAGGGGCTGTCGAGCAGCGCGTGGACGGTGATGTAGTTCACCCCCTCGCGCGGGCGCTCCACCCAGAAGGCGCGGAAGAGCGGGAATTCCTCGCCCTTCGGATCGGCGGTGTTGATCGCCAGGCCGCGCGCCGAGAGGCCGTAGATCTGCCCGCGCGCCACGGCGCGGAAATAGCTGGCGCCGAGGAAGGCGCAGATCTCGTCATAATAGTCGTTGCGGTTGATCGGGCCGTGCAGGCGGAAGCCGGCGAAGCCCAGATCCTCCTGCGCCGGCCGCTCCATGTTCTGGAAGTCGAACAGCTCGGTGTTGTAGCGGATCGGGCGCGAGACGCCGCCCGCCACCTCGTACATGTCGATGCGCGGCTTGTAGAGGAAGCCGCGATGGAAGAGCTGCATCTGGAAGGGCAGCCCCTCGGGCCGCCAGCGCGCCTGGTTGGCGCGGTAGCGGATGTCCCGGTACTGGTCGTAGGAGAGGTCGGAGAGCCCGCGCGGCAGGTTCTCCGGCGGCGGCTTGTAGGCCTGCTGCGCCAGGCCTCGCGCCAGCTCGCGCACCGTGCCGGAGTCGAACGGGGTCTCCTCGGGCGCGGCGGCGCGGGCTTCGGACATGTGCGCCGTCTCCTCCGCCAGGAAGACGGTGGACAGCGACAAGGCTGCGAGCATGGCATCGCGGCGTTTCACGGCAGGCTACTCCCCCTCAGGCGGCGACCAGCGAACGCTACAGCGGCGCATCGGTTGCGCTGCACCGCACGCCTTCGCTGGCGCTTCAAAGAGGGGGAGGCAAATACGGCAAAAACCGGCCCTGACCAGGGCCGTTTCCTAGCCGACGGGGACGAAGCTGCCATCCTCCGCGAGACGTGACAGCACGCCGTTGCGGATGTCGAAGGAGCCGCCATGCAGCGTCAGCCGGCCATCGGCCACGCGGCTGGCGACCCAGGGGAAGGTCATCAGGTTGCGCAGCGACAGCTTCACCGTCTCCAGCTCGCAGGTGGCCTGCGCCTCGGCGGAGTCGGCGGGGACGCATTGCAGGGTGCGCTGGCGCGCCTCGGCGGCGATGCCGTTCATCCAGGGCGCCACGAAATCCTGCGCGCCGGCCGGGAAGCCGCGCAGCAGCGCCTGCACGCCGCCGCACATGGCATGGCCGAGCACGATGATGCGCGGCACCTGCAGCACGCAGACGGCGAATTCCAGCGCCGCGCTGGTGCCGTGGTAGTCGCCATCCGGCTTGTAGGGCGGCACCAGGTTGGCGACGTTGCGGACGATGAACAGCTCGCCCGGCGCGGCGTTGAACACCATGCCCGGGTCGACCCGGCTGTCGGAGCAGGAAATCACCAGCGCCTTGGGGTGCTGTCCGTCGCGGGCCAGGGATTCGAACAGGCGGCGGCGTTCCGGCCAGATCTCATCGCGGAAGCGGCGATAGCCGCTGAACAGATCCTCCAGCGCGGTGCCGCCGGAAAGCGCGTCGGGGGTGGTGGGCTCGGTCATCGGTGTCTCCCTCGGCGCGCGATGTAGGGGAGCGGTCACGGCTTTGACAGGGGCGCTGCGGTTTTGTCGCCGCCTGTGGCATCGTTGCGCCCCGCGCAGGGTTGCAGCGTCGGGGCGGAAACCGCCCGCATGGGTCGCATGTGCTGCCCGCGGGGCGGCGCCGGGGATTTCCGTTGCATCCCGGCCGCCCGGCCGCCAATGGAGCGGCCGGCATTCCGGCCAGCCCGGCGCCGCGGCGCCGCCCCCTCCCCGGG
>NZ_GG770778.1:748762-753541 GCF_000164635.1 Pseudoroseomonas cervicalis ATCC 49957 | reverse complement strand
CGGGCGGGCGGCGTGGCGGGCTGCGCCACCGGCGCGCCCGGCGCAGTGGGGCGCAGCCGGTTCATCACCTCGACCATGATGTCGCGCGCCAGCGGCGCGGCGGCGCCGGAGCCGCTGGTGCCGTGCTCCACCACCACCGAAATGGCGTATTGCGGGTTGTCATAGGGGGCGAAGGCCACGAAGAGCGCGTGCGGCCGCCATTCGCGCGGCAGGCTCTCGACCCGGAAGCCGCGCTCGCGCTGCTCGCGCGAGACGCGGCGGACCTGGGTGGTGCCGGTCTTGCCGGCCATGGCGCCGAGCGGCACGGGCAGCTTGGCGACCCGCGCCGTCCCCCCCTCCTCGTTCACCACCGCCCACATGGATTCGCGGATCAGCCGCAGGTCGCGCTCGGGGATGCCGAGGCTCGGCCAGTCCTCCGGCTTCACGCCGCGCACCGGGCGGTTGTTCAGCGCATGGGTCAGGTGCGGCTGCACGGCGCGGCCGGTGGCCAGCCGCGCCGTCATGGTGGCCAGCGACAGCGGCGTCAGCTGATAAAAGCCCTGGCCGATGCCATGCACCACGGTGTCGCCGAGATTCCAGGGCTTGCCCTGGCTGGTGCGCCATTCGCGGGTCGGCACGAAGCCGGCCTTGGTGCCCGGCAGCTCGATCTCCAGATCGACACCGAGGCCGAGCCGCCTGGCCATCGCCGCGATGCGGTCGATGCCCATGCGCTTGGCGACCTCGTAGAAATACACGTCGCAGGAATGCTTCAGCGCGCCGCGCAGGTCCAGATTGCCGTGGCCATGGCGGTTCCAGCAATGGAAGCGGCTGTCGCCGAGGTCGTAATGGCCGGGGCAGAAGACGCGCTCGCCCGGGCTCACCACCTTGGCCTCCAGCGCCGCCAGCCCGACCACCATCTTGAAGGTGGAGCCGGGGGCGTAGAGCCCGTTGGTGGTCTTGTTGATCAGCGGCGTCGAGCGGCTGCGGGTCCATTCCCGCCACTGCGCCGAGGAGATGCCGGAGCTGAACAGGTTGGGGTCGAAGCTGGGCTGGCTGGCCATGGCCAGCACCTCGCCATTGCGGGCGTCGAGCACGACGACGCTGGTGCCCTCCTCGATCTTGCCGCGCACCGCCTTCTGCAGCTCGGCGTCGATCGAGACCTGCACATCCTGGCCGCGCACCCCCTCGCGCCGGTTCAGCTCGCGGATGACGCGGCCGACGGCGTTGACCTCCATCTGCACCGTGCCGGCGCGGCCGCGCAGCAGCCGGTCATGGTGCCGCTCGACGCCGGAGCGGCCGACGCGGATGCCGGGCAGCGCCAGCAGCGGGTCGCCATCGATGTCGCTCTCGGCCGGGGGGGCGACATAGCCCACCACATGCGCCAGGTGCTCGGCATAGGGGTAGAAGCGGGTGGTCCCGACATCGACGCTGATGCCCGGCAGGTCCGGCGCGTTGACCTCGATCCGCGCCATCTCCTCCCAGGAGAGGAATTCGCGCACCACCACGGGGACGAAGCGGCGGCGGCGGCGCACATCGCGCTCGATGCGGGCGCGCTCGGCCTCGGTGAGCGGCAGCAGGCGGGACAGCGTCTCCAGCGTGGCGCCGACATCCTGGGTCTGCTCGGCGGTCAGCAGCACGCGCCAGTTCAGGTCGTTGGCGGCGATGACGCGGCCCTCGCGGTCGGTCACCCGGCCGCGCGGCGGGGCGATCAGCCGGGTGGAGACGCGGTTCTCCTCCGCCATGGTGGCGTAGCGCTCGCCCTCCTCGACGGTCAGCTTGCGCAGCCGGTAGCCCAGGAAGCCGAACAGGCCGAGCTGGCCGGCCCCCAGCAGCAGGGCCCGGCGGGTGAACACGCCGCGGCGGCGCTCCTCCTCCCGCTTGCTCATCGAAGCCCTGCCCCCCGTCTGTCCGATCCCGGCCGGGGATCCTCCCCGGCCAACGCGCCCGGAGCCCTGGCCCCGGATGTCCCTAGCCGATGCCGTCGGCCCGCCACATCGCCCGGTGCAGCCGGGTCAGCAGCGCGGCGATGGCCGGGTAGAAGCCGGCGCTGAGGGCGAACTGCACCAGCGCCGGCGCCGCCGGCGGCAGCCGCAGATTGAGCACCGCCTGCAGCGCGAAGCCGAGCGCGGCGGTGCCGGCGGCGAAGCCGGCGAAGACCAGCCATACCACCAGGAAGGATTGCCGCGCCAGGAAACGCCGGATGCGCAGCGCCAGCCCGTGCACCAGCAGCAGCGTCAGGATACCGATGCCGAGCGGCGCGAAGCCGAGCAGATCCTGCAACAGCCCCATGCCGAAGCAGAGGGGCGGCGACATGGCGGCGGGCCGGAACACCGACCAGAAGAACACGCAGCCCAGCGCCACCGCCGGCAGCGCCGAGGGCAGGCCGACCGGCGCCGCCGTCAGCAGCATCAGCAGCGCGGTGCTGACCGAGGGGAAGGCGGCACGGGCCAGGGCGTCCAGCCGGCGCAGCAGCCCCGCCGAGGGTTGCGGCCGCCCCCTGGCCATGTGCCTGCCTCTCCCTCCCGTCCGCCGCGCCGGCGCTCAGCGCCGTGGGCGCGGCTCCGGCCGCGCCACCGCCTCGGGCGGCAGGATGCCGGAGAGGCCGAAATCGAAGATGCGCAGCAGGTCGAGCCGGTTCAGCCGGGCGAACAGCTCGACCTCCGGCGCACCGCCCTCCGACCAGCGCACCACGCCGACCGGCAGGCCGGCCGGGAACACCCCGGCCTCGGCGCTGGTCACCACCCGCTCGCCCTCCTGCGGCGGCGTGCCCTCGGGCCAGTGCTGCAGGCGCGGCAGGTCGCCATTGGTGCCGGCCAGGATGGCGCGCGAGCGGCTGCCCTCCAGCACCACGGGGATGCGGCTGTTCATGTCGGTCACCAGCAGCACGCGGGCGGAGCGGCCGCCGACCTCGGTGACGCGGCCGGCCAGGCCCCGCTCGTCCAGCGCCACCTGGCCCTTGCGCAGCACGATGCCCGGCTGCACCGAGAGCAGCACGGCGCGGGCATAGGTGCCGCCCGCATCGGCCACGACCTTGGCGGTGTGGAAGGTGGCCGCCGCCTCCGGCATGTAGCCGAGCTGCCGGCGCAGCAGGGCGTTCTCCGTCTCCAGCGCCAGGGCGGCGGCCTGCCAGCGGTGCAGCCGCTCATTCTCCTCGCGCAGCCGGGCATTCTCCTCGCGCATCGCCGCCAGGTAGTGCAGCTCCTGCACCGCCTCGCGCAGCGCGCCCACCGGCTCGGACAGCACGGCGTAGATCGGCGCCAGCGTGTCGGCCAGCGCCATCCGCCCGCGTTCCACCAGCGCGGTGTCGGCCTTGCCCAGCAGCATGGTGCCGAAGGCGGCGGCGATGAGCACAGGCATCGTCAGGCGCGACAGCGCCTGGCGCAACGGGATGCTGAGACGGATCACGCAGCCTCCAGCGGCCCGGACTCGCCCGGGCCCGCCCCATTAATACATGGAGGAAAGAACGTGGCGAAGCCGCTTCATCTCATCAAGGGCCCGCCCCGTGCCCAGCGCCACGCAGGCCAGCGCGTCCTCCGCCACGGAAACGGGCAGGCCTGTCGCCTCGCGCAGCACCTGGTCGAGGCGCTGCAGCAGCGCGCCGCCGCCGGTCAGCACGATGCCCTTGTCCACGATGTCGGCGGCGAGCTCGGGCGGCGTGTTCTCCAGCGCCACCTTCACCGCCTCGACGATCTGGCTGACCGGCTCGGCGATCGATTCCGCGATCTGGCGCTGGCTGACCACCACCTCGCGCGGCACGCCGTTCATCAGGTCGCGGCCCTTCACCTCGGTCATCGGCCCTTCCTCCCCGTAATCCGGGAAGGCGGCGGCGCCGATCTCCATCTTGATCCGCTCGGCCGTGCTCTCGCCGATCAGCAAATTGAACTGCCGGCGGATGTAGCTGATGATCGCCTCGTCCAGCTTGTCGCCGCCGACGCGGACCGAGCGCGCATAGACGATGCCGCCCAGGCTGATCACCGCCACTTCCGTGGTGCCGCCGCCGATATCGACGATCATGGAGCCGGACGGCTCGGTCACCGGCAGGCCGGCGCCGATCGCGGCGGCCATCGGCTCCTCGATCAGCAGCACCTTGCGGGCGCCGGCGCTCTCGGCGCTCTCCTGGATGGCGCGGCGCTCGACGGCGGTGGAGCCGGAGGGCACGCAGACGATGATCATCGGGCTGGCGAAGCCGCGCCGGTTGTGCACCTTGCGGATGAAGTGCTTGATCATCTCCTCCGCCACCTCGAAATCGGCGATGACGCCGTCGCGCAGCGGCCGGATGGCGGCGATGTTGCCGGGGGTGCGGCCCAGCATCTGCTTGGCTTCCTCGCCCACGGCCAGCACCTGCTTGCGGCCGCGAATGTCGGCGATGGCGACGACCGAGGGCTCGTTCAGCACGATGCCCCGACCCTTGACATAGACCAGCGTGTTGGCCGTGCCGAGGTCGATGGCCATGTCGGCGGAAAGGAAGCCGAACAGGCGAGAGAACATGCAGCGAACCTTCCAAGGTCAATCAGCCAGGCGCCCCGCCGGCGCCCGGGTCGAAAGCCGGGTTCAAGCCTGCAAGCGAAGGGCGCCGTGGCTTACAATCCCCTGGCCCCCGGCTCAAGCGGCAATCGGTGACACACAGGCAACCCTGCATTGCCAGCCGCGTTTGCGGTACATCAGACACCCCGAACCCGAGGACCCCTCCATGCGCAAATCCTCCCTTGCCCTCCTGGCCCTGGCGAGCATCGGCCTGGGCGCCTGCGGCTACTCGACCGGCGACCGCGCCGCCTCCGGCGGCCTGCTCGGCGCCGGCGC
>NZ_GG770778.1:717011-748366 GCF_000164635.1 Pseudoroseomonas cervicalis ATCC 49957 | reverse complement strand
GGTCGGCTCGCTCTCCGGCAATGCCGGGGCCGGCGCCCTGATCGGCGGCGCGGCCGGTGCCCTGGGCGGCGCCGCCACCAGCCCCAACACCGTCAATCTCGGCCGCCCCGCCTGGCGTTGATTTGCCAGCTGCCGGCCAGGGCCGGGACGGGATGAGCGTCACCTGACGCCATCCGCTCCGGCCCAGCCAAGAACCGCGGCACCCCTTGGGTGCCGCGTTTTTTTGTACGCTGCCGGTCAGGGCCGGGACGGGGGGCCCCACGCGACCGGGGCGCTTCGGCCCAGGGGAGCAGCTCCCTCCCCTGCCCGGCTGCGCCCCGCCCGCCTGCCGTACCCCGCATCCCCGCCAGGCAGCGGCAGCCTGGAAAATTAAGAGGGGCGGATGTTCCAGAAGGTGGCGAAGCCGCCCAGCAGGCCGGTCACGCTGGTCCGGTGCGCCGTCGGCTGGATATAGTTGCCGAGCGGGTAGTAGGGCACTTCCTCCAGGCTGACCTTCTGGATCTCGCGGCAGATGGCCTGCTGGGCGGCGAGGTCCGGCGCCTCGAACCATTGCTGGCGCAGCGCCTCGGTGCGCGGGCTCTGCGACCAGCCGGGATAGGCCACGCCATTGCCGCGCAGCGCCAGATGCACGGCCGGGTTCAGCCAGTCCGCCCCGGCCCAGGAGCTGACGAAGGCGCTCCAGCCGCCCTGCTCCGGCGGGTCCTTGCGGTTGCGCCGCGCCAGCAGCGTGCCCCAGTCGGTCGCCAGATAGTCCACATTCATGCCGGCCCGGCGCATCATGTCGGCGGCGACATCGCCCTGCGCCTTCAGGCCGACGGAATCCGCCGGCACCAGCAGCACCACCTTCTCGCCCTGGTAGCCGGCGGCGGCCAGGTCGCGCTTCACCTTCTCATAGTCGCGCTCGCCCTGCAGGAAGCCCAGACCCTCCGGCGTCGCCATCGGCGTGCCGGGGGCGAAATAGCCCAGCGGCGTGCGGTACATGCTGCTGTCATTGCCGACGATCGCCTCCATGAAGGCGGACTGGTCCACCGCGCCGAACAGGGCGCGGCGCACCGCCGGCTTGTCGAAGGGCGGCTGCAGGTGGTTGATCCGCAGCATGGTGACGAAGCCGGTCGGGTCGGGCACCGAGATGCGGATCTGCCGGCTGCGCCGCAGCAGCGGCAGCACGTCGTGATAGGCGTATTCCATCCAGTCCTGCTCGCCGGCCAGCATGGCGCTGGCGGCGGTGCCGGCATCCGGCTGGGTGGTCCAGACCACGCGGTCGAAATGCACGCGCTTGGGGCCCGAGGTCCAGTTGGGCGTGCCGTCCGGGCGCGGCTGGTAGCGCTCGAACCGCGCATAGGCGTTGCGGGCGCCGGGCACCCGTTCATCGGCCAGGTAGCGGAACGGGCCGGAGCCGACCATCTCGGTCACCTGGCGGAACGGGTCGGTCTCGGCCAGCCGGGCGGGCATCATCGCCGGCATGGGCGAGCCCGGCTTGCCCAGCGCCATCGGCAGCAGGGGAAACGGCTTCTTCAGGCGGAAGCGGATGCTGCGGTCGTCGGGGGCGGAGAGCTCCTCGGTCGCGGCCATCAGCGCCTCGCCGAAGGGGTCGCGCTTGGCATAGCGGCGGATCGAGGCGACGCAGTCCCGCGCCAGCACCCGCTCCCCATCATGCCAGACCAGGCCGTCGCGCAGGGTCAGGGTCCAGAGCAGACCGTCCTGCTCCACCACATGCCCGGCGACCATCTGCGGATGGACGTTGAAATCCGTGTCCACGCCATAGAGCGTGTCGAACACCAGATAGCCGTGGTTGCGGGTGACATAGGCGGTGGAGAAGACCGGGTCGAGATAGGCGAGGTCGAGCTGCGGGATGAAGCGCAGCGTGGTGGCGGATTGCGCACGCGGCAGCGACGGCGCCATGGCGGCCCCGACCGCCGCCCCGGCGCCCAGGCTTTGCAGGAAGCTGCGACGCAGCATGTCGATCTCCTTGTGACAGGGACCGGCTCTTTCTCCCGGCGCGCATCCTGGCGCCGATGCGGGCCTGCTGGCAACCGGCGATCGCGCGAAACTTGGCCGTATCGCACAGCGATGTTCGCAAAAGATCCTGCCGGAAAGCGGCACAATGCTGCGCTGCTTCGGAAGCCGCTTCCGCCCGCGCCCGCCTAGTCTGTCGGCAACGACACAGGGAGGAGGAGCGCCCCGCCCCTGCGCGGCCCTCCATTCTCCCGGCCATGCCGCACGCATGGCAGGCAGGGAAGGTCCGCTGATGCTCGATGCCGCGATCGGTCACCCCACCTCTCCCTCCGGCCCGCCGGAGGCGCTGCCGCCCGGCGCGCGTCCCTACCTGACCGGGCTGCAGGCGCTGGCCCGGCTGCCGCTGCTGCAACGGGCGCGGGATGCCGCCGCCGGGTTGGACACGGCGGGGTTCGTCTCGGGCTATCGCGGCTCGCCGCTGGGCGGGCTGGACCAGGCGCTGTGGAAGCTGCGCCCGGCGCTGGAACAGGGAAAAATCCGGTTCCAGCCCGGGCTGAACGAGGATCTGGCGGCCACCGCCGTCTGGGGCACGCAGCAGCTCGGCCTGTTCCCGGGCGCGCGGCACCAGGGGGTGTTCGCGCTGTGGTATGGCAAGGGGCCGGGGGCGGATCGCAGCATCGACGTGTTCAAGCACGCCAATGCCGCCGGCACCTCCCCCTTCGGCGGCGTGCTGGCGGTGGTGGGCGACGATCATGGCGCCAAGTCCTCCACCCTGCCGCATCAGAGCGACCATGTCTTCGCCGCCAGCATGATCCCGGTGCTGAATCCGGCGACGGTGCAGGAGATCGTCGAGTTCGGCCTGCATGGCTGGGCGATGTCGCGCTTCACCGGGCTGTGGGTGGCGTTGAAGGCGGTGTCGGACACGGTGGAAAGCTCCGCCGCCATCACGCTCGACCCGCACGCCATCGCGCCGCGCTTCCCGGCCGATCTGGAACTGCCGGCCGACGGGCTGAACATCCGCTGGCCGGACACGCCGATGGCGCAGGAATACCGGCTGCAGCGCTTCAAGCCCTATGCCGCCATGGCCTATGCACGGCTGAACGGGCTGAACCGCGTGGTGCTGGACAGCCCCCGCGCCCGCTTCGGCATCGCCAGCACCGGCAAATCCTGGCTGGATGTGCGGCAGGCGCTGGAGATGCTCGGCATCGACGAGGCGAAGGCGTCGGCGCTCGGCCTGCGGCTGTTCAAGGTCGGCATGCCCTGGCCGCTGGATGCCGAGGGCACGCGGCATTTCGCCGAGGGTCTCGAAGAAATCCTGGTCGTCGAGGAGAAGCGCCAGCTGATCGAGTACCAGCTGAAGGAGCAGCTCTACAATTGGCGGGAGGATGTGCGGCCGCGCGTCATCGGCAAGTATGACGACCAGGGCGAATGGGATCTGCCGGTGCATGACTGGCAGCTGCCGGCGGCGGGGGAGCTGTCGCCCTCGCTGATCGCCCGCGTCATCGCCCGCCGGCTGGCGCGTTTCCACACCGATGCGGAGATCGCCGCCCGCGCCGCGGCGCTGGAGGCGGCCGCGCGCCCCGCTTTGCCGCTGGCGCTGCGCCCGCCGCATTATTGCAGCGGCTGCCCGCACAGCTCGTCGACGAAGGTGCCGGAGGGCAGCCTGGCGCTGGCCGGCATCGGCTGCCACTACATGGCGCTGTGGCTGAACCCCGAGCAGACCCGCACCTTCAGCCAGATGGGTGGCGAGGGCGTGGCCTGGATCGGCATGGCCCCCTTCACGGACACGCCGCATGTCTTCGCCAATCTGGGCGATGGCACCTACACCCATTCCGGCGTGCTGGCGGTGCGGCAGGCGGTCGCCGCGAATGTGCCCATCACCTACAAGATCCTGTTCAACGACGCCGTCGCCATGACCGGCGGGCAGAAGGCGGAAAGCGGCTTCAGCATCCCGCAGATCGTGGCGCAGCTGCAGGCCGAGGGCGTCTCCCGCATCGCCATCCTGGCCGAGGACCCAGGGCGCCATGCCGGCACGCGCTGGCCCGCAGGCGTCACGCTGCACCCGCGCTCGGCGCTGGACAGCGTCCAGCGCGAACTGAAAGACATCCGGGGCGTAACGGGGCTGATCTATGACCAGGTCTGCGCCACCGAGAAGCGCCGCCGCCGCAAGCGCGGGCTGATGCCGCAGCCGGCGCAGCGTGTCGTCATCAATGAGCGCGTCTGCGAGGGCTGCGGCGATTGCAGCCGCGCCTCCAATTGTCTCTCGGTCGTGCCGGTGGAGACGGAGTTCGGCCGCAAGCGCGCCATCGACCAGTCCAGTTGCAACCGCGACATGACCTGCCGCGACGGCTTCTGCCCCAGCTTCGTCACGCTGCAGGGCGGCACGAAGCGCGCCGCGCCGGCGCTGGCCGGCGGCCTGGCGCTGCCCGGCGACCTGCCGGAGCCGGCGCAGCCTTCGCTGGATACGCCCTATGGCATCCTGATCGCCGGCATTGGCGGCACGGGGGTGGTGACGATCGGCGCTCTGCTGGGCACGGCGGCGGCGATGGAGGGCAAGGGGGTGACCGCGCTCGACATGGCCGGGCTGGCGCAGAAGGGCGGGCCGGTCTGGTCGCATCTGCGCTTCGCCGCGCGCCAGGCGCAGCTGCACGCCGCGCGCATCGCCGAGGGCGAGGCGGATCTGCTGCTGGGCTGCGATCTTGTGGTTTCCGGCCTGCCGGACACGCTGGCGCGGCTCTCCACCGGGCGCAGCCGCGCCGTGATCAATGCCGATCTGGCGCCGACCAGCGAGACGGTGCGCGGCTTCGCCCGCCAGGCGCGGGAGGGTGACGCCACGGCCCCCCCTGCCCTGCCCGGCGTCGCGCTGCAGGACCGGCTGGCGCAGGCGGCGCAGAGCGAGTTCCTGCCCGCGACCACCCTGGCCACCGCCCTGTTCGGGGATTCTCTGGCCTCCAACCTGTTCCTGCTGGGCTATGCCTGCCAGCGCGGCTGGCTGCCGGTCTCGCCGGCCTCGCTCTCTCGCGCCATCGAGATCAATGATGCGGCGGTCGCCATGAACCAGGCGGCCTTCGCCTGGGGGCGCAAGGCCGCGCTGGATCTGGCCGCTGTACGGGCCATGGTGGCCCCGAAGCCGTCGCTCGCCAGCAGCCTGGAGGAGATCGTCGCGCTGCGCCGCGCCGAGCTGGTGGCCTATCAGGACGAAGCCTATGCCGACCGCTACGCGGGTCTGGTCGAGGCGGCGCGCCAGGCCGAGGCAGAACGCGCCCCGGGCCGCTCCGGCTTCGCCGAGGCGGTGGCGCGGCACCTCTTCACCCTGATGGCGGTGAAGGACGAATACGAGGTGGCGCGGCTGCACAGCGACCCCGCCTTCCTGGCGAAGCTGACCGAGGGCTATGCCGAACCGCCGCGCCTGGTCTTCCACCTGGCGCCGCCGCTGCTCGGCACGCGCAAGCGGGAATTCGGCCCCTGGATGCTGCCGGTGTTCCGCCTGCTGGCGCGGGCCAAGGGGCTGCGCGGCGGCTGGCTCGACCCCTTCGGCCACACCGCGGAGCGGCGCGAGGATCGCCGCCTGCTGGCCGAGCATGTGGCGCTGATCGAGCGAATCTGCCGCGAGCTGACGCCGGAGCGGCACGCGCTGGCGGTGCAGCTGGCCGGCATTCCCGGGCTGATCCGCGGCTATGGCGCGGTGCGGGCGCGGCATGTGGCGCAGGCCATGGCCCGGCGCGCGGCGCTGCTGCGTGACTGGGAGACGAAGCGCGAGCCGGTGCCGGCCTGAAGCGCCGCCGCCGCCCGGCCGGGTTCAGCCCAGCCGGGCGAGCAGCGTGCCTTCCTCGACCATGGCGCCCTCGGCCACCGGCAGCGCCTGCACCACCCCGTCGCGCGGCGCGGTCAGGGAGAGCTCGGTCTTCATCGCCTCCAGCACCAACAGCGGCGCGCCGCGCGCAACGCTCTGACCGGGCGTGGCCAGCAGGCGGATGACACGGCCGGGGATGGGCGCGCGCAGCATGTCGTCGCCTGCGGCCTCGCCACCCGCCGGCGCCAGCGGGTCGGGGACACGGAAGCTCGCCACCTCATCGCCCAGCGCCAGCACCAGCGCATCGCCCTGCCAGCGGCAGGCCCAGCCCAGGCGCTG
Organism: Pseudoroseomonas cervicalis ATCC 49957; assembly: GCF_000164635.1. GTDB lineage: Bacteria > Pseudomonadota > Alphaproteobacteria > Acetobacterales > Acetobacteraceae > Pseudoroseomonas > Pseudoroseomonas cervicalis. Next base: position 742,278 of record NZ_GG770778.1, on the reverse strand, counting down.
GCCGTCGAGCCGGATGGCGCCCTCGCCCGCCGGCTCGGCGCGGATGTCCTCAACCCGCAGCCCGCCGCCGGGCAGGGGCTGGATGGCGAGGCGCCGCTGCTCCTCCCCCGCCTGCAGCAGCAGCGGCGCGGCCTCGGCCGGGCCGTTCAGGCGGAAGCCCGGCAAGGCGCGCCACGGGTCTTCCGGCACCAGCGGTGCCCGGCGCTGCCACAGGGCCAGCGCCGCCGCCGCCCAGGCCGCGTCCGAGGGCGGCGCGGCCGGTGCCAGCAATTCGGGATGGCGGGCGATGAAGCCGGTGTCCAGCTCCGCCGCGGCGAAGCCCGGATGCGCCGCGATGCCGCGCAGCAGGCCGAGATTGCTGCGCACCCCGCCGAGGCGCGTCGCCGCCAGCGCGCCACGCAGCCGGTGCAGCGCCGCGTCGCGATCCGGGCCCCAGGCGATGATCTTGGCCAGCATCGGGTCGTAATGCGGCGTCACCGCATCGCCTTCCGCGACACCCGCATCGACGCGCACCCCCTCGCCCTGCGGCCATTGCAGCAGGGTGACCGGGCCGGTGGAGGGCAGATAGTCGCGCGCCGGGTCCTCGGCATAGAGCCGGACCTCGATGGCGTGGCCGGAGAGCGGCACCTGCGCCTGGGTGATGGGCAGCGCCTCGCCCTGCGCCACGCGGATCTGCCATTCGACGAGATCGAGGCCGGTGATCGCCTCGGTCACCGGATGCTCGACCTGCAGGCGGGTGTTCATCTCCATGAAGAAGAACTCCTCGCCCTCGGCGATGAACTCCACCGTGCCGGCGCCGACATAGCCCACGGCGCGGGCGGCGGCGATGGCGGCCTCGCCCATGGCGGCGCGGCGTTCGGCGCTGAGGCCCGGGGCGGGCGCCTCCTCCACCACCTTCTGGTGGCGGCGCTGCAAGGAGCAGTCACGCTCGTTCAGATGCAGGATGTTGCCGTGCTGGTCAGCGAAGATCTGCATCTCGATATGCCGCGGCCGGGTCAAATAGCGCTCCAGCAGCACGCGGGAATCACCGAAGGCGGCCATCGCCTCGCGCTGCGCGCTGGCCAGCGCCTCGGCGAAACCGGCGGCGTCCTCGGCCAGCTTCATGCCCTTGCCGCCGCCGCCGGCGCTGGCCTTGATCAGCACCGGCCAGCCGATGCGCGCGGCTTCCCGCGCCAGCAGCGCGGCCTCCTGCGCCTCGCCATGATAGCCGGGCACCAGCGGCACGCCGGCCTGCTGCATCAGCGCCTTGGCGCGCGCCTTGTCGCCCATGGCGGCGATCGCCTCGGGCGGCGGGCCCAGGAAGACCAGCCCGGCCTCGGCGCAGGCGCGGGCGAAGCCGGCATTCTCCGACAGGAAACCATAGCCCGGATGCACGGCATCGGCGCCGGCGCGTCGCGCGGCGTCGAGGATGGCGGGGATGTTCAGGTAGCTCCGCGCCGCCGCGGCGGGGCCGATCGGCAGGGCCTGGTCGGCCTGGCGCACATGCAGGGCGCCGGCATCGGCCTCCGAATAGATTGCGACGGTCGCGATGCCCAGGCGGCGCGCGGTCGCGATGATGCGGCAGGCGATCTCGCCGCGATTGGCGATCAGCAGGCGGCGGATCATGGCCCGTGCTCCGGCACCCAGGCGGGCTTGCGGCGGCTGAGGAAGGCGGCGATGCCCTCCCGCCCCTCGGCCGAGGCGCGGCGGGCGGCGATGCGGCGGCCGGTCTCCTCGGTATAGGCGTCATCCACCGCGCGGGCCTCGGCGAGAAACACCAGCGCCTTGGCGTCGGCCTGCGCGCCAGGGGCGTTGCGCAACAGGGTCGCCACCATCTCGGCGCCGGCCGCCTGCAGCTCGGCCTCCGGCACCACTTGGTGCAGCAGGCCGATCTCCTGCGCGCGGGTCGCGCCAAACACCTCGGCGGTCAGGAAATAGCGGCGCGCCTGGCGGGCGCCGATGGCGGCGATGACATAGGGGCTGATGGTGGAGGGCGTCAGGCCCAGCTTCACCTCGCTGAGGCAGAAGCGCGCGCTCTCCGCGCCGATGGCGATGTCGCAGCAGGCGGCGAGGCCGACGCCGCCGCCATAGGCCGCGCCCTGCACCAGCGCGACGGTCGGGCGCGGCAGCCGGTCCAGCGCGTGCAGCATGCGCGCCATGGCGGTGGCATCCGCGGCGTTCTCCGCCTCCGATTGCGTGGCGGCGCGGCGCATCCAGTCGAGATCGGCGCCGGCGGAGAAGCTGGCGCCGTTGCCGTCCAGCACCACCAGCCGCACCTCCGGGTCGGCGCCGATGCGGTGGAAGGCGGCGTCCAGCTCCGCGATCAGCGCATCATCGAAGGCGTTGTGGCGCTCGGGGCGGTTCAGCGTCAGGCGGTGCACGCCATGCGGCTCGCGGCGCTCGAGTAGGGCGGTCATGCTCGGATCCTCTGGCGGGCTACATGCGGAACAGGCCGAAGCGCGTCGGCGGCAGCGGCGGGATGGCGGCGACCGACAGCGCCAGGCCGAGCACGTCGCGCGTCGCCGCCGGGTCGATCACCCCATCATCCCAGAGCCGGGCGCTGGCATAGTAGGGATGGCCCTGGGTCTCGTATTGCGCCCGGATCGGCGCCTTGAAATCTTCTTCCTGTTCGGCAGTCCATTCCTCGCCTTTCGCCTCCAGCGCGTCGCGGCGCAGCGTGGCGAGGACCGAGGCCGCCTGCTCGCCGCCCATCACGCCGATGCGCGCATTGGGCCACATCCACAGGAAACGCGGCGAATAGGCGCGGCCGCACATGCCGTAATTGCCGGCGCCAAAGCTGCCGCCGGTGATGATGGTGAATTTCGGCACCTCGGCGGTCGCCACGGCATTGACCATCTTGGCGCCATCCTTGGCGATGCCGCCGGCCTCGTATTTGCGGCCCACCATGAAGCCGGCGATGTTCTGCAGGAACACCAGCGGAATGCCGCGCTGGGCGCAGAGCTCGATGAAATGCGCGCCCTTCTGCGCGCTTTCCGAGAACAGGATGCCGTTGTTGGCGACGATGCCGACCGTGTAGCCCCAGATGCGGCAGAAGCCGGTGACCAGGGTGGGGCCATAGAGGCGGCGGAACTCGTCGAATTCGCTGCCATCGGCGATGCGGGCGATGATCTCCCGCGCCTCGACCGGCTGGCGCAGGCTCTGCGGGATCAGCGCGTGGAGTTCCTCCGGTGCGTGGCGCGGCGGGACCGGCACACCAGAGGGGCGGAGCGCGGGCCGCACCTCCGGCAGCGTCGCCACGATGCGGCGGGCGATGCGGATGGCATCCGCATCATCCTCGGCGATGTGGTCGGTGACGCCGGAGATGCGGCTGTGCAGTTCCGCCCCGCCCAGCTCCTCGGCCGAGACGATCTCCCCGGTGGCGGCCTTCACCAGCGGCGGGCCAGCCAGGAAGATGGTGCCCTGGTTGCGGACGATGATGCTCTCATCGCACATCGCCGGCACATAGGCGCCGCCGGCGGTGCAGGAACCCATGACCAGCGCGATCTGCGGGATGCCAGCCGCCGACATGCGCGCCTGGTTGTAGAAGATGCGGCCGAAATGCTCGCGATCCGGAAAAACCTCGTCCTGGTTCGGCAGGTTGGCGCCGCCGGAATCGACGAGGTAGAGGCAGGGCAGATGGTTCTGCGCGGCGATCTCCTGCGCGCGCAGATGCTTCTTCACGGTGATGGGGTAGTAGGTGCCGCCCTTCACCGTGGCGTCGTTGGCGACGATCATGCAGGGCCGGCCGCAGACATGGCCGATGCCGGTGATCAGCCCGGCCGAGGGCACCTCCCCGCCATACATGCCCTGCGCCGCCAGCTGGCCGATTTCCAGAAAGGGCGCGCCGGGGTCGAGCAGCGCCGCGACACGCTCGCGCGGCAACAGCTTGCCGCGTGACTGGTGGCGCTGCCGCGCGGCCTCGCCGCCGCCCTGGCGGATGCGGGCGGCGGTGGCGTGGAGGTCATCCACCAGGGCGCGCATCGCGGCGGCATTGGCCAGGGCCTCCGGCGCGGCGGGGTCGAGCGTGCTGGGCAGGATGGTCATGCGCCGCGCCTCAGCCCTGGCCGGCCATCAGCTCGCGGCCGATCAGCATGCGGCGGATCTCGCTGGTGCCGGCGCCGATCTCGTAGAGCTTGGCGTCGCGCAGCAGGCGGCCGGCAGGGTATTCGTTGATGTAGCCATTGCCGCCCAGGCACTGGATGGCCTCCAGCGCCAGGGCGGTCGCGGCCTCGGCGGCGTGCAGGATGGCGCCGGCGGCGTCCTGGCGCGTCACCTGGCCGCGGTCGCAGGCGCGGGCGACGGTGTAGACATAGGCGCGGGCGGCGTTCATGCGGGTGTACATGTCGGCCAGCTTGCCCTGCATCAGCTGGAACTCGCCGATCGGGCGGCCGAATTGCCGGCGCTGGCGCAGATAGGGCAGCACCAGGTCGAGGCAGGCGCGCATGATGCCGAGCGGGCCGCCCGCCAGCACGGCGCGCTCGTAATCCAGCCCGCTCATCAGGATGTTGACGCCCTGGCCTTCCTCGCCCAGGCGGTTCTCCGCCGGCACGCGGCACTCCTCGAAGACCAGCTCGGCGGTGTTGGAGCCGCGCATGCCAAGCTTGTCCAGCTTGCGGCCGGGGCGGAAGCCGGGGAAGCCCTTCTCCACCACAAAGGCGCTGATGCCGCGCGGGCCCGGCGCCGGATCGGTGCGGGCATAGACCACCAGCACATCGGCATCCGGGCCGTTGGTGATCCACATCTTGCTGCCGTTCAGGCGGTAATGGTCGCCCTGCCGCTCGGCGCGCAGGCGCATGGAGACGACATCCGACCCCGCCTCGGGCTCCGACATGGCCAGCGCGCCGACATGCTCGCCCGAGATCAGCTTTGGCAAGTAGCGCGCGCGCTGCGCGACATTGCCGTGGCGGCGGATCTGGTTGACGCAGAGATTGGAGTGGGCGCCGTAGGAGAGAGCGACGGAGGCGGAGGCGCGGCTGATTTCCTCCATGGCGATGACGTGTTCGAGATAGCCGAGGCCGGAGCCGCCCTCAGCTTCCTCGACGGTGATGCCGAGCAGGCCGAGATCGCCGAATTTTCGCCAGAGATCGGCCGGGAAGTCGTTCTCGGCGTCGATGGCGGCGGCGCGGGGCGCGATTTCCTTCGCGGCGAAGGCGCGGATCTGTTCGCGCAGCGCGTCGGCGGCCTCGCCCAGGCCGAAATCCAGCTCCTGCATCGGCTCCTCCTGGCGGGCCTGTTCCCGGCCCTGGAAACGAACATACGTTCGTTTCTGCTGCGCCCGCAAGCGCCGTGTGGTAGGGTTGCGCCGGCCGCCAGCGGCGGCCGGCCCTGACAGAAAGAAGAAGGGGGTTGCAGGGGGAATTCATTCCCCCTGCGCTGGCGAGGCATGGCACGCATCACAGGCTCTGACGGCAGGCGCACAATGGCGGCCATCCGTGCCGCGGGTTTGCGGCTGATCCAGGCGCATGGCTATGAGGCGATGAGCCTGCGGCGCCTGGCGGCGGAGGTGGGTCTGCAGCCGGCCTCGCTGTACAATCATTTCCCGACCAAGCAGGCGCTGCTGCACGGGCTGATCCTGGAGCATATGGAGGCGCTGCTCTCCGCCACCGCCGCCGCGCTGGCGGACTGCCCACCCGACCCGCTGGCGCGGCTGCGCGGCTTCGTGGCGCATCACCTCCTGTATCATCTGGAGAAGAAGCGCGAGGTGTTCATCGCCAATTTCGAGCTGCGCGCGCTGGAGGGAGAGAATCTGCGGCAGATCCTGGCCCTGCGCCGGCGCTATGAGGCGCTGCTGATCCGGATTCTTGAAGAGGGGATGGCGGCGGGGCAGCTTCGCCCGGGGGATGCGCGGATCGGCGCCTATGCCATCCTGGCGATGCTGACCGGCGCCTGCACCTGGTACAAGCCGGAGGGCCGGCTGACGCGGGAGGAGATCGTGCGCATCCATACCGACCTCGTGCTGCGGGGCCATGCCGCATGAGCCTGCTGGACGAGACCGACCGCGCCCTGCTGGCGCTGCTGCGCGACGATGCGCGGCAGCCGCTGACCAGCCTGGCGGCGGCGCTGGACCTGTCGCGCGCCACGGTGAAGGCGCGCATCGACCGGCTGGTGGAGCGCGGCATCATCCAGGGCTTCACCGTGGTGCTGCGGCGGGAGGCGGAGCCGGCGCCGATCCGCGCCATCACCCTGGTGGAGATCGAGGGCAATGCGACGGAGCGGGTGACGCGGCGGCTGCAGGGCCTGCCGCAGGTGGCCGCCATCCACGCCACCAATGGCCGCTGGGACTTGGTGCTGGAGATCGAGGTGGCGAGCCTGGAGGCCTTCGACGCGACGCTGCGCGAGATCCGGCATATCGAAGGCGTGGCGAACAGCGAGAGCAATCTGCTGCTGGCGCGGCGCAAGGGCTGACGATCTGCGCGATCAGGCCCGTCACTTTGCGCGATGAATGGCGCTGATCGCGCAATTTCGCGTCTCGTTTTCGCGCATCCCGGCTTGGCATAGTCCCGCTTCCCCCGCCTGAGCCGCGGGCGGAATGGAGGTGCGGATGATGCGTTCGGGCGGTTTCCCGGTGATGTTCGGTGCGGCGATGGATCTGGGGGCGAGCCGCCGTGGCTCCGCCGCCGGCCCCCTGGCGCTGCGGCATGCGGGGCTGCTGCGGGCGCTCGGCGCCGGCGCGCGGGATGCGGGCGACCTGCCCTGCCCCGCCCCGCTGGAAGGCTTCGACGCCATCCGCCCGGCGCATCATCTGGGCGAGATCGCCGCCTGGGCGCGCGCCGTGCAGGCGCAGGCGGAAGCCGTGCTGGCAGAGGGCGGGCTGCCCGTGCTGCTGGGCGGCGACCACAGCCTGCCGCTGGGCTCGGTGGCTGCCAGCGCGCTTCATGCGGCGGCGCTGGACCGGCCGCTCTTCGTGCTGTGGATCGACGCGCATGGGGATTTCAACACGCCGGCGACCTCGCCCAGCGGCAATGTGCACGGCATGACGCTCGCCGCCCTCTGCGGCGAGCCGGGCCTCGGCCCGGTCTGGGGCGACGCCCCGCCGCCGATGGTCGACCCCGCTCGCGTGCAGGTGCTGGGCGCGCGCGACCTGGATGCCGAGGAAGCGGCGCTGCTGGCCGCGCGCGGCGTCGGCGTCACCACCGCCGCGGCGCTGCGGCAGGGCGGCGTGGCGGCGGCGCTGCGGCCCTTCCTGGCGCGCGTGGCGGCGGAGGACGGGGTGCTGCATGTCAGCTTCGATGTTGACTCGCTCGACCCGGTGCTGGCGCCCGGCGTCGGCACCCCGGTGCCCGGCGGGCTGAGCGCCGAGGAAGCCGCCGAGGCGCTGGCCTTGCTGCGCGACAGTGGGCGCCTGGCCGCGCTCGACATCGTCGAGCTGAACCCCTTCCTCGACCGCGAGGAGCGCAGCGCGCGCCTGACCGTGGCGCTGATGGCCGAGCTGTTCGGCGCGCCCCACGGCGCGCGGCGCGCGGCCTGACCCCCGACACGGCGCGGCTCGGCACGGGCCGCACCGCGCACAACCCGACAGGAGGCGAAGATGTCCCTCACCCTGGCCCCCATGGCCGAGTTCATCGCCACCGAACAGGCGCTGGGCGCGCAGAACTACAAGCCGCTCGACGTGGTGCTGACCCGCGGCGAGGGCGTCTGGGTCTGGGATGTCGAGGGGCGGCGCTATCTCGACTGCCTCTCCGCCTATTCGGCGGTGAACCAGGGGCATTGCCACCCGCGCATCCTGGCCGCGATGGTCGAGCAGGCCGGGCGCCTCACCCTTACCTCCCGCGCCTTCCGCAACGACCAGCTGGCGCGCTTCTATGAGGAGATCGCGGCGCTCACCGGCTCGCACAAGGTGCTGCCGATGAACAGCGGCGCTGAGGCGGTGGAGACCGCGCTGAAATCGGTGCGCAAATGGGGCTATGAGGTGAAGGGCGTGCCGCAGGGCCAGGCCGAGATCCTCGTCGCCGACGAGAATTTCCATGGCCGCACCCTCGGCATTGTCGGCTTCTCCACCGACCCCGAGGCGCGCGGCAATTTCGGGCCCTTCGCGCCCGGCTTCCGCGTGGTGCCCTTTGGCGACGAAGCGGCGCTGGAAGCCGCCATCACCCCGAACACCGTCGCCTTCCTGGTCGAGCCGATCCAGGGCGAGGCCGGGGTGCGCATTCCCCCCGCCGGCTATTTCCGCCGCGTGCGGGAGCTGTGCAGCCGCCACAATGTCGTGCTGATCCTGGACGAGATCCAGACCGGCCTCGGCCGCACCGGCCGGCTGCTGGCCGAGGAGCATGAGGGCATAGAGGCCGATGTCACCCTGGTGGGCAAGGCGCTGTCGGGCGGGTTCTACCCGGTCTCCGCCGTGCTCTCGAATTCCGATGTGCTGGGGGTGCTGAAGCCGGGGCAGCATGGCTCCACCTTCGGCGGCAACCCGCTGGCCTGCGCGGTCGCGCGCATGGCGCTGCGCGTGCTGACCGAGGAAGGCATGATCCAGAACGCCGCCGTCCAGGGCGCGCATTTCCGCGCCGGGCTGGAGGGCATCCGCAGCGACATCATCCGCGAGGTGCGCGGCCGCGGGCTGATGCTGGCGGTGGAGCTGCAGCCGGAGGCCGGCGGCGCCCGGCGCTACTGCGAGACGCTGCGCGAGCGCGGCATCCTGGCCAAGGACACGCATGACCACACCATCCGCATCGCGCCGCCGCTGGTGATCACGCGCGAGCAGGTGGAGTGGGCGGTGGAGCAGTTCGACGCGGTGCTGGGGGGCGTGGGGTAGTTCCTGGGGAGGCTCTGCCTCCCCAGACCCCACCGCCGGGGTGGCACGGCCACCCCGGACCCCGCGAACAGTTGGCGGGGTCTGGGGGGACCCTGTCCCCCCAGCGGGGGTGCAGGGGGCAGAGCCCCCTGCCTCTTCAGGCCGGCGTGCGCATCATCTCCGGCGGCGCGGTGCGGGCGCGCTTGGCCAGCAGCTTGTTCAGCGCATGCACATAGGCGCGGGCCGAGGCGATGATGGTGTCGGTATCCGCACCCTGGCCATCGACCAGCTTGCCTTCCTCCTCCAGCCGCACGGTGACGCGCGCCTGCGCATCGGTGCCGCCGGTGACCGACTGCACGGCATAGAGCTTCAGATTGGCCTTGTGCGGCACCACCTGCTGCAGCGCGTTGAAGGTGGCGTCCACCGCGCCATCGCCGCCCGCCACGCCATCGCACATCTCGCCATCGACCTCGAGCGAGACGCTGGCGATCGGCCGCGTGCCCATGCCGGTCGCGACCGTCAGCGCCACCAGCTTCACCCGCGTCTGGGCGCGCATCACCTCGTCATCGACCAGGGCGACGATATCCTCGTCGAACACGGTCTTCTTGCGGTCGGCGATGTCCTTGAAGCGGCGGAAGGCGTCGTTCAGCTGGTTGTCGCCCAGCGTGTAGCCCAGGCTGGCCAGCTTGTCGCGGAAGGCGGCGCGGCCGGAATGCTTGCCCAGCACCAGGGAGTTGGTGGCCCAGCCGACGCTCTCCGGCGTCATGATCTCGTAGGTGGTCTTGTCCTTCAGCACGCCATCCTGGTGGATGCCGCTCTCATGCGCGAAGGCGTTGCGACCGACGATCGCCTTGTTCGGCTGCACGTCGAAGCCGGTGATGGTGGCCAGCAGGCGGCTGGTCTTCAGGATGTTCGTGGTGACGATGTTGGTGGAATACGGCATGACGTCGGCGCGGGTGCGCAGCGCCATCGCCACCTCCTCCAGGCTGGCATTGCCGGCGCGCTCGCCGATGCCGTTGATGGTGGCCTCCACCTGCCGGGCGCCGGCGTCCAGCGCGGCCAGGGTGTTGGCCACCGCCAGGCCCAGATCATCATGGTTGTGGGTGGAGAAGATCACCCCATCGGCGCCCGGCACGCGCTCGCGCAGCATGGCGAAGATGCGCGCCATGTCGGCCGGCACCGCATAGCCCACCGTGTCGGGGATGTTGATGGTGGTGGCGCCCGCCTTGATCGCCGTCTCGACGCAGCGGCAGAGGAAATCCGGATCGGTGCGGCTGCCATCCTCGGCCGACCATTCGACATCGGCGACGTGGTTGCGCGCCAGGGAGACGGATTTCTGGATCGCCTCCAGCACCTCCTCGCGGCTCATGCGCAGCTTGACGCGCATATGCAGGTCGGAGGTGGAGAGGAAGGTGTGGATGCGCTGGCGGGCGGCGGGCTTCACCGCCTCCACCGCGCGCAGGATGTCGCCGGGGGCGGAGCGCGACAGGCCGCACACCACCGGGCCATCCTTGGCGAAGCGCTGGGCGATCGACTGCACGCTCTCGAAATCGCCCTGGCTGGCGATCGGGAAGCCGGCCTCCATGACGTCGACGCCGAGATCGGCCAGCGCCTCGGCCATGCGCAGCTTCTCCTCCAGGTTCATGGAGAAGCCGGGCGACTGCTCGCCATCGCGCAGGGTGGTGTCGAAGACGATGACGCGCTTCTCGTCGATCGTGCCGAAGCTGGGGTGCTGAATGGCCATGGTGGCGTTCCTTCGTTCTCGCTCGTGCCGGTCCTAGGGGCGTCGTGCCGCGCCCACGCTCCCCCGAGGGGGTCCCCCTGAGCGATGCCGGCAGGTCAGCCGGGCGTCACGCCCAGGGGCGGCTAAGTCGAAGGAGAAGGAGGCCAGCCAGCGCGCGCGTGGCGACGGCGGCAGGGCCGTTCGTCAGCACGGGAAGGCGCGCGGTGCGGTTCATCGGGGAGGACGGTAAGCAGGGCGCGGGGCGGCCGCAAGAGGTTTCTCCATCGCGGGCGGCTTTTTGCCACGCCCCCGCCGCCCCGCCGCTCAGGCCGCCCGCACGGAGCGGAGGAACTCGTCCGCCTTGCTGCGCAGCGCCGCCGCCTGGCCGGACAGGCCGCCCGCCGCCTCCAGCACCGAGGCGGCGGCCTGCCCGGTCTCCGCCGCGGCGGCGCTGACATCGCCGATGCGGCGGCTGACGGCCTGGGTGCCCTCCGAGACCTGGGCGGCGCTGCGGGCGATCTCCTGCGTGGCGGCGGATTGCTCCTCCACCGCGGCGGCGATGGTGGCGGTCACCTGGTTCATCCGCTCCACCGTGTTGCCGATGCCGCGCAGCGCCGCCACCGCCTGGGCGGTGCTGCCCTGGATGGACTGGATCTGGCTGGCGATGTCCTCCGTCGCCCGGGCGGTCTGGCTGGCGAGGTTCTTCACCTCGGAGGCCACGACGGCGAAGCCCTTGCCCGCCTCCCCCGCCCGCGCCGCCTCGATCGTGGCGTTCAGCGCCAGAAGGTTGGTCTGCCCGGCGATGCTGCTGATCAGCTCCACCACCTCGCCGATGCGCTCGGCGGCGTCGGAGAGGCTGCGGATGGTGGCATCGGCGCGGCGCGTCTCCTCCGCCGCGTCGCGCGCCACGCCGGCGCCGCTCTGCACCTGCCGCGTCACCTCGGCCACGCTGGCGGCGAGCTCCTCGGCGCTGGCCGCCACCGCCTGCACGCTGCTGCCGGCCTGCGCGCTGGCGCTGGCCACGGCCGCGGCCTCCTCGCCCGAGCGGCGGGCGCTGCCGCTCATGCCGCGCGCCGATTCCTGCAGGTGGGTGGCGGAGCGCGCCACGGCGGCCACCACCGCGCCCACCTCGGCCTCGAAGCTCTCGGCGAGGCGTGCCTGGGCGGTGATGACGGACCAGCTCAGCATCGGGCCGAGATACTGGCCGCGCGCGTCGCGGATGGCGGTGGCGCGCAGCAGCAGCACCTCCCCCCCGAGCTGGAGCTGGCCGGTATAGGGCAGGCGCGCGGGGTCGGAGAGCAGGGCGCGCAGCGGCTGCGGGTTGCGCGGGTCGTCGAGCACATCGACGCTCTGCCCCTCGATCTCGGCCGCGCGGCAGGGCAGCGCCTTCTCCACCTTCGCCAGCTCGGCCTTGCTGGTGGCGTTGGCGTAGGTGATGCGCAGTGTCCCGCCCGGCTCGCACACCATGACGCCGAGCGGCACCTGCTCCAGCATCTGCCCCTGGGCGAAGGCGCGGGTCACGGTGGCCTGCAGGCTGCGCAGCGCCCCGGCGATGACGCCGATCTCGTCCTTGCGGCCCTCGCCGGCGATCCTATCCGTCACCTCGCCACGCGCCAGGGCCGCGACCATGGCGGCGAGGCCGGTGAGCGGGCGGCTGATGGCGCGGGCATTCGCCACGCCGAGGCCGACCAGCAGCACCGCCATCAGCGCCCCGGCCAGCGGCATGGTCGTGCGCGCGGTTTCCAGGCTGGCATGCAGCCGGTCGACGCTGACATTCTCCTCGATCTCCATGGCGGCCGCGGCGGCGGCCAGCGCGGCCTCCATCCGCTCGCGATTGGGCACGACGCCGGTGCGGCGCAGCACCTCGATGGCGTCGAGCGAGGCCAGCACCCCCTCCGCCAGCATCGCCATCTGTTCCGCCTGCGCCGCCAGCGGCCGCAGATCCACCATGCGGGGCGGCGGCGCGCTGCTGAGCGGCCGGAGATAGACGCGCATCTGCTGCGCGGCGCTGATGACGCGGCGGCGGCGCGTCTCATCCGCCATGCTCAGCTCCTCCAGCAGGGCGATGCGGATATCCGTGGCGGCGCGGTTCAGCGACAGCAGGCGCTGGCGCCGCTCCTCCCGCTCCGGCGCGGCCGGAGCGAACTCCATCTCCCCCGCCGCCAGCTCGAAGCTCTGCCCATATTCGCGGCCGAGGGCGAAGAAACGGTCGCGCGTGTCCAGCAGGCGCCGGCGCTCGGCGATCACGCGCTGCCGCACCTCGGCATATTCGCGGAACCGCTCCAGACCGTCGCGCAGCGCCGCCTGCACGGCGGGGCTCGTGGCGTTGGTCATGGCCTCCCGGGCCAGACTCTCGGCCCTTGCCATCGCCCGCGCGCCCAGCGCCTCGGCGCTGTCCAGCGCCTGCGCCAGATCGGCGTTGATGACGTCCCGCAGATGCACGCGGGCGTCATTCACCGCCACCTCGATCTCGATCAGGCGGTTGCCAACCTCATCCGCCCGCACCTCCCGCGCGAAATTTTCCTCGATCTCACCGAGCGCATTCCAGACGACGGTGATCATGCCACCCAGCAGCAGCAGCGGCAGGATGACGGCGAGCGCGAGCTTCCGCCCAACGCTGAGATTGGCCAAGAAGGTCATTTTGCCCCCACAACAGGCTACCGCTATGCAGCAGCGATGGTGAAGGCAACGCTAAGGTCGCGGCCGAATGGCGCGGCCACCGCCGGATCGGGCCAGGGCCGGGGCCAGACCAGGCGAGATGTTTTCTTTCGCGGAAGAATCTCAAAAAACGCCCTGGCCCGCGCCTCCGCCCATGGCCCGCCGATGCGGCGCGAGCCCATGCCGCGCGGCCCTCTCCCGGGCCGCCACAGGGTCAGAAGCCCGCCGCAGAACGGCGTCGCCGCGCCGCGTGAAGCTTTTCTGACATCGGTGCCGCGCGATGGCTTCGCCCCCGCCCGCCACGCTAGGCTGGCGCTGCCCGGCGCATCATGCGGCCGGGCCGGCAAGGGCCGCCCGAGAGGCGGCTTCCGTCACGGCGACCAGGTGCCTTGTGCGCCCTTCCAGTATCACGCTCCGCGCCATGCGGAGCGAAACCGAGCGCCAGCGCTACCATGCGCTGCGCGAGACCTGCATCTTCGAACTGTATCACCGCGCGGACGGCCCCTATCCCTGCCGTTACGACCCCGGACACCCGGATGAGCGCGACCCCGCCAACCACCCGCTGATCCTGGCCGAGGGCGATGCCGTGCTCGGCACCATCCGCATCGACATGAAGCCGGATGGGCGCGCGGTGCTGCGGCTGATCGCCATCGACCCGGCGCAGCGCGGCAATGGCCTGGGCGCGCTGCTGCTGGCCGAGGCCGAGGCCTATGCGCGGCGCCTCGGTGCCCACCGCCTCTGCGTCAATGCCCGCCGCCCAGCCATGGGCTTCTATGCGCGCAGCGGCTTCCAGCCCGGCGCCTGGGAGGGGCAGAGCCGCTGCCCCGAGGCCATCGCCATGCTCAAGCCGCTGGGCGGGCTGCGATCCCTGTCCCGCAGCGGCGGGGCCGGCGCCGCGCCGTCCTGGCGCCGCGCCGCCTGAGCCATCCGAACAGCCCCGGGACGGTCCGCCGCCCCGGGGCACCCTGCCCTCACCCGGCCGGCGGATGCACCGTGAGCCAGTGCCGCGCGATCTCCTCCCGCGTCGCCACCCAGACATCCTGATGCGCCGCCACATGATCGAGGAAGCGCGCCAGCGCCGCGGCGCGGCCGGGGCGGCCGACCAGCCGGCAATGCAGCCCGACGCTCATCATCTTCGGCGCCGTCTCGCCCTCCTGGCGCAGGAAGTCGAAGGCATCGGTCAGATGCTGGGTGAAGCCGTCATTGGCGGTGAAGCCCGGCGGCACCGCGAACTTCATGTCGTTGTTGTCGAGCGTGTAGGGGATGATCAGCCGCGGCCTGCCCGCGACCTTCACGTAATAGGGCAGGTCGTCATCATAGGCGTCGCTGTCGTAGAGAAATCCGCCCTGCTCGGCCACCAGGCGGCGCGTCTGCTCGCTGATCCGGCCTGTGTACCAGCCGACCGGCGGGCGGCCGGTGATGCGGTCGATCGTGTCGACGCAATCGGCGATGTGCCGGCGCTCCGTCTCCTCATCGACATGCTGGTAGTTGATCCAGCGCCAGCCATGGCTGGCCACCTCATGCCCCGCCTGCACGAAGGCGCGGCCGACCGCCGGGTTCAGCTCCAGCGCGCGGCCCACGGCGTAGACGGTCAGCTTCATGTCACGCTCGGCGAACATGCGCAGGATGCGCCAGACCCCGGCGCGCGCGCCATAATCGAACTGGCTCTCCTTGCCGATGTCGCGCTGGCCGAGCACCGGGTTTCCGCCCGGCGTCTCGTTCAGATAGATCTCGCTGCCGGCATCGCCGTTCAGCACGCTGTTCTCACCCCCCTCCTCGTAGTTCAGCACGAAGGAGAGGGCGAGCTTCGCGCCCCCCGGCCATTGCGGGTCCGGCGGGTTGGGGCCGTAGCCCACGAAGTCGCGGGGATAGGGGCTGTCGGGAGCGAGGATCGTCATGCCCCCGAGCTTGGCGTCGCCCGCCGCGTGGCGTCAATCGGCGCGCGCCGACCGGCCGCCCTCAACCGCGGTCGGGCGGCACCTGCCCATGCACCAGCGCCTGGATGAAGCCGAGCTTGGCCACCACCGCCGGCGACAGCACGAAGGGATACAGATCGGCCGTGCCCATGCAGCGGTTCAGGCTGTTCACCGCCGCCGTCAGCGGCACCCAGGCCTCCATCACCCGGCCGATATCGGTCTCGCGATAGGCGTCGACATCCACCTCCGCCGTCAGCTCGTCCCGCCGGTCCACCGCCGGGTCGATGCCGATGCCGAAGGCGCGCGCCATCTCCAGCGTGTCGACGATGTGCAGGTAATGCGCCCAGGTCTCGGCGAAATCCTCCCAGGGATGGGCGGTGGCATAGGTGCTGACGAAATTCTCCTGCCAATTGGCCGGCGGCCCCTCGGCATAGTGCCGCTGCAGCGCGGCGCCGTAATCCTGGCTGTCATCGCCGAACACGGCGCGGCACTGCCACAGCCGGCCGCCATCGCGCACCAGGCGGTCCCAGAAATAATGCCCGGATTCATGCCGGAAATGGCCGAGCAGCGTGCGATAGGGCTCGCCCATGCTGGTGCGGCGCTTCACCCGCTCGGCATCATCCGCCTCGGCCAGCGCCAGGGTGATCAGGCCATTGTCATGGCCGGTCATCACCTTCGGCGCATCCGCCGTCTCCGGGTCGGCCAGGAAGTCGAAGGCCAGCCCGTTCTCCGGATCCTCGTCGCGGCTGATCAGCGGCAGGCCCAGCCGGATGAAGGAATAGAAGGCACGCCGCTTCGCCGCCTCGATGCGCTGCCAATGCGCCCGGCGCTCAGGGTCGGAAATGTCGGGAATGGTGCGGTTGTGCCGGCAGGCCAGGCAGAACTCGTCGCCGCTCTCCGCCGGAACCATCCAGTTGCAGGCATCGTGCCGCGCATTGGCGCAGAAGCGATACAGGCGCTGCGGATCGGCCCGCGGGCGCCAGACATTGCCGCCCTCAGGGTCCAGCGCGCTCAGGCGGTTGCGCTCCGGCAGATAGCCAAGCCCCGACCCGCACCGCTCGCAGCGCGTGTTCTCGAAATACAGGAGCTGACCGCACACTTCGCACCGGAACAGCCGCATCGTCGGAATTCCCCTTAAAGGCGATGCTGGAACGGGAATGGAACGCGGCAGTTTCAGCACACAAAAAAAGGCCAGGGGAATGAATTCCCCTGGACCCCTTCTTTTTTCTTCCGGCTGCCGGTCAGGGCCGCGACGGGATCGCCACACTCACAAGGGCCACTCCGGCCCAGCGTCGCGTCCCGCTTCTCAACAGGACAGCGGCAGCCCGAAAGAAATCAGTTCTTGGACTTGTCGACCAGGGCGCCCTTGGTGATCCAGGGCATCATGGCGCGCAGCTTGGTGCCGACCTCCTCGATCGGGTGCTCGGCCAGGCGGCGGCGGGTCGCCTTGAAGGAGGCCTGGTTGACCTTGTTCTCCAGCATCCAGTCGCGGGTGAACTTGCCGGACTGGATGTCGTTCAGCACGCGCTTCATCTCGGCCTTGGTCTCGGCGGTGATGATGCGCGGGCCGGTGACATACTCGCCATACTCGGCGGTGTTGGAGATCGAGTAGTTCATGTTGGCGATGCCGCCCTCATAGATGAGGTCGACGATCAGCTTCACCTCGTGCAGGCACTCGAAATAGGCCATCTCGGGGGCGTAGCCCGCCTCGACCAGCGTCTCGAAGCCGGCCTTGATCAGCTCGACCAGGCCGCCGCACAGCACGACCTGCTCGCCGAACAGGTCGGTCTCGCACTCTTCCTTGAAGGTCGTCTCGATGATGCCCGAGCGGCCGCCACCGACGGCGGAGGCGTAGGAGAGCGCGATCTCCAGCGCATTGCCCGAGGGGTTCTGGTGGACGGCCACCAGGCAGGGCACGCCGCCGCCCTTCTGGTACTCGCCGCGCACCGTGTGGCCGGGGCCCTTCGGCGCGATCATGAAGACGTCGATATCGGCGCGCGGCTCGATCAGGTTGAAATGCACATTCAGGCCATGCGCGAAGGCCAGCGCGGCGCCTTCCTTCATGTTGGCGTGCAGGTGCTCGCGATACAGGTCGCCCTGGCCCTCATCCGGGGTCAGCACCATCACCAGGTCGGCCCACTTCGCGGCCTCGGCCGGGGAGAGCACCTTGAAGCCGGCGGCCTCGGCCTTCTTCGCGGAGGCGCCGGGGCGCAGGCCGATCACGACCTCGGTCACGCCGGAATCGCGCATGTTCATGGCATGGGCGTGGCCCTGGCTGCCGAAGCCGATGACGGCGACCTTCTTGCCCTTGATCAGGCCCACATCGGCATCACGATCGTAGTAGACGCGCATCTCGCGCACTCCCCCGTTAAGAAGCTTCAGTTTGACGAACGCTGCGCTCGGCCTCGGCCAGCGCAAGAACCGCTAGTAGACGGCGACCGTCGGTCGGATTTCCTGCGCCTGCAAGCACTAGCATTGCATGCTCGACTTTTCGATCCCATCCCGGCTTCTTCTCCAGGCTGTCTTGGAGAAAAAACAGGATCGTCTGTCGAGCATCTTCAATACCGCTCATGGAAACGACCCTCTAAACCGAAAGGCTCCGCGTCCCGCGGGCGATGGCGACCGCGCCGGTGCGCGACACCTCGGCCAGCCCCAGCGGGCGCATCAGATTGATGAAAGCGTCCAGCTTCTCGCCGCTGCCGGTCATCTCGAAGACGAAACTCTCGGTGGTGGCGTCGACGACCCGCGCCCGGAAGGCGTCGGCCAGGCGCAGCGCCTCCTGCCGGGCGGAGCCGGAGCCGACCACCTTGATCAGCGCCAGCTCGCGGTTCAGGTGCGGGCCTTCCAGCGTCAGGTCGGCGACCTTGTGGACCGGCACCAGCCGGTCCAGCTGCGCCTTGATCTGCTCGATCACCATCTCGGTGCCCGAGGTGACGATGGTGATGCGCGACAGCCGCCCCTCGGCGTCGACCGGCGCCACGGTCAGGCTGTCGATGTTGTAGCCGCGGCCGGAGAACAGGCCGATGACGCGGGCGAGAACGCCGGCCTCGTTCTCCACCAGCACCGCGATGGTCGCGGCGCGTTGAATCAGGTCGGATGGGTCAGGCATGGTCGGTCCTGGGAAAATCGTCTGGCGGGCGTGGCGGGGAGGCAGGCGGGGCGGCGCTCAGACGAGCGCCGTGCCCTCATCCGTCACGCCGGCGCCGCTGCTGATCTGGTTGGAGGCCAGCAGCATCTCATTGTGCGCGGCGCCCGAGGGGATCATCGGGAAGACGTTTTCCTTCTGGTCCACGCAGATATCGGCGATCACCGGGCGGTCGATGGCGATCATCTCGCGGATCACGCGGTCAAGGTCGTCGGTGCTCTCGGCGCGCATGCCGACACCGTGGAAGCTCTCGGCCAGCTTGACGAAATCCGGCAGCGCCTCGGAATAGCTCTCGGAGTAGCGGCCGCCATGCAGCAGCTCCTGCCACTGCCGCACCATGCCCATATACTGGTTGTTCAGGATGAACACCTTCACCGGCAGGCGGTACTGGGCCAGCGTCGACATCTCCTGGATGTTCATCAGGATCGAGGCCTCGCCGGCGATGTCGATCACCAGCGCGTCCGGATGCGCGACCTGCACGCCCATCGCCGCCGGCAGGCCGTAGCCCATGGTGCCGAGCCCGCCCGAGGTCATCCAGCGGTTCGGCTTCTCGAAGCCGAAATACTGCGCGGCCCACATCTGGTGCTGGCCGACCTCGGTGGAGATGAAGGTGTCCTTGCCGCATTCGCGCGTCAGCTCATAGAGCCGCTTCACCGCGTGCTGCGGCTTGATGATCTTGCTCTCCTGCACATAGTGCAGGCAGTTGCGGCCGCGCCACTCGTCGATCTGACGCCACCAACCGGCCAGCGCCTCGCGGTCCTGGCGGGTGGTGTCGGCCTCCCAGGCCGCGATCAGCGCGCGCAGCACCGAGGCGGCGTCGCCCACGATCGGCACCTCGACCTTGACGTTCTTGTTGATCGAGGACGGGTCGATATCGGCGTGGATCTTCTGCGAATGCGGCGCGAAGGCGTTCAGCCGGCCGGTCACGCGGTCGTCGAAGCGGGCGCCGATGTTGAACATCACGTCGCACCCATGCATGGCGAGATTCGCCTCGTAGGTGCCGTGCATGCCCAGCATGCCGAGGAACTGCGGGTCGCTGGCCGGGAAGGCGCCGAGGCCCATCAGCGTGTTGGTGCAGGGGAAGCCGGCCATGCGCACGAACTTCGCCAGCAGTTCCGACGCCTCCGGCCCGGCATTGATGACGCCGCCGCCGGCATAGACCACCGGGCGCTTCGCCGCCTTCATCATGGCGACGGCCTTGGCGATCTGCGCCGCCTCGGGCTCGACCTGCGGGCGGTAGGAGCGGTGCTCGGTGGACGGCGCCGGCTTGTAGGTCCCCTTGCCGATCAGGATGTCCTTCGGCAGGTCGATCACCACCGGGCCGGGGCGGCCGGAGCGCGCCACATAGAAGGCCTCGTGCACCGTCTCGGCCAGCTTGTCGATCTGCTTGACCAGGTAGTTGTGCTTGGTGGCCGGGCGGGTGATGCCGGTGGTGTCCGCCTCCTGGAAGGCGTCATTGCCGATCAGGTGGGTGGGCACCTGCCCGGTCAGGCAGACGATGGGGATGCTGTCCAGCAGCGCGTCCACCAGCCCCGTCACCGCATTGGTGGCGCCAGGGCCGGAGGTGACCAGCACGCAGCCCACCTTGCCGGTGGAGCGGGCATAGCCCTCCGCCGCATGCACCGCCGCCTGCTCGTGGCGGACCAGGATGTGGCGGATGGCGTTCTGGTTGAAGATGGCGTCGTAGATCGGCAGGACGGCACCGCCCGGATAGCCGAAGATGACCTCTACGCCCTGCTCCTTCAGCGCGCGCAGGACGATCTCGGCACCCGTCAGGGACTGGGTGTCGGACGCGGCGGGAAGGGTCGCAGAGGACATGGTGATGCCTGGCTTTCCTGTTGGGTTTGCCGAGCCGCACGCCAAGGCGCACGGTCTGGGCCCCCGATCTACGCGCCCGATGGCCCCGCGTCAACGCGCGAACAAACAAACGCGAAAATTTCCCGCCTTTCGCTTTCTGAAAATTGCTCCACCCCGGCCACACGCGCATGGATCGTATGCGTCTCGCTCGGGTCCGCCATACGCTGGTGGCGGAACCAGGTCGCCTGCCGCTTGGTGTACTGGCCGATATTGAGGCAGGCGCGCTCCCCCGCCTGCGCCAGGGTCATCCGCCCCTCCAGCATCGCCGCCAGCTCCGGCACGCCATGCGCGCGCATCGCCGGCAGGGCCGGGTCCAGCCCGCGCGCCAGCAGCGCCCGCACCTCCTCCACCGCGCCGGCGGCGATCATGCCATCCCAGCGGCGGCGGATGGCCGAGCGCAGCGCCTCCCGCGGCGGGTCCAGCAGCAGGGCGGCGAATCGCCAGGGGGCCGGGCCGTTCGCCCCCTCCCCCGCCCCGTCCGACTGCCAGGCCGACAAGCCACGCCCGGTGCCCAGCCACACCTCATAGGCCCGCGCCAGCCGCTGGCTGTCGGAGGGGCGCAGCCGCGCCGCCGTCGCCGGATCGATCTCTGCCAGACGGGCATGCAGCGCCGCCGGCCCCTCCGCCGCCAACAGGCCGCGCGCCTGCTCCCGCGCCGCCTCGGGAATCGGCGGGATCTCGGCAATGCCGTCGATCAGGACTCGAAAGTACATGCCCGTGCCGCCGCACAGGATCGGCAGCCGTCCGGCCGCCCGCGCCGCCGCCATCTCCGCCAGCGCCTGGCCGCGCCACCAGGCGGCGCTGGCCGCCTCGGCCGGGTCGCGCACGCCATAGAGGCGGTGCGGCGCCCGCGCCTGCTCCGCCGCATCCGGCTGCGCCGTCAGCACCGCCAGCCCGGCATAGAGCTGCATGCTGTCGGTGTTGATCACCGTGCCACCGAGCTTCTCGGCGATGGCCAGGGCGAGCGCCGACTTGCCGCTGGCCGTCGGCCCGGCCACCAGCAGCGCGAAAGGTTGATCCGTCATGCGCGGACAGGCATGGTCCGCCCCCCATGCAGCATGTGCTCACCCTGATCGCGCCCGCCGGCGAATTGCCGGCGACGCGCCTTCCCCCTGTCCGCGACGCGCTCTCGGCGCTCGGCGCCCGGCTCGGCCAGCCCGACTGGCTGGCGGAGGCCGAGGCGGTGGACCTGCCCTTCGACGGCCTGGCGCCCGAGCAGGCCGACGCCGCCGCGCGCGCGGCGCTGGCCGGTGCCCCGGTCGATTGCGTCGCCCAACCCGCCGAGGGCCGCCGCAAGCGCCTGCTGGTGGCCGACATGGACAGCACCATCGTCACCAGCGAGACGCTGGACGAGCTGGCCGCCTATGCCGGACTGAAAGAACAGGTCGCCGAGATCACCCGCCGCTCGATGAATGGCGAGATCGATTTCGCCACCGCCCTGCGTGAGCGTGTCGCCATGCTGAAGGGCCTCTCTCTTTCGGCGCTGGAAGCGACCTGGAAGGAGACCCACCCGATGCCCGGCGCCCGCGCGCTGGTGCGGACCATGGTGGCCAATGGCGCCCATTGCGCCCTGGCCTCCGGCGGCTTCACCTGGTTCACCGGCCGCGTCGCCAGCCTGCTCGGCTTCTCCAGCCACCATGCCAATGTGCTGGAAGATGACGGAAAGGCGCTGACCGGCACCGTCGCCGAACCCATCTTCGACCGCGACGCCAAGCTGACCACCCTCAAGCACCTCGCCGCCGAGCTGGGCCTGCCCCTTTCCGCCAGCCTGGCGGTCGGCGACGGCGCCAACGATTTGGCGATGATCGGCGCCGCCGGCCTCGGCGTCGCCTACCACGCCAAGCCGGTGGTGGCCGCCTCGGCGCGCGTGCGGGTGGACCATAACGACCTCAAGGCTCTGCTCTACGCCCAGGGCTACCGCGCCAGCGAGTTCGTTTCCTAGTCTCCGGCGGAAAGAATCTGGGGGAATGAATTCCCCCAGCCCCCCATCTTTTTTCTGTCCGCTGCCGGTCAGGGCCGAGACGGGGTCGCTGCACTCATCACCCACGCTTCGGCCCAGTGTCGCGACCCGCCTCCCAACAGGACGGCGGCAGCCCGAAAGAAAAACCGCCCGAAAGAAAAGACCGCTGCCGGGGCAGCGGTCTCTTTAAGTCCAGTGCAGCGTCCCGCTTCTCCACGGGACGGCGGCAGCCCGAAAAAAATTAACCGGGGTTGCCGCGTTCGGGCTGCAGGCGCAGGGGCACGAAGCGCTGGCCCTGGGCGTTCTCGATCAGCATCAGCGCGCTGGGCCGGTTCTGCCGGCGCAGCCGGGCAAGCTGCTCCTGCACCTCCTGCGGGTTGGAGACGCGGTTCTGCTGCACCTCGACGATCAGGTCGCCGGCGCTGATGCCGCGCTCGGCGGCGCTGCTGTTCGGCGCCACCTCGGTCACCACCACGCCACGGGCATCGTCGCGCAGGCTGAAGCGCTCCTTGGTCTCGGGCGAGATCGGCGCGACCTTCAGGCCGAGGCCGGACAGCTCCACCACAGCCCCCGGGCGGGCCTGCTGCGGCGCGCTGCCGGCAGCGGCCTGCTGCTGGTCCACCGGCAGCTCGGCCACCGTGACCTCGAGATTCTGCTCGCGCCCGCCGCGCCAGACGGTGACGGGCACCTTGGAGCCCACCTGCGTCTCGGCGACGATGCGCGGCAGGTTGCGCATCTCGCGCACATCCTGGTTGTTGAACTTCAGGATGACGTCGCCATTCTGGATGCCGCCCTTGGCGGCGGGGCCGTCCTCCTGGGCGCGGGCGACCAGCGCGCCGCGGGCGCCGCCCTGCAGGCCGAGGCTCTCGGCGATCTCGTCCGTCACCTGCTGGATGTTCACGCCGAGCCAGCCGCGCCGCACCCGGCCGCCGTCGCGCAGCTGCGCCACGATGTTCTTGGCCAGGTTGGAGGGAATGGCGAAGCCGATGCCGATCGAGCCGCCGGAGGGCGAGACGATGGCGGTGTTGATGCCGATCACCTCGCCGCGGACATTGAACAGCGGGCCACCGGAATTGCCGCGGTTGATGGCGGCGTCCGTCTGGATGAAGTCGTCATACGGGCCGGCATTGATGTTGCGGCCGCGCGCCGAGACGATGCCCGAGGTGACCGAGCCGCCGAAGCCCAGCGGATTGCCGATCGCCAGCACCCAGTCGCCGACCTCGGCCGAATCGGAATCGCCGAAGGGCACGACGGGCAGCGGCTTGTCGCTGCGCACCCGCAGCACGGCCAGGTCGGTGCGGCTGTCGGTGCCGATCAGCTCCGCCCGCAGCGTCGTGTTGTCCTGCAGCACGACATTGATCTCGTCGGCGCCGTCGATGACGTGGTTGTTCGTCACGATGATGCCGGAGGCGTCGATGATGAAGCCGGAGCCCTGGCTCTGCGCGCGGCGCGGCGGCTGGCCGGGGCGGGCGCCGCCGCCGGGCGGGCGGTTGCGCTCGAAGAAGTCGCGGAACAGCTCCTCGAAGGGGCTGCCCGGCGGGGCCTGCGGCATTTCCGGCGCGTCGGGGCGGTTGGCCCGCGCCTGCAGCGTCTGGCTGGTCTGGATATTGACCACCGAGGGCAGCAGGCGGCGCGCCAGCGGCGCGAAGCTCTCCGGCGTCGCATGCACCGAACCCTGCGGCGCGGGCGCCGCGGGGGCGGGCTGCGCCGCCGGCTGGGCCAGGGCCGTGAACGGCAGGGAGAGGGGTGCCGCGGCGACCGTGGCAGTCAGCAATAGGGTGGCGAGACGCATCGGGCAAACCTCGCTGGAGCGGCGGGAACCATGGGCCGGTCGGCCTGGTGTTTCGGACATAGGGCGAGCCAGACAGGACCGGAAGTGCAGGAAGCCGCGAGCATAGGCGAAAAGCTGTTACAAAAAGCCTCGCCATCTTGCCGATGGCGAGGATTTCACCGCCTCCCGTATCAGCGCGCCAGCAGGCTCGCCACCGCGATGCCGGCGATGGCCGCCGCCAGCCCGGTCCAGCGCAGCCGGTCGGGCGGCAGGGCGGCGAGCCGCGTCACCGCCCGTTGCATGGCGCCGGGGAAGGCCGCGTAGAGCAGCCCCTCCAGCGCCATGGCGACCGCCAGCCCGGCGAGCAGCTGGGTCAGCGTCACGCCGGGCGGCCGCCGTTACGGCGTGGCCGGGGCGGGCGCCGGGCTGGCATCCGGCGCGGCCGGGGCCTGAGTGGCCCCACCCTGGCCCACCCCGCCCTGGCCCATGCCGCCCTGGCCCATGCCGCCCTGGGGCGCGGCCGGCTGGGCGGCGCCATTCGCCAGGCCGGCGGGCGCCACCGGCGCCTCCGGCACCGGCACCACGCCCGGCACGCGCTGCCCCGGCTGGCTCTGCCGGAAGTAGCGGAAGAACTCGGAATCCGGCGTCAGGATCAGCCGCGTCTCGCCATCGGAGAAGGTCTCCCGATAGGCCTGCATGGCGCGGTAGAAGCCGTAGAACTCCGGGTCGCGCTGGAAGGCGTCGGCAAAGAGGCGGATCGCCTCCTCCTCGCCCTGGCCGCGCAGCGTGTTGGACTGCGCCTCGCTCTCCGCCAGGATGACGGTGCGCTCGCGCTCGGCGCCGGCGCGGATGCGCGCCGCCACCTCGGCACCCTCGGCGCGCGCCTCGCGCGCCACGCGCTCGCGCTCCGACTGCATGCGCTGCAGGATGGCCTGGGTGTTCTCCTCCGGCAGGTCGGCGCGGCGGATGCGCACATCCTCCACGGCGACGCCGAAGCGCAGCGCCTCCTCGTTCACCTGGCGGCGGATCTCGCCCATGATCCGCGCGCGGTCGGAGGACAGCACCGCCAGCAGCGGCTCATTGCCCAGCACGCGGCGCATCGCCGAGACGACGATCGAGGAGAGCCGCCCGCGGATCCCCGCCTCGACCGCGCCCGCCGTCTGGAAGAACAGCAGCGGGTCGGTGATGCGGAAGCGGGTGAAGCTGTCGACGATCAGCCGGCGCTGGTCGCCGAGGATGACCTCCTCGCCCGGCGCGTCGAAATCGAGCAGCCGGCGGTCGAAGCTGATCACCGTCTGCACGAAGGGCACCTTGAAGTGCAGCCCCGGCTCGGTGATGACGCGGCGCGGCTCGCCGAACTGCGTCACCAGCACCTGCTCGGTCTGCTGCACGATGAAGGGCGAGGAGAAGGCGGCGGCCAGCGCGATGATGGCGACGCCGCCGAGGATGGCGCGCTTCATCGGGCACCTCCCTGCGGGGCGCGGCCTGGCGGCGAGGCCGGGGCCGGGGTGGCGCCGAGCGCGGCGGGCG
>NZ_GG770778.1:711648-715240 GCF_000164635.1 Pseudoroseomonas cervicalis ATCC 49957 | reverse complement strand
GCCGGGCGCGGCGCCGTGGCGCGGCCGAGGGCGAAGCCCCCCACCCCCACCAGCAGCAGCAGCGCGCCCAGATCGCCCACGAAGGCCACGGCCAGCGGGATTCCGATCAGCAGCACCGCCACACAGATGAGCACGGCCAGCCAGCGGCGCCAGGGGAAATCGCGCAACGCCGCGCGCCAGGCGAAGCGGCGCCTGGGGGATGCGCCACGCGGGGCCTTCACCGTGCGGCGCGGCGCCGTGGAACCGGGTCCGGGGCGCGGCGGGGCGGCCATGGCCGCCTCAGGCGGGACGGCCGAGCTGCTCCATCAGCTCGCGCCATTCCCGCTTCGACAGGCCGCTGCCCTCCTGCGCCACCGCCTCGCCGGCCAGCAGGCGCTTCACCACGCCGAGCATCTGCGCCGACAGCGTGACGGCACCCAGCCGGTAGTCGCGGAACGCCTCGGCCACCGCCGGCACCCAGGCCTCCAGCACGCCCAGCATCGCCTCGGCATAGACGCGGATCTCGTACTGGGCGTGCGGGTCGGCGCGCAGCCGCAGGAAGTGCAGCAGGTTGTGCAGGTCGGTCTTCCAGTACCACTGGGTGTAGGCGTTCAGCGTCAGGTTCATGCGCGCCAGCTCGCGCGCCAGCCCCTGCCGGGCGGGGTCGATGGTGTTGCCCGCCTCGTCCAGGTTCATCATCGCCTGGTAGTGGTCGTAATTGCGCATCGCGTCCTGGCGCAGCAGCGCCAGCACCTCGGCCGCCTCGGCGCCTTCCAGCACCTCGCCGCGGCCCTGCCGGTTCACCGCCGATTGCGCCGCCAGATGCTGCGGCGCCGGCAGGTAGAACTCCCGGTCCATGATGGAATAGCGCGCCGAATACTCGTTCACGTTCGCCGTGCGGTGGCGGATCCATTGCCGCGCCACGAAGATCGGCAGCTTCACATGGAACTTGATCTCGCACATCTCGAAGGGCGTCGAGTGCCAGTGCCGCATCAGGTAGCGGATCAGCCCGCGATCCTCGTTCGCCGCGCGCGTGCCGCGGCCATAGGAGACGCGCGCCGCCTGCACCACCGCCGCGTCATCGCCCATGTAGTCCACCACCCGGACGAAGCCGTGGTCGAGCACCGGCAGCGGCTCGAACAGCATTTTTTCCAGGGCCGGCACGGTGGGGCGGCGGGTCTCCGCCCGCGCCGCCTGCGCTTCCGAAAGTTCCTGACGCTGCGCGGCGGTGAGGTCCATGCTTCACATCCCAGGCGTGCCGGTCGCCAGGCCGGCCGGGCGGCCGGCCCGGGGGGCGGGTCGATCGATTGGCGGGCACCGCCAGGGCGCCCTCCAGGGCGCAGGGTCTAGCCCGCCCGCCCCGCTTCGGCCAGCGACGTTTCTCGCCCCGCGACCCGCGCCGGGCCGTCCGGCACGGGGCACGGCATCGCGATATCGTGATTACATTCCGTCCATCTTCTTGCCCTGAATCAACGCCGGAGGCCGCCCGGCACCCCATCCTCTCCCCCGAATCCGAAGGGAGAACCCGCCATGGTCACCACCAGCATCTTCCCCGGCCGCTACGTCCAGGGCGCCGGCGCCCTCGACCTGCTGGGCGAGGAAGCCGCCCGCCTCGGCCGCAAGCCGCTCGCCCTCGTGGACAAATCGGTCGCCGCACTGGTCTCGGGCGCGCTGCACGCCAAGGATGGCGCGCCCTTCGATCAGCAGGAATTCGGCGGCGAATGCTCCGAGCCGGAAATCGCCCGGCTGGAAGCCATCGCCCGGGAGAAAGCCAGCGACCTGGTCATCGGCATCGGCGGCGGCAAGGCGCTGGACACCGCCAAGGCCCTGGCCCACGCGCTGGGCGCGCCGGTGATCATCGTGCCGACCCTGGCCTCGACCGACGCGCCTTGCAGCGCCCTCTCGGTCATCTACACGCCGGAAGGCGCCTTCCACCGCTACCTCTTCCTGCCGCAGAACCCACAGGTGGTGCTGGTGGACAGCGCGCTGATCGCCCGCGCCCCGGCGCGATTCCTGGTGGCCGGCATGGGCGACGCCCTCTCCACCTGGTTCGAGGCGGAGGATTGCCGCATCAAGGGCGCCGGCAACATGACCGGCCGGCCCGGCAACGCCACCGCCTATGCCCTGGCCCGGCTCTGCTACGACACGCTGCTGGAATATGGCGAACAGGCGCTGCGCGCCTGCGAGCGCCAGGTCGTCACCCCGGCGTTGGAGCGCATCATCGAGGCCAACACCCTGCTCTCCGGCCTCGGCTTCGAAAGCGGCGGACTCTCGGCGGCGCACGCCATCCACAACGGGCTGACCCGGCTGCACGGCACCCACAGCTATTGGCACGGGGAGAAGGTCGCCATCGGCACCCAGGCCCTGGCCATCCTGGGCGGCCGCCCGCCGGCGCTGATCGAGGAGATCTATGACTTCTCCGCCCGCATCGGCCTGCCCACCACCCTGGCCGGGATCGGCCTGGAGGACGCCAGCGACGCCGAGTTGCTGCAAGCCGCCGAAGCCGCCTGCGCCCCAGGCGAGACCATCCACAACGCCCCCTACCCCGTCTCGCCCCAGGCCGTGCTGGCGGCGCTGCGGGCGGGTGACGCCATCGGGCGCGGCCTCTGAAGGACTTGGGGGAGGCTCCGCCTCCCCCAAACCGGGACCTGGACTTGGGGGAGGCTCCGCCTCCCCCAAACCCCCGCCGCCGGGGGGACAGGGTCCCCCCGGACCCCGCCATCAGGGGCAAAAAATCACCGGGCGCGGGCCTCGATTTCCACAGCCGGGCAGCCTATATCGGGAGCGTCGTCCTCGGACGACTATGGCGATAAACGGTACGTGGAATAAGCGTTGCGGACCCGGGGGCAGTACCCGGCGTCTCCACCATGCCCCTCGGGGCGCTGTGGGGACGACACAGGCTCGACGCGCGCGGTAAAGACGTATCTTTTGCCCGGCATTGTACCGCCGTTATCGGGCTAAATCACAAGTGCCAACGATAACAGCCGCGAGGCTGTGGCGCTCGCTGCCTAATAGGTAAGCGCGGTCCGGGGGGAACCGGGCAACAGAATCCCCCCACTCGCCGCTTTTCCGCCTCCACGCCCCGCATAATGGCCCCCCGCCCCTTTCCGCCCTGGGGGAGCTTCTGTAATGGGGCTCCACTTTGCTGGCGTCTGCCGGGGTATGCTGCATGACGGATGAAACCAGGCAGGCCGAGAGCCTGCTTCCCTACGACCGCTGGACCGAGGACGCCATGCGCGAGGTCGCGCTGCGCGCCCTCGAGCACGCGGGCGAGCACGGCCTGCCGGGCGAGCACCATTTCTACCTCACCTTCCGCACCGACCGCCCGGGCATCGCCATCCCGAGCCACCTCAAGGCCCGCTACCCGGAGGAGATGACCATCGTCCTCCAGCACCAGTTCTGGGACCTGAAGGTGGACCGGCAGGCCGGGCTGGTCAGCGCCGGCCTCTCCTTCGGCGGCGTGCCCGCGACGCTGGTCATCCCCATCGCCGCCATCACCGCCTTCTGGGACCCGCATGTCCGCGTGGGCCTGCGCTTCCCCTCGGCCGAGCAGGCGGCCGCCGAGCAGGCCGACGCCGCGGCCACCCCGCCCCCGGCGCCGATGGCCGAGCAG
>NZ_GG770778.1:707198-710242 GCF_000164635.1 Pseudoroseomonas cervicalis ATCC 49957 | reverse complement strand
CGCCCCGGCCGAGCCCGAGGCCCCGGCGCAGATCGTCAGCCTCGACGCCTTCCGCCGCCGCCCCGCGCGCGACTGAGCCGGCACCCCGGGGCGCCGCCCCTGGTTGGTTTGCCCGCGCGGCTGCGCTACCACTGCCGGAACAGGACGCCGCCACGGAAGGCGGCGCCCGCATCTGCGCAGCCGGGGCCGCGGATCTGCCGCCGCGGGCCGGACTGCCGTTCTGCCGGAGCGTTCCATGTCCCCTGCCGACTCGGCTCCCGATTCCACCGCCGGCGCCGCCCCGCTGGCCGACACGCCGCTGGCCGACACCGATGCCGGCATGCCCGTCTCGCAGCGGCCGGAAAATTTCCGCTACAGCCCGATGCTGCCGCTGGGCGCGGACCAGACGCCTTACCGCAAGCTCGACATCGGCGGCGTGAAGGTGATCGAGGTCGAGGGCAAGAAGGTCCTCAAGGTCGCCCCGCACACGCTGGAGCAGCTGGCCTTCGCCGCCTGCAAGGAGGTCTCGCACTTCCTGCGCCCGGGCCACCTGGAGCAGCTGGCAAAAATCCTGAAGGACCCCGAGGCCAGCGCGAATGACCGCTTCGTGGCGCTCGACCTGCTGAAGAACGCCTCGATCTCGGCCGGCGGCGTGCTGCCCATGTGCCAGGACACCGGCACCGCCATCGTCTTCGGCAAGAAGGGCCAGCGCGTCTGGGTCGAGGGCGATGAGGAGGAGGCGCTCTCCTACGGCGTCCACCGCACCTACACCGAGACCAATCTGCGCTACTCGCAGATGGCGCCGCTCTCGATGTTCGAGGAGGTGAACACCGGCAACAACCTGCCCGTCCAGTTCGACATCTATGCCTCGCCCGGCGAGTACAAGGCCGACGAGTTCCACATGATGTTCGTCCTCAAGGGCGGCGGCTCGGCCAACAAGACTTTTCTTTTTCAGCAGACCCGCGCGGTGCTGAACAAGGACAAGCTCTTGAAATTCCTGGAAGAAAAAATCAAGACGCTGGGCACCTCGGCCTGCCCGCCCTATCACCTGGCGATCGTCATCGGCGGCACCTCGGCCGAGACGACGCTGAAGACGGTGAAGCTCGCCTCCACCCGCTATCTCGACGAGCTGCCGGCCACCGGCGACAAGTCCGGCCACGGCCTGCGCGACCGCGAGCTGGAGGCCGAGGTCCACAAGCTGACGCAGAATCTCGGCATCGGCGCGCAGTTCGGCGGCAAGTACTTTTGTCATGATGTCCGGGTCATCCGCCTGCCGCGGCATGGCGCCAGCCTTCCCATCGGCATCGGCGTCTCCTGCTCGGCCGACCGGCAGATCAAGGCCAAGATCACGCCCGAGGGCGTGTTCCTGGAGGCGCTGGAGCACGACCCGGCCCGCTTCCTGCCCGAGACCACGGACGAGATCCTGGGCGGCGAGGTGGTGAAGCTCGACCTCAACCGCCCCATGGACGAGATCCGCGCCGAGCTGTCGAAGCACCCGGTGAAGACCCGCGTCTCGCTGACCGGCACCATCGTCGTGGCGCGCGACATCGCCCATGCCAAGCTGCAGGAGCGGCTCGACCGCGGCGAGGGGCTGCCGCAATACCTGAAGGACCACCCGGTCTACTACGCCGGCCCGGCCAAGACGCCGGAGGGCCTGCCGACCGGCTCCTTCGGCCCCACCACCGCCGGGCGCATGGACAGCTATGTCGCCGCCTTCCAGGCCGCCGGCGGCTCCCTGGTGATGCTCGCCAAGGGCAACCGCTCCAAGGCCGTCACCAATGCCTGCAAGCAGCATGGCGGCTTCTATCTGGGCTCGGTCGGCGGCCCGGCGGCGCGGCTGGCGCAGGACTGCATCCGCAAGGTCGAGGTGCTGGAATATCCCGAGCTCGGCATGGAGGCGGTCTGGCGCATCGAGGTCGAGGATTTCCCCGCCTTCATCGTCGTCGACGACAAGGGCAACGACTTCTACGACGGGCTGGAGTGAGCGCGATGGATCGTCGCCTGATTTCCTCGGGCAGCCGCTTCGAGGAGGAGATCGGTTATTCCCGCGCCGTGGTGGCGGGCGACATGGTCTATGTCGCCGGCACCACCGGCTATGACTACGCCACCATGACCATCGCGGACGGCGTGGCCGAGCAGTGCGAGCAGGCCTTCCGCAACATCCAGGCGGCGCTGGAGCAGGCCGGCGCCAGCATGGACGATGTGGTGCGCGCCACCTTCATCGTGCCGCGGCGCGAGGATTGGGAGCCGTGCTGGCCGGTGACCCGGAAGTGGTTCGCCCGCGCCCGCCCCGCTTCCACCCTGCTGCATGCCGGGCTGCAGACGGATGCGATGCGCATCGAGATCGAGGTGACGGCGCGGCTGCGCGCCGCGCCGCAGGAGCCCGCCCGGGGCGAAGGGGGACAGTAAAACATGCGCTTCGCGGTCGATCGCCTGGACCATCTGGTCATCACCTGCCGGGATGTCGAGAAAAGCGCCTCCTGGTACCAGCGCGTCCTCGGCATGGACCGCGAGGCCTTCGGCGAGCAGCGCCGCACCGCGCTGAAATTCGGCGGGCAGAAGATCAACCTCCGCCCCGAGACGGCGACGCAGGAGGAATGGTTCACCGGCCCGGCGGCGGCGCCGGGCGGCCAGGATCTCTGCTTCGTCGTCGCCGTCACGGCGCAGGACGTCATCGCCCATCTGCACGAATGCGGCGTGACGGTGGAGCTGGGGCCGGTGCCCAAGGCCGGGGCGCTCGGCCCCATCAGCTCGGTCTATTGCCGCGACCCGGACGACAACCTGATCGAGATCGCGACCTACGGCCCGCGTGCCTGAGGCGGCGGGCGGGGATCACGAACACGATGTTACCCCGCCTTCGCCATAATCTGGCGCGGATCGGCACTATATTGGGGTGATCCAAGCCCAGGAGGGCGCCATGATGACACCGATCCGCTCCATGATCCTGGCCGGCGCCGCCGCGATGGCGCTGGTCGCCGCCGCCCCGTCGGCCGAGGCGCATGACTACTACCGCCGCGGCCCTGGCCCCGGCGCGGTGGCCGCCGGCATCATCGGCGGCCTGGCGG
>NZ_GG770778.1:695650-704055 GCF_000164635.1 Pseudoroseomonas cervicalis ATCC 49957 | reverse complement strand
CCGCCGCCAGCTCGGCCCGGTCGCGCCCGCCCATGGGCTGGATGCTGCCATCCCGCCGCTCCACCCATTGCCGGCCCGGCGCGCCATCGGCGCCGCCCATCAGCCCGTGCGGCGGCACCTCGCGCCGGGAGGCGACGATGATGGCCTGCATCGGCCGCAGGAAGCGGATGCGCCGTCGCGCCCCGTCGCCACCGCGCCATTGCCCGGCCCCGCCGGAGCCGCGGCGGATCGAGAATTCCTCAAGGCGGACGGGGTAGCGCAGCTCCAGGATCTCCGGGTCGGTCATGCGGGTGTTGGTCATGTGCGTCTGCACCGCGGAGGCGCCGTTGAAGCCGGGCCCGGCGCCGACGCCGCCGCAGACCGTCTCGTAATACTGGTACTGGTCGTCGCCGAACAGCAGGTTGTTCATCGTGGCCTGGGCGCCGGCGCAGGCGCCGAGGGCCGCGAGCAGCGCATTGGCGGTGGCCTGCGACACCTCGGTGTTGCCCGCCACCACCGCCGCGCCGGGGCGCGGCGACAGGAAGGAACCCTCCGGCACGATGATGTCGAGCGGTACGAGGCAGCCATCGTTCAGGGGAATATCCTCCCCCACCAGGCAGCGGAAGCAGTAGAGCACCACGGCGCGGGTGACGGCGGGCGGCGCGTTGAAATTGCCCGGGCGCTGCGGCGCCGTGCCGGTGAAGTCGATGCTGGCGCGGCGGGCGGCGCGGTCCACCCGCACGGCGACGTGGAGCGGCGCGCCATCATCCATGGTGTAGTGGAATGCGCCATCGGCCAGGCGGTCCAGCACCTGGCGCACCGCCTCCTCCGCATTGTCCATGACATGGCCCATATAGGCCCGGACGGTGGCCAGGCCGAACTGGGCGATGGCGCGGCGCAGCTCCTGCACGCCGGTCTCGTTGGCGGCGATCTGCGCCTTGATGTCGGCGACATTCACATCCGGCGAGCGCGCCGGGTATGTCGCGCCCGAGAGCAGGGCGCGGAACGCCGCCTCGCGGAACTCGCCGCCATCCACGAGCAGAAAGTCGTCGATGACGACGCCTTCCTCCTCCAGCGTCCTCGATTCGGGGGGCGTGGAGCCGGGCGTCAGCCCGCCGATATCGGCGTGGTGCCCGCGGCTGCCGACGAAGAACAGGATTTCTTTCTGCTGCTCATCGAAGACGGGGGTGATGACGGTGACGTCGGGCAGATGCGTGCCGCCATTGTAGGGGTTGTTCAGCGCCACCACATCGCCCGGCTTCAGCGTCGCGCCGCGGCTGTCGATGACGGTGCGCACGCTCTGCCCCATGGCGCCGAGATGCACCGGCACATGCGGCGCATTGGCCACCAGCCGGCCTTGCGCATCAAAGATGGCGCAGGAGAAGTCCAGCCGCTCCTTGATGTTCACACTGAGAGAGGTGTTTTGCAGGACGGTGCCGGTCTGCTCGGCGATGCTCATGAACAGGTTGTTGAACAGCTCCAGCAGCACCGGGTCGGGCCGCGCGGCCTGGCCCTGCTCCACCACCGCCTGCGGGCGCGGCGCGGTGCGGCGCAGGATCATGTGGTTCAGCGCCGTCACCTCGGCGGTCCAGCCGGGCTCGACCACCGTGGTCGCGGTGCGCTCGCGGATCAGCGCGGGGCCGGCGATGCGGTCGCCGGCGCGCAGCGCGTCGCGGTCCAGCACCGGCGCCTCCCGCGCGGCACCGCCGGTGAACAGCGCCACCTGGTCCACGGCCTGCGGCGCGCTGCCATCCTCGCGCGGGGCGAGGCCGGGCTCGCGCACCGCCTCGCCGGGGGCGATCACCTCGACCACGCAGGCCTCGACCAGCACCGGGCGCTCGGGCGTGGCGAAGCCGAAGCGGCGGCGATGCGCCTCGGTGAAGGCCGCCAGCACGTCGTCATGCGCACCGAAGGGCACGGGCAGGAAGCTGTCGGTGCCGGCATAGCGCAGATGCAGGCGCGGCTCGGCGCGCAAGGCGGCGGGGTCGGCGCCCTGGGCCTGCAGCGCGGCGCGGCCCTCGGCCTCCAGCGTAGCGATGCGCTGGGCCAGGCCCTCCATGGCGTCGGGGGAGAGCTTCGCCTCGATGGCGGCCTCCTGGATCACGCTCTGGTCGGCCAGCCCCATGCCATAGGCGGAGAGCACGCCGGCGAAGGGGTGGATGAACACCGTCTCCATGCCGAGCTCATCGGCCACCAGGCAGGCATGCTGGCCGCCGGCGCCGCCGAAGCATTGCAGCGCGTGGCTGGACGGGTCGTGCCCCTTCTGGATCGAGACCTGCTTGATCGCCTGCGCCATGTTGGCGACGGCAATGCGCAGGAAACCCTCGGCCACGGCGCGCGGGTCCTGCGGGGGCTGGCCGGTGGCCGCGGCGATCTCCTGGGCGAGGGCCGCGAATTTCTCCAGCACCACTTCGGCATCCAGCGGCTCGTCGCCATTGGGTCCGAAGATGGGCGGGAAATGCGCCGGCTGGATCTTGCCCACCATGACATTGGCATCCGTCACGGTGAGCGGCCCGCCACGGCGGTAGCAGGCCGGGCCGGGCACGGCGCCGGCGCTTTCCGGGCCGACGCGGAAGCGGGCGCCGTCGAAGGACAGGATCGAGCCGCCGCCCGCCGCCACCGTGTTGATCGCCATCATCGGCGCGCGCATGCGCACGCCGGCCACCACCGTCTCGAAGGCGCGCTCGAAGGCGCCGGCATAGAGCGCGACATCGGTGGAGGTGCCGCCCATGTCGAAGCCGATGATCTTTTCCAGATCGGCCATGGCGGCGGTGCGGGCGGCGCCGACGATGCCCCCCGCCGGGCCGGACAGGATGGCGTCCTTGCCCTGGAACTTCTCTGCGAGTGTCAGCCCGCCGGAGGATTGCATGAAATACAGCGGCACGCCGGGCAGCTGCTCGGCCACCTGCCGCACATAGCGGCGCAGGATCGGCGAGAGATAGGCGTCCACCACCGTGGTGTCGCCGCGCGGCACGATGCGCGGCAGCGGGCTGGCCTCGTGGCTGAGGCTGACCTGGCTGTAGCCGATCTCCCGCGCCAGGTTGCCGAGCCGCTGCTCATGCTCCGGCGCCAGCCAGGCATGCATCAGCACGATGGCGACGGCCCGGAAGCCCTCCTCGAAGCCCTTCCGCAATTCGGCGCGGGCGGTGGCCTCGTCGAGGGGCTCGATCTCCGCCCCGTCGGCGGCGATGCGGCCGCCGATCTCGACGGCGCGCTCATGCAGCAGCTCGGGCAGGCGGATATCGAGGTCGAAGAGCCGCGGCCGCGCCTGGTTGCCGATGCGCAGGGCGTCGGCGAAGCCGCGATTGACCAGCAGCAGCACCCGCTCGCCCTTGCGCTCCAGCAGCGCATTGGTGGCGACGGTGGTGCCCATCTTCACCGCCTCGATGGTGCCGGGGGGGATCGGCGCGCCCTCCTCCAGGCCGAGGCAGGCGCGGATGCCGGCGACGGCGGCGTCGCGGTAGCGGCCCGGATTCTCCGAGAGCAGCTTGTGGGTGGAGAAGCGCCCCTCCGGGTCGCGCGCCACGATGTCGGTGAAGGTGCCGCCACGGTCGATCCAGAACTGCCAGCCCGCCATCTGCCCTGTTCCTTCTGCTGTCGCCGCCGACGTTGACGATTTACCGATAAATCGTCAACGTTCCCGCATGAGCACGCCGCCGCATCCGATCGTCTCCGCCGCGCATCTGGCGCAGGGCGCCGCCCCGGCGCTGTCGGAGGTGGAGTATGGGCTGAACATCCTGGGCGCGGCCTATCACCGCTGGATGGTGCGCTGCGCCACGGCGGCCGGCCAGCCCGGCCTCTCGGCGCTGGAGGTGGTGGTGGTGAACACCATCCGCCACCGCGACCGGCCGAAGCGCCAGGCGGAGATCGCCCTCGCGCTCGCCATCGACGACGCGCATCTGCTGACCTACGCCCTGCGCAAGCTGGAGCGGCTGGGGCTGGTGGCCTCCACCCGCCAGGGCAAGGAGAAGGTGGTGAGCGTGACCGAATCCGGCCAGGAATTCTGCGCCCGCTACACCGCCATCCGCGAGGCGGCGCTGGCGGGGCCGGTGGCCAGCCATGGCCCGGACCCGGCCCGGCTGTCCGAACTGGCGGCGCTGCTGCGCAGCCTGTCCGGCCATTACGAACAGGCGGCGCGGGCGGCGGCGACCTTCTGAAGCCGGCGAAAAGCCCCGTCCGGAGGACGGCAAAAGCTGCGTGGCGCGGACATAGGCCGGAAAGCGGCCGCGTGATATCCTGCCTCGGTTGGACCAGCGAGACAGGGCCGCGATTGAGCATCTGGGGCAAGATACTGGGCGGCGTGACCGGCTTCGCCATGGGCGGGCCGTTCGGCGCGGTGGTCGGCGCGGCCCTTGGCCATGCCGCGGATGAGGGCAACACCAAGACCCCCGAGCTGGATTCCCGGCCGGAGGCGCTGGCGCGCATCACCAACCGGGACCAGCTCTTCTCGATCGGCGTCATCGTGCTCTCGGCCAAGCTGGCCAAGAGCGACGGGCCGGTGAAGCGGGAGGAGATCGACGCCTTCAAGCGCGCCTTCCGCATCCCGGCCGAGAACCAGCGCGAGGTCGGGCTGCTGTTCGACAAGGCGCGCGAGGATGCCGGCGGCTACGAGCCCTTCGCCACCCGCATGGGCGAGGCCTTCGCCGACAACAAGCCGATGCTGGAGGAGGTGCTCTCCGCCCTGCACCACATCGCCCGCTCCGACGGGCCGATGACGCGGGGCGAGGCGATCTTCCTGGCCCGCGTCCGCCAGGGCTTCGGCCTGGACGATGTCAGCGCCGAGCGCGCCAGCAGCGGCCGCACCCCGCTCGGCCAGCCCGACCTGCCCGACCCCTATGAGGTGCTGGGCGTGGCGCGCGGCGCCAGCGACGAGGAGGTGCGCCAGGCCTGGCGCCGCCTGATGCGCGAATACCACCCCGACCTGATGGCCTCGCGCGGCGTGCCGGAGCCGCTGATCCGCCGCGCCTCGGAGAAGGTGGCCGAGATCAACGCCGCCTGGGACCGCATCAAGCGGGAGCGCGGGCTGTGAGCGGCCAGGCGGCCGGCTGGCCCCAGGGCATCCCGGAACCGCCGGAGGACCGGCTCGGCCTCAGCGAGCGGCCCAGCCCGAACCACGATGCCCGCCCCGAGGGCGTGCCGATCGACATGCTGGTGCTGCACTATACCGGCATGCAGAGCGCCCAGGCGGCGCTGGACCGGCTCTGCGACCCCGCGCCCCCGGCGCCGCTGCCCCCCGTCTCCTGCCACTATGTGGTGGAGGAGGACGGGC
This sequence comes from Pseudoroseomonas cervicalis ATCC 49957, assembly GCF_000164635.1. Taxonomy (GTDB): domain Bacteria; phylum Pseudomonadota; class Alphaproteobacteria; order Acetobacterales; family Acetobacteraceae; genus Pseudoroseomonas; species Pseudoroseomonas cervicalis. The sequence continues at coordinate 698,807 of NZ_GG770778.1, read as the reverse complement.
GGATCTGGCGGCTGGTGCCGGAGGCGCGGCGCGCCTGGCATGCCGGGCAGTCCTACTGGCGCGGCCATACGCTGCTGAATGCCCGCAGCATCGGCATCGAGATCGTCAATCCCGGCCATGAATGGGGCTACCGCCCCTTCCCCGCCCTGCAGATGGCGGCGGTGGCGGAGCTGTGCCTCGACATCCTGGCGCGCCACCCGATCCCGCCGCGCAATGTGGTGGGACACAGCGACATCGCCCCCGACCGCAAGCAGGACCCGGGCGAGCTGTTCGACTGGGAAGGTCTGGCGGCGCTCGGCATCGGCCTGTGGCCCGGCGAGGCCCGCGGCGAAAGCCTGGCGCTGCCGGCCGGCGCCGCCCAGCGCGCCGCCGAGTTGCTGGGCCGAATCGGCTATCCGCTGGACCCGGCCCGGCCGGCGCTGGCGATCGCCGCCTTCCAGCGCCACTGGCGGCAGGAAGCGGTCACCGGCCAGCCCGATGCCGGCACGCTGGCCCGGCTGGCGGCGGTGGCGGCGCTGGCCGAGGCCGGCTGAGCCTCCACCGGGACGCGGAACCGGTCCCGGCATGGGATGGCGCCCCACCGCGGCCGGGCGCCTGGGAATTCATGGGCCGGCCACCGCGAATCCACAAAAAACCGCGCCCCCGCCATTGACCCGGCCGGGCCGGCGGCGCAGATCGGCGCCGCGTCAGACGGCCGGGCGGCCGCTGGTCCTGGGCTGGTTCCAGGGCTGGAGGAAAGTCCGGGCTCCACGGGAATACGGTGCTGGTCAACGGCCAGCGGGGGCGACCCCAGGGAAAGTGCCACAGAAATCAGACCGCCAGCCCGGCTCGCCGCGCTGGTAAGGGTGAAACGGTGCGGTAAGAGCGCACCGCGCCCCTGGCAACAGGGGCGGCACGGTAAACCCCACCGGGAGCAAGGCCGAATAGGGGTGGCCGGCGGGAGTTCCGCGAGGGACTCGGCCGCGGGGACGTTCCCGTCCCGCCACCCGGGTTGGCCGCGAGAGGCATGCCGCGAGGCATGTCCCAGAGGAATGGTCGCCTCATTCCGCCGGCATGGCCGGTGGGATGGACAGAACCCGGCTTACAGGCCGTCTGACGCACTTCCTTTTCCAAGCCTGAAGAGAAATCGGATGATACCGGGATGGCATTCCGCTTCCTAAAATCCTGATTCTTCTGCTTTTGACATAAGGGCGAGCATGGGTTTTGCCCTTGCCGCCCAACTTCAACCCATGATATCCCACGTCATCCCATGAACGATCCATTGCTCGGGGGGGTGATGGATCCGTGACGGGGATGGTCGGGTGAGCCGGCGGGGTCGGGGGGCCCCGCCGGCCGCTTTCCCGGTCAGCGACTGTGATCACCGCCAGGGGGACAGGGCGGCATCGATGACCCGGTTCATGGGCACCCATACCAATCGGCTGGACCGCAAGGGGCGGGTGTCCGTCCCTGCGCCCTTCCGCGCGGAACTGGCCCGGCTGGGGACCGAGGAGATCGTCCTGCGCCCCTCCCACCGCATGGCCTGCGTCGAGGCCTGGCCGATGAACGCCTTCGAGGCGATGGCCGGCGGCATCGACCAGTTCGACGTCTTCTCCGATGCCCAGGACGACATGGCCGCCGCCCTTTTCGCCGATGCCTGGCCGATGCGCCCCGATGCCGAGGGCCGCATCCTGCTGCCGGAGGAGCTGATCGCCCATGCCGGCCTCGGTGAGACCATTGCCTTCGTGGGCCTGGGCCGCATCTTCCAGCTCTGGGAACCCGCCGCGGCGAAGCGCCGCACCGAGGAGGCGCGCAACCGCGCCCGCGAGCGCGCCCTGACCCTGCCCGGCGCCCGCCCGGCGGCGCCGGCGGGGGGCGAGGCATGAGCGGCCATCTTCCCGTGATGCTGGCCGAGGTGCTGGACAACCTCGCCCCGCGCGCGGGCGGCGCCTATGTCGACGGCACCTTCGGCGGCGGCGGCTATGCCCGCGCCATCCTCGGCCGCGCGGCCTGCACCCTCCACGCCTTCGACCGCGACCCGGACGCCATCGCCCGCGGCCAGGCGCTGCTGGCCGAATCGGCCGGCCGGCTGACGCTGATCGAGCGCCGCTTCGGCGAGATGCGCGAGGCGCTGGCCGAGCGCGGCGTCACCACGGTGGACGGTGTGGTGCTGGATCTCGGCGTCTCCTCCTTCCAGCTCGACCAGGCCGAGCGCGGCTTCTCCTTCCGCTTCGACGGTCCGCTCGACATGCGCATGGAGAAGGCCGGCCCCTCGGCCGCCGATCTGGTGAACACCCTGCCCGAGGCCGAGCTGGCCGACATCCTGTGGCAGCTCGGCGAGGAGCGGCATTCCCGCCGCATCGCCCGCACCCTGGTCGCCGCCCGCCGCGAGGCGCCGATCGAGACCACGGGCCGGCTGCGCAGCCTGATCCATGCGGTGATGCCGCGCGACCCCTCGGGCATCGACAGCGCCACCCGCTCCTTCCAGGCGCTGCGGCTGAAGGTGAATGACGAGCTGGGCGAGGTGGAGCGCGGGCTGGAGGCGGCGGCGTCGCTGCTGGCGCCCGGCGGGCGGCTGGTGGTGGTGGCCTTCCACTCGCTCGAGGACCGCATCGTCAAGCGCTTCATGCAGCAGGCGGCCGGGCGTGGCCCCGGCGCCTCGCGCCACGACCCTTCCGCCCTGCTCGGCGGCGGCCAGAAGCCGCGCTTCCGGCTGGTCGCCAACAACGCCCTGCGCCCGGGGGCGGCCGAGCTCGCGGCCAATCCCCGCGCGCGTTCCGCCCGCCTGCGGACTCTTGAGAAACTGGAGACGGCCTGATGTTCCGCCCTCTGACCGTGGTCGCCATTGCCGCCTTCAGCCTGGTGGGCTGGCACGTCTACCGCGCGGAGGATGCGGCGACGCAGCTGGACCGCGAGCTGCGCGACCTGAACCGGCGGATCGAGCAGGCGCGCGAGCGCAGCCAGGTGCTGCGCGCCGAATGGGCCCTGCTGAACGAGCCGGAGCGGCTGCGCCAAGTGGCGCAGACGCATCTGCCGCTCGACACCATGACGCCGGCGCAATTCGTCCGGCTGGCCGATCTGGAGCGGCGCCTGCCGCAGGCGGTGGCCTTCGCCGGGCCGGTCAGCCTGTTCGGCTCCGCCCCCACCGCGCTGGCCGCGGCCAAGCCAGGCGCCGCGCCCG
>NZ_GG770778.1:693332-695013 GCF_000164635.1 Pseudoroseomonas cervicalis ATCC 49957 | reverse complement strand
CTCGCCCGCCGCGCCCAGCTGGAGCGCAGCCGCGGCCGCCTGGTGGTGGCGGCGCTGGGCTTCGGCGCGCTGTTCCTGGCCGTCGCCATGAAGGCCACCTGGTCCACCGTGATCGCGCCGGCCGAGCCGAAGCGGCTGAACGCCGCGGTGCGCGCGCTGCAGCCGCCGGCGGCGCATGCCGCCAGCCGCGCGCCGATCACCGACCGCAATGGCGAGATCCTGGCGATCTCCCTGCCGGTGACCGCGCTGGTGGCCAATCCGCGCGTCATCCACAACCCGGCCGAGGCGGCGGACAAGCTGCGCACCGTGCTGCCGCAGCTCGACCGCGAGCGGCTGATCGAGCGGCTCTCCGGCGATCGCGGCTTCGTCTACATCGCGCGCGCCCTGACCCCGCGCGAGCAGCAGGGCGTCATCAACCTCGGCATCGCCGGCCTCGACTTCGAGGAGGCGGAGCGCCGCTACTACCCGCAGGGCCGCGCCGCGGTGCATGTGCTGGGCAATGTCGATGTCGACGGCAACGGCATCTCCGGCATCGAGCGCCGCTTCGACGAGCAGCTGCGCACCGATCGCGGCACGCCGCTGCGGCTGTCGATCGATGTGCGCGTGCAGCTCGCCATGCGCGACGCGGTGAACCAGGCGATCCACGACTTCAACGGCATCGGCGGCGCCGGCGTGGTGCTCGACATCAACACCGGCGAGGTCGTCGCCATGGTCAGCCTGCCGGACTACGATGCCGGCGACATCGGCGGCGCGACGCCGGACCAGCGCTTCAACCGCGTCACGGTGGGCGTCTACGAGCCGGGCTCGACCTTCAAGCTGTTCACCGCCGCCGCCGCGCTCGAATACGGCACGGCCAATGTCTACAGCTCGACCTTCGACGCCTCGCGCCCGATCCGCTACGGCCGCTTCACGATCAGCGACTACAAGGGCAAGAATCGCTGGATCACCTTCCCCGAGATGCTGGCCTATTCGTCCAATCTCGGGGCGGCGCACATGGCCGCGACCTTCGGCCCGCAGCGCCAGCGCGAATTCCTGAGCCGCGCCGGCATGCTGTCGCGCCAGCAGATCGAGCTGCCCGAGGCCGCCCTGCCGCTGGTGCCGCCGGCCAATGCCTGGCGCGACATCAACATGTACACGATCTCCTTCGGCCACGGCATCAGCGTCACGCCGCTGCATGTGGTGACCGGCGCGGCGGCGATCGCCAATGGCGGCATCCTGCGCCAGCCGACGCTGCTGGCCCTGCCGCCCGGCGCGCAGCGCGAGGGCACGCGCATCGTCAGCGAGCGCACCAGCGAGATCATGCGCCGGCTGATGCGGCTGGTGGTCACCGATGGCTCGGCCCGCAGCGCCGAGGTGCCGGGCTATTTCGTCGGCGGCAAGACCGGCACGGCGCAGAAGACCGGCCCGCATGGCGGCTACCTGATGAACAAGCGCATCGCCGCCTTCGTCGGCGCCTTCCCGATGCAGGCGCCGCGCTACGCGCTCTACGTCATGGTGGACGAACCGACGCCCAATGCCCGCAGCCATGGCTACGCCACGGCGGGCTGGGTGGCCGCCCCCGCCGCCAACACGGTGATCAGCCGCATCGCGCCGATCCTCGGCCTGGTGCCGGAGGATCCGGCCAATCCGGCGATCATCGCCGCCACCGCCATCCCGCTGCAGCCCGGGCGCGGGCCGCGCC
>NZ_GG770778.1:687494-690701 GCF_000164635.1 Pseudoroseomonas cervicalis ATCC 49957 | reverse complement strand
GCAGCCTGGCGGCGCTCGACCCCGCGGCCGCGCTGCGGCTGGCCGAGGCGCTCGGCGCCGAGGTCGAGACCCTGGTGGCCAGCGACCTGCCGGCGGCGATCCTGGCGCATGCCCGCGCGCGCAACGCGACTCATCTGGTGCTCGGCCGCGGCCGCCCGCCGCGCTGGCGCCGGCTGCTGGGGCGGACCCTCTCGGCGGCGCTGCTGCGCGCGGCGCGGGACTTCACCCTGCACATGGTGCCCGACCCGGCCGCCGCGCCGGCGCGGCCCTCCGCCGTGCCGCGCGAGCGGGAATGGCCGCGCGGCCTGGCCTGGGCGCTGGTGCCGGCCGGCATCGCCCTGGTGGTCGCGCTCGGCTTCGCGGCCGAGGGCTGGCTGCCCGAGCGCATGCTCGGCATGGTGTTCCTGGCGCTGACGGTGGCGATGTCGGCGGCCTTCGGCCCGTGGCACGCCGCCGCCTCGGCCCTGCTGGGCTTTTTGTGCTGGAACTTCTTCTTCCTGGCGCCGCGCTACACCCTCGGCATCGCCGAGCCGGCGGACTGGCTGGGCCTCGGCACCTTCGCCCTGGTGGCGCTGCTGCTGGCCGGCACCACGGGAAGGCTGGGCCGCTCCATGCGCATCGCGCGCGCGCGGATGGCGGCGCTCGGGCGGCTGGTCGAGTTCAGCCGGCGGCTGGGCGGCCCCGGCGGATTGCCGGAGCTGCTGCCGGCGGTGGCGGAGGAGGCGGCGCGCGCCGCCGGCGTGCCGGTGCTGTGCGATGCCGAGCTGCTCTACCGCGCCGTGCGCGCGGCCGGCAGCGCGGCGCGCTTCGTCGGCATCACCGGCACCAACGGGAAGTCCACCACCACCGCCCTGCTGCACCACCTGCTGGCCCGCGCCGGCCGCGCCGTGGCGGTGGGCGGCAATCTCGGCCCGGCGGCCATCGGATTGCCGATTCTCAACCAGGACGGGATTTATGTCCTGGAAATGTCGAGCTACATGCTCGAGCGCCTGGCGGAGCTGCGATTCGATCTTGGTCTGATGCTGAACCTGACACCGGACCATATCGACCGGCATGGCGACATGCCCGGCTACGCCGCGGCCAAGGCGCATCTGTTCGACCGGCAGGGCGGGGGCGACCTCGCCATCATCGGCATGGACGATGAATGGGGGCCGCGCTTCGCCGAAGGGCGCGCCGCGCGGGTGGTGCCCATCTCGGGCCACGCGCCGCAGCCGGGCGGTGTCTGGGCCGAGGGCCGGCTGCTGCGCGACGACCAAGGCCCGATCGCCGATCTGGATCGCGCCGCCGCCCTGCCCGGCGCGCACAACGCGCAGAACGCCGCCGCGGCCGTCGCCGCCGCCCTGGCGCTGGGCCTGGGCCGCGCCGAGATCGCCGCCGGGCTGGCCAGCTTCCCCGGCCTGCCGCACCGGCAGGAGCGGGTCGGCACCCGTGCCGGCATCCTGTTCGTCAATGACAGCAAGGCCACCAATGCCGACAGCGCCGCCCCGGCGCTCGCGAGCTATGGCCGCGTGGTCTGGATCGCCGGCGGCGTGCCGAAGCAGGGGGGCATCGAGGCCCTGGCGCCGCTGTTCCCGCGCATCGCCCGCGCCGTGCTGATCGGCCAGGCGGCGGAGGCGTTTGCCGCGACGCTGGCGCGGCACGGCATCCCGGCCGAGCTCGCCGGGACGCTGGAGGCGGCGGTGCCCGCCGCCTTCGCCGCCGCCCGCGCCGAGGGGGCGGGCACCGTGCTGCTCTCCCCCGCCTGCGCCAGCTTCGACCAGTTCAGCGGCTTCGAGGCGCGCGGCGACGCGTTCCGCGCCCTCGTCGCCGCCTTGCCGGAGGATGCGTGATGGCCCTGTCCCGTGCCGATACCTCGGTGCTCGGCCGCTGGTGGTGGACGGTGGACCGCTGGACCCTGGCGGCGCTGCTCTCGCTGGTCGGCTTCGGCTACGTCATGCTGCTGGCGGCCAGCCCGGGGGTCGCCGAGCGCATCGGCGCCTCCTCGCGCGACCTGTTCATCCTGAAGCAGGTCTTCTTCCTGGCGCTGGCCACCGGCACGATGGTCGTCATCTCGCTGCTGCCGGTGAAGCAGGTGCGGCGGCTGGCGCTGCTGGGCTTCGCCGGGGCGCTGCTGATGACCATGGCGACGCTCTCCATCGGCGTCGAGATCAAGGGCGCGCGGCGCTGGCTGCACCTGCCGGGCATGACGCTGCAACCCTCCGAATTCCTCAAGCCCTGCTTCGCCGTGGTCGCCGCCTGGCTGCTGGCCGAGGGGCGCAGCCTGGGCTGGCGCGCGACGCTCGGCGCCTGCGCGCTGTTCCTGGTGGTCGCCGCCGTGCTGGTGAAGCAGCCGGACATGGGCATGCTGGTGGTGGTGGGCGCGGTGTTCTGCGCCCAGCTCTTCGTCGCCGGCATCAACATGGTGCTGGTGGCGGGCTGCGGCGTCGCCGGCGTGCTGGGCGGCATCGGCGCCTATTTCGTGCTGCCGCATTTCCGCAGCCGCATCGACCGCTTCCTCGACCCCGCCTCGGGCGACACCTACCAGGTGCAGGTGGCGATGGAGGCCTTCGGCCATGGCGGGCTGCTCGGCGTCGGCCCCGGCGAGGGGCGGCTGAAGGCGATGCTGCCCGACGCCCATGCCGATTTCGTCTTCGCCGTCGCCGGCGAGGAATTCGGCCTGATCCTCTGCATCCTGATCCTCGGGCTGTTCGGCTTCGTGGTGCTGCGCGGCCTGCTGCGGCTGCTGGGCGAGAAGGACATGTTCATCATCCTCGCCGCCACCGGGCTGCTGACGCAGTTCGGCCTGCAGGCCTTCATCAACATGGGCTCGGCGCTGCACCTGATCCCGACCAAGGGCATGACGCTGCCCTTCATCTCCTATGGCGGCTCCTCGGTGGTGGCGGTTGCCCTCGGCATGGGCATGTTGCTGGCGCTGACACGCCGACGCCTGGCGCGGAGGGAGGAGGAATGAGCCCCCCCATCGTCATCGCCGCCGGCGGCACCGGCGGGCATTTCTTCCCGGCCGAGGCGCTGGCGGCCGAGCTGCTGCGCCGCGGCCACCGCATCGCGCTGATGACCGATGCGCGCAGCGCCGATTATTCCAGCCCGGTCTTCGCCGATGCCGAGCGCTTCGTGCTGAAGGGCGCGGGCCTGGCCGGGCGCGGCCTGCAGCGCGCCGCCAAGGGCGCGCTGGCGCTCGCCGCCGGCACCTTGCAGGCGCGGCGCATC
>NZ_GG770778.1:683156-686619 GCF_000164635.1 Pseudoroseomonas cervicalis ATCC 49957 | reverse complement strand
CGCCGCGGCCGCGGCCCGCCTCGCCGCGCCGGACGCCGCCGCGCGGCTGGCCGACCTCGTTCTCTCCCGCGCCGAAGCGCGCCGTCCTCAGGAAGTCTCGTGATGCGCGCCCTGCCGCTGAATATCGGTCCCATCCACTTCGTCGGCATTGGCGGCATCGGCATGTCGGGCATCGCCGAGGTGCTGCACAATCTCGGCTACCAGGTGCAGGGCAGCGACATCGCCGAGGGCTACAATGTCGAGCGGCTGCGCGCCGCCGGCATCCCGGTGACGGTCGGGCACGATGCCGGCAATCTGGGCGCGGCGCAGGTCGTCGTCACCTCGACCGCCGTGAAGCGCGACAACCCGGAGGTCGTCGCCGCGCGCCAGCGGCTGATCCCCGTGGTGCGCCGGGCCGAGATGCTGGCCGAGTTGATGCGGCTGAAATGGGGCATCGCCATCGGCGGCACGCATGGCAAGACCACCACGACCTCGCTGGTGGCCACCGTGCTGGAGGCCGCCAAGCTCGACCCCACCGTGATCAATGGCGGCATCATCAACGCCTATGGCACCAACACCCGCCTGGGCGAGGGCGACTGGATGGTGGTCGAGGCGGATGAGAGCGACGGTTCCTTTCTCCGTCTGCCCGCCGTGGCGGCGGTCGTCACCAACATGGATGCCGAGCACCTCGACCATTGGGGGACCGAGGAGGCGATGAAGCAGGGCTACGCCCAGTTCGTCGGCAATATTCCGTTCTATGGCTTCGCGGTGCTCTGCGCCGACCATCCCAACGTCCAGGCGATGATCCCGCATCTCGACCGGCGGCTGATCACCTATGGCTTCTCGCCCCAGGCCGATGTGCGAGCGGAGCGGCTGATCACCGACCGCATGGGCGCCACCTTCGAGGTGACGGTGCAGGACCGCCTCACGGGGCGCAGCCGCAGCCTGAAGCCGATGCGCCTGCCGATGCTCGGCCAGCACAATGTGCAGAACGCGCTGGCCGCCATCGCCGTCGGCATCGAGATGGACATCGACGAGGGCACGATCCGCTCCGCCCTGCTCGGCTTCAAGGGCGTCAAGCGCCGCTTCACCCGGGTGGGCGAGGTGAATGGCGTGCAGATCATCGATGATTACGGCCACCATCCCGTCGAGATCGCCGCCGTGCTGAAGGCGGCCCGCCAGGCCGGGGCGCGCGACGTCATCGCCGTGGTGCAGCCGCACCGCTATTCGCGCCTCAAGCAGCTCTTCGAGGAATTCTGCCAGTGCATGAATGACGCCGGCACGGTGATCGTGGCCGATGTCTATGCCGCCGGCGAGCAGCCCATCCCCGGCGCCGACCGCGACGCGCTGATCGACGGGCTGCGCGCGCATGGCCATCGCAGCGTGGTGCCGCTGCCGGGGCCGGACAGCCTGCCGGAGATGATCAACGCCATCGCCAAGCCGGGCGACTATGTGGTCTGCCTCGGCGCCGGCAACATCACCGCCTGGGCGCATGCGCTGCCGGAGAAGCTCTCCGCCCTGCAGCCGCGCGGGCCGCGCATCGCCGGGGGCCGGGGATGAGCCGCGCCATGCCGCTGCAGGATTCCGCCGCCCTGCCCGCCGGCCTGCCGCCGCTGCGCGGCCGGGTGCAGCAGGGCGCGGCCCTGGCGCCGCTGACCTGGTTCCGCACCGGCGGCCCGGCCGAATGGCTGGTGCGCCCGGCCGATGTGGATGACCTTCTTCTCCTGCTGCGCGACCGCCCGCGCACGCTGCCGCTGACCGTGATCGGCGCCGCCTCCAACCTGCTGGTGCGCGATGGCGGGGTGCGCGGCATCGTCGTCAAGCTGGCGCGCGGCTTCTCCGACATCGTGGTGGAGCCCGATGGCATCGTCGCCGGCGCCGCCGCGCTGGATGCGACGGTGGCCGAGCACGCCGCCGCCGCCGGCCTCGGCGGGCTGGAATTCCTCTGCGGCATCCCGGGCGCCATCGGCGGCGCCGTCGCCATGAATGCCGGCGCCTATGGGGCCGAGGTGAAGGATGTGCTCGACTGGGCGGAGGTCGCGACACCCGACGGCCTGCTGCGGCTGACCGCGGAAGAACTCGGCTTCACCTATCGGCATTCCGCCCTGCCGCCGGACGGCATCGTGGTCCGCGCCCGCTTCCGCGCCGCCCCCGGCGACGGGGCGGCGATCGCCGCGAAGATGAACGCCATCCGCGCCGCGCGCGAGGAGAGCCAGCCCGTGCGCGCCCGCACCGGCGGCTCCACCTTCAAGAATCCGGACGGCCACAAGGCCTGGGCGCTGATCGACGCCGCCGGCTGCCGCGGGCTGCGCCAGGGTGATGCGCAGGTCTCGGAGAAACATTGCAACTTTCTGCTCAACCTCGGCGTTGCGACGGCTTCCGAACTGGAAAGCTTGGGCGAGGCCGTTCGCGCCAGGGTCGCGGCGCGGAGCGGGGTGATGCTGGAATGGGAAATCAGGCGCATCGGGGAGCACGCCGCATGATCCATGTCGCGGTCCTCTTCGGTGGCATCTCGACCGAGCGGGAAGTCTCCCTCTCCACCGGCGGCCAGGTCGTCACGGCGCTGCGCCAGGCCGGCTTCCAGGTGACGCCGGTCGAGGTCACCTCGGACCTGGCGGCGCTGGTGGCGGCGCTGCAGGCGGCGAAGCCGGATGCGGTGTTCAACGCGCTGCACGGCCGCTTCGGCGAGGATGGCTGCGTGCAGGGCGTGCTCGACTGGCTCGGCATTCCCTACACGCATTCGGGCGTGCGCGCCTCCTCGGTCGCCATGGACAAGGCGGCGGCCAAGGCGGTGTTCGCCGCCCACGGCCTGCCGCTGGCCGAGCACCGCGTGGTGACGCCGGCCGAGCTGGAAGCGGCCGACCCGCTGGAGCGCCCCTATGTGGTGAAGCCGGTGAGCGAGGGCTCCTCGGTCGGCGTCGAGATCCTGAAGGAAGGCGACAATCGCCGCGCCGAGATCGCCCGCAACTGGCGCTTCGGCCCGCAGATCATGGCCGAGGAATACATCGCCGGGCGCGAGCTGACCGTCGCCGTGATGGGCGACCGCCCGCTGGCGGTGACCGAGATCGGCACCGGCCATGTCTTCTACGATTACGACGCCAAATACGCCGCCGGCGGCAGCCGGCACACCATCCCGGCCGAGATCCCGGGCGATGTGGCCGAGGCCGCCAAGGCCGCCGCGCTGCGCGCGCACCAGGCGCTGGGCTGCCGCGGCGTCAGCCGCTCCGATTTCCGCTATGACGACGCCACCGGCAAGCTGGCGCTGCTCGAGGTCAACACCCAGCCCGGGCTGACGCCGACCAGCCTGGTGCCGGAGCAGGCGGCGCATTGCGGCATCAGCTTCGCCGAGCTCTGCGCCTGGATGGTGCGCGAGGCCCGCCATGGCCCGTAGCGCCCGGCCGGACCGCACCCGGCTTTCCTCCGACGGCGCCCGCCCGCGCAACGCCGCGCCGCAGCGGCCGAGCGGGCTGCGCCTGTGGCTGCG
>NZ_GG770778.1:678988-682200 GCF_000164635.1 Pseudoroseomonas cervicalis ATCC 49957 | reverse complement strand
GGCAGCGGCCGCGGCTGCGCCCGGCGCTGCTGGCGCTGGCCGGGCTCGGCGCGGTCGGCGCCGGTGTCGTGCTGGTCTCCGCCTTCGATCCGGCCGGCCGCTTCAGCTTCGTCTCGGAGAACATCGCCGAGATCGCCGGCGGCGCCGGGCTCACCGTCAACGAGATCATCGTGCGCGGCCAGCAGAACACGCCGCGCGAGCTGATCCGCGCCGCCATCGGCACGCGCCATGGCGACCCGCTGCTGGCCTTCTCCCCCGCCCAGGCCAAGGCGCGGCTGGAGAGCATCGCCTGGATCGAGAGCGCCGAGGTGCAGCGCAACCTCTCGGGCAACATCACCGTCACCATCACCGAGCGGAAGCCCTTCGCCATCTGGCAGCACAATGGCGAGTTCGCCGTGGTGGACCGCGATGGCCGCGTCGTCTCGGCCGACACGCTGGACGCCTTCGGCCCGCTGCCGCTGCTGGTGGGCGATGGCGCGCACCGGCTGGGCGCCGCGCTGTATGACGCGCTGAAGCAGGAGCCCGAGGTGCAGCGCCGCGTGCAGGCGCTGGTGCTGGTGGGCGAGCGGCGCTGGAACCTCCGCCTGCACAACGGCACCGACGTGCTGCTGCCCGAGGCGCATGAGGGCGTGGCGGTCAAGCGCCTGGCCGAGCTGCAGCGCAGCTCCGCGCTGATGGACCGGCCGCTGGCCGCGATCGACCTGCGCCTGCCGGACCGGCTGGTGGTGCGCCAGCTTCCCGCCCCCGAGCCGGAGCCGCAGCGCGGCACCGCCCAGCGCCGGAGCGGCCGCGGATGAGCCGTGTGCTGCCCTTCCCCCTGCCCGCCGAGGCCACGCCGGCCGCGCGCCGCCGCCGCGCGCGCAGCGGCAATTTCGGCGTGCTCGACATCGGCAGCACCAAGATCGTCTGCCTGATCGCCCGCGTCGAGGCCGATGGCCAGGCCCGCGTGCTGGGCTGCGGCTGGCAGAAATCGCGCGGCATCAAGGGCGGCAACGTCATCGACCTGCAGGAGGCGGAGCAGTGCATCCGCGCCGCCGTCGCCCAGGCCGAGGACGCGGCGGAGCACAAGTTGACGAGCGCCATCGTCAACCTCTCCTGCGGCCAGCCGGATTCGCGGCTGATGACCATCCAGTGGCCGATCGGTGGCCGCGCTGTGACGGATGCCGACCTGCGCGCCGTGCTGCATGAGAGCCGCCGCCGCGCCGCCGCCGAGGGGCGGGAGACGGTGCATGCCGACACGCTCGGCTTCACCATCGACGCGACGCCCGGGGTGAAGGACCCGCGCGGCATGCTGTGCGAGCAGCTGGCGGCCCAGCTGCACCTGGTGGACGCCGCCTCCGCCTCGCTGCGAAACCTGGGTCTGTGCCTGCATCGTTGCGATCTCGACATCGACGAGCCGGTCTCGGCGGCTTACGCCTCCGCCCTCTCGGTGCTGGTCGAGGATGAGCGCGAGCTGGGCGCCACCGTGGTCGACATGGGCGGCGGCACCACCAGCATCGCCGTCTATGGCGAGGGCCACCTGCTGCACACGGCGCAGATCCCGGTGGGCGGCTGGCAGGTCACCAACGACCTGGCGCGCGGCCTGGCGACGCCGATCGCCCATGCGGAACGGATCAAGATTCTCGACGGCAGCGCCCTCGATGGCGGCGATGACGCCAAGGCCATGGTGATGGTGCCGCAGGTGGGCGAGGACGAGGACCACCTCGTCAGCATTCCGCGCAGCACGGTGATCAACATCATCCGCCCGCGCATCGAGGAGACGCTGGAGCTGGTGCGCGACCGGCTGGACGCCGCGGCGCTCGGCCGCGACGCCGGATCGCGCGTGGTGCTCACCGGCGGCGCCAGCCAGCTCGTCGGATTGCGTGAGCTGGCCGCGCAAATTCTCGACAGGCCGGTGCGCCTCGGCCGCCCGCTGCCGCTGCGCGGCCTGCCGGATGCGGCGCAAGGCCCTGATTTCGCCACGACGCTCGGGCTGGTTGCCTGGGGCGCGGGCGAGGGCCGGCCGCTGCTCGATATCGACCCCGGGCCGGATCGCGGAAACACGCGATTTACCCGTTTCGTCAACTGGCTTCGCGACCGCGTCTGATGCAATCTGCGCCCGGTTCGCCACGCCCCACGATGCCCGATTCCCGAGGAGACACGCTGCCATGACGCTGAACCTGACGATCCCGCGCCAGCAGCACACCGACTTCAGTCCGCGCATCACCGTGATCGGTGTTGGCGGTGCCGGCTGCAACGCTGTCAATAACATGATCGCGATGGGCCTGGATGGCGTCGAGTTTCTGGTGGCGAACACCGATGCGCAGGCGCTGGTGCACAGCCGCGCCGAGCGGCGCGTGCAGCTCGGCCCGCATCTGACGCAGGGCCTCGGCGCCGGCGCCAAGCCGGAGATCGGCCGCGCCGCCGCCGAGGAGGCGACCGAGGATCTGGCGCGCCATCTCGAAGGCATGCACATGGTCTTCATCACGGCGGGCATGGGCGGCGGCACGGGCACGGGGGCGGCGCCGGTGATCGCCCGCATGGCGCGCGAGCGGGGCATTCTGACGGTGGGTGTGGTGACCCGTCCCTTCGACTTCGAGGGGCCGAAGCGCAAGCGCGCCGCCGAGGCGGGCCTCGACGAGTTGCAGTCCTATGTCGACACGCTGATCGTCATCCCGAACCAGAATCTCTTCCGCAAGGCGAATGAGCGGACCACCTTCGCCGAGGCCTTCAAGATGGCCGACGACGTGCTGCACATGGGCGTGCGCGGCGTCACCGACCTGATGGTCAATCCCGGCCTGGTGAACCTGGACTTCGCCGATATCCGCACCGTCATGGCCGAGATGGGCAAGGCGATGATGGGCACCGGCGAGGCCGAGGGCGAGGACCGCGCGGTGAAGGCGGCCGAGGCCGCGATCAGCAACCCGCTGCTCGAGGACACCTCGATGCTCGGCGCCAAGGGCGTGCTGATCAACATCACCGGCGGCTACGACATGACGCTGTTCGAGGTCGACGAGGCCGCGAACCGCATCCGCCGCGAGGTGGACGAGGAAGCCAACATCATCTTCGGCTCCTCAGTCGATGAGGACATGAACGGCCGGCTGCGCGTCTCGGTGGTCGCCACCGGCATCGACGCCATCCAGGAGCATGGGGTGGAGCGGCCGAAGCTGGTCGCGGTCGGCGGCGGCGCGGCGCAGGCGCCGGTGCAGGCGGTGGCCAGCGCGACCATCCCC
>NZ_GG770778.1:663784-678165 GCF_000164635.1 Pseudoroseomonas cervicalis ATCC 49957 | reverse complement strand
GCGCCGCCGAGCCGGTCGCGGCCTGAGCGCCGCGCCCCGGGCCGGACGGCGCGATGACCGGCCGCACGGCAAGATGACCCGCCCCCCTTGCCGTCCGGCCCATGCCGCATGGTATAGAGCGACCGCCATGCGCACCCGTCTGAACCGGACTCTCCGCCTTTCCCTGATCCTGGCCGCCCCGCTGCTGGTGGGCGCCTGCTCGGCCTGGGATGGCAAAGACAGCTCCCTGCGACCCAGGGCCTCAGTGGCCGACCAGTCGCCGGAGGCGCTCTACGCCGCGGGCATCGAAGCCCTGCGCCAGGAGCGCTACCAGCAGGCCGTCGAGATGTTCGACGCCGTGGAGAGCAACCACCCCTACTCCACCTGGGCGACCAGCGCGAAGCTGATGTCCGCCTATTCGGAGTACATGCGCAACCGCTACACCGAGGCGATCGGCGCGCTGGACCGCTTCATCCAGCTGCACCCGGCGCATCGCGACATCGCCTATGCCTACTACCTGCGCGCGCTCTGCTACTACGAGCAGATCGTCGATGCCGAGCGCGACCAGCGCGGCACGGAAACCGCGCTGGCCCAGCTGCAGGATGTGGTGAACCGCTTCCCCGACAGCGCCTATGCGCGGGACGCCCGGCTGAAGATGGACCTGGCGCGCGACCACCTGGCGGGGCGCGAGATGATCGTCGGCCGCTTCTACCAGGCGCGCGGCCTCTACACCGCCGCCATCGGCCGCTTCAAGCGCGTGGTCGAGGACTACCAGACCACCAACCACGTGCCCGAGGCGCTGCACCGCCTGACCGAGGTCTATCTGGCCCTCGGCCTGACGGAGGAGGCACGGCAGACCGCCAGCGTGCTCGGCCACAACTATCCGGGCAGCCCCTGGTACCAGGATTCCTATGCGCTGCTGGTGCAGGGCGCCACCCCCGCCCCGCAGGACCGGCCCGGCTTCATGCGCCGCGCCTGGAACTCGGTGTTCTGAGCCGGCGCGGTCCGGTCGCATGCTGACCTCGCTGGCCATCCGCGACGTCGTGCTGATCGAGCGGCTGGACCTCGCCCTCGGTGCCGGCCTCACCGTGCTGACGGGCGAGACCGGCGCCGGCAAATCCATCCTGCTGGACAGCCTGGGCCTCGCCCTCGGCCAGCGCGCCGAGGCCGGCATGGTGCGCGCCGGCCAGGCCCAGGCCTCGGTCACCGCCTGTTTCCACCTGCCCGATGGCCACCCCGCCAATGCCCTGCTGGCCGAGCAGGGCATCGAGGCGGAGGATGAGCTGGTGCTGCGCCGCGTGGTGCAGGCCGATGGCCGCTCCCGCGCCTTCGCCAATGACGAGCCGGTGGGCGTCGCCCTGCTGCGCCGCCTGGGCGCACTGCTGGTCGAGGTGCAGGGCCAGCACGACCAGGTGGGGCTCGCCGACCCCGCCAGCCATGCCGGGCTGCTGGACGCCTTTGGCGGGCTGGAGGCGCAGCGCAACCGCGTCTCCGACACCTACCGCGCCTGGCGCGCCGCCGAGCGCGCGCTGAAGGACGCGCAGGAGGCCATCGCCCAGGCACAGCGCGACGAGGAATGGCTGCGCCACGCCGTCGACGAGCTTTCCGCCCTCTCGCCCGAGGAGGGCGAAGAGGAGGCGCTGGCCGCCGAGCGCCAGGGCATGCAGCAGGGCGAGCGCCGGGCCGAAGCCGTGGCCTCGGCGCTCTCCGAGTTGCAGCCGCGCGACCGGCGCGGTGGCACCGCCCCCTCCGCCGCGCTGCGCAACGCCGCCCGCGCGCTGGAGCGGCTGCCGCCACCGAACGAGGACGCCGCGCCGATCCTGGCCGCGCTCGGGCAAGCGCAGGACGCGCTGGCCGAGGCCGAGGGCATGCTGGAACGCCTGACCGGCGAGCTGGGCCCCGACCCGCGCCGGCTGGAGCAGGTGGAGGAACGCCTCTTCGCCCTGCGCGCCGCCGCCCGCAAGCACGCCGTCGCCGTGGTCGAGCTGCCCGGGCTGTTGCGCGACCTCTCCGACCGCCTCGCCGCGCTGGATGCCGGGGCGGAGCGCGCCGCCGCGCTGGAGGCCGCCGCCAGCACCGCGCGCACCGCCTACCAGAAGGAGGCCGGCGCCCTCTCCAGCGCCCGCGCCGAGGCCGCCCGCCGGCTGGAAAAGGCCGTCGCCGCCGAGCTGGTGCCGCTGAAGCTGGACCGCGCCCGGCTGCATATCGAGATCGCCCCGCGCGAGGAACGCGCCTGGGCCGCCGATGGCCAGGACCGTGTCACCTTCCTCGTCTCCACCAATCCCGGGCAGAAGCCGGGGCAACTCGAAAAAATCGCCTCGGGCGGCGAGCTGTCGCGGCTGATGCTGGCCCTCAAGGTCGTCCTTGCCCGCGGCTCGCCGGTGCCCACCCTGGTCTTCGACGAGGTCGATAGCGGCGTCGGCGGCGCCACCGCCGCCGCCGTGGGCGACCGCCTGGCCCGCGTCGCCGAACGGCTGCAGGTGCTGGTCGTCACCCACTCGCCCCAGGTGGCGGCCCGCGGCGCGCAGCACTGGCGGGTCTCCAAGGGGGTGCGGGCGGATCGGGCAGAGACGCGGGTCGAAGCCCTCTCGGCCGAGGCGCGGCGCGAGGAAATCGCCCGCATGCTGGCCGGCGAGACCATCACCGAAGCAGCCCGCGCCGCCGCCGACTCGCTGCTGCTGTGAAGGCCGGGGGAATGAATTCCCCCGGACCCCCTTCTTTTTTCTGTCAGGCTGCCGCAGGCCATCGATCGGCGGGCTTCCTTGGGGGGCTGCCGCGCGTTAGCAGGGGGCCATGACCACCCCGCTCCGCTCCCTCCCCGTCACCGCCCTGACCGAGGCCCAGGCGGCCGAGGAACTGGCCGCGCTGGCCCAGGCCATCGCCGAGGCCGACCTCGCCTACCACCAGCAGGACGCGCCGGTCATCACGGATGCGGAATACGACGCGCTGCGCCGCCGCAACGCCGCCATCGAGGCGCGCTTCCCGGCCCTGAAGCGGGCGGACAGCCCGAGCGACGCCTCGCCCGGCGCGGCACCGGCCGCCGGCTTCGCCAAGGCACGGCACGGCACGCCCATGCTGAGCCTGGACAACGCCTTCGCCCCCGAGGACTTCCTGGAGTTCACCAAGAGCATCCGCCGCTTCCTGCGGCTGGACGAGGCGGAATTGCTGCGCTTCGTGGCCGAGCCCAAGATCGACGGGCTCTCGGTCAACCTGACCTATGAGAACGGGGTGTTCGTGCGCGGCGCCACCCGCGGCGATGGCACCGAAGGCGAGGACATCACCCGCAACCTCGAGACCTTCTCGGACAAAAACCTGCCGCGCCGGCTGGCGGCCCCCTTCCCCGAGCAGATCGAGATCCGCGGCGAGGTCTTCATGACCAAGGCGGATTTCATCGCCTTCCGCGACGAGCAGGCCCGCCTGGCCGAGGAGCGCGAGCAGCGCCGCGAGCGCGGCGAGAAGGTCGGGCCCGAGATCCGCATCCCCGCCAATCCGCGCAACGCCGCCGCCGGCAGCCTGCGCCAGCTGGACCCCGAGATCACCCGCCAGCGCCCGCTGCGCCTCTTCGCCTATGCCCAGGGCGAGTCGAGCGCCCCGGTGGCGGAGACGCATTCCGGCTATCTGGCGCGGCTGGCGGAATGGGGCTTCGACGTGAACCCCCTCTCCCGCGCCCTGCCGGACGAGCACGCGGCCGAGGCTTTCCAGGCCGAGATGGCGGCGCAGCGCGCCGGCCTCGCCTATGACATCGACGGCGTGGTCTACAAGCTGGACCGGCTGGACTGGCAGGCGCGGCTGGGCTTCGTCGGGCGGGCGCCGCGCTGGGCCATCGCCTGGAAATTCCCCGCCGAGCAGGCGATGACGCGGCTGCTCGACATCCAGATCCAGGTCGGGCGCACGGGCGCGCTGACGCCGCGCGCGGTGATGCAGCCGGTCAATGTCGGCGGCGTCATGGTGCAGCACGCCACCCTGCACAATGAGGACGAGATCGCCCGCAAGGATGTGCGCATCGGCGACACGGTCATCCTGCAGCGGGCGGGCGACGTCATCCCGCAGATCGTCGGCATCGTGCCGGAGAAGCGCCCGGCCGAGGCGGTGCCCTTCGCCTTCCCCACCACCTGCCCCGCCTGCGGCAGCCATGCGGTGCGCCCGGAGGGCGAGGTGGTGCGGCGCTGCACCGGCGGCCTCATCTGCCCCGCCCAGACGGTGGAGCGGCTGAAGCACTTCGTCGGCCGCACCGCGATGGATATCGAGGGGCTGGGCGAGGAGAACATCCTCCGGTTGCACGAGGAGGGCTTGGTGAAGAGCCCCGCCGACATCTTCCGCCTGCACCGGCACGCGGAGCGGATGCGCGGCTGGGAGGGCTGGGGCAAGGGCGCCAAGACCTCGAAGAAGGTGGACAATCTGCTGGCGGCGATCGAGGCGCGGCGGAACCCGCCGCTGGAGCGGTTCATCTTCGCCCTCGGCATCCGCCGCATCGGCGCGCAGAACGCCAAGCTGCTGGCGCGCCACTACCATTCCCTGGCCGAGTGGCGGGCGAAGATGCTGGCGGCGACCATCATCGGCTCGGAGGCGCGGGAGGAGCTGGGTTCGATCCAGGGTGTCGGCCCCGCCATCGCCACGGAACTCGCGGAATTCTTCGCCGAGCAGCGCAATCGCGACGCGCTGGACGATCTGGCGCGGGAGGTCACGCCGCAGGATGCGGAGCGGCTGGAGAGCGACAGTCCCTTCGCCGGCAAGGTGGTGGTGTTCACCGGCACGCTGGAGCGCAGTTCGCGCGACGAGGCGGAGGCGGTGGCCGACCGGCTGGGCGCCAAGGTGACCAAGAGCGTCTCGAAGAAGACCGATTTCGTGGTGGTGGGCGCCGATGCCGGCTCCAAGGCCAAGAAGGCGGCGGAGCTGGGCGTGCGCACCCTGACCGAGCCCGAGTGGCGCGCCCTGGCCGGCCTGACTGACTGATGGCGGGGTCCGGGGTGGCCCTGCCACCCCGGCGGGGGCCAGGGGGCGGAGCCCCCTGACTTTCTACAGTGGCCGGCACGCCCCTTCGAGCCAGGCCCGCGTTTCCGGCTCCAGATCTGTGGCGATCTCGGCCAGCACGCGGGCGTGGTAGGCATCGACCCAGTTCCGCTCGGCCGGTGTCAGCAGGCCGAGGTCGATGAGCCGCCGGTCATAGGGCACCAGGGTCAGGGTTTCGAATTCCAGGAAGGGCTTGGCCAGGCCCTGGAAGAAGCGCACCAGCAGCAGGTTCTCGATGCGGATGCCGTAATGGCCGGGCAGGTAGAAGCCCGGCTCGTCCGAGAGGATCATGCCCTCGCGCAGCGGCACGGGCTTGGCGGCGCGGCTGATGCTGACCGGCCCCTCATGCACGGACAGGAAGCTGCCGATGCCGTGCCCGGTGCCGTGGTCGTAGTCGAGCCCGGCCTGCCACAGCGCGGCGCGGGCGATGGCGTCGATATGCGCCCCCGCCACGCCTTGCGGAAAGCGCAGCCGGGCGAGCGCGATATGGCCTTGCAGGACGCGGGTGTAGCGGTCGCGCAGCTCGGCGGGGGCGGCGCCGGGGCCAGTCCACAGGGTGCGGGTGATGTCGGTGGTGCCGTCCAGGAACTGCCCGCCGCTGTCGATCAGGTAGCATTCATCGGGACGGATGGGGCGGTTGGTCGCCTCCGTGGCGCGGTAGTGGATGACGGCGCCATTCTCCCCGGCGCCGGAGATGGCGGGGAAGCTCTCCGCCCGGAACAGCGGCAATTCGCGGCGGAAGCCGAGCAGCTTCGCGGCGGCGCTCATCTCCGTCTCGGTTTCGCGCGGCGCGGCCTGGGCGAACCAGGCCAGGAAGCGGGCCAGGGCCAGGGCGTCGCGGCGGTGCGCGGCGCGGGCGCCCTGCTGCTCCACCGGGTTCTTGCGGGCGCGCGGCAGGCGGCAGGGATCCTCGCCCGACCGCACCGTGGCGCCGGCGGCCGTCAGCGTGGCGCTGAACCAGGCCGGGGTGATGTCCGGGTCCAGCCGCACCGCCTGCCCCGCCAGCCCCTCCAGCACGCCGCGCAGCGCCTGCGGCGGATGGGTGGCGACCTTGTTGCCCAGATGCGCCCGCGTGGCCTCGGACAGCTTGGCCGGGTCCATGAACAGGTCGACCGAGGCGTCGTCGCGCAGCAGGGCGAAGCCCAGCGGCAGCGGCGTGTGCTCCAGGTCGCCGCCGCGCAGGTTCAGCAGCCAGGCGAGCGAGTGCGGATCGGCCAGCACCGCCGCCTTCTCGCCGGCGGCGCGCAGGGCGGCGGCGGCCTCGCCGCGCTTTTCCGCCGAGTCGCGGCCGGCATATTCGGCCGGATGCGGCACGGCCGGGGCGGCGGGCGGGGCGGGGCGGTCGGCCCACACCGCGTCCAGCGGGTTGGCGGCCAGCGGCACCAGGGTGGTGCCGGCGCCCAGCCGCTCGATGGCGGATTGCGGGTGCAGCCAGGGATCGTAGCCGATGCGCAGGCCGGCGGCGTGCTCGGCCAGCCAGTCCTGCGGCGGCTGCTCGATCAGGTGGCGCAGTTCCCACAGCGCCGGGTCGGTCTGCGCCGTGGCCTGGGTGGTGTAGCGGCCATCGGTGAACAGCACGGCGCGGCCGGCCAGCACGATGGCCAAGCCGGCGCTGCCGGTGAAGCCGCTGATCCAGGCCAGGCGCTCGCCGCTCGGCGGCACGTATTCGCCCAGATATTCGTCGCCGCGCGGGATCAGGAAGCCGTCCACCCCGGCCTTGGCGAGTTCGGCGCGCAGCGCCGCCAGGCGCGCGGCCCGGCTGTCGGTTTGTGTCACTTCGATCAGCGTCCCGTTAAGAACATGTTTCCACAGGTTTCAATGCAAGAAGCGCATGGCTCGGCTGCCAGAGCAACGCTCCTGTTCGCACCCGCACAAGATTACACCTCCGTCACCGCACCAGGGGCGGGCGGTCGACGGCAGGAGCCAGTCCCGCGGACCACCCCGGCGCGAACATGGAACGCTAGACAATGGACGCCCGCATCACCAAGCCGGAGTTCGACTCCGCCATCTCCAGCGCCACCGGCTCGATGAGCCAGGCGCATGCCGTCGCCCTGCAGGCGATGCGCGCGCGGGATGAGGCGATCGGCCAGTGGATCCGCAAGGCCGTCAGCACCGCCTTCCGCGCCATCGTCGACTACCCGCGCCGCCGCCGGGTCTATGACGAGCTGGCCCTGCTGACCGACCGCGAGCTGGCCGATATCGGCCTCACCCGCTCCGACATCCCCCGCGTCTTCGAGGGCGATTTCGAGCAGAAGGCCCGCCAGGCCGCCAACGCCCCCGCCCAGGGCCGCCCCCAGGCGGCCTGACCAGCGGCGCGACACCGGCGCGGATACGGCCGAGGCTGCGGCACACAGGCCGCACCCCGGAAAAAAACGCATCCGCCCGGAAACCCCTCGCGCGCGCGCGTGTTGAGACCAGCAGAGAGACTACACCGGACCGGCGCTTCCTCCCCCCCTCCCCCCGGCGCCGATCCGGACCCTGAGAACCCCGCATCTCCCCCAGATGCGGGGTTTTTCTTTCGGCTGCCGGTCAGGGCCTGGACGGGAGGGGCTGCACGGCCACGGGACGCTTCGGCCCAGGGTTGCGGGCCGGTTGGCGCAAGCCGGAACGCCGTGCCAGGGGCGCGCCGCTCCACGGCCACGCCCCGCTTCACCGGGAGGCAGCGGCAGCCCGAAAGAAACCCGCTTTACCGGGAGACGGCGGCAGCCCGAAAGAAAGGCTTGCGCAGCACCAGGGCGGACCAGTGGCCCTGGTCGATGCGGCGTTCCAGCACCATGCCGGCGCGGCGATGCGCGGCCAGCACCATGCGCACCTGGGTGCCCAGCAGCCCGGCCAGGATGGCGGTGCCGCCCGGCGCCAGATGGTCCGACAGCGCCTTGGACATGGCGCAAAGCGGCCGCGCCAGGATGTTGGCGAACACCAGGTCATAGGTGCCGGCGCGCACGCTGCGGTGCTTCCAGCCATCCGCCAGCTTCGCCCGGAACTGGTTGCGCAGGCCGTTCATGTTGGCGTTGTCCTGCGCCACGCGCACCGACCAGGGCTCGATATCGGTGGCCAGCACCTTGCGGTGCAGCCGCTTCGCCGCCGCCATGGCCAGGATGCCCGAGCCGGTGCCGAGGTCGAGGATGCGCTTCGGCCGGCGATGCGCCATGCCCTCGAACCCGATCAGGCAGCCGCGGGTCGAGCCATGCTCGCCCGAGCCGAAGGCCAGCCCGGCATCCAGGCGCAGCACGATCTTGCCATAGGTGGTGGGGTTCGGCAGGTGGGTCGGGCGGATCAGCACGCTGGCGCCGATCTCCTGCTCCGGGAAGGCCTGCACGGTGCGGGCCAGCCAGCCATCGGCCTCGACGGGCGCGCGCTTCAGCTCCGGCGGCTCGATGCCCGACAGGGCGGCGGCCAGGATCAGCGCCGGCAGCAGCTCCTCGTCGCCGGCGCCGATCTCGCGCACCGCCTCCAGCCCCCAGGTGTCGGTCGGGTCGTCCTTGAAATAGCCGACGGTGGGGCAGACGATCTGCATCGCCGCCTCGAAGGCGGGCACGGCATGCTCGGGCAGGCCATCGATCGTCAGGGTCTCGAGCAACTGGGGATGGCGGCGGTTCATCAGGCCTTTTCCACGAAACTGTCCAGAACGCGCTTCCGCCCCGCCTTTTCGAAATCGACGTCGAGCTTGTTGTCTTCCGCGTCCAGCACGCGCCCATAGCCGAATTTCTGGTGGAACACCCGAGTCCCGACCGGAATCGGCGCGGTTTTCGCGGGGCGTTCCGACACTTCCCACGACCCCGCCTCGATCACCCGCGGCTTGCGGGCGATCAGCGGGAACTGGCCGGAGAAGGCGGAGGGCATCGCCGCCATGGGCTGGCGGCGCTGGCCGCCCTCCACCGTCACCTGCTCCGGCGGCAGCTCGTCGAGGAAGCGGGACGGGATGGCGCTGGTCCAGTTGGCGTAGATGCGCCGGTTGGCGGCATGGCTGATGGTGCAGTATTTCCGCGCCCTTGTGATGCCGACATAGGCGAGGCGGCGCTCCTCCTCGAGCCCCTTCTCGCCCCCCTCATCCAGCGCGCGCTGGTGCGGGAACAGGCCCTCCTCCCAGCCCGGCAGGAAGACCATGTCGAATTCCAGCCCCTTGGCAGCGTGCAGCGTCATCAGGCTGACCTTGCCATCCTCCGACTGCTCGTCATTCTCCATCACCAGCGCGACATGTTCGAGGAAGCCGGCCAGGCTCTCGAACTCCGCCATGGCGCGCAGCAGCTCCTTCAGGTTGTCGAGCCGGCCCGGCGCCTCGGGCGATTTGTCCTGCTTCCACATCTCGGTGTAGCCGGATTCGTCGAGCAGCGTCGCCGCCACCACCACATGGCCCTCCCGCGACAGCATCTCGCGCCAGCGGGCGAAGCCCTCCAGCAGCTCGTGCAGCGCCTGGCGCGGCTTGGGGCGCATGCCGCCGCTGGCCACCATGCCACCGGCCGCCGCCACCAGCGGCACGCCCTGCTCGCGCGCCGCCTCGTGCAGCTGGCGGAGGGCGGTGTCGCCCAGGCCGCGCTTCGGCGTGTTGACGATGCGCTCGAAGGCCAGGTCGTCGGCCGGCTGGTTGACCACGCGCAGATAGGCCATGGCGTCGCGGATCTCGGCGCGCTCGTAGAATTTCTGGCCGCCGACGACGCGGTAGGGAATGCCCAGCGTGATCAGCCGCTCCTCGAAGGCGCGGGTCTGGAAGCCGGCACGCACCAGGATGGCGATCTCGGCCAGGCTCTGCCCGTCGCGCCGCGCAGCCTCGATGCGGGAGCCCACCATGCGGGCCTCCTCCTCCGAATCCCACAGCGAGACGACCCGCACCTTCTCGCCCGAGGCATCCTTGCGCCCGGGGCGCAGCGTCTTGCCCAGCCGGCCGGAATTCTTGGCGATCAGCCCCGAGGCGGCGGCGAGGATCGGCGCGGTGGAGCGGTAGTTGGATTCCAGCCGGACAATCGTGGCGCCGGGAAAATCCTTCTCGAACCGAAGAATATTCTCGACCTCGGCGCCACGCCAGGAATAGATCGACTGGTCATCGTCGCCGACGCAGCAGATATTTCTTTCAGTCTGGTTCGGGCGCTGCGCCAGCAGCCGCAGCCAGAGATACTGGACGGTGTTGGTGTCCTGGTACTCGTCCACCAGGATGTAGCGGAAATTGCGGTGATACTGCGCCAGCACGTCCGGATGGCCGCGCAGCACCTCCACCACATGCAGCATCAGGTCGCCGAAATCGGTGGCGTTGAGCTGCTTCAGCCGCTCCTGATAGGCGGCGTAGAGGCTGCGGGCACGGTTGTTGGCGAAATCCGAATCCTCCGCCGCGGTGATGCGGGCCGGCGTCAGCCCGCGATCCTTCCAGCGCTGGATGATGCCCATCAGCGCCTGGGGCGGCCAGCGCTTCATGTCGACGCCCGACGCCTCCATCACCTGCTTCAGCAGGCGCATCTGGTCGTCGGTGTCGAGGATCGAGAAATTGCTGGTCAGCCCGACCAGCTCGGCATGCCGGCGCAGCATGCGGGCGCAGAGCGCGTGGAAGGTGCCGAGCCACAGCCCCTCCGCCGGATGGCCGAGAATGGCCGAGACGCGCTCGCGCATCTCGCGCGCCGCCTTGTTGGTGAAGGTGACGGCCAGCACCTGGTTGGGGAAGGCGCGGCGCGTCATCAGGATATGCGCGAAGCGGGTGGTCAGCACCCGCGTCTTGCCGGTGCCGGCGCCGGCCAGCACCAGCAGCGGGCCGTCCACCGTCTCCACCGCCGCGCGCTGCTCGGGGTTCAGCCGGGCCAGGTAGTCATCCGCCGGGTCGAGGCCGCGGGGGCCGCTCATCTCGTAGCTCATTGGCAGGCCCCCACGGAACCGGCGGCGCAGCGCGTCTCCCCATCCACCCAGAGCGCGCCGTCCAGGGTGGCGGTGGACAGGTCGGCACCGTCCAGCCGGGCGCCGGTCAGCTCGGCCCCGGTCAGGTCGGCGCGGAAGAAGCGGGCGCCGCGCAGATCGGCCCGCACCAGCTTGGCGCCGCGCAGCGTGGCGCGGGTGAACTCGGCGCCGCGCAGGATCGCGCCGGTGAAATCGGCCTCGCTGGCCTCGGCCGAGGTGAAACGCGCCCCCGGCGCCTCCGCCCCGCTGAGCTTCGCCCCATTCAGCCGGCCGCGCGCGAAGCTGGTGTCGCGCAGCACGGCGCCCGACAGGTCGGCGCCCGACAGGTCGCGCCCATCCAGCAGGCAGCGCCGCCAATCCACCGCGGGCGCGGGTGGATCGGCGCAGCCCGCCAGGGCCGGGGCGGCCGGCCAGAGGACGGGACCCAGGGTCAGGGCGAGGAGAACCGGAAGGAGGATTGGCGCGCGCACCCCCTGGATATAGAACGGGGAGCGAACGCGGCCAACCGCTGGCCGCCGGAAGCGGGGGATTCGCCATCCTGAGCCTGCCGATCCGCCTGCTGGAGGCGAGCGCGCGCCAGGGCGGCCTGCTGCTGGCCCTGGGCATTTTCGCCGGGCTGTTCATCCCGCCCCTGGCCAGCGCGCTGCGCGACGTGGTGACACCCACCGTCGCCCTGCTGATGACGCTGGTGCTGCTGCGGGTCGATCCCGCCCAGGTGCTCTCCTATCTGCGGCGCCCGGCGCTGGTCGCGGCGCTGCTGGCCTGGCTGCTGCTGGCCTGCCCGCTGCTGGCCTGGGCGGTGGCCAGGGCCACCGGGCTGGACGGGCCGCTCGGCGCCGCCCTGGTCATCATGGCCACCGGCTGCGCCGCCACCTCCTCCCCCGCCTTCGCCCGGCTGGTCGGGCTGGACGGGGAGATCGCGCTCGTCGCCTCCCTCCTCTCCACCCTGCTGGTGCCCTTCACCGCGCCGCCGCTGGCGCTCGGCCTGCTCGGCATCGACCTGTCGCTCTCGGTCACCGGGCTGATGGCGCGGCTGGCGCTGGTGGTCGGGCTGCCGCTGCTGCTCTCGCTGGTCATCCGCCGCCTGGCCGGGCCGGCGCGGCTGCACCGCTGGGGCCGCTCGGTGGACGGGGCGGTGGTGCTGCTGGTGGTGTTCTACGGCTTCGGGGTGATGGACGGGGTGCTGGCCCGGCTGCTGGCCGAGCCCGGCTTTGTCCTCGGCGGCATCGCGCTCGCCTTCGCCGGCAGTTTCGCCCTCAATGCGTTGACAGCGCTGGTGCTGTGGCCGGCGGGGAAGCGCGTGGCGCTGTCGGCCGGGCTGCTCTCGGGCAACCGGAACATGGCGCTTTATCTGGCGGTGCTGCCGGCCAGCACGGATGCGCGCATCCTGCTGTTCTTCGCGCTGTGCCAGTTTCCGCTGTTCCTCAGCCCGTTTCTGCTGAAGAGTTTTTATCGGAGAATCAATTAAGGGTTCTTTTTTAGAAAAAAGAACCAAAAAACTTTTGTCATTTGGCGTCCCGCCTATGGCCTGAGGCGGGACGCCAAACTGAAAGAAGTCTTTTTGCTTCTTTTTCTTCAGAAAAAGAAGATTCTGATATTCAAGCCTTCGGTCGGGCGCCCAGGATATGCGCGATGGCGTAGCTGAGATCCGCCCGGTTCAGCGTGTAGAAATGGAACTCGTCCACGCCATTGGCCTGCAACAGCCGCACCTGCTCGGCGGCGAGCGCGGCGGCCACCATGCGGCGGGTGTCGGCGTCCTCCTCCAGCCCCTCGAACAGCTTGCCCATCCAGGGCGGCACCGAGGCGCCGCACATGGCGGAGAACTTCTTCACCTGGGTGAAATTCGACACGGGCAGGATGCCCGGCACGATCGGCACGGTGATGCCGGCCGCCAGGCAACGGTCGAGGAACCGCAGATACAGCTCGGTGTCGAAGAAATACTGGGTGATGGCGCGGGTCGCCCCGGCATCGATCTTGCGCTTCAGGTTGTCGAGGTCCTGCTCGGCCGAGACCGCGGTCGGGTGCGTCTCGGGATAGGCCGCGACCGAGATCTCGAAATCGCCGATGCGCTTCAGCCCGGCCACCAGGTCGGCGGCATAGGCATAGCCCTCGGGGTGCGGGACATAGCCGGCCTCGCCCGCCGGCGCGTCGCCGCGCAGCGCCACGATATGGCGCACCCCGGCCTCCCAGTAGCGGCGCGCCACCTCGTCCACCTCGGCGCGGCTGGCGCCGACGCAGGTCAGGTGGGCGGCGGGCGTCAGGCTGGTCTCGGCCACCAGCCGCGCCACCGTGGCGTGGGTGCGCTCCTGCGTCGTGCCGCCCGCGCCATAGGTGACGGAAACGAAGCGCGGCGCCAGCGGCTCCAGCCGGCGGATGCAGGACCAGAGCTGCTGCTCCAGCGCCTCGGTCCGCGGCGGGAAGAACTCGAAGGACAAGGCCGGGGCGGGCTGCTCGCTCGGCACCGGCAACCCGGCCACGCGCGGGCCCGTCAGCCAGCGATGCAGCGTGCCCTGGCGGTCGGACGCCAGGGCGGTGGAGGCGGCGTGGTCGGCGAGGTGGTTCATGCGCTACACTTACTGCACCGCCGCGCGGAAATGAACGGGGCCTGCATCCGCCCCGCGCACGCAACGTTGTTCCGGGCAGCTTGACCTTTGGCTGTTCCATACATTCATCCCAGCATGTATGTAAGCCTCTCTGCCCGCCCCCTGTCCCCCTTCAGGACCACGCCATCCATGCGCTCCCTTCGCCGCCCGCTTCTCGTGCTGCTCGGCCTGCTGGCCGTGTCCGGTTGCGCCACCCGTCCGCCGGCGAGCGAGCCGGAGGCCCTGGCCGAGTACGAGCAGACCAACGACCCACTCGAGCCCTTCAACCGCACCATGTACGCGGTGCATGACGGCATCGACACGGTGCTGCTGCGCCCGGCGGCGCAGGTCTACCGCTTCGCCATCCCGCAGCCGGTGCGCGGCGGCATCCGCAACGTGCTGGCCAATCTGCGCAGCCCGGTCATCCTGATCAATGACGGGCTGCAGGGCGAGACGCAGCGCTTCGGCACCACGCTCGGCCGCTTCCTGCTGAACACGACGCTGGGCCTGGGCGGCATCTTCGACGTCGCCAAGGATTTCGGCCTGCCCGCGCATAGCGAGGATTTCGGCCAGACCCTGGCGGTCTGGGGCGTGGGCGAGGGCCCCTACCTGTTCCTCCCCGTGCTGGGGCCGAGCAACCCGCGCGACCTTACCGGGTTTGGGGTGGACATGGCCGCGAACCCGCTGACCTGGGTGGTGGCCAATGGTGACAACACGCTGGAGAATCTGGGCTATGTCCAGCTCGGCCTGACGGTGCTCGACACCCGCGAGGGCCTGCTGGACGCGATCGACGATGTCAAGGCGACCAGCCTCGACCCCTATGCGACGCTGCGCAGCGCCTATCGCCAGCGCCGCCAGAACGAGATCCGCAATGGCGGCGACCGGCCCGCGCCCGGCAATGCCACCGGCACGGGCTTCGGCGCCGGGGCCGGG
>NZ_GG770778.1:655487-663010 GCF_000164635.1 Pseudoroseomonas cervicalis ATCC 49957 | reverse complement strand
GCCTGCCAGCCGGCCGCGTCGCGCGTGGCGCGCAGCCGGCCGCACAGGGCGACCAGCCGGGCCAGCGCCTGCGGCGCCCAGCCTGGTTCCCAGGCGAGTTCCACCAGATCGTCGAGCTCCCGGCATACTGATCCGACATCGGACAAGTCGCGATCAGACAAGGTCGGGCAAAAGATCGTCGCATCCGGCATTCGCACTCTCCTGGGGGAATTGCAGCGTGCGGCCCCCTGCACCGCATCATCAGAATAGGGGAAGGATTGCCAGGAAATGGAACTGGTATCATCCCTCCCCTGCCCGGCCGCTGTGCAACCGGGGCGCGGCGCTGCATCGCGGCCGGGCAGCCGCACGGCCTAGGGCCCCGCTGCGAGGCCCGTCCGGGCCCGGAACGGCTGTGGTATGGCGCTTGCTCTGTTCCCGGACGGCAGCACAGCAACGGGGCGGGTCGATTGCGCGCGGATGTGGAACTGGTCGGCGTCAGCAAGCGCTACGGCGCGGCGCTGGCGGTGGAGGCGATCTCGCTGGCGATTCCGCCGGCCAGCTATTGCTGCCTGCTCGGCCCCTCGGGCTGCGGCAAGACCAGCACGCTGCGCATGATCGCCGGGCATGAGGCGGTCAGCGAGGGCGACATCCTGCTGGCCGGGCGCAATGTCACCGCCCTGCCGCCGGCGGCGCGCGGCACGGCGATGATGTTCCAGTCCTACGCCCTGTTCCCGCACCTGACGGCGCTGGAGAACATCGCCTTCGGTTTGCGCATGCGCGGCGTCGCCAAGGTGGAGCGGCTGGCCCGCGCCCGCGAATTCCTGCGCCTGGTGCAGCTGGAGAAGATGGCGGAGCGGCTGCCGGCGCAGCTTTCCGGCGGGCAGCAGCAGCGCGTGGCGCTGGCGCGCGCGCTGATCACCAGCCCCAAGGTGCTGCTGCTGGACGAGCCGCTCTCCGCCCTCGACCCCTTCCTGCGCACCCAGATGCGCGAGGAGCTGAAGCGGCTGCAGCGCGAGCTGGGCATCAGCTTCATCCATGTGACGCATGGGCAGGAGGAGGCGATGGCGCTGTCCGACATCGCCGTCGTCATGGACCAGGGGCGCATCGCCCAGGCCGGCCCGCCGCGCGAGATCTTCGAGCGCCCGGCCAGCGCCTTCGTCGCCCGCTTCATCGGCGGGCACAATGTCATCGCCCTGCCGCAGGGCCGCTTCGCCGTGCGCACCGACCGCACCAGGCTCGCCGCCGCGCCGGGGGCCCCGAGCCTGTCCGGCCCAAGCCTGTCCGGCCATGTCAGCGCCGTCGAATACCAGGGCGCCGCGGTGCGCGTGGTGCTGCGCGCCGCCGATGGCCAGACCGCCGAGGCGCTGCTGCCGGATGCCGAGTTCCATGCCTCGCCCGTCGCGCCGGGCGAGGCCGCCACCCTGGGCTGGGAGGCGCGCGACGCGCACCCCCTGCCCCAGGGCGCCGCCTGACGCGCCGCAAGAGCAAGACTGGACAGGAGAGCGTGCGAATGACCGAGACGAAGACCTCCCTCACCCGGCGCGGCGCGCTGGCGCTGGCCGGCGCGGCGCTGGGCAGCGGCGCCGTCACCGGCTTCCCGACGATCTGGGCGCAGAACATCCGCAACGTCACGCTGCGGCAGATCGGCACCGGCGTCTCCGGGCTGAACCCGATCGCCGAGCAGGTGAAGAAGGATCTGGGCTTCACCCTGCAGCTGACGGTGACCGACACGGATGCGGTGGCGCAGCGCGCCGCCACGCAGTCGCGCAGCTTCGACATCGCCGATATCGAGTATTTCAGCATCAAGAAGGTCTACCCGACCGGGGTGATGCAGCCGATCGACACCAGCCGGATCAAGCTGGCCGACAAGATCGTGCCGATCTTCACCACGGGCAAGCTGACGCCGGATTCGGTGGTGGCGCAGGGCACCAGCCCCTATTCCGTGGGCTTCGTGCCGGACGCCAATGCGCGCGGCTTCGCCAGCGAGCGCACCGGGCTGATGACGCTGCTGCCCACCATCTACAATGCCGACACGCTGGGCATCCGCCCCGATCTGGTGGGCCGGCCGATCCGCAACTGGCGCGACCTGCTGGACCCGGCCTTCAAGGGCAAGGCCAGCATCCTGAACATCCCGGGCATCGGCATCATGGACGCGGCCATGGTGGCCGAGAGCGCCGGCCTGGTGAAATACGCCGACAAGGGCAACATGACCCGGGCGGAGATCGACCAGACCATCGCCTTCCTGATCGAGGCCAAGCGCGCCGGGCAGTTCCGCGCCTTCTGGAAGACCTTCGACGAGAGCGTCAACCTGATGGCCTCGGGCGAGGTGGTGATCCAGTCGATGTGGTCGCCGGCCGTCACCGCGGTGCGCTCCCGCGGCATTCCCTGCGTCTACCAGCCGCTGGAGGAGGGCTATCGCGCCTGGGGCTCGGGCCTCGGGCTGATGCGTCACCTGTCGGGCCTGCAACTCGACGCCGCCTATGAATACCTGAACTGGTATCTCTCCGGCTGGGCCGGCGCCTTCCTCAACCGCCAGGGCTACTACTCGGCGGTGCTGGAGACGGCGAAGGCGCAGATGACCGAGAACGAATGGGGCTACTGGATGGAGGGCAAGCCCGCCGCCAGCGACATCATCGCGCCCGATGGCAAGGTGATGGAGAAGGCCGGCGCGGTGCGCGATGGCGGTTCCTTCCAGGAGCGCATGGGCCGGGTGGTGTGCTGGAACTCGGTGATGAACGAGGACCGCTACATGGTCCAGAAATGGAACGAGTTCATCGCTGCATAAGGACCGGCGGGGTCCGGGGGAATCCTATTCCCCCGGCGGGGGTCCAGGGGGCAGCGCCCCCTGGCCTGGGCCCGAGTGACGCGGAGCATTGATGACCCGATGGTTCCCCTGGCTGCAGGCCGCGCCTTTGGCGCTGGTGCTGGCGGCCTTCCTGCTGGTGCCGCTGGCCATGCTCGTCATCGTCAGCTTCTACGATTATGACAGCTTCAGCCTGATCCCGGATTTCGTGCTGACCAACTACCGGGAGGTCTTCGCCTCCCGCGTCACCTGGCAGACCTATCTGAAGACGGTGTATTTCGCCGCCGTCACCTGGGCGGTGACGCTCGGCCTCGGGTTCTGGCTGGCCTATTTCCTGGCCTTCGTGGTGCAGAGCCCGACGCTGCGCATGGTGCTGTTCGTGCTGTGCACCGTGCCCTTCTGGACCTCCAACCTGATCCGCATGATCGCCTGGGTGCCCTTCCTGGGCCGCAACGGCATCCTGAACAGCGCGCTGATCGGCATGGGCGCGATCGAGCAGCCGCTGGAATTCCTGCTGTTCTCGGATTTCGCGGTGATCCTCGCCTTCGTGCATCTCTACACGCTGTTCATGGTGGTGCCGATCTTCAACACCATGATGCGCATCGACCGAAGGCTGCTGGAGGCGGCGCGCGATGCCGGGGCGGGCTTCTGGCAGACGCTATGGTGCGTCATCCTGCCGCTGTGCAAGCCGGGCATCGGCATCGGCAGCATCTTCGTCGTCGTGCTGGTGATGGGCGATTTCGCCACGGTGCGGCTGATGAGCGGCGGGCAGAGCGCCTCGGTCGGGCTGATGATCAGCAACCAGATCGGGCTGATGCAGTATCCGGCGGCGGCGGCCAATGCGGTGGTGCTGCTGGCCATGGTGCTGCTGCTGGTGGGCGCCATGCTGCGCGCCATCGACATCCGCAAGGAGCTGTAGGCGATGCCCGGACGCGCCGCGCGGCTGCTGCTGGGCAGCCTGTTCGCCCTGTTCCTGCTGTTCCTCTATGGGCCCACACTGACCATCACCATCCTCTCCTTCCAGGGGCCGGATGGCGGGCTGACCTTCCCGATGAACGGCGTGTCGCTGCACTGGTTCGCGCGGCTGTTCCAGCCGCAGGCGGTGGGCGATCTCGGCGCCTCGATGACGCGCACGCTGCTGCTGGCGGCGATGGTGACGGCGAGCACGGTGGTCATTTCGCTGGCCGCCGGCATGGCGTTCCGCCGCCGCTTCGCCGGCAGCACGGTGCTGTTCTACCTGACGCTGGCCAGCCTGATCGTGCCCTCGATCCTGGTCAGCCTCGGCATCGGGCTGCTGTTCAACCTGATGGAGTGGGAGCCGGCCTGGTATTCCTCGGCCTTCGGCGCGCAGCTGACCTGGACCCTGCCCTTCGGCCTGCTGATCATGTTCGCCGTGTTCAACCGCTTCGACCGCAGCTGGGAGGAGGCGGCGCGCGACATGGGCGCGACGCCCTGGCAGAGCTTCTGGCATGTGGTGCTGCCGATCATCGCGCCGAGCGTCGTCGGCATCGCGCTGTTCGGCTTCACCCTGTCCTTCGACGAGTTCGCCCGCACGCTGCTGACGGCGGGCAGCGGCAACACCCTGCCGCTGGAGATCCTCGGCATGACGACGACGGTGACGACGCCGGTGCTCTACGCGCTCGGCACCGTCTCCACCGCCCTGTCCTTCCTGGTGATCGGCGGCGCCATCCTCGGCGTGCGGCTGCTGGCGCGGCGGCGCGGGGCCTGAGGGGTCAGAACACCAGCCGCAGCCGGGCCAGGCCCAGCAGCGGGCGCGGCTCGTCCTGCGGACGCTCGGCGGCGGCGGCGATCTGGCCGTCCAGCGACAGGTGCCCGGCACCGACCCGGCCGAGCGCGACGCCGCCGCCCAGCACATAGAGCGGCCGCGTCTCGAAGACCGGGCGGCTGAGGCTGGAGAGCGGCAGGCTGCCGGCGAAGGCGATCTTGCCGGATTTCTCGCCGCCCAGCGTCGCCACCAGATAGGATTCCTTGCGGGCATAGGGCACGGCGCCGCCGATGGCGGCGCGCAGCGTGACGCCCTGCGGCAGCAGGCCGCGCGCCTCCTGCGCCGTGGCCGGGGCGGTGGCCAGCAGCGGCAGCAGCAGTGCCGCGAGCATGATGATGCGGAGCGGACCCAACATGGCCTCCTTCAGCCTGGTCTTGCTCCTCCCTGGGCCGGGGCTATCGCACCAGCCTGCCCTGGTTTCAACAGGAATGTGGCAGAACTGCCTTATTTCAACCGCAATTCCACCCATGCCATTGATCGGATGGGGAAACATTGTGGCAGGCACAGGCCGCCCCGGCATGGAAAAGGCCGGGGAAGCGCCCTTCCCCGGCCCGATCCGTCGCTCCGGTAGCGGCGCCGCTCAGCCGCCCTGCTGGGCGGGCGGCGGCGGCGGCCGCAGGCTCTCATAGACCAGCATGCGGTGCCCGGCGCGCGGGAACTCCGCCACCGGACGCATGCCGATATCCTCCAGCACCCCGCGCGAGGCCAGATTGTCCTCCCGCGCCACGGCGATGATGCGCGGCAGGCGGGCCGTGCCATGGCCGAAATCCAGCGCGGCGCGCGCCGCCTCCCGCGCATAGCCGCGGCCGCGCGTGTGCGGCCAGAGGGCAAAGCGCAGCGCCACGCCGCGGCCATCCGGCCGCTCGGCCAGGGCGGTGATGCCAAGGAAGGCATCGTCCTCCGCCCGGTGCACCGCCCAGGTGCCGTAGCCGCGCACCGCCCAGAAGGCGATGTCGTCCTGCAGCTCCTCCGCGACCTCGGCCGGGCTGCGGGTGCCGTGCAGCATCAGGCCGAAGGCGGCCTCGTCCCCCTTCAGGGCGACGAGCTCCGGCAGATGCCCAGGGCCGACCGGGCGCAGCACCAGACGCGGCGTGCGCACCGTCTGCGGGGCTTCCACCCGCGCCAGGCCGTCCATCCGGTTACCGGGTGAGCGGCCGGTACTTGATCCGGTGCGGCTGATCGGCCGCCGCGCCAAGGCGTCGACGTCGGTCGGCCTCATAGGCCTGATAGTTGCCCTCGAACCATTCGACGTGGCTGTCGCCCTCGAAGGACATGATGTGCGTCGCCAGCCGGTCGAGGAACCAGCGATCATGCGAGATGATCACGGCGCAGCCGGCGAACTCCACCAGCGCCTCCTCGAGCGCGCGCAGCGTGTCGACGTCGAGGTCGTTGGTCGGCTCGTCGAGCAGGATGACGTTGTGCGGCTTGCGCAGCATCTTGGCGAGGTGGACGCGGTTGCGCTCGCCGCCCGAGAGCACGCCGACCGGCTTCTGCTGGTCGCCGCCCTTGAAGTTGAAGGCGGCGGCATAGGCGCGGCTCGGCACGGCGCGCTTGCCCATCATGATCATGTCCTCGCCGTCCGAGATCTCCTGCCAGACGGTGCGCTTGTCATCCAGCGTGTCGCGGCTCTGGTCGACATAGCCGAGGGAGACGGTGTCACCGATCTTCAGCGTGCCGCCATCCGGCTGCTCTTTGCCGGTGATCATCTTGAACAGCGTCGACTTGCCGGCGCCGTTCGGGCCGATGACGCCGACGATGCCGCCCGGCGGCAGCTTGAAGGACAGGCCGTCGATCAGCAGGTTGTTGCCGAAGCCCTTGCGCAGCCCCTCGGCCTCGATGACGAGGTTGCCCAGGCGCGGCGCGGGCGGGATCTGGATCTCGGTCGGGTCCGGGGCACGCTCCTGGCTCTTGGCCAGCAGCTCCTCATAGGCCTGGATGCGCGCCTTGCTCTTGGCCTGGCGGGCGGCCGGGCTGCGGCCGATCCATTCCTGCTCCTCGGCCAGCTGGCGCTGGCGGGTGCTCTCCTCCTTCTCCTCCTGCGCCAGGCGCTTGCGCTTGGCGGCGAGGTAGGCGGAGTAGTTGCCCTCATACGGGATGCCGCGGCCGCGATCGACCTCGAGGATCCAGTTGGTCACGTTGTCCAGGAAGTAGCGGTCATGGGTGACCACCAGCACGGCGCCCTGGTAGTCGCGCAGCGTCTTCTCCAGCCAGGACACGCTCTCGGCGTCGAGGTGGTTGGTCGGCTCGTCGAGCAGCAGCAGGTCCGGCTTCTCGAGCAGCAGCTTGCACAGCGCCACGCGCCGGCGCTCGCCGCCCGAGAGGTTGGTCACCGGGCTCTCGGCCGGCGGGCAGCGCAGCGCGTCGAGCGCGATGTCGATGGTGCGGTCCAGCTCCCAGCCATTGTTGGCGTCGATCCGCTCCTGCAGCTCGGCCTGCTCGGCGAGGAGGGTGTTCATCTCCTCCTCGCTCATCTCCTCGGCGAACTTCATCGAGATCTCGTTGAAGCGCTCGAGGTCGGCGGCCAGCGTGCCGAAGGCGTCGCGGACATTCTCGCCGACCGTCTTGGTGGGGTCGAGCTGCGGCTCCTGCGACAGGTAGCCGACGCGCACGCCCTCGGCCGCCCAGGCCTCGCCGCCGAACTCCTTGTCCTGGCCCGCCATGATGCGCATCAGCGTCGACTTGCCGGCGCCGTTGGGCCCCAGCACGCCGATCTTGGCGGTGGGCAGGAAGGAGAGCGTGATGCCTTTGAAGATCTCACGCCCGCCCGGGTAGGACTTGGTGAGATCCTTCATCACGTAGACGTACTGGTGAGCGGCCATGACCATACTTCCGGGCAGAGGTTCGGCCCCGGTTCTACCGGTCCGGCGCTGGCGCGCCAAGCGCCGCGCTTTTTTTCCTGCCCCCGCCCCGCCGCGAGGGGGCGGGCGGGCCGGGCGGGATCAGGCCGGCGTCGGC
>NZ_GG770778.1:636141-652649 GCF_000164635.1 Pseudoroseomonas cervicalis ATCC 49957 | reverse complement strand
CCGGCGCCGCCAGCTCCCCCGCCGCCAGGCCGCGCATCCGCCCGGCCAGCGCCGCCAGCGGCCGGGTGATGCCGCGGCCGATCCACAGCGCCAGCAGCAGCAGCACCAGCGCGACGCCGAGCGCGATGCCGGCCAGGGACACCATCGCGCCGCGCTGCGCCGCGCGCAGATCGTCCACATAGACGCCGGTGCCGACCACCCAGCCCCAGGGGGCGAAGCCCTGCACGAAGCTCAGCTTCTCCACCGGCTGCTCGCTGCCCGGGCGCGGCCAGAGATAGGGCACCATGCCGCTGCCGGCGCGCTGCACCACCTCGACGAAGGCGCGGAACAGCGGGAAGCCGGTCGGGTCGCGCATCGGCCCGACATCCTGCCCCTCCAGCGCCGGGCGGATCGGGTGCAGCACCATGCGCGCCTGGAGGTCGGTGATGAAGACGTATTCCTCGCCGCCATAGCGCAGGGCGCGGATGGCGCGCAGCGCGCTGGCCTGCGCCTCGGCCCGGCTGGCGCGGCCGGCCTGTTCCTCCGCCGCCTCGCGCGCGGCGATGGAGAGCACGCTCTCGACCACGGCGCGCAGCATGGCGATGCGGCCTTCCTCCAGCGCCCGGGCCTGCTGCCGCGCCGCCATGGCCGACAGCGCGCCGAGCGCCAGCAGCGCCACCAGCGCCAGCGCCCCCAGGCGCGCCGACAGCGGCAGCCGCTTCAGCCAGGAGGGCGAAGCCCCCGTCTCGTCCCGCGCCAAACCATCCTCCCGCACTGCCCGAGGCATGGCGCGAGGCTGGGCCGGAAACCCTCAAGGATGGGCTAAGGCGGCACGCCGGCCGCCATGGCCGGCGGTATGCTCAGGCCAGCAGCCGCTCCGGCACCCGCAGGCCAAGGCGCAGCGGCACGGGCCAGATCTCGCGCACCGTGCGCAGCCGGGTGAAGCCGGCGGCCAGGTAGTTCGGCAGCGCGCGCGCATGGTCGGCGGTGCAGGTGTTCACCGTCAGCAGGTCGCAGCCGCCGGCCCAGGCGGTGTCGATGGCGGCGCGCAGGAAGGCGCGGCCGATGCCGGTGCCGACGGCGCGCGGCAGCAGGCCGAAATAGGCCAGGTTGGTGGTGCCGCCCTGGCGCTGCTCCAGTTCGAAGAAGCCGGCCGGCTCGCCCCCCTGGTAGAGCACATGGATCGACACCGCCGGGTCGCCCAGCACCCGGGCCAGTTCCTCATCGGCCGCCGCGCGGCGCAGCCACCAGACGTAATCCTGGCCGACCGTGTTGTAGAGGAAGCGGTAGAAGGGCACGGAGCAGCGCGCCAGCCGCTCCAGCCGCACCCCCTCGGGCAGCGGCGGCGGCGCATCGGCGGGGGGCGCGGCCATGCGCAGGAAGGTGACGTCCACCGCCACCCGGACCGCGGGCTCCACCAGCGACAGCGCCATGCTCAATTGTCCAGGAAGCTGCGCAGCTTGCGGCTGCGGCTGGGGTGCTTCAGCTTGCGCAGCGCCTTGGCCTCGATCTGGCGGATGCGCTCGCGCGTCACGTTGAACTGCTGGCCGACCTCTTCGAGCGTGTGGTCGGTGTTCATGCCGATGCCGAAGCGCATGCGCAGCACCCGCTCCTCGCGCGGGGTCAGGCTGGCCAGCACGCGGGTCGTCGCCTCGCGCAGGTTGGACTGGATGGCGGCGTCCAGCGGGATGATCGCCGCCTTGTCCTCGATGAAGTCGCCGAGATGGCTGTCCTCCTCGTCGCCGATCGGCGTCTCGAGGGAGATCGGCTCCTTGGCGATCTTGAGGACTTTCCGCACCTTCTCCAGCGGCATGCCGAGCTTCTCGGCCAGTTCCTCGGGCTGCGGCTCGCGGCCGATCTCGTGCAGCATCTGGCGCGAGGTGCGCACCAGCTTGTTGATCGTCTCGATCATGTGCACGGGGATGCGGATGGTGCGCGCCTGGTCGGCGATGCTGCGGGTGATCGCCTGCCGGATCCACCAGGTGGCGTAGGTCGAGAATTTGTAGCCGCGGCGATACTCGAACTTATCGACCGCCTTCATCAGGCCGATATTGCCCTCCTGGATCAAATCCAGGAATTGCAGGCCGCGATTGGTGTATTTCTTGGCGATCGAGATGACGAGACGGAGGTTGGCCTCGATCATCTCCTTCTTCGCCTGGGTCATGTCGCGCTCGCCGCGCGAGACGGTGGCGTAGACCCGCTTGAACTCGTCCACCGGCAGGCCGGTCAGCGCCGCGGTGTTGGAGAGCTGGGTGCGGATCTGCTCGACATCCTGGCGCGAGCGCTCGATGAAGTTCTTCCAGGATTTCTGCGGCAGGGCCGAGATGCGCTCGAACCAGGCGGGATCGATCTCGGCGCCCCGCCAATACTGCAAAAAGTCCTCGCGCTTGACGCGGCTGCCCTCGGCCAGGCGCAGCACCTGCCCCTCCAGCGAGGTGATGCGCCGGTTCAGCCCCTTGAGCTGGTCGACCAGCTCCTCGATCCGGTTGTTGTGCAGCTGCACCTTCTCGACGAGGGCGACCAGCTCCAGCCGCTGCTTCTCATAGGTCTTCTCGGTGCGGGAGGCGAATTCCTCGCCGGCCGTGTAGGCCTCCATCCGCTTCAGCGAGAGCTTCTGCAGCTTGCCGTACAGCTCCTCGATGGCCTCGAAGGTGGCCAGCGCCTCCGGCTTCAGCTTTTCTTCGAGCGCGGAGAGGGAGAGGCCCATGCCCTCGCCCTCCTCGCCTTCCTCGAATTCCTCATCCGGGGCCGGCGCGGCCTCGGGGTTCTCGGCGGCGGCGGTCGCCTCCAGGTCGATCACGTCGCGCAGCAGCATGCGGCCTTCCTTGACCGCATTGTGCCAGGTGAGGATGGCCTGGAAGGTCAGCGGGCTCTCGCAGAGCCCGCCGATCATCATGTCGCGCCCGGCCTCGATGCGCTTGGCGATGGCGATCTCGCCCTCGCGGGAGAGCAGCTCGACGCTGCCCATCTCCCGGAGATACATGCGGACGGGGTCGTCGGTGCGGCCGAGGCTCTCCTCGTCCACATTGCCGCCGCCCTCTTCCTCCTCGTCCTCCTCGGCGCCCTCGGCCTTGGCGGCGGGCTTGGCGGCGCCCTCCGCCTCCTCGGTCTCCTCGGCCTCCACCACATTGATGCCGAGCTCGCTCAGCATCGCCATGGTGTCCTCGATCAGCTCGGAGGAGACCTCTTCGGAGGGCAGCGCCTGGTTCAGCTCGTCATAGGTGACGTAGCCGCGTTCCTTGCCCCGCGCGATCAGCTTCTTGACCGCCGCGGAGAGGATGTCGAGCAGCGCTCCCTCCACCGCCTCATCGCGGTTCTCGACCGTGTCGGTGCCGTTCGCGACCTTGCTCGCCATGCCGATCCGCTCCGTCTGACCTCGCCCGGCATTGTACCGGTGATGCCTTGCCCTGGTCCTAGCGGCCCCGTCCCTGACAGGCAAATGCGGGGGTCCGCAACAAACGCCACCCTCGGGCCATAACGCCCAGCCCCCCGCCCGCACAAGAGCGGCCCGGCGAAACGTCACCGGCCCGACCCGGAGCGGGCCGGAAGGCGGGCTAGAACCCGCCGCCCTCCTCCTCCACCTCGCCGCGCAGCTGGGCCGAGAGCAGCTCCTTCAGCCGGATCATGCGGGTCTGCGCCGCCGGGGTGCCGGCGGCGGCCAGCTCCCGCTCCGCCTCCGCCAGCTCGGCGCGCAGCGCCGCCTCGCCGCGCAGGCAGCCGAAGAAATACCACCATTGCTCGGCCACCAGCTTGGGCAGCGCCCCGGCCTGCGCCGCCGCCGGCAGCAGCTTCGGCGCCTGCCGCAGCCAGGCATGGCCCTCGGGCTCCATGGCTTGCAGGTGGTCGAGCAGCGCCTCGGCTTCAACCCGGCCCTGCTCGCCCAGCCCGTGCTGGTGCGGCCATGACAACAGAATGTGCTGCAGCCGCTGCGCCAGCCCCTCCGGCAGGTCGAGCGCGGCGAAGGCCTCCTCCACCTCCGGCAGCAGCCAGGGATGCGCGAAGGCGATGGCCAGCAGGCAGCGCGCCTGTTCCTGCCGCACCTGGCCGGGATCGATCTCCGGCCGCGGCAGGGCGAGCGGCGGCGGGCCGGGCCGGCCGCGCCCGCCGAAGCCGCCCTTGCCGAAACCGCCCTTGCCGAAGCCGCCACCGCCGAAGCCGCGCCCGCCGCCGCCCGGCTGCGGCCGGCTTCGGCCGCTCTCGAAGAACCGGTCCAGCAGCTGGCGGCGATACTCGCCGGCCAGGAACTTGTCCGGGATGCTGCCCGCCGCCCCCTCCAGCGCATGGCGCAGCGCCGCGCGCGCCTCCGGCGTGGTGCCGGGATGCTTCTCGGCCAGCATGCCATACAGCACCTCGGAGAGCGGCCTCGCCGCCTCCAGCACGGCGCGGAAGGCGGCCGGGCCGCCACGGCCCACCAGCGTGTCCGGGTCCTCCCCCGCCGGCAGGGTGGCGAAGGACAGGCTGCGCTCCGGCGAGAGCAGCGGCAGCGCCAGCTCCGCGGCCCGTGCGGCGGCGCGGGCGCCGGCCTTGTCGCCGTCGAAGCACAGCACCGGCTGCGGCGCGATGCGCCACAGCTCGGCCAGCTGCTCCTCGGTCAGCGCGGTGCCGAGCGGCGCCACGGCACCGCCGAACCCGGCCTGGTGCAGGGCGATGACGTCCATGTAGCCCTCCACCACCACCACCGGCGCGCCCTTGAAGGCGGCCTCCCGCGCCAGATCCAGCGCATAGAGGTTGCGGCGCTTGGAGAAGAGCTCGGTCTCCGGCCCGTTGACGTATTTCGGCTGGCCATCGCCCAGCACCCGCCCGCCGAAGGAGACGATGCGCCCGCGCCGGTCGCGGATCGGGAACATCACGCGGTTGAAGAACAGGTCGGCGGGCGGGCTGTCGCCCTCGCCGGCGCGCATCAGCCCGGCCTCGACCAGCTGCCGCGTCTCGATGCCCTGCGGCTTCAGGTCCGCCGCCAGCGCGCCGCGCCCGCCGCCCGACCAGCCCAGGCCGAAACGGCGGATGGTCTCCTCGCTCAGGCCGCGACGCAGCAGGTAATCAAGTCCGCCACGACCCTCCGGCAGGCGCAGCCGGCGCTGGAAGGCCTCGCTGGCCGCCGCCATCACATCATGCAGGTCGCGCTGCCGCGCCTCCCGCTTGGCCTGCTGCGGGGTGGCCTTCGGCACCTCGAGCCCCGCCTCGGCCGCCAGCCGCTCCACCGCCTCGGGGAAGCTCGCCCCCTGCGTCTGCATCACATAGGCGATGGCATCGCCATGCGCGCCACAGCCGAAGCAGTGATAATGGTCGTCATAGACATAGAAGGATGGCGACTTCTCGCCATGGAAGGGGCAGCAGCCGCGCCATTGCCGCCCCGCCCGCGTCAGCTTCACGCTGCGCCCGATCAGCGGCGCCAGCGGCGTGCGGAGCCGGAGCTCATCCAGGAAATTGGGCGGCAGGGACATGCTCAGGGCTTAG
The DNA here is from genome assembly GCF_000164635.1 of Pseudoroseomonas cervicalis ATCC 49957. Lineage (GTDB taxonomy): Bacteria > Pseudomonadota > Alphaproteobacteria > Acetobacterales > Acetobacteraceae > Pseudoroseomonas > Pseudoroseomonas cervicalis. The sequence goes on along the minus strand of NZ_GG770778.1, from coordinate 647,213 downwards.
CAGGAAAAAGGCCGGGGGAAGGAATTCCCCCGGACCCCCATCTTTTTTTCTGTCCGTCGGGACCGGTCAGCCGCCCAGCGCCGCCTTCACCAGCGGGCCGGCCTTGGCCATGTCCATCGTCGCGGCGTGCTTCGCCTTCAGCACGGCCATCACCTTGCCCATCTCCTTCACCGAGGCCGCGCCGCTCTCGGCCACCGCATCGGCCACCGCCTGCCGCATCGCCGCCTCGTCCATCTGCTGCGGCAGGAACCCCTCGATCACGGCGATCTCGGCGGCCTCCTTGTCGGCCAGCTCCTGCCGGCCACCCTGGGCATACATCTCCACGCTCTCGCGGCGGGACTTCACCATGCCGCGCAGCATGGCCACGATCTGCTCCTCCGGCACCTGGTCCACGCCCGACGGCCGGGCGGCGATGTCGGTGTCCTTCAGCTTGGCCATGATCATGCGGATGGTGGAGGTGCGGGCCGCATCCTTGGCCATCATCGCCGCCTTCAGCTCGGCGGTGAAGCGCTCGCGCAGGGTCATCTCTCTCTCCTCTCGGGGTGCGGCGTATAAAGCGGCTCCGCCTGCCTTCCGCCAGGGGAAGGCGGGCGGAAGCGCCGGCACAGCCGCGTCCGGAAAAATTTTCCCAACCCGGAGAAATTCCTTCCGTTGGGAAATTTCTTCCCATATGACTCCCGTCATGCGGTCCGTGGAAGACATCATCGCCCTGATGGGCGGCCCCGAGGCGGTGGCCGAGCGCTGCGGCGTCGGCACCGAGGCAGTGCGGAAATGGCGCCAGGCGCGCGCCATCCCCGCCAAGCACTGGCCGGCGGTGATCGCCGCCACCGGCCTTTCCCTGGCCGAGCTGAGCCCTTCCACCCCGCCTTCCGAACCGAGCCCGGAGACGCGCATGTCCGCCCCTGCCCCGCAGACCGACCAGCCGCCCGCCGGCGCCACCGCCGCCCTGGTCCTGGGTGACGGCACCGTCCTCTGGGGCCTGGGCTTCGGCGCCAACACCACCAGCACCGGCGAGATCTGCTTCAACACCGGCATGACGGGGTATCAGGAAACCCTGACCGACCCCTCCTATGCCGGGCAGATCATCACCTTCACCTTCCCGCATATCGGCAATGTCGGCGCCAATGCCGAGGATGTGGAGAGCATCACCCCCGCCGCGCGCGGCCTGGTGGTGAAGCTGGACCTGACCGAGCCCGCCAATTACCGCGCGACGCGGCATCTGGATGCCTGGCTGAAGAGCTACGGCATCCCCGGCATCGCCGGCATCGACACCCGCGCGCTCACCGCCCGCATCCGCGATGGCGGCGCGCCGAATGGCGTGCTGGCCTTTCCCGCCGATGGCCGCTTCGACCTGCCCGCGCTGAAGGCGCAGGCCGCCGGCTGGCCGGGGCTGGAGGGCATGGACCTCGCCAAGGAAGTGACCTGCCGCCAGTCCTACCAGTGGAGCGAGGGGCTCTGGGCCTGGGGCCAGGGCTATGCCAAGGCGCCCGCCAAGGCGCACAAGGTCGTCGCCATCGACTACGGCGCCAAGCACAACATCCTGCGCTGCCTGGCCGATGCCGGCTGCGACGTCACCGTGCTGCCCGCCACCGCGACCGCCGAGGAGATCCTGGCGCAGAACCCGGATGGCGTGTTCCTGTCCAACGGCCCCGGCGACCCGGCGGCCACGGGTGTCTACGCCGTGCCCGCCATCCAGGGCGTGCTGGCCTCGGGCAAGCCGGTCTTCGGCATCTGCCTCGGCCACCAGCTGCTGGCCCTGGCGCTGGGCGGCAAGACCTTCAAGCTGGATCGCGGCCATCGCGGCGCCAACCAGCCGGTGAAGGACCTGGCCACCGGCCGCGTCGAGATCACCAGCCAGAATCACGGCTTCGCGGTGGATGAGAAGTCCCTGCCGGAGAGCGTGAAGGTCACCCATATCTCGCTGTTCGACGGCTCGAACGAGGGCATCGCGGCGACCGACCGCCCGGCCTTCTCCGTGCAGTACCACCCGGAGGCCAGCCCCGGCCCGTCCGACAGCCACTATCTCTTCCGCCGCTTTGTCGAGATGATCGAGCAGCACAAGGCGGCCTGAGCAACCGGCCGCCCTGCCCAGGGAGAGAGACGGATGACAGGGATGTTCGACCTGACCGGGCGCGTCGCGCTCGTCACCGGCGGCAATGGCGGCATCGGCCTCGGCATGGCGCGTGGCCTCGCCGCCTGCGGCGCGCGCATCGCCGTGGTCGGCCGCAATGCCGGGAAGAACGCGGCGGCCGTGGCGGCGCTCGGCGGCGACGCCTTCGCCATCGCCGCCGACCTGACGCCGGCCGAGGCCCCGGCCGCCGCCCTGGCCCAGGTGCTGGAGCGGACGGGCGGGCAGCTCGACATCCTGGTCAACAATGCCGGCACCAACATCCGCCGCCTGCCGCAGGACGTGACCGACGCCGAATGGGCGACGGTGATGGACACCAACCTGACCAGCGTCATGCGCCTGACGCGCGCCGCCTATCCGGCGCTGAAGGCGAGCGGCCGCGGGCGGGTGATCTGCATCGGCTCGATGATGTCGATCTTCGGCCTGCCGCTCTCCCCCGCCTATGGCGCCAGCAAGGGCGCCATCGTGCAGTATGTGCGCAACCTGGCGGTGGCCTGGGGGCCGGACGGCATCACGGCGAACGCCATCCTGCCCGGCTGGATCGACACCGACCTGACCGCCGGCGCCAAGCGCGACATGCCCGCGCTGAACGACAATGTGCTGGCCCGCACGCCGCAGAAGCGCTGGGGCCTGCCCACCGATTTCGCCGGCATCGCCGCCTTCCTGGCGAGCGACGCCGCGACCTTCATCACCGGCACCGCCATCCCCGTGGATGGCGGCATGTCGGTCCACGGCTGAACCCGGCCCCGCGCCGGATCTTTCGCAGATAGGGTCCCCCGATGCCGAAGCGCACCGACATCAAGTCCATCCTGATCATCGGCGCCGGCCCGATCGTCATCGGCCAGGCCTGCGAGTTCGACTATTCCGGCGCCCAGGCCTGCAAGGCGCTGCGCGCCGAGGGCTACCGGGTGATCCTGGTGAACTCCAACCCGGCCACGATCATGACCGATCCGGGCCTGGCGGACGCCACCTATATCGAGCCGATCACGGTCGAGATGGTCGAGAAGATCATCGCCAAGGAGCGGCCCGACGCGCTGCTGCCCACCATGGGCGGCCAGACGGCGCTGAACACCTCGCTGAAGCTGGCCGAGGCCGGCGTGCTGGAGAAGTATGGCTGCGAGCTGATCGGCGCCAAGGCCGAGGTCATCGACAAGGCCGAGGATCGCCTCAAGTTCCGCGATGCCATGACCAAGATCGGCATCGAGAGCCCGCGCAGCGCCATCGCCCACACGATGGAGGAGGCGCGCGCCGGGCTGGAGCTGGTCAAGCTGCCCTGCGTCATCCGCCCCTCCTTCACCCTGGGCGGCACCGGCGGCGGCATCGCCTACAACCGCGAGGAGTTCGAGCAGATCGTCGCGGCCGGGCTCAGCGCCTCGATGACCAATGAGGTGCTGATCGAGGAGAGCGTGCTGGGCTGGAAGGAGTACGAGATGGAAGTGGTCCGCGACAGCGCGGACAATTGCATCATCGTCTGCTCCATCGAGAATGTGGACCCGATGGGCGTGCACACCGGCGACTCGGTGACCGTCGCGCCCGCGCTGACGCTGACCGACAAGGAATACCAGCGCATGCGCGATGCCTCCATCGCCTGCCTGCGCGAGATCGGCGTCGACACCGGCGGCTCCAACGTGCAGTTCGGCATCAACCCCGCCGATGGCCGCATGGTGGTCATCGAGATGAACCCGCGCGTCTCGCGCTCCTCGGCCCTGGCCTCCAAGGCGACCGGCTTCCCGATCGCCAAGATCGCCGCCAAGCTCGCCGTCGGCTACACGCTGGACGAGCTGAAGAACGACATCACCATGGTCACGCCGGCCGCCTTCGAGCCGACGATCGACTATGTCGTCATCAAGATCCCCCGCTTCACGTTTGAAAAGTTCCCCGGCACGCCGGCGACGCTGACCACCTCGATGAAGTCGGTGGGCGAGGCGATGGCGATCGGCCGCTCCTTCAACGAGGCGCTGCAGAAGGGGCTGCGCAGCCTGGAGACGGGCCTCTCCGGCCTGGACGAGATCCCGCAGCCCGGCGACGGCTCGAAGGAGGCGCATATCGCGGCGCTGGCGACCCCGAAGCCGGACCGGCTGCTGGTGGTGGCGCAGGCGCTGCGCGCCGGGCTGACGGTGGACGAGATCCACGAGGCCTGCCGCTTCGAGCCCTGGTTCATCCGCGAGGTCGAGAAGATCGTCCGCGCCGAGGAGGCGATCCGCGAGGGCGGCCTGCCGCAGGACGCGACCGGGCTGCGCCGCATCAAGGCGATGGGCTTCTCGGACAAGCGCCTCTCGGTGCTGACCGGGCAGAGCGAGGCGGCGGTGCTGCAGCAGCGCCTGAAGCTCGGCGTGCTGCCGGTCTACAAGCGCATCGACACCTGCGCCGCCGAGTTCGCCTCGGACACGCCCTACATGTATTCCACCTACGAGGGCGGCTTCGGCACCCCGGAGTGTGAGTCGCGGCCGACCGACCGCAAGAAGATCGTCATCCTGGGCGGCGGGCCGAACCGCATCGGCCAGGGCATCGAGTTCGACTATTGCTGCGTCCATGCCGCCTACGCCCTGCGCGAGGCCGGCTTCGAGACCGTCATGGTCAACTGCAACCCGGAGACGGTCTCCACCGACTACGACACCTCCGACCGCCTCTATTTCGAGCCGCTCTCGGCCGAGGACGTCATCTCGCTGATCCGCAAGGAGCAGGAGAAGGGCGAGGTGCTGGGCTGCATCGTGCAGTATGGCGGCCAGACGCCGCTGAAGCTGTCCCAGGCGCTGCACAAGGCCGGCATCCCGATCCTGGGCACCAGCGCCGAGGCGATCGACATCGCCGAGGACCGCGAGCGCTTCCAGCAGTTGCTGAAGAGCCTCGGCCTGCAGCAGCCGCAGAACGGCATCGTGCGCACGCTGGAGGAGGCGGTGGAGGAGGCCGAGCGCATCGGCTATCCGGTCGTCGTGCGCCCCTCCTACGTGCTGGGCGGCCGCGCCATGGAGATCGCCTACAACCGCGAGCAGCTGCTGCGCTTCGGCCAGGAGGCGGTGAAGGTCTCCGGCGAGAACCCGATCCTGATCGACCAGTACCTGCAGGACGCGATCGAGGTCGATGTGGACTGCATCGCCGACGAGGACGGCCAGGTCTATGTCGCCGGCGTCATGGAGCATATCGAGGAGGCCGGCATCCATTCCGGCGACAGCGCCTGCTCCCTGCCGCCCTACTCCCTCGCCCCCTCGGTGATCACCGAGCTGAAGGCGGAGACCGAGGCGATGGCGCGCGCGCTGAAGGTGCGCGGCCTGATGAACGTGCAGTACGCCGTGAAGGACGGGGAGATCTTCGTGCTGGAGGTGAACCCGCGCGCCTCGCGCACCGTGCCCTTCGTCGCCAAGGCGACCGGCGTGCCGGTGGCCAAGATCGGCGCCCGCGTCATGGCCGGCGCCAGGCTCTCCGAGTTCAAGCTGGATGACGAGGCGGTCAGCCGCCATGTCGCCGTCAAGGAAGCGGTCTTCCCGTTCAACCGCTTCCCCAATGTCGATGTCATCCTCGGCCCCGAGATGAAGTCGACCGGCGAGGTGATGGGCCTCGACGCCTCCTTCGAGCGCGCCTTCGCCAAGAGCCAGCTCGGCGCCGGGGTGAAGCTGCCGCTGGCCGGCACCGCCTTCATTTCGGTCAAGGACAGCGACAAGAAGGCGACCGTCTTCCTGGCCCGCCGCCTGACCGAGATCGGCTTCCAGGTGATGGCGACGCGCGGCACCGCCGCCGTGCTGCGCGAGGCGGGGCTGACCGTCTCGGTCGTCAACAAGGTGATGGAGGGGCGGCCGCATTGCGTGGACGCCATCCGCAATGGCGAGATCCAGCTGGTGGTCAACACCACCGGCACCGGCCAGGCGGTGGCGGACAGCTTCGACATCCGCCGCGGCGCGCTGACCCAGGGGGTGCCGCACTACACCACCATGGCCGGCGCCCGCGCCGCGGTGCACGCCATCGCCGCCCTGAAGGCCGGAACCCTTGATGTTGCGCCGCTCCAGGCCTACTTTCCCCCTTCGTTCTGAGGCTGGGGCGGGTCAGGGATAACCCCCTGTCCCGCCCGATCCTTGTCTCCCCCATTGGCGCCGGGCTTCCCGGCGCCGCCATGCCGCCGGACGCGACGCCCGGCGGCTTTGCCGCGTATGAAGGAAGGGACTGCCGTGCAGAAGTTCCCGATGACCGCCGAAGGTCTCGCCCGGCTTGAGGACGAATTGCGGCAACTGAAGGCGGAAGAGCGCCCCGCCGTGATCCGCGCCATCGCCGAGGCGCGCGCCCATGGCGACCTCTCCGAGAACGCCGAGTACCACGCGGCGCGCGAGCGCCAGTCCTTCATCGAGGGCCGCATCGCCGAGCTCGAGAGCATCGTCCCCTCGGTCGAGGTGATCGACACCACCAAGCTCTCCGGCGACCAGGTGCGCTTCGGCGCCTATGTCACGATCATCGACGAGGAGAGCGAGGAGGAGAAGACCTACCGCATCGTCGGTGCGCACGAGGCCGACACCAAGCTCGGCTCGATCTCCATCTCCTCGCCGCTGGCCAAGGCGCTGCTCGGCAAGAAGCTCGGCGACTCGGTCGAGGTGCCGGCGCCCGGCGGCGCCCGCGCCTACGAGATCGCCAAGGTGCGTTTCAACTGACATGGCCGCGCCCGGCCTGACCGGCGGCGCCCTGGCAGCCGATTTGCCGGCGCCCGCCACCATCACCCTCGCCGATGTGCGGGAGGCCGCCGCGCGCATCCAGGGCGCGGTGCTGCGCACGCCGACCGTGCCGGCCCCGGCCATCGGCCGCGTCGCCGGCTGCGAGGTCTGGCTGAAGCTCGACAACCTCCAGGCCACCGGCGCCTTCAAGGAGCGGGGCGCGGCCAACCGCCTGGCGCTGCTCTCGGCGCGGGAGAAGGCCACCGGCGTGATCGCCATGTCGGCCGGCAACCATGCCCAGGCGGTGGCGCGCCATGCCAGCCTGCTCGGCATCCGCGCCACCATCGTCATGCCGCGCTTCACCCCGGCCACCAAGGTGGTGCGGACGGAAAGCTGGGGCGCGCATGTGGTGCTGCATGGCGAGACGCTGGCCGAGGCCGCCGCGCACGCCCATGCGCTGGCCCTGCGCGAGGGGCTGACCTTCATCCACCCCTATGACGATCCCGGGGTGATGGCCGGCCAGGGCACCATGGCGATCGAGATGATCGAGGACGCGCCGGGGCTCGACACGCTGGTCTTCCCGGTGGGCGGCGGCGGCCTGCTCGCCGGCTGCGCCGCCGCGGCGCTGGAGCTGAACCCCGCCCTCAAGGTCTATGGCGTCGAGGTCGAGGGCTATCCGGCCATGGCGCAGCGCCTGGCCGGCCAGCCGGTCGCGGTCGGCGGCCCGACGATTGCCGAGGGCATCGCGGTGCGCGATGTGGGCGAGCGCCCCTATGCGCTGCTGAAGCGCCTCGGCATCGAGGTGCTGGTGGTGCCGGAGCGGGCCGTGGAGCAGGGCGTCGCCCTGCTGGCCGAGGGCGCCAAGCTGGTGGCCGAGGGCGCCGGCGCCGCCGGGGTCGCGGCGCTGCTGACCTATCCGGCGCTGTTCGCCGGCCGGCGCGTCGGCACCCCGGTCTGCGGCGGCAATATCGACGCCCGGGCGCTGTCCAACGTGCTGCTGCGCCAGCTGCTGCGCGATGGCCGCATCCTGCGGCTGCATTTCGACATCCCCGACCGCCCCGGCGTGCTCTCCGACATCTCGAAGCGCATCTCGGATGCCGGCGGCAATGTGATCGAGGTGAAGCACCAGCAGCTCTTCGGCGCGCCGACGGTGCAGTCGACCGAGCTGGAGCTGATGATCGAGGTGCGCGACTCCCAGCAGGGCAGCGCCATCATCGCGGCGCTGCAGGCGGCCGACTACATGGTCCGCCGCGTCTGATCCGGCGCCGGGGGCGCCCGCCCCCGGCCCGCCCCTCAGCGCGCGCCGAGCGGCACGCCGGGCAGTTCCTTGGCGGTGTGGATGGTCTGCAGCGTGGTGACGCGGCCGACATTCGGCGCCGAGGTCAGCCGGTTGGTCAGCGCGTTCTCATGCGCCGTGTCGCGCGCCACCAGCCGCAGCAGGAAATCGCCGCCGCCGCGGATCATGTGGCATTCCCGCACCTCCGGCCAGGAGGTCACGTCCTGCTCGAAGGCGGAGAGGATGGCGTGCTTCTGGCTCTCCAGCCCGACCAGGGCGAAGAAGGTGATCTGCCAGCCCAGCGCCACCGGATCGACATCGGCATGGTAGCCGCGGATGATGCCCGCCTCCTCCAGCCGGCGGACGCGGCGCAGGCAGGGGGGCGCCGAGAGCTCGACGCGGCGCGCCAGCTCCACATTGGTCATCCGCCCGTCCTCCTGCAGCTCGGCCAGGATCTGGCGGTCCACCGCATCCAGATTGTCGGTCGTATCGGGCATTCTGAGAACCGTTTCGTTGCTCGTGCGGCGTTCCAGGCGCAATATCCTTGCAGGAGCCCCTCTGTTCAAGGCATCGGCTTGCGGGAAACGCCGTTCTTCCCGATATCCTTCCCAGCCCCGCGTTTTCAGGACCTGAGCCTTGCCCGAACTGCACCGCACCCGTCTGTTGATCCTCGGCGCCGGCCCTGCCGGGTACACGGCGGCGATCTATGCCGCGCGTGCCGGCCTGTCACCCCTGATCGTGGCCGGCATGCAGCCGGGCGGGCAGCTGACCATCACCACCGATGTCGAGAACTTCCCCGGCTTCGCCCAGCCGGTGCAGGGCCCCTGGCTGATGGAGCAGATGCGCGAGCAGGCCGAGCATGTCGGCGCCCGCATCCAGTACGACCTGATCACCGCGATCGATCTCGGCCAGCGCCCGTTCCGCGCCACCGGCGATTCCGGCGACACCTATGAGGCCGAGGCGGTGGTCATCGCCACCGGCGCCCAGGCCAAGTGGCTCGGCATCCCGGGCGAGAAGGAGCTGTCGGGCTTCGGCGTCTCCGCCTGCGCCACCTGCGACGGCTTCTTCTACCGCGGCAAGCATGTGGCGGTGATCGGCGGCGGCAATTCGGCGGTGGAGGAGGCGCTCTACCTCTCCAACCTGGCCGCCAAGGTGACCCTGATCCACCGGCGCGACTCGCTGAAGGCCGAGCGCATCCTGCAGCAGCGGCTGTTCGCCAAGCCGAATATCGAGATCCTGTGGAACACCCTGACCGAATCCGTCCTCGCCGACAGCAGCGGCCGCGCCCCCGTGGCGCGCGGCCTGGCGCTGCGCGACCGGATCAGCCACGAGACGCGGGAGCTGGCGGTGGATGGCGTTTTCGTCGCCATCGGCCATGCCCCGGCCACGAGCCTGTTCAAGGGACAGCTGGAGATGGATGGGGAGGGCTATCTGGTGACCGCACCCGATTCGACGCGCACCAGCCGGGAGGGCGTCTTCGCCGCCGGCGACGTGCAGGACCGCATCTACCGCCAGGCGGTGACGGCGGCCGGCACCGGCTGCATGGCGGCGCTGGAGGCGGAGCGCTTCCTCGACGGCCTGACCCTGCCGCAGCACGAACAGGCGGCCTGAGGCGATGCCGCTCGACTGGGACAAGCTGCGTGTCTTCCACGCGGTCGCCGAGGCCGGCAGCTTCACGCATGCCGGCGAATCGCTGAACCTCAGCCAATCCGCCGTCTCGCGCCAGATCCAGGCGCTGGAGGAGGCCCTGGCGGTGCCGCTGTTCCACCGCCATGCGCGCGGCCTGATCCTGACCGAGCAGGGCGAGACGCTGAACCGCACGGTGCGCGAGGTCTTCGCCAAGCTCGCCATGACCGAGGCGCTGCTGACCGAGAGCCGCGAGCGCGCGGCCGGCCGGCTGAAGGTGACCACCACCACCGGTTTCGGCACCGCCTGGCTGGCGCCCCGCCTGCGCAAATTCATGGGGCTGCACAGCGATGTCACGGTGACGCTGCTGCTGGACGATGCCGATCTCGACCTCGCCATGCGCGAGGCGGATGTCGCCATCCGCATGCACCCGCCGAAGCAGCCCGACCTGATCCAGCGCCATGTGGCGACCTTCGGCTGGAAGATCGTCGGCTCGCCCGATTATCTGAAGGGCGCGGGCATCCCGCAGCGGGCCGAGGATCTCGATGCCCACCGGCTGATCGTCTATGGCGACTACCGCCCGCCGGTGGAGAGCATCAACTGGCTGCTGGAGGCCGGGCGCCGCCCCGGCAGCCCGCGCCGCGCCGCGGTCGAGGTGAACTCGCTGCCCGCCATGCTGCACGCGGTGCGCTCCGGCCTCGGCCTGGCGGCGCTGCCGGACTACATGAGCGAGGATCTGCGCGACCTGATCCCGGTGCTGACCGACCTGAAATCGCCGCGCATCGACGCCTATTTCGTCTATCCGGAGGAGATGCGCCACTCCAAGCGCGTCGGCGTGTTCCGCGACTTCCTGGTGTCGGAGCTGGCGGCGCTGAACGCCTGACGTGAAGGAGGAACAACGCGGGAGACGCGGAAACTTAATCATGCGTAATCCGCATGGCCGAGCGGCGTTATTGCCCCTACGCGCATAGCGGGCCGCGCATTAGGTTCCCGGCATCCGGCGACTAGGTCGGAAAGGGTCTCTGACCCTTCGTCTCCCAGACGTGAAGCCTCCCTGTATGACTTGGCCGCTGCCCTCCGGGCTGGCGGCCTTTTTTTTGGCTGGCCGCTCCGGGGGTTGCCGGCCATCCGTTACGAAAACGTCGATTTTTCAACGCACTGCCTCGCGCCGCTGTGAGGGGCGCCGCCGCGGCCGGTGCTTCCTTGCCCCCGCCCTTGGCGCTAGAGCGGAAGCGCCGCGCGCACCGGTCCGGCCGCGCCGCGCCCGGACCAAAGCCCCGGCCAGGTGCCGGGCGCAGGATCGGCGCGCCGGCCAGGGCAACCGCCAGGGAGACCGAGATCATGGCCCGAGGCCGCAGCCGCCCACCCCAGAAGCCCCGCCGCCAGCCCGGCCCCGCCGCGGGCTCCC
>NZ_GG770778.1:625377-635703 GCF_000164635.1 Pseudoroseomonas cervicalis ATCC 49957 | reverse complement strand
CCGGGCTGGTGCCGCTCGGCACGCGCGGCCCGTCCCTGTCGCTGTCCGACCTGCTGGCCGCGGGCGCGGTGGACCGCATCCTGGCGCCGCTGCTGCGCGACCGGCCCGGCCAGGATCGCCGCGCCCTGCTCTCGCTGTGGAGCCGCCACTACTTCTTCACCGTGATCCCGCCGGTGGCGCTGACGCTGATGCTGGCGCATCGCAGCCTGCCGCTGGCGCCGGACGGCGCCGCCGTGCTGCTGAAGCCGGATGGCATGCCCGCCGCCCTCGCCCTGCCGCATGCCGGCGAGGCCTGCGCCGCGCCGCAAGACCCCTTCGCCCGCTTCGCCCCGCTGCTGCAGGGCCACCTGGCGCCGCTGATCGCCCATTGGGCGGCCGAGGCGAAGCTGGCGCCGCGCGTGCTGTGGTCCAACGCCGCCAGCTATTTCGCCTGGATCGTGCGCGAGGCCGCCCAATCCCCCGAGCTGCCGCCCGGCGCCGCCGCCAGCGGCCAGGCCATCGTCGCCACCCCCCACCTGCCGGAGGGCGGCGCCAACCCGATGCACGAGCCGATGCGCGTGCTGGAGGGCAGCAGCGACGGCAAGCGCTGGCGCAAGGTGTGCTGCCTGCTCTACCGCCTGCCCGACCGCGAGGAATGCTCCTACTGCCCGCTGCTGCTGGGCAAGGACCGCAAGGGCTGCGCGCACTGAGCCGGGGCTGCGCTTTCCGGCTTGGCAACGTCCCGGTGGCGGGCTACCGGCAAGGCCCATGGAAACCTACCTGCCTGCCCTGATCCTGCTCTCCGGCGGCGCCTTCATCCATAGCCGCTCCAACGTGCCGGAGCTGCGCCCCGCCTCGGAAGCCGCCGACACCGCCTGGAAGCTGCTGGCCAAGCTGGCCTTCTTCCTGTGGATCGGCCTGCTGGTCTGGGGCCTGTACAACCTGCCGCTGCCCAGCCTCGGCATCGCCTTCATCCTCTCGCTGGCCTTCAACGTGCTGCTGGCCATGCGCGGGCCGAAATCCATCTGGCCGGGCCTGTCCATGGTGATGTGCGTGCTGGGGGTGGCGCTCGGCGTCTATACCGTGCTGGTCTGACACCTCCGGAACGGAGGAAACAACAGCATGCTGTTTGAGGGATTCACGCTGGAGGAACGCAGCGTGGAGGGGCAGAGCCTGCGCCTGCGCCGCGGCGGCGAGGGCCCGCCCTTGCTGCTGCTGCACGGCAACCCGCAGACCCACATGATGTGGCACCGCGTCGCGCCGGTGCTGGCGCGGCGCTACAGCGTGGTCTGCCCCGACCTGCGCGGCTATGGCTTCTCCGGCAAGCCGGGCGTCAGCGCGCGCAGCGCCGCGCATTCGAAGCGCGCCATGGCGGCCGACCTGGCCGGGCTGATGCGCCAGCTCGGGCATGAGCGCTTCCAGCTGGTGGCGCATGACCGCGGCGCCCGCGTGGCGCACCGGCTGGCGCTGGATTTCCCCGACGCGGTGCAGAAGCTCGCCGTGCTCGACATCGTGCCGACCATCGAGCATTTCGAGCGCACGGATATGAGCTTCGCGCTCGGCTACTATCACTGGTTCTTCCTGGCCCAGAAGCACGACCTGCCCGAGCGCATGATTCTCCGAGATGTCGAGGACTGGTTCGACCTGCAGACCTCGCGCGAGCCCAAGGATCGCGGCTTCTTCCACCCGGAGGCGCGGGCGGATTATCTCGCCGCGCTGAAGCTGCCGGGCACCGTGACCTCGATCTGCGAGGATTACCGCGCCGCCGCCGGCATCGACCTGGAGCATGACCGCGCCAGCCGCGCGGCGGGCGAGAAGATCCGCTGCCCGCTGCTGGCGCTGTGGGGCGCCAAGGGCAGCATCGGCAAATGGTACGACCCGCTGGCGCTGTGGTCCGCCTATGCCGCGCAGCCGGTGACCGGCCATGCCGTCAACAGCGGCCACTACCTGGCCGAGGAAGCGCCCGACGAGGTTCTCGCCGCCCTGGATAAGTTCCTGGACGCGTAAAACAGGCAGGACGGGGCCGCTCTCGCGACCCCGTCCCAGCCAGACTGCGGCAGCCCGAAAGAATCAGGCGGCGCGGCGGGCGCCGTGCGAGCCTTCCTTCACCTCCTCGACGATCTTGGCGACGAAGGGCTTCAGGTCGTCGGGCGAGCGGCTGGTGACGATGCCCTGGTCGGTCACCACCGCCTGATCCAGCCAGGTGGCGCCGGCATTCTGCACATCGGTGCGGATCGAGGCGTAGGAGGTCATCTTGCGGCCCTTGGCGAGGCCCGCCTCCACCAGCAGCCAGGGGCCGTGGCAGATCGCCGCCACCACCTTGCCCTTCGCCGCGAAATCGCGCACCAGCGCCACCGCCTGCGGCTCGACGCGCAGATTGTCCGGGTTGATGACGCCACCCGGCAGCACCAGCGCGTCGTAATCCTCGGCCTTCACCTCGGCCAGCTTGCGGTCGACCGGCACGGGCTGGCCCCAGTCGGTCTTGTCCCAGCCGGTGATCTGGCCGGGCTGGCGCGTCTTCTCGGGCGCCGCCACCTCGACCTTGGCGCCGGCCTGGCGCAGCTCCTGCAACGGCACCATCAGCTCCGACTGCTCATAGCCATCGGTCGCCAGGATCAGGATGCGGGCCTCTGTGATCGCGGTCATGCTGTTCTCCCTGAATTGTCTCGTCAGGAAGAACGCCGCGGCGCGGTGCCGGTTCCGCAGCCCAGCCTCCCGCCCGCCGCAAGGGCGGGCGGGAAACCAAACCTCACAGGCTGCGATACAGCAGCAGCTGGTCGGTCAGCGCGCCGGAGACATCGCGGGAGAAGCCGGGGATGCGCCCCGCCTCCACCCAGCCCTGGCTGCGGCACAGCGCCTCGGCCGCGGCGCCGGCGCGGATGTCGAGCGTCAGCAGCGAACGGCCGATGCCGCGCGCCGCCTGCTCCGCCCGCTGCATCAGCGCGCGGCCGATGCCCTGGCGGCGGAAGCCCGGATGCACCAGCAGCTGCTCCAGCACGGCGCGGTGCGGCTGGTCCTGCGGCATGGCGAGGTTGAGCTGCACCGTGCCGGCGACCCGCCCCTCCTGCCACGCCACCAGCAGCAGCCGGTGGCCCAGCGCCACATCGCCCGACACCCGGCGCCAGAACTGGCGCGCGGTCTCGGGCGAGAGCGGCGGCAGGTGGCCGGTCGCCGCGCCATCGGCGACGCAGGCCACCAGCATCTCGGCCAGGCTGCGCTCGGCGCTGGCCGCGGCGGCGGCGTCCAGCGCCTCCACCGCCAGGCCCAGCAGCGGCTTGGCGTAGCGGAACTCCAGCGATTTCGAGATGTCGTCGAGGATGCGGATCGAGCCCGCGCGGACATAGCCCCGCTTCTCGTAGAAGCGGTGCGCCGCCTCGAAGCGGGTGTCGGTCCACAGCACGATGCGCTGCGCGCCGGCCTCGCGCGCATGCGCCTCGGCGCCGCCGAGCAGGGCATGCGCCAGGCCGCTGCCGCGCTGCGCCTTCTCGACATACATCTTGCAGATTTCCCACGCCCGGTCGGAGCCGAGCGGGCGCGTCGCCACCATGCCGACGACGCGGCCATCCGGCGCCTCGGCCGCCCAGAGCGCGCCGCCGGCCCCGGCGAAGTAGCTGGCCAGCGCGCGCAGCTCCGGCACCTCGCCATCGACGTCGAGCACGCAGTTCGGATACTCGCCCCAGGCGTCACCGATGAGGCGGATGAAATCCGCCGCATCCGTGTCGCGCCCTTCGCGGATGGCGAAGGGCGGCGGGGAGAGGCTCGCCGCGCTCACGCCAGCTCCCGGCAGAACTCCTGGATGCGGGCGCAGGCCTCGCGCAGGCTTTCCGTGTCGGTGGCGTAGGAGATGCGGATATAGGGGCTCATGCCATAGGCCGTGCCCTGCACCGTCGCCACCAGCTTCTCCTCCAGCAAAGCGAGCGCGAAATCGGTGTCGGTCTCGAGCTTCTTGCCGCCCTTGCTGGTCTTGCCGATGCAGCCGGCGATGTTCGGATAGACGTAGAAGGCGCCTTCCGGCTTGTGGCAGCTCATGCCCGGCGCCTCGGCCAGCATGGCCACCACCATGTCGCGCCGCTCGCGATAGATCGCGGCGCGCTCGGCGATCAGCTCCTGCGGGCCCTCCAGCGCGGCCACGGCGGCGGCCTGGCTGATCGTGCTGATGCCGCTGGTCAGCTGGCCCTGCATGTTGGCCATCGCCTTGATCAGCGCCTTCGGCCCGCCGGCGAAGCCGACGCGCCAGCCGGTCATGGCGTAGCTCTTGGAGGCGCCGTTGACCGTCAGCACCCGGTCCTTCAGCCGCGGCTCCACCTCGGCGATGGTGCAGAACTCGCCATCATAGACGAGGTGCTCATACATGTCGTCCGTCAGGATCCAGACATGCGGGTGCTTCAGCATCACCGCGGCGATGGCCTGCATCTCGGCGCGCGAGCAGGAGGCGCCGGTCGGGTTGTTCGGGAAGTTCAGGAACAGCCACTTGGTCTTCGGCGTGATGGCGGCGTCCAGATCCTCGGCGCGCAGCTTGAAGCCGTTGTTCTGCGGGCAGTTGACGAAGGTGGGCGTCGCCGTCGCCAGCTTCGCCATGTCGGCGTAGCTGACCCAGTAGGGGGCGGGGATCAGCACCTCGTCGCCGGGATCGCAGCTGGCCAGCAGCGCGTCCATGATGATCTGCTTGCCGCCATTGGCCACCAGGATCTCGTCCAGCGCGTAGTCGAGATTGTTGTCGCGCTTGAACTTCTTCTGCACGGCGAGCTTCAGCGCGCGGGTGCCCTCGGTCGGCGGATACTTGGTGTCGCCGGAGAGCGCCGCCTGGTGCGCCGCCTCGATCGCATGCGCGGGGGTCGCGAAATCCGGCTCGCCGGAGGCGAGGCTGATGACCTTCTTGCCCTCGGCGGCCAGCTCACGGGCGCGGGTGCCCATGATGACGGAAGCGGAAACGGCGATGTCTTTCAGGCGACCGGCGAGGGCGGGCATGAGCAGGGTCTTCTCCGAGGGAAACAGGCGGGGCAGCCTAGAAGCCTGTGCCGGCCGCGCCAAGGCCGCCAGGTCCACGCGGCGCGCAGAACCGCCCCGCTTGCGCCACCGGACGGGCGCCCTTCCCCGCGCCGCGCGGCCTGCCAGGATGCGGGCATGAGCAACGATCCCGTCTTCCAGGCCACCATCCCCGTGCTGCGCAGCTTCGACGAGGCCAAGGCGCGCGAATTCTATCTCGGCTTCCTGGGCTTCGCGCTGGAGTGGGAACATCGCTTCGCGCCCGACCTGCCGCTCTACTGCCAGATCCGCCGCGGCGCGCTGCTGCTGCATCTGTCGGAGCATCATGGCGATGCCTGCCCCGGTGCGACGGTGTTCATCCGCATGCAGGGCATCGAGGCCTTCCACCGGGAGCTGATCGGCAAGCGATACCGCTTCGCCCGGCCCGGGCTGGAAAGCCTGCCCTGGGGCCGCATGGTCACGGTGGGGGATCCCTTCGGCAATCACCTGCGCTTCTGCGAGCCGCCCGCGGCCGGCTGAGCCGCTCAACCCATCGTCATGCCACCCGCCCGGCTCCGCTCCGCTACCAGGGAGGCCTGACACGGGGAGAGGAGCCAATGGTGGAACGGAACTGGCGCGGGCTGCGGCGGCCCCTGGTGGCGATCGCCCTCGGGCTGCTGCCCTTCTGGCTGTTCCTCGGCTTCAGCAACGAGGTGCGGGTAAATGGCGAGCTGGTGGGCGGCAGCCGCTTCAACCTCGGCGGGCTGATCCTGGCGGGCATCGGCCTGTCCATGGCGGTGGGCGTGCTGCGGGAGACGCCGCGCTGGGCGCCGCGCCTGGCGCTGGCGGCGCTCGCCGTGCCGATCTGCCTGGCCCAGCTGGCGATCTCGGCCGAGCTGGTCTCGGTCGAACGGCTGCGCCTGATGCTCTCCGGCCCGCCGCAGCCCGCCCCCGACACGGCGCTCTCCGCGGAGGGGCGCCGGATGCTGCTGCAGGCGGTGCGCGGGCTGGAGCAGGACGAGGTGGCGCTGCGCGACCATCTCATCGCCCAGGCCCGGCAGTTGCAGGCGCTGCAGGCCCAGCACGCCGCCTATGCGGAGCGCTGCCATGGCGGCGCCCGCTTCGCCATGCCGGCCCTGCCCGCCTGGCTGTCCGAGGCCGAGCGGGCGGAGATCGCCGCCGCCGCCTCGCCGCCCGGCGCGATCCCGGCCTGCAGCCAGGACGCCTCGCAGCGCGAGATGAAAGGCCGGGTCGAGGCGGCGATGCTGCAGCGCGAGCGGGTGCAGCTGGTGGCGCAGCTGCGCGAGGCGCGGTTCGGCCACGACCCCGCCCCGCCCGCCCCGGCGGTCTGGCAGCTCGATGGCGCGCCGCTGGCGCTGGGCGAGAGGCTGGATGCCGTAAGGCAGCGCCTGGGGCTGCAGGGCGAGCCGCAGCCGGTCCCCGGCCTGCCGGCCACCGCGCCCCGGACCCGCTGGGTGGTGGCGCATGGCGTCACCGCCGATTTCGACGCCGCGCAGCGGGTCGTCGGGCTGGTGCTGGAGACGGGCTTCGCGGGCCGGCTGGGCGGGGTGGCGCTGGGCGACTGGGCGGCGCGGGTCGCCCGGCTGCATGGCCCGCCGACGCGCCGCGAGCCGCCCCACACGCGGAACAGCCAGGTCTATTGGGCGGCGGGCCAGCCGGAGGTGCGCTACGAGATCCGCGGCGCCCAGGTCGCGTCGATGCAGATCCTGCGCTGAGCGGCAAGGCTCAGCCTCCGGGCGGCCGTTCCAGCAGCCAGTCGAATTCCTGCTCGGCCACCAGGGCGAAGCCGAGGCGGCGGTAGAAGTCCATCGCGCGGCTGCCCTTCAGCACCTCGACCCGCGCGGGCCGGTCCAGGTGCTCCGCCAGGATCGCCCGCATCACCGCGCGGCCGAGCCCGGCCCCCTGGCAGTCCGGCTCCAGGTAGAAGCCGCTGACCTCGGTGACCTCATCCCCCGCGAAGACCGAGACGCAGCCGAGCAGCCTTCCGTCCGGCGCCTCGATGCAGCGGGTGGCGGCGGGGTCGAAGCCCTCGCGCATGCGGGCGCGGCGGCGGGCCGGGTCCCAGCGGCCGATCGCCTCGAGCTGCGGGCGCATGGTGCGGATGGAGAGGTCCAGCAGGCGTTCGAAATCCGCCTCCGCCGCCGGCCGGAAGCGGAAGGGCGGGACATCCCGCCCCTCCGGGCCCGTCACTTACTTCAGGCCGGCGCAGAAGCGCTGGATGCGCGTGCAGGCCTCGGTCAGCGAGGCATCGTCGGTCGCGTAGCTGATGCGGAAATGGCCGGGGAACATGAAGGCCGAGCCATGCACGGCCGCCACACCCTCATCCTCCAGCAGCGCGGTGACGAAATCCTCGTCCGTTTCGATCTTCTTGCCCGAGGCGGTGGTCTTGCCGAGGCAGGCATGCACCGAGGGGAAGACATAGAAGGCGCCGTCCGGCGTCAGGCAATGGATGCCCGGCGCCTTGTTCAGCAGGCCCACCACCAAGTCGCGGCGGCGCTCATAGACCACGCGCATCGCCTCGACCGAATCCTGCGGGCCGGTCAGCGCCTCGATGGCGGCGGCCTGGGAGATCGAGGAGGTGTTGGAGGTGGACTGGCCCTGCAGCTTGTCCATCGCCTTGATCAGCTTCAGCGGCGCGCCGGCGAAGCCGATGCGCCAGCCGGTCATGGCATAGGCCTTGGAGCAGCCATTCATCGTGACCGTGCGGTCCTTCAGGCGCGGCTCGACGGCGACCAGGGTGCGGGCCTTGAAGCCGCCATAGGTCAGCTTCTCGTAGATGTCGTCGGTGAACACCCAGACATCCGGGTGGCGCAGCAGCACCTCGGCCAGGGCCTTCAGCTCCTCCGCCGAATAGGCGGCGCCGGTCGGGTTGGAGGGGTTGTTCAGGATCAGCCACTTGGTCTTGGGCGTGATCGCCGCTTCCAGCTGCTCCGGCGTGATCTTGAAGCCCTGGTTCTGCCCGGCCGGCACGATCACCGGCGTGCCGTCGGCCAGCGCCACGATGTCGGGGTAGGAGACCCAGCAGGGCGCCGGGATGATCGCCTCGTCGCCCGCGTTGATGGTGGCCAGCAGGGCGTTGAAGATCACCTGCTTGCCGCCGGTGGAGACGACGATCTCCTCCGGCTTGTACTCCACCCCGTGCTCGCGGCGGAAATAGGTGGCGCAGGCCTCGCGCAGCGCCTTGGTGCCGGCGACGTCGGTGTAGCGGGTCTCGCCGCGCTCGATCGCCGCGATGGCCGCGTCCTTGATGTTGCGCGGGGTGTCGAAATCCGGCTCGCCGGCGGAGAGGCTGATGACGTTCTTCCCCTCGGCCTTCAGCGCGCGCGCCTTGGCGGTGATGGCGATGGTCTGGGAGGGGGCGATGCGGTCCAGCCGCTCGGCGGTCAGGGTCATGGGAGTCCGGTCCAGCTCAGAAGAGGCGGGACCCTAGCCCTCTCCCGCCCGCTCCGACAAGGCGGCACGCGGCGATGCGGCGCCGATTCGCGCGCCTCAGCCCCGCCGCAGCCCGCGCAGCGCCAGCGCCGCCAGCGCGCCCCCCAGCCCGGCCAGCGCCAGGATGATCACCGCCAGCGCGTTCACCTCCGGCGTCAGCCCCAGCCGCAGCATGGAGAAGACCACCATCGGCAGGGTGGTGCCGGCGGGGCCGGAGACGAAGCTCGCCACCACCACATCGTCCAGCGACAGGGTGAAGGCCAGCAGCCAGCCCGCCACCAGCCCCGGCGCCAGCAGCGGCAGGGTGACGGTGAGGAAGGCGGTGGCGGGCCCGGCGCCGAGGTCGCGCGCCGCCTCCTCCAGCTCCGGCGCCAGCCCGGCCAGCCGCGCCTGCACCAGCACCGCCACATAGGCGGCGCCGATGGTGGCATGCGCCAGCAGGATGGTCATGGCACCGCGCTCGGCCGGCCAGCCGGTCAGCCGCTGCAGGGCGACGAAGAACAGCAGCAGGGCCAGGCCCATCACCACATCGGGCAGCACCAGCGGCGCGCCGGCCAGCGCGCCGAAGATCGCCCGGCCGCGGAACGGGCCGTGCCGCGCCAGCACCCAGCCGATGGCGCCCCCCAGCAGCACCGCCAGGCTCGCCGCGCCGAGCGCCACGCGCAGCGACAGCAGCGCCGCCTCCACCAGCCGGTCATTCCCGGCGAGGGCTGCGAACCAGCGCAGCGAGAAGCCGCCCCACTGGAAGGGGATGCGCGCATCGCTGAAGGCATAGCCCGCCAGCAGCAGCACCGGCAGCCAGAGGAACAGCAGACCCGCGCCGAGGCCGAGCAGCGCCAGCCGCCCGCGGCTCATGGCTGCTGCTCCAGCCGCTGGAACAGCCGGATCGGCAGCAGCAGCACCAGCAGCAGCAGCACCGCCAGCGCCGCCGCCACCGGCCAGTCGCGGTTCTGGAAGAATTCCTGGAACAGGACGCGGCCGGCCAGCTGCGCCTCCGGCGGGCCCAGCAGCTCGGGGATGACGTATTCGCCGGCGGCGGGGATGAAGACCAGCAGGAAGGCCGCCGCCAGGCCGGGGGCGGCGAGCGGCAGGGTGACGCTGCGGAAGGCGACCCAGGGGGTGGCGCCGAGATCCGCCGCCGCCTCCTGCACCGCCGGGTCGAGGCGCGAGAGGGTGACGTAGAGCGGCAGCACGGCGAAGGGCAGGTAGGCGTGGACCATGCCGAGGAACAGCGCCGGCCAGGAATAGAGCAACGGCAGCGGCGCCTCGATCAGCCCTGCCGATTGCAGCAGGGTGTTGATCCAGCCCTCGTCGCGCAGCAGGCCGATCCAGGCGCCGATGCGGGGCAGGAAGCCGGTCCAGAAGGGCAGCAGCAGCAGCGCCAGCAGCGGCATGCGCCAGCGCGACGGCGCCCGCACCAGGCCGAGCGCCATGGGCAGCGCCAGCGCAAGGCAGAGCCCGGCGGTGCCGCAGGCCACCAGCAGCGCATCCAGGAAGGCGCCGCGGTAATAGGGGTCGCCCAGGGCCAGGGCGTAGGTCTCGGTGTTCGGCCCTTCCTCTCCGCTCCAGGGCAGGGTGAAGGGCGGCACGCCCTCGGCCGGCCAGGAGAGGGAGAGGGCCAGCACCACCAGCAGCGGCGCGGCCACGAACAGCGCCAGCCAGAGGCCGGGGATGGCCGGGACAAGGCGCCGCATCAGCCGGCCAGCGGCACGAGGGACGCCGCCTCCCAGCCCAGGCGCAGCGCGGCGCCGCGCGGCGGCGGCGGGCCGTCCTCCTCGGCATGGCTGACGCGCAGCTGCGCGCCACCGGGGGCGCGCACCAGCAGCAGGCTGTCATCGCCGCGGAAGGCCACTTCCTCGACCACGCCCTCCACCCCGTCCGGGGGTGCCGCGGCGCCGCTCAGGATGCGCTCCGGCCGCAGCGCCAGGG
>NZ_GG770778.1:611880-625104 GCF_000164635.1 Pseudoroseomonas cervicalis ATCC 49957 | reverse complement strand
GGGCGCAGCGTGGCGCCGAGGCCGGGGCAGGCGAAGCCGCCCTGCCCGTCCGCCGCGCCTTCCAGCACATTGGCGGCGCCCAGGAAGGTGGCGACGAAGCGCGTCGCCGGCCGGTCATAGACCGCGCGCGGGGGGCCGAGCTGCACCAGCCGCCCATGCTCCAGCACGGCGATGCGGTCGGACAGCGCCAGCGCCTCATCCTGGTCATGCGTGACCATGATGAAGGCGGCCCCGGTCTCGCGCTGCAGGGCGCGCAGCTCGAGCCCGGTGCGCTCGCGCAGATTGGCATCGAGCGCGCCCAGCGGCTCGTCCAGCAGCAGGAGGCGCGGGCGCTTGACCAGCGCGCGCGCCAGCGCGACCCGCTGCCGCTGCCCGCCCGAGAGCCGGTGCACCGCCCGCGTCTCGAAGCCGGCCAGCCCCACCATGGACAGCGCCGCGGCGACCCGCGCCGCGCGCTCGGGCGCCGCCACGCCATCGCGCTTCAGCCCATAGGCGACATTGCCCGCCACCGAGAGATGCGGGAACAGCGCATAGGACTGGAACATCATGTTCAGCGGCCGGCGATGCGGCGGCAGGCCGGCGAGGTCCTGACCATCCAGCCGCAGCGTGCCGGCATCCGCCGCCTCGAAGCCGGCGATGACGCGCAGCAGGGTGGATTTGCCGGAGCCCGAGCCGCCGAGCAGCGTCAGGAACTCGCCGGCCTCGATGTCGAGATCGAGCCCGTCCAGCGCCACGGTGGTGCCGAAGCGCTTGGACAGGCCGCGCAGGGACAGCAGCGGCAAGGCTCAGCGACCGGCCTTGAAGCGGCTCCAGCCGCGGCTGCGGGCGCGCTCGGCGGTGGGGGTCAGCGCCGTGACGGTGAAGGTGCGCGAGAGCGTCTCCGCCGTCGGATAGACATTCGGGTCGTTGCGCACCGCCGGCTCGACCATGGCGCGGGAGGCCGGCACGCCATTCGGGTAGCGCACCTGGTTGGTGATGCCGGCCATCACCTCGGGCTGCAGCAGGAAGTTGATGAAGCGGTGCGCGGCCTCCGGGTTCGGCGCATCGGCCGGGATGGCCAGCATGTCGAGCCAGAGCTGCGCGCCCTCCTTCGGCGCCACATAGCCGATCGGCACGCCGCGCCCGGCCTCGCGCGCGCGGGCCTGGGCCTGGATGACGTCGCCGGAATAGGTCAGCACGACGCAGTATTCGCCATTGGCCAGCGCATCCATCAGGTTGCCGCTGGCGGTGATGGCGCGCACATGCGGGCGGATCGCCAGCAGCGCGTCCTCGGCCGCGCGCAGGTCGCGCGGCTCGGTGGTGTTGGGGTCGCGCCCCAGCCAGCGCAGCACGCTGGGCAGCACGTCGGTGGCCGAATCCATGATGGCGATGCCGCAGCGCGCCAGGCGCCGCGCATGCTCGGGCTTCATCAGCAGGTCGAGGCTGTCGAGCGGCGCGTCGGGCGCCAGCTCGCGCACCCGGTCGGTGCGGATGCCGAGGCCGATCGTGCCGTAGAGATAGACCGCGCCGAAGCGGTTGCCGGGGTCGCTGCTCTCCACCTGGCGCAGCAGCGCCGGGTCCTGGTTGCCCCAGTTCGGGATCTGCGCGCGGTCCAGCGGCCGCAGCGCGCCGGCCCGCGCCAGGCGGGAGAAGGTCGGCTCGTTGGTCGGCACGATGATGTCGTAGCCCGAGCGCCCGGCGGAGAGCTTGCCCTCCAGCGTCTCCAGGCTGTCGAACACGTCGTAGCGGATGCGGATGCCGGTCTCGCGCTGGAAGCGGTCCACCGCATAGGGGTCGATGTAGTCCGACCAGTTGTAGACGTTCAGCACCTGGCCGGCGCCCGGCGGCGCGGCCGGCTGCGCCCCGGCGGGGCCGGGCAGGCCAGCGGCGAGGCAGGCGGCGAGGAACGAGCTGGCGAGCAGGCGTCGGAACATGCGGCGGGTCCTGCGGCGGCAAGAGGGCGGGAGGGCGCCAGCGTAACGGCGCGGGGCGCCAGGGTCCATCGCGCGGGTCCATGCCCCCAGGGCTGGAGCCTGCCTGGGGCTGGCGCCGCGGCAGCCCCGCCGGCGCCCGTGACGAGCCGGGCGCCGGCGCGCCCCTCACAGTTCTGGGAAGTCTATCCTAGGACTTTTTTCTTGACTTTATTCCTATCGCCCGGTATCCCGATCGCGTCACCGGGTGAATTGCGCCCGGTTCCCCGCCCCCCCTTCCCGATCCGCCCGGCCCTGCCCCGCAGCGCCGGGCGCTGCCGCATGGGCCGCGCCCCGGCGGCGCCAGCCAGGAGACGCGCATGCCCTTCGATCCCCGCGGGCTGAGCTCGCTCGCCAGCACGGACAGCTTCACCCTCTGGCTCTACGTCACCACCGACACCCGCGCCGCGGTGCTGGCGCCGGGCTATTTCGCCGCCGCCGCCACGCGGCTGCAGCCGGGCCACCTGATCGTGCTGCAATCGGCCGATTCGCTGACCTTCATCCCGGTGCTCAGCAACAACGGGGTGGGCAACGGGCTGGTGCTGAACGCCTCGGCGCCGCCGCTGCGGCTGAACGCCTTCGCCGACCTGGCCTTCGATTTCGACATCGCCCCGGTCGCGGCGGTGACGCGCAGCGTGGCGCTCGATCCGCTGCCCTCCGGCCTCTACACCGGCCGCAGCTTCACGGTGGCGGCGCGCGCCAGCGGGCCGGTGGCGACGCTGGTCTTCTCGCTGCTGAACGCCGCCGGGGCGGTGGTGTCGGGGCCGGTCTCCGTCGCGGTCACCTCCGGCAGCGCCTCGACCAATTTCACCGCGCCGGATCCGGGCAGCGGCTACCGCATCCGGGTGGTGGACGCGGCCGAGCCGCTGGCGGCGCAGACCTCGCCCTCCTTCGTGGTGACCGAGCCCTACGCCCTGCTGACCGAGGCGGGGGGCAGCGTGCTCGCGTCGGATGGCGGCGAATTGCTGCTCTGACCCGCCCGCGCCCCGCCCCTCCCCCCGCCCAAGGATCCCGCGCCGATGTCCGACAAGAAGATTTCCGAGCTGCCAGCGGCGACGACGCTCAGCGACACCGACCTGACCCCCGTGGTGCAGGGTGTCAGCAGCTTCGCCGAGACGCGCGGCGCCAGCCTGACCCAGCTGCGCGCCGGCGTGCTGGCCGAGCGTTCGCTGCATGTGCGTGATTTCGGCGCCGTGGGTGACGGCGTCACCGACGACACGGCGGCGCTGCAGGCGGCGATCGACGCCGCCTTCGCCCAGGGCGGCGGCACCGTGCGGCTCGGCCCGCGCCGCTACCTGATCGCCAGCGCCGAGCTGCTGCTGCGCGAGCACGTCCAGCTGGTCGGCCAGCCGCATCTCGGCGGCTGGCGGACCAACGGCAATTTCGCCACCGTCCGCTACGCGCTGCTGGTCGACGCGGCGCGCACCGTGCGGCTGCAGCGCAATGCCGGGCTGCACGGCGTCGCGCTGCTGCGCCGCGGCCTGACCGCGCCGAACTCGCTGCGCCAGGGGCTGGACGCGGCCAACGCCTTCGCCGGCACCGCCATCACCATCGGCAACGGCTCGGGCGGCAACAGCGCCGGCAACGGCGCCGACACCACGCTCAGCCGGCTGCTGATCCTCGGCTTCAACTGGGGCATCTACAGCGACGCCAATGCGCGGGTGCGCATCAGCGACATCCTGGGCGACTGCACCAACGGCCTGTATCTCGGGCGCTCCTTCGACGTCTCCCGCGTCAGCGAGGTGAACTGGCACCCGCTGGTCACCACCTCGCGCAGCTGGTCGAACACGCGGCTGCTGATCGCGGCGGTGGCCGACAATGGCGCCGGCCAGTTCCGCATCACCACCGCCACCGCGCATGGGCTCTCCACCGGCGACCTGGTCAACGTGGCCGAGGTGCGGACCAGCGGCGCGCCCGCCCTGTACGGCCGCTGGACGGTGACGGTGGTGGATTCGACGCGGCTCGACCTGCAGGGCAGCAGCTTCGCCGCCGGCTGGAGCTCGGGCGGCGCGGTCTATGTCAACCCGAACCGCCGGCTCGGCAGCGCCTTCGTGGTGAATGATTGCGACATGGCCAGCTTCGACAACTGCTTCGAATACGGCCACGAGATCGGCTTCGATGTGCAGGACGAGGCGCATTCCTGCAACTTCACCAACATCGGCACCGATGGCTGGGTCGACATGGCCGATCCGCTGACCATCGGCCTGCGCATCGGCGGCACGGCGCTGCGCACCAAGGTGTTCGGCGGCTTCCTCTCCTCCAAGGGCTGCAGCGTGCAGATCAGCACCACGGGGGGCGAGCAGCACGAGCTGATCGGCGTCAACGTCACCGGCGGCGCCCGCCGCATCGCCGAGGTGCTGAGCGGCCAGGTCTCCTTCGTCGGCTGCGACTTCACCGGCGCCGCCGGCACCGGCAACGCCACGATCAGCGCCATCCACCTGGGCAGCGGCGCCGGCAGCGTCCTGGTCACCGGCTGCGACACCGGCGCCGTCACCTTCACCGCCGACAGCGCGGCGGCGATGCAGCGGCTGCAGCTCGCCGCCAACCGCCCCGGCGCGGCCACGGCGACGACGCAGCGCCTGGCCGCCGGGCGGATCGAGCTGGCCACCGTCTCCGCCGCCGCGGCGCTGGAGACGCGGCTGTCGAGCGACACCGACGGCGCGGTCACCCTGCACCGCCGCAGCACGACCGAGGGGGCGCAGCTGCGCTTCCACGGCACCGGCACCGCGCCGGTGGCCAGCCTGACCGCCAGCAACACCGAGCTGGTGTTCCAGGGCGAGGGCAGCAACGGCAATGCCGCGCTGGTGCTGGGTGGCAGCGGCATGACCCAGCCGCAGACGCTGCGGCTGCGCCGCCTCTCGGCCAGCCCGGCGGCGAATGACCGGCTGCTGGCGCTGGAGGCCGGCGGCAACAGCAGCACCGGCACCGAGCGGGTCTATGCCCGCATCGCCGCCCTGGCCGAGAGCGTCACCAACAACGCCGAATCGGGCGCGATCATCCTGGAGACGCGCTCCTCCGGCACGCTGGCGGAGCGCTTCCGCCTCGCCGCCAATGGCACGGTGACGCTGACCGGCCCGCTGGTGCTGCCGGCCGATCCCACGGCCGCGCTGCAGGCGGCGACGCGGCAATATGTCGACAACCAGTTCACCGAGCGGCGCTTCACCAGCGTGCTGCTCTCGGCCGCCACGGCGCTCACCCAGGCCAGCCACAATGCGCGCATGCTGGTGGCCAATCCCGGCACCACCGGCCTGTCGCTGAACTGGGCCAGCACGGGGGATGGCTTTTCCTGCAGCGTCATCAACCGCAGCGGCGCCGACCTGCCGCTGACGCTGGTGGGCTTCACCGCGGCGACGCCCGCCAACAGCGACGGCTTCACCAGGATCCGGGCGGGCGGCGTCGCCACGCTGCTGGTCTATTCGCCGGATGGCGGCACCACCCGAATCTGCCACCTGACGGGGGCGGGGGCGCCCTGATGTCGATCCTCGCCCACATGCCGGGGGTGCTGGCGCCGGACCGGCCGCTGCGGCTGGTCGGGCCCGACCACGCCCCCCGCCTCGCCACCAGCCGGACCGGCACGGCGATGGCGCAGAACGCCGCCGGCGCCTGGCAGGCGGTGGCCGCCGACACGCCACGCTTCCACGGCACCGCGCGGCGGCTGCTGGTGGAGCAGGCGCGCGACAACCAGATCCGCAATCCGCGTGGCGAGGGTGCCGCCGCCGGCACGCCGGGGACGCTGCCCACGAATGTCTCCGTCATCGGCTCGTCGCTGGGGCTGAGCCGGAGCATTCTGGGCACCGGCACCGAGGACGGTGTGCCGTATCTCGAGCTTCGCCTCTTCGGGACGCCCAACGCCACCTCCACCTATCGCCTGGCCCTGGAAGGCACCACCACCGTCGCCGCGGCGCAGGGACAGAGCTGGGCGCTGTCGTCCTTCCTGCGGCTGACCGGCGGCACGATCCCCGCCGCCGGTGTCCCGCAGCTCGCCCTGCAGCAACGTGACGCTGGCGGCGCCTCGCTGGGCACCCCGCTGACGGCCGAGATGACGACGCCCGGTGGCGGATCGCTGGCGCTGCAGCGTTTCGTCCTCAGTGCCGCGCTGACGCAGGCCGCCACGGCCGCGCTGACGCCGGAACTGCGCTTCCCCGTGCAGACCGGCGTGCCGGTGGACTTCACCTACCGCATCGGCGCGCCGCAGCTGGAGCAGGGCCGCAACGCCAGCAGCCTGATCCTGCCGCCCATCGGCGCGCCGGCGGTGGGCAGCCGCGCGGCGGAGCGGCTCGCCTGGTCGCCGGCCGGCGGCTTCGGCCCGCAGGGCACGCTGCTGATCGAGGCGATGCTGCCGCAGACCGCGCTGTTCGGCGAGCATCAGGGGCTGTTCCAGCTGGATGATGGCAGCGACGCCAACCGCATCCTGCTGCGCAACACCTCGGGCGGCGCCACGCTGTTCGGCGTGGTGGACAGCGGCGGCGCCACGCTGGCGGCGCTGGCGGGCGGCAATGTCACGGCCGGCCTGCCGTTCCGCGCCGCCCTGGCCTGGGCGCCGGGCGACCAGGCGCTCTGCCTGAACGGCGGCGCGGTGCAGACCGCCGCCGTGGCGCTGCCCACGGGGCTCAACCGCCTGCTGGTCGGGCATGGCTCCACCCTGCTGAACCGCGCCGCCAATGGCGAGATCGCGGTGCTCGACTACCGCCCGACCCGCCTGTCCAACGCCATGCTGCAGGCGCTGACCGTCTGACGGGCGCGGCCCGCCCTGCCGGCCGGGCCGCGCGCGCCCTCCCCTTCCCCCTCGGCCCAAGGAACCCGACCGCATGCCGATCCTGACCGATTACTCGCGCAACATGCTGGCGCGCGCGCTCTGCGCCCGCGCCCCCGCGCTGCCCAGCAGCGTCTTCGTCGCCCTCGGCACCGGCGCCGGCGCCGCCGGGCTGACCGGCGAGCCGGCCGGCAATGGCTATGCCCGGCAGCGCGTCACCTTCACCGGCACCGGCCTGCAGCGCAATGTCGAGGTGCTGCGCTTCGTCTTCAGCGCCGCCGCCGGCGCCTTCACCCATATCGGCCTGTTCGACGCGGCCACCGGGGGCAACCCGCTGGCCTATGGGCTGCTGGCGCAGACCGCCAATGTCAACGGCCCCGGCACGGTGACCATCGCCGCCGAGGCGCTGACCATCACCGGCAGCTGAGGGAGGCCGTCATGACCTGGATGCAGGACCAGCTGCGCCAGCCCAGCACCTGGCGCGGGGTTTTCCTCCTCATCGCCTCCAGCCTCGGCCTCTCGCTGTCGGAGGAGTTGCAGGCGGCGCTGCTGAACCTGGCGGTCGCCGGGCTCGGCCTGTGGGAAGCGCTGCGCAAGGGCCGGCGCTTCGGCGCGCCCTAGCAGGGGCCGGGCGCTCCGGGACCGGGCGCCCCAGGACCGTGCTCCGGGGCGGGGCGCCCCCCCCGCCCCGCCCCAGCCCCGCGCGGGCGGCGGAAAAGCGCCGCCACGCGGAAAAGCGCAGAAAAGGGGTTGCGCTCCCCCACCCATCCCCCTTAGAGAGCGCCTCGCTTTCACGGCGGTACGCTGCTGTAGCTCAGTGGTAGAGCACTCCCTTGGTAAGGGAGAGGTCGAGAGTTCAATCCTCTCTAGCAGCACCACCCCGCCGCCCAGCGCCGGCATCCCGACATGACCGATACCCTCCCGCCGGACCGCGACACGCCAGACGCGCAGGATCGCGCGCCGTCGCCCGCCCGCCCCGCCCTGTCCGAGCGCGATGCCCGCCGCGCCGCCGCGCTGCGCGAGAATCTGCGCCGCCGCAAGGCGCAGAGCCGCGGCCGCGCCGAAACCCCCTCCCCCGCCGAAACCGCCCCGCCCCCGCCCGCATTGCAGGACTGACCCGGCGCCGCCCTCGGTTGCCGCCACGCCAGGGCTGGGCTATCCCCGCCGGCCAACCCCGCCGCCCAAGGGATGCCCCATGCCGATCATGCCCGACCACTGGATCCGCCGCATGGCGACGGAGCACGGCATGATCGACCCCTTCGTCGAGAGCCAGCGGCGCGAGGGGGTGATCTCCTTCGGCCTCTCCTCCTACGGCTACGACGCGCGCGTGGCGGATGAGTTCAAGGTCTTCACCAATGTCGACAACGCGCTGGTGGACCCGAAGAAGTTCGCGGATGACAGCTTCGTCACCCGGCGCGGCCCGACCTGCATCATCCCGCCCAACTCCTTCGTGCTGGCGCACACGGTCGAGTATTTCCGCATCCCGCGCGACGTGCTGGTGATCTGCCTCGGCAAGAGCACCTATGCCCGCTGCGGGCTGATCGTGAACGTCACCCCGCTGGAGCCGGAATGGGAGGGGCAGGTGACGATCGAGATCTCCAACACCACCCCCCTGCCGGCGCGCATCTATGCCAATGAGGGCATCTGCCAGTTCCTGTTCCTGCAGGGCGCCGGCGAGCCCGAAGTGTCCTATGCCGACCGCCGGGGCAAATATATGGGCCAGCGCGGCGTCGCGCTGCCGCGTCTGTAAGGGGAGAGGCGTCATGGACCGCATCCGCATCCGCGGCGGCCGCCGGCTGGAGGGGCGCATCGCCATCGGCGGCGCCAAGAACGCGGCCCTGCCGCTGATGGCCACCGCCCTGCTGACGCAGGAGGCCGTGGTGCTGACCAACGCCCCGGCGCTGGCGGATGTCGCCACCATGGGCCACCTGATCGCCCAGCACGGGCTGACGGTCGAGCACGACAAGGCCAGCCGCCGCATCCTGCTGGACGGCGCCGCCACCCAGTTCGAGGCGCCCTATGACCTGGTGCGCAAGATGCGCGCCTCGATCCTGGTGCTGGGGCCGCTGCTGGCGCGCTTCGGCCAGGCGCGCGTCTCGCTGCCCGGCGGCTGCGCCATCGGCACCCGCCCCGTCGACCTGCACCTGAAGGGGCTGGAGCAGATGGGCGCGGTGATCGACCTCGATTCCGGCTACATCAACGCGAAGGTGGACGGCCGGCTGAAGGGCGCGCGCATCCTCTTCCCGCAGGTCTCGGTGGGCGCCACCGAGAACCTGCTGATGGCCGCGACGCTCGCCGAGGGCACCACCCAGCTGATCAACGCGGCGCGCGAGCCGGAGATCACCGACCTCGCCAATTGCCTGATCTCGATGGGCGCCCGGATCGAGGGGGTGGGCAGCGACCGGCTGACCATCCACGGCGTCGACAGCCTGCATGGCACCACCCACGCCATCCTGCCCGACCGCATCGAGGCCGGCACCTTCGCCTGCGCCGGCGCCATCACCGGCGGCGAGCTGCTGCTGGAGGGCATGTCGCTGGAGCTGTTCGGCGCCTGCACCCGCTCGCTGCGCGAGGCCGGGGTGGAGATGGTCCAGGAGGAGGACGGCGTGCGCTGCCGCCGCCTGAACGGGCTGCATGGCGTCGATGTGATGACCGAGCCCTTCCCCGGCTTCGCCACCGACATGCAGGCCCAGTTCATGGCGCTGATGGCGGTGGCCGAGGGCGCCTCGATGATCACCGAGACGATCTTCGAGAACCGCTTCATGCATGTGCCCGAGCTGACCCGGATGGGGGCGCGGATCAACGCGCATGGCTCCTCCGCCATCGTCCGCGGCGTCGGCCGGCTGTCCGGCGCCCCGGTGATGGCGACCGATCTGCGCGCCTCCGTCTCCCTCATCATCGCCGGGCTGGCGGCGGAGGGCGACACCATCGTCAACCGCGTCTACCACCTCGACCGTGGCTATGAGCGGATCGAGGCGAAGCTGGCGGGTGTCGGCGCCGACATCGAACGTATGCCAGGCTGACATGGCTTTGCCGTTTTCCCGGTGATACAACCCGCCATGGACCAGCCCATCACCAAGCCCGAACCGGGCATCGATCCCGCCGCCGAGGCCGGGCAGAGCCTCGTCCTGGCGCTCCCCAAGGGGCG
Source organism: Pseudoroseomonas cervicalis ATCC 49957 (assembly GCF_000164635.1). Lineage (GTDB taxonomy): Bacteria > Pseudomonadota > Alphaproteobacteria > Acetobacterales > Acetobacteraceae > Pseudoroseomonas > Pseudoroseomonas cervicalis. The sequence continues at coordinate 615,254 of NZ_GG770778.1, read as the reverse complement.
CATCCTGAAGGAAGTTGGCCCGCTGCTGGCCCGCACCGGCATCGTCCCGGCCGCCGATTTCCACGCCGATTCCAGCCGCCGCCTGCGTTTCGAGACCAACCATCCCGGGCTCGACGTGATCCGCGTGCGCAGCTTCGACGTGGCCACCTTCGTCGCCTTCGGCGCCGCGCAGATCGGCATCTGCGGCGCCGATGTGCTGATGGAGTTCGACTACCCCGAGATCTACGCGCCGCTCGACCTCGGCATCGGCCGCTGCCGCGTCTCGGTGGCCGAGCCCGAGGGCAGCGCCGGGCAGCAGGAGATGGTGCGCCGCTCCCGCCTGGCGGTCGCCACCAAGTACCCGAACATCGCCCGCCGCCACTTCGCCACCAAGGGCATCCAGGCCGAGGTGGTGCATCTGAACGGCGCCATGGAGCTGGCCCCCTCGCTCGGCCTCTCCCGCCTGATCGTCGACCTGGTGCAGACCGGCTCCACCCTGAAGGCCAATGGCCTGGTGGAGACCGAGGTGATCGCCCAGGTGACCTCCCGCCTGATCGTCAACCGCACCGCGCTGAAGACGCGGCCGGAAGCGATCGGCGAATGGCTCTCCCGCTTCCGCGCCGCACTCGCCGAGGTCGCCGCATGATCCGCCTCTCCACCGCCGATGCCGGTTTCGAGGCCGGCTTCCGTGCCCTGCTCGACAGCGCGCGGGAGACCACCGCCAAGGTGGATGCCGCCGTCGCCGGCATCATCGCCGCGGTGCGCGAGCAGGGCGACGCCGCCCTGCTGGAGATGACCGCGCGCTACGACCGCTGGCAGCCGGCGACCGCCGCCGCGCTGCGGGTCACCGAGGCCGAGATCGACGCCGCCCGCGCGGCTTGCGCGCCGGAGCTGCTGGACGCGCTGGACCTCGCCGCCACCCGCATCGAGCGCTTCCACGCCGCCCAGCTGCCGCGCGATGTCGAGCTGGACGACCCGCTCGGCCTGACGCTGGGCCTGCGCTGGGGGGCGATCGACGCGGTCGGGCTGTATGTGCCCGGCGGCAAGGCGGCCTACCCCTCCTCGGTGCTGATGAACGCCATCCCGGCCCGGGTCGCCGGGGTGCCGCGCATCGCCATCTGCGTGCCGACGCCGGACGGGGCGCTGAACAACCTGGTGCTGGCCGCCGCGCACCGCGCCGGGGTGACCGAGATCTGGCGGGTGGGCGGCGCCCAGGCGATCGCCGCCCTGGCCTGGGGCACCGAGAGCATCGCCGCCGTGGACCGCGTGGCCGGCCCCGGCAACGCCTATGTGGCCGAGGCCAAGCGCCAGGTCTTCGGCCGCGTCGGCATCGATTCCATCGCCGGCCCGTCCGAGGTGGTGGTGCTGGCCGATGCCAGCCAGAATCCGCGGCTGATCGCCATGGACCTGCTGGCCCAGGCCGAGCATGACGAGAGCGCGCAATCCATCCTGATCACCACCAGCGCGCAGATGGCGAATGCCGTCGAGCATGCGGTGGAGGAGGCGCTGCTCTCCCTGCCGCGCGCCGCCATCGCCGGCGAGAGCTGGCGCCGCCATGGCGCGGTGATCGTGGTGCGCGACTGGGAGGAGGGTGCCGCGCTGACCGACCGGCTGGCGCCCGAGCACCTGCAGGTCATGGTCTCCGACCCCGCCGCGCTGTTCGCCCGCATCCGCCATGCCGGCGCCGCCTTCCTCGGCCCGCACTGCCCGGAGGCGCTGGGCGACTACATCGCCGGGCCGAACCATGTGCTGCCCACCGGGCGGACGGCGCGCTTCGCCTCCGGCCTGTCGGTGTTCGACTTCCTCAAGCGCACCACCTGGGTCAGCGCCGAGGCGCGCGGCCTGGACGCGATCGGCCCCGCCGCCGTGGCGCTGGCCGAGGCCGAGGGGCTGACCGCCCATGCCCGCAGCATCGCCATGCGGCTGGGCCAGAACGCGGCGCCCGCCGCCCCGCCGGCCAGCCCGCCAGACGGGGCGTGAGCGCCACGGCCGCGTCCCCGGCAGGGCTGCCCTGCCCCGGCACCCGGCCCGGTGGCGTCGCCATCCTTGACCATGGGCGGCGGCGCCATCATGTTCTGGCCGCGAAGGCTCCGCCGCAGTGCTCTGCGGCGGCGTTTCCACATATCCCAAGCCAAGCGGAGATGCCCGGCGCACCGCGCGTCGCCTGCCGCGATGAAGAGGTCTGATGTCGAAAGAAGATATGATTGAGTTCAGCGGCCAGGTCGTTGAACTGCTGCCCAACGCGATGTTCCGCGTGAAGCTCGACAACGAGCACATGGTCCTGGCCCATACCAGCGGCAAGATGCGCAAGAACCGTATCCGCGTGCTGGCCGGCGACCGCGTGAATGTCGAGATGACGCCGTATGACCTGACCAAGGGCCGCATCACCTTCCGGTTCAAGTAATGTCCGAGGCGGGCCAGCCGGCCCTCGACCTGACCTCCCCGCCGGCCCGGCCGATGCCCGACCGCCCGCCGCTGGTGCTGGCCAGCGGCAGCCCGCGGCGCCTCGATTTGCTGAAGCGGATCGGCGTGGCGCCCGCCCGTGTGCTGCCGCCCGAGATCGACGAAACGCCCCTGAAGCAGGAATTGCCGCGCCAGCTGGCCGGCCGCCTGTCCCAGGCCAAGGCGCGCGCCGTCATGCAGGCCGAGCCCGCCGCCCTGGTCCTGGCCGCCGACACGGTGGTGGGCGTCGGCCGCCGCATCCTGCCCAAGGCGGAGACGGAAGCCCAGGCGCGCGACTGCCTCGGCCTGATCTCCGGCCGCCGCCACCGGGTCTATACCGGCGTGGCGCTCGGCCTGCCGGATGGGCGGCTGCTGACCCGGGTGGTCGAGAGCATCGTCACCTTCCAGCGGCTGACCGCGGCGCAGATCGAGGCCTACATCGCCTCCGGCGAATGGCGCGGCAAGGCGGGCGGCTACACCATCCAGGAATCGGCCGAGGCCTTCGTCCGCTTCCTCTCCGGCAGCCATTCCAACGTGGTCGGCCTGCCGCTGCACGAGACCGCCCAGCTGCTGCGCGGCGTCGGATGGCTGCGCCCCTGATCCCTGGCTTGCTGATCCATGTCTCCGTCTCGCCCGGCGAGCAGCGCACCGCGCTGACCCGGGACGGGGCGCTGGAGGCCGCCTTCATCGAGCGCCCGGCGCGGCCCGAGGGGGTGGGGGATCTCCACATCGCCCGCCTCTCCGCCCGCGCCCCGGCCATGGCCGGCGCCTTCCTGGCGCTGGCCGGCGGCGAGACCGGTTTTCTGCCGGATAGCGAGGGCGCCAAGGGGCGGCATGAGGGGGAGTGGCTGCGCGTGGCCGTCTCCCGCGCCGCGCAGGGCGGCAAGGGGCCGCGCCTCGCCCGGGACCCCACAGCGCCGGAGGGGCCGGTCCAGGGCCCGCTGCGGCTGCTC
>NZ_GG770778.1:595556-611549 GCF_000164635.1 Pseudoroseomonas cervicalis ATCC 49957 | reverse complement strand
CGCTGCGCGCCGACCCGCTCTGCGCCGCCGGACAGGAGCACATCCATGCCGCCTGACAGCCCCGCCAAGCCCGCCCGCCGCCCGCCCGCCTGCCCGGTCTGCGGCAAGCCCGCCGAGGCGGCGCACCGCCCCTTCTGCTCCGATCGCTGCCGGCAGGTGGATCTCGGCCGCTGGCTCTCCGGCGCCTATGCCATCCCCGCCGGCCCGGCCGAGCCGGAGGAGGAAGCGGAGGGCGACCCGCCCGGCCGCTTCTGACGGCGGCCCGCGCGAGCGGCGTCGGCCCAGAGGCAAAACAATTCGCCGACCCCGCTGGACAGCGCCGCTGTCATCCAGTATTCACCCCGCCACCAACCGGTGGCGACCCGCAAGGGTCGCCCAGAATGGGCCCAGATAGCTCAGTTGGTAGAGCATGCGACTGAAAATCGCAGTGTCGCTGGTTCGATTCCGGCTCTGGGCACCATCCTCCCTCTTGCAGAAATCAGGCCAACGGCGCCTCAGTGCGAGATCAGCACCGGCACCGTCATCTCGCGCAGCAGACGGCGGGTGACGCCGCCCAGCACCAGCTCGCGCAGCCGGTTATGGCCATAGCCGCCCAGCACCAGCAGGTCGGCGCCCAGCTCGGCGGCGCGGTTCAGCAGCGTGTCGGCCTCGGCGATCTCGGGCGCCACCACCTGCTCCGCCTCCACCACCAGCCCGTGCCGCGCCAGATGGCGGGCGATGTCGGCCCCCGGCTCGGCGCCGTGCCCGTCGGGCCCGCGCCGCGGATTGACCGCCAGGACGGTGGTGCGCGCCGCCCCCTCCAGCAGCGGCAGCGCGTCATGCAGGGCGCGGCTGGCCTGGGCGCTGGCATTCCACCCCACCAGCACGTTCTGGCCAAGGCTGTCGAAGCGTCCGGCATAGGGCACCACCAGCAGCGGCCGGCCGGAGCCGAACAGCGCCGCCTCCAGCACCTCCGCCGCCAGCGGCGTGGCGCCGCCCGGCTGCGGCTGGCCCAGCACCACCAGATCGGCATAGCGGGCGTGCAGCGCCACCAGCGAGGGGGTGTCGCCCTCCGGCCGGCGCCATTCGCCCTGCAGCCCCTCGCGCCGCAGCGTCTCGCGGAAGGCGGCCTCGGCGGTGGCGGCGGCCGCCTCCGCCTCCTCGCGCAGCCGGCGCAGCACGGTGGCGACGGCCGCGGCGCTGGCGCCATCGCCGGCGAAGACCGGCCAGGCGATGTCCAGCACGAACAGCCCCGTCAGATGCGCGCCATGCTTCCGCGCCAGCATGGCCGCCAGGCGCAGCCTTTCGGCGGCGGCGTCCGAGGCGTCGAGATGCAGCAGAATGTCCTTCAGTCCGGCCATGGCCTGTCTCCCCGCTGAGGCCGGCAGACTGCGCCCGGCCGGGGCGCCGCGCCTTGATCTGCCGCAAGCGCAACAAAGCGGGGCGGGGGCACGAAAAAGCCCCGGCCCTTGCGGGCCGGGGCGGGCGAGCCTCCGGTCAGGCGGTCGCCTGGTCGTGGATCAGGCGATCACCGGGTCGTAGGCACCGGCACGGCCTTTCTCATAGCCATACTGGATCCAGTGCAGCGCCAGCGCGTCGGCGCTGGTGATGCCGGCCTCGGCCAGGTCGCCATTGGCCGCGGCATAGGACTGCTCGTTGAAGCGGTCCGCCACGCGCTCCTCGCCGAAACCGTCGCGGATGTAGTGCAGCGCGCCGATGGTGTCGTAGGCACCGGCATCGGTCGAGTCGCGGAACGCCTCGATCACGTCGCCATAGCTGGCCATGTATTGCAGGCCGTCGAAGGTCGTCTCGCGGCCCTCGCCACGGCCATACTGGATGTAGTGGCCGGCGCCGTCCTCACCCAGGTCGAAGGGCCGCTCGGCATCGCCATAGGCGTCGATCAGGTCACCATAGGAGGCGACGTATTCGAGGCCGTTGAAGCTGATGCCGCGCCCCTCGTTGAAGCCTTCCTGCACGAAATGCGCCGTGGCGGCGATCGTGTCGGTGCCGAAGCTGTCGATCAGCTCGCCATAGCTGGCGGTGTAGGACAGCGCGGCGAACTCCGTGGTGCGGCCCTCGAAGCGGCCATACTCCAGATAATGCCGGGCGCCGGATTCATCGGCATTGGCGCCGAGCGCGCTCAGCACATCGGTGTTGGCGGCCAGGTAGGCATTGCCGTTGAAGGTGATCTCACGCCCTTCCACGGCGCCGAAATCACGGAAATGCCGCCAGCCGGCACCGGCATCGGCGCCATAGGCCTCGGTCAGGTCGCCATAGGAGGCGATGTAGGAATAGGAGAGGAAGCTGTTGGCGTCGCTCATCTCCAGCGTGCCGCCGACGCCGGTGAACTGCACCGCCTCGACATCCAGCAGCGTGTCCACGCCATCCGGGCCGCGCAGCACGCCCTCGTTGTTGTAGCGATACACCTCGGTCTGCGAGATGTCGCCCGAGACGATCACGGTGTCACGCCCATCGCCGCCCTCGACCCGGTCATTGCCAGGGCCCGGGGTGATGCGGTCGTCGCCGCCGCGCGCCTCGATGAAATCGTCGCCGGCGTCGCCGGCGATGCTGTCATTCTCGCGCGCGTCGGGCGCGATCAGACGGTCATTGCCAGGGGTGCCAATCAGAACTGCCATTGGCGTCTTCTCCTTGGTTGCGGCAGGAAAAACCGGGACGCGACCAATCGGTTGCCAACACGGATGCTGGAGGGATTCGCATGCAGAACGAGGTCGTCACGCTGAGCAGCCGCGTGGCCTATGAGAACCGCTGGCTGCGCGTGCGGGAGGACCGCATCCGCCGCGCCGATGGCTCGGACGGGCTGTATGGCGTGGTGGAGCGCAGCGACTTCGTCGTGCTGCTGCCCTGGCAGGATGGCTGCCTCACTCTGGTCGAGCAGTACCGCTACCCGGTCCGCGCCCGGCAGTGGGAACTGCCGATGGGCACCTGGGAACAGGCGCCGGGCACCGACCCGGCGGTGCTGGCCGCGGCCGAGCTGCGCGAGGAGACCGGCCTCACCGCCGCCCGGCTGGAGCCGATCGGCACCATCCTGCAAGGCCCCGGCTATTGCAGCCAGCGCGGCCACGTCTTCCTGGCCACCGGGCTGACCCAGGGCCCCACGTCGCGCGAGGCCAGCGAGCAGGACATGCTCTGCCGCGCCCTGCCGCTCGCCGAGGTGGAGGCCATGGCGCGCGACGGCGTGCTGCAGGATGCCTGCAGCTTGGCGGCGCTGGCGCTGGCCCGGCTGAAGGGGGTGTTCGCGCCTTGAGGGGGCTTCGCCCCCTCAAGCTCCCCCAGCAGGGGACGGGGTCCCCTGCACCCGCCATCGGGGGCGGAAACGGGACGGGATCGCAACGGGGAAAGCGGGATGGTCGGGAAAAGCCTAGGCTTGTGCTGGGAAGAATCCGTGCCGCCCCCAGGCCGTCCCCAGCCCGTCCCTCGCCTTATCCCCAGCCTCATCCACCGGAACTGGGGATAACGCCACGCCCCGCCGCGCTGGCCCCGGCCAGGCTTTCCGGCTAAGCCCCGCCCCATGCAGCAACAGGCATTCGATGCGGTGGTGCTCGGCGCGGGCGCGGCCGGGCTGATGTTCGCCCTCCAGGCGGGGCAGCGCGGCCTGAAGGTGCTGGTGCTGGACCACGCGCCGCAGGCCGGCTCGAAAATCCTGATCTCCGGCGGCGGGCGCTGCAACTTCACCAACCGCGACACGGTGCCGGAGCGGTTCTTCTCGGCCAACCCGCATTTCGCCAAATCCGCCCTCTCCCGCTACCGCCCGGCCGAGTTCCTGGCCCTGGTCGAGAAGCACCGCATCGCCTGGCACGAGAAGACGCTCGGCCAGCTCTTCTGCGACGGCTCGGCCCGGCAGATCGTCGCCATGCTGCTGGCCGAATGCGCCGCCGGCGGGGTCGATCTGCGGCTGGCGCACCGCATCACCGGGGTCTCGCGCGCGGAGGCGTTCCGGGTGGAGACGGACAAGGGCAGCTTCACCGCGCCGCGCCTGGTGCTGGCCACCGGCGGCCTCTCCATCCCGAAGATGGGGGCCACCGGCCTCTCCCTCGACCTCGCCCGCCGCTTCGGCCTGGGCCTGACCGAGACGCGGCCGGCCCTCGTGCCCCTGACCTTCGCCGGCGCCGAGCTGGAGCTGATGCGCGGCCTCTCCGGCGTCGCTTTGCCGGCGGTGGCGCGGCTCGGCCGGCACCGCTTCGAGGAGGCGGTGCTGTTCACCCATCGCGGCCTGTCGGGGCCAGCCATCCTGCAGATCTCCTCCGCCTGGCGGGAGGGGCAGGCGATCAGCCTGGACCTGCTGCCCGGGCGGGACGCGGCGGCGCTGCTGCTGGCCGCCAAGCAGGCGCGGCCACGTGCCGCCGCCCGCACCGTGCTGGCCGAGCTGCTGCCGCAGCGCCTGGGGCACGCCCTGGCCGGATCCTGGCTGCCCGACCGCATCATGGCCGAGCAGCCGGACAAGACCCTGCGCCAGGCCGCCACCCGCCTGTCGCAATGGAGCCTGACGCCCGCCGGCAGCGAGGGCTACGCCAAGGCCGAGGTGATGCTGGGCGGCGTCGACACCGCCGCCCTCTCCTCCCGCAGCCTGGAGGCGAAGGCGGTGCCCGGGCTCTACATCATCGGCGAGGCGGTGGACGTCACCGGCTGGCTCGGCGGCTACAATTTCCAATGGGCCTGGGCCAGCGGCACGGCGGCGGCGCTGGCCGCCGCCGGCGCGGCCTAGAACTCCACCTCCAGCTCCTCGATCGCCTCCGGCTCGGCCTCGGCCGCCTCCATCCACTCGGCGACCTCGGGCCAGGCCAGCAGCCGGTCCTGATAGGCGCCGGCCAGGCCGGGCAGGTGGACGTCATAGGTCAGGAAGCGGCTGGCCACGGGGGCGAACATCGCATCCGCCACGCTGAGGCGCTCGCCGAACAGCCAGGGGCCGCCCCAGGCCTCCAGGCAATCCTCCCAGATCGATTGCAGGTGCTCGATATCGGCACGCGGGCCGGACCACAGGCGGAAGCCAGGGCGGCGGGCGCGGATGTTGAGCGGCAGCGAGCCGCGCAGCGACGCGAAGCCGGCATGCATCTCGCCCGAGATCGAGCGGCAGCGGGCGCGAGCCAGCGGCTCGGCCGGCATCATGCGCGCCTGCGGGTGCTGCTCGTTCAGGTGCTCGGCGATGGCCAGCGTGTCCCAGACCCGGATCTCGCCCTGCACCAGGCAGGGCAGGCGGATGGTGGCGCTGCGCGACAGCAGCTCCGCCCGCACCTGGGGGTCGTCGGGCGAGGCGGTCTCGACCGTGAAGCGCAGCCCGGCCATGCGGCAGAGCAGGAAGCCCCGCATCGACCAGGAGGAGTAGTTGTAGCTGCTGATGAGAAGGCGGGCTTCACTCATGGCGAACACTCCGGCGCGAGCAAGGTGAAACCATATTCCCGTCACGGGCTTAACGAAAAGGTCATTTATAGCCGGCGAAGATGCAGCCTCGCAGCGAGGGAACGAATGCGTTACCGTTCGCTGGGGCGGCGGCAAGAGGCTGGCCAAACTAAGCCACCCCATTGCGCGGAGAGGCTCCAGCGGAATGATGTATCAGCTCTATCAGGCCCAGCAGGACCTGCTCACCCCGTTCCGGCAGGCCGCCAAGGGAACGGGTGCCTGGCTGCGCCTGTTCGACACTGGCCGCCCGGAAACCTATGGCCTGCGCCAGGTCACCGCCGCGCTCGAACTCTTCGGCACCAGCGGCATCACCCATGAACGCCCCTCCTTCGGCTTCACCAGCGTCCGCGTCGGCAATGACGAGGTGGCGGTCGAGGAAACCCCGGTCTTCTCCACCCCCTTCGGCACGCTGCTGCATTTCCGCAAGGCGATCGACACGCCGCAGCCCCGCATCCTGGTGGTGGCGCCCATGTCGGGCCATTTCGCCACCCTGCTGCGCGGCACGGTGCAGGTGCTGCTGCCGGACAACGACGTCTACATCACCGACTGGACCAATGCGCGCGACGTGCCGCTCTCGGCCGGGCGCTTCGGCTTCGACGAGTTCGTCGACCATGTGATCCGCTTCCAGGAGGAGATCGGCCCCGGCGGCCATGTGCTGGCCGTCTGCCAGCCCGCCGTGCCGGTGCTGGCCGCCGTCGCCCTGATGGCCGAGGACCGCAACCCGGCCACCCCGCGCAGCATGGTGCTGATGGCCGGCCCCATCGACACCCGCATCAGCCCCACCAAGGTGAACGAGCTGGCGCAGGAGCACCCGATCTCCTGGTTCGAGCAGAACCTGATCGACACCGTGCCCTGGCGGCTGAAGGGCGGCGGGCGGCGGGTCTATCCCGGCGCGCTGCAGCTGACCGCCTTCATGTCGATGAACCTGAACCGCCATGTGAACGCCCATCTGGAGCAGTTCCGCAACCTGGTGGGCGGCGATTCCGAGCTGGCCGACGCGCATCGCCGCTTCTACGACGAATACCTGGCGGTGATGGACCTGCCGGCCGAATTCTACCTGGAGACGGTGCAGAAGGTGTTCCAGGAGCACCACCTGCCGCTGGGCAAGCTGATGCACCGCGACCGGCTGGTGAAGCCGGAGGCGATCCGCCGCACCCACCTGCTGACGGTGGAGGGCGAGCGCGACGATATCTGCGCCGTCGGCCAGACGGCCGCGGCCCTCGATCTGTGCCGCAACCTGCCGCACACCATGAAGCGCAACCACCTGCAGATCGGCGCCGGGCATTACGGCGTGTTCAGCGGCCGCCGCTGGACCAACGAGGTCTATCCGCTGGTGCGCCAGCTGATCGCCGAGGCCGGCTGAGGCCACGCGGCCGCCGGCCCGCCTTGCGCGGGCCGGTGGCCCCGCCGGCGCAAGCCGGCAGAAGCCGTTACGCCGGCTCAGGCCGGCAGGGTCACTTTCGCCGGCTCAGGCCGGCAGGGCCAGGTGGTGGTAGTCGCGCTGCCACCAGATCAGCCCCGGGCCGCGCTCGCCCAGGCGGATGGCGCGGATGGCGGCGAAGAAGACGCTGTGCGTGCCCTTCTCCAGCACCTCCTCCACCACGCAATCGAGCGAGACGGCGGCGCCCTCCAGCGCCGGGGCGCCGGTTTCCAGCCGGCTCCAGGCGCCGCTGCGGAAGCGCTCCTCCCCCGTCGTGGCGCCGGTCAGCCCGGCGAAGACGTTGGAGATCTCCGCCTGCCCGGCCGAGAGCACATTGACGCAGAGCACGCCATTCGCCTTGAAGGCGGCGTTCTGGCTGCTGGCGCGGTTGATGCAGACCAGCAGCGTCGCCGGATCGTCGGTGACGGAGCAGACAGCACTGGCGGTCAGCCCGGCCAACCCCGCCGGCCCGTCGCTGGTCACGACATTCACCGCAGCCCCCAGGCGCGCCATGGCTTCACGGAAATCGGGGCGGGAGACGGGCATGGTCATCCTCTGCGGCGGGCTGTCGGGCAGATAGTGCCACGCCGCCCCGGCGCAAGCCAGGGACGGGGCGCGCGACGCCCCCGCGCAAGGGTGATGGGGGGCGGCTTCCGCTGGCGGCGCATCCGGCTATCCTGCCCGCCCTTCCCTCCCGCATCCGAGGACACGCAATGCCCGAAATCACGATCCAGGCCAGCGACGGGACCGGCAGCTTCGGCGCCTATCTGGCGATGCCGAAGCAGGTGCCGGCCGGCGCCGTGGTGATGATCCAGGAGATCTTCGGCGTGAACCACGCCATGCGCGCCCTCTCCGACTGGGTGGCCGATATGGGCTTCATCGCCATCTGCCCGGACCTGTTCTGGCGGCAGGAGCCGGGGGTGCAGCTGACCGATGGCAGCAAGGAGGAATGGGACCGCGCCTTCGCCCTGATGAACGGCTTCGACCAGCAGAAGGGCATCGAGGACCTGAAGGCGACGCTGGCGGCGGTGCGCGTCATGCCCGGCTGCAATGGCCGGGCCGGCACCATGGGCTTCTGCCTGGGCGGGCGGCTGGCCTTCATGATGGCCACCGAATCGGACGCCGATTGCAACATCTCCTATTACGGCGTCGGCATCGACGGGCTGCTGGAGGGGGTGTCCCGCGTCGGCAAGCCGCTGCTGATGCACATCGCCGAGCTGGACCGCTTCGTGCCCGAGGCGGCGCGCCAGGCGATCCTGGCCGGGGTCGAGGGCAATGGCCAGATCGCCGCCCATGTCTATCCGGGCGTGGACCATGCCTTCGCCCGCATGGGCGGGCATAGCTGGGATGGCCGCGCCGCCACCATCGCCAATGGCCGCACCGCCGAGTTGCTGGCGCGCTGCCTGGGCTGACGCGCGCCAGCCCAGGCCCAGCCGGCACAGGCCGCCGCCCGCTCAGGCGGCCTGGATGCCCTTCAGGAAGCGGTCCAGCTGGTTGCGCAGCGTCTCGCTGGTGCTGCTGACCTCGCCGGAGACGGTGCGCACCTGCTCGGCCGAGCGGCCGCTGACCTCGGCGGCGTCGCGCACCACCCCCGTCTCGCGCGAGAGCGAGGCGGCCGCCTCCGCCGTGCCGGCGATGTTGCGGGCGATCTCCTGCGTCGCCGCGCCCTGCTCCTCCACCGCGGCGGCGATGGCGGCGGCGGTCTGGTCGATCTCGGCCACCACGGCGGCGATGCTGCGGATCGCCTCCACCGCCTGGCCGGTGACGCCCTGGATGGCGCCCACCTGCTGGCTGATCTCCTCCGTCGCCTTGGCGGTCTGGCTGGCCAGGTTCTTCACCTCGGAGGCCACCACGGCGAAGCCCTTGCCGGCCTCCCCCGCCCGCGCCGCCTCGATGGTGGCGTTCAGCGCCAGCAGGTTGGTCTGGCCGGCGATGTCGGCGATCAGCCGCACCACGTCGCCGATGCGGTTGGCGGTGTCGGCGAGTTCCCGCACCGTGCGGTCGGTGCGCTCGGTCTCGGCCACGGCGCGGCGCGACACCTCGGCCGAGCGGCCGACCTGGCGGGTGATCTCGCCGATCGAGGCGGTCAGCTCCTCGGTCGCCGCGGCGGCGGTCTGCGCGTTGCTCGACGCGCTGTCCGAGGCGCGGGAGAGGGTGGTGGTCAGCCGCGCCGCCTCCTCGGCGGAGCGCGACATCTCGGCCGAGGTGCCGCCCAGCCGCTGCGCCGCGCCGCGCAGGGTCTCGAGCGCCTGCTGCGATTCCTGGCCGAAGCTCTTCACCAGCGTCTCGACCCGCTGGCCGCGCTCCTGCGACTTGCGGTCGGCGGCGGCCTGCTCGGCCGCCAGCCGCTCGGCGTCGCGCGTCTTGTCGCGGAACACCTCCAGCGCGCGGGCCATGGCGCCGATCTCGTCGGTGCGCTCCTTGTCGGCCACGGTGGCGTTGAGGTCGCCGCCGGTCATGCGCTGCATCGTCTCGGTCAGCCGGTGCACGGGCACGCTGATGCGGGCGATCAGGCTGTAGCCCAGCGCCGCCAGCACCAGCGCGCCGAGGCCGAGCGTCACCCACACCGCCAGCACGGCGCTGTCATAGGCCCGGTCGGCCTCGCCCGCGACCTTCAGCGCGCCACTGGCGTTGAACTGCCGCAGCGCGTCCATCGCCTGGGCATAGGCCTCATAGGCGCGGCGGTTGACACCCTCGATCCGCTGCAGCGCAGCCTGCTGTTCATTGCGCCGGCTCATCTCCAGCGTCGGCGGCAATTCGCGCTGATAGGCGGCGTAGGAGCTGACCACGGCCTCATACAAAGCGCGCTCGGCCGGCTCGGCGATCAGCGCCTGGTAGGCGCGCAGCCCCGCCTCGATCAGCTGCTGCTCCCGGGCGATCGTATCCTCGGTGCGCCGCATGCCGGCCTCGTCGGTCTGCAGCACATGCACCAGCACCTGCTGGCGGATGCGCAGCCCGGCCTCAGTGACCTCGCCAATGCTCTTCAGGCTGGGCATCCAGTTGGCGGTCAGGTCATGCGTCACATTCTGCACGGCGTTCATGCGGTTCAGGGCGAAGCCGCCCATCGCGATGAAGCCGAGCAGGATGCCGGCGAAGGTGGCGATCAATCGGGTCTTGATGGACATGGGGCGGGAACCGGCTGGCTGCGGGAGCCTCGATCCTGTGCCTCCGCGGTAAAAAAACCGTTCCCCCGGCGCCGCCCGCGCCCGGCGCCTCAGCCGCGCCGCAGCCGGTGCAGCAGCGCCTCCAGCGCCGCCGCGTCGTGATACAGGCCGAAGCCCAGCCGCAGGCGGTGGCCGCGATGGTCGGTGACGATGCCCAGCGCCGCCAGCCGCGCCTGCCACGCGCCGGCCTCGGCCAGTTCGAAGGCCAGGAAATTGCCGCGCGCCGGGCCGGGAACCGCGAGCCGCGCCCCGGCCAGCAGCGTCTCCTCCTGCCGCGCCAGGAAGCCGTCCTGCAGGGCGCGGGCATGGGCGTGGATGGCGGCCGGGTCCAGCCCCTGCGCCGCCACCCAGCCCAAAGCCGCCTCCAGCCGGAACAGGCCGGAGGGGTCGAAGGTCGCGCCCATGAAGCGCTGCCCGTCCGTGGCATAGGGCGTGCCGCCGCCGGGCGCGGCCAGGGCGGCGAAGGCGGCGTACCAGCCGGTCAGCCGCGGGCGCGGCAGCCAGCCCGGCGGGCAGTGCAGGAAGCAGCAGCCCTCGCCCCCCATGGCGTATTTGTAACCTCCGGCCAGGTAGAAGGCGCGCCCGGCCAGGGCGGAAAGGTCCACCGGCCGGGCCATGAAGGCGTGGTAGCCATCGATCACCAGCGCCGCCTCGCCGGCGGCCTCGGCCAGCGCCTCCAGCCCCTCCAGCACGGCGCCGGTCTGGTACATCACCTGGCTGACCCAGATCAGGTCGTAGCCGCCGCCGCGCGCCGCCTCGACCAGGCGCGGCAGGCACTCGGCCGCCGGCTCGGCCGGGATGCGGGTCACCGCCAGCAGCCCCTCCTCCTCCAGCCGCGCCGCCTGGCGGGCGAAGGAATGGAACTCGCCATCCGTGGTCAGCACCCGCGGCACCCGCCCCACCGGCAGGGCCGAGAGGATCCGGCCGACGAATTCCTGCGTGTTGGGGGCGAAGACCAGCGTCGAGGGGTCGGGCAGGTTCAGCAGAGCCGCGATGCGCTGCTGCAGCCGCTGCCAGAGCGGGCCCAGCACCTCCTCCCACTTGCCGTCGATGCGGCCTGCGGCGAGGTCCCAGGCCGCCAGCTGGGCGTCCCGCGTGACATCCGGCCAGGGATGGTGGCTGTGGGCAGCCACGTGCAACCGGTGCGGGTCGCTGCCGAGAAACCGGGAGAAATGCGGGCGCAGGTCGAGCATGGCCGCATCCTGCGCCAGCCCCGGAACCGGGTCCAGGGGTGGCACCGGTCTCGCAGGGGGGCTGGGGCGCGGCCCGCCGCCATGCCAGACTGCCCTGGCCGCTTCAGAAGGAACGCCCCCATGGCCAGCGAAAGCCGCGACGGCATCGAGACCGATTTCCGCCGCCGCATGTCCTATGGCGACTATCTGGGGCTGGAGCGGCTGCTGGCGGCGCAATCGCCGCTCTCCGGCCAGCATGACGAGATGCTGTTCATCATCATCCACCAGGTGCAGGAGCTGTGGATGAAGCTGATGAACCACGAGCTGGACCTGGCCGTGGACCGGCTGCGCGCCGACGATCCGGGCCCCGCCTTCAAGGCGATGGCGCGGGTCTCGCGCATCCAGCGCCAGATGGTCGAGGCCTGGGACGTGCTGACCACCATGACCCCGGCCGACTACCTGGCCTTCCGCGACAGCCTCGGCGCCGCCTCGGGCTTCCAGTCCTGGCAGTACCGGCTGCTGGAGTTCCGCCTGGGCGCCAAGGACGCCTTCATGCTGCGCCCGCACGCCCACCGCCCCGAGGTGATGGCGGTGCTGCAACCCGCCTTCGACTCCCCCAGCCTGTATGACGAGGCGCTGCGCCTGCTGGCCCGGCGCGGCCTGCCGGTGCCGCGCGCCGTGCTGGAGCGCGACGTGACCCAGCCCTATGAGGAAAACGAGGGCGTCATCGCCGCCTGGCGGCAGATCTATCGCGACAGCGCCGGGCTGTTCGACCTCTACGAGCTGGCCGAGGAGCTGGTCGACCTCGAGGACGCCTTCCGCACTTGGCGCTTCAAGCACATGTCGACGGTGGAGCGCATCATCGGCCACCGCCCCGGCACTGGCGGCTCCGCCGGCGTGGGCTATCTGAAGGCGGCGCTGGAGCGGAAATTCTTCCCCGAACTCTGGTCCGTCCGCACTTTTCTTTAAGCTGCCGGTCAGGGCTTGGACGGCGGGCGCTGCACTGCGCCGGGCCTGCTTCGGCCCAGGGTGGCGGGCAGCGCGCATGAAAAAGGGAGGCGCGAAACCCGCGCCTCCCTCCGAGTGGAGCGTCCCGCCTTGGAACGAGGCGGCGGCAGCCCGAAAGAAAACTTATCTTTTCTTCTCGACCAGGATGCCGTCGGTCTTGAGGGCGGCGATCTCCTCGGCGGAGAAGCCGTGCTGTTGCAGCACCTCGTCGCCATGCTGGTTGAAGGCGGGCGGGCGGGCGCGGGTGCCGCCCGGGGTGCGGGACAGCTTGATCGGCGTGCCCAGCGCCCGGAACCCGTCCAGCTCGGTGACCATCTCGCGATGCGCGGTGTGCGGCTGGGACAGCGCCTCGTCCACATTCAGCACCGGGCCGGCGGGCAGGCCGGCGGCCAGCAGCCGGTCGGACAGGTCGTGGCCATCCTCTTGCGCCAGGCGCTGCTCCAGGATCGCCGCCAGCGCGTCGCGGTTGGTGACGCGGTCGCCATTGGTGCGGAAGCGCGGATCGTCCGGCAGCCCCTCCAGCCCGAGGAAGGCGCAGAACTTGCGGAAGGCCGGGTCGTTGCCGCAGGCGACGAAGATCTCGCAGGTAGCGGTCTTGAACGCCGAATAGGGCGCGATGTTCGGATGCGGGTTGCCGGTGGCCTTCGGCCGCTTGTCATTGAGCAGGAAATTGGCGGCCTGCGGGTGCAGCAGCGCCATGCCGCAATCATGCAGCGTCATGTCGACATACTGGCCGCGGCCCGACTTCGCCCGCTCCTGCAGCGCCATCAGGATGCCGATGGTGGAGTAGAGGCCGGTCGCCAGGTCGACGATCGGCGTGCCCATGCGCACCGGCGCCGTCTCCGGCGTGCCGTTGATCGACATCAGCCCGACCATCGCCTGGATGATGGCGTCATAGCCCGGCAGCCCGCCGCGCGGCCCGGTGGCGCCGAAGCCGGAGACGCGGCAATGCACCAGCTTCGGGAAGCGCTGGCTGAGCACCTCCTCATAGCCCAGGCCCCATTTCTCCATCGAGCCCGGCTTGAAATTCTCGACCAGCACATCGGCGTCTTCCAGCAGGCGCAGCAGCACCTCCCGCCCCGCCGGCTTGCCGAGGTCGAGCGCGATCGACTTCTTGTTGCGGTTGACGCCGATGAAGTAGCTGGCGGCGTCGCCCTGGAAGGGCGGGCCCCATTCGCGCACCTCATCGCCCTGCGGCGGCTCGATCTTGATGACCTCGGCGCCATGGTCGGAGAGGATCATGGTGCAGTAGGGGCCGCCCAGCACGCGGGTCAGGTCGATCACCTTCAGCCCGGCCAGCGCGCCGGCGGTGCGGGCCAGGCCCTTCCCCCCGGCGGTCTCCTCCATCTGCGGCAGGGCATCGGTCATGCGGCATCATCCTTGGCAACAGTCACGGGCGCGCGCCGCGCGAAGACGCGGGCGCAGAAATCCGGATAGGTCTCGAGCATCTCGTCGCAGACGGGGCCGCGCAGCAAAGCGAGCTCCTCCGGCGTCGGATCTTGGGTCACCGGCAGCGTCGCCGGTTCGTCATAGTCGAAGCCGGTGGCGGCGCGGACCGAGGCGGCATCCTCCCCCGGATGCGCGCTGGCGAGGCTGAAGCGGCCGCGCGCCGGGTCGAACAGGAACAGCGCCTTGCCGGTCAGCAGCGCCTGCGCCGTGCCGCGGCGGAACACGCCGGGCGCGGAGAGGCCCGGGGCGGAGATATGCTCCACCTTCTCCACCAGCACGCGGGGCGAATGCTCCTCGCGGAACAGGATGGTGCGCGGCGTCATGAAATACATGAAGGCGCTGCCGAAGCTGCCGGGGAAGCGCACCCCCTGCCCCGGCCACTCCCCCGTGCCGATCAGGTTGATGTTGGCCTGGCCGTCGATCTGCCCGCCGCCCAGGAAGAACAGGTCGATGCGGCCCTGGCCGGTCAGGTCGAACAGCTCGCGCGAGCCCTCGGTGAAGGGGTTGCCGCTGCGCTTGTGCAGCAGCGACAGGCGCACCGGGTGGCCCTGCTTCTTCACCAGCCAGCAGGCGGCGGCCGGGATGGGCGAGGCCGCGCCCACCGCGATGTGCCGCGCCGGCGGGGCGGCGGGGTCCAGGATCAGCCGCGCCAGGGCGGCGGCCAGGCGTTCCTCGGGCTGGACGCTCATGCCGCTTCCTCCGCGCGGGTGCCAAACACATGCTGCTCCACCCAGGCCTCGAAGCCCGCCTGGGTCTTGGCGGCGCGGGCATAGGAAGCGACGTAATCGGCATCGAAGCCGTATTCGTCGAGCAGCGCCACCGGATGCGCGCCGCGCTCGGCGATCGCCACCGCCTCGATATAGGTGCCGCTGATGGTGCCGGGGGCGGTGCGCTCATCCTCCAGCAGATTGCCGTCGAAGAGCCGCTCCACCGTCACCACGGCGCGCTTCGCCGCATGTGCCAGCGTCGCGCATTCGCGCCGCCGCCCGACCCAGACATTTCCGTCCGCATCCGCCATGACGCCATGGAACACCGCGACGTCCGGGGACAGCGCGGGCAGCAGCACGATCGGGTCGCCGCCCTCGGCGAAGGGGTTGTCGATGACGCGCCAATCCGGCCGGTTGGCCAGGATGTCGCTGCCGATCAGCCCGCGCAGCGGCATGAAGGGCACGCCCTTCTCCGCCGCCTGCAGCATGGTGTGGATGGCCGGGCAGGTGGCGTCGCGCAGCCGGATGCGGCCTTCCTTCAGCGCCGCGCTGAAGCGCGGGGCGAAGCCGGCCTCGCCCAGGCTGACCGCGCTGGTCTGGATCTCGGCGACGCAGCCGGCGCCGACCAGCAGATCCGTGGCGAAGCCGGAGACGGGAACCCCCAGCAGCCGCAGCCCGCGCGCGCCACGGCGGATCAGCGCCTTGGCGATGGCTAGGGATGGCAGCGAATTGTCCGGCGGCAGCGCCACCAGCGCCCCGTCGGGAATGCTGGCGGCCAGCGCCTCCACGGTCTGTGGGGTCATCTTTGGGTTCCTCCGTTGCCGCCCACCATACCCCCTTCGGCGCGGGGGGGAAGTCGGGTTAGGCTGCCTCCGCCATGCCAGACCCCGTGACGCTGAACGGCCCCCGCCTGACGCTGCGCCCCTACACCGAGGCCGACCGCGACGATTTCGCCGCGATGAACGCCGACCCGCGCGTCATGCGATACTTCCCGGCCGCGCTGGACCGCGCGGAATCGGACGGTTTCATGGACCGGATCGGCGCGCACATGGCGCAGCATGGCTATGGCTTCTGGGCGCTGCAGCGGCACGGGCAGCCCGGCCTGGTGGGCATGTGCGGCCTGGCGCGCATCCCCTGGGACATCCCGTGGGAGGCGCCCTCCGACCCGCCGGTCGAGATCGGCTGGCGGCTGCGCCCGGAATTCCAGGGCCAGGGCTATGCCGAGGAGGCGGCGCGCATCGCCCTCGCCCATGGCTTCGGCCCGCTGGAGCTGACAGAGATCGTCGCCTTCACCCTGCCGGACAATCTGCGCTCCTGGGGGCTGATGGAGCGCCTGGGCATGCGCCGCGCCGGCGGCTTCGCGCATCCGCGCCTGCCGGAGGGCCATCCGATGCGCCGCCATTTGCTCTACCGGCTGACCCGGCGCGACTGGATCGACAGCCGCTTCGGCGAGTAGCGCCACCCAGGGCTTGATCTCGCGCAAGGCGGCGCGGCGCGCGCGGGTCTAGGATGCCGCCCATGCTCGCCAATTGCCTGCACGATCTCGCCGCCCTCGGCCCCGGCGGCCTCGCCGCGCTGATGGGCGCGCTGTTCCTGGCCGGGCTGGCGGGGGGCGCCACGCATTGCGCCGCCATGTGCGCGCCCTTCGTGCTGGCCCAGGCCGCGGCCGGCGCCGAGCG
>NZ_GG770778.1:591971-593538 GCF_000164635.1 Pseudoroseomonas cervicalis ATCC 49957 | reverse complement strand
TTCTTTCTGTCAGGGCCGGCCGCCGCTGGCGGCCGGCAGCCTCAGCCCCAGGCGATGCGGCCCGAGGTGCCGCAACCGTCGCAGACCGGGTGCCAGCTCTCATGCACCTTGCCGCACTGGCCGCAGCGCCAGCGCGGCTCGGGCTTGGCCGAGGTCGCGGCGCGCAGCCACTTGGCCTCCGCCGCCCGCGCCAGGGCGGTGTCGCCCTGCTCGGCCTGCTCCAGCTCCACCAGCAGCAGATAGGCCCGCGCATCCGCCTCGCCCGAGGCCACCAGCGCCTCCAGCTCGCTGCGCGCCCGGCCGGTCAGCCCCGCCGCCAGCGAACAGCGCGCCAGCAGCAGCCGGCTCTCGGCATGGCTGCGGTTGCGGTGCACCAGCGTCTCCGCCGCCTTCACCCGCGCCAGCTTGTCCGCCTCCTCGCCCAGATAGGCGGCGGCGATGTCCGGATGCGGCGCCGCCGCCCAGCCCTGCTCCAGCACCGCCTTGGCGCGGCGGCCATTGCCGGCGGCGCTCAGCCGCGCGGCATGCGCCAGCACCGCCGGAGCGAAGCCCGGATCGGCCTGGAACGCCTCGCGCTCCAGCTCGGCGGCGCGCGCCGAATCCGGCTCCTGGCCGGCGGCGGCCAAGGCCAGCGGCGCGCGCGGGGTCTGCGGCGCGGCCAGGGCCAGCGCCTCGCGCCAATCCTCGGTGCGCTGCGCCAGCAGGGCGCGCTCCTCGCGCAGCCAGGCGGCGCCGGGATGCGCCGCCTCCGCCTCGCGCGCCAGCGCCTTCGCGGCCTCCCAGTCGCGCCGCTGGATCGCCTGGCGCAGCAGGCCGCGCAGCCCGATGAAGCGCGCATCCTCGCGCCGCGCCAGCGCCTGGAACGCCTCGGCCGCGGCCTCCTCGCGCCCGGCCATGCGCTCGGCCTCGGCGGTCAGCAGCAGCAGCTGTGGCGTGTCGCCCAGCAGCACCCGCGCCCGCTTCACCTCGCTGCGCGCCGCATCGGCCGAGCCGGCGGCGAGCGAGACCAGCGCGCGGGTCAGCACCGCCTCGCCCTCGGCCCGGCGCTTCTCGGCGCGGCGGGCGCGGATGCGGGCGGGCCAGTTGATCAGGCTGCGGAAGCCCACGATCAGCAGGTGCAGGGCCAGGAACAGCACCACCAGCCCGATCAGCAGCACCGGCAGGGAGACGCCGACGAAGGTGTCGCCGACGCGCAGCTCCACCACCCCGCCCAGCCGCATCAGCCCCCAGGCGATGCCGACGGTGAGGGCGGAAACCAGCAGCAGCCAGAGCGCGCGGCGCATCAGCCCTGGCCCCCGGCGCGCAGTTCCTCGAGCGCGGCGCGGGCGGCGAGCAGCCCGCGCGCCTGGTCGAGCCAGCCGGACATGGCGCCGCGCGGCCCCTCGGGCAGCGCCTCGATCCGCTGCACCGCGGCGGGCAGGTCGCCCGCCTCCAGCGCGCGGCGCGCCGCCTCGACCTCGCCGCTGATGGCGTCGCCCCAGACCACCTGCTCGCCGCGCCGCACCGTCACCAGGCTGGACAGGCGGGTGGCGGCGGATTCCCAGATGCCCTGGCCCTCGGTCGCCGG
>NZ_GG770778.1:585960-590146 GCF_000164635.1 Pseudoroseomonas cervicalis ATCC 49957 | reverse complement strand
CGCAAGGGTTCAGCACCAGCGCGGGCGCGGCGACCGGCCGCCAGCCGAGCGCGGCCACGGCCTGCATTGTCTCGGCGCAGCCCGGCTCCGGCCGGGTGACCAGGATGGCGGGCGGCTCCGGCACGGCGCCGCCTTTAGCTGATGAAAATATCGGCGGGGCTGTCGGCGCGCAGGCTCTCGCCCAGTTCGCGGCCGATCCGCTCGGCCTCGCCGGCCGCGCCGTGCAGGCTGCGCTTCAGCAGGAAGCTGCCATCGGGGCGCGCCACCAGCCCGGTCAGGTGCAGCTCGCCGCCCGGCAGCAGCCGCGCATGGCCGCCGATCGGCGTGCGGCAGGAGCCGTCCAGCGCCGCCAGCAGCGCCCGCTCGGCGCGGGAGACGGCGCGCGCCGTGCGGTCCTCGATGCCGGAGAGCAGCTCGTGCAGCTCGGTATCGGCCGCGCGCACGGTGACGCCGACGATGCCCTGGCCGGCCGCCGGCACCATCGCCTCGGCATCCAGCACCACCGAGGCATGGCTCTCCAGGCCGAGCCGCTTCAGCCCGGCGAGTGCCAGCAGCGTGCCGTCGCACTCGCCGCCCGCCAGCTTGGCCAGGCGCGAGCCGACATTGCCGCGGATCATCTCCACCTTCAGGTCGGGGCGGGCGTGCAGCAGCTGCGCCTGGCGGCGCAGGCTGGCGGTGCCGATGCGCGCCCCGGCCGGGATGGCGGAGAAGGGGTCGGCCGGGTCGGCATCCGCCGCGCCGGGGCCCAGCACCAGCGTGTCGCGCGCATCCTCGCGCCGCAGGGTGCAGGCCAGCACGATGCCGGGCGGCAATTCGGTTTCCAGATCCTTCAGGCTGTGGACCGCGAAATCGATGCGGCCATCCAGCAGCGCCTCATGGATCTCCTTGGCAAACAGCCCCTTGCCGCCGATATCCGCCAGCCGCTTGTCCTGGATGCGGTCGCCCGAGGTGGCGATGACATGCTCCTCGAAGGCCTTGGCATTGCGCAGCACCGGGCAGAAATGCAGCACCAGCTCCAGGAAGGTGCGGGTCTGCCACAGCGCCAGCGGCGAGCCGCGGGTGCCGACGCGCAGCGGCAGGGAGCGCCGCGCATGCGGCTTCACCGGCCCGCCGGGCGCGGCCTTGGACAGGCTCGCGGGGTGTCCGCCCACACCGCCCCGCTGATCCGCAGGGGCCATGACGCGGCCGGAAACGAGGATTCCCGCCGGGGCAAGCGGCGGGACAGGGTGGGCAAACGACATGCCGCCGTCATAGAACCACGGCCCGGCATGGGGAAGGCAGGAACGGATGCGATCGGCGCCTATCGAGGGACCAGTCCTGGGTTTGGAGGCCAGCTGCGACGAGACCGCGGCGGCCCTGCTGGCGCCCGATGGCACCATCCTGGCCGAGGCGGTGCGCAGCCAGCTCGCCGAGCACACGCCCTTCGGCGGCGTGGTGCCGGAGATCGCGGCGCGCGCGCATCTGGCGCATCTGCCCGCGCTCGCCGCCCAGGTGATGGCGGAAGCCGGGGTGCGGCCGGCCGATCTGGGCGGCATCGCGGCCACGGCGGGGCCGGGGCTGATCGGCGGGCTGATCGTCGGCGCCAGCTTCGGCAAGGGCATGGCCATCGCGCATGGCCTGCCCTTCGTCGCGGTGAACCATCTGGAAGGCCATGCGCTGACCGCCCGCCTGCCCCTGCTGCGGCAGAGCGGCGTGGTCGAGCGCCCGGTCGAATTTCCCTATCTGCTGCTGCTGCTCTCCGGCGGGCATTGCCAATGCGTCGCCGTCGAGGGGCTGGGCCGCTACCGGCGCTTGGGCTCCACCCTGGATGACGCGGTGGGCGAGGCCTTCGACAAATCCGCCAAGCTGATGGGCCTGCCCTGGCCCGGCGGCCCGGCGCTGGAGAAGCTGGCGCGGAGCGGCGACCCGAAGCGCTTCCCCCTGCCCCGCCCGATGCTCGGCCGCCCCGGCTGCGATTTTTCTTTCAGTGGGCTGAAGACGGCCGTGGCGCAGTCGATCCCGAAGCTGGTCACCGAGCAGGACCGCGCCGACCTCGCCGCCGCCTTCCAGTATGTGGTGGCCGCCGTGCTGGCCGACCGGGCGCGCAACGCGCTGGCCATGCTGCCCGGGGCGACGGCCATGGTGGTGGCCGGCGGTGTCGCCGCCAACCAGGCGGTGCGCGCATCCCTCTCGGCCGAGGCGGCCAAGGCCGGGCTGCCGCTGGTGGCGCCGCCGATCCGCCTCTGCACCGACAACGCCGTGATGATCGCCTGGGCGGGGATCGAGCGGCTGCGGGCGGGGCTGACCGACGGCCTCGACCACGCGCCGCGCCCGCGCTGGCCGCTGGACGAGCTGCGCGCGGGGGATGCCGCATGAACTACCGCCATGCCTTCCACGCCGGCAATTTCGCCGATTGCATGAAGCACGCGCTGGTGGTCGCGCTGGTGCGGCGGCTGGCGGTGAAGGACACGCCCTTCCGCGTGCTCGACACCCATGCCGGCATCGGCGCCTATGACCTGACCGGCTCGGAAGCCGAGCGCACCGGCGAGTGGAAGCGCGGCGTCGGCCGGCTGCTGGCGATCGAGGAAGGCCCGCTGGCCGAATGGCTGGAGCTGGTGCGCCGCGCCGGCTTCCCGCCGCGCTACCCGGGCAGCCCGGCGCTGATCCGCATGCTGCTGCGCCCGCGCGACCGGCTGGTGCTGTGCGAGCTGCATGATGAGGACAGCGCCACGCTGCGCACCCTGTTCCGCGGCGACCCGCAGACCGCCGTGCACAAGCGCGACGCCTGGGAGGCGCTCTCCGCCCTCACCCCCTTCGCCGAGAAGCGCGGCCTGGTGCTGGTCGACCCGCCCTTCGAGCAGGAGGGCGAGTTCGAGCGCATGGCCGAGGCGCTGGCCACCGTCGCGCACCGCTTCCGCGCCGGGGTGCAGGCGCATTGGTACCCGATCAAGCACCGCGCCCCGGTGCGCGCCTTCCACACCGCCATCGCCGAGAGCGGGGTGCGCGACATCCTGGCCTGCGAGCTGTGGCTGCGCGAGCCCACCGACCCGCAGCGGCTGAATGGCTGCGGGCTGGTGGTGGTGAACCCGCCCTGGAAGTTCGAGGAGGAGGCGCGCGCCATCCTGGCCGCGCTGCTGGAGCATCTGGGCGATGGCGAGCCCGGCCAGGGCTTCGCCGTCAGCCGGCTGGCCGAGGAATAGGGCGATGCAGCGGATCGCGGTGATCGGCGCCGGGGCCTGGGGCACGGCGCTGGCGCTCCAGGCCGCCCGGGCCGGGGGCGAGGTGATGCTCTGGGCACGCGACCCCGCCCGCGCCGCCGCGATGCAGGCGATTCGGGAGAATGCGGCGCATCTGCCCGGCCACACCCTGCCGCCCGCCATCCGCATCACCGCCGACGCGGCGGAGGCGCTGGCGGGCGCGGGGCTGGCCCTGCTGGTGGTGCCGGCGCAGCACATGGAGAGTGTGCTGGCGGGCTTTCCGGCGTTGCCCCCCTCGCTGGTCGCGGCCAAGGGGGTGACGGTGCGCGGCCACCGCCTGCCGCTGGAGACGCTGGCCCTGCTGCGGCCCGGGCTCTCCACCGGCGTGCTGTCCGGCCCGAATTTCGCCGCCGAGATCGCCGGCGGCCTGCCCGCCGCCGCCGTGGTGGCGAGCGTGGATTCTGGCCTGCGCGAGGCCGCGGCGGCGCGGCTGGCCACCCCCGGCTTCCGCCTCTACGGCCAGGACGATCCGGTGGGGGTGCAGGTGGGGGGCGCGGCCAAGAACGTCATTGCCATCGCCGCCGGGGCGGTGATGGGGGCCGGGCTCGGCGAGAATGCCCGCGCCGCGCTGGTGACGCGGGGGCTGTCGGAGATCTCCCGCCTCGCCGTGGCGCTGGGCGGGCGGGCGGAGACGGTGGCGGGGCTGTCGGGCCTGGGCGACCTGCTGCTGACCTGCACCGGCCCGGGCAGCCGCAATTTTTCCCTGGGTTTTGCGCTCGGCCAGGGCCGCCAACTGAAAGACATCCTGGCCGGGCGGAGCAGCGTGACCGAGGGGGTGGCGACCGCCCCGGCCCTGCTGGCGCGCGCCGCCGAGGCCGGGGTGGAGATGCCGATCACCGCGGCGGTGGCGGCGGTGCTGTCCGGCGCGCTGGACGTGCCGCGCGCCATGGAGGCGCTGCTGGCGAGGCCGCGCCGGCAGGAGGGGCTGCAGCCGGAGGGCCCGGGCAGCG
>NZ_GG770778.1:581070-585194 GCF_000164635.1 Pseudoroseomonas cervicalis ATCC 49957 | reverse complement strand
GCGCCGCCAGCAGCGCGCCGAATCGCTCGATCGAGGCGGCGTCCAGCCCGACCGAGGGCTCGTCCAGCAGCCAGAGCGGCACCGGGGCGAGCGCCAGCCGGGCCAGCGCCAGGCGCCGCTTCTGCCCGGCCGAGAGCAGCCGCGCCGGCAGCTCGGCCAGGGGCGCCAGGTCCAGCGCGGCCAGGGCCTGCCGCACATCGCCGCCCCAGAGCCGGGCCCAGAAGGCCAGGTTCTCGGCGGCGCTGAGGCCGGGCTTCAGGGCGTCGGCATGCGCCAGGTAGCGCAGCCGGGCGGCATGGGCGGCGCGGTCGGCCAGGGCGGGCTCGCCCTGCCAGAGCAGCGCGCCCTCGGCCAGCGGCACCAGCCCGGCCAGCACCCGGAGCAGGGTGGATTTGCCCGCGCCATTGGCGCCGGTCAGCAGCACGGCCTCGCCCGGCGCCACCTGGCAGGACAGGCCGGCGAAGACCAGCCGATCCCCCCGCAGAACCCCAATCTCTCTCGCTTCCAGCACGGCACCCCGGTCCCACGCCCGCCGATGGACCGTGGCATCGCTCCGTGTAATAAGCGGCAGCGTTCGCAGCAAATAGTGAGGGGACCCCGGACCATGCGGATGATCGGGCAGGACAGCCTGAAAGCGCACCAGGCGCTGACGGTGGACGGCAAGGTTTACCATTATTTCAGCCTGCCCGAAGCGGCGAAGAGCATCGGCGACATCAGCCGCCTGCCCTTCAGCCTGAAGGTGCTGCTGGAAAACATCCTGCGCTTCGAGGATGGGCGCTCCTACACCACGGACGACGCCCGCGCCGTCGCCGAATGGGTCAAGGAAGGCCGGTCCGACAAGGAGGTGCCGTTCCGCCCGGCGCGCATCCTCATGCAGGACTTCACCGGCGTTCCCGCCGTGGTCGACCTCGCCGCCATGCGCGACGGCATCACCAAGCTGGGCGGCGACCCGCGCCGGGTGAACCCGCTGGTGCCGGTGGATCTGGTGATCGACCACTCTGTCATGGTCGATGTCTCCGCCACCCCGACCGCGCTCCAGAAGAACGTGGACATCGAGTTCGAGCGCAATGGCGAGCGCTACGAGTTCCTGCGCTGGGGCCAGGAGGCGTTCAACAATTTCCGCGTCGTGCCGCCCGGCACCGGCATCTGCCACCAGGTGAACCTGGAATACCTGGCGCAGGGCGTGTGGACCGCGACGGATGCGGGCGACACCTTCGCCTACCCCGACAGCTGCTACGGCACCGACAGCCACACCACCATGGTGAACGGCCTGGGCGTGCTGGGCTGGGGCGTCGGCGGCATCGAGGCCGAGGCGGCCATGCTGGGCCAGCCCATCGCCATGCTGATCCCCGACGTCATCGGCTTCAAGCTGCATGGCAAGCTGCGCGAGGGCGTGACCGCCACCGACCTGGTGCTGACGGTCACCCAGATGCTGCGCAAGAAGGGCGTGGTCGGCAAGTTCGTCGAGTTCTACGGCCCGGGCCTGGCCGACATGGCGCTGGCCGACCGCGCCACCATCGGCAACATGGCCCCGGAATATGGCGCGACCTGCGGCATCTTCCCGGTGGACGAGGTGACGCTGGACTATCTGCGCCTGTCCGGCCGCGACGAGCACCGCATCAAGCTGGTGCGCGAATACTACAAGGCCCAGGGCATGTTCCGCGAGGAGGGCCAGCCCGACCCCGTGTTCACCGACACGCTGGAGCTGGACATGTCGACGGTGGTGCCGTCCATGGCCGGCCCGAAGCGCCCGCAGGACCGCGTCGAGCTGACCAACGCCGCCCCGGCCTTCGCCAAGGAGCTGGCCTCGGGCAATCTGGGCGTGCCGGGCGACAAGGCCGATCTGCGCGTGCCCGTCGCCGGGTCGAATTTCGACCTCGGCCATGGCGATGTGGTGATCGCCGCCATCACCTCCTGCACCAACACCTCGAACCCGTACGTCCTGGTGGCGGCGGGCCTGGTGGCGAAGAAGGCCAATGAGCTGGGCCTGAAGCCGAAGCCCTGGGTGAAGACCTCGCTGGCGCCGGGCAGCCAGGTGGTCACCGACTATCTGGACAAGGCCGATCTGTCGAAGCACCTGGACGCGCTCGGCTTCCAGACAGTGGGCTATGGCTGCACCACCTGCATCGGCAATTCCGGCCCGCTGCCCGACCCGATCGTGGATGCGATCGAGGAGAACAAGCTGGTCGCCGTCTCGGTCCTCTCGGGCAACCGCAATTTCGAGGGCCGCGTCCACCAGAACGTGCGCGCCAACTACCTGGCCTCGCCGCCGCTGGTCGTCCTCTACGCGCTGGCCGGGTCGATCTCGCTCGACGTCACCAAGGAGCCGATCGGCACCGGCAAGGACGGCCAGCCGGTCTATCTGAAGGACATCTGGCCGAGCACGAAGGAGGTGAACGACACCGTCGCCGCCGTCGTGACCCGCGAGATGTTCCAGGAGCGCTATTCGGACGTCTTCAAGGGCCCCGAGCAGTGGCAGGCGATCCGCGTCGATGCGGGCTCGGACACCTATCGCTGGAACTCCGGCTCCACCTACGTGCAGAACCCGCCCTATTTCGAGGGCATGGACGCCGAGCCGAAGCCGATCGCCTCGGTCCACGGCGCGCGGGTGCTGGCCAAGCTGGGTGATTCCATCACCACCGACCACATCAGCCCGGCCGGCAACATCAAGAAGACCTCGCCCGCCGGCGAGTATCTGGTCGAGCACCAGGTCCGGCAGGCGGACTTCAACAGCTACGGCGCCCGCCGCGGCAACCATGAAGTCATGATGCGCGGCACCTTCGCCAACATCCGCATCAAGAACGAGATGGTGCCGGGCATCGAGGGCGGGATCACCAAGCACCAGCCCTCGGGCGAGGTGATGCCGATCTACGACGCGGCCATGAAGTACAAGGCCGAGGGCACGCCGCTGGTGATCTTCGGCGGCAAGGAATACGGCACCGGCTCGTCGCGCGACTGGGCGGCC
Organism: Pseudoroseomonas cervicalis ATCC 49957; assembly: GCF_000164635.1. Taxonomy (GTDB): domain Bacteria; phylum Pseudomonadota; class Alphaproteobacteria; order Acetobacterales; family Acetobacteraceae; genus Pseudoroseomonas; species Pseudoroseomonas cervicalis. The sequence goes on along the minus strand of NZ_GG770778.1, from coordinate 582,229 downwards.
AAGGGCACCTTCCTGCTCGGCGTCAAGGCCGTCATCACCGAGAGCTTCGAGCGCATCCACCGCTCGAACCTGGTCGGCATGGGCGTGCTGCCGCTGGTGTTCAAGCCGGGCGAGAACCGCGAGACGCTGGGCCTGACCGGCGAGGAGACCATCGACATCCTGGGCCTGGAGGAGCTGAAGCCGCGCATGCTGCTGAAGCTCGTCATCCACCGCCCGGATGGCAGCACCACGGAGACCGAGGTGCAGTGCCGCGTCGATACCGCCGACGAGGTCGAGTACTACAAGAATGGCGGCATCCTGCACTACGTGCTGCGCAACATGGCCAAGGCCGCCTGATCCGCGCGGCCCCGCCACCGCGCGGAGCCAGACAGAAGGGCCGGGGCAGCGATGCCCCGGCCCTTTCTGTTGCGCGCCGGCCCTTCTGCGCCGGCTCCTTCGTGCCGCCCCTGGCGCGGCGGGGCGCTGCCGGCTCAGCCGCCCTGGCGCGGCGGGGCGAACAGGCTGGCGCCCCAGGGCAGGTCGATCAGCCCCTGCAGGGCGGTGCTGGGGGTCAGGCGGCGGGGGGTTTGCGTCCGGGTGAGCATCGGGGAGATCCTCCTGTGGCGCCGCGGCTGCATAAGCCGTGGCGAATGGAACACCCCGCATCTGGGCACGCCCCCCGGCCGATACCTGGAGCCAGGGCGTCCGCCAGGTGAAAAGGCGGACAGGCGGCGCGGCGCCTGCCCTCCCCGTTCAGACCGCGCGCACGGCGGAGAGAAAACCGTCCACCTGCCGCTGCAGCTTGCCGCCGACAGCGCGCAGCTCCTCCACCGCGGCGAAGACGGTGGCGGCGGAACGGCCGGTGGCGGCGCTGTCCTCCGCCACCCCGGCGATGGTCTGCGTCACCTCCTGCGTGCCATGCGCGGCGAGCTGCACGCTGCGGGCGATCTCCTGCGTCGCGACGCTCTGCTGCTCCACCGCCGCGGCGATGGCGCTGGCCGACTGGTCGATGCCGGCGACGCCATCGGCGATGGCGCGCATCGCCTCCACCGCCGACCCCGTGGCGCCCTGGATCTCGGTCACCAGCTGGGCGATGCCGTCGGTGGCGCGGGCGGTCTCGGTGGCGAGGTTCTTCACCTCGGAGGCGACGACGGCGAAGCCCTTGCCCGCCTCCCCCGCC
>NZ_GG770778.1:577123-579953 GCF_000164635.1 Pseudoroseomonas cervicalis ATCC 49957 | reverse complement strand
AGCGAGGCGGCGGCCTGCTGCGCCGCGCCCAGCCAGCGCTCGGCCTCGGCCCTCCCGTCGCGCACGGCGCCCTGGGCATCCTCCTGCGACAGCAGCGCGGTGCCGAGCGGCCCGGTCAGCAGCCGCACCTGCTGGCTGGCGCGGAACAGCACGCGGTCCACCTCGGCCACCGCCACGGCGGTGCGAGCCTCCCCCAGCCGCGCCAGGGAGTCCTGCAGCAGCAGCCCGGCCAGCGCCAGGCAGCCGAGCAACGGCACGGCAAACACCGCCGCCAGCAGCGACACCACCGATCCGCGCGCGCGCATTGTTACCCCTTTCCAAATCCCGATGACGGCAGTGTCATCCCGCAGGTGTGAAGGATGGCTGAAGCGTCGCAACCCGCCTCCACCGGGCCGCATTAGCCGCGCACCCAACCGAGGCCCGGCATGCGCGCGACCCTCCTGCTCAACCCCCGCTCCGGCACCCTGCTGGGCCAGCCGGAGCTGGCCGGACGCATCGTCGCGGCGCTGCGCCAGGCCGGCTTCACCCTCGACACCGTGCCCGGGGATGCGGCGCCCGACCTCGCCGGCCGGCTCGACGCGGCGCTGGCCGGGGGCGCGCCGGTGCTGATCGTGGGCGGCGGCGATGGCACGCTGCGCGCCGCCGCGGCGCGGCTGGCCGGCACCGGGGTCGCGCTCGGCGTGCTGCCGCTCGGCACCATGAACCTGCTGGCGCGCGACCTCGGCCTGCCGCTGGCGCCGGAGGCGGCGGCGCTGGCGCTTGGCCAGGCGGAGATCCGCGCCATCGACCTGGCCGAGGTGAATGGCGAGCCCTTCCTCTGCCAGTCGGTGATCGGCCTGCCCAACCGCATCGGCCAGCATCGCGAGCGGCTGCGCGGCGATGGCCGGCTGGCGGCGCGCTGGCGGCTCGGCATCGCCGCCCTGCGGCTGTTCTGGCGCCACCCGCCGCAGCGCCTGGCGCTGCGGCTGGCCGAGGGGAAGCGGCTGCGCCGGGTCTGGACCCGGGCGCTGTCGGTGGTGAACAACGCCTATGAGGAGGCGCCGGGCAAGCTGTTCCACCGCCCGGTGCTGGATGGCGGCACGCTCAGCCTGCATGTGGCGCGCGGCTTCGGCCTGGGCTGGATCCTGCGCATGCTGCTGGCCATGGCCGCCGGGCAGTGGCGCCGCAGCGACGCGCTGCTCTCCTGGCGCGCCGACACCCTTTCCATCCATAGCCGGCATCGCCACCTGCGGGTGATGAACGATGGCGAGGCGCTGCTGCTGGCGACCCCGCTGCACTACCGCATCCATCCCGGCGCGCTGCGCGTGCTGGCGCCGCGCCGCGAGGCCGCGCCGGATCTCGCCCGCCCGCCCGTCCCGGAGGAGCTCCCGGCATGACCCTGCGCCGCATCGACCATATTTCCGACCTGCATTTCGGCCGGGTGGACGAGCGCGTCGCGGCGGCGCTGATCGACACGCTGAACGCCGAGCCGGCCGACCTCGTCGTCATCAGCGGCGACCTGACGATGCGCGCCCGCTCGCGCGAGTACCGCGCCGCCTGCGCCTTCATGTCGGCGCTGAAGGCGCCGCAGATCGTCGTGCCCGGCAATCACGACATCACCAACTACTGGCCCTGGGAGCGCTTCCTGGACCCGTTCGGCCGCTGGCACCGCTTCGTCGGCGGCGAGACCGAGCCCTTCTGGCGCGACGACCACCTGGCGGTGATCGGGCTGAACACGGTGGTCCGCGCCGCGCCGCACCTGGCCTGGGAGGAGGGCCGGGTGAAGCGCCACCGGCTGCAGCGCCTGCTGCGCCGGCTGGAGGAGCTGCCGCCCGGGCTGTTCCGCATCGTCGTCGCCCACCACCCCTTCCTGGCGCCGGAGGACGCGCCCGACACGCCGCTGGCGCACCGCGCCGCCCCGGCGCTGGAGGTGCTGCAACGGGCCGGGGTGCGGCTGATCCTCTCGGGCCACCTGCACCGGGGCTATGTCCGGCTGCATCGCGGCACCGGCACGGCGGAGACCGCCTCCGGCCACACCCGGCCGGAGCTGCTGGTGGTGCAGGCGGGCTCGGCCATCTCGACCCGGCTGCGCGGCGAGCCCAACGCCTATAACCGCATCACCATCCAGGACGGGCAGGCGCGCATCGAGCCGCGCCGCTGGGATGGCGATTCCTGGGTCAGCGCCCCAGCCCCGGCCTGGCCGACCGCGGTGCTGGCGCCCCCCGCCCCCAGCCTGGCCTGAGCCCTGGCCGGCGGGGGCGCCTCCCCCTCAGGCCGCGCGGCGCCGGAAGGAGAGGGCCAGCGGCACCGCCAGCGCGCAGAGCAGCGCCATGGCCAGGAAGGCCAGCCCGCCGAAGCGGCCATAGAGCGGCCCGGCCGCCAGCGTCGCCAGCCCGCTGAGCAGCCCGACCCCGAGCGCCGCGTGCAGCGTCTGCGCCGTGCCGGCCTGGGCGGGCGGGACCAGCGCCAGCAGCAGGTGCATCGCCGCCAGGTGCTGCGCCCCGAAGCTCAGCGCGTGCAGCCATTGCGTGGCGACCAGCGCCGGCAGCCAGGTGGTGGAGGCCAGCACCAGCCAGCGCAGCAGCCCGGCGCCCGCCGCCAGCAGCGCCAGGCCGCCGGGGCCAAGCCGCGCCAGCAGCCGCCGCCCCAGCAGGAACAGGGCGATCTCGCCTACCACCCCCTCGGCCCAGAGCAGGCCGATGACGGTGGCGGAATGCCCCGCCGCGCCCCAGTGGATGGCCGAGAAGCCGTAATAGGCGGCGTGGCTGGCCTGGATCAGGCCGGAGAGCAGCAGCAGCCGCGCCAGCCCCGGCCGCCGCAGCGTGGCGGCGAAGCCGGCGGCGAAGCCCTC
>NZ_GG770778.1:572457-576043 GCF_000164635.1 Pseudoroseomonas cervicalis ATCC 49957 | reverse complement strand
GCCTGCGCCGCCTGGGAGAGCCCGGCCATGGCGGCCGCCACCTCCTCGCGGAAGCCGGCCATGGCGGCGGCCATCGCCTCGGCCCGCTGCAGCCGCTCGGCATTCTGCGCGCGCGACTCGCGCTCCAGCATCTCGGCGCGGCGCAGATTCTCGCGCAGCGCCTCGGCCGCGGCGGCCAGCACGCCGATCTCGTCGCGCCGCCTCGCGCCGGGCACCGGCTGTTCCAGCCGCCCCTCCGCCATGCCGGAGATGCCGGCGGTGGCGGCGGAGAGCGGGCGCAGGATGCTGCGCCGCACCGTCAGCACCAGCACCACGCCGAGCAGCGCCAGCGCCGAGGCCACCAGCGCGGCGAGCAGCTGCGACAGCCGCTCGGCATAGGCGATGGCGCCCTCGGCCGCGGCGGCGCTGTCGCGCTCGGCGGCGTTGGCGGCGCGGTCCAGCAGGGTGTTCAGGGCGCGGCGGTTGGCGCGGTTGGTCTCGTTGTTGCCCATGCGGTTGGCGGCGGGCGGGCCTTCCTCGACCCCGGCGCGGGCGATGTCGCGGCGGAAGCGCAGGAACTCCTCCACCACGCGGGAGAGCTGGGCGAACTCGGCCTGCTGGCTGGCGGGCACCAGAAGGCGCCAGGCGGCCATTTCCTGCTCCAGCCCGTCCAACGCGGCGCGCAGCGAGGCGGCGGCGCGCTGGGCGGGCTGTCCCGGCTCGGAAAAATACAGCAGGCGGCTGTCGGAGACCGCCTCCATCACCCGGCCGTTCACCCGCTCCGCCCGCCAGGCGGCCGCGCCGGCCCGCTGCGTCTCGCGCACCTCGGCCTCGTAGCTGGACAGCGCCCAGACGGCGAAGCCGGCGGTGGACAGCGCCACCAGGCCGGACAGGGCCAGCAGCAGATAAAGCCGGGTCGCCAGAGAGCGCGACAGCCAAGCGAACATGCCATCCTCCAAGCCTGGGCACGGCCCTTGCCGCCCCGTTGTCGCATTCTGCGAGAAGCCCGGCTTACACCCGGTTAAGCGGTCACGGTTGCAACGCCCCCCGCTTGGCGTCACACAGGGCGCGATGGCCCTCCGCCTCCCCCCCTCCGCCGCCGCCCGTGCCGCCGACCGGTCCGCTGGCGGCATGTTCCCGGCGCGGGTCAAGGCCGTGCTCGGCCCCACCAACACCGGCAAGACGCATCTGGCGATCACCCGGATGCTGGCGCATGCCTCCGGCATCATCGGCTTCCCGCTGCGGCTGCTGGCGCGGGAGAATTACGACCGCATGGTCGCGGTGAAGGGCGCGGCCCAGGTCGCGCTGATCACCGGCGAGGAGAAGATCCTCCCCCCCGGCGCCAAATGGTTCGCCTGCACGGTGGAGGCGATGCCGCTCGACCGCCGGGTGGAATTCGTCGCGGTGGACGAGATCCAGCTCTGCGCCGACCCCGACCGTGGCCATGTCTTCACCGACCGGCTGCTGCACGCGCGCGGCCTGGTCGAGACCATGTTCCTCGGCGCCGAGACCATCCGCCCGCTGCTGCAGCGCCTAGTGCCGCAGGCCGAGGTGGAGACGCGCCCGCGCCTGTCGGAGCTGCGCTACGCGGGGCCCGCCAAGCTGACGCGGCTGCCGCCGCGCTCGGCCGTCGTCGCCTTCTCGGCGGCCGAGGTCTATGCCATCGCGGAAGCCATCCGCCGCCGCCGTGGCGGCTGCGCCGTGGTGATGGGCCGGCTCAGCCCCCGCACCCGCAACGCCCAGGTGGCGCTGTACCAGAATCGCGAGGTGGATTTCCTGGTGGCGACGGACGCCATCGGCATGGGGCTGAACATGGATGTGGACCATGTCGCCTTCGCGTCTTTGCAGAAATTCGACGGCCACCGCCCGCGCATCCTGACCGCGCAGGAGGCGGCGCAGATCGCCGGCCGCGCCGGGCGCGGCATGCGCGATGGCAGCTTCGGCGTCACCGCCGACTGCCCGCCGCTGCCGGAGGAGATGGTGGCCAAGATCGAGGGCCACCAGTTCGAATCCCTGCAGACCCTGGCCTGGCGCAACGCCGCGCTCGACCTCGACAGCATCGACGGGCTGCTCGACAGCCTGGCCATGCCGCCGCCGGTGCCGGGCCTGGCCAAGGGCCATGACGCGACCGACCACATCACGCTGGAGGCGCTGTCGCGCGACCCGGAGGTGCGCCGCCTGGCGCGCGGCCGCCGCCGCGTCGGCCTGCTGTGGGAAGCCTGCCAGATCCCGGATTTCCGCAAGCTGGCGGATGACAGCCACGTCAAGCTCTGCGCCCGCATCTTCGGCCATCTGGTCCATGACGGGCACCTGCCCGCCGACTGGGTGGCGGCGCAGATCGCCCAGCTCGGCGCCACCGAGGGCGATCTCGACACGCTGATGACGCGGCTGTCGGCGATTCGCGTCTGGACCTATATCGCGGCGCGATCCGACTGGATCCGCGACGCGCAGCGCCACCAGGACGCGGCGCGCGCCGCCGAGGACGCGGTGAGCGACGCGCTGCATGAGCGCCTGACCGCCCGTTTCGTCGATCGCCGCGCCGCGCACCTGATTCGCCGGCTCGATGAATCGGCCGACGACCTGCTCTCCGCCGTCACCCGCCAGGGTGAGGTGGTGGTGGAAGGCCACCCGGTTGGCCAAGTGAAGGGTTTCGTGTTTGAACCGGATGCCGCTGCGGGTAATGGGGAGGAGCGCAAGCTTGTCCTGCGTGCCGCCCGCCGTGCCCTGCAGAGTGAGATGCCGAAGCGCGTGACTGAGATCGAAACCGCGTCCGACGACGCTTTCGCCCTGACCCCGTCCCACCGCATCACCTGGAAGGGTGACGAGGTGGCGCGGCTGCGGCCCGGCCCCACCCCGGACAAGCCGCTGGTCGAGCCGCTGCCCTCCGACCTGCTGGATGGCGCCCAGCGCGAGCGCATCCGCGCCCGCCTCGCCACCTGGCTGGAAGGGCAGCTCAAGAAGGAATTCGCCCCCCTCGACACGGTCGAGGCCAAGGCGGCGGAGGATGGCGCGCTGCGCGGCCCGGCCTTCCGGCTGCGCGAATATCTCGGCCTGGTGCCCGGCGGCACCGAGGCCGAGATCAACCCCGAGCTGCGCCAGAAGCTGAAGGGCATCGGCATCCGCGCCGGCCGCTTCGCGCTCTACCTGCCCGAGATGCTGAAGCCGCGGCCGATGGCGCTGCGCGCGCAGCTCTGGGCGCTGAAGGCCGATTGCGACGTGCCGCCGGTGCCCGGCGGCGGGCTGGTCTCCGTGCCGCCCCCCGAGGGCTGGCCGGAGGGCTTCGCCGAGACCATGGGCTGGGTGAAGGCCGGGCCGGTGCTGCTGCGACTCGACGTCGCCGAGCGCGTCGCCGGCGAGCTCGGCCACCTGACCCGCCGGGCGCCGGCCATGCTGCCGCCGGATGTGGCCAGCCGCCTTGGCGTGAAGGCCGACATCCTGGGCGCCGTGCTGCAGACGCTGGGCTTCCGGCTGGTGACGCCGGAGCCGCTGGCCGAGGACGCCTTCGGCCCGCCGAGCCCGGCCATGGTCAGCGCCCGGCGCGAGGAACACCGGCACGGCCCGCGCCGCCACGGCCCGCGCCGAGAGGGCGGCAACCGGGGCGAGGGCA
>NZ_GG770778.1:564517-571005 GCF_000164635.1 Pseudoroseomonas cervicalis ATCC 49957 | reverse complement strand
GGCCGCCCAGTGGCGCAGCGCCGCGCCGGTCTTCGGCGGCAGGGCAAGCCCCTCCGCCTCGGCCCGGGCGATGCCGCGTGCCGCCTGGTCGCCGGGCAGGCGCACCGGGCGGTCGGGGTCGATCGGTGCATTGGCGCGGCAGGCCTCCGCCAGGAACTCCATCTGCTGGGCGAAGGCGTCGCGCCCGGCGAAGGCGTCCGGGTCGATCAGCTGCAGATAGACACTCGCCCCCCAGCGGCCCGGCGCGTCGCGGCGGCCATGGCCGGACAGGCCCTGGGTCAGCGCCTCCACCATCAGCGCCAGGCCGAAGCCCTTGTGGCCGGCCTCCGCCCCGCCCAGCAGCATCAGGCTGCCGCGCTCGGTCGGGTGCTCCATCACCGCCGGGTCGGTGGTGGGGCGGCCGGCGGCATCCAGCAGCCAGGGATGCTCGAACTGCTCGCCCGCCGCCGCCTTCTGCCGCGTCATCGACACGGTGGTGATCGAGGCCGAGATGTCGACCAGCACCGGCGCCGCCCCGGCCGGGAAGCCGATGGCGAAGGGGTTCGGACTGAACAGCGCCTGCCGCCCGCCAAAGGGCGCGACGATGCGGCTGTGCGGGCCGGAGGAGGCCAGCATGACGAAGCAGCCGGCCTCGGTGGCCTGGCGGGCCAGCGCCGCCAGGCAGCCGATATGGTGGCTGCGGCGCAGCGCCACCGTCACCACGCCATGCTGCGGCAACCGCGCCAGCGCCTCGGTCATCGCCTGCTCGACCAGCCAGAGGCCGGGGCGGTAGCCGCCATCCCAGACCAGGGTGGCGCCGCTGTCGCGCAGCAGCTCCGGCCCGCCCTCCCCCACCATGCCGCCGGATTCGATCTCGGCCAGATAGGTGCCGGCCTGGGCCAGGCCATGGGTGTGGCGGCCCATCATGTCGGTCAGCACCAGCAGCCGGCCCATGCTCTCAGCCATGCCGGGGGCCAGGCCGGCGGCGGCGAAGAGCCGCGCGGCGAAGCCGGACAGGGCGGCGGGGGCCAGGCGGGTGCCGGTCATGCTCATGCGGGCGTCCTCATTCGGGGCGGATATTGTGGGCGCGCACGATGGCGCCGTAGCGGGCGCTGGCCTGGCTCAGCCAGTCGCGCATCGCCTCCGGCCCGTCGGTGCGGACCTCGCCGCCCAGCTCGGCCAGGCGGGCGGCGATGGCGGGCTGCGCCAGGGTCTCGCGCAGCACCGCCTCCAGCCGCGCCACCAGCGGGCGGGGCGTGCCGCCCTGCACCAGCACGCCCTGCCAGGTGCCGGCCTCCGGCAGCGGCCAGCCCAGCTCGGCGAAGGTCGGCACCTGCGGCAGCGCGGCCATACGCTGGGCCCCCGAGACGGCGATGCCGCGCATCTGCCCATTGGCGACGAAAGGCAGGGTGGCGGTGGCGCCGTTGACGATCAGGTCGGCCTCGCCGGTGGTCACCGCCATCAGCGCCGGCGCGCCGCCGCGATAGGGCACATGGGTGGCCTCGCCGCCCAGCTTCGCCGTCAGCTCCACCGCGGTCAGATGCGTCAGGCTGCCCACCCCCGCATTGGCGACGTTCAGCCCGCCGGCCGCGGCGCGGGCGCGGGCGGCCAGGCCATCGGCGTCGGTGACGCCGAGCGTGTTGCGCACCGCCACCAGATAGGGCGCGTAGATCAGCATGGAGACCGGCGCCAGGTCGCGCTCCAGGTCGAAGGGCAGGCGCGGGAACAGCGCCGGGTTGATGGCCAGCGTCGCCACATCCATCAGCAGCAGGGTGTGGCCGTCGGGCGGGCTCTTGGCCACCGCGTCGGCGCCGATATTGCCGGCCGCCCCGGCGCGGTTCTCCACCACCACGGGCTGGCCGATGCGCCGCGTCAGCTCCGGCGCGATCAGCCGCGCCACGATGTCGGAGGTGCCGCCCGGCGCATTCGGCACGATGATGCGCAATGTGTGGTCGAAGGCCGGCTCGGCGGCCATTGCCGCGCGCGGCATGGCGGGGATGGACAGCGCGGCCGCCAAGGCGGCGCTGCGCAGCAGGGCACGGCGTTGCATCTCGGACTCTCCCTTGCACGGCCACGGCTTTCCCGCGCGGCCTTGCCCCCGCTGTAATCCGGTGCTGCGATACCCGTCCAAGGCCAAATCGGCATTGGCCGATACCGGAGCGGTATCCATGTTCGCGTTCAACCAGCTGCGCTGCTTCGTCGCCGTGGCCGAGGAGCGGCATTTCCACCGTGCCGCCGCCCGGCTGAACATGACCCAGCCGCCGCTGAGCCGGCAGATCCAGGCGCTGGAGCAGCAACTGGGCGCCCGGCTGTTCTGGCGCGACAGCCGCGGCGTGCGGCCGACCCCGGCGGGCCTCGCCTTCCTCGACGAGGCGCGGCGCCTGCTGCGCCTGGCCGAGGGCGCCGCGCGCCGCACCCGGGCCCTGGCCGAGGGCCAGGCGGGGGAGCTGTCCATCGGCTTCACCGCCGCCTCCGGCTATGCGGTGCTGCCGCGGCTGGTCTCGCTGCTGCGCCAGCGCCTGCCGGGGGTGAGCTTGCGGCTGCGCGAGGCGGTCTCGGCCGAGCAGCTGGCTTCGCTGCGGGCGGGGCAGCTCGATCTCGGCCTGGTGCGGCCACTGCAGGCGCAGCCCGGCCTGGCCTGGACCCGGCTGGAGCGGGAGGCGCTGCTGCTGGCCCTGCCGGCGGCGCATCCGCTGGCGGCGCGCCCCGCCATCCCGCCCGGCGCGCTGCAGGGCGAGGCGCTGGTGACCTACCCGCCGGTCGAGGGCCGCTATCTGCACGAGCTGGTGACCGGCTTCTACCGGCTGGCCGGGGTGGTGCCGGGGCCGGTGCAGCATGTCAGCCAGGCACATTCCATCCTGGCCCTGGTCGGCGCCGGGCTGGGGCTGGCGCTGGTGCCGCGCGCGGTGGAGCGGCTGCGCCCGGAAGGCGTGGCGCTGCGCCCGCTGGCCATGGAGGCGCCGCCGGCGGCCGAGCTGATGCTGGCCTGGCCGGCCGAGACCGAGAATCCGGCCGCCGAGGCGGCGCTGGCCGTGCTGCGCGCGGCCTGGCCGCAGCTCGGCGACGGCCCGCCGCCCGGGGCCGCGCGGGCATGAAAAAACCCCGGGGATCGCTCCCCGGGGCCGGTCTCCTCCGCCTGGGCGGCGGGATCAGTCCTGCTGGCGGACGCCCATGAACTGCAGCATCAGCTGGAACAGGTTGATGAAGTTCAGGTACAGGCCCAGCGCGTCGAACACGCTGCGCTTGGCCGCCTCATCGGTGCCCTCGGCATAGGCGAACTCGACATAGTCGGCCTTGATGCGCTGGGTGTCGTAGGCGGTCAGGCCGACGAACACCACGACGCCGATCACGCTGATGACGAAGGCCATCATGCCGGAGCCGACGAACATGTTCACCAAGCTGGCGATGATGATGCCGATCAGGCCCATCATCATGAAGGCGCCGAGCTTCGTCAGGTCGCGCTTCGTCGTGTAGCCATAGAGGCTGATGGCCGCGAACATGCTGGCCGTCACGAAGAAGGTGCTGGCGACCGAGGCGCCGACATAGACCACGAAGATGTTCGCCATGCTGGCGCCCATCGCGGTGCAGAACAGCCAGAACAGGCCCTGCGCCGTGGTCTTGCTCATGCGGTTGATGCCGAAGGACAGCACCAGCACGAAGGCCAGCGGCGCCAGCATCGCGGCGAAGCCCAGGATGGTCGGCTGCGTCACCACGAAGCCGCGCGGCGAGCGGCCCACGGTGTAGAACAGCTCGGACAGGCCGGTGTTGGCGATCACATAGGCGACGATCGCGGTGACCAGCAGGCCGGACGCCATCCAGTTGTAGACGCGCAGCATGTAGGACCGCAGCCCGGCATCGATGGCGGCTGCGTCGGCCGTCGCCACGCGGCCCCAGCCGGGCGCACCCGTCGTGAAACGATAGTCGGGACCAGAGGCCATAGGTGTCTCAACTCCTCCCAGCGCGGAGAATCCGCGGGTCACAAGATATATGGACTAACCGTAATCCGGTTCAACGGCAAAGCGCAGCGCGGACAGGCTGACGCCAGGATTTCATCGGCACCCCCCCTCATTCGTTGCGCAGCATCGGCGCGGGCTTGGCGCGCAGCGCCAGGGCGGTGCCGGCATAGCCCAGCCCCAGCGTCAGCAGGGTGCAGCCCAGGATGGTGGCGGCCAGCGTCACCGGCAGGAAGATCCATTCGGTGCGCATGACATAGCGCGCCACCGCCCAGGAGGCGGCGGTGCCGGCGCCGGCCGCCAGCAGCCCGGCGGTCAGCCCGACCAGGCCGAACTCGACCATCCAGGCGCGGCGGATCTGCGCCCGCGTGGCGCCGATCACCTTCAGCACCACCGCGTCGCGCACCCGGCGGCGCTGTGTGGCCGCCATGGCGCCGGCCAGCACCAGGGCGCCGGCCAGCAGCGTCAGCCCGGCCACGGCCGAGAGCGCGACGCCGAGCCGCTCCAGCAGCCCCGCCACCGCCGCCAGCGCGTCGCGCACCCGGATGCCGGAGACATTGGGGAAGGCGTCCGTCACCGCGCGCAGCACCGCGGCGTCCTGCGCCGCATCGCCGCGCACGGTGGCGATATGCGTGTGCGGCGCCGCCTCCAGCAGGCCGGGCGAGGCCACCAGCACGAAGTTCAGCCCGAGCCCCTGCCACTCGATCCGCCGCAGGCTGCTGATGCGGAAGGTCAGGTCGCGGCCCAGCACGTTCAGCACCACCTCGTCGCCGAGGCCGACGCCCCAGCCCTCGGCGATGCGGGCATCGAGGGAGAGCAGCGGCGGGCCGCGATAATCCTCGGGCCACCACTGCCCGGCCACCAGCCGCGTGCCCTCGGGCGGGCGGGCGGCATAGGTCAGGCCGCGATCGCCGCGCAGCGCCCATTCGCTGTCCTCGCCGACCCGCATCCGCTCGACCGGCACGCCCTTCACCGCGACCACGCGGGCGCGCAGCGAGGGCACGCGCGTCACCTCCACCACCCCCGGCTGGGCCAAAGCGGTGGCGTCGAAGCGCTGCGCCTGGTCGGACTGGATGTCGATGAAATAGAAATTCGGCGCCGCCCCCGGCAGCTGGTCGGAGAGCTGGCGGCGCAGATTGCCCTCGATCATGGCGACCGCCGAGAGGGTGGTCAGCCCGATGCCCAGCGCCACCAGCAGCAGCGGCGTCGGCGCGCCGGGGCGGTGGATGTTGGCCAGGCCCAGCCGCAGCGCCGGGCGCCCCGCCCCGCGCAGACGGCGGGCCAGCGCCATCAGCGCGGTGGCCCCCAGGCGGAACAGCAGCAGCGTGGCGCCGGCGCCGACGCAGAAGCCCAGCGCGAAGACCGGCTGCGCCGCGGTCAGCACCACCAGCGCCACCAGCGCCGCGACCGCCAGGGCGTTCACCGCCAGCAGCCCCCAGGAGGCGCGGAAGCGCGTCTTCTGCACCGTGTCGCGGAACAGGGCGGCGCCCGGGATCTCCCGCGCGCGGGCCAGCGGCCAGAGCGCGAAGGCCAGCGCCGTCAGCGCCCCATAGGCGGCGGCGAGCAGCAGCGGCGTCGGGTAGAGGCCGAGCTGCGGCGGCACCGGCAGGGCGCCGGAGAGCGCGCGAGCGGCCAGCAGCGTCAGCCCCTGCCCCGCCACCAGGCCGAGCAGGATGCCCAAGGCTGCCAGCACGCCGACCTGGATCAGGTAGGTGACGAAGATCACCCGCGCCGGCGCGCCCAGGCAGCGCAGCGTGGCGATGGTGCGGGCGCGCTGGTCCAACCAGGCGCGCACGCCGGTGGCCACACCGATGCCGCCCACCAGCAGCGCGGTCAGCCCGGCCAGGGTCAGGAAGGAGGCGGCGCGGTCGAGGAAGCGGTTGACCCCCGGCGCGGCCTCGGCGGCCGAGCGGATGCGCCAGCTGCCATCATCCGGCCCCGCGCGCAGCGCGCGGATGAAGCCGCCGACATCGCTGCCCGGCGGCAGCGCCACGCGGTATTCGTAATGGATCAGGCTGCCCGGCTGGATCAGCGCGGTGCGCGGCAGGTCGGCCAGCGGGATCATGGCGCGCGGGCCGAGGATGGCGGGGCTCGCCACCTTGTCCGGCTCATTCGCCACCAGCCCCGCATAGCGGAAGCTGGCCTCGCCGAGGCGCAGCCGGTCGCCGATGGCCAGGCCGAGGCGCTCGGCCACCAGCGGCTCCAGCGCCACCTCGCCCGGCCGCAGCCCATCCGGCGCCGGCGGGTCCAGCACCAGCGCGCCCTGCAACGGATAGGCGGCATCCACCGCCTTCAGCTCGACCAGGGTGCGCTCGCCATTGGGCGCGATCGCCATGGCGCGCATCTCGACGATCTCGGAGACCCGGCCGCCGCGCGCCTCGATCCATTCCCGCCCGCCCGGCGCCATGGGCTGGGTGGCCACCCGGATGGAGACGTCGCCACCCAGGATGCGGCTGCCATCGCTGGCCAGCCCCGCCTCGGTGGCGGCGCGCAGCGTGCCGACGGCGGCGATCGCCGCGACGCCGAGCGCCAGGCAGGCCAGCACGATGCGCAGGC
>NZ_GG770778.1:559075-563062 GCF_000164635.1 Pseudoroseomonas cervicalis ATCC 49957 | reverse complement strand
TTTCCCGTCTTCCGCGGGCCGCGCCGCGCGCCGGCCCCGACCCTGGACCGTCAGACCATGCTGAACCGCCGCCTCCTGCTCCGCGCCCTGCCGGGCGCCCTCTCCCTGCTCGCCCTGCCGCCGCTGGCGCGCCGCGCGAGCGCGCACAGCTACAAGGCCGGCGATGTCGAGATCGGCCATCCCTGGAGCCGCGCCGCCCCGCCGCGCGGCACCGGCGCCGGCTTCATGACGCTGCGCAACACCGGCAGCCAGCCGGACCGGCTGGTCGCCGCCCGCGCCGCCATCGCCCGCACCGTCGAGATCCACACCCATCTGCACGAGGGCGGCGTGATGCGCATGCGCCCCGTGGAGGGCGGCATCGTCCTGCCACCCGGCCAGGAGGTCGCGCTGGCCCCGGGCGGCTACCACCTGATGCTGATCGGCCTGTCCGAGGCGCTGGTGCAGGGCCAGCGCGTGCCCGTCACCCTGGTGTTCGAGCGCGGCGGCGAGATCCAGGTGGAGCTGGCGGTGGAAGCCGCCGGCTACCGCCCGCGCAACGCCCCGGCCGGCGGCCACCAGCACTGAGGGTGCGGGGGCGGGCAAGGCCCCGCCCCCGCTTGACCGCGCCGGCGCCGCGCGGGAAGGCTGGGCGCATGTCCGCCCCTGCCCTGATCGTGCTGACCGGCGCCGGCATCTCCGCCGAATCCGGCCTGGCCACCTTCCGCGACCCGAATGGCCTCTGGGCCCGCCACCGCATCGAAGACGTGGCGACGCCCGAGGCCTTCGCCCGCGACCCGGCGCGGGTGCACGAATTCTACAATGCCCGCCGCGCCCAGCTGCGCGACCCGGCGGTGCGGCCCAACGCGGCGCATCACGCGCTGGCCCGGCTGGTCGCCGCATGGCCGGGCGAGGCGCTGCTGGTGACGCAGAATGTCGACGACCTGCACGCCCGCGCCATGCCGGGCATGGCCGCCGCCCGGCTGCTGCCGATGCATGGCGAGCTGCGCAAGGCCCGCTGCCTGCGCTGCGGCGCCGTGCATCCCTGGGAGGCGGACCTCTCCACCGCCACCCCCTGCCCCGCCTGCGGCGTTGCGGGCGGGATGCGGCCGCATGTGGTGTGGTTCGGCGAGACGCCGCTCGGCCTCGACCGGATCGAGGCGGCGATGGCGCGCTGCGGGCTGTTTCTTTCGGTTGGCACCTCCGGCTAGGTCTATCCGGCGGCCGGCTTCGTCGCCGCGCTGCGCGGCCGGGCGGAGACGCTGGAGCTGAACCTGGAGCCGAGCCTGGGCAGCCATCTGTTCGACCATGCCGAGCACGGGCCGGCCACCGAGATCGTGCCGGCGGCGGTGGAGCGCCTGCTGGCGCGCTGGCCGTGACGCGCCTTGTGGCGCGATGGCACTGACAGAGAATCTCGACGCGCTGGCGGCCGAGGCGCGGCGCTGCACGCTCTGCGCGCCGCATCTGCCGCTGGGGCCGAAGCCGATCTTCCGCGTCAGCCCGGCGGCGCGGCTGCTGATCATCAGCCAGGCGCCGGGCACGCAGGCGCACCTCACCGGCATCCCCTGGAACGACAAGGCGGGCGACCGGCTGCGCGACTGGCTGGGGCTCGACCGCGCCGGCTTCTATGCCGAGACGCTGGCGATCCTGCCGATGGGGCTGTGCTATCCGGGCCGGCTGCCGCGTGGCGGCGACGCGCCGCCGCGGCCGGAATGCGCGCCGCTCTGGCAGCCGCGCCTCGGCCCGCCGATGACCGGCATCCGGCTGACCCTGCTGCTCGGCCGCCACGCCATCGCCGGCCGGCTGGGCGCGGCGGCGGCGCGCGACCTCGGCGCCACGGTGCAGGGCTTCCGGGCGCATCTGCCCGAAAGGATCTTTCCGCTGCCGCACCCCTCCTGGCGCACCCGCACCTGGGCGGCCTCGCGCCCCTGGTTCGCGGCGGAGGTGCTGCCGGCGCTGCGGCAGGAGGTGGCGGCGGCGCTGCGCGAGGGCTGATCCCGGCGGCTCAGCGCGGCAGCTTCCAGGGGCGGTCCACCGGGAAGCCGAGCGTGACTCCGAAGAACGGCATGTAACGCACGTCCTGGATGAACAGGCCGACCGGCTCGCCATCCTGGTAGCGCAGCAGCGCGGTTTCCTCGTCGAAATCGTCGGACATCATGCGCTGGATGACCAGCGTCTCCCGGCCGCTCAGGCCGCCCCGCAGGCTGGCCCGGTGCCGCAGCTTCCACTGCCCGACGCGCACCGTGCGCCGCGCCGCGCTGTCATACTGGAAGCTGCGCTCGCCCTCCTGCACCGAGACGGAGCCGACGCCCGCGGCGCTGCCGCGCGCCTCGCTGCCGGTGACGGAGCCCCGCACCTGGACATGCAGGGGCAGGCGGATGCGCCGCCACAGCGGCGGCGGCGGCAGCAGGCGCAGCAGCTCCAGCGCGTCCTCGCGCTGGAAATGCGCCTCCTCCCCGTGCAGCACCCGCTCCACCAGGGAAGACAGGTAGAAGCGGGCATCCATGGTCATCGGCGGCGGCATGCGAATCGTTCCGGCTGCGGCAGGGCGGGGCCAGATTAGCCCTCGCCCTCCAGCCGGGCGATGTCATCGTCCGAGAAGCCGAAATGATGGCCGATCTCGTGGATCAGCACGTTGCGGACCAGGCGGAACAGATCCTCGCCGGTCTCGATCCACTCGACCAGGATCGGCTCGCGGTAGAGCAGGATCATGTCCGGCTCGACCGGCACGCCGAGATGGCTCTTCTCGGTCAGCGGCGTGCCGCGATACAGGCCGGTCAGCTCCCAGGGGTGCTGCAGGTCGAGCGCCTCCAGCGTCTCCTCGTCGGGCACCTCCTCCACCAGGATGGCGGCGCCGCGCACGGCCTGTCGCAGTTCGGCCGGGATCGCCGCGAAGGCGGTCTCGGCCATGTCCTGCAGGTCCTCGAGGGAGGGGGGATGGTTGAAGCGCATGGGCTCCCTTTAGCATCGCCAGCGGGCGGCGGCGACCGCCAAGGCCCCGCCGCGAGGCGCCGCCTCAGCCGCGCGGCAGGGTGGCCGGGCCAGAGGGCGGCGGGGCGGGCGGGGTGGCGGGCGTGGCCGGGACGCCCTCGCGCAGCAGGTCGCGGATCTCGGCCAGCAGCTTTTCCTGCGGCGTCGGGCCGGCCGGCTTGGCCTCCTCCCTCTGGCGGAGATGCAGCCGGGTCAGCACCCGCAGCAGCCAGAAGATCGCCATGGCGACGATCAGGAAGCGGATGATGGCGTTGATGAACTGGCCGAGCGCCAGCACCGCCGCCCCCGATTGCCGCGTCGCCTCCAGCGAGGGGCCGCGCTCGCCGCTCAGCACCACGAAGACGTTGGAGAAATCCACCCCGCCGATCAGCACGCCGATCAGCGGGTTGATCAGGTCCTGCACCAGCGAGTTGACGATGCCCGTGAAGGCGGCGCCGATGACGATGCCCACCGCCAGGTCGACGACATTGCCGCGCATGATGAAGGACTTGAATTCCTTCACCCAGAGCGGCTGGCGGACGGGGATGGCTGGCTTCATGCGCGACTCCTCGGGCGGCGCTGGCCAGGGCGGGCGGGGTGCGGCAGCATGGCGGCATGCCAACACCCCTCCCCGGCCTCGGCCAGCAGATCACCTTCCTCTACGCCAGCGCGCCCGAGGCGAGCTGGCACTTCTACGAGACCGTGCTGGAGCTGCCGCTGGCGCAGGACCAGGGCAGCTGCCGCATCTACGAGGTGGCGGGCGGCCGCGCCTATCTCGGCGTCTGCCGCGCCCGCGCCGAGCGCGCGGCGGAGAATCCGCGCGTCGAGGGCGGCGTGGTCGTCACCTTCGTCACCGAGCAGGTCGCCGCCTGCCATGCCGCGCTGAAGGCGCGCGGCGTCGCGGTGGGCGAGGCGCCCGCCTGGTCGGAGACCTACGGCGTGGAGCATTTCTTCTTCCGCGACCCGGCCGGCTATCTGCTGGAAGTGCAGCGCTTCGGCCGCGGCGACTGGCCGGCCCCGCCGGGCTGAGGCCCGGCAGCG
>NZ_GG770778.1:553028-557970 GCF_000164635.1 Pseudoroseomonas cervicalis ATCC 49957 | reverse complement strand
CCCGTCGCGGCGCCGGCGGCTGCGCCGCCCTGCACCCGCTCGCGCTCATTGGTTCCGCAGGCCGCCAGGGCCAGGGCCAGGGTGGCGGCGCCGATGACGTGCAGTTTCATGCTGCTCGCTCCTTGTGACTGTGCAACAAGCAACGCGGCAGGCGGCATAAGGTTGTGCTGGCGCTCAGCGCGCCAGCATGGTTTCCGGCAGCCAGGTGACGATGGCCGGGAAGGCGGTGACCAGCACCACCGCCAGCGCCATCAGCAGGAAGAAGGGCAGCGTGGCGCGCGCCACCGCCAGGATGTTCTCCCCCGTCAGCCCCTGGATCACGAAAAGGTTGAAGCCGACCGGCGGCGTGATCTGCGCCATCTCCACCACCAGCACGATGAAGATGCCGAACCACACCAGGTCGAAGCCGGCCGCGGCGATCACCGGCAGCACCACCGAGGCGGTCAGCACGATCATGCTGATGCCGTCGATGAAGCAGCCCAGCACCAGGTAGATCAGCGTCAGCACCAGGATGATCATGGCCGGGCTGAAGCCCTGCTGGCCGACCCAGGCGGCCATCGCCGCCGGGATGCCGGAATAGGCCATGGCCTGGGTCAGGAAGGCGGCGCCGGCCAGGATCAGGTTGATCATGCAGGCCAGGCGCGTGGCGCCCATCAGGCTGTCGAGCAGCGAGGCGCGGCTCAGCGTGCCGCCCCAGGCGGAGAGCGCCAGCGCCCCCGCCACCCCGAACACCGCCGCCTCGGTCGCGGTCGCCCAGCCGAAATAGATGCTGGCCATGACGAAGCCGACCAGCGCCAGCACCGGGAACAGCCGGGCGCCGGCGCGCAGCTTCTCGCGCAGCGGCAGGGAGGGGTCGCGCGGCGGCGTCAGCCCCGGGTTCAGCAGCGACCAGACCGCGATGTAGCCGCTGAACAGCGTCACCAGCAGCACACCCGGCAGCACGCCGGCGATGAACAGCCGCACCACCGAGACCTCGGCGGCGACGCCATAGACGATCATCACGATGGAGGGCGGGATCAGCAGGCCGAGCGTGCCGGCGCCGGCCAGGCTGCCCATCGCCATCGGCCGGTGGTAGCCGCGCTGCAGCAGCGCCGGCAGCGACATCTTGCCGATGGTCGCCGCCGTCGCGGCGGAGGAGCCGGAGACGGCGGCGAAGATGGCGCAGCCGATGACGTTCACATGCATCAGCCGCCCCGGCAGGCGCTGCACCCAGGGCGCCAGGCCGCGGAACATGTCCTCGGACAGCCTGGTGCGGAACAGGATCTCGCCCATCCAGATGAACAGCGGCAGGGCGGCCAGCGTCCAGGAGGCCATGGCCTGCCAGATGGCGGTGCCCATCACCTTCTCGACCGGCATGGCGGGCATGGCCGGGATCAGCCAGGGCAGCACCACCACGCCGCAGAAGCCCACCAGCATCAGCGCCAGGCCGATCCAGACGCCGAGGCCGAGGAACAGGAAGAGCAGCGCCAGCAGCAGCGCGCCGGCCTCCATCTGCGAGAGATCCATCACAGCTCCTCCGCCGCGCGGTCCATGGCCGATTTCTCCTCGTGCCGGCGATAGGAAGGGGTGCCGCCCGCCAGATGCACCACCAGATCGTCGAGCAGCGCCAGGGCGAAGAGCGCGGCGCCGAGGCCGCACAGCGCCTGCGGCGGCCACAGCTTCCAGGCCACGCTGCCCTGCGCCACATCGTCGAATTCGAGGGAATCGGCGGCGAGGTCGAGCAGCGACCAGGCGAAGGCGGCGGTGATCAGCGCCGCCAGCAGCAGCGCCAGCGCCTCCATCACCCGGCGCGGCGCGCCGGAGAGGCGGCCAAGCACAAGGTCCACCCGGATATGCGCGCCGTGCCGGAAGGCGTAGGCCAGCGGCAGCAGGGCGGAGGCGGCGACGGCGAAGGCGGTGAGGTCATCCGCCCCCGCCACGGCGTGGCCGAGGAAGCGGCCGCCGACCTGGGCGGCGATCACCAGGGCGATCAGGGCGAGCGACAGCGCGCCGCCGATGCCCCCCAGCAGATACAGGACATCGAGCGCAGCCCGCAGCTTGCGCATGCGCGACACCTCCCGCGGCGATGATGGGAAAGGGGTGAAGGCGGGGCCGCCGCCAGGGCGGCCCCGCGGCGCCTCAGGCGGCGCGGTAGGCCTCGATCAGCTTGCGGCCATCCTCGCCGGACTTGGCGAGCCATTCCTGCACCATGGTCTCGGAGACCTTGGCCATGCCTTCCTTCAGCGCCTCGGTCGGCTGGTTCACGGTCATGCCGCGATCGGCCAGGATCTTCTCGCGCGCCGTCTGCTCGGCCTCCGACATCTGCCAGCCGCGCGTCTCGGCGGTGCGGGCGGCGGCGAGGATGGCGTCGCGCAGATCGGCCGGCAGCGCCTCGAAGGCGCGGCTCTGCACGAAGACCGCGTTCTTGGTCCAGGTGAAGCCGATCGGGGTGAAGAACTTGGCGAAGTCCCAGGCCTGCACGTCGACGCCCGTCGCGGCCGAGGTCACCATGGAATTGACCACGCCGGTGGCGAAGGCCTGCGCCACCTCGGCCGCCTGCACCAGGGTGGGCGTGGCGCCGACCAGCGTGGCGAAGCGGTTGGTGGCGGCGCTGAAGGTGCGCATCTTGTTGCCGCGCAGCGCCTCGATCGTGTCCACGGGGAAGTTGGTGTAGAAGCCCGAGGGCGGCCAGGGCACCATGTAGAGCAGGGTGATGCCGGTGCGCTTCAGCCGCGCCTCGATATAGGGGCGGGAGAGGTCGGCCAGCTTGCGCGCCTGGGCGTAGCTGGTGACCAGCTGCGGGATGCCGTCCAGCTC
Organism: Pseudoroseomonas cervicalis ATCC 49957; assembly: GCF_000164635.1. Taxonomy (GTDB): domain Bacteria; phylum Pseudomonadota; class Alphaproteobacteria; order Acetobacterales; family Acetobacteraceae; genus Pseudoroseomonas; species Pseudoroseomonas cervicalis. The sequence goes on along the minus strand of NZ_GG770778.1, from coordinate 555,174 downwards.
GAAGAACGGATCCTCATTGCCATAGGCGGAGATCAGGATCTCGCCCAGCTGCACCTGGCCGGTCTGCACGCCGCGGCGGATCTCCGGCATCTTCAGCAGGGCGGCGTTGCTGTGGATCTGCACCTGCAGCCGGCCGGCCGAGGCCTGCTGCGCCTCCTCGACGAATTGCCGCAGGTTGCGGGTGTGGAAATTGCCGTCGGGATAGGGTGTCGCGAACTGCCAGCGGGTCTGCGCCTGGGCGGCGCGGCCGGCAAGGCCGCCGGCCAGGGCGCCAGCGGCGCCGGCCGCCAGCAGGGTGCGGCGCGAGAGAATGGTCATCGGAAGCCCCCGGATCTTGTGGCCGCCGACCTTGCGGTCCGGCCAGCCCTGTCGCTCCCGGCATCATCGAACCGTGCGGGAAAGCGGCGCAAGGGGGGTTCTGCCGGGGAAGCGGCGGCAGCGTGGCGGGAATGCCGCCAAAACAGGCAGGCGGGCGGCAAAAGGCACCGCGCGGGGCGCGCGCGCGGGGGATGCGCGGCCCTTCCAGGCGCGCCCCCCTGCCCCGGCCCTGGCCCCGCCTGGCGGTTCAGCCGGCGGAGGTGACGAAGTCGCGCAGTTGCTGCGCCTCCTGCTCGGCCTCGGCGATGCGCTGCTTCACCAGGTCGCCGATCGAGACCATGCCGGCCAGGCTGCCATCGCGCGCCAGCACCGGCAGGTGGCGGACGCGGCGGTCGGTCATCAGCGCCAGGGCGTCGGCGATGCTGGTGGCGGGGGTGATTGTGTGCAGCACGCGGGTCATCAGCTGCTCGGCGCGCAGCCGGGCCGTGGCCTCCTCATGCGCGGCGAGGGCGCGGGCGATGTCGCGCTCCGAGACGATGCCGAGCACGGCGCCGCCGGCATCGCGCACCAGCACGGCACCGATGCGGTGCTGCGCCAGGGTGCGGGCGATGGCGGCGGCGTCGTCCAGCGGCGCGACGGAGACGACCTGTCCGCCCTTGCCCTGCAGGATGCGCGCGATGGTCATTCTGGCCTTCCTCCTGTGCAGGCGGCCTCGCCGCCACCGCAGGAGTGCGGCGGGGACGGCATTCCCGCCCCGGTTGAATTGCGCCCAGCCTGCATGGCGGGGCTGTAACCTGTCCAGGGGAATCGCCGCCGGGCGGGGGCTCTCACGCGGCTGTGCGGCCGAGCAGCCGCGCCGCCTCGGCCGCCGCGCGGTGGTAGGAGAGGACGAAGACCTGCCGGTCGCGGCGCAGCAACCCGTCCAGATCGGCCCCGGCCAGGAAGGCCAGGGCACCGGCCGCGCCCGGCGCCGGCAGCGCGGCGGTCAGCCCGAGCAGGCTGCCCTGGCCATCCACCACCGGCCCGCCGGAATAGCCCATCAGCGCCGGCATGCGGGCGGTGAAGCCGCGGCCGAAGCCGGGCATCTCGGCATCCGGGGCCTCGACATGGCCGCTGGCGATGGCGGCGCCGAGGCCGGGGGCGCCGGCGGCCCAGACCGCCTCCCCCGCCTGGGGCAGCCGCGCCAGGGCCGGGCGGGCCGGATCGAGGAAGCCCTCCGGCGCGCGCAGCACCGCCAGATCCATGCGGGCGCTGCGGCCGACCAGCGTGGCCGACACCTCCGCCCCGTCGGCGCGGCGCAGGCTGAGCCCCTCGGCGCCGCCCAGCACATGCGCGCAGGTCAGCAGATGGGTGCCGTCAAAGCCGATGGCGGAGCCGCGCGCCACGCCCTGCAGCTGCACGGCGGCGAAGCCGGAGCGGGCGATCCGCTCGGCCGGGGTGCCCTGCGCCTGGTCCGCCGCCTGCCGCGCCGTGCCGCAGGCGCCGAGCAGCCCGCCCATCGCCAGGGCCAGGACACCACGCCTCGTGGAATTGCTGCGCTGCATGCGCCACCCGTTCTCGTCACCGCGTGAGGATCAACCTTTTGGTTAGATTCGATACGCAAAACGCTCGAATCCCACGACTCACGATGGCGTGACCGGGACGGTCCCAGGCTAGGAAAGCAAGGTGAAGAAAGGCTGAAGGCGCGGAGCGCCCCGCGTCAGAGCCGCAGCCCGGCCGCCAGCAGCAGCACCAGGATCAGCAGGAACAGCAGGGCGGCGCGGCGTGCCCCCGGCACCGGGCGGAAGGCCGGCGGCCGGCCACGGTCATTGGCCGGGCGCGGCGGCGG
>NZ_GG770778.1:548421-551084 GCF_000164635.1 Pseudoroseomonas cervicalis ATCC 49957 | reverse complement strand
CCACCAGGCGGTGCTGCCCAGCGCGGCGCAGCCCGCCACCGCCAGCAGCGCCAGCAGACCGGCGCGTTTCTGATCCATCATGGTCTCGTAACTAGGCGCAGCCGCGCCCGCAGGACAAGGCGGTTTCGCGGCGCCGTGAAACCGCCTTGCCCAGCGTGGCAAGGCGGCCTCACATCAGGCTTTCCGCTGTCGCGCAGAGGAGACCGCCATGCCCGAGCCCGCGCCGATTCGCGTCAAGGTCTGGGATGGCTGGGTGCGGCTGGTGCACTGGGCGCTGATCGGGCTGATCGGCCTGTCCTGGTGGAGCGCCGAGACCGGCCGCATGGACCTGCACCTGACCAGCGGCTACGCCATCCTGACGCTGCTGCTGTTCCGGCTGGGCTGGGGGGTGGTGGGCTCGGACACGGCGCGGTTCGGGCGCTTCCTGCGCTCGCCGCTGGCGGCGCTCGGCCATCTGCGCCACCTGTTCCGGCGCGAGCCGGACCGCGAGATCGGCCACAACGCCGCCGGCGGCTGGATGGTGCTGGCGCTGATCGCGGCGCTGCTGACCCAGGCGGTGACCGGCCTCTTCGCCGACGATCAGATTTTTACCAGAGGCCCGCTGGCGCGCAGCGTGCCGCCCGAGGCCAGCGACTGGGCGACCTCGATCCATATCCGCGCCTTCAACCTCATCCTGGCGCTGGCGGCGCTGCATGTGCTGGCGGTCGGGCTGTATTTCCTGGCCAAGGGGCAGAATCTGGTGCGGCCAATGCTCACCGGCTGGAAATGGCTGCCCGCGGGCAGCGCGGCGCCGCGCCTGGCGCCGTTCTGGCTCGGCCTGCTGCTGCTGGCGCTCGCCGCCCTGCCGGCCCTGCTGTTCCGGACCGGCCTGGTCGGCGGCTGAGCCGGAAGGCAGGGGCCGCGGCCCCTGCCCTGCCCCGGCTGGGCCGGAGCGGAAGGCGGATCAGGCCCTCCCTCCCGTCCCGGCCCTGACCGGCAGCCGACAGATCAACGGGAGCGGTAGGCGCGGTGGCAGGCGCCGCAGGTGGCGCCGGCCTCGCGGAAGGCGGTGGCGGTGGCGCCGGCATCGCCGCTGGCGGCGGCCTGCTGCAATTTGCCCAGGGCGGCGACCATGTTGGCGCTGGCCGTCTCGAAGCCGGCGCGGTCGGACCAGACGGTCGGGCGGGCGCGGGTGTCGCCCTGGTCGCTGCCGGGCGGGAACAGGCCGGGCAGGGTCTGGAAGAAGCCGGCCATGGCCTGGGCGCGCGCCGCCAGCGGCGCGACCGGCTCGCCCCGGTCGAGGCTGTTCTTGATCGCCTCGATCTCGGCGCCCATGCGCTTCAGCCCCTCCTTGCGGGTGGCGATGACGTCGCCCTGGGCCTGGGCGGGGGCGATGGCGGCCGGCAGGGCGGCCAGCGCCGGCAGGGCCAGGGCGCAGGCGAACAGGAAGGTTCTCATCCGCATTCTCCACGGAGCTTGGGCAGGGGCGGGCATCAGACCATGCCGGGGCGCGGCGGCGCATCCGGCTTTTCTTGGGGCAAACTGCAAAGGCACCCTTGCCGACCTCTCCGGGCGGGGTTATACGCCCCGCCCACAGCCGAACGGGAGACCGGGCGGCGCTGGCCGGGACGACGGAGCGTAGCTCAGCCTGGTAGAGCACTGTGTTCGGGACGCAGGGGCCGGAGGTTCGAATCCTCTCGCTCCGACCAAACTGAACCGGCCAGCGGAAACCCCGCCTGCCCCTGGCAGGCGGGTTTTTTTGTGCCCGCGCGGCCGGCTTTTCACGCCCGCGCGGCGGCGGCCCGGAAAGTTGCACAGATTTTGCTTCGGCACCGATACCACCGGCGGCACGAGGCCGCCGGCTGGAGGGAACCTCGCCGATGAAGCCGCAACTCGCGCTTGCCACTGCCTTGTCCTTGGGCATTTTCCTGCCGGCCCTGCCGGCGGCCGCGCAGACCGAGATCGACAGCCTGGGGCTGACGGTCACCGCCACCCCCTCGGTGTCGAGCGACTACCTGTTCCGCGGCATCTCGCAGACGCGCAACCGCCCGGCGATCCAGCTGACCCTGGATGCGCAGCATGAGAGCGGCTTCTATGTCGGGGCCTTCGCCAGCAACGTCACCTTCCCCGGCAGCAATGCCCGGCAGGAGCTGGACCTGCTGGCCGGCTACCGTTTCGAGGTGGCGGGGGTCAGCCTCGACATCGGCGGCGTCTACTACACCTATCCCGGCTATGACCGGCCGAGCGGCAGCTACGACTACAATTACGTCGAGGCGATCGCGAAGGCCAGCTACACGCTGGAGCCGGTGAAGCTGGTCGCCACCGCCGCCTGGTCGCCGAATTTCTATTTCGAGAGCGGCTCGGCCGTCTATGTCGAGGGCGGCGCCGATATCAGCCTGCCCTTCGACTTCACCCTGGCCGGACGCCTCGGCTACCAGTGGATCGAGCGCAACACCCGCTATGGCGCGCCGGACTACACCAACTGGTCGGTCGCGGTGACGCGGGAGATCGTCGGCGGCTTCATGCTGACGGTGGGCTATTACGACACCGACCTGTCCAAGGCGCAGTGCTTCGGCGGCACGAAACTCTGCGACGCCCGCGCCATGGTGACGCTGAGCCGCGCCTTCTGACCCGCAGCGCGGGCCGGCGGCGCGCTCAGCGCCGCCGGCGCCGCGGCGGCGGCG
>NZ_GG770778.1:542747-544544 GCF_000164635.1 Pseudoroseomonas cervicalis ATCC 49957 | reverse complement strand
CGCCGGGTCGGGGGCGCCGCTCAGAACAGCCCCTCGATGCGGCCCTCTTCGTCGAGGCCGATGCCCTCGGCGGCGGGGCGGCGCGGCAGGCCGGGCATGGTCATGATCTCGCCGGCGATGGCGACGATGAAGCCGGCGCCGGCCGAGAGCCGCACATCGCGCAGCGGCAGCACATGCCCCTCCGGCGCGCCCATCAGCGACGGGTCGGCGCTGAAGGAATACTGCGTCTTGGCGATGCAGACGGGCACATGGCCGAAGCCCGCCTCCTCGAATTTCTTCAGTTTTGCCGCCACCGGCGGCGGAATCGCCACGCTGGCGGCGTGGTAGATCTCGCGCGCCACCGTCTCGATCTTGCCGGAGAGCGACATGTGGTCGTTGTAGAGCGGCTCGAACTTCGCGCGGCCCTCGGCGATCAGCCCCTGCACGGCGCGGGCGAGATCGGCGGCGCCCGCCGCGCCATCCGCCCAATGGGTGCAGAGGATGGCCTCGGTGCCGAGCTTCGCCATCGCCGCCTTCACCGCCTCCACCTCGGCCGCGGTGTCGCTGGTGAATTTGTTCAACGCCACCACCACGGGCAGGCCGAATTTCTGCATGTTCTGCACGTGCCGCGCGAGGTTGGCGATGCCACGGTTGACGGCCGCCACATCCTCCGTCCCCAGCGCCGATTTCGCGACGCCGCCATGCAGCTTCAGCGCCCGCACGGTCGCGACGACGACGCAGGCCGAGGGCGCGAGGCCGGCGGAGCGGCATTTGATGTCGAGGAATTTCTCGGCGCCGAGATCGGCGCCGAAGCCGGCCTCGGTGACGACGACATCGGCCAGCTGCAAGGCGAGGCGCGTGGCGATGACGCTGTTGCAGCCATGCGCGATGTTGGCGAAGGGCCCGCCATGCACCAGCGCCGGGGAGCCGGCGAGCGTCTGCACCAGGTTGGGCGCCAGCGCGTCGCGCAGCAGCGCCGCCATGGCGCCATCCGCCTTCAGGTCGCGCGCGGTGATGCTGCGCCCGTCGCGCGTCTGGCCGATGATGATGCGCCCCAGCCGCGCCTGCAGGTCGGCCAGATCCTTCGACAGGCAGAACACCGCCATCACCTCGGAGGCGACGGTGATGTCGAAGCCATCCTCTCTCGGAAAACCGTTCGGCACGCCGCCGAGGGCGGCGGTGACGCTGCGCAGCGCGCGGTCGTTCATGTCGATGGCGCGGCGCCAGGAGATGCGGCGCGCATCGAGGCCGAGCTCATTGCCCCAGTAGAGATGGTTGTCGATCATCGCCGCCAGCAGGTTGTTGGCGGCGGTGATGGCGTGGAAATCGCCGGTGAAGTGGAGGTTGATCTCCTCCATCGGCACCACCTGGGCGTGGCCGCCGCCGGTCGCCCCGCCCTTGACCCCGAAGCAGGGGCCGAGCGAGGGCTCGCGCAGCGCGATCATGGTGCGGGTGCCGAGGCTGTTCAGCGCGTCGCCCAGGCCGATGGTGGTGGTGGTCTTGCCCTCCCCCGCCGCGGTCGGGTTGATGCCGGTGACCAGCACCAGCGCGCCCGGCTTGTTGCCTTCCTGGGCGCGCAGGAAATCCAGCCCGATCTTCGCCTTGTAGCGGCCATAAGGCTCCAGCGCCGTGTCGGGGATGCCGGCGCGGGCGGCGATCTCCTGGATCGGGAGGAGCTTCGCCGCGCGGGCGATGTCGAGATCGGTCGCCATGAAGGGGCCTTGCGTCTGGGGCGGAGGCACGGGCTTAGACAAGGCCCCGCCGCACGGCAAGCCGCCAGGGGCGCGGTGGCGACGGCGCGCGGCGCCACGGCCGGGC
>NZ_GG770778.1:537197-539962 GCF_000164635.1 Pseudoroseomonas cervicalis ATCC 49957 | reverse complement strand
CGAGCAGGCGGCGAGGCCGAGCGGGGCGAGGGCCAGCAGCGAGCGGCGGGGCAGTCGGGGCATGGGCGGCGATCTCCTGGCGGGTGCGGCGGGGCGTCAGCGGTAGTTCGGGGCCGGCGGCGGCGCGCCGAAGATCGCCTGGCCGGGGGCGCGGCGCAGCGCCTCGGTGGTGTCGCGCAGATTGCCCGCCACCGCCCGCAGGTCGCGCAGCAGCGGGCCGAGATCGGCATTGGCGTCCTGCGTCGTGGTGCGGGCGCTGCGCGCCACCTGCTCCAGCGAGGCGATGGCCGCCGGCAGCCGGGCCAGGGCCTGGCGCAGCTCCCCCGCCGCGGCCGAGGCATTGGCGAGCGTCGCGCGCGCCTCCGGCCCGCCCACCACGCCGCGCAGCTCGGCCACCGTCTCGCGCAGCTCGCGCACCAGCCCGGGCAGGTCGGTCTCGCTGGCCAGGCCGCGCAGCGCCGTCATGGTCTCGGCCGCCTCGGCCAGGGTGCGGGAGAGGTCGCCCTCCTGCAGCTGCTCCTTCACCAGCCCGACAACGGCGCCGACATCGCCCAGCAGCTGCTCGATCGGCGCCTGCTGGATGCGCGACAGCAGCGCCTCCGCCGCGTTCTGCACCTGCGCCACGGTCGAGGGCATGGCCGGGATCACCGGATAGGCGGGCGTCCAGGGCAGGTCCTCGCGCGCCGGGAAGCGCGCCGCGTTGACGAAATCCAGCTCGATATAGGCCAGCCCGGTGATGCCCTGGCTGGAGAGCCGCGCGCGCAGGCCGCGGCTGACCGCGCGCTCCGCCGCCTCGGCGCTGTCGATGGTGGCCTTGGCGGGGTCGAGCGCCAGGCGCACCAGCACCAGCTGGAAGGCCTCCAGCGCCTGGTTGCGGCTGGAGGGCGGGTATTCGGCGTTGACCAGGCCGATCTCGCTCACCTGGCCGATCTGCACGCCGCGGTAGCGCACCGCCGCGCCGACCTCGAGGCCGGTGACGCTCTCCCCCAGATAGGTCTCGAAGACCATCGCCTGGCGGCCGAGGCCGCCGCCGGTGAGGAACAGCACGAAGCCGAGGCCGAGCCCCAGCCCGGCCAGGATCAGCGCGCCGACCCGGACATAGAGGCGCGAGGTCTGGGGCATGTCAGGCGGCCTCCCGGCGGAAGAAGGCGCGCACCGTGGGGTGCGTCGCATGGTCGCGCAGATCGCGCGGGTCGCCCTCGGCGATCATGCCCTGGGCCTGCTTGTCGAGCATGATGCAGCGGTCGCCGATGGCCAGGATGCTCTGCAGCTCATGCGTCACCACCACGAAGGTGGTGCCGAGGTCGCGCGCCAGGTCGCGGATCAGCTGGTCCAGCCCGGCGGAGGTGATGGGGTCGAGCCCGGCCGAGGGCTCGTCGAGGAACAGCAGCGGCGGGTCGAGTGCCATGGCGCGGGCGATGCCGGCGCGCTTGGCCATGCCGCCGGAGATCTCGGCCGGCAGCCGGTGCGCGGCATCGCCGAGGCCCACCAGGCCGAGCTTGATGCGCGCGACCTCCTCCCGCGCCGCGCGCGGCAGGGCGGTGTGCGCCTCCAGCGGCAGCATGACGTTCTCGAGCAGCGTCATCGAGCCGAACAGCGCGCCCGACTGCCACATCACGCCGAGCCGCGCCAGCAGGGCGCGCCGCTGCGCGCCGCCGGTTTTCGCCAGCTCCTGGCCGAGGATGCCGATGCGCCCGGCGGTCGGGCGGTAGAGCCCGATCAGCAGCTTCAGCAGGGTCGACTTGCCGCAGCCCGAGCCGCCCAGGATGACGAAGACCTCGCCGCGCTCGACGCTGAAGCTGACATCGCGGAACAGAGTGTTGGCGCCGAAGGCCATGGCGACGCCGTCGGCCCTCACCACCGGGTCGCGCGGCGTGTGGCGGTGGAGGTCGGGGCTGGCCTGGCCGCGCTCGGTGCCGTCCATGCTCACCAGCCCAGCCGGTAGAACAGCACGGCGAACAGCCCGTCCAGCACCACGGTGGAGACGATGCCGCCCACCACCGCCGCCGTGGCCGCGTCGCCCACCGCGCGCGGGCCGCGCCCGGCGGAGAGGCCGGCGCGGCAGCCGATGCCCGCCACCACCAGCCCGAACACCACCGACTTGCCGAGCCCGCCCAGCAGCGTGCCGAGCGTCAGCCAGTAGCTGAGCTGGTTGATCACCAGCGCCGCCGGGAAGCCCAGCGCGCCCATCACCGTCCCCATGCCGATCAGGCCGGAGAGGTTCATCAGCAGGGTCAGCACCGGCATCACCAGCATCGCCGCGATCAGCCGCGGCAGCACCAGCATCACCATGGGGTCGATGCCCATGATGCGCAGCGCGTCCACCTCCTCGTTCACCGTCATGGTGCCGAGCTCGGCGGCGAAGGCGGAGCCGGTGCGGCCGGCCAGGATGATGGCGGCGATCAGCGGCCCCAGCTCGCGCAGCAGGGAGATGCCGACCAGCGAGGGGATGTAGATCTCCGCCCCGTATTGCCGCATCGGGATGGAGGACTGGAAGGCCAGGATGACGCCGATCAGCAGGCCGAGCAGCAGGGTCAGCGGGAAGGCGCGCAGCCCGGCCTCGTCCAGGTGGCGCAGCAGGTCGCCCACGCGCAGCCGGCGCGGCCGCGGCAGCAGGGAGAGCGTCATCACCACCGCCTCGCCCAGGAAGCCGGTGGCGGCGCGCACATCCCTCAGCACGGCCACCGCCCAGGCGCCGATGCCGGCGACGAAGGGCAACGGGCGCGGCGGCGGGGTGGGGCGGGCGGCCTCCAGCGCCTGGCGGG
>NZ_GG770778.1:530205-536117 GCF_000164635.1 Pseudoroseomonas cervicalis ATCC 49957 | reverse complement strand
CTTCGCGCAGCGCCCGGGCGGCGGCCAGCCCCGCCGCGCCGGCGCCGACCACCAGGATGCCGGTCCGCGCCACGGCTCAGCGGCGGAAGCGGCCGAGCGCGGCCTCGCCCCGGCGCAGCGCCAGGGCATCGGCCAGCTCGGCCGGCACGATGCGCTTGCCCACCGGGAACAGCGCCGCCGCCGCCAGCTTCAGATGCGCCCAGGCGAAGGGCAGGCCGATGATGGTGACGGCGGCCGCCATGGCCAGCGTCAGATGCGACAGGCAGAGCCAGATGCCGGCCAGCAGGAACCACAGCAGGTTGGCGATGGCGCCGAGCGGGCCGCTGCCCAGGGTCGGCCTTCCATGCAGCTCCTCGGCCGAGACGATGCTGCGGCCGAAGGGGGCGAAGCTGTAGCTGGCGATCATCAGGCAGGCGCGCGCCCAGGGCAGGCCGATGATGGTCAGCGCCATCACCAGCGCGGCGAGCAGCCAGAACAGCGCCGGGATGAAGCCGAGGCCGGGGATGTTCCAGAGGATGTTCAGCAGCAGGGCCAAGCGGGGATCTCCAAGCGGCGGCCGGCGGAAGGCGGCGCCCACGCCCTAGATGGGGAGGCGGCGGGCGGATTTCCTCCCGCCGGCGCGGGCTTGTCCAGCGCCGGCGCGCATCCCGGCGGCGTCACACCTTGTGGATGTCATGCACCTGGATGCCGCTGCCGGGCGGCGGCATGGCCAGCCACTGGCCGTGCTGCAGCGTGGCGCGGGTGTCGGCGAGGCCCGCCTGCCAGTGCTCGCGCATGGTCTGGGCGCTGAACTCGTAATCCTTGGCCTGCCCCTCATAGACCTGGTGGCGGTAGATCAGGTGCAGGATCACCACCTCCGGCAGCCGCTCCAGCCGCTGCTTCATCGCCTTCTGCCGCTCGTCCAGCCGCTCGGGCGGGATCATCTCCAGCGCCTGCCGCAGCTGCATCTCCAGGTCGCGGATGCGGCGGTGGTAGTCGGTGACGGCGCGGGTGCGGCTGCTGAAGCGGATGTCCTTCTCCCGCGCCATGACGCCGGCCATGGCGCGCGGCACCGGCCCGCGCGCGCTGAACAGGTCGACCTGGAAGGCCAGCGTGTTGCGCCCCTCCAGATTGTCCAGCAGCTGGCCGAGCGGGGTGTTGGAGACGAGGCCGCCATCCCAGTAGTCGTCGGTGCCGACGCGCACCATCGGCAGCGCCGGCGGCAGCGCGCCGGAGGCCATGATGTGCGCCGCCGTCAGCCGCATCCCGGCGGTGTCGAAATAGGCGAAATTGCCGCTGCTGACCTTCACCGCGCCGACCGAGACGCGGATGCGGCCATCGTTCAGCCGGTCGAAATCGATCAGCTCCTCCAGCGTCGCCTTCAGGGGCGAGGAATCGTAGAAGGCGGTCGCGGTGCGGGCGCCGGGGGCGGAGAGCCAGGGGTTCGGCACATTCGGCGTGAAGAAGCCGGGCTGGCCGTGCAGCATGGTCAGCGCCGCAGAGGCCTCGTGCCGCCATTGCCGGAACAGGTCGCCATCCGGCAGCGGCGCCCAGACGCGGTTGTCGGTCACCCTCTCCCAGAAGGCGCGCAGCGCGGCGACGCGGCGCTCCGGCGGGTTGCCGGCGATCAGCGCGCCATTGACGGCGCCGATCGACACCCCGGCGATCCAGTCCAGCGCCACCCCGGCCTCGTGCAGCGCCTCGTACACCCCGGCCTGGTAGGCGCCGAGCGCGCCGCCCCCCTGCAGCAGCAGCGCCACGCGGCGGCAGCCCTCGGGCCGCCAGGAGTCCCGGGCGGGGCGCGTCTCCGCGGGGTGGATGTCCATCGCCTCACTCCTGGCCGGTGATCCCGCCAAGATGAGGCGCCGTGGCGGCCGCGCCAAGCCAGGGCGGGCGTTTTGCCGCCGCGCCGGGCGCCCGGCGCGGCGGCGCGGCTCACAGCTTCAGGCCGAGCCGCTGGATCATCGCCTTCTCCTCCGCATTGGTCTTCTGCGCGAAGGCGGCGTAGTCCTCGGGGCCGAGATACTGCACCGGCATGTCGTAGCGGTCGAGCACGGCGACATGCTGCGGGTCGTTCACCGCCTCGCGGAAGGCGGCGTCCAGCACCCGCACCACCGCCGGGTCCATGCCCCTGGGCCCCGCCACGCCATAGGGCGAGGTGGAGACGATATCGATGCCGAGCTCCTTCAGCGTCGGCGTGTCCTGGAAGCGCTTGGCGCGCTCCGGCCCCCAGGTGACCAGCAGCTTCATGCGCTTGTCGCGCACCATCTCGGCCCAGCCGGAGCTGTCGGCCAGCGCGTCGATCTGGCCGCCGAGCAGGGCGGTGGCGTTCTCGGCATAGCCGCGGAAGGGCACATGCACCCATTCGATGCCGCGCTGCCCGGCGATCTGCTCCATGGTGATGTGCAGCGAGGTGCCGACGCCCGGCGTGCCATAGGTGATCTTGTTGGGCGTCGCCTTGGCCGCCGCCAGGAACTCGTTGAAGCTGTTCCAGGGCGCGTCGGCGCGCACCACCACGCCGAACAGGTAGCCGGTCAGGTGGCTGATCCAGGTGAAGTCGCGGTCCGGGTCGAAGGGCGGACGCTGCGCCATGTGCGGGTAGCGGAACACGCTGATCGGCATCTGCGAGACGGTGTAGCCATCCGGCCGCTCGTTCAGCAGCGCCTGCGGGCCCAGGATGCCGCCCGCCCCGGCGCGGTTCTCCACCACCACCGGCTGGCCGAGCTTGCGCGAGGCGATCTCGGCGAAGGCGCGCATCTGCACATCGGTGGTGCCGCCGGCGCCCCAGGGCACCAGCATGCGGATCGGGCGGGCGGGAAAGGCGGGCTGGGCCAGGGCCGGGCGGGCCAGGGTCGGCAGCAGCGGCGCGAGCAGCGCACCGGCGCTGAGGGCAAGGGCGCCCCGGCGGGTCGTCTTGATCGTCATGTTTCCTCCGGCGTCCGGCCTTGGCGGCCGGCATCCGGGCCAGCATAGCGTCAAACCGCGCCTGCTGCGCAACCCGCCACGACCACCCGCCAAGCGTGAACTTGGCTGTGCTGCACAGCGGAATACCCCGCTGCCGCGATGGCCGCGCGCCGCCGGCGCGGGGCTTTGCCCCTACCGCCGCCCCCCCGATGCGCCTATATGGTGCAGAATGACCTTTCCACCCGGCGTGCCCCGCCCGGAAGGCCTACGCTGGCAGCTGCGGGCGGCGACGCAATCGCTGCACGCCGAGGTTGACCGCGTCGCCGGCCGCTACATCCTGACCGACCGCGCCGGCTATCGCGATTTCCTGCTGTTCCACGCCCGCGCCATGCCCGGGCTGGAGCAGGGTTGCGCGGCCGCGCTCGGCGCCGAATGGCCGGGCTGGGCGGCGCGCCACCGCAGCCCCGCCCTGGCCGCCGACCTCGCCCTGCTGGGCAGCGCCATGCCCGCCGCCCTGCCCGCCCCGCCGCTCGGCCGCGAAGCGGCGCTGGGCGCCGCCTATGTGCTGGAGGGCTCGCGCCTGGGCAACGCCATGCTGCTGCGCCAGGTGCTGGCCGGCGGCGACGCGGTATCGCAGCGCGCCACCGCCTATCTGTCGCACCGGCCGGAGGGGGAGGCAACGGGCTGGCCCGGCTTCCTCGCCCGGCTGGAGGCCGCCCTCCCCGACCCGGCCCTGTGGCCGGCGGCGGCGGAGGGGGCCTGCCTCGCCTTCCACCATGTCCTGGCGGCGTTGCGCCAAGGCCAAGCCGCCGAGCCTGCCCATGCCGTCTGACGCCTTCCGCGAGATCGCCCTGCCGGGCGAGGTCGACCTGACCAATTGCGACCGCGAGCCGATCCACATGCTGGGCAGCATCCAGCCGATCGGCTTCCTGCTGGCGCTCAGCTCGGACTGGGTGGTGCGGCGCGCCTCGGCCAATGCGGAGCAGCATCTCGGCCAGGCGCCCGAGGCGCTGCTGGGCGCGCAGCTGCGCGCGCTGTTCACCCGCGAGGCGATGCACCAGATCGGCGGGCGGATGCACCTGCTGCGCGGCGCGACCGCGATCGAGCGGCTGTTCGGCGTGGTGCTGCAGGAGGGCGGCCAGCCCTACGACCTCGCCCTGCACCTCTCGGACGAGCAGATCGTGCTGGAGGGCGAGCCCTCCGACCTCGACGACGCGCTGGAGGCCGGCACCACGGTGCGCGGCATGATCGCCCGGCTGCACCAGGCCGAGGGCTTCGAGGGGCTGTGCCGCGAGGCGGTGCGGCAGATCCGCGCGCTGACCGGCTTCGGCCGCGTCATGCTCTACCGCTTCGACCCCGACGGGGCGGGCGAGGTGATCGCCGAATCGCTGGCCAGCTTCATGCCCTCCTTCATGGGGCTGCATTTCCCGGCCTCCGACATCCCGCGCCAGGCGCGGGTGCTGTACGAGAAGAACCTGCTGCGGCTGATCGCCGACACCGAGGCGCAGCCCTGCCCGGTGCTGCCGCTGCTGGACCAGCAGGGCCAGACGCTGGACCTCTCGCTCAGCGTGCTGCGCTCGGTCTCGCCGATCCATATCGAGTATCTGCGCAACATGGGGGTGCGCGCCTCCATGTCGGTCTCGGTGCTGCGCAAGGGCCGGCTCTGGGGGCTGATCGCCTGCCACCATTCCGAGAGCCTGCGCGTGCCCTTCGAGCGGCGCACCGCGGCCGAGCTGTTCGGCCAGGTCTTCTCCCTGGTGCTGGAGAGCCGCGAGCGCGAGGCCGAGCTGGCGCGCGAGGCCGAGGCCAACCGCATGCACCACCGGCTGATGGCCGCGATCGGCGCGATGCAGCCGGGCAGCCATTCGCTGGCCGATTTCCTGGAGACGCTGGGCGAGGTCGTCGCCTGCGACGGCATCGGGCTGTGGAGCCGCGGCGCCACCTCGCTGCGCGGCCACACGCCGACGGCGGAGGAGTTCGCCGGCATCGTGCGCTTCCTGCACCGCGCCGCCTCCGGCACCATCTACGCCACCCACCGGCTGGGCGAGATGCACCCGCCGGCGGCCGACTATGCCGAGCGCGCCGCCGGGCTGCTGGCCATCCCGCTGTCGCGCGGGCCGCGCGACTACCTGGTGTTCTTCCGCCGCGCCATCACCCGCTCCGTCACCTGGGCGGGGGACCCGGCCAAGCCGGCCTCGGTCGGCCCGAACGGGCTGCGCCTGACCCCGCGCAAGAGCTTCGCCGCCTGGCAGGAGACGGTGGAGGGGCAGAGCCGCGGCTGGAGCGAGGCCGACCTGATGATGGCCGAGCGGCTGCGGGTGACGCTGCTCGAGGTGGTGCTGCAGCTGACCGACATGGCCGAGCGCGAGCGCCGCGCCGCCGCCGAGCGGCAGGAGATCCTGATCGCCGAGCTGAACCACCGCGTGCGCAACATCCTGGGCCTGATCCGCGGCCTGGTGAACCAGAGCCGCGGCCAGGCGCGCACGGTGGAGGAATTCGCCGCCATGGTGGGCGGCCGGGTGCAGGCGCTGGCGCGGGCGCATGACCAGATCACCACCGACCGCTGGCAGCCCGCGCCGCTCGACGAGCTGATCGAGGCCGAGGCCGCCGCCTATGCCGAGGGGCTGGGCGATGGCGTCGGCTGGCGCGAGCGGGTGCGGCTCTCCGGCCCGCGCGTGCTGCTCGACCCCGCCGCCTACACCACCATGGCGCTGGTGATCCACGAGATGATGACCAACGCCGCCAAATACGGCGCGCTGTGCGACCGGCACGGCCATGTCGGCATCCGCTGGAGCCTGACGCCGGAGGAGGCGCTGGAGATCCGCTGGCAGGAGGAGGGCGGCCCGCCGGTGCAGGCGCCGCAGCGCCAGGGCTTCGGCACCACCATCATCGAGCGCGCCCTGCCGCACGACCTGAAGGGCGAGGCGGAGCTGCATTACGAGCTGGGCGGCATCCGCGCCCGCTTCCTGCTGCCGGCCAGCTGCGTGCAGCGCGCCACCGCCGCCCGCCCCGACGCGCCGCGGGCCGAG
>NZ_GG770778.1:525258-529873 GCF_000164635.1 Pseudoroseomonas cervicalis ATCC 49957 | reverse complement strand
CGACGCGCCGCGGGCCGAGGCGCCGCCGCCCGCCCCGGCGCCCGATCTGGCGCTCTCGGGCCGGGTGCTGCTGGTCGAGGACAATCTGCTGATCGCCATGGATGCCGAGGACCAGCTGCGCCGGCTGGGGGCGGAGACGGTGGATGTCGCCGCCAGCGTGCAGGCGGCGCTGCGGCTGCTGGAGCAGGCGGCGCCCGACATCGCGCTGCTCGACGTCAATCTGGGGCGGGAGAACAGCTTCCCCATCGCCGACGCGCTGCTGGCACGCGGCATCCCCTTCGTCTTCGCCACCGGCTATGGCGAGACGGCGATGTTCCCCGAGCGCTTCCGCGCCCTGCCGGTGCTGGGCAAGCCCTATGCCCCGGCGGAGATGCGCCTGGCCCTGCTGCGCCGGTTGCAGCAGGGCTGAGCGGCCCCCGCCCCGGCCCCCGCTCCGCCGTGGCCTGAGCCGCGCGGTTCAGGCCACGGCGGCCTGGCCCTCCCCGCCGGGGAAGAGGCGGCGCGCCTGCTCGGCCGGCATGGCGGCGCCGAAGAGGTAGCCCTGGCCGTGCTGGCAGCCCAGGCTGCGCAGCAGCTCGGCCTGGGCCGGCAGCTCCACCCCCTCGGCGGTGATGTGGATGCCGAGGCCCTGGCCAAGGCCGAGCACGGATTTGATGATCTTCATGTGCCGCTCGTCGCTCAGGCAGTCGCGGATGAAGCTGCGGTCGATCTTGATGGCGTCGAAGCTGAAGCGGGCGAGCTGCGACAGGCTGGCATAGCCGGTGCCGAAATCGTCCAGCGCGACGCGGATGCCCTGGCCGCGCAGCGTCTCCAGGATGCGCTGGGCCAGCGCCGCCTCACGGATCAGCGCGCTCTCGGTGATCTCGATCTCCAGCCGCTGCGGCGGCAGCCCGGCCAGCGCCACCGCCTCGGCGATGCGCTGCGGCAGGCGGGGATCGGCCAGTTGCAGGGCGGAGAGGTTGACCGCCAGCCGCACCGGCGCCGGCCAGCCGGCGGCGTCCTGGCAGGCGCGCTGCAGCAGCTGCTCGGTCAGGCGGTGGATCAGCCCGGTGCGCTCGGCGGCGGCGATGAAGATGTCGGGCGGCACGGCGGTGCCATCCGCCTGGCGCCAGCGCGCCAGCGCCTCGAAGCCGACGATGTGGCCCGAGGCGAGATCGACCTGCGGCTGGTAGTGCGGGCGGATCGCGCCGCTCTCCACCGCCTCGCGCAGCGCCTGCTCCAGCCGGGCGCGGGCGGTCTGCCGCTCGCGCATCGCCGGGTCGAACAGGCGCAGCGCGTTGCGGCTCTCCTGCTTGGCCTCCTGCAGGGCGGTGCCGGCGCAGGCCAGCGCCTCGCGCAGCGTCGCGCCATGCTGCGGCAGCGCGGCGAGGCCGAGGCTGACGCCCACCTCCACCCGCCGCCCCTGCAGCTGGGCCGGCCGGCTCAGCAGCCGCAGCGCCCGGGCGCCGCGCTGCTGCAGCACCGGCAGGCTGACGCCCTCGGCCAGCAGCACGAACTCGTCGGCGCCGGTGCGGCCGATCCAGTCCTGCGGGAAGGCGTCGCGCAGCCGCCCGGCCAGCTCGACCAGCAGCGCGTCGCCGATCTGCACGCCATGCAGGTCGTTGACGCCGCGGAACCCGTCGAGATCGATATGCATCACCCCGGCGGAGACCGGGTCGGGCTGCGCCAGCCGGTCCTCCAGCCCGGCCCGGTTGGGCAGGCGGGTCAGCGGGTCGTGCCGGCTGAGCCAGCTGATGTCGTTCTCGGCGCGCAGCCGCTGCCGGCGCTCGGCCAGCAAATCCTGCACCCGGCGCAGCGCGTAGAGGAAGCCGCACCAGCCGGTGACCATGGCGGCGACCAGCAGCTCGTCGAGCTGCCAGCCCTCATGGCTCTCCATGAAATCGTGGAGCTGCTCATAGGCCTCCAGCTGGATGGCCAGCAGGGTTGCCGCCACGCCCAGCAGCACCAGCCACAGCGCATCCCGCACGGCCCGGTGCCGCGACCATTCCACCCGTTCCGCCCTCCCGCCGCCGGATTCCGCGCGACCGGCCGCGGCGGCACGGCCGATCATGTCATCCTGCGGAGCGCGGATGAAGGCTTTGTTAAGTCCGTGCCGGCGTCAGGGGGAGGAGGCAAGAAAGCAGGCAGGCGGGCGGGCGTCGCGCCTTGAGGGGGCCTTGCCCCCTCAAACTCCCCCAGCAGGGGACGGGGTCCCCTGCACCCGCCGGCGGTTCGGCGCCTCAGTCCTGGCCGAGCGCCCGCCAGCCAATGTCGCGGCGGCAGAAGCCGCCCGGCCATTCCACCGCGTCCACCGCCGCATAGGCCGCGTCGCGCGCCGCCCGCAGCGTGGCGCCCGTCGCCGCGATGCCCAGCACGCGGCCGCCGGTGGCGACCAGATGGCCATGCTCGTCCCGCGCCGTGCCGGCATGGAAGATCTGCGCGCCCGGCACCTGCGCCGCCCGCTCCAGCCCCTCGATCACGCTGCCCTTGGCATAGGCGCCGGGATAGCCCTTCGCGGCCATCACCACCACCATCGCCGCCTCCTTCGACCAGCGCAGGGTGAAGCGGTCCAGCTCCCCGTCGCAGGCGGCCAGCAGCGCCGCCAGCAGGTCGGATTGCAGGCGCAGCATCAGCACCTGGCATTCCGGGTCGCCGAAGCGGACATTGTATTCGATCAGCCGCGGCCCGCTCCCGGTCAGCATCAGGCCCGCGAAGAGCACGCCGCGGAAGGGCGTGCCGCGCCTCGCCATCTCTTTCAGGGTCGGGCGGATGATGCGGTCCATCACCTCGGCCTCGAGGGCGGGGGTGAAGGCGGGGGGCGGCGAATAGGCGCCCATGCCGCCGGTGTTCGGCCCGGTGTCGCCATCGCCGACCCGCTTGTGGTCCTGGGCCGCCGCCATCGGCAGCGCGGTTTCGCCATCGCACAAGGCAAAGAAGGAAATCTCCTGCCCGACCAGGCATTCCTCGATCAGGATGCTGGCGCCGGCCGCGCCATGCACCCGGTCCTCCATGATCTCGGTGATGGCCTGCTCCGCCTCCTCGACCGTCGCGGCGACGACGACGCCCTTGCCGGCGGCCAGCCCATCGGCCTTGACCACGATCGGCGCGCCCTTCTGGCGGACATAGGCGCGGGCGGCGGCGGCCTCGGTGAACTGCGCCCATTCGGCGCCGGGCACGCCGGCGGCGGTGGCGACCTCGCGGGTGAAGGCCTTGCTGCCCTCCAGCCGCGCGGCGGCGGCGGAGGGGCCGAAGCAGCGGATGCCGGCGGCCGCGCAGGCATCGGCCAGGCCGAGCGTCAGCGGCGCCTCGGGCCCGGCCACCACCAGGTCCACGGCCTGGTCCTTCGCGAAGGCGACAAGGGCAGGAACATCCTCGGCGCCGATGGCGACGCAATCGGCGATGTCGGAAATCCCGGCATTGCCCGGCGCGACCCAGAGCTTGCTCAGCAGGCCGGAACCCGACAGCGCCCAGGCCAGGGCATGCTCGCGGCCGCCGCCGCCCACCAGAAGAACCTTCATCGCGCGATCCCCTCTCGGCGCCGGGGCAGCGCCCCCGGGGGGCGGCCTCCTGGCGAATGCCGGGCGCGCTAGCATGGGAGGGGGGATGGCGGAAGGGCTCGAACCGCCATCCGGGCGCCGGCCGCGCGGGCGCGGCGGCAGAGCCAGGCCCGCGCGATCACAGGCGGCGGCGCGCCGGCGGGAAGCGGCGCGCGCCCTCGCCAGCCATGCCCGGCGAGCGTAGGATGCGGCGCGATGGACCTCGACGCCGAAGCGCCGCCGCGCAGCAACACGCCGGAATTCACCGTCTCCGAGATCAGCGGCGCCATCAAGCGCACGCTGGAGGGGGAGTTCGGCCGGGTCCGGGTGCGCGGCGAGATCACCGAGCTCAAGGCCTATCCCTCCGGCCATATCTACCTGGCGCTGAAGGATGAGGGCGCGAAGATCCGCGGCATCATCTGGCGCTTCGCCGTGCCGCGCCTGTCGCTGCGCCCCGAGAACGGGATGGAGGTGATCGCCACCGGCAAGGTCTCCTCCTATGGCGAGCGCAGCGACTACCAGCTGATCATCGACCGCATCGAATTCGCCGGCGAGGGCGCGCTGCTCGCCCGCATCGAGCAGCTGCGGAAGAAGCTCGGCGCCGAGGGGCTGTTCGACGAGGCGCGCAAGAAGCCGCTGCCGCTGCTGCCGCGCCTGGTCGGCGTGGTGACCAGCGAGAAGGGCGCGGTGATCCAGGACATCCGCACCACCATCGCCCGCCGCTTCCCGCGCCCCATCCTGCTCTGGCCGGTGCCGGTGCAGGGCCAGGGCGCGGCGCAGCAGATCGCCGCCGCCATCGACGGCTTCTCCCGGCTGCCGCCCGGCATCGAACGGCCGGACGTGCTGATCGTGGCGCGCGGCGGCGGCAGCCTCGAAGACCTGATGGCCTTCAACGACGAGGCGGTGCTGCGCGCGGCGGCGGCCTGCCCGATCCCGCTGATCTCGGCGGTCGGGCATGAGACGGACACGACGCTGATCGATTTCGTCTCCGACCGCCGCGCCCCCACGCCGACCGCGGCGGCGGAACTCGCGGTGCCGGCGCGGGCCGAGCTGCTGGCGGGCCTCGCCCACAGCGCGGCGCGGCTGCTGCAATGCGGCCA
>NZ_GG770778.1:520541-522673 GCF_000164635.1 Pseudoroseomonas cervicalis ATCC 49957 | reverse complement strand
CGCGCCCGGCGCCGATCCGGCCGCCCTCGCCCTGCCCGACCTGGTGGTCACCGCCACCGGCCGCGCCGAGCCGCGCAGCCAGCTCGCCGGCACCGTGCAGGTGATCGACGAGGCGACGATCGCCAACTCCACCGCGCGCAGCGTCACCGACCTGCTGGCCGAGCATGCTGTCGGCTTCTTCAGCGAATGGACGCCGGGGCAGACCAGCCTCAACCTGCGCGGCGGCGCCACCGACGGCCAGGGGCGCGATTTCCGCAGCCAGGTGCTGGTGCTGGTCAATGGGCGCCGCGCCGGCACCGCCAACCTGTCCAAGCTCTCCCCCGCCGATGTGGCGCGGATCGAGATCGTGCGTGGCCCCGCCAGCGTCATCTATGGCAGCCAGGCGATGGGCGGCGTGATCAACCTCATCCTGCGCGACGGCCGCAATTCCCCCGGCGGCTTCGCCGAGCTGGCCGGCGGCTCCTGGGGGCTGGCGCGTGGCAACGCCCGCTACGGCGTCGATCTCGACGGCTACAGCGCCTATCTCGGCCTCTCCGGCACGCGGCGCGACGATTACCGTGTCGGCGGCGGCGCGCGCGAGGCGAACACGGATTACCGGCGCGGCGGCGTGACGGCGGCCTTCGGCCTGCCGGTCGGCGCGCTGGGCCGCGTCGACCTCACCGCGCGCACCGATGGCATCTACGATGCGGGCTTCCGCGGCTCGGCGGCGAACACGCTCAGCGAGGATGACCGGGTGAATGAATCCCTCGACATCGCGCTGACCGGCGCGCGCGAGGATGGCCGCCTGTCCTGGAACCTGCAGGCCTATGCGGTGCGCGATGTCGACACCTTCCGCTGGGCCTCGCCGGTGATCCGCTCCGGCAACAACCCGGCGCCGGGCACCGCGCTCGACTGGAACAAGCGGCGGCTGGAGATCATCGGCACGCGGCTGCAGCCGACGCTGCGGCTCTGGGCCGGCAACGACCTGCTGCTGGGCTTCGATGCCGAGCAATCGACGCTGCGCTCCGACCGCTTCCGGCTGGCCCTGCCCGGCGGCCCCGCGGGCCAGGTCGCGCCCTATGACAACAACGAGACGAACCACGCCTACGGCCTCTACGCCGAGGATGCGCAGCGCCTGTTCGACGACCGGCTGACGCTGCGCGCCGGCATCCGGCAGAGCTGGGGCACCACCCGCTTCGACCCGACGCCGCACCTCGCCGGCTATCGCGGGCGCGAGGCGGATTTCGACAGCACCACCTATTCGCTCGGCGCCAGTTTCCAGGCGCTGGAGAATGTGACGCTGCGCACCGGCTGGGCCACCGGCTTCCGCGCGCCGACCGCCACCGAGCTGGCGGCGGATTTCACTGCGGTGGGCGGCGGCCGCACCTTCGGCAACGCCAATCTGAAGCCGGAGAGCAATGACCAGGTGGAGATCGGCGCGACCTTCTCCCTGGGGGCCTCGCAGCTCGACCTGGCGCTGTTCCAGAACGCCATCCGCGACCGCATCACCACCCGCGCCCGGCCCGGCGTGCCCAACACCGCCGACTACGTCAACAATCCGGGCGAGATCATGGTGCGCGGGCTGGAGGCGCAGGCCAGCACCGATCTGGCGAGGCTGCTGGCGCTGGCGCCGGGCTGGCGCTGGCGCGCCTTCGCCAGCGGGTCGTGGAATTTCGACATGATCGACCGCGCCAAGACCGGCACCAACACCCGCAACGCCGAGCGCATGTATCGCTACCAGGCCAGCCTCGGCACGGTCTTCGGCGGGCGGGACTGGGATCTCGGCGCCACCGGCATCCTGCGCGGGCCGATGTATTACAACACCGAGGAGAATCTGCTGATCCCGCAGGCCGAGCCCTCGCGCGAATACGTCCACCGCAAGGCGCCCTTCTGGGTGGTGAACCTGCGCGGCAATTACCGCCTGCGCGAGAACGTCACCCTGTTCGGCGCGGTCAACAACCTGTTCGACGTCAACCGCAACCCGATCTTCATCGCCACCGACGCGGCGCCCTACCGTCTGGATCCGCGCTTCTCCAATGGCGGGCTCGGCACCTCCATGCCGGGGCGGGAGCTGATCGCCGGGCTGCAGGTGACCTTCTGATGCGGCTCGCCCGCCGCGCCCTGCTGGCGCTGCCGCTGGCCGCCGCGGCGTG
>NZ_GG770778.1:515560-517050 GCF_000164635.1 Pseudoroseomonas cervicalis ATCC 49957 | reverse complement strand
CGCAGCCAGAGATGCGCGGGGTCGCCATTGCGCCGCTCATGCCAGAGCTGGACGAAGGGAAAGAGCGGGATCGCGAAGGGCGGCGCGCAGACCAGGAAGGCCGGGTCCGCCTCCTGCCGCGCCAGGGCCCTGCGGGCGACGGTCAGCACCAGGTCGGTGCCCCGGATCAGCCCCGGCGCATGCCCCCAGTGCGGCAGGGTGACGGCGATGCGCCGGGCATGGCCGAGCGCGCGCAAGGCGGCGTCGATCTCGGCGCCCGGGCCGTCCTGCAACGCGACCAGCATGTGCGGCCGGGCCAGATAGGCCGCCAGGTCGAGGCCGCCGCCGCCCAGCCCGGCCCGGTCCGCCAGGCAGGCGAAGCGCTCGACGAACAGCCCTTCCGCCTGGAGCGGCCCGGGGCGATCGGGAAACACGCCGAGCGCCAGGTCGCACGCGCCTTCCAGCACTTGGCGCAGCATGCCCTCCCGGCTCGACTGGGTGATCGCCAGGTCGATCCCCGGCGCCTCCCGCCGCAGCCGCGGCAGCAGATCCGGCAGGATCACGGCGGCGCCGTAATCCGACATGGCCAGGCGGAAGGTCCGCCGTTCCGTGGCGGGGTCGAAGCCGCCCGGCCCCAGCACCGCGCGCAGCTGCCGCAGCGCCGAGGCCAGCGCGGGCGCGAGGTCCTGCGCCCTGGCGCTCGGCACCAGCTGGCGGCCGCGGCGGACCAGCAGCGGGTCGCCGAACAGGTGCCGCAGCCGGGCGAGCGCGTGGCTGACCGCGGGCTGGCTCATGGCCAGCCGGGCGGCGGCGCGCGACACATGCCGCTCGGCCAGCAGGGCGTCGAGCACCACCAGCAGGTTGAGGTCGATGCCGCGCAGCGTATTCACGTCGTGCATATGACGGATATGGCATCGGAATTTTCATTCATGAAGCGGATGGCGCATGGGGGTGGGCCAGGAGGTTCCCCATGCCCGGCAACGCACTGCCCCTCATCCTCGCCGCCATCGCCACCGGCGCGGTGGTTCCGTTCCAGGCCGGGGCCAACGCGCTCCTCGGTCGCACGCTCGGCCATCCCCTGTGGGGAAGCTGCGTCTCGCTCTGCGTCAGCCTCGCCTGCCTCCTGCCCCTCATGGCGCTGGCGCGGGTGGAGGCCCCGGCGCTGTCGCAGCTGGCGCAGGCGCCGCGCTGGATCTGGATCGGCGGGCTGGCCGGTGTCGTCTATGTCACCGGCGCGCTGCTGCTGGCGCCGAGGCTGGGCGCCGCCGGCTTCATCGCGGCGGCGATCGCCGGGCAGATGCTGGCCTCGGTCCTGGTCGACCAGTGGGGCCTGGTGGGGCTGCCGCAGAAGCCGGTCTCCCTGCCCCGTCTGGCCGGCCTCGGGCTGATCCTGCTCGGGCTGCTGGTGATGCAGTGGCCGTGGTCCGGCGTGAGGCCGCCCGCCGGCCCGTGACCGCGCGGCGCGGTCGCGGGCCGCGCCGCCGCTCAGGCCAGGGCCACGCCCACGGGCA
>NZ_GG770778.1:507710-513431 GCF_000164635.1 Pseudoroseomonas cervicalis ATCC 49957 | reverse complement strand
GGCGGCCGCCTGGAAGCCGATGCGCGGGTCGAGCGCCGCCGCCAGCAGGTCGCCCGCCAGGTGCAGCACCAGGCCGAGCAGGGTGAACAGCCAGAGCGTGCCGAAGATCACCGGGTAGTCGCGGCTGCTGATGGCCTCGAAGCCGAGCAGGCCGATGCCGTCCAGGCCGAACACCACCTCGACCAGCAGCCCGCCGCCGAACAGCAGCCCGATCAGCGCCGAGGGCAGGCCCGCCAGCACCACCAGCATGGCATTGGGAAAGACATGGCGGAACAGCACGCGCCGGCCTGCCAGCCCCTTGGCCAGCGCCAGCTGGACATAGGGCTTGCCGACTTCCTCCAGGAACAGGCTGCGGGTCATCAGCGCCAGGCCGGCGAAGCCGCCCAGCACCAGGGCGGTGACCGGCAGCACCAGGTGCCAGAGCCAGTCGAGGAGGCGCGCGCCCCAGGGCAGCTCCTGCCAATGGGCGGAGACCAGCCCGCCGGTCGGGAACCAGGCGAAGACGCGGCCGCCGGCGAAGAGCACCAGCAGCGCCACCGCCACCACCACCCCCGGAATGGCGTGGGCGAGCGCGATGGCGAAGGTCGCGCCGCGATCCAGCCCCGTCCCCCGCCGCACCGCCAGCACGATGCCGAGCGGCAGGGCGATGCCATAGGTCAGCAGGGTGGACCAGGCGCCGAGCGAGGCGGAGACCGGCAGGCGTTGCCACAGCAGCTCGGCCACCGGCCGGTCGAGGAACAGGCTGCGGCCGAGATCGAAGCTGAGGAAGCGCCGCAGCATCATCCAGAACCGTTCCAGCGGCGGGCGGTCGAAGCCGAACATCCGCTCGATCTCGGCGATGGTGGCGGCGTCCAGCCGCTCGGCGCCGCGGTAGCGCATCGCCGGGTCGAGGTCGGGCGCCAGGGCGGTGGGCGAGCCCAGCACGCGCTCCGCCGCGCCGGAGGTGTCGTTGCCGGGGGTGAGCTGGGCGATCAGGTGCTCGACCGGCCCGCCCGGCGCCAGCTGGGTGACGCCGACATTGATCACCAGGATGGCCAGCAGGGTCGGCGGCACCAGCAGCAGGCGCCGCGCCGCGTAGCGCAGCAACGGATGGCGAAGGCGGAGCGGCATGCGGCGGGGCTCTTGCGGTCTGGGCGGCGGGCGGAAAGAATATGCGAATGACTCTCAACCGCATTTACCCGCGAAAGCGGAAGCTCGGCAAGGCGCTGTCCGCGGCGCTGCTCGCCCTCCTGGCCCCGGCGCCGGCGGCGCTGGCGCGGACGGATGCCTTCGCGCTGCACGGCACCCCCGCCCTGCCCGAAGGCTTCCCGCACTTCCCGCATGTGAACCCGGACGCGCCGCTCGGCGCCTGCGGCCTGCGCAGCGTGCAGCAGGGCAGCTTCGACACGCTGAACCCCTTCACGCTGCGCGGCCGCTTCGTCATGGGGGTGTGGAGCTGGGTCTACGAGACGCTGATGGTCGAGAGCCCGGAGGAGCCGCTGGTCGCCTATGGCCACCTGGCGGAGAAGGCCGAGCTGGACATGGCGGCCGGCATCATCCGCTTCACCCTGCGGGCGGAGGCGCGCTGGCACGACGGCAAACCCGTCACCGCCGAGGACCTGCTGTTCAGCGCGACCTTGCTGGGCAGCCAGGGCCGGCCGCATTTCCGCAGCGCCATGGCGGGAATCCGGCCGGAGCGGGTCGATGGCCGCACCGTCGCCTTCCACCTGCCGGCCGGCACGAGCGCGGCCCAGGCGCGCGAGCGGATGCAGCGGCTGGGTGCCCTCTTCGTGCTGCCGAAGCATGCTTGGGAAGGCCGCGACTTCAACGCGCTGACCCTGGAGCCGCCGCTGGGCAGCGGGCCCTATCGCGTCGCCGCCGTCGAGCCGGGGCGGCGCGTCACCTTCGAGCGAGTCGGGGATTGGTGGGCGCGCGACATGCCGACGGGACGCGGGCGCTGGACCATCGCGCGGATGGAGGTGCTCTACCTGCGCGACCGCGTGGCCGCGCTGGAAGCGGTGCTGGCCGACCGCGCCGACCTGATGCGGGAGATGGACCCGCGGCGCTGGGCCACCGGCTATGACGCCCAGGCGGTGCGCAGCGGCGCGGTGCGCAAGCTCGAGCAGCCGCACTGGTATGTCACCGGCATGAACGGCTTCGCCTTCAACCTGCGCCGCGCGCCGTTCGACGACATCCGCGTGCGCCAGGCGCTGGCCGGGCTGCTGGATTTCGACTGGGCCAACAAGGCGCTGTTCCACGGCGCCTTCCGCCGCACCACCTCCTATTTCAGCAACTCGCCGATGGCCGCCACCGAGCCGCCCGACGCGGCCGAGCGCGCCGCCATGGCCGAGTTCCCCGCGCTGTTCCCGCCCGAGGCGTTCGAGGCGGCCTGGGCGCCGCCGCCCAGCGATGGCAGCGGCCGCGACCGCGCGGCGCTGGAGCGCGCCATCGCCCTGCTGGAGCAGGCCGGCTGGGTGCTGGACGCGCGCGGCCGCATGGTGAACCGCGCGACAGGCGAGCCGCTCCGCTTCAGCGTTCTGGCGCAGTCGACGGCGCAGCAGGCGCTGCTGACCGTGTGGTTCCGCGGCCTGCGGCGGATCGGCATCGAGCCGCGGCTGGAGGTGCTGGACGCCGCCGCCTTCACCGACCGGCAGCGCAGGCGCGATTTCGACCTGATCTACCGCTTCATCATCGGCTCCGCCTGGCCGGGCGAGGAGCAGCGCGGCTATTGGGGCAGCGGCGGCGCCAGCAACCTGTCCGGGCTGTCGTCAGCGGGCATCGACCGGCTGCTGGACCGGCTGGCGCGGGCCGGGACGCCGGACGAGATGCGCTTCGCCGCCCGGCTGCTGGACCGCGCCCTGCAATGGCAGTGGCTGACCGTGCCCGCCTACCACGAGCCGAGCCGGCTGACGGCGGTGCGGGACCGCTATGCCTGGCCCGCCCGCGCGCCGGCCCAGGGCTATGGCGACGATGCCTGGTGGTGCAAGGAGCACTGAGCCGGTCCGGGGGAGCTGCGCCCCCCCGGCCTTGCCGGCCTAGAAGATCACCCGCGCCCCGAAGCGCAGCCAGCGCCCCGGCGCGACCTGCAGCTCGATCGGGTTCGAGGCCTTCACCGCGGCGGTGGCGAACTGGCTCTGGTCGTAGCCGGTGACGTCCTGCGGGATGTAGCGGGCGTCGAACAGGTTGAAGATGCCGAGGTTCAGCTCGACATTCTCGACCGGCCGCCAGGTCGCCACGGTGTCGAAGACCTGGTAGGCGCGGGTGCGGTAGCGCTGCGGCGTCGAGGCCTCGTCGGCGGCGGCGGCGAAGGTGCCGGTGACATCGAGGCTGGTGCGCCATTCCGGCTGGGTCCAGTTGACGCCGGAGACAACCTTCAGCGGCCGGGCGCCGTCGAAGGGCACGCTGGCGCTGTCGGGCGTCGCGCGCTGGCGGCCGCGCTGCCAGGAGGCCGCGGCCTGCAATGTCCAGTTCGGCGCCACCTCATAGGCGCCGGACAGCTCGACGCCCCAGACCTTGACCGAGGAGAGGTTGCGGCTGGTGTAGTCGACGGTGCCCGCGATGTTCACCAGGGATTCGATGAAGTCGTCATAGTGGGCGTTGAAGGCCGAGAGGCTGAGATAGCCGCGCGGCAGCCGCATGCGGATGCCGGCCTCGTAGGAGCGCACGCTTTCCGGCTTCAGCTCGGGGTTGGGCACCAGGTTGAAGGTGGCGCCGGGCAGCGAGGTGAAGAGCTGCTCGGCGGTCGGCATCTTGAAGCCCTCGCCATAGTTGCCGAACAGCGACCAGGTCTCGTCCAGCCGCAGCACGGCGCCGAGCTTCAGCGCCAGGTCGTCGGCGTCCAGCGTGCGCGGCTCGTCGCCGGGCGAGGCGCGGTAATCCGCATCCGGCCGCGGCGTGATGCGGTAGGTGGAGTAGCGCAGCCCCGGCGTCACGGTCAGCCGCTCGCCGAAGACCGAGATCTCGTCCTGGATGTAGCCGTCGAGGCGGCGCGTGTCGGCATTGGCGAAGTTGAAGCCGCCGGCGCGGGCGATGCTCGTCACGCCGGTCGTCAGGTTGGTGGTGACGTCGCGGCGGCGGTAGTCGGTCTCGGTGAAGCTGCCCTGCACGCCATAGGTCAGCGCGTGCCGCATGCCGAGGACGCTGAAAGAGGAATTCAGCTGCAGGTCGCCCTGCCAGAACTCCTCGCTGTATTGCAGTTCCTCGTCGATGCGGCTGAGCTGGCCATTGGCCAGGCGGCGCAGCTGCACGCCGGTGCGGCGCAGCTCCTGCGGGTGGTAGCCCACCTGCCAGCGCAGCGTGTCCAGCCAGCCCCAGCCCGGGCTCCATTCCTGGTCGAGGCCGACGCGGTAGCGGTCGAGGAACTGCTTGCGCTCGCGCGACAGGTTGGTGATGCCGCCCGTCGCCGGGCCGAGGTCGTAGCGCTGGTCCACGGTGGTGACGCGCTGCATGCTCTCGGCCGTCAGGCGGAAGCGGTTGTTGGCCGCCGCGTTCCAGACCAGCTTGCCGAGCAGCGAATCCGAGGCGATGTCGGCCGGGTTCAGCCGGTTGCAGGGCAGCGCCACGGCGTTGCGGGTGCAGTTCCAGATACCGTCGGGCGAGCGGGAGTTGTTGCGGCTCTGCTCATGCGCCTGGCGCCGCTGATAGGCGATCATCCCCTCGAAGTCGCCGGCCCGCCAGGCGCCGGTGACGCGGCTGCGCCAGCCCTGGTCGAGGGTGGAGTAGTCGGAATCCGCCTCCGCCCCCCAGTCGCGGCCGGGCTGGATGTAGTCGGCCGGGTCGCGCGTCACATACTGCACCACGCCGCCCAGCGCGTCGGAGCCCCAGAGGGTGGAGGCCGGGCCGCGCAGCACCTCGACCCGCTTGAGGTGCCAGGGCTCGACCACATCGCGCGTCTGGTCGGTGATGCGCTCCATGGTGCGGGCGCCGTCGATGAGGGTCAGCACGCGGTTGCCGCCGACGCCGCGCACCGAGATGCCGCCCAGGCTGCCGAACGGGTCGGTGCCGGTGGTCTGCTGGTTGACGCTGACGCCGGGCGTGTAGCGGAACACGTCCTGGATGTCGCGCGCCATGCGGCGTTCCAGATCGCGGCCGGAGATGATGTCGACCACCGCCGGCGTGTCGAAGAGCAGCCGCGTGTTGCGGGTGGCCGTGGTGTTGACGCCGGGCAGCACGGTCGGCGCCAGCGCCTCCAGCCCCTGCCCCGGCTCATCGGGCGTATCGGCAGCGGTGGCCTGGGCCAGCGCCGGCGCATGGAAAGGCAAGACCAGGCAGCTGCCGAGCAGCGCCAGTCGCAGGGAGGAGCGGAGCATGGACACCCTGTGTGACGTTGTGTTGCGAATGTTAATTAGAATCATTCTCAACAACTCGCCAGAGGCCAAGGCCACGCTTTGCCACCTAGCGCAGCCGGAAATGCACCTGCACCTCGACCCAGGCATGGACGGGGCGGCCACCGACCGAGGCGGCGCGGAACTGCCAGCGCCGCACCGCCGCCAGCGCCGCCTGGTCGAGCAGCGCGGCGCCGGAGGAGCGGTGAACCCGGACGGTCCGTGTCTCGCCATCCGGCGCGACAAGGGCGCGCAGCGTGACGCTGCCGGTCTGGCCCATCTCCAGCGCGCGGCTGGGATATTCGGCGGGCTGCGGGCGGCCCCGGAAGCCGGGATGGGTGACCAGCACGGGAGACTCGGCGTCGCCAGGGCGCGCGCCGGCGCCTGCGCTGTGCTCCGCGCCGCCATCGCGCGCGGC
>NZ_GG770778.1:484969-507376 GCF_000164635.1 Pseudoroseomonas cervicalis ATCC 49957 | reverse complement strand
CTGGCGGTGGCGCGCCCTCGCGCGGCCAGGGCGCCAGCAGCAGCAGGCCCAGCCCCAGGTGCAGCGCGACCGAGGCCGCGACGCCCAGGCCGGACTCCCGTCCGCCGCGCGGCGGGCCGGAGAGCGCCAGGCTCATGGCCGGTCTCGGAGGGGGTGGCGGATGGGCATGGCGCGCGGCTCCGGCCAGGGTGGACGCGGCCGGAGTTTACGATAATAAGAATCAATTGCAATTAAACGCCAGGACCCGACGATGCGCGACCCCTACCCCCACCCCCGGGCCCGCTGGCTGGACCCGGCGACCGGCGCGCTGCTGGAGACCGGGCCGCTGCTGCGCCGCCTGGCGCAGCGCGACGTGGTGCTGCTGGGCGAGAGCCACGACGTGGCGGAGATCCATCGCTGGCAGTTGCAGGTGGCCACCTGCCTGCACCTGCTGCGCCCCGACATGGCGCTGGGCTTCGAGATGTTCCCGCGCCGCGTCCAGCCGGTGCTGGACCGCTGGGTGGCGGGCGCGTTCTCCACCGCCGCCTTCCTGGAGGCGGTGGCGTGGGACAAGGTCTGGGGCTTCGACGCCGCCCTCTACCTGCCGCTGCTGCATTTCTGCCGGCAGCAGGCGGTGCCGATGCTGGCGCTGAACTGCGAGCGCCCGCTGGTCACCCGGATCGGCCGCGACGGCTGGGAGGCGGTGCCCGAGGCGGAGCGCGACGGGATGACCCCCGCCGCCCCTGCCCGCCCTGGCCACCGGGCGCAGCTGGGGCGGCTCACGGGGCGGGGTGAGGCGGCGATCAGCGATCGCTTCCTGCGCGCCCAGCAGGTCTGGGACCGCGCCTTCGCCTGCAACATCGCCGCCTATCGCGCGGCCGTCGTGGCGCGGGGCAGGCCCGCGCCGCTGGTGGTCGGCATCATCGGCCGCGGCCATCTGGAGCATGGCCATGGCACGCCCTGGCAGCTGGAGACGCTCGGGATCGCCGACACCGCCGTGCTGCTGCCGAGCGAGGCGGAGACGCTGGACCCCGCGGCGGTCGCGGGGATCGGCACGGCGCTGTTCCGGCTGGACCGGCCGGACGAGGCCGCGGGACAGGCGCCGCAGGACGCCGCCGCCGCATAGGTGCCGGGCGCCAGGCGCCTGCCGCGCCGGTTTCGCGCCCGCCTGTCCCTGGCTAGAAGGCGGCCATGGACAACAGCATGGCCGCCAGGCCCTACAGCACGCTGAAGGGCGATCCCTACCGCGCCTATGAGGAACTGCCCTTCGAGGTGCGCCGGGCGCTGCAGGAATCGCTGGTGGATTGGTGCCCGCTGCGCGCCCGGGAGTGGCATCTGCACCTGCTGCGCCAGCAGCGCCTGCGGCCGGCCCAGGCGGCGCGTGCCATGGTCGAGGCGATCCGCGGCCACGACCAGGCGGAAATCGCCGCCTTCGCCAGGAGCTGGCCGGCCGGGGCGGAGGCCTATCCGCACCTGGCCGCCGGCGCGACGCTACAGCGCTATGCCGGGCCCGAGGGCATGCCGGAGGCCCGGCCGCTCCGCCGGCCGCCGGTGGAGACCGCGGCGACGCCGAAGCGGAAGCCCAGGCCGGCGCCGAAGCCACGGAAAGGCAGCGGAAAGCGCCGCCGCCGCTAGCCCGTCCGGCCAGCGACGGGCCGTGCGCACCCGGCTGTAAAGGACGCTTCGGCGTTGTTGCGGGGCGGATGGAAGGGAAGAATGGCGGAGAGGGTGTCCGCCTGAAAGACGTCCCCCAGCGCTTCAGCATGGATTAAACCCCTGCATTTGTGCTGATCAGTGAGAGATCTATCGTCCCTCGGCGTTTCCGCTTGTCTTGCTCTGTTCCCACTCTACTGTGGGAACGTGCGTGGGAAGCGAGATCATGGCGGACATATCGGTAAAGGCGTTGAAGGCCAGGCTTAAAGCCCTGGCTGAGAACCCGCCCGGCAAGGTGGTACGGATCATGGCTGGCGGGGGCCTGCATTTGCTGGTGAAGCCCACCCATGAGGCCGGTGCTGGTGTGTGGGTGCTGCGCGTCACCGTGGCCGGCAAGCGCCGAGACATGAGCCTGGGGGCCTTCCCCTTGGTGGGTCTGGCAGATGCCCGCTTGGCTGCTGAGGATGCGCGCCGGCTGGCCATCAAGGGAGCAGACCCTATCGCCGCCCGTGCTGAGAAAAAGGCCGCTGCTGCCCCTGCCATCACCACCACCTTCGAGGCGGCAGCCGAGGCTCTGCATCGCGCCAAGGCTCCCGAGTGGAAGAACCCCAAGCATGGCGCCCAATGGCTCGCCACGATGAAGGCCCATGTGTTCCCCAAAATCGGCGTGCGGCATGTCGCCAAGGTGGACACGGATGACGTGCTGCGCGTGCTGCAACCCATCTGGACGAAGACGCCCGAGACGGCGTCCCGCGTGCGAGGGCGTATCGAGTCGGTGCTGAACTACGCCGCCGCAACCGGCCTTCGCCCGCGCGGCCCGAACCCAGCCACATGGCGAGGGCATCTTTCGGAAGCACTCGGCGCCCCGTCCAAGCTCAAGGCTGTGGTGAGGCGGGAGAAGGGGAAGGGGGAGAACCATCCCTCTCTTCCCTGGAAGAATATGCCGGCCTTCTTAGCAGCGCTGGAAGGCCGAAAGGGGATGGCGGCGCTGGCACTGCGCTTCTCTATCCTGACCGGCGCCCGCACAGGCGAAGTGCGCGGCATGACCTGGGGTGAGGTCAGCGAATCTGATGCGATTTGGGTCGTGCCTCCTGCTCGCATGAAGGCCGGTAAGGTGCATTTTGTCCCTCTTTCGCCCGCTGCCCTGGCGGTACTAACTGAGGTGAAAAAGCTGGCGGCTGGCAAGGACAGCTTGGTTTTCCCCGGCCAGCGGAGCGGTAAGGTCCTCTCCGACATGACACTTTCCATGCTGGTGAGGGGGATGGCCACCGATGGGCTGGCCGACGGTGAACTGCCTCGGTGGCGTGATCCTGAAGGGCAAGTGGTGGTGCCGCATGGCTTCCGAGCGACCTTCAAAGCCTGGTCTCTGAACCAGGGCTGGGCGGACCATCTAAGCGAAAAGGCCTTGGCCCATACCGACAAGGACAAGGTGCGGGCTGCCTATGCGCGTGAACCCCTAACGGAAGAGCGCCGGCCAATGATGGAGGCTTGGGCCGCATGGTGCACGAGATCAGCCTTGGCCAGCGTGGCATCACTGGCGGCTGAAAAGGCAAAGAGGATGGCTTCGGCCTGAGAAAACGGCGTCCAGCCGTCATGGCGAGCCGCGTAAGAGAGTTCCTGTGGATCGTCCGGCGAGGGCGGCAGCAGGACAATAGTCGAAGGGCGGAATCGCCGCCCGCGGAATGATGGGTGTCGCTCGCATGCTCGGCTTTGCAGGGCTGCCTGAACGCTAACGGCGAGAGCCATCCTTCCGCCCGATGAAGGATGGCTGGGCACAGGCGCATTTTACCACTGGCTGCCCCCCCGACACGCGCCTCCTACAAAAAGAAATCTATGGAGATTGGAACTTGAGAAAGATTCGGAATAGCGGATTCAACTGGGAGCCAACCTTTATGGAGACAAAGGAGGCTGAGGGCATGCTCCATGCTTTAAGTTTGCCGCAGACCGAGGATAATTATCTCGAAATACTGCTTACACTCGTTTTCAACGCTGACGTCCTCTCATCCAAACAGAGGGAGGAAATTTGCCGAAACATCATGCATCCGCCAGCAAGGCGCCGCGGAAGGCGGCCAAATACGCAGCGGCATCTGGCGATTGTGCAGCTGCTTTCGCCTCCAATGCTTCAGTTCCCCGGTGGAGATTGGTCAAGCCTGTCACGGCTTGAGGCTATCAAGCGCATCGCTGATCGCTGGGGTCTTGATCCCGATCCTAAAGATGGCTCAGCGCGCACCGCGTACGACAATGCGAAGAGGGAGATCGTGGAATCTCGCTCGCCCAAACATGACGCGGATGGAAAAGCGCTCGCCTACTTCGACATGAACGGAACCTTTCACGCCGGCGACTATGAGCAGCCCGTTGAGCCTACCGAAGGGGCATAGGGGGAAAGAATCAGCGACAGATATTCCCCTCTTCAGGACCGAGAAGTCTGATTAATACCTCGCCGTCCCCGCACATGCCCGTGCGGGATTGGAGACGGCGATGACCACCGAAAGTCCTCACACTCCTGAAATGGTGCCGCTTCCGCGCGCGCCCGGCATCTTTGGCCTGTCGCGGTCCGGTCTCTACCGTCTGGCGGCCGATGGCCATATCCGCATGGTCAAGATCGCGTCGCGAACCCTGGTGGACGCTAGCAGCGTGCGTGCGTTTCTGGCGACCTTGCCGGAGGTGCAGCCTCGCCACGATCCGCGCCGTGCAAGCGGGCGATAGCGTCATGGCGCAGATCAAAGGTGACACGATGCAGTGGAGCGGCGCCTTGCCCGCCCGCACCTCCGAGCGCGAATAGAAACGCCCCCGACCGAAAGGCCGAGGGCGCGCGAAACACTGTTGGGCTGACACCAAACAGATAAGCGTTTCGCAGCGCTGATCCAAGGCTTTTCGGCGGGGCAAATCGAAAGATGGCCCTATGGCTGCTGCCGACATTGCCAATGCTTTCTCGATGCGGAAGGCCGGTACTGGTTTCACCGGCGCGTGCCCGAATTGCGGCTACCGAGGCTTCTCTGCCGACGACCGCGAAGGCAAGACGCTGGTGAAGTGCCATGCGGGCGGGTGCTCACAGGCCGACGTGATAGCAGCCCTGCGCAAACAGGGGCTTTGGGGTGGCTCGGGCGTTGGCGGCGCACCTCGCGAACGCGTGGCGCGAACGCCTGCGACAGAGAAGGTCGACGACGCCCAGCGGACCGAATGGGCGCGCCAGGTGTGGAAGAAAACCAAGCTGGCAGCCGGGACGCCTGTCGAGACCTATTTGAGGGCGCGTGGGTACCACGGACAACTGCCGAGAGCGCTGCGCTTCCACCCCAATCTGAAGCACAAGGATGGGCCGCAGAGCCATCCCGCGATGGTCGCCGCTGTCCTAAAGGGGAGCAATCTGGTGGCCGTGCACCGGACCTACCTGCAGCCGGATGGTGGAGGTAAAGCTGGCCTGTCTGATGACAAGCTCAGCCTTGGACCAATCGGGGGCGGGGCGGTCTATCTATATAATGGTCCGTTGCCCCACAGCGGCGAGCTCATGGTGTCGGAGGGCATCGAGACGGGGCTTGCGGCGATGCAGGCGACCGGCATTCCAACATGGGCAGCGCTCTCGGCTGGCGGCATCAGGAAGCTCATCCTGCCGCCGCTGGAGTTCGCGCCCAAGATCATTATTGCCGCGGACCACGACCGGGCGGGGCTGGAGGCGGCGCAAGCTGCGGCCCGGCGTTGGCACGCCGAAGGGCGCCGGGTGACTATCGCAAAGCCTCCCAAAGAGGGCGAAGACTTTGCTGACATGATCCGAGGTGCGCCATGAGCGCTTCAGCTTCCGACCCCATCGCGGACGCCATTTTCGGGGCGCTTGAGTGGAGCCCCGATGACAAGGATGGCGGCGATACCTGCCGTGAAAGGCTGGAAATCGGCAGCGATGTGGAAATCGCCAGGCGCGTGTCGGAAGACCTCTGCAACAGCTTTGACCGTATCGTCCACGCCGATGGTCAGTTCTGGCGATACGAGGGCACGTGCTGGCGCCCCATTCCGGAGCCTGAGCTGCGGCGCGTCGTGCACTGCTATGACGGCGCCGAGTACACAACGCCCACCGGCAAACCCTCGGCGGTTGCTCTCAGTAAGGCTCGCATAAACTCGTCTCTGAACGAAATGGCGGCAATGCTTGCGGCGCCCAATTTTTTCGTCGATGCGCCGGCCGGGATCAACTGCGCCTCTGGCTTCATCGAATTCGAACGCGATGGCACACCAACGATCAAGCCTCACTCACCTGAACAACGCGCCCGCCATACACTGCCGGGACGCTACCCGGCGAAGATTGCGCCCGATCAAAGGGCCGCCAGCCTGATGACGAAGCTTTTGCAGGGCTGCTTCAAGGGCGACGAGGATGCCGAAGCGAAGATCAATTTCCTTGGAGAGATTGCGGGCGCCGCCGCGACCGGTTGGTCCACGCGTCTGACCAAGCCGAAGGCAATCATCCTGAAGGGCGAGACGGCCGAGAACGGCAAGAGTCAGATCCTCGATCTGCTGCGAGGGCTGCTGCCCGATACGGCCATCTGCTCGATCCCGCCTCAGAAGCTTGCTGATGAGCGCTTCCTCGTGACATTGGCAGGCAAGCTTTTGAACGCCTCGGACGAGTTGACGAGCGCGACCGCGATCGGGTCCGACAGCTTCAAGAGCGCAATTACTGGCGAACCCATGTCAGGCCGGGACGTGTACCGTTCGGCCGTCGGATTCCGTCCGTTCGCGCTACACGTCTACGCAACCAACGACCTGCCGACCTTCCGTGGCGGTATGGACCGGGGGGTAATGCGTCGCCTGGCGGCGCTCACTTTTCAACGCACAATCCCGACCAACGAACGCATCGAGCACATTGGGCAGCGCATCGGCCAGGATGAACCCGATTTGTTGCTCGATTTCGCGGTGCAGGGCGCTTCGCGGCTGATTGCTCGCAAGAGCTATGCCGAGCCGACGTCATCTAATCAGGCGATCCGCGAGTGGGCGCTGGGCGCCGATGCGGTGCAGGCTTGGCTCCATACCGTGAACGTCACCGGCAATGCGCATGACAAGTGCAAGACGCGCGAAGCTTACCAGTATTTTAGGAACTGGGCTTTGGAAGAAGGCTACCAATCCACTGCGCTTCCCGCGGTCACGCAGTTCACGCAACGGGTTGTGGCGCAGCGGCCTCAAATCACCATCATCCGGCCGCAGCGCGTCTCTCACCTCCGCGGGTTGCGTCTTGGACCGCCGTCGATAGACGATTCTGGTGAGGGTTAGGTAGGTGTTCGGTGAAGCACCGATCCATGCAAGTCACTATTCCATAATGACCCATCTCCAGGTGAGGGAAGCGGCGCCAACATTTTTCATACGTTGGTTTGCACGCCCACGCATACAAATGTTGAGGGTCATACCCTCACCTGAAGCTTTATTGGCTCAGATCAACAGACTATTGGCCAAGTCACCTTCACTGGACCCTCACTGAGGGCACTGCTGATAATTTTCTGAGCAGCAATCGCCTTCCCAAACCGCCATCCAAGCTTACTGAGAAGGCGTCAATGGGACGCCAAAATGCGACGTACACCGCGCTGCGCAAAGCGTCGGGCTAAACTAACGTCACCTCTCCGCCGACGCCCTCCCGCACCGGTGCCAGCGCCTCGACGATCCGGCAGTCCGACACCGTGCCGCAGCCGCATTGGTCGATCAGCGATCCCAATTCACCCCGCAGCGCCTGCAGGTCGGCGATCTTGCGGTCGATCTCCGCCAGATGCTCGCGGGCGATGGCGTCGACGGCGCCGCAGGGCAGGTCCGGCTGCCCGGCCAGCCCCAGCAGCGCGCGCACCTGGTCGAGCGAGAAGCCCAGTTCCCGCGCCCGGCGGATGAAGCTCAGCCGGGCGAGATGCGGCGCGCCGTAGCTGCGGTAGTTTCCGGCGCTGCGGGCGGCGGCAGCAGCCCGACCTTCTCATACCAGCGAATGGTCTCGACCTTCGCCCCGGTTGCCCGTGCCAGGGCCCCGATCGCGATCGTGCTGTCCGTCGACATGGCATTGACCCTGTAGCGGCTACAGGGTGCATCTAGGGAGCCCGAAGGGCCCTCCGCAAGAGCGCGGCCGCCCGCGACACGAAAGGTCCGAGGCATGGTGCAGGCTGCGGCGGCGCTGGATCCGGC
This sequence comes from Pseudoroseomonas cervicalis ATCC 49957, assembly GCF_000164635.1. Lineage (GTDB taxonomy): Bacteria > Pseudomonadota > Alphaproteobacteria > Acetobacterales > Acetobacteraceae > Pseudoroseomonas > Pseudoroseomonas cervicalis. The sequence continues at coordinate 499,609 of NZ_GG770778.1, read as the reverse complement.
GGAAGTCAGCCTCCGCTACCACATCCAGGGGATGGATTGCCCCTCCTGCGCCAGCAAGGTGGAAACGGCGGTCGGCCGGCTGGAGGGCGCCGCCGCCATCCGGCTGAACTTCCAGACCGAGGTGCTGGCGCTGCGGCTGGACGAAAGCCGCACCCCGCGCGCCGAGGTCGAGGCGCGCATCCGCCAGCTCGGCTTCGGCGTCGCCGCGGTCGAGGGGCCGCGCATCCTGGCGACCCTGGCCGAGCCCGAGGCGCCGCCGCTGCCCTCGCTCTGGCGCAGCCTGCTGGCCGAGAAGAAGTTGAAGCTGGCGCTGCTGATCGGCGCGCTGCTCGGCGCCGGCGGCCTCGTCGCCGGGGCCTGGCCGCAGGCGGGCGCCTGGCCCTATCTGCCGCCCGCCCTGCTCGGCCTGTGGTTCTTCGGTCGCAAGGCGATCGCCGGCGCCCGCACCGGCTCGCCTTTCAGCATCGAGATGCTGATGTCGATCGCGACCGTCGGCGCCATCCTGATCGGCGCCACCTCGGAGGCGGCGACGGTGGTGCTGCTCTTCACCCTGGGCGAGGTGCTGGAAGGTGTCGCCGCCGGCCGCGCCCGGGCCGGGATCACCGCGCTGACCGCGCTCGTCCCGCGGACCGCGCTGCGCATCGAGGACGGCGTCGCCCGGACGGTGCCGGCGCTGAGCCTCGCGGTCGGCGACCTGGTGCTGGTCCGCCCGGGCGACCGCGTCTCGGCCGACGGCGCCATCGTCGAGGGCCGCTCGGAGATCGACGAAAGCCCGATCACCGGCGAGTCGATCCCCGTCGCCAAGGCCGAAGGCCAGCCGGTCTTCGCCGGCAGCATCAACGGCTCGGGCAGCCTGCAGATCCGCGTCAGCCATCCGGCGACCGACAACACCATCGCCCGCATCATCCGCCTGGTGGAGGAGGCGCAGGAGGCCAAGGCGCCGACCGCCCGCTTCATCGAGCGCTTCTCCGCCCTCTACACCCCGGCCGCGGTCGCCGCCGCCGCCCTGGTGGTCGTGGTGCCGCCGCTGTTCCTGGGCGGCGCCTGGGTCGACTGGATCTATCGCGGCCTGGCGCTGCTGCTGGTCGCCTGCCCCTGCGCCCTGGTGCTCTCGACCCCGGCGGCCATCGCCTCGGGCCTGGCGGCGGGCACCCGGCGCGGCCTGCTGGTCAAGGGCGGCGCCGCGCTGGAGGCGATCGGCCGCGTCCGCAGCATCGCCTTCGACAAGACCGGCACCCTGACCGAGGGGCGGCCGCAGGTGACCGACATGCTGCCGTTGGCGGGCAACGAGCGCGCGCTGCTCGGGCTGGCCGCCGCGGTCGAGAACGGGTCGAGCCACCCCCTGGCCCAGGCCATCCTGCAGCGCGCCGAGGCGGAGAAGATCCCACTGCGCCCGGCCCGCGACGGCCGCGCCATCCCCGGCCGCGCCGCCGAGGCGACGGTCACCGGCAAGCGCGTCTCGGTGGGCTCGCCCGGCTTCGCGGAGACGCTCGCGCCGCTGCCGCCGGAGGCCGCCGCCCGCGCCGGCGCCTGGGAGGCCGAGGGCAAGACGGTGGTGGTGGTCACCAGCGGCGGGGTCCATGCCGGTCTGATCGCGCTGCGCGACGAGCCGCGCGCCGATGCCGCGGCGGGTCTCGCCGCGCTGCGCCGGATGGGCGTGCAGTCGGTGATGCTGACCGGCGACAACCCGCGCACCGGCCAGGCGATCGGCGCGGCACTCGGCCTCGAGGTGAAGGCCGGGCTGCTGCCGGAGGACAAGCTGCGCGAGATCGGCGCGCTGAAGGCCAAGGGCCCGGTCGCCATGGTCGGCGACGGCATCAACGACGCCCCGGCCCTGGCCGCCGCCTCGGTCGGCATCGCCATGGGCGGCGGCACCGACGTCGCGCTGGAGACCGCGGATGCCGCGTTGCTGAACGGCCGGATGCTCGACGTCGCGGCGCTGGTCGGGCTGTCGCGGGCGACGCTGGCCAATATCCACCAGAACGTCGCCCTGGCGCTCGGGCTGAAGGCGGTCTTCCTGGTGACCACCGTCGCCGGCGTCACCGGCCTCTGGCCCGCCGTGCTGGCCGATACCGGCGCGACCGTGCTGGTGACGCTGAACGCGCTGCGGCTGCTGCGCCACCGCGGCCTGCCGTCCACCCTGCCACACCCCCTGCCCTCCCCTGATCCGAGGAGCCCCGCATGAGCCGCAGAGCCGTCCTGATCACCCTGGCGGTCGGCATGCCGATCAGCGGCGGCCTCGGCTGGCTCGCCTCCGAATGGATGCTGCCGACGCCGCGACCGGCCCCTGGCAGCCGCAGCAGCGGGCTGGGCGCGCCGATGGGCAGCCCCTTCGCGCTGACCGAGCATACCGGGCGGCAGGTGACCGACGCGACCTATGCGGGCAAGGTCCGGCTGGTCTTCTTTGGCTTCACGCACTGCCCGGATATCTGCCCCACCGGCCTCGGCTACATGGCCGACGCCATGGACGGGCTGACGCCTGCCGAGGCGGCACGGGTGCAGCCGCTGTTCATCAGCGTCGATGCCGGGCGCGACACGCCGGAGCTGCTGGCGGGCTATGTCGCGGCCTTCCACCCGCGGCTGGTCGGGCTGAGCGGCACCGAGCCCGAGGTGGCGCAGGCGGCGCGCGCCTTCGGCACCCTCTACGCGAAGGTCCCGACCGGCGGCGATTCCTACGTGATGGACCATTCCGCCTCGATCTACCTGATCGGCGCCGATGGCCGGCTGCAGGGCTTCCTCGACACCCACGAGCCGCCGGCGACCGCCATCGGCAAGATCCGGCTCGCCCTGGCCAGCGCCCCCGATGCCTGACGCGACCCTGAACCCCACGCCCGCATCGGGCGAGCAGCGGCGCTGGACCGCGCTGTTCCTGGCCTGGCTGGTGGCGCTGGCCGCCAGCCTGGGCGCCCTGTTCATCGGCGAGGTCATGGGCCAGGCGCCCTGCAGCCTGTGCTGGTATCAGCGCATCTTTATGTTCCCGCTGGCGGTGCTGCTCGGCATCGCCTGCTATCGCGGCGACACCGGCATCGGCCGCTACGCCCTGCCGCTGGCGGCCATCGGCTGGCTGCTGGCGGGCTGGCACGCGCTGCTCTTCTACGGGCTGGTGGCCGAGGCCGTGCAGCCCTGCAGCGCCGCCGGTCCCGCCTGCGACGGCGCGGGCATGCTGCTGGCCGGGCTGGTACCGCTGCCGCTGCTCTCGCTCGCCGCCTTCAGCCTGCTGCTGCTCCTGCTGAGCCTCGCCGCCCGGGGAGGGCGCCAGCCATGAACCGCCGCTTCCTCACCCTCGGCACCGGCGCCCTGGCGCTGGCAGGCTTCGGCGCCGGCGCGCTGCTCTGGCCGGGCACAGACCTGGCCGGGCCGGTGCCCGCGGGGCAGGACGACCGCTTCGTCCGGCCGCATTCGCCGGTGATCGGCAAGCCCGACGCCGCGGTCACCCTGGTCGAGTTCTTCGACCCCTCCTGCGAAGCCTGCCGCGCCTTCCACCCGCTGCTGAACCGCATGCTGGCGCAGCATGCCGGACAACTACGGATGGTGCTGCGCTACGCGCCGTTCCACGAAGGCTCGGACGAGGCGGTGCGCATCCTCGAGGCGGCGCGGCTGCAGGACCGCTTCGAGCCGGTGCTGGACGCGCTCTTCGCCCGGCAGCCGGACTGGGCGATGCATGGCGCGCCGGATCTGGAGGCAGCCTGGCGCATCGCCGGCATCGCCGGGCTGGACCTGCCGCGGGCCCGGCGCGACGCCCGCCGCCCGGAGATCGGTCGGGTGCTGGCCATCGACGGCGAAGATCTGCAGGCGCTGCAGGTGCGCCAGACGCCAACCTTCTTCGTCAACGGCAAGCCGCTGCTCTCCTTCGGCCCGCGCCAGCTCTACGAGCTGATCCTGAGCGAGATCGAGGCGACCGGCTGACGGCGCCTCGATCGCGCCCCGGCGCTCAATGCCGGGCTGCGGCGATGCGCCCCGGCGGATCGACCTGCACGGTGACATGGTCGATGCCGTGCATGGCGTGCAGCCGCGCAGCCACCGCCGACGGCAGGGCCAGCGGATCGGCGCCCGGCGTCGGCGCGACATGCAGGGTCGCCACCACGCTGTGGTCGGACAGGGTCCAGGCATGGAAATGGCCCGCCTCGGCGACGCCCGGGACGGACAGGACATCCTGCTCCACGGCAGCGCCATCCAGTCCGCGCGGCATCGCCTGCAGCAGCACCTGCAGGGACTCCGTGACCAGGCTCCAGGCCGCCCGCACGACCAGCGCCGCGACCAGCACGGAGAGGATCGGGTCCAGCACCGTCCAGCCGGTCAGCATGATGCCGACGGCCGCGGCGATGGCGCCGACCGAGCCCAGCAGGTCGCCCATCACATGCAGCAGCGCGCCGCGCAGATTGGCGTCGCCCTGGTCGCCGCCGCGCAGCACCAGCGCGCCGATGATGTTCACGGCAAGGCCGATGGCCGCGACGATCAGCATCGGCCCTGCCAGCACCTCGGTCGGCGCGCGGAAGCGGCCGATCGCCTCCCAGGTGATCCAGGCCACCAGCAGCAGCAAGGTGGCGCCATTGGCCAGCGCCGCCAGCACGCGGACGCGGTGGAAGCCGTAGCTGCGCGCCGCATCCGGCGCCCGCGCCGCGACGCGATAGGCGATCAGCGCCAGCAGCAGCGCCGCCGCGTCGGAAACCATGTGGCCGGAATCGGCGATCAGCGCGAGCGAGCCGGAGAACCAGCCGCCGATGGCCTGCACCACGGCATAGCTCGCAGTGCCGATCAGGACGAAACGGACGCGCCGCTCGCTGCCTGCGGTGACACGCGTGCCGTGGTCGTGGTCATGCCCTGCCTCAGCGCCCATGGTGGGCCGCCTTTGCCGTCAGTCCTGGGCCGCGCCCGTCAATCCTGTCCATGTCGGGAACCTCGCTGTCGTTTCGACGCAGGATATGCAACCTCTAGTGACTAGAGCTTCAAGCAGGATCGACAGGCCTCGGGCGCATGGCTCGGTCGAGCCATGCGCCGTTCACCCTCAGAGGCTGAAGACCACCGCGAAAGCCAGGCTCTGGAAGTCACGGTCGCGCCCGGGCAGGCCGAGGCTGCCATTCTGGTATTGCGTCGTCAGCTTCAGCTGCTGCGTCGGATACCAGTTCAGCGCGGCGGTCCAGATCGACTGACGGCCGCCACGGACAGGGCCGTCGCTGAGATCGACGGTGCTGTAGCCGGCGACGGCCTCCAACGCCCCCCAGTTCTGGTTGAAGTCGATGTCGGCCGCACGCCCGCGCCGCCAGGTCGCATTGTTCTCGGCACGGCGGCGCGGCTCGCCCAGCAGCGGATAGGCGAGGTTGAGGTACCAGCCATCGAAGCTGCGGCTCGGGCCGCTCGGCATGTCGATGCCGATGATCTGGTACTCGGCTGCGTAATGCATCTTGCCGACCATGCCGGACAGCTCGGGCCCATAGGCCCAGGAGGAATCGGCCGCCATGCTGCGGGTGTCGATGTAGCGGAAGCTGTTCAGCCGCAGCTCGGGATAGTCGCGGAAGCGCTGCGACGAACCGCTGTTCGAGCCAGGATCTGCCTGGAAGGCACCGTTGAAGCCGAGCTGCACCTTGGTCTCGGCATCGAGGGCCAGCCAAGCGGCGCGGCCGACGACGCCGCGCTGGTCGTTGTCATAGGGGGTGGAGGCCACGCCCTGGGTCGCGAAGGCCGAACCGTAGAAGCGCTTGCCGAAGACCTCGCCGCCGGCGGCGAAGCGGGTATCGCCCGAGGCGACGCTGGTCGCCATGGCGGTGATGCTCGGCCGCTCGATCGTTAGCAGCTCGGAGGAGCTGCTGGCATAGGCCAGGGTATGCGGCAGGGTCCAGGCGCCGACCTGCAGGTTCACGCCGTCGATGCCCTTATAGGCGATCGAGGCCTCGAAGATGCGGCCGCCGCGTGGCGGCTCCTGCGGCGTGGAGGGGCCGAATTCCCAGGTGAAGTTATAGCTGAAGTCCTGAGCGGCGGTGCCGCGCAGGCCGAGGCGTCCGCGACGCATGTTGGCGCCGCTGGAGAAGCGGTCGCCGAGACCGTCCGGCTGGCCGAAATAGGAACCGGCATGCAGGTCAAGGCGGGCCACCGGCGTCATGGTGAAGTTGCCGTCCGCCAGGCGGAGCGTCGGACGGATGCCGGACCAGGAGAGGCCGTCTGCCGGGGGCGTGGATTGGGCATGGGCCTGGCTGCCGAGCGTCGCCGCCAGGGCGCCGACAGCAAGAGTGCGGAAGATCAAATCTCTGACTCCGATGGGGAACGGGCTCCCTCTACGAACCAAGGAAAATCCCGACAACAATAAATCAGAAATTAACTCGTGAATTTTCGAATTTATCCTCAACTATTTCTGGATTGAATTATTACATTATTATTTTGAACCAATCCAGAAACATCTCGAGACAAATCAGACCTGCGAACGGCCAGGATTGGACTTCTCTTCCTGCTGGCCGCGGGGTCGAGGACCTGGCCAAGCGGCGAGCGCGGCTGGACACCCCGAAGGTCACGGCGGCGCATGCCGGCCTTCGTGCCGAAGATGGCGGGACAGCGGGTGGCCATCATGGCTGATGCCGTCGGCGTCGCTGGCCGGCGCATTGTTGGTGAGCGCCAGAGTTTCCTCGAAAGTCGGCAGGTGCCGCCGGGTGGTCGCCATCCGCCGCGCGAAGGGACTGCCCATGGCAGACTGCGATTCACCCGCGCCGCCGGCGCCCATGGCGCCGCGCGTCACAGCCATCGGCGTGGCCAGAGGGTCGCCGACGGCGTTATCGCTTTCATTGGCGAAGGTTGGGGTCGCGACAAGCGCGGCCATGACGGCGAGGGCCGTCAGGATTGTTCTGCCCAGGGACATGCCGTGAGCCTCCTTCGATCTGCTGCTGACCCCGTCCCGTTCCAGGAATGCGTACTGGGGTCCGAACGGGGGCGCGACCCAAGCCGTCTCCGGCAAGGCGCAGAAGGGCCGGCACGATGGGATGCCGGCCCGCTTGAAATCAGGGCTGGCCGGGCAGCTCGAGCTCGGTGACGCGATAAGGGCGCGCAAAAAGATTGGCGCCGGTGCGCGAGGTCATGTTGAAGGCCAGGACGACGCCAGTCTGCTGGTCGACGACATAGCGCATGTCGTAATTGGCCTGCGGGTCGATCTGGCTGCGCAGCACGCTGTCGACCACCCAGGTCGGGCGGTTCGCGCCGTTGAGGTCGAAACGCCCCTCCCCGCTGACACGGAAGCTTTCCTCGAAGGGGAAGAACTGCGGATGCGGCACCAGCGCGCTGACCAGGGAGTAGCTGACCTGGGTCGTCTTGCCGACCGCCATCGGGAAGAGGCCGGCGATGGCGGCGCGACGCTCGGCGTCGTTCACCGGGTGGGTGCTGATCAGGCCGCCGACGAGACGTTGCGTGGAACCGTCGGGGTTGCGCAGCAGGCAGGTCGCCGGATCGGCAGGATCGGCGCCGGCATAGCGGACGCGAAGGACGTCGTTGCGCACCGCCACGGTGCCGTCCGGGGGGCAGACCACGCCGGCAATCGGGGCCGTGCTGGTCGGCGCCTGCGCGCTGGGCCTCTGCGCGCCCGTGGTTTGCGCGCATCCCGCCAGCAGGCCGACCGCCCCCAGCACCAGAAGGATTGCACCTGTCTTCGCCATGATCCTGCTCCTCGGGCGTTGCTTGCCCCTGGCCCTAAGAGCGGCAGCGAAGAGAGAATAACAATTCAATATTAGATGCCGAATATCGTTGATGCGACCCTGAATTACTTGGGAATGCCGCGTTAACGCGGAAGAAATATAGCGACCTCGATTGTTGCTCCGGTTTACGTCCGGCAATGCTGCAAGGTTGCGGGCTGGCCCCCGACGATGGCCAGCCCACCAGCTTCGCCTTATCGGCTGGCGACTTCCAGCTGGGTCACGCGGAAGGGACGCGCGAAGAGGTTGCCGCCGGTCCGCGACGTCAGCGTGTAGGACAGGATGACGCCGGTTTCCTTGTCGATGTTGTAGATCATCGTGTAGTTGCCGGCCGGATCCATCTGGCTACGCATTCCGCCCTCGACCACCCAGGCCGGCCGCGCCGCACCATTCAGGTTGTAGGAGGTCTCACCGGCGACACGGAAGGTCTCCTCGGTCGGGAAGAACTGCGGATGCGGCACCAGCGCGCTGACCAGCGAATAGCTGACCTTCGTCGACTTGCCGACCGCCAGCGGGAAGAGCCCGGCGATCGCCTCGCGACGCTGCGCGTCGTTGACGGGATGCGTGCTGATCAGCCCGCCCACCATGCGCTGCGGCGCGCCGCCCGGCGTGTTGACCAGGCAGGTGCCCGGGTCGGACGGGTCGGCACCGGCGTAGCGGACATGCGTGTTGTCGTCACGCACCGCGACAAGGCCAGCGGGCGGGCAGACCACGCCGCTGATCGAACGCGGCGCCGCCTGCGCCGTGTCGACGCCCCGGCTGGCGCCGCAGCCGGACAGGATCGTCGCTGCGCCCAGCAGCAGAAAAAGTGCTCCAGCCTTCGCCATAACATTGCTCCTCGGGTGTTTGTTGCCCCGAGTTTCTATGCGCTTCACCGACGCAACCGAACAAGAAGCGGCGCGAGGCATCTGCAACAGTGCGGCTCAATGATGCCAAGCATTATTGAAACCCAGCATTCCATTTACAATCGAGCAATCCTGGCGCCGGATTGTTAATGGCTGCACGTCTCGCGACACGATCGGAAACGCTGCAGCACGGCGACGTGCAAGAGCCCCGGCCCGAATCGCGCGGCGATGCCGTCAAAGGTAAAGTTTTGAGGCTGGGACATGATTCTGCGGCGAGGCAGCAGGCGCGACGGGCGACTGGCCCGGCAGGAGGAGGCCTGCCTTCGGCCTCCTCCGCCCCGCCGACGGCGCGATCAGCCGCCGAGGATCATGTCGAGCAGCAGCTTCACGTTCAGCCCGGTGATCAGCGCCGCGATCGACCAACCGAGGACGAGCTGCCAGCGCGGCGCGGTGAACGCGCCGAGGCGTGCGCGGTCGGAAGCGAAGAGCATCAGCGGGATGATCGCGAAAGGCAGCTGCAGCGACAGCACCACTTGGCTCAGGATCAGCAGCTGGGCGGTGCCGGAGGCGCCGTAGAACCAGGTGACCAAAACCGCCGGCACGATGGCCACCAGCCGCGTCAGCAGGCGGCGCAGGAAGGGCGGCAGGCGGAACCGCAGGAAGCCCTCCATCACCACCTGCCCGGCCATGGTCGCGGTGACCGTCGCGTTGATGCCGCAGAGCAGCAGCGCCAGGGCGAAGAGCGTCGCCGCCAGCCCGCTGCCCAGCAGCGGCGCCATCAGCCGGTAAGCGTCGCCGATCTCGGCGATCTCGGTATTGCCGCTGGTGTGGAAGATGGCCGCCGCGGTGATCAGGATCGCCGAATTGATGAACAGCGCGAGCACCAGGGCGATGGTGCTGTCGAGGGTGGCGAAGCGAATCGCCGCCTTCTTCGCCACGACGGTGGGTGCCACGTCACGCGACTGCACCAGGGCGGTGTGCAGGTAGAGGTTGTGCGGCATCACGGTCGCGCCGAGGATGCCGAGGGCAAGATAAAGCTGGGTCTGGTCGGTGACGATCGAGCGGGCCGGGACATAGCCACGCAGCACGTCGCCCCAGACCGGGTCGGCCAGCGCGATCTGCACGCTGAAGCAGCCGAAGATCAGCAGGATCAGGCCGAGGATCAACGCCTCCAGCCAGCGGACGCCCTTGTGCTGCAGCCAGAGGATCAGGAAGGCGTCGAGCGCCGTCAGCATGACGCCGTAGAGCAGCGGGATGCCGAAGAGCAGCTCGAGCGCGATGGCGGTGCCGATCAGCTCGGCCAGGTCGGTGGCGCAGATGGCGAGCTCCGCCAGCAGCCAGAGCGGATAGGCCACGATCTTGGGGAAGCGGTCGCGGCAGAGCTGCGCCAGGTCGCGCCCCGTGGCGATGCCGATCCGCGCGCAGATCGCCTGCAGCAGCATGGCCATCAGCGAGGAGGCCAAGGCCACGCTGAGCAGCGTGTAGCCGTAGCCCGAGCCGCCGGCGAGCGCCGTCGCCCAGTTGCCCGGATCCATGTAGCCGACGGCGACCAGGTAGCCCGGGCCGAAGAAGGCGAAGAAGCGCTTCAGCGCGCTGCCGGCATTGGGGACGCGGACGGAGCGGTTGACCTCCGGCAGGCTCGGCGGCCCGAGGCTGTCCGGTCGCGCGGCGGGCTGCGTGGTCTCGGCCAGGCTCATGCCGGTCCTCCAGAGTGTAGATTAGGCTACACCTTAAGGTCGGCGCTTATGCAGACAAAGTGACGTCGCAGTAATGTCCGATGGACGAGGAGAGACGGCGCCCGCTCCGGGCAGGCGCCGTCCCGTTCCTCAGAAACGCGCCTGGGCGCTGCGCCCGGCCGGGTTCTTGATCTGCATCGTCACCGCCGCCCCGCGGGCTGGCGCGGTGCGGGCCTCGCCGACCAGGCTGTTGCCCTCGCCCGGGGCCAGCTGGACGACCTCGCGCGCCTGGCCGGTGCCGATCAGCAGCGAGCCGGAGAAGCCCGCCGCCGGCACCGGCTTGCTACCCTCGTCGTAGAGATGGATGGTGACCTTGCGCTCGATCACCAGAAGTTCGGCATGGACGCCGACGACATCCTGCATGCGGCCGCCATGCGGGCCCTGGTCGGCATGGCCATGCCCGCCGCCGGCGCTGCCCGGGACAGCACTCCCCTGGGCCAGGACAGGCCCGGCCAGGCTGGCCGCCGCGAAGGCGGCGAGAAGAAGCTTCCTCATCGTGTTTCCTTTCCACATCGAAGGCTGGAAGGGCGCCGCCACCGCGGCGGCGCCGATGTCATGCCGAGGGTGTCATTCCGCCGGCGCGGGCGCCGGGGCCGCGGCCTCCGCCTCGGTCGGCCTGGCGACGCGGCCGAAGCGCACATAGAGGGCGGGCAGCACCAGCAGGGTCAGCAGCGTCGCGCTGATCAGCCCACCGATGACGACGGTGGCCAGAGGCTTCTGCACCTCCGCCCCGGCGCCGGTAGCGATGGCCATGGGCACGAAGCCGAGCGAGGCCACCAGCGCGGTCATGGCGACCGGCCGCAGCCGGGTCGTGGCCCCCTGGAAGACGGCATCCCGCAAGGACAGCGTGCCGCGCGCCAGAAGGTCCTTGATCGAGCTGGCCATGACCAGCCCGTTCAGCACGGCGACACCGGACAGCGCGATGAAGCCGACGGCCGCGGGCACCGAGAAGGGCAGCCCCCGCAGCCACAACGCCAGCAGCCCGCCGGACAGCGCCAGCGGCACGCCGCTGAACACCACCAGCGCGTCCCGTACCGAGCCCAGCGCGGCATAGAGCAGCACCAGGATCAGCGCGAAGCAGGCGGGGACCACGACCATCAGCCGGGCGCGGGCCTTGGCCAGGTTCTCGAACTGGCCGCCCCAGGTGACGCTGTAGCCGGGCGGCAGCTGCACCTCGCGCTCCACCCGCGCCCGCGCCTCGGCGACGATCGAGCCGATGTCACGGCCGCGCGCATTGGCCTGGATGACGACGCGGCGCCGCCCCTGCTCGCGGCTGATCTGGTTCGGCCCCTGCACCACGGTCAGGCTCGCCAGCTGCTGCAGCGGCACCGAGCTGGCCGGGCGCCCGGCGATGGGCGGCAGCGGCACCGGCAGGCTCTTCAGCGCCTCGAAGTTGTTGCGCATCGCCTCCGGCAGGCGGACGACGATGGCGAAGCGGCGGTCGCCCTCATAGACCATGCCCGCCTCGCGGCCGCCGACGGCGGTGGCCAGCACCGCCTGGACATCGGCGACGCTGAGGCCGCGCCGCGCGACCTCGGCGCGGTTCACCGTGACCTCGAGGAAAGGCAGGCCGGTCGCCTGCTCGACCTTGACGTCGGCCGCCCCCTGCACGCTGTTCAGGATCGTGGCGATCTGGCTCGCCGCCTGCAGCATCGGCCCGTACTCGTCGCCGAAGACCTTCACCGCCAGGTCGCCGCGCACACCCGCCAGCAGCTCGTTGAAGCGCATCTGGATCGGCTGGGTGAATTCCAGCGCATTGCCGGGGATGCCAGCGACCGACTGCTCGATGCGGCGGACCAGCTCGGCCTTGGACAGCGACGGGTCGGGCCACTGGTCGCGCGGCTTCAGGATGATGAAGGTGTCGGAGGCATTGGGCGGCATCGGGTCGGAGGCGACCTCCGCCGTGCCGGTCTTCGAATAGATGATCTGCACTTCCGGCAGGCGCGAGATGCGGCGTTCCAGCACCGACTGCATGGCCTGCGACTGCTGCAGCGAGGTGCTGGGGATGCGCAGCGCCTGCATCGCCAGGTTGCCCTCGTCCAGCGTCGGGATGAATTCCTGCCCGAGCCTGGAGAACAGCGTCAGGCTGCCGAGAAATAGCAGCGCGCCCAGGCCAATCACCGGCAGCGGCGCCCTCAGCGTGCGGTTCAGCAGCGGGACATAGGCCGTCTTCAGGCCGCGGACGATCGCGACCTCTTTCTCCTGCACCTTCCCGGTGATCCAGATGGCGATCAGCGCCGGCACGAGCGTCATCGACAGGACGAAGGCGAAGGCCAGCGCCAGGATGACGGTCAGCGCCATCGGGATGAACATCTTGCCTTCGACGCCGGTGAAGGTCAGCAGCGGCGCATAGACCAGGATGATGATGGCCTGGCCGTAGAGCGAAGGCCGGATCATCTCTTTGGCGCTGTCGGCGACCGTCCGCAGCCGCTCCTCGAGGGTCAGCAGCCGGCCCTTCTCGTGCTGCCGCTCGGCCAGGTGGCGCAGGCTGTTCTCGGTGATGATGACGGCGCCGTCGACGATCAGGCCGAAATCGAGCGCGCCGAGCGACATCAGGTTGGCGGAGATGCCGCCGCGCACCATGCCGAAGGCGGTCATCAGCATGGTCACCGGGATGACCAGCGCAGTGATGATCGCCGCCCGGATGTTCCCCAGCATCAGGAACAGGATGACGATGACGAGCAGCGCGCCCTCGCCCAGGTTCTTCGCCACCGTCTGGATGGTGGCGTCGACCAGGATGCCGCGGTCGAGCACGGCGGTCGCCTCGATGCCCGGCGGCAGCATGCGGCCCAGGCCTTCGACGCGGGCATGCACGGCGGCGGCGACGGTGCGGCTGTTCTCGCCGATCAGCATCAGCGCGGTGCCGACCACCATCTCCTGGCCGTTGCCGCTGGCGCTGCCGGTGCGCTGCGCTTGGCCGATGGCGACGCGGCCGACGTCACGCAGCAGGATCGGCGCGCCCTCGCGGGTCGTCACCACCACCTGCTCCAGCTCGGCGACGCTGGTCACCCGGCCGCCGGAGCGCACCACCAGGCCCTCGCCGCCACGGTCGATATAGCCCGCGCCGGTGGAGACGTTGTTGCGCTCGATGGCGCTGGTCAGGTCGCCGAAGCTCAGGCCCAGCGCCATCAGCCGCGCCGGGTCCGGCTGCACCACGTATTGCTTCACGTAGCCGCCGATCGCATCCACTCCGGCGATGCCGGGGATGTTGCGGATCTCGGGGCGGATGATCCAGTCCTGCACGGTGCGCAGATAGGTGGCGCGGTCGGCCTCGCTGGCCAGCTTCTCGCCTTCCGGCGTGACGTAGCTGCCATCGGCCTGCCAGCCGGGACGGCCATTCGCGACGACGTCGCCCTGGCGCCGCGCCGCGAAGCGGACCGTCCACATGGTGACCTCGCCGAGGCCGGTGGAGACCGGGCCGAGCCGCGGCTCGACGCCCTCCGGCATGCTCTCGCCCGCCTCGATCAGGCGCTCCAGCACCTGCTGCCGGGCGAAGTAGATGTCGGTCGACTCGCTGAAGACCGCGGTGACCTGGCTGAAGCCGTTGCGCGAGATCGAGCGCGTGCTCTCGAGCCCCGGGATGCCGGCCAGCGCCGTCTCGATCGGGAAGGTCACCTGCTTCTCGATCTCGTAGGGCGAGAGCGAGGGCGCGACGGTGTTGATCTGCGCCTGGTTGTTGGTGATGTCCGGCGTGGCGTCGATCGGCAGCCGGGTCAGCGCCCAGCCGCCGATGCCGATGGCGACCAGCGCCATCAGCAGCACGGTCCAGCGGTTGCGGACGGAGAAGTCGAGGATGGGACCGATCATCGGGCTGCGGTCCTCAATGCCCGTGACCGGCTTCGGACTTACCGAGCTCGGCCCGCAGCACGAAGGCGTTGCCCACCGCGATCCGCGCGCCCTCGTCGAGGCCGAAGATCACCTCGACATTCTCGGCATCCTCGCGGCCGAGCGCGACCTCGCGCATCTCGAAGCCTTCTTCGTTGCGCAGGAAGACCACCTGCTTGCCCTCGACCTCCTGCACCGCGCCGCGCGGCACCATCAGGTCGACCGGCTGCGCGCCGGTGGTCAGCTGCGCGGTGACGAAGCCGCCGGCGCTCCAGGCGCCGTCCGGATTGGGCAGCGCGGCCACGGCCCGTGCCGAGCGCGTCTCCGGATCCAGCACCGGGCTGAGGAAGATGATGCGCGCCTCGGCACGGGCCTCCCCCTCGCCCTGGATGGCGACCGCCTGGCCCTGCCGCGCCATCGGCAGGTCGCGCGGCGGGATGGTCATCTCGACCCAGAGCACCGACAGGTCGGCGACCGAGAAGAGCTCGGCATCGGCGGCCGCGTTGCCGCCCAGGATGGCGGCGCGGGCGGTGACGCGCCCGGCGATCGGCGCGCGCAGCTCGAGCC
>NZ_GG770778.1:471020-484289 GCF_000164635.1 Pseudoroseomonas cervicalis ATCC 49957 | reverse complement strand
CTCGACCGCCAGGCTGCGTGTCGCGGCCTCGGCGGCGGCCATGGCGACCGTCACGTCGCGCGCGAGGTCGAGCTGGGCGGCGGTGAACTCGAAACCCGCGACCTCGGCGCCGCGGTCGGCCAGGCCGATTCGCGCGGCGCGCTTGCCGCCGAGCTCGATCCGCTGCGACAGGCCGATCGTCGTCTCCAGGCTGCGCAGGCCACGGCTGTCACCATTGCCGCCCATGCCGCCGAAGCTCTCGAAGCTGGTGTTCAGCTCCGGATTGGGACGCAGCGGCGCCTGCAGCCGGTCGGCATAGGTCGCGTCGCGGGAGAAGCCGGCGCCGCGCAGGACAGGGGAGGATTGCAGCGCCTGGCCGATCGCCTGGGCCGGCGAGGTGAGCAGGAGGGCGCCTGGCGCCACCGACTGGGTCTGGGCCTGGGTCTGAGGCTGAGCTTGGGCGAGCGCCGGCCACAGCAACACGCAGGCAGCCGCCAGAGTAAGCTTGGGAAGCATGGGGGAAACACCTGAGGAAAGCCGTTCAAGCAGGGCCGGGCACCGCGCAGGGCGCCGGCCGGGAGAGTGCCTGAGGGCTAGGCTCGGGGTGGCCGGCTCAGCTGGTCGACGACGCCGGAGAGCAGCACCCGCGGGCGGCCGGCGAAAAGCCGTGCCCGCAGCGCGGGGGCGGCCAGCGCCGCGGCCAGTTCAGGCGCGCGGGCGACGAGCTTGCTGCAGAAGGTGTGGAGGCATTCGCACAGCGCCTGCTCGGGCTGCGGGACCTCGCCCTGCGGCCCTTGCATCGAAACCAGGACATCCTGCGGTGCGCTGCCGGTCAGCGCCTGGGTCTGGGCATGCGCCAGGCCATGCCCCTGAGTCACCGCCACGGCCAGGAGGCACGCGAGCAGCGCGGCCGCGAAAGCCCGGCGGCAGCTGGCGATGAAGGAAAATGTCCTGGCGGAAGCCATGCTGGGCGGCTTCTAGGTCAGTCGAAAGACGATGTCATGCATCGAAGCGTCTCGTCACATTGCTCGATTGAAGCATTACCGCCGCATCCGCGCGATCAGGCGTCATGACGGGGCGCTCCGGCCAAGCCATCCCTGTCCGCGGTCCCTGCCGGCGCCTCGGCCGGCAACGGCCGCATTGTGGCGGCGATGAGCAGCGCGGCGCCCAGGAAGATCGCGGTGTCGGCGAGGTTGAAGGCGGGCCAGTGGTACCCTGCTGCGTGGACGTCGATGAAATCGGTCACCGCGCCCTGGCGCAGCCGGTCCACGACATTGCCGAGTCCGCCGCCGGCGATCAGGCCGAAGGCGGCGCCGTGCAGCGGGCGGGGCTCCTTCGCCAGCCACCAGCCCATGAGCGGCAGGATGGCGAAGGCGAGGCCGGACAGCAGGATCGGCGTCGCCGGGCTGTCCGTCGCCAGCAGACCGAAGCTGACGCCCCGGTTGTAGCCCAGCGTCAAATTGAGGAAGCCGGTGATGGGAATCAGCCGCGGCGGGTCCATCACCTCGGTCAGGATCCACCATTTGCTGACCTGGTCGACCGCCAGGGCCAGCGGCCCCGCGACGATGGCGATCGCCCAGCTTCGCGCGGCGGAAGGCATCGGTCTGGCCTGCGAGGTCACCGGCCGGTCCGCGGCTGGCCCAGGCATTCCGCTAGCCCGGCGCGTACCTCCTCAACCGCCGGGCGGTCGGGGAAGAGGGTCGCGGCCAGGCGCAGGGTGACCTCGCTCTCCGTCGGCCCCAGCGGCGCCACCAGCACGTCCATGCGTGGAAGAAGGCGGGTGCTGTGGCGCTGGCTGGGACGCAGCTCGGAAATGGTGAGGCGCAGACGGTCGCTCTGGCCGTCGGCATGGCTGGCGGTGATCCGGCCCTGCTGCGTCGCCTCGTCGATGATGCAGGCGGCGACGGTGTCGCGCGCCGCGGGGAAGCGACCGAGCGCCACCGGGTCCTGAGCGCGCATCCGCTCGACAGGGGTGGCGCCGCAGGCACCGAGGATCAGCAGGGCGGCGACGGCGAGGCCGCGTGAAGGGGGGGCGGGCATGGAAAGGTCTCCGGCAGCCGGATTGGCGCGGGCGGAGACTAGAACCTCTAGTCGCTGGAGGTGCAAGCAAAAATGCCAGAAGAATCGAAAACAATCTTGCCTGTCCCCGCGAATACTCGCGACAGTATAAAATAACGGCGAAGACATTGATGCGAAATCCTCCGTCATCAACGCCAGGACCGGCGAAACTTGCCGCCGATCGTCTTTCATTTCTCATCGATTAACAGCGTTTCGGAAGCCTGAACCGTATGTTGCGGAAGGTGTCTGCTTCGCATCACTTCATGGGTCCGGCGGAAAGCCGGCGCCGCGCTGCTTGATGCGGCCCCCGCCGCGGGCACATTCAGGGGGCAGGCCACGGAAAGCCTCAGGAGAAGGACGATGATCGACGCAGCCAGCCAGGGCAGCTTCCCCGGACCCTAGGCCGGCCCGCCCCCCGGGCCCGCTCTCGGAAACCTGCCGCCGCGCATCGTCGGACGCCGCCGCCTTCCTCACCGCCTCCCACCTCCTCACACGCCAGACATCAAGAACCGACAGGAGCTCAGACATCATGTCTTCCCGCTGGATCGCCTTTCCCGCCCTCGCCATCGCCCTCACTCTCGGCGCCGGCGGCGCCCTGGCCAGCGAAACCGACCCGGCCGTCCGCAATCCGCTGGCACAGCCCATGGACATCACTCGCGGCGGCATGGGCGCCGGGCCTCGCTTCCAGCCCCTGGGCAACCCGCTGCGCCATCCCATGGCGGTTTCCGAGCGCAGCCTCCCGGCGCTCGAGGAAAGCCTGGCGCTGGGCAACAACGCGCCCAGCAGCGACGCCTTCGGCCGCACCTATGACGGCCACCCGCTGGCCCGCCACATGGCCGAGGCGGAAGGCCGCCAGCGTCAGCTCGAGGCGGCCCGGGCGCAGGCGCGCAACCCCGGCAGCTGACGCCGCCAACCAGCAGGCCGCGGGCCGGGGGGGGGGCAATCCTCCCTGGCCCGGTGCCGTTCAACGGCGGGCGTGGCCGACGCAAGGCTGCCCCTCTGAAGGGTCATTGGCATCCGCCGCCGCCACGCCGCTAAAGCGGCGCGCAGCCGGGGGTGCCGGCGCGCGCCGGGCGCGACCACCGGCCGACCCCGCCATGTCCAGGGCCTGGGAGACGCTTCATGCCGCAGCTTCCTGCGGAGGATGACTCTGTCGTGCCGCCGGGCGTCCCGCCGGGCACGCCGCCTGCCGATGCCGACATCAAGCATATCCTGGTCGTCGATGACGACGAGGACCTGCGCCGGCTGCTGCTGACCTATCTGCGGCGGAACGGCTTCCGCGCCACCGGCGCCGCCGACGGCACCGAGATGGCGCTGATCATGGAGACCGCGCCGGTCGACGCCATCGTGCTCGACGTGATGATGCCGGGGCAGTCGGGCTTCGATCTCTGCCGCGGCCTGCGGATGCGCAGCAACGTGCCCGTCATCCTGCTGACCGCGCTGGGCGAGACGGTGGAGCGCGTGCTGGGCCTGGAGCTCGGCGCCGACGACTTCGTGGTGAAGCCCGCCGAACCGCGGGAGATCCTGGCCCGCATCCGTGCCGTGCTGCGCCGCGCCGGGCGCGCGCCCTCCTCGGTCCAGGTCGCGGCGCGCAGCCTGGCGCGCTTCGACGGCTGGACGCTGGACACGCGCCGGCGCGAGCTGCGCCGGGTCGACGGCGTCGAAGTCGACCTAACGGGGGGCGAATACGACCTACTTCTGGCACTGATCGAGCGGCCACAGCAGGTGCTGAACCGCGAGCAGCTGCTCGACCTGGCGCGCAACCGGCCCTATGGCGGGCTCGGCCGCTCGATGGACGTGCAGATCAGCCGCCTGCGCGCCAAGCTCGGCAACGACGCCGACCTGATCCGCACCATCCGCGGCAGCGGCTACATGCTGACGAGCCCGGTCCTGTGGGCCTGATCCGCCGGGTCTTCCCGGCGACCCTGCTCGGGCAGACGCTGGCGACGCTGCTGATCGGCTTCGTCCTGCTGCTCGGCGCCGTGGTCGGGCTGCACGACTACCTGCAGCGCGCCATCGTCGACCGCAGCATCGAGGAGATCCTGGCACAGCGGATGGCGACGCTGCTGGAGACGCTCGACGCCGTCCCGGCTGCCCAGCGCGACACGGTGGCGGCGGCCCTGGCGCAGCCCGACCTCGCCGTCCGGCGCATCACCGGCTGGCTGCCGGAGCCGGAAGAGGCGGGCGAGCCGGCCTTCCGGCGAATCTCCGAACGCGCCCTGTCGCTGGCCAAGCCCGTGCGGGCGCTGCGCATCCAATCCGGCACCTTCGACCCCTCGATGGGCCATCTGATCGGCATCGTCGGCCTGGCCTGGCTGGCCGACGGCACCTGGCTCGAGATCCGCCTGTCCAGCACCGACATCATCTCCACCGAGATGCGCCTGCTCTACGCCTATCTCGGGCTGTTCGGCATCAGCCTGCTGGCGGCCATGGCCTTCGCCTCGCGGCTGATCGCCGGGCCGCTCGCCACGCTGGCTGCGGCGGTGGCGCGACTCGACCTTGCCCGGCCGTCGGCGCCGGTCGCTTCCTCCGGCCCGCGCGAGGTGCGCCAGTTGGCCGAGGCGATCAACACCATGGCCGCCCGCACCTATGACGCCTTCCGCCAGCGCACCCTGGCACTCGGCGCGCTGTCGCACGACCTGATGTCGCCGATCGCTCGTCTCCGGCTGCGCGCCGAGGACCTGCCGCCAGGCGCCACCGACCCGATCCGCCAGGACCTGGCGGAGATGGAGGCGATGGTGGCGGACGTGCTGGCCTATCTGCGCAGCGGCGAGCCGAGCAGCGAGCCGCTGCGCCCGGTCTCGGTCTCCGCCCTGGCGCGGACGGTGGTTGACGAGTTCCTCGAGGCGGGCCAGGTGGTGATGGAGCACAGCCTGGACGAGCGGGCCGTCGTCCCCGGCCGCCGCGTGCCGCTGAAGCGGGCGCTGACCAACCTGGTCGCCAATGCGCTCCGCTACGGCCGCGACCCCTGGGTCGAGGTGACGGTGTCCGGCACCGAGGTGCTGCTGCTGGTCGGCGACCGCGGCCCCGGCATCGCCAAGGACGACCTGCCGCATGTGACCAAGCCCTTCTTCCGCGGCGACGCGGCCCGTAGCCGCGGCGGCGGCAGCGGCCTGGGCCTGGCGACGGTGGTCGCGATCGCCGAGGCGCATGGCGGGCAATTGGAGCTGGCCAGCGTGCAGGGGCGCGGCACGCTGGCGACATTGCGGCTGCCGCTGCAAGCCGCGGCGGACCGCAAGGAATAGTGTGATGGAGGCGGATACCCGGACGGGCGCCCGTTGGGCGTTGCGGATGCGTGTCACGGCGGATCCCTCAGGCCATCAACTATCCATGCTTTGGCGTGGGCAGTCCCCAAGACGGCAGATGCCTCTTCAGAATTCCCATACTTTTATGATTTCATTGAATTTATAGGTTCGTTATCGTAATTTCGCCCTTGCGTGGTTGCCCTGTCATAGCTTGACGTCTGCTGAGGTCAGGGCCAAAGGGCTGCCGCGCGGAGGGGCATGAATGGACGAAGCTAGCGTGAAGGCAAAGGTGCTCGGCCTGATCAGGCGAGGTGCATCGCCAAGCAGCCTGCCAACCGTGACTGCCGAGTTCACACTAGGTGAGAGCGGTACTCGCGCCGATCTAGCGATGTTTGGACGCCGCCTCATGGGCGTAGAAATTAAGACAGCTCAGGACAGCCTGCGGCGCCTCCCTGCCCAGCTGGATGCATATGCCGACCACTTCCATCGCGTCATGGTGGTAGTGGCGAACTGCCATTTGCGCCATCTCGACGTAAGGGATCTTCGGGGCGCCTCGCTATGGGCATATGAGGGCCGCGGACCTCTACGCGAGATCCACCAGGGCGGCATCAACACGGTAGACGAAGCTGTTCTAGCCAGGGTCATGACCAAGGCGGAAGAACGCAGGGGCGACTTCAGCGCGGCCGTGCAGGCTCGCTACGGGCAAACAAGCCGCCGATTCTGGGAAGCAGTTGCGGGCCGTCCGATTCGTTCGGAGGACCTCGCTCAGCTTAGCCGCTTTGCTGAAAGGCGAGCCGAGGCCAAACGGTTCGCCGATGAGCGGAAAGTCTGGTGGTCCGACTGGCTCGCTGCGCAGCAGGCTTACGCCTAACCTTCCCAATCCTCATCGGTGTCGCCGGCCATTTCTGGCGCGCTGTAGAAGGTTTGTCTCTGCAGATGCAGATTGATGCGCGCCGCCGTTGCCTTCTGCGCACCGCTGATGGCTGACGTGTCGCCCGCGGCAGTGCGCTCGATCATCTGGGTGCCCCAAACCCGAAAGCCTGGCTCCCAGATCGGCGTGCGCATCAAATTAATTGCCTGCTGTTGGTATCCAGCGAATCCGACCAAATCGTCGGAGCGGTAGAACATCCACTGATCACGCAACGGGTAGTCGACTCTCAGTGCCGGTTGCCCACTGCCACCGGATAAGGGTTCAAAACGGGCGCTTCCTCGGTCGCTGTAAATCAAGCCGCGTGGGGACGCGACACTATTGAAAGCAACCCGTTCATAGATTGGCTGCTCGGCGAATCCTGTGAAGGCATCGGGGAAGGATGAAGCTGAGAGGGCGATATGGGCGCGAGGATCTGCTCTCCGCACCGATGCAATCATATCGTTGGCGTTGCGCATCCTTGTGCCGTGACCTTGATCGGCCGCGCCGAAGTCTAGCACAAAGCAAACGTCGTCGCCCTCTTCAGTCCGCTACAGCCGTCAGAAGCACCGCCGCCAAGTCGAAATAGCTTATGTTGAGAGCATGAACCCTCAATTCTACCGCCTGCGTTACCCACATAACGCCCCGCCGAACAACGTTCCCGCAATGGCGGCTAGGAAGGGACCCGTCAGGCGAGATCTGGATTTGCCGCGAATTTCCGCCGTTTAGCCATCTCACCAATGCATTAGACCTGGGCGGCCTCCGAGTGGGAAACCCAGCTGAGAAGGCCCGTATGACCTGCCCCGGCCAATCACTCGAGTGGGCAGCAGTCGTGCGATTCTCGTCTCACCAAGGTTCTGCCAACTAAGCCAACCCACGCAAGAGGCTGACCGCCTTCGTCGCACCGGCGCGGGCCTCCGGCACTATTTCTGCCCTGGCGGCGCTGAGCAGCATCGGCGGAACCTTCTTCGCTGCCTTCTACGCGATTCCCGTGATGGGCCTGACCGCGGGCTATGCTTCGGCGGCGCTGCTGGCCGCCACCGCGGCGGTGGCGACGGGCTTGAAACTGCCCCGCGCGGCCCTGGCGATGGCGCCGCTGATCTTGGGCGCCATGGCGAAGCAGGCCCATGCCAGCCGCTATGTCGAATATTTCTCAGGCCGACTATCATGGCGCGTCCATTTGGACGCTGGAATGCGAAGGTGTGGATGCTGTCTAAATGAATAAGACTGTTAAAAAAAATCAATAAAATCATAGTGTTAAAAGGGATATGCTACTAAATTCCTATTGATTTTGGAACGCTGCATTCTGGTCTGAGCGGGCGATTGGGGGAGGGTGACGATGGCTCGCCTGACGGTGCACCGGCTGCCATGCCTCAGCGTGACCACGCTGATTGAGAAGAGGTGGCTTATGCCAGGTCGCCACCTCACCGGCATGGATGGGTATGCCGAGCCGTGGAATGTCGCCCGGTCTCCTCTTCTCATCGCCACATCGGATCTTCGCGACAGGGACGCGGCGTGGATGCGGCTGACCTATGATGTCGATGGAGGCCGGGTGAGCTTGCAGATTGGCCTGACAACCACCGCGCCAAATTACGGCGGGCTTCGCTGGTGGTTTCGATGTCCGCTCCGGCAAGGGCCAGATGGCTTAGGCTTGAGAGTAGGCAAGCTTTATCTGCCACCCCACTCGCGGTGGTTCGGCAGCCGCGCAGCGCACGATCTTACCTATCGATCTAGTCAGGAGAGCCGCCAGGGCCAGGGCCTGGACCGATGGCTGGCCGCTCGCTTGGGATGTCGCGAGAAGGACATCCGACAGCTGCGCAAACGCCCGCCATAACGGGGCCTGACGATGTCGTTCAGCTTCGGGAAAGTACGATTGAGCCCGCCTGACCTCAGCGGCTCTCGTTAGTGGGAACCACTGTGGGAACGGGCTTCCCAAAACCAGCCAATCCATTGATTTCACACAATAGAATGGCGGAGAGGGTGGGATTCGAACCCACGGTCCCCTTGCGAGGACTTCGGTTTTCGAGACCGACGCGATCGACCACTCTGCCACCTCTCCGCAGTGCGCTGGTCGTCAGGCGGGCGGGGTATAAAGCGGCCGGGGCGTCCGCGCAACGGCGGGTTGCGCAGATTTCGTCATCCGCGGCCGCATCCGCAGGCCTGGCGGGCCAGGCCAAGGGCCGGGCCGATGACCGCGCCAGAGACCTGCCCCGACCGTGGCGCGCGGGCCGAATCCGCCCTCCGGCGTTGACTCTCGGGCGGCATGGGGTCTATACGGCCGACCTCCCGGCGGGGTCTCGGTCCCGCCGACGGCCGTTCTCGGCCACATCCTTATCAGTCAGGCCAGTACGGCAGAGCTTTCAGGGCGTCCCATGACCTACGCAGTGATCCGCACCGGCGGCAAGCAGTACCGCGTCACCCCGAACGCCGTGCTCGTCGTCGAGAAGCTGGAGGCCGAACCCGGCCAGACCGTGACCTTCCAGGACGTCCTGGCCGTGGCCGGTGAGGCCGGGCTGACGATCGGCGCGCCCATCGTGGCCGGCGCCTCCGTCACCGCCACCGTGATCGAGCACTCGCGCGGCGACAAGGTCATCATCTTCAAGAAGCGCCGCCGGCAGAACAGCCGCCGCAAGAACGGCCACCGCCAGCCCCAGACGGTGCTGCGCATCTCCGCCATCGCCGCGGCCTGACCAGACAGTCTTAGGAGACACCAACCATGGCGCACAAAAAGGCCGGCGGCTCCTCCCGCAACGGGCGCGACTCCGCTGGCAAGCGACTGGGCGTGAAGAAGTTCGGCGGTGAGCACGTGCTCGCCGGCAACATCATCGTCACCCAGCGCGGCACGAAGATGGTCCCGGGCCAGAACGTGCTGCTCGGCCGCACCCATTCGATCCACGCCGCGGTCGAGGGCAAGGTGAAGTTCACCCGCCGCGCCGAGGGCCGCGTCCACGTCTCGGTCGAGCCGCTGCCGCAGGCCGCCGAGTAACCACGCGCGCCTTCGCGAGCCGACAATACCGCGAACGGGGGCCGCAAGGCCCCCGTTTTCGTTTGCGCGCGCCCCGACCATCCCCTCCCCTCCCCCCGGATTCCCGCCATGAAGTTCCTCGACGAAGCCAAGATCTGGGTGAAGGCCGGCGATGGCGGCGATGGCGTCATCGCCTTCCGCCGCGAGAAGTATATCGAGTTCGGCGGCCCGGATGGCGGCAATGGCGGCAAGGGCGGCGACATCATCGTCACCGCCGTGCCCGGGCTGAACACGCTGATCGACTACCGCTACGCCCAGCATTTCAAGGCGCGCAAGGGCGGCAATGGCGCCGGCTCCGACCGCACCGGCGCGGGCTCCGAGGATGTCGTGCTGCAGGTGCCGGTGGGCACCGTCATCCTCGACGAGGACAAGGAGACGGTGCTGGCCGACCTGACCGAGGCCGGGCAGCGCGTCATCCTCTGCCGGGGCGGCGATGGCGGGCATGGCAACGCGCATTTCAAGTCCAGCACCAACCGCGCCCCGCGCCGCGCCGACAAGGGCTATCCGGGCGAGGAGCGCTGGATCTGGCTGCGGCTGAAGCTGATCGCCGATGCCGGGCTGGTCGGCCTGCCCAATGCCGGCAAGTCGACTTTCCTGTCCGTCGTCAGCGCGGCCAAGCCGAAGATCGCCGACTACCCCTTCACCACCCTGACGCCGCAGCTCGGCGTGGTGCGGCTGAACGCCACCGAGGAATTCGTCCTGGCCGACATCCCCGGGCTGATCGAGGGCGCGCATGAGGGCGCCGGCCTCGGCACCCGCTTCCTCGGCCATGTCGAGCGCTGCGCGGTGCTGCTGCACCTGATCGATGGCAGCCAGCCCGACCCGGTCGGCGCCTATGAGACGGTCCGCGCCGAGCTGGAAGGCTATGGCGGCGGGCTGTCGGAGAAGCCCGAGATCGTCGCGCTGAACAAGCTCGACGCCATGACGCCGCAGGCCAAGGCCAGCCGAGTCAAGGCGCTGGAGCGGGCGCTGGGCCGCCCGGTCCACCTGATCAGCGGCGCCACCCAGGAAGGCGTGCCCACCGTGCTGCGGGCGCTCGCCGACACCATCCACCGCCACCGCGAAAGCGAATCCGCATGACCACCCCCTCCCTCGGCGCCGCGCGCCGGATCGTCGTCAAGATCGGCTCCGCCCTGGTCGTGGACGCCGAGACGGCCGCCCCGCGGGAGGGCTGGATCGCCTCGGTCGCCGCCGATGTCGCGGCGCTGCGGGCGCGCGGGGTCGAGGTGGTGCTGGTCTCCTCCGGCGCCATCGCGCTGGCCCGCCGCGCCCTGGGCCTCACTCGGAAAAAGCTGCGGCTGGAGGAGAAGCAGGCCGCCGCCGCCGTCGGGCAGATCCGCCTGGCCGGCGCCTGGCAGGCGGCGCTGGCGCGGCACGGGCTGAACGCCGCCCAGCTGCTGCTGACGCTGGAGGACAGCGAGGACCGCCGCCGCTACCTCAATGCCCGCGCCACGCTGGGCACGCTGCTCGACCTCGGCTGCATCCCGGTCATCAACGAGAACGACACGGTCGCCACCGCCGAGATCCGCTTCGGCGACAATGACCGCCTGGCCGCCCGCGTCGCCGAGATGATCCATGCCGACGCGCTGGTGCTGCTCTCCGACATCGACGGGCTCTACACCGCCGATCCGCGCAACGACCCGGCGGCGCGGCACCTGCCGGTGGTCGAGCGCGTCACCGACGAGATCATGGCCATGGGGGGCGAGCCGCCGCCGGGCTATTCCTCGGGCGGCATGCGCACCAAGCTGATCGCGGCGCGCATCGCCACCGGCGCCGGCTGCGCCATGGCCATCGCGCTGGGCCAGCGCGAGCACCCGCTGGCGGCGCTGGAGCAGGGCGCGCGCTGCTCCTGGTTCCTGGCCGCGCCGGAGGGGCGGCGCTCGCGCAAGCAGTGGATCGCCGGCAGCCTGGCGCCGCTTGGCGTGCTGCGCGTCGATGCCGGGGCGGCGCGGGCGCTGCGCGCCGGCTCCTCCCTGCTGCCGGCCGGGGTGCGCGGCGTCGAGGGCGAGTTCGGCCGTGGCGACCCGCTCTCGGTGCGGGACGAGGGCGGCACCGAACTGGCGCGCGGCCTCTCGGCCTATGATGCGGACGCCGCGCGCGCCATCGCCGGCCGCCGCTCGGAAGAGATCGAGACCATCCTGGGCTGGCGCGGGCGGGATGAGATCATCCACCGCGACGACCTAGTCCTGCTGTAAGCAAGGCCGGGGAATGAATTCCCCCGGACCCCCATCTTTTTTCTATCCGTTGGGCCGCGCTGGACGGGCGCACCGAACTGACAGAAAAAAGAAGAGGGGGTGCGGGGGAGAATTCATTCTCCCCTGCTGTCCAACGCCAAAGGAAAGCGCGCCATGGACGCCATGACGAACCCGATCCTCCCTGTTGCCCAGGCGGCCCGCGCGGCCTCTGCCCTGCTGGCGCGGGCGGACCGACCGTCGAAGGACGCCGCCCTGCGCGCGGCGGCCGCGGCGCTGCGCGCGCGCGAGGCGGAGATCCTGGCCGCCAATGCCGCCGATCTCGACGCCGCCCCCGGCCTCTCCGCCTCCTTCCGCGACCGGCTGACGCTGAACCCCGCGCGCATCGAGGCGATGGCGCGCGGGCTGGAGGAGATGGCCGAACTGCCCGACCCGGTCGGCCGGGTGCTGACCGAATGGACCCGGCCCAACGGGCTGCTGATCCGCCGCGTGGCGCAGCCGCTCGGTGTCATCGGCATGATCTTCGAGAGCCGGCCGAATGTCGCGGCCGATGCCGGCGGGCTTTGCCTGAAGGCGGGCTCGGCCGTCATCCTGCGCGGCGGCAGCGAGAGCGCGCGCTCGGTCGCCGCCATCCATGCCGCGCTGCTGGACGGGCTGCGCGCGGCCGGCCTGCCGGAGGCCGCCATCCAGATCGCCCCGACCCAGGACCGCGCCTTTGTCGGCGCCATGCTGGGCGCGGCGGGGCTGATCGACCTGATCATCCCGCGCGGCGGCAAGGGTCTGGTGAATCGGGTGATGCAGGAGGCGCGGGTGCCGGTGCTGGCCCATGCCGAGGGGCTCTGCCACACCTATATCCACGAGGCCGCCGAGCCGGAGATGGCGCGCGCCATCCTGGCCAATGCCAAGATGCGCCGCACCGGCATCTGCGGCGCGACCGAGACGCTGCTGATCGACGCGTCCATCGCCCCCACCCTGCTGCCGCTGCTGGTGGAGGACCTTCGCGCGCTGGGCTGCGATTTCCGCGCCGATGCCCGCGCCCGCGCCATCCTGCCGGCGCTGCCCGCCGCCAGCACGGAGGATTTCTCCACCGAATGGCTGGATGCGGTGCTGTCCGTCGCGGTGGTGGATGGGGTGGCCTCGGCGCTCGAGCATATCCGCCGCCATGGCAGCGAGCACACCGAGGCGATCGTGACCCAGGATGAGGGCGCGGCGGCGGAGTTCCTGGCCGGGCTGGATTCGGCGGTCGGGCTGTGGAACGCCTCCACCCAGTTCTGCGATGGCGGGGAGTTCGGCTTCGGCGCCGAGATCGGCATCGCCACGGGGCGGCTGCATGCGCGCGGCCCGGTCGGGCTGGAGCAGCTTTGCACCTATCGCTACCACATCCTCGGCCATGGGCAGACGCGGCCCTGACACGGACATCCGGATCGGGCCTGGCCGCGCCGGGGCCCTGGGGCGATGGGCGCAAGCGGCGCATCGGGCTGCTCGGCGGCAGCTTCAACCCGGCGCATGACGGGCATCTGCATGTCGCCCGCCAGGCGCGGCGGGCGCTGCGGCTGGACCAGGTCTGGCTGCTGGTCTCGCCCGGCAACCCGCTGAAGCCCAGCTCCGGCATGGCGCCCTTCCGGCAGCGCCTGGACTCGGCGCGCTCCATCGCCGATGGGGTGCGCGTGCTGGCCAGCGGGCTGGAAGCGGCGATCGGCCAGCGCTACAGCGCGCGAACCCTGGCGCGGCTGCAACGTTTGTTCCCGCGAATCCGCTTCGTGTGGATCATCGGGGCGGACAATCTGTGGCAATTGCCACGCTGGCGCGACTGGCGCCGCCTGGCGGCGCGCACGCCGGTCGCGGTGCTGCCGCGGCCGGGCT
>NZ_GG770778.1:465821-469310 GCF_000164635.1 Pseudoroseomonas cervicalis ATCC 49957 | reverse complement strand
GCTGCCGACGGCGGCCGCCACGACGCGGCACAGGCTGCTGCCGAGCTGGGACCGCATGATGCTGCCGCTGCCCTTCGGCCGCGCCGTGCTGGTCTGCGGCCCCGCCATCAGCGTGCCGCGCGACGACCCGGCCGGCGCCCTCCCCGCCATCGAGGCGGCGCTGAACGCCGCCTGCGACACCGCCGATGCCTGGGCCGCCGGCCAGGAGATGGAGAGCCGCCGCCTGTGAGGGGGGCGCGATGAGCCTCGCCGCCGGCGCCGGGCGGGTCCTGGGCAGCGCGCTGGCGCCGCTGCTGCCACTCTGGCTGCGCCGCCGCGCCCGGCGCGGCAAGGAAGTGCCCGAGCGCCTGCCCGAGCGCAGCGGCCATGGCGCCGAGCGGCCGGAGGGTCCGCTGCTCTGGCTGCATGGCGCCAGCGTGGGCGAGACGCTCTCCCTGCTGCCGCTGATGCAGACCCTGCTGGAGCGCTCCCCCCGCCTGACGCTGCTGGTCACCACCGGCACCGTCACCGCCGCCGGCATGCTGGCGCAGCGCCTGCCGCCCGCACTCGCCGGGCGGGTGATCCACCGCTTCGCCCCGCTCGACGTGCCGCGCTGGCTGGAGCGGTTTCTCCAGGGCTGGCGCCCGGATGGCGCGGTGTTCGTCGAGAGCGAGCTCTGGCCCAACCTCTCCGCCGCCCTGGCCCGGCACGGCATCCCGGCGGCGCTGGTCAATGCGCGGCTCTCCGCCCGCTCGGCCCGGATGTGGCGCTGGGCGCCCGGCCTGGCGCGGGAGATGCTGGGCCGCTTCCGCCTGGTGGTGGCGCAGAGCGAGGAAGATGCCGAGCGGCTGCGCGCCCTGGGCGCCACCGGCGCCGAGCATTGGGGCCACCTGAAGGCCGCGGCCGAGAAGCTGCCGGCCGACCCGGCGGAGCTGGCCCGGCTGCGCCACGCCATCGGCCGCCGCCCGGTGTTTCTCGCCGCCAGCACCCAGCCGGGCGAGGAGGCCTCGATCCTCGCCGCGCATGCCACGCTGCGCCGCCGCTTCCCCGACCTGCTGACCATCCTGGCGCTGCGCCACCCGGTGCGGGCGGAGGAGGTGGCGGCCCTGGCCGCGCCCTTCGGCCGCACCGCGCGGCGCAGCCGGGGCCAGCTGCCGCTTCCGGGCTGCGACCTCTATCTGGTCGACACGCTGGGCGAGATGGGGCTGTTCTTCCGCCTGGCCGGGGTCTGCTTCATCGGCGCCTCGCTGGTGCCCAAGGGCGGGCACAACCCGCTGGAGCCGGCGCGCCTCGGCTGCCCGATCCTGTTCGGCCCCTATACCGACAATGTGCAGGCCATGGCCGACCGGCTGGTGGCCACGGGCGGGGCCATCCGGGTGCGGGATTCCGCCACGCTGGCCGAGGCGGTGGGGGACGTGCTATCGGATGCGGGCCGCGCCCGGGCCATGGTCCGGGCGGCGGCGCTGATCGCCGATGACGCCGCCCTCCTGCCGGGGAAACTGGCTTCGGCGATCCTCGCCATCATGCCCCTCGGCGCCGGCGCCCCGCCGGCGCAGGGCGGGCCCTAGGGCCGGATGCGCATCGCATGCGATGCGGAGGCGGCCCTGGAATTCGGTTCGGTTGCGTGAGCAGCGCTTTTCGGCGGTCCGCCACTAGCGAATCCACGCTCTAGGAGAGAGGACAGGTCTGACCGGATGCGTGCCCCCGGCTTCTGGAGCGGGGGCAGCGGGGGAATCGCGCCCCTGCTGCTATCCCCCATCGCCGCGATCTACGCGGCCGCGACCGCGCGCCGCATGGCCCGCCCGGGCTGGCAGGCGCCCGTGCCGGTCATCTGCTGCGGCAATGCCACGGCCGGCGGCGCCGGCAAGACCGTGGTCGCCCTCGATCTCGGCCAGCGCCTGTCGAACCGTGGCGTGGCCACGCATTTCCTGACGCGCGGCTATGGCGGCCGGCTGAAGGGCCCGGTCATGGTCGACCCGGCGCAGCATGACAGCCAGGCGGTGGGCGATGAATCGCTGCTGCTGGCCGCCCTGCGCCCGACCTGGGTGGCCGGCGACCGCGAGGCCGGTGGCCGCGCCGCCGTGGAGTCCGGCGCCCAGGCCATCATCATGGATGACGGGCTGCAGAATCCCGGCCTCGCCAAGGATCTCTCCCTGCTGGTGGTGGACGGCAATTACGGCTTCGGCAATGGCCGCATCATCCCGGCGGGCCCCTTGCGCGAGCCGGTGGCCGCCGCCGCCGCGCGCTGCCGCGCCGCGGTGCTGATCGGCGAGGACGAGGCGGGCGCCGCCGCCATGCTGCCCCCCTCCCTGCCGGTGCTGCGCGCCCGCCAGGTGCCGGGGCCGGAGGCCGAGCTGCTGGCCGGCCAGCCGGTCTTCGCCTTCTGCGGCATCGCCAACCCGCAGAAATTCTTCAATTCGCTGACCCGCTGCGGCGCCGTGCTGGCCGGCCGCATGGCCTATGCCGACCACTACCCCTTCGATGCCGGCGACCTGCGCGAGCTGCTCGAGCAGGCCGAGGCGCTGCGCGCCATCCCGGTGACCACCGCCAAGGATTATGTGCGCATCCCGCCGGCCTTCCGCAGCCGCGTCACCGTGCTCAGCGTGAAGCTGGAATGGGAGGACCCGACGGCGATCGAGGCGCTGCTGGACCCGCTGGCGCAGCGCGTGCCGGTCCCGGCCTGACGCGGCGCCGGCCGCGCCTCAGCGGCGATAGGCCGCGCGCGGGAAGCGCCGGTGCAGCCACAGCCATTCGCCGGGGCGGGCGCGGATCCAGGCGCTGATGCGGTCATTGATCGCCCGGGTCAGCGCCACCGCATCGGCGAGGCGCCCCTCCCCGCCGGCGGGCGGCGCCAGGGGCGGCTCGATCACCACGCGGAAGCGGCAGGGGCCCAGCCGCTCCACCCGCACCGGCAGGATCGGGCAGCCGAAGCGCAGCGCCAGCTCGGCCGCGCCGGTCGCCGTCATGGCGGGATGGCCGAGGAAGGGCAGCTCCACCCCCTCATTCAGCTTCTGGTCCACCACCAGCCCGGCCGCCTTGCCCTCCGACAGGTGCTTCAGCAGCAGCCGCGCCCCGCGCGAGCCCTTGGGGAACAGCGGCTGGTCGGCGCCGCCGCGCCGCATGCCGCGCAGCACCGCATCGACCAGCGGGTTGTCGGGGGCGCGGTAGAGGCTCGCCATCTCCAGCCCCATCGCCTGCGCCGCCAGCGGCAGCGTCTCCCAATTGGCGATGTGGGCGGAGACGAAGATCACCCGCCCCGTGTCACGCGGCAGGTTCTCCGTGCCCTCCAGCTCCCAGCCCGGCCCGGCCTCGCCCGGCTGGCGGCGCGGCAGGCGCGGCAGATGCGGCAGCTCCATCATGGAGCGGCCGAGATTCTCCCAGGCATCGCGCAGCACCGCCTCGCGCCAGGCGGGGTCGCTGTCCGGGAAGGCCAGTTCCAGGTTGCGCCGGCCGATGCGCGACACCGGCAGCCAGGGCCCGAGCGCGCGCAGCACCCGCCCGCCCAGCGCC
>NZ_GG770778.1:460645-464389 GCF_000164635.1 Pseudoroseomonas cervicalis ATCC 49957 | reverse complement strand
GCGCCCCGGCATGGCGAGCCCCGCCCCGGCGGCCGCGCGCGGCGGCATGTTCGGCGGCGGCTTCGGCGGCGCGCTGATGGGCGGGCTGATCGGCGTCGGCATTGGCGGTCTGCTGTTCGGCAACGGGCTGTTCGGCGGCATCAGCGGCCTGGGCGGGCTGCTCGGCCTGCTGATCCAGATCGCGCTGGTCGTGCTGCTGGTCCGCTTCGCGCTCCGCTTCTTCCGCAGCCGCCAGCCGGCCATGGCCGGCGGCCCGCGCGAGGGGATGGGCATGGCGCGCGAGGCGCAGCCGGCGCCGCGCCCGATGATGGGCGGCGGCGGCGGCGCGGCCACCCAGCCGATCCAGGTGACGCAGGCCGACTACCAGGCCTTCGAGGCGCTGCTGCGCGACATCAACGCCGCCTGGTCGCGCCGCGACGAGGCCGGCCTGGCCCGGCTGGCGACGCCGGAGATGGCCAGCTACTTCGCCCAGGACCTGCGCGACCTCGACGCCCGCGGCTGGCGCAACGAGACCAGCGATGTCCGGCTGGAGCAGGGCGACCTGTCCGAGGCCTGGCGCGAGGCGGATGGCGACTACGCCACGGTGGCCATGCGCTTCAGCCTGGTCGACGTGACCTATGACACCCAGGGCCGCGTGGTGGAGGGCGACCCCGCCACCCGCTCCACCGCCACCGAGCTGTGGACCTTCCGCCG
This sequence comes from Pseudoroseomonas cervicalis ATCC 49957, assembly GCF_000164635.1. Lineage (GTDB taxonomy): Bacteria > Pseudomonadota > Alphaproteobacteria > Acetobacterales > Acetobacteraceae > Pseudoroseomonas > Pseudoroseomonas cervicalis. The sequence continues at coordinate 463,696 of NZ_GG770778.1, read as the reverse complement.
CCGCCGCGGCGGGCCCTGGCAGCTCTCCGCCATCCAGCAGGCGGGCTGACCCGCCGGGGCCATCCGCCCCGGCAACCGGAAGAGGGGGCGCGGCGCAGGCCGCGCCCCTTTTTCATGCCCGCCCATCGGCGGCGCTGTCCCGGGCGCGCCGCCGCGCTTTGCCCCTTCCCTGCGCGGCATGGCCATTGCTACTCCCCGCCCGCCGGGAGGATCCGGCGCTCGACCGGGAGACACCCCCATGCTCGCCACCCGCCGTGGCCTGATGCTCGGCACCGCCGGCACGCTGCTCGCCACCCCGCACATCGCCCGTGGCCAGGCCGCGCTGACGCCGGTGAAATTCTGCCTGGACTGGGCCTTCCAGGGCCCGCAGGCGCCCTTCGTCCTGGCCGCCGAGCGCGGCTTCTTCCGCGACGAGGGCATCGCCATCACCATCGACCGCGGCTTCGGCTCGGGCGACACGCCGGTGAAGGTGGCCAGCGGTGCCTATGAATTCGGCATCGCCGATCTGTCGCCGGCGATCCGCCTGCGCCTCTCCGGCCAGGCGCCGGATCTGGTGGCGCCGATGGTGATCCAGCAGGGCAGCCCGCTGGCCGTGATGACCCTGAAGAAGAGCGGCATCACCACCGCCAAGCAGCTCGAGGGCCGCAAGGTCGCGGCGCCGGAGACCGATTCGGCCCGCCAGCTCTTCCCCGCCTATGCCAAGGCGGCCGGCATCGACGCCTCGAAGATCAACTGGATGACCGTCACCCCGCAGCTGCGCGAGCCGATGCTGGTGCGCGGCGAGGTCGACGCCATCACCGGCTTCGAGGTCTCCGGCCTGTTCAGCCTGCGCAGCCTGAACGTGGCCGAGGGCGATGTGGTCTCCATGCGCTACTCGGATGCCGGCGTCGCCCTGCTCTCCACCGCCCTGCTGGTGAAGCGCCCCTATGCCGAGGCCAATGCGCGCATCGTCACCGGCATGATCCGCGCCATCGCCCGCGGCCATGACGCCGCCTGGAAGGACCAGGACGCCGCCATCGAGGCGCTGGTGAAGCGCGACCCGACCGCGCCGCGCGCGCTGGAGAAGGCGCGCATGCTGGCCAATTTCGGCTTCATCCGCACGCCGGAGGCGCTGTCGGGCGGCTATGGCAACCTGCCCATGCCGCGCGTGCAGGCGGCGATCGAGACCATCCGCTCCTCCTTCGGCATCAGCACCGAGCTGAAGGCGGAGGACATGTACCTGCCGCAGTTCCTGCCGCCGGCCTCCGACCTCCAGCTGCCGGCGTAAAGCTCTCAGGCTTTTTTTCTGTCGGGCTGCCGCTTTTCTGTCGGGCTGCCGCCGTCCCGTTCACAGGCGGGACGCGGCACTCCGGAGGCGCTCCGGTGGCGAGCCTGCAAGGACGGGCCCGGCGACGGGCCCGTTTCGCTTGCGCCCCCCCGATTCCCTTTGCAACCGGCGCGGTGGCTGACAGGACCCGCCCCAGGGTCTATCCCTGCCGCCGCGACGCAAACCGACCGCCCGAGGGAGAGCCACGATGTCCCGTCCGAAGCCCGTGATGCTGGTGATCCTGGATGGCTGGGGCTGGCGCGAGGACCGGGCGGACAACGCCGTCCTGCAGGCCCGCACCCCCTGCTTCGACCGGCTCTGGGCCAGCTGCCCGCGCGGCTTCCTGCACACCAGCGGCCATGATGTCGGCCTGCCGGACGGACAGATGGGCAATTCCGAGGTCGGCCACCTCAATCTCGGCGCCGGGCGCGTCGTCATGCAGGATTTGCCGCGCATCGACAGCGCCGTGGCCGATGGCTCCATCGCCACCCTGCCCGCCGTCACCGGGCTGATCGCCAAGCTCAAGGCCAGCGGCGGCACGCTGCACCTGATGGGCCTGCTCTCCCCGGGCGGGGTGCACAGCCACCAGGACCACGCCCTGGCGCTCGCCCGCATCTTCGCCGGCGCCGGCATCCCCGTCGCCATCCATGCCTGGACCGATGGGCGCGACACGCCGCCCGAATCCAGCCCCGGCTTCCTCGCCCGCTTCGAGCCCAACCTGCCGGCCGGCGCGCGCATCGCGACGGTCACCGGCCGCTATTTCGCCATGGACCGCGACAGGCGGTGGGAGCGGGTGCGCCAGGCCTATGACGCCATGGTGGAGGGCCTCGGTGCCCCGGCTGCCAGCGCCGCCGAGGCCATCGCCGCCGCGCATGCGGCCGGCAAGACGGACGAGTTCATCCCGGCCAGCGTCATCGGCGGCTATGCCGGCATGCGCGATGGCGACGGGCTGCTCTGCTTCAATTTCCGCGCCGACCGGGTGCGGCAGATCCTGGGCGCCCTGCTGCTGCCGGGCTTCGACGGCTTCCAGGCGCGCCGCCCGGCGCTGGCCGGCGCCGCCATGATGACCGAATACTCGACCGAGCTGGCGGCGCATCTGGCGACCCTCTTCGCCCCGCAATCCATGCAGGACATCCTGGGCGCGGTGGTCTCCAAGGCCGGGCTGGCCCAGCTGCGCATGGCCGAGACCGAGAAATACCCGCACGTCACCTACTTCCTGAATGGCGGCGAGGAGACCCCCTTCCCGGGCGAGGAGCGGATCATGGTCCCCTCCCCCAAGGTCGCGACCTACGACCTGCAGCCCGAGATGTCGGCCCCCGAGCTGGCCGAGAAGGCGGTGCGGGCGATCGACTCGAAAAAATACGACCTGATCGTGCTCAACTTCGCCAATGCCGACATGGTGGGCCACACCGGCAGCCTGGACGCCGCCATCCGCGCCTGCGAGGCGGTGGATGCGGGCCTCTCGCGCATCGAGGCGGCGGTCACCGCCCAGGGCGGCGCGCTGCTGGTCACCGCCGACCATGGCAATGCCGAGCTGATGAAGGACCCGGTGACCGGCGGCCCCTACACCGCCCACACCACCAATGTCGTGCCCGTGCTGCTGGTGGGCGGCCCGGCCGGCGCCGCGCTGCACGAAGGCCGGCTGGCCGATGTGGCGCCGACGCTGCTGGCCCTGCTCGGCCTGCCCCAGCCGGCGGCGATGACCGGGCGGAGCCTGCTCGGCTGAACACGGCGCGTCCCGGGCG
>NZ_GG770778.1:457716-459777 GCF_000164635.1 Pseudoroseomonas cervicalis ATCC 49957 | reverse complement strand
CGCGTCACCCGCGATTTCGGCGACAATGGCGCCGGCGGCCCGGCGCGCGGCCTGACCTATGCCGCGCCGCCCCAGGCCCGGGTGGTCAGCCCCTGCGGCGGCAGCATCGCCTTCTCCGGTCCGTTCCGCTCCTATGGCCAGCTGTTGATCGTCGATTGCGGGCGGGGCTACCATTTCGTGCTGGCCGGGCTGGACCGGCTGGACACCGAGACCGGCGCCCGGGTGCTGGCCGGCGAGCCGGTCGGCCAGCTCGGCGCGGGGGAGGAGAATGGCCGCGCCACGCTGTATGTCGAGCTGCGCCGCAACGGCCAGCCGGTCGACCCCAAGGGCTGGTTCCGCAGCCGGGGCTAGGCGGCCCTCCCGCAGATTCCGTCCCACGGCATTGTCGAAAAAGGTTTCAATTTGCCCCTTGCACAGGAAGCCGCTCTAAGGTGTCTCGCTAAGCCGTCGAATGCTCGCGGCAGAAGGATCGTTGACCGGCATGAGGGGTCACCGCATGAAGCCTAAGATGCGCATGGTCGGCGTGGTGGCGGCGGCCTTCGCCGCCGGCGCCGTGCTGGGGCCGGTGGTGCTGCCGCCGGTGGTCTCCGCCTTCGCGCAGGAGACCGGCAACCGCGCCGAGACCTACCGGCTGCTCAACCTGTTCGGCGACATCTTCGAGCGCGTCCGGGCCGAGTATGTCGAGCCGGTCAATGACCGCGAGGTGATCGAGTCCGCGATCAACGGCATGCTGCAGGGGCTCGACCCGCACAGCAGCTACATGAACGCCCGCTCCTTCCGCGACATGCAGGTGCAGACCCGCGGCGAGTTCGGCGGCCTCGGCATCGAGGTCAGCCAGGAGGGCGGCTACGTCAAGGTGATCTCGCCGATCGACGACACCCCGGCGGCCCGCGCCGGCGTCAAGCCGGGCGACCTGATCACCCATCTGAACGGCAGCTCGGTGCAGGGCCTGACCCTGCAGGAGGCGGTCGAGCAGATGCGCGGCGAGCGCGGCACCACCATCAAGCTGACCATCCGCCGCCCGGGCACCGAGACGCCGATCGAGCTGTCGCTGACCCGCGACGTGATCCGGCCGCAGGTGGCGCGCTTCCGCATGGAGGGGAACGACATCGGCTATGTCCGCCTCTCCTCCTTCAACGAGCAGACCGACGCGGCGCTGCGCCGCGCCGTCACCTCGCTGCGGCAGCAGGCGGGCGGCAACCTGAAGGGCCTGATCCTCGACCTGCGCAACAATCCGGGCGGGCTGCTGGACCAGGCGGTGCAGGTCTCGGACGATTTCCTGGAGCAGGGCGAGATCGTCTCCACCCGCGCCCGCCGCGCCGATGAGGGGCAGCGCTGGAACGCCAAGCCGGGCGACATCACCGACGGGCTGCGCGTGGTCGTGCTGGTCAATGGCGGCTCCGCCTCGGCTTCCGAGATCGTCGCCGGCGCGCTGCAGGACCACCGCCGGGCGATCGTGCTCGGCACGCGCTCCTTCGGCAAGGGCTCGGTGCAGACCGTCATGCCGATCCCGGGCAATGGCGCCATCCGGCTGACCACGGCGCGCTACTACACGCCGTCGGGCCGCTCCATCCAGGCCACCGGCATCAACCCGGATATCGAGGTGCTGGCGACGCGGGAGGAGGCGAACGCCCCGCTGCGCGACCGCGAGGCCGATCTGCGCCGCGCGCTGCGCAACGACAATGGCAGCGCCGAGGCGCCGCCGCTGCCGCCCACCAACCTGCCGGCCGGCGTGGCCGAGAAGGTGAGCCGCATGCCGCCCGAGGGCGCCCCGGCCTTCGACCCGACCAAGCCGGAGACCGACTTCCAGGCCCAGCAGGCCGCTGCCCTGCTGCGCGCCTGGGCGGCCGCCGATCCGCAGCGCCGCGCCGGGCGCTGAACCCCAGGGACAGGCGCGCCATCATGAGCCGCTCGCCATGAGGCGTGCCTCCCCGGCCTGGAAGGCGCTCGGCGCCTTCTGGGTGCTGGTCCTGGCCGGTGCTGCCGGCACTGGCCTGGTGCTGCACCGCCTGGGCCCGCCCGAGGCGCCCGCGCAGGCCGCGCCGAACGGGCCGGGCGTGG
>NZ_GG770778.1:453279-456960 GCF_000164635.1 Pseudoroseomonas cervicalis ATCC 49957 | reverse complement strand
CTGGTCGACCGCATCGCCGCCTGGGCCGCCGGGCTGGAGGCGCGCGGCCTGGTGCTGGCCCCCGCCAGCGCGCTGACGCGCTCGCCCGGCCCCGCCCCTTCCGCCGCCCGCTGAGAGTCCCGATGACCGCCGAGCTGCCCTATCGCCGCAATGTCGGCGCCGTGCTGTTCCACCGCGACGGGCGCGTGCTGATCGCCCGCCGCGCCGATGTGGCCGAAGCCGCCTGGCAATGGCCACAGGGCGGGCTGGACGCGGGCGAGGACCCCGCCGAGGCCGTGCTGCGCGAGCTGCGCGAGGAGATCGGCACCGCCAGCGCCCGCATCCTGGGCGAGGTGCCGGAGTGGCTGAATTACGACCTGCCGCCGGAACTGGTGGGCAAGGCGCTGCGCGGCCGCTATCGCGGGCAGAGCCAGAAATGGTTCGCCCTCGGCTTCACCGGGGATGAGTCGGAAATCCGGCTGGACCAGGACCCGCATCCGGAATTCAGCGCTTGGCGCTGGGCGGCGCTGGAAGAGGTGCCGGAGATCGTGGTGAGCTTCCGCCAGCCGATCTACCGGCGGGTGGCGGCGGCGTTCGCGCCCTTCAAGACTTGGGCGGCAGGGGGCTCCGCCCCCTGAACCCCCGCTGGGGGGACAGGGTCCCCCCAGACCCCGCCATCTGTTGGCGCCAAACTGAAGGCGGGGTCCGGGGTGGCCCTGCCACCCCGGTGGGGGCGCGGGGGCAAAGCCCCCGCTAACTCCCGGCGACCGTCAGATCATCGATCCGCAGCGTCGGCGCATCCATGCCCCGGCGGAAGGTGAGATCCCCCGCCGCGCGCAGCCGCAGCAGCATGTCTTTCAGATTGCCGGCGATGGTGATGCCGGAGACCGGCTCGGCGATCTCGCCGCCCCGGATCATGAAGCCGGCGGCGCCACGGCTGTAATCGCCGGTGACGCCGTTCACCCCCATGCCGATCAGCTCGGTGACATAGATGCCCTCGGCGATGTCGGCCATCAGCGCCTGGGGCGTGCCCTGGCCGCCCTCCAGCCACAGGTTGGTGGTCGCCGGCGAGGGCGGGCCGGAAACGCCACGGCTGGCATGGCCGGTGGAGCGCAGGCCGAGCTGCCGCGCGCTGCGCGCATCCAGCACCCAGCTGGCCAGCACGCCATCCTCGACCAGCGCCAGCGGCGCGGTCGGCATGCCCTCCCCGTCGAAGGGGCGGGAGCGCAGGCCCCGGCGGCGGCGCGGATCGTCGCGCACCGTCAGGCCCGGGGCCAGCACCGCCTGCCCCATGCGGTCGCGCAGGAAGGAGGTGCCGCGCGCCACGCTGGCGCCGTTCAGCGCGCCCACCAGATGGCCGAGCAGCGAGGCCGCCACGCGCGGGTCATAGACCACGCTGCGCTTCGCGGTGGCCGGCCGGGCCGGGTTCAGCCGGCGCAGCGCCCGGCTGGCGGCGGCATGGCCAAGGCCGGCGGCCTCTTCCAGATCGGCCAAGTGGACCGCGCTGCTGTAGTCGTAGTCGCGCTCCATGCCGGTGCCTTGGCCGGCGACGGCGGTGACCGAGATGGAATGGCCGCTGCGGGCATATTCGCCGCGGAAGCCCTGGCTGGTGGCGAGTGCGATCTCGCTGCGGGAGAAGCCGGCCTCGGCCTCCACGCTGGCGATGCCGGCGTGGGAGAGCGCGGCCTCCTCGGCCAGCGCCGCGCGGGCCAGCAGCGCGTCGGCATCCGGCTCGGCCGGGTCGTTCAGCTCGAGGTCGACCGGGGTGTAGGGGTGGTGCTCGCCCAGGCCGCCGAACGCATCCTCCGGCACGGCGCGGGCCATGGCGACGGCGCGCTCGGCCAGGGCCTGGAAGCCGCGCGGATCGGCGTCGGTGGCCGAGACGATGGCCTGGCGGCGGCCGACAAAGACCCGCAGGCCGAGATCCAGCCCCTCGGAGCGTTCCAGATGCTCGACCTGGCCCAGGCGGCGCTGCACGGAGAGCGAGGCGCCGGTGGCCAGCAGCGCATCCGCCGCCTCCGCCCCCGCCGCGCTTGCGGCGGCGAGCAGGGCGTCGAGCCGGTCGAGCCGGTTCATGCGGCGAGCTTTTCCGCGATGCTGGGCAGGCCCGGCACCTTGCCGGCCGGGCCGAGCGCCGCCAGCGTCGGGCGGGAGCGGAAGATCTGCGCCGCCACCGCCTGCACCTGGTCGACCGTCACGGCCGCGATCTTCGCCTTGGTCTCCTCGACCGGGATGATGCGGCCATGCACCTGGATCTGCCGCGCCAGCTGCTCGCAGCGGCTGCCGGTGGATTCGAGGGACATCAGCACCGAGGCGCGCAGCTGCGCCTTGGCGCGGTCCAGCTCCTCCTGGGTGACGTCGTGCTGCACGCGGCGCAGCTCCTCCAGCGCCACCGGGACCAGCTCGGCCGCCTGCTCCTCGCCGGTGCCGGCGTAGAGGGCGAAGAGGCCGCTGTCGCGGAACATCTGGGTGAAGGAGTAGATCGAGTAGACGAGGCCGCGCTTCTCCCGGATCTCCTGGAACAGGCGCGAGGACATGCCGCCGCCGAGCAGGGTGGAGAGCAGCATGGCCGGGTAGTGGCCCGCCGTCGCGACCGCCGGCCCCTCGAAGCCCAGCACGACATGGACTTGGTCGAGGTCGCGCTCCTCGCGGAACTCGCCGCCGCCATAGCGGGCGGTCTCGGCCGGGCTCGGCGAGACCAGCGGCAGGTCGGCGAAATGCCGGCCGACCAGCTCGACCAGCTTCTCATGCTCCAGCGCGCCGGCGGCGGCGACGACCATGCGGCTCGGCCCGTAATGGCGGCGCATATAGCCGGTCAGCACCTCACGCCCCATGCCGCCCACCGTGGTCTCGGTGCCCAGCGTCGGGCGGCCCATCGGCTGCTCGGGGAAGGCGGTGGCCTGGAAATGGTCGAACACGATGTCGTCCGGCGTGTCGTTCGCCTGGCCGATCTCCTGCAGGATGACGCCGCGCTCGCGCTCCATCTCCTCGGGGATGAAGGTGGAATGCGTCAGGATGTCGCCGATGATGTCGGCGGCCAGCGGCATGTCCTCCTTCAGCACCTTGGCGTAGTAGGCGGTGTTCTCCCGCGCCGTGTAGGCGTTCAGGTGGCCACCGACATTCTCGATCTCGCGGGCGATGGCGGCGGCGTCGCGCCGCGCCGTGCCCTTGAAGGCCATGTGCTCGAGGAAGTGGGAGGCGCCATTCTCGGCGGCGGATTCGTCGCGCGTGCCGGCATGGACATAGGCGCCGATCGAGACCGTCTCGACCCGTGGCATGGTCTCGGAGACGATGGTCAGGCCGTTCGGAAGGCGCGTCAGCCGCACCGCATCAGACATGTGTTCACTGTTCCCTGGTGGCCCGCCGGGCTGGCGCGCGGCGGGCTTGCATCTGCCTTGAAGGCCCAATGTAGGCCGGAAACCCCGTTTCTGCGACCCTGCAGCGGGGGCAGGCCTGCTCCCCGAGTGTTGCACGGGAATGCTGGTGTCCGGTGAACACCGGCCTCCCCATCTGAAGGGGGCGTTGTGTCATGGCCCGTGCGGCCAAGGGGGATCGAAGGGGGGCCGGGGGCCATGCGGATGGGACGGGGAAGGCTGCTGCGCGCGGCCGGTCTGGCGCTGCTTTGCCTGGGAATCGGGGGCGCCGCGCTGGCGCCACCGGCCGAGGCGCGGCAGCAGCGGCGCGAGGCGGAGGCCAGCCGCC
>NZ_GG770778.1:423984-452837 GCF_000164635.1 Pseudoroseomonas cervicalis ATCC 49957 | reverse complement strand
CGCCGCCAGGCCGAGGCGCCGCGCGCCGGGCAGCGGCGGGTGATCCGCGGCCGCGCCTCCTACTACGCCAACCGCTTCCACGGGCGGCGCATGGCCAATGGCCGGCGCTTCGACCGCCACGCCCATACGGCGGCCAGCCGCACCCTGCCGCTGGGCAGCCGGGCGCGGGTGCGCAACCTGGAGAATGGCCGCAGCGCCACCGTGACCATCACCGATCGCGGGCCGCATCTGCGGAGCCGGGTGATCGACCTCAGCCCGGCCACCGCCGCGCAGCTCGGCATGCTGCGCCAGGGTCTGGCGCGGGTCGAGGTGATTCCCCTCAGCGGCGGCGAGGGTTGAGGCGGGGGCAGGCCCCCGCCCCGTCAGGCCCGGTCAGGCCGTGACGTTGCGCCGCACATGGGCGCGCACCGCCGCCTCGATCTCCTCCAGCCCGCCGGAGAGCACGCTGTAGCGCTCCCGCCGCTCATAGAGATCGGCCAGCCGCGCCGGCAGCGGCGGGCGGAAGCCGGTCGCCTGCTCCACCGCGTCGGGGAACTTGGCCGGATGCGCCGTGGCGGCGACGATCACCGGGATGCCCGGATCCTGCGGCGCGTGGGCGCGCGCGGCGGCGGTGCCGATCGCCGTGTGCGGGTCGGCCAGATAGGCGCTCTCCCGGTGCAGGCGGCGGATCTCCTCCAGGATGCCGTCATCCGACAGGGCGAAGCCATGGAAGGTCTCGGTCGCCTTGCGCCAGGCGGCATCCGGCACCGGCATGCGACCCTCGGCACGGAAGCGCTGCATGATCTCGGCGGTGGCGCGGGCGTCGCGCCCCAGCAGCTCGAACAGCAGCCGCTCGAAATTGGACGAGACCTGGATGTCCATGCTGGGCGAGAGCGAGGGCTCCACCTTCTGCATCGACATGTCGTTGCCGGCGAGGAAGCGGGCCAGGATGTCGTTGCGGTTGGCGCCGATGATCAGCCGCTCGATCGGCAGGCCCATGCGCCGCGCCACCCAGGCGGCCAGCACATTGCCGAAATTGCCCGTGGGGACCGAGACGGCGACCGGCCGGTCCGGCGCGCCCAGCGCCAGCGCGGCATAGACGTAATACGGCACCTGCGCCGCGATGCGCGCCCAGTTGATCGAGTTGACGGCCGACAGCCGCATCTCCTGCCGGAAGGGCGCGTCGTTGAACATCGCCTTCACCAGATCCTGGCAATCGTCGAAGCTGCCCTGGACGGCGATGTTGTGGATGTTGGGCGACAGCACCGTGGTCATCTGCCGGCGCTGCACCTCGCTGGTGCGGCCCTCGGGATGCAGGATCACCACGTCGATGGCGGCGCGGTCGGCACAGGCCTCGATGGCGGCCGAGCCGGTGTCGCCCGAGGTGGCGCCGACGATCGTCACCCGCTCGCCCCGCTTGGTCAGCACATGGTCGAAGAGCTGGCCGAGCAGCTGCATCGCCATGTCCTTGAAGGCCAGCGTCGGCCCGTGGAACAGCTCCAGCGAGAAGGTCCGCGGGTCGAGCTGCACCAGCGGCGCCGTCGCCGCATGGCCGAAGCCGGCATAGGCGCGGCCGGTCAGCTGGCGCATCGTCTCCAGCGGGATGGTCTCCCCCGCGAACAGCGTCATCAGCCGTGCCGACAGCTCGGCATAGGGCAGGCCGCGCAGGGCCCGCCATTCGGCGGCCGAGAGCAGCGGCCAGGTTTCGGGCAGGAAGAGGCCGCCATCCTCGGCCAGACCGGCCAGCAGGACGCCCTCGAAATCGCGTGCGGGGGCCTGGCCCCTGGTCGAGACATAGCGCATGGTGGCCGGAGATTAGGCGCAGCCGCGCCGCCGCGCCATGCCATGCGGCGCGGGGCAGCCCCTTGGCGGCCGGTGATTTCGGGTCCATCCCTTGCGCATGAGCCAGGACGACGCCGCCGCGCTCCTTGAGCGCCTGCTGACCACCCCCGCCTCCACCCTCCCCGCCTTCGCCGGGGATGGCAGGCTGTATGTGCTGCACGATGCCGGCGGCTCCGCCCAGGTCTGGGAGGTGCCGCCCGGCGGCGGCGCTCCCCGCCAGCGCACCCGCCACGCCGATGCGGTGGCCTTCGTCGCCGGCCTGCCCGATGGCGGCGCCATCTTCGGCCGCGACGGCGCCGGCGATGAGCGCATCCAGCTCTACCACCTGCCGCCCGCGGGCGAGGCGCGGCCGCTGACCGAGGCGCCCAACGTCATCCATGGCTGGGGCGCCCTCTCCCCCGACGGCAGCCGAATCGCCTACACCGCCAATGCCCGCCACCCGGCGCACACCGATGCCTGGGTGATGGACCTCTCCACCGGCACTGCAAGCTGCGTGGCCGAGGTGGAAGGCCCGCATGAGCTGCTGGCCTGGGCGCCCGATGGCCAATCCCTGCTTCTCGCCACCGCGCCGCGCACCTTCGAATCGACCCTGCTGCGCGTGGCGCTCGACGGCGCCGCGCCGCCCGCCGACATCACCCCGCATGACGGCGACGCCCGCCACCTGAACCCGCGCTGGAAGCGCGACGGCAGCGCCTTCTGGCTGCTGACCGACCGCGACAGCGATTTCTTGTCGGTCGCCATCCAGGCGCCCGGCGAGGCGCCGCGCCCGCTCTACGCGCCCCCCTTCGATGTCGAGAAGCTGGAACCCTCCCCCGACCAGTCCCTGCTGGCCGTGGTGGTGAACGAGGGCGGCTATTCGCGCCTGCGCCTGCTGGATGCCGCGACCGGCGCCGTGGTGCAGGAGCCCATCCACCCCGAGGGCGTCATCACCAAGCTGAGCTGGTCGCCCGATGGCGCCTCGCTGGCCTTCGACCTGATGGGCTTCCGCTTCCCCTCCTCCATCTGGCTGGCCCGGCCGGGTGTGGCCGCCGCCACGCCGCTCGACGCCGCGCCGCCGCCGCCCGGCCTGCACAGCTGGACCACCATCGCCTTCCCCACCCATGACGGGCGGCAGATTCCGGGCTTCCTGGCCCTCCCCTCGGGCGAGCGCCCGGAAAAGGGCTGGCCCGTGCTGGTCTGGGTGCATGGCGGCCCGGCCATGCAGGCCCTACCCAACTGGCGGCCCGACCTGCAGGCCTTCCTGGCGCTGGGCATCGCCGTGCTGGTGCCGAATGTGCGCGGCTCCACCGGCTATGGCCGCGCCTATGCCGCGCTGGACGACCGCGAGAAGCGCCTCGACAGCGTCGCCGACCTCGCCGCCGCCCATGCCTGGCTGGCCGCCCATCCATCCCTGGATGGCCGCCGCATCGGCATCATGGGGCAGAGCTATGGCGGCTGGATGGTGCTGGCCGCCACCACCGAGTACCCGGACCTCTGGGCCTGCGGCGTCGATTTCTACGGCATCGCCAGCTGGAAGACCTTCTTCCAGAAGACCGGCCCCTGGCGCATCGGCCACCGCGCCGCCGAATATGGCGACCCGGTGCGGGATGCCGCGCTGCTGGAACGCCTCTCGCCGCTGAACCGGGCGGAGCGCATCGCCTGCCCGCTGCTGGTGGCCCAGGGCCTGACCGACCCGCGCGTGCCGCCCTATGAGAGCGAGCAGATCGTGGACGCGCTCAAACAGCGGAGAATTCCGGTGGAGTACCTGACCTTCCCCGATGAAGGCCACGGCTTCACCAAGCGCGCCAACCGGCGGCGCGTCTACAACGCGGTGCTGGGCTTCTTCGAACAGCACCTCAAGAACTGAAAGAAAAGTCCGGGGCGCTGCCCCGGGCCCCGCCGGGGTGGCAGGGCCACCCCGGACCCCGCCTTCAGTCCAGAATACGAATCACCGCCTCGATCTCGACCGGCACGTCGGACGGCAGCGAGCCCATGCCGATGGCCGAACGCGCATGCCGGCCGCGCTCGCCCAGCACCGCCACCAGCAGGTCGGAACAGGCATCGATCACCTTGGGCTGCTGGCCGAATTCCGGCACGGCATTGACCATGCCAAACAGCTTCAGGAACTCGACCTTCTCCAGCGAGCCCGCCGCCTCCCGCGCGATGGCCAGCAGATGCAGCCCGCACAGCTCGGCCGCCTGGCGCGCCTCCTCCACCGACAGCGCGGCACCCACCTTGCCCACGGTCAGCGAACCATCCGCATGCCGCGGCACCTGGCCGGACAGATAGGCCACATCCCCCGCGCGGCGGAACGGCACATAATTGAACAGCGGCTTGCCCACCGCCGGCAGGCTCAGCCCCAGCGCCGCCAGGCGGCTCTCGGATTCGCTCATATTCTCTCTCCCCTTACTGGCTGCGGCCGCGCGCGGCGACGTCCTGGAACCCCTGGAACTGCCCGCCCTTCACCAGGGCCACACGGTCATGCAGATTGCTCACCGGGCAGACATGGTTCGGCACCACCCGCAGCACCTCGCCGATCTCGGGGCGGCGGGCGCAGGCGGAGAGATCCACCATGCCGTGCTCCTCGCTGAAGCGCTCCAGCTTCGCCTCCGGATAGTCGGGGAAGTAGCCATAGCCCTCCGCCATGCCCGCCGGCATGACATCGGCGGCAAAGGTCTTGGACCCGCCATCGATCACGGCGCGATGCGCCTCCGGCCGGCTGATCACCGTGACATGCAGGTGCAGCGCGCAATCGGCCCATGTCGCGTGGCCGGCGGCCACCGTCATGCGGTCATTGTAGATGTAGGTGCCGACACGCAGCTCGGTGATCGGCGCCGCCGCATGCGCCTCGAACGCCTTCGGCGTGCCGCCGCCGGAGATCACCGCGGGCTCCAGCCCCTCCGCCTTCAGCCGCGGCAGCGCCGCGTCGAGGAAGGCGCGCGCCTTGGGGCCGAGCGGATAGGTCATCACCCCGTCGAAGCGCAGCCCCGGCGTGGCGCGGGCGGCGCGGGCCAGCTCCAGCAGCTCCTCGATAGTCATCACGCCGGTGCGGGCGGTGCCGCTGTCGAACTCCACCAGGATGCCGATCTCGGCCCCCGAGAGCCGCGCCGCCTCGGCGACCGTCGCCAGCGATTGCGCGTTGTCGAGGCCGACCCGGAAGCGGGCGCGCGGCGCCAGCTTCGCCAGCCTTGCCGCCTTGGCCGCGCCCAGCAGCGGGTAGGACATCAGGATGTCGTCGATCCCGGCCTCGACCATCACCTCGGCCTCGCCCAGCTTCTGGCAGGTGATGCCGCGCGCGCCGAGCTCCACCTGCCGCCGCGCCAGCGCCGGCAGCTTGTGGGTCTTGATATGCGGCCGCAGCGCGATGCCATGGCTGTCGCAATAGGCCTGCATGCGCGCCAGATTGGCCTCGACCACGTCGAGATCGATCACCGGCACGGGGGTTTCGAGGGAGGCGAGGTCCATGGGGTCTCCGGCGCTGGACAGATGGCCGCCGAGCAAACACCCAAAGCCGCCCGGGCAAAAGCCCGCCCGCCCGAAAAACCCGGCTTAGCCGCCGCCGCGGAAGGCGCGGGCCAGCGCGTGCCACATCGGCTTGCGCTGCCAGGTCTCGTCCAGCGGCAGGCCGCGATGCGAACGGTCGGGCCCCAGCGCCACGGCGGGGTCGGAGACCAGCCAGGAATACTTGTCCGACAGTCCCCAGGTCAGGAAGCTGCGCACCCCGCCCTCCAGCGCCGTCGCGGTGAAGGCATAGACCCGCTCGGCCACCAGCGCGTCGCGCGCGGCGATCTCGGTGGGCGCGTCGCGCGTCTCGCGGATGTCCATCTCGGTCACCAGCACGGCCAGGCCCATCTGCCGCAGCTCGGCCAGGAAGGCGGCGAAGGGGGCGGGCGTGAAGGGCCGGTGCAGTTGCAGATGCGCCTGGATGCCCACCGCATCCAGCGGCACGTTGCGCTCCAGCAGGCCGCGCAGCAGGGCAAGGAAGCGCCGGCGCTTCTCGGCGGCATCGGGCGTGTCCTCCTCGATGCCGTATTCATTGATGGTCAGGCGCAGCGTGCGGTCGCGCTGGCGCGCCATGCGCAGCGCCATGTCGATATAGGAAGGGCCAAGCGCGCGCAGCCAGGGCGTGTCGCGCAGCGCGCTGTCGCCGGCATGCGGCACGTCGCTGCCGGGCGGGTTGGCGATCACCTCGTTCACCACGTCCCAGTCGCGGATCTGCTCGCGGGTGTGGGAGAGGATGCGGTCGAAATGCGCCTCCATCAGCGCCTGGGCGCGCGCCGGCCCCTCGCCCAAAGCGGCGGTCAGCCAGTCCGGCATGGCGATGTGCCAGAGCAGCGCATGGCCGCGCACCACCCGGCCGCGCTGCCGCGCCCAGCCCAGGATGGCGTCCAGCGGCCTGGTGTCGAACTTGCCTTCCTCGGGCTGCAGCGCCGCCCATTTGCCTTCCCATTCGGGCACCAGCAGCGCCGCCTCGGTGTCGAAGGCCGCGCCATAGGCGGGGTCGGTGGCGAGCAGATTGCTCTGCATGGCGGCGCCGAAGCTGATGCCGCGCTCCCGCGCCAGCGTGCCCAGGCCGGGTGACGCGGCATCCTGGGCCGCGCCGCGCTGCGGCCACAGCGCCGGCAGGGCGAGCCCGGCGCCGGCCAGCCCGGCCCCCGCCGCCGCCCCGGCCAGCCAATGCCGGCGCGTCAGCGCCCCGCCCACGGGAAAGACCCGCTTGCCCATGCCCTGCCCCCTCTGCCCACCGCCTGATAACCCGACAGCGTGGCCAGGGACGCGCGGTTGCATCGCTCGTGATCGATGTTGCGGTGCCGTAGCAGCCCGGACCGCGCCGCGCCACGAAAAACGCCGCCCGCGGTCTCCCACGGGCGGCGTCGTTCGAAGCTCATGCTGCCGCGCCCGGAAGCGCGGCGACCGTCAGGCGGCCTCGGCGGCCTGCGCCATCTCGCGCAGCGCCAGCAGGCGGTCCATCGCCGCCTCGCGCTCCTCCGGCGTGGCGGAGGCGGCGCTGTCATAGGCGGCCTCAGCCTCGCGGACGCGGCCCGCCGCCTCGGCGCGCGACAGTTCGGCGACCGGGGTCGCCTCATCCGCCAGCACGGTGACGCGGGTCGGCGTGATCTCCGCGAAGCCGCCCATGACGAACAGCCTCTCGGTGACCGCGCCCTTCTCCTGCACGCGGATGACGCCGCCCTTGAGGGCCACGATCATCGGCGCCATGCCGGGCAGCACGCCCATCTCGCCTTCCGCCGCCGGGATGATCGCCATCTCGACGGGGCGGGAGAGGAGCAGCTTCTCCGGGCTGACCAGTTCCAGATCGAAGGTCGCGCTCATGCTCCCCGGACTCCCTCTCTGCTGGTGATCAGGCCGCGGCCTTGAGGGTCTCGGCCTTCTTCACCGCGTCCTCGATGGTGCCGACCATGTAGAAGGCGGCCTCGGGCAGGTGGTCGTAATCGCCGCGGCAGATGGCGGCGAAGGAGCGCACCGTGTCCTCGATCTTCACGAACACGCCCGGCGTGCCGGTGAACACCTCGGCGACGTGGAAGGGCTGGGACAGGAAGCGCTGCAGCTTGCGCGCGCGCGCAACCACCAGCTTGTCCTCCTCCGACAGCTCGTCCATGCCCAGGATGGCGATGATGTCCTGCAGCGACTTGTAGGTCTGCAGGATGCGCTGCACCTCGCGGGCGGTCTTGTAGTGCTCCTCGCCGATGATCCGCGGGTCGAGCGCGCGGGACGTGGAGTCCAGCGGGTCGACGGCCGGGAAGATCGCCTGCTCCGCGATGGAGCGCGACAGCACGGTCGTCGCGTCCAGGTGGGCGAAGGAGGTGGCGGGCGCCGGGTCGGTCAGGTCGTCGGCGGGCACGTAGATGGCCTGCACCGAGGTGATCGAACCCTTCTTGGTCGAGGTGATGCGCTCCTGCAGCGCGCCCATGTCGGTGGCCAGCGTCGGCTGGTAGCCCACCGCCGACGGGATGCGGCCCAGCAGCGCCGACACCTCGGCACCCGCCTGGGTGAACCGGAAGATGTTGTCGATGAAGAACAGCACGTCCTGGCCCTGCTCATCGCGGAAGTATTCCGCCATGGACAGGCCCGAGAGGGCGACGCGGGCGCGCGCACCCGGCGGCTCGTTCATCTGGCCATAGACCAGCGCCACCTTGGAGCCCTCGGTGGAGCCGTTCTCGCCGAGCTTGATCACGCCGGCATCGACCATCTCGTGGTAGAGGTCGTTGCCCTCGCGGGTGCGCTCGCCGACGCCGGCGAAGACGGACACGCCGCCATGGCCCTTGGCGATGTTGTTGATCAGCTCCTGGATGGTGACGGTCTTGCCGACGCCGGCGCCGCCGAACAGGCCGATCTTGCCGCCCTTCAGGTAGGGGGCGAGCAGGTCCACCACCTTGATGCCGGTGACCAGGATCTCGGCCGCGGTGGCTTGGTCCTCGAAGGCCGGCGCCTCGCGGTGGATGGTGTAGGTCTTGGCGTGCGGCACCGGGCCGCGCTCGTCGATCGGCTCGCCGATGACGTTCAGGATGCGGCCCAGCGTGCCCTCGCCCACCGGCACGGCGATGCCGGCGCCGGTGTCGACCACCTCGGCGCCGCGGACCAGACCGTCGGTCGTGTCCATGGCGATGGTGCGGACGGTGCGCTCACCGAGGTGCTGCGCGACCTCGAGCACCAGGGTGCGCTCGCCGATCTTGACCTGCAGCGCGTTCTGGATGCCCGGCAGTTCGGAGGGGAACTGCACGTCCACGACGGCGCCCAGGACCTGGGTGACCTTGCCAACATTGTTCTTCATGGCGGTGCTCATTCCCCTCAGATGGCCTCGGCCCCGGAGATGATCTCGATCAGCTCCTTGGTGATGTTGGCCTGGCGGGTCCGGTTATAGGTCAGGGTCAGCTTGTTGATCATGTCGCCCGCGTTGCGGGTGGCGCTGTCCATCGCGTTCATCTGGCTGCCGAAGAAGCCGGCGGCGTTCTCCAGCAGGGCGCGATAGACCTGGATCGCCAGGTTCTTCGGCAGGATCTGGGCCAGGATGGTGGCCTCGTCCGGCTCGTACTCGTACCAGGGCTGCGCCTGCGCGCCGTCGCCGGCCGGGGCCGTGGCGTCGACCGCCGGCAGCTCGGCCGGGATCAGCTGCTGCGCGCTCGGCACCTGGCTGATCACGCTGCGGAAGCGGTTGTAGATCAGCGTGCAGACGTCGAACTCGCCGGCCTCCAGCATGCCGGTGACGCGGGCGGCGATCTCGCTCGCATCCTCGAAGCCGATGCGCTTCTTGCCCTGGAAGCTGATCTCGCCGACGATCCGCGAGCCGAACTCACGCTTCAGGTAGGTGGCGCCCTTGCGGCCGACGGTCAGGATCTTGACCGTCTTGCCCTGGGCCTCCAGCTCGCGCACCCGGCTGCGGGCGAAGCGGCCCACATTGGTGTTGAACGGGCCGGCCAGGCCGCGGTCGCCGGTGACGACGACCAGCAGGTGCACCTGGTCCGCGCCGGTGCCGACCAGCAGCTTCGGCGCGTCCGGATTGCCGGCCACCGCCTGGCCGAGCGAGGCCAGCATCCGGGCCATGCGCTCCGCATAGGGGCGCGCGGCCTCGGCCTGGGACTGGGCGCGGCGGAGCTTCGCCGCCGCGACCATCTTCATCGCCTGGGTGATCTTCCGGGTCGACTTGACGCTGTTGATGCGCCCCCGGAGTTCCTTAAGGTTGGCCATGGAAGTCTCCCTGGCCTTGCCTCAGGCCGCGAAGGACTTGGCGAAGTTGTCCATGAAGGACACCAGCTTCGCCTCGTTCTCCTTGGTGATCTCCTTCTTGTCGCGGACGCTGTCCAGGATCTCCGGCGCATTGGCCTTGATCGAGGCGAGCAGCTGCGTTTCGAAGGCGCCGACCTTGGAGACCTCGATCCGGTCCAGGTAGCCGCGCACGCCGGCGAAGAGCGAGATCACCTGCTCCTCGACGGGGACCGGCTTGAACTGCGGCTGCTTCAGCAGCTCGGTCAGCCGGGCGCCGCGCGCCAGCAGCGCCTGGGTGGAGGCGTCGAGGTCGGAGGCGAACTGGGCGAAGGCCGCCATCTCGCGGTACTGCGCCAGCTCCAGCTTGATCTTGCCGGCGACCTGCTTCATCGCCTTGATCTGGGCGGCGGAGCCGACGCGGGAGACCGAGAGGCCGACATTCACGGCGGGGCGGATGCCCTTGAAGAACAGCTCGGTCTCCAGGAAGATCTGGCCGTCCGTGATCGAGATGACGTTGGTCGGGATGTAGGCCGACACGTCGCCCGCCTGCGTCTCGATGACCGGCAGCGCGGTCAGCGAACCGGCGCCCTGCTCGTCATTCATCTTCGCCGCGCGCTCGAGCAGGCGGGAGTGCAGGTAGAACACGTCGCCCGGATAGGCCTCGCGGCCCGGCGGACGGCGCAGCAGCAGCGACATCTGGCGGTAGGCGACGGCCTGCTTCGACAGGTCGTCGTAGAAGATGACCGCGTGCTTGCCGCTGTCGCGGAAGTACTCGCCCATGGCGCAGCCGGTGTAGGGCGCCAGGTACTGCATCGGCGCCGGGTCGGAGGCCGTGGCGGCGACGATGATCGAGTATTCCAGCGCGCCGTTCTCCTCCAGCGTGCGCACGAGCTGCGCGACGGTGGAGCGCTTCTGGCCGATGGCGACGTAGATGCAATAAAGCTTCTTGCTCTCGTCGGTGCCGGCGTTGATCGGCTTCTGGTTCAGGATGGTGTCGACGATGACCGCGGTCTTACCCGTCTGGCGGTCGCCGATCACCAGCTCGCGCTGGCCGCGGCCGATCGGGATCAGGGCGTCGATCGCCTTGATGCCGGTCTGCATCGGCTCGTGCACGGACTTGCGCGGGATGATGCCCGGGGCCTTCACCTCGACCAGGGCGGGCGAGACGTTGGTCAGCGGGCCCTTGCCGTCGATCGGGTTGCCGAGGCCATCGACCACGCGGCCGAGCAGGCCCGGGCCCACCGGCACGGAGACGATGTCGCGGGTGCGGGAGACGGTGTCGCCCTCACGGATGGACCGGTCGTCACCGAAGATCACGACGCCGACATTGTCGGTCTCGAGGTTCAGCGCCATGCCCTTGAGGCCGGCGGAGGGGAACTCCACCAGCTCGCCGGCCATGACATTCTGCAGGCCGTAGACGCGGGCAATGCCGTCGCCCACGGTCAGCACGGTGCCGACCTCGGCAACATTCGCTTCGGCGTCAAAGCCGGCGATCTGCTGCTTCAGGATCTCCGAGATCTCGGCGGGACGGATCTCCATATCAGGCGGCCCCCTTCATGGCGTACTGCAGGCGCTGCAGCTTGGACTTGATCGAGCTGTCGTAGAGGCGGGACCCGAGGCGCACCACCAGGCCACCCAGCAGGGTGGGGTCGATGCGCTCGACCAGCTTCACGTTGGAATAACCGGCTTCCGTCAGCCGCGCGGCGAGCTGCGCGCGCTGCGTGTCGGTCAGCGGATGGGCGGTGGCGACCTCGGCGGTCTGCTGGCCGCGCTGCTCGGCGAGCAGCGCGCCGAAAGCGTTCACCACCTGCGGCAGCGCCGACAGGCGGCGATTGGCGATCAGCACGCCCACCAGGTTGCGCACATCGCCGGACACGCCGGCGCGCTCCAGCACGGCGAAGGCGCCGCGCTGCTGCGCGCTGCTGTCCAGGCGCGGGTCGTGGATGAAGGCGCGGAAGGCGGCGTCCTCGGCCAGCAGCGCGCCCAGCTTCTCCAGCTCGGCGGCAACGGCGTCGACCGTCTTCTTGTCCTTGGCCAGTTCCAGCAGCGCCAGCGCGTAGCGCTGGGCCAGGCCGGAGGGTTGGGTCGCGTTCGGCGAGACGTTGGTCGCTTCGGAGGCCACGGAGGATCCCGTTCTCTTGCTATCCCGGCGTCCGGCCGCGCGGCCCGTGCCCCTGGGGGCGGTTCCGGCGGTTGGACAGGTTTCGACGCGCGCGGGCAAAGCCCGCCGCGGCGGCCCGGCATTAACACAGTGTGTCGCAACGCGGCAACGGGGGCTGCCACGGATTCCTTACCCCCGCGTCATGGCGCGGGCATATTTCCGCCCCCTCAGAGGAACCCCACCGGGTCCACATCCACCTGCACCCGCACCGCCGCGGGGATGGCGATGCGGGACAGCCACTCCCGCAGCAGCGGCTGCACGGCGATGTCGCGCCGCGCCTTCAGCAGCAGCCGCCGCCGGTGCCGCCCGCGCAGCAGGGCCAGCGGCGCCGGCGCCGGGCCCAGCACCTCCCACCCCCTCGCCGCGCGGCGCGGCGAGGCCGAGATCGCGGGCCACCCGGTCGGCCTCCCGCTCATCCTCGGCCGAGACGATCAGCGCGGCCAGCCGGCCGAAGGGTGGCCAGTGGCCGGGGCGGCGGCCTTCCGCCTCCGCCTGCATGAAGGCATCCAGGTCGCCGGAGACAAGGGCCTCCAGCACCGGATGCTCCGGATTCCAGCTTTGCAGCAGCACGCGCCCCGGCGCCTCGGCGCGGCCGGCGCGGCCGGCCACCTGGTGCAGCAGCTGCACGGTGCGCTCGGCGGCGCGCAGATCGCCCCCCGCCAGGCCGAGATCGGCATCCACCACCCCCACCAGCGTCAGATGCGGGAAGTGCCAGCCCTTGGCGACGATCTGGGTGCCGATGATCAGGTCCACCTCGCGCGCGGCGATGGCCCGCGCCGCCTCCGCCGCCGCCGCCGGGCCGGGGATGGTGTCGGAGGCCATGACCAGCCGCCGCGCCTCCGGGAAGAGCTGCGCCGCCTCCTCCTGCACCCGCTCCACCCCCGGGCCGAGCGGCGTCAGGCTGCCCTCGGCGCCGCATTCCGGGCAGTTCTCGGGAATCGATTCGGTGTGCCCGCAATGGTGGCACTGCAGGGTGCGCCGCACCCGGTGCTCGACCAGCCAGGCGGTGCAGTTGGGGCAGCGCAGCCGGTGGCCGCAGCTGCGGCACAGCGTCAGCGGCGCGTAGCCGCGGCGGTTGAGGAACAGCATCGCCTGCTGCCCGGCCGCCAGCGTCTCCCGCACCGCCGTCACCAGCGGCGAGCTGAGGAAGCGGCCGCGCTCCGGTGGGGTGCGGCGCTGGTCGATCACCGTCACCGCCGGCAGCGCCGCCCCGCCATGCCGCTCCGGCAGGTGCAGGCTGGCATAGCGGCCGGTCTCGGCATTGGTCAGCGTCTCCAGGCTCGGCGTCGCCGAGACCAGCACGCAGGCCGCCTGGGACAGCCGCGCCCGCACCACCGCCATGTCGCGGGCGTGGTAGACGACGCCCTCCTCCTGCTTGAACGCCGTCTCGTGCTCCTCATCGACGATGATCAGGCCGAGATCGGGATAGGGCAGGAACAGCGCCGAGCGGGCGCCGACCAGGGCGGCCACCCGCCCCTCCGCCACCGCGCGCCAGGTGTCGCGCCGGCGGCGGCTGCCCAGCTCGGAATGCCACAGCGCCGGCGGGCCGCCGAAGCGGCGCTCGAACCGCTCCAGCCACTGGGTGGAGAGCGCGATCTCCGGCAGCAGCACCAGCGCCTGTCGGCCCTGCGCCACGCATTCCGCCACCGCCTCCAGATAGACCTCGGTCTTGCCCGAGCCGGTGACGCCGGTCAGCAGCGTCACGCCGAAGCTTTTGGCCGCCGTGGCCTGGCGCAGCGCGGCGGCCACCGCCTGCTGCTCCGCCCCCAGCACCGGACCGGGCCGGTCGATGTCGGGACTGAAAAAACTCTCGCCGGCCGGCAGCAGGGCGGATTCCAGCAGCCCGGCCTCCGCCATGCCGCGCACCACGCCGGAAGACACCCCGGCCTCGGCGGCGATGGCGGCGGCGCTCTGCACATCGCCCGGCTCCAGCACGTCCAGCACCTGGCGGCGCGCCGGCGTCAGCTTCGCCTCGCCGCGCTTGGCGCGCTGCCCGGCGGCCGAGAGCCGCCAGCCCGCCTTGGCGCTGGGCGGCTCCAGCGCCGCCGGCGCGCTCATCGCCATGCGCAGCACGGCGCCGGGCGGGCTCAGCGTGTAGGCCGCCACCCAGTCGACGAATTTGCGCAGGCTCTGCGTCATCGGCGGCACGTCGAACACGCCCAGCATGTCGCGCAGCCGCTTCTCCGGCAGGTTGGGGTCGGCCTCGCCATCCCACACCACGCCGACCATGCTGCGCCCCGACAGCGGCACCTCGACAAAGGCGCCCGGCGGCGGCGGCTCCGGCCAGGACGCCGGCACCCGGTAGTCATAGGCCCCGGCCAGGGGCAAAGGCAGCAGCACGCGCAGACGAGCCATGCCCCCCTTCTCCGCCCGCGCGGCCTTTCGTTCAACACCCCCCTTCCGCTACAAGGCGGCATCGCCGGCGGGGGAACCGCCGCTTCCCCCCCAAAGCAGCAGGAAATGCCCGCATGAAGTTCTTCGTCGACACCGCCGAGGTGTCCGAGATCCGCGCCCTGGCCGAGCTCGGCATGGTCGATGGCGTCACCACCAACCCCTCGCTGATCGCCAAGTCCGGCCGCAACATGGCCGAGGTGATCGCCGAGATCTGCACCGTGACCCCCGGCCATGTCTCCGCCGAGGTCACCGCCACCGACTATGAGGGCATGCTGGCCGAGGGCCGCTTCCTGCGCGGCATCGCCGAGAATGTCTGCGTCAAGGTGCCGCTGACCGAGGCCGGGCTGCGCGTCTGCCGGACGCTGACCGACGAAGGCACGCCGGTGAACGTGACGCTCTGCTTCTCGCCGGTGCAGGCGCTGCTGGCCGCCAAGGCGGGCGCCACCTACATCTCGCCCTTCGTCGGCCGCCTCGACGACCTGGCGCAGGACGGCATGCAGCTGATCGCCGACATCGTGCAGATCTACGGCAACTACCCGAACCTGACGACCCAGGTGCTGGTCGCCTCCATCCGCCACCCGCTGCACATGGCCCAGGCGGCCAAGCTCGGCGCCGATGTGGCCACCCTGCCGCCGGCCGTCATCCGCCAGCTGATCAAGCACCCGCTGACCGATCGCGGCCTGGAAGCCTTCCTGGCGGATTGGAAGAAGACCGGGCAGTCTATCCTCTGAACGGGTTTCCGAGGGGGGCTCTGCCCCCCTCGGGCTCCCCCGCCAGGAACCTGAGGTTCCTGGACCTCCCATCTGGGGGACACATGCAGCCGGATGACGTCGCCAGCTGGCTCCGCCAGAACCCGGATTTCCTGGCCGAACGGCCGGAGCTCTACCGCAGCCTGACGCCGCCCCGCCGCATCCATGGCGAAGGCCTGGCCGACCACATGGCCGCCATGCTGGCCGCCGAACGCGCCGCCACCCGCGACGTGGCCGAGGCCGCCCGCGAAGCCGCCGGCTTCGCCGCCCGCACCCGCGCCGCCATCCTGGCCCTCATCCCGTCCCGCGACCCGGCCGAGACGGTGCGCCAGGAATGGCCCGATCTGCTCGGCCTGGCGCATTGCGCCCTGGCCAGCGAAGGCCAGGCCGCGCCCCATTGGCTGCCGCTGCCCGCCGGCAGCGTCGCCCGCCTGCTGCCCGCCGGCCGCGACGCCCTGCTGCGCGAAACCCCCGACGACCTGCCCCTGCTGCACGCCGAGGCCGCGCCGCTGATCTGCTGCGACGCCCTGGCCCGCCTGCCCCTGCCCGGCCCCCCCGCCCTGCTGGTGCTCGGCGCCCGCGCCCGCAGCGACCTGCCGCAACAGGGCGCCACCCCGCATTTGCAATTCCTGGCGCGCGCCCTGGCCGCCGCCCTGCTGCGATGAGCGCCCCCCGCACCGCCCTCGAGGCCCGCGCCCTCTGGCTCGACTGGCTGGAGAAGGAGCGCCGCGCCAGCCGCCACACCCTGGCCGCCTATGGCGCCGACCTCGCCGAGTTCCTGGGCTTCCTGACGCGCCACCTCGGCGCCGAGCCGGATTTCGCCGCGCTGCAGGCGCTGCGCCCGGCCGATCTGCGCGCCTTCCTGGCCGAGCGCGCCATGCGCGACGGCGTCGGCAACGCCACCCGCGCCCGGCAGCTGGCGGCCATCCGCGGCTTCCTGCGCTTCCTGGCCAAAAGGCACGGGCTGGTGCCGCAGGCCATCGCGGGTCTGCGCGGGCCGAAGGTGGTGCCCCCCGCCCCGCGCCCGCTGACCCCCGACCAGGCGCTGGACGTGACGCGCGATGCCGGCAGCGTCGAGAACTCCACTGTGCTGGCGCTGCGCGACAGCGCGCTGTTCACCCTGCTCTATGGCTGCGGGCTGCGCATCTCCGAGGCGCTGGCGCTGAACCTCGCCGATGCGCCGCGCGCCGGCGCCGGGCTGAAGGTGCGCGGCAAGGGCGACAAGGAACGCGTCGTGCCGGTGCTGCCCGCGGTGGAGCAGGCGATCGCCGCCTATCTGCGGCTGCGCGGCGGGGGGGAGCCGGATGCGCCGCTGTTCCTCGGCGCGCGCGGCGGGCGGCTGGATGCCGGCATGGCGCAGCGGGCGCTGCGCAACTACCGCCGCCTGGTGGGCCTGCCGGAATCGGCGACGCCGCATGCGCTGCGGCATTCCTTCGCGACGCATCTGCTGACGGCGGGGGCGGATCTGCGCTCGATCCAGGAGCTGCTGGGCCATGCCAGCCTCTCCACCACCCAGCGCTACACCAGCGTCGATTCGGCGCGGCTGCTGGAAACCTGGCAGAAGGCGCATCCGCGGGCGCGGTAGCGGAAGAAAGACGGGGGAGAATGAATTCTCCCCCGGCCCCCTCTTCTTTTTTCTGTCAGGGCCGGCCGCCGCTGGCGGCCGGCGTCAGGCAGCGCCGAATTGGCGGCGCAGCCAGGCCGTGCCGTTGCGGCAGCGCTGGGCCAGGCGATCCTCCAGCGCGCCCATGCGGTCCACCTGGGCGGGCCAGCGGGCATGGCACCAGGCCAGGCTGCGCTGGCTCCAGGCATGTTGCTCGCGCAGCACGAAGAGGCCGAGCACCAGCGGGATGATGCCGTTCAGGAAGGGCAGGACCAGCCCGATCACGCCCAGCACCAGCAGCGACCAGCCGGCCAGCTTGCGTTTCCAGGAGGGACGATAGGTGAGCATGCCGGGCAGATGGCGCTGGCGACGGCCTGCCTCAAGCCGGGCTGGCGCGGAGGTGAGGCTCAGGCGGCAATGGCGGCCGGCTTCGCCCCCAACGCCGCCACCGCCGCCGCCGGGTCCTCCAGCCGCAGTTGCAGGCCGCGCTGGCCGCCATTGACGAAGACATAGGGCTCGGCCAGCGCCGCCTGCTCGATGAAGAGCGGCACGCGCTTCTTCTGGCCGAAGGGGGAGATGCCGCCCACGCGGTAGCCGGTGATGCGCTCGGCATCCGGCACGCGCAGCATCTGGGCGGATTTGCCGCCGCCGGCGGCGGCCAGCTTCTTCATCGACACCTCGCGGTCGGAGGGGAGGATGACGCAGACGGGCTTGCCGTCGATCTCGGCCATCAGGGTCTTGAGGACGCGCCCGGGCGGTTCGCCCAGGGCGGCCGCCGCCTGCAGCCCGATGCTGTCGGCCTCCGGGTCGTAGGCGTAGGTGACGGCCGTGAAGGCGATGCCCGCCTTCTGCGCCGCGAGGGTGGCCGGTGTCCCCTTGGACATGGTGGAGCCCCTGATGGCGGGGTCCGGGGGGACCCTGTCCCCCCGGCGGTGGGGTCTGGGGAGGCGGAGCCTCCCCAGAAGTCAGATGTGCAGCGCGCGCCCGTCCACGGCCAGCGCCGCTTCCTTGACGGCTTCCTGCAGCGTCGGGTGGGCGTGGCAGGTGCGGGCGATGTCCTCGGCCGAGGCGCCGAACTCCATGGCGATGGCGGCCTCGGCGATCAGCGTGCCGGCATCCGGCCCCAGGATATGGACGCCGAGGACCTTGTCGGTCTCCTTGTCCGCCAGGATCTTCACGAAGCCATCGGTGTCGCCCATGGCGCGGGCGCGGCCATTGGCCATGAAGGGGAATTTGCCGGTCTTGTAGGCCTGGCCGCGCGCCTTCAGCTCCTCCTCGGTCTCGCCGACCGAGGCGATTTCCGGCCAAGTGTACACCACGGCCGGGATGACGTTGTAGTTCACATGCCCCGCCTGGCCGGCCAGCATCTCGGCCAGGGCGACGCCCTCATCCTCGGCCTTGTGGGCCAGCATGGCGCCGGCGATGACGTCGCCGATGGCGTAGATGCCGGGGACATTGGTGGCGAAATGCCCATCGGTCTTGACCCGGCCGCGCTCATCCAGCTCGACGCCGATCTCGGCGAGGCCGAGGCCGTCCGTGTAGGCGCGGCGGCCGATGGCCAGCAGCACCACATCGGCCTTGATCTCCTCGGCCGCGCCGCCGGCGGCGGGCTCGACCGTCAGGGTGACGCCCTCGGCCGACTTGGCGGCCGCGGTCACCTTGGACTTCAGCTTGAACTTGAAGCCCTGCTTGGTCAGCACGCGCTCGAACTGCTTGGCGGTCTCGGCGTCCATGCCGGGGGCCAGGCGGTCGAGATACTCGACCACCGTCACCTCGGCGCCGAGGCGGCGCCACACCGAGCCCAGCTCCAGCCCGATCACGCCGCCGCCGATGACGACCATGTGGCCGGGCACCTTCTCCAGCTCCAGCGCGCCGGTCGAGGTGACGATCTGCTTCTCATCCACCTCGACGCCGCGCAGCGGCGCGCTGTCGGAGCCGGTGGCGATGACGATGTGCTTGGCGTCGTAGCTCTGGCCGGCGACCTCGACCTTGCCGGGGGCGGTGATCTTCCCGGCGCCCTTCAGCCAGGTGATCTTGTTCTTCTTGAAGAGGAACTCGACGCCCTTGACGTTGGCCGAGACCACCTCGCCCTTGCGGGCCTGCATGCGGGCCAGGTCGAGCTTCACGCCATCGACCAGGATGCCGTGATCGGCAAACTTGTGCTTGGTCTCCTCGAAGGCTTCCGAGGATTGCAGCAGCGCCTTGGAGGGGATGCAGCCGATGTTCAGGCAGGTGCCGCCCAGCGTGTCGCGCTTCTCCACGCAGGCCACCTTCATGCCGAGCTGCGCCGCGCGGATGGCGCAGACATAGCCGCCGGGGCCGGCGCCGATGACAATGACGTCGAAGCTGTCGGACATGGTCGAGGGGTCCTGCCTGTCAATGGTGCCGGCAAACTGGCCTCTGGCGCGGCGCGGAGCAAGGGGGCAGCGGCGCCGCCCTGCCATTCGCAAGCGCGATCAATCGC
This sequence comes from Pseudoroseomonas cervicalis ATCC 49957, assembly GCF_000164635.1. Classification (GTDB taxonomy): domain Bacteria; phylum Pseudomonadota; class Alphaproteobacteria; order Acetobacterales; family Acetobacteraceae; genus Pseudoroseomonas; species Pseudoroseomonas cervicalis. The sequence continues at coordinate 433,944 of NZ_GG770778.1, read as the reverse complement.
ATCCCGGGCAGGATGGCGGCGGATGGAGAGAGGAAGGACGCACCGGATGCCCCGCAGGAGCCTGACGCTGCGCGACTATGCCCGGCGCATCGACCGCGTGGTGGCGTGGCTGGCCGCGCATCCGGGGCGCGAGCCGCGGCTGGAGGAGCTGGCGGCGGTGGCCGCCTTCTCGCCCTGCCATTTCCACCGGATCTACCGGCTGCTGACCGGCGAGACCCCGGCGGAGACCATGGCGCGGCAGCGGCTGCAGCTGGCCGCGGCGTCGCTGCTGAAGACTCGGCAGGGCATCGCCGGCATCGCGGCGCAGGCCGGCTATGGCAGTGTCGCCGCCTTCAGCCGCGCCTTCCGCGCCAGCTATGGGCTGCCGCCGGCGGCCTATCGCCGGCGCGGCGGCCTGACCCCTTTCCTCCGCCCCGCAACGACCGAGATGGAGACGACGATGTTCGAGGTGACGCAACGCGACCTGCCGCCCCTGCGCCTGGCCGCGCTGGCGCATCAGGGCCCCTATGACCGAATCGGCGAGCGCTTCGACGCGCTGACCGCGCTCGGCCAGGGCCATGGGCTGCTGGGGCCGGAGACGGAATGGTACGGCCTGTATTACGACGATCCGCACAGCGTGAAGCCGGCCGAGCTGCGCAGCGCCGCCGGCTTCACCCTGCCCGCCGGCGCCGAGCCCCCTGCCCCCGCCACCCTGCTGACCCTGCCGGCGCAGCGCGTCGCCGTGCTGCGCTTCCAGGGCCCCTATGCCGAGCTGGAGGGCGCCTATACCTGGCTCTATCGCGACTGGCTGCCGAAAAGCGGCGAGGAGCCGGCGGATGCCCCCTGCCTGGAGCTCTACCTGAATGATTGCCGCAGCCTGCCGCCGGCCGAATGGCTGACGGAGATCCTGCTGCCGCTGCAGCGCTGACCCGCCGGCCGGGCGGCGGCGGGACCGGCGCCACCGCCCGGCTTGTCAGCCACGCCGCGCTTCTGCCACGCTCTCCGCAACGGGGCCGCAACAAGGCCCCGGCCGAACTGGGAGACGCGACCATGACCGAAGCCCGCGCGGTGCTGCCGCGCCGTGCCGCCCTGGCCCTTGCCGCCGCCACCCTCGCCACGCCGCTGGCCCGGCCGGCCCTGGCGCAGGGCTTCCCCGCCCGGCCGATCCGGCTGATGGTGCCCTGGCCGCCCGGCGGCTCGGCCGATGCGCAGCTGCGCTCGCTGGCCGATCTCGCGACGCGCAGCCTGGGCCAGCCGGTGGTGGTGGAGAACCGCTCCGGCGCGCGCGGCCTGCTCGCCGCCCAGGCGCTGCTGCAGGCCCAGCCGGATGGCTACACGCTGGCGCAGCACCATCTCTCGGTCATCCGCCACCCCTTCCTGACCAAGGCGCGCTCCTGGGACCCGGTGGAGGATTTCACCCCGATCATCGGGCTCACCGGCTGGCTGTTCGGCGTGGTGGTGCGCAGCGACAGCCCGATCACCAGCTGGGCCGAGTATGTGGCGGCGGCCAAGGCGCGGCCGGGCATGATGACCTATTCCACCAGCGGCATCGGCACCACCAACCACCTGGCCATGGAGGATATCTGCAGCCGGCTCGGCATCCAGATGACCCATGTGCCCTTCCGCGGCACCACCGAGGGGGTGACCGCCCTGCTGGGGCGGCAGATCGACAGCATCGCCGACAGCTCCGCCTGGGTGCCGCAGGTCGAGGCCGGGCAGTTCCGCCTGCTCAGCGTCTGGTCGCCGGAACGCGCCAAGCGCTTCCCCGACGTGCCGACGCTGCGGGAGCTGGGGATCGATCTGGCCGTCACCTCGCCCTATGGCATCGCCGGGCCGAAGGGCATGGACCCCGGCGTGGTGCGGGTGCTGCACGACGCCATGAAGACCGCGCTGCTCAGCCCGGAGAACACCGCCATCCGGGAGAAATGGGACATGCCGCTGAACTATCTCGACACCGAGGCCTACCGCACCTTCACGGTGCAGCGCGCGGCCTATGAGAAGGAGATGGTGACGCGGCTCAATCTCAGCATCGACGGGTAGCCTCCTGGGGGAGGCTCTGCCTCCCCCAGACCCCCTGCCGCCGGGGGGACAGGGTCCCCCCGGACCCCGCCATCGGATAAAAAAAGCCAGGGCCGCGATGCGGCCCTGGCTCTATTTGGTCAGCGCGGGCTGAGGCTTAGATATCGAGCATCAGGCGGCGCGGATCCTCCAGGCTCTCCTTCACGCGCACCAGGAAGGACACGGCCTCCTTCCCGTCGACGATGCGGTGATCGTAGGAGAGCGCCAGATACATCATCGGGCGGATCTCGATCTTGCCGCCGACGACCATGGCCCGCTCCTTGATGGAGTGCATGCCCAGGATGCCGGACTGCGGCGGGTTCAGGATCGGCGTCGACATCAGCGAGCCATAGATGCCGCCATTGGTGATGGTGAAGCTGCCGCCCGCCATCTCCTCCAGCTTCAGCTGGCCGTCGCGCACCCGCTTGCCGAAATCGGTGATCGACTTCTCGATCTGCGCGAAGGACATCTGGTCGGCATTCTTCAGCACCGGCACGACCAGGCCCGAGGGCCCGCCCACCGCGATGCCCATATGCACGAAGTTCTTGTAGACGATGTCGTCGCCGTCGATCTCGGCGTTGACCGCCGGGAACTCCTTCAGCGCCGCGACGCAGGCCTTCACGAAGAAGGACATGAAGCCGAGCTTCACGCCCTGCTTCTTCTCGAACACGTCCTTGTACTCGTTCCGCAGCGCCATCACCGCGCCCATGTCCACCTCGTTGAAGGTGGTCAGCATGGCGGCGGTGTTCTGCGCCTCCTTCAGCCGGACGGCGATGGTCTTGCGCAGGCGGGTCATCTTCACCCGCTCCTCGCCGCCTTCCAGCGCGCGCGGCGCCTTGGGCGCGGCCTTGGCGGCGGGCGCCGAGGCGGCGGGGCTGGCCAGGAAGGACTGCACATCGCCCTTGCTGATGCGGCCATCCTTGGCGGTGCCGGCGCCGATCTGCTCGGCCGAGACCTTGTTCTCCGCCATCATCTTGGCGGCGGCCGGCAGCGGCGCATGGCCGCTGCCCGGACGCGACAGCGGGCCGGTCTCGGGCCGGTTCGGCTCGACCTTCGGCGCCGCCGGGGCGGCGGCGGCCGGGGCCGGCTTCTCGGTGGCCTTGGGCGAGACCTTGCCCTCGCCGGCCGCGATCACGCCGAGCACGGCGCCCGGCTCGACCTCGGCCCCCTCATCGGCGGTGATGGATTCCAGCACGCCGGCCTGCGGCGCGTTGACCTCCACCGTCACCTTGTCGGTCTCCAGCTCCACCAGCGGCTCATCGGCGGCCACCGCGTCACCGGCCTTCTTCATCCACTTCGCCACGGTGGCGGTGGACACGCTCTCGCCCAGGGTGGGCACCACAATCTCGGTCATTCTGCCGTAGCCTCTTTGCCGGTGCGATGATGGCTCAGGTTGGGATCAGGACAGGCCCAGCGCATCGCGCACCAGGGCCTCCTGCTGCTGCTGGTGGATCTTGGCCAGGCCGGTGGCGGGGCTCGCCGCCTCCTCGCGGCCGACATAGGCCGGGCGCTTCGCCTTGACGTCCAGCTCGCCCAGCACCTTCTCGATGCGCCGGTCCACGAAGGTCCAGGCGCCCATGTTCTCGGGCTCCTCCTGGCACCAGACCACCTCGGCGTTCCTGTACTCGGCCAGCACCTTGGCCAGGCTGATGCGCGGGAAGGGATAGATCTGCTCGACGCGCACGATGGCGACGTCCTGCACCCCCTTGTCGCGGCGCTCCTGCAGCAGGTCGTAATAGACCTTGCCGGTGCAGAGCACGACGCGCTTCACCTGCTCGGCCGGCACCAGCGCGTCGACCTCGGGCAGGACGGTGCGGAAGGTGCTGCCGGGGGCGAAGTCGGAGAGCGAGCTGATCGCCAGCTTGTGGCGCAGCAGCGACTTCGGCGTCATCACCACCAGCGGCTTGCGGTAGTTGCGCTTCAGCTGGCGGCGCAGCGCGTGGAAGTAGTTGGCCGGGGTGGTGAAGTTGCACACCGCCATGTTGCGCTCGGCGCACATCTGCAGGTAGCGCTCGAGGCGGGCCGAGGAATGCTCCGGCCCCTGGCCCTCATAGCCATGCGGCAGCAGCATCACCAGGCCGGACATGCGCAGCCACTTGGTCTCGGCCGAGGCGATGAACTGGTCGATCACCACCTGGGCGCCATTGGCGAAGTCGCCGAACTGCGCCTCCCACAGCACCAGGGTCTGCGGGTCGGCCAGGGTGTAGCCATAGTCGAAGCCCAGCACGCCCATCTCGGAGAGCAGCGAGTTGAACGCCTCCATCCGCGCCTGGCCGTCGCGGATGTTGTTCAGCGGCATGTACTCCGCCTGGTTGGTCTGGTCGATCAGCACGCAATGGCGGTGGGAGAAGGTGCCGCGCTGCACATCCTCGCCCGAGAGGCGGACGCGGTGCCCCTCCAGCAGCAGGGAGCCGAAGGCCAGCGCCTCGCCGGTCGCCCAGTCGATGCCCTCGCCGCTCTCGATCGCCTGCTTCTTGGCCTCGAGCTGGCGGACGATCTTGGAGTTGGCGGTGAAGCCCTCCGGCACGCGGGACAGGGCCGAGCCCACCTCGCGCAGCGTGTCGAGGCTGACCGCGGTGTTGTCGTCCTTCTCCTCATCGTCCGAGCCGGCGGCCTTCAGCCCGGCCCAGTGGCCTTCCAGCCAGTCGGCCTTGTTCGGCTTGAAGCTCTGCGCGGCCTGGTAGGCCTCCTCGAGCTTGGCGTAGAAGGCGTCGAGCATCGCCTTGGAGTCTTCGGCCGGCACGGCGCCGGCGGCGGCCAGGCGCTCCGCATACTTGGTGCGGGTGGTCTTCAGCTCCTTGATCACGCCATACATGATCGGCTGGGTGAAGGCCGGCTCGTCGGTCTCGTTATGGCCGTGGCGGCGATAGCAGACGATGTCGAGCACGATGTCGGCGCCGAACTGCATGCGGTACTCGGCCGCGAGGCGCGCGCAGAACACCACCGCTTCCGGATCGTCGCCATTGACGTGCAGGATCGGCGCCTGGACCGACTTCGCGACATCGGTGCAGTACAGGCCCGAATAGGCGTGCAGCGGCACGGTGGTGAAGCCGATCTGGTTGTTCACCACGACATGCACGGTGCCGCCGGTGCGGTAGCCGATGAGCTGGCTCATCGCCAGCGTCTCATACACCACGCCCTGGCCGGCGAAGGCGGCATCGCCATGCAGCAGGATGCCCATGACGCTGCGGCGACCCTTGGTGTCGCCCGCCATGTCCTGGCGCGCGCGCACCTTGCCCACCACCACGGGGTCGACGACCTCGAGATGCGACGGGTTGGGTTGCAGCGACAGGTGGATGGTGCGGCCATTCACCTCGATATCGGTGGAGGTGCCGAGATGGTACTTCACGTCGCCCGAGCCCTGGACATCGTCCGGCTTGGCGGCGACGCCCTTGAACTCGGCGAAGACCTGGGTGAAGGGCTTCTTCACCACATTGACCAGCGTGTTCAGCCGGCCGCGATGCGGCATGCCGATGGCGATCTCATTGACGCCCTTGTCGGCCGAGGCCTCGATGATCGCCTGCAGGGCGGGGATGGTGACCTCGCCACCCTCCAGGCCGAAGCGCTTGGTGCCGACATATTTGCGCGCGCAGAAGGATTCGAAGCCCTCGGCCTCGGTCAGCTGCTGCAGGATGGTGCGGCGGGCGCTGGCGTCGAACTGCCGCGTCCAGGGCGCGCCCTCGACCCGCTGCTGGATCCAGGCCTTCTGCTCCGGGTCCTGGATGTGCATGAACTCGACGCCGATCGGCCCGCAATAGGTGGCGCGCAGGATCGACAGGATCTCGCGCAGCGAGGCCGTCTCCTTGCCCAGCACGCGGTCGATGAAGATCGGCCGGTCGAGATCGGCCCCGGTGAAGCCATAGGTCGCCGGGTCCAGCTCCGGATGCGGCGTGGCCTTCTGCAGGCCGAGCGGGTCGAGCTGCGCCTCCAGATGGCCGCGCACGCGATAGGCGCGGATCAGCATCAGGGCGCGGATCGAATCCAGCACCTGCTGGCGCGCGGCGGCCGGGTCGGCGGCGGCCGGCTTGGCCCCCTTCTTCGGGTCGGCCTTCGGCGCCTCGGGCTCGGGGGCGAAGCCGCCCTTCGGCCGCGGCGCCCAGGAGGCGCCGGCGGCGTCGTGCAGCACGGCCTTGGCATCGTCGTTCAGCGCCGCGAACAGCTCCTGGAAGGAGCTGTCCACGCTGTCCGGCTGCTGCACCCAGCGCGCATACATGTCGGCGAGGAAGGTGGCGTTCGCACCACTCATCGCGCTTGCCAGGATGTCGATACCGGCCATCATCTCCTCCTCGCCCAGGCCCCGCGGGGCATGGCGGTCAGCTCGCTGCTCTTGGCGTCAAAAGGCGGCGCCGCCCCCGATATGGGGACGGCGCATGGATAACATAGATGTAACGTCGCGACCTTGACGCAGGGCAAGCGGGGAATGGCGGGCCTGCATGGCAGACCCGCTTCCTTGGCCGTTCGCGTCTTGTCGCGACCCGCCCGGCATCAGCCGCGCAGGGCCTTCACCATGGTCGAGCCCAGCGCGGCCGGGCTCTCGGCGACATGGATGCCGGCCTCGCGCATGGCGCTCATCTTGGCCTCGGCGGTGTCCTTGCCGCCGGAGATGACGGCGCCGGCATGGCCCATGCGGCGGCCCGGAGGGGCGGTCGCACCGGCGATGAAGCCGACCACGGGCTTGTAGTTCTTCGAGCCCGGCTTGTTCTCGCGCCCCAGGAACTCGGCGGCCTGGATCTCCGACTGGCCGCCGATCTCGCCGATCATGATGATCGACTGGGTCTCGGGGTCGGCCAGGAACATCTCCAGGACTTCCGTGAAGTCGGTGCCCTTGACCGGGTCGCCGCCGATGCCGACGCAGGTCGACTGGCCAAGGCCGGCCGCCGTCGTCTGCGCCACCGCCTCATAGGTCAGCGTGCCGGAGCGCGAGACGATGCCGACGGTGCCGCGCTTGTGGATATGGCCCGGCATGATGCCGATCTTGCAGGCATCCGGCGTGATCACGCCCGGGCAGTTCGGCCCGATCAGGCGCGACTTGGAGCCGGAGAGCGCGCGCTTCACCTTGATCATGTCGGTCACCGGGATGCCCTCGGTGATGCAGATGATCAGCGGGATCTCGGCGTCGATGGCCTCCAGGATGCTGTCACCGGCGAAGGGCGGCGGCACATAGATGACCGAGGCGGTGGCGCCGGTGGCCTCGGCGCATTCGGCGACCGTGTTGAACACGGGCAGGCCGAGATGCGTCTGGCCGCCCTTGCCCGGGGTCACGCCGCCCACATACTTCGAGCCATAGGCGATGCCCTGCTCGGCGTGGAAGGTGCCCTGGCTTCCGGTGAAGCCCTGGGTCATCACCTTGGTGTTCGCGTCGACGAGGATGGCCATGTCAGTTGGCTCCCTTCACGGCGCGGACCACCTTCTCGGCGGCGTCGGCCAGGTTGTCGGCGGGGATGATCGCCAGGCCGGATTCGGCCAGGATCTTCTTGCCCAGATCGACGTTGGTGCCCTCCAGGCGCACGACCAGCGGCACCGACAGGGTCAGGTTCTTGGCGGCGACGACGATGCCATTGGCGATCATGTCGCACTTGGCGATGCCGCCGAAGATGTTCACCAGGATCGCCTTGACGTTGCTGTCCGAGGTGATGATGCGGAAGGCTTCCGTCACCCGCTCGGCCGTGGCGGTGCCGCCCACGTCCAGGAAGTTGGCCGGCGAGGAGCCGTACAGCTTGATGATGTCCATGGTGGCCATCGCGAGACCCGCGCCGTTCACCATGCAGCCGATCTCGCCATCGAGCGCGACATAGTTCAGGTCGTGCTTGACCGCCTCGAGCTCCTTCGGGTCCATCTCCGAATCATCGCGGAGCGCCTCGAGGTCCTTGTGGCGGAACAGGGCGTTGTCGTCGAAGGACACCTTGGCATCCAGCGCCACGATCTCGCCCGCGCCGGTGACGACCAGCGGGTTGATCTCGACGATGGCGCAATCCAGCTCGACGAAGGCCTTGTACATGGCCGTGACGAACTTGGTGAAGGAGGCGACCTGCTTGCCCTCCAGGCCGAGCCCGAAGGCCAGCTTGCGGCAATGGAAGCCGGAGACGCCCGAGGCCGGGTCGACCACCGCCTTCAGGATCTTCTCCGGATTGTGCTCGGCGACCTCCTCGATCTCCATGCCGCCTTCGGTCGACGCCATGATGACGATGCGGGAGCTGTCGCGGTCGACCAGCAGCGAGAGGTAGAGCTCGCGCTTGATGTCGCAGCCATCCTCGACATAGACGCGGCTGACGACCTTGCCGGCGGGGCCGGTCTGCTTGGTCACCAGGGTCTTGCCGATCATCGCCTCGGCGGCCGCCTTGACGTCGTCGACCGACTTGACGACGCGCACGCCGCCCTTGCCGTTGGGGTCTTCCTTGAAGCGGCCGGCGCCACGCCCGCCGGCGTGGATCTGGCTCTTCACCACATAGACGGGGCCGGGCAGCTTCCGGGCGGCCTCGGCCGCCTCCTCGGCGGTCCAGGCCACATGGCCGTCGAGCACCGCGACGCCGTAGCGGCGCAGCAGCTCCTTGCCCTGATACTCGTGAATGTTCATCCGCAGACCCTTTTCATGGGCTGGATGGCCGGGGCTCGGCCAGGAGGCCGGGGCGGGCGCCCCGGCCGAAGGAGCTCAGACGGAAGCGGCCGGGTCTCAGACGCCGAGCTTCTTGAAGTCCTCGATCAGCTTCTTCACCGCGTCGCAGGACTTGTCGAAGGCGGCCTTCTCGGCCTCGGTGAACTGCACCTCGACGATCTTCTCGACGCCCTTGTCGCCGATCACGACCGGCACGCCGACATAGAAGTCGTTCATGCCATACTGGCCGTTCAGCAGCACGGCGCAGGGCAGGACGCGCTTCTTGTCCTTCAGGTAGCTCTCGGCCATGGCGATCGCCGAGGCGGCCGGGGCGTAGAAGGCCGAGCCCTTCTCCAGCAGCTTGACGATCTCGCCGCCGCCATTGGCGGTGCGCGTCACGATGGCGTCGATCTTCTCCTGCGTCGACCAGCCCATCTTGATCAGGTCCGGCACCGGGATGCCGGCCACCGTCGAATAGCGGGTCAGCGGCACCATGGTGTCGCCATGGCCGCCCAGGACGAAGGCGGTCACGTCCTCGACCGAGACCCCGAACTCCTCGGCCAGGAACAGGCGGAAGCGCGCGGAATCCAGCACGCCGGCCATGCCGACGACCTTCTCCGGCGGCAGGCCGGACTTCTGCTGCAGCACCCACACCATCACGTCGAGCGGGTTGGTGATGCAGATGACGAAGGCGTTCGGGGCATAGGTCTTGATGCCCTCGGCGACCTTGGTGATGACCTCGGCGTTCTTGGTCAGCAGGTCGTCGCGGGTCATGCCCGGCAGACGGGGGAAGCCGGCGGTGACGATCACCACATCGGCGCCTTCGATGGCAGCATAGTCGGCGGCGCCGACCATCTTGCTGTCGAAGCCATCGACCGGGCCGGACTGCATGATGTCCAGGGCCTTGCCGGCGGCCACGCCGGCGAAGACGTCGAACAGGACGACATCGCCCAGTTCCTTGAGGCCGATCAGGTGGGCAAGCGTGCCACCGATGTTGCCGGCGCCAACCAGCGCAATCTTTTTGCGGGCCATGAGGAGAATCCTTCCCGAAGGCTTCGAGCGGGGCCGAGATCTGTATCGCGGTGCAGGCGCTACCTACTCCCGCCTCTCGGCCGCGACAAGGCGGCCGGGTGCCGGATTCGCCCGGCCCGGCCGCCAAACGTTACGCGATCCGTCAGAGCGGCAGGCAGCGCACCACGTCGTCATGCCCGCGCGCCAGCGTCGACATGGTGCCGACCGGGCATTCGCGCTGCTCGCCGCTGGCCTGGGGCAGGCCGGACTGCCAGGAGCGGGTCGGCGCGGCGCTGCGCGGCGCCGTCACGCGCGCGGCG
>NZ_GG770778.1:417825-423617 GCF_000164635.1 Pseudoroseomonas cervicalis ATCC 49957 | reverse complement strand
CGCGCTGCGCGGCGCCGCGGCCGCCGCCTTGCCGGTGTTGCCGGCCTTGGCCGAGGCCGCCACGCGTCCCTCCTGCCGGTTGGGCGAGGCCTCGGCGGCGGGAATCGTCGCGAGGGCCAGAAGGCCCATCAGGCAGAGCGGGATCAGACGCATGGCAGCTTCCTTTCGGCCCGGTGCCGCCGCCCCTCAGGTGAGGTGCGGCAGGCCCAGATAGTCGTGGCTTTGCATTTCCATGAGGCGGGAGGCGGTGCGCTGGAACATCGCCGCATTCTCCCCCTGCTCGTAGAGTCGGTCGGGCTCCGCCGCGGCCGAGGCGACCAGCTTGCAGCGATGCTCGTAGAGGGTGTCGACCAGGGTGATGAAGCGGCGCGCCCGGTCGAAATTGTCGGGGCCGAGGCGCGGGATGCCGTCCAGCACCAGGGTGTGGAAATGGGTCGACAGCGCCAGATAGTCGGCCGGGCCCAGCGGCAGGCCGCACAGCTCGTCGAAATCCGCCCGCGCCACGCCGCCCACCGCCTGCGACACCCGCACCTTGCGGCCGAGCACCGAGATCTCCTCCGGCTCGCCATGCGGCTTGCCGGTCAGTTCCTTGAAGGCGGCGTTCAGCGCCCGCTCGGCGCGGCCATCGACCGGGCTGTGCCAGGTCGGCAGGCCCTGGATGCGGTCGCGCCGATAGTCCTGCTGCGACTTCAGCTGCAGCACCGACACATGCCGGTTGATCAGGGCGATGAAGGGCAGGAAGGCGTCGCGGCCGGGGCGGCCCTTGAACAGATCGTCGGGCGCGGTGTTGGAGGTCGCCACGATCACCGTGCCGCGGGCGAACAGCGCCTCGAACAGCCGGCCGAGGATCATCGCATCGGCGATGTCATGCACCTGGAACTCGTCGAAGCAGAGCAGCGAGGCCTCGGCGGTGATGCTGTCGGCCAGCGGCGGGATCGGGTCCGCCGAATCGCCATGCTGCTTCTTCCAGGCATGGATGCGCTGGTGCGATTGCTGCATGAACTGGTGGAAATGGATGCGCTGCTTCCGCGGCACGTCGGCGCACAGGAAGAACAGGTCCATCAGCATGGACTTGCCGCGCCCGACCTCGCCGACCAGATACAGGCCCTGGGGGGCGTTGCCCGGCGCTTCCTCGACCGGCTTGCGGCGGAAGAAGCGGCTCATGAAGCCGCTGCCCGGCTCGGCGGTCGGCACCTCGCGCTTCGGGTCGTAGCCACGGGTGCGGCGCCAGAGATCCTGCAGGATCTCGGCGGCCTGCGCCTGGGCCGGGTCGGAACGCAATTCGCCCGCCGCTACCTTGGCGCGGTAGGCGGGGAGCGGGCCTTCGGCGGTGGAAGGGGGGCGCGGAGCCTCCCCCGGCTTCAGGGTGCCATCCATCGCATTGCGGCATAGCCTGTCACGGCCGATGCGGCAACCGCACCTTCACCGGAAACACCAACCCACGGAAAAGAAAATGGTTTCCGGCCAAGCTGAGGCCGGAGGCATCCTTCGACCGCGCGGGCGGTTAACACCTCATGCCATTCCCAGCGGAGACACCGCGATGATCGACAAGAGCCATATCCAGCAAGGCGCCGAGCTGGCCTCGGCCGAGGGCCAGGTGCTCGGCCGGGTGGAGGGGGTGGTGGGCGATTTCCTCAGCCTCACCCGGCCGGATGGAGGCCGCGCCTATCTGCCGCTCAGCGCCCTGGCGGAGGATGAGGGGCTGCGCCTGACCACGCTGATGCGGCAGGACGCCGCCGTGTCCCTGCTCCAGGAGTCGCCGGAGCCGGGCGAGCCGGGCAGCAATGCGCTGACCTCCTCCTGAAGCGCGGGCGGGCCGCCGGCCAGGCGGCGGCCTTCGCCTCCCTCCCGGCACGCGGCCGCCCTGGCGCCCCGCCTCCCGCCGGCAGCGGCAGCCCGACACGAAAACGGGGCCGCCGAAGCGACCCCGTCCCCACCAGGCAGCGGCAGCCCGACAGAAAAATCAGCCTTGGCGCTCGACCATCATCTGCTTGATCTTGCCGATCGCCTGGGCCGGGTTCAGCCCCTTCGGGCAGGTCGCGGCGCAGTTCATGATGGTGTGGCAGCGATACAGGCGGAACGGGTCCTCGAGGTTGTCGAGGCGCTCGCCGGTGTATTCGTCGCGCGAATCGGCGATCCAGCGATAGGCCTGCAGCAGCACGGCCGGGCCCAGATAGCGGTCGCCATTCCACCAGTAGGAGGGGCAGGCGGTCGAGCAGCAGAAGCACAGGATGCACTCCCACAGACCGTCGAGCTTGGCGCGCTCCTCCTTGGACTGGCGGCGCTCCTCATCCGGCGGCGGCGGGGTGTCGGACTTCAGCCAGGGCTCGATCGAGCGCAGCTGGGCGTAGATGTGCGACAGGTCGGGCACCAGGTCCTTCACCACCGGCATGTGCGGCAGCGGGGTGATGCGGACGTCCTTCTTCACATCCTCGATCGGCTTGAGGCAGGCCAGCGTGTTCATGCCGTCGATGTTCATCGCGCAGGAACCGCAGATGCCCTCGCGGCACGACCGCCGGAAGGTCAGCGTCGTGTCCACCTCGTTCTTGATCTTGATCAGCGCGTCCAGGACCATGGGCCCGCACTTGTCGAGATCGATCTCGTAGGTGTCGTAGCGCGGGTTCTCCCCCGTATCGGGGTCGAACCGGTAGATCTTGAAGGTCTTGACGTTCTTCGCGCCGGGCTCGGCCTTGTGGGTCTGCCCGGTGCCGATCGTCGAGTTCTTCGGAAGCGTGAAGGTGGCCATCGTTACCCGCTCCTGCTCAGTAGACGCGCGGCTTGGGCGGGAAGACCTGGACCTCGTTGGTCAGGGTCCGCATCTTCACGTCGCGGTAGTCGAGCGTGACCTTGTAGTTCTCATCCACCCGGGCGAGGGTGTGCTTCATCCAGTTGGCGTCGTCGCGCTCCGGATAATCCTCATGGGCGTGGGCACCGCGGCTCTCATGCCGGGCCTCGCCGCCGACCACCGTGGTCAGCGCATTGCCGATCAGGTTGTCGAGCTCCATCGCCTCCATCAGGTCGCTGTTCCAGATCAGCGAGCGGTCGGCGATGCGGATGTTCTTATAGGAATCGGCCACCTTCGCCATCTTCTCGCAGCCTTCCTTCAGCAGCTCGGAGGTGCGGAAGACGGCGGCGTGGGTCTGCATGGTGCGCTGCATGTTCAGGCGCAGCTCGGCCACCGAGATGTCGCCCTTGGCGTGGCGGACGCGGTCGAGGCGGTCCAGCGCCATCTCGCCGGCCTTGGGCGGCAGCGGCGCCTGGGTGGCGCCCGGCTTGATGGTGGCGGCGGCGCGCAGCGCGGCGGCGCGGCCGAACACCACGAGATCCAGCAGCGAGTTGGTGCCCAGGCGGTTGGCGCCATGCACCGAGACCGAGGCCGCCTCGCCCACCGCCATCAGGCCGGGGACCACGCGATCCTGGTCGGTGCCGGTCGCGGCCAGCACCTCGCAATGGATGTTCGTGGGGATGCCGCCCATGTTGTAGTGGACGGTCGGGAGCATCGGGATCGGCTCCTTCGTGACGTCCACGCCGGCGAAGATCTTCGCGGTCTCGGAGATGCCGGGCAGCCGCTCATGCAGCAGGTCGGCGCCGAGATGCTCCAGATGCAGGTGGATGTGGTCCTTGTGCGGGCCGACGCCACGGCCCTCGCGGATCTCCATCGACATGGCGCGGGAGACGACGTCGCGCGAGGCCAGGTCCTTGGCGGTCGGGGCATAGCGCTCCATGAAGCGCTCGCCCTCGGAATTGGTCAGGTAGCCGCCCTCGCCGCGCGCGCCCTCGGTCACCAGGCAGCCGGAGCCGTAGATGCCGGTCGGGTGGAACTGCACGAACTCATTGTCCTGCAGCGGCAGGCCGGCGCGGAGCACCATGCCGCCGCCATCGCCGGTGCAGGTGTGGGCGGAGGTGCAGGAGAAATAGGCGCGGCCATAGCCGCCGGTGGCCAGCACCACGGTCTGGGCGCGGAAGCGGTGCATGGAGCCGTCTTCCAGGTTCCAGGCCATCACGCCGCGGCAGGCGCCTTCCTCGTCCATGATCAGGTCGAGGGCGAAGTATTCGACGAAGAACTCGCAATTGTGCTTCAGCGACTGCTGGTAGAGCGTGTGCAGGATGGCATGGCCCGTGCGGTCGGCCGCGGCGCAGGCGCGCATGGCCGGGGTCTTGCCGTAGTTCTGCATGTGGCCGCCGAAGGGCCGCTGGTAGATCTTGCCGTCCTCGGTGCGGCTGAACGGCACGCCGAAATGCTCGAGCTCGATGATCGCCGGCACCGCCTCGCGGCACATGTACTCGATGGCGTCCTGGTCGCCCAGCCAGTCCGACCCCTTGACGGTGTCGTACATGTGCCAGCGCCAGTCATCCTCGCCCATGTTGCCGAGCGCGGCGCCGACGCCGCCCTGCGCCGCCACGGTGTGGCTGCGGGTCGGGAAGACCTTGGTGATGCAGGCGGTTTTGAGGCCGGCCGCACCCATGCCGAAGGTCGCGCGGAGGCCGGCGCCGCCAGCCCCCACCACGACGACGTCGTAGGTGTGGTCCACCACGCGGTAGGCGCCCGAGGAAGGCATGGTGATCGCGTTCATCGTCCCGATCTTCCGTCAGAGATGCGGCGGCCGCAGGGGGAGCCGCCATTCCAGAAACCGTAAGGCTCAGATGAGGCCAGGGCGGCGCCTGCCAAGATGCGGAGAGGCCGCATCCGGGGCCGCCCCGCCCGGGTCAGAGCGCGATCTTCAGCACCGCGATGGCGGAGAGCAGGCCGAACAGCCAGCACGCGGCCTTCACCGCCAGGACCGAGAACATGCGGGCGAACTCGCCGCGCACGTAATCCTCGATCACCACCTGCAGGCCGGAGGCGGCGTGCTGGAAGGACAGGCCGATCGAGGCCAGCAGCAGCACGGCGTTCAGCGGGTGGGCGATCCAGGCGATGGTCGCCTCGTGGCTCTTGCCGGCCAGGGTCGCCACCGAGATGACGAACCACAGGGTCAGCGGCAGCAGCGCCATGGAGCTGACGCGCTGCATCCACCAGTGATGCGTGCCCTGCTTGGCCGAGCCCAGGCCGCGCACGCGGCCCAGCGCCGATTCCAGCCGCAGGGAGGAGGTCTGCTTCTCGCTCATGTGCCGTTCCTCAGCCCCAGGCGATGATGACGATGAGCCAGGTCAGCACGGTCAGCACGCCGGTGCCGATCAGCACGGCGCGGCCGGTGCGGTAGGTGGTCGGCAGGTCGAAGCCGTAGCCGGCATCCCACATCAGGTGCCGCAGCCCGGCCAGCGTGTGGTACCAGGCCACCGCGGTCATGCCGAACAGCATCAGCATGCCGAGGAAGGAGGAGAGGAACCACTGCACCGTGGCGAAGGGCCCGGGGCCGGCGGCGGCGGCCAGCAGCCACCAGGCCAGCACCAGCAGCCCGACCGACCAGGCCACGCCGGTGGCGCGGTGGGCGATCGACAGGCCGCTGGTGATCTGCAGCATGTCATAGACCTGCAGATGCGGCGACAGAGGCCGGTTCACGCGCGTCCCGTCGGTGCGGCGACCCACCATGATCGCCTCGCGCGCGTCTTTCATACTCGACATGGACCGATCCCGCTCCGCCACGTTTTGAGACGCCCCGACGCCCCGGCCTGGGCAGAGACCGGACAGGAGCGATGCAGCCTTTTATGGTGCGGTGCCCTGTAGCGTCAACGCGCGCGCCCCGGTTTGGACCCTTATGGCAAAGGCCCGGTTAAACGGCACCGGCTTCCTGGTGCCGCCACGCCCAGCCGCCGCAGCGCGACTCGACCGCCGCGCCCCGGCACCCCGCGCC
>NZ_GG770778.1:413998-417167 GCF_000164635.1 Pseudoroseomonas cervicalis ATCC 49957 | reverse complement strand
GGCATTGCCGCCGGTCAGCCCGGCGACGCCGGCACCCGCGCCGGCCCCCAGCAGGCCGCCGCCGATGGCCCGCTGGCCGGGGTTGTAGGGATCGGTGCAAGCGGCCAGGCCGAGGCCCATGCCGGCGACCAGGCCCAGGCGAATGATGCTCTTGCGCATGTCAGCTCCTCCTTGCGGGCGTCTCAACGCCAGCAAGCTCGGCCGGATGCGGGACAAATTCGGGGCGGCCAGATGGCCAGGCTGCCGCAATTCCACACAGTCGCGTGAGAGGGCGCGGAAACCGCGCCGGGCGCAAAAAACGGGCGGCCCGAGGGCCGCCCGCCAAAACCGCGCGCCGGGAGGACGGCTCAGGCCGACTGCTTCTCCAGCAGCCCCTGGCGGACCAGCTCCTCGGCGATCTGCACGGCGTTCAGCGCGGCGCCCTTGCGCAGATTGTCGGCCACGCACCAGAAGGCCAGGCCATGCGGCACGGTCGGGTCGGCGCGCAGGCGGGAGACGAAGACCGGATCCTCGCCCGCCACATCCACCTGGGTGGCGTAGCCGCCATCCTCGCGCCGGTCGAGCACGGTCAGCCCCGGCGCCTCGCGCAGCGCCGCCCAGGCCTGCTGCACGGTGATCGGGGTCTCGAACTCGACATGCACCGCCTCGCCATGGCCGATGAAGGCCGGCACGCGCACGCAGGTCGCCACCACCTGGATGTCGGGGTCGAGGATCTTGCGGGTCTCGACCGCCATCTTCCACTCCTCCTTGGTGAAGCCGTCGTCCATGAACTTGTCGATGTGCGGGATGCAGTTGAAGGCGATCGGCTTGGTGAACACCTCGGGCGTCGCCGCGTCGTTGACGAAGATGCCGCGGGTCTGGGTGAACAGCTCGTCCATCGCCTCCTTCCCCGCGCCGGAGACCGACTGGTAGGTGGAGACCACCACCCGCTTGATGCGCGCCACCTCGTGCAGCGGCTTCAGCGCCACCACCATCTGGATGGTCGAGCAGTTCGGGTTGGCGATGATGTTGCGGCGGCGGAAGCCGCGCAGCGCGCCCGGATTGACCTCCGGCACCACCAGCGGCACGTCATGGTCCATGCGGAACTGGCTGGTGTTGTCGATCACCACGCAGCCGGCCGCCGCCGCGCGCGGCGCGTGCACCGCCGAGACCGAGGCGCCGGGCGAGAACAGCCCGATATCGACGCCCGAGAAGTCGAAGGTCTCGAGATTCTGCACCTTCAGCACGGCGTCCTCGCCGAAGGACACCTCCCGCCCGGCCGAACGGCCGGAGGCCAGCGCGATCACCTCGCTGACCGGGAAATTCCGCTCGGCCAGGGTCTTGAGCATCTCGCGCCCCACATTGCCGGTGGCGCCGACGACCGCGACACGATAGCCCATGATGGCAGCTTCCTTTCCAAACTTGCGCGCTCCGCGCAGGCCCCGCGCGATACCCCCTCCCCCGCCCCGCCCGCAATCTTTCTTTCGGGCTGCCGCCGTCGGGTGGAGAAGCGGGACGCTGTACTCAAGTGAGGCGGCGGTGGAGGGGATAGCGACGCCGCGCGCTGTCCGCCCGCGCCCCGTGCCCCGGTCGAGGCTCCCCGCCCCACCTCCCAACCCCGCGCCCCGTCGCCGTGCCGCGTCCCGCTTCTCCACCCGACGGCGGCAGCCCGAAAAAAAGGACTTGGCGAGGAAGGGGGGTGGGGGCATCTCCCGGGGCGTGTTGCACATCCTGAAATTGTGTGTCGGGCCGCGCGACGTGGCCTCGCTGCGGGCGGCGCAGGCGCGCCGCGCCGAGCTGGACCCGCCCTTGCGGCACCTGACGCGGCAGATGCCGAAGCGGGCCGAGGAGATCCTGGCGGGCGGCTCGCTCTACTGGGTGGTGGCGGGGTTCTGCTGCGTGCGGCAGCGCATCCTCGACATCCGCGAGGAGCCTGGCCAGGACGGCACGCCGCACGCCGCGCTGGTGCTGGACCCGGCGCTGGTGGCGGTGGCGGCGCGGCCGGTGAAGCCCTTCCAGGGCTGGCGCTACCTGGCGGCCGAGGCGGCGCCGGCCGACATCGCCAGCGCGGCGGCCGATGCCAGCGGCATCTCGGCCCTGCCCGAGGTGCTGCGGCGCGAATTGCAGCTGCTCTGCCTGCTCTGAGCCGTCGCGCCTCCAGCGCCTGCGCGGCAATCCGTATCGTTACCGTTAATTCAGGCTCGGCCCATCCTGGCGAGAGGCCGTGCCCGCCATGCTTCCTCCCAGGGGCGAGGCCGCCCCGCCACAGGAAATGCACCAATGCTTCGCCCGCTTCGCCTTCTGATCGCCGCCTTCGCCCTGGCCGCCCCGCTCGCCCTGACCAGCTTCGCCGGCACCGCCGAGGCCCGCTCGACCCGCGCCCAGGCCACCGAGCAGTCGGCCACCACGCAGCAGCCGCGCCGCACCCAGGCGCATCGCGGCCAGCGCACCCGCCAGGCGCATGCGACCTCGGGCAAGCGGACCCGCCAGCACGCCGCCCGCGCCCGCCGCGCCACCCAGCGCGCGGCCGGCTGAGCGGCTTTCGAATCCGGCGGCGGATTTAATTCCCGGCAGTCCGCCGCCGATCGGCCGATCCTTCCCGGTGACGGCCGCTAGGGCCGGTCGGAGCAATCCGGCCGGCTCTTTTTTTTCGGGGTCGGCCGGCGGCGGGGCGGCTCTTCGGCTCAGGGCCAGCGTGGCCCGGCGGTGAACGGCGCCTCCTCCTCCGGCGCTTCCTCCTCCGGCGCCGCCTCGGGCCGCGCGGGCGCCTCCGGCGCGGCGCCCGACTCGACCGCCAGCAGCGTCAGCAGCCCCTCCAGCAGCAGCGCCGGGCCGGGCGGGCAGCCGGGGATGACCAGATCCACCGGCAGGGCGGCGCCCACCCCCTCCTCCACCGCGTAGGCGCCGGCGAACACCCCGCCGCCCAGCGCGCAATCCCCCACCGCCACCACCCAGCCCGGCTCGGCCATGCAGGCATGGGCGCGCTGCGCCGCCTCGGTCATGGTCCGTGTCATCGGCCCGCTCACCAGCAGCACATCGGCGTGCCGCGGCGAGGCGACGAAGCGCAGCCCGAAGCGCTCCAGATCATGCACCACGCCCCGCAGCGCCGCGATCTCCAGCGCGCAGCCCTGGCAGCCGCCGGCCTGCACCGGCAGGATCGCCAGGCTGCGGCCCAGGCGCCGCCGCGCCG
>NZ_GG770778.1:410282-410941 GCF_000164635.1 Pseudoroseomonas cervicalis ATCC 49957 | reverse complement strand
CCAGCCCGCCCTGCGCGGCCAGCGCCGCGACCAGCGCCGGCAGGGCGCGCGCGGTCAGCAGCGCGAAGCCGGCCAGCAGCACCAGCCCGCCCAGAAGGTTCGCCACGTCCTGCGGCCCGGGGGTCATGCGCGGCGCCTCATGCCAGGCTGCTGGCCAGCAGCAGGAACACCAGGCCGAGCAGCGCCAGCAGCAGCGCCAGCCCCAGCAGCTCCGGCAGGCGGCGCGGCGGCAGCCGGGCCAGCAGCGCCTCGGCCAGGGCCAGCGCCAGCGCCAGCAGGCCGAGCTTGCCCAGCCAGGCCAGCAGGCCGAGCCCCCAGGCGAGCGGCCCCGCCGCGGCCTCCGCCGTGCCGAAGGGCAGGAACAGCGCCGCCAGCAGCGACAGCCAGAGCAGCAGCCGCAGCGCGGCCTGCATCTCCCACAGCGCCAGGTGGCGGCCGGAGGCCTCCAGCCGCATCGCCCCCTGGCGCAGGGCGGGCTCGGACAGGCCGTCGGGGTCGTCGGTGGGCAGGCGGCCATTGGCGGCCAGCCCCACCGCCAGCAGCGCCGCCAGGGCCAGCGCCAGCGGCAGGCGGGGCATCAGCGCCCCCTCCTGCAACGCGGCCCCGGCGGCGTCCAGATTGGTGCCGCCGGTCAGGATGGCGAAGGCCATGATGCCGAG
>NZ_GG770778.1:404677-407475 GCF_000164635.1 Pseudoroseomonas cervicalis ATCC 49957 | reverse complement strand
GCGGCGCTGGCCGCCTTCCGCGCCCGCGCCCCGGCCGAGCAGGCGGCCGAGCCGCCGCCGCCCTTCGACCTGCGCGAGCTGGTGCAGCGGATGCAGCGCTTCTTCTTCCCGTCGAACTGAGGCGGCCGCGCCTCAGCCCTCGCCCAGCCGGGCGGCGCGGCGGTAGCGCCAGTCGATCTTCACCGGCTGGCCGGTCTGCGCCGCGCGGTACATGGCCAGCATCAGCCGCACATCCTGCATCCCCTCCTCGCCCGGGCTGTGAACGGGGCGGCCCTCGCGGATCGCCTCGGCCATGTGGTCGAGCTGGCGGGCGAACTGGCTGGCCTCGGGGATCAGCAGCTGCTCGGTCTTCTGCTGGGTGCGGATCGACATGCCGTGGCGGTAGTAATGCGTCGCCGGCTCCATCAGCAGGCTGGCCTTGCTGCCCTGCACGGCGAAGCGGTTGGCCTGGTAGGAATAGCCGGTGGAGCCCAGCACGGTGACGCCGCCGGGGAAGCGCATGCGCCAGGTGGTGACATCCTCCACATCGCCGAAGCGCGGATCCTCCGGCGTGTGGCTCCAGGCCGAGACCTCCTCGGGCTCCGCCCCCAGCAGGTAGCGCGCGCCATTGACGCCATAGATGCCGACATCGAACAGCGCGCCGCCGCCGGCGAGCGCCCGGCGCACCCGCCATTCATCGGCCGGCACGCTGTCCGGGTTGACGGGGCGCGCATTGTCGGTGTGCAGCACCCGCACCTCGCCGAGCTCGCCCGCGCGGATGCGGCGGATCGCCTCCAGGCTGTAGGGCTCGTAATGGCAGCGATAGCCGATCATCAGCTGGCGATCGGCCTGCCTCGCCGCGTCGATCATGCGCTGGCAGGCCTCGACGCTCGGCGCCATCGGCTTCTCGCACAGAACATGCTTGCCGGCGCGCAGGCTCCGCACCGTGAATTCCTCGTGCAGCGAGGGCGGCGTGATGACATAGACCACGTCGATCTCGTCATTCTCGGCGATGCGCTCGAGATCCTGGTAGCCATAGATCGCCTCGCGCCGCACGCCGTAGCGGTCGGCGACGCCCTCGGCCTTCTGGCGGTTGCCGCTGACCAGCGCCACCAGCCGC
The DNA here is from genome assembly GCF_000164635.1 of Pseudoroseomonas cervicalis ATCC 49957. Lineage (GTDB taxonomy): Bacteria > Pseudomonadota > Alphaproteobacteria > Acetobacterales > Acetobacteraceae > Pseudoroseomonas > Pseudoroseomonas cervicalis. The sequence goes on along the minus strand of NZ_GG770778.1, from coordinate 406,376 downwards.
GAATGCTGCGTCTCGCCGAAGGCCGGGATGATCTGGTTCAGCGCGTATTGCCCGAGGCCGAGCACCGCATAGCCCACGCGCCGGCCGGGCGCGTCGGGCTGGGCGACCTCCATCTTGGGCATCGGCCGGCCGGTGGCCTGGGTGGGCAGCGAACCGCCGCCGCCCTGGGCCAGGGCCGGCGCGGCCAGCGCCGAGGCCGCGACCACGCCGCCGCCCGAATTGCGCAGGAAATGCCGGCGCGAGAGGAAACCGGGCAGGGATCGGGGGGCCATGGCGCAGTCCTTCCGAAGCGTCGCGTCGGCAGGTGAACAAATCGCCATGGGCAGGGTTGCGCAGGCAGGGGCAGAGGCGCTGCCCCTGCCCCGCCGGGCGGGCTCTCAGCCCCGGCGCAGCCAGTCGCGCAGCCGCGCCGGCGCCTCGGCCATCGCCGCCTCCGCGCCGCAGTAGGAAAAGCGCAGGAAGCGGTGGCCGCGCGCACGGTCGAAATCGACGCCGGGGGTCGCGGCGATGCCGGCCTCGGCCAGCATGCGGGCGGCGAAACCCACGCTGTCATTGCTGAGATGGCCGATATCGGCCCAGAGGTAGAAGGCGCCATCCGCCTCGGCCAGCCGGTCGAAGCCCGCCGCCGGGAGCCCTTCCAGCAGCGCCGCGCGGTTGCGGCCATAGGCGGCCTTGTTGGCCTCCAGCTCCTCGATGCAGTCGAAGGCCGCCTCGGCCGCCACCTGCGCCACATGCGGCGCGCTGATGAACATGTTCTGGGCCAGGCATTCGACCGGGCGCAGCAGGTCCTCCGGCAGCACCATCCAGCCGATGCGCCAGCCGGTCATCGAGAAGTACTTGGAAAAACTGTTGATGACCACGGCGCTGTCGCTGAAGCCGGCGGCCGTGCTCTCCGCCATGCCATAGGACAGGCCGTGATAGATCTCGTCCGAGATCAGCCGCACGCCATTGGCGTGGCACCATCGCGCCACCGCCTGCAGCTCCTCGGGCGAGAGCATGGTGCCGGCCGGGTTGCAGGGGGAGGCGACGATCAGCCCGTCGGGCCGCGGGTCCAGCGCCTCCAGCATGGCGAGGCTGGGCTGGAAGCGGGTGCTGGCATCGCATTGCAGCAGCACCGGCTGCATGCCGAGCGCGGTCAGGATGTTCGCATAGGGCGGGTAGAAGGGGGCGGCCATGGCGATGCGGTCGCCGGGGTCGAAGGCCGCCAGGAAGGCCAGCGGAAAGGCGCCCGAGGCGCCGACGGTGACGGCGATGCGCCCCGGCGCGATCGCCGCGCCATACTTGTCGGCGTAGTGGCGGCTGATGCGCTCGCGCAGGCTCCGCAGGCCGAAGGCCTCCGTGTAGCCCATCGGCGCGCCGGCCTGGAGCGCGCGGATGGCGGCCTCCGCCGCGCCGCGCGGCGCGCCGGTGGAGGGCTGGCCGACCTCCATGCGCAGGATGCCGGGCGCCCCCGGCGGCAGGGCCGAGGCCCGCGCATTGGCGGCGGCGATAACATCCATGACGAGGAAGGGCGGCGCTTCCGCCCCGCGGCCGGCCTTCAGCATGCGCGGTATCCGTTGCGGATCGGGCTACGGGGGCGGCACCGCCGCCCCCAACCGAAACAAATTACTGCTGGCCGGCGACGGCCAGGCCGGCGCCGCGCGGATCGGTCGCGGCGGCGCAGGCGCGCGGGTCGCCCGGCATGTAGGCCGAGCAGCCG
>NZ_GG770778.1:399822-402320 GCF_000164635.1 Pseudoroseomonas cervicalis ATCC 49957 | reverse complement strand
CCCAGGCCCCCGCCCCTGGCGGGCTCACCCCGCAGCAGCGCGAGGAGGTGGTGCAGATCCTGCGCGACTCGCTCACGCGCGACCCGTCGATCCTGCGGGACGCCCTGGCCGCGATGCAGCAGGCCGAGCAGCAGGACCGCGCCGCGGCGCAATCGGCGGCGATCCGCGCCAACCAGGCGGCGCTGCTGCGCGACGCCGCCGACCCGGCCAAGGGCAATCCGCGCGGCAGCCTGACCATCGTCGAGTTCTTCGACCCGCGCTGCGGCTACTGCAAGGCGCTGCACCCGACCATGGCGGCGCTGCTCGCCGCCGACCGCGATCTGCGCGTGGTGCTGAAGGACCTGCCGATCCTGGGCCCGGCCAGCGTCACCGCCAGCCGCGCTTTGCTGGCGGCGCAGCGCCAGGGCAAATACGCCGAGTACCAGGACGCGCTGATGCGCCTGCGCGGCGAGCCGACCGAGGCGGCGCTGCAGGCCGAGGCGCAGAAGCTCGGCCTCGACTGGGCGCGGCTGCGGCGCGACATGGAGGACCCGGCGATCACCGAGCGGCTGCAGCGCAACCTGGCCCTGGCCCGCGCCCTGTCGATCGAGGGCACGCCGGCGCTGGTGATCGGCGACACGCTGGTGCCGGGTGCCGTGGACCTGCCGACACTGCAGCAGCTGGTGGCCGAGGCGCGGCGGCAGGCGCGCCAGGGGGGCTGACGGCCCCCTCCCCTTGAACCGCCGCCTGTCCTGACGCATCAGAATAACATCGGCGTAATATTTGGGGAGGCCGGGCATGCGGCAGGCGGTGGATGCGGCGGCGTTGCGGCGCGAGCGGTCGGTGCTGCTCTGCGCCCTGGCGGATATCGCCATCCTCATCGCCTATGTCGGCATCGCCCTGTCGTCGCAATCGCTGACCCTGCTGGCCGAGGCGGTGCGCGGCTGGCTGATGGTCGCGCTGGAGCTGCTGGTGCTGCTGCTGATGCGGCGCATCCATCGCGGCCGCATGGCGGCCTATGAATTCGGCGCCGGCAAGCTGGAGCATTTCGCCAACCTGCTGATCGGTCTGGCCATGGCCGGTGGCGCCGTCTGGCTGGCGGCCGGGGCGCTGGGCAAGATCCACCTGCCCAGCAGCGCGCCGAATGACGGGGTGCGGCTGGCGCTGCTGCTGTCGCTGGTCAACCTCGCCGTCAACGCCGCCGCCTTGCGGGCGCTGTGGCAGGCCGGGCGGGACGGGCGCTCGGTGATCATGACCGGGCAGATCCGCACCCGGCTGTCGAAGCTGCTCTCCTCCGCCGTGGTGGTGCTGGCCATCGGCGTTGCCGCCTGGGCGCCGGGCAGCATGCTGAGCCTGGTGGCCGATGCCGGCGGCACGCTGTTCGTGGCGGTGGTGATGCTGGGCGTCGCCGCGCGGCTGTGGCGCGATTCGCTGCCCGACCTGCTGGACCGCAGCCTGGAGGAGGAGCACCAGGCGCTGGTCAACCGCGCCCTGGCCGCGCATTTCGCGGCGTATGAGGCGCTGCTCTCGGTGCGCAGCCGCCGCGCCGGCAGCCGGGTGCATGTCGAGGTGGCGCTGGGCTTCGCGCCCGATCGCGGCTTCGCCGAGGTGGCGGCGGCGATGCGGGCGGTGCGGGCCGAGCTGGAGGCGCTGATCCCCGGCGCCGAGGTGGTGGTGATCCCGCACCCCGTCTGAGCCGCCCCCCCCCCGTTGCCGCTGCCGCGCCGCGGTATAGACTTGCCCCCGCAAGACAGGGGGACAGGCGGATGGCGGCACGGCCGATCGCGGCTTGCGGCCCGGCCCGCGCGGCCGGCGGGGGGATGCGCGCCGCATGAGCGGCCCCGGCGGCCCCGCCCTGCTGCCGCATTTCCCGGTCGAGCTGCCGGTGCCCGATCTGCGCGACCTGCTCGCCGGCAACACCCTGCCCGGGGTGTGGAGCTTCGCCGCCGAGGCGCCCGGCCCGCATGTCGCGCTCTGCGCGCTGATCCATGGCAACGAGATCGCCGGCGCGCTGCTGCTGGCGCGCTGGCTGCGCGAGGGGCTGCGCCCGGCGCGCGGCCGGCTGACCCTCATCTTCGCCAACCTGGCCGCGTTTTCCCGCTTCGACCCGGCCGACCCGACGCTCAGCCGCTTCGTGGACGAGGATCTGAACCGCGTCTGGTGCGACCGGGTGCTGGACGGGCCGCGCCGCAGCACCGAGCTGGACCGCGCCCGCGCGCTGCGGCCGCTGATCGGCACGGTGGACGTGCTGCTCGACCTGCATTCGATGCTCTGGCCTTCCGATCCGCTGATCCTGGCCGGGGCGCCGGCGGGGCAGGCGCTGGCGCGGCGGCTCGGCCAGCCGCCGCTGGTGGTGGCGGATGGGCAGGGCCATGCCTCCGGCCGCCGGCTGATCGACCACAGCCGCTTCACCGACCCGGCCGCCCCCCGCCCCGCCCTGCTGGTCGAGGCCGGGCAGCACTGGGAGCGGCGGACGCTGGCGGTGATGGAGGCGGCCGCCACCGCCCTGCTGCACGAGA
>NZ_GG770778.1:395118-396646 GCF_000164635.1 Pseudoroseomonas cervicalis ATCC 49957 | reverse complement strand
GGCCTCCGCCGTCTCGGCCACGGCCTCGGCGCGCGGGGCCTCGGCGCGCTCAGGCTCCGCCTCGGGGGCGAAATCCATGCGCAGCGCGGCCGGCGCGCTCTGCGGCTCCGGCGCGGTCTGGGCGCGCAGCCGCTCGATGCGGATCTGCGGGCCGGACAGCTTGGCATCCGCCTCGAACAGCACCGCCATGCCGTAGCGCGCCTCGATCTCGGTCAGGCGGTCGCGGCGGCGGTTGAGGATGTGCAGCGCGAGATCCGGCGCGATCGACACCTGGATCTCGGCGGCGCGGCGCTTGGCGCCCTCCTCCTCGATCTGGCGCAGCACCTGCAGCGCGGCGCTCTCCGGGCTGCGGACGATGCCGAGGCCCTGGCAATGCGGGCAGGTGATGAAGGAATGCTCGGTCAGGCTGGGGCGCAGCCGCTGGCGGCTCATCTCCAGCAGGCCGAAATGGCTGATGCGGCCGACCTGGATGCGGGCGCGGTCGTGCTTCAGGGCCTCCTTCAGCCGGCGCTCCACCTGGGCGTCGTTGCGCGACGACTCCATGTCGATGAAGTCGATGACGATCAGCCCGGCCATGTCGCGCAGCCGCAGCTGGCGGGCGATCTCCTCGGCCGCCTCCATGTTGGTGCGCAGCGCCGTGTCCTCGATGTGCCGGTCGCGCGTGGCGCGGCCCGAGTTCACGTCGATGGCGACCAGCGCCTCGGTCTGGTTGATGACGATGTAGCCGCCCGATTTCAGCTGCACGGTGGGCGACATCATCGCGTCGAGCTGCGCGTCCACCCCGTGGCGGGCGAAGAGCGGCAGGGTCGGGTCGCGGTAGAGGCGGATCTTGCGCTCGTTCTGCGGCATCAGCATGCGCATGAAGTCGCGCGCCTGGCGGTAGGCGCCCTCGCCCTCCACCTGGATCTCCTCGATGTCGCGGCCGAACACGTCGCGGATCGAGCGCTTGATGAGGTCCGCCTCCTCATAGATCAGCGCCGGGGCGGTCGATTGCAGCGTGCGCTCGCGGATGTCGTCCCACAGCCGCAGCAGGTATTCGCAGTCGCGCCGGATCTCGGGCTTCGGCAGGCCGGCGCCGGCGGTGCGCACGATCATGCTCATGCCGCGCGGCATGTTCAGCTCGTCGATCGCCTCGCGCAGCCGCTTGCGGTCGGCGACCGAGGTGATCTTGCGCGAGATGCCGCCGCCCTTGGGCGAGTTCGGCATCAGCACGGAGAAGCGGCCGGCCAGGCTGATATAGGTGGTCAGCGCCGCGCCCTTGTTGCCGCGCTCCTCCTTGACGACCTGCACCAGCATGATCTGCCGGCGGCGGATCACCTCCTGGATCTTGTAGTGGCGCATGAAGCGCGACGGGATGCGGCGCTCCTCGCGGCCATTCTCGTCCGCATCGTCCTTGCCGCGGCCGCCCAGCGTCTCGGGCGGGGTCTCGGGCGCCTCCTCGGCCTCGCGCGGCTCCGGCGCCGGGCCGTCGGCGGGCTCGCCGATCACCACGCCCTCATGCGGCACGGTGGCCTCGGCGGCGGCGGCC
>NZ_GG770778.1:388635-393730 GCF_000164635.1 Pseudoroseomonas cervicalis ATCC 49957 | reverse complement strand
CGAACCGCCGCCTGCTGATCGACCTCGGCGGCCCCGTCTCGGTGCGCCGCGCCGCAGTCGAGGGCGGCCGCCTGGTCGTCGAGATCGGCCCCGGCACCCAGCCCGGCTTCGCCCGCCTGGCGCGTGGCGCCATCGGCGAGGGACGCTTCGGCACCGCCACCGCCGCCGCCCCCGCGCGCAGCCTGCCGCTGATCGTCATCGACCCAGGCCATGGCGGCAAGGATCCCGGCACCATCGGCGTCGCCGGCACCTATGAGAAGCGCATCACCCTGGCCGCGGCGCTGGAGCTGAAGCGCCAGCTGGAAGCCGCCGGCCGCTGCCGCGTGGCGCTGACCCGCTCGCGCGACGTGTTCATCCCGCTCGATGGCCGCGTCGACTTCGCCCGCCGGCGCGAGGCGGCGCTGTTCGTCTCCCTGCACGCCGATTCCGCCCCCGGCGCGCGCGGCGCCAGCGTCTACACGCTCGGCGACCGCGCCTCCGACGCCCTGGCCGGACGGCTGGCGCAGAGCCAGAACCGGGCGGATGCCGCCGGCGGCCTGCGCATCCCCGACGTCTCGCCCGAGGTGCAGCGCATCCTCTTCTCCCTGGTGCGGCAGGAAACCCGCGTGGGCTCCGCCCGCATGGCGCGCTTCGTCGTCTCCTCCCTCGACCGCAACGTGCCGCTGCTGCCCAACACCCACCGCCAGGCCTCCTTCGCCGTGCTGAAGGCCCCCGACGTGCCGAGCGTGCTGGTCGAGATGGGCTTCCTCTCCGACCGGCGCGACGAGGCCGCGCTGAACCGACCGGCCCACCGCGCGCTGATCGCCCGCTGCCTGACCCAGGCCATCCATGGCTGGGTGGCGCAGCACCACACCAGCGTGCTGGGCAGGACCGGATAGAAGAGAGAGAAGAGCCTGCGGCGCCTTCTTTCTGTCAGGCTGCCGCCGTCTGGTGGCGCGGCGGGGCGCGGCACTCGGAACGGCAGGGCCCTGTCACGCGGGCATAAAAAAGGGCGCCGTCAGGCGCCCTTTTTGTCGGAATGGCCGCTGCCCTCAGGCGGTGCGGCCATGGCAATGCTTGTACTTCTTGCCCGAGCCGCAGGGGCAGGGCGCATTGCGCGGCGTGCGGTACCAGGTGGACGGGTCCTGCGGGTCCACCCCCTCGCTCTCGCGCGGCAGCGCCGGCGCGGCGAAGGCATCGCCCGCCGCATGCTCCCACCCCGCCGCCGCGCCGGCCATCGCCGGGTCGGGGTGACGCATGTCGGTCACCATCACCGGCTCCGGCATCGGCGGCGGCGAGGCCGGGCTCAGCTCGATGCGCATCAGCAGCGAGGTCACCCGCTCGCGCAGCTCCTCGAGCATCGCGGTGAACAGGTTGAAGGCTTCCGACTTGTACTCGTTCAGCGGGTCGCGCTGCGCATAGGCGCGCAGCCCGATGCCCTGGCGCAGATGGTCGAGCGCCAGCAGGTGCTCCTTCCACGCCGCGTCGAACACCTGCAGCAGCACCGACTTCTCGACCTGGCGCATCAGCTCCGGGCCGATATTGGCGGCGCGGGTGGCGGCGGCCTGGTCGGCGGCGGTCTCGATGCGCTCGCGCACCGCCACCTCGTCGATCCCCTCCTCCTTGCCCCAGGCCTCCACCGGCAGGTCGAGGCCGAGCTGGTCCCGCACCTTCTCCTGCAGCCCCACCAGGTCCCACTGCTCGGGATAGGCGTTCTCCGGGATGGCGCGGGCCACCATGGCGGCGATCGTCTCGCGCCGCATCTCCTCGACCGTCTCGGCGACATCCGCCGCCTGCATGAAGGTCTTGCGCTGGGAGTACACCTCCTTGCGCTGGTCGTTCATGACGTCGTCGTACTTGAGCAGGTTCTTGCGCGTGTCGAAATTGCGCGCCTCGACCTTCTTCTGCGCCTTCTCCAGCGCCCGGTTGATCCAGGGATGGACGATCGCCTCGCCCTCCTTGAGGCCGAGCTTCTGCAGCATCCCGCCCATGCGGTCGCTGCCGAAGATGCGCATCAGATCGTCTTCCAGCGACAGGAAGAAGCGGCTGGCGCCGGGGTCGCCCTGGCGGCCGGAGCGGCCACGCAGCTGGTTGTCGATGCGGCGGCTCTCATGCCGCTCCGTGCCGATGACGAACAGGCCGCCCGCCTGCTTCACCACCGCCTCGTCGGCCTTCACCTGCTCGCGGATGGCGGCGAGATGCGCCTCCCACTCGGGCCCCTCATGCGGGCCGGGGAAATTCGCCTCGGCCAGCATCTCGGCATTGCCGCCGAGTTTGATGTCGGTGCCGCGGCCGGCCATGTTGGTGGCGATCGTCACCGCGCCCGGCCGGCCGGCCTGGGCGATGATGCCGGCCTCCTGCTCATGGTAGCGGGCGTTCAGCACCTGGTGCGGCACGCCCTTGGCCTTCAGCAGCTCGGAGATCAGCTCCGACTTCTCGATGCTGGTGGTGCCGACCAGCACCGGCTGCTGGCGCGCCTGCGCCTCCTGCACCAGCGCCGCCACCGCCTCGTACTTCTCGCGCGCCGAGCGGTAGACCTCGTCATCGCTGTCGATGCGCGAGACGGGCACGTTGGTCGGGATCTCGACCACTTCGAGCTTGTAGATCTCGGCGAACTCATCGGCCTCGGTCGAGGCCGTGCCGGTCATGCCGGCCAGCTTCGGGTAGAGGCGGAAATAGTTCTGGAAGGTGATCGAGGCGAGCGTCTGGTTCTCCGGCTGGACCTCGACGCCTTCCTTGGCCTCCAGCGCCTGGTGCAGCCCTTCCGAGTAGCGGCGGCCTTCCATCATGCGCCCGGTGAACTCGTCGATGATGACGAGCTTGCCCTCGCGGTTGACGATGTAGTCCACGTCGCGCGCGAACAGCACATGGGCGCGCAGGCTCTGGTTGACGTGGTGCACCAGGGTGACGTTCTGGAAGTCGTAGAGATCGCCCTCGGTCAGCAGCCCGGCCTCGCGCAGCATGCCCTCGACGGTGGCCGTGCCCGGCTCGGTCAGCGCCGCGGTGCGCAGCTTCTCGTCCTTCTCGTAGGTCTCCTTGTCCTGCACCAGCACGCGCACCACGGCGTCGACGGCGCGGTACAGCTCGGAGGAATCCTCGGCCGGGCCGGAGATGATCAGCGGCGTGCGCGCCTCATCCACCAGGATGCTGTCGACCTCGTCGACGATGGCGTAGTTGAAGTCGCGCTGGACCATCTCGTCCAGCCGGTACTTCATGTTGTCGCGCAGGTAGTCGAAGCCGAACTCGTTGTTGGTGCCGTAGGTGATGTCGCAGGCATAGGCGTCGCGCCGCTCGACATCGGTCAGCCCGTGCACGATGACGCCGCAGGACAGGCCCAGGAAATTGTACAGCCGGCCCATCTGCGCGCTGTCGCGGCTGGCCAGGTAGTCGTTCACCGTGACGACATGCACGCCCTTGCCGGTCAGCCCGTTCAGGTAGACCGGCAGGGTGGCGACCAGGGTCTTGCCCTCGCCGGTCTTCATCTCGGCGATGCGGCCCGAATGCAGCACCATGCCGCCGATCATCTGCACGTCGAAATGCCGCATGCCGAGCACGCGCTTCGACGCCTCCCGCACGGTGGCGAAGGCTTCCGGCAGGATGGCGTCCAGGCTCTCGCCCGCCGCCAGCCTTCCCTTCAGCTTCGGCGTCTGCGCCTGCAGCGCCTCGTCCGACAGCGCGGCGAGCTTCGGCTCGAAGGCCGTGATGGCGGGCAGCCGGGCGCTGAACTGCTTCAGCACGCGGTCGTTCGAGGTGCCGAAGACGGCGCGGGCGAGGCGGGCGAACATGCTGTGTCGAAACTCTCCGAGGGCCGCCTGGATGCTCCCCATGCCCGGCCGGTGCGGTCGGGTCTCGGACCGGAGGGGCGCCCAGGCCACGCGGCCGGACGGCCTCCGGCGCCGCCGGGGGCGGGCACAGGCTGCTTTGGTCGGAACAGATAGGCGCCACCCGCCCGACGGTCAACGAAAGGCGGAATGACAGCGTGGAAAGGCAGCGCTGCCGCTGGCGCGGGCGGCACGCCGCAACCTTCGGCCGGGCCGCGCATCCCCCCACATTGTGAAGCGAAGGGGCTTCCTTCATCTTGGCATGGTCCAGCCGCGAAGGCACATGCCCCGAATGCGTTTCCCGACCCTCACCCTCCCCGCCCTGCTCCTGGCCTCGGCCGCCACCCTGGCCGTGCCCGCCATGGCCCAGGCGCCCGCCGCCCCCGCCCCGGCGACACCGCCGGCCGCCGGCAGCCAGGCCCAGGGCAATGCCCAGGCCCAGCGCCCCAACCCGGTGGTCGCCCGCGTCGACGGGGCGGAGCTGCGCCGCTCCGACATCGAGGCGGCGCTGTCCCAGCTGCCGGGCGAGCTGCGCGCCGCGCCGCCGCAGATGCTCTTCCCCCTGGTGCTGGACCAGCTGATCGCCCAGCAGGCGCTGGTGAACGCCGCCCGCGCCCAGGGCCTCGACAAGGACCCCGAGGTGCAGGCCGCCATCCGCCGCGCCGAGGAGGAGCAGCTGCAGCAGGCCCTGCTGCGCCGCGCCATCGCCCCGGCCCTGACGCCGGAGGCGCTGCGCGCCCGCTACGACCGCGAGATCGCCGGCAAGCCGGGCGAGGAGGAGGTGCATGCGCGCCACATCCTGACCGCGACCGAGGCCGAGGCGCGCGCGGCGCTGGAGGAGGTCCGCCGCCCCGGCGCCGATTTCGCCGAGGTGGCGCGGCGCCGCTCCACCGGCCCCGGCACCCAGCAGGGCGGCGATCTGGGCTTCTTCAAGAAGGGCGACATGGTGCCCGAATTCGCCGAGGCCGCCTTCGCCCTGCAGCCCGGCCAGATCAGCCAGGCGCCGGTGCGCAGCGCCTTCGGCTGGCACATCATCAAGGTGGAGGAGCGCCGCACCGCGCCCGTGCCGAGCTTCGAGGAAAGCGCCGAGGAACTGCGCAAGGCCGCCTTCGAGGAGGCGGTGAACGCCGCGGTGGAAAGCACCGTGGCCGCCGCCCGGGTCGAGCGCTTCAACATGGATGGCTCGCCCCAGGCGCCGGCGGCGCAGAATGGCGCGCCCGGCGGCCAGGGCGGCGGCCAGGCGCCCTCGCTGCTGGATGGCGCGGCACCGCCGCAGCGCCGCTGATCCCGCGACC
>NZ_GG770778.1:369387-388302 GCF_000164635.1 Pseudoroseomonas cervicalis ATCC 49957 | reverse complement strand
GCCCCGCCGCGCGGCCCCGCCATCCCCGGATCGCGCTCCCCGGGGCGCGCGATTTGCGCGTTTGGGCGATTCCGCGCCGCCCCGTCCCGCTCTAGAACAGGCGCCGCCCCGCTGCCGCCGGGGCGCGGGGCGCCCGACGCCCCGGATGTCTCGCCTCGACCCTTGAAGGACCCGCCCGCATGGCTGGCAAGCTCCCCGTCTCCCCCCTCGCGGTGCCGCTTCCCGCGGTGCCGCCGATCGCCGGCGTCCGGCTCGGCGTCGCGGCGGCGGGCATCCGGTACAAGGGCCGCAACGACCTCACCTTCATGGAATTCGCCCCCGGCACCACGGTGGCCGGCGTGTTCACCCGCAACAAATGCCCGGGCGCCCCGGTCGACTGGTGCCGCGCCGCGCTGAAATCCGGCAAGGCGCGCGCCCTGGTGGTGAATGCCGGCAACGCGAACGTTTTCACCGGCAAGCCCGGCCGCGACGCGGTGCAGGCGACCGCCGACGCCGCCGCCGCCCTGGTCGGCTGCAAGCCCAGGGAGGTGTTCCTGGCCTCCACCGGCGTCATCGGCGAGACCCTGCCGCATGAGAAGCTGACCGCCGCCCTGCCCGCCCTGCACGGCCAGCTCTCCGAGGCCGGCTGGGAGGATGCCGCGCGCGGCATCATGACCACCGACACCTTCCCCAAGGCCTGCGTCCGCCGCGCCGAGATCGGCGGGGTCGAGGTGACCATCGCCGGCATCGCCAAGGGGTCGGGCATGGTGGCGCCGGACATGGCGACGATGCTCTGCTTCATCGCCACCGACGCCAAGATCCCGGCCGCCGCGCTGCAGGCGATGCTGAAGAAGGGCACCGACGCCAGCTTCAACCGCACCACGGTCGACAGCGACACCTCGACCAGCGACACGGTGCTGGTCTTCGCCACCGGCCAGGTGAAGCACCCGCGCGTGCCCGCCGAGGGCGGCGCGATCCTCAAGGACTTCGCGCGCGCGCTGAACGAGCTGCTGCTCGACCTCGCCCTGCAGGTGGTGCGCGATGGCGAGGGGGCGCAGAAGCTGATCCGCATCGACGTGACCGGCGCGACCACCGGCCGCTCGGCCCAGAAGATCGCCATGGCGATCGCCAATTCGCCGCTGGTCAAGACCGCCATCGCCGGCGAGGACGCCAATTGGGGCCGCATCGTCATGGCCGTCGGCAAGGCGGGCGAGCCGGCCGACCGCGACCTGCTCTCGGTCGCCGTGGGCGGCACCTGGATGGCGCGCGAGGGCGGCGTGGTGCCGGGCTATGACGAGGCGCCGGTGGTCGCCCACATGAAGGGCCGCGAGATCGAGATCGCCGTCGATATCGGCCTGGGCAAGGGGAAGGCCACCGCCTGGACCTGCGACCTGACGCATGGCTATATCGACATCAATGGCAGCTACCGCAGCTGAGGGCTGACGCCCCGGCCCGGCGGGGGCGGCATGGCCGCCCCCCCTCAAAGCCCGCTTGCCCGGACCCCGCGCCACCTGCTTCACTGGTGCGTGATCCTCGTGCTTCCGCCGCCCCGTACCGGCCTCCTCCCCGCGTCGCTGACGTCCCGCCTGCCCCGCAGCGTGGCGCTGGCCTGATGCTGACCCTGCCGCGCCGCCTGCTCGAACTCGGCATCCGCGACCGCTCCCCCTCCTGGCGCTGGGGCGTGGCGGCGCTGCTGCTGGTGGCGGCGCTGCTGGCGCGGCTGCTGGCCGATCCCTACCTGCCGCCGGGCTTCCCCTTCCTCACCTTCTTCCCCGCCGTCATCGTCACCGCCTTCCTCTGCGGCACGGCGCCGGGACTGACGGTCGGCGCCCTCTCCGGCCTCGCCGCCTGGTATCTCTTCATCGAGCCGCTCCACAGCTTCGGCATGCAGAGCTCGGTGGCGCTGGCGCTGGGCTTCTTCATGGGCGTCGTTGGCCTCGACGTGCTGCTGATCCATGTGATGAACCAGTCGCTGCGCCAGCTGCGGGCGGAGAGCGCCCGCCGCTCGCGCGAGGCCGAGCTGAGCCAGCTCCTGGCCCGCACCCGCGAGGTGATGTTCGAGGAGCTGCAGCACCGCGTCTCCAACAACCTCCAGGTGCTGGCGGCGATGATGATGCTGCAGCGCGGCGCCGTGCAGGAGCCGGAGGCGCGCCGGGTGCTGGACAACGCGGCGCAGCGGCTGGAGCTGATCGGCCGGCTGCAGCGCAGCCTGCACCGGCCGGGCGAGGCCGGCCTGCCCTTCGGCCGCTTCCTGGAAGGGCTGTGCCAGGACGTGCTGCAGGCCAGCGGCGCCCAGTCCGTCACCGCCGAGATCGAGGCCGAGCCCGTGGCCCTGGCGCCGGAGCGGACCGTGCCGGTCGCGCTGATCACCGCCGAGCTGGTGGCCAATGCGGTCGAGCATGCCTTCCGCGGCGGCCCCGGCCGGCTGCGGATCGGGCTGCGGCGGGAGGAAGGCGGCACCCTGGCGCTCTCGGTGCGGGATGACGGGGCCGGGCTGGCGCCGGGCTTCGTGGCGGCGGAGAGCCGCAGCCTGGGCCTGCGCATCGTACACGCTTTGGCCGAGCAGATCGGCGGCCGCTTCGAGATGCGGGCCGCCCCGGGTGGCGGCACGCTTTGCCGCCTGGTCTTCGCCGCCGAGTAGGGCGGCCCGGCCGCCATCATCCCCGAACGCACAACGCCGATGCCCGGATCGGGGCATCGGCGGCGCATCCTGTCATGCGGGCGCCGGAGCGACCCGGCGGAAGGCCGGCCTCAGGCGACGCCGTGCCGGCCCATCTCCAGGAACTTCTCGCGGCGGCGGGCCTTCAGCGTGCCGGCATCCAGCTCCAGCAGCGGCTGCAGGCAGGCGGCGATCTGGTTGCCCACGGCCTGCACCGTCTTCGCCGCGTCGCGATGCGCGCCGCCCAGCGGCTCCGGCACCACCTGGTCGATCAGCTGCAGGCGGCGGAGGTCCTCGGCGGTCAGCTTCAGCGCGTCGGCCGCGGTGCTGGCCTGCGCCGCGTCGCGCCACAGGATGCTGGCGCAGCCCTCGGGGCTGATCACCGAATAGATCGAATGCTCCAGCATCAGCACGCGGTCGGCGGCGGCCAGCGCGATGGCGCCGCCCGAGCCGCCCTCGCCGATGATGGTGGAGATCACCGGCACCGGCGCGTCCAGGCAGGCCTCGATCGAGCGGGCGATGGCCTCGGCCTGGCCGCGCGCCTCGGCCTCGATGCCGGGGAAGGCGCCGGAGGTGTCGACGAAGGACAGGATCGGCAGGCCGAAGCGCCCGGCCAGCTCCATCAGGCGCCGCGCCTTGCGGTAGCCCTCGGGCTTGGCCATGCCGAAATTGTGCTTCACGCGGCTTTCGGTGTCGGTGCCCTTCTCGGTGCCCAGCACCATCACGGCGCGGCCGCGGAAGCGGCCCATGCCGCCGATCACCGCCGCATCGTCGGCAAAGGCGCGGTCGCCGGCCAGCGGGGTGAAGCCCTCGATCAGGCCGTCCACATAGGCCAGGCATTTCGGCCGGTCCGGGTGGCGGGCCACCTGGGTCTTCTGCCAGGGCGTCAGCTTGGCATAGGTGGCGTGCAGCAGCTTCTCCGCCTTGTCGGAGAGCCGGCCGACCTCTTCCGCCACGTCGATGCCGCCGGCATCGGTGGTGCGGCGCAGTTCCTCGATCTTGCCTTCGAGTTCGGCAAGCGGCTTCTCGAAATCCAGGAAGTGGCGCATCGCAATCCCGTCCGTCACAGCGCCGCAATCAGGCGGCAGGCGCGGCGTGGCACTAGCGCAGAAGGCCGGGCAAGGCCAGTGGGCGTTGCAGCAAGGCTCAGGAAGCGTTCTTTTTTGAAAAAAAGAACCAAAAAACTTTGATCAGTTTGGCGTCCCGCTTCACCGGGAGACGGCGGCAGCCTGAAAAAGTCTTTTTGCTTCTTTTTCTTTAGAAAAAGAAGATAACTTAAGTATCCGCTTCTGCCAGCGGATGGTGCGTCTCGACAATCTGCCGCAGTCGCTCTTCCAGCACGCGGGTGTAGATCTGCGTGGTGGCGATATCGGCATGCCCCAGCAGCATCTGCAGCGCGCGCAGATCGGCCCCGCCCTCCAGCAGATGCGTGGCGAAGGAATGCCGCAGCACATGCGGGCTGAGCTTCGCCGGGTCCAGCCCCGCCGCCAGCGCCGCCTGCTTGACCAGCAGCAGCAGGCTCTGCCGCGTCAGGTGGCCGGCGGCCCCGCGCGAGGGGAACAGCCATTTCGACGGCTTCTTCGGATCCTGCAGCGACAGCGCCGCCAGCCGCGCCCGTTCGGAGATGGGCACCAGCCTTTCCTTGTTGCCCTTGCCGCGCACCAGCACCAGCGGGCTGTCCTGCGCGAGCGCCCGGGCGGGCAGCGAGACCAGCTCGCTGGCGCGCAGGCCGGAGCAGTAGAGCAGTTCCAGCAGCGCGGTCGCCAGCGGCCCGCGCTTGCCCGGCAGGCGCGTGGCGGCGTCCAGCAGCGCCTCCACCTCCTCCCGCCGCAGCGCCTTGGGCACGCGGGAGGGCTGGCGCGGGCTGTCCAGGATCTCGGTCGGGTCGTCGGCGCGCACGCCCTCCGCCGCCAGGAAGCGGTAGAATTGCCGCAGGGCGGAGAGCCGCCGCGCCGCGGTGCGCGGCGACAGCCCGGCATCGGTCAGCCCGGCGAGGTAGCGGCGCAGCAACTCGGTGTCCGCCCCGGCCAGCGTGCCGCCCTGGCGCCGCGCGAAGCCCGCGACATCCTCCAGATCGGCCCGGTAGGCGGCCAGCGTGTTGCGGGCGGCGCCACGCTCGGCCGCCAGCATCTCCAGGAAGGCCTCGCTGTGGCGATCCATGCCGCGCGGGGCCTCAGCCCGGCTCAGCGCGTGCCGAAGCGCTCATTGGGCAGCACCCGCTCCACCGGCGCCTGGTTGGCCGGCGGCGGAAAGGCGCCCAGCACCACCAGCCCGCCCAGGGCGGCCAGCAGCAGGATGACAAGAAGGAGCAGCAAAGGGCGGCGGAACATGGAGAGGCGGGTATCCTCGCGCGCAGGGAATGTTGTGCTACCTTCCGTCCCTGTGTCACGCAACCTCGGCCTTGCCATCGTTCCGCCCGCCGCACTGACGGCGCCCGACGCCGACCCCGCGCCCCTCGCCCCGGCGCCGGCGGCGAGCCAGCCCCTGCGCGGCGGCGCCCCCCGCGCCATCGTGCTGATCGGCATGCCCGGCGCCGGCAAATCCTCGATCGGCAAGCGCCTGGCCCAGCGCCTCGGCCTGCCCTTCCGCGACGCGGACACCGAGATCGAGGCCGCCGCCGGCCAGCCCATCACCGAGATCTTCGCCCGCTATGGCGAGCCGCATTTCCGCGAGGGCGAGCGCCGCGTCATCGCCCGCCTGCTGGCTGGCCCGCCCTTGGTGCTGGCCACCGGCGGCGGCGCCTATGCCGATGCCGAGACGCGCCGCGCCATCCGCGACTCCGGCGCGCTGGCGGTCTGGCTGCGCTGCTCCATCCCGGTGCTGCTGCCGCGCGTCTCCGGCCGCGCCACGCGGCCGATGTTCCTGAACCAGGACCCGTCCGAGGTCCTGGCCCGCCTGATGGCCGCGCGCCATCCGCTCTATGCCGAGGCCGATATCATCGTGAACTGCCCCGACGAAAGCCCCGACGCCACCACCGACCGCGTGCAGCAGGCGATCGAGGGCCACACCCCGCCCGCCCGCCTGCCGGTGCCGCTCTCCGGTGGCCGCGCCTATGAGGTGCTGGTGGGCGAGGGCCTGCTGGACCGCGCCGGCGGGCTGATCGCCCCGGTGCTGCCGGCCCGCCGCGTCGCCATCGTCAGCGACGCCGCCGTCGCCGCCCTGCACCTGCCGCGACTGCGCGCGGGTCTGGAGGAGGCGGGCTTCGAGATCCGCGCCAGCCTGGCCGTGCCGCCGGGTGAATCCTCCAAGAGCTTCTCGCAGTTCGCCGCGCTGATGGAGGATCTGCTGGCCGCCGGGGTGGACCGGCGCACCGCCATCGTCGCCCTCGGCGGGGGCGTGGTGGGCGACCTCGCCGGCTTCGCCGCCGCCGCCGCCCTGCGCGGCCTGCCCTTCGTGCAGATCCCGACCACCCTGCTGGCCCAGGTGGACAGCTCGGTCGGCGGCAAGACCGGCATCAATCTGCGCGCCGGCAAGAACCTGGCCGGCGCCTTCCACCAGCCGCGCATCGTCCTGGCCGATACCGGCGCCCTGGCCACCCTGCCCCCGCGCGAGCTGCGCGCCGGCTACGCGGAAGTCGCCAAGCACGGCCTGCTGCAGGGCCCGCTCTGGGAGTGGTGCGAGGCGAATGGCGCCAGGGCCGTCGCCGGCGACCCCGCCGCCCTGCGCCACGCCGTGCTGGAAAGCTGCCGCCTGAAGGGCGCCGTCGTCGCCGCCGACGAGCATGAGGAAAGCCCCGAAGGCGGCCGCGCCCTGCTCAACCTCGGCCACACCTTCGGCCACGCCATCGAGGCCGAATGCGGCTATGACGGCAGCCTGCTGCATGGCGAGGGCGTCGCCATCGGCCTCGGACTCGCCGCCCGCCTCTCCGCCATGCTCGGCCTCTGCGATGCCGAACTGCCCGGGCGGGTGGAGGCGCATATCGCCTCGGTCGGGCTGCCTGCCCGCCTCTCCCACCTGCCGCGCCGCTTCACCCTCGCCGCGCTGATGAACCGCATGCGCAAGGACAAGAAGGTGCGCGACGGCGCCCTGCGCTTTGTGCTGCTGCGCGGGCCAGGGCAGGCCTTCACCAAGGATGATGTCGACCCGGCCATGGTCGAGGCGCTGCTGCGCGCGGAAGGCGCCATCGGCTGACCCCTGGGGAGGCTCCGCCTCCCCAGACCCCTCCGCCGGGGGGACAGGGTCCCCCCGGACCCCGCCTTCAGCTTGTCCAGCTGAACAGGTGCAACAGGCCCCGCTGCACGGGGACCTCATTGTCATCGGTCAGCATCGCCAGCCAGCGCTCACCGGCATGGGAAAAAGCGGAAACCGCCTCCCAGTTCTCGCGCGGCAGCGCATCCGCCTCCAGCAGCGCCTCGCCCTGCAACAGCGTGCCGGGGCCGGCGGCCGCCAGCGTCTCGGGCGGCAGGCGCACCAGCCGGCCGCGGAACCATTGCCGGTAGCTGAAGGCCCGCTCCACCACCAGCACCCCGCCATCCGGCAGGCCGCAGGCATCCGAGGGCACGAAGCCCGGCGCCGGCCGGTAGCCCAGCTTCACCCAGCGCCCCGGCCCGCCCAGCCACGCGGCCAGCCAGCCATGCGGCCCGGTCCACAACCCTTCAGTGATGGCGAGGCAGCGCCCATCCGGCAGCACCGCCAGGCTCTCCAGCCCGGCATTCAGCGGCGCATCGACCAGCTCGCGCGGCGTTGGCCAGATCGCGCCCGGCCCGTCCAGCCGGGCATGGCGGGTGACATGGTGCCAGCGCTCGAACCCGATCAGCCAGCTGCCATCCGGCAGCCGCGCCAGGCTCTCCGCATCGCTGGTCAGCCGCCCCGGCGGCTCCAGCCAGAAGCCGCTATCGATGGCGCCGGTGCGCAGCCCCTCCAGCGCCAACGGCGTCCCGGCGGCATCGAGGGCCAGCCGCCCCTGCATCCAATAGCCCTGGTCGCTGACAGCGGAGAGGGTGAGGTCGTCGCCGACATGCAGCCCGGACCAGCCACCATACCCGATGGCGGCGCGGTCCAGCTTCAGCCCGCCGCGCGAGCGCAGCGCCGCGCCGGGCGGCAGGGGCAGCGGCGCCAGCGGAGAGATCTCCGCCAGCCACCCGCGCAGCCCGCCATAGCCCAGCCAGCCGAGGCCGAGCCCGGCCAGCAGCAGGCTGCGCCGGTTGCGGCGGATCACGCCAGCAGCGGCGCCCGCTCCGTCGCGGCGCGCTGGAAGGCGGCGGCCGCATCCTCGTCGAACAGCTCGGCCAGCTTCTTCATCATCGTGCCGCCCAGCTCCTCGGCATCGACGATGGTGACGGCGCGGCGGTAGTAGCGGGTGACGTCATGGCCGATGCCGATGGCGATCAGCTCCACCGCCTGCCGCCCCTCGATATCGCCGATCACCTTGCGCAGGTGGCGCTCCAGGTAGTTGCCGGGGTTGACCGACAGCGTGCTGTCATCGACCGGCGCGCCATCGGAGATGACCATCAGGATGCGCCGCTTCTCGGGGCGGGTGAGCAGGCGCTTATAGGCCCAGTCCAGCGCCTCGCCGTCGATATTCTCCTTCAGCAGTCCCTCGCGCAGCATCAGGCCGAGATTCTTGCGCGCGCGCCGCCAGGGCGCATCGGCCGCCTTGTAGATGACGTGGCGCAGGTCGTTCAGCCGGCCCGGATTGCGCGGCTTGCCCTCCTGCACCCAGCGCTCGCGCGATTGCCCGCCCTTCCAGGCGCGCGTCGTGAAGCCCAGGATCTCCACCTTGACCGAGCAGCGCTCCAGCGTGCGGGCCAGGATGTCGCAGCACATGGCGGCAACCGAGATCGGCCGCCCGCGCATCGAGCCGGAATTGTCGATCAGCAGGGTGACGACGGTGTCGCGGAAATCCGCTTCGCGCTCGCGCTTGTAGGAGAGCGAGAGCAGCGGGTTGGCGACGATGCGCGCCAGGCGGGCCGCGTCCAGCATGCCCTCCTCCAGGTCGAACTCCCAGGCGCGCTGCTGCTGCGCCAGCAGCCGGCGCTGCAGCCGGTTGGCCAGCTTGGAGACGACGCCCTGGAGGTGCGACAGCTGCTGGTCGAGCTGCTGGCGCAGCCGCGCCAGCTCCTCGGCGTCGCAGAGATCGTCGGCCGAGACCTCCTCGTCGAACTTCTTGGTGAAGGCGCGGTAGACGCTGGAATCATCGGCCGGCGGCGCCTCGCGCCGCTGCTGCGGGCCGCCCGGGCGGTCCTCGCCCTCGGCCGCGACACCCTCTTCCTCCTGGGTCTCGCCCTCTTCCTCGGCGCCCTCGCCCTGCATGGATTCCGGCTGGGCGCCGAGCGTCGGGTCGCTCTCCTGGCTTTGCGCCTCGCCCTCGGAGGAATTGTCCTGCTGGCTATTGGCCTCGGCGCCTTCCTCGGCCTGCTCGTCATCCTCGGCCTCGGCCTCCACCTCGGCCTCGGCGAGGTCGAGGGCGGAGAGCAGCTTGCGCGCGGCGCGGGCGAATTTGTCCTGGTCGTCGCTGGCCGCGGCCATCTCGTCCAGCGCCGTCTCCGCCTTCTCGCCCAGCGTGTGGCGCCAGAGGTCGAGCACGCGCTGCGCCGCGGCGGGCGCCGGCTGGCCGGAGAGGCGCTCCCGCGCCAGCAGGGAAAGCGCCGCCGGCAGCGGCAGCTGGTCCTTGCGGGTCATCCGGTCGTAGCCCTCGGCCTCGCAGGTCTCCGAGAGCCGGGCGGTGAGGTTGGCGGCGACGCCCGGCATCAGCCGGGAGCCGACCACCTCGACGCGCGCCTGTTCCAGCGCGTCGAACACCTCGCGCGCCTCGCGGCGGGCGGGGGTGCGGGCGGCGTGGGCGGCCTCGTCATGGTGGCGCAGGCGCAGCGCGATGGCGTCCGCCGCGCCGCGCAGCCGGGCCATCTCGGCCGGCGGCAGGGCGCGTGTGGGCAGCGGCAGCCGCGCCCGCTTGCCGGCCAGGCCCGAGGGCCCCGGCTGATAGGCCACCTGCACCTCGGCGTTGCGCGCGATGGCGCGCAAGGTGCCGGCGGTGGCCCGCTTGAATTCTTCCTGACGCGTCAGGTCCTTGCCGCTACCGCTCATCGCTCGCCCCTGCTGGGAGGTCCAGGAGGCTCGGCCTCCTGGCGGGGTGGTCCAGGAGGGGCGGCGCCCCTCCTGGCCAGGACCATCAGTTCTTGCGGACCAGCAGGCCGGTCGGCACTTCCTCGTTGAAGCAGCGCTGATAGTACTCGGCGACGGTCGACCGCTCCGCCTCGTCGCACTTGTTGAGGAAGGAGAGCCGGAAGGCGAAGCCGACATCCCCGAAGATGCGGGCATTCTCCGCCCAGGTGATGACGGTGCGCGGCGACATGACGGTGGAGATGTCGCCGGCGATGAAGCCGGCGCGGGTCAGGTCGGCCAGCGCCACCATCGCCTCGATCTGCTTGCGCCCGGCGGTGTCCTCGGGCTTCAGCCCCATCTTGGCGGCGACGATCTGGCTTTCCTGGGCGTGCGGCAGGTAGTTCAGCGTGGCCACGATGTTCCAGCGGTCCATCTGGCCCTGATTGATCTGCTGGGTGCCGTGGTAGAGGCCGGTGGTGTCGCCCAGGCCCACCGTGTTGGCGGTGGCGAAGATGCGGAAGGCGCCGTGCGGCCGGATGACGCGGTTCTGGTCGAGCAGGGTCAGCTTGCCCTCGACCTCCAGCACGCGCTGGATGACGAACATCACGTCCGGGCGGCCGGCGTCGTATTCGTCGAACACCATGGCGCAGGGGTGCTGCAGCGCCCAGGGCAGGATGCCCTCGCGGAACTCGGTGACCTGCTTGCCGTCCTTCAGGACGATGGCGTCCTTGCCGATCAGGTCGATACGGCTGATGTGGCTGTCGAGGTTGACGCGGATGCAGGGCCAGTTCAGCCGCGCCGCCACCTGCTCGATATGCGTCGACTTGCCGGTGCCGTGATAGCCCTGGACCATGACGCGCCGGTTGAAGGCGAAGCCCGCCAGGATGGCCAGCGTGGTGTCGCGGTCGAACTTGTAGGTGGGGTCGACCTCCGGCACATGCTCGGTGCGGACCGAGAAGGCGGGCACCTCCAGGTCGCTGTCGATGCCGAACACCTCGCGCACCTTCACGGTCATGTCGGGAAGGTCGATGGCGGAGGTGGGGCGGACGTCGGAAAGGGTAGCGACCTTGGTCATCGGGCTCTCTTCGCTCTGCTCTCTTCGCTCTGGGCTTTTGCCGTCGCGCGCAGCGCGGCCGGCCTCGTTCGTCTCGCCCTGGTCTCTCATGCGGCCCGGCTGGCGGCGGAGGGGTCGGGCTTGGCCGCCCCCTCCTGCACCGCCGCCGCCAGCCGCTTGCGCAGCAGGCTGTAGGCGCGGTTGATGTCCTTCAGACGGTCCTCGGCGGTCTTGTCCCCGCCATTGGTGTCCGGGTGGTAGCGCTTGGCCAGCTCCTTGTAGCGGGCGCGCAGCGTTTCTTCCTCGAGCGGCCAGCCGAGGCCCAGCATGTCGAGCGCGGCGCGCAGCTCGGGCGGCGCCTCCTTGGCGCTCTTGCGCGGCGTGGGCGGCGCCTCGCCGAACAGGCCGAGCGGGTCGCGGAAGATCTCCGGGTTCAGCTTGCGCTGGCCGCCCAGCCGGCCGAGCGGCCAGGTCGGGCGCTGCCAGCCGCTGTCGTCGCGCAGCGCCGTCTCGATCTCGTCCGGCGCCATGCCCTTGTAGTAGTCCCAGGCCTGGTTGTAGGCGCGGACATGCTCCAGGCAGAAATGGTAGTAGTCGCGCAGGCGTGACCGGTCACGCGGGGCGCGAAACTCGCCCGCAGCCTCGCAGCCCGGCGCGTCGCAGGGCCTGAAGGGGGTGGAGCTGTCGGTTCGGGGACGTTCGCCGCGGCGGGCCATTTGAAGGTTTATGGTCCTGGATGAGTGGGGCCGCAAGGCGGCAGATTGCAAACCTTTCGCTTGGCAGAGCGGCCGGCGCGTGGAAAACCACCGGCCATGCTGACACGCGCCGAACGCATGCGGGAAGTCCTCCTGGAGGCCTTCGCCGCCGCCGAGATCCGCATCGAGGATGACAGCCACCGCCATGCCGGCCATGCCGGCGCCCGGCCGGGTGGCGAGACGCATTACAATCTGGTGGTGATCGCCCCGGATTTCCGGGGCATGAGCCGCGTGGCACGGTCGCGCGCCGTGCATGCCGCGCTGGCCGCCGAGTTCGGCAGCGGGCTGCACGCGCTGTCGCTGCGCCTGCTGACACCGGAGGAAGCGGCGCCCGGCGGCGCGGGCTGAGCATGGCCGCGGCCCGCCCAGCGATACCGCCCCGCGCCGCGAGGAGATTCGCATGAGCGACAGCAGCGTCCTCTATGAAGACGAGCATTTCCTGGTGGTGCACCGGCCGGCGCCCAACCCGGCGCCCGGCTCTCCCACGCTGATCACCTTCGCCGACCTCACCTTCCGCGCGCGCGACAACGCCGTCTGGGGCCAGGAACCGGCGGCCAAGCTCGGCCTCGATGTCATCGGCTTCGTGCCGAAGGGGGAGAACTGGTACCCCGCCGCCTCGGTGGCCAAGGCGGCGCCGGCGGTGCGCGCGGCGCTGCGCGGCCCGGCCATCACCTATGGCTACAGCATGGGCGGGCATGCGGCGCTGAAGCACGCGGCCCGGCTCGGCGCCGCGCATGCGCTGGCGATCTGCCCGCAGGACAGCATCGACCCGGACGAGGTGCCCTGGGACAGCCGCTTCCACCGCTTCTTCAAGCCGGCGCTGCACGGCCACATGGCGCTGCTGCCGGGCGAGGCCGGCGACTTCGCGGTGATGCTGGCCGACCCCTACATGCCGGAGGATCGCGGCCAGGCGCAGCGCCTGGCGCGGCGCGGCGTGCACTGGGTGCGCACCCCCTTCATGGACCATGCCGCGATCTGGCTGCTGATCGACAGCGCGTTCCTGATCCAGGTGCTGGAGCGGGTGATGGCGCAGGACCTGCCGGGGCTGGTGGCGCTGATGCGGGCGCGGCGGCACAGCAGCCCGCACTGGGCCCGCTTCATGGGCAGCGCCGCCTTCCGGCGCGGCCATCTGCGCATGGGCAACGCGCTGTGGCGGCGCGCCCGCCGCCAGGGCGTGCCGCGCAGCGCCATCAGCTTCGAGGTGCAGCGCGCCCTCTCGCAGCGGGTGCAGCATCTGCGCTCGGTCAAGCAGAACCGGCGGGCGCGCGACATCGCCATGCTGCAGCTCAAGGCCTGGCCGACCGATGCCGCGCTGCATGCGCGGGTCGGCCACCTGATGATCGGCATGAAGAACTTCGCGGAGAGCGAGCAGGCCTTCCGGAGCGCCCTGGCGCTGGACCCGCGGCCGATCAACGCCTGGCAGGGCCTGTCCCTGTCGCTCAGCGCGCAGAAGCGGCGGGACGAGGCGATCGCGCTGTGCCTGGGCGGCATCGAGCAGATGCCGGACCATGTCGAGCTGCGCATGTATCTGGCGCAGATGCTGCTGAAGGCCGGGCGGGCCGATGCCTGCGAGGTCCAGTATCGCGCCGTGCTGGAGATCGACCCGCACCACGCCAAGGCGCTGCTCGGCCTCAGCCAGACCCTGGCCGCCCGCGGCGACCGGGCCGAGGCGGTGAGCCTGGTGCGCCGCCTGATGGAGGGGGGCAGCCCGGAGCCGGAGACCTGCCTCTGGCTTGGGCAGCTGCTGCTCTATGTCGGCGAGCCGGCCCAGGCCGAGCCGCTCTACCGCGCCGTGGTCGAGCGGGATCCGGACAATGCCGATGCGCAGATCGGCCTGGCCCGCGCGCTGGAACGCACCGGCCGGCTGAACGCCGCGCAGCGCGTCGCCCATGGCGCCGCCGGGCGGATGCCGGACAACCCGAAGCTGGCGGCCCTCGCCCGCAGGCTGGGCCCGCCCGAGCAGGAGGAGGAGGAGGAGGCAGCCGCCGGCCCCGCCCCATCGCGCTTCCGCCGCTGGCTGAACGAGTTCTTCAGCGCCGACGCCTGAAGCCTCCGCCCTGCCACCGGCCCGGCCCATGCCGCGTCCCGCCGGTGCGGAGGACAGCGGCAGCCCGACAGAAAGCCTAGAGCATTGTCCGTTCGCACTGGCTCACGGACAATGCTCTAGATTATTGTTTTAAGAGCATCTTCACGCGATCAGGCAAAGCAGCCTGATCGCGATCTGCTCTAGGAAGCGGCGGACGGCAGCACGGGGGCCAGCGGCCACTGCCGGGCGACCACGGGGCTGTCCTCGGCATAGGCCAGGCAGGTGTTGATCAGCGCGGCCGGGCGGGTGCTGCCGGAGTCGCGCTGGCGCTTCGCCAGCCGCACCGCATAGGTCGCCTGGAAGGCCACGGTGGCGAGCTGGGAGAGCATCTCGCGCAGATGTGTGCAGCCCTCGGTGCCGCCCACCCGCTCCTGCACCGCGCGGTTGAAGCCGGGGCCGATGCGCAGGCCGGCCAGGCGCGCGAAATTCGGCGCGGCGGAGGGGCAGATGGCGTAGGGGCCGTGGTCGGTCACCGCCTCGCAGGCCTGGATCACCATGTCGGCGTCGATGGTCAGGCGGATCCACATGCCGTGCAGCGGCTCGCCGGCCGGCACGGCGCGGTCGATGGTCTCGAAGCCCTCGGGCTTGGTGTCGATCAGGTGGCCCTCGATGTCGAACAGGCCGTCCTCGCGCGCAAAGCCCCGCATCTCCAGCTGGCGCCGGTGCAGGGGTGAGCGCGCGGCGGGCGGGGAGAGGGGCATGGCAGGCTCCCGGCATGGTGCGACGCAACACCGGCCGGTATGGCATGGCGGCGGTGGCGGCGGCAAATCTGCACGAGCCCGGGGCGGGGCGCGGCCCCGCCTCGCCCCCGCCCCCCCCTGGGCAGCGCGCGCTTCGCCCCCTAATCCGGTGCCATGCGGGATGATGCGGTGATCCGGGCCGAGGGCCTGACGAAACGCTACGGCGCGGCGGATGCGGCGGTGGCGGGGCTGAGCTTCGCCCTGCCGCGCGGCGCCACCTGGGGGCTGCTCGGCGGCAATGGGGCGGGCAAGAGCACGACCATCGCCATGCTGCTCGGCCTGCTGGTGCCGAGCGAGGGGCGCGCTTTGGTGCTGGGCCATGACATGGCGCGGGACCGTTTCGCGGCGCTGGCGCGGATGAATTTCTCCTCGCCCTATGTCGCCCTGCCGCACAAGCTGAGCGTCGCCGAGAATCTGCGCGTCTACGCGCATCTCTACGGCGTGCGCGGCGCCGACCGCCGCATCGCCGAGCTGGCCGCCGAGCTGCAACTGGAAGACATCCTGGAACGGCCGGCGGGGCAGCTTTCGGCCGGGCAGAAGACGCGGGTGGCGCTGGCCAAGTCGCTGATCAACCGGCCCGAGCTGCTGCTGCTGGACGAGCCGACGGCGAGCCTCGACCCCGACACCGCCGATTGGGTGCGCGGCTGGCTGGAGCGCTACCGGGCGCAGAGCGGCTGCGCCATCCTGCTGGCCAGCCACAACATGGCCGAGGTGGAACGGCTCTGCGGCCATGTGCTGGTGATGAAGCGCGGCCGGCTGGTGGACCAGGGCGCGCCCGCCGCGCTGGTCGCCCGCTATGGCCGCGACAGCCTGGAGGATGTTTTTCTCGATATCGCGCGCGGCCAGGGCGCGGCGGCGGAGGGCGCGGCATGAGCGGCGCGGCGCAGCGGATCTGGGGCCTGGTCTACCGGCACCTGGCGCTCTACCGGCGCTCCTGGCCGCGGCTGATCGAGCTGATGTATTGGCCGGTGCTGCAGATGCTGGTCTGGGGCTTCGTCACCGCCTACCTGGCCGGGGTGCAGCAGAACACCGGCAGCGTCGCCGCCGGCATCCTGCTGGGCGGGGTGCTGCTGTGGGAAGTCGCGCTGCGCAGCCAGATGGGCTTCGCCCTGTCCTTCCTGGAGGAGATCTGGAGCCGCAATCTCGGCCATCTCTTCGTCAGCCCGCTGCGCCCGCGCGAGCTGGTGGCAGGGCTGGTCGTGATGAGCACGCTGCGCATGCTGGTGGGCGTGCTGCCGGCGGTGGGGCTAGCCTGGCTGCTCTACGGCTTCGGCCTGTTCGCGCTGGGGCCGGTGGTGGTGCTGTTCTTCGCCGCGCTGATGATGATGGGCTGGGCCGTGGCGCTCGGCGTCACCGCCATGATCCTGCGGCACGGGGCGGGGGCGGAGCCGCTGGCCTGGTCGGTGCTGTTCGGGCTGACGCCCTTCGCCTGCGTCTTCTACCCGATGGAGACGCTGCCGGTGGCGCTGCAATGGGTGGCCTCCGCCCTGCCGGCGGCGCATGTGTTCGAGGGCATGCGCGCCGCCCTGCTGCATGGCGAGGTGGCGAGCGGCCATCTGCTGGCGGCCTTCGCGCTGGATGCGCTCTGGCTGCTGGTGCTGGGCCGGGTGTTCCTGGGCCAGTTCGAGGCGGCGCGGCGCAGCGGCGCGCTGAGCAATATCGGCGAATAGCCCGCCGCCCTGCCCCCGCTGCCTTCCTACTCCCCTACTCCGCCCGCCCGCCCGGCCCGGCTCAGCCGAACCAGAGCCGGTCGGCGGCCTCGGAGGGGCGGCGCAGCAGGCGGGCCAGGGCCTCGGCCAGCGCCTCCCGGCTCGGCTCCGGCATGTCGGCCGTGGGGTCGAGCACGGCGGCGGTGTCGAAGCCGATGCAGGACTCGGGCTGCAGGCTCAGATGCAGGGCCAGGGCGGCGGCCAGCGAGGCCAGCTCGGCCCGAGGCGGCACCGCGTCCCAGCCCGGCAGGGTGGCGCTGAAGGAGAGTTGCGCCGCCTGCTCGGCCAGGGCGGCCGGGGCGGCGGACCAGGCGGGCAACCCCGCCTCGGGCGCCACCGGCAGGGCCGGACCGCCGCCGCTCCATTCGCCCGGCGGCGGCAACTCGGCGGGCAGCGGCATGTCGTGGTGCGAAACCGGCATCCTGCGCTCCTCAACCCCGGTCGGGGTCGCCAGCGCGGTGGCGGAAGATCCGGCGCACCGCGGCGTTTTGTCGAGCGGCAGCTTCCTCCCGTTTCGGTAAAGTTACGGTAAACCCGGCGGGCTTCGCGGCACCGCCCCGCCGTCCGGCGGCGGATTTCCCCGGCGGCGTTTCTGGCCTACACACGCCGCGTGACCCCGACCCGCTTCTTCCTGATCCGCCACGCCATCGTCGAACCCTCGGCCCGGCTGGTGCTGTATGGCGACATGGACGTCTCCATCTGCGCCCTCGCCCTGGCGCAGGACAGCGCCGCCTATCGCTGGCTGGCGCAGCGCCTGCCCGCCGGCGCGCGCTGGTTCCACACGCCCCTCTCCCGCACCCGCGCCACCGCCGAGGCGATCTTCGCCGCCGGCTACGCCGCGCCGGTGATGAGCGTGGAGCCCCGCTTCGCCGAGCAGCATCTGGGCCAGTGGCAGGGCATCACCCATGAGGCGCTGACCGAGCTGCTGAACGACCCGCCCCACCCCTTCTGGCCGCATGGCGCGCTGGAACGCCCGCCGGGCGGCGAGAGCCTGCAGGACGTCATCGACCGCGTCGGCCCGACGCTGGAGGAACTGGCGGAGGCGCTCGAAGGCCAGGATGTGGTGATCGTGGCGCATGGCGGCTCGATCCGCGCGGCCCTCGCCCATGCGCTGCGGCTCGACCCGCACCAGGCCTTCCAGCTCTCGGTGAAGAACCTCTCCCTGACCCGGCTGGAGAAGCACGGCGCCGACTGGCGCATCGCCTCGGTCAACGAGGAGGCGCCGGCCGCCGCCTGAGCCGCGGCCCGCGCCCGGGATTGTGTTGCCGGCCGCCCCGCCTGCCCCCCGGCCGGCCACAAACTGCCCTTGTCATGCCGCAGTCAGGAGTTCATGTCTCCGCAACAGCTTGGCGGAGGATGCTCATGCGGCGCTCGATCCTTGCATCGGTCCCGGCCCCACTCGCCCTGGCGCTCGCCGGGTTGCTCGCCCTCGCCCGCCCCGCCGCCGCGCAGGTGGAGGAGCAGGCGCTGGTCGACCGCTCGACGCTCGCCGTGCAGGAGATGCTCGGCGCCGGCGACGGCGGCAACGCGGCCCATTTCAACGACGCCATCGTGCTGCTGCGCCGGGCGCGCGCCGTCATGGTCT
This sequence comes from Pseudoroseomonas cervicalis ATCC 49957, assembly GCF_000164635.1. Taxonomy (GTDB): domain Bacteria; phylum Pseudomonadota; class Alphaproteobacteria; order Acetobacterales; family Acetobacteraceae; genus Pseudoroseomonas; species Pseudoroseomonas cervicalis. The sequence goes on along the minus strand of NZ_GG770778.1, from coordinate 370,691 downwards.
GCCCGCGCATCTTCCGCGCCGGCTTCATCCTGGGCGGCCAGGGCGGCTCCTGCGTGCTGCTGGCGCGCGACGGCGCCGGCTCCTGGTCCTCCCCCGCCTTCTACGGGCTGGGCAGCGGCAGCATCGGCTTCCAGATCGGCGTGCAGGACGCCATGGTCATGATGATGGTGCTGACCGACAAGGGGCTGAACGCCCTGATGGACAGCCAGTTCAAGATCGGCGCCGACGCCTCCATCGCGGTGGCGACGATCGGCGGCGGCATCGCCGGCTCCACCACCGCCGCCGTCGGCGCCGACATCGTGACCTTCGCCAAGAGCCGCGGCCTCTATGCCGGCATCGCCCTCGACGGCTCGCTGATGACCAGCCGCAGCGACGCCAACCGCGCCTATTACGGCCAGGGCTACAGCGCGCGGCAGATCGTCATCGACATGGCGGCGCACAATCCGGGGGCCGACCCGCTGCGCGCCGTGCTGCTGCGCTTCGGCGGCCAGACGCCGCCCACCGGCGCGGTGGCCCCCGCCCCGGCCGGGCAGGCGCAGATCCCGCCCACCACCCCGGGCTATGAGCCGCCGCCCTCCTACCAGCCGGGCGGCGGGGTGCAGGCCCAGCCGCTGCGCTGACACGACCGGGCCCGGGGGCATCGTCCCCGGGCCTTCTTCATGCGCCGGCGCGCAGGCCGAGCGCCAGGCTGCGCCCCTCCGCGCCGTCGGGGTCGATCAGCCCCTCGCGCAGGAACAGGTCGATCAGCACCAGGTTGACGTTGAACTTGAAGCCATCCGTGTCGCGCACCGCCTCCAGCACGCGCCGCACCGGCCACAGCTCGAAATGCTCCACCTCGTCATCCTGCGGCGCGGGCGTCACATCCTCGGGGATGTCGAGGTCGTAGACATGCAGGATGTCGCGCCGCAGCCCCTCCGGCACCTGCATGATGTAGGAGAGGCGCGAGACCGGGCGCGCCCGCGCCACCAGCTCCGGCGCCAGGCCGGCCTCCTCGGCCGCCTCCTTCACCAGCGTCTCCTGCGGGGACAGCCCGGCGGGCGTGCCGCCGGCGACGATGTTGTCCCACTGCCCCGGCGCCACCGCCTTGTCGCGCGCCCGCTTGCCCAGCCACAGATGCAGCCCGTCCGCGCGCCGCACCAGCCCGTTCAGGTGCACCCCCTGCGCCAGCACGCCAAAGGCCGGCACGGCGCCGCGGTCCAGCGTCGCCAGCACCGGCCCCTCGGGCTCGGCGCGGATGTCGAAGGGCTCGCCGCGCAGCCGCAGATAGCCGGCCTTGGCCAGGCCCTGCGCCGCCTCGGCCAGCG
>NZ_GG770778.1:364412-368041 GCF_000164635.1 Pseudoroseomonas cervicalis ATCC 49957 | reverse complement strand
GGGTGGAACCGGGCGCCAAGCCCGCCAACCCGCCCGGCTGAACCAGCCCCCGGCGGGGCGTGACCGGTCCCGCCGGGCAAAAATGACGAAAAGGAAGGGAGAGCGGGGGTTTTGCCGGCCCCGCATCCTGACTATGTGACCGGACCGTATCAGGAGGGCACCAGATGCAACTCGATCCGCAGGGGGTGGCCCCGGAAGACCTCAGCCATGCCGGTTCCGTCGTGGACAAGGCGATCGAATACATGATCGAGCAGAAGATCGCGCCGATCTCCGTCGCCTCCGCCCTGCTGGGCGGCGCGCTGGGGCTGATGGCGCGCTCGATGCGCGACGAGGCGATCGCCAATGTGCTGCGCAGCGCGCTGGCCTCCGTCGAATCGGGCGAGCTGGCGGAGATGCGGCAATCGGCGCCGCAGCCCGGCTCCGGCAGCATGTGAGGCGCGCCGCGGCGTGGCTTTTGCGCCGCCGAATCCTTGACTCTCCCCCGGGGCCGCGCCATACGCCCCGTCTGTTTTTCATCCCGGGTGTGCGGTCTCTGCCGCGGCCCTGATCGTCCTTTGAAGGGTAGCGCCATGGCTCGCCGTTGCGGCATCACCGGCAAGGGCGTGCTGACGGGCAACAACGTCAGCCACGCCAACAACAAGACGCGTCGCCGGTTCCTCCCGAACCTGCAGGAGACCTCGTTCTTCTCCGACGTGCTCGGCACCTCCGTGCAGATCCGCCTGTCGACCAACGGCATCCGCACCGTGGAGCACAATGGCGGGCTGGATTCCTTCCTGCTCGGCACCCCCGACCGCAAGCTGCCGACCGAGGCGCTGGTGCTGAAGCGCCGCATCGCCAAGGCGCAGGTGAAGAAGGCCGCCTCGGCCGCCGCCGCGGCCTGAGCCGGTTCGCCGCCGGGGCGCTCCGCCCCGCCGCGTGAGACGACGCGCCATGCCCCGCATGGCGCGTTTTTTCATGCCCGCGCTCCAGGGGCCCGCGCCCGGCGGACCCGTCTCGTTTTTTGGCGCGGCTTTTACCTTTGCTTAACCGACATGGCCGAGCATCGGCCCATGTCTCAATTTCTGTTCGCCTCCCTGGGTGCCCTGCCCTGCCTCGCCGGGGCCGCCTTCTGGCAATGGCGCCGCCGCCGCCAGGCCGAGGCGCGCGCCGACCGGATGGCCGAGGCGCTGGCCGAGCGCGGCCGGCAGCTCGAACTGTTCGCGCAGGAGTTGCACGCCCTCGGCCTGACGCTGATGGGCGAGGCGGGGCGCGAGCAGCGGCTGGAGCGGCAGGCGCGCGCCGTGCTCGGCCTCGCCGCCGATGTGCATGACACCGCCGGCGCCCGCTCCGGCCCGCGCGTGCTGAAGGAGGAGCGCATCCTGCTCGGCCCGGTGTTGCAGGAGGCGATCGAGCAGGTCTCGCTGGCCCTGGCCCCTGGCCAGCGGCAATGGCGCGTGGCGCCCGAGCTGCACCAGGCGGCGCTGCTGGCCGATGCGCGGGCGCTGCGCGGCGCGCTGCGCCAGGTGCTGACGCGGGCCGTGCGGCTGAGCCGCGATGGCGACCCGATCGCCCTGCAACTGGTGCGCAGCGACGAGACGGTGGCGATCGTCATCGAGGATGAGGGCGCCGGCCTGCCGGCCGAGGATCTGTCCGTGCTGGGCCGGCAATCCGGCACGCGCGGCCTGGGGCTGGGCCTGCTGGTGGCGCGGCAGTTGCTGCACGCGCATGAGGGCGAGCTGACCATCGAGGCGGTGCAGGGTATTGGCGCGCGCACCTGGATGACGTTGCCGCGCCGCCGCCTGCTGACCCACCAGCCCGGCTAGCGCGCCCCCCCCTGATGGCGGGTGCAGGGGACCCCGTCCCCTGCTGGGGGAGTTTGAGGGGGCAAAGCCCCCTCAAGCCACACGCTTATTCGTCGAAGGGCAGCCCCACATAATTCTCCGCCAGCGCCATGGCCGCGGCGCGGGAGGTGCGGACGAAATCGAGATCGGCCAGGTGGATGCGCTGCTCGAAAGGCGTCTCGTCAGCGTTCCGGTGCAGCATGGTGGTCATGTACCAGGAGAAGCGCTCGCCCTTCCAGACGCGGCGCAGGGCGGTGGCGCTGTAGCGCGCCAGCGCCTCGCCGTCGTTGCGGCGATACTTCGCCTCCAGCGCGCGGGAGAGCACCAGCACATCGGCCACCGCTAGGTTCAGCCCCTTGGCGCCGGTGGGCGGCACGATGTGCGCGGCGTCGCCGGCCAGGAACAGCCGGCCATGCTGCATCGGCTCGCAGACGAAGCTGCGCAGCGGGATGATGCCCTTCTGGAAGATCTCTCCCTGTTGCAGCTGCCAGCCATCCTCGGTGGCCAGCCGCGCCTGCAATTCGTCCCAGATGCGGGCATCGGACCAGTTGGCGATGTCGTCCCGCGGGTCGCACTGGATGTACATGCGCTGGATCTCGGGCGAGCGCGTGGACAACAGGGCAAAACCCTCGCCCTGGTTGGCGTAGATCAGCTCGTGCCAGGAGAGCGGCGCGCGGGCCAGGATGCCGAGCCAGCCGAAGGGGTAGATCTTCTGGTACTCGGTGCGCATGGCGGCGGGGATGGCCTGCCGCCCCGGCCCGTGGAAGCCGTCGGCGGCGACGATGTAGTCGCAATCCAGGCGCTGCGCCTCGCCCTCCGCGCCGTCGCGCCAGGTGAGGAAAGGCCGGTCGGTGTCGATGCCGTGGATCGCCGTGTCGGCCACCCCGAACAGGATTTCTCCCCCATCGGCCAGGCGCGCGGCGATCAGATCCTTCAGCACCTCGTGCTGGGCATAGACCGTCACCTTCTTGCCGCCGGTCAGCTCCTCCATGTCGAGATGCAGGCGCTGGCGGTTCCATTGCAGGGTGATGCCGGTGTGGAAATGCCCCTCCCGCGCCATCCGCTCGCCGAGCCCCATCTGGTGCATCAGCTCGGTCACCCAGTGCTCCAGCACGCCGGCGCGGATGGTGCCTTCCACCTCGGCGCGGCTGCGGCTTTCCAGGATGACGCTGCCGATGCCGGCGCGGTGCAGCAGATGCGCCAGGAACAGCCCGGCCGGGCCGCAGCCGATGATGCCGACCGGGGCGGCGCGGCGTTGCGTGCTGTTCATGGACTTTTCCTCCTGCGATCCTGCTTGGCCGCAGGATATCCAGCCAAAGCAAGGCGCCGGAATGGACGGAAGGGCGGAATTCCGGCACTTTTCCGCCATGCAGCTGGTGCCCCGTTTCTTCCTGTATGGCGAGGCCGAGGACGCGGCGGATAGCCGCTTCCTGCATATCGAGACGATCCCCGAGCGCGCCGGGCGGCATGGCTGGCGCATCGCGCCGCACCGGCATCCCGGCCTGCTGCAATTGCTGCTGGCGACACGGGGCGAGGGCCGGGCGCAGTTCGACGGCGCCGAACACCCTTTCACCGCCCCCGCCCTGCTGCTGCTGCCGCCGGCGGTGATCCATGGCTTCGCCTTCCGCCCCGGCACGGATGGCTGGGTGCTCAGCATCGGCCTGCCCTACGCGGCCGAGCTGCTGGCCGAGGACACGCTGCCCGAGGAGGCGGCGCTGCTGCCGCTCGACCGCGCGGCGCTGCTGCGCCACCGCGTGCTGCGCCGCTTCGCCGAGCTGGCCGAGGAGTTCCGCGCCAGCCGCCCCGGCC
>NZ_GG770778.1:359400-362873 GCF_000164635.1 Pseudoroseomonas cervicalis ATCC 49957 | reverse complement strand
CGGGCGGCTGCGCCCGACCGGGCCGGGCGCGGTGCTGCCGGGGATCGAGGCGCTGCCGCTGCCCGGCCACACGCCCGGCCATACCGGCTACCTGCTGGGCGACCTGCTGCTCTGGGGCGATGCGCTGCACATGGCCGAGTTGCAGGCGGCCGACCCGGATATCGGCCTGGCCTGCGACCTCGACCTCGACCCGCAGGCGGGGGCGACGACCCGCCACACCCTGCTGCGCCGCTGCGCCGCCGAGGGCTGGGTGGTGGCGGGGGGGCATATCGAGGGCTTCCGGCGCGTCGAGAGCGCCGGCTGCGCCTGGAAGCTCAGCCCCGCCTGAGCCCCGGGCGCGGAAACACCGGGCGCGGCGCCCCCGCCGCGCCCGTGCCTCACATATCGAAAAACACCGTCTCGCCCTCGCCCTGCAGGCGGATCTCGAAGCGGTAGGTGGGCATGGCGCGCCCCTCGACCGGGCGGCCGAGCAGCGTGGCGCGGCGCCCCACCTGCTCGACGCAGCGCAACACCGGGTCCGCCTCCAGCGCCGCCGCGTCCTCGGGGAAATACATGCGCGTGTGCAGGTGGATGTTGATGCCGCGCGCGAAGATCAGCAGCGAGACATGCGGCGCCTGGGGCCGGCCGTCGCGCCAGGGCACGGCGCCGGGGCGGATGGTCTCGAAGAACCATTCCCCGGTCGCCGCATCGGCCGCGGCGCGGCCCCAGCCGAGGAAATCCTCCGCATCGTGCCGGCCCTGGGCATCGGCCTGCCACAGTTCCAGCAGCGCGTCGCGCACCGCATGGCCGGAGCCGTCGGTTACCACGCCCTCGATGCGGATGCGCTCGCCCGGGCCGGTGATCAGGTGCGGCTGCTCCTGGGTGCGGATCGCCAGCCCGGCGAAGGCCGGCAGCGTGCCGATATGCACATAGGGGCCGCCGGTCTGGCTCGGCGTTTCCTGAAGATGCTGCACGGGCATGGTCACATCCCCTCCGGGCGGGTCTCGAAGAAGGTCTGGCGGCGGCCGCGCAGCACGATGTCGAAGCGGTAGGCCAGCGCGTCGAAGGGCACGCTGTGGTTCATGTCGAGCTTCGCCACCAGCCGCTCCCGCGCCGCCGCGTCGGGCAGCGTGCCGAGGATCGGGCAGAGGCCGATCAGCGGGTCGCCCTCGAAATAGAGCTGGCTGACCAGGCGCTGGACGAAGGCATCGCCGAACAGCGAGAAATGGATATGCGCCGGGCGCCAGTCGCTGCCGTGGTTGCGCCAGGGATAGGGGCCGGGGCGCACGGTGCGGAAGAAGTAGTTGCCGTCGCCATCCGTCATGCAGCGCCCGGCGCCGCCGAAATTCGGGTCCAGCGGCGCCAGATAGGCGTCGTTCTTGTGCCGGTAGCGGCCGCCGGCATTGGCCTGCCACACCTCGATCAGCGTGTTGCGCACGGGGCGCGCATTCTCGTCCAGCACCTTGCCGAAGACGATGATGCGCTCGCCGATCGCCTCGCCATCCTTGGCGTAGTTGCGGATCAGGTCGTTCTCCAGCGGCGCCAGGATGTTGGCCTTGAAGATGGGCCCGGTGTTCTCCCCCGGCCCCGGCTCGACCGAGACCAGGGCGCAGCGCGGGCTGCGCAGCACGCTGGTCTTGTAGTTCGGCGTGTAGGCCGGCGGGTGCAGGGCGCGGTTGCGCTTGATGATGTCGCCCGGCTGGGGCATGGCGTGTCCTCCGCCCGGGCGGCAGGGCCCGGTCCTCCCCAGCATGCCGCGCCCGCTTGCATGAAGAAACCGGGCCGGTAGCATGCGATGCATGAACGGCATCGATGCCTTGGCGCTGGACGGCCACGCGCTGCGCCTGTTCCTGGCGGTGCTGGAGGAAGGCTCGGTCACCGCCGCCGCCCACCGGCTCGGCCTCAGCCAGTCGGCGGCCAGCCATGGGCTGATCCGGCTGCGCGCCCTGCTGGGCGATCCGCTCTTCGTCAAATCCGGCCGCGGCATCGTGGCCACCCCGCGGGCCCGGGCGCTGGCCGGCCCGGCCCAGGCGCTGCTGGACGGGTTGCAGGCGCTGGCCCGGCCGCAGAGCTTCGCCCCCGCCACCGCCCGGCTGGCGCTGACCATCGCCGCCAACGACTTCCAGCGCGACCTGCTGCTGCCGCGCTTCCATGCGCGCGTCGCGGCGCAGGTGGCGCAGCTCAGCCTGAAGGTGGTGCCCTCCGGCGCGCCCGGCGCCGCCCTGCTGCGCGAGCGCGGCTGCGACCTGGTGATCACCCCGATCCCGCCCTCCGGCACCGACATCCTGCGAAGGCGGCTGCTCTCCGACCGCTTCGCCTGCTTCTACGACCCGGCCTGCCGCGCGGCGCCGCGCAATGCCGAGGACTACCTCGCCGCCCGCCATATCACCGTGGTGCATCCCGAAGGCGAGGCGCTGGAATTCGACAAGCGGCTGGAGGCCGAGGGCATCCACCGCGACATCGCCCTGCGCCTGCCGGATTTCACCGGCATCGCCGCCTTCCTGCGCGGCAGCGCCATGCTCGCCACCCTGCCCGGCCTGCTGCGCCACGCGGCGCTGTCCGGCTTCGCCTGCGTGCCCGTGCCGCTGGCCGATGGGCGGCTGGACGCGCTGCCGCTGCACATGGCCTGGCACCGCCGCGACCAGCAGGATGCCCGCCACGCCTGGCTGCGCGCCCAGCTCTTGCAGGTGGCGGCCGAGACGCCGCGCGGCAGCCCGGCATGAAGCGCGGCCCGGCGGCGCGCGATGTGCTGGGCGGCCTGTCGCGCGGCCTCGCCGTGATCGAGGCCTTCGACGCCACCCGCCCGCGCGCCAGCATCGCCGAGATCGCCCGCGCCACCGGCCTGACCCGCGCCGCCGCGCGGCGCTGCCTGCTGACACTGGCCGCGCTCGGCTATGCCGAGGGCGATGGCCGCCACTACTGGCTGACGCCGCGCGTGCTGCGGCTGGGCGGCGCCTGGCTGTCCAGCGCCACCCTGCCGGAACTGCTGCAACCCCAGCTCGACGCGGTGCGCGAGGCCACCGGCGAGAGCTGCTCCGCCGCCATCCTGGACGGGACCGAGGTGGTCTATGTGGCGCGCGCCGCGGCGCGGCGGATCATGTCGATCAGCCTCGGCGTCGGCAGCCGGCTGCCGGCGCATTGCACGGCGCTCGGCCGCGCTTTGCTCTCCGCCCTGCCGGACGGGGCGCTGGAACAGCACATCGCCGCCCTGACGCCGGAAGCCCTGACCAGCCACACCCGCACCAGCCGCGCCGAAATCCGCGCCGCCATCGCCGAGGCCCGCGCCCAGGGCTACGCGCTGGTGGAAGAGGAGCTGGAGATCGGGCTGCGCTCGCTCGCCGTGCCGGTGCGCGACCAGCGCGGCCGCTGCGTCGCCGCCATCAATATCGGCGTGCAGACCGCCCGCGCGCCGCAGGACACGGTGCGGGAGCGGCTGCTGCCGGCACTGCTTCAGGCGGCGGGAGAATTGCGGAAGGTGATTCCAGGGTAGAATC
>NZ_GG770778.1:343206-358922 GCF_000164635.1 Pseudoroseomonas cervicalis ATCC 49957 | reverse complement strand
CGCCACCGCCACGCCGGCCTCGGCCAGCCGCGCGCGCAGCGCCAGCAGCCCGCCGATCATGCCCGGCGGCGGCGAGGAATCCTGGTCCAGCAGCAGCAGCGCCGTGGCGCCGGACGCGCGCGCCGCCTCGGCCATGCGGTTGTAGGCGACGCCGAGCCCGGCATTGCCGCCATCGCCCAGCAGGCTCAACCTGGGACCGGCATGGCGCCCGACACAGCGCCGCGCCGCCTCGGAGAGCGGCGCGTTGAGGAACAGGTAGACATGCGCCGCCTCCGCCAGCACGGCGCGCAGCGTGGCGTCGAGCTGCTCCGGCTCCGGATGGAACAGGACGATGCCCGCATGGGGCGGGGGAAGCGGGGCGGTCATGGCAGGCTTGGCGATCCGGGCGGCGGGCAAGGCCCGGCCAGGCGCCGGGATGCGGGGGCGGCATTCTCCCCCACTTCGCGGCCGATTGCCACGGGCCGGCGGCAGGAACAAGGCCGGGGCGGCAGCAGCGGCCGCCAAAGCGCATTATCTCAATTTTATGTTGCTTTGTCTCCACGCCTGGGCAGCAGACCCGCTTTCGGCTAGCAAGAAAAAAAGCGAAGCCTGTGCATCATCTCCGGCTGTCCCGCGTTGTCCTCCGGCCTCTGCCCAGGCCGGGCCCGTCAGCCCGGGGGTGGAGGCACGGGAGGCGGCTCCCCTGCCGCCGCTCTTTGCCATCCATGCGGGTCAAGGCGTGTTCGACAGTATCAGATTGGTTCGGGACCATTTCACCCACTACTGGAATTCGTGGCGGCAGGAGCGGGCGGCGCGTCGCCTGGATTCCCGGCAGATCGACCGCGAGCGGCTGCATGAGCGGCTGCTGGACGAGCAGACCGGCGGCCAGGGCCTGGAGGGGGCGCCGCGCCGCCTGGCCGTCGTGGCGATCTATCCCAGCGAAGAGAGCCTGACCTTCACCCTGACGCTGCTGCGGCTGCTGGACGAGGCCGGGTTCCGCAGCGTGGTGGTGGCCACCGCGCCGCTCACCCCGGCGCAGCAGGCGGCGGTGCTGCCGCTCTGCGCGCATCTGGCGCAGCGGATGAATGTCGGCCACGACATCGGCTCCTACCAGTGGGGGCTGCGCTGGCTGCAGCAGCGCGGGCTGACCGACACGGCCGAGCATCTGCTGATGGTCAATGACAGCATGTTCTGGCCCCGCGCGCTCGGCGCCGAGCTGGCGGCGATGCTGGACAATCCCGAGCCCTGGCAGTGCCTGTTCGAGAGCTTCGACCACGACCACCACGCGCAGAGCTTCTTCCTGCTGTTCCGCCAGGAGGTGTTCCGCGGCGCGGCGTTCCGCGCCTTCTGGGAGGATTACCGCCCCTATTCGCGCCGCAGCCACGCCATCGCCGCCGGGGAGCTCGGCCTGTCGCGCGCCCTGCGCGCCGCCGGGCTGATGCCGGCTGCCGCCTATGACACGGCGCGGCTGCAGCGCGAATTGACCGCCAGCACCCTGACCGCCGGGGAGGTCGCCGCCCTGGCGCCGTTCAGCCGCGGCTGGCCGCTGAAGCGCCAGGCGGCGCTGGAGGTGGCGCAGGCCGGCCTCTCGCCGGCGGAGCAGCGCGCCCTGCTGGCGGTGATTGCCTGCCAGGCGGCGGAGGCGTGCAACCCGACCCACAGCGTGGGCCTGCTGTGGAACCGGCTGGTGGCGGCGCCGCTGAAGCGCGACCTGTGCGTGCGCGGCAGCCACAGCCTGGGCCAGCTGCTCGGCCAGGTGCGCGGCCTGACGCCGGAGGAGATCCGGCAGATGGAGCGCGACCTGCGGCGGCGCGGCCTGCCCGCCGCCGTGCTGGGCACGCGACGGCTGATGTGGACCTGGTTCGGCCGCTGCTGAGCCGGGCCGCTGCGGGAGCGTCGTGCGCATAGCGCACGGCGTTGCCCGTCCCGCCCACGCCCTCCTACTGTGACCGCCGCAAGGGTCCCTGGGAGAGACGCATGATCAACAAGATCGTCCGAGGCATGGCCGAGGCGATGGCGGGCATCGCCGATGGCGCGACGGTGCTGGTGGGCGGCTTCGGCTCGGTCGGCCAGCCCGACGCGCTGATCGACGGGCTGATCGAGCAGGGCGCCCGCGACCTGACCATCGTCGCCAACAATGCCGGCACCGGCCGCGTCGGGCTGGCGCGGCTGATGGAACTCGGTCGGGTGCGCAAGATCATCTGCTCCTTCCCGCGCAGCGTCGGCTCGGTGGTGTTCGAGGAGTTGTACAAGGCCGGGAAGCTGGAGCTGGAGATCGTGCCGCAGGGCACGCTGGCCGAGCGCATGCGCGCCGCCGGCGCCGGCGTGCCGGCCTTCTACACCCCCACCGGCTACGGCACGCTGCTGACCGAGGGCAAGCCGGTCGCCGAGTTCGGCGGCACGATGTGCGTGCTGGAGCACGCGCTGCCGGGCGATGTGGCGCTGGTGCAGGCCTATAAGGGCGATCGCTGGGGCAACCTCACCTATCGCCGCTCGGGCCGCAACTTCAACCCGGTGATGGCCATGGCGGCGAAGCTGACCATCGCGCAGGTCGACGAGATCGCGCCGCTCGGCACGCTGGACCCGGAGGAGGTCGTCACCCCCGGCATCTTCACCGACCGCGTCATCCACCTGCCGCACCAGGCCTGAGGAGGGCCCGAGCATGAGCGAGACCGCCTTCACCCCGATGGCCCGCAAGCAGATGGCCGCGCGTGTCGCGCAGGACATTCCCGAGGGCTGGTATGTCAATCTCGGCATCGGCATCCCGACGCTGGTGGCCGATTTCGTGCCCGCCGGGCGCGAGGTGGTGTTCCATTCCGAGAATGGCGTGCTGGGCATGGGCCCTGCCCCGGCGCCGGAGGATGCCGATCCCTGGCTGATCAATGCCGGCAAGCAGCAGGTGACGCTGGTGCGCGGCGGCGCCTATGTCCACCACGCCGACAGCTTCGCGATGATCCGCGGCGGGCATCTGGACCTCTGCGTGCTCGGCGCCTTCGAGGTGGCGGAGAATGGCGATGTCGCCAACTGGGCGACCTCGGCCAATGACACCGCGCCGGCGGTGGGCGGCGCGATGGACCTCGCCGCCGGGGCCAAGCGGCTCTGGGTGGTGATGGAGCACACCACCAAGGAGGGCGCGCCGCGCCTGGTGCGCCGCTGCGGCTATCCGCTGACCGCGATGGGCGCGGTGCGGCGGGTCTACACCAACCTCGCCGTGCTGGATGTCACGCCGGAAGGCTTCGCGGTGGTCGAGATGGTGCCCGGCCTGACGCTGGAGGCGCTGCAGGCCCGCACCGACGCGCCGCTGCGCCTGGCCAAGCCCGTTGGAGAGACCGCCTGAGATGCGTGACGCCTATATCTGCGACGCCGCCCGCACGCCGATCGGCCGCTATGCCGGGGCGCTGGCCCCGGTGCGGGCCGACGATCTCGGCGCCATCCCGATCAAGGCGCTGATGGCGCGCCACCCCGACCTGGACTGGGCGGCGCTGGACGATGTGGTGTTCGGCTGCGCCAACCAGGCCGGCGAGGACAACCGCAATGTCGCGCGCATGTCCAGCCTGCTGGCCGGGCTGCCGGACAGCGTGCCGGGCAGCACGGTGAACCGGCTCTGCGGCTCGGGCATGGACGCCACCGGCATCGCCGCGCGCGCCATCAAGTCGGGCGAGGCGGAGCTGATGCTGGCCGGCGGCGTCGAGAGTATGACGCGCGCCCCTTTCGTGCAGGGCAAGAGCGCCGAGGCTTTCGGCCGGGCTGCCGAGATCCACGACACCACCATCGGCTGGCGTTTCGTCAACCCGCTGATGAAGGCGCAGTATGGCGTCGATTCCATGCCGGAGACGGCGGAGAATGTCGCCGCCGATTTCCAGATCTCCCGCGCCGACCAGGATCTTTTTGCGTTCCGCAGCCAGCAGCGGGCCAAGGCGGCGCAGGCGGCCGGGCGTTTCGCGCGCGAGATCGTCCCGGTGGAGATCAAGCGCCGCAAGGGCGAGACGCTGATCGTCGCGCAGGACGAGCATCCGCGCCCCGAGACGACGCTGGAGGCGCTGGCGAAGCTGCCGACCCCGTTCCGGCGCGAGGGCGGCAGCGTGACGGCGGGCAATGCCTCGGGCGTGAATGACGGGGCCTGCGCCATCCTGCTGGCGAGCGCGGACGCCGCCGCCCGCCACGGGCTGGTGCCACGCGCGCGGGTGGTGGCCAGCGCCACCGCGGGCGTGCCGCCGCGGATCATGGGTTTCGGCCCGGCGCCGGCGGTGCGGCGTGTGCTGGACAAGGCGGGTCTGTCGCTGTCGCAGATGGATGTCATCGAGCTGAACGAGGCGTTCGCGGCGCAGGCGCTGGCGGTGACGCGGGATCTCGGCCTGCCGGATGACGCGGAGCATGTGAACCCGAATGGCGGTGCCATTGCGCTGGGCCATCCGCTGGGCATGTCGGGGGCGCGGCTGGTGCAGACGGCGGTGGAGGAGCTGCATCTGCGCCAGGCGCGCTATGCGCTGGTGACGATGTGCATCGGTGTCGGCCAGGGCATTGCCATGATCCTCGAGCGCGCCTGATCTTTTATCGGTTGGCGTCCCGCCTCTGGCCTGAGGCGGGACGCCAAACTGAAAAAGGTTTTTTGGTTCTTTTTTCCAAAAAAGAACGTCTTTGCTTTCCGAAAAAGGATGGCCGTTTCCGCCCCCCGACTCTACGAACCGGATAGTCCAAAGGGAGTGATCCGGCCGATGGGGGAGAGCAAGGCGCCGCGCGCGCGGGATGCCGAGCAGACGCGGCGCAACATCCTGGACGCCGCCATCGCCGAATTCGCCGCCAAGGGCCTGTCGGGCGCGCGGGTGGACGAGATCGCGGCGCGCACCCACACCACCAAGCGGATGATCTACTATTATTTCTCCAGCAAGGAGCAGTTGTTCGCTGCCGCGCTGGAGGAGATGTATGCCGGCATCCGCAGCGCCGAGCGCGCGCTGCAGCTGGACGGCCTGCCGGCCGAGGCGGCGATGCGCCGGCTGGTGGAGACCACCTTCGACTACCATGCCGACCATCCGGAGTTTGTCCGTCTGGTCACGGTGGAGAACATCCACGAGGCGGCGCATATCGCGCAGTCGGCCACGCTGCGCGGCCGCAATGACGCGGTGGTGGGGCTGATGCGCGGGTTGCTGTCGCGCGGCGAGGCGGAGGGGGTGTTCCGCTCCGGCGTCGATCCGCTCGACCTGCACATCCTGATCAACGGGCTGTGCTTCCACCGGGTCGCCAACCGGCACACGCTGGGGGCGATTTTCGGCGTGGACCTCGGCGCGCCGGAGCGGCGGGCGGCGCAGCGCGCCATGGTGGCCGAGGCGGTGCTGCGCTACCTGCGGCGGGAGGGCTGAGCGCCCCCTCGCCCAAGATCAAGTGGCGGCGGCCATCATGCGCTGGAAGTGGCGCAGCATGCGCTCCGCATCCGGCTCCGCCCCGGTGAACAGGCGGAAGGCGCCGACCGCCTGGAACACCGCCATGCCGCCGCCATCGACCACGCGGCAGCCGCGGGCGCGGGCGGCGCGCAGCAGGGCGGTCTCCAGCGGCACATAGACCACCTCGGCCACCCAGAGGCCGGGATGCAGCAGTTCCTCCGGCAGCGGCAGGCCGGGATATTTCGCCATGCCGGTGGGGGTGGCGTGGATCAGCCCATCGGCGCCCCGCATCGCCGCCGCGATGTCGGTGGCCGCCCGCGCCCGCCCGGCGCCGAAATGCGCGTTGAGCTGGGCGGCCAGCGCCTCGGCCCGGTCCGCGTCGCGGTCCAGTAGGGTCAGGCGACCGGTGCCGAGGGTCAGCGCCGCATGGGCCACCGCCGCCCCCGCCCCGCCGGCGCCGAGCTGCACCACCTCGCCCATCGCCGCATCCGGCAGGCCGCGCCGGAAGCCCTCGGCGAAGCCGGAATGGTCGGTGTTGTGGCCGATGCGGCGGCCGCCGCGCAGCACCACCGTGTTGACCGCGCCCAGCGCCCGCGCATCGGCCGAGACCTCGTGCAGCAGCGGCAGCACCGCCTGCTTGCAGGGATGGGTGATGTTCAGCCCGGCGAAGCCCAGCGCCTCGGCCAGCTCCAGCAGGCGCGGCAGGGACTCGACGCCGCCGCCCAGCACGTCCAGGTCGAACAGCCGGTAGAGGTAGCGGAAGCCCTGCGCCGCCCCTTCCGCCTCATGCAGCGCGGGGGAGCGCGAGGCCTGGATGCCGCTGCCGATCAGCCCCACCAGGAAGGCGGGCGGCAGCGCCTCGGCGGCGCTGTCGGGGCGGGAGAAGGGGGCGTTCATGGCGGTCCTCGGCGGTTGGGGCCGGCGGCAATTCCGGCTTGTCGGGCTAATGTACTATCTGGTACGTACAGCACCAAGCAAGACAACGTCCAGCAGGGCCGCAGGCCCTCCAGGCCCCAGGAGGAACACCCATGGAATTCACCCGCCGCCGCCTCACCGCAGGCCTCGGCCTGCTGGCCGCCGCCGGCGCGCTGCGCAGCGCCCCCGCGAGCGCCCAGGCCTTCCCCAGCCGCCCCGTCACCCTGGTCGTCGCCTGGGCCCCCGGCGGCTCGACCGATTTCGTGGCGCGCGTCCTGGCGCAGCAGCTGAGCAAGGAGCTCGGCCAGCAGGTGGTGGTGGAAAACCGCCCCGGCGCCAGCGGCACCATCGGCCATGCCTCGGTGGCCCGCGCCCGGCCCGATGGCTACACCCTGCTGCTCGGCGTCAACTCCACCTTCGCCATGGCGCGGCACCTCTTCCCCAACCGCGGCTATGATGATGAGCGCGGCTTCACCGGCATCGGCAAGGTGGCCACCACGCCGATCTTCCTCTGCGCCAACAACAATCTCGGCGTGCGCGACATCGCGGGCTTCGTGGCGCTGGCCAAGCAGCGCCCGGGCAAGATGAGCTACGCCTCCTCCGGCGCCGGCTCCTCCGCCCATCTGGCGACCGAGCTGTTCCTGCGCGAGACCGGCATCGAGGTGCAGAATGTCAGCTACCGCGGCGGCGCCCCCGCCGTGCAGGCGCTGATCGCCGGCGAGGTCGAGATGGCCTTCGTCGACGCCGTCACCGCCCTGCCGCTGCTGGCGGCGAAGCAGGTGACGCCGCTCGGCGTCAGCAGCCGCACCCGCAACCCGCTGGCGCCCGACGTGCCGACCATCGCCGAGGCCGGCCTGCCCGGCTACGAATGCGCCTCGGAATTCGCCATCCTGGCGCCGGCCGGCACGCCCGCCGATGTGGTCGCCCGCCTCTCCAGCGCCACCGCCGCCACCATGCAGGCACAGGAAGTGCTCGACCGGCTGAAGCAGAATTCGATCTTCCCCGATTACGGCACCGCCGAGGCCTGGCCCGCCTACCTCGCCGAGGAAAGCCGGAAATGGGGGGAGGTGATCCGCTCGCGCGGCATCACCCTCGAGTAAAAAAGAAAAGGGCGGGGGAAAAGTATTCCCCCGCGCCCCCTTCCCTTCTGTCAGGGCCAGCCTCCTCCGTCGGCTGGCGGTCGCTCTGGCCCTGATCGTCCCCGTCACCACCAGACAGCGGCAGCCCGAAAAAAGATGCGGACGATAGCGACGGTGTGTTTGAGCGGGGATCTGCCGGACAAGCTGGAGGCCGCGGCCTCGGTCGGCTTCGACGGGGTCGAGATCTTCGAGAACGACCTGCTCACCTTCAACGGCTCGCCCGCCGAGCTGCGCCGCATGGCCGCCGATCTCGGCCTGGCCATCCCGCTCTTCCAGCCCTTCCGCGACTTCGAGGCGATGCCCGAGCCGGCGCGCCGCCGCAACCTCGACCGCGCCGAACGGAAGTTCGACGTCATGCAGGCGCTCGGCACCGATCTCGTGCTGGTCTGCAGCAACACCCAGCCCGCCTGCATCGACGACCCCGCCCGCGCCGCCGCCGACCTGCGCGAGATGGCGGAGCGCGCATCGCGCCGCGGCCTGCGCGTCGGCTTCGAGGCGCTGGCCTGGGGGCGCAACACGAAGCTCTGGCGCCAGGCCTGGGACATCGTGCAGCGCGCCGACCACCCGGCGCTGGGGCTGATCGTCGATTCCTTCCACACCCTGTCGCTGAAGGACGATCCCGCCGGCATCGCCGATCTGCCGGGCGAGAAGATCTTCTTCGTGCAGCTGGCGGACGCGCCGCTTTACGACATGGATGTGCTGCAATGGAGCCGGCACTACCGCAACTTCCCCTTCCAGGGGCAGCTGCCGGTGGCGGGCTTCCTGCGCGCCGTGCTGGCCTCGGGCTACACCGGGCCGCTCTCGCTGGAGATCTTCAACGACGAGTTCCGCGCCGCCCCGGTGCGGCAGACGGCGCGCGACGGGCTGCGCGCGCTGATCCTGGTGGAGGATGCGGCGCGGCAGGACAGCGCGCCGCCGCCGGAGGCGCCGCGCAACCTGCTGCC
This sequence comes from Pseudoroseomonas cervicalis ATCC 49957, assembly GCF_000164635.1. GTDB lineage: Bacteria > Pseudomonadota > Alphaproteobacteria > Acetobacterales > Acetobacteraceae > Pseudoroseomonas > Pseudoroseomonas cervicalis. The sequence goes on along the minus strand of NZ_GG770778.1, from coordinate 350,567 downwards.
GGCCGCCGCCCTGCCGCCGGTGCCGCGCTGCCACGGCGTGGAGTTCCTGGAATTCGCGGTGGACGAGCCGACGCGGCAGGACTTTGCCGGCTTCCTGGGTAGGCTGGGCTTCCGGCTGGCCGGGCGCCACCGCTCCAAGGCGGTGGAGCTGTACCGCCAGGGCGGCGTCAGCCTGGTGCTGAATGCCGAGCCGGACAGCGCCGCCTCCGGCCATTTCGAGATGCACGGCCCCTCGGTCTGCGCCATGGCGCTGGCGGTGGAGGATGCCGGGGCGGCGCTGGCCCGCGCCAACGCCCTGCTCTGCTCCAGCTGGCAGGAGCCGCGCGGCGAGGGCGAGCGCCCGCTGCCGCAGCTGCGCGCCCCCGATGGCGCGCTGCTCTGCCTGGTCGAGCGCCGGCCGGGCGAGCCCCCCTCCTGGGAGGAGGATTTCCACCGGGTCGAGGGGGTGGAGAGCGACTCCGGCCTGCTCGCCATCGACCATGTGGCGCAGGCCCTGGCGCCGGGGCAGATGGACAGCTTCGTGCTGTTCTACCGCGCGCTCTTCGGCATGCAGCCCGAGGGGCTGTGGGAGCTGCCGGACCCGCGCGGCCTGGTGCGCAGCCGCGCCATGGTGACGCCCGACCGCGCCCTGCGCCTGGCGCTGAACGTGTCCGAGGCGCGGGAGACGGCGACCGGCCGCTTCGTCTCGGCCGTCGCCGGGGCCGGCGTGCACCACATCGCGCTGCTGACGCGCGACGCGGCGGCGACGGCGCAGGCCCTGCGCGCCCGCGGCGCCCCGCTGCTGCCGATCCCCGACAATTACTACGACGATCTGGAAGCGCGCTTCGGCCTCGAGCCGGCGCAGCTGGAAAAACTGCGCGAACTGCACCTGCTGCACGACCAGGATGCCGAGGGCGGCAGCTTCACCCATGCCTACACGGTGAGCTTCGCCGACCGCTTCTTCTTCGAGATCGTCGAGCGCCAGGGCGGCTACCGCCAGTTCGGCGCGCCCAATGCCGGGGTGCGCATGGCGGCGCAGGCGCGCCACGCCGCCGGGCTGCGGCGCGGCTAGGCGGGATAGGGCGGCTGGCTGTGCCCGGCCGGGGAGAGGGTGAAGATCTCGCACCCCGTCTCGGTCACGCCGATGCTGTGCTCGAACTGGGCGGAGAGGCTGCGGTCGCGCGTCACCGCCGTCCAGCCATCCTCCAGCACCTTCACCCCGGGCTTGCCGGCGTTCAGCATCGGCTCGATGGTCAGGAACATGCCGGGGCGCAGCACCACCCCCCGCCCCGGCCGGCCATAGTTCAGCACATCGGGCGCCGCGTGGTAGGCGCGGCCGAGGCCATGGCCGCAGAACTCCCGCACCACGCTGAAGCGCTCGCCCTCGGCGAAGCTCTGCATGGCGTGGCCGACATCGCCGAGCGTCGCGCCGGGGCGCACCGCCGCGATGCCGCGCATCATCGCCTCATGCGTCGCCGCCACCAGCCGCGCCGCCAGCGTGCCGATGCGGCCCACCGCGTACATGCGGCTGCTGTCGCCATGCCAGCCATCGACGATCACGGCCAGGTCGATATTGACGATATCGCCCTCGGCCAGACGCCGCTCGCCGGGGATGCCGTGGCAGACCACATGGTTGACCGAGATGCAGGTCGCATGGCCGTAGCCGCGATAGCCGAGCGAGGCCGGCACGCCGCCCTGGTCGCGGATGAAATCATGGCACAGCCGGTCCAGCGCCGCGCTGGTGACGCCCGGCCGCACCTCGGCCGCGATCATGTCGAGCGTCGCGGCGGCCAGCCTGCCGGCGTCGCGCATGCCGGCGAAGCCCTCCGGCCCGTGCAGCGGGATCTCGCGGGTCATCGGGGCGTCTCCTCAGGCGATGCGCAGCGTGGTGGCGGGGGCCTCGGCGGCCAGCGGCGCCATGCCGGCATGCAGCTCCTGGATCATGGCGCCGAGATGCGGCGGCAGCGCCCCGCCCTCCAGCAGGGCGGGGCGCAGCAGGGCGACCGGCCCGTCGAACACCAGGAAGCGGGCGCGGGCCAGGTCCTCCGCCGCCAGCGCCGTGCCGCCGCGGCGCAGCGCCAGCCCCTGGCGGAAGGCGCCGTCCAGTTCGGCCTCCAGCCGCTCCAGCGCCGCGCGCAGCGGGGGCGGGGGCGGCGTATCCTCGAACAAGGCCACCGGCTCGTGCAGCAGCAGGAAACGGGCGCGGCGCGTGTCCTCGGCCGCCCAGGGCAGGATGGCCAGCGCCGCCTCGCGCAGCCGCCCCTGCCGCAGCAGCGGCGCCAGCAGGGCCACGAAGCCGCCATAGGCCCGGTTCCACGCCGTGCCGAGGATGGCCGAGCGCGACTCGAAGCGGTGATAGATCGAGCCGGTGGGCGCGCCGACCTTGCGGGCGATGGCCTGCAGCGAGGCGGCGGCGGGGCCGTGCTCGGCCACCAGCGTCATGGCGGCCTCGACGAAGCAGTCGGCGGAGTAGCGGGCGGTGCGGACCATGCAATTGGAATATGCGTTCTAGAACATCCCGTCCAGTTCCGTGCCGCGCGGGGCGGAAAACCGCCAACCCAAGGCGCCGTGCGGCGTTGTCTCCGTGGGGAACGGCGCGCAGGATCGGGTGCGGGCCTGTCCCGCTGCCCGGGGGCGTGTGTGCGGTGATGGCGACAGAGGCGGAGAGGCCGGCACCGGGCCGGTTGCCGCAGGGCCTCAGGGTCTATGCGATCGGCGACGTGCATGGCTGCGCCGCGCGGCTGGCGGTGCTGCATGTCCGCATCGCCGAGGACTGGCGCGCCCACCCCGCCGAACGCTGCGCCATCATCCACCTCGGAGACTATGTCGATCGCGGCCCGGACAGCGCCGCGGTGATCGAGGCGCTGCTGGGCGCAGGCCCGGTGGCGGGGGCCGAGCGCGTGTTGCTGCGCGGCAATCACGAGGCGATGATGCTGGATGGCCTGGCCGGCGGCCCCGGCTCGCTGGCCGAGGATCTCTGGCTGTGGAATGGCGGCGACGCGACGCTCGCCTCCTATGGCGCGCGCGATGCCGGCTTCGCGCCGCCGCCGGCGCATCTGGCGCTGCTGCGCGCCACCGCCCTGCGCTGGCAGGCGGGTGATTATCTTTTCGTCCATGCCGGCATCGACCCGCGCCGCGGCCTGGAGGCGCAGCGCAGCCAGGACCTGCTGTGGATCCGCGAGCCCTTCCTCTCCTGGCCGCGCGCCTTTCCGATGGTCGTGGTGCATGGCCACACCCCCTGCCGGGCGCCGGAGCTGCGGCCGAATCGCATCGGCATCGACACCGGGGCGGTGGGCGGCGGGGCGCTGACCTGCCTGGTGCTGCAGGGCGCGGCCCTGCGTTTCCTCTCGGCGTGAGGGGGCGCCTTGCGCGCGCCCGCGCCGCTGCGCTAGGCAGCGGGACGATGCAAGGCCACGAGCCCCCTCCCGCCACCCCTGCCGGCAGCGCCGCCGCGCCCGAGGGGGCACCGCCGGTTCCCGACCAGGCCGACCTCACCGAGGCGGTGCGCCAGCTCAAGCGCGCCTCCGTCCTGGTGGTGGGCGACGCCATGCTCGACCGCTACGTCTATGGCGCGGTGCGCCGCATCAGCCCCGAGGCGCCGGTGCCGGTGCTGGCGGTGGAGCGCGAGGTCGCCATGCCAGGCGGCGCCGGCAATGTGGTGCGCAACCTCACCGCGCTCGGCGCCGCCGTCGCTTTTCTGTCCGTTGTGGGCGATGACCAGGCCGGCTCCGACCTGACCGGGCTGGTCGGCGGCCAGCCGGGGGTCGAGCCCTGGCTGCTGGTGCAGGGCGGCCGCGCCACCACCACCAAGACCCGCTACATCGCCAGCGGCCAGCAGATGCTGCGCGCCGACCACGAGATCATCCGCCCGGTGCATCAGCGCCTGGCCGACCGGCTGGTGCGCATCGCCACCGACACGGTGGCCGCGACCTCGGTGATGGTGCTGTCCGACTACAGCAAGGGCGTGCTGGCGGGCGACGTGCCGGCGCGGCTGATCGCCGCCGCCAAGGCGGCCGGCCGCCGCGTCGTGGTCGACCCCAAGGGCGAGGATTTCTCCCGCTACGCCGGCGCCGACATCATCACGCCGAACCGGGCGGAGCTGGCCCTGGCCAGCGGCCTGCCGATCGACTCGGAGGAGGAGATCGTCGCCGCCGCCCGGGCGCTGCGCGACCGGCACGGCTTCGGCGCCGTGCTGGTCACCCGCTCCGAGGACGGCATGACCCTGCTGGAGGGCGACGCGGTGCACCATTTCCCGGCCGAGGCGCCGGAGGTGCATGACGTCTCCGGCGCCGGCGACACGGCGGTGGCCGTGCTGGCCGCCGGCATGGCGGCGGGGCTGTCGCTGCCGCTGGCCGCGCGCATCGCCAACATCGCGGGCGGGCTGGTGGTCGGCAAGGTCGGCACCGCGGTGGCCCGCGAATCCGATCTTCTCGAAGCCCTCACCCCCGAGCGCGGGGCACTGCGAAAGGTGCTGCGCCGGGCGGCGGCGGCGGAGCAGGTGGAGCGCTGGCGCCAGCGCGGCTGGCGCGTCGGCTTCACCAATGGCTGCTTCGACCTGCTGCACCCCGGCCATGTCCACCTGCTGGAGCAGGCGCGCAGCTGGTGCGACCGGCTGGTGGTCGGGCTGAACGCCGATAGCAGCGTCAAGCGGCTGAAGGGCCCGACGCGGCCGATCCAGCCCGAGGCGGCGCGCGCCGCCGTGCTGGCCTCGCTGGCCACCGTGGACTTGGTGACCCTCTTCGAGGAGGACACGCCGGTCGAGCTGATCCACCTGCTGCGCCCCGACGTGCTGGTGAAGGGCGCCGACTACACGGTGGACCAGGTGGTGGGCGGCGAGCTGGTGCAGGAATGGGGCGGCGTGGTGAAGCTGGCCGAGCTGCTGCCGGGCAATTCCACCACCGCCACCGTCGCCCGGATGCGGGGCTGAGCGCCGCGTGCGCTGGGAGAGGCTGTTCGAGAGCCGCCGCTTCCTGGACGAGGCCGCCAAGCCGGCGCTGAACCGCAACGCCTACCAGATCGACCAGGACCGCATCGTCTTCAGCCGCCCCTTCCGCCGGCTGCAGCAGAAGACGCAGGTCCACCCCCTGCCCTTCAACGCGCATGTGCGCAACCGCCTGCTGCACACGCTGGAGGTGGCGTCCGTCGGCCGCTCGCTCGGCTTCACCGTGGGCACCGAGCTGGCCGCCGCGCTGCGCGCGGCCGGGCACACGCCGGACGATCTCGGCTATCTGGTGCAGGCGGTGTGCCTGGCGCACGACATCGGCAACCCGCCCTTCGGCCATGCCGGGGAGGCGGTGATCGCCGCCTACATGGCGCGCTGGCTGGACGGGCCGGGCGCCGCCTCCGGCCTGGAACTCGACGACGACCTGCGCTTCTTCGACGGCAACGCGCAGGGCTTCCGCATCCTGACCCGGGCCGATGGCTATCGCGAGCGCGGCGGGCTGAAGCTGACGCTGGCGAGCCTCGGTGCCTTCCTGAAATATCCCTGGGGCGGGCATGACCCGCGCGCCGCGCGCGAGGGCCGGCCGGGCGTGAAGTTCAACCATTTCGCCACCGAGGCGGCGGCCTTCCAGGCGGTGACCGAGGGTTGCGGCCTGTCGGGCGCGCATCCCCGCCACCCCGCCGTCTGGCTGATGGAGGCGGCGGACGACATCACCTATGGGCTGGCCGATCTCGAGGACGCGGTCGAGCTGGATATGGTGCCCTATGCCGATTACGAGGCGCTGGTGGCCCCCCTCGGCGAGGTCAGCGCGCGGCGGCTGGCGGATGAGGACAGCCGCATCCAGAAGATCGCCCTGCTGCGCAGCAAGGCGATCGGCCGCATGATCGGCGCCGTGGCGCGCGCCTATTGCGACCATGCGGAGACCATCATGGCGGGCGGGCTGCCGGCCGGCCGCTCGCTGATCAAGCTCTGCGCGCCGGCGCTGCGCGAGCCGTTCCGCGCCATCGAGACGAAGAACCGCGACACGCTGTATTTCCACCCGCGCAAGGCGGAGTTCGAGATCGGCGCCGGCGATGTGCTGGAGAAGACGCTCTCGGTCTTCCTGGAGGCGGCGCTCGCCTATGTGCGCGCCGGCGGCGAGGTGGAGAAGGTCGCGCCCCCGTCGCGCCAGGCGCTGTCGCTGATGCAGGACTACCACCCGCGCCCGGGTTTTTCGCCGTCCGAGACGATCCGCTGCGCGGTGGATTTCGTCGCCGGCATGACCGACAACTACGCCGCCCATCTGGCAGCTAGGCTGCGCGGCCTCTGACCGAAGGCGGGTGCAGGGGACCCCGTCCCCTGCTGGGGGAGCTTGAGGGGGCAAAGCCCCCTCAATCATCCTTCGGCGGCCGGCGGAACGCCATCGCCACCGCCGCCACGGCCAGCAGGCCCAGCATCACCCAGGGCATGCTGGCGAAGCCCTGGCGGTCATTCAGGGCCAGCGCCGTCAGCGCCGCCAGCAGCACCCCCACCAGCGTCAGGTAGCCGAGCACCGCGCCGCCCCGCTCAGCCGCCGAGGTGCCGCGCCAGGAAGCCCAGCGCCCGCTGCTCGGCCAGCACCGCGTCGGCCGGGCTGTAGGCGCCGCGCTCCTCGCAGGCGAAGCCGTGCCCGGCGCCGGGATAGGTGAAGACCTCGATCCCCGGCTGGGCGTCGCGGATCGCCGCGACATCGGCCATCGGGATGCCGGTGTCGGCCTCGCCGAAATGCAGCTGCACCGGGCAGCGCGGCGCCTCCTCCCGCGCCGCGGCGATGCCGCCGCCGTAATAGCCGACCGACGCCGCGAAGGCCTCGCTGCGGGTCGCGCCGTGCCAGGCGACGGTGCCGCCCCAGCAATAGCCGATCAGCCCGATGCGGGCGCCGGAGGGCAGGGCCGCGGCGGCGGCCTCGACATCGAGCAGCGTGGCGGCGGGGTCGATGGCGCTGCGCAGCGCCAGGCCCTGCTTCACATCTTCCGGCGTGTAGCCAAGCTCCACCCCCTTCTCCGCCCGGTCGAACAGGGCGGGGGCCAGCACGGCGTAGCCCTGCTGGGCGAATCGGTCGCAGACGCGGCGCATATGCCGGTTCACGCCGAAGATCTCCTGCACCACCACCAGGGCCACCGGGGCCTGTTCCGGCCCGGCGCGCCAGGCGGAAAGCCTGTGGCCATCGGCGGCGACCAGTTCGACCTGCATGCCTCTCTCCTGCCCTGCGGCGCGGCGGGCCATTCCCGTCCCTGCCCTGCCGCCCTATCCTCGGGGCATGGCCGAGATCGTCAACCTCAACCGGCACCGCAAGCAGGCGGCGCGCGCCGCCGAAGCCCGCCAGGCCGCCGCCAACCGCGAGAAATTCGGCCGCACCCGCGCCGAGCGCGCCCGCGACGCCGAGGCCGAGGCGCGCCGCAACGCGCTGCTGGATGGCGCG
>NZ_GG770778.1:337065-341056 GCF_000164635.1 Pseudoroseomonas cervicalis ATCC 49957 | reverse complement strand
GGCCCGCGCCGGGCCGGCGCATTCCGACACCACCTGCGCCATGGCCAGCGCCAGCGAGGCGCGCGCGGCGGCGGATTCGATGGCGGCCTTGTGCCCGGTGCGGCTGCGCTCCAGCGCGGCGGCGGTGCCCGCCAGGCTCTGCGCCTGGGCCAGCAGACCGGCGGCCAGGGCGGCCGCGCCATTCGCCATGTCCTCGGGCCCGGGTCCGCCGAATTCGGCGGCGAGATCGGCCGCCGCGTCTTCCATCGCCATGTCTCAGCTCTCCTGGGTCAGCAGGGCCACGCGGGTCATGAACGCCTCGGTCTCGCCGCGGGCGAGCAGGGGCGCGGCCTCCGCCACCGCATCCAGCATGGGTTCGAGCCAGGTGTCCACCTTGGCGAAATTCCCCAGCACATGGCCGGTGACCTTCTCCTTCGACCCCGGATGGCCGATGCCCAAGCGCACCCGCCAGTAATCCGGCGCGCCCAGGCGGCGGTCCATGTCGCGCAGACCGTTATGGCCGGCGGCGCCGCCGCCCTTCTTCACCCGGATCTTGCCGGGGGCCAGGTCGAGCTCGTCATGGAAGGCGGTGATGTCGGAGAGCGGGATCTTGTGGAACGCCGCCGCCGGCTGCACCGATTCGCCGGAGAGGTTCATGTAGGTCTGCGGCTTCAGCAGCAGGAGCTTGCGCCCGTCGATGCTGCCCTCGGCCACCAGGCCCTTGTAGCGTTGCCGCCACGGCGTGAAGCCGTGGCGGCGCGCGATGGCGTCGAGCGCCATGAAGCCGATATTGTGGCGGTGCCGCGCCTGACCCGGTTCGGGGTTGCCGAGGCCGACCCAGAGCAGCACCGCGACGGCTCCGTCTTACTTCTTCTTGCCGGCGGCCTTGCCCTTGGCGGGCGCGGCGGCGACCGGGGCCTGCACCACGATCTCTTCCTCGACCGTCGGCGGCGCGATGGTCGCCACCACGAAGTCGCGGCCGACGATCACCGGCTTGGTGCCCTTGTGGTCGATCACGTTCGACCAGCGCAGGCTGTCGCCGATCACGGCGGCGCCCAGGTCGATCTCGAACTGCTCCGGCACCTGGTCGGGGTCCGACAGCACCTCGAGCTCGCGGCGGACGACGTTCAGCACGCCACCCTCCTTGATGCCCGGCGCGCTCTCCTCGTTCTGGAACACCACCGGCACCTTCACGCGGATCATCTGACCCGGCGCCAGGCGCTGGAAGTCCACATGCAGCGGGCTGTCCTTGACGGGGTGGAACTGCACCTCGCGCATCAGGCAGCGCACCGGCTCGGCACCGGCCACCGCCACCTCGTAGAGGTGCGACTGCCAGCCACCCTTGTGCATCTCCTTCATCACGTCGCGCGGGTCGAGCGAGAGGAGCACCGCCTCCTGCTTCGCGCCGTAGATGACGGCGGGCACACGCCCGTCCTTCCGAGTCGCGCGCGCCGCCCCCTTACCGGCCCGCTCGCGCGCCTCGGCCTCGATCCGAATGGTCTGGACCATTGCTGAAAAGCTCCGCTTCTATGGGCGCCAATCCGGGGCGCCCGCCGCACGCTCAGGCCCATGCCCGAACGCGAGCACGCCGGCCTCCAGGGGTGCCGGCGTGCGGCGGGCGACATAGCCCATTCCAGGGGAGTCTTTCAAGCGGCAGCAGCCCTGGAAGAATCTTCTTTTTCTGAAGAAAAAGAAGCAAAAAGACTTTCTTTCAGGCTGCCGCCGTCTCCCGTTGAAGCGGGACGCCAAACTGAAAGAAGTTTTTTGGTTCTTTTTTCAAAAAAGAACATCTTTTCTTATTCGGCCGGGGCCACCTGCCACATCTCCGGCTTCAGCTCCTCCTCCCGGTCCGGGAAGAACAGCGCGCAGAGCAGCGTCACCGAGCCGAAGCCCGCCAGCACCACGATGGTGGCACTCAGGTTGCCGGTCGCCTGGTGCAGCAGCCCGATCAGCGGCGAGGCCGCGGCGGCGCCGAGGAACCCCACGAAGAAGCGGATCGAATACAGCTTCACCCGCAGCGCCGGCGCGATGTAGCGCGCCGTCATCGTCTCGTTCACCGTGACCTGGCCGAAGATCGAGGCCGCCAGCAGCGCCGCCAGCGGCAGCACCATCCAGCCCTCCGCCCAGGCCAGCGCCAGCATCGCCGGCACCTGCACCAGCGCCATCGGCAGGAAGACGCGCTTCAGCGTCATCCGGTCGATCATCCGGCCGACGGTGAACTGCGTCAGCCCGCCGCACAGCGTCACCAGGAAGGCCAGCGCGCCGATCACCGGCAGCAAATCCGGGCTGCCGGCCAGACGCTCCTCCATCAGCTTGGGCAGCAGCAGGGTGAAGGCGTTGAACACCAGCCCCGAGGCCGCGGCGATCGCCAGCAGCACCACCACCGCCCGCCGCACCACGGCGCGCGGAATGACCGGGAAGGGCCGCGCCCCCCTGGCCGAGGCGGCCATGTCCACCGCCGGCTCCCGCGCATAGAACAGGCCGATCAGCACGCAGAGCAGCCCCGGCACCAGGAAGGCCCAGCGCCAGCCCAGCGTGATCGCCAGGAAGGCGGTCGCCACCGGCGCCAGCGCCACGCCCAGATTGCCGAACACCCCGTTGATGCCGACCGCGCGCCCGACCCGGTCGCCCGCCGCCTCCACCAGCATGGCGGTGCCGACCGGGTGGTAGATCGAGGCGAAGCCCCCCATGCCCGCCAGCGCCAGCCCCAGCGCCCAGGGCGAGCCGGTCAGCCCCGCCAGCGCCATGCAGCCGCCGGTGCCCAGGAAGAAGGCCAGCATCAGGTTGCGCCGGCCGAACCGCCCGGCCAGCCAGCCCATCGGCAGCGCGCCCACGCCATAGACCACGAACATCGCCGTGCCGATCGCCAGGATCGGCCCGTATTCATGGCCGAACAGCGCCCCGTCCTGCTGCACCATGCCGAGCACGGCGGTGGCCAGGATCAGCAGGGAAAAATGCGTGAAGCTGTGCGCCGCGTTGATGAAGGCGATCTGCCGCGTGGCCGGGGAAAGGGACATGGCCATTCTTCCGTATGCTTGCCGTGTCCGGGCAGGATAGCCTGGCCAGGAACCGACATCCGGCCACATCATGTCGCCAACGCGCCAAAAACCCTTCGCCATCATCCCCGACAGCCAGCTGCCGCAGGATGCGGTGGACCGGCCCCTGGCCGGCTTCCGGCGCGACTATGCCGACCACAGCGCGACGCCGCGCCACGCCCACCGCCGGGTGCAGCTGATCTATGCCAGCCACGGCGTCATGCGCATCACCACCGATGAGGCCGCCTTCGTCGTGCCCCCGGGCCGCGCGCTGTGGGTGCCGGCCGGGCTGCCGCACGCGGTGGCGACCCAGGGCAGCGTCGCCATGCGCGCCCTGTTCCTGCGCGAGGATGCGGCGCGGCTCGGCCCGCGCGGCGTCGCGGTGCTGGCCGTCTCCCCGCTGCTGCGCGAGCTGATCCTGGCCGCCTGCGAGGAGCCGCCGGACTGGGACCCGGAGGGCCGCGCCGGCCACCTGGCCGCGCTGATCCTGGACGAGATCGCCCGCGCCCCCACCCTGCCGCTCGGCGTGCCCTGGCCGCGCGACGCCCGGCTGCAACGCCTGGCCGCCGCCCTGCGGGAGGACCCGGCCAGCCCCCTGACCCTGGAAGGCTGGGCCGAGGCGGTGGGCGCCAGCCCGCGCACCCTGGCCCGGCATTTCCGCGCCGAGACCGGCATGAGCTTCGGCGCCTGGCGCCAGCACTGGCGCCTGGCCGAGGCCGCCGCCCTGCTGGCGCAAGGCCTGCCCCCGGCGCAGGTGGCGGCGCGCATCGGCTATGCCAGCGCCCCCGCCTTCGGCGCCGCCTACCGCGCCGCCTTCGGCGTCACCCCCGGCCAGGCGCGCGGCCCGCGCTGAGCCCGCCCCGATGCAGGGCCGGAAAATTCTGCCGCCGCCCGCTTTCCGCCCCCGCCTGCGCGGCCCATCTTGCCGCCATGCCCCTCCGCCCAGCCCTGCCCCTGCTGGCCCCCCTGCTGCTGGC
>NZ_GG770778.1:331433-336573 GCF_000164635.1 Pseudoroseomonas cervicalis ATCC 49957 | reverse complement strand
CCCTGCTCTACGCCGCCGGCGCCGACCGCCGGCTGCGCGCCTATGACACGGCGCGCGGCATCGCCCTCGGCGCCGAGCCGCCGCCCCCCGCCACCCCGCGCCAGGCCGGGCTCGACATGGAGGGCGCCCGCGTCTTCCGCGCCTGCGGCGCCTGCCACAGCCTGACCGCGCCCCCCGCCGGCCAGCCGGACCTCAAGGCCGGGCCGCATCTGGGCAACCTGTTCGGCCGCCGCATGGGCTCGCTGCCCGGCTATGCCTATTCCGAGCGCCTGGCCCGCGGCGACATCGTCTGGACGAAGGACAGCGTGGCCGATCTCTTCACCCGTGGCCCCGACATCGTCACCCCCGGTACCCGCATGCCGGTGCAGATCGTGGGCGACCCCGACGACATGGCGGCGCTGCTGCGCTTCCTGGAACAGGCGACCCGGCAAGAATGACCCGACCGCATGACGACATCACCGCCACGCTGCAGGCCGCGGGCTACATCGCCCTGCCCGCCGCCACCGCGCGCGCGGTCTTCGACACCACCGCCCCCGGCATGGAAGGCGACACGCTCTCAGGGCCAGCCTGGGCGCGCTTCGCCGAAAGCTGGGCGGCGCTGGAGCCCGACACCCACATGGCCGATGGCGGCCGCTACCGGCTGCGCCGCCACGCCGCCTTCCGCGCCGCCCCCGGCCACGCCGCCACCCGCCTGCCCGACCGCCCGCACTACCAGAGCACCGAGCACAACCCGCTGAATGGCGGCATTGAGCGCTGGTTCGCCCCGGTGGCGGAGGACGTCGCCACCAGCCCCGCCCTGATGGCACTGCTGGACGGCGCCCGCAGCGCCTTCGACTCGCTGCGCCCGGACAGCACCTGGCTGGTCGAGATGCACCAGTTCCGCATCCAGGCCCGCGCCCAGGAGAGCGGCAAGCCCACCCCCGAAGGCATGCACCGCGACGGCGTGGATTTCGTGCTGGTCACGCTGATCGGCCGCCACAACGTCGCCGGCGGCACCACCGGCATCCGCATCGACGGCCAGCCAGGCGAGCAGAGCTTCACCCTGGAACAGCCCCTCGACAGCGTGCTGCTCGACGACCACCGCGTCTGGCACGGCGTGACGCCGATCGAACCGATCGACCCGTCGCAGCCGGGCTATCGCGACGTGCTGGTGCTGACCTTCAAGGCTGAAAACTGAAAGAAGGCCGGGGAATGAATTCCCCCGGACCCCCATCTTTTTTCTGTCAGGCTGCCGCCGTCTGGCGGAAAAGTGGGACGCTCCACTGGGCCGGAGGAACCCGGCACAGTGCGGCGCCCCTCGTCTCGGCCATGACCGGCAGCGTCAAGAAAGTTCCTGTTCCACCAGGCGGGCGAAATAGGCGGCGCCGACGGGCAGGAGGTCGTCGTTGAAGTCGTAGCCGGCATTGTGTACCGGCGTGCCGCCCTTGCCGTCGCGGCCGGCCTGGCCGACGAACAGGAAGGCGCCGGGGCGCTGCTGCAGCATGAAGGCGAAATCCTCGCCGCCCATCACCGGCGGCGCGGCGCGCACCACCTTCTCCTCGCCCACCACGGCGCCGATGGCGCGGGCGGCGCGGTTCGTCTGCTCCTCGTGGTTCACGGCGGCGGGGTAGAGGCGGGTGTATTCCACCACCGCCTCGGCGCCATGCGCGCGGGCGGTCAGCGTCGCGATCTCCTCGATGGCCTTCTCCACCGCGTCGCGCGTCGCGGCGGTCAGGGTGCGCACCGTGCCGCGCAGCTCGGCCTCGCCAGGGATGACATTGTCGGCGCTGCCGGCATGGAACTGGGTGATGGAGACGACGGCGCTGTCCAGCGGGTCGGTGCGGCGGCTGGCGATCGCCTGCAGCCCGGCCACCACCTGCGCGCCCACCAGCACCGGGTCCACCGTGCGGTGCGGCTGCGCGCCATGCCCGCCACGGCCCTTGATGCGGATCGCCAGGATGTCCGAATTCGCCATCACCACGCCGGCCACCGCGCGCGTGGTGCCGAGCGGCGCCGTCGGGTCGTTGTGGATGCCGTAGACGGCGTCACAGGGGAAGCGCTCGAACAGCCCGTCCTTGATCATCTCCGCGGCGCCGGCATAGCCCTCCTCGCCGGGCTGGAAGATGAAGTTGACGGTGCCGGCGAAATTGCGCGTCTCGGCCAGGTACTTGGCCGCGCCCAGCAGCATCGCCGTGTGCCCGTCATGGCCGCAGGCGTGCATCTTGCCGGGGATCTGGCTGCGATGCGCGAACTCGTTCACCTCGGTCATCGGCAGCGCGTCCATGTCGGCGCGCAGCCCGATGCTGCCCGAACCCTCGCGCGCACCCTTCAGCACGCCGACCACGCCGGTGCGGCCGATGCCGCGATGCACCTCGATGCCCCAACTCGCCAGCTTCTCGGCGACGATGGCGCTGGTGCGCACCTCCTCGAAGCCCAGCTCGGGATGGGTGTGGATGTCGCGGCGCCACTCCATCATCTCGGGCGCGAAATCGGCAATGCGGTTCGGAACAGGCATCACTTTCTCCTGGTGGTCTCGCCTCCTCGCCTTGTTGGCCACATGGAGGACGAACTTCAGCTTGTCGTCTCAGCGGGCGTCCAGCTAGACGCTGGGCTTAGGCAGTACGCGATTCGGGTGGGATCGCAAAAAACGCCTTTAGGCGATCCCGACGTTCCAAGAGTAGTGGCCCGGTGGAGGCACGCCGCGACGAAAAGGCAGCCTTGGTGTTGCGGCCGCAAAACCACACCACGTTTTCTCCATTTTGCTTGGAGGGGTGAGGCATCGGGGCCAGGACGCGTTCGGCCTTTAGGGTCCCCCTGGAAACCAGATGGTTCAGAACGGCCGCCGGACCATCCCAGAGCGGCAGCCAGTAGGCGTTTGGTAGCGCATAGGCTTCTTCCACCAAGCAGGTCTCAACGATCTCCAAAAGACGGCGGTGACTCAATATCTTAGGCTGCCCGTTGTAGTTCTCACCCGAGAGGAAGACAGGATTGCGCAAAGCGGAGGTAAAGTGGACCCGATGGGCGGCCGCAGCAAAAAGCTCACTGCTACGGCGGATACCGAACCATTGCTGAGCACCCGCCGCGTCTAACATCTCGCAAAGGAAGCTCCGCATCTCGCCAGAGAAGCTCGCTGCGACCTTAGCCTCACGCGCTGCTGTTGTTGGATCGGCACCACGCCGAAGGGCTGTGCGAGCTGCCTTCAAAGCATTCTCCGCCTGAGTCTGCCCTGGTGTGATACCAACGATGACGAGCTCGGCGCCGTGCTCGATGTGCTCGAAGGGTGCATAGACAGCCTCTAGGCACCTTCCGGAGCGCGGCATCGGATCACGCCAAAGGGTGAGCTCAGCGCGCATTGCCGGGTTATCGAGAAAACCGCCCGTATGCTCGCGAATGACATCAGCAAACTGCGCGAGGTTAGGCGGTGATGAGTTTTTCAGGATCATGTCGCTTTCCGTGCTGTAGGGCGACCTCTATAGAATAGGTTTTTTATTTAATCGCAACATGTTTATGTTGGCGAGTTTTTGGAAATTAAAATCGCCAATGAATTTGCAAATTCCACGGTAGACCACGTACATAGCCAGCACACGCAGCTTTACCGACCGGCCGAGGCCGATCTAAATCGAGGTCAAGTCCGCTCTCCTAGGCGGTCATGGCCAATACGAACGTTGCTGCAAGGAGCCGGTGTCACCCCGGCCCAGTGCAGCGTCCCGCTTCTCAACCCGACAGCGGCAGCCGAAAAAATCAGCCGCCGCGCGCGGTGTCGGGGTCCACGGCGCGGAGGACGTATTCGTCCAGGTTCGGCTTGTAGGCGGCCCAGAGCCGGCGCAGCGCGGCGATCGGGGCAGGGTCGGAATCGATGCGCAGATCGGCGTAGGGGAAGCTCTCGCGGTCGACGATCAGCAGCACGGTGGAGACCAGGGGGCGGCCTTCGCCGCCCGCCGCCTCGCCGGCTTCGAGGGCGGCCAGCAGCCGGTCGCCCAGATGCGCCTCAGGCTCGGCCAGGAAGGCGTCGACCATCGCCTGCGGCACCTGGTCGCTGGCCAGGATGTTGCCGATGGCGACGCAATCCGCCCCGTGCGCGGCGTTGTGCGCGGGCTTCACCCGGGCGCCGTGGAAATGCGCGGTGCGGCCGGCGGAATCGATCGCCGCGTATTGCCGCCAGCCATGATGCGGCGTGCTGGCGGTCAGCGCCGCCACCGTCTCCTGCGCCGTGCAGCCGCTGCGCAGCAGGTCGAGGCCGCGCGGGCCGAGGCGCGGATCGGTGCGGTGCTGCGTCAGCACGCCGCCCACCCCGGCCGCCAGGAAGGGCACGCGGGAGCCGATGCAGAGGCCGGAGGTGGTGGCCACCGCGCCGAACTGGCCGGTGCGCGCGCAACGGCCGATCAGGGAAAAGGTCATGGCCCGGCATTCAAGGCGCGCGGGCCGGGCTTGTCCATCCGGCCGGCGCGGTTTCCACTGGCCGTTGCGGGACCGTCATGGCATGATTCTCACGGAACCGTGAAGATCGCCGAAACCGGTCGCGCATGCTGGGGAGCGGCCTACGGGCCTGGATGGGGCAGTGCCGGGCAAGCGGGGGGCAAGGCGGGGTTGGGTCGGACGGGCGCGGCGCCTGCTGCTGGCGGCCGCGCTGCTGGCCGGCACCCCGGCCGGGGCGCAGGAGGTGCCGGCGACGGGCGGCGATTTCGGCGGCGTCGGGCTGATCGAGATGCGCAACGCCCGCTTCCGCCCCGATGGCACGCTGGAGGGCGGCACCAGCCTGCGCCACCAGCGCCGCTTCTGGTTCGTCAATGTCCAGGCCCTGCCCTTCCTCGAGACCACCTTCCGCCTGACCGAGCGGCTGGACGGCACCAGCGGCGCCGGCATGACCACCGACCGCGCCTTCGACCTGAAGCTGCGCCTGCTGGAGGAAAGCGAATACCTGCCGGCCCTCGCCATCGGGCTGCAGGATTTCATCGGCACCGGGATCTATGCCGGGGAGTATGTCGTCGCCTCCAAGCGGTTCTGGGAGTTCGACCTGTCGGCCGGGCTGGGCTGGGGGCGGCTGGCCTCGGGCGGGGAGTGGACCAGCCCGCTGGCGCTGGGCTCGGGGCGGTTCCGCGAGCGGCCGCGCCGCGTGGGCCGCGGCGGCACGCTGCAAAGCGGCTGGTTCCGCGGCGAGGAC
>NZ_GG770778.1:321366-330964 GCF_000164635.1 Pseudoroseomonas cervicalis ATCC 49957 | reverse complement strand
GCCTGGCGGTGGCGCTGGGCGACCCCTCGCGCACGCTGCGCTGGCAGGGCGGCGCGGCGGCCTCGGCGCGGGTCGAGCTGGGCGATGGCTGGGCGCTGGCCGGCTCGGTGCAGCAGGCGCTGCTCGGCAACCTCTCGGGCGGGCTGCCCTCCGACAGCGTGCTGCCGCATGTGCGCAGCGACTACGCCGAATACGCAAGGCAGGGGAAGACGGCGCTCGGCACCCTCTATGCCGAGCGGATCTGGAATGCCGGGCCGGACCTCTTCGCCCGCGCCAGCGCCGGCTATCTGGAGCCGATGTTCGGCGGCGTCTCGGCCGAGCTGCTGTGGCGGCCGCGCCAGCGCGGCTTCGCGCTCGGCCTCGACCTGAACTGGGTGGCGCAGCGCGACTACGACCAGAAGCTGGGCTTCCTGGGCTATTCGGTGGCCACCGGCCATGTCTCCGCCTATGCCGACCTGCCGGTGTGGAACCTCTATGGCGTGCTGCGCGCCGGGCGCTACCTGGCGGGCGACTGGGGCACCACCATCGAGCTGGGACGGCGCTTCGAGTCCGGCATCGAGGTGGGCGGCTTCGCCACCTTCACCAATGTCTCCGCCGCCCGCTTCGGCGAGGGCTCCTTCGACAAGGGGCTGTATGTGCGGGTGCCGCTCGAGCTGTTCGGATTGCAGAGCCGCGGCCGCGGCACCGCGCTGATCCGCCCGGTGCAGCGCGATGGCGGGCAGATGCTGGCGGTGGACAACCCGCTCTGGGAGGTGACGCGCGACGGCCGGGCGGAGGCGCTGCGGCGCGGCAGCACCGCCTTCGCCCGCTGAGCCCGCGCCGCGCCGGCGGCATGGGCGACCCTGGCATGCTTCCGCTTGACCGGCGCCGCCCGGATCACGACCTTACGCCGGAACACGACACCCCGCCGCCCTTGGCGGGGACCAAGGAATCTGCCCCATGAGCGAATTCACCAAGGCCGTCAGCGACGACAGCTTCAAGGACGAGGTGCTGGGCGCCTCCGGCCCCGTGCTGGTCGATTTCTGGGCCGAGTGGTGCGGCCCCTGCCGCATGGTCGCGCCGATCCTGGACGAGATCGCCCAGGAATATGCCGGCCAGCTGACCGTGGCGAAGGTCAATATCGACGAGAACCCGATGACGCCGAACGACTACGCGGTGCGCGGCATCCCCACCATGATCCTGTTCAAGGACGGCAAGCCGGTGGAGACCAAGGTCGGCGCCATGCCGCGCAGCCAGATGAAGGAGTGGATCGCTGGCGCCCTCGCCCGCTGATCCGCTGCCGCGCGCCGGCCATCGCGGCGCGCCCAGGCTGAGGCGCCGCCTGCTGGGCGGCGTCCTGGCTCTGGCCCTGGCCTTGGGCGCCACCGCCCTGCCCGCTCTGGCCCAGGGCGGCCGGCTGGTGGAGAGCGAGGCGGCGCGCTTCCGCGTCACCACCTTCGCCCAAGGGCTCGAACATCCCTGGGGCGGCGCCTTCCTGCCCGATGGCCGGCTGCTGGTGACCGAGCGCCCCGGGCGGCTGCGCCTGATCGAGCGGGATGGCAGCCTCTCGCCCCCGCTCTCCGGCGTGCCGGCGGTGGCCGCCGCCGGCCAGGGCGGGCTGCTGGACATCGCCCTCGCCCCCGATTTCGCCACGACGCGCGAGCTGTATCTCTGCCAGGCCGTGCCCTTGCGCGGCGGCAACGCCACGCGGCTGGTGCGGGCGCGGCTGGCCGCCGATGCGCGCGGGCTGGACGCCGCCCAGCCCATCCTGGACGCCACGCCGGCGCAGCCCGGCAATGGCCATTACGGCTGCCGCATCGTCTTCGCCGGCGACGGCAAGCTCTACCTCTCCACCGGCGACCGGCAGAGCCGCCCCGAACGCGCCCAGGCGCTGGACGATCTGGCCGGCAAGCTGCTGCGGCTGGAGCGCGATGGCAGCCCGGCCGAAGGCAATCCCTTCCTCGGGCGCGAGGGGGTGCGACCGGAGATCTACGCCTATGGCCTGCGCAATCCGCAGGGGCTGGCGGTGCATCCCGAGAGCGGCCGGGTCTTCGAGATCGAGATGGGCCCGCGCGGCGGCGACGAGGTGAACCTGCCCGAGCCCGGCGCCAATCTGGGCTGGCCGGTGGTCGGCCACGGCACCGCCTATAGCGGCGCACGGATCCACGAGGCGCCGTCGCGCCCGGACATGCAGGACCCGCTGCGCTTCTGGACGCCCGCCATCAGCCCCTCGGGCGGCACCTTCTACACCGGGGACGCCTTCCCGGCCTGGCGCGGCAATCTCTTCCTCGCCACGCTGAGCAGCGCCGGGCTGTTGCGGCTGACGCTGGAGGGCGACCGCATCACCGCCGAGGAAAAGTTGCTCTGGGGCCAGCAGCGGCTGCGCCAGGTGCTGCAGGGTCCGGACGGCCTTCTGTACGCGCTGACCGACGAGGCGCGCGGCCGCATCCTGCGGGTCGAGCCGGCGGAATAGCGCGCCGCCTTCTACCGCAGCTGGCTGTCCTTGCTGCCACGCCGGTTGATGCCGAAGGCGGCGGGGCGCGCATCGCGCGCCGACTGGCAGGGCACGCAGGTGCGCGCATTGGGCAAGGCGCGGCGGCGGGCCTCTGGGATCGCCTCGCCGCACGCCTCGCAATGGGTGTTGCCGCCACCGGCGGCGAGGCGCGCGCGGGCGCGCAGCACCGCATCGGTCACCGTGTCGTCGATCTGCTCCTGCACCGCCCCGTCCGGGGCCCAGCCGCTGGCCATTTTTCCGATTCTCCTCGGCCAGGGATATGGGAAGCGGCGCGGCGTGGACCAAGCGTGGCCCTGGGTTGGCGGGGCAGGCCGAAGATGGCAGAATCGCAACGATCACCCTCGGGACCGCCTCCCACCGGGGCATTGACGCATTCCTGCCAAAGGCCACGCCATGTTCTACGACGTCACCCGAGAGAAGCGCCTCGGCTTTTCCTTCTACGATATCAACAATGGGCGGTTTGAGGCGGATCCGGCGATTTCGGTCGGCTTCAGCTATGGTGTCCTGACCTTTTTCATCGGCCGCTCCGGCGTGCTGACCTATGCGCCGGAGGCCGTCAGCATCGCCGGCCTGCCGCTCGACACCGGCACGCCGCTGATCGCCGACCTGGCCTATCAGCTGGCCAATACCGACGTGCTGGCGGCCGGGATCTCCGCCGAGGCGCATTACGCGCAGTTCGGCTGGCGGGAGGGGCGCGCCACCGGCTCGCTCTTCGACGGCGCCTACTATCTGCGGGTGAACCAGGATGTGCGCGAGGCCGGCATCAATCCGGTCGAGCACTATCTGAACTTCGGCTGGAGGGAGGGGCGCGACCCGAACCCGCTCTTCGACACCAGCTTC
The DNA here is from genome assembly GCF_000164635.1 of Pseudoroseomonas cervicalis ATCC 49957. Classification (GTDB taxonomy): domain Bacteria; phylum Pseudomonadota; class Alphaproteobacteria; order Acetobacterales; family Acetobacteraceae; genus Pseudoroseomonas; species Pseudoroseomonas cervicalis. The sequence continues at coordinate 327,630 of NZ_GG770778.1, read as the reverse complement.
TACCTGGCGCAGAACGCCGACGTGGCGGAAGCCGGCATCAACCCGCTGGAGCACTACCTGCTCTGGGGCCGGCATGAGGCGCGCGACGCCAACCCCTTCTTCGATGCCGGCTTCTACCTGCAGCAGCATCCGGAGCTGGTGGAGATCGGCGCCGACCCGCTGGCGCATTATTCGGAACAGGGCTGGCGGGAGGGCATCGCCGCCTCGCGCGGCTTCATCACCAAGGTCTATCTGGCGCAGAACCCGGATGTGGCGGCCGCCGGCATCGACCCGCTGCGCCACTACCTGGAATACGGCCAGGCCGAGGGCCGCGCAGTCAGCAGCGGCACCCCCGCCAGCATCACCGGCCGGCTGACCGCCAGCACCGACGAGGACAGTGGCGCGACGCTGACCGGCCGCATCACCGTGCTGGATGTGGACCCGCTGGAATCCGGCATGGACGCCACCTTCGGCGGCCGCACCGTCCATGTCCTGGCCGATGGGCGTGAGACCTATGGCGAACCGGTGATCGACACCACCGGCGGCCCGGGGCGGCTGCGCCTGTCGCCGGATGGCAGCTGGAGCTACACCGCCGATTCCGCCTTCTACCAGTATCTCCGCGAGGGCGAGGTGCTGGAGGAGCGCTTCACCCTGCGCACCATCGGCCAGGACGAGGTGGTGGTGAGCATCACCATCCTCGGCCGCAACGACCCGGCCGTGTTCATGGGCGAGACGCATGGCGTGGTGCACGAGGCGGCAGGCCCCGGCGTGTCCGGCTCGGTCGTCTACATGTGGGACCCGGACCGCGGCGAGAGTTCGCTGCGGGCCGGCCTCTATGAAGGGCTCTATGGCCGGCTGGAGCTGACCGCGCAGGGCGCGTGGGACTACCTCTTCACCGGCAATGCCGGGCTCGGCATCACCCCGGGCGAGGCCCATGCGGAGCTGACGGACGCCATCACCATCCGCAGCCTGGACGGCACGCCGCACACGGTCAGCATCGATATCCTGGCCTTCGGCGGCGCCGACGCGCTGTTCTGAGAAACGCGCGGCGGGGCCCCTGCCCCGCCGCCTGCCTTGTCCTTCAGCGGATGGCGGCGCGCACCGCCTCCAGCACCGCGCGCTGCGAGGCCTCCCGCGCCGCCGGGTCGCCGCCGACCTGCGGGTTCAGCTGCACGCAGGCATCGGTGTAGGCGAAGGGCTGGCCGGTCGCGGTGTTGATCAGCTGGCCGGGCGCGCGCTCCTCGATGCTGCAATCGCGCACCGTCTGCGCATTGCGCGCCACCGTGGGGCTGTCGGAGAGCGGCGTGTCGAAGCCGTGATGCGCGCCGGGATAGGTGGTCAGCGTCACATCGGCGCCGGCCGCCTTCAGCCGCTCCACCTGCGCCGCGCAGGTCCGCAGCGGGTTGTAGTCATCCGCCTCGCCATGGATCAGCCGCACCGGGCGGGCGACCAGCTTCGTGTCGTCGATGTAGCGGGTGGCGCAATCCGGGTAGAAGGGGATGTAGGCGGCGAAATCGGCGCCCGAGCGGTTCCATTGCGTGTGGAAGCGCTGCATCGCCGCGTAGAACGCCGCCTGCCCGCCGCGCGAGAAACCGATCAGCACGATGCGCTGCGGATCGACGCGCGGGTGCTTCGCCAGGATGTCGAGCGCGCCATAGATGTCCAGGATCAGGTTCAGCCGGCCGAGCCGCGCCTGGTCGGTGCTGGTGCTGACCAGGCCGCGCCCGGTGAAGCCGTCGATGGCGAAGGTGGAGATGCCCTCGGCGTTCAGCAGGCGCGACCACATCTCGACATTCGGGCCGATGCCGCCGGAGCCGTGCATCAGCACCACGACCGGCAGCCGCCCCGTGCCCTGGGCGATGCGGAACTCGCCGGCGGTGGTGACGGGCTGCCCGGCCTCGGCGCGGCCGGCGAGGAAATCCGAATCGCTCAGCGTGCGGGTCGGGATGGCGTGCAGCTCGACGCGGGCGGCGATGGCGCGGCGCTCGGCGGGGGCGGCGGCGTTCTGCGCGGCGGCGGGCGGCGCTGACAGACCCAGCGTGGCGGCGGCGAGCGAGGACAGGAACAGGGCGCGTAGGCCGGCATGCATGGGCGTCTCCTCGGGGCTTGCCGGGGTCTTGCGCATGCCCCGGTCAGGCTGCGAGCAAAGCGCTTTTTTCTCCGTCCTGCCAAGCGCGCCCGTCGCGCTCAGGCGATGAGGATGCCCCGCCCGGCGAAGAAGCGGCCGAACACCGCGGGCGGCAGCGCGACATCGGCCTGCGCCGCCGGCTCATGGCCGGAGGGGTTGTGGAAGGTGATGGCCTCCGGCGTCGCCCGGGTGACCAGCACCAGATGCCCGCCGCGCGTTGGCGGCGCGCGCTCCGGCCAGCGGATGTCCTTGTGCACCGAGGCCAGGAAGAACCCGCCGGGCGGCAGCAGGGCGGGCAGGTCCTCGGCGGCCAGATCCAGCCGGATGTCCGCCCGCAGCCCGAAGCGTTTTTCCACGTAGCTGACGAAGGGGGCGTAGATCAGGCCGCGGATGTCGCCCTCCGGCGTCTCGACATAGCCGCCCTCGGCGGCGCAGCCGCGCGCCAGCTCCAGGATCGGGTGGGCGATGCCGGTGCGCCCCGCCAGCAGCATCTTCAGGCAGGCCATGCCGCAGAGATGCCCGGCCCAGCGCGCGTATTCCTCGACGCTGGCGGCGCCGGAGTTGCGCCAGGCCGGGTCGCGCAGCAGCGCGCGCTCGGCACCCTCGGCGAGGACCGCCAGCGTCATGCCGGGCGTTTCCCATTGGGAGAAATAGGGGATGGACTGTTCGGGCAAGGCGGCCCCCGGCTGAGCGGCGGTTCGGAAACAGGGTGTGTGCTGTTGAGAGGGGGCTTCGCCCCTCTCACTCCCCACCAAAGGCCTGAGGCCTTTGGAAACCCATCTGTTTGAATCTCAACTGATGGCGGGTGCAGGGGACCCTGTCCCCTGCTGGGGGAGCTTGAGGGGGCAAAGCCCCCTCAACCTTCAGGCCGCCGCGCGGCGGCGCGACAGCACCACCCAGAGCCGCGGCCCGACCAGCGCCAGCACCGCCAGCGCCAGGATGGCGAGCGAGACGGGGCGGGTGACGAAGGTGGACCAGTCGCCCTGGCTGATGGTCAGCGCCTGGCGCAGCGCCTGCTCGGCCATCGGCCCCAGGATCATGCCGATCACCACCGGCGCGGTCGGGAAGTCGAAGCGGCGCATGAACATGGCGATGATGCCGATGCCATAGAGCAGCATCAGGTCGACCACGCTGTTGCTGATGCCGTAGGTGCCGATGGTGGCGAAGACCAGGATACCCGCGTAGAGCTGCGGCACCGGGATCTTCAGGATGCGCGCCCAGAGGCCCACCAGCGGCAGGTTCAGCACCACCAGCATGATGTTGGCGATGTAGAGCGAGGCGATCAGCGTCCAGACCAGTTCGGACTGGGTGGTGAACAGCATCGGCCCCGGCTGGATGCCGTAGGACTGGAAGGCCGAGAGCATGATGGCGGCGGTGGCCGAGGTCGGCAGGCCCAGTGTCAGCATCGGCACCAGCACGCCGGCGGCGGCGGCGTTGTTGGCGGCTTCCGGCCCGGCCACGCCCTCGATCGCGCCGGTGGTGCCGAACTCCTCCGGGTGCTTCGAGAGCTTCCGCTCGGCGTAGTAGCTCAGCATGGTCGGCATCTCGGTGCCGCCGGCGGGCATCACGCCGAAGGGGAAGCCCAGCAGCGCGCCGCGCATCCAGGGGCCGGTGGAGCGCTTCCAGTCCTCCTTCGTCATCATCAGCCGGCCGACCTCGCGCACCTCCTGCTTGCCCTCGACATGGCGCCAGGCGAGGTAGAGGGTCTCGCCCACCGCGAAGAGGGCGACGGCGACCAGCACCACGTCGATGCCGTCGAGCAGTTCCGGGACGCCGAAGGTCAGGCGCGGCTGGCCGGTCTGCAGGTCGATGCCGACCAGGCCGATCAGCAGGCCGAGGCCGAGCGAGGTCAGCCCGCGCAGCGCCGAGCCGCCGAGCACCGCCGAGACGGTGACGAAGCACAGCACCATCAGCGAGAAATACTCGGCCGGCCCCAGCTTGAGGGCCAGCTCGACGACGATCGGGCCGAGGAAGGAGATGCCCAGCGTGCCGATGGTGCCGGCGACGAAGCTGCCGATGGCGGCGGTGACCAGGGCCGGGCCGGCGCGGCCGTTCTTGGCCATCTTCGCGCCTTCCAGCGCGGTGATGATCGAGCCCGATTCGCCCGGCGTGTTCAGCAGGATCGAGGTGGTGGAGCCGCCATACATGGCGCCGTAGAACACGCCGCAGAACAGGATGAAGGCGCCGGTGGCCGAGACCTGGAAGGTGATCGGCAGCAGCAGCGCGATGGTCAGCGCCGGGCCGATGCCCGGCAGCACGCCGATCGCGGTGCCGAGGAAGCAGCCGAGCAGCGCCCAGCCGAGATTGGTCAGCGTCAGCGCGTTGCCGAAGCCGAAGGACAGGCCGGTCCAGACATCCATGGACTTACAGGATCCCTTCCAGGATGCCGGCGCCGATGTTCACGCCGAGCAGCTTGTCGAAGGCGAGATAGGCGCCGAGCGTCACCGCGACACCGATGCCGAGGTCGCGCAGCGGATGGCGGCTGCCGAAGGCGGCGGCGACCAGCACGAATTGCGCGGTGGCGGCGAAGACGAAGCCGAGCGTGTCGATCAGCACCAGATTGGCCAGCAGCCCGGCGCCGAGCAGGCCGAGGGCGCGCCAATTGGTGGGCGGCGCCTCCTGCACCTCCTCGAGGTCGCGCGACCAGCCACCGCGCAGGGCGGCGAGCGTCAGCCCGGACCCCACCGCCAGCACCAGCAGCCCGACCAGGGTCGGCATGAATTTCGGGCCGACCTGGGCGTAGAGCGGGGTCACCGGGATCGCCCAGGCCTGCCACAGGCAGAGCAGGCCGAGGGCGAGGACGAGCAGCCCGACCGCGAGATCCGGGCCGGCCCCGGGCAGGAGCCGGCCGCCGCCGCGCGGCGCCATCAGATGAGGCCGACCTCGCGCAGCACCTCGGCGGTGGCCGCCTCGTCGCGCTTGAGGAACTCGGCGAAGTCGTCGCCGGAGAGGAAGGCATCCTCCCAGCCCTGGCGCTGCATCAGCTCCTTCCAGGCCGGCAGGGCGTGCAGCTCGGTGACGAAGCGCAGCAGCTCGGCGCGGGTCTCCGGCTTGATGCCGGGCGGACCGAACACGCCGCGCCAATTGCCCAGCGTGATGTCGATGCCGCTTTCCTTCAGCGTCGGCACGTCGGGCAGGCTGCGCGCCTCGCCCGAGGTGGCCAGCGCCCGCATGCGGCCGGCCTTGATCTGCTCGGCGAATTCCGAGACGCCGGAGATGCCGGCGCGGACCTGGGCGCCGAGGATGGCGGCCTGGGCCGGCCCGCCGCCGGCGAAGGCGACGTAGGAGCCGTCCTTGGCCGAGCGGCCCTGGCTCTTCAGCAGCAGGCCGAGCAGGATGTGGTCCATGCCCCCGGCGCTGCCGCCGGCCACCGAGGTGGCGCCCGGATTGCCCTTCAGCGCGTCGAGGAAGCCCTTCAGGCCGCGGATGTCGCTGCTGGCGGGCACCACGATGACGCCGGGCTCGCTGGTCATGCGGGCGATCGGCGTGACGTCCTTCAGCCCGACCGGCGACTTGTTGGCCAGCACCGAGCCCACCATGACGGCGCCGCCGATCATGATGCTGCCCTCGCGGCCGCGGCGCTGCTGGATGAAGCGCGGCAGGCCGACCGTGCCGCCGGCGCCGCCGACATTCTCGAACTGGAAATTGCCGACCATGCCGGCCTGGCGGGCCACCTGCTCGATGGCGCGGCCGAGCCCGTCCCAGCCGCCGCCGGGGCCGGCGGGGACGAAGACATGCAGGCTGGCGAAGCGCTGCTGCTGCGCGCGGGCGGCGCCGGGCAGCCAGGGCATGGCCAGGCCGGCGGCCGCGGCGGTCAACAGGGTGCGGCGCAACATGGAACTCCTCCGGACTTTGTTCACTTGTTTCTACGGTGTGCGATATCCGCGCCACGGCAAAGCGTAAAGTGAAGCCTCCGACATGCCGCCGCTTGCACCGCAGCATGGCGCCTCGCATGCTGCGCACGGCTTGGTGGAGATCGGTCTGGATGCGGCTTCGCGTGGGGGTGGTGCTGGCCCTGCTTCTGGCATCATTGCCGGTGACGCGGCCGTCTTCTGTCGTCCCGGGGCCGGGCGCCGGATTCGCCGCCATGGCGGGCGCGCTCGGCACGCTGCTGCTGCCCGGCCAGGCCGCCGCGCAGCGCAGCCAGGCGCCGCAAC
>NZ_GG770778.1:317426-320303 GCF_000164635.1 Pseudoroseomonas cervicalis ATCC 49957 | reverse complement strand
GCGGCGCCTGGTTTTCCGGCGAATGCGCGAGCCCGCGCGCCATGCTGCAGGTCACCGCCCGCGCGGTCGCGCGGCTGCCGGCGGACGGGCCGGCGCGGCTGATCCGCTTCGCCGAGACGCGGCGGCAGCAGGAGTGGCATGTCGGCACCGGCCGCGGCGCCGAGGCGCCGCGCATCCTGCTGCGCGGCGATGCCAATGCGCTGGAGACCGCCGAGCCCGACGCCAAGCTGCGCGACGACCGGCTGCCGGGCGAGACGCCGCTGCAATCCTGGCGCCGCTGCCCCGGCCCGCCGCTGAGCTTCGCCGCGCTGCATGGCGAGGGTCTGGCCTTCCTCGGCGCGCTGGAGGGGCTGGAGGCGGCCTGCGGCGCGCCCGGCGCCAGCACGGCGCAATGCGTCGCCGCCCTGGTCGCGGCGGGCGATGTCTCCGGCGACGGGCTGCTCTCGGTGGCCGAGATCGCCCGGCTGGTGCGCGGCCTGACCTGGGTGCTGGCGGCGGCCGAGGACGCCTCGCCCGAGAATGTGCTGGCCGCCGGCGGCGGCGGGCTGCTGGCCGGCGTCGCCATCGCCCGCTTCGCCATGGAGAGCCTGGACTATGATGGCGATGGCAAGCTCTCCGCCGCCGAGCTGGGCCAGGACCGCGCCGGCTTCACCCGGGCGCTGGGCGCCGAGGCCGGCCGGCCGCTGCGGCTGGAAGGGGTGCAGGAGGGGGTGACGGTGCTGCGCAGCCTGCTGGACACTCTGCTGCTCGCCCCCTGAGGCGGCGGCGCCGGCTTCACGGTTTTTTCGCCCGCCGCATGCCAGGAAGGCACCTCTGGACCGGAGGTGACACCGCATGAAGTCCTGGCTGGCACGGCCCGCGCAGGGCGATGCAACGGCCGCGCCCGGCGGCGGCGCGGCAGCCGGGGGCGGCGGCGGCGCCCTGGCGCAGCAGGCGCTGGAACAGTGCATCATCGCCGTGGTCTCGATCGACCCCGCCAACACCGTGACCTTCTTCAACGCGGCGGCGGAGCGGCTCTGGGGCTACAGCGCCGCCGAGGTGGTCGGGCGCAATGTGCGCATGCTGGTGCCGGCGGCGATCCAGCCGCAGCATGACAGCTTCGTCAACCGCCACCGCGCCACCGGGGAGGACCGCATCGTCGGCACCTCGCGCGAGGTGGAGATCCACCGCAAGGATGGCAGCGTCATCTGGGGCAGCCTGTCGCTGTCGCGGCTGGAGACGCCGCAGGGCGTCGGCTACACCGCCTTCGTGCGCGACGTCTCGGCCGAGCGCGCGGGGCGCGAGACCATCCGGCAGACGCTGGAGCAGGCGCTCGACGCGGTGGTGACGATCGACGAGAACAACGTCGTCACCTTCTTCAACCCGGCGGCCGAGCGGCTCTGGGGCTACAGCGCCGCCGAGGTGATGGGGCGCAATGTGCGCATGCTGGTGCCGCGCGCCATCCAGCCGCAGCATGACAGCCTGGTCAACCGCAACCGCACCACCGGGCAGGACCGCATCGTCGGCACCGCGCGCGAGGTCGAGATCCACCGCAAGGATGGCAGCGTCATCTGGGGCAGCCTGTCGCTGTCGCGCATCCGGCTGGACGATGGGCGGCAGCTCTACACCGCCTTCATCCGCAACGTGCATGAGGAGGTGCAGCGGCGCGAGCAGATCCGCCTGCTCTCCATGGTGGCGGACGAGACCGACAATTCGGTGGTGATCTGCGGCCCCGACCGGCTGATCCGCTACGTCAACAAGGGCTTCACGCGGATGACCGGCTACGGCGCCGAGGAGGCGATGGGCCGCAGCCCCGGCTCCTTCCTGCAGGGGCCGCTGACCGACCCGGCGACGGTGCGCCGCATCCGCGAGGCGCTGCAGCAGGGCCGGCCGATCTATGACGAGATCCTGAACTACCGCAAGGATGGCGAGACCTACTGGATCAGCCTGGCCATCAACCCGGTGCTCGGGCCGGATGGCCGGCCGAGCGCCTATATCTCGATCCAGGCCAATGTCACCGAGACCAAGCGCCGCGCCCTGAGCTTCGACCAGAAGCTCTCCGCCATCTGCACCACCACCGCCGTCGCCGAATGGACCGTGCAGGGCGCGCCGGTCTCGACCAGCGGCCAGCTGCCGGGGCAGGTGCGGCTCGACGCGCTGCTCGACGCGGCGGCGCAGGCGCGCGTGCTGCGCGGCGAATCGCTGCGGCGCGAGCTGCCCTGGCCCGGCAGCCAGCCGGCGCTGTGGCTGGACGCCATGTTCAGCCCGCTGCGCGACTTCACCGGCGCCATCACCGGCATCATCCTGTGCGGCGTCGACGTCACCGCCCGCCGCGTCACCGTGCAGAACACCGAGGCCGCCATGCAGGAGGCCGCCGCCTCCTCCCGCCGCATCGGCCAGATCAGCGGCACGATCAACGGCATCGCCTCGCAGACCAACCTGCTGGCGCTGAACGCCACCATCGAGGCGGCGCGCGCCGGCGATGCCGGCAAGGGCTTCGCCGTGGTGGCGCAGGAGGTGCGCCAGCTCGCCAACAGCTCGGGCCAGGCGGCGCGCGAGATCCGCCAGCTGGTGGAGGAGACCAGCAACCGCATCGAGGTGCTGGGCGAATCGATCCGCGCCCTGAACAACAGCGCCGAGGGGCCGCCCGGCGGCTGAGGCGAAGCGCCGCCGGCCCTGCCCGGTTCAGCCGCCGGGCAGGACCGGCGCGCGCTCCTCCATCAGCCCGCCGGTGACGGCGCCGAAGCCCATGGCGCGGCGGGCGAAGGCCGCCTTCAGCCGTGGCATCCGGTCCACCGCCGCCATGCCGAGGCGCCGCGCCAGCCGCAGCGGCGGCAGGCTGTTGCCGAACAGCCGCTCCAGCGCGTGCGTCGCGCCCAGCATCAGCAGCGCGTCCGG
>NZ_GG770778.1:312807-316953 GCF_000164635.1 Pseudoroseomonas cervicalis ATCC 49957 | reverse complement strand
CAGCAGCGCGTCCGGCCGCCGCGCCGCCTGGTAGCGGGCCAGCAGCGCGGCGTCGCCCGGGTCGCCGCCCTCCAGCACCAGCCCGGCCAGCGCCGCCGCGTCGCGGAAGCCGAGGTTGAGCCCCTGCCCGGCGATCGGGTGGATGCCATGCGCCGCATCCCCCACCAAAGCGAGCCGCGTGTCGGTGTAGCGCAGCGCGTGCATCGCGCTCAGCGGATAGGACCAGCGGCGGCCGATCGGCGTGACGCGGCCCAGATGGTCGCCCATGCGGCGCTGGATCTCGCGCCCATAGGCCTCGTCCGGCAGGGCCAGCACCCGCTCGCCGATCGCCCGCTTCTCCGACCAGACGATGGCCGAGGCGTTGGGATGTTCCGGCGTCGGCGCCAGCGGCAGCTGGGCGAAGGGGCCGTGCGGCAGGAACTGCTCCAGCGCCTCCTCGCCATGCGGGCGCTCATGCGCGATGGCGCCGACGATGCCGAGCTGGCGGTAGTCATGCCCGGCGGTGCCGATGCCGGCCTGGCGGCGCAGCGGGCTGTGCCGCCCCTCGGCCGCCACCACCAGCCGGGCGCGGATCGTCTCGCCGGTGGAGAGCTGCACCACGGCGCCCTCGGCGTGGCGCTCGACCCGCGCCTCGGCCGGCGCCCGCACGGTCAGGTGGGCCAGCTCGCGCATGCGGGCATTCAGCGCCATGCGCAGCGCCCGCGCCTCGACCATCCAGCCGAAGGCGTCCGAGCCGCTCTCGGCGGCGTCGAAATGCAGCATCAGCGGGCTCGGCGCCTCGCCCGGCAGGCCGTCGGCGCAGCGGATGCGGCGGATCGGCCCCGGCGCCCAGGGCAGGTGCTGCCACACCCCCGCCGCCTCCAGCAGGGTGCGGCTGGTGCGGGCGATGGCATAGGCGCGGCCGTCGAATTCCGGCAGCTCCATGGGCGGCAGCTTCGCGCGGTCCACCACGGCGCAGGCCACGCTTTGGCTGGCCAGGGCGGTGGCGAGCGTCGCCCCCACCGGCCCGGCCCCGATGATGCACACCGCCACGTCGATCGTCTGGGTCATGCCGCCATTGTGGGGGTGCCCGCCGCATTGCGGAAGGGGCGCCCCCCGGCAGCGCCGCCTTTGCCTATTTCCTGGGCAGGGCTTCTGCGCAGAGTCTGGGCAGAGTCCCGCTGCGCAACGGTTTCGCCCGTTTCGCCACCCGGCCCCGCCTCTGGCACGGCGCTCGCATCAGCAGCGGCAGCTACGCGGAAGTACAGAGGGGACCGCAGCGCATGAAGCTGGTGATGGCCGTCATCAAGCCTTTCAAGCTGGACGAGGTGCGCGAGGCGCTCACCCCGCTCGGCGTGCAGGGGCTGACCGTGACCGAGGTGAAGGGGTTTGGCCGGCAGAAGGGCCAGACCGAGATCTACCGCGGCGCGGAATACCATGTCTCCTTCCTGCCCAAGCTGAAGATCGAGGTCGCGGTGCCCAGCGACCTGGTCGACGCGGTGGTGGAGGCGATCGCCTCGACCGCGCGCACCGGCAAGATCGGCGACGGCAAGATCTTCGTGCTGGATGTGGAGCGCGCCCTGCGCATCCGCACCGGCGAGACGGACGCCTCGGCGCTGTGACGCCGCTCCCCGCCCACCAGAAGACGATGGAACCGAGAATGCGAATCCTGGCGCGCGGCGCGGCCGCGCTGCTCCCCACCCTGCTGCTGGCCGCTCCGGCCTTCGCGCAGGAGGAAGCCACGGTCAATGCGGGCGACACCGCCTGGATGCTCACCAGCACCGCGCTGGTGCTGATGATGACCATCCCCGGCCTGGCGCTGTTCTATGCGGGCATGGTCCGCAAGAAGAACGTGCTGGCCACCATGATGCAGTCCTTCTTCCTGGCCGCGCTGTGCAGCGTGGTCTGGATGGTGGCCGGCTACTCCCTGGCCTTCGGCGAGGGCGGCGCCTATGTCGGCGACCTGTCCAAGCTGTTCCTCTCCGGCATCGCCGAGAACTGGGACAAGCCCTTCACCCTCGGCAGCGGCGACGGCGCGGTGGCCTTCACCATCCCCGAGACCGTCTTCGTCATGTTCCAGATGACGTTCGCCATCATCACCCCGGCGCTGGCCACCGGCGCGGTGGCCGACCGCATGAAGTTCAGCGCGCTCGCGCTGTTCACCGTGCTGTGGTCGCTGCTGATCTACAGCCCGGTCGCGCACTGGGTCTGGCACCCGAATGGCTGGATCTTCGCCCTCGGCGCGCTGGACTTCGCCGGCGGCACGGTGGTGCATATCAATGCGGGCGTGGCCGGCCTGGTCGCCGCCCTCGTCATCGGCAAGCGCACCGGCCTCGGCACCGAGAACATGTCGCCCTTCAACCTGGGCCTGGCCGTGATCGGCGCGGCGCTGCTGTGGGTGGGCTGGTTCGGCTTCAACGCGGGCTCGGCCGGCGCCGCCGGCGGCCGCGCCGGCATGGCCATGCTGGTGACGCAGGTGGCGGGCGCCGCCGGCGTGCTGGCCTGGGTCGCCGCCGAATGGGTGACCAAGGGCAAGCCCTCGGTGCTCGGCGCCATCTCCGGCGCGGTGGCGGGGCTGGTCGCCATCACCCCGGCCGCCGGCTTCGTGCTGCCGGTGCCGGCGCTGATCATCGGCCTGGTGGCGGGCCTGGCCGGCTTCTGGGGCGCCACCGCGCTGAAGCACTGGTGCGGCTACGATGACAGCCTGGACGCCTTCGGCGTGCACGGCATCTGCGGCATCGTCGGCGCGCTGCTGGTGGGCGTCTTCGCCTATGGCCCGCTCTCGGCCACCCCGGCCGACGCCGCCGGCATCTCCGGCTCCTTCGCCCAGTTCCTGACGCAGCTCTACGCCACCGTCGCCACCTTCATCTTCACCGCGGTCGGCAGCTGGATCCTGCTGAAGGTGGTCGACCTGACCGTCGGCCTGCGGGTGACCGAGGAGGAGGAGCGCGAGGGCCTCGACGTCTCGCTGCATGGCGAGCGGCTGGGCTGACACCGCCACCCCCCGATCCACCGGGGGCCAGGTCAGCCGACACGCCGGGGGAGGCCACTCCCCCGGCGTTGTCATGTCCGGCGCCCGGGCCGGGCCTCCCCCGGCATCACGGATGTGTGATATCTCTGTCGCTTCTGGCCGCCGGGCGCCGCCGCTAGTGCTGCGCGCAAGGCACAGGGTGGCCCGCACCGCCCTGACCGCGGGGCGGGCCGGACGGGATGGCCGGGCAGCTTCGCCCCGGCCTGGGAGAACGCCGCCGGCACCAACGGTCCGGGGCATGCGGGAGAGTGGGACAGCATGACGGACCATGGCCCGGAGCGCGGCGTGGCGCCGCGCGTGGCCGCTGCGGCGACGCGGCATGGCGAGATCTTCTACCTCGCCGAGGATGACCCGATCGGCAAGTGCCTGGCGCGCTACGGCGAATGGGCCGAGGCGGAGATCGGCCTGCTCGGCGGCTTCATCGGCCTGGGCAGCACGGTGGTCGATGTCGGCGCCAATGCCGGCACGCACAGCCTGGCCTTCGCCCGTCGCGTCGGCCCGCATGGCCGGGTGCTGGCCTTCGAGCCGCAGCCGGTGCTGCACGGGCTGCTGCGCCGCAGCCTGGACGCCAACGGGCTGGCCCAGGTCGAGCTGCACCGCGCCGGCATCGGCGACGCCCCTGGCGAGATGCGGCTGCCCGCCATCGATTACGGCGTGCCGGTCAATTCCGGCGGCATCACCCTGCTGCCGGCCACCGCCGCGCCCGAGGGCGAGGCGGTGCCGATCCTGACGCTCGACTCCTTCGCGCTGCCCGCCTGCGCCCTGGTCAAGGCCGATGTCGAGGGCATGGAGGCGGCGCTGATCGCCGGCATGCGCGACACCATCGACCGCCTCAGCCCGGTGCTGTTCCTGGAGTGCAACACGGTCGCCGCCGCCGCCGCCATCCTGCGGGCGCGCGACTGGTCCGGCTACCACCTGTTCCTGCTGCGCACCACCGTGTTCAACCCGGAGAATTTCCGTGGCTCGGCCGAGAATTTCCTCGGCCACGCCGCCGAGACCGGGCTGCTCTGCCTGCCCGAGGCGGCGCTGCCGCTGCTGCCGGCGCGGCCTGGCCTGGCCGAGGCGATCCCGGTGCGCGACCTGGACGAGGCGGCGGCCGCGCTGCTGGCCACGCCGCGCTATGGCGACCCCCTGCC
>NZ_GG770778.1:309369-312204 GCF_000164635.1 Pseudoroseomonas cervicalis ATCC 49957 | reverse complement strand
GACCCTGGCCGAGCGCGACCGGCTGGCGCTGCGCTGCGCCAGCCTGGAGGCACAGCTGGAGCGGCTGCTGGGCGCCCCCTATCCCGGCGCCACCGGCGCCGCCGCCGGCGGCCCGGGCATCGACCCCGCTTTGCTGGCGGCGGCGCGGCAGGAGATCGCGATGCTGCGCAACTCCACCTCCTGGCGCATCACCGCGCCCTTGCGCCGCATCATGGACCGGCTGCGCGGCCTGGGGCGCAAGGGCTGATGGCGCGCGCCCCCCGCGAGATCCCGACCGAGACGCTGCTGCTGGTGACGCGCAGCGGGTTGTTCGACCCGGCGCATTACCGGCTGCAATGCCCCCCCGGCGCGCTGGAGGGCCAGGACCCGGTCGCGCACTACCTGCGGGAGGGCTGGCAGCAGGGGCTCGACCCCAGCCAGGGCTTCGCCACCCGCTTCTACCTGGAGCGCAACCCGGATGTGGCCAGCTCCGGCGCCAACCCGCTGCTGCACTACCTGCAGGCCGGGCGCGAGGAGGGCCGCGCCGCCCTGCCGCCGGAGCGCGAGCGGCTGCTCGCCGCCGCCGACTGCATCGACCCGCCGCGCGCGCCCACGCCCGCCGAATGGGCGGCGCTGGAAGCGACCTGGACGCCCGATCCGCGCCCGCCGGTGCTCGATGTCATCGTCCCCGTCTATGCCGGCTTCGACGAGACGATGCGCTGCCTCTACTCGGTGCTGGCGGCGCCGCAGCGCACGCCCTTCCGCCTGCTGGTGGTGGACGACCACGGGCCGGAACCCGCGCTGCGCGCGGCGCTGCGCGACCTCGCCGCGCGCGGCCTGATCGAGCTGCACGCCACGCCGCAGAATCTGGGCTTCGTCGGCGCCTGCAATCTCGGCATGGCGCTGCACCCCGAGCGCGACGTGCTGCTGCTGAACTCGGACACCGAGGTCCACAATGACTGGCTGGACCGGATGCACGCCGCCGCGCGGCGCCGCCCGGACACCGGCACCGTCACCCCCTTCTCCAACAACGCCGAGATCTTCAGCTACCCGCGCGCCAACCGCGACAACTGGCTGCGCCTCGGCCTCGACGACGCGGCGCTGGACCGGCTCGCCGCCGAGGCCAATCCGGGCGGCGAGGCCGAGGTGCCGACCGGCGTCGGCTTCTGCATGTATGTGCGGCGCGACTGCCTCGACCGCATCGGCCTGCTCGACGAGGCGAATTTCGGCAAGGGCTATGGCGAGGAGAACGACCTCTGCCGCCGCGCCGCCGCCGCCGGCTGGCGCAACATCCTGGCCGCCGATGTCTTCGTCCGCCACCACGGCGCCGCCTCCTTCGGCGCCAGCAAGGCGGCGCGGGTCGAGGCGGCGGTGCGCAAGGTCGAGGAGCTGCACCCGGGCTACGGCCAGCTCGTCTCCGACTTCATCACCGCCAACCCGATGCAGGGCTACCGCGAGGCGCTCGACCTCGCCCGCATGGGCGCGCGCGCGGGCGGCGGCGGCGTGCTGATGGTCACGCATGACTGGGGCGGCGGCACCGAGCGGCATGTGCGCGACCTCTCGGCGCTGCTCGAGGCGGAGGGCATCCCCGCCTTCACCCTGCGCCCGGCCCCGGACAGCCCCGGCCTGCTGAAGCTGGACGATCCGCTGGGGCGGGAGATGGTCAATCTGCGCCCCTACAGCGTGGCGCGCGACCTGCCGCGCTTCGCCGAGGCGCTGCGGCGCCTGAAGCTGCGGCTGGTGCATATCCACCACCTGGCCGGCATGCCCGAGGCGGCGGCGGATTTCCTGCGCCTGGCCTGCGCCCGCGCCGGCCTCGCCTATGACGTGACGCTGCACGACTACATGGCCGCCTGCCCGCGCATCACCATGATCGACCGCGGCGGCGTCTATTGCGGCGAGCCGGCGCTGGAGAGCTGCGAGCGCTGCATCGCCCGCGACGGCTCGCCCTTCGGCCACCCCTCGGTCTGGGAATGGCGCGAGCGGTTCGGCCGGCTGCTGCGCGGCGCCCGCCGGCGCTACGTGCCCGATGCCGACGTGGCGGAGCGGCTGGGGCGGCATTTCCCCGGCCTCGGCTTCACCCTGCGGCCGCACCCCGAGCCGGCGCTGCCGGAGCGCCCCGCCACCGCCACCGCCCCCGCCCCGGGGGCGGCGCGGCATGTGGTGGTGATCGGCGCCATCGGGCCGCACAAGGGCTCGGTGCTGCTGCAGGAGCTGGCCACCCGCGCCCAGCGCCGCGCCCTGCCGCTGCGCTTCACCATCCTGGGCTACACCGACCGCGACGACGCCCTGCGGGCGATCGGCAATGTCGCCATCACCGGCGCCTATGAGGAGGCGGAGCTGCCACAGCGCCTGGCCGAGCTGGCGCCAGACCTCGCCTTCTTCCCCGCCGTCTGGCCGGAGACCTATTCCTACACCCTGTCGGCGGCGCTGGCGGGGAAGGTCTATCCGGTGGCCTTCGGCCTCGGCGCCATCGCGACCCGGCTGCGCGCGCTCGGCTGGGGCGAGCTGCTGCCGATGACCGCCATGCTGCGGCCGGATACCGTGCTGGACGCGCTGCTGGACTGCCAGCCCCGGCCACTGCCGGAGGAAGGGCGCGCGCGGGTCGCGGAGGGGCTGGCTTATCCGGGGCTGCTCGGGCGGTATTATGGGCTGGAGGCAGAACAGGAAGCATGAAGGTTGAGGGGGCTCCGCCCCCTCAAACTCCCCCGGCAGGGGACGGGGTCCCCTGCACCCGCCATCTGGGGGCTACTTGCCCAGGCGGCGGTGATTGGACGCCAGCGTGCGGTGGACCGGGCGCAGCGCGGCGCCGGAGGCCGCCAGCCCGGCCCCGGCCCAGGCCTCGGCCAGCCGCGC
>NZ_GG770778.1:303353-306714 GCF_000164635.1 Pseudoroseomonas cervicalis ATCC 49957 | reverse complement strand
CCGGAAGGGGGCGCCACCCCCCCTGATGCCGCCAAGGGCGGGCGACCGCCGCTCGCGATGCTGCCGCTGCTGGCGGCGGCCGCCTTCGCCACCGGCTGCGGCATGCGCCTGCTGGACCCCGTCCTGCCGCTGATCGCCGCCGAGCTGCGCGTCACCGTGGCCGAGGTCGCGGTGCTGATCACCGCCTTCGCCCTGCCCTATGGCCTGTGCCAGGTGGTGCTGGGGCCGCTCGGCGACCGTTTCGGCAAGCTGCGCGTGCTGACGCTGGGGCTGGTGCTCTATGGCGTCATGATGGCCTGCTGCGCCCTGGCCGGCGCGCTGACCCCGCTGGTGGCGCTGCGCGCGGCCACGGGGGCGGCGGGGGGTGCCATCATCCCGCTGGCCATGGCCTGGATCGGCGACAACGTGCCCTATGCCGAGCGCCAGGCGACGCTCAGCCGCTTCATGACCGGCATGGTGATGGCGCAGCTGCTGACCGGCCCGGTCTCCGGCGCGGTGGGCCAAGCCTTCGGCTGGCGTGCCGTCTTCCTGCTGGTGGGCGGCGTCGCCGTGGTCACGGCGCTCGCCATCATGCTGACGCTGGGGCGCGGGCTGTGGCGCAGCGGCGGCCCGGCCGGCAAGGGCTCGGGCTTCGCCAATTACGCGCTGCTGCTGCGCCGCCCGGCCGGCCGCAAGCTGCTGCTGGCCGCCTTCCTCGACGGGCTGCTGCTGTTCGGCGGCGCCTTCCCCTTCATCGGCTCCTACCTGATCCAGGGCTTCCATCTGGAGCCCTGGGAGGCCGGGCTGGTGGTGGCGGGGTTCGGCCTCGGCTCGCTGCTCTACACCCGCATCGCCAAGCGGCTGGTCGGCCGGCTGGGCGAGGCGCGGCTGCTGCTCTCGGGCGGCATCCTGCTGGCGGCGGCGCTGGCGGTGCTGGCGCTGGCCCCCTCCTGGCCGGTGGTGGCGGTGGCGCAGGCGCTGTGCGGCCTGTTCTTCTTCATGTTCCACGGCGTGCTGCAGGCCCGCAGCACCGAGGCCCTGCCGGAAGCCCGCGCCACCTCGGTTTCCGCCTTCGCCATGGCGCTGTTCCTGGGCCAGGGGCTGGGCTCGGTGGGCTTCGGCGCGCTGCTCGGCCTCGGCGGCTACAGCCTGGCCTTCCTGGCCGCCGCCGCCGGCATGGTGGCGCTCAGCGTCTGGTGCCGCGTCGCGGTGACCGCCACGCCGCGCTGACCTGCGACCAGTTCGGCCGGCAGGAGCCGGGCGGCCGACGCCGGAGGCACTGCGCGGAGAGATCGAGAAGCTCTGCAAGAGTTCTTTTTTGAAAAAAAGAACCAAAAAACTTTTGTCAGTTTGGCGTCCCGCGTATGGCCATAGGCGGGACGCCAACGGAAAGAAGTCTTTTTGCTTCTTTTTCTTCAGAAAAAGAAGATTTTACCCTGCGTTTTCTTCCACGCCATGCTGCTCGCGCAGCGAGAGGAAGCGCAGCTGCGGCCATTCCTCCTCCGAGCGGCGGCGGCCCCAGTCGGAGGTGAAGAAGGCCACCGGCTCATTGTCATGGTCCTCGGCCATCTGGCTGGGGGCGGTGCGCAGGAAGCGCTCCAGCACCGCGCGGTCCTCGCCCTCCTTCAGCGCCACCCAGCGCATGGTGGACCAGGAGGTGGCGTCGAAGCCGACCTGCACGCCGTATTCCGCCTGGATGCGGCTGGACAGCACGTCGAGCTGCAGCTGCCCGACCACGCCCACCACCGGCTGGCTGCCATCCATCGGGCGGAACACCTGCACCACGCCCTCATCCGCCAGCTGGTCGAGCGCCTTGCGCAGCTTCTTGGCCAGCATCGGGTCGTCGAGCCGGACGCGGCGCAGGATCTCGGGCGCGAAGCTCGGCACGCCGCGGAAATTCAGCTCCTCGCCATCGGTCAGCGTGTCGCCGATGCGCAGCACGCCATGGTTGGCGATGCCCACCACATCGCCCGGCCAGGCCTCCTCCGCCACCTGCCGCTCCTTGGCGAAGAAGAACAGCGGCGCGTTGACCGGGATCGACTTGCCGGTGCGCACCTGCTTCAGCCGCGCCCCCTTGCGCAGCCGCCCCGAGCAGATGCGCAGGAAGGCCACGCGGTCGCGGTGGTTGAGGTCGGTGTTCGCCTGGATCTTGAAGACGAAGCCGGTCAGCTTCTCCTCCTCCGGCCGCACCACCCGGGCGTCGGCGCGGCGGGCGGAGGGGGGCGGGGCGAATTGCGCCAGGCCGTCCAGCAGGTGCCGCACCCCGAAGCCGCGCAGCGCCGAGCCGAAATAGACCGGCGTCAGATGCCCCTCGCGGAAGGAATCGAGGTCGAACTCGGGATAGACCGAGGCCAGCTCCATGCCCTCGCGCAGCACATCGCCCTGGCCGTGCTTCAGCAGGCCGTCGATGCGCGCATCGTCGGGGCCGGACAGCGCCTCCTGCCGCTCGCCGCCCTCGGCGATCAGGCGCAGGCTGTTGTCGTGGCGGTCATAGACGCCGGCGAAGGTGCCGCCCGAGCCGATCGGCCAGGTGGCGGGCGTCACGTCGAGGGCCAGCGTCTTCTCGATCTCGTCGAGCAGCTCCAGCGGCTCGCGCGCCTCGCGGTCCATCTTGTTGATGAAGGTGACGATGGGGATGTCGCGCAGGCGGCAGACCTCGAACAGCTTGCGGGTCTGCGCCTCGATGCCCTTGGCGGCGTCGATCACCATCACCGCGGCGTCCACCGCCGAGAGGGTGCGGTAGGTGTCCTCGGAGAAATCCTCGTGGCCCGGCGTGTCCAGCAGGTTGAACACCTGGCCGGCATATTCGAAGGTCATCACGCTGGTCGCGACCGAGATGCCGCGATCCTGCTCGATCTTCATCCAGTCCGAGCGGGTGCGCCGCCGCTCGCCCTTGGCGCGCACGGCGCCGGCGATCTGGATGGCGCCGCCCAGCAGCAGCAGCTGCTCGGTCAGCGTGGTCTTGCCGGCGTCGGGGTGGGCGATGATGGCGAAGGTGCGCCGGCGCCCCGCCTCGGCCGCGGTCTCGCTGCTCGCGGTGTCCATCTGCTCCGACGCGCTCACTCGGTCCATCCCCGCCAAAAAAGGCGCATATAGCGCGGCGGGCGGGCAAAACCTACCCGTGGGCGTGGCGGCGCGGCGGCGGAAACCCTGTCCGGCCCCGCCGGGTTGTCGGGGGAGAAACCCCCCATGACAGAAGGGCACATGGCATGACCCCGCGCCATTCGCTTCCGCTGCTGGCCACGCTGGCGCTGCTGGGCGCCGCCCCGGCCCTCGCCCAGGGCCAGGACGCGGCCCAGCCCCCGCCGGGCCAGAGCCAGCCGGGCCAGGCCCCGGGCCAGGGCGGTGATGGCCAGCCGCTGGGCCAGAACCCGAACCAGCC
>NZ_GG770778.1:291737-302824 GCF_000164635.1 Pseudoroseomonas cervicalis ATCC 49957 | reverse complement strand
CCACCCGGAGGCCAGCGTGGCGCCGGACGACCTGCGCGGCGGCACTGGCCAGGCCCTGCCACGCGGCGCCACCGTCTCGCTCAACGCCGATCGCTGGCGCGCCAGCCGGCTGCTGGGCGCCGAGGTGTTCAATTCCGAGAATCGCAGCCTGGGCAAGGTCGAGGACCTGGTGTTCACCCGCGAGGGCGGGCTGGCCGTGATCGTCGGCGTCGGCGGCTTCCTGGGCATGGGGCAGCGGCTGGTCTCCCTGCCCTATGACCGGCTGCAATACAGCGAGCGCTGGGTGCTGCCCGGCGCCACCGAGGAAGCCCTGAAGGAGATGCCCGAATTCCGCTTCGACGCGGAGGAGGCGCCGGCCGCGCCGGGCTGAGCGCCTAGCCGCCGCCCTGCCCCGGCGGGCCGGGGCGGAACAGGCCGAAATCGAATTCCGCCTGCAGCGCGGCGAAGGGGTCCTCCGCCGCGCGCGCCTCGTCCCGGTTGAGGCCGAGCGCGTCGAGCTGGGCGCCGCTGATCGGCGTGAACTCCACCCCCGCCTCGCGCAGCATGGCGATCGACAGCAGCCCGACCCGGTCCCAGTAGGAGGCGGTGCCCTCGCGCGGGGCGGCGGCCACCACCCGCTTCACCCCGGCCTGGATCAGCAGCGTCGCGCAGGTGTTGCAGACCGGCTTGCCCACCACATAGGCGTCGCAGCCGCGCGCATTGTGCCCGGCATGCAGCAGCGCGTTCTGCTCGGCATGCACCATCATGCGCAGCTTGGTGGCCTTGTCCTGCAGCCGCTCGGCGCTGTCCTCGACATTGGAGGGGAAGCCGTTGAAGCCGGTGGCGACGATGCGCGCCTGCGGCTGGTTGACCAGCACGGCGCCCACCTTGGCGCGCGGGTCCTTCGACCATTGGGCGATGTGGTGCGCCAGGCCGATATAGCGGCTGTCCCAGCGCGCCAGCTTGTCGGGGCGGCCCTCGAAACTGTTCGGGTTGCTCATGCGCCGGCCCCGCCGCCAAGCCGAAGCTCACGATTCCGGGCGAGACCGATCACAGCCCCGTTGACGCGACCGGCCCCGCATGCAGCAATCGCGCCCGAGCCGCCGGCACAGGCGGACCCGCAGGGACCACGGCAGTCACATTTCTGATTTCGGAGACGTTCTATCATGCAGCGCACCGCCATCCGCGCCCCCCTGAGCCGCCGCGCCATGCTGGCCCTGTCGGCCGCCACACTCGGCAGCGGCTCGCTGGCCTTCGGCGGCGGCGCGGCCCGGGCCCAGGCCGCGCAGACCCTCAGCCTGGCGGTGGCGGCGCCGCCGACCTCGCTCGACCCGCACTATCACACGCTCTCCCCCAACAACATGGTGGCCGAGCACTTCTTCGATAAGCTGGTGCACCGCGACGCCAACGCCAAGCTGGTGCCGGGCCTGGCCGAATCCTGGCGCATGGTCAGCGACGACACCTGGGAGTTCAAGCTCCGCCAGGGCGTGAAGTTCAGCAATGGCGACGCCTTCACCGCCGAGGACGTGGTCTTCACCATCAAGCGCGTGCCGAACGTGGTGAACAGCCCCGGCTCCTTCTCGATCTACACGCGCGGCATCGTCTCCAGCGAGATCGTCGACCCGCACACGATCCGCTTCAAGACCAACGGCGTCTACCCGCTGCTGCCCTACGACCTGAACAACGTCTTCATCATCTGCAAGGCGGTGGGCGACAACGTCGCGACGGGCGACTTCAACAACGGCAAGGCGGTCATCGGCACCGGCCCGTTCCGGCTGCAGAGCTTCACCCCGGACGACCGCGTGGTGATGACCCGCAACGAGGAATACTGGGGCGACAAGCCGGATTGGCGCCAGGTCAACTATCGCTTCATCACCAATGACGGCGTGCGCGTCGCCGCCCTGCTGTCGGGCGATGTGCAGATGATCGACGTGGTGCCGCCGGCCGACATGCCGCGGCTGCGCACCACCCAGGGCGTCACCTTCTCCGAGATCCCCTCGCTGCGCTCGATCTACCTGAAGCTCGACACGGCGCATGACAGCTCGCCCTACATCACCGGGCCGAACGGGCAGCGGCTGGACCGCAACCCGCTGCGCGACGTGCGGGTGCGCCGCGCGCTGTCGATCGCCATCAACCGCCAGGCGATCGTCGACCGCGTGCTGCAGGGTGCCGGCCTGCCGACCGGCCAGATGATGCCGCCCGGCGCCAATGGCTATGTCGCCGACCTGCCGGCGCCGGCCTATGATGTCGAGCGCGCCAAGGCCCTGCTGGCCGAGGCCGGCTATCCGAACGGCTTCAACATCACGCTGATCGGGCCGAACAACCGCTATGTCAGCGATGCGCAGATCATCCAGGCCGTCGGCCAGATGTGGCAGCGCATCGGCGTGCGCACCACGGTCGATGCCATGCCGTTTGCCGTGCTGGCGCAGCGCCAGGCGCGCAACGACATGTCGGCCATGCTGATCGGCTGGGCGACCTCGGGCGAGCCCTCCACCGCCATCCGCGGCAACCTGACCACCCGCATCCCGGAGAAGGGCTTCGGCACGGTCAATTTCAGCGGCTATTCCAACCCCGAGGTCGATCGCCTGACCGAGGAGGGCCTGCGCACCGCCGATGACGCGAAGCGCGAGGATCTGTTCAAGCGGGCGATGCGGGTGGCGATGGAGGATGTCTCGCTCATCACCCTGCACATGCAGAAGAACATCTGGGCGATGCGCGGCGGCCTGACCTATGAGCCGCGCGCCGACGAATACACCGTCGCCATGAACGTCAACGCCCCGAAGTAATCTTTTTTCCAGTTGCCGCGCCCGGTGGGCGCGGCGCGTGGGGGCCGTTCGCGGCCCCCACCCCCGCGCCCCGGTGGCGCCAGACGGAACCCCATCATGCCCAAGCGTATCATCGCCTCCGACAAGATCGGCCGCAGCCGGCTGCCCTTCGCCCAGGCGACCGTCGCCGGCGGCTTCATGTTCGTCTGCTGCATGGGCAATGACCGCGAGGGGCGCTACGCCCTCGGCGACGCCCGCGCGCAGACGCAGCAGGCCATCGACAACATCCGCACCCTGCTGGAGGAGGCGGGCGGCTCGCTGCGCGACGTGGTGAAATGCACCGTCTACGTCACCGACCGCGCCTATTGGCAGCCGATGAACGAGGTCTATTTCGCGAATTTCGCCGAGGACCCGCCGCACCGGGTCTCCTGCATCGTGCAGGGGCTGGGCTCGCCCGACGCGGTGGTGGAGATCGACGCCACCGCGTATCTGGGCGCGGATATTTGAGAGGCGCGGGGCAGCGCCCCGCCGTCACACGCCGCCGAGCAGTCCGTGGAATCGTCCGAGAAAATTCCGCAGCCGCTCGCTCTCCGGGTTGCCAAACACCTCCGCCGGCGGGCCGGCCTGCGCCACCCGCCCCTGGTCCATGAAGACCACATGGTGCGAGACGTCGCGCACGAACAGCATCTCGTGGCTGACCAGCAGCATGGTCTGGCCGCTTTCCGCCAGGCTCTGCATCACCGCCAGCACCTCGGCCACCAGCTCCGGGTCCAGCGCGCTGGTCACCTCGTCGAACAGCAGCAGGCGCGGCTGCATGGCGACCGCGCGGGCAATGGCGACACGCTGCTGCTGCCCGCCGGAGAGCTGGTAGGGGTAGTGGCCGCGCCGCGCCTCCAGCCCGACGCGGGCCAGCCAATGCCCGGCGATCTCGCGCGCCTCCGCCTTCGGCTTGCCCAGCACCTTGGTCAGGCCGAGCATCACATTCTCCTCCGCCGTCAGGTGCGGGAAGAGATTGAACTGCTGGAACACCATGCCGATCCGCGCCCGCTGGGCGGAGATGGCGGCCTCGCTCATGCGGCGGCGCCGGCCGCCCTCCATGCGGTAGCCCACCGGCTCGCCGTCGAGAAGAATCTCGCCGGCATCGTGCTCCTCCAGCAAATTCACGCAGCGCAGGAAGGTGGTCTTGCCGGAGCCGGAGGCGCCGATCAGCGCCACCACCTGGCCCTGCCGCACATCCAGGTCGATGCCCTTCAGCACCTCGGTCTCGCCGAAGCTCTTGTGCACCTTGCGGGCCTGCAGCAGCACATCCTCGGCCATGCGGCCCTCCTCAGTAGCGCAGATAGGAGAAGCGCCGCTCCAGCGCCGCGCCGAGCTGCGCGATGGCGGCGTTGATCACCAGGTAGAACAGCCCGGCGGTCAGGTAGAAATCGATGATCAGGTAGTTGCGGGCCATCACCTGCTGGCTGGCCAGCAGCAGCTCCACCACGCCGATCACCGAGAGCAGCGTCGTGCCCTTCACCACCTCCAGGCCCGTGTTCACCCAGGGCGGCAGCATGCGGCGCAGCGCCTGCGGCAGCACCACATAGGCGAGGCGCTGCGGGAAGCGCAGGCCGATCGCCTTGGCCGCCTCCATCTGGCCCGCGGGGACGGATTCCACCGCGCCGCGCAGCGTCTCCGCCACATGCGCGGTGGCGAAGGCGGTCAGCGCGATGACCCCGGCCCAGAAGGCCGGCACGTTGATGCCGAACAGCGCCAGCCCGTAATAGGTGAACAGGATCAGCACCAGCACCGGAATGCCGCGCAGGATGTCGACATAGAGCCGCGCCAGGAACCGGGCGAAGGCGCCGCCATAGGCCAGCACCAGGCCGAGCAGCGTGCCCAGGAGGGTCGCGGCCAGGATGGTCAGCGCCGAGCTCGACAGCGTGGTCCAGATGCCGGACAGCAGCGAGAAGCGCGCCTGCCACAGCTCGAACAGATAGGTGCCGGGCTGCATGGAGAGATCGAACATCGCGCGCCCCTCAGCGGATGCTGGCGTAGCGCCGCTCGACCCGGCGCAGCAGCGCGGCGAGCAGCCAGGCGGTGGCGAGGTAGAGGGCCGAGGCGGTCAGCCACACCTCCATCACGCGGAAGGTGTTGGCGTTGACCTGCCGCGCCACGAAGGTCAGCTCCGGGATGGCGATGGCCGCCGCCAGCGAGGTGTCCTTGAACAGCGAGATCAGGTTGTTGCTGATGCTGGGGAGCGTGATGCGGAACATCACCGGCAGCACGACATAGACCTGCCGCTGCCAGGGCCGCATGCCGATCGCCTTCGCCGCCTCGACATACTGCTTCGGGATGGAGGCGAGGCCGGCGCGGAACACTTCCGACATGTAGGCGCCGGCATAGAGGGAGAGCGTCAGCACGAAGCTCTGGAACTTGTCCATGCCGTAGATGCCGAATTCCGGCAGGCCGAAATAGATGAAGAAGATCAGCAGCAGCAGCGGCGTGCAGCGGACGATCTCGACATAGACCCGCACCGGCGCGGACAGCCAGATCCGCCCGGATTGCCGCGCATAGGCGCAGGCGAGGCCGAGCACGCAGCCGATCGCCAGCGACAGCACCGCGAGGCCGAGGCCCAGCGCCAGCGCCTCGGCGAAGCGGTCGGCGTTGCGGGTGATGACGCTCCAGTCGAAATGATAGTCGATCATGCCTGGCCCATCGGTGGCGGGGGCCGCGCGGCCAAGCGCGCGCGGCGGAAGCGGCCGGGCGGGAGGTGCCCCGCCCGGCCGGGCGGTCAGGCGAACTCGTTCGGATAGCCGATCTTGGGCGTCGGCAGCTCGATGCCGAACCACTTCTTGTAGGAGGCGGCGAAGTAGTCGAAATCCACCCCCATCATCGCCTCCTTGTAGACGGTGTTGACCCAGTTCAGCCACACCGGGTCGCCCGGCTTGACGGCGGAGGCATAGGAGTTCGGCATCCAGCCATAGCCGGCATCGACGAAGCGGCCCGGCGTCTGCTGCATCAGCCAGCGCGCCGCCGACTGGTCGGCCATGTAGGCGTCGATGCGGCGGGCGTTCAGCGCCTGCAGCACGGCGTCGGGGCTCTCGAAGGCGTCCACCTTGGCCTGGGGCAGCGCCTTGCGCACCCATTCCTCCATGAACACGTTCTGCATGCCGCCCACCGTCACGGCGTTGCCGGCGGCCTTCATGGCGTCGTAGTTCTGGTACTTGGCGCCGCGCGCCAGCAGCAGCAGCGTCACGCCCTCGCGGTAATAGGGGATGGTGAACTCGACCTGCTGGGCGCGGCCCGGCGTCACCGTCATCCACTGCACCACGATGTCCACCTTGTCGGTGATCAGCGAGGGGATGCGGGCATCCGAGCCCTGCAGCACGAACTCGACCTTGTTGGGGTCGTCGAACAGCGACTTGGCCAGCAGCCGGGCCAGGTCGATATCCATGCCCTGCAGCTTGCCGTCGGCGCCCTCGAAATGCCAGGGCGGGTTGGTGCTGCCGGTGCCGACGATCAGCCGGCCGCGATCCTTGATCATCTGCAGCCGGCTTCTGCCCGCGCTCTGGGCCATGGCTGCCCGCGGCGCGAGCAGGGCGGCGGCGCCGCCGAGCGCCGCGCCCGCGGCTCCCATGCCGAACAGCCCGCGCCGCTCCAGGCTGACGCTCTTCTCGTCCTGCTCACTCATCTGCGGTCCCCTTCTGTCCCCAGGCACGCCTTGGCCGGCATGTCTTCCCGACAGGTCAGCAAGAAACCGGCCAGATGTCACGCCACCGAAGCTATGTCCTTTTGGCAATCTTCCACGATCTGCGCCAGCCGCCGCCCCGAGCCCGCCGCCATGGTCCAGCCGGTATGGCCGTGCCCGGTGTTGAGGAACAGGTTGGCGATGCGGGTCGGGCCGATGCGCGGCCGCCCATCCGGCACCATCGGCCGCAGCCCGGCCCAGCGCACCGCGCCCGGCGCGGAATCGGCCAGCGCCAGTTGCGGGAACAGCTCGCCCACCCCGCGCATCAGCGCGGCGATGCGGCGCGGCGAGGGGGTGGTGTCGAAATCCGCGACCTCGGCCGAGCCCACGATGCGATACCGGTCGCCCAGCGGGGTGAGGGCGAATTTGCGCGCATCGTCGAGGATGGCGTGGCGCGGCCCCTCCGGCCAGACGCTGCGCGGCACGGTCACCGACAGCCCCTTCACCGGATAGACCGGCAGCTCGATGCCGAGCGGGCGCAGCAGCGCCGGCGAATGGCTGGCCAGCGCCACCACCACCGCATCGCTCGGGATGTCGCCCTGGCTGCTGGCCACCGCCGCCACGCGGCCGCCCTGCATCACCAGCCCGCGCGCCTCGGTGTTGTAGTGGAAGGTGGCGCCGCGCGCCGCGCACCAGGCGGCCAGGCCCTGGCTGAACTTGTTGCAGTCGCCCACCTCGTCCTGCGGGAAGTACAGCCCGCCGGCGATGCGGTGGGCCACGGCGGCCAGCGCCGGCTCACGCGCCACGCAGGCCTCGCGGTCCAGCAATTCGGTCACCAGCCCGTGCGGGGCCAGCGCCAGATGCGCGGCATGCGCGGCGCCGAGGCTCTCCTCATCGGCGAAGGTCTTCAGCACGCATTGCCCGGCATAGTCGTAGTCCACGCCGGTCTCGGCGCGGATCTCGGCCATGGAGCGGGCGGAGAGCAGCGCCAGCTCCAGATTGGAAATCGCCCCCTCATTGTGCCGCGCGGCGCGGGAGGCGGCGAGGAAGCCCAGGCCCCAGCGCCACATGCGCGGCAGGGCGGAGGCGCGCAGCAGCATCGGCGCATCCTCCTGCCCCAGCCATTTCAGCACCTTCAGCGGCACGCCCGGCGCCGCCCAGGGCTGCACGGAGCTGACATGGATGATGGCGCCATTGCCCCAGCTGGTCTCGACGCCGGCGGCCTCGCGCCGCTCCAGCACGGTGACCTGGTGGCCCGCCTTCTGCAGCCAATAGGCGCTGGCGACGCCGATGACCCCGGCGCCCAGGATGGTGATGCGCATCGTCTCAGTCCCTCTCCGCGGCCGCAGCCTCCCAGAGCCGCGCCACCGCCGCAAGGTCGTCCGGGTCGGCCACCGCATGGATGCGCGCCGGCAGGGATTGCCACAAGGCGGGGTCCTTGAAGCCATGGCCGGTGACCATCAGCACCAGCTCGGCCTCCGGCGCCACCAGGCCACGCGCCAGCAGCGGCGCCAGGGCGGCGACCGGGCTGGCCCCGGTCGGCTCGGCATAGATTCCTTCCTGACGCGCGAGCGCCCGCATCGCCTGTTTCAGCGCGTCGTCGCTGACCGCGATGGCGCAGCCGCCACTCTCCCGCACCAGGCGCAGCGTCAGCGTGCCATCCGCCTCATAGCCGATCAGCGGGTCGCTGATGCCCGACGCGATGGTGCGCGGCGCGTCCCAGGCGGCGACCCGCGCCTCGCCCCCCGCCCAGGCGCGGGCGATCGGCGCGCAGCCCTCGGCCTGCACCGCGACCAGCCGGGTGGACAGCCCCGCCATGGCCAGCCCGCGCGCCACGCCCTGCACCAGCGGGCCGCTGCCGGTCGGGATCAGCACATGGTCCGGCGCCCGCCCGCCCAGCTGCCGCGCGATCTCCAGCCCCGCCAGCTTGGCGCCATCCACCGCCCAGGGGTTGAGGAAGGTGGTGGTCAGGTTGGCCAGCCCCTGCGTCGCGGCGAGCTTCTCGGCCAGCGCGTAGGAGCGGCTGTAGTGCCCCTCCACCGTCAGCAGCACCGCGCCATGCGCGGCGATCTGCGTCACCTTGCCCTGCGGCGTGTGCGCCGGCACCACGATCACGGCCGGCATCCCCGCCCGCGCCGCATAGGCGGCGACCGAGGCGCCGGCATTGCCGGAGGAGGCGCAGACCACGCCCCGCGCCCCCAGCTCCCGCGCCTTGCTGATGCCGGCGCTGACCAGCCGGTCCTTGAAGGAGCCGGTGGGGTTGCGGGTCTCGTCCTTCAGCCAGATCCGGCCGCGGAAGCCGGGCAGCGAAGCCTCCAGCCGGGGCGCGCGCAGCAGCGGCGTCTCGCCCTCGCCCAGCGAGACGATGGCCTCCGGCTCGGTCACCGGCAGATGCGCCGCCTCCCGCCACATGCTGCCCGAAAGCGCCGGCGGCGGCGCCAGGCCGCTTTCGCCGGCCACCTCCAGGATGCCGCCGCAGCGCCGGCAGGCATAGAGCAGGGCGGGCGCATGGGCCTCCCCGCAGGCGGTGCAGCGCAGTTCCATCCCCGGTCCCCCTCCCCTGGCGCCCCCCAGGAGAGGCCAGCGGGGCGGCGATGGGAAGCCCCCGGCGACCGGCTTTGCCCGCGTGTTGCCCGCATGTTGCCCTGGGGCCGCTTCGGGGATATCGACGAATCCGCCGCGCCGCAGCGCGGGGTTCCGGGCCGCCCCGACCCGGCCGACCGGCCGCTGACCGGAGGGAGCGCATGCGAACCGAAAGCTATGACGCGCTGGTGGTGGGGGGCGGCCTGGTCGGCGCCGCCATCGCCTATGGGCTGCAGCGCCAGGGGCTGGCGACGCTGCTGCTGGATGAGGGCGACATCGCCTTCCGCGCCTCCCGTGGCAATTTCGGCCTGGTCTGGGTGCAGTCCAAGGGGCTCGGCGCGCCGCATTACCAGCGCTGGACGCGCGGCTCGGCCGCGGAATGGCCGGCGCTGGCCGCCGACCTCGCCGCGCGCACCGGCATCGGCACCGGGCTGCACCAGCCGGGCGGCGTGCATCTCTGCCTCTCCGAGCAGGAATTCGAGCAGCGCGCGGCGCAGATGGAGCAGATGCGGCGCGAGGCCGGCAATTTCGGCTTCGACTACCGCATGATCCGCGGCGCCGAGGCGCGCGACATGCTGCCCGGCCTCGGCCCGCAGGTCGCCGGGGTGAGCTGGACACCCTATGACGGCCATGCCAGCCCGCTCTCCCTGCTGCGCGCGCTGCACAGCGGCTTCACCGGGCTCGGCGGCCGCTACCTGCCGAATGCGCGGGCCGAGCGCAGCAGCGCCGCGCCGCATGATTTCGCGGTGGAGGCCGCCGGCACCACCTACCGCGCGCCGCGCATCGTGCTGGCCGCCGGCCTGGGCAACGCGGACCTCGCGCCGCGCTTCGGCCTGCACGCCCCCGTCCGCCCCGAGCGCGGCCAGATCCTGGTGACCGAGCGCGCGCGGCAGACCCTGCCCATGCCCTGCACCACCCTTCGCCAGACCGAGGAAGGCTCCCTGCTGCTCGGCGACAGCAAGGAGGATGCGGGCTTCGACCTCGGCCAGCGGACCGAGATCATGCGCGCCATCGCCCGCCGCGCCGCGCTGGCCTTCCCCTGGATCGCCGAGCTGAACCTGGTGCGCGCCTGGTCGGCGCTGCGCGTCATGGCGCCCGACGGGCTGCCGATCTACGACCAGTCGGAGCGCTTCCCCGGCGCCTTCACCGCCAATTGCCATTCCGGCGTGACGCTGGCCGGCACCCATGCCAACCGCCTGGCGCCGATGATCGCCGCCGGCGCCCTGGAGCCCGAGATGGCCCCCTTCTCTGCGAGACGCTTCGATGTTCGCCACGCGGCCTGAGCAACGCCCCGCCACCATCGAGGTGCTGGTGGACGGCACCGCCATCGCCGTGCCCGAGGGCGCCTCGGCCGCCGCCGCCGTGCTGCTGGCCGGCCTGCCCGCCATCCGCGAGACCCCCGTCTCCGGCGCGCCGCGCCTGCCCTACTGCATGATGGGCATCTGCTTCGACTGCCTGGCCGAGATCGACGGCGTGCCGAACCGGCAGGCCTGCCTGGTCACCGTCAGCCCCGGCATGCGCATCGCGCCGCAGCGCGGCGCCCGCGCCGCCCGAGCCACGCCATGATGCACGACCTGGCGATCATCGGCGCCGGCCCCGCCGGCATGAGCGCGGCGCTGGAGGCGGCGGGGCTCGGCCTGTCCGTGCTGGTGCTGGACGAGCAGCCGGCGCCCGGCGGCCAGATCTTCCGCGCTGTCGAGCGCGCCGCCGCCGATCCCGCCCTGCGCGGCGAATATGCCGATTCCGGCGCGCTTCTGGCGCGGCGCTTCCGCGCCATGCCGAATGTCGACTACCGCCCCGGCACCCAGCTCTGGAACATCGACGCCGCGACCGGCCTGCTCTCCTTCCGCGCCCCGGACGGCCCGGGCGAGGCGCAGGCGGCGCGCATCCTGCTCGCCACCGGCGCGCAGGAACGGCCGGTGCCGGTCCCCGGCTGGACCCTGCCGGGGGTGATGAGCGCGGGTGCCGCGCAGATCCTGCTGAAGCAGGCCGGCGCCGTGCCCAAGGGCAAGCTGGTGCTGGCCGGCCAGGGCCCGCTGCTCTGGCTGCTGGCGGCGCAGCTCGCCCGCGCCGGCGCGCCCCCTGCCCTG
>NZ_GG770778.1:284561-291403 GCF_000164635.1 Pseudoroseomonas cervicalis ATCC 49957 | reverse complement strand
CGCGACCGCCGCGCCGCGCCGCATCGCCATGCCCTGGCCCGGGCGCTGGCGCTGCGGCCCTTCCTCGACGCGCTCTACGCCCCGGCGCCGGAGGTGCTGGCACCGGCCGACGACGCCACCCTGGTCTGCCGCTGCGAGGAGGTGACCGCCGGCCAGGTGCGGCAGGCGGCGCGGCTGGGCGCCACCGGGCCGAACCAGGCCAAGGCCTATCTGCGCACCGGCATGGGCCCCTGCCAGGGCCGCATGTGCGGCACCACCGTCGCGGCCCTGATCGCCGAGACGCGCGGCATCTCCCTGGAGGAAGCCGGCGCGCTGCGCCCGCGCGCGCCCTACAAGCCGATCACCGTGGGCGAGCTGGCCGGGCTGCCGGTGGAGGAGCTGGGCTAGGCCTCAGGACAGCATCCGCGTGTCGCCATCCACGCTGATCGCCTGCCCCGAGATCGTCCGCCCGCGCGGCGAGGCCAGGAACAGGATCTGGTCCGCCAATTGCTGCGGCGTGACGTATTCCTTGATCGAGGTGTAGCCGAAGGCGATCCTCTCCATCTCGGCATAGGACACGCCACGGCTCTGCGCCTTCGCCTCCAGCACGCGGCGCTGGCGGTCGCCGGCGACCAGGCCGGGCAGGATGGCGTTCACCCGGATGCCGTCATCGCCCAGCTCGATCGCCAGCGACTTGGTCAGCCCGATCACCCCCCATTTCGCCGCCGCATAGGGGCTGCGCAGCGCGAAGCCGTGCTTGCCCGCCGCCGAGGACAGATTGACGATGCTGGCATTGCCGCTCTCCCGCAGATGCGGGATGGCCAGCCGCGCGCAGTTGAACTGGCTGGTCAGGCAGACCTCCAGGCAGCGGTCCCAATCCTCGGGGTGGATCTCGTCCACCCGGCCCGTCGGGCCCGCGATGCCGGCATTGTTCACCAGCACGTCCAGCCCGCCCAGCTCCAGCAGCGCCGCCTGGAACAGCGCCGCCACCTGGCCGCGATCGGCCACATCGGCACGGCGCCAGCCGACACCCTCCGGCAGGGTGGCCAGCCCCGCCTCGTCCACATCGCAGGTGAAGACCCGCGCGCCCTCCGCCAGGAAGGCCTCGACAATGGCACGGCCAATGCCCGCCGCACCCGCGGTCACCAGCACCCGCGCACCCGCCAGACCGAGATCCATGTCGCTTGCTCCCTTTTATTGTTCATTCAAGGCGTTCTTTTTTGAAAAAAAGAACCAAAAAACTTTTTCAGCTTGGCGTCCCGCTGATGGCCTGATGCGGAACGCCAAACTGAAAAAATTCTTCAGAAAAAGAAGAAATCCTACTCCTCGGGCAACCCACCCTTGTCGATGATGAAATCCGCCGCCCGCGTGATGTCCTCGGCGATCGCGCGCCGCGCCGCATCGCCATCCCCGGCGCGGATCGCCTCCAGCGCCGCCGCGTGGCAACGCAGCGCATGGCCCGCGGTCAGCCGGTCGCGCGAATGCCGCAGGTCGAGATTGATCACCGGCCCCGCCTTCAGCCACAGCCCACCGATCACATCCACCAAAGTGGGCAGCCCCGCCGCATCATAGATGGTGAAATGGAAGTCGCGGTTCAGCTGCACCGCATGGCCGAGATCCGGCGCGTGCTCGGCACCGCGCATCGCCGCCTCCGCCGCCGTGATGGCGGCGAGCTGCGCCGGGCTGCGCGCCTGCGCCGCCAGCTCCGCCGCCCAGCCCTCGATCCCGGCGCGCACCGCCGCCAGCTCGCGGAACTGGGCGCGCGTCATCACCGGCACGCGCACGGCGCGGTTCGGCGCCACCTCCAGCGCGCCATCGGCGATCAGCCGGCTCACCGCCTCCCGCACCGGCATCACCGAGACGCCGAGCGCCTCGGACAAATCGCGCAAGGACAGCTTCTCCCCCGGCGCCACGCGGCCGGAAGCGAGCAGGTCGCGCAGATGCGCATAGGCCGATTCACCGAGGGTGCGGCGCTCGAGCAGCGGCAGGCTGGCCAGGGCCATGGGAAGGACGGGCGTCACACACTTCCCTCTGGACAATCCAAGGCGAATAGGCAAGCCTCATTGTGATCACAGATCACGACTGTGCATCGCCGCGGAGAGGGCCCCGGAAAACCGCCCCCCGCCAGAGGAGAGGATCCAGGAATGACCGAGCTCCCCCGCATCACGCGGCGGGGCGCGCTGCTTGGCGCCGCCACGCTGCTCGCCGCCCCCGCCATCTCGTATGCCCAGTCCGATGTCGTCCGCATCGGGCACCTGACGCCGCGCACCGGCTTCCTCGGCCCGCTCGGCGAGTTCGCCGTGCAGGCCGCGCAACTCGCCGCCGATGAGGTGAACGCCGCCGGCGGCATCAATGGCCGCCGGCTGGAGATGCTGTTCGAGGACAGCGTCAACCCGCAGACCGCCAGCGCCAAGGCCGAGCGCTACATCCAGCGCGACCGCGTCAGCTGCATCGTGGGCGAGATCAACTCCGCCTCGGCGCTGGCCATCGGCCAGGTGGTGCAGCGCGAGCGCGCGCTGTTCATCAACACCGGCGCCAATTCGGACGCGCTGCGCGGCAGCGACTGCCGCAAATTCATGTTCCACATCGAGGGCCAGAACTCGATGTATGTGAAGGCGGTGGGCCGCGTGCTGGTGCAGCAGGGGCTGATCCGCGGCAAGAAGACCTACGCCCTGACCGCCGACTACGCCTTCGGCCACGATTTGCTGCGGGTCGCCAAGCGCTTCATGGCCGAGAATGGCGGCAGCGTCGCCAATGAGGACCTGATCCCGACGGACCTCACCGATTTCTCGCCCTTCCTGCTGAAGATCCGCCAGGCGCGGCCGGATGTCATCGTCGCCAATTTGGCCGGCGCGCAGATCACCAACTTCCTGAAGCAGTATTCGGAATTCGGCCTGCGCTTCCCGGTGGCCGGCTTCGGCTTCGACACCGCGCTGGCCTGGGGCGCCGGCCAGGGCAATTTCCTCGGCACCTGGCCCACCATGTGGCACCACCGGCTGGAGAACCCGGGGGCGAAGAAATTCACCGCCGATTTCCGCGCCCGCTTCGGTCGCCCGCCGGAGAACCAGGCCTGGGGCGACTACAACGCGGTGAAGATCCTCGCCCGCTCGATGAACGAGACCAAGAGCACCGAGGGCCCGCGCATCGTCGAGTATCTGGAGAGCGGCGCGAAGTTCGACGTGCTGAAGGGCCGCGAGAGCTATTTCCGCGCCCGCGACCACCAGATCATGACGGAGATGTACGCCATCTCCGCCCTGCCGGCGGCCGAGCAGCGCGACCGCTACGACATCTTCACCTCCTCCCCGCCGGTGCCGGGGCCGGAGGAGAGCCTGGAGGCCATCGCCGCCACGCCGGAAGAGAACAGCTGCACCTTCCCGACCTGATCCGCTTGCCCCGCGCCCCGCGCCGCCACCCGGCGCGGGGCCACCGGAGGCGCAGGGAGCCCTGGCCTTGGAAATCGTCTTCCTCATCGAGCAGATCCTCAACGGTCTGCTGATCGGCGCTTATTACCTGCTGATCGCGCTCGGCCTGTCGCTGATCTTCAGCCTGGGCGGCATCGTCAACCTGGCGCATGGCGCCTTCTACGCCATCGGCGCCTATCTCACCGTCGCACTCGCCCCGCATATCGGCTTCGGCGGCGCCTTCGTCGTGGCGCCCGTGCTGGTGGCGCTGCTCGGCCTGGTGATCGAGCGCTTCCTGCTGCGCCGCTTCTACCGCGCGGACCCGATCCTGTCGCTGCTGCTGACCTTCGGCCTCGCCATGGTGGCCGAGCAATCCCTGCGCATGATCTTCGGTGCGCCGCCCCTGCCCTTCTCCATCCCCGTCGAGCTGCGCGGGCAGGTCTTCATCGGCGAGTTCATCTATTCCCGCTACCGGCTGATGATCCTGGCGGTTGCCGCGATCTGCGTGCTCGGCCTGTGGTTCCTGCTGCAGCGGACGCATTTCGGCCGCGTCGTGCGCGCCGGCGTGCAGAACCCGGACATGGTCGGCGCGCTCGGCATCTCGCTGAAGCCCTACATGTCGGCGGTGGTGATGATCGCGGTGGGCCTCGCGGCACTCGCCGGCGTCATGCTCGCCCCCGTCATCGGCGTGCATCCGGCGATGGGCGCGGAAATCCTGACCTTCGCCTTCGTCGTCGTCGTCATCGGCGGGCTCGGCTCCTTCTGGGGGGTCGTGGTCGCGGCGCTGATCGTGGGCGTGGTGCGCGGCATCGCGGCTTACGCCTTCCCGCCGGCCACCGAGGCCTCGGTCTATCTCCTCATGCTGCTCGTCCTGCTGCTGCGCCCGCGCGGGTTGTTCGGCGAGCGCATCGCGAAATTCGAGTGAGCCCGATCATGAGCAAAGAGATCCGCCCGCTGCTCATCGCGCTCGCCGCGCTGCTGCTGCTGCCCATCCTGCTGCCCGCCCTCGGGCTCACCCTGAAATCGGCGACCGATGTGGTCATCTTCGCCATCGCGGCGATGGGGCTGAACATCCTGGTCGGCCATACCGGCCTGGTCTCCTTCGGCCATGGCGCCTGGTTCGGCATCGGCGCCTATGCCGCCGGCATCATCCAGCGGCATTTCTTCCCCGGCGACATGCTGCTGCCCATGCTGTTCGGCATGGTCTTCGTGCTCGGCTTCGCCGCCATCGTCGGCCTGCTGATCCTGCGCCGCCGCGGCGTCTATTTCTCGCTCCTCACGCTGGCCATGACGGCGATGCTCTTCACCATCGCCTTCCGCTGGACCGAGCTGACGGGCGGCGAGGACGGCTTCGGCGGCATCACCCGCTACGCCTTCCTCGATTCCTCGTCCGCCTACTACACCGCCGTCGCGGTGATCGGCTTCGGCATGGTCTATGCGCTGTGGCGCTTCCACCACGCCCCCGTCGGCACCGTGCTGGTCGCCATCCGCGAGAATGAGCAGCGCGCGCGCTTCGTCGGCTACGACACCACGCGCTACAAGCTGCTGGCCTTCACCCTCTCGGCCGGCGTCACCGCGCTGGCCGGCATGCTCTCGGCCTACAACCACCGCTTCGCCTCGGCCGAGCCGATCGCCATCGCCTTCTCGGGCGAGCTGCTGGCCATGGTCGTCATCGGCGGCATGCGCGGCTTCCTGGGCCCGGCGCTCGGCGCGCTGTTCTACATCCTGTTCCGCGAGTTCCTCTCCATCTACACGGCCAATTGGCTGCTGTTCTTCGGCCTGCTCTTCGTGGGCTTCATCGTCTTCTCGCCGGACGGGCTGGTGGGGGTCGGCAAGCGCCTGCTCGCCCCCTTCCGCAAGACGCCGGTCGAGGATGCGGCGATGTCCGCCCGCCGCACCACGGTGCCGGAGCCGGTGCCGCCGCGCTTCATCCGTCCCGGT
This sequence comes from Pseudoroseomonas cervicalis ATCC 49957, assembly GCF_000164635.1. Taxonomy (GTDB): domain Bacteria; phylum Pseudomonadota; class Alphaproteobacteria; order Acetobacterales; family Acetobacteraceae; genus Pseudoroseomonas; species Pseudoroseomonas cervicalis. The sequence goes on along the minus strand of NZ_GG770778.1, from coordinate 286,082 downwards.
AGCGATACCTCCTGCGTCCTCGAAGCGGACGCCCTGAAAAAAAGCTTTGGGCGCATCCAGGCGGTGAAAGGTGTCAGCTTCGCGGTCGGCGACCGCAAGCTGCACGCGCTGATCGGCCCGAACGGCGCCGGCAAGACCAGCGCCTTCAACCTGCTCTCCGGCATGTTCCCGCCCGATTCCGGCCGCGTCCTGCTCGACGGGCGCGACGTGACGGGCATGGAGCCGCAGGCCATCACGAGCGCCGGCATCGGCCGTTCCTTCCAGATCACCAACCTCTTCCCCGGCCTCTCCATCGCGGAGAATCTGCGGCTGGCGGTGCAGGCGCGGCACGCCAAGCGCTTCGGCCTGTGGCGGAGCGCCGAGTCCTACGCCGACATGGCCGAGGACACCGAGGTGCTGCTGCGCTGGATGGGGCTCGCCGGCATCGAGCGCGCCGAGGCCGGGGCGCTCTCCTATGGCGGGCAGCGCCTGGTGGACATGGCGGTGGCCGTCGCCACCCGCCCGCGCATTCTTCTTCTCGATGAGCCGCTGGCCGGCCTGGCCACCGCCGAGCGCACCCGCGTCGGCGAGCTGATCAAGCGGGTCTCCACCGACATTCCCGTGCTGCTGGTGGAGCACGACATCGACCGCGTCTTTGCCCTCGCCGACCGCGTGACGGTGATGAATGATGGCGAGGTGCTGGTCGATGGCAGCGTCGAGGATGCGCGCGGCGATGCCCGTGTGCAGGCCGTCTATCTCGGCTCCGGCGCCGCCGCCATCGCGGCCAAGCCGCGCCCCTCGGCGGCCTCGCCGGAGGTGCTGCTGTCGCTCGACGACATCCACACCTTCTACGGCAAGAGCCACATCCTGCAGGGTGTTTCTTTCAGTCTGCGACAGGGCGAGATCCTGGCGCTGCTGGGCCGCAACGGCGCCGGCAAATCGACGCTGCTGAAAAGCGTCATGGGCATCACCCGCCCCGCGCGCGGGCAGATGATGCTGGCGGGCGAGCAGGTGGCGGGCCTGCCCTCCGACCAGATCGCCCGCCGCGGCGTCGGCTTCGTGCCGCAGGGGCGCGGGCTGTTCGCGGGGATGAGTGTCGCCGAGAACCTCGCCCTCGGCCGGCTGAAGCGCCTGACCGGGGCCGGCCAGCACTGGGAGGAAGAGAAGGTGCTGGAATTCTTCCCGCGCCTGAAGCAGCGCTGGCGCACGCCGGCCGATGCGCTGTCCGGCGGCGAGCAGCAGATGGTCGCCGTCGCCCGCGCGCTGTCCGGCGACACCCGCCTGCTGCTGCTGGACGAGCCCTTCGAGGGGCTCTCCCCTGCGGTGACGGAGGAGCTGTTCGAGGCCTTCGACCGGCTGCGGCAGGAGATCTCCATCATCATCGTCGACCACAATCTGGATCTCGCCCTGGCGCTGTCGGACAGCACCGTGGCGCTGGAACGCGGCGCGGTGACCTGGACGGGCGAAAGCGCTGTTCTGCGGGACGATCTGGATCTGCGGCGGAAAGTGCTGTGGCTGTGACAGCGAAGTTCGCAATTCCAG
>NZ_GG770778.1:279312-283067 GCF_000164635.1 Pseudoroseomonas cervicalis ATCC 49957 | reverse complement strand
CGCTGAGCGGCGCGGCGCCCGGCCGGCGTGGCCTCATCCCGGCGGGCCGCCCGCCCTTCGCCGCCGGCCTGTTCGGCGGAGGCCGCGCCCCTACTCCACCCACAGCCCCCGGCGCCGGTGCCACTGCTCGATCGACTCCTCCGGGTATTCGTCGAAGCGGGCATCGCCCTCCCGGATCTCCGGCTCGACCCAGGGCGCCCTGGAGCCCAGCATCAGATGCACCCGGCTGGGCGGCGCCGGCAGCGCCGTGTCGATGGCCGAGGCGAAGGGGTGGACCAGCTCCGGCCAGTTCGGGTCGGCCATCCACAGCGCGCTGGCGCAGCGGGCGCAGAAATGCCGCCTCCCGCTGGAGATCTCGCAGCGGCCCTCCGCGTCGCGCAGCTCGGCCCGGTAGACCGCGGTGCGGCCCTCGACCGTCAGCGTCTTCGCCACCCCCATGATGTTGATGGCGTAGCCGCCGCCGCCGGCGGTCTTGCGGCAGATGCTGCAGTAGCAGCGCTGATAGGGGTGCGGCGTGTGGCTCGCCACCGAGAAGCGCACCGCGCCGCAGCGGCAGGATCCGTCCAGGGTGATCGGCATGCTCGGTCCTCCTTGCCGCCAGCAACGCCGCGGCGGCGCGCCGGTTTGCCACGCCGCGCCCCGCAAACCCCTTGCCCCGGAGCCGCCCCCTGCCTATTCCTGCGGCAGCGGCAGTCGCATCAGGCGGACGAGCAGAGGGAACCCATGGCCGAGGCGCATCAGCAGATCGACTTCGTGGAAGTGAAGTCCGAGGACATCCTGGCCGAGCGCACCCATGGCTGGGACTTTTTCATGCTGGCCACCAAATGGGGCATCGGCATCGTCGTGGTGCTGCTGCTGGCGCTCTACCTGATCTGGGGCTGAGCCGGCCGCGCCCGGCGGGCGCGCGTGACGGATTCATGAAGAAAGGCGGCGCCCCTGCGGGCGCCGCCTTTTTCGTCTCCGGGGATGCGGGGCGGCGGGGCCGCCCCGCGCCGCCTCAGCCGACGATCTCGATGCCCGAGAAGAAGAAGGCGATCTCGATGGCGGCGTTCTCGGCGCTGTCCGAGCCATGCACGCTGTTCGCCTCGATGCTCTCGGCGAACTCCTTGCGGATAGTGCCCTCGGCCGCGTTGGCCGGGTTGGTGGCGCCCATGATCTCACGGTTCTTGGCCACCGCGTCCTCGCCCTCGAGCACCTGCGCGACCACCGGGCCGGAGGTCATGAAGGACACCAGGTCCTTGTAGAAGGGGCGCTCCTTGTGCACCGCGTAGAAGGCGCCGGCCTGCGCCTCGGACAGGTGCAGGCGCTTCTGCGCGACGATGCGCAGGCCCTGCTCCTCGAACTTGGCGTTGATCTTGCCGGTCAGGTTCCGGCGGGTGGCGTCCGGCTTCAGGATGGAGAGCGTGCGCTCGATGGCCATGGGTGGCTTCCTTCGAAGGGGTGCGTCTGCCGCCGCCGGATAGGCGGGGCCGCCTCCCGGCGCAAGGGGCAAGCGCGTGGCAACCCGGCCAGGGCGCGGGCTTTACCCCGACGCCACCGCCCGGGCGGCCGTGCCGGAGCGGCGCGGGCGCGGGCGGCGCAGGGGGAGGTTGCATGACGCGCAGGCGGGTTTCGCTGCTGGTGCTGGCGGTGGGCTTGGGGCTGCTGCTGTGGCAGGTGCCGCAGCTGCCGCTGCTGGTCTTCGCCGCCGCGCTGCTGGGCGTGTTCCTCTATGCCGGGGCCGACCGGCTGCGCCGGCTGGTGCCGCGCCTGCCGCATGGCGCGGCGGTCGGGCTGTTCATCCTGGCGCTCGCCCTGCTGTTCGGCGGCGCCGGCTGGCTGGCCGCCGCGCCGATCGCCGAGCAGCTGAACACGCTGTGGCAGGAGGTGCCGCGCGCCGCCGCCGGCCTGGCCGACCGCCTCTCGGACTACCAATGGGGGCAGGAGCTGCTGCGCCGGCTGAACGCCGGGGAGATGAGCCTGCCCCAGGGCGGCGGCAGCACCGCCATGGTGGCGGTGAACACCACCTTCGGCGCGCTGGCGAATGTCGTGCTGGTGGGCTTCCTCGGCCTGTATTTCGCGCTCGACCCGGCGCTCTACCGGCGCGGCATCGAGGCGCTGCTGGCCCCCTCGCTGCGGCCGCGCGCCCATGCGCTGTGCCGCGAATCGGCGGCGACGCTGCGCGGCTGGCTCGGCGCCCAGCTGGTGTCGATGCTGGTGGTGGGCGTGCTGACCGGCACCGGGCTGTGGCTGATCGGCACGCCGCTGGCGCCCGTGCTCGGCATGATCGCGGCGCTGCTGACCTTCATCCCGACGCTGGGGCCGGTGCTGGCGGCGGTGCCGGCGGTGCTGCTCGGCCTGGCCGACGGCGTCTCGGGCGCGCTGTCGGTGGTGGCGGTCTATCTCGTGGTGCAGACCATCGAGAGCTACTTCATCACCCCCTATGTGCAGAAGCGCAGCGTCGACCTGCCGGAGGCGGCGACCATCATCGCCCTGGTCGCCTTCGGCCTGCTGTTCGGCTTCCTCGGCATGCTGCTGGCGACGCCCATGGCGGCGCTGCTGCTGATGCTGGTGCGCCGCCTCTATGTCGAGGACTATCTGGACCAGGAGCCGCCCGAGGAGCGGCCGGTGCTGCTGCGCTGAGCCGGCCGGCGCGCCCCTTGCGCGCCGCGCCGTTCCATGGATGGCTGGGGCTTCGCCACGCCGGAGCCCCGCCATGCCGATCGAGAACTGGCTCGCCTTCACCGCCGCCGCCGCCATCCTGCTGGCGATCCCGGGGCCGACCATCCTGCTGGTGATCTCCTACGCGCTCGGGCATGGGCGGCGGCCCGCCGCCGCCATGGTGGCGGGCGTGGCGCTCGGCGACCTGACGGCGATGACCGCCTCCATGGCCGGGCTGGGCGCGCTGCTCGCCACCTCCTCCGAGCTGTTCACCCTGCTGCGCTGGGTGGGCGCGGCCTATCTGGTCTATCTCGGCCTCAAGCTGTGGCGCGCCCCGGTGCAGGAGGCGGGCGCCGCCGCCCCTTCCGCCGGCCTCGGCCGCATCTTCGGCCATGCCTATGCGGTGACGGCGCTGAACCCGAAGAGCATCGTCTTCTTCGTGGCCTTCGTGCCGCAATTCCTCGCCGCGGGCGCGCCCTTCCTGCCGCAGGTCGGCGTGATGATCGCCACCTTCGTCAGCATGGCGGCGGCGAATGCGGCGCTCTACGCGCTGCTCGCCGCCTCGGCCCGCGGCGCGCTGCGCCGGCCGGCGGTGCAGCGCGCGGTCAACCGCACCGGCGGCGGGCTGCTGATGGGGGCCGGGCTGCTCTCGGTGCTGTGGCGCAAGGCGCCGGCCTGAGGCGCCGCCTCAGCGCCCGATGATGCGGTAGTGGATGGTGAAGTTGATCACCGTCTCCTCCCCCGGCATGGTCATCGGGAAGGCGGGGCCCACCTGGTCGCGGAACAGCGACACGGCGGCGGCGTCCAGCCAGCGCGAGCCGGTCGGGCTGATCATCTGCACCGCGGTGATCCGCCCGTCCCGCGCCACGGTGACGCGCAGCACCACCGAGCCATCCTCGCCGCGCATCGCCGCCTGCTGCGGGTAGAAGCCCCTCGACTGCACCCAGCGCTGGAACTGCCGCCCCCAATCGGCGCCGGGCTGGGCGCCGCCGACATGCGCCATGGCGGTGGTGTTGTTGAAGCGCTGCCCCTCGCGCATGCGCAGCTCGGGCACCCGGCCCATCGACAGATCCACCCCGCCCGCCGAGCCGGGCGCGCGCCGCGCCGGGGCCGCG
>NZ_GG770778.1:253754-278706 GCF_000164635.1 Pseudoroseomonas cervicalis ATCC 49957 | reverse complement strand
AGCATCGGTGTGGCGGCGGAGAGCGGCATCAGCGGGGCGGGGTCTCGGCGGGCGAAGGGGTCATCGGGCGGCGTCCGGTCAGCCCGGGCAACCTAGGGCCGGGGGCCGGGCGCCGCCAGGGCGGATGGCGCGGCCGCCGCGTGACGGAGAGTGACAGGCCCCGCACCGGCCGGGCGCCCCTGCCCCGCCCGCTGCACGCTTCCCGCCGCCCCCGCTTCTGCCCTACATGCGGGGCATGACCGTGCTCGCCATCCGTGACCTGACCATCCGCATCGCCGGCCGCCCGCTGCTGGAGGGCGCCGAGCTGGCCGTCGAGCCCGGCCGCAAGATCGGCCTGGTCGGGCGCAACGGGGCGGGCAAGTCCACCCTGTTCCGCGCCATCACCGGCGAGATCCAGGCCGATGGCGGCGAGATCCGCCTGGCCTCGCGCGCCCGCATGACGCATGTGGCGCAGGAGGCGCCGGCCGGCAGCGCCAACCTGCTCGACACCGTGCTGGCCGCCGACACCGAGCGCGCCCGGCTGCTGGCGGCGCTGGAGACCGAGACGGATGGCGCGCGGCTCGGCGAGATCCATGAGCGGCTGATCGCCATCCGCGCCGACAGCGCGCCCTCGCGCGCCGCCACCGTGCTGTCGGGGCTCGGCTTCGACGCGGCGGCGCAGGCGCGGCCGGTGGGCGAGTTCTCCGGCGGCTGGCGCATGCGCGTGGCGCTGGCCCAGGCGCTGTTCATCGAGCCCGACCTGCTGCTGCTGGACGAGCCGACCAACCACCTGGACCTGGAGGCGACGCTGTGGCTGGAGGGCTGGCTGACCCGCTTCCCCGGCGCGGCCATCGTCATCAGCCACGACCGCGGCCTGCTGGAGCGCTGCGTCGACGCCATCGCGCATCTCGACCGGCTGAAGCTCGCCCTCTACCCCGGCGGCTACGACAATTTCGTCCGCATCCGCACCGAGCGCGCGGCGCAGCTTCAGGCGCAGAGCGAGAAGGTGGCGGCGCAGCGGGCGCATATGCAGTCCTTCGTCGACCGCTTCCGCGCCAAGGCCACCAAGGCGCGCCAGGCGCAGTCCCGGCTGAAGGCGCTGGAGAAGCTGCCGGTCATCGAGACGGTGGTGGAGGACGCCCCCACCCGCTTCGCCTTCCCCGAGCCGGCCGAGCTGGCGCCGCCCATCCTCTCCCTCTCCCGCGTCGATGTGGGCTATGACGGGCGGCCGATCCTGCGCGGGCTGGAGCTGCGGCTGGACCAGGAGGACCGCATCGCCCTGCTGGGCGCCAATGGCAATGGCAAGTCGACGCTGGCCAAGCTGCTGGCCGGGCGGCTCGAGCCCATGGGCGGCCACACCCATCGCGACCGGCGGCTGAAGGTCGGCTACTTCGCCCAGCACCAGGCGGAGGAGCTGGACATGGCCGGCACCCCGCTCTCCCACATGCAGGCGGCGCTGGGGGCCAAGGCGACCGAGACGCAGTGCCGCGCCCAGCTCGCCCGCTTCGGCCTGGACGAGGAGCGGGCGACCACCACCCTCTCCGGCCTGTCGGGCGGCGAGAAGGCGCGGCTGCTGCTGGCGCTCTGCACCCGCGACGCGCCGCACCTGCTGATCCTCGACGAGCCGACCAACCACCTCGACATCGACGCGCGCGAGGCGCTGGTGAAGGCGCTGGCCGGCTTCGGCGGCGCCGTGGTGCTGATCACCCACGACCCGCATCTGGTGACGCTGGCGGCCGACCGGCTCTGGCTGGTGGGCGATGGCAAGGTGACGCCCTTCGAGGGCGATCTCGACGACTACCGCGCCCTGCTGGCCGAGCGTGCCCGCGCCGCGCGCGGCGGGGCCGCCGACACCAGCCCGACCCGCCGCGACGAGCGGCGCGAGCGGGCCGAGAACCGCCAGGCCCTGGCGCCGCTGCGCAGCCGCGTCGCCAAGGTCGAGGCGGAGATGGCCAGGCTGCAGAAGGAGGCCGCGCTGCTGGAGAAGAAGCTCGGCGACCCCGACACCTATGCCCGCTTCAAGGCCGAGGACATCGCCTGGGCCAGCCAGCGCCAGGGCGCCATCGCCAAGCAGGTGGCCGCCCTGGAAGAGGAATGGCTGGAGCTGCAGGAGAAGCTGGAGACCGCCTGAGCCGGCTTTCTGAGACACAGGATAAACTCGGGGATAAGGCCTCCGCGGCTCTGCTGGTGGCACCGCTCCGCGCTTCAGCGAGGGCGCCGGAGAGCCACGGCACGATGCTTCAGCTGAAATCTGTCCAGACCAAGATCATCCTGCTCGCCGGACTTTGCCTGCTGGGCACCGCGGGGCTGCTCGGCGGCTTCGGCATCGTCGCCACCACCCGTACCAACGCCATGGTGGACGAGAAGGTGGGCGGGCTGCTGGAGGAGAACGGGCGGCGCTTCCTGGCCAGCCTGGCGGCGCAGAAGGCGGGCGAGCTGGGCATGGAGTTCCACGGCGCGCTGAACGCGGCGCGCAACATGGCCACCAGCTTCGCCGTGCTGGCCAGCGGGCCGGAGGCGGCGCCGCCCGAGGCGCGGCGCGGCCAGATCAACGCCATCCTGCGCAATGTGCTGGAGCGCGAGCCGCGCTTCAACGGCACCTACACCGCCTGGGAGCCGGAGGCGCTGGACGGGCGCGACACCGCCTATCGCGGCCGCGCCGAGGCCGGCTCCGACGCCACCGGCCGCTTCCTGCCCTACTGGACCCGCGGCCAGGGCGGGCGGATCGCGCTGCAGCCGCTGGTCGAATACGACAGCGAGGCGCTGCACCCGAACGGAGTGGCGAAGGGCGGCTGGTATCTCGGCCCCAAATCCACCGGGCGCGAGAGCGTGCTCGACCCGCTGCCCTATGTGGTGCAGGGGCGCTCGGTCTTCCTCGCCACCCTCTCGGTGCCGATCCGCGCCGGCGGCCGCTTCCTCGGCGTCGCCGGGGCGGATTTCGACCTCGCCTTCGTGCAGCGCCTGGCCGAGGAGGCCAGCCGCGACCTCTATGCCGGCCGCGGCCAGGTGGTGATCCTGAGCCATATGGGGCTGGTGGCCGGCCACAGCGCCCGGCCCGACCTGGTCGGCCGCAGCTTCTCCGGCGAGAGCCCGGACTGGGCGCGCGACCTGGCCACGCTGCGCGAGGGCCGCGCCAGCGTCGCCCTGGCGCCCGCCACCGACATGCTGCGCGCCTTCGCCCCGGTGCGGATGGGCGAGAGCGGCGCCTGGTCGGTGCTGGTGCAGGTGCCGCGCGCCGTGGCCATGGCCGAAGCCACCACTCTGGCCGGAGAGCTGGCCGGCAATGCCAGCCGCAGCACGCTGTGGCAGGCCGCCGCCGGCGTGGCGGTGACGCTGCTGGGCGTGCTGATGATGTGGCTGGTGGCGCGCGGCATCGCCCGCCCGGTGCGGGCCTGCGTCGGCTTCGCCCAGGGCATCGCCGCCGGCCGGCTGGACCAGCGGCTGGAGGTGACGCAGCAGGACGAGGTCGGCACCCTGGCCGTGGCGCTGCGCCGCATGCAGGACGACCTGGCCGCCGCGCGCGAGAAGGAGGCCGCCGAGCAGGCCCGCGCCGAGCATGAGCGAATCGCCACCATGCGCCGCATGGCCGACGAGATCGAAAGCCGCATCAAGGCCATTGCGCGGCAGATCGATGGGGCGGCGCGGCAGATGACCGGCACGGCGCGGCAGATGTCGGCCTCCGCTGGCACCACCAGCGAACGGGCCGGCGCCGTCGCCACCGCCTCGGCCGAGGCCAGCGGCAATGTGCAGACCGTGGCCGCCGCCACCGAGGAACTCTCCGCCTCGGTGCGCGACATCGCCACCCAGATGCAGAACGCCTCCGGCATCGCCACCCGCGCCGTCGCCGCGGCCGAGGCGGCGAATGGCAAGGTGGTCGGGCTGATCGCCTCGGCCGAGCGGATCGGCGACGTGGTGCGGCTGATCTCCGACATCGCCGCCCGCACCAACCTGCTGGCGCTGAACGCCACGATCGAGGCGGCACGCGCCGGCGATGCCGGCAAGGGCTTCGCCGTCGTCGCCTCCGAGGTGAAGAGCCTGGCCGTGCAGACCGCCCGCGCCACCGACGAGATCGCCAGCCAGGTGAGCGAGATGCAGGGCGTCACCCAATCCACCGCCGAGACCATCCGCGGCGTCGGCCAGGTGATCGGGCAGGTGCATGAGATCGCCACCATCGTCGCCGCCGCCGTCGAGCAGCAGGGCGCCGCGACGCAGGAGATCGCCCGCAACGTGCAGGAGGCCGCGGCCGGCACCGCCGCGGTCAACAGCAACATCGCCCAGGTCAGCGGAGCTGCCGAGGCCTCCGGCCAGACCGCCGGAGAGGTGCTGCAGGTCTCCACCGGCCTCACCCAGGAGGCCGCACGGCTGTCCGAGGCGATCGACGGCTTCCTGGCCCAGCTCCGCGCCGCCTGACCGGGCGCGGGGTCGGCGCGCCTCCCCCTTGGCGGCCGCCGCAGGTCATGGGAAGGAGCATGGCAACCGCCAATGGGAGAGGAAACCGCCATGCAACGCCGCACCCTGCTGCAAGCCGGCCTGGCCGCCGCCACGCTGGCGCGGCCGGCCCTGGCGCAACCCGCCCAGCCGCTGCGCATCATCGTGCCGGCGCCGCCCGGCGGGTCCACCGACATCCTGGCCCGTGGCCTCGCCGACCGCGCCCAGCACAGCCTGGGCCGCCCGGTGGTGGTGGACAACCGCGCCGGCGCCGGCGGCGTCATCGGCACCGAGGCGGCGGCGCGCAGCGCGCCGGATGGCAACACCATCCTGCTCGGCCACAACCAGACCCATGCCAGCAACCAGGCGATGATGCCCCGCCTGCCCTATCATGTGGTGGACAGCTTCGCCCCCGTGGCCAAGCTGGCCACCGTGCACCACGCGCTGGTGGTGCCGGGCAATTCGCCCTCCACGACGCTCGCCGAGTTGATCGCGCGCGGCCGGGCCGGGCGGCTGACCTACGCCTCCTCCCAGGCCGGCTCGGCCAGCCATGTGATCGCCGAGACGATGGTCCGGCGCGAGAAGATGGACGCCACCCACGTCCCCTATCGCGGCGCCGCCCCGGCGGCGACCGACACGGTGGCGGGCATCGTCGATTTCTACGTCGCCACCTTCCCCTCGGTCGCCGGGCTGGTGCGCGACGGGCAGCTCCGCGCGCTGGAGATCGGCGCGCCGGCGCGGCTGGCCGCCTTCCCCAACGTGCCCACCGCGGCCGAGGCCGGCGCGCCCTATCTGGCGGTGGATGCCTGGTTCGGCCTGTTCGCCCCCGCCGGCACCCCGGCCGAGTCCGTGCAGCGCATCGCCGACGCCATGCTCCAGGCCCTGGCCGAGCCGGAGATCGGCACCCGCCTGACCACCGCCGGCTTCACCCTGGACCCGCTGCCGCCGGCCGCCTTCGCCGAGTTCCAGCGCCAGGAGGTCGCGCGCTGGGCGGAGATGGTGCGCATCACCGGCGTGACGATCGACGGGTAAAAGATAAGAAGAAAGGCGTCCTTTTTTAGAAAAAAAGGACCAAAAAACTTTTGTCAGTTTGGCGTCCCGCCTATGGCCTGATGTGGGACGCCAAACTGAAAGAAAGTCTTTTTGCTTCTTTTTCTTTAGAAAAAGAAGACTCTTCCGCGCACCCGCCATGCGCCCATGAGCGGTGGCGACGCTGGCCCCTGCCTGCTATACGCGCGCGGACGATGCCGCCCCCCTTTCCGGCGGCCAGAGGGATCAGTGGATCATGGCGCGACGCCGGCAGCTCTATGAAGGCAAGGCGAAGGTCCTGTTCGAGGGGCCGGAGCCCGGCACGCTCGTGCAGTATTTCAAGGACGACGCCTCCGCCGGCAACGGTGCCAAGAAGGGCATCATCACCGGCAAAGGCGTGCTGAACAACCGCATCAGCGAATACCTGATGACCCGCCTGGGCGAGATCGGCGTCCCCACCCATTTCATCCGCCGCCTGAACATGCGCGAGCAGCTGATCCGCGAGGTGGAGATCATCCCGCTCGAACTCGTCGTGCGCAATGTCGCGGCCGGCTCGCTCGCCACCCGGCTCGGGCTGCAGGAAGGCACCCGCCTGCCGCGCTCGATCGTCGAATACTACTACAAGAACGACGCGCTGCAGGACCCCATGGTGTCCGAGGAGCACATCACCTGCTTCGGCTGGGCCTCCACCCAGGATCTGGACGACATGGTGGCCCTCGCGCTGCGCGTGAACGATTTCCTCTCCGGCCTGTTCCTCGGCGTCGGCATCGTGCTGGTCGATTTCAAGCTGGAATTCGGGCGTCTCTACGAGAATGACGAGATGCGCATCGTCCTCGCCGACGAGATCAGCCCGGACAATTGCCGCCTGTGGGACGTGAACACGGGCGAGAAGATGGACAAGGACCGCTTCCGCCGCGACCTGGGCAAGGTCGAGGAAGGCTATCAGGAAGTGGCCCGCCGCCTCGGCATCCTGCCGGAGGCCGGCATCCGTGACATGAAGGGCCCGGAGGTGATGCAGTGAAGGCGCGTGTGACCGTCATGCCGAAGAACGGCGTCCTCGACCCCCAGGGCAAGGCCATCGAGCATGCCCTCTCCACCCTCGGCTTCGCCGCGGTGGGCGAGGTGCGGACCGGCAAGATCATCGAGCTTGAGCTCTCGGAGACCGACCCGGACAAGGCCCGCGCCCAGGCCGAGGACATGGCCCGCAAGCTGCTGGCCAACACCGTGATCGAGAGCTTCCGCGTCGAACTGGCCTGAGGCCGGCCCGACCCCCCACCCCGCCGGAGCGCTGCCGCCATGGTCAAGGCCTCCCTGCTGCTGATGCTGGTGCTGACCCTGCTGATCGGCATGGGGCTGCGCTGGCGGCAGGAGCGCCTGCCCCAGGTGGCGGCCGCATCGCCGCGCGGCCGCGCCCGCAAGCCCGGGCTGCTGGCCCGCGGCAAGGCGCGGCTCGACCTCTGGATCACCGCCGCGGCGCTGGCCTCGGTGGCCACCATCCTGCTGATGGGCGGGCTGCACTGGATTCGCGTCTGGCTGCAGTGACCGCGCCGCTTTCCCCACCCCCTCCCCTCCAGCCTCCGGGGCCCGTTGCATGAACGCCGTCATCCTCCTCTTCCCCGGCACCAACCGCGAGCGCGACATGGCGATCGCGCTGCACAAGGCGACGGGGCGGAAGCCCACCATCCTGTTCCACCAGGAGACCAGCCTGCCCGCCGGCACCGACCTGGTGGTGCTGCCCGGCGGCTTCTCCCATGGCGACTATCTGCGCTGCGGCGCCATGGCCGCCCGCTCCCCCATCATGCCGGCCGTCGCCGAGTTCGCGGCCAAGGGCGGGCATGTCCTGGGCGTCTGCAACGGCTTCCAGATCCTGACCGAGGCCGGGCTGCTGCCGGGCGCGCTGCTGCGCAATGCCAGCCTGCGCTTCCTCTCCATGGACTGCCATCTGCGGGTGGAGACCAGCGACAGCCCCTTCACCAGCCGGTGGCAGCGCGGCGAGACCTATCGCGCGCCGATGGCGCATGGCGATGGCAACTACTTCTGCGATGACGAGACCCTGGCGCGGCTGCAGGGCGAGGCGCGCGTGGCCTTCCGCTATGTCGATGCCAGCGGCCAGGCGACGCCGGAGGCCAACCGCAACGGCGCGCGCGACAACATCGCCGGCATCCTGAGCGAGAACCGCCGCATCCTGGGCATGATGCCCCACCCGGAGGATCTGGTGGACCCGCTGATGGGCGGGACGGATGGGCTGCCTCTCTTTGAGAGCATTGCTGGGGTGTTTGAGGGGGTTTGAAAGCAAGATTTTGCATTCAAACACACAACACTGATGCGGCCCAGTTCGAAAGAGCTGGGTCTTTTTCATTACCCCCAGCTGAAACATATCGACACCAATTCAAAATCGTTTCAAAATCACTTTTTTACAAAAAGGAAGCATCATGTCGGTTACGGTTGAGCAAGATGAGCAGTCCATTCCATTGGTACGCGATCCAACTCGATCTCAGAATGAAAGCGTAGAAACTGTACTCAATAGAATGAAAGAAGAAAGAGTCTTCATTCCGGACTATCAAAGAGATTCGGGGCAATGGAGTTTAGAGAAAAAATCTCTTTTTATTGAATCAATATTAAATAATCTTACCGTTCCTGCATTTTTTTTCTCAGAGTCTGGCGTAGGAAAAAGCGAAGTTGTCGACGGGCAACAGAGATTGACAACTTTGCAAGAATTCTCTCAAGACAAATTTAGACTCTGCAAAGCAGAAGATGTAAATTATCTCGTACCCGCTTCAATAGAATACGCAGGAAAAACTCATTCCGAATTGGCAAAAGATTTAAGATCTATTTTCTACGACTACCCTCTTACTATAATTTATCTTCCAAGATCAATGAATCTCAGTGCAAAATTGGAGGTTTTCCGTAGAATCAACGAAGGGGGAACGCCGCTCACTGGGCAAGACATCAGATTGGCTTATTACAGTCAGTCAAAAGCAGTAAATTTCATTCGCCTTGCTGGAATTTACGATTCTGATTCAGAATCAGCTAAGCGCATGATAGCACGCGTGGCGTCTATGGGATTAAAAAATCCCTGGGATCGAGACCCAGATGCCAAGGAATGCTGGAAAGATTGGTGGGAAGAAAAAGATAGAACTAAAGGCCAAACTCCATCTCATATGTTTTTGTGGTTTTTGACTGCCATATGTCGAGATGAACTTGATTCAATACTAAAAAATACATCTTATCTCAAAATTGCTTTTCGAGGAACTATTGAAGAAGCTCTTGACGTTTTTTGTGCCCATTTACAGTATCAAGAACAAGAAACAAAGACCCCTCAAATACTTCCTTATTGCCATCAAATAGATGATGTTTTATTTGGAAACTTTTGTTATTGGATTAAGATTGTGTTGAACGAAAAAATACCAAATCTAAGCATTGAAAAATATAGACAACTTTCCCTTGTGATTGCTGCCCTTACTGAACTTGAATTAACCAGAGACGATTTAAATGACGATCATTGGATTCAGATTAGCCGCTTCATACAAAATCCTCGGGAGGCAGGACGGCATCTTTTAGGAACCGAAGGCTACCCCGAGCCGAAAGGACGTTGGACAGGAAAAAAAGGCCAAAAAACGCAGTGCGACAAAGCTGTTGAGGCCATTAAAAAAATTGTCTCTTAGACACCCACCAGGGCTCACCACGTGTGAGCCCACATCCCGCCTCTTTCCTGCACAATGGAAAGATTATTATTATCGAATGCACTACAATAGAGAACTCGAAGGATTTATTTGTCCAATGTGCAGAAAGTTGTTTAGAGGCCCCAAAGGAATCAGAGTTTTGCAAGGAGATCATGTAATACCGTTTTCGAAAGGGGGTCATACCACATGGGAAAATTATCAACTTCTATGCAAACCCTGCAATGTAAAGAAAAGCAATTCTATCGAAGAAGGTATTTCGTTTAGCTGATCCGCCGCCTCGGCCTGCGCGCGGCGCTGCCCGGCCCGCCCTGGCTGCTGCCCGATCCGCTTTTGTCCGAAACCCTCGCCCGCATCGCCATTCCGGCGCCCCACACCGCCCCCTGGGGCCGGCGCGGCGCCCTGAAAGAAAGGCTGCGCAGCCTGCAAGGACTGCACCGCGCCGCTGCCGGGCGGGCGCGGATCAGTCGTGCAACCCGGTTGGGGTGGCCATGACGATGCTTCCTCTGGACAAGCGGCCCATCCCTGCCGAAAAGCCGCTCATGTCGGACCCCACGCCCGCCCTCCTCGCCCCCGCCCGCGCCCAGCAGCTCGCCGCCGAGTTCGGCCTCAAGCCGGATGAGTTCGAGCGCGTCCTGGCCATCCTCGGCCGCACCCCCTCCCTCACCGAGCTCGGCATCTTCTCGGTGATGTGGTCGGAGCATTGCTCCTACAAATCCAGCCGGGTCTGGCTGCGGCAGCTGCCGACCAAGGCGCCCTGGGTGATCCACGGGCCGGGCGAGAATGCCGGCGTCATCGACATTGGCGAGGGGCTGGCCGCCATCTTCAAGATGGAAAGCCACAACCACCCGAGCTTCATCGAGCCCTATCAGGGCGCGGCCACCGGCGTGGGCGGCATTCTCCGCGATGTCTTCACCATGGGCGCGCGGCCCATCGCCAACCTGAACGCGCTGCGCTTCGGCGCGCCGGACCATCCGAAGACCCGCCGCATCCTCGACGGTGTGGTGCGGGGCATCGGCGGCTATGGCAATTGCGTGGGCGTGCCCACCGTGGGCGGCGAGGTCAATTTCCACCCCTCCTACAATGGCAACCCGCTGGTCAACGCCATGACCGTCGGCATCGCCCCGCGCGACCGTATTTTTCTGAGTGCGGCGGCGGGGGTGGGCAACCCCGTGGTCTATGTCGGCTCCAAGACCGGGCGCGACGGCATCCACGGCGCCACCATGTCCTCCGCCGAGTTCAGCGCCGATTCGGAGGAGAAGCGCCCGACCGTGCAGGTCGGCGACCCCTACGCCGAAAAGCTGCTGATCGAGGCCTGCATGGAGCTGATGGCGACCGACGTCATCGTCGCCATCCAGGACATGGGGGCTGCCGGCCTCACCTCCTCCAGCGTCGAGATGGCGGGCAAGGGCGGCGTCGGCATCGAGCTGGACATGGAGAAGGTCCCCCAGCGCGAGGCGGGCATGTCCGCCTATGAGATGATGCTCTCCGAGAGCCAGGAGCGCATGCTGATGATCCTGAAGCCCGGCCAGGAGCATGTGGCCGAGGCGATCTTCCGCAAATGGGAGCTGGATTTCGCCGTCATCGGCCATCTGACCGACACCGGCCGCATCGTCATCCGCCACCATGGCGCGCTGGAGGCCGACATCCCGCTGGCGCCGCTGGAGAGCGAGGCCCCCCTCTACCACCGCCCGACGGCCGAGACGCCGAAGCAGCCCGTGCTGGACGCGGCCACGGTGGCCGACCCGGCCGGGCTGCAGGCGGCGCTGCTGACCCTGGTGGGCAGCCCCGACCTCTGCTCCCGCCGCTGGATCTGGGACCAGTATGACAGCACGGTGGGCGGCCAGACGGTCAAGCGCCCGGGTGCGGCGGACGCCGCCATCGTCCGGCTGGAGGACAGCCAGCGCGCGCTGGCCATGACCACCGACTGCACCCCGCGCTACTGCGTGGCCGACCCCGAGGAAGGCGGCCGCCAGGCGGTGGCCGAGGCCTGGCGCAACATCACCGCGACCGGCGCCCTGCCGCTGGCGATCACCGACAACATGAATTTCGGCAACCCCGAGAAGCCGGAGATCATGGGCCAGTTCGCCGCCGCCGTGCGCGGCATGGCCAGCGCCTGCACCGCGCTCGACTTCCCCGTCGTCTCCGGCAATGTCTCTCTCTACAATGAGACCGAGGGCAAGGGCATCCTGCCCACCCCGGCCATCGGCGCGGTGGGCGTGATCGAGGATGCGGCCAAGGCCGTGGGCTATGGCCTGCGCGAGGGCCAGGACCTCGTGCTGCTGGGCGAGACCGCCGGCTGGCTCGGCCAGTCCCTCTGGCTGCGCGAGATCGCCGGCCGCGAGGAGGGCGCGCCCCCGCCCGTCGACCTCGCCGCCGAGCGCCGCAATGGCGATTTCGTCCGCGCCCGCATCCAGGACGGCACGGTGCTGGCCTGCCACGACGTCGCCGATGGCGGCCTGCTGGTGGCGCTGGCCGAGATGGCGATGGAAGGCGGCGTCGGCGCGACGCTCGACCCGGCGCCGGCCGGCCTGCCCGCCCATGCCTTCTGGTATGGCGAGGATCAGGGCCGCTATGTCGTCGCCGTGCGCGACGGCGCGGCGCTGATCGAGGCCGCCCGCGCCGCCGGCGTGCCGGCCATGAAGCTTGGCCGCAGCGGTGGGGGGGACTTGGTGGTGCAGGGCGCCGTCACCATCTCCGTCGCTGATCTGCGGGCGGCGCATGAGCGCTTCCTGCCCGAGTTGATGGCGCAGTAAGGTCCGGACAGGAGAATCCACCATGGCGATGCCCGCGGCCGAAATCGAAGCCCTGATCAAGGCGGCCCTGCCCGACGCCCAGGTGACGATCGAGGATCTGGCGGGGGATGGCGACCACTACGCCGCCACCGTCGTCTCCGAGGCGTTCCGCGGCCGTTCCCGCGTGCAGCAGCACCAGATGGTCTATGCGGCATTGCAGGGGCGGATGGGCGGCGCGCTGCACGCCCTGGCCCTGCAGACCTCCGCCCCCTGAAGGATGACCCCGATGAGCAACCCCGTCTTCGAGCGTATCCAGGCCGAGATCACCGAGAACCCGGTGGTCCTCTACATGAAGGGCACACCGGTCTTCCCGCAATGCGGCTTCTCGGCCCGCGTGGTGCAGGTGCTGTCCCATGTCGGCGTGCCCTTCAAGGGCGTGAACGTGCTGGAGGACATGGAGATCCGCGAGGGCATCAAGGCCTTCACCAACTGGCCGACCATCCCCCAGCTCTATGTGAAGGGCGAGTTCGTCGGCGGCTGCGACATCATCCTGGAGATGTTCCAGAATGGCGAGCTGACCGCCCTGCTGGACGAGAAGGGCATCCCGCACCAGGCCGCCGCCTGAACCGGCCGGCCCGAGCGGGACGTGACGACCAGGCCGGGGCGGCAGCGCCCCGGCTTTTTTCTTGCGCGTGGCCGGGCCGCCGCCCACCTATGCCGCAGCCTTGGCTGGGCGGGGCGCGGTGGACAACCCGGCGCCCCGCCAGCCGTTGACCGGGCAGCCAGGGGAAGAATTCCGCATGACCAGCGACAAGCTCCGCACCGTGCTCAACCTCGTGCTGCCGCTGGCGCAGCCGCTGGTGGGGGCGATGGCGCCGCTGCTCGGCATCGGCCACACCCAGGCCGAGATGTCGGCGCGCAGCCAGACCCCCGTGGTGCCGCAGGGCTATGCCTTCTCCATCTGGGGGCTGCTCTTCGCGCTCAGCATCGCCTGGGGCATCTGGCAGGCGCTGCCGGCGGGCCGCGATTCGCTGGCGGCGCGGCGCCTCGGCTGGCCGCTGGCCGCCGCCTTCGGCTTTTCCATCCTGTGGATGGTGCTGAGCCAGCTGACCGAGAATGGCTGGCACCTTGTGCTGGTGATCCTCTGCGTCCTGGCGGCCGCCCTCACCGCCTTCTTCGTCGAACTGCGGCTGCCGCGCGACGGGCGGGTGCAGCGCTGGCTGATCCACCCGCTGGTGGGCATGCTGGCCGGCTGGGTCTCGGTCGCCACCTTCGCCAACATCGCCGGCGCGGCGATGGTCAGCGGCGCCTTTCCGCCGAGCGGCGTCGGCAACACCGTGGCGGCGGTGCTGATCCTGCTGGCCGCCGGCGGGCTGACGCTGGGTGTGCTCTGGGCGGCGCGCGGCGCGCTCTGGTACGCCGCCGCCGTGGCCTGGGCGCTGATCGCCATCCTCTACGCCAACACGGCGGGGCGGGATTTCAATCTGGTGGTGGCACTGGCCTCGGGCGCGCTGGTGGCGGTGGTGCTGGCCATGGCCTGGCAGCGCCGCCGGCTGCGCGCGCCCGCCTGAGGCACAGGGTCTGACGCCTCAGGCCGCCCGCTCCCGCCACACCCCCGGGCGGACCGAGGCGGCGGTGACCAGCCCATAGGCGGTGATGCCCAGCGCCACACCGAGGAAATGCCCCTCCATGCCCATCCCCCCCGCCCCGGCCAGCGCCGCGCCGCCGAGCGTCGCGATGCCGAAGCGGGACAGGGCGGCGGCCACCGGCCATTGCATCCGCCCCGCCCCCATGGAGGCGAAGTAGAGCGCCATGCCGAGGCCGAAGCCGCCGAAGGCCGGGCCGGTATAGGACAGCGCCAGCGCCGCCAGCGCCTGCACCGCCGGGTCGGCGGTGAACAGCCGGGCGAAGCCGCCGGGCATCAGCCCGACCGCCAGCCCCGCCACCCCCGCCAGCAGCAGCGCCATGAGGCCCCCCGCCCAGGCGGTGCGCCGCGCCAGCGCCCATTGCCCGGCGCCGGCGGCGCGCCCCACCAGCGCCGTCAGCGCCGAGCCGACGCCGAAGACCAGCGGCACGGTCAGGAACTCCAGCCGCGCCGAGATGCCATAGGCCGCCACCGCCACGGGGCCATAGGCGGCGAGCTGGCGCGTCACCACCAGCGTCGTCGCGTTGGCGATGCAGGCCAGCACGCAGGCCACCAGCCCGACCGAGAGGATGCGGCGGAACAGCAGCGCCTGCGGCCGGGCGCGCAGCCGCGGCAGGAAGCCGGCGCCGCCCCCCAGCACCTGCCGCGCCAGCACCAGCGCCGCCCCCCAGAACACCGCGGCGAAGCCGATGCCGAGCCCGGCCAGGCCCAGCCCCACCGGCTCGGCCAGCAGCCAGGCCAGGAGGGGATAGAGGATCCAGGCCAGCGTCAGCACCCGCGCCGCCAGCGCGTGCTGCCCGCCGCCGCGCAGCACCGAGGCCAGGGTGTTGGCCAGCCAGACCGGCAGCGCCCCGGCGCCGAACAGCCAGGCGCAGTAGAGCGCCGCGGCGCTGGCCGCCGCCTCGCCGCCGATGGCGCCCAGGATGGCAGCGGGGAAGATCGCCAGCGGCAGGGCGAAGAGCAGCGCGAAGCCGACCGCGATCAGCAGCGCGTGCAGCACCAGGGCGGAGGCCTCCTCCCGCCGGCCGCCGCCAAGCGCCCGGGCAATGGCGGCGGCCACGCCACCGCCCATGGCGCCGGTCGAGGTCTGCTGCAGCAGCAGCGCGAAGGGCAGCACCACCGCCCAGCCGGCCAGCGCCGCGGTGCCCTGGCGGGCGGCCAGCACCGTCTCGGCCAGCTGGGCCAGCGCCTGCAACAGCGCGATCAGCGTCGTCGGCGCCGCCAGCGCGCCGATGCGGCGCAGCACTTCCAGCCATCCCGGCACGTCTCGTTCCCTTCCCCAACCGGCCGAGGCTAGGCCGGGCGGGGGCGCGCGACCAGGGGGCGGCGCGTCAGCCCCAGAACAGCAGGATCAGCGGCGTGCCGACCAGCAGGCAGAGCAGCGCCAGCGGCGTGCCAAGGCGCGGATAGTCGGAGAATCGGTAGCCGCCCGGCTCCATCACCAGCGTGTTGGACTGGTGGCCGATCGGGCTGAGGAAGGTGCAGGAGGTGCCGATGCACACCGCCATCAGCATGGCATCCGCCGGCAGCCCGGCGGCGGGGCCGAGGCCGAGGGCGATCGGCGCCATCAGCAGCACGGTGGCGTTGTTGGCCATGATCTCGGACAGCAGCATGCAGGCCAGCAGGATGGCGCCGATCAGCGCCCAGGCGGGCAGCGCGGCGGCGGGGCCGGAGAGGCTGTCCACCAGCAGCCGGATGGTGCCGCTGGTCTCCATCGCCTGGCCGAGCGGGAACAGCGCGCCGAGCAGCACGATCACCGGCCAGTCGATCGCCGCATAGGCCTCGTCCGGCTTCAGCACGCGGCAGATCAGCATCGCCACCAGCACGCCCGAGAAGGCGATATGCGCCGGCGCCAGCTCGAACAGCACGGCCAGGATGCCGGCCAGGAACAGCAGCCCGGCCAGCCAGGCCTGCTGCGGCCGGCCCAGCACCACGCCGCGCTCGGCCAGCGGCAGCAGGGAGAGGGCCTGGAACGCCTCGGCCCGCTTGTCGCGCTGCGCCTGCACCAGCACCACGTCGCCGCCACGCAGCACGATCTCGGCCATGCGGTCGGCCACGCGCCGCCCCTGGCGGGACACCGCCAGCAGGTTCAGCCCGTGCTGGCTGCGCAGCCGCAGCTCGCCGGGCGAGCGGCCGATCAGCGGCGAGCCGGGGCGGATGATCGCCTCCACCGCGTCCACATCATCGGCGACCAGGGCGCGAATGCCCGAGGCGGCGCCCTCCTCCACCGCCTCGCCCTCGGGGTCCGGCGGCGCGCTCAGCGACAGGGCGGCGGCCTCGACCAGGCTGCGCAGCGCCTCGGCGCTGCCCTCCAGCAGCAGCGTGTCGCCCTCGCGCAGCCGCGCCTCGCCCGGCGGCGCCAGGGTGCGGTTGGGGCCGCGGAACAGGCCGACCACGGTGACATCGCCCTCCCCCAGCGCCTCCAGCCCGCGCACCGAGAGGCCGATGGCGCGGCTCTTCGGGCCGAGCCGCGCCTCGGCCACATAGTTGCCGGCGTCGATCTCGGCCGCCTTGCCGCTCTTGTCCGGCAGCAGCCGCCGCGCCACCACCAGGTAGCCGATGCCGAGCAGCGCGATGGGCAGCCCGACCCAGGCGAAGTCGAACAGCGCATAGGGGCCGAGATCGGTCTGCTCCCGCCGGATGGCGGAGATGATCAGGTTGGGGGGCGTGCCGATCAGCGTCACCATGCCGCCCAGCACCGAGCCGAAGGCCAGCGGCATCAGCGCGCGGGAGGGGGCGTAGCCCTCGCGGTAGGCGTTGCGCAGCGCCACCGGCATGAACAGCGCCAGCGCGCCCACATTGTTCATGAAGGCGGAGAAGCCGGCGCAGAGCCCGGTCTGCGCCGTGACCTGTAGCCCCGGCCGGCCGCGCATGCCGCCCAGCCGGCGCAGCAGCAGATCCACCGTGCCAGCCGATTGCAGGCCGCGGCTGATCGCCAGCACGGCGGCGACGGTGGTGACGGCGGGCTCGGCGAAGCCCAGGAAGGCCTGCTCCGGCGCCACCTGGCCGCACACCACCAGCGCCAGCAGCAGCAGCAGCAGCAGCGCCACCACATCATAGCGCACCGGCTGCAGCACGAAGCCCACCAGCGCCAGGAGGGTGAGGCCGGAGACGATCAGCTGGTCGGTGGTCATGGAGGGATCCTGGTGGTCGGCCTGCACCAACACCGGCGGGCCGCCGCGGTTGCCAGGCAGGGGCGGCCCAGGCTGGGCTCTGGCCACAAAAAAAGCCAGGCCCGGGGGGCCTGGCTTCGTTCGCGGGCCGGCGGGGAAGACCCCCGCCGCCGGGATCAGCGCGAGTAGAACTCGATGACCAGGTTCGGCTCCATCTGCACCGGATAGGGCACGTCGGAGAGCTTGGGCGCGCGCAGGAAGCGGCCCTTCATCTGGCGGTGGTCGATCTCGAGATACTCGGGCACCTCGCGCTCGCCGGACTGGGCGGCGTCGAGCACGGCGACGAGCTGCTTCGACTTCTCCTTGACCTCGATGACGTCGTTGTCACGCACCAGGTAGGAGGGGATGTTCACGCGCTTGCCATTGACCGTGATGTGGCCATGGTTGACGAACTGGCGCGCGGCGAAGGGGGTCACCGCCAGCTTCAGGCGATAGACCACGGCGTCCAGGCGGCGCTCCAGCAGCTCGATCAGGTTCTCGGAGGTGTCGCCCTTGCGGCGCACGGCCTCCTCATAATACTTGCGGAACTGCTTCTCGCCGATGTTGCCGTAGTAGCCCTTGAGCTTCTGCTTGGCCATCAGCTGCACGCCGAAGTCGGTCGGCTTCTGCTTGCGGCGCTGGCCGTGCTGGCCGGGGCCGTACTCGCGCTTGGCGACCGGGGACTTGGCGCGGCCCCACAGGTTCACGCCGAGACGGCGATTGATCTTGTACTTGCTTTCCGCGCGCTTGGTCATGCCGCGGGCTCCTTCTTGTTAAGCGCCCCAGCCTTCAGGCCGGATGCTGCTGCGTTTGTCCCGGTAGTCCCAAGGCGGGCATGCCAAGGGCGGGGCGCAGGACGTGCCTGAACCCGCTTTCCCGGAAGGGAGCGCGGCTTTAGCGCCGTGCCAGGGCGCTTGTCAAACCCGCGCGACCTGCCTACTCGGATTCCCCATGGTGACACGCTCGGAAATTCTGGTGCTGGGGCTGACGGCGGGGGTGATGGGCAGCCTCGTCGGCGGGCTGATGCTCGGCATCGGCCTCGGCCTCGTGGTCAATTCGGTGCATGCCGGCTGGGTGCTGGTGCTGCCCGCGGCGCCGATCGGCGGCCTGGTGGGATACTGGCTGGCCAAGCGGCTGGCGAAGCAGTTGCCAGAAAAAGTCTAAGAATCTTCTTTTTCTGAAGAAAAAGAAGCAAAAAGACTTCTTTCAGTTTGGTGTCCCGCCTCAAGCCTGAAGCGGGACGCCAACGGATAAAAGTTTTTTGGTTCTTTTTTACAAAAAAGAACCCTTTCCGCTTCAGGCCGCGACCTGCAGCGCCTCCGACTGGCGGCGCACCATCTCCTGATAGGGGCCGGGACGGCGCATCAGCATGTCGGGCGAGCCGTCCTGGATCACCTGGCCGCCTTCCATGACCACGATGCGGTCGAAATTGGTCAGCGTCGCCAGGCGGTGGGCCACCGCGATCACGGTGCGGCCCTGCATCAGCCCGTCCAGCGCCTTCTGCACCTCGGCCTCCGACTCCGAGTCGAGGGCGGAGGTCGCCTCGTCCAGCAGCAGGATCGGCGCGTTCTTCAGCAGGGCCCGCGCGATCGCCAGGCGCTGGCGCTGGCCACCCGAGAGCTTGGCGCCACGGTCGCCCACGATGGTGTCGAAGCCCTCCGGCAGCGCCTCGATGAAGTCGCGGCAGCGGGCGGCCTCGGCGGCGGCCAGCACCTCCTCATCGGTGGCGTCGGGGCGGGCGTAGCGGATGTTCTCCAGCACGGTGCGGTGGAACAGAGCCACATCCTGCGGCACGACCGCGATCATGTCGGACAGGCTTTCGCGGGTCGCCTCGGCGATGTCCTGGCCGTCGATGGTGACCGCACCGCCCTGCGGCGCGGCATGGCGCTGCAGCAGGGTCAGCAGGGTGGACTTGCCGGCGCCGGAGCGGCCGACCACGCCGACCTTCTGGCCCGGCTGGATGTCGAGCTCCAGCCCGCGCAGCACCGGCGCCGCGCCCTCCGGCGCCGAGGGGTAGCGGAAGGTGACGTCGCGGAACACCACATGGCCGCCCTTGGCCGCCAGGGCGTGCGCGTCCTCGGCATCCGGCAGGTCGTGCGGCACCAGCAGGGCGACCAGCGCCTCGCGCATGCGGGCGATGTACTGGGTGAGGTCGACAAGCGCCATCGCCAGGTCGCGGGAGGCGTGCAGGATGGTGAAGCCGAGGGTGCAGACCAGCACGATGTCGCCGGTGGTGGCGCGGCCCAGCTGCCACAGATGCACCACCCAGCCCAGCAGCATGGCGGTCAGGATGGCGGTGGCCACGCCATGCACCAGGCGCAGCTTCTCCAGGTAGCGCAGGCTGGTGCGGCGGGCGGCGCTCTCGGCGGCCAGCGCGCTGTCGAGGCGCTGCGCCTCCCGCCCGAAGGCGCCGAAGGCGCGCACCAGGGAGAAGTTCTGCACCACGTCCACCAGTTGCCCGTCCACCGCGGCGGCGCGGGAGGCGAAGCCGTCATGCAGCTTCTCGCCCTTGCGGCCGAGCCAGGCGACACCGACGGCCAGGGCACCGGCCACCACGACCAGGCAGCCCGCCATGATCGGGTCGACGCTGGCCAGGAAGGCGATGGCCAGCGTCACCGCGACGGCCGGCGGCACGGTGTGCCAGGTGAAGTTCTGCAGCACGGTGAAGCCCGCCGTGCCGGTGGCGCTGATCCGCGCCGCCAGCGTGCCGGCCGAGCGGTTGGCGAAGAAACCCGGGGAGTGGCCGGAAAGGTGGCGGAACAGCTCGGCCCGCATCGAGGCGGTGACGCGCGGGAAGCGGTCCGCCGCGATCCAGCCGCCGACGCGCCAGAGCAGATTGTCGGCCGCGATGATGCCGGCCAGGATGGCGAAGGCGGTCCAGACCAGCGTGGCATTGGCAGTGGCCGGCCCGCCCGAGAGCGTGTCGATCAGGTGCTTCACCGCGTAGTTGGAGCCGACCGAGCAGGCCACCGCGCCCAGCACCGCCAGCATCACCGCCGCGTGGCTGCCGCCCCAGGGGCGGATATGGCGGAACAGGAAGCCCACCGGGCGGCGGGCCAGGCGCAGCAGCGCGGCCTCCTCCGCCTGGCGCTGCTGCCGGGACGCGGCGGCCACGGGCATGGCCGCGCCGGCCGCGGCAATCCCGGCCTGATCCTCGCTGGGGTGGCTGACAGGCTGCGGGGCAGGCTGCATGGGGCGGGTCGCCTCCTTCGTCTCCGGTGCACATGCGCGTGAGATCACGCCGCATCCGCGTTGTTGGAGAGAGAACACCCGCATCAAGACGAAATCGTGGCGAAGTTTGCCCGCGTGAGACCTCAATCCGCTGCGAGTGTCAGGCCATGGACAGCAACGGAGGCCTGAGCCCGATGCGTATCGCCCAGATCGCCCCCCTGACGGAGGCCGTCCCGCCGAAGCTGTATGGCGGCACCGAGCGGATCGTCTCCTACATCACCGAGGAGCTGGTGGCGCTCGGCCATGAGGTGACGCTGTTCGCCAGCGGCGATTCCATCACCCAGGCGACGCTGGTGCCGGGCTGCGCCAAGGCGCTGCGGCTCGACCCCTCGGTGCGCGACGCCAATGCGCCGCTGACGCTGATGCTGGAGCAGGTCTACCGCCGCCGGCACGAGTTCGACCTGCTGCATTTCCATCTGGACTACCTGCCCTTCCCGCTCTTCTCGCGGCAGAGCGTGCCCTTCGTCACCACGCTGCACGGCCGGCTGGACCTGCCGGAGCTGCAGCCGGTGTTCGACACCTTCAACCAGGCGCCGGTGGTCTCGATCTCGAACGACCAGCGCCGGCCGCTGCCGCAGGCGAACTGGGCGGGCACCGTCTATCACGGCCTGCCGGAGCGCCTGCTGACCCCGATCGACGGGGCCGAGCCCGGCTACCTCGCCTTCCTCGGCCGCATCGCGCCGGAGAAGCGGGTGGACCGCGCCATCGAGATCGCCATCGCCACCAACACCAAGCTGAAGATCGCGGCCAAGGTGGACCGGGTGGACGTCGATTATTTCGAGAACCAGATCAAGCCGATGCTGGCGCATCCGCTGGTCGAGTTCATCGGCGAGATCGACGAGACGCAGAAGCGCGGCTTCCTGGCCAACGCCATCGGCCTGCTGACCCCGATCGACTGGCCGGAGCCCTTCGGCCTGGTGATGATCGAGGCGATGGCCTGCGGCGCCCCGGTGATCGCCTTCCGCCACGGCTCGGTGCCCGAGGTGATCGACGAGGGCGTGACCGGCTTCGCGGTGGACAGCATGGCCGAGGCCATCGCCGCCGTGCCGCGGCTGAAGTCGCTGCCCCGCGCCGCGGTGCGCGCCCGCTTCGAGCAGCGCTTCACCGCCCGCCGCATGGCGGAGGATTACGTCGCCCTCTACCAGCGCCTGGCCAACCCGGTGCTGCGGGTCGCCGCGGAGTAAGGATGAAGGGCCGGGTCCCCAGGGACCCGGCCTTTTTTTCAGCATCTTCTTTTTCTGAAGAAAAAGAAGCAAAAAGACTTTCTTTCAGTTGGCGTCCCGCCTCAGGCCTGAAGCGGGACGCCAACTGACAAAAGTTTTTTGGTTCTTTTTTTTCAAAAAAGAACCCTTTCCCTGCTGCTGCCCTTGCCCATCGCCCTTCCGCTTTGATTCCGCCGCCGCTTGCCCTATGTGCTTGCGGCGCGGCGGGCTCGCCTCCCCCGCCGCCCCTTTACGGCCGCCGGAAGCTCGATGACCAACACCCCCCTGTCCCGTATCCGCAACTTCTCCATCATCGCCCATATTGACCACGGCAAGTCGACGCTCGCCGACCGGCTGATCCAGGCGACGGGCGCCATCTCGGCGCGCGAGATGAAGGAGCAGATGCTCGACAGCATGGAGCTGGAGCAGGAGCGCGGCATCACCATCAAGGCGGCCTCCGTCCGGCTCGACTACAAGGCCAAGGACGGCCAGGACTATGTCCTGAACCTGATGGACACGCCGGGCCATGTCGACTTCGCCTATGAGGTGAGCCGCTCCCTCGCCGCCTGCGAGGGGTCTCTCCTCGTGGTCGACGCTTCCCAGGGGGTCGAGGCGCAGACGCTCGCGAACGTCTACCAGGCGATCGACGCCGGGCATGAGATCGTGCCCGTGCTGAACAAGATCGACCTGCCGGCGGCCGAGCCGGAGCGGGTGAAGCAGCAGATCGAGGATGTCATCGGCCTCGACGCCTCGGACGCGGTGGAGATCTCGGCCAAGTCCGGGCTGAACATCGAGGGGGTGCTGGAGGCCATCGTCACCCGCCTGCCGGCGCCCGAGGGCGACCCCAACGCGCCGCTGAAGGCGCTGCTGGTGGACAGCTGGTACGACCCGTATCTCGGCGTCATCATCCTGATCCGGGTGAAGGACGGCACCATCCGCAAGGGCCAGAAGATCCGCTTCATGGCCGAGGGCACCACCCAGACGGTGGACAGCGTCGGCGTCTTCCGCCCGAAGATGACGCCCGTCGACCACCTCGGCCCGGGCGAGATGGGCTACCTGAACGCCGCCATCAAGACGGTGGCCGAGACCAATGTCGGCGACACCATCACCGATGACCGCAACCCGGCGGCCGAGCCGCTGCCGGGCTTCAAGCCCTCGATCCCGGTGGTCTGGTGCGGCCTCTACCCGGTCGATGCCGACGATTTCGAGAAGCTGCGCGACAGCCTCGGCAAGCTGCGGCTGAACGACGCGTCGTTCCATTTCGAGGCGGAGAGCTCGGCGGCGCTGGGCTTCGGCTTCCGCTGCGGCTTCCTGGGCCTGCTGCACCTGGAGATCATCCAGGAGCGCCTCTCGCGCGAGTTCGACCTCGACCTGATCGCGACCGCCCCCTCCGTCGTCTACAAGCTGACGAACAACAAGGGCGAGACCTTCGACCTGCACAACCCGGCCGACATGCCGGACCCGACCATGATCGAGAGCATCCAGGAGCCCTGGATCAAGGCGACGATCATGGTGCCGGACGAGCATCTGGGCTCGATCCTGACGCTCTGCTCGGAGCGGCGCGGCCAGCAGGTGGAGCTGACCTATGTCGGCAACCGCGCCATGGCGGTCTATCGCCTGCCGCTGAACGAGGTGGTGTTCGACTTCTACGACCGGCTGAAGTCGGTCAGCCGCGGCTACGCCTCCTTCGACTACCAGATGGACGGCTATGACGAGGGCGACCTCGTGAAGATCTCCATCCTGGTGAACAACGAGCCGGTGGATGCGCTGTCCTTCATGGCGCATCGCAGCCAGGCCGAGCGCCGTGGCCGCTCAATCTGCGAGAAGCTGAAGGAGCTGATCCCCCGCCAGCTCTTCAAGATCCCCATCCAGGCGGCGATCGGCGGGCGCGTCATCGCGCGCGAGACCATCTCCGCCATGTCGAAGGACGTCACCGCCAAGTGCTATGGCGGTGACATCAGCCGCAAGCGCAAGCTCCTCGAGAAGCAGAAGGAGGGCAAGAAGCGCATGCGGCAATTCGGCAAGGTCGAGATCCCGCAGAGTGCCTTCATCGCCGCCCTGAAGATGGATAGCTGAAGGCCAAGCGGGGGCTGGGGATCCTGTCCCCTGCCCAATGGAGGGATGGAGAGGTGTTCGAGGGGGCGGAGCCCCCTCGATCTTTTAATGGGGGAGCGGACGCCCCCGGCCGGAACCGGCCCCGCGCTTTCCTGTTGACGGCAGGACGAGGGCCGCGGAGAGATACCTGGAACGATATCGAACCGGGAGAATCCGTCCACATGCTCCGTCGCCGCGCCCTGTCCCTCCTGGCCGCGCCCGCCCTTGCCCTGGCCGGTTCGGCCCTTGCCCTGCTGCCGGCCCGGCAGGCCGCGGCCCAGGCCTTCCCCAGCCGCAACATCACCATCGTGGTGCCCTTCGCCGCCGGCGGCCCGACCGACACCGTGACCCGGCTGGTGGCCGAGGTGATGTCGCGCGACCTCGGCCAGCCGGTGGTGGTGGAGAATGTCGGCGGCGCCGGCGGCACGCTGGGCGCGGCGCGCGTCGCCCAGGCGCGGCCGGATGGCTACACCCTGCTGCTGCACCATATCGGCATGGGCACCACGCCGACGCTCTACCGCCGCCTCTCCTACGACCCGGTGGGCGGGTTCGAGACGATCGGTCTGGTGACCGCGGTGCCGATGACGATCATCGCCCGCAAGGACTTCCCGGCCAACAACCTGGCCGAGCTGGCGGCGCTGGTGCGGCGCGACACCACGCGGATCAACTACGCCAATGCCGGCATCGGCGCCGCCAGCCATCTCTGCGGCCTGCTGCTGCAGAAGGCGATCGACGCGCCGATGACCACCGTGCCCTATCGCGGCACCGGCCCGGCGATGACCGACCTGATCGCCGGCACGGTCGACCTGATGTGCGACCAGACCACCAACACCACCAGCCATATCCGCGCCGGCGCGGTGCGCGCCTTCGCCGTCACCACCGCCGAGCGCCTGCCCTCCCTGCCCGAGCTGCCGACCGCCAACGAGGCCGGGCTGCCGGGCATGGAGGTGACGGTGTGGCACGGCCTCTACTCGCCCAAGGGCACGCCGGCCGAGGTCAACACCCGCCTCTCCCGCGCGCTGCAGGCGGCGCTGCGCGACGAGCGGCTGGTGCAGCGCTTCGCCGATCTCGGCACCGCCCCGGTGCCGCAGGACCAGGCGACGCCGGAGGCGCACCGCGCCTTCTGGCAGGCCGACATCGCCAAGTGGCGCCCGGTGATCCAGGCCGCCGGCCAGTACGCCGACTGAGGCGGCCAGCCGCCGCGACCGCCAGGGGGGGCTCTGAGCCCCCCCTTTTCCGTCTTGGCCGCGCCATGCGGCATGCCATTCTGCGCCCGCCCGCGCCCCCGCGCGCCCCTTGTGCGGCGGCGGGCCAGGGCGCATGGAGAGGCATGATGCTCCCCTTCCGCCAGCGAGCCGCCCGGGCATGAGCCGACGGGCCCCGGAACGCGGTCCGACGGTCCGGCAGCACCTGCTGATCCTGGCCCTGGCGGCGCTGCTGCCCGTCTGGGGCCTGGCCGGGCACATCGCCGGCCGCATGGCGGAGGCGGAGCGCGGCCATCTCAGCGCGGAGGCGCGCGAGACGGCGCAGGAGCTGGCCTTCGCGGTGGAGCGCCAGGCGCTCAGCCTGCGCGCCGAGCTGACCGCGCTGGCGGCGCATCCGGCGCTGCGCCAGGGCGACTACGCCACGCTGCACGCCCTCGCCGCCGCCCTGCCGCTGGAGCACGGCACCAGGCTGCGGCTGAGCGCCGCCGATGGCGGGCTGATCTTCGACACCGCCCTGCCCTACCCGCCGCCGCCCGGCGCGGCGGCCGTCGCCGCTCCCCCGCCCGGCGCCA
>NZ_GG770778.1:248628-252621 GCF_000164635.1 Pseudoroseomonas cervicalis ATCC 49957 | reverse complement strand
CTCGCGCGCCGCGGCGGTGCAGGCCGCCGCCGCGCTCGCCGCCTCGGAGAGCCGCTTCCGCCGCTTCGCCGAGGCCAGCCCGGACGTGATGTGGATGACCGATCCCACCGGCCGGCAGCTCGACTTCGTCAGCCCCGCCTTCGAGCGGATCTGGGGCATCGCGCGGGAGCGGCTGATCGCGCAGCCGCTGCTCTGGCTGGAGGCGGTGCACCCGGCCGACCGCAACCGCGTCGAGACCGCCTGGCGCCAGGCCGAGCGCGATGGCAGCTTCGACGCCGAATACCGCATCCTGCGCCCGGATGGCGGCATGCGCTGGATCCGCGACATCGGCTTCCCGATGCTGGACGCGCAAGGGGTGATCGTGCGGCGCGGCGGGCTGGCGCGCGACATCACCGCCGCCAAGGCGGCCGAATCGCGCCAGGCGCTGCTGCTGGGCGAGCTGAACCACCGGGTCAAGAACACGCTGGCCACCGTGCACTCCCTGGCGCTGCAGACCGCCCGCACCGCCGGCGACAGCGCCGATGCCATGCCGCGCTTCCTGGCCGATTTCCAGGCGCGGCTGCTCACCCTCTCGCGCGGGCACGACCTGCTGACGGCGCGCACCTGGCGCGGCGCCAGCCTGGCCGACATCGCCCAGGCGGCGCTCGCCCCCTGGCAGTCGGCGGCGGCGGCGGAGGCCCCGGCGCGGCTCAGCCTGGAGGGGCCGGAATGCTGGCTGGCGCCGCGCCAGGCGCTGGGCCTGGCGCTGGCGCTGCACGAGCTGGCCACCAACGCCACGAAACATGGCGCCCTGTCGCGCCCCGAGGGGCTTGTCCAGGTGCGCTGGCAGGCCGAGGCGGGTAGCATGGTCCGCCTGACCTGGCAGGAAAGCGGTGGGCCGCCGGTGCGCGCGCCGACGCGCCGCGGCTTCGGCAGCCGGATGCTGGAGCGCGGCCTGCCGGCTGAGCTCGGCCCTGGCTCCTCGGTCGAGATGGAGTATGCGGAGCACGGGTTCCGGGCGGCGATCTGCTTCCGCCCGGCCAGCGGCCCGCAGGTGGAAGAGGAAACCGCATGAGCGGACTGAACGGGCGTCGCATCCTGGTCGTCGAGGATGAGGCGCTGATCGCGATGCTGGTCGAGGATGCGTTGCTGGAGGCCGGTGCCGCCGTGCTCGGCCCGGCCGCCACGGTGGAGGAGGCGCTGGAGCTGTTCGAGGCCGAGCGGCCCGAGGCCGCCGTGCTCGACATCAACCTGGCCGGCCAGGCCTCCACCCCGGTCGCCGACCGGCTGGTGGAGCGCGACGTGCCCTTCGTCGTCGCCACCGGCTACGGCGCCGCCGGCCTGCCGGAGCGCCACCGCCATGTGCCCGTGCTCGCCAAGCCCTACGACCCGCGCGACCTGATCGCCGCGCTGGAGCGCATCCTGCGCTGAGCGGCGGGCGGCGCCGGCCCGCCCGGCGCCGCCACAGCACCCGGCCGGCTCAGGCCGGCAGGGGAACCTGCTCCACCGGCAGGACCGGCGCGCCGCCGGCCTCGATCGCCGCCCCCGCCTGCAGCAGCAGGTCCTCGCGATAGCGCCCGGCCACCAGCTGCACGCCGACCGGGCCGCCGCCCGCCATGCCGGTGGTCACCGTCAGCCCGGGCAGCCCCATCAGCGGCTGGCCCACCTGCACCAGCTGCGATTCCAGCACCCGGTCGAAGCCCTCGGGCGAGGACACGTCGAGCTGGTCCGGGAAGGGCAGCTCGGCCGAGACCGGCAGCAGCAGCACCGGGTAGTTCCTCAGGAACATCTGCCATTGCCGCACGAAGCCCGCGCGCGCCTGCAGGATGTCCTGGAACTGGTCGAGGTCCGGCGCCGTCACCACCCGCGCCATCTGGGCCATGACGAAGCTGGCATCCGGATCGGCCTCGCGCTCGACCGCCGCGTTGCCGCTGCGGCGCGATTCGGCCATCCACAGCTGCAACTGCAGCCGCGCCGGCTCGCGCAGCGGCGGGCAGGGCGTCTCGACGATGCTCCAGCCCCGCTCCTGCAGCCGCAGCGCCGCGTCGCGCAGCGCCGCCTCGACCTCGGGCGCCGTCGCCAGCCCCTCGGGGCGGACGCAGAGCGCGGCGCGCTTCGGCATGGCCGGGCCGTCCAGCGGCGCCGGCACATACCAGGGGTCGCGCAGATCCTCGGCCATCATGGCGATCAGCCCGAGGCGGATATCGGCGATGCTGCGCGCCAACGGGCCGGAGACGGCCATGATCTGCGCGCCGATCGCCCGCTCCGGGCTGGAGGGGTTCCAGGCCGGCACCCGGCCGAGGCTCGGCCGCAGCCCGTGCACGCCGCAGGCATAGGCCGGGTAGCGGATCGAGCCCGCGATGTCCGTGCCATGGCCGATGGCGCCGATGCCCGCCGCCACCGCCGCCCCCGCGCCGCCCGAGGAGCCGCCCGGCGTCAGCGCGGGGTTGCGCGGGTTCAGCGTCGCGCCATGCAGCGTGTTGCGGGTGAACCAGCGCAGGCTGAAGGCGGGCGTGTTGGTGCGGCCGATGATCACCGCGCCGGCGCGGCGCATGTTGGCGACCACCGGATTGTCCTCGGCCGCCAGCAGGTCCTTCTGGATCTTCAGGCCGTTGGTGGTGGCCTGGCCCTTCTGGTCCACATTCACCTTGATGGTGACCGGCACGCCGGCCAGCGGCCCCACCGCCTCGCCGCGCGCCAGGGCGGCGTCCACGGCATCCGCCGCGGCCAGCGCCGCCTCCGGCATCTCCTGCACCACCGCGTTGATGGCGGGGTTCACCGCCGCCAGCCGCGCCAGCGCATCCTGCGCCACCTCCCGCGCCGAGACCTGCCGCGCCTTGACGCGCTCGGCGATCTCGCTGGCCGTCAGGCGCCACAACTCGCTCATGCCACCATCCCTGTGCGTTTTGGTGGGGGGAGTGTCGCGCCGGTTGGGGTGGGGTGAAAGCCCCCTTCGCGGAGCAAGGCGGCGGGCCGGCGCGGTCAGCCGGGTGAGGCCGCCGAGCCGGCCAGCAGGCCGCCATCGATGTTGACCTCCGTTCCGGTCAGGTAGGTCGCTTCGTCCGAGGCGAGCATCACGGCAATGGCCGCGACTTCCTCCGGCATGCCGAACCGCTTCAGCGGCGTGTCGGCGACGAGCGCCCGCATCCGGGTGTCCCGGTCCGGGCCGGTGCCCAGCATCGGCTCCCAGATGGGCGTGAGGATCGCGGCCGGGTGGATCGAGTTGCAGCGGATCGTCCAGCCCTGCTGCGCGCAGTAGAGCGCGACCGTCTTGCTGTGGTTGCGGATGGCCGCCTTGGACGACGCATAGGCCGCCGCGCCGGGGATGCCGACCAGCCCGGAGCGCGAGGATATGTTGATGATCGAGCCCGTCCCCCGGCCCTTCATCGCGCCGATCGCGTAGCGGCAGCCGAGGAAGGTGCCATCGAGATTGACCCGGTGAACCGCGCGCCAATCGGCGAGGCTGGCATGTTCCGGGTCGTGGGCCGCCGGGCCCGCCTCGAAGCCGGTCACGCCGGCATTGTTGACCACCACGTCGGCGCACGGGACGATGAACGCCAGGCGCGACCAGTCCTCCTCCTCGCGCACGTCGAGGGGCAGGAACCGGCAGCCGATCTCGGCCGCCGCCGCCGCCCCCGCCGCTGCGTCGATATCGGTGGCGATGACGATGGCCCCTTCCTCATGGAAGCGGGCCGCAATGGCGCGGCCGATGCCGCGCGCCGCGCCGGTGACGACGCAGGTCTTGTCGCTCAGTCTTTGCATGATGGTCCCGAAACCAGAGTCCAGACGGCGGATCGCTCCGCTGGCGCAGGCCTTTCCGCCTTAGCGGTGACGCTGGATCATTTCGGGAAAACTCCGGGGACGTGGCGCATGCTAGGGCCGGAGGCCGGTGGCGGCAACTCCGCCGGCGGAGACCAGGCCGGGTTTGGCCTTTCGTTCTTTTTTGAAAAAAAGAACCAAAAAACTTTTTCCAGTTTGCGTCCCGCCTGGGGCCTGCGGCGGGACGCCAAACGG
>NZ_GG770778.1:243760-246482 GCF_000164635.1 Pseudoroseomonas cervicalis ATCC 49957 | reverse complement strand
CTATCCGCGCAGCTACCCGGCGCCGGAACGCCCGCAGGGCGTGGCTCCCGCCCAGACTCCCGCCCAGACCCCGGCGGCGCCGCGCCCCTGAGCCTTGGAAGGCGGGGCCGGCAGGGCCCCGGCTGCCGCGCCGCCTCAGCCGGCGGGGTCGATGCAGCCGGTCTCCAGCGCCGCCGCCCATTCCGCCCGGCCGGCGGCGAGGGCGAGGGCCACCATGCGGCTTCTGTCATAGGGCACGTGGCGGAAGCTGACCCGCCAGCCCTGCCCCGCCTGCTCCAGCACGGCGTAGCAGGCATCCGGCAGGCCGGACTGCATGACATGCGGCGGGTCGTCATCGACATAGCCGGGGCAGCCGACGCTGCCGGGATTGACCAGCAGCCGCCCTTCCGACAGGCGCAGCGCGCGCGGCGTGTGGCTGTGCGCGCAGAGCAGCAGCGGGAAGCCGAGCCCGCCCGCCTCGGCCTCGATCTCCGCCAGCCGGCGGCGGCCGGTGCGGCCATCCTCACGCACCTCCTCCATCCAGTAGGCCAGGTCGCTTTGCGGGGTGCCGTGGCAGAGGAAGACCTCGCTGCCCAGCCAGGCGGTGGCGGGCAGGCCGCGCAGCCAGTCGCGCTGCGCCGGGGAGAGCTGGTCATGCGCCATGCGGTCGGAGCCACCCATGGCCTCCGGCGCCCTCTCGGTCACCCAGCGGTCGTGATTGCCGCGCAGGCAGAGCATGCCCGGCCGCGCCATCAGCATCTCGGCGGTTTCGGCCGCGGCCAGCGGGCCGCTCACATGGTCGCCGAGATTGAGGATGGTCTCCAGGCCGAGCGCGTCGATATCGGCCAGCACGGCGGCCAGGGCGTCGGCATTGCCATGCACATCGGCGATCACGGCGAGGCGCCGGGGAACAATGCGGGTCATGGCGCCAGGGTCGCAGGGCGGCGCCGCACTGTCCACCACCGGAGGAGGGTCAGAAGGAGGCTGCCATGCCCCGCCGCGGGCCACAGGCCCCCGGGTTTTTCCCAGGGGGTTTTCCGGGGGGGGGCTTGTCCCGAGGGGTGGGCGCCTCAATCCAGCGGGCGGCCCTGGGACTGGGCGGCCAGGGCGCGGGCCATCTGGCTCAGCGCCTCCTGGTGCCGCTCATTGTCGATCAGGGCGAAGTTGCGCGCCAGTTCGAGGCACATGCGCTGCCGCACGCCGAGCGGCTGGGTGCTGCCATCCTCGTCCAGCCCCTCGAAGAACCAGGAGACGGGGACGGCCAGCACGGTCGCGATCTCGAACAGCCGGCCGGCGGAGATCCGGTTCAGCCCGCGCTCATATTTGTGCGCCTGCTGGTAGGTGACGCCGATCATGCTGGCCAGCTGCTGCTGGGACAGCCCGAGCATCAGACGCCGCTCCCGGATCCGCATGCCGACATGCCGGTCCGCTTGGCGCGCGCGTTGGGTGGAGGAATCTTCCGACTCGTCCCCGCCGGGGACGCGGTCGGCGTCGCTGTCAGCCATGCTCTGCCCTGCCAGATGGTTGGTGGTTCAACCTGAAATAGTATTACAGACTTTGCAGTTTATCGCCATTCGCTATCGCAAAGTTAACAACTCCGTGATCGGGGAGTTGCGGCGCCTTGCGCGCATCACGCTTGCGTCAATCTGCCAGGGATTGGCCGCTGCGCGGCGGCGGGAAGCGCCGCCCGGGCAGGGCGGGCGGCGCGGCGTCAACCCTTCTGGCGCTGCAGCTCGGCCATCTGCTGGCGCAGCTGGCGCAGCTCGGCCTTCAGCTCGGCCACCTCGGCGCTGTCCTCGGCCGAGGGCTGCGCGGCGGCGCCGCCGGGCTTCGCGCCGAAGGGGCTGAACAGCGACATGGCGCGCTCCATCATCGCCATGTTCTGCTTGCCCACCTCCTCCAGCCCGGCCAGCGGGTTGAAGCCGCCCATCGCCTGCTCGACCGAGGCCCGCATCTGCTCCTGCTGCCGGGCGAAGCTGCCCATCGTGGCCTCCAGGTAGCGCGGCACCAGGGATTGCAGGCTGTCGCCATAGAAGCCGATCAGCTGGCGCAGGAAGGGGGTGGGCAGCAGGTTGCGGCCCTTCGCCTCCTCCTCGACGATGATCTGGGTCAGCACGCCACGGGTGATGTCGTCGCCCGACTTGGCGTCGTAGACAACGAAGTCGCGCCCCTCGCGCACCATGCGGGCCAGATCCTCCAGCGTGACGTAGGAGGAGGCCTCGGTGTTGTAGAGCCGCCGGTTGGCGTATTTCTTGATGACGACCGTGGGCTTGCCCGGCTCCTCGGCCGCGGGCTGCTGCTTCGCCTGTTCCGCCACTGGTCCCTCCCATCCCGCGTTTCGTGGTCGCGGCGACGCTAGCACGCGCCATGATGCGGTGCGAACAGAGTTGCGTGCCCTTCCTTGCCGCGCCCGGGGCGCTATGTTCCGGCCTTGCCGCGCCGCGGTGCAGCAACAGGGACGCACACGGGACAGGGCATGGCAGGGGCCGAGAAGGATCCGCCGCACGACGCCGGGCCGGGCACGCCGCCGGGCGCCGAGGGGCTAGAGACGCTGGCAGAGGATTGGATCACGCTGTGGCAGAGCGAGATCACGGCATGGGCGGCCGATCGCGAACTGGCCGAGGCCTGGTCGAGCTGGGCCGCGCTGGGCGCCGCCTGGCTGCGCGCCGCCAGCACCCCGCCGCCCTCCCGCGCCTTCGCCCCGTCCCCCTTCCCGCCCGGCTTCGGCCAGGCGCCCTTCGCC
>NZ_GG770778.1:238724-243434 GCF_000164635.1 Pseudoroseomonas cervicalis ATCC 49957 | reverse complement strand
CTGCACCTGAACCTCGCGCTGCTGCGCGGCATGGGCGCGGCGCTGAGCCTGGAGACGCTGGCCGGCCCGGCGGCGAGCCTGCCCTTCTCGCCCGCCTCGCCGAGCTGGAGCGACGCCTGGCCGATCTCGAAGGCGGGCCGGGCGGAAATGCAGCGGATCAGCCGCGCCCTCGCGCAAGGCGGCCACGATCCTGAGCGCTTCCGCGCCGCCGTGCTGCGCCGCCTGGCGCGGCAGGACCGGGCGCTGATCGCCGGCCTCGCCGCCTATCGCCGCCACCCCTATCGCCGGGAAATGCCGAGCCCCCCCGTGCTCTGGCAGGAGGGCGACAGCCGTCTGCTCGACTATGGCGGGGAGGGCCCGGCGGTGCTGGTCGTGCCCTCCCTGGTCAACCGGGCCGAGGTGCTGGACCTGATGCCGGGCCATTCCCTGCTGCGCTGGCTGGCCGGCCAGGGCTGCCGCGTGCTGCTGCTCGACTGGGGCTGGCCGGAGGAAGCCGAGCGCGGCTTCACCCTGACCGACTACATCGCGGGGCGGCTGGAACGCGCCATCGCCGCCCCGGCGCTGGCGCCGCTGGGGAAGCTGGCGCTGGTCGGCTACTGCATGGGCGGGCTGCTGACGCTGGCCGCCGCGCTGCGCCGGCCGGAGCGGCTGCGCGGCCTGGCCCTGCTGGCCACGCCGTGGGATTTCCACGCCGGGGACGATGCGACGCGCCAGCGCGCCCTGGCGCTGGCCGCCCTGCTGCCGGGGCTGGAGCCGCTGCTGCAGGCCCAGGGCGCGCTGCCGGTCGA
This sequence comes from Pseudoroseomonas cervicalis ATCC 49957, assembly GCF_000164635.1. Taxonomy (GTDB): domain Bacteria; phylum Pseudomonadota; class Alphaproteobacteria; order Acetobacterales; family Acetobacteraceae; genus Pseudoroseomonas; species Pseudoroseomonas cervicalis. The sequence continues at coordinate 242,646 of NZ_GG770778.1, read as the reverse complement.
TGTCATCCAGACGCTGTTCGCCGGGCTCGACCCCTGGGGCATCGCCGCCAAGTTCCGCGCCTTCGCCGCCATGGACCCGGACAGCCCGCGCGCCCAGATGTTCGTGGCGCTGGAGGACTGGCTGAACGATGGCATCCCGCTCGCCGCCCCGGTGGCGCGGGAGGCGCTGGGCGGCTGGTACGGGCGGAACGAGACGGCGCGGCTGCGCTGGCGCGTCGCCGGCGCGGTGGTGGACCCCACGGCGCTGCGCCTGCCGAGCTTCGTCGCCATCCCGCAGGCCGACCGCATCGTGCCGCCGGATTCGGCCGCGGCGCTGGCGGCGCTGCTGCCGGGCGCCCATATCCGCCACGTGCCCGCCGGGCATATCGGCATGGCCGCCGGCAGCCGGGCCGAGGCGGTGCTCTGGCAACCGCTGCGGGAATGGCTTGGCCCCTTGTAGCGGTCCCGTTTCGCGTCGCACACTGCGCGGCAAGGGCGGCGCCACGCCGCTTCGGCCCCGCCCCCCGGCGGCACGCCGTGTCACCGGCCAGGCGTCAGGGCCGCCAAACACCAGGAGGGAGTAACCCAGCCATGACCGACATCGTCATCGCCGCCGCCGCGCGCACCCCGGTCGGCGCCTTCAACGGCGCCTTCGCCTCGCTGCCGGCGCATGCGCTGGGCGCCGCCGCCATCCAGGCCGCCCTCTCCCGCGCCGGGGTCGAGGCCACCGAGGTGGACGAGGTGATCCTCGGCCAGATCCTGACCGCCGGCGCCGGGCAGAACCCGGCCCGCCAGGCCTCCGTCCATGCCGGCATCCCGGTCGAGCGCACCGCCTTCGGCATCAACCAGCTCTGCGGCTCCGGCCTGCGCGCCGTGGCGCTCGCCGCCCAGCAGATCGCCACCGGCGACGCCTCCATCGTCGTGGCCGGCGGGCAGGAGAGCATGACCCAGGCGCCGCATTGCGCGCAGCTGCGCGCCGGCGTGAAGATGGGCGACTTCCAGATGGTCGACACCATGATCCGCGACGGGCTGTGGGACGCCTTCAACGGCTACCACATGGGCAACACCGCCGAGAACGTCGCCCAGAAGTTCCAGATCACCCGCGAGCAGCAGGACGAGTTCGCCTACAACTCCCAGCGCAAGGCGGGCGAGGCGATGAAGGCGGGCGCCTTCAGGGACGAGATCGCGCCCGTCACCGTCAAGGGCCGCAAGGGCGACACGGTGGTGGACGCCGACGAATACCCCAAGCCCGAGACCACGCTGGAGGTGCTGGCCAAGCTGCGCCCGGCCTTCGCCAAGGACGGCTCGGTCACCGCCGGCAACGCCTCGGGCCTGAATGACGGCGCCGCCGCCATCGTGGTGATGAGCGCGGCCGAGGCCGCCAGGCGCGGCCTGACGCCGCTCGCCCGCATCGCCTCCTGGGCCACCGCCGGCGTCGATCCCTCGATCATGGGCACCGGCCCGATCCCGGCCAGCCGCAAGGCGCTGCAGAAGGCCGGCTGGAACATCCAGGACCTCGACCTGATCGAGGCCAACGAGGCCTTCGCCGCCCAGGCCTGCGCGGTGAACAAGGAGATGGGCTGGGACACCGCCAAGGTGAACGTGCATGGCGGCGCCATCGCCCTCGGCCACCCGATCGGCGCCTCGGGCGCCCGCGTGCTGACCACCCTGCTCTACGGGATGAAGGCGCGCGGCGCGAAGAAGGGCCTGGCCACGCTGTGCATCGGCGGCGGCATGGGTGTCGCCATGTGCCTCGAGGCCGCCTGACGAGAAGAGAAGGCCGGGGGGACAGAGTCCCCCCGGACCCCGCCATCAGTTTGGCAGTTTCTCCACCGCCGCCAGCAGGCAGCCGGGGCGCGCGGTGTGGATGTTGATGTGGCGGGTGCGCGGGTCGTCCAGCGCCCGTTGCAGCAGGGGCGCCACCGCCGCGCCCTCGGCGATGCCGCCCAGGTCGTAGAGGCACAGCGCCGCTTCGTCGTAGGAGCGGACGGAGACGATGGCGTTCGCCAGCACGACCGGCGCGATCTCGTCCTCCGCCGCATAGGCCGCGCAATCCCGCGCGTGCAGGAAGATCGGGCTCGGCGTCCAGTAGACGCCCCGCGGCTGCGGCAGGTCGTAGCTGCCAAGCAGCATCTCCTCGCCAGGCGTGCCGAGGCGCAGGCAGTGCCGGCAGGGAAAGCCGGGGCCGTCCACCACGCGGCGATGCAGCGCCTGGCCGCGATCGTCCAGGCCGGTCGCGCGCCAGCGCGCGGCGGTCTCGGTCGGGATGGGGACGCAGCGGAAACGGGACATGCGGGCTCTCCGGATGGGTGGCGCAGCCTCGCCCGCGCCGCCACCGCCCCGCCATCCGCCGGTTGCGGGGCTGCGCCCCGGCGGAATCATGCCAGCTTCACGCCGCGCGCCGCGGCCAGGCTCTAGTCTGGCGGCGGAGAGGCAAGAGGAGGCCGCCATGGCCGAGGACGCACCGACCCCCGCCGCGCTGCAGGCCGAGCTGGAAGCCCTGCTGGCCGCCTGCAGGCCGAGGGCAGCGCCATCGCCGCGCATTGGCGCGACGCGCTGGCCCGCCCCGATTTCGCCGCCGGCGCGCAGAACCTGGCCTGCTACCTGGCGCTGCGCCACCGCGAGCTGCGGCCGCTGCAGCGCGCGCTGATGCCGCTCGGCCTGTCCTCGCTCGGGCGGATCGAGGGGCGGGTGCTGCCCGGGCTGCAGGCGGTGGCGGCCAGCCTGGCGGCGCTGTCCGGCCGGCCCGGCCTGCCGCATCCCGCCCCGGCCGAGTTCTTCGCCGGCGAGCAATGGCTGGCGCGCAACACCCGCGCCGTGCTGGGCCCGCCGAGCCCCGGCCGGCCGGTCGGGCTGATGGTCACCTGCCCCTCCGAGGCGGCCGAGGACCCCGGCTTCACCCTGGCCCTGGCGATGCGCGGGGTGGAGGCGCTGCGCATCAACTGCGCGCATGACGATGCCACCGCCTGGGGCCGCATGATCGCCCATGCCGAGGCCGCCGAGGCCGCCACCGGCCACCGCATGCGCGTCATCATGGACCTGGCCGGGCCGAAGATCCGCACCGGCGCCGGGCTGCACCCGGCGGAGCGCCGCCGCATCCTGGCCGGCGAGGCGCTGGCCATCGTGCCGCCGGGCGGGCTGGCCGCGGTGCCGCCAGGCCTGGCCGATTTCGCCATCGAATGCAGCCTGGCCGAGGTGCTGCGCATGGTGCTGCCGCGCCAGCGCGTCTTCATCGACGATGGCCGCATCGGCGCCGTGGTCGAGGCCTGCGAGGGCTGGGGCCTGCTGGCCCGCATCCTCTCCGCGCCCGAGGATGGCGCGCGGCTGAAGCCGGAGAAGGGGCTGAACTTCCCCGACACCGAGTTGCATTGCGCCGCGCTGACCGACAAGGACCGCGCCGATCTCGATTTCGTCGCGCGGCACGCCGATGGCATCGGCTATTCCTTCGTGCAATCGGCCGGCGATGTGCAGGCGTTGCAGGCCGAGCTGGCGGCGCGCCGCCCGCAGGACTGGCGGCAGCTGGCGCTGGTGCTGAAGATCGAGACGGTGCGCGCCGTGCATGCCCTGCCCGGCATCGTGGTGCAGGCGGCCGGGCAGCAGCCGGCGGCGATCATGATCGCCCGCGGCGATCTGGCGGTGGAGATCGGCTTCGCCCGCCTGGCCGAGATGCAGGAGGAGATCCTGTGGATCGGCGAGGCCGCGCATGTGCCGGTGATCTGGGCGACCCAGGTGCTGGAGCACCTGATCCGCAAGGGCGCGCCGCTGCGCGGCGAGATGACCGATGCGGCGATGGGCGGGCGCGCCGAATGCATCATGCTGAACAAGGGGCCGCATCTGCTGCAGGCGCTGGACACGCTGGAGCCGCTGCTGCGCCGCATGGGCGAGCACCAGCGCAAGAAGACGCCGCAGCTCAGGGCGCTGGCGAGCTGGTAGAGAAAAAGGG
>NZ_GG770778.1:233028-238204 GCF_000164635.1 Pseudoroseomonas cervicalis ATCC 49957 | reverse complement strand
CTTGTCAGCTGGCGTCCCGCCTATGGCCTTGAGGCGGGACGCCAAACTGAAAGAAAGTCTTTCTGCTTCTTTTTCTTCAGAAAAAGAAGATTTTTTCTCCTAACAAAAATGCGCCCCCCGCGCCTCGACCGGCAGCATGTACAGCGACTGGCTCGCCGTCATGAACAGGATGTTCCGCCGCGTGCCGCCGAAGCAGAGATTGCTGCAGATTTCGGGCAGGCGGATCTGGCCGACGCGCTCGCCATCGGGGGCGAAGACATGCACCCCGTCATACCCCTCCCCCACCCAGCCGGCGGAGGACCAGAGATTGCCCTCGGTGTCGCAGCGTATGCCGTCCGCCAGGCCGGATTTGCCGTCCAGCGTCATGTCCACGAACACGCGCGGGTTGCGCAGGCTGGCGCCGTCCACGTCGAAGGCCCAGACGACATTGCGCGCCTCGGGGTAGTGGCTGCTGCCGGTGTCGGCGACGTAGAGGATGCGGTAGTCGGGGCTGAAGCACAGGCCGTTCGGCTTGAAGGGCTGGTCCGCCACCTTGGTCACCGCGCCCGATTGCGCATCGATGCGGTAGACGGCTTCCTTGATGAAGGGGCGCGGGCTGCCGGTCTCGTGCCGCTGGCCCTCATAATCCATCAGCGCGCCATAGCCCGGGTCGGTGAACCAGATGCTGCCATCGCCCGGATGCACCACGCCGTCATTGGGGGCGTTGAACTCCCCATCCGGCCCGCGCGCGGCCAGGACGGTGACATCGCCATTGGGTTCGTAGCGCACCACGTCGCGGTGGCGGTGCCGCATGGCGATCTGCCGTCCCTCGCGGTCGAAGGTGTTGCCATTGGCGAAGCCGGAGGGGCTGCGGAAGCGACGGGCGACGTGCCGGTCCTCCTCGATCAGCCGCAGGCATTCGTCGTTCGGGATGTCGGAGAAGATCAGGAAGCGGCCGGTGGCGTGCCAGGCCGGCCCCTCGGCCCAGCCCATGCCGGTGTGGACGCGGCGGATCGCGGCATTGCCGAGCTTGGCGCGGAAGCGGCGCGGGTTCAGCACCAGCACGTCGGGGTCGGGGTAGCGCAGCGGCGGCGCGCCGGGGCCGTAGTCGCGCTGCGCCAGAGCGGGGCCATGGCTGCTGGCCAGCAGCCCGCCGGCCAGCATGCCGCCGAGCACGGCCCGCCGCGGCGGCGTGGCGATCTGGAACATCTTTGTATCCTCCCAGACGGCCGAACCGGTTCCGGCCTTGGGCGGAACTATAGGCGGGGCGCCGAGTCGCGCCGCATCGCCTCCTCGCGAGCGGCCCAGACCGCCTCGGGCACCAGCACCCGGCGGCCGGGGCGCAGCCGCGCGCCATGCGCCGGCAGCACGCCATAGATGCTCTTGCGCGCCTCGACGATGACCAGCCCGGCGAAGCGCGGCGCCAGGCTGCGCCCCGCCCCTTCCCACAGCCCGGCGGCGCGCAGCAGCAGCCGCGCCTGGAAGGGCGGCGTGAACAGCGCGGTGTCGCGCCGCTCGGCGGTGAACATGTTGCGCTCCAGCAGGCGGGAGAGCTGGCCGGTGGAATAGGGCCGCCCCTGGCCGAAGGGCGTGCTGTCCCGGTGCGCCCACAGCCCGCGCCGGTTGGGCGCCACGATCAGCACGCGGCCGTCATCCTTCAGCACGCGCCAGACCTCGCGCAGCGCGCGCCGGTCGTTCTCCGCCCCCTCCAGCCCATGCACCAGCAGCACGCGGTCGAAGCTGAGATCGGGGAAGGGCAGCGCCGCGTCCTCCACCCGCGCGGTCAGCGAGGCGCCGCCCGGCGGCCAGGGCACCGTGTCGGTCTCCGGCAGGCTGGCGGCCAGGATGCGGCTGGCCTGCTCCCGCCACAGCCGCAGATAGGGCGCGGCATGGCCGAGCCCGAGCACCGCCCGCCCGCTCAGATCCGGCCAGAGCCGCGCCAGCCGCTCCCGCAGCAGGCGCGCGGCCACCAGGCCGAGCGGCGAGGCGTAGAAATCGCGGTGACCGTGGTTGTCGGCGTGCACCTCAGCCTTCATGTCCCTGGATATAGGGCGCCCAACGCCGCATGGCACGCCCCGGCTGGGGCGTGGCCGGCGGAAAGCGATCCGCCCCCGCCCCTTGCGGAGGCCGCCGGACCGCTCCAACCATGGCGCCGCGCCGGAAGCCCCGCTTCCCCACCAGCCCCGAGGAGATCCCGCCATGGCTGTCACCGTCCAGGCCGTGCCCTGCCTGTCCGACAACTACGCCTGGATGCTGCGTGACCAGGCCACCGGCACCGTCGCCATCTGCGACCCCGGCGAGGCCGGGCCGGTGATCGAGGCGCTGGAAGCCGCCGGCGGCCGCTGCGACATCATCCTGCTGACCCACCACCACCCGGACCATGTGGACGGGGTGGAGGAGGTGCGCGCCCGCTTCGGCGCCAGGGTGATCGGCGCCGCCGCCGACGCCCACCGCCTGCCCAAGCTGGACCAGGCCGTCGCCCCCGGCGACACGGTGGCCATCGGCGCCACCACCGGCACCGTGATCGACAGCCCGGGCCACACCATCGGCCATGTCGCCTTCCACTTCCCCGAGGGCGCCGTGCTGCTCTGCGGCGACACGCTGTTCTCGCTGGGCTGCGGCCGGCTGCTGGAAGGCACGGCCGAGGACATGTTCCGCGCCCTCTCCCTGCTGAAGCCGCTGCCGGACGAGACGCTGGTCTGCTGCGGCCATGAATACACCGAGAGCAACGCCCGCTTCGCCGTGACCGTGGAGCCGGACAACGCGGCGCTGCGCGAACGCGCCGCCGAGGTGCAGGCCGCCCGCGCCGCCGGCCAGCCCACCCTGCCCGTCACGCTGGGGCGGGAGAAGGAAACCAACCCCTTCCTGCGCGCATCCACCGCCAGCGAGCTGGGGCGCATCCGCACGGCCAAGGACAATTTCCGCGGCTAATTCCTTGGGGAGGCGCCGCCTCCCCAAACCCCTCCGCCGGGGTGGCACGGCCACCCCGGACCCCGCGTTCAGATCAAAATGGATAACGTCCCGATGAAGCTGTTTCATTCGCCCTCCTCCCCCTTCGTCCGCAAGGTCATGGCCTGCGTCATCCTGCGCGGGCTGGAAGGCCGGGTGGAGCTGGTGGCCACCAACGCCCATGCCAGCCCCGACGCCCTGCTCGGCGCCAACCCGCTCAGCAAGGTGCCGGCCCTGCTCACCGATGAGGGCATGGCCATCTTCGACAGCCCGGTGATCTGCGAATACCTGGACGGGCTGGGCGACGCCGCGCCGCTCTTCCCCGCCGGGCCGAAGCGCATCGCCGCCCTGGTTATGCAGGCCCTCGCCGACGGGATGATGGACGCCGCCGTGGCCCGCCGCATGAACGACGCCCTGCCGCAGGATGACGGGCGCAAGGCCTTCTCCGCCCGCCAGAAGGCCGCCGTGGACCGCGCCCTGGCCACGCTGGAAGCCAGCCCGCCGCAGGGCCTCTCCGATATCGGCGCCATCTCGGTCGCCTGCGCGCTCGGCTATCTCGATTTCCGCTTCGCGCATGAGCCCTGGCGCGCGGCGCACCCGAAGCTGGCCGCCTGGTACGAGGGCGTCGCCGCCGCCCCGGCCATCGCCCGCACCGCGCCGCCCGCCGCCTGATGGATCTGCGCGACCCCTCCCTGCCGGCGGCGGCGGTCATCGCCGCCCTCGGCCTGGCCCCGCACCCCGAGGGCGGGCATTTCCGCGAGATCTGGCGCGACCGGCCGGCGGATGGGTCGCGCGGCGCCGGCACGGCGATCTACTTCCTGCTGGCCGCGGGCGAGGCCAGCCACTGGCACCGGGTGGACGCGGCGGAGGCCTGGCACTGGTATGCCGGCGCCCCGCTGCTGCTCTCCATCGCGGCCGAGGGCGGCCCGGTGCGCGAGCACCGGATCGGCCCCGATCTCGGCAACGGGGAAGAACCCTTCGGCCTGGTGCCGCCGGGCGAGTGGCAGGCGGCGCGCAGCCTCGGCGGCTGGACGCTGGTGGGCTGCACCGTCTCCCCGGCCTTCGACTTCGCCGGCTTCACCCTGGCGCCGCCGGGCTGGCAGCCATGAGCGACTCGCTCGCCTGGGACCGGCGCTACGCCGAGCAGCCCTGGATGTTCGGCCGCGCCCCCAACCGCTACCTGGAGAGCCTGGCGCCACGGCTGCGGCCGGGGCTGCGGGCGCTCTGCCTCGGCGATGGCGAGGGGCGCAACGGGGTCTGGCTGGCGCGGCAGGGGCTGGTGGTGACCAGCGTGGACTGGTCCGCCACCGGCACCGCCCGCGCCGCCGGATGGGCGCGGGAGGCGGGGGTGGCGCTGGAGAGCGTCACCGCCGACCTGACGCGCTGGGACTGGCCCGAATCGCGCTACGACCTGATCGCCTGGGTCTATCTGCACCTGCCGCCCGCCGACCGGGCGGTGGTGGCCGCCGCCGCCTGCCGCGCCTTGGCGCCGGGCGGGCGGCTGCTGCTGGAGGGCTTCACCCCCGCCCAGCAGGGCCGCCGCAGCGGCGGGCCGAAGGACCCGGACCTGCTCTGGACCCGCGCGGCGGCGGAGGAGGCCTTCGCCGGGCTGGAACTGGAGGAGTGCCTGACCGGCACGCTGCTGCTGGACGAAGGCCCGAAGCACCAGGGCCCGGCCGAGGTGCTGCGCGGCATCTGGCGCCGCCCCGGCTAGAGCAGATCGCGATCAGGCTGCGTTGCCTGATCGCGTGAAGATGCTCTCAAAACAATAATCTAGAGCATTGTCCGTGAGCCAGTGCGAACGGACAATGCTCTGGTGCCGCCTCAGCGGGCGGGGCGCGCCGCCAGCGCGCCGCCCGCCGCCACCAGCAGCGCCGCCAGCGCCACGCGCAGATCCGCCTGGCCATGCCCGGCGGCCACCAGCAGCAGGGTGGAGGCGACCGGGATGCCATAGGCCAGCGTGCCGAGCAGCCGCGGGTCGCCCCGCTTCATGCCGATATCCCACAGGTAGAAAGCCGCCCCCACCGGGCCGAGGCCGAGCAGCAGCAGCGCCAGCGCCTGCCGCGCATCCGGCCAGACCGTCTGCTCGAACACCAGGTGCAGCAGCAGGGCCAGCGCGGCGCTGGCCAGGCAGAAGCCCGCCACCGCCTCGGTCGGCACGGCGGCGAGACGCCGCGCGGTGACCGAGTAGAGCGCCCAGACCAGCGCGCCGGCGAGCGCGCAGAGCAGCCCGCCCGCCGCCTCCGGC
>NZ_GG770778.1:216391-230211 GCF_000164635.1 Pseudoroseomonas cervicalis ATCC 49957 | reverse complement strand
CCGGGCGCTGAGCGGCGCCGGGTTCAGCGCCGCAAGCGGCCCGGGTTGAACAACCCGGCCGGGTCCAGCGCCGCCTTCACCCGCGCGCCGATGGCGGCCAGCGCCGCCGGTTCCTCCGGCAGCACCGGCACCGTGGCGCGCAGCGAATCGGGGGCGCGGAACAGGGTGAAGCTGCCGCCCGAGGGCGCGGCGGCCGCCATCACGGCGCCATGCGCCGCCACGGTCGCGGGGCCGGCCACCCAGACCAGCCCGCCGCCCCCAATCCAGCAGCAGCTTCGCCGGGAAGGCCGCGCGCAGCGCCGCCACCGCCGCCGGCGCGGCACTCGGCCGCAGCGAGAGGCGCCACACCGCCTCCTCCGGCGCCGCCCCCAGGGCGCGGGCCTCGCGCACCGATCGCCAGAGGGGCGCGTCATCCTCGATCCGTACCGCCGCGCCATAGGGTGCCAGCAGCGCCGCCAGCGCCGTCGCCCGCCGCGGCAGGAACTGCAAAAAATCTTCCAGCCGCAGCAGGGCGGTGGGGCCGGACAGGCCCGCCTGGGCATCGCCCTCCGGCAGCAGCGCCGCGCCCGAGACGCCGTAAGGACTGCCGAGCCCCGCCGAGAGCGCCGCCACCCCGGCGGCGATATCCGCCACCGGCAGGGCCAGCGTCAGGCTGGCCTCGGGGCGGGGGGTCAGCTTCAGGGTGATCTCGGTCAGCACCGCCAGCGTGCCGTGGCTGCCGGCGAGCAGCTTGCAGAGGTCGAGCCCGGTGACGTTCTTGTGGACCCGCCCGCCGGAGCGGATCAGCTCGGCATGGCCGGTCACCGCCCGCACGCCCAGCACCTGGTCGCGCAGCGCGCCACCCACCGAGATGCGGCGCGGGCCGGAGAGGTTGGCGGCCACCAGCCCGCCGAGCGTCGGCGGCGTCGCCACGCCGAACAGCGCGGCATAGTCCGGCGGCTCGGCCGGGATCATCTGGCGGTGTTCCGCGAGTGCCGCCTCGATCTCCGGCAGCGTCGTGCCGGCGCGGGCGGAGAGCACCATCTCCTGCGGCCGGTAGAGGGTGATGCCGGTGAGCGCGCGGGTGGAGAGGCCACGCGGCGCCAGCACCGGCCGCAGGCTGGCGGCCCGCCCGCCGAGGCCGCTGACCGCCAGCGCCTGCCCCGCCGCGCGGGCGGCGCGCACCGACTCCACCACGCCTTCCTCGGTGGCCGGCGCCTCCGTCGCGTCGAGCGCCGCGCTCATGCCGCGCGCCCCGGCGTGGCGGCGGCCAGCAGCGGATTGCCCTCCAGCGGGAAGACCTTGGCCGGGTTCAGCAGCCATTGCGGGTCGAAGGCGGATTTGATGGCGCGCTGCTGCGCCAGCTCGGCCGCGGTGAACTGCACCGGCATCAGGTCGCGCTTCTCGACGCCGACGCCATGCTCGCCGGTCAGGCAGCCGCCCACCTCGACGCAGAGCTTCAGGATGTCGGCGCCGAAGGCCTCGGCCTTGCGGAAGCTCTCCGGGTCGTTGGCGTCGAACATGATCAGCGGGTGCAGGTTGCCGTCGCCGGCATGGAAGATGTTGGCGACCTTCAGCCCGTAATCCTCCGACATCTCCTGCATCCGCCGCAGCACGCGCGGCAGCTCGCCGGTCGGGATGGTGCCATCCATGCAGAGATAGTCGGGGCTGATGCGGCCGATGGCACCGAAGGCGCCCTTGCGGCCCTTCCAGATGGCCAGGCTTTCCTCCGCCGTCTCCGCCACCCGCAGCGAGATCGGCCCGAACCGCCCGCAGATGTCTTTCAGTTTTTCCAGGAGGGCGTCCTGTTCCTCGGTGTTGCCCTCGACCTCGATGATCAGCAGCGCCTCGGCGTCCAGCGGATAGCCGGCATTGGCGAAGGCCTCGCAGGCATGGATCGCCGGGCGGTCCATGAATTCCAGCGCAACAGGAATAATGCCGCTGGCGATGATGGCGTCCACCACCTCCCCCGCCACCTCGTTGCTCGGATAGGCGGCGAGCATCGCCCGCGCCCCTTCCGCCGCGCGCAGGATGCGCACCGTCACCTCGGTGACGATGCCGAGCTGCCCCTCGCTGCCGGTGATCAGCCCCAGCCAGTCATAACCCGCCGAATCGAGATGCCCGCCGCCGAGCCGCAGCACCTCCCCCTCCACGGTGACGAAGGTGACACCGAGCAGGTTGTTGGCGGTGACGCCGTATTTCAGGCAATGCGCCCCGCCGGAGTTCATCATGACATTGCCGCCGATCATGCAGGCGAGCTGGCTGGACGGGTCGGGCGCATAGAAAAAACCATCCGCCGCCACCGCCTGGGTGATGCCGAGATTGGTCACCCCCGCCTGCACCACCGCCAGGCGGTCGGCGTAATCGACCTCCAGGATGCGGTTCATGCGCATCAGCCCGATGACGATGCCATCCTCGAGCGGCAGCGCGCCGCCCGACAGGCTGGTGCCGGCGCCGCGCGGGATGATGCGGATGCCCTCGGCATGGCAGTAGCGCAGCAGCGCCGCCACCTGCTCCGTCGTCTCGGGCAGGACGACGGCCAGCGGCGGCTGGCGATAGGCGGCCAGCCCGTCCGTCTCATAGGCGCGCAGCCGCACCGGGTCGCCGATGACGCCCGGGCCGCGCGCCGAATCCGGCAGGATGCGGCCGAGCGCCGCCAGGATCTCCTCCCGCCGCGCCAGCACGGCGGCTTTCGGCTGTGGCAGCTCGATCATGCTCCGCTTCCCCTTTTGCCCGGAGAATGAAGCCCGCCAGCCGCCGCCGCAAGCACGCGCAAAAACGACGCCGTGGCAGGGCCATGGCGTCGTTTTGGAGCGGAAGAACCGCTGCGGCCGCCCGGAACCGGCCGGCCGCCCGATGTCAGCCCTGGCGGGCCTTCATGCGGGGATTCTTCTTGTTCAGCACGTACAGACGGCCGCGGCGGCGCACCACCACGCAGTTCTTGTCGCGCGTCTTGGCGCTCTTCAGGCTGTTGCGGATCTTCATCTCGGCACCCTCTTCGAGCGGGCGCGTATACGGCCCACCCCCCTCCCCGTCAATCTTTTCTGTCGGCTACCGGCTTTCTGTCCGCTGCCGGTCAGGGCCGCGACGGGAGGCGCTGCACTCGGCAGGAACGCCATCGCCCAGTGGGAGAAAGGGCATCGCGGCGGCCCGCGATGCGCCCCACCTTGCCCTTCGCGGACCGCCCATCTGAAGAGTCCCGCTTCACCGGGAGACGGCGGCAGCCTGACAGAAAAGAGAATCAGAGAGGGCGGGGGCGAGGCTGCGGAACTCGGCGGCGCGCGGGGAGTGGGCGCGCCAGGCGAGGCCGAGTCCCCGGGTCTGCGGGATGTCCAGCGGCTTCAGCAGCACCGAGGCGCCGGCCAGCACGCCGCCCTCCACCGCCAGGCGCGGCAGCAGCGTCACGCCGAGGCCGCCCGCCACCATCTGCACCAGCGTGTGCAGGCTGGTGGCGGCGAAGCTGTCCTGGCTGACCGTGGCGTGCAGCCCGCAGGCGGCGAGCGTGTGGTCGCGCAGGCAATGGCCATCCTCCAGCAGCAGCAGCCGCTCGCTGCCCAGCGCCGCGACCGGCACGGCCGGCTCATCGGCCAGGCGGTGGCCCTCCGGCAGGGCGGCCAGGAAGGGGTCCTCGGCCACGCGCAGCGTCTCGGCCTCCGGCAGCGCCGCCGGCAGGGCCAGCAGCAGCAAATCGAGTCGCCCGGCGGCGAGGTCGTCGGCCAGCCGGTCGGTCAGATCCTCGCGCAGCCAGAGCTGCAGGCGGGGGAAGGCGCGGCGCAGCGCCGGCATCAGCCGCGGCAGCAGGAACGGCCCGATGGTCGGGATGACACCCAGCCGCAGCGGGCCGGAGAGCGGGTCGCGCGCCGCGGCCGCCGTCTCCGCCACGGCGGCGAGCGCCGAGAGCGCCTGCCGGGCGCGCTCCACCAATTGCAGGCCGAGCGGGGTGAAGACCGGGCGCTTGGCCGGGCCGCGCTCCAGGATGGCGGCGTCGAGCTGCCGCTCCAGCGCGATGAGGCCGGCCGAGAGGGTGGATTGCGTGACGGCGCAGGCCTGCGCCGCCCGGCCGAAATGGCCATGCTCGGCCAGCGCCACGAGGTAGCGCAGCTGCTGCGGGGTGGGGAGCGGGGTCATCGAGCGGGCCGATGATTTCGTCGAAAACTATTCATTGGCATGTGTGCGTTGCACCATACATAAAGCGGCATGCAACGGGGAGGGCGGGAACGCCCTGGCCCGGTGCCGCAGATCGTTTTGTAAGGGGGTATCCACAGATGCTGACGGTTGGTGACAAGTTTCCCGCCTTCAACCTGACCGCCGTGAAGGGCGGCCCGGAGGGCCTGGAGGGCCCCGGCAAGTCCTTCGTGGAGATCTCGAGCGAGACCGACGCCGACAAGTGGAAGATCGTCTTCTTCTGGCCGAAGGATTTCACCTTCGTCTGCCCGACGGAGATCGCGGCCTTCGGCAAGCTGAACAACGAGTTCGCCGACCGTGACGCGGTGGTCTATGGCGTGTCGACGGACAGCGAGTTCGTGCACCTGAACTGGCGCGTGCACAACAACGACATCCGCGACCTGCCCTTCCCGATGCTGGCCGACGTCAAGCGCGAGCTGTCGACCGCGCTCGGCATCCTCGACAAGAATGCCGGCGTGCCGCTGCGCGCCACCTTCATCGTCGACCCCGAGGGCACCATCCAGTGGGCCTCGGTGAACGGGCTGAATGTCGGCCGCAACCCGCAGGAAGTGGTGCGCGTGCTCGACGCGCTGCAGACCGACGAGCTGTGCCCCTGCAACTGGAACAAGGGCGGCGACACGCTGAACCCGGACCAGCTGTTCAAGGCGGCCTGATCCGGCGGGGGCGGCCGCGCGCCGCCCCCTGCCCCGCCCTGCCGCGCCGCCCCGGATGGACGGGGCCCCGCGCGGCGGTGCGCCGAACCGGCCTTGCGCCGGCTCCGCCCACCCTTTTCCCTGCACCGCCCGTTTCACGCCAGACCGGAGGTATCCTTCGCATGTCGCTCGAAGCCCTGCGCGCCCGCCTGCCCGACTATGCCCGCGACCTGAAGCTGAACCTGGGCAGCCTGGCCACCGAGCCGGTGCTGACCGAGCAGCAGCGCGCCGGCAGCTTCGTCGCCAGCGCCATCGCCAGCCGCAACGCCGTGGTGACCCAGGCGATCATCGCCGAGTTCGGCCCGCTTCTCTCGGCCGAGGCGCTGGTGGCGGCCAAGGCCGCCGCCGCGATCATGGGCATGAACAATGTCTATTACCGCTTCACCCATCTGGTGGGCGGCGACTATCCCGGCCTGCCGGCCAAGCTGCGCATGAACGTCATGGCCAAGCCGGGCGTCGACAAGGTGGATTTCGAGCTGTGGTCGCTCGCCGTCTCCGCCATCAATGGCTGCGGCATGTGCATGGAGAGCCATGAGAAGGTGGTCCGCCATGGCGGCCTGTCGAGCGAGCAGGTGCAGGCCGCGGTGCGCATCGCCGCCGTGGTGCACGCGGTCGCCGGCGTGGTCGATGCCGAGGACGCGCTGGCCGGCTGAGACCGGCCGGACAGCCGATGCCGGGGCCGGGTTCCGCGAGGAGCCCGGCCCCTGCCATTTTTGGCGGCATTTTAACCGGGGCCGACGCAAACTCCGGGCGGGTCATGCGTTCATCGCATGGGGTTCCGCTGAAAATGCAGGCAGTTTTTCTGCTGCACCGCGAAAAACCGCTTGCATACGAACGACCCCTGACCTATCTTTCTCTCCGCAGCACACAGTTCGCTGTGTCGCTGTCTTTCTTGGACGTTTCCTCCCTAAACTCGGCGGTGCTTCGGCACCGCCTTTTTTTTGCCCGCGCGCCGGGGAGGAGGGCCGCAGGCCGTCCCGCGCAGCGCCGGTGTCCAGATGCTAGACGCGCAGGAAGAACCAGTCGGCCGCGGCCAGGCTGTCCAGCAGCGTGGTCAGGTCGCGTTGCAGCGCCGCCATGCCGGGCGCCCGCTCGATCGCCGCCTCGTCCATGTAGAGGCCGCGGGCGATCTCGATCTGCAGCACATGCACCGCCTCGCGCGGCCGGCCGTAATGGCGGGTGACATAGCCGCCCGCATAGGGGTCGTTGCGCCGCACCCGGTAGCCCATCGCCCAGAGCTGCTCCTCCACCCGCCGCACGGCGCGGCCATGGCAGGCGGTGCCATGCGCGTCGCCCAGCACCATGTCGGGCGCGTTGGCGCCATGGCCGGGATGCGCCGGCATGGAGTGGCAGTCGATCAGCAGGCAGCAGCCGAAGGCGTCGCGCGTCTCGGCGATCAGCCCGGCAAGCGCCGCGTGGTAGGGCTGCCAGCAGCGCTGGATGCGCTCCTCCGCCTCGCGGAAGGGCAGGCGGCGGCGATAGACCGGCTCGCCATTCGCCACCACCCGGGCGATGGTGCCGAGCCCGGCGCCGACCCGCGGGCTGGCGCTGTTCACCCAGGCCGGCAGCGGCCCGTCGAACATGGTGGGGTCGAGTTCCCAGGGCTCCCGGTTGGCGTCGCAATAGACGCGCGGGAAATGCGCCGCCAGCAGCGGGATGCCGAGGCCGGGTGCCGCGCCCCACAGCTCCTCGACGAAGCTGTCCTCGGAGCGGCGCACCGCCAGCGCGTCGAGCCGTGATTGGGCCAGGAAGGCCGCCGGATAGTCGCGTCCGGAATGCGGCGAGGCCAGCACCAGCGGCGCGCGCTGCCGGGCCGGGCGCGACAGCTCGAAGGGGCCGGGCACGGCCTGCCCGGCAAGAAGCGGCATCGGAAGATCCATGATCCACCCCCATCAAGCCACAGCGCAACGCCGCTGTCACGCGCGGGCGGCCCGGACGGGCGCGGCGGGCCGGGCGGCGGCAGAATTTTGCGGCGGCGGCGAAACCCCTCTTGCCCGCCCCCGCCCTCCGGGCTAAAGACCCGGCCCTGCCGGCGGGCGCGTAGCTCAGCGGGAGAGCGTCCCCCTGACACGGGGAAGGTCACAGGTTCAATCCCTGTCGCGCCCACCATTCCACCGGCAAGCTCCCCTCCCCCCTTCCTGATGATCCGGGCCGACCCCCGCGGCCGGCCGCGCGCCGTTTTCGCACCATGACAGGCGAAACGGTTTCGGCATAATGCCGGCATGCAACCGACTTCGCTCCTCACCGCGCCCGAGGCTGATGCCGACGCGCCCCCCGTCCTGTCCGCCGACCTGGTGGGCAGCATGCTGCGCCACCTGCTCGACCGTGGCCCGCGCGACGCGGCGGAACTGGCGGCGCTGCGCCAGCACCCGACGCTGAAGGCGCTGCGCGCCAGCCTGATGCGCAGCGAGGAGTTCGCCCGCCTCTACCGCGCCGCGCTGCGCCACAGCGCCGGCTACGCCATGCCGCTTTTCATGCTGCAGCCGCCCGCCGACCCGGCGGTGCCCTGGCGCTTCGCCGAGCCCGGCCTGGCCGACCCGGTGACGCAGCTCTGCACCGCCGCGCAGATGCAGGGCGCGGAGCACGCGCGCTGGTGCAAGCTGATGAAGGTGGCGCCGCGCCAGCACCGCAAGCAGTGGGAATTCGCCTGGATCCTGGCGGCGATGGACAAGGGCGGGATGCTGCGCCCCGGCCTGCGCGCGCTCGGCTTCGGCACCGGGCGGGAGCGGCTGCCCTGCGTGCTGGCCGGCCTCGGCCTGCAGGTCACCGCCAGCGACGCCCCGCCCGAGGCGGTGGAAGGCCAGGGCTGGTCCAGCAGCCAGCAATACAGCAGCGCGCTGGAGCAGCTGCACCACCGCGACCTGATCGACCGCGACCGCTTCGTCCAGCAGGTCGCCTTCCGCCAGGTCGACATGAACGCCATCCCGGACGACCTGCGCGGCTACGATGTCTGCTGGTCGGCCTGCGCGCTGGAGCATCTGGGCTCGCTGGCGCATGGGCTGGACTTCATCCGCGCCAGCCTGGCCACGCTGCGGCCCGGCGGCCTCGCCCTGCACACCACCGAGTTCAACCTCGGCCACAATGAGGAGACGCTGGAGGCGCGCAGCCTCAGCCTGTTCCGCAAGCGCGACATCGAGGGGCTGGCCAGCCGCCTGGTGGCCGAGGGGCACGAGGTCTGGCCGCTGAACTTCCACCCCGGCCATGCGCTGGCCGATGTCTATGTCGACACGCCGCCCTATTCCTCGCCGCATCTGAAGCTGCAGGCGGCGGGGCATGTGGTGACCTCGATCGGCATCGCGGTGCGCAAGCGCGGCGGCTGAGGCGGCGCTTCCATGGCGCTCATTGCGCCCCGGTCGGCTTCGCGGCAATAAACCTGCGGCCGGGATGGGGCCGCCTTGCCGGAAATGATCCGGCGCGGCCTTGACCCTGGCCTCCGGCCGCCGCACACCGGGGCCGAGCCGAGGCAACGGGGAGAAATGTCCATGCAACGCCGCAATCTGCTGCTGGCCGGCGCCGGGGCGCTGGCCGCGCCGCTCGCTCTGGCGCGTCCCGGCCTGGCCCAGAGCCGCGCCGCCGTCACCATGCGGCTGTCGCACCAATTCCCGCCCAGCCACCAGCACGCCACCATCCTGGCCGCCTTCGCCGAGCGGGTGAAGGCCAAGAGCCAGGGCGAGATCGACGTGCAGGTCTTCCCGGCCGAGCAGCTGGCCCGCGCCGGCGAGAATTTCCCCGCCGTGGCGCGCGGCGCCTTCGAGGCGGCGGCGGCGGTGAATTTCCAGTGGGGCAACACGCTCCCGGAGATGAACGTGCTGACCCTGCCCTATCTCTTCACCGAGCTGGAGCGGATCCGCAAATTCCCGGGCTCCCCCGCGGCGCAGCTGCTGGAGGGGCTGCTGCAGCGGCGCGCGGTGCGCAACCTGATGTGGCTCTACACCACGCGCCAGGCGATCTTCACCAGCAACCGCAAGCCGATCATCGCCACCGAGGATTTCCGCGGCCTGAAGATCCGCGGCCTGAACGCGCTGACCGACCACGCGCTGACCGCGGTGGGCGCCGCCCCCTCCGCCATGCCGGGGCCGGAGGTGCCGCAGGCGCTGCAATCCGGCGTGCTGGATGCCGGGCTGACCGATCTCTCCGCCGCCGTCTCCCGCCGCTTCTACGAGTTCCAGAAATTCGGCACGGTGACGCCCTGGTTCTGCGTCTTCACCCATGTCTATGTGAATCCGCGCTGGTTCGACGGGCTGAGCCCGGCGCATCGCGCGCTGATCCAGCAGGAGGCGGCGCAGGCCGAGCGCGACCAGATCCCGCTGACCGAGGATCTCGCCGCCCGCGCGCTCACCGAGCTGAAGGAGCGCGGCATGACCGTGCACGAGCAGACCGCCGCCGAGCGCGAGAGCTGGAGCGCCGCCATGCAGAAGCCGGTGGTCGACGCCTTCCTGCGCCTGGCCCCTGAGAACGGGGCGCGCGCCATCGAGGCGCTGCGCGCGCTGTGAGCGGCCTGGCGCGCGGCATCGCGGCGCTGGCCCGCTGGGTGGCGCTCTCCGCCGCGGCGCTCGGCGCCATGGCGACGCTGCTCTGCCTGGTGCTGGTCTGCGTCTCGGTCGCGGCGCGCTACCTGTTCGGCCAGCCGCAGCCCTGGATCGACAAGGCGGCGGGCTGGCTGGTGGTCGGCATCGTCATGCTGGCCGCGCCCGAGGCGCAGCGCCGCTTCGAGCATATCGGCGTCGATGTGCTGACCGGCCGGCTGCGCGGCCGCGCGGCGCATCTGGCGCGGCTGCTCTCCACCCTCTCGGTCGCGCTCGTCGCCTGGATCCTGCTCGATGCCGGGCTGGAGACGGTGGAGTTCAGCCGCATGATCGGGGTGATGACCGAGATCGAGGGCGTGCCGGTCTGGTGGATCCAGGCGCTGCTGCCGCTCGGCGCGGCGCTGCTGCTGGCGGTGGCGCTGGCGCAGTCGCTGCAGCTGCTGCTGGGCGAGACGCCCGAGTATGCCGCCGGCGAGGCCGGGGAATTGCCGCGCGACACGCTGGCGCGCGGCGAATGAGCCGGGATGTCCCCTGGACCCTCCCCGGGCGCGCGCCGGCCCTGACCGACTGAGGACCCGCCATGACCTTCCTCGCCCTGCTCGTGGCGCTGTTCGTGCTGCTCTATCTCGGCATGCCGATGTTCGCGGCGCTGTTCCTGCTGCCGCTGGCCGTGCTGGTCTGGGTGGAGGGCAGCCTGCCGGCGCTGGGCGAGCTGGTGATCGGCCATCTCGACGGCTACCTGCTGGTGGCCATCCCGCTCTTCATGCTGATGGCGCATGTGATGGTGCGCGGGCGCGTGGTGGACGACCTCTACGGCGCCGCCTTCGCCCTGCTGCGCGGCGTGCGCGGCGGCGTTGGCATCGCGACGGTCGCCGCCTGCACCATCTTCGCCGCCATCTCCGGCTCCTCGGTGGCCACCGCGCTGACGGTCGGCAAGATCGCCATCCCGCAGATGCTGCGCTACGGCATGAGCCGGCGCGGCGCCTATGGCGTGGTGGCCGGCGGCGGCACGCTCGGCATCCTGATCCCGCCCTCGGCGCCGATGGTGCTCTACGCCTATGTCACCGAGACCAGCGTCGGCGCGCTGTTCCTGGCCGGGCTGATCCCGGGCGTGATGATGGCCTCGATGTTCGCCCTCTACTGCTTCGTCACCGAGCGGCGCGCGGTGGCGCCGGCCGACACCCAGGCGGCCGCCCCCGGCGCGGCGGAGGGCTTCTCCCTGGCCCGCGCCTCCTGGTCGCTCTCGCTGCCGGTCTTCGTGCTGGGCGGCATCTACATGGGCGTCTTCACGGCGACCGAGGCGGCCGGCACCGGCACGCTCTACGCCATCCTGATCGCCGCGCTGATCTATCGCAGCCTGCGCTGGCGCGACCTGATGGAGGGCTTCGGCGAGGCCACGCGCACCTCCGCCATGCTGCTGCTGATCATCGCCGCCGCCGCCATCTACGGCTACATGCTGACCAAGCTGCGCGTGCCGCAGGAGCTGACCCAGCTGGTGCTGGACTGGGGCCTGTCGCGCACCGGCTTCCTGATCGGCATGATGCTGCTGCTCTTCGTGCTCGGCCTGGTGCTGGAGAGCTTCTCGATCATCCTGCTGACCATGCCGGCGATCCTGTCGGTGCTGGCGCAGCTCGACATCGACAAGGTCTGGTATGGCGTGCTGCTGACGCTGAGCCTGGAGATGGCGCTGATCTCGCCGCCCGTGGCGATGAACCTGGTGGTCATCAAGGCGATCACCGGCGCGCCGCTGGCCGAGGTCAACAAGGCCATCATCCCCTACATGCTGATGCTGGCCTTCGGCACGGCGCTGATCGTCGCCTTCCCCGGCATCGCGCTCTGGCTGCCGCGGCTGGCGGGGTATGGCTGAGGCGCGCGGCGGCCGGGATGCCCCGGCCGCCACGACGGGGCCGGCCTCAGCCGTTCAGCGCATCGGCGGGGTCGTGGTAGCGGCTGACCGCCATCGGCACCGCCATCGGGTTGCCCTCGGCCGAGGCGTTGCGGCCTGCCGGGCCGGGCGGCACGCCGCCGCCATGCGCGACCTCGTGGAGCTGCGTCACCGCCATCGGGATGTCGAGCGGGCCGGGATCGGTGACCGGGCCGCGATTGGCATCGGCCGCCAGGGCCAGGCCCGGCGCGGCGGCGAGGCCGGCGGCCAGCCCGGCCGCCAGGGCCAGGGCGCGCAATGCGGTGGAACGGGGGGTGTGCGACGCTGCCGAGTTCATGGGGGCTCTCCTCAGCATGGGGTGGTCCCGGCCTGAGGGAGATAGGCAGGCCCGGGCGGCGCGGCACCGCCCGGTTACGCATCGCTGCAACTCGCAAACCGGCGCAACAGGCGCCGGCGGACGGGCGCCTCAGGCCGCCTCGGCCGGCGCCAGCACCTCCTGCAGCGCGGCCACCAGCTGCGCGATCATCGCGTCGCTGTGGTGCGGCGTGGCGCAGAGGCGCAGCCGCTCCGTGCCGCGCGGCACGGTCGGGTAGTTGATCGGGGTGACGTAGAGCCCGTGCTCCTCCAGCAGCCGCCGCGCCACCGCCCGGCAGCGCGCGGCGCCCGGCACCGGGATCGGCACGATGTGGCTCTCGCTCGGCAGGCGCGGCAGGCCGGCCTTGTCCAGCGCCGCCTTCAGCGCCTGGGCGCGCGCGGCCAGGCTGGCGCGCAGCGCCGCGTCGGCGCGGATCTGCCGGATGCTGGCCAGCGTCGCCGCCAGGGTGGTGGGCGGCAGGGCGGTGGTGAAGATCAGCCCGCCGGCGACCGAGCGGACATAGTCCACCAGGTCGGCCTCGCCGGCGATGTAGCCGCCATAGCAGCCGATGCCCTTGGACAGCGTGCCCTCGATCACGTCGATCCGCGCGCTGGCGCCGTCGCGCTCGGCGATGCCGGCGCCCTGCGGCCCGTAGAGCCCGACCGCGTGCACCTCGTCCAGATAGGTGATGGCGCCATAGCGGTCGGCCAGGTCGCAGATGGCGTGCAGCGGCGCGACATCGCCCTCCATCGAATAGACGCTCTCGAAGGCGATCATCTTCGGCGTCGCCGGATCGGCCGCCGCCAGCAGCGCCTCCAGATGGCCGAGGTCGTTGTGCCGCCAGATATGGCGCTTGGCCCCGCTGCGCCGCATGCCGTCGATCATCGAGGCATGGTTCATGGCGTCCGAGAACACCTCCATGCCCGGCAGCGCCGCCAGCAGGGCGGAGAGCGCCGCCTGGTTCGCCATGTAGCCGCTGCCGAACAGCAGCGCCGCCGGCTTGCCGTGCCAGTCGGCCAGCTCGGCCTCCAGGTCGGTGTGCAGCGGCGAGGTGCCGGAGATGTTGCGCGTGCCGCCGGCGCCGGCGCCGTGCCGCGAGGCCGCCTCGGCCGCCGCCTGGCGCACCACGGGATGGACGCCCATGCCGAGATAGTCGTTCGAGGACCAGACCACGATCTCGCGCGCCAGGGCCGCGCCGCCCGGCCCGGCGCCGGGCTGGTGCCAGCGATAGACCGGGAAGCGATCGGCCAGTTTCTCCAGCCGCGCGAAGTCGCGGTAGCGGCCTTCGGCGCGAAGCGTATCGAGCTGCTGCGTGCAATGCGCGCGCAGGGTCTGC
Organism: Pseudoroseomonas cervicalis ATCC 49957; assembly: GCF_000164635.1. GTDB lineage: Bacteria > Pseudomonadota > Alphaproteobacteria > Acetobacterales > Acetobacteraceae > Pseudoroseomonas > Pseudoroseomonas cervicalis. Next base: position 217,253 of record NZ_GG770778.1, on the reverse strand, counting down.
CGTGTGTCCATGGCCGCCCTTCTTACTCCAAGCCCCCGGGAATTGCAGGATTTCGTGACGGCACGGCTGATCCGAGCCCAGCGCATCGAGCCCCGGCGCGGGGGCGCCGCCGGGCAGTCCAGCACGGCAAGGACGAGCGCCCGGTTAAGCCGCGCCCGCCTGTTCCGCTTGCAGCACGGCGCGCAGCCCCTCCCGGTAGGTCGGGTGGCGCCAGAGCAGCCCGAGCCCCGCCTGGGTGCGGGCGCTGGCGATGCGCCGGTTCTCCGCCCAGAAGCCGCGCGCCATGGGCGACATCGCGGCCTCGGCCTCGGCGAAGGGGATCAGCGGCGGCGGCGCCTGGCCGAGCAGGCGGGCGGCCTCGGCCATCACCTCGGCATTGGCGGCGGGCAGGTCGTCGGCCAGGTGCAGCACCCGCGCGCCCGGCGCCGGGCGGCCGGCGGCGGCCAGCACGGCGCGGGCGATGTCCTCCACATGGATCCGCGAGAAGAAATGCCCCGGCCGGTCCACCCGGCGGCCGCGCCCGGCGCGCAGCTCGTCCAGCGCGCTGCGGCCGGGGCCGTAGATGCCGGCGCAGCGCATCAGGTCGAGCGACAGGCCGCGCGCCGCCGCCAGGCGCCGCCACGCCTCCTCCACCGCCAGCCGGCGGCGGGAGCGCTCCTGCCCCGGGGCGGGGGGCGTGTCCTCCTCCACCCAGCCGCCGGCGCGGTCGCCATAGACCCCGGTGGTGGAGAGGTAGCCGACCCAGCGCAGCTTCGGCGCGGCCGCCAGCGCGGCACCATGGGCCGCCAGCACCGGGTCTTCCCCGGCCGCGTCCGGCCCGGCGGTGACCAGCAGATGCGTGGCCTCGGCGATCGCGGGGGCC
>NZ_GG770778.1:212857-214867 GCF_000164635.1 Pseudoroseomonas cervicalis ATCC 49957 | reverse complement strand
GCCGGGGCTGCATGCCCGCCGCGCCGCGCGGGGCCTTCCCTTGCGCGGCGGGGCGGGGCACAAGCGGGGCGCCATGACCCCTGCCCTCGCCTCCGCCCTCATGCCGCTGATGCGCGGCCTCGATCCCGAACGCGCGCATCGCCTGGCGCTGAAGGCGCTGGCGCTGGGCCTCGCCGGCGCCGACACCGCGCCGGACGAGCCGGTGCTCGCCACGACGGTGCTCGGCCTCGATTTCCGCAATCCGCTCGGCCTCGCCGCCGGCTTCGACAAGGACGCGGTGGCGGTGGCGCCGCTGATGCGGCTGGGCTTCGGCTTCGTCGAGCCCGGCACCACCACGCCCCGCCCGCAAGCGGGCAACCCCCAGCCACGCCTGTTCCGGCTGGAGGAGGATGCGGCGGTGATCAACCGCATGGGCATGAACAATGAGGGGGTGGACGCCTTCGCCGCCCGGCTGGCGGCGCTGAGGCGGCCGCTGCCGGCGGTGCTCGGCGCCAATATCGGCATCAACAAGGAGGGCGCCGAGCCGGAGCGCGACTACCCCGCCCTCTACCGCGCCGTGGCGCCGCAGGCCGATTACGTCACCATCAACGTCTCCTCCCCCAACACGCCGGGGCTGCGCGATTTGCAGGGCGAGGCGAAGCTGGCCGCCATCCTGGCCGCCGTGGCCGCGACGCGGGCGGAGCAGCCGCGCCAGCCGCCGGTGCTGGTCAAGATCGCACCCGACCTGGCCGAGGAGGCGGTGCCGAGCCTGGTCGAGACCTGCGTGGCGAATGGCGTGGCCGGGCTGATCGTCAGCAACACCACCATCGCCCGCCCGGCCAGCCTGCGGAGCGCCCACAAGGGCGAGACCGGCGGCCTGTCCGGCCAGCCGCTGTTCGAGCCCTCCACCGCGCTGCTGCGCCGTGTTTATGGGCTGGCCGCCGGGCGGCTGGTGCTGATCGGCTGCGGCGGCGTGTCCAATGGCGCGCAGGCCTATGCCAAGATCCGCGCCGGCGCCGCGCTGGTGCAGATGTATGCCGCCTTCGCCTATGCCGGCCCGGTGCTGGTGCCGCGCATCAAGCGGGAGCTGGCCGCGCTGCTGCGGCGCGACGGCTTCGCCCATGTCCACGAGGCCGTAGGAGCCGATGCCCGATGAAGATCCTGGAGAGCGTGGCCCCGCTGGCCGACAGCCATGACGGCTTCGTCCTCGACATCTGGGGCGTGCTGCATGACGGCGCCGCCCCCTATCCCGGCGTGCCGGAGGCCCTGAAGGAACTGCGCGCGCGGGCCAAGCGCATCGTGCTGCTGTCCAACGCGCCGCGCCGCTCCTGGTTCGTCGCCGACAGCCTGACCGCCATGGGCATCGGGGCCGAACTCTATGACGGCATCGTCACCAGCGGCGAGGTCGCCTGGACCCTGCTGCGCGACCGCACCCATCCCTGGTTCTCCCGCCTGGGGAGCCGCGCCTTCCATATCGGGCCGCAGCGCGACCTCTCGGTGGTCGAGGGGCTGGGCATCACCCTGGCCGCCCGCCCGGACGAGGCCGATTTCCTGCTCAACACCGGCCCCGAGCCGGAGCGCGGCCCGCAGAGCGTCGAGCCCTACCGGGCCGATCTGGCGGCATGCGCCAAGGCCGGGCTGCCGATGCTCTGCACCAACCCGGACCGCGCGGTGATGGTCTCCGGCCAGAAGCTGATCTGCGCCGGCGCGCTGGCCGATGTCTATCTGGCGCTGGGCGGCGATGTGCTGGAGATCGGCAAGCCGGACGCCATGGTCTACCAGACCGTGCTGGCGACGCTGGCGCTGCCGCCGGAGAAGATCGTCGCCATCGGCGACACGCCGCACACCGACCTGCTGGGCGCGGCCAATGCCGGCATCGATTCGGTCTGGGCGCTGACGGGGTTGGCGGGACATCATTTCGGCGCGAACCCCACCTCCGAGGCCCTGGCCGAGGAGGCGGCGCGCGAGGGCGTCGCCCCGATCGCGGCGCTGCGCAGCCTGCGCTGGTGACCGCCCGGGCCGGGGGCCGCG
>NZ_GG770778.1:205709-209811 GCF_000164635.1 Pseudoroseomonas cervicalis ATCC 49957 | reverse complement strand
CCAGGCGCTGCAGCCGCTGGTCGATCCGCGCCAGCGTGGCGGAGAGCTGGCCGCTCACCACCCGCGCCACCCCCTCGGCCAGTTGCAGGGCGCGCTCGCTCTCCGCCGCCTCGATGCGGGCCTGCAGCAGGGCGTGCAGCCCGGCCAGCATGGCCAGCAGCAGCAGGGCGCCGCCGCCGAACAGGCGCCAGGGCCGCGGCCCGCTCGGCCGGCGGGGCGCCAGGCCGAGGAAGCGACGCAGACGATCGGGCAGGCGAAGGGGGGCGGCGGCGGCGGTCATGCGGGCCGCATCCTGGCAAAGCCATCACAAAATTGGGAGAATTTACTCGCTTTTTTACGGAGCCAGGCCGATGAACGTCCCGGCCGCCGGATTTGTCGCGGCTTTCAAGACGCCGGTTTGAGGATGCGGGCGCGGCCAGGGCCGGCGCCGTGGAGTGGCCATTCGGAATGGGGCGAATCTACACCTGCCTGGCGGAGGAGCATGATCCGGTGCTGCTGCTGGCGGCGGCGCTGCTCTGCCTGATCGGCGCCACCGTCTCGCTCGGCCTGCTGCACCGCGCCCGCCGCGCCCGGCCCGAGGCCCGGGCCGGCTGGCTGCTGCTGGGCGGGCTGGCGGTCGGCGCCAGCATCTGGTGCACGCATTTCGTCGCCATGCTCGGCTACGCGCCGGGCTTCGGCCTGGGCTTCCGCCTGCTGCCGACGCTGGGCTCGCTGCTGCTGGCGGTGGCCTCCGGCACCGTGGCGCTGGCGGTGGCGGCGCGCCCCTGGGCGCTGGCGGCGCCGCTTGGCGGCGCGCTGTTCGGCCTCGGCACCTGGGCGATGCACCTGCTCGGCCTCAGCGCCTATGGCGATGCCGGGGTGCTGCGCTTCTCCCCGGTGCTGCTCGGCGCCTCGCTGCTGCTCGGCATGGCGCTCGGCGCGCTGGCGCTGATGAGCAAGCGGGCGCGGCCCGGCCCGGCGGGCTGGCTCGGCGGCGGGGTGGTGCTGGCGGCCTCGGTGCTGTCGCTGCACATCACCGGCATGGCGGCGATCGAGCTGCTGCCGCTGCCCCGGCAGGAGCCGGCCTCGGCCGAGGCCTCGCTCGGCCTCGCCGTGCTCAGCGTGGCGCTGATGGTCTTCGCCGCGGCCCTCGCCGCGCTGCTGATCGACCGCCGGGCCGAGGAGGAGGGCGAGCAGCGGCTGCGCCGCCTGGCCGATGCGGCGATGGAGGGGCTCGCCGTGGTGCAGGGGGGGCGCATCGTCGAGGCCAATCACAGCTTCCAGGCGCTGTGCGGCCGGCCGCGCGCGGCGCTGCTCGGCCAGCCCCTGCCCGGCCAGCTGCTGGAGGCGGGCGAGGCCGATGGATCGCGCTGGCTGCGGCACGCCGATGGCCGCCGCATCGAGGTGGCGGTGCAGCTGCGCGAGGGGCTGCCCGAGCCGGGCTTCCGCGTCTTCGTGCTGCGCGACCTGCGGCCGCAGCGGGCGCAGGAGGCGCGGCTGGACCACATGGCGCGGCATGACGCGCTGACCGGCCTGCCCAACCGCGCCGGCTTCCTCGAACTGCTGGAACAGGCCCTGGCCGAGGCGCGCGGCCGGCAGGGGCTGGCCGTGCTGCGGCTCGGGCTGAACGGGCTGAAGAGCGTGAACGGGCTGCACGGCCATGCCGCCGGCGATGCGGTGCTGCGCGCCTATGCGCGGGCGCTGGCGGCGCGGCTGCCGGAGGCCAGGCTGGCGCGGCTCGGCAGCGATGAGTTCGCCGCCCTGCTGCCCTATCGCGACGAGGCGGCGCTGCAGGAGCGGCTGCCGCGCATCGCCGCCCTCGCCGTGCCGGCCGGCGGCGGGGACGGGACCGGGACCGGGACCGGGGAGGTCAGCGCCACGATCGGCGCCGCCCTCTACCCCGGGGATGCGGGCGAGGCGGAGACGCTGATGGCCTATGCCGACATCGCCCTGCAACGCGCCAAGGCGCTGCCCGGCCGGCCGCCCTGCTTCCACGACGCGGCGCAGGACGCCCGGCTGCAGCAGCGCCGCCGCCTGGCGCAGGACCTGGCCGGGGCCTTGGCCGAGGGGCAGTTCTTCCTGGTGTTCCAGCCGCAGGTGGTGCTGGCCAGCGGGCGGCTCTGCGGGCATGAGGCGCTGCTGCGCTGGCGCCACCCGCAGCTCGGGCTGGTGCCGCCGGACCATTTCATCCCGCTGGCCGAGGAGAGCGGGCTGATCCGGCCGCTCGGCGCCTGGACGCTGCGCCAGGCCTGCGCCGCGGCGGCGGCCGAGAAGCGGCTGGGCAAGGTGGCGGTCAATCTCTCGCCGCTGCAGTTCCGCGACGAGGCGCTGCCCGCCCTTGTCGCCGCCACCCTGGCCGAGACCGGGCTGCCGCCCGGGCGGCTGGAACTCGAGATCACCGAGAGCGCCATGATGCAGGAAATGGCGCAGGCGCTGGAGATGCTGCGCCAGTTGCAATCCCTGGGCATCGGCATCGCCATGGATGATTTCGGCACCGGCTATTCCTCGCTCGGCACGCTGCGCGCCTTCCCCTTCCACAAGATCAAGCTGGACCGCAGCTTCATGCGCGAGATCGGCGAGAGCCCGGCGGCGCTGGCCATCCTGCGCGCCGTGCTGGACATGGGCCAGGGCCTCGGGGTGCCGGTGCTGGCCGAGGGGGTGGAGACGGAGGCGCAGCGCGACCGGCTGCGCGAGGAAGGCTGTGCCGAGGCGCAGGGCTATCTGTTCGGCCGCCCCCTGCCGCTGGACGAGCTGTTTTCCAGTTCCAGCCCCGCGGCCGCCTGATTTCTTTCAGGGCCGCCCGCCGGTGGCGGGCGGCGACGGGGGCGCTGGCCGCCGCCCCGCCCCACCCGCGCGCCCTCCAACCTGCCGCGTCCCGCCTCCAAACCCGACAGCGGCAGCCTGAAAGATCAACGGTGGATGCGCAGCGGGCCGAAGCTCTGGCAGACCGGCATCAGCTGCAGCGTGTTGATGTTCACCCGGGCCGGGCGCGTCGCCACCCAATGGACGGCATCGGCGATGTCCTCCGGCGTCAGCGGGTCGGTGCCGTCATAGACGGCGGCGGCCTTGGCATCGTCGCCGAAGCGGACATTGGAGAATTCGGTGCCGCCGACCAGGCCGGGCTCGATATCGGTGACGCGGACCTTGGTGCCGAACAGGTCGGCGCGCAGGTTCAGGCTGAACTGGCGGACGAAGGCCTTGGTGGCGCCATAGACATTGCCGCCCGGATAGGGCCACTCCCCGGCGGTCGAGCCGATATTGACGACATGGCCGCGGTCGCGCGCCACCATGCCCGGCAGCACGGCGTGCGTCATGGCGGCCAGGCCCTTGACGTTGGTGTCGATCATGGTCTGCCAGTCGGACAGGCTGGCACGCTGCGCCGGCTCCAGCCCCAGCGCCAGCCCGGCATTGTTCACCAGCAGGTCGATCTCCGACCATTCCGCCGGCAGGGCAGCGATGGCGGGGGCGATGGCGTCACTGTCGCGCAGGTCGAGCGGCAGGGGCAGCACGCGGTCGCGGCCCAGCGCATCGGCCAGCGCCTCCAGCCGTTCGGCGCGGCGGCCGAGGGCGATGACGCGGGCGCCGTCCTGGGCGAAGCGGCGGGCGATGGCGGCGCCGAAGCCGGCGGTGGCGCCGGTGACGAGGATCAGCATCGGGTCGGTCTCCTGGCGGGTCGGGGCCGGCAGGGTAGGGCAGCGCGGCGGCGCCGGCAAAAGCGGCTCAGCCGACGCGCAGCAAGCCCGGCCCGTGCCGGCGCAGCCAGGCCTGCGCCGACGCGCGGTGCGGGTTCAGCCCCGCCAGCAGCGCCCAGAAGCGGGGCGAATGGTTCAGCTCCCGCAGATGCGCCACCTCATGCGCCACGACATGGTCCAGCACCCAGGGGGGCGCCATCACCAGCCGCCAGGAGAAGGCCAGGGTGCCATCCGGCGCGCAGCTGCCCCAGCGGCTGCGCGTGTCCTTCAGCCGCACCGCGCGCGGCGCCAGGCCGAGCTGTGCGGCATGGCGGCGCACCCGGGCGCGGATGCGGCGCGACGCCTCGTCCCGCAGCAGGTCGAGCACCTGGGCGGAGAGGGTCTCGGCGGCGCCGCCCACCAGGATGGCGCCCTGGCGCAAAGCGGCCGGG
>NZ_GG770778.1:199762-204898 GCF_000164635.1 Pseudoroseomonas cervicalis ATCC 49957 | reverse complement strand
CGCGCACGCCGGCCACGCGGCCAGCCGGGCTCGGGCAGGGCGGCCTGGCGCAGCGCCGCCTCCAGCTCGCGCAGCCCATAGGGCTTGGTGAGGAATTGCGCGCCGGGGAGCATGTCCGGCGTGTCCAGCCCGCCATAGCCGGAGGCGAAGATGATGCGCAGGGCCGGCCAGCGGGCGCGCGCCTGCTGCGCCAGCACCGAGCCGGAGATGCCGGGCAGGCCGATATCGGTGAAGAGCAGGTCGAACCGCTCCTTCTCCAGCGCCAGCAGGGCGCCGCGCGCGTCGCGCGCCGTCACCACCTGGCAGCCGAGATGCGCCAGCAAATCCTCGCTGTCCATCAGGATCAGCGGGTCGTCCTCGACCAGCAGCACGCGCAGGCCGCGCCCGGCCGGCGCCGCGGCGGGGCTGGCGGTGGGCAGGTGCGGGGTCGCGGCGGCGGCCAGCGCCTGGCGCCGGTCCTGCAACGCCTGGCGCACCTTGCGCGCCAGATCCTCGCGCCGGTAGGGCTTGGAGAGCAGGTTGACGCCCGGATCCAGCCGCCCGCCATGCACGATGGCGTTCTCGGTGTAGCCGGAGGTGAACAGCACCGCCGCGTGCGGCTGCATGGTCTGCACCTGGCGCGCCAGCTCGGGCGCGCGCACCGGCCCCGGCATCACCACATCGGTGAACAGCAGGTCGATCGAGACACCGCTGCGCAGCAGGGTCAGCGCGCTCTGCCCGTCGGAGCAGCGCAGCACGGTGTAGCCCAGATCCTGCAGCAGCTCGACCACGGTGGCCTGCACGGCGGGGTCGTCCTCGACCACCAGCACGGTCTCGCGCCCGCCCTCCACCGGCAGGCCGGCGAGCGGCGCCACCACCGTCTCCGCCTCATGGCTGCGCGGCAGGTAGAGGCGCACCGTGGTGCCCTGGCCGGGCTCGGAATAGATCTTGATGTGGCCGTGGCTCTGCTTGACGAAGCCATAGACCATGGACAGGCCGAGCCCGGTGCCGCGGCCCTCGCGCTTGGTGGTGAAGAAGGGCTCGAACACCTTCTCCAGCAGATCGGGCGGGATGCCGCAGCCGGTGTCGGAAACCGCCAGCATGACATACTGGCCTGGCCGCACCTCGTCATGCTGCAGCGCGTAGTAGTCGTCCAGCATGGCGTTGCCGGCCTCGATGGTCAGGCGGCCGCCACCCTCCATCGCGTCGCGCGCGTTCACCGCGAGGTTGAGCAGCGCGTTCTGCACCTGGTCCGGGTCGGCCAGCGTGTTCCACAGCCCGCCGGCGATCACCGTCTCCAGCTCGATCGCCTCGCCGAGCGCGCGGCGCAACAGGTCGTCCATCTCGCGCACCAGCCGGCCGAGATTGACCGGGCGCGGCTCCAGCGGCTGGCGGCGGGCGAAGGCCAGCAGCTGCGCCGCCAGCTTGGCGCCGCGCTCCACCGCGCCGAGCGCCATCTCGATGCGCCGGGCCTCCTCGGCCGGGCGCTCGGCCTGCTGCAGCATCTGCAGATTGCCCGACAGGATCTGCAGCAGATTGTTGAAGTCATGGGCGACACCGCCGGTCAGCTGGCCGATCGCCTCCATCTTCTGGCTCTGGCGCAGCGCCGCCTCGGTGCGGCGGCGCTCGGCCTCGCTCTCCTCCAGCGCGCGGGTGCGCACCCGCACCATCTCCTCGAGCTGGTCCTTGTAGCGCTCCAGCTCGCTGGTGACGCGGGTCTGCTCGGTGACGTCGTAGCCGAGCACGAAGATGCCGGAGACCTTGCCGTCCGGCTCCAGGATCGGCTGGTAGACGAAGTCGAGGAACACCTCGCGCGTGTCGCCGCCGGCGCCGTTCGGATCGTGCAGCCGGGCGCGCATGGCGCGGCCGATGAAGGCGCGGCCGCTGGCGAAAACATCGGCCAGGATGCCGAAGAAGGGCTGTCCGCCCAGCTCCGGCATCGCCTCGCGCACCGTCTTGCCGAGGATTCCCTGGCGCCCGACCAGCGACAGATAGGCCGCGTTGGCGATCTCGAAGACATGGTGCGGGCCGTGCAGATAGGCGGCGAAGGCCGGCGCCTGTTCGACCAGACGGCGCAGCTGGGTGCGCTCGGCGTCCAGCGCCAGGTTGACCTGCTGCACCGCCATGGCGCGGTGGAACACCGATTGCTCCAGCCCGGGCCCGGCCTCGCCGGCGCGCTGGCGCAGCGTCTGCAGCTCGGTCACGTCGTCGGTCTGCTGCAGGATGAAGGCGACCTCGCCATCGGGGCCGAGCAGCGGGGTGTGCGTCGCGCTCCAGAAGCGGTCCTCGAAATCCGGGCCGCGCGGGATGGCGTAGCGGATCAGCGCGATGGTGTGCGGGGCGCGGCTGCGCAGCACCGTCTCCAGCGACTGCCGCAGCTGCCGCGTGCCCTCGCCCCCCGGATCGTGCGGGCCGCCGGGGAAGGCGTCGAAGATGTTGCGGTCGAGGATGTCGACGGCGCTGCGGCCGGTGACGCGCAGATAGGCGTCGTTCGCCCAGAGCAGCGTGAAGCGCGCATCCATCACCACATAGGGATGCGGCGCGACGCGCAGCAATTGCTGGAAATCGGGCAGCAGGGCCGAGGCTGGCGGCAACATCATACTCCCGGGGCCGGCTGCGGATCCGGGCCCATGCCCTCGCCCCATCCCCCGTCCTGCCGCATCCGGGGCGGAAAGGAAAGCCCTGGCTGGCGGTGCCCCCCTCCGCCGCCGCGCTTCCGCCCGCCGGCACACCAGGGAGGCGAGGCGGCGCGCCGTCCCTGCCGCCTGGGGCGAGAATTCGGCGCCGGCCGGGCCGGCACCGCGGCCTCAGCCGGGCATGCCCTTCAGCTCGACCTCGACGAAGCTGAAGGCGGTGTCCGAGGTGTTCACCACATTATGCTCCGCCCCGGCCGGGCGGTGATAGGACTGGCCGGCCACCAGCGTCGCCGCCAGGGTCTCACCGCCCGGCAGTTCCAGCGTCATGGCGCCATCGGTCAGCGGCACCACCACATAGCCCCAGCCATGCCGGTGCCAGCCGGTCTCGGCGCCGGGCGGGAAGTCCCAGCGCGTCACCCGCAGCTCGGGCGTGTCGAGCTGCTGCGTGGCGGTGGCCGGCGGGCGGCAGCGCAACGGCTCGGGGGCGGGCTTGTGGCCCTGCTTCTGGAACATGTCGGACATCATCTCTCCTCTCCGGGTGGCACCGCCGGCCATTCGCCCGGCCAGTCGGCGATATGGTCCTCGAGGTCGCGCGCCGCGCGCTCGGGGATGGCGCGGCCGCGCACCGAGGCGCCGGCGCGGTGCACGCTCTCCGGGTCGCCGGAGCGCAGCGGGTGCCATTCGGGCAGGTCCCGCCCCTCGGCCACCAGGCGATAGGCGCAGGAGGGCGGCAGCCAGTCGATGCGGGCCAGGCGCTTGGGCGTCAGCTTGACGCAATCCGGCACGTGCTCGCGGCGGTTGGCGTAGTCGCGGCAGCGGCAGCTGTGGATGTCGAGCAGCCGGCAGGCGACCTCGGTATGGGCCAGTTCCTCGGTGTCCTCGTCGCGCAGCTTGTGCAGGCAGCAGCGGCCGCAGCCATCGCAGAGGCTTTCCCATTCGGCGCGGCTCATCGCCGCCAGGGTCTTGGTCTTCCAGAAGGGCAGTTCGGCCATCGCCGCATCCTAGGCCCGCCACGCTTGACGCGGGAGGGAACGGAGAGCGAACATACGGGCCCATGTCGCTTCTCACCCCCCCTCCCCTCACCCCGCCCGAGCGCACGCTGCGGGTCTGCCGGGCCGCGTCGCGGCTGTGCGGCCGGCTCGGCTGGGCGCCGCTGCTGGAGGTGCCGCTGCCCACCGGGCGCCGGCTCGACATCCTGGCGCTGCAGCCGGATGGCGATTTCACCGCGATCGAGGTGAAGAGCTGCGCCCGCGACTTCCAGACCGACGCCAAGTGGCACGAATACCGCGACTGGTGCGACCGGCTGTATTTCGCCGTCGACCTCGACTTCCCGCAGGCGCTGCTGCCGGAGGAGGCCGGGCTGATCGTCTGCGACGATGGCGAGGCCGCCATCCTGCGCCCGCCCGCCGAGCACCGGCTGCCGCCGGCGCGGCGCAAATCCCTGCTGCTGCGCTATGCCAGGCTGGCGGCCGGGCGGCTGCAGGGCATGCTGGACCCGGCGGGCGCGGCCGAGCTGCGCGCCTCGCTCAAGGTCGAGTAGCGGCCCTCAGGGGATCTCGGGCGGGAAGAGATGCGTCCCGTCCGGCCGCAGGGGCAGCGGCATCGCCCAGGCCACAGCGGTCAGCGGCAGCGGCCCGTAGAGATGCGGGAACAGGCCGGGGCGGGAGCCGCCCGCGGCCGCCTCCCAGCGCAGCGTCACGCCGAGATCGGCGGCCCGCGCCGCCACCAGCCAGAGGTCCGGCTGGCCGGCGCGGTGCTTGCGCGCGCTTTCGCGCAGCTGGGCGGCGGTCGAGAAATGCAGGTAGCCGTCCCGCGCATCCTCGGCGCTGCCGCGATAGGCGCCGGCGGCGCGGGCCTCCTGCCAGTCCGCGTCGCGGACCATGGTGTAGATGATCGGTTCCATGGCCCCGGTGTAGCGGAGCGGCGCGGGCCGGCGAAGGCCGCGCGCGGCATCCTGGGGTGTGGCCGCGCTCAGCGCGCGGCGGGGCCGGCGCGGTAGAACAGCAGCGTGCCGATCTCGGCCACCGGCACCAGCCCGGCGGCCCAGGAGGGCAGTTCCTCCACCCCATGCGCATGGGTGGCGCCGCCGGTCGGGTCCGGCAGGGCGCCGGCGGCGGCGCGCGCGGCGATGCGGCGGCAGATCGCCATGGCCGGGTCGCCCGGCGGGATGGCCAGCATCAGCGCGTGGCGCAGATGCCGGCGGTTCCAGCAGGAGAACTGGAAAGGCGCGCGGCAGATCGCCGACAGGCCCTGGCCCCATTGCGTCACCGCGCCGCTCTCGGCCAGGCGGACGCGGTTCATGATCAGGGCGGCCAGCGCCTCGATGCCGCGCACCGGGCGGGTCCCGGCCTCGGCCCAGAGGGTCATCGCCAGCACTTCCTGCGGCGAGACGAGGGTGCGGGCATAGGGAGCGGTCATGGCGGTGCTCATGGCGGTTGCGCTCGGATGCAGGAGGGGGGGAAGGCCCGGGACGCTCCCGGGCGGGATCGGCCGGGGCGGCGCCGGCTCAGTCGCGCTCGCC
>NZ_GG770778.1:194841-199347 GCF_000164635.1 Pseudoroseomonas cervicalis ATCC 49957 | reverse complement strand
CGGGGGTGCGGGCGGGGCCGGGCGGGGGCGCGGCCCATGACAAAACGGCCGCCCCCGGGGGAGGGGCGGCCGTCTGGGGGAGACACTGGGCGCACTGCGCCCGGGGACATCCCGGTTCTAGCCGGGGCATGGCGGCAAATGCAAACAAAAAGAGAACATCGCCACGCGGCGCCAGCCCTGTCCGGTCACGGGGCGCCGCGCCAGCCCGGCGCGCGGGCGGGCGCGGGGGCACCGGGCAGGCGCACCGGCTCGGCCGCCAGGCAGCCGGCCAGCGCGTCCAGCGCGTCGTCCCGCGTGCCGGCGGTGTCGGGCTTCCATTCCGCCATCTCCACCGGGAAAGGCGTGCGGAACACCTGCTCCTGCGCGTGCAGGCGGCGTGCCGCCAGCAGCGGGTCCAGCGCGCCCAGGATGCGCTGCTGCTTCGGCGTGCGGCTGTGCTGCTCGACCACCGCGCAGGGCGCGCCGGCGCGCGCCATCTCCCGCCGCAGCAAAGCGGGCAGGAAGCGGCCGATGCCGTTGGTCTCGACCCGCAGCACCGGCAGCCAGAACTCCCGCGCCAGCGCCGCCACCTGGCGGCATTGCTGGGTCGCCGGGTCGTCGGCCTGGTCGGGGTCGTGCGTCAGGTAGTGCAGCCGGTGCAGGTAGTGGTTGCCCTCGCCATCGGCATAGGTGATGGCCAGCACGCTGCCATCGCCGCGGCCGGGCCGGCCATAGGCCGGGTCCCAGTAGCCGCCGCCCGAGACCATGCGCCGCCCCATCAGGCCGAGCACCGGGCGGCCATGCGCCTCGCGGTAGTCGAGCTCGTCGCGGTAGCGGATCAGCAGCCCGGGGTCGAGCCGCGCCGCCGCCCCCGCCACCGGGCGCAGCAGCATCTGGCGGGAGAACTGGATCGGCCCGACCCGCTCGCGCAGCCGCGCCACATCCTCGGCCGGGAAGCGCTGCGGCCAGGCGCTGCGCCCGGCGGCGTTGAGCAGCGGCACCACCAGGCGGCGGTATCCGGCCAGCGTCGGCTCCCCCTCCTCCGGCGTGCGGTAGAGGCTCTCCGCGCAATGCGGCGTGCCGACATAGAGCAGCGTGCCGCCGGGGGTCAGGATGAACTCGGTCTCGGCCAGGCGCTCGCGCAGCTCGGCGCGCTTGCCGGCGGTGTCGCAATTGCCCGCCACCTCGACATCGTCGCAGATGATGACATCGGCCCGCGCGCCGGTGATGTTGCCGGCGAGGCCCGCCGCCAGCATCGACGGGTCGCGCAGCGCCAGGGCGCGGCGCACGGTGAAGCGGTCCACCGCCCAGGCCTCCGGCACCTCGGGCAGGATGGCGCGGCAAAGCGGATGCCGCTCGACGATGCGGCGCACCGTGCCGACCATCTTGGTGGCCAGCAGGTGGTCGGCCGCCAGCACCAGGATGCGCGTCTCCGGCCAGCGGCTGAGCAGCCAGGCGCAGTACAGCCCGACCAGGGTGGATTTGCCGCAACCGCGGAAGGCCATCAGCAGCAGGCGGGTGTCGCCGCCCATGCGCCGGGCCTCCAGCCAGCGCAGGATGCGGCGGTGCACGGGCGGGGTGGAGAGCCCCGCCGCGTCGTTCCAGATCCAGACGAATTCCGTCAGATCAGCCGGAGCCTCCGTCGCCATCGGATTCGTTGTCCTCCCCATCCTGTTCCTCGGCCTGGCGCAGCGCGCCGCGCGCCTGGCGCAGCAGCGCGGCGGCCCCCGCCTCGGCGGTGTCCTCCCCGCCCGCGCCCTGGGCGCGGGCGAGCTTCAGCAGGTGCTCCAGATGCGCCAGCGCCGCCTTCGCCGCGGCGTGGTGGGCGGCGAAGGCCTTGGCGTCGTCATGCGTGCCCGGGGCCGGGCCCTGCGCGACGAAGCTGCGGTAATCCTCGGCCACCTTCAGCATCGCCGCCGCCAGCTCCTCGCGCGCCGCCTCGGGCAACACGTCGGGCGGGCGCCTCATGCCTTCAGCGCCCGCACCCGCACCGTGCCGGCCTGCAGGTCGATCGCCTCGGTGTGGCGGTTCCAGGCGGTGACGGTGACCAGGTTGCTGGCGCCGACATTGGCCAGGAAGACGATGCCCGTGGTCGGCCGGCTGAACGCCGCCTGCACGAAATCGCCGGTGCGCACGCCGGGCAGCGCCACGCCGATCTGAGCCGAGCCGCCGGCCGGGATGCTCGGCGGGTCCCAGGCGGCATCGGCCAGCAGCTCGCGCCGGCCGAAGGGCAGGTCGGGCTGGCCATAGACCAGGCGCGGGCTCTGCGCCGGGTCGCAATAGAGCCGCAGCGCCCGCACCTCGTAGTCGCGCGTCAGCCGCGCCACGCCGATGATGGCGTAGCCGACATTGTCGGCGAGGCGGATCGTCTGCAGCCGGGTCAGGCCGGCGTCGGTGTTGTCGGCATTGCCCTGCCACCAGCGTGGCGTCTCCGCCCAGCTCATCGACATGCCGGAGGCGCGCACCAGCGGCCCGTGCACGGGCTCGGTCAGCAGCGCCTTGTCCGCGCCGAAGCACTGCACGATGAGGCGCGGCTCGTCGGCATCCGCGGCGAGCGCGAATTCCTTGCAGGCGCGGGTGTCGATGACGAAGCCGAGGCCGCGCCCGCCGGTCAGCAGCACGCCGTCATTGGTCAGGCTGTAGCTCTCCAGCGCCTGGAAGGTGAACTGGGAGAGGCTGGTGGGCGTGCCGGCGACATTGGTGGACAGGGCGGCGAGCGTCTCGAAGCCTGTCTCGGTCTCGCTCCAGCGGATCGCGGCGGCGCGGAGGTTGGGCACGGCGGCGATCAGCCGCGTCGCCTCCCGGTGGCCCGCCGCCTGGTGCATGGCGCGCACCACCGAGCCCACGCGCGTCGCCGTCGCCGCATAGTCGATGCCGATATTGTAGCCCTGGCTGGCCCAGGCGACCTCGTAGAGATGGTCCTGGGCGCCGGCGGTGTGGCGCGCGGCGAAGGGGTCGCAGCCCTCCATGCGCATGCCATAGGCCATGACCGAGCGGCTGTTCACCTCGATCAGGAAGGGGATGCCGGTGCAGGGCCGGTCGCGCGACTGCAGCTCGAAGGCGGGACCGAAGAAGACATGGCGGTTGTGCGCGACATAGGCGCCCGGCTCGGCCGAGAAGCGGATGCCGAAGCGGTCCTTGTCCTGATGCACCGACTGGGCATGCGCGAAATGCCCGCCATAGTAGCGCACCGAGGTGTTCCACCCCGCCGCCGTCTGCGTCCGCACATCGAGGCCGATGCGATTGTTGACGATGCGGCCGAGCGTGATGTCGCTGTCCTCCACCCCGCGCTCGACGCCCAGCGTCTGGATGCCGATGGTGAAGCCCTCGACCTGGAGGATCTCCACCTTGCAGGAATCGAGGTTGCGCAGGCGGATGCCGATGTCGCGCTCGTCCAGCCAGTCGGAAATGCTGGCGCGCAGCACGCGCAGGCCCTGGTATCGCCTGGCCTGGTTGCGCACCGCGGCGCCGTCGCCCAGCGTCAGCGCCACCTCGCCGCCCGGCCCGGCATAGACGATGCTGCCGCGCATGATCAGCCCGGGCGAGGCGCCCGGCAGGGTCAGCGGCAGGGTGGTGCGGTGGCTGCCCTCGCCGATCTCCAGCAGCTTGCCGCTGGCGGCGGCGGCGTTCATCGCCGCCTGCAGCGCGACGCCGTCATCGGTGACGCCATCGCCCACCGCGCCGAAATCGCGCGCCGTCAGCCGCTCGGCCAGCTTGTCCTCGACGCTGCGCGGGATGGCGCCGCCGAAGGGCAGCTGCAGCGTGCCGTCGCGCGGATAGGCGGTGACATTGCCCAGGCTGTCGAAGCCCAGCACGCGGTTGGCGCGGCCGGCCTTGGCCGGCAGCACCAGGCTGGCCGGCAGGTCGCCCGGATCGGCGCGCAGCGCGCCCTCCACCTCCTGCCGCAGCTGCTGGTCGATGGCGGTCTGCCGGTCCAGCTCGTCGTTCAGCGTGTTGGCGCGCAGCAGGCCGTTGGGCTGGAAATCGCTCAGCCGCGCGATCGGCAGCACGCGGCGCAGCAGCACCTGGCGGCCGGCGGCGGGCGGGGTCGCGAACACCACCGTGCCGCCCTCCGAAGCGCCGGCGCCGGTGACCTGGTAGCCCGCCGCCTGCACCACACCGTCGACGCGCAGCTCCAGATCGGACTCGGCGAAGATCGGGAAGGGATAGATGAAGACGGTCTGCGCGCCATCCGCCGCGTAGTGGATACGCGGCGCGATGTCGCCGATGCGGATATGCTCGGCCATGCGGATCTCTCATGCGGAAGGAGGGAGGGGGTGGCCGGCGCGGCCCAGGGCAGTTCAGTCGAGCAGCGAGCGCAGCGCGCCGCCGAAGCTGTTGCCGGCGCGCAGCCAGGTGGTGAGCGACCCGTCCGGGTTCAGCAGCGAGGCGCGGCCGGCGGCGAGCCGCGCGCCATAGGCCTCGCTGCTGCTCTGCTGCGCCTCGGCCGCGTCCTCCCGCAGCCCGGTGGCGATCGCCGCCGCCGAGCCCTGGTCGGGGCTGACGCCGGAGGCGGCCAGCCGCGCG
>NZ_GG770778.1:189518-194268 GCF_000164635.1 Pseudoroseomonas cervicalis ATCC 49957 | reverse complement strand
GAGGCCAGCGTGCGCTCCAGCCGGTCGGCGCGCTCGCGCGCATCCGCCTCCTGCTGCGCGGTGATCTGCTGCTGCCGCGCGGCGAGGTTCGCCGCCTCCTGCGCCGCCTGGGCGCGGCTCTGCGCGGCCTGCGCCTGGCCCTGCCGCACCGTGCCGTAGAGCGAGGCCCCGGTGCCGATCAGCGTGGCGATGGGAGCGAGCTGGGCCATCAATCGGTCATCCTCGTCTCGGTGGTGACGGAAAGCAGGGTGAGCGGCAGCGGCGTGTCGCCCTCGATGCGCCAGAGCGGCAGCAGCGTGTCGCGCCGCCAGCCCAGGCCGCGCAGCGTGACATCGCCGGTGAAGACCGGCGGCGCCGCGTCCAGCAGCGCGGTGTCGAGCCGGCGGAACGGCACCGGCCGCGCGCCGCGGCCAAGATCGACACTGAGCGCGGCGGTGTGCAGCAGCCGGAAGGTGGCCGCCACCAGCCGCACCGGCGCCGCGCGCGCCCCGCCCGGCCAGAGCAGCAGCGGCGGCAGCGGCTCGATCAGGTGGCTGTAGCCGAGCCCGACCTGCACCGAACTGGCCGGCGGGTCGATGGTCACGGCGCCCGCCGCGACATCGGCCAGGCCGCGTGGCGCGCCATCCGCCACCACCTGCACGCTGCGGCCCTCCAGATGGCCGAGGCCGCTCCACTGGTCCTGCGGCGCGGCGCTGCTGCCGGTGAGGCCGGCATCGACGGCGAGCGCGTCGTCGAACCGCTCCAGCCGCATGGCGCCGGCGCGCTCGACGGCGCACCAGACGGTGCCGTCGATCTCGGCCAGGGCGCGGAAGGCGCCATCGGTGTCCTGCCGTGTCCAGGCGGTGACCTGCTCGGCGCGGTAGAGGGTCAGCGTCGCCAGCCAGCCGCCTTGCATCGCCACATGCAGCAGGCGGCGCGTCTGGTCATAGGCCATGGAGACGGGCGTCTGCACCAGGTGCCGCGCCACCAGCGCCAGGTCGTTCGCCTGATAGGCCTGCTGCACATCGGTATAGGCGTATTCATGCACCGCCTGGCCGGAGCGGGCGACGAAGATGGTGCTGCCATCGACATCCACCGGCGGGATGATGCGCGCCACCGGCGAGCCGATGCGCGTCTGCCGGTGCAGCTGGATCGAGGCGGGCGTCATCGGCTCGCCGGTGACCATCCATTCGGCGCCCGAGGTGAAGACCTGCAGATGCCGCCCCGAGAAGACGGCGCGGATGGCGTTCACCTGATCCGACAGCAGGCCGAACTCGATCGCCTGGTCGTCGAGGCCGCTGCCCAGGTCGAAATTGAACAGATCGCCCGAGCGCGACAGCCAGAGCCGGTTCGGCAGGTCGCGCGAGCCGCCCAGCACCAGACGGTCCTGGTGGAAGCAGGCGGTGACCGGCCAGCCGCGCACGGCGCTGAAGGCGGCCTCGTCCCAATCGGCGCTGGCGGCGGTGCCGGGGAGGGTTTCTTCCACGCTCGCCGTCGCGCTGGTGGCGGAGGCGACCGCGGTGACCAGCACGCGCTTGCCGCCGAGGCGGAAGCGCACCCCGGCATGGCCGGGCTGGAACGCCGCCGCGCTGGCCGTCAGCGTCACGCTGCCGCTCGTCGCGCTCGGCGCCAGTGTCACGCCGGGGGAGGCAAACCGATAGAAAGGCTCACGCACGAAGCTCCAGGGCGCGATGCTCCAGCTGGTGTTGCTGCTGCGCGTCACGCGCTGCGGCACCATGTCGGGGTGCAGCAGCAGCAGCGTGTCGGCGCTCTGCGTCCAGGCGATGGCGTCGAGCATCGCGGCGGTCCACGGCCCGGCCAGGCTCGCCACCTGGACGTCGCCCAGGAAGACGCGCAAGCCCTGGTGCGTCAGCACGACCAGATAGGTCTGCTCGGTGTTGAACTCGAAGGCGATCAGCCGCGCGGGCCCGGGCAGCTCGGCCACATGGCGCAGGCCGGGGCGGCGGGTCAGCCCGCCGGTCGGCTGGATGAAGACGTTGCGCAGGCGCCGCGCGCCATTCTCATAGGCGCGCAGGTCCCCCCGGCCCAGCAGCTGGTCGCCGAGTTCGCCCGCGGTGAAGCTGGTCTTGGTGCTGCGGCCGGCGGCCATGTCTCAACCCCTCGCGTCGATCAGCGGGAAATCCTCGACCGCGCGCACCGTGTCCTGCTGGCTGTCGACGAGGCGCGCATGGCGCAGCTCGGCCTCGGCCAGGCGGTGCAGCATCTCGGCGCGGCTGGTGCTCTCGGTCAGCGGCACGCAGAACTCCGCCGCCAGCCGCGCCACCAAAGCGGAGGCGAAGAAGGGCGGCAGCGCGCTTTCCGCCGGGCGGAACAGGTAGGTCAGCACGACGCGCGGCGAATCCGTGTGCAGCCGGTTCTCATGGATGCGGTAGAGCAGCCCGCGCCCACGCCGCTCGCCGCCCGCCGACAGCACCCGCAGGAAATCCGCCGGCAGCTGGTAGGCGAAGGCGTAGTCGGCATGCGGCACGGCGAGCAGCCGCGGCAGCTCGGCCTGCCCCGTCGCGAAGCTCCAGGGATGGGCGGAGAGCAGCGCGTCGCGCACCGCCGGGTAGAGATTGGCCGCCACCTCCGCCTCCGCGGTGCCTTCCTCGAGCGAGGCGACGGGCTGCGCGCCGATCTTCAGCAGCGCGCGCGAGCACAGCACAAGCGCCGACAATGCCATCGTCTTTCCCTTTCTTTCATGCTGCCGTTTTTCTTTCAGGCTGCCGCAGTCTCGCGGCGAGGCGGGACGCGTTGCTGCGGCGGGGCGCTGCCTTCTGCCGGCGCGCCATGGGCGCCGGGCGGTGTTGCCGCCCGGCGCCCTGGTCAGTGCCGCGCGCGGCCCTGCGCCCCTGGGCCGGAGCGGATGGCCCGAGTGCAGCGCCTCTCGTTCCGGCCCTGACCGGCAGCCGAAAGAATCATTCGGCGCAGCGCATGCGGACGACGCCGGCGGGGTCGATCAGGACGGCGCCCTGGCTCATCATGTTGTTGACGAAGTAGGCGGCGCGGTCGCCGTGCCAGGTGACATCGGTGGTGACGTCCTGGGCGACGGCGTGGCCGATGGCGGTCTTGTGGTAGAAGTAGCAGAAGCGGGTGGCGCCGCTGCGGGTCAGGCCGGAATGCGGCATCCAGGTGGCGCCGAGCCAGCGCTTCGCCTGGGTGCCCTTCCAGGGCAGGTCGTCGTCGCCGATGTACTGGGTGTTGGCGAATTCCTCGATCTGCAGCAGGTTGCTCCACTGCTTCCAGCCGACGATGGCGAAGCGGTTGCCGTCGTCCGGCACGTCGGCGGCGCCCAGCATCTCGAAGGCCAGCAGCACCTTGGCCTTGGTCAGCCCGTCGCTGTCGGTGGTGCCGGCGGCGGTGCCGGTGGCTTCCTCGGTGGCGGTGTCGAGGGCGGCGATGATCAGCTCGTCGGTCTTGCGGCCGAGCGCGTAGGCGCCGGCGCTGGCCACCACCTGGCGCTCGTCAATATTGACCTTCAGCTCGTCGAGGCGGTCGATCCACTCGCCGGCGTAGTAGTCCTGCAGGAAGCATTCGACGTTGGAGTGGGCGAGGTTCATCACCGGCACCGCGCCGTTGCGCGCCTTCGCCGCCGCGGTGCCGTGGCCCACGATCGGGAAGTTGGTGGAGGCGCCGCGCACGCCGGTCTTGCTGCGCACGGTCGGGCGCAGCTTGGAGCCCTGGCGCTGATAGGCCTCGTGCACCTCGGATTCGAACTGCTTGACGAAGACCTGGTCGATGGAAGCGGACATGCCGTGTTCCTTCAGGGAGGGTCGGGAGAAGGGGTGGAATGCCGGGCGCGCGCGGTTCCCCAGGGCGGGCCGCGCCGCCGGCCGCCGCGGCACCCGCCAGGGGGTTGCGCCACGGCGCGAAACGGCAACGGCCCCGCGCCTCCGGGGAGGCGCGGGGCCGCGATCAGGACAGCCGGGCCGGGGTCAGCCCTGGCCGGGGCTGAACAGGCGGCGGAAGCCGTCGGTGACGCGCTTGACGTATTCCGGCTCGCGCGAGCGCCAGTAGCGCGGGTCGCGCATCATGCGGCGCAGCGCCTGCTCGTCGATCGCCTCCGGCGCCTCGGCGCGGCCGGCGAGGTTCGGCTCGGCCTTGCCCATCATGCGGTGCAGGGCCAGCACGCCCTCGGCGGTGGTCGACAGCGCCTCGAACACCGGCTTGGCCAGGTTGGCGCGGCCCCAGGCGGCGATCTGCGGCGCGATGCGCTGGTAGCCCTCGGCGCCGCCGAATTCCTGCTCCAGCCGGGCGCGCTGCTTCTGCGCCTCGTAATCCGCCGCCGCCTCGGCGATCAGCGGCAGCAGCCGCTCGGCCGCCAGGTCGTAGACCAGCTGCACCTGGGCGCAGGTGAAGCCCGCCGCGTGCAGCCGCCGGTTCACCTCGGGGTCGGGGCCGCACATCTCGTGCTTCGGCTCGACCGTGTAGTCCTCGGGCGCGTCGGGCACGCCGAGGGCGCGGCGGAAGCGCGCGCGCTCCTCCTCCGGCGCGTCGTCCGAGGGGGGCGCGAAGCGCTGGGAGAGGCGGCGCTCCAGCTCGCGGTAGGATTTCAGCAGGGCGTCGACGCGCAGGCTCTGCTTCTCCGCATCCCAGAACTTCTCGGGGATGTCCTCGGGGCGGTCAGCATGGTCCGGCGCGGGGTCCAGCAGATTCTCAGCCATGCGGCTGTCACTCCTCGGCGGGGGTCAGGATGCCGGCCGGCGCGGCGAGCGTGCGGGCCAGGTGGCGGGTGGCGGCGGCGAGGTCGACCTGCGCCACCGCCGGCGCG
>NZ_GG770778.1:171462-188925 GCF_000164635.1 Pseudoroseomonas cervicalis ATCC 49957 | reverse complement strand
CCAGCGCGACCAGGGCGGCGTCAGCTCGGCCAGCAGCGAGGCGGCCAGCTGCTCGGCCGCGTCGGGCGCGGTCGCGTCATACAGCATGGCGCCGCCGCTGCCGGGGGTCTGGGCCAGGACATGGTCGTAGCATTCCTGCCAGACGCCCTCCCAGGGGCGGCGCCGGGCCAGGGCCGCCTGGTAGCGCGGCAGGATCGTCTCGGGGGTCGGGCGCATCCGCTCACTCCCCGAGCAGGGTCTTGCGCGACCCGGCCAGGCCGGGCGGCAGCGGCTCGAGCACGCCGCGGGCGGAGGTCGCGATGGTGCCGGCCAGGCCGCGGCGGGCGCGGTCCTGGCTCTCCAGCCGGGCGGTCTGGGCGACCGCCTCCGGGCTGGGGGCGGGGGGGCTGGCGGGGACCGGCTCGGTCCTGACGACCACCGGCTTCGGGGCACGGAACAGGCCACCCATGCGCGTGCGGGCTCCTCTGCTTTGGCGGCGGAGAGCGATCGCCCAAAAGCCGCGCGGCCCGCCGGAGGGATCCGGCGGGCCGCGCGCAGTCTTGGGGGATCGGGAGGATGCCGCCGGGCGCAACTCGCCCGGTGACGGGGCCTGTCTTACGCCTCGGCAAGCTCCGCGTCAATGATTTTATTCCTATCGCCGGAAATTTTCTCCAACCGCCGGTAGAGGCCGCGCGGCGTCAGGGCGAAGGGCGCCGCCGCCCCCAGCAAAGCGCGGCACACCGTGACGCAGGAATACGGGGACAGCTCCGGCCGCCAGGCGCAGACCGGCGGCCCCGGCGTGAAGGGGCCGAGCAGGGTCAGCCCGGCGCGGCGGTAGAAGCCCGGCAGGTCGAAGCCCTCGACCAGTTCGGGCCGCGCCACCAGCAGCCGGCCGGAGAGCGGCTCCACCACCGTCCAGCCGCGCGCATCCTCGAGCACGGCGAAGCAGTGGCGGAAGCCGGGGCGCAGCAGCCGCAGCCAGAGCCGGTCGGCGCGGCCGCCGAAGCCGATCCAGACGCGCTGCGCCCCCTCCTCCAGCTGGTGGCGCGGCGCGATGCGGGGCGCGAGGCGCGGCGCCGTCACGTCACGCCCGCCCGGGCCAGGGCAGCAATTCGGCGCCTTCCGGCGCGCGCAGCGCCGGGCCGGCGACGATGCCCTTGTTGCGCAGCGGCCAGTCCAGCCGCGACAGCGCCTCGCTCCACAGCCGCCAGTCGCCGCGCTCGGCCGGGTAGCGCGGGTCGGGCGCCTGGCCGCGCTCGCCCCAGAGGCGCAGGATGCGGGCATGCTGCAGATCGACCCGGCGCTGGCGATACAGCCGGTCGAGGCATTTCACCACATCGTCGGGCTCGCAGGGGCGCTGGGTGCGGCCGGCGCCGGCGACGATTCGCGCCCCCTCCCGCCGCGCCACCAGCGCGGCCATGGTCCAGAGCCAGGCCTCCTCGGCGCTGTGGAAGGGTTCAGCCTTGGCGAGGGAGGCCAGGACAGGGGCCGTGTGGGCGCGGGGAGCAGCTGGCATGGGGTATTTTCCTCGCCTCTTGGTTGATGACCTCTTAATCCTTGCGCGGGCGTATTCTAGGCGTCAACACCTATCTGTGATGATCTTCCTATTGTGTTCGGACGAGGAACCTAGGATCATCCACCCATGCGTCACGACGACATCTGGCGGGCGGTCGATGCCCTGGCGGCCGAGCACGGGCTCTCCCCCTCGGGCCTGGCCCGCAAGGCCGGGCTCGACCCCACCGCCTTCAACCCCTCCAAGCGCCTCGGCACGGATGGAAGGGCGCGCTGGCCCTCCACCGAATCGGTGGCGAAGATCCTCGCCGCCACCGGCACCGACATGGAGAGCTTCGCGGCGCTGGTCACCGGCGCCGCCGCGGCGCTGAACCGCAGCCCGCGCAGCATGCCCGGCCGGCGCATCCCGCTGATCGGCCTGGCCCAGGCCGGCGGCGACGGCTATTTCGGCGATGGCGGATACCCGGTCGGCGCCGGCTGGGACGAGATCTCCACGCCAGAGCTGTCCGACCCCAACGCCTATGCGCTGGAGATCTCCGGCGACAGCATGGAGCCGGTGTTCCGCGATGGCGACATCATCATCGTCTCGCCCAACGCCCCGGTGCGCCGCGGCGACCGCGTCGTGGTCCGCACCCTGAAGGGCGAGGTGATGGCCAAGGAACTGCTCCGCCAATCCGCCCGCCGCATCGAGCTGGCCAGCCTGAACCCGGCCCATCCCGGCTACAGCTTCGACCTCGCCGAGATCGCCTGGATCCACCGCATCCTCTGGGCCAGCCAATAGTTTTTTCGGGCTGCCGCCGTCGGGTTTTGAAGCGGGACTCTGTTCGGGCTGCCGCCGTCCAGGGGGAGGTGGGGGGCGGGGCGGGTGCCTCGGCCGGGGGCGCAGCATGAGCCGCGCCGGCCCCCATGCGCCGCCGGGACAGCCCCTGCCCCTGCCCCTGCACGCCGCATGAACGGGGCAGCCTCCGGGCGGCCATGCCAGCCTTCAGGGTGGCTTCGCCCGACGGCCCATCTCCGTTCAGCCTTGATCGGCCCGGGGCGGCAGGGGCCGGAACACGGCCCCGCCGCTCAGCCCTCGCGCGGCGTCTCCGCCTCGGCCGGGATGGGCAGCTGCGGATCGGCGAGCCGCTCCAGCAGCGCCTCCGGATCGGCGCCGGCCGGCAGCGCCAGATAGGTTCCATCGCCCAGCGGGTGGCAGGCCAGGCCGGTATCCTCGTAGAGCCGCAGCATGGCCGGTCCCACCCGGTGGAAGGCGTGGCCGACACCGTTGCGCTCGCACAGGTCGCGGAAGCGCCACAGCACCGCCAGCTGCCCGGCCTTGTCGCCGGCCGGGTCGCCGAGCCCCACCCAGACATCCTCGCGCTTCAGGAAGGCCAGCCCCGCCGTGGCGCCATCGGTGAACAGCGCGCCATCCGCCTGCGCCGGCACCCGCCCGCCCAGCGCCGCCAGCCGGGTGCGGGCGGCCATGTCGAAGGCCGCCGGGCGCAGCCGCGCCGGGCGCAGCAGCCGCAGCGCCGCCACCAGCAGCAGCACGCCGCAGAGGCCAACCGCGAAGCGCAGCGTGTGCGGCGTCTCGGCCAGGAAGGGCACCGCCCACCAGGGCTCCTCCGCCACCGGCTCGCGCCAGGCGATGCGCGCCAGCGTCAGCGCCGCCCCCAGCGTCACCACCAGCGGCAGCAGCGTGGCGGCCGAGAGCGGCTCCCCCGTCAGCCGCGCATCGCGGTAGAAGGCGGTGCGGATGCAGGCCAGCAGGCCGGAGAGCGCGATGAAGCCGCCGGAGATGAACCAGGGCTCGCCGCGCAGCAGCGCCACCACGCCGCCCAGCAGCAGCAGCACGATGCCGCTGGCCCAGGCGATGCGCAGCCGCCGCAGCATGCCATAGGCCGCCACCAGCAGCAGCGAGCCGATCACCGAGGCGGCGAAATGGCTGGCCAGCGCCGCCCATTCCCCGGCCCAGAGGGCGAGGCGCGAGCCGCGCGCCGGCAGCGCGCCGATGAACAGCAGCGCCGCGCCGGCGATGCCGGACAGCCCGGCCAGCACCGGCCCCTCCAGCGAATCCGCCACCCGCGTCTCCGGCCCGATGCGGCTGAGCAAATGCCGGCGCTGGTTCAGCTCGAAGCCGGCGAACAGCGCGCCGGCCAGGAAGAGCGGGATGATGTAGTAGTAGAAGCGGAACAGCAGCAGCGCGCTGATCACCTCGGGCGCCGAGACATAGGGCTGCAGCCCGACCAGGATCGCCGTGTCGAACACGCCGAGCCCGCCCGGCACATTCGCGGCCAAGCCCGCCGTATAGGCCGCCAGATACAGGCCGATGAAGCGGGCGAAGCTGAGCCCCTCGGCCGGCGGCAGCAGGGCGTAGAAGATCATCGCGGTGACCGCCACATCCACCGTGGCCAGCGCCGTCTGGGCGCAGGCCATGCGGAAGCCCGGCAGGTCGATGCGGTGGCCGAAGGCGTGGAAATGCGGCAGGAAGCGCGACAGCAGCAGGTAGCCCGCCACCACGCCGAGCAGCGCCACGCCGACCAACTGCATGGTCCAGTGCGGCGTGTGCTCGCCGAGCCAGGGCACCACCTCCGGCTCCAGGATCAGCACCAGCCCGCCCAGCGCCATGCCGCCCAGCCCGAAGGTCAGGCTGGTGAAGGCGATGACCTTGGCGATCTCGCCCGGCGAGAGCCCCCAGGCGGCGTAGAAGCGGTAGCGCACCGCCGCCCCCGAGACGGCGGCGAAGCCCAGATTGTGCGCCAGCGTATAGGCGCAGAAGGAGGCCAGCGAGGTGCGGAGATAGCTGACCGGCTTGCCGGCATAGACCGAGCCGAGCCGGTCGTAGATGGTGAGCACCGCATAGGCGAGCAGCGTCCACCCCGCCGCCACCCACAGCGTGTGCGTGGGCACGTTGCCGAGCGCCTGACGGATCTCGGCCAGCGAGAGGTGGCGGAACTCCCGCTGCACCACGAAGACGGCGCCGGCCAGCAGCAGCAGGCCGAACACCGTCGGCCCATGCCGCCGCAGCGCCGCGAGCACGGCTTTCACGCCGCCGGGCTCTCCGCCGTGGCCGCGGCTTCGGGCGGGCGGGCCAGCGCCTCCTCGACCAGCCGGATGGTCTCCTCGACGCCATAGGCGGCGGCCAGGCTGCCGAAGCGCGGCCCCTGGTCGGCGCCGACCAGCACTTGGTAGAGCGCGTTGAACCAGCCGCGCGCCACACCCGGGGAGCCGTCCTTCATCACCTGGATGAAGGGCTCGCGCCGGCCGGCATCATAGACATCGACCTGGATGCGCTCCGCCTGGGGCAGGCCGGGCGGCAGCGCCTCGATCTCGTCCCGGTGCGCGCGCAGCAGGTCGATCAGCGCCTGGAAGCAGGGCCGCTCCTCGGCGGTCGGGGCGCGCGGCTTCAGGGTCGGCAGGATGAAGTCGCGCGAATAGGCGACCGCGTATTCCACCAGCCGGCCCAGCAGCGGCTGGTTCTCCGGCGTCGCGCCGGGGGCGTAGTTGCGGACGAATTTCCACAGCCGCTCCGGCGTGTCGGCGGCCGAGACGGTCGCCAGGTTCATCAGCATGCCGAAGGTCAGCGGCGGCTCGGGCGTGTTCGGCGCCTCGCCGCCATGGATGTGCCAGTCGGGATTGGCCGGGTCGAGATTGGCCCGCAGCTTTTCCCTCTGTTGCAGATACTCGTCGGTGGCGCGCGGGATGACGTCGAAATGCAGCCGCTTGGCCCGGCCCGGCTGCTGGTACATGAAATAGGCCAGGCTCTCGGGCGGGGCGTAGCGCAGCCATTCCTCGATGGTCAGGCCATTGCCCTTGGACTTGCTGATCTTCTGGCCATTGGCGTCGAGGAACAGCTCATAGGTCATGCTGACCGGCGGCTCCGCCCCCAGCACCCGGCAGATCGCCGAGGAGAGCTTGACGCTGTCGATCAGATCCTTGCCCGACATCTCGTAATCGACGCCGAGGGCATACCAGCGCATCGCCCAGTCGGCCTTCCACTGCGCCTTCACATGGCCGCCGGTCACCGGGCTCTCGAAGCGCTCGCCGCTCTCCGGGTCGCGCCACACCACGGTGCCGTCCTGCGGCCGGACCTCTTCCATCGGCACCTGCATCACCACCCCGGTCTTGGGATGCACCGGCAGGAAGGGGGAGTAGGTGGCGCGGCGGTCCGGCCCGAGGGTCGGCAGGATCACCTGCCGCACCTCCTCATGGCATTGCAGCATGCGCAGCAGGGCGGCGTCGAAGCGGCCGGACTTGTAGTAGTCGGTGGCGGAGGCGAATTCGTACTCGAAGCCGAAGGCGTCGAGGAAGGCGCGCAGCCGGGCATTGTTGTGGTGCCCGAAGCTCTCATGCGTGCCGAAGGGGTCGGGGATGGCGGTCAGCGACTTGCCCAGATGCGGCCGCAGCGCCTCGCCATTCGGGATGTTGTCCGGGATCTTGCGCAGCCCGTCCATGTCGTCCGAGAAGGCGACGAGCCGCGCCGGCAGGCCGGTCAGCCGCTCGAAGGCGCGCTTGACCCAGGTGGTGCGCGCCACCTCGCCGAAGGTGCCGATATGCGGCAGACCCGAGGGGCCGTAGCCCGTCTCGAACAGCGCCGCCGGTTTCCCCGCCGCCTGGATGCGATCGGCGACCTTGGCGGCTTCCTCGAAGGGCCAGGCCTTGACGGTACGGAGGGAGGGATCGGCGGTCATGCCCGCCCCATGCCAGCGCGGCGGGCGCCGGTCAACGCGCTCTCCAAGCGTGGCAGCCCTCCTTTGCTTGCGGTGCCATCATCTTTTGGAAAAGCCCTGGCCGATCCTGGCCTTGTTCGCCTTTTGCCCCTAGGGTCCGCCGGTGTCCTCCGCCCAAGGGCCTGCCAGCGCCCTCCCCCCCCGCCTGTTGCTGCCGGACGCGCCGGCGCTCGTCGCCCCCGCCCCGGGCCGCGCCGCGCTGCTGACCCCGGATGGCGAGCTGTTCACCCCCCGCCCGGCCGAGCTGCCCGGGCTGCTGCGGGAATTCGGCCCGCCGATCCTGGTGCACGCGCCGGCGGTGGCGAAGCGGCTGAACCTGCCCGGCCTGCCCGGCGCCTGGGATCTCTTGGAGTTGTTCGCCTTCTGCCTGCCGGCGCAGCCCGCCCCGCCCACGCCGCGCGGCCTGGCGCTGGCCCTCGACATGACCCCGCCCGAGGATGCCGAGAGCGCCGCCGCCCTGCTGCCCGAGATCGCGACCGAATTGCTGCGCCGCCTGGCCCGCGCCCGCTCCGCGCCGCTGAACAAGGATGCCGGGGCGCTGGCCGCGCGCATGGCGCAGGCGGCGGATTGGGCCTGGACGCCCTCGGTGCTGGCGGCCCTCGGCCTGCCATCCGCCCGCCCCTCCCAGGACGCGCTGAAGGTCTGGCGCGCCTTGCCGGAATGGGAGGAGGAGGCGCCGCCCCCGCCCCCCGCCAGCCACGCCGTCACCCCCACCGAGGCGCGCTCGCGCCTGGCCGAGATCCTGGGCGATGGGGCGGAGCAGCGCCCTTCCCAGGCGGATTTCGCCTCCGCCGCCAGCCTGGCCTTCACTCCGCGCGAGACCCCGGGCGAGCCGCGCCTGGTGCTGGCCGAGGCCGGCACGGGCACCGGCAAGACGCTGGGCTATGTGGCGCCGGCCAGCCTCTGGGCCGAGCGCAATGGCGCCCCCGTCTGGATCGCCACCTACACCCGCAACCTGCAGCGCCAGCTCGACCAGGAGCTGGCGCGCCTCTACCCGGACCCCGAGGACCGGCGGAAGCGGGTCGTCATCCGCAAGGGCCGCGAGAACTACCTGTGTCTGTTGAACTATGACGAGGCGGTGACCGGCGCCATGCCGGCGCGGCTGGTGGCGCTCGGCCTGGTGGCGCGCTGGGCGCTGGCGACGCGGGATGGCGATCTGCTGGGCGGCGACTTCCCCGGCTGGCTGGCGGAGCTGTTCCCGGCCGGTGCCATCTCCCTGCTGGCCGACCGGCGCGGCGAGTGCATCCACTCCGCCTGCCCGCACTGGAAGCGCTGCTATGTCGAGCATTCCATCCGCCGCGCCGCAGGGGCGCATCTGGTGGTGGCCAACCACGCGCTGGTGATGGTGCAGGCCGCACTCGGCGGCGGCGAGGACGGTCCGGCGCTGCGCTATGTCTTCGACGAGGGCCACCACCTGTTCGACGCCGCCGATGGCGCCTTCTCGGCCGAGCTGTCGGGCGCCGAGATGGCCGAGCTGCGCCGCTGGCTGCTCGGCAACGAGGGCGGCCGCGGCCGCGCCCGCGGCCTGCGCCGGCGGCTGGAAGACATGCTGGCCGAGCACCCGGCCCTGGTGCCGCCGCTGGAGCTGATCGAGCATGCGGCGCGGGCTCTGCCCTCCCCCGGCTGGTGGGACCGCTGGGCCGCCCTGCCGGAGGAGGATGCCGAGCGCGCCGAGGACCGCGAAGAGCTGCCCGAGGATCCGCGCGGCCCGGCCCTGCCCGCCGCCCCCGGCATCCCGCGCCCGCGCCCCTTCCGCGACAGCGTGCCGGCCGAGGATTTCCTGCGCGCCGTGCGCGCCCAGGTGCTGGCCCGCACCGCCGAGGGCGACCCGCTCTACGACGCCGAATGCGACCTGCATCCGCTCCTGGAAGACATGACCCCCGCCGCCGTGGCGCTGGAGGTGGCGCTGGAGCGGCTGCGCGACCCGCTGAAGCACCTGGCCTCGCTGCTCACCACCCTGCTGGAGGACCCGGACCAGGAGCTGGAGACCGGCACGCGCATCCGGCTGGAGACCGCCAGCCGCAGCATCGAGCGCCGCGCGCTGATGCCGCTCGCCGCCTGGCTGTCCATGCTGCGCCGCCTGCACGAGGAGCCGGCCGAGCCCGGCCAGCGCCCGACCTATGTGGACTGGCTGGCGCTGACCCGGCGCGAGGGGCGCGACATCGATGCCGGCCTGCACCGCCACTGGCTGGACCCGACCATGCCCTTCGCGACGCAGGTGGCGGCACCGGCGCATGGCGTGCTGATCGCCTCCGCCACGCTGCGCGACGCAGCCCGGAAGGACCCCGAATCCGCCTGGCGCGAGGCCGAGGCCCGCACCGGCGTGCAGCACCTGCCAGCCCCGGCGGTGCGCGCGGCGCTCCCCTCCCCCTTCGACTACGCCGCCAACACCCGCGCCTTCATCGTCGACGACATGAACCGCGACAGCCCGGGCCAGGTGGCGGCGGCGATGCAGCAGCTCTTCCTGGCGGCGGGCGGCGGCGGGCTCGGCCTGTTCACCGCCATCCGCCGGCTGCGCGACGTGCATGCCCGCATCGCGCCGGCACTCGCCGAGGCCGGGCTGCCGCTCTACGCCCAGCATGTGGACGCCATGGACAGCGCCACCCTGGTCGACATTTTTCGCGCTGAAGAGGACTCTTGTCTGCTTGGCACCGACGCGCTGCGCGACGGGGTGGATGTGCCCGGCCGGGCGCTGCGGCTGCTGGTGTTCGACCGGGTGCCCTGGCCGCGCCCCTCCATCCTGCACCGGGAGCGGCGCATCCATCTCTCCGGCGGGCGCCCCGGCCTGTATGATGATGCCATCGCCCGGCACCGGCTGCGCCAGGCCTTCGGCCGGCTGATCCGCCGCGCCGATGACCGGGGCGTGTTCGTGCTGCTCGACCCGCGCACCCCCTCCCGCCTGCTGGCCGGGCTGCCGGAGGGGGTGGCGCCGCAGCGCCTCGGCCTCGCCGATGCGGTGCGGGAGACAACCGCCTTCCTGGCGGGGCGTTGAACCGCGACGGCCGAGGCGGTACCGCTTGGCCAGGAAGGATGATCCGATGCCGCACACCAAGATCCGCTTCACGGCCCAGGAGGCGCTGATCTGCGCCATGGTGCTGATGTCCGCCGCCGACCGCGCCATGTCGGATGCCGAGCTGGCGATGATGTCCCGCCTGGTGCAGGAGCTGCCGGTGTTCTCGGATTTCCATCCGCAGGAGATCGAGGCGGTGACCGAGACCTGCCTGCGCCTGCTGGAGCAGTCGGACGGGCTGGACCGCGCCTGCGAGCTGATCCGCGACGCCCTGCCGCCGCGCCTGCGCGAGACCGCCTATCTGCTGGCCTGCGAGGTCGCCGCCGCCGATGGCGATGCGACGCAGGAGGAACTCCGCTTCCTGCAGGATTTCCGCATCACCATGGATATCGACCGCCTGATCGCCGGCGCCATCGAACGCGCCGCCAAGGCCCGCTACCAGATCGTTTGATTTTTTTCGGGCTGCCGCCGTCTTGTGGGGAGGCGGGACGCGGCGGTGGAAGCGGGGTGGCGGTGGCCACGGGGCGAGACGCCACGCACCGCCGGGCCGGAGCGCCCCGTCCCAGTGCAGCCCCTCCCGTCGCGGCCCTGACCGGCAGAGGACAAAAAAATGGACGAGGATCCCTTCCTGTGGCTGGAGGAGATCGAGGGCGGGCGGGCGCTGGAATGGGTGGCGGCGCAGAATGCCCGCACCCTGGCGGCGCTGGAGGATGCCCGGCTGGCGGCGGATCGCGACGGGCTGAAGGCGGCGCTGGACCGTCCCGGCAAGCTGCCGCATGTCACCCGGCGCGGCGCCCATCTGTTCAATCTCTGGCAGGATGCGGCGCATCCGCGCGGGCTGTGGCGCCGCACCAGCCTGGACTCCTTCCGCACCGAGTCGCCGGAGTGGGAGGTGCTGCTCGACCTTGACGCGCTGGCCGCCACCGAGGGCGAGGACTGGGTCTGGGCCGGCTCCGCCACCCTGCCCGGCCGGCATGACCGCGCGCTGCTGCGCCTGTCGCGCGGCGGTGGCGATGCGGTGGTGATCCGCGAATTCGACATCCCCACGCGGCGCTTCGTCGAGGACGGCTTCACCCTGCCCGAGGCCAAGTCCGGCGCCGCCTGGCTGGACCGCGACACGCTGCTGCTCTCCACCGCGCTGGGCGCGGGCAATGCAACCAGCTCGGGCTATGCCCGCACGGTACGGCTGTGGCGGCGCGGCGGCGCGCCGCTGGAGGCGCCGGTGCTGTTCGAGGCGCCGGAGGCCAGCATGTCGGTCGGCGGCATGGTGGAGCATGAGGGCGGCCAGGAGATCCTGGTCTTCATCGAGCGCACCGGCTTCTTCGACGTCACCGTCTGGCTGGGCGACCGCGACGGCCCGAAGACCCGCCTGCCCCTGCCGAGCGACGCGCACTACACCTGGCAGCACGGCCATCTGGCGGTGAAGCCGCGCACCCCCTGGACGGTGGAGGGCGAGACCTATGCCACCGACACGCTGCTCGGCCTGTCGCTGGCCGATCTTCTGGCCGGGCGGGTCGCGCCGCAGATCCTGTTCACCCCCGGGCCGCGCCTGGCGCTGCAGGGCTTCTTCTGGTGCGACGGGCGGCTGGTGCTGTCGGTGCTGGACAATCTCGCGCCTCTCTACCGCCTGTTCACCCCCGGCCCCGGCGCCTGGGCGAGCCAGGACCTGCCCGGCCTGCCGCGCATCGGCGTGGTCGATCTCTGGCCGCTGGACGCCGAGGCGGAGGAATCCGACGGCACGCTGCTGGTGATGGCGCAGGACCCGGTGACGCCGCCGCAATTGCTGCTGGCCAGCGCCAGCGCCCCCGCCGCGCCGGCGCTGCTGAAGGCCTCGACGCCCAGCTTCGACGCCAGCGGCCTGACGGTGACGCGGCATGAGGCGGTCTCCACCGACGGGGAGCGCATCCCCTATGTGCAGATCGGCCCGCGCGACGAGAGCGGCCAGGCGCCGGTGCATCTCTCCGCCTATGGCGGTTTCCAGATCTCGCGCCTGCCCTACTATTCGGCGACCACCGGCCGGCTCTGGCTGGAGAAGGGCGGCACGGCGGTGATCGGCCAGATCCGCGGCGGCGGCGAGTTCGGCACCGCCTGGCACGAGGCCGGGCGCGGCCCGAGGAAGCGGCAGAGCCATGATGATTTCGCCGCCATCGCCCAGGATCTGGTGCGGCGCGGCGTCACCGTGCCCGGCCGCATCGCCGCCGAGGGCGGCTCGAATGGCGGGCTGCTGATCGCCAACATGCTGACCCGCTATCCGGAGCGGTTCGGCGCGCTGTTCTGCACCATCCCGCTGATCGACATGCGCCGCTACACCAAGCTGCTGGCCGGGGCGAGCTGGATCGCCGAATATGGCGACCCGGACAAGCCGGAGGATTGGGCCTTCATGCGCCATTTCTCCGCCTATCAGGCGGTAGAGCCGGGCCGGCCCTACCCGCCTATCCTGCTGGCGACGACGCGGC
This sequence comes from Pseudoroseomonas cervicalis ATCC 49957, assembly GCF_000164635.1. Classification (GTDB taxonomy): domain Bacteria; phylum Pseudomonadota; class Alphaproteobacteria; order Acetobacterales; family Acetobacteraceae; genus Pseudoroseomonas; species Pseudoroseomonas cervicalis. The sequence continues at coordinate 177,256 of NZ_GG770778.1, read as the reverse complement.
GCGACGACCGGGTGCATCCCGGCCATGCCCGCAAGATGGCCGCCAGGTTGCAGGAGATGGGCTACGCCGCCTGGTTCTACGAGCCCGAGGCCGGCGGCCATGGCTATGGCAAGGACAATGCGGAGGTGGCGCGCTTCGCCGCGATCGGCGCCGCCTTCCTGCGCCGCGCCATCGGCTGGGAAGCGCCGGCGGGCGGCTGAGGCGGCTCAGCCCGGCGGTGGCGGCCTGTCGCGCCGCCCCGCCGCGCCGCCGAAGCTCTCCGGCAGCACCACATAGAGGGTGACGAGCAGGATCGTGGTGGTGAAGCGGAAGGCCGCCTCCTGCCCGTTCCAGGTGGCGGATTGCCACATCAGGAACCACTCGCCGCCGATCACCTGGAAGCCCAGGAACCAGACCAGGACGCCGAGCGCGGCGCCGAGCTGCGCCCAGCCCTTGGCCGCGGCGAAGCCCGGGCCGCGCAGCCCGCGCGCCATCAGCACGGCCGAGGCGGCGAAGGCCAGGCCGGTCAGCGCCTCGCCCAGGATGATCAGCCCATAGCCCGCATGCCACAGCGCCGGCGCGGTGATGGCGCGGTGGCGCAGCGCAGTGTCGGGGAAGGTCGTGTCCATGCTCAGCACATGCGCCACGAAGGCGAAGTTCGAGCCGTAATCGACCAAATTGTTCCAGGCCACCAGCAGGGCGAAAGCGGCCAGCGCCGCCACCATGGCGAGCTTGGAGAGGCGCGCGAGGAAAAGCGGCAGGGGCATGGTGGAAACCGGCTGGCGCCGCGTGCCCGCCCCTGTCCGCGCCGGGATCAGAGCGGCTTGAGGTTGGTGGCGGCGGCCTTGCCGCGCTCCATCACCACGTCGTAGCTGATCTTCTGGTTCTCGTTCAGCCCCTGCAGCCCCGCCTTCTGCACGGCGGTGATGTGCACGAACACATCCTTGCCGCCATCCTGCGGGACGATGAAGCCGAAGCCCTTGGTCGCGTTGAACCACTTCACGGTGCCGATCGCCATGCGACGCGCTCCTTCTGGCGACGGAGGCACGAGCGCCCCCGCCTGGTGGCCCCCTGTCATCCCCGGACGGCTTGTGGGCGATCCGGGTCTCCGGAGGCACGGCAAGGCGAAGGGACGCGGTTGGCTGAGTCGAAGTGGGGCAGATCGTTACCGAACTGTCAACGCAAACCGGCGGAGTTCATGACGATTCAGGAACAACATCGCGGCATGCGAAAGGGGGCGGCCCTTGCGGACCGCCCCCCGTCGTTTGGTCGGGTGAACCCTGATCCGGAAGGATCAGAAGTCCATGTCGCCGCCCATGCCACCCATGCCGCCCGGAGCGCCGGCCGGAGCCTTCTTCTCGGGACGCTCGGCGATCATCGCCTCGGTGGTGATCAGCAGCGAGGCGACCGAGGCCGCGTCCTGCAGGGCGGTGCGCACGACCTTGGTCGGGTCGATGATGCCGGCCTGCACCAGGTTCTTGTACTCGTCGGCCTGGGCGTCGTAGCCGTACTCGTAGGTGTCGTCGCGCAGGACTTCACCGGCGATCACGGCGCCGTCCTTGCCGGCGTTCTCGGCGATCTGCTTCAGCGGCACGCTGATGGCGCGGCGCACGATCTCGATGCCGACATGCTGGTCGTTGTTGTCGCCCTTCAGGTCGGCGAGCTTCGCCGCGGCGCGCAGCAGGGCCACGCCACCACCCGGGACGATGCCTTCCTCGACGGCGGCGCGGGTCGCGTGCAGCGCGTCGTCGACGCGGTCCTTGCGCTCCTTCACCTCGACCTCGGAACCGCCGCCGACGCGGATGACGGCCACGCCGCCGGCCAGCTTCGCCAGGCGCTCCTGCAGCTTCTCACGGTCGTAGTCCGAGGTGGTCTCCTCGATCTGCGCCTTGATCTGCTCGACGCGGCCCTGGATGTCGTCCTTGGAGCCGGCGCCGTCGACGATCGTGGTGTTCTCCTTCTCGATGCGGATGGTCTTGGCCTGGCCAAGCATCTGCAGCGTGACGGTCTCGAGCTTGATGCCGAGATCCTCGGAGATCACCTGGCCACCGGTCAGGATCGCGATGTCCTCGAGCATCGCCTTGCGGCGGTCACCGAAGCCCGGGGCCTTCACGGCGGCGATCTTCAGGCCACCGCGCAGCTTGTTGACGACCAGGGTGGCCAGCGCCTCGCCCTCGACATCCTCGGCCACGATGACCAGCGGACGGCCGGACTGCACGACGCTCTCCAGCAGCGGCAGCATCGGCTGCAGCTGGGACAGCTTCTTCTCGTGGATCAGGATGTAGGGGTTCTCGAGCTCGGCGATCATCTTCTCCGCATTCGTGATGAAATACGGGGAGACATAGCCGCGGTCGAACTGCATGCCCTCGACGACGTCGAGCTCGGTCTGGATGCCCTTGGCTTCCTCGACCGTGATCACGCCCTCATTGCCGACCTTCTCCATCGCCTCGGCGATCATGGAGCCGATCTCGGCCTCGCCATTGGCGGAGAGGGTGCCGACCTGGGCCACCTCGGCGGAGGTGGTGATCTTGCGGGTGCGGGCCTTCAGCTCCTCGACGACCACCGCGACCGCCTTGTCGACGCCGCGCTTCAGGTCCATCGGGTTCATGCCGGCGGCGACCGCCTTGGCACCCTCGCGCACGATGGCCTGGGCCAGCACGGTCGCGGTGGTGGTGCCGTCGCCGGCCAGGTCGTTCTGCTTCGAGGCCACTTCGCGCACCATCTGGGCGCCCATGTTCTCGAACTTGTCGGCCAGCTCGATTTCCTTGGCGACCGTCACACCGTCCTTGGTGATGCGCGGCGCGCCGAAGGACTTGTCGATGACGACGTTGCGGCCCTTCGGGCCCAGCGTCACCTTCACGGCGTCGGCCAGGATGTCCACGCCGCGCAGCATGCGCTCGCGGGCGGAGGCGCCGAACTTAACGTCCTTAGCAGCCATGGGAATTACCTCGTCTGTTCTGGTGGAAGGATGGGGTCCGCAGGCCGCGAATTAGGCCGCGATCACGCCCATCAGGTCGGATTCCTTCATGATCAGCAGCTCTTCGCCGCTGATCTTCACTTCGGTGCCCGACCACTTGCCGAACAGCACGCGGTCACCGACCTTGACGTCCAGGGCGACGACGACGCCCTGCTCGTTGCGCGCGCCGGACCCGACGGCGACGATCTCGCCTTCCATCGGCTTTTCCTTGGCGGTGTCGGGGATGATGATGCCGCCCGCGGTCTTCTCCTCGGCGGTCAGCCGGCGGACGACGACGCGGTCATGCAGGGGACGAAACTTCATGGCCCTCTCCTGACGCCCTTCAAGGCGCATTCAGCGACGGTTGCCTCGGCCGGCGGGCAAGCCTTGTTAGCACTCACCCCCGGCGAGTGCTGACGATCTAGGAAACTCCGGATAGCCCGTCAAGCGCCAAGCAGCACTCTTCGCGAATGAGTGCTAAGGCACTGTTTTCCTGCGGGTTTTTCTTGCAGCCCCAAGCCGCCCTCATGGCATGCTGATGACACCGGCCGGGCTTGGCCCCGCCGGATGCCGGGCCGAAGCCACGGCCCGCGCCGAGAACGGAGACCATCGCCCATGAGGCTGCGGGATATCGATGCCCTGCTCCGCGCACCGGACTGGCATCTGACGACGGCGGAAATCCTCTACCATCTGCCCGACCATCCAGGCCTGCTGCAGAGCTTCGTGTGGCAGAAGCTCGACCACGCGCCACGCTTCCCGGAGCTGCACCGCTTCCTCGATTTCTGGCAGCGCGAGATCGAGGGCCGGCTGCACAGCGTGCGCGTGGCCTCCGCGGCCCTCACCCAGCCGGCCGAGTTCCGCTACGCGCGCGGCGTGCTCACCCTGCACTGAGCCGGTGGGGGGGCCGCCCGGCCCCCTCAGAGCACCGCCAGCAGCACCGCCAGCGTCGCCACCGACAGGATGGTGGAGAGCAGCACCGTGGCGCCGGAGCGGTCCGCCCCGGCGGCGTAGCGCCGCGCCAGGAAGAAGGCATTGGCCCCCGTCGGCATCGCCGCCGCCAGCACCGCGACCGCGGTGGGAAGCCGTGGCAGGCCGATGCCCCAGGCCACCAGCCAGACCAGCCCCGGCATCAGCAGCAGCTTCAGCGCCGTGCAGAGCAGCGCCGAGGGCCAGTCGCGCCGCGCGTCGAAGGCGATCAGGCTGGCCCCCAGGCAGAACAGCGCCACCGGCGGCCCGGCCATGCCGGTCATCTCCAGGAAGCGCCGCGCCACCCCTGGCAGCTCCAGCCCCGCCTGGTGGATGATGAAGCCCAGCAGCACCGCCAGCACGATCGGGTTCCGCAGCACCGACAGGATGGTGGACTTGGCGATGGCGCCGATCCGCGCGCGGGCATTGTGCGCGATCTCCCCCACCACCGTGCCGAGCGGCAGCAGGATCAGCGAATGCAGCCCGATGATGGCCAGCAGCTGCGACAGCCCGGCCTGACCATAGGCGGCGATCACCAGCGGCACGCCGATCATGCCGGTGTTGCCGAAGGCGGCGTTCAGCGCGAAGGTCCCGCCCTCCCCCAGCTTCATGCGCAGCACCAGCCGCGACAGCAGCAGCGCCAGCCCGTAGGCCGCCAGGCAGCCGGTGAAGAAGGCCAGCGCCGTCCCCCCGCCATCCGGGTGCGGCGTGGTGGCGCCGGCCAGCAGCAGGCAGGGCATGGCCAGGCGGAAGACGAAATCCGTCAGGCCGCGCAGCCCCTCCTCCGAGATCCAGCGGCGGCGGGCGGAGACATAGCCGATGCCGATCAGCAGGAAGATCGGCGCGATGACGGTGAGCAGCGTGTTCATCGTGACGCAGCCGGGGCGGGCGGCGCGGGGAGCGGCGCCGCCGCCCCCCTCACGGCCGCAGCAGCCCGTCGACGAAGCCGGGCAGCCAGGGCTGCCGGGCGCGCGCGCTGCGCGCCGCATGGATGATGGCGCGCACCGAATCGACCGTCTCGTGGAAGTCGTGGTTCACCAGGACATGATCGAAATCGGCCCAGTGGCTGATCTCGTCGCGGGCGGCGTGCATGCGGCGGGCAATCTCCTCGGCGGAATCCTGGCCCCGCCCATGCAAGCGGCGTTCCAGCTCCACCAGGCTCGGCGGCAGCAGGAAGACGCTGACCACATCCGCCGGCAATGCCCGGCGCAGCAGCAGATGCCCCTGCCAGTCGATGTCGAACATCACGTCGCGCCCGGCGGCCAGGGCCTGCTCCACCGGCGCGCGCGGCGTGCCGTAGCGGCGGCCGAAGACATGGGCGCTTTCCAGCATCTCGCCGGCGGCCTCCATCGCCTCGAACTCCGCCAGGCTCTTGAAGAAGTAGTGCACCCCCTCCTGCTCGCCCGGGCGGGCGGCGCGGGTGGTGGCGCTGACCGACAGGCGCAGCTCCTTCTCCCGCTCCAGCAGCGCGCGGCTGACCGAGGATTTGCCGGCGCCCGAAGGGGCCGAGAGGACCAGGCAGATGCCGCGTCGGGAGATCCGGTTCATTCGATGTTCGCCGCCTGCTCGCGCAGCCGCTCGATGGCGGCCTTGAGGTCGAGGGAATGCCGCGTCAGCGCGAGAGAGGCCGATTTGGCGCCCAGCGTGTTGGCCTCGCGGCCGAATTCCTGGGCCAGGAATTCCAGCCGCCGCCCCACCGCCTCGCCCGATTCCAGCAGGGCGCGCGCCGCCTCGACATGCGCGCCGAGCCGGTCCAGCTCCTCCCGCACATCGGATTTCTGGGCCAGCAGCGCCACCTCGACGGCCAGCCGCTCCTCCGGCACGCGGTGCTCGCCCTCCAGCAGCTCGGCCAGCGCCGCCGTCAGCCGGGCGCGGTGCGCCGCCGGCTGCTGC
>NZ_GG770778.1:143352-171103 GCF_000164635.1 Pseudoroseomonas cervicalis ATCC 49957 | reverse complement strand
CAGCCCGGGATGCGCGCGGCGAGCTCCAGCGCCAGCGCCAGCGCCTGCTCCAGCGCCGCCGGGTCGGGGGTCAGGCGCGGCGCCCGGTCCTCCCGCTTCAGCGTCAGCGTGGCGGAGATGTTGCCGCGCTTGAAGCGTGCCGCCGTCGCCTCGCGCAGCGGCGCCTCCAGCCGGTCGAGGCCGGGGGGCAGGCGCAGCCGCACATCCAGCCCGCGCCCGTTGACGCTGCGCAATTCCCACACGTAACCCGTGCCATCCGGCAGGGTGCCCGCCTGGCGGGCAAATCCGGTCATCGAGGAGAGAGCCATGCCCGGCCTTCTCTTCCGCTCCGCAGCAGGATGCAAGGCATGGCGAACATTCCCTGGCGACGCATCGCCATCACCGGCGCCTCCTCCGGCCTCGGCCGCGCCTTGGCCGAGGCCAGTGCGGCGCCGGGCGTCACGCTGCACCTCGCCGGCCGCGATGCCGGGCGGCTGGACGCCAGCGCCGAGGCCTGCCGCGCCCGTGGCGCCACGGTGGCGGCGACAAGGCTGGATGTGCGCGACGCCGCCGCCTGCGCGGACTGGGTGGCGGGCATGGACGGGCTGGACTTGCTGATCGCCAATGCCGGGATCTCCGGCGGCACCGGCGGCGTGGCCGAGCCCGGCCCGCAGGTCCGCGCCATCTTCGACACCAATGTCCAAGGCGTGCTGAACACCGCCCTGCCGGCCCTGGAAAAAATGGCGGGGCAGGCGCCGGGGGCGGATGGGGTGCGCGGGCGGGTGGCCGTGATTGCCTCGGTCGCCGCCTTCGTCGCCGCCCCCGGCGCCGCCGCCTATTGCGCCAGCAAGGCCGCCGTGCAGCGCTGGGCCGAGGCGGCGGACGCCACCGAGCGCCATCGCGGCCTGCGGCTGCATGCCGTCTGCCCGGGCTATGTGCGCACGGCCATGACGGCGGTGAACGAGTTCCCGATGCCCTTCATGCTGTCGCCCGAGGAGGCCGCGCGCCGCACGCTGGAAGGAATCCGGCGCGGGCGCACCCGCATCGCCTACCCTTTCCCGACCTATGCGATGGCGCGGCTGGCCGGGGCGATGCCGCTGTCTCTCCGCGCCTTCATCGCCGCCAGGCTGCCGGCCAAGCCGGTGACCCAGGCTTGAGGGGGCTTTGCCCCCTCAAACTCCCCCAGCAGGGGACGGGGTCCCCTGCACCCGCCATCAGTGGGGTCCCGACAGATGGGTTTCCAAAGGCCTCAGGCCTTTGGTGGGGAGAGTTTGAGAGGGGCAAAGCCCCTCTCAAATCACCTCACTGCGTCGCGGACTGGCTGCGCTGCCGCTCGATGGCGCGCCAGCGCGCCACATTGCGGTTGTGCTCCTCCAGCGTGCGGGCGAAGGCATGGCCGCCCGTGCCATCGGCCACGAAATACAGATCCTCGGTGGCCATGGGCTGCAGCGTGGCGCGCAGCGCCTCCAGCCCCGGGCTGGCGATCGGCCCCGGCGGCAGGCCGCGGATGCGATAGGTGTTGAACGGGTGGTCGCGGTCCAGATCGGCGCGGCTGATCGGCCGGTCCAGCACCCCGCCATCGGCGGCCGCATAGGCGACCGTGGGGTCGGATTGCAGCATCATGCCGCGCCGCAGCCGGTTGATGAACACCCCCGCCACATGGGCGCGCTCGGCCGCCTGGCCGGTCTCGCGCTCGACGATCGAGGCCAGCACCAGCGCCTCGCGCGGCGAGGCCAGCGGCAGACCCTCGGCGCGCTCCTTCCACAGCCGGTCCAGCGCCTCGCGCATCGCGGCGCCGGCGCGGCGCACGATGGCGGCGCGGTTGTCGCCCCATTGATAGGCATAGGTCTCGGGCAGCAGCTCGCCCTCGCCGAAGGCCGGGGTGTCGCCGGTCAGCCCCTCGGCCTGGCCGATCAGCACGGCCATCTGCCTGGCCGTCAGCCCCTCGGGGATGGTCAGGCGGCGCTGCACCGGGCGGGCGGTGCGCAGCACGCTCAGCACCTCGCGCAGCGAGGCATGGGCGGGAAACAGATATTCCCCGGCGCGCAGCGGCCCCTCCTCCCGCGTCAGCCAGACGGCGATGGGAAAGACGCGCACATCGGCCAGCACGCCGCGCGCCGCCAGGGTCTGGCCGATCTGCTCGGTGCCGCCGCGGGCGATGACGATGGGGGTGGCCTCGGCCAGCGGGCCGGGGTCGAGATACTGCCCGCGCGCCCACCAGGCGCCGCCGGCGCCGGCGAGGATCAGCAGGGCCAGCAGCGCCAGGAGGAACTTGCGCATCGTCGAGCCTTTGTCAGGGCCACATCATGGCCGGGGCAAGGGCCGGGCGGGCCCGGCGCGGCGGGTCTGCCGGATCCCCCTCCGCGCATCCCCGTCCGGGGCGGCAGAGATGGGAAGGGCCAGGGGGTTTCGCAGCCCTGCGAATCCCCCTGGCCCGGTCACGCTTCCGAAAGGCTCAGGGCGCCTTGCGGAACAGGATGGAGGCGTTGGTGCCGCCGAAGCCGAAGCTGTTCGACAGCGCCACCTCGATCTTGCGCGGCTGCGCCTGCAGCGCCACGCGGTCGATCACGCTCTCCCGGGACGGGGAGTGCAGGTTCAGCGTGGGCGGCGCCACCTGGTCGCGCAGCGCGAGCACCGAGAAGATGCCCTCCACCGCGCCGGCCGCGCCGAGCAGATGCCCGATCGCCGATTTGGTGGACGACATCGCCAGGCCCTTGGCGGCCTCGCCGAACAGCCGCTCCACCGCCTCCAGCTCCAGGTCGTCGCCGAGCGGCGTCGAGGTGCCGTGGGCGTTGACGTACTGGATCTGCTCCGGGGTGATGCCGGCATCCCGCAGCGCCGCCTTCATGGCGCGGTAGGCACCGTCATGCCCCTCGGCCGGGGCGGTGATGTGGTAGGCATCGCCCGACATGCCGTAGCCCAGCACCTCGGCATAGATCTTGGCGCCGCGCTTCTTCGCGTGCTCGTATTCCTCGAGCACGAGGACGCCGGCGCCCTCGCCCATGACGAAGCCGTCGCGCCCGGCATCCCAGGGGCGGGAGCCCTCGGTCGGCCGGTCGTTGAAGCCGGTGGACAGGGCGCGGGCGGCGCAGAAGCCGGCCATGCCGATGTCGCAGATCGCGGCTTCCGCGCCGCCGGCCACCATCACATCGGCATCGCCGAGCGCGATGAGGCGGGCCGCGTCGCCCAGCGCATGCACGCCGGTCGCGCAGGCCGTCACCACCGCGTGGTTCGGGCCCTTGAAGCCGTAGCGGATCGAGACATGGCCGGAGGCCAGGTTGATCAGCGCGGAGGGGATGAAGAAGGGCGACAGGCGCCGCGCCTTGCCCGAGGCGACCAGCTGGGCGTTCTCGGAGATCGCCGGCAGGCCGCCGATGCCGGAGCCGATCATCACGCCGGTGGCGTTCTTGTCGTCTTCCGACTCGGCCACCCAGCCGGAATCCTCGACCGCCTCCACCGCCGCCACGAGGGCGAGCTGGATGAAGCGGTCCATCTTCTTCTGGTCCTTGACCGGGATCCACTCGTTGAAGTCGAGCTTCCCCTCGGCCTTGGAACCGGCGGGCACCTCGCCGGCGATGCGCGCCGGCAGGTCAGAGGCATCGAAATGGGTAATCGGGCCGATGCCGCTTTCACCCGCCAGCATCCGCTGCCACACATTCGCGACGCCGACGCCAAGCGGGCAGGCAATGCCCATCCCGGTGACGACGACGCGGCGCGGCGTCGTCAGAGAACCGAACACGCGTTATCTCCCCAAGGGCGCACGCAAAGGATGGCGCGGATGGAAGGCCTCAGGCGGCCTTCTGCGCCTCGATGTAGTCGATCGCGTCCTTGACGGTCGTGATCTTCTCGGCGGCATCGTCCGGGATCTCGACGCCGAAGGCCTCCTCGAAGGCCATCACCAGCTCGACCGTGTCGAGGCTGTCGGCGCCCAGGTCGTCGATGAAGGAGGCGGTTTCGGTCACCTTGGCCTCCTCGACGCCGAGGTGCTCGACCACGATCTTCTTCACCTTCTCGGCGGTATCGCTCATCGCCCGAGTCTCTCCTGCTTGCAGACGCTTGCCGGCTGCCCTGCCGGGGACGATCCCCGGCCTCAGACCGCGCGGCATTAACATGGAAGCCGGCCGGGGAACAGGTTTCCCGGCGAGGGTCACGCGGCCGGGATCTCCCGCGCCGCCATTCCCCCGCGGGCCCCTGCCCGGCCGACGCGCTTCAGGTCATCGCCATCCCGCCATTGACGTGGAGGGTCGCGCCCGTCACCCAACCGGCCTCGTCCGATGCCAGATAGGCAACGGACGCGGCAATGTCATCGGCCTCGCCCATCCGGCCGAGGGGGATCCGCTCCATCAGCCGCGCCTTCTGCTGCTCGTTGAGCGCATCGGTCATCGGCGTGCGGATGAAGCCCGGGGCCACCACGTTCACCGTGATGCCGCGGCTCGCCAGCTCCTGCGCCAGCGACTTGCTCATGCCGATCAGCCCGGCCTTGGCGGCGGAATAGTTCGCCTGCCCCGGATTGCCGGTGGTGCCCACGATCGAGGCGATCGAGACGATGCGGCCCGAGCGGCGCTTCATCATCCCGCGCATCGCCGCGCGCGCCAGGCGGAAGGGGGCGGAGAGGTCCACCTCCAGCACATCCGCCCAGTCCTTGTCGGACATGCGCATCGCCAGCCCGTCGCGGGTGAAGCCGGCATTGTTGACCAGGATGTCGAGCCGCCCCAGCTCGGCCTCCACCTTGTCGACCAGCGCGGCCGGCGCGGCCGGGTCGGAGAGGTTGGCGGGCGCCACCAGCGCGCCCTCGCCCAGCTCGGCCGCCAGCTCGGCCAGCACCGATTCGCGGGTGCCGGAGAGCGCGACCTTGGCGCCCTGCCTGTGCAGGGTGCGGGCGATGGCGGCGCCGATGCCACCCGTGGCGCCGGTCACCAGCGCCACCTTGCCGTCCAGTCGGAACATCGCGCGCCTCTCCTCAGAGCGTCTTCAGGAAGGCCTCGATCTCGGCGGGGGAGCCCACCGACATCGCCTGGGCCTCGGGGGCGAGGCGCTTCATCAGGCCGCTCAGCACCTTGCCGGCGCCGATCTCGATGAAGCGCTCGCAGCCCAGCGCGCGCATCGTGCCGATGCATTCGCGCCAGCGCACCGTGCCGGTCACCTGGCGCACCAGCAGCTCGCGGATCTCGGTGGGGTCGGTCGCCTTGGCGGCGGTGACGTTGGCCACCACCGGCACCAGCGGCGGGCGCAGCTCGGCCAGCGCCAGGGCCTCGGCCATGGCGTCGGCCGCCGGCGCCATCAGCGCGCAATGGAACGGGGCGGAGACCGGCAGCAGCATGGCGCGCTTGATGCCGGCTTCCTTGGCCAGCGCCACCGCGCGCTCCACCGCCGCGCGGTGGCCGGAGATCACCACCTGGCCGCCGCCATTGTCATTGGCGGCCTCGACCACCTCCTGGCCGCCCTCGGGCGTCAGGGCGGCGCGCTCGCAGATCTCCTGCGCCTGCGCCATCTCGGCGCCGAGCAGCGCCGCCATGGCGCCCTGGCCGGCCGGCACCGCCTTCTGCATCGCCTCGCCGCGCAGCCGCAGCAGGCGCGCGGCGGTGGCCACGTCGAAGCTCTGCGCCGCGGCCAGCGCGCTGTACTCGCCGAGGCTGTGGCCGGCGACCACCGCGACCTTCGCCTTCAGGTCGAAGCCGCCCTCCTGCTCCAGCACCCGCATCACGGCCAGGCTCATGGCCATCAGCGCCGGCTGGGCGTTGGCGGTCAGCGTCAGCTCCTCGATCGGGCCCTCGAACATCAGGCGCGAGAGGTTCTGCTTCAGCGTCTCGTCCACCGCCTCGAACACCTCGCGGGCGGGGGCGAAGGCCTCGGCCAGCTCGCGGCCCATGCCGACGGCCTGGCTGCCCTGGCCGGGGAAGACGAAGGCGATCGACATGGTGCTGCCGGCTTTCCTCGATGATGCGGCGGCCCTGGGGCGGACCTTCTGCGCTGGTGCGGTCCTGCCCGGGCGCCGATGGGGCGTCTCTGAGGGTCGGCGGGGTAACGGTCGGGAAACACCCTGTCAACGCCGGAGCGTGCCGGGCAGCGGCGCGAGCCCCGCCGGGCCTGGCCCGGGCCACCCCTCCCCGCCCGCCGCGCATGGCCTTTTTCCTTGCCGCCCCCCGGAAAATATGGTTCTAGCGCCGCTCCCCTGCCGGGCGCGTGAGGCATCGCGCCCGGCTATGCCCGTTTGCACTGCCTGACATGGGTCAGGACCAGGCCGGGCTGAGACAGCCACAGGGAGATCCCATGCCGCTGTATGAGACCGTGCTGATCGCACGCAACGACCTGACGCAGGCGCAGGTCGAGGCCATCGCCGACCAGGTCACCTCCGTCATCACCGAAGCCGGCGGCGAGGTGAAGAAGCGCGAGTACTGGGGCCTGCGTGGCCTGGCGTACCGCATCAAGAAGAACCGCAAGGCGCACTACATGCTCCTCGGCCTCGACTGCCCTGCGGCGGCCGAGCAGGAGGTCGCGCGTCAGCTCGGCCTGAACGAGGACGTGCTGCGCCACATGACGCTGCGCATCGAGGCGATCGACGAGGCCCCCTCGGCGATCCTGGCCAAGCGTGGCGACGACCGCGAGCGCGACCGTGGCTTCCGTGGCCCGCGCCCGGCCGCCGGCCGCTTCTCGTCGGGCCGCCGCGAGCGGAGCGACGACCGTGAAGAGTATCGCGCCCGTCCGCGTGACGAGGCCGACACCGCTGGCGGCGAGGAGTAATCGATCATGTCCGACACCAACACCGATGTGAACATCGCCGCCCGCCGCCCCGCCGTGGGCGCCCGCCGGCCGTTCTACCGCCGCCGCAAGTCCTGCCCCTTCTCCGGCCCGAACGCGCCGAAGATCGACTACAAGGACGTGCGCCTGCTCTCCCGCTTCCTGAGCGAGCGCGGCAAGATCGTCCCCTCCCGGATCACCGCCGTGTCGGGGAAGAAGCAGCGCGAGCTGGCCAACGCCATCAAGCGCGCCCGCTTCCTGGCCCTGCTGCCCTACGTCATCAACGACTGACGGCAGCGGACGGGATCAGGACCTGAGACCAGGATCGGCAACGTGGCAACCGGAACCCCCCGGAGCGGCCTGACCGACGACCCCCGCCTGCTGGCGGGCGTCGCGGCCGGGCTCGTCTCCGCCATCGCCGCCCTGGCCGCCTTCCGCGGCCTGCCAGGCGGCATGGGGCTGTTCTGGCTGTCGCCGCTGCCGCTGCTCATGGCCGGCCTCGGCTTCGGCCAGTTCGCCGCCGGCCTGGCCGTGGCCATCGGCGGCGCCACGCTGCTGCTGACCACGCCGGGCTTCCTGCCGCTGCTGTTCTGGCTCGCCCTCTATGGCGGGCCGGTGCTGCTGCTGCTGGGCCTCGGCCTGCGGCCGCAGGCGGATGGCACGGCGCGGCTGGCGCTCGGCCCGCCGCTGGCGGTGCTCGGCCTCTGGCCGGCCGCGATGCTGCTGCTGGCCGCCTTCGCCGCCGGCGAGGGCGGGCTGGACGGCATGCTGCGCGGCGCGGTGGAGACCGGCATGGCCCGCATGGGCGCCGAGGCCTCCGAGGCGATCCTGCAGCAGATCATCCGGCTGCAGGCGGCGGCGCTGTCGCTGTGGACCGCGCTGGTGCTGGTGGCCAATGCCGCCGGCGCGCAGGGTTTCCTGCTGCGCCGCGGCCTGGCCCTGGCGCCGGCCCCGGCCTGGCGCGCGGCGCGGCTGCCCTTCTGGTACCCGGCGCTGCCGGGGCTGGCCGGGCTGCTGTGGTGGATCGCCGAGCCCTCGGCCGAGCTGCTGCCGCTGTCGCTCTGCCTGGTGCTGGCGGTGCCGCTGGTGCTGCAGGGCCTGGCCGCGATGCACACGCGCCTGGCGGGCTTCTCGGCCCGGCTGCCGCTGCTGATCCTGCTCTATGTCCTGATACTCGTCTTCAGCCTGCCGGGTGCCCTGATCCTTGTGGCGCTCGGCCTCCTCGAACAGTACGGGCGCCGCAACCCGCCCGCCAACATGTGAGATCGGGGTTACACCGATGATCGAAGTCATCCTGATGCAGCGGGTCGACAAGCTCGGCCAGATGGGCGAGGTCGTGAAGGTCCGCCCTGGCTACGCCCGCAATTTCCTCCTGCCCAAGGGCCGGGCGATCCGCGCCAACAAGGACAACCTGGCGCGCTTCGAGCGTGAGCGGGTGCAGCTCGAGGCGCTGAACCTGAAGCGCCGCGAGGAAGCCGAGCGCATCGCCGAGCGGATGGACGGCCTGTCCGTCGTCATCATCCGCCAGGCGGGCGAGTCGGGCGGCCTGTACGGCTCCGTCTCCAGCCGCGACATCGCCGATGCCGCCAAGGCGGCCGGCCTGACCGTGGCGCGCAGCCAGATCCTGCTGGAGCAGCCGATCAAGACGCTGGGCGTCACCCAGGTGAAGGTCGAGCTGCACCCGGAAGTGCTGCTGCCGATCTCCGTCAACGTCGCCCGCTCGGTCGAAGAGGCCGAGAAGCAGGCGCGCGGCGAGGATCTGCGCGCCGAGCAGCAGGCCGAGGAGGAGAGCCTGGAGGCCGAGCTGGCCGCCGAGCTGTCCGAGCTGGGCGCCGCCTCGGAGGATTGATGCCGCCCCTTCCCCTCGGGGAAGGCCGGGCACGGAACAGGGCGTCCCCCGCCAGGGGGGCGCCCTTTTTCATGCGCTTCCCGCGCCACAACCGACACGAAAACTTCATGACCAAACCGTAAAGACCATCCCGCCCGCTTGAATGGACAGCCCTGCCGACCCAACCCAACCTGCATCGGCTGTGCAGAAGGAAGGGTTCGGACGATGCTGTTCGACCGGGTTCTGTCCCGCATGATCCGGCGCGGGACGCTGACGGTGCGCTACCCCGATGGCCAATCCCGCGTCTATCGCGGCGCCGAGGGCCCCGCCGCGGGGCTCGACATCCGCACCCGCCGCGCCGAATGGCGGCTGGTGACCAATCCCGGCCTGGCCTTCGGCGAGGGCTATATGAGCGGCGAGCTGGCGCCGCTGGATTGCTCGCTCTACGAGGTGATGGACCTGCTGGTGCTCAACCTGATGGGCACCGGCCATCCGGGCGAGGCGGTGATGGAGAAGCTGCGCTGGCTGCGCCGGCGCCTCGACCAGCTGAACCCCGCGCCGCGCGCGCGCCGCAACGTGGCGCATCACTACGACCTGAACGGCCGGCTCTACGCCCTCTTCCTCGACCGCGACCGGCAATATTCCTGCGCCTATTTCCCGACCGGGCAGGAGAGCCTGGAGGAGGCGCAGGAGGCCAAGAAGCGCCACATCGCCGCCAAGCTCAGGCTCGACCGGCCGGATCTCGAGGTGCTCGACATCGGCTGCGGCTGGGGCGGCATGGCGCTGCACCTGGCGCGCGAGCATGGCGCCCGCGTCACCGGCATCACGCTGTCCACCGAGCAGCTGGAGGTGGCGCGCGCCCGGGCCGAGGCGGCGGGGCTGGCCGGGCGCGTCCGCTTCGAGCTGATGGATTACCGCGACTGGGCGCGGCCGGTGGACCGCATCGTCTCGGTCGGCATGTTCGAGCATGTCGGCATCGACCATTACCGCCGCTTCTTCCGCACCCTGCGCGGCGCGCTGCGCGAGGATGGCGTGGCGCTGGTGCACGCCATCGGCCGCAGCGACGGGCCGGGCAGCACCAATCCCTGGATCGCCAAGTACATCTTCCCCGGCGGCTATTCCCCGGCTTTGTCGGAGGTGCTGCCGGCGGTGGAGAAATCCGGCCTCTGGGTGACCGATATCGAGATCCTGCGGCTGCACTACGCGCAGACCATCGCGCATTGGCGGCGCCGCTTCGCCGCCAACCGGGACGCCATCCAGAGCCTCTATGACGAGCGCTTCTGCCGCATGTTCGAGTTCTACCTGATCGGCTCGGAGCTGGCCTTCCGGCGCATGGGGCACATGAACTGGCAGCTGCAGCTGACCCGCCAGGTGGACACGCTGCCGCTCACCCGGGACTACATGGCGGAGGCCGAGGCCAGGGGGCTTCGCCCCCTGGACCCCCACCAAGAACCTGAGGTTCTTGGATCTCCCACCTGATGGCGGGGTCCGGGGTGGCCCTGCCACCCCGGCGGGCTCTGGCGCACTGCGCCAGAGGGGGGCGGAGCCCCCTGCTGTTCCCCCGGCGACCCCGCCGGGCTAGACTGCCGCCATGAACAGCCTACCCCAGCCCGGCGAGACCCTGATCGGCCTGTCCCAGCGCCTGCCGCCGGCCAATCTGGAAGCCGAGCAGGCGCTGCTCGGCGCCCTGCTGGCCAACAACAAGGCCTATGAGCGGGTCTCCGAATTCCTCGCCCCCGAGCATTTCGCCGATGCCGTGCATGGCCGCATCTTCGCCGCCATCCAGCGCCGCATCGAGGCGGGGCAGCTGGCCGATGCGGTGACGCTGCGCGCCGAGTTCGAGCATTCCGGCCTGCTCGACGAGGTGGGCGGCGCCGCCTATCTGGCGCGGCTGCTCTCGGCCATGGTCGGCATCATCAATGCCGGCGAATACGGCAAGGTCATCCACGATTGCTGGATGCGCCGGCAGCTGATCGACCTCGGCGAGACGGTGGTCAACCGCGCCTTCGGCGCCGAGGCCGAGCTGGACGCGCGCGAGCAGCTGGAGGCGGCCGAGCAGTCGCTGTTCGACCTGGCCAAGGATGGCGGCTCGGAGGGCGGCTTCGTCACCTTCGGCCGGGCGCTGACCGAGGCGGTGAACATGGCCGAGAAGGCCTTCACCAGCGGCGGCGGCGTCTCCGGCCTGCCCACCGGCCTGCGCGACCTGGATGCCAAGACCGGCGGGTTGCATCCGTCGGACCTGGTGATCCTCGCCGGCCGCCCCGGCATGGGCAAGACCGCGCTGGCCACCAAGATCGCCTTCGGCGCCGCCAAGTCGATCCTGCGCGAGGCCGAGGACCAGGGCGGCCCCGGCACCGTGCCGAAGGGCGGCTGCGCCATCTTCTCGCTCGAAATGAGCGCCGACCAGCTGGCCACCCGTCTGCTGTCGGAGGAGAGCCGCATCTCCGGCGACCGCATCCGCCGTGGCGAGATCCAGCAGCGCGACTTCGACAAATTCGTCGAGGTCAGCCGCGAGCTGGCCAGCCTGCCGCTGTTCATCGACGACACCCCGGCCATCACCATCTCGGCGCTGCGCACCCGCTGCCGGCGCCTGAAGCGCACGCGCGGCCTCAGCCTGATCGTGGTCGACTACCTGCAGCTGATGCGCCCCGCCGCCGGCAGCAAGCCGGAGAACCGGGTGCAGGAGATCAGCCAGATCACCCAGGGGCTGAAGGCCATCGCCAAGGAGCTGGCGGTGCCGGTGATCGCGCTGTCGCAGCTCTCCCGCCAGGTGGAGAATCGCGAGGACAAGCGCCCGCAGCTGGCCGATCTGCGCGAATCCGGCTCGATCGAGCAGGACGCCGACATGGTGATGTTCGTCTATCGCGACGACTACTACCTGAAGATGCGCGAGCCGAAGCAGGTCGATTTCGGCGACACGCCGCAGGACCGCGACAAGTACCAGGAGGCGGTCTCCAGCTGGCAGTCGAAGATGGAGAAGGCCTACAACCGCGCCGACCTGATCGTCGCCAAGCAGCGCCACGGTCCCACCGGCACCATCCCGCTCTTCTTCGAGGCGGAGTTCACCCGCTTCGGCGACCTCGACATCGTGCATGGGGATGCGCATGGCGGCAGCGATTACTGAGGCCTCTCGCCCGGCGGAGGCCCGGCCGCGCGACGCCTTCGAGGCGGAGCTGCTGGTCGATCTCGGCGCCATCGTGGCCAATTGGCGCGACCTCGCCGCCCGCCACGCGTCCGGCCCGGTGGCCGGGGTGGTGAAGGCGGATGGCTATGGCCTGGGCGCCGCGCCGGTGGCGCGGGCGCTGGCCGCGGCCGGCTGCCGGCATTTCTTCGTGGCGCAATTCGCCGAGGGGCTGGCGCTGCGCCAGGCGCTCGGCCACGGCCCGATGGTCGCGGTGCTGGGCGGCTTCCCGCCGGGCGCCGATGACGGCGCCGACCTCACCCCGGTGCTGAACGCGCCCGCGGATCTGGCGGAGGCGCGCGCCGCCGGACGGCGCGGCGCCATCCTGCACGCCGACACCGGCATGGAGCGGCTCGGGCTGAACGCGGCGGAGCTGGCGGCGGCGGGCGACCTCTCCGATCTCGGCCTGCGCTATGTGATGACGCACCTGGCCTGCGCCGACGAGCCGGGCCACCCGCTGAACGCGCAACAGGCGGCGCGTTTCGCCGCCGTGCGCGCCGGCCTGCCCGGCCTGCCCGCGAGCTTCGCCAATTCCTCCGGCCTGTTCCTCGGGGAGGGTTTCGCCTCCGACCTCGCCCGGCCGGGCTGCGCCCTCTACGGCATCAACCCGACGCCCGGCCAGCCCAACCCGATGCGGCCGGTGCTGCGGCTGACGGTGCCCATCCTGCAACTGCGGGAGGTGCCGGCCGGCACCAGCGTCGGCTACGGCGCCAGCTGGGTCGCAAAGCGTGACAGCCGGATCGCCACCATTGCGGCGGGCTATGCCGATGGCTATCTGCGTGTCCTGTCCAACCAGGGTGTCGCCACCCTGCACGGCCAGGATGTGCCACTGGTGGGGCGGGTGTCGATGGATCTGATCACCCTGGACGTGACCGACGCCCCCGAAGCCCGCCCGGGCGACCGGGTGGAGCTGATCGGCCCGCGCCAGACGCCGGATGCGGTGGCGGCGCTGGCCGGCACCATCGGCTATGAGATCCTGACCTCCCTCGGCGCCCGCTACCGGCGGCGCTACCTCCCGGCATGAAGCGGTAGCCGCGATTTGAACCTGATCCTGAACGCCCTGGCGGCCATCGGCCGCGGCGTGCTCGGCGCCTGCCGTGCCGCCGGCGCCATCGCCCTGTTCGCGGTGGAGGGCGTGTCGCATCTCGTGCGGCCGCCCTTCTATCCGCGGCTGTTCCTGCGCGCCTTCGTGGAGATCGGCTATTTCTCCCTGCCCGTGGTGTCGCTGACCGCGATCTTCACCGGCATGGTGCTGGCGCTGCAATCCTATTCCGGCTTCTCCCGCTTCGGGGCCGAGAGCGCCATCGCCAATGTCGTGGTGCTCTCCATCACGCGGGAGCTGGGTCCGGTGCTGGCGGGGCTGATGGTGGCGGGCCGCATCGGCGCCGCCTTCGCCGCCGAGATCGGCACCATGCGCGTCACCGACCAGATCGACGCGCTGACCACGCTGTCGACCAACCCCATGAAGTACCTGGTGGCGCCGCGCCTGCTGGCCGGGACGCTGGCCATGCCGCTGCTGGTGGTGGTGGCCGACATCCTGGGCGTCATGGGCGGCTGGCTGATCGGCACCGCGCAGCTCGGCTTCACCTCGGCCTCCTACCTGACCTCGACGCTGAACTTCGTGCAGCCGATGGACGTCATCTCCGGCCTGGTGAAGGCGGCGGTGTTCGGCTTCACCATCACGCTGATGGGCTGCTACAGCGGCTACAACAGCCGTGGTGGCGCGCAGGGCGTGGGCGCCGCGACCACCCGCGCGGTGGTGGCCTCCTCCATCCTGATCCTGGCGCTGGACTATATCCTGACAGCGATGTTCTTCGGCGCATGACCGGCACCCCGAAAATCCGCCTGCGCGGCCTGACCAAGCGCTTCGGCGCCAAGACGGTGCTGGATGGCGTCGATCTCGACATCGCCGCCGGCCAGGGCATGGTGATCCTGGGCGGCTCCGGCTCCGGCAAGTCGGTCACCATCAAGTGCATCCTGGGGCTGATCCGCCCCGATGCCGGCAGCATCGAGATCGACGGGCGCGACGTGCTCGCCATGCCGCGGCGCGAGCGCGAGGCGCTGAACGACCGCATCGGCATGCTGTTCCAGAATGGCGCGCTGTTCGACAGCCTGCCGGTCTGGGAGAATGTCTGCTTCAAGCTGCTGGCGCAGAAGCGCATCACCCGCGCCAAGGCGCGCGACAAGGCGGCCGAGGTGCTGGCCCAGGTGGGGCTGGCCGCCAGCGTCGGCGACCTCTCCCCCTCGGAACTCTCGGGCGGCATGCAGAAGCGCGTCGGCCTGGCGCGCGCCATCGCCGCCGAGCCGGAGATCATCTTCTTCGATGAGCCGACCACCGGCCTCGACCCGATCATGGGCGCGGTGATCGACGGGCTGATCGTCGATTGCGTGCAGCGCCTGGGCGCGACCGCCGTGTCGATCACCCACGACATGGCCAGCGCAAGGCGCATCGGCGAGACGGCGGCCATGCTGCACAAGGGCCGCATGGTCTGGACCGGCCCGGCCGCGACGCTCGGCCACAGCGGCAACCCGATGGTGGACCAGTTCGCCAATGGCGAGCGCGAGGGGCCGATCACCATGGAATTGCGGAAGTAGCCAGGGGCTCCGCCCCTGGAACCCCGCGCCAACTGAAGGCGGGGTCCGGGGTGGCCCTGCCACCCCGGCGGAGGGGTCTGGGGAGGCGGAGCCTCCCCAGAGAACCACTCGCCTTTGTTCCCTTTTCGTCCCATATAGGCCGCATGGCCAAATCCACCGCCCGCTTCGTCTGCCAGAATTGCGGCGCCATCGCCCCGCGCTGGCAGGGCCGCTGCGACACCTGCGGCGAATGGAACACCATCGTCGAGGAGCAGCCCGAGGCGCCGCGCGCCCCCGGCCCCGCTGGCAAGTCGGCCGGTGGCCGCAGGCTGGAATTCGTGGCGCTGAAGGGCCGCGCCGCGCCGCCGCCGCGCACCGTCAGCGGCATGGCGGAGCTGGACCGGGTGCTGGGCGGCGGCTTCGTGCCCGGCAGCGTCATCCTGGTGGGCGGCGACCCCGGCATCGGCAAGTCGACCATCCTGTTGCAGGCGGCGGCGCGCATCGCCAATGCCGGGCGGCGTGTCCTCTATATCTCGGGCGAGGAGGCGATCGATCAGGTGCGGCTGCGGGCGCTGCGCCTCGGCCTGCAGGACAGCCCGCTCGGCCTCGCCGCCACCACCAGCCTGCGCGACATCGCGGCCAGCCTGGAGGAGGAGAAGGAGGCGACGCTGGTCATCATCGACTCGATCCAGACGGTCTGGCTGGACAGCCTGGATTCGGCCCCCGGCACCGTCAGCCAGGTGCGCGCCTGCGCCGCCGAGCTGACGCGGCTGGCCAAGACCCGCAACTTCGCCGTGGTGCTGGTGGGGCATGTGACCAAG
The DNA here is from genome assembly GCF_000164635.1 of Pseudoroseomonas cervicalis ATCC 49957. Classification (GTDB taxonomy): domain Bacteria; phylum Pseudomonadota; class Alphaproteobacteria; order Acetobacterales; family Acetobacteraceae; genus Pseudoroseomonas; species Pseudoroseomonas cervicalis. Next base: position 155,982 of record NZ_GG770778.1, on the reverse strand, counting down.
GAAGGCACCCTGGCCGGGCCCCGCGTGCTGGAGCACATGGTGGACGCCACGCTGTATTTCGAAGGCGATCGCGGCCACCAGTTCCGCATCCTGCGCGCGGTGAAGAACCGCTTCGGCGCCACCGACGAGATCGGCGTCTTCGAGATGACCGATCGCGGGCTGATGGAGGTCGCCAACCCCTCCGCCCTCTTCCTGGCCGAGCGGCGCGGCAATATCTCCGGGAGTGCCGTCTTCGCCGGGATGGAGGGCACGCGGCCGGTGCTGGTGGAAATCCAGGTGCTGCTCTCGCCCTCCGCCTCCGGCGGCTCGCCGCGGCGGCAGGTGGTGGGGTGGGATTCCGGGCGGCTGGCCATGCTGATGGCGGTGCTGGAATCCCGCTGCCGCGTCAGCCTCGGCCAGAACGACGTCTACCTGAACATCGCCGGCGGGCTGCGGGTGGGGGAGCCGGCGGCCGACCTCGCCGTCGCCGCCGCCCTGGTCTCCGCCGCCACCGACCGGCCGACCGACCCGGACATGGTGTTCTTCGGCGAGATCGGCCTCTCCGGCGAGGTGCGCCAGGTGGCGCAGACCGATACCCGCCTGCGCGAGGCCGCCAAGCTCGGCTTCGCCGCCGCCATGCTGCCGCGCCGCGTGGCGCGCGGCGGCCGCGCCGCCCCCGCCCATGAGGGGCTGCGCCTGACCGAGATCGGGCACCTCGCCGATCTGGTGGCGCCGATGGCCGCCGCCGCCGCGGGGAAGACAGAAAAGAAGGAAAAGAAAGCGGGGGAATGAATTCCCCCGCGCCCCCTTCTTCTTTCTGTCAGGGCCGGCCGCCGCTGGCGGCCGGCAGCACCACGCCGCCGGCCGTCGCACGACACCCGCACCCCCTCCCCTGCAGCGTCCCGCCTCCCCACCCGACGGCGGCAGCCCGAAAGAAAGATGGCGGGGGGGCAGGGGCTTGGGTATAGGGGCGGCGATGACCTGGGTGGACGGCATTGTCCTGGCAGTGGTCGCCCTCTCGGCGCTCATCGCCTTCTTTCGCGGCCTGGTGCGTGAGGTGCTGGGCGTCGGCGCCTGGATCGGCGCCGGCCTGTTCGCCATCTATATGCTGCCGGGCGCGTCGCAGCTCGCCGGCACCTATGTGCAGCCGCCCTGGCTGGCCGAGATCGTCGGCGGTGCCGTCGCCTTCCTGATCGCGCTGATCGTGCTCAAGCTGCTGATCGGCTGGTTCGCCGGGCTGGTGCGGGCCTCGGTGCTCGGGGGTCTGGATCGCGCCCTCGGCATGGTGTTCGGCCTCGCGCGGGGTGCTTTCCTGGTCGTGCTCGCTTATATCGTGGGCGGGTTGTTCCTGCCTCAGGTCGAGCGCTGGCCCGAGCCGGTGCAGGAGGCACGCAGCCTGCCCATCGTGGCGGATGGGGCGGCGATGCTTGTGTCGCAGCTTCCGCCGGAGTATCGCCCGCGCCTACCCGATCTGCCGCAGCGCAGCATGCCCAGCATGGATGAGCTGCTGCGGCCCCCGGCCCAGAGCCGGTAACGAGGATGCCGATGCAGCCCCTGCCCTCCACCCATCCCTGGGACGACGATGACGGCTTCCATGAGGAATGCGGCGTCTTCGGAGTCTGGAACGCGACCGACGCCGCGGCACTGACCGCGCTCGGCCTGCATGCCCTGCAGCATCGCGGGCAGGAAGCCTCCGGCATCGTCACCCTGGCGGATGCGGGCACGGCCTCGGCCAAGTTCAACGCGCATCGCGGCCTGGGGCTGGTGGGCGACATCTTCGGCGACGCCAAGGTGATGGCGGGGCTGAAGGGGCGCAGCGCCGTCGGCCACAACCGCTACGCCACCACCGGCGAGACCGCGCTGCGCAACGTGCAGCCGCTCTTCGCCGATTTCGAGTTCGGCGGCCTGGCCGTCGCCCACAACGGCAACCTGACCAATGCGACGGCGCTGAAGCGCGCCCTGGTCCGCCGCGGCTGCCTGTTCCAGAGCACCACCGATTCGGAGGTGTTCGTCCACCTCATCGCCATCAGCCTCTACGCCAATGTGGTGGACCGGCTGATCGACGCGCTGAAGCAGGTGCAGGGCGCCTATTCGCTGATCGCGCTGCATGATGGCGCGCTGATCGGCGCGCGCGACCCGCTGGGCGTGCGCCCGCTGGTGCTCGGCCGCCTCGGCGCGCCGGAGGGCGGCGCCTATGTGCTGGCCAGCGAGACCTGCGCCCTCGACATCGTCGGCGCCGAGTTCATCCGCGATGTCGAGCCGGGCGAGATCGTGCTCATCGACAATGACGGGCTGCGCAGCATCAAGCCCTTCGGCCGCGGCCAGAGCCGGTTCTGCATCTTCGAGTACATCTATTTCGCCCGCCCCGATTCGGTGGTGGAGGGCACGCCGGTCTACGCGACGCGCAAGCGCATCGGCTCCGAGCTGGCGCGCGAGAGCCATGTCGAGGCCGATGTGGTGGTGCCGGTGCCGGATTCCGGCGTCCCCGCCGCCATGGGCTACGCGACCGAGGCCGGCATTCCCTTCGAGCTCGGCATCATCCGCAACCACTATGTCGGCCGCACCTTCATCGAGCCCACCGACCAGATCCGCCATCTGGGCGTGAAGCTGAAGCACAGCGCCAACCGGCCGATGATCGAGGGCAAGCGCGTCATCCTGGTGGATGATTCGATCGTGCGCGGCACCACCTCGAAGAAGATCGTCGAGATGGTGCGCCAGGCCGGCGCCAAGGAGGTGCATATGCGCATCTCCTCGCCGCCGACGACGCATTCCTGCTTCTACGGCATCGACACGCCGGAGCGGGAGAAGCTGCTGGCCGCCAACCATGATGTCGAGGAGATGGCCCGCATCATCGGCGCCGACAGCCTCGCCTTCATCTCGCTGGACGGCATGTACCGCGCGCTCGGCCGGCCGGGCCGCGACGCCAGCAACCCCGGCTATTGCGATGCCTGCTTCACCGGCGACTACGCCATTCCGCTGACCGATCTCGAGGGCCATCCCGAGCGCGTCCCCGCGCTGCTGGCGGCCAACGGCCAGTGAGCGCGGTGACGGACGCGGCGGTGGCGGGCACCGCCCGGCCGCTGGCCGGGCAGATCGCCCTCCTCACCGGCGCCAGCCGCGGCATCGGGGCTGCGACGGCGGTGGAGCTGGCGCGGCTCGGCGCGCATTGCGTGCTGATCGCCCGCACCCAGGGCGGGCTGGAGGAGACCGACGACGCCATCCGCGCCGTCGGCGGCCAGGCCACGCTGCTGCCCTTCAACCTGGTGAAGGATGCCGACAAGATCGACATGGTCGGCCCCTCCCTGGTGGAGCGCTTCGGCCGGCTCGACATCCTGATCCACAATGCCGGGGCGCTGGGCGCGCTGACCCCCGTCGCGCACATCACCCCGCGCGACTGGAACGACGTCATCGGCACCAACCTGACCGCCGCCTGGCGGCTGATCCGCACCTGCGACCCGCCGCTGCGCGCGGCGCCGGCGGGGCGGGCGGTGTTCGTCACCACCGGGCGGGTGCAGCGGCCCAAGGCCTTCTGGGGGCTCTATGGCGCCTCCAAGGCGGGCATGGAGCACCTCGTCCAGACCTGGGCGCAGGAGGTGGAGCACACCGCGCTGCGCGTGAACCTGTTCGACCCCGACGTGGTGGCGACCAAGATGCGCGCCCAGGCGATGCCGGGCGAGGACCCGGACAGCATCGCCCAGCCGCGCGACGTGGCGCCGGCGCTCGCCGCGCTCTGCCTGCCGGCCGAGTCGCGGCACGGCCAGACGGTTCTTTTCCGGGGCTGATCCCGGGGCGGGGGCCACGCCCCCGCTCACGCCACCTTGACGGCGGCCCGCATCCGGGGCGAAATGACCGGCATGTTCGCCCCGATCATCATCAAGCGCATTACCAAGACGACCGCTCCGGCGGGGCGTCCTCTGGTGCATGCGCGGGTCGCCGCAGCATAACCACCAGAAGGCCCCGCCGGAGACGGACGGGGCCAGAGCCGGACAGGAACCCGGCCCCGTCTCTCCCGGCCCCACCGGACAGAGATCGATGAACGCCCTTTCCTCCTCCGCCGAACTGGCCCAGCCGCCGCATCAGAGCGTGGCCGCCAACCCCGTGGTCGCCATTGTCGGCGCCACCGGCGCCGTCGGCGTCGAGATGCTGCGCTCCCTTGAGGAGCGCGACTTCCCGCTGGCCTCGCTGAAGCTGCTGGCCTCGCCGCGCTCGGCCGGCAAGACCATGCGCTTCCGCGGCCAGGACCTGGCCATCGAGGCGCTGGACGAGGCCAGCTTCGAGGGTGTGGACCTCGCCCTGTTCTCCGCCGGCTCGGGCGTGTCGAAGCGCTACGCGGCGGCGGCGGTGAAGGCCGGCGCGGTGGTGGTGGACAATTCCTCCGCCTTCCGCATGGACCCCGACGTGCCGCTGGTGGTGCCCGAGGTGAACGGGGCCGAGATCGCGCGGCATCGTGGCATCATCGCCAACCCGAACTGCGTCGCCATCATCGCCACCGTGCCGCTCTGGCCGCTGCAACAGGCGATCGGCATCCGCCGCGTCACCGCCGCCACCTACCAGGCGGCCTCCGGCGCCGGCGCCGCGGCGATGGAGGAGCTGCGCGCCTCGACCGAGGCCTATCTGAAGGGCGAGGCCTTCACGCCGCAGGTGCTGCCGCACCCCTATGCCTTCAACCTGTTCAGCCACAATGCCGAGGTCGACCCCGAGACCGGCTACAATGGCGAGGAGCTGAAGGTGATCGCCGAGACCCGGCGCATCATGGACGCCCCGGCTCTGCCGCTCGGCATCACCTGCATCCGCGTGCCGATCCTGCGCGCCCATGCCATCGCGCTGAATGTCGAGTTCAGCCGCCCGGTCTCCCCGGACGAGGTGAAGGCGCTGCTGGCCGAGGCGCCGGGGGTGCGCATCGTCGATGACCGCGCGGCGAACCATTTCCCGATGCCGTCCGAGGCCTCGGGCCAGGGCGATGTGCTGGCCGGCCGCTTCCGCGCCGATCTGGGCGACCCGAGCGGCCATTCGGTGGCGTTCTTCGTGGCCGGCGACCAGCTGCTGAAGGGCGCGGCGCTGAACGCCGTGCAGATCGCGGAGCAGTTGCTGGCGCGCTGAAGCAAAGGCCGGGGGGACAGGGTCCCCCCGGACCCCGCCTTCAGTTTGGCGCCATCTGATGGCGGGGTCCGGGGTGGCCCTGCCACCCCGGCGGAGGGGTCTGGGGAGGCGGAGCCTCCCCAGCTCCTACCTGTAGAGATCGTCGAAAAACCGCCGCTCCAGCTGGACCGCCCGCCCGAACAGCGCGGCGCAGGCGGCTTCCTCCGCCGGCCCGACGCGGTCCAGCTCGCCGCGCAGCCAGCCGACGAAGCCGCGGAAATAATCGTTGTCGTGCAGGGTGATCCATTCGGCGTGCAGGAAGCTTTCGGGCTTCGGCCCGTCCAGCCTCTCGGCCCAGCTCAGGTAGAGCCATTCCGCCACCGCCAGCACCGACAGCGCCTGGGCGTAGGAGCGGCTTTCGGCGGCCTCGCGCATCAGGTCCTGGAAGGCGCGGGTGGTCTCGCTCAGCTCTGGCGCGGTGCGCTCCGCCTCCGGCACGCCGAGCTCGTCGAAGGCGCGCTGGAAATAGGTGTTCTCGTCGCTGGTGATCATCGCCAGGAAGCGGGAGAGGCGCAGCCGCGCGGCGAAGCTGTCGGCCGAGGCGATGGCCGCGCCCAGCAGCGCCACGAAGCGGTCGATGAACTGGTAGTCCTGCACCAGATAGGCGCGCAGCACGGCGGGGTCGATGCGGCCCGCGCCCAGCTCGGCGGCGAAGCGGTGGGTGATGGCGGCGTCCCAGTCGGCGGCGTTCTGGGCGCGCAGGCGCTCGGACAGGCTCATGCGGATTCTCTCCCCGGCAGGCTTGGCCGGACTGGCTAGCAGATCGCCGGCGAGGGGTCGCCCCCGGCGGCAAACTTGCCTAAAGACAGGGCGTCCGTTTGCGTCGAGAGGATGCCGCATGACCAGCTTCGATCTCATCCTGCGCGGGGGAACCTGCGTGCTGCCCTGGGGCGAGGCGGTGGCGGATGTCGGCGTCAAGGCCGGCCGCATCGCCGCGATCGGCGATCTCGGCGCGGCCCACGCGCCGCAGGTGGTGGACTGCGCCGGGCTGCATGTGCTGCCCGGGCTGATCGACCCGCATGTGCATCTGCGCGACCCGGGCGACCCGGCGGTGGAGACCATCCCGAACGGGACGAAGGCCGCCATCCTGGGCGGCATCACGGCGGTGTTCGACATGCCGAACACCACCCCCTCCATCACCAGCCAGGCGGCGCTGGAGGAAAAGCGGGCCTATGTGCAGGGCAAGGCCTGGTGCGACATCGGCTTCTATGTCGGCGCCGCCAAGTCCAACATCGCCGAGCTGGCGGCGCTGGAAGCCAATCCGGATGTCTGCGGCATCAAGGTCTTCGCCGGCTCCTCGACCGGCGACCTGCTGGTCGATGACGATGCCAGCCTGGAGCGGGTGATGCGGCTCGGCCGCCGCCGCATCTCCTACCATTCGGAGGACGAGTACCGGCTGCAGGAGCGCAAGCCGCTCTACGCCGCCGGCGGCCCGCACCGGCTGCATGCCGAGTGGCGCGATGTCGAATGCGCCTTCCTCGGCACCCGCCGGCTGATGGCGCTGGCGCGCGAGACCGGGCGGCCTGCGCATATCCTGCACGTCTCGACCGCCGAGGAGCTGGTCTACCTGAAGGATTTCCGCGACGTCGCGACCGTCGAGGTGCTGGTCAACCACCTCTCCCAGACCGACGAGGCCTATGAGCGGCTGGGCGGCTATGCGGTGATGAACCCGCCGATCCGCGACGCCCGCCACCAGGCGGCGGCGTGGGAGGCGGTGCGCAACGGCACGGTGGACTGCATCGGCTCCGACCACGCGCCGCACAGCCGCGCGGCGAAGGAGCGCCCCTGGCCGGCGACGGCGGCGGGGCTCACCGGCGTGCAGACCCTGGCGCCGCTGATGCTCGACCATGTGAATGCCGGGCGCCTGACCCTCGGCCGGATGGTGGACCTGATGTCGGCCGGCCCGGCCCGGGTCTATGGCGCCGTCACCAAGGGGCGGCTCGCCGCCGGCTATGACGCCGACTTCACCGTGGTCGACCTGAAGAAGAGCCGCACCATCGAGGAGAGCTGGATCGCCTCCCCCTGCGGCTGGACGCCGTTTGCCGGGCAGCGCGTCACCGGCTGGCCGGTGATGACCATCGTGCGCGGCCAGCTGGCGATGCGCGAGGACGAGGTGCTGGGCAGCCCGCAGGGCAGGCCGGTCCTGTTCCACTGAGGCGGGGCCGGGGCGGCCCCGCCGCCCTTGCCCTTAACTTCGCCCCTCGCTGCCGCTATGGTCCCGCGCGCTTGTCACAGGCTTCAGGGACCGGACCTTGCCGGATATTTTCGACGAAGTGCAGGAGGAGCTGCGGGCCGAGCGGGCCCGCCGCATGGCCCTGCGGTATGGCGGGCTGGTCGCGGGCCTGGCGCTGCTGGTCCTGGCCGGTCTCGGCGGCTGGCAGGGCTGGCGCTGGTACCAGCAGCGCGAGGCCACGCAATCCGCCGCCATCTTCCTGGAGCAGCACCGCGCCGCCGAGGCGCAGGGCGCCGATCTGCGGGCGATCGGCGACCGCTTCGCCGGCCTCGCCAGCAGCGGCCCGGAAGGCTACCGGATCCTCTCGGCCCTGCGCGCCGCCGCGCTGAAGGCCGAGACCGGCGACCGCGACGGCGCCCTGGCGCTGTGGAACCAGCTCTCCGCCGACAATGCCGCGCCGCGGATCTACCGCGACCTCGCCAGCCTGATGTGGGCGCTGCACGGCATCGATTCGCAGGACCCGGCGCAGCTTTCCGCGCGCCTCGGCCCGCTGGCGGCCGAGGGCAGCGCCTGGCGCGCCTCGGCGCGCGAGCTGCAGGGGCTGCTGGCGCTCCGCCAGGGCGACAAGGCCACTGCCAAGCGTGAATTCGACGCGCTGGCCCAGGATGTCACCGCGCCGCAGGGCCTGCGCGAGCGCGCCGGCCGGCTGGCCGCAGGATTGGGGGTGTGATGCAGGGCAAAGTCTGGACACGGCGTGCGGCGCTGCTCGGCGGCGCGGGGCTGCTGAGCGGCTGCGGCATTCTCGACATGTTCGGGGAAAGCAAGGACCGCCTGCCGGGCGAGCGCCGCTCGATCCTGGCCGCGCAGCGCCCGTTGGAGGCCGATGCGTCGCTGGCCGGCCAGCCCCTGGCCCTGCCGCCCCCCACCGCGCGCGAGGCCTGGCCGCAACCCGGCGGCGGCCCCGCCCATGCCACCGGCCACAGCGCGCTCGGCGCCCAGCTCGGCCAGGCCTGGCGCGTCTCGGTCGGCACCGGCAGCTCCTATCGCCGCCGCCTGACCAGCGGCCCGGTCATCGCCGGAGGCACGGTCTTCGCGGCCGATGCCTATGGCGAGGTCTCGGCCTTCGACCTCGCCTCCGGCGGCCGCCGCTGGCGCTTCGACACGCGCCCCGAGAAGGATGATGTCGGCGGCGTCGGCGCCGGCTGCGCCTTCGCCGACGGCACGCTCTACGTCACCACGGGCCTCGCCGAGCTGATCGCCCTCGACCCGGCGAGCGGCCAGCAGCGCTGGCGCGCCCGCCTGCCGGCGCCGACCCGCGGCGCCCCCACCGTCTTCGCCGGCCGCGTCTATGTGCCGACGCTGGAGAACCAGCTGCTGGCGCTCTCGGCCGAGGATGGCCGCCGGCTCTGGACCTACCGCGCCCAGGCGGCGACCGCCCTGCCGCTCGGCCTGCCCGGCCCCGCGGTGGACGAGGATTTCGTCGTCGCCGGCTTCCCCTCGGGCGAGCTGGTGGCGATGCGGCCGCAGGATGGCCGCGTGCAATGGACCGAGAGCCTGGCCGGCCAGGGCCGCGGCGGGCTCGGCGACATCGCCGGGGTGCGCGGCCTGCCGGTGATCTTCGAGGGCCGCGTCTATGCCATGGGCATGGGCGGCACCTCCATGGCGGTCGACCTGCGCTCCGGCCGCCGGCTGTGGGAGCATGAGCTGGGCGGCACGGAAAGCCCGGTCGTCGCCGGCGACTGGCTGTTCCTGGTGGGCGACAATGGCGTGCTCACCGCCGTGCAGCGCGAGAGCGGCCGCCTGCGCTGGGTGGCCGAGCTGAACGCGCCGCCGGAAGGCACCGACCCGAAGAAGTTCGAGGCGGCGAGCTTCGCCACCCCGATCCTGGCCGGCGGGCAGCTCATCCTGCCCTCCAGCAAGGGCGAGGCGCTGCTGATCAACCCCGGCTCCGGGCAGATCGGCGGGCGGCTGCGCCTGCCGGGCTCCACCACCCTGCCCGGCGCGGTGGCGCAGGACACGCTGGTCCTGCTCACCGATGACGGGACGCTGGTGGCGTACCGGTAAAACAAGATTCCAGGGGCGCCGCCCCTGGACCCCGCCGGGGGGCTAGGAGCCCCCCATAGGCCCCTGGGGACCCCGCCTGCGGATTTGGTTTCGCCAGAGGGCGTTCCGCTGTAAAGGCGGGGCATCATGCTGCCTCGTATCGCCATCATCGGCCGCCCCAATGTGGGCAAGTCCACGCTGTTCAACCGCCTGGCCGGGCGCAAGCTCGCCATTGTGGACGACACCCCGGGCGTCACCCGCGACCGCAAGGAGACGGAAGCCCGCCTCGGCGGCCGCGCCGTGCTGCTGCTCGACACGGCCGGGCTGGAGGAAGCGCCGCCCGACACCGTGGCCGGCCGCATGCGCGCCAGCTCCGAAGCCGCCATCCGCGACGCCGACCTGGTGCTCTTCGTGGTCGATGCGCGCGCCGGCATCACCCCCTCCGACCGCGCCTTCGCCGCCTGGCTGCGCCGCCAGAGCGTGCCGGTGCTGCTGGTCGCCAACAAGACCGAGGGCCGCGGCGGCGGCATGGCCGCCTACGAGGCCTATGAGCTGGGCCTCGGCGACCCGGTCGCCATCTCCGCCGAGCATGGCGAGGGCATCGCCGACCTGCACACCACCGCCGCCGAGCTGCTGCCGGAGGAGGAGGACGAGGACGCCCGCGACCGCAGCCGCCCGCTGCGCCTGGCCATCGTCGGCCGGCCCAATGCCGGCAAGTCGACCCTGCTGAACGCCCTGCTGGGCGAGGAGCGGATGATCACCGGCCCCGAGCCGGGCCTGACCCGCGACGCCGTGGCGGTGGAATGGACCGACGAGACCGGCGGCAAGGTGCGGCTGGTCGACACCGCCGGCATGCGCAAGAAGGCCCGCATCATCGAGGGGCTGGAGCAGATGTCGGTGGCCGCCACCATCGCCGCGCTGAAGGAGGCGGAGGCCGCCATCCTGGTGCTCGACGCCAATCTCGGCATGGATGAGCAGGACCTGCGCATCGCCCGCCTGGCCGAGCGCGAGGGCCGCGCCGTCATCATCGCCTTCAACAAATGGGACGCCGTCGAGGACCGCGCCGCCTGCCGCCGCAAGCTGGACGACGTGCTCACCGCCTCGCTGGCGCAGCTCAAGGGGGTGGAGGTCGTCACCCTCTCGGCCATGACCGGGCGCGGGGTGGAGCGGCTGATGCCGGCGGTGCGGCAGACGGTGGAGCGCTGGAACCGCCGCATCCCGACCGGCGAGCTGAACCGCTGGTTCGAGGCGGCGCTGGCCCGCCACGCCCCGCCCCTGGCCAATGGCCGCCGCATCAAGCTGCGCTACGCCACCATGCCGAAGGCACGGCCACCCACCATCGCCATCTTCGGCCCCCGCGCCGAGGACCTGCCGGAAGACTATCGCCGCTACCTGGTGAACAGCTTCCGCGACGCCTTCGACATGCCGGGCGTGCCGGTCCGGGTGAATGCCCGCGGCGGCAAGAACCCCTTCGTCGAGGAGTGATCCGCCCCGCCCGCGCCCCGGCGCGGGCGGCTGCCGCGCGCGCCGCGCGGACGTGCCGGCCATTTAAAGGTTGCACCCACCGGCGCGCAGGACCATGTTGGTCGGGTCAGCTCGTTTGGTTCGGCCTGCTCCCTGCTCCTCGCGAGCGCCGAGCCCGGTGTCCGTCTCCCGCGACGTTCGATCCGCCCCGCGATGTCCGTGGGGCGGCCTTCTGTTTTTGAACGGAACAGCATCATGGCTTTCGGCACCGTCAAGTGGTTCAACGCCACCAAGGGCTACGGCTTCATCCAGCCGGAAGACGGCTCCAAGGACGTCTTCCTGCACGTCTCCGACGTGCAGCGCTCCGGCCTGCGCGAGCCGCGCGAGGGCGAGCGCCTGCAGTATGACCTGCAGCAGGGCCAGCAGGGCAAGGTCTCCGCGACCAATCTGCGCCAGGCCTGAGGCCCGGCGCGCCCCGGGCCGCGCGCCCGGGGCGAAGGCCGTGGCCGGGCACCCTCCGTGGTGCGCCCGGCCCGGCCGCTTCCGGCGGCCCGCCTGGCCGCCCGCGACGCATCCGGCCTCAAAGGAACAGACATGCCTCCCCATGGCTACTCGGTCGGCCAGATCGTCGAACTCGTCCCCGGCAAGTATGACGGCAACATCCCGCGCGGCGCCTATGCCGTGACGCGGCTGCTGCCGAACGATGGCAGCGACCGCGAATACCGCGTGCGCAGCCAGCAGGACGGGCATGAGCGCGTGGTGCGCGAAAGCCAGCTGCGCGGCCGCGGCGCCGAGGCGCTCCGCTAGCCCTGCCGCCGGCGCCACGGCGCCCGGCCCGCCGCGTTTCCGCGGCCTTGTCACGACGCGCCGGCCGCTCCGGCCCGCCGCTCCCCCAGCCCCGGCAGATGCCGGCAGGAGCCCCCATGTCCGATCTCCGCAAGAAACCCGCCGCGGCCCCGCAGGCCGAGGCGCAGACCATGGTCTTCGACGAGGCCGAGGTGGAATACCTGGCCAAGCGACTCCGCGTCTCCGCCGCCATCATCCGCGAGATCATGCGCCGCATCGGCTCGGGCGAGCGCTCGGCCGTGGAGCGCGAGTTCCGCAAGGGCATGGCCCGCCGCTGAGCGGCGTCGCGCGGCCATACGGCCCGCGCGCCTGAGAGGGGCTTTGCCCCTCTCACTCCCCACCAAAGGCCTGAGGCCTTTGGAAACCCATCTGTTTGGATTCTAAACTGATAGCGGGTGCAGGGGACCTTGTCCCCTGCTGGGGGAGTTTGAGGGGGCAAAGCCCCCTCAAGCCGGTCGCGCTCAGTGCGCCGCCAGATACTCGAAGGTGTCGCCCGCGGGCATCACCCCCTCGACATGCCGGCGGTGCCACAGCGCGTAGAACAGCAGGTGCCAGGCGGCGAAGCCCTCGCGCTTGCCGCCCGCCGCCTTGAACAGGGCGGCCACGCGGTCGGGCCGGGCGATCTCGGCCACGCCGGGCTGCGCCGCCACCAGCGGCCCCAGCCTCTCCCCCTTGGCGGCGATCCAGGCGCCGACCGGCACGGTGAAGCCCTGCTTCGGCCGGTGCGGCTCGGCCGCCGGCAGGTGGCGGGCCAGCCATTCGCGCAGCAGCCACTTGCCCGCGCCGTTGCGCACCTTCAGCGCGTCCGGCAGGCGGAACACCGCCTCGGCCACGGCGCTGTCCAGGAAGGGGGTGCGCCCCTCCACCGCATGCGCCATCAGGCAGCGGTCCAGCTTCAGCAGCAGGTCGTTGGGCAGCCAGTCGGCGACATCCAGCGCCTGCGCCGCCATCAGCCGGCTGCGGCCGGGCAGCGCCACGGCGGCCTC
>NZ_GG770778.1:130455-140112 GCF_000164635.1 Pseudoroseomonas cervicalis ATCC 49957 | reverse complement strand
TTTTTTCTGTCCGCTGCCGGTCAGGGCCGCGATGGGATCGCCGCACTCACAGCCGCCACCCCGGCCCAGCGCCGCGCCCCGCTTCTGAACGAGACCGCGGCAGCCTGACAGAACTAAGCGGTGCGGTCGGAGGCGCCGGAAAGGGCGGCCTGCGCCGCCGCCAGCCGCGCCACCGGCACGCGGTAAGGCGAGCACGACACGTAATCCAGCCCGACACTCTCGCAGAACTGGATCGAGGACGGGTCGCCGCCATGCTCGCCGCAGATGCCAAGCTTGATGGCCGGCTTCACCGACCGGCCCTTCTCGGTGGCGATCTGCACCAGCGCGCCGACACCCTCCGGGTCGATCGAGACGAACGGGTCCTTCGGCAGGATGCCCTTCTCCACATAATAGGGCAGGAACTTGCCGGCATCGTCACGCGACAGGCCGAAAGTCGTCTGCGTCAGGTCGTTGGTGCCGAAGGAGAAGAAGTCGGCGGTGCCGGCGATGGCGTCCGCCGTCAGCGCCGCGCGCGGCAGCTCGATCATGGTGCCGACCAGGTACTCGATCTCCTGGCCCGCCTCGGCGAAGACCTCCTTCGCCACCTTGTCGACCTGGGCGCGCGTGATCTCCAGCTCCTTCCGGGTGGCGACCAGCGGGATCATGATCTCGGGCACCGGCGCCTTGCCCGTTTCCTTGGCGATGGCGACGGCGGCCTCGAAGATGGCGCGCGCCTGCATCTCATAGATCTCGGGATAGGTCACGCCGAGACGGCAGCCGCGATGGCCGAGCATCGGGTTCGCTTCCGACAGATCGGCGGCGCGGCGCTGCATGGTGGCCAGGTCGGCGCCGAGGCTCTCCGCCACCTCGGCCAGCTCCTCCTCCTTGTGGGGGAGGAATTCATGCAGCGGCGGATCGAGCAGGCGGATCGTCACCGGGAAGCCCGCCATGATGCGGAACAGCTCGGAAAAATCCTCGCGCTGGAAGGGCAGCAGCTTGGCCAGCGCGTCGCGGCGGCCGCCCTCGCTCTCCGACATGATCATCTGGCGCACGGCGCCGATGCGCGCCGGGTCGAAGAACATGTGCTCGGTGCGGCACAGACCGATGCCCTCGGCGCCGAATTTTTTCGCCGTATCGGCATCGAGGGGCGTTTCCGCATTCGCCCGCACCTTCAGGCGGCGGACCTTGTCGGCCCAGCCCATCAGCGTCGCGAAATCGCCGGAGAGCTGCGGCTCCACCATCGCCACGGCACCGAGAAAAATCTCGCCCGTGGCGCCATCGAGGGTGATGGTCTCGCCCGCCTGGATGGTCTGGCCGCCGGCGCGCAGCTGCTGGCTGTTGTAGTCGACGACGACACCGCCAGCGCCCGCCACGCAGGGCCGGCCCATGCCGCGGGCCACCACCGCCGCGTGGCTGGTCATGCCGCCGCGCGTGGTCAGGATGCCCTTGGCGGCGTGCATGCCGTGGATGTCCTCGGGCGAGGTCTCGATACGCACCAGGATGACGCTCTCGCCCTTGGCGGCGCGCGCCTCGGCCTCGTCGGCGGAGAAGACGACGGTGCCGCAGGCGGCACCCGGCGAGGCCGGCAGGCCCTTGGAGAGCAGGTTGCGCGGCGCCTTCGGGTCCAGCGTCGGGTGCAGCAGCTGGTCGAGCGAGCCGGGCGAGACGCGCCGGACCGCCTCGCGCTCATCGATCAGCCCCTCGCGCGCCATGTCGACGGCGATCTTCAGGCTGGCCGCGGCGGTGCGCTTCCCGTTGCGGGTCTGCAGCATGTACAGCTTGTTCTGCTGCACGGTGAACTCGATGTCCTGCATGTCCGTGTAGTGCTTCTCCAGCGTCTCACGGACTTTGACGAGTTCGGCATAGGCGGCCGGCATGGCCACTTCCATGCTGCGCTCGCCGGGCTTGGCGCGGGCTTCCGACATCGGCTGCGGCGTGCGGATGCCCGCCACCACATCCTCGCCCTGCGCGTTGATCAGGTACTCGCCGTAAAAAATATTCTCGCCGGTCGAGGGGTCGCGGGTGAAGCAGACGCCGGTGGCGCAATCCTCGCCCATATTGCCGAACACCATGGCCTGGACGTTCACCGCCGTGCCCCATTCGGCCGGGATGTCGTGCAGGCGGCGATAGGTGATGGCGCGCTGGTTCATCCAGCTGCCGAACACCGCGCCGATGGCGCCCCAGAGCTGCGCCTCGGGATCCTGCGGGAAGGGGCTGCCCAGCACCTCCTGCACCATCGCCTTGTACTGGGTGACGACGTGCTTCCAGTCCTCGGCCGAAAGCTGCGTGTCCTCGGTGACACCGCGGTCGAGCTTGGTGTCCTCGATGATCTCCTCGAAGCGGTGATGGTCGACGTCCAGCACCACCGAGCCATACATCTGGATGAAGCGGCGATAGCTGTCCCAGGCGAAGCGCGCATCGCCCGAGGCGGTGGCGAGCCCCTCCACCGTGCGGTCGTTCAGGCCGAGATTGAGCACGGTGTCCATCATGCCCGGCATGGAGACGCGGGCGCCGGAGCGGACCGAGACCAGCAGCGGCTTCGCCTCGTCGCCGAACTTCAGGCCGACCGCCTGCTCGATGCGGGCGAGGTTCTCGGCCACCTGCGCCGTCAGCTCCGCCGGGTACTGCTTGCCGTGCTGGTAGTAGTAGGTGCAGACCTCGGTGGTGATGGTGAAGCCCGGCGGCACCGGCAGGCCGATCGACGCCATCTCCGCCAGGTTGGCGCCCTTGCCACCCAGCAGGTTGCGCATCTCGGCCTTGCCGTCATTGCGGCCGGCGCCGAAGCCATACACCCACTTCTGCATCTCGGGTTTCCTTCAGCCTTCGATCTTGGAGAAGTCCGCAACCTGGTCGATCGCCGACCGCAGCCGGGCCAGGAGGCCCAGACGGTTGCGCCGGAGTTTCGCCTCCGGATCGTTTACCACCACCTTGTCGAAGAAGGCATCCACCGGTGCCCGCAGCGTGGCGAGCGCGGCCATGGCCGCGGTGTCGTCCTCGGCCGCCAGCGCCGCGCGGGCGCGCGGCAGCGCCTCGTCCAGCGCGGCGGAGAGCGCCTTCTCCTCCTCGGCCACCAGCAGCGCGGCATCGGTCTCGGGGCGGTGCGGACCGTCCTTCTTGTCCTCGATGCGCAGGATGTTGGCGGCGCGGCGGGAGGCGGCCAGCAGGTTGGCGCCGTCCTCGCCCTCCAGGAAGCCGCGCAGCGCGGCCGCGCGGGCCAGCAGGCGGACCAGGTCGGCGCCGCCAGCCGGCAGCACGGCGGCCAGCACGTCATGCCGCTCGCCCTCGGCGCGCAGCTGCACGCGCAGCCGCTCGGCCAGGAAGTCGAGCAGCCCGGCGGCGAAGGCCGCGACCATCGGCGGGTGGGCCGATTTCGGGTCGGGCTGGAAGCCGGCCTTCATCGCCTCCTGCGCCACCGCCATGCCGAATTCCGGCTCGGCCGTGCTGCCGACCGCCTGCGGGAAGCCGAAGAAGGCCTCGGCCAGCGCGTCGGCCAGGTCGAGTCGCAGCCCGTTCTCGCGCAGGATGCGGATGATGCCGAGCGCCGCGCGGCGCAGCGCGAAGGGATCGCCCGAACCGGTCGGCTTCTCGCCCACCGCGAAGAAGCCGGCCAGCTGGTCCAGCTTGTCGGCCAGGGCCACGGCGATCGCGACGGGTTCCGACGGCACGGCGTCGCCCGGGCCGGCCGGGCGGTAATGCGCGGCGATGGCCTCGGCGACCCGGGAATCCTCGCCATCCTTCACCGCGTAGTAGCGGCCGATGATGCCCTGCAGTTCCGGGAACTCGCCCACCAGCCCGGTGGCGAGGTCGGCCTTGGCGAGCTTCGCGGCGCGGGCGGCGAGCGCCGCATCGGCGCCGAGCTTCGGCGCCAGCCAGGCGGCCAGCCGCTCCAGCCGCGCCACGCGCTGCCCCTGGGTGCCGAGCTTGGCGTGGAACACCACGCTGTCCAGCTTCGGCAGGAAGCTCTCCAGCGCCTGCTTGCGGTCGAGGTCCCAGAAGAAGCGGGCATCGGAGAGGCGGGCGCGCAGCACCCGCTCATTGCCGCCGGCGACGGCCTTGCCGCCATCGGTGGCGGCGATGTTGGAGACCAGGGCGAAGCAGGGCGCCGCCGTGCCATCCGGCTTGCGCAGGGCGAAATAGCGCTGGTTGACGCGCATGGTGGTGCGCATCAGCTCCGGCGGCAGATCCATGAAAGCGTCGTCGATGCGGCCGAGCAGCGGCACGGGCCACTCCACCAGACCAGCCACCTCCGCCACCAGGCCCTCGTCAGGCACCACCTCGACCCCCTCCGCGGCGGCCAGCGCCGCCACGCCGTCACGCACCAGCTTGGCGCGCTCGACGGGGTCCAGAACGACATGGCGCGCCGCGAGTTGCGCCGCGTAATCGGCGAAATTGTGCACCGCGAAATCCCCCGGGGAGAGGATGCGGTGCCCCTCGGTGCGGTCGCCGCTCCGCAGGCCATGCCCGTCATCCTCGCCCTGCACCAGGGTGAAGGGGACGACCGCGCCGTCGAACAGGCACAGGATTCTTTTCAGGGGCCGCACCCAGACGAAATTGCTGGTGCCGCCCCAGCGCATCGATTTCGGCCAGGGGAAGCGGCGCAGGATGCCGGGGATGATCTCGGCCAGCAGCGCGCCGGTCGGCACCGCCGGGCGGGCGCTGCGGCCGAGCAGCTTGCCCCCCTTCTTCTCCCGCCGCAGCACCAGGGTCACGGCGCCCTCGGCATGCAGCACCGTCTCGCCCTCGCCCGCCCCGGCCGCGGCCTCGCGCAGCGTCGGCACCAGCGACTCGCCCAGGCCGAGCTTGCCGAGGAAGCCGGCCAGCGCCCGGTCCGGGGCCTCCGGCGCGGGGCCGGCCAGCTCGTCCTGCACCGCCTCGGTGGCGGCGGGCAGCTCGGCCAGCAGGGTCAGCCGGCGGGGGCCGTGGAACACCCGCACGCCCTGCGGCGCCAGGCCCGCGCCCTTCAGCGCCTCGCCCATCAGGCGCGACAGATCCTCGGCCGCGCGCGCCTGCATGCGGGCGGGGATTTCCTCGGAGAAGAGTTCGAGCAGGAGTTCGGGCATAATGGGCCTTGCGGGGATGGGGCCGGATGGAAGACTGGCGCGGGATTCGGGCGCCAGCATGGCAGTTTCGGTCGGGTGCCGGCTCAGCCGCCGGCCAGCCAGGTCTCGCAGCAGCGCTTCGCCAGGGCGCGGACGCGGCCGATATAGGCGGCGCGCTCGGTCACGCTGATGGCGCCGCGCGCGTCCAGCAGGTTGAAGGCGTGGCTGGCCTTGATGCACTGGTCATAGGCCGGCAGCGCCAAATTCTTCTCGACCAGCGCGGCGCACTCGCCCTCGGCATCCTTGAAGTGCTGGAACAGAAGGGCGGTGTCGGCGTGCTCGAAATTGAACGCCGAGAATTCCTTCTCCGCGCGCAGGAAGACCTCGCCATAGGTCACGCCCTGGCCGTTGAAATCCAGGTCATAGACGTTCTCGACGCCCTGGATGTACATGGCCAGGCGCTCGAGGCCGTAGGTCAGCTCGGCGCAGGGCTTCTCGACCGGGATGCCGCCGACCTGCTGGAAATAGGTGAACTGCGTCACCTCCATGCCGTCGCACCAGACCTCCCAGCCCAGGCCCCAGGCGCCCAGCGTCGGGCTTTCCCAGTCATCCTCGACGAAGCGGATGTCGTGCAGCGTCGGGTCGATGCCGAGCGCCTTGTAGCTCTCGATCAGCAGCGCCTGCGGGTCGGCCGGGCTCGGCTTCAGGATCACCTGGTACTGGTAGTAGTGCTGGAGGCGATTCGGGTTCTCGCCATAGCGGCCATCGGCCGGGCGGCGGGAGGGCTGCACATAGGCCGCCTTCCAGTCCTTCGGCCCGAGCGCGCGCAGCGTCGTCGCCGGGTGGAAGGTGCCGGCGCCCATTTCCATGTCGTAGGGCTGCAGGATGACGCAGCCCTGCGCGCTCCAGAAGCGGTGCAGGGTCAGGATGATGTCCTGGAAGCTGAGGGGCTTCCCGGGCTTCTGGGGGGGGAGTCCGGAGGTCTGCAGCGTCTCGGTCATGATGTCTTGGGCTTGCGGCCGTGTTATGCGCCGCACCATAAGACCCGCCCCACCCCCCGGCAAGGAAGGGCCCCGAGCACATGGCTGCCACCGAGACGCTGATCCGCTCCTACTACGCCGCGTTCAACGCCGGCGATGTCGAGGCGATGCTGGCCCTGCTGGCCGAGGATGTGGCCCATGACATCAACCAGGGCTCGCGCGAGACCGGCATCCCCGCCTTCCGCGCCTTCATGCTGCGGATGAATGCGCATTACCGTGAGGAGCTGCGCGACATCGTGGTGATGGTGGGCGAAGGCGGCACCCGCGCCGCCGCCGAGTTCACGGTGCATGGCAAGTACCTGGCCACCGATGCCGGGCTGCCCGAAGCCAAGGGCCAGGAATACATCCTGCCCGCCGGCGCCTTCTTCGAGGTGCGGGACGGGAAGATTGCCCGGGTGTCCAACTACTACAATCTGCAGGACTGGATCGCCCAGGTCGGCGGATGAGGGAAGAATCTTCTTTTTCTGAAGAAAAAGAAGCAAAAAGACTTCTTTCAGTCTGGCGTCCCGCCTCAGGCCATCAGCGGGACGCCAACGGATAAAAGTTTTTTGGTTCTTTTTTTCAAAAAAGAACCCTTTCCCTATTCTGCCGCCAGGGCTGGCGTGGCCGCGTCATAACGCCGCTGCGCTTCCAGCACAGCGCCGATCCGGGCTTCCGCCCAGTCGCGCAGCCCATCCAGCGCCCGGGCCAGATCGGCGCCCAGCGGGGTGATGGCGTATTCCACCGTCACCGGCACGGTGGCGAAGACCCGGCGGCTGACGAAGCCATCCCGCTCCAGCCGCCGCAGCGCCTGGGACAGCACCTTCTGGGTGATGCCGGTGGCGCGGCGCAGCGCGCCGAAACGCTGCGGCCCCTGCCGCAGCAGCAACAAGAGCATCACCGTCCATTTGTCGGCGATGCGGTCCAGCACCAGCCGCGTCGGGCAATTCGGGTCGAACAGATCGCCATGCTGCATGGCCTGCCTCCGCATCGGTTACCTCAGCCATACCAGATGGGGTGAAAGTGCCTTCTTTCGCGCCGCATAGGGCTGCCCTAACTGGTTCCCATCGGATACCAACTTTCAGGGACACACGCCATGCGCATCGCCCTCATCGGCGCCTCCGGCCAGGCCGGCAGCCGCATCCTGGCCGAGCTTTCCGCCCGCGGGCACCAGGTCACCGCCATCGCCCGCGACCCGTGCAAGATCGCGTCGCTGCCCGGCGTCACCGCCCAGGCGGGCGACGCCGCCGACCCCGCCACGCTGGCACCGCTGCTGGCGGGGCATGACGCGGTGGTCAGCAGCATCCATTTCTCGGCGAGCGACCCGGACAAGCTGATCGCGGCCGTGAAGCAGGCCGGCGTGGCGCGCTACCTGGTGGTGGGCGGCGCCGGCAGCCTGGAGGTGGCGCCGGGCGTGAAGCTGTTCGACACCCCCGACTTCCCCTCCGCCTATCTGCAGGAAGCCCGCGCCGGCGGCGCCTTCCTCGAGAGGCTGAAGCGGGAGGACGGGCTGGACTGGACCTTCCTCTCCCCCTCCGCCTGGTTCGTGCCCGGCGAGCGCACCGGGCATTTCCGCCTCGGCACCGACCAGCTGCTGGTGGATGCGACGGGCGACAGCCGCATCTCCTTCGAGGATTACGCCATCGCCCTGGCCGATGAGATCGAGCAGCCGAAGCACATCCGGCGCCGCTTCACCGTGGGCTACTGATGCCCATTCTGCATTACATCCACGACCCGCTCTGCGGCTGGTGCTACGCGGCTTCCCCTTTGGTGGAGGCCGCGGCGGCGGCGGGCATCGCGGTGCGGCTGCATGGCGGCGGGCTGTGGGACAGCCCGACCGCTTTGCCGCCAGCCAAGCGCGCGATGATCGCGCAGGCGGATGCGCGCATCGCGGCGATGACCGGCCAGCCCTTCGGCGAGGCCTATCTGCAGGGCCTGCTGCGGGACCCGGCCACGCGCTTCCATTCCCGCCCCACCATCGCCGCCCTGCTGGCGGTGCCGGAGGCGCAGGCGCTGCCGATGCTGCGCGCCATCCAGCGCGCGCATTATGTCGAGGGGCAGCGTGTGATCGAGACGCCGGTGCTGGCGCGGCTGGCCGAGGGGCTGGGCGTGGCGCCGGCGGAGTTCCTGCCGGCGCTGGAAGCCGCGCCGGTGGACCGTCACATCGAGACGACGCGCGGGCTGATGCAGCGCATCGGCGCCGGCGGCTTCCCGACCTTCCTGGTGGAGCGCGACGGCGTGGCCCGCCCGCTGCCCCACCAGGATTGCTACGGCAATCCCGCGCTGTTCGTGCAGCGCATCCTGAACTGAAGGCGGGGTCCGGGGTGGCCCTGCCACCCCGGCGGGGTCAGGGGCAGAGCCCCTGACTTTTCAGACCCACTCGCCCTTGCGCATCACCGGCTCCCGCCCGCCATCGAAGCGGATGCCGTCCACATCCACCTCGGCCGAGCCGATCATCCAGTCCACATGGATCAGGCTGGAATTGCCGCCGCGCGTGGCGAACTCGGCGTCGCTCATGCTCTCGGAATCGGTGAAGCACTTCTTGTAGGCCTGGCCGAGGGCGATGTGGCTGGCCGCGTTCTCGTCGAACAGCGTGTTGAAGAAGAGCAGCCCGCTCTGCGAGATCGGCGAGGAATGCGGCACCAGCGCGACCTCGCCCAGGCGGCGGGCGCCCTCGTCGGTCGAGATCATCTTCTGCAGCACCGCATCGCCGGCGCTGGCCTGGGCCTCGACGATCCGGCCGCCCTCGAAGCGCACGCGGATGTCGCGGATCAGCGTGCCCTGATGCGCCAGCGGCTTGGTGGCGGAGACGGTGCCCTCGGTCATGCCGGCATGGGGGGTGGTGAACACCTCCTCGGTCGGGATGTTCGGGTTGCCGGTGATGCCGTTCGCCGCCTTGGAGGAGCCGCCCATCCAGGCATGGTTGTCGGCCAGCCCCACCGTCAGGTCGGTGCCGGGGCCGGAGAAATGCAGGGCGCGGAAGCGCTTCTCGTTCAACATCCGGCGGCGGGTCATCAGCGCCGCGTTGTGCGCGGCCCAGGCGGCCTTCGGGTCGGCCTGGTCGACGCGGGTGCTGGCATAGAGCGCGTTCCACAGCTGCTCGACCGCCTGTTCCGGCGAGGCGTCGGGGAAGACGGCGCGGGCCCAGGCGGCGGAGGCGAAGGGCACCAGCGTCCAGTTGATGGCCGAGGCGGTGATCAGCTCCAGCGCCGGGCGATAGGCCTGGGAGCGGGCGCGGTTGGCGCGGGCCACCTTCTCCGCGTCCTGGCCGGCCAGCAGGCTGGGATCATCGCCCACCACGGCCAGCCGCGCGGCGCCGCCGCGGAAGGCGGCCGCCATGCCCTCGAACATCCAGCCCGGGGCAACGTCGAAGCTGCCATCGGCGGCGAAGCGGTAGCGCGCCAGGCTGCACTCATCGTCGGAGAACAGCGTCGTCACCAGCGAGGCACCGGCCTTGTAGGCATGCTCGGTGATGCGCCGCACCAGCGGCAGCGCCTCCACCGAGGCGGTCATCAGCAGCTCCTGGCCGGGCTTCAGCCCGCCGAGACCGACATGGACAGCGATCTCGGCCAGGCGGTCGAGGCGGGGATCAAGCGGCATGGGTTTTTCCTGTGTCATTC
>NZ_GG770778.1:118272-129157 GCF_000164635.1 Pseudoroseomonas cervicalis ATCC 49957 | reverse complement strand
CCCTCCCCCCTCCCCCGCCCCCGGCCCCGCCGGGCGCGCCCCGCCAGGAATGACCGCCATGCCGACCGACGGCCTCAGCGACGACCAGATCCGCAAGCTGCTGCTGGAGACGCGGCGCGTCGCCGTGGTCGGCGCCTCGGCCAATCCGGCGCGGCCGTCCAACGGCGTCACCGGCTTCCTGGTCGGGCGCGGCTATGACGTCACGCCGGTCAATCCGGGGCTGGCCGGGCAGCGGCTGCATGGCAGCCCGGTCGCCGCCAGCCTGGAGGCCGCCGCGCCGCTCGACCTGGTGGACATCTTCCGCCGCAGCGAGGAGGCCGGCGCCGTTGTGGACGAGGCCATCCGCCTCGGTGCCCGCGCGGTGTGGATGCAGCTGGGCGTCATCGACACGGCGGCGGCGGAGCGCGCCCGCGCCGCCGGGCTGGTGGCGGTGATGGACCGCTGCCCGGTCATCGAATGGGGCCGGCTGGGATTGTCCACCGGCGCCTGACACGGCGTGCCGCGAGCGTGGGCGGGGCCGCTGCGTGACAAAACATGTCCGAGAATTCATCTTCGCTTGAAAGCCGGCCGCGGCTGAGCCAGATGCGATGCTCGCGCGCGGCGGGGCGAATCGCCCTTTGTCGTGTGCGGGACGCAACCGTTCTGGGAAAGGCCCCATCGGGGATCCGACATGACCGAAGAAGAACGCCGCATCATTTCCGCCTTCGTGGAGCGCATGGCCGGGGTCAGCGCCCCGCAGCCGGCGGCTTCGCCCTGGGGTGGCAGCAGCGTGCCGGCCACCCAGTCCCGCCCGCCGCTGCCGCCGGTCGATCCCGAGGCGGACCGGCTGATTTCCGAGCTGTTCGCCCGCTATCCGGAGGCGCGCTACCGCCTGACGCAGACCGCCTTCGTGCAGGAGCACGCGCTGGTCCAGGCGCAGAACCGCATCCAGGAGCTGGAGTGGCAGCTGGAGAACACGCAGCGCCAGGCCGAGGCCGCGCAGCAGAGCCGTGGCGGCCTGTTCGGTGGCATGTTCGGTGGCGGCGCGCAGCGCCCGGTGCCGATGTCGCCGCGCCCGCAGCCGGTGCAGCCGCCGCAGCAGCTGCCGCCCGGCATGATGCAGCAGCGCAGCGGCCCGGGCTTCCTGGCCTCCGCCCTGACCACCGCGGCCGGCGTGGCCGGCGGCATGGTGCTGGGCAACATGCTGATGAGCGCCTTCTCCGGCGGCGGCTCGGCCATGGCGAGCGAGGCGGCCAATGCCGCCGGCGGCTTCGGCCAGGAGGCGGTGCCCGCCAGCAGCCCCTGGACCGATCCGGGCGCCGGGCAGCAGGACGCCTTCCCGGCCGATGACAATGCCGGCTTCGCCGACGACGCCTTCGCCGACGACAGCGGCTTCGACGACGAGATCTAACTTTCAGGCTGCCGCTTTTCTTTCAGGCTGCCGCCGTCCCGTTCCGAAGCGGGACGCGGCGCTGGGCCGGAGTGGCCCTGGTGAGTGCAGCGATCCCGTCGCGGCCCTGACCGGCAGCCGACAGAAAAGTCCGGGGGAATTCATTCCCCCGGGCTTTTTTTCTGTCGGGCTGCCGCTGTCTGGTGGAGAGGCGGGACGCTTCAGTCCGGGTAGTCGCGCCCCGGCCGCGGCTTGTAGGCCGGCAGGGACCAGCCGCGTTGCAGCGCCGCGGCGCGGATGGCGAAGGCCAGGGCCATGCCGGCCAGCACGGCGGGGCCGCGCTCCAGCCCGGCGAGCGTCAGCGCCACGAACAGGGCGGCGCCGGCGGCGGCGGCGGTGGCGTAGATCTCCTTGCGCAGGATCAGCGGCAATTCGCCGCAGATGACGTCGCGCAGCGCGCCGCCGAAGGTCGCCGTCATCATGCCGAACAGGATCGCCGCCCAGGGGCTGGCGCCGGCGGAGAGCGCGGCCTCCGCCCCGCTGACGGCGAAGACGGCCATGCCCACCGCATCCGCCCAGAGCAGCGCGGTGAAGCGGCGTTCCAGCCGGTGCGCGGTGAAGAACAGCACCAGCGCGACGAGGGCCGCCATCAGCACCAGGCCCGGCGTGTTCAGCCAGGCGACGGGGCGGCCCAGCAGCAGGTCGCGCACCGTGCCGCCACCGAAGGCGGTGGTGGCGGCGATCAGCACGAAGCCCACCGGGTCCATCTGCTTGCGCGAGGCCACCAGCGCGCCCGAGGCGGCGAAGGTGGCGGAGCCCGTCCAGTTCAGCGCCTCCAGCAGGAGGCCGAGGCTCGGCACGGCGGAGCCCTGCTATTCCGCCGGCTGCGGCTGCGCGCCGCCGGCGCGGGCGCTGCCGCGCGCGCTGCCCATGCAGAGCAGCGACAGGGCCAGCACCCCGGCCACCAGCGGCAGCACCCAATGCGCCAGCCCGGCATCCAGCAGCAGGCCGAAAACCGGCGTCAGCGTGCCGCCCAGCGGCAGGCCGGAGGAGATGAAGCCGAACACCTTGCCGATCTGCCCCGGTGGCGCGGCGTCCTTCACCATCACGTCGCGCGGGGTGCGGCTGGCGCCGAGCGCGAGGCCCGCGCCGAGGGCCAGCAGCGCCATGGCGAACCAGGGCAGCGGCAGCAGGCCGAGCAGCAGGATCAGCGCCACCGCGACCAAAGTGAGGCCGACGACAAAGACGCCATGGCGGCGCGAGCGGTCGGCGAACCAGCCGCCCACCAGCACGCCCGCGGTGGCGCCGGCCATGTAGCCGGTCAGCGACCAGGCGCCCTGGGCGGGCGGGATGTCCCAGAGCTGGTCGAGCACGGCGATGACGTAGCTCTGCATGCCCGAGCCCGCCATGGCGGAGAGCAGGAAGAAGGCGAAGAACAGCAGCATCGGCCGGGTCATCAGCGCGCGCACGCCGTCCTCGGCCGTCTTGCCGCGCGGCTTCGGCTGGTCGGAGAGCACGCGGCTCTGCAACAGGATGGCGCCCACCACCGGCACGCCGATCAGCCCCACCATCAGCAGGGCGGAGCGCCAGCCGAGCAGCGCGGTCAGCGCCAGGATGACCGGCGGGGCGAGGGCGAAGCCCAGATTGCCGGTGAAGGTGTGCATGGCGAAGGCGCGGCCCATGCGCGCCTTGTTGATGCTGCCGGCGAGGATGGCGTAGTCGGCCGGGTGGATGACGGAATTGCCGAGGCCCGACAGCACGGCGAGGCCCAGGATGACCCAGTAGTTCGGCGCGAAGGCCATGGCGGAGATGGACAGGGCCATCAGCAGCGTGCCGCCCACCAGGTAGCGCCGCGCCCCCTGGCGGTCGACCAGGAAGCCCACGGGGGTCTGCAGCACCGCGGTCACCGCGCCCATCAGCGCCACGGACAGGCCCAGCTCGAAATAGGAGACGCCGAACTCCTCCTTCCAGAGCGGGAAGAGCGGCGCCAAGCAGAGCATGTAGAAATGCGACAGGAAATGCCCGGTGCCGATCAGGCCGATGATGCGCCAATCCTTGCTGGGCGGCGGGGCGGCTTCGGTGCCGACGGGAAGCATGGGCAGGGGTCCTCTCGCAGAGGCGAAAGGCTGCGCCCGGCCTTGCGGCCTGTCAAACGGCGGCGCGCCCTTGAGAGGGGCTTTGCCCCTCTCTGCACCTGCGCGGCAGTGCCGCGCAGCCACCAAAGGCCTGAGGCCTTTGGAAACCCATCTGTTGGGACCCCACTGATGGCGGGTGCAGGGGACCCTGTCCCCTGCCCAAGGGAAAGAATGGGGGAGTTTGAGGGGGCAAAGCCCCCTCAACCGCCGGCGATGCTGTCGCGGATCAGCTCGATCAGCGGCTCGACCAGCTGGGTCTGGCCGGTGGCGTCGCCGAACACCGCCATCTCGGCCACCCCCAGCGGCGGCAGGCCGGGATGCTCGACCAGCCCGGCCGGCAGGCCGGAGCGGCCCAGCACGGTGGCCGCCAGCCCGGCCTGGGCGGCGGCGGCGACGCCCAGCAGGCTGGCCGAGGTATAGACCACCTCGAACCCCATGCCCGCGCGGGCCAGCGCGGCCAGCGCCCGGTCGCGGAACATGCAGCCCTGCGGCAGCATGGCCACCGGCAGCGGCCGGCCGGCGGGGGCCTCCCAGCCCGGCGGCGCCACCCAGACGATGGTCTCGGTCCAGATCGGCCGCCCCTCGGTCTCGCCATCGCGGCGCTTGCCCAGCACCAGGTCGAGCGCGCCGCGCTCCTGCTCGGCGCGCAGCTCGTGGCTGCGGCCGACCTCGATCTCCAGCCGCAGCTCGGGGAAGGAGCGGGCGAAGCGCGCCAGGATCGGCGCCAGGTTGCGCGGCACGAAATGGTCGGCGACGCCGAGCCGCAGCCGCCCGCGCACCGGCGGCGCCACCAGCCGGCGCACCGCCTCGTCGTTCAGCGCCAGCATGCGGCGGGCATAGGCGAGCAGCGTCTCCCCCTCCCGCGTCAGCGCCACGCTGCGGCTGGTGCGCTCGAAGACGCGCTTCTGCAGCAGCTCCTCCAGCCGCTTCACCTTCAGGCTGACGGCGGATTGCGTCAGGCCGAGTGCCGCGGCGCCGGCGGTGAAGCCGCCACGCTCCGCCACCTGCACGAAGCAGCGCAGCAGGTCGAGGTCGAGATCGGGGATACGCATGGGATGCGGCGGCCTTCGGGCGAGGAAGTCGCCCCTGGGTCGCGGATATTCCAGGCGCGGGCTGCGAAAAGCAAATCCGCCCGCGCCCGGAAGCGGGAAGGCTCAGTCCAGCGCCAGCCCGGCCAGCTCGGCATGGCGCTGCGTCGCCTTCAGGCCGGAGCCGGTCAGCACCACCACGCTGGTCTCACCCTCGCGGATCTCGCCGCTCTCCAGCAGCCGGGCGAAGGCGGCCGCCGCCTGGGCGCAGGTCGGCTCGACATAGAGGCCGCGCTCGGCCAGCCCCCGCGTGGCGCGGGCGATCTCGCTCTCGCTCAGCAGCACGGCGCCGCCCTGGCTGTCGCGCAGGGCGCGCAGCACCTCGGCGCGGCGGATCGGGCGGGCGATCGCGGTGCCCTCGGCGATGGTGGGCATCGGCTCGGCCGCATCCTCGCCCAGCCATTCGCGGGCGATCGGGCCGCAATTCTCCGGCTGCGCGGCGAACAGCCGCGGCAGGCGGCGGATCTGCCCCGCCCGCAGCAGCTCGCCGAAGCCGATGGCGCAGCCCAGCACGTTGGACCCCGCGCCGCAGGGGATGATGACATTGTCCGGCGCGCGGAAGCCTAAGTCTTCCCACAGCTCATAGGCCAGCGTCTTGGTGCCCTGCAGGAAGAAGGGGTGCCAGTTGTGGCTGGCATAGAAGGTGTTGGCCGCCTCGGCCTCGGCCGCGTCGGCGCAATCCTGGCGGCTGCCCGGCACCAGGGTGATCTCGGCGCCGAGGCTGCGCGACTGCACCGTCTTGGCCGGGCTGGTGGAGGCCGGGACCATGATGCGCGCCCGCATGCCGCCGGCCGCCGCATAGGTGGCGATGGCGGCGCCGCCATTGCCGGAACTGTCCTCCAGCACCGCCTCGATGCCCTGGTGGCGCAGCAGGGAGAGCATCACCGAGGCGCCGCGATCCTTGAAGCTGCCGCTCGGCATGAACCATTCGCATTTGAAGCGGACCGGCGCGCCCGCCCATTCGGAGTCCAGCAGCGGCGTGCAGCCCTCGCCCAGGCTGATGCGCGCATCGGGCAGGAAGGGCAGCGCGGCGGCGTAGCGCCACAGGCTGCGCTCGGCCCCGGCGATGTCGGCGCGGGTGATGCCGGGCAGGTCGGTCAGCAGCAGGGGCTGCCCCTCCGGCCCGCACCAGCGCGGCTCGGAGAGCGGCCAGGTGCGGCCGGAGCGGGGGTCGAGATAGGCGGGGTGTTGCATGGCGCGCCACCCTGGCTTGCCGGGGACGGCGCGGCAAGATACCCCGACGCCATGCCGTACACCGACGCCATCGCCCGCCTCGCCGCCGACCTGGTCCGCCTGGACAGCCGCAGCTTCGTCTCCAACCGGGCCGTCGCCGACCGCATCGCCGCCGAGCTGGAGGGCTTCGCGCTGGAGCGGCTGGACTACACGGACGCGGCCGGGGTGGCGAAGCAGGTGATCGTCGCGCATCGCGCGGCGGTGGGGGGCGGCTCCACGGGGGGCATCGCCCTGTCCGGCCACATGGACACGGTGCCCGACACCGGCTGGACCGAGGACCCCTTCTCGGGCCGCATCGATGCCGAGGGGGTGCTGCACGGGCTGGGCGCCGTGGACATGAAGGGGCCGCTCGCCGCCTGCATCATCGCGGCGAAGACCCTGCCGGCGCACCGGCCGGCCACGCTGCTGATCACCACCGACGAGGAGACGACCAAGCAGGGCGCCCGCGCCATCGCCGACCGTTCGGCGCTGGCCCGGCAGGCGGGCCTCGCCGGCATCGTCGTGGCCGAGCCCACGGGCATGCTGCCGGTGCGCGGGCACCGCAGCAATATCGACTTCATCGCGGTGGCGGAGGGGGTGCAGGCGCATTCCTCGCTGGGCACCGGGCGCAACGCCAACTGGGCGCTGATTCCCTTTCTGGTCGAGATGAAGGCGCTGGCCGAGCGGCTGCGCAGCGACACGGCGCTGCACGACGCCGCCTATGCGCCGCCCTTCTCCGACTTCAACCTGATCCTCGACAATCACGGCGCGGCGGTGAACGTGACGGTGCCCAGGGCCACCGCGCGCATCAAGTTCCGCTACAGCCGCAGCATCGACCCGAGCCCGGTGGTGGCGGCGGTGGAGGCGGCGGCGGCGCGCGCCGGGGTGCGGCTCACCATCCTGCGCCAGGGCCGCCCGCCGGAGATGCCGGCCGACCACCCGCTGGTGCGCGCCGCCGAGGCCGCCACCGGCCACGCCGCCGAGACCCGCCCCTTCGGCACCGATGCCAGCGAATTGCAGGAGATCGCCCCCTGCCTGATCCTGGGCCCGGATGTGATGAGCACGGCGCATTCGCCGCGCGAATGCGTGCATCTGGACTGGCTCTCGGCGTCGGTGCCGGTGTTCCACCGGTTGATGCGCGGCTGACGGTCCGCTGGGGCGGCGCCCCCGCCCCTTGCCCCGACGCGGCGCCGCGTGACATGCTAGGCGCCATGCCGATCACCGACACCACGCTGTGCCTGTCCGAGATCCCCGAGGCCGAGCGCCAGGCGCTGCGGGACGGCCCCGCCACACGGGCGGCGCATGACGCGGCCCTGGCCGCCCTGCCCGCCTTCGGCCAGATCGAGCTGGGCGGCGTCTCGGCCAGCCCGCCGCCGCCGGGGCCGCTGCGCGTCGCCGCCTGGAATCTGGAGCGCGGCCTGTTCCCGGCCGAGAGCGCGGCGCTGCTGCGGCGGGAGGGCGCGTCCCTCGCCCTGCTGACCGAGCTGGACCAGGGCTGCCACCGCACCGGCCAGCGCCACGTCACCCGCCTGCTGGCCGAGGCGCTGGGCCAGCGCTACGCCTATGGCGTCGAGTTCCTGGAGCTGGCCACCATGCCGGCCCCGGTCGAGTTCCCCGACAACCCGCCGGGCAATGCGCTGGGCTTCCACGGCAATGGCTTCCTCTCCGCGCTGCCCTTCCGCGAGGCGCGGCTGATCCGCCTGCCGGCCGAGGCCGACTGGTTCGTCTCGCCGCGCGGCGGGCAGAAGCGGATCGGCGCGCGCATGGCGCTGGCCGCCATCTTCCGCCATGGCGAGCAGGAATTCGTCGGCTGCGGCGTGCATCTGGAGAGCGACACCGATGTCGCCGGGCGGGCGCGGCAGATGGCGGCGCTGCTGGACGAGCTGGACGATCTCGCGGGCGGGCTGCCGGTGGTGCTGGGCGGCGACCTGAACACCCCGGTCGGCCCCGGCGGGCAGGACGACCCCGCCGAGGCGCTGTTCGGCCTGGCCCGCGCGCGCGGCTATGACTGGTCCGGCAACCTGGCGCAGGTCAGCACGCGGCCCAGCCTGTGGAGTCCGGGCAAGCCGCGCCAGCTCGACTGGCTCTGCGCCCGCGGCTGCCGGCTGACCGCGCCGCGCATGACCCCGGCCCTCGGCCCCGATGGCGGGGCGCTGAGTGACCATGAGCTGATCAGCGCCACGGTGGCGTTCTGAGGCGGGGCGCGCGGCCCCGCCCCCGCCGCCTCAATCCCCGAGCGTCTCCAGCAGCTCGCACAGCGTGCCGCAGCGCGCCGCGAGTTCCGGCCACAGGATGTGCTCGAACTCGGCATGCGCCCCGGCGCCGGAGCAGCCGAGGCCGTCCAGCGTCGGGATGCCGAGCGCGGCGGTGAAATTGCCGTCCGAGCCGCCGCCGCGATGCTGCTTCGGCAAATCGTAGCCGAGCTTCGCCGCGATCTCCTTGGCCCGGGCGTAGAGCGCCAGGTTGCCCGGCCCCTCCTCCATCGGCGGGCGGTTCATGCCGCCGGTGATGGCGACCTTGGTGCCCTCGGGCTGCGGCCCGGCCATGGCCAGGATCGCGGCCTCGATGCGCGCCCCGTCCTCGGCGGTGGCGACGCGGAAATCCACCTCGCAGCCGGCCTCGTTCGGGATCACGTTCGGGCGGGTGCCGCCCCAGACCGGGGCGCAATTGGTGGTGGTGCCGCCGGGCAGGTCGACCAGGGCGTGGATCTGGGTGATCAGCCGCGCCAGGGTGACGATGGCGCTCGCCCCCTCCTGCCAGTTGCCGCCGGCATGCGCGCTCTGCCCCGTCACCTTCACGGTGAAGCGGCCGACCCCCTTGCGCGCGGTGACGCAGCATTTCTGCGCGCCGCCCGCCGGCTCGGGGATCAGCACGGCGCAGGCGCCCTGGGCCTCGCGTTCGATCAAAGCGCGGCTGGTCGGGCTGCCCACCTCCTCATCCGAGGTCAGCAGCAGGGTGATCGGCGCGCGCGTCGCCGTCTTCTGCCGCAGGATCTCGCGCACCGAGTGGAAGGCGAAGAAGCTGCCCGCCTTCATGTCGTAGATGCCGGGGCCATAGGCCTTCTCGCCCTCCAGGCGGAAGGGGATGGTGTTGGCCAGGGTGCCATGGTCCCACACCGTGTCGAGATGGCCGGCCACCAGCACGGGGCGGCCCTGGCCGGGGGTGCGGGCCACCAGCTGGTCGCCATGGCCGTCGCGGCCGGGGATGCGCTCGATGCGGGCGCCGACGGCGCGGAGCTCGGCCTCGGCCTTGTCCATCAGCCCGTTGATCGCGGCGGCGTCGGTGGTCGGCGTCTCGTGCTCGACCCAGCCGCGCAGCTCCTCCAGCAGGGTTTCGCTGCTGCCGAGTTGGGTGACGGGCATGGGCAAGGTTCCTTCTTTGGCGCGATCGCGGGGTCGATCCGGGCGGGGTCGGGTTGTCGCCCCGGGGGCGGCGCTTGTCCACCGCGCCGGGGCGCGGCAGTGGCGGCGCCGGTCCCGCTTGTCCCTCCCCCGCCGCGCCGCTAAGCCCGAGGGCGGGGCCGGCCGCTTCCTGGCCGCGCCACAGGCTGGGGTCCGTGTCGATGAAGCGTGTCTGTGTGTTCTGCGGTTCCAACCCCGGCAACAACCCCGCCTATGCCGAGGCGGCGCGCCAGATGGGCCGCGCCATCGCCGCGCGCGGCCTCGGCCTGGTCTATGGCGGCGGGCATGTCGGGCTGATGGGCATCGTGGCCGACGCCGCCATGCGCGACGGCGCCGAGGTGATCGGCATCATCCCCGAGACGCTGATGCGGCGCGAGGTCGGCCACGGCGCCATCACCGAGCTGCGCGTCGTCGCCACCATGCATGAGCGCAAGGCGATGATGGCCGATCTGTCGGACGGCTTCGTGGTGCTGCCGGGCGGTATCGGCACGCTGGATGAGGCGATCGAGGCCTTCACCTGGACGCAGCTCGGCATCCACGACAAGGGCTTGGCCTTCCTCGACACCGAGGGCTACTGGCAGCGCCTGGCCGGCGTGCTGGACCACATGGTGGGCGAGGGTTTCCTGCACGCCAAGCACCGCGCCATGGTGGGCTTCGCCGCGACCCCCGAGGCGGCGCTGGACGCGCTGGCCGGCTTCACCCCGGTCGAGGTGGAGAAATGGGCGGAGAAGTCGGCGCGGTGAGCCGGCCGCCCCCCGTGCTGCACACCGATTGGCGCGGCCTGCCCGAGGCGGCGCGCGGCGCCGCCCTGGCGCTGGGCAATTTCGACGGCGTGCATCTCGGCCACCGCGCCGTGCTGCGCGCCGCCCATGCCGGGCGGCCGGAGCTGAAGCTCGCCGCCCTGACCTTCGAGCCGCACCCCAGGGAGCATTTCCGCCCCGACGACCCGCCCTTCCGCCTGACGCTCGCTTCCGCCAAGGCGGCGGCGCTGGGCGCGGCGGGGGCCGATATCGTCATCGCGCTGCCCTTCGACGCCACGCTCGCCGCCATGCCGGCCGAGGAGTTCGTCACCGAGGTGCTGCATCGCGGCCTGGGCGCGAAGCACCTGGCCTGCGGCGCCGATTTCGCCTTCGGCCACCGGCGCGGCGGCGATGTCGGCTTCCTCGCCGCGCGGGCCGAGGCGCTGGGCATCGGGCTGACCGTGGTGCCGCCGGTGGCGGACGAGGCCGGCCCCATCTCCTCCTCCCGCATCCGCCGTGCCTTGCAGGACGGCTATCCGGAGCGCGCGGCGGCGGCGCTCGGCCGGCCCTGGGCGATCACCGGGGTGGTCAGCCATGGCGACAAGCGCGGCCGCACCATCGGCTTCCCCACCGCGAACGTGCCGCTGGGCCGGCACCTGGAGCCGGCGCGCGGCGTCTATGCGGTGGCGGTGCGGCTGGCCGGTGGCGCCACGGTGCCGGGGGTGGCCAATATCGGCCTGCGCCCGACCGTCGGCGGCAGCGAGAGCCGGGTGGAGGCGCATCTCTTCGACTATGCCGGCGACCTCTATGGCCAGGAGGTCAGCGTGGCGCTGCGGCATTTCCTGCGGCCGGAGCGCAAATTCGCCGGCCTGCCGGAGCTGGTGGCGCAGATCGGCGCGGATGCGGCGGCGGCGCGCCGGCTGCTCGGCCTGGCGCCGGG
>NZ_GG770778.1:114046-117851 GCF_000164635.1 Pseudoroseomonas cervicalis ATCC 49957 | reverse complement strand
CCCCGCCCCCGCCCCGCCCCCTGCCGCGCGGCATCCCTTGACCCTGCTGCGCGCGGGCCGCAAAAACCCGCCATGTTCCGGACGCTCCTCCCGGGGATGGCCCCAGGGATGTCCCCCGCAGCGCCGCGCGCCTCCGCGGCGGCCCGAATTACCCGCCCGGTCCTCTGAGCTGAGGGCCGGGATGTTTCGCCGCGCGCTGCCCCTTCCCTGACCGAAGCCCGCCCCTTCCGGGCGGCAGGACACCCCGATGACCGACGCCTCCGACGCGCCCAGCCCTGCCACCCCGACCCCGGCGGAGGGCGCGCCCCGCGACTATCGCGGCACCGTCTTCCTGCCCCAGCCCCCCTTCCCGATGCGCGGCGACCTGCCGAAGCGCGAGCCGGGCTGGCTGGAGCGCTGGGAGAGGATCGGGCTGTGGGACCGGCTGCGCGCCCAGTCCGCGGGGCGGGAGAAATTCGTGCTGCATGACGGCCCGCCCTACGCCAATGGCGCGCTGCATATCGGCCACGCCCTGAACAAGGTGCTGAAGGACGTCGTCAACCGAAGCGCGCAGATGAGCGGGCGGGACGCCAACTACATCCCCGGCTGGGACTGCCACGGCCTGCCGATCGAGTGGAAGGTCGAGGAGGAGTACCGCAACCCCAAGGGCAAGTACCAGGGCGGGCGGGACAAGGACGCGGTGCCGGTGCTGGAGTTCCGCGCCGAATGCCGCGCCTATGCCGCGCATTGGCTGGACGTGCAGCGCGAGGAGTTCAAGCGCCTGGGCGTCGCCGGCGACTGGGCCGGGCGCTACGCCACCATGGACTTCCCCTCCGAGGCGGCGATCGCCGGCGAGATCGGCAAGTTCCTGATGAACGGCTCGCTCTACCGGGGCCTGCGCCCGGTGATGTGGAGCCCGGTCGAGAAGACCGCGCTGGCCGAGGCGGAGGTCGAGTATCACGACCATAAGTCGGCCATCCTCTACACCGGCTTCCCCGTCCTGTCGGCGCCGGCCAGCGCGGCCGGCGACCTGGTGGACGCGCTCGCGGTGATCTGGACCACCACGCCCTGGACCATCCCGGCCAACCGCGCCATGGCCTATGGGGCGGAGATCGACTACGCGCTGGTCGAGGTCGAGGCCGCCGAGGAGGGCGCCCTGCCGCGCCCCGGCCAGCGGCTGATCGTGGCCGAGGCGCTGCTCGGCGCCTTCGCCAAGGAGGTGGGGCTGGCCCGCTTCCGCGTCGCCCGCATCTTCAAGGGCACCGAGCTGGAGGGGGCGCAAGCCGCCCATCCGCTGCGCGCCTGGGAGGGCGCCGGCGAGGGTTACCAGTTCCAGGTGCCGCTGCTGGCCGGCGACTACGTCACCACCGAGGCCGGCACCGGCCTGGTCCACATCGCCCCGGCGCATGGCGAGGAGGATTTCCTCCTGGCGCGCGCGCACGGCATCGCCGTGCCGGAATGCGTGGGCGATGACGGCACCTACACGGTGCAGACCCCGGGCTTCGTGGGCCTGCATGTGTTCAAGGCGCATGAGGCGGTCTGGGCGGCACTGACCGAGACCGGGCTGCTGCTGGGCAAGGGCTTCATCACCCACAGCTATCCGCATAGCTGGCGCTCGAAGAAGCCAGTGATCTACCGGGCGACGCCGCAATGGTTCATCGCCATGGACGATGCCAACCAGATCCGCGCCAAGTCGCTGCAGGCCATCGCCGAGACGCATTTCGTGCCCGACATGGGCCGCAACCGCATCGGCTCGATGGTCGCGGCGCGGCCGGATTGGTGCATCAGCCGCCAGCGCGCCTGGGGCGTGCCGATCGCCGTCTTCGTCGAGAAGAAGACCGGCGCGGTGCTGCGCGACCAGGCGGTGCTCGACCGCGTCTGCGCCGCCTTCGCCGAGGAAGGCGCGGATGCCTGGTACAAGCCCGGCGCCGCCGCCCGCTTCCTCGGCCCGGAC
The DNA here is from genome assembly GCF_000164635.1 of Pseudoroseomonas cervicalis ATCC 49957. Taxonomy (GTDB): domain Bacteria; phylum Pseudomonadota; class Alphaproteobacteria; order Acetobacterales; family Acetobacteraceae; genus Pseudoroseomonas; species Pseudoroseomonas cervicalis. The sequence continues at coordinate 115,918 of NZ_GG770778.1, read as the reverse complement.
CGTGATCCGGACGCCTATGAGCAGGTCATGGACATCGTCGATGTCTGGTTCGAGAGCGGCTCGACCCATGCCTTCGTGCTGCGCGACCGCGGCCTGCCGGTGCCGGCCGATCTCTACCTGGAGGGCTCGGACCAGCATCGCGGCTGGTTCCATTCCTCGCTGCTGGAGAGCGTCGGCGCCAATGGCCACGCCCCCTTCAAGGCCATCCTGACGCACGGTTTCGTCCTCGACGAAACCGGCCGCAAGATGTCGAAGTCGCTCGGCAATGTCACCGCGCCGCAGGAGGTGACCAAGCAGTATGGCGCCGACATCCTGCGCCTCTGGGTGATGAATTCCGACACCGCGGACGATCTGCGCATCGGCAAGAACATCCTGGCGCAGCAGGCGGAACTCTATCGCCGCATCCGCAACACGCTGCGCTGGCTGCTGGGCAGCCTGGAGGGTTTTTCGGAGTCCGAGACGCTGCCTTATGCCGAACTGCCGGAGCTGGAGCGCTGGGTGCTGCACCGGCTGACCGAGCTGGATGGCCGCATGCGCAAGGCGGTGGCCGATTACGACTGGAACGGCGTCTATCCCGAGATCCACGCCTTCTGCGCCACCGATCTCTCGGCCTTCTATTTCGACATCCGCAAGGACAGCCTCTATTGCGACGCGGCGGACAGCCCGCGCCGCCGCGCCGCCCGCACCGTGCTGGACGCGCTGCATCGCTGCCTGACCACCTGGCTGGCCCCGGTGATGCCCTTCACCGCGGAGGAGGCCTGGCTGGCCCGCTTCCCCTCCGAGGACGGCTCGGTGCATCTCGAGCTGTTCCCGGAGATGCCGGCCGAGTGGCGCGACGCCACGCTGGCCGCCAAGTGGGAGCGGGTGCGCGACGCCCGCCGCGGCGCCACCCAGCTGCTGGAGCAGGACCGCAAGGAGGGGCGCATCGGCGCCTCGCTGCAGGCGCGCGTGACCTTCGCCCCCGACAGCGAGGCCGCTGGCCTGCTGCCGCCCGAACTGTGGGAGGAGGTGCTGATCGTCTCCGAGGTGGCGCTCGGCGCCGCCGGGGCGGGTGTCGCCACCGACCTGGCCCCGGGCCAGAAATGCGAGCGCTGCTGGCGCGTGCTGCCCGAGGTCGGCGCCTCCCACGCCCATCCGACGCTCTGCCGCCGCTGCGAGGCGGTGGTGGAGGGCGCCGGCGCATGAGCCGCCCGCTGCGGCTCGGCCTGCCCTTCGCCGCCGCGCTGCTGGTGGCGGACCAGCTCAGCAAATGGTGGATCCTGGAGGTGCTGCGCCTGCCGGAGATCCGCCAGGTGAAGCTGCTCGATCTCGGCTTCGCCGGCTTCGACCTGACCATGGTGTGGAATCGCGGCGTCACCTTCGGCCTGCTGGCCGGCGACACGCTGCCGCACCGGCTGATGCTGGCCGGCCTCGCCCTGGTGGTCTGCGCCGTGCTGCTGCGCTGGATGCTGCGGGCCGAGAACCGGCTGACCACCCTGGCGCTCGGCGGCATCATCGGCGGCGCCATCGGCAATGTCATCGACCGGCTGCGCTTCGGCGCGGTGGTCGATTTCGCCGATGCCTGGGTGGGCAGTTTCCACTGGTATGTGTTCAACCTGGCCGATGCGGCCATCGTCCTTGGCGTGGTGGCGCTGATCGGCGATGCCTTGTTCCGGCCACGCGCCACGGCTAAGGAATCGCCATGAGGCAGCTTCCCTTCCGCATCCCGGCCCGCGCCGCGCTCCTGCCGGTGGCCTGCACGCTGCTGCTCGCCGGCTGCGGCGGCGACACGGCGCGCACGCTGGGCTTCACCCGCGACGCGCCGGACGAGTTCAGCGTGGTCACCCGCGCCCCCCTCTCCCTGCCGCCGACGCTGGGCAACCTGCCCGCGCC